>CAWDEQ010000004.1:0-114531 GCA_963801335.1 uncultured Parachlamydiaceae bacterium | reverse complement strand
AGTAAGGAAGGCCGTAGCCTTCCTCCTCATCGAACCGTACGTACAGATTTCCAGTATACGGCTCTCCTAGTTGCTTCGGTTAATTGTGACCCCGTATTTCGCACATTTGCTACCAAGGCGTACCAGCCCAAGTTTCTGAAGGTGGGTATACCACGTCTGACCCTTGGGTTTCTTGTATCCTCTTTGGCTTCTTCTACTTAGGTGTTTTATGACCTTAGCGCTAACGTAATTATCCATCTTCCTAAAGACTCGACTCGGGTGCCCAAGTTTAAAATATTCACTCCATCCATTCAGAAAGCTGTCGATTCTTCTTATGAATTTATCAACAGGGACATGATTCATTGAACGCGATGTGAGTTCGCGTATCTTGTCCCTGGCTTTTTCAATGCTTTTCTTCTTGGGTTCTATCCGGATATAGGTGTCGTTATTTCTATAAAGACATCTTTCTACTCGAAAGGTGTAACCCAGGAAGTCAATGGAGTTTCCTATTTCATTCAGGATAACCGTTTTGGTCTTTTCTTCGTTGATCTCAAGTTTCAGCCAGTCTGTTATCAGATGTTTGACTGAGCTTACGATTTTGGTTCCAATGTATCTTGCCATTATGACAAAATCGTCAGCGTATCTTATTAACCTAGCGTTCGCAGTGCATCGTGGACCATCTTCAGCGTGGAAACGCTTGTCGAACCAGTGTAAGTAGATGTTGGAAAGTAATGGAGATATGACCCCGCCCTGGGGGCTTCCTCGAAGTGATTTTGTCACTTTGATGTTCCATTTGCCGTTATCATCTTTCTCTTTTTCGACGATGGGAGCCTTCAACCAAGTTTCAATTAGTTTAAGGACTGTTCCATCTGTTATACGCATCTTCACGCATTTCATGAGTTGATCATGAGGGATGGAGTCGAAATACCCTTTCAAATCGGCGTCGTAGATGGCTGTTCTCCCACTCTTGAGATTCGTGGTAATTTCTTGGATGGCGTCATGGGCCGATCTATTTGGTCGGAAACCGTACGAGCAGTCCAGAAAATCCTTTTCGAATATTGGTTCAATTATTAGGAGTGTTGCCATTTGGACTAACCTATCTTTGATGGTAGGTATGCCGAGCGGCCTTTTCTTACCATCAGCTTTGGGTATATATACTCTGCGGACAGGCATTGGTTTGTAAGTTCTTGATTTCAGTTCTTCTTGGACTTTCTTCAAATAGGCTTCCACCTTTACCTCCGCTAGGAGGCTGGCGGCTGACGGATCCTTGATGTCTTCGACAGATTCGATGTCATCATAGGTTATGCCGTCGACACCAGGTGTCTGACCATTTTGTCGGATTAAGTACCAAGCAGTTCGGAGTGTTTCAATGTGATAAATGTGTCCGTATAACGCGTAGAAGCGAAACTGTGGTTCATTCTGGGCCTTTTCACCCAACTTTTGCCTTAGACGAGCAAGGCCTGGAGATCGGTTTGCGACTTTATCTACGACGAAGTCCGCATACTCTTCAACGTTTCTTAATTCTGTACTAGTGTTTTTAACCATCAATCAGATACTCCTCTCTTTGCAAAAGCATTACAACCAGCAGGACCCCTTTGCTCAGCAGACATTACTCTGCTTTCATTGCTACTACGGATCCATCTGACTTCCGATAAAGCCGAGATGGCGTTATGTATTCCGCCAACCCGTTTGTGGATAACTTCGGTTACCACTGTCTCTACCGGATCTCCCAGGACCTATTGTTAACTTTCGACACGCGCCCTCTCCAATCACCCCGGTTGGTTCAGTAAGTGCACCTGCATATTACTTCCTTACTGATGTAGGTTTCGCCCTTTTCGGGAGGTTGACCACCAACATTGCGTCTAACGAGGCCGAATCGAGTTCACTTGTATTGGGCTCATGTCTTTGCTATCAGAGAATGCGCTTCTCTTCGCCGTTCAGTCGACCGCAATGTTTCGCGTGGTGTGTTACCAGCCCCCACGCCAATGCGTAGCTAAATGTAGAATATGCAATTTACATTGTTAGTACCTCTCAACTAACGAGTTAACAGGGTTTTATACCTGGCGTAACCGAAAAGGACGAAAGGACAGGGACAGGGACAAGGACCTAAAGGACAAAAGGACAACCAGTTATGTCTTTTCGTCCTTTTCGTCGTTTTGGTCCTTGTCCTTGTCCCTGTCCTTTCGTCCTTTTCGTCGTTTTGGTCCTTTTGGTCCCTGTCCTTTTGTCCCTGTCCTTTTGTCTTTTTGTCCTTTAGTCCATTGGTCCATAATGTCCATGGTGTCGATAACGTCCATTGACAATTGGTCCATTGTCCTTTCAGAGGTTGTTACTGAAATGGTCGTACAACTGTTGCCCACTGAACCCACGAATGCAGAGGCCTGTAGGGCAGGTGCGCAGGATGGGGCACCGCTTCTCGAAGGTGCGGCCGTAAGGACAATTGCCCTGAAGGGTCAAGTGGCGATCCCCTTTCGGCTTGAACTTTTCGGCCACCGAAGCTCCAAAGACGCTGAAACTGGGTGTAGAGGTCGTTCCAGCCAGATGCAACGCCAGGGAATCCATCGCGAAGACGCCATCGACGCGCCCCATTAAATTTTGGAGAACGGGAAGTGCAAGCCGATCAATGACAACCGACTCATCAGGGTGATGCTGCTGCAGCTGACTGACCAGCTCCTTTTCCTCAGGAGTACCCCACACGAAAAGAAAGGCGTAGTCCCTCCGCTTCGCTAGCAGCCGCAAAAATTCCTCCAGAGCCTCGCGCGTCACCTGCTTATTGCGCCAGGCTGACCCTGGACAGATCATCAGGCGCTTGCGAGACGCCAGTCTGGGATCGGACAAAATCCTGGAGATCAGCTGCTCTTCCTCCGTGGAAATCTTCAGATAGACCCCCTGATCCTCATGAGGAGACATCTCCTTAAAATAAGACTGCACCAAAAACAGGTTGTCGTCCCGGATATTTACTCCCTTGGGAGGATCGAAGTGCTGATCCATGAAAAAGACGTTGGGCTTCTCGTGTACGGTTTGCCACCCATATCCCACCTTGGTTTTGACACAAAGCTGCGAGCAGATAAGGGCCGACTTGATATTCCCCTGTAAATCGAATAAGACATCATAGTTGCGCGCGTTAACATCCTTTTTCAATTGCCTGATCTCTTTCCAAAACGAAGGCTTGAAGATCCCTTTGCGCCACTTTTTGGTCTCGACTGTCCATATCTTAGAAACCAGAGGATGAGCCCCGACAAGCCCTGCAAAGGGCTTTTCCACGATCCAGTCGATTTCCGCATGGGGATAGAGCTTCTTAATAAAACTGAGCACGGGAAAAGCATGGATGATATCCCCTAAGGAAGAGGTCTTCACTATCAGAATCCTCATGGCCGGCCTCCAAGCAGGCTCTGAATCGCCTGCATGAAATCAGGAGGAAGAGGAGCCTCCACTTCTACTTCGACGGCGCTCTCTTTAAAGGGGTGCCGGAAGGCGATTTTCCACGCATGCAAGAGGCAGCGCTGCGGGCGATAGCCGCTGCGGAATGACCGCCCATATTGATAATCGCCTAAAAGGGGATGGCCCATCTCGCTCATATGGACGCGGATCTGATGGGTTCTTCCGGTCTTCGGATAACACCTCAGCAGCGAAGCCGCTTCCCCGCTTTTCTCGATCTCCCATTCTGTAAGGGCATGGAGTCCCGAGCCTGCCTTGCTGCCTCCCCAGAGGGCCTGCCCTTGATAGGTGTGCTTCTTTTCCAGATAATTGTCGATGACGCCTTTGCGCTTGTCTGGCTTGCCATCGACCAGTGCCAAATAGGTTTTCACAACCTGATGGCGACGGAAAAGCTGGATCATCGCTTCGCGCGCTTCGGGACGGCGTGCAAACATCAAAACTCCGGTAGTGTCTCGGTCCAGGCGATGGATTAACTCTGCTAAAGATGATTGATTGATTGATTGCTTGATTTGGTCTAATAGCTTCGGACTGTCAGAAGAAAGTCCGGAGGGCTTATCGATGATCAGAAAATCGGCGTCTTGATACAAAATGGCTGGAGCCGTTTCCGTCTTAATTGCGTCTTTTTTGGAGAAACTGACGCGATCCCCTGCCCCCAACAACGTGCTGGCAAAACGCTCTGTTCGGCCATTGATCTGGCACTGGTTGGCTTCGATCCCTCTTTTCAATTGGCGAAGGGACATATCTGCAAGCTTGCTTTGGAGAAATGCGGCCAGCTTCATTCCTGATTCCTGTTGTCCCACTTCCCACTGCAGCATCATTAGATAGCCGAAAACTGCTTTAAGAAGCGCATATCATTTTCAGTGAACAAGCGGATGTCATTGATGCGGTATTTGAGCATAATCAACCGCTCAACGCCCATGCCCCAGGCATAGCCTGTATAGCGCTCAGGATCAATCCCGCCATTCTTCAGCACTTCGGGATGGACCATCCCCGCCCCGAGAATTTCCAACCATCCCGTATGTTTGCAAATGGCGCATCCCGCTCCTTTGCAGTTGAAGCAGCGCAGATCGACCTCCATCCCCGGCTCGACAAAGGGAAAATAACTGGGACGGAAGCGCGTCTCTACTTCCGTTTTGAATAGCCTCCCCAAAAATTCATGTATAGTGGCAAGAAGATCGGCAAAGGTGACCCCCTCATCGATATACAGGGCTTCCACCTGGTGGAAAAAGACATGCGACCGCGCTGTCACGGTCTCGTTGCGGTAGACCTTGCCAGGGGCGATAATCCGAATGGGCGGCTTATGCGCCTCCATGACCCTCGCTTGAATGGTGCTGGTATGGGTGCGCAGCAAAACATTCGGGGCAATGTAGAAGGTATCTTGCATATCGCGCGCCGGATGGTCGGGCGGAAAATTCAACACCTCAAAATTATAATACTCGGTGTCGATATCGGGCCCATACTGGACCGAAAAGCCCATCGCGATCAAAATGTCGATCATCTCATCCAAGGCCTGCGTGATGACGTGCTTGCGCCCTGCAAAGCGACGGCGGCCTGGCATCGTCACATCGATCTTCTCCTCGGCAAGCTGTTTGACTTCTTCGCCGCTGATGAGGTTTTGGGATTGGATCTCAAGGCGGACCGTGATCTCTTCCTTCAAGTCATTGATGACCTTGCCAAACTGAGGGCGCTCTTCCGGGGTAGCGTCCTTCAGGGACTTCATCAGATGCTGCACGGGCCCCTTCTTGCCTAGATATTTCACTTTTATCGCTTCGAGATCTGTGGATGTTGCAGCTTTTTGCAAATCGGAATCAAACTCTTGACGCAAGGATTGTATCTGTTCTTGCACGGGGTGGACCTCACAAAATAAGGGACAAAAGGAGGCCCTTTTGTCCCACTTAATTAAGCCAATGCAGCCTTGGCATGCCCGACGACGGCGGCGAAGCCGGTGGGATCATGTATTGCCATTTCAGCTAGCATTTTTCTATCTAATTCACATCGCGCTCTCTTCAATCCATGGATAAACTTGCTGTAAGAAATGCCATGCATTTTAGCAGCAGCTCCGATACGCATAATCCACAAGCTGCGGAATTCGCGTTTCTTGATTTTGCGGTGGCGATAGCTGTAAGCCATCGCACGCATGACGGCATCACTCGTTAAACGCAGGTGATTTTTGCGATCTCCGACAAAGCCCTTGGCTTGTTTATGCAGTCTTTTTTTGCGGCGATGTGAAGCGACGGCGTTAGTTGCTCTAACCATAGTTTTCCGTTCCTTCTTGTTATACGCACATCAAGCGTTTATACATCTTCAGCTGGCCATCATCAACGAGTGCTGGCTTGGAAAGCTGACGTTTACGCTTGGATGATTTTTTTGTTAAAATATGCCTTAAACCAGTATGCCGCCTTTTTAGCTTACCAGTTGCGGTCAATTTAAATCTAGCCACTACGGCTTTTTTTGGTTTCATCTTATACACAGCACATCTCCTAACTATTGGGGTCTGGCTCAACCGAACGCTTCTCTACCGGTGCATTCACTTGAGGTGCTTGTTGTTTTGTTGTTACTTTCACTTCTTTTGTTTCTTTTGCTTCTTTCTTCTTTTTGCCTCCAGGCGCCAAGACCACTGTTAGCATACGCCCAAACATCTTGGCCGGCGACTCCGAAGTGGCCACCTCCTCGAGCTCATCGCAAATCCTCTTGACCAGGCCTTCTCCGATTGCGGGGTGGGCCATCTCCCTTCCTCTAAAGGTGCATGTCACTTTGACCTTGTTACCCTTAGCAATAAACTCTCTGGCGTGCCTGATTTTTGTCTGCAAATCGTGCTCGTCAATATTAGGCTTCAGCTTAATCTCTTTTACTTTGACCTGATGCTGAGATTTCTTGCTCTCTTTCTCCCTTTTGGTTTGATCGTATCGGAATTTTCCGTAGTTGATGATCTTGCAAACGGGAGGATTCGAACCTGGCGAGATCTCGACGAGGTCGAGGCCCTCTTGCTCCGCCCTAGCTAAAGCTTCCTGCAACGAAATGACTCCGACTTGCTCTCCAGTGTGGCTTATCACACGTACTTTTGGCGCGCGTATTTCTCTGTTAACTTTCAACCCGTTTATTTCTCCTCATTTCGATTTTGCAAAGCCTCCCGGCGCAAATGCCCCAGAAAAGCTTGTAATTCTAACTGGCTCTCCTCTTGCTGACTATAGCAGGAGCGCAGAGTGAGCCCATTGCGGCATTCTTCTTTATCCCCGACGATGACAGCGTAGGGGATATTTTCCTTTTCGGCTTCATGGACTTTGGCGCCGAGATTCTCCCGGGAGTAGTCCACGCAGGCCCTAAAGCCTGCCTCCTTGAGTTGTGCCGCAATGCGCTCCGCATAGCCGCAGTTTTTTATCCCTATCGGGATCACCCGTACCTGTTCTGGTGCTAGCCAAAGGGGCAAGCGCCCTGCAGTCTGTTCCAGCAGGAGTCCGACAAACCGCTCGAGCGACCCCAACACCGACCGGCGAATGACCACCGGCCTTTGCCATTTATCGTCGGAGCCTTTATAACGAAGGCTCGAACTTTTGGGGGAATCGCACTCGATGCGCAGGAAGGGGCCGCACCACTCTCGGCCCAGTGCGTCTTTAATGCGCAACTCGGCCCGCGGTCCGTACACAGCTCTTCCCTCTTTATCAAGCGTATAGTCCACTCGCGTGAAATCGAACGCATTGACCAGCCAATGGAGGCTTCTTTCCCATTTTGCCGAAGCAGTACCCTGCAAATACCAGTGGTACTCAAAATCAAATATCTTAATCGTTTTGTTAATGAAATGCAAGGAAGAAATCAATTCGCCCTCCACTTCCTCCGGAATGCAAACAATAATTTCTTCATCAAAGGAGTAACTCGGCGCTAAAAAAAGGCCCCATCGCTTCTGGCCCTTTTCTTTTTTTTCGGTCCATTGGCGATACTTGATGGGCAAATCCCGCGCGTCGCGCATCCTGCTCTGATAGATGCGCATCGGTTCAGCAGCCTTCACAGGTTGAAACTTTTCCGGCCTTGCCAGCTGCAGATGCTCGAGTGTATCGCGCAGAAACATCCCCTTGGGGTGCCAGGAAAAGTCGCCGCTCTCCGGATCGAAGTCGAACAAATCCATCTCGGGACCTAATCGCCTATGGTCGCTTTTTTTTGCGGCGTCCGCCACCTTCAAAAATTGCTTAAGCGATTTTGGGTCGGGAAAAGCCGTCCCCTCAATCCGGTACCCTTGGTGGATTTCCCTGGCTGTTTGGATGGGCAGGGAGCTCAGGGAGAGCAGCTTGACGCATCCCGCTTCCGACGAGGAAACGGAAATGGGTCCCTCTAGGAGGTCATACAGGTGACCCATCTGCGCCACCTCGATGAGCTGTTCTTTTTTTTCAGCAGCCAACGCAGCCAGAAGCGGCTGCTTTTGATGCTCGAAGAGGAGAGCACCATTTTGGCGCATCATCTCCATCTTTTTGATCGGAAGTCCTTGTTTGATCAGAAACCGCATTTTCTCTTCGATGAGAGGAAAAATAGCCTCATCAATCGACTGAGAGATGACAAAGAGATAGTGGAAACCGATATCAGAAATTTCTCCTCCTGCTAGCCAAGCTCCGGGGAACATTTCCGATACAGCGAAAGCGAGCACCTTGCATGCCGCATTCCGTAGAGAATATAGATTTTGCATTGGGATATAGCTGACTCGAACAGCTGACCTCCACGATGTCAACGTGGCGCTCTAACCAACTGAGCTAATATCCCGTTGGAATGAAAAAATGTTAGCGTAGCATCTGGTTTTATTCAAGCAAAAAATGTAGAATAGGGAAGACAACAACAATACACCCATGCGCCACGAAATCCTATTTCTTATCTTATTGCTGCTCATGCCCTTTTTAGCTTGGCTGAAACCGGAATGGGGAGCGCACGCCGATATCTTGAATCAGTTGTGCGTGGCTGCAATCTTTTTTATTAGCGGCGTCTGCTTTAAGCCAGAGGTCATCCTGCGGGCCGCGCAAAACTTCAAGCTCAATGTAGCCATTCAGTTCTTCTGTTTTGCCCTCATTCCCTATGTGATTTTTTTGGCCAGCCATCTTCTCTTTCCTTTTGCAGGCCTCTATCCTCCCTTCATCACCGGCAGCCTCATCATGTCATGCCTTCCCATTACGATCTCCTCTTGCGTCCTTTTCACTAGCTTGGTCAACGGTGATGAAAAAGCAGCCCTTTTCAATGCCATCTTGAGCAATTTTGTCGGTGTATTTACGGCTCCCATAGCCCTGAGCTACTTAATGGGATTTAGCGGAGCCACTTTAGATATTCATCCTTTAAGTCTGATTTTCAACTTGAGCCTGATAGTACTCCTCCCACTTATTTTAGGCCACATCGCCGCCCCCTTTTGTGTGCACTGGTTGAATAACAAGGAACGCACGGCCTACCAAATGATTTCAGAGCTATTCCTTCTGTTTATCATCTATTCAGCCTTTTGCAATAGCATCCTTGACCTTTATGAACTCCAATTCCCTTGGGAGCAAATCGTCCATCTCGCTTTCTGGATGCTGCTCTTCCACCTTTCGTTTTTATTCTTGGCTTACCTGATGGGCTATCTTTTCAAATTCCCTGAAGACCAGCGCAAAACCATCCTATTCACTGCGCCGCAAAAAACAGTAGCGATTGGCATCCCCTTAAACCTGGCGATTGTTTCCTCAGCATCCCAAGCCGGTCTTTACATGCTGCCCTTGCTGATTTACAACAATATCCAATGGCTGATGGCCGGCCTGCTTGTCTATCTCCTTAGAAAGAAATGACGATTTACAAATAAATCTATTTCCTTTATTTATATTAAAAATATAAATGGGCAACTCGTTTAAATGAACAAAACAGATTTATACTTAACCAAACATGAATGGCGAGAAAAACCTTTCATCGATTGGATGGTCGACACCCTAAATGCTCCTGTCCGATGGGCATATGGTTGCCCATGGGATAGTGATACATGCAGAAAAGCTGCCGAAGGAGGCCACCTTGCCCTGATTACCTACTCGCCAAATATAAGACAGTGGTTACGTGAGAATGGATGTCCTGGCTCAAATAAATGATATTGCATTATATATGCATAAGCACCTAAGTTATGATTAACAAGACTTAACAAGAGAGGACAAAATGCCCACCAAAACAAAAAGCTCAAGAGCCGCTGCAACAAAGAAAAGCACCATCGGAAAGAAAAAAGTCCATAAAGTGATGCATGAATATAAATATGGGACTCTACACAGCGGAAAAAGCGGTAAAACCGTTAAAAGCAAAAAACAAGCCGTCGCTATAGCCCTTTCAGAAGCTCGGCATGCTGGAGCCAAAATACCCAAGAAGAAATAATCTTCTTGAGTGCTCTTAGACTTTAATGCCGAGATTTCTCAAAGATCCGATGTTATTAAAATGTAACGGTAAATCAAAAGATTGATCCGTGTCAAGACAATAAAAACAATAAAAATAGATAATAAAAATAGAAATTGAATGAAATAAGACAAAAGGACAGCAGGGACAAAAGGACAAGGACCAAGAGGACCAAGAGGACTTAAACGACAAAAGGACAATGGTCCTTCCGTCCTTTTGTCCCATAGGTCGTATTGGTCCTCTTGGTCCTTGTCCTTTTGTCCCTGCTGTCCTTTTGTCCATTAGTCCATCGACTACTCAGCGGGTATCGTTGAGCCGCGAGGTAACCGAAATTTCAGCTTTGAATAACTTAGAAACCGGGCAGCCCATTTCCGCTGCCTTGACAGCTTCATCGAATTTGGCTTTATCGGCTCCGGGAATAGTGGCGACCACGTCCAAGTGGCTTTTCGTAATCGAAAAGCCCTCTCCGACTTTATCCAATGAAATCGTACAGGTGGTTTCCAGCTTGGCAGGCTTTATCCCCTTTTGTCCGAGCTGAAGCGAAAGTGCCATTGTGAAGCATCCCGCATGGGCGGCTGCCAACAATTCTTCTGGATTGGTTCCGATTCCATTTTCAAAGCGGGTGGCAAAAGAATAGGGCGACTGCTTTAAGACTCCGCTAGCCGTCGATACTGTCCCTTTTCCATCTTGTAGTCCTCCCGTCCAAACGGCCGAAGCTTTGCGTTCCATAACATTCTCCTTGTTTAAATGTTGATCACAACTTTTCCAATGTGCTTTTGGCTTTCCAAATAGCGATAGGCGTCTTGAGCTTGCTCAAAAGAGAACGTTTTATCTACAGCAGGCTTGAGCTTGGCCGCTTCCACAGCGCGCATTAAGGCCCTTAGCTCTTCTGTGGACTCCATAAACATTCCCTTCACCTGCACCTGATGCGTGAGCAAATCGCGGATTTGCAGGGTCGTGTCTGTTCCAGATAAAATCCCAATGACAGCGACGCGGCCTCCATAAGCGCAGATCCGCACGGATTGCGCAAGAGTGTCACCCCCTACGACATCGACAACGACGTCGACGCCATTGCCTTGTGTGATCTCTTTGACCTGTTTAGCCCAGTCAGCGTCGCGATGGTTGACCGTCGCAGTTACTCCGAAGTTCTTTTTTACATAGGCCGCTTTTTCATCAGAAGAGGTTGTCATGATGGTGCGGGCCCCCATCAGCTGAGCCAGCTGGGCTGCAAAGATGGAAACGCCTCCTGAACCCTGCAAGAGCACCCATTCTCCGGGACGCGTTTTGCCATGAGTGACGATGGCCGCCCAAGCGGTTAAGCCTGCGATTGTAAAGGTAGATCCTTCGGCGAAATCGAGATGGTCTGGCAATTTGACTAAGGATTCTGCCGGATAGACGATCTGCTGCGCCAAAACGCCTTCCACACCCATGGCTCCAATGAATGTACGCGCCCAGCTAGATTTCAATGAGCCTGCTGGCCAATGCCTAAAGGGGCTATTGAGGACGCGGTCGCCTGGTTTAAAATCGGCGACTTGACTGCCCACTTCGAGGACCACTCCAGCCATATCTGAAAGGGGAATAAAAGGCGGAAATTCTGCCCCTTTTGCTTGATATAGCCCTTTAGCTACCATCAAATCGCGATAGTTCAGAGAGCAGGCCTTCACAGCAACCTTGACTTCGCAGTCCTGCAGAGATTTTGGTTCGGGGCGATCGACGATCTTGAGTGCGTCAATCCCGTTGCCATCAACTATATAGCATTTCATAAAATCACCTCGCTTCAAATTTTGAATCATGATCTAAATGCGATTTTTAGGAATAGTAATAATCGATCTCTTCATTTTTCTTGGGGCCGATCACCCTCCAGTTGAGGCGAAGGCTATAGCGATCGAAATGAATTTGGCCAAAATAGGTATCTCCCCCGCAAAGGTGCGAATCGACAGAGGAGAGAGAATAGTGTCCAGATGGGGCCAAGTTTAAAAGGAAGACGGGATGGTCGGCTCCTCTTCTAAGATGCTCCAAGGAAATCAAGCAGGCCTTGCGGTCAAGCGTCCAGCGGAAGATATTGGAAAAGCTCACTTCTTCCTCCTGTCTGCCTTGCCAACTCCCCTTCTCGTTGAAAATCAGGATATGGCTCTCCACTCTTTTCACTGCCACTTCGCCTTTGCCTTTGCCATTCCATCCCTCCTCTTTAGATTTGGACTTGGCATGGAATGTCACCTGCTTCACTCCCGAGAGCTTATCCCAAAAAGCGAGAAGGGTCTGCACTTTGTTCTCCTGATTTTCATTTCGCGAATCCTCTTTCGCGACATAGTATCCCTTTTTTTCCTGTGCTGGAAGCAGATGATAAGCCTTCTTCAATAGCAATTCCAACTCATGGAAAAGGGGGAAGGCGGGATTAAATTGATACAGGCGGGTCTTGCCTTCGCAAAAACTAATGATGACTCCTCCCTTTTCCAAGCGCAGCAGCGCTTTCTGAATGGGGGTCAACGGTGTTTTGAGCGAGCGATGGAGCTGCGTCCCATAGCACTTTCCGTTGACGAATAGGAAAAGGAGAACTTTTTTGATATTTTGATTGCCGAAAAGAGCCTCTAACATAAAAAAACAACCTCGTTTTGCCTTCTTTTAAACTACTTTTTAGTTCAACGATTACCCTATATATTTTCGTTCAAAACAACCATTTTTCATACATCATTACCTATTTTATAGTTGTTTAATTTGCATTTTAGATTGCACTTGCGTCTTTTTTCAAGCTAAATTCTCATCTTTATTGAAATTTTAGGCTTTTGTACAAAATTACCACTGAGCCAGTGAGATCAGTGAGAAGGTATGAGAAAATTGAGAGGTATACAAAGCCGAATAGCTAGCTAGACCTCTCCCCATCTCAAACCTTCTCACTGATCTCAGTGATCTCACTGGCTCAGTGGTAATTTTGCAACACCACAGGAATTTTTATTTTTATGAAATTTACATGGACTTTTGAAGAATTGAGCGCTCTTTATGCGCTTCCTTTGATTGAACTGATAGCGAAGGCGCACCAAGAGCATATCCGTTTTCATAAGGTTGGCGAAGTGCAGGTGTGCACGCTTATTTCTATCAAGACAGGAGGCTGTCCGGAAGACTGCAAGTACTGCGCTCAATCGGCGCGATACCAAACAGCAGTCAAAGCACAACCCCTAATGGAATACGAAGCGGTGATTGCGGAAGCAAAACAGGCCATAGCCAGAGGGGCCACCCGGATTTGCCTAGGAGCCTCTTGGAGAGAAGTGCGGGATAATGTTCTTTTCGAACGCGTACTTCAGATGATCAAAGGGATAGCCGAATTGGGCGTCGAAGTGTGTTGTACTTTAGGAATGCTGAAAGAACATCAAGCCAAGAGGCTGAAGGAAGCAGGACTCTATGCCTATAACCACAACTTAGATACCTCGGAAAATTATTATAAAAGCATCATTACCACCAGGACCTATCAGGATAGGCTGGAGACGCTCGACATCGTCGAAAAAACGGGTTTGAGCGTCTGCTGCGGGGGCATCCTTGGATTGGGGGAAGAGATCCGTGACCGATTGGAATTCTTGCTCGCCTTATGCACGCGGAATCCCCATCCCGATTCAGTACCCATCAATGTCTTGAGCCGAGTCCCAGGAACACCCCTTGAAACGCAACCCCCTGTTCCGATCTGGGAGAGGTTACGGATGATTGCCCTTGCCCGAATTACAATGCCTAAAGCTGCCATCCGGCTCTCTTGCGGACGCATTGATCTCACCCATGCGGAACAGGCCCTCTGTTTTTTTGCCGGAGCCAATTCGATCTTTTCCGGAGAAAAACTGCTTACCGTCTCCAATACCCCCGTTGATAGCGACGAAATCTTATTCCAGGAGCTGGGCCTGAAAAAGAGGGAGATGACATGACTCTTTTTCTAGAAGAGAAATTGCACCAGCGGCAAAAGGCAGGAAATCTGCGCCATCTGAGAAAAGTGGAAAACCTGATCGATTTTGCCTCAAACGATTATTTAGGGCTTGCCCGATCAGAGAAGTTAGCAGCGTTAATTTTTCAGGAGTGGCATCGACGCGCACTCCTTTTCAATGGATTTGGATCCACGGGCTCGCGCCTCCTGACAGGCCATTGCCGCTATGTGGAAGAGTTGGAAGATCAAATCGCCGCCTTTCATGGATATCCTGCAGGGCTTCTCTTTTCTTGCGGCTATATGGCCAACGTCGGGCTGATGACGGCCATCGCAAGTTCCTCGGATACCATCCTTTATGACATCCAGGTGCACGCCTCAACCCATGATGGCATCCGTTTGAGCCGAGCTAAGGCCTTTCCCTTTCGACACAATGATGTAGACCATCTGGAAAAGAGGCTGCAACACTGTTCCCGCCTGCATCGCACATTCATCTGCATCGAATCCATTTATTCGACAGATGGCTCCCATGCCCCCATCCAAGAGATAGAGGAACTTTCCCGCCATTATGGTACCTATCTGATTGTCGATGAAGCCCATGCTGTCGGCGTCTATGGACCCCAAGGGCGCGGGATTGCCGCCGAGCAAGGCATCCCAGTCTTTGCGCAAATCGCCACCTTTGGAAAGGCCTTAGGCACCTATGGAGCCATTGTTCTTGGCAGCCCTGCCTTGAAACAGACGCTTCTGAATTTTTCCCGCAGCTTTCTTTTCACCACCGCGCTCCCCTTTATTTCTTTAGCAGCCATCAAATGCAGTTATGATCTCATGCCTCAGCTGGAACTAGAGCGGAAGCATCTCCATCACCTGATTTCTCTATTTCAAAATGGCTCCTCTCATATTCAGACAGTAAAAATTCAGGGAAACGCTGCGGTGCAAAGGGCATCACAAGAACTAGCAAAGGCGGGCTTTGATGTAAGGTCACTCCGGAGCCCTACAGTCCAACAAGGACATGAAGTCTTGCGCATCTGTCTACACGCTTTTAATACTGAAGAGGAAGTCCGACAACTTCAAACAATGCTGAGGAGCCTTTTATGAATCGATTGATTGTAACCGGAATAGGCACAGACGTCGGGAAAACCCTAGTCTCTGCCATCCTGGCGACCCTGCTGCAGGCAGACTACTGGAAGCCCATTCAATGCGACGATGATACGCATACCATAAGGCAGCTCCTCAATCCAGAAAATCACGCCATCCATCCCCCTGCGTATAGCTTTCGGAACCCTCTATCGCCCCACCATGCCGCCCGGTTGGAAGGAGTCACGATACGTCCCGATTCGATTGTTCTTCCCTTAACGCCAAGGCCCTTGGTGATTGAGAGCGCAGGGGGCCTCTTCGTTCCTCTGACGTCACGCCTACTAACCTTCGACCTCTTCCATTCTTGGAGGATACCTTGGGTCATCGTTTCGAGACACTATCTAGGCAGTATCAATCATACCCTGCTGACATGCGATGCCCTCAAAAGGGCAGGATGCTCCATTTTAGGCATCATCTTCAACGGTGAGCCCAATCCCGACAGCGAAGGGGCAATTTTAGAGATCACCCAGCTCCCATTGATCGGACGACTATATCCCGAGGCTAGGATTAACCAAGAGACTATACACAAGTATGCGCAACGATGGAAAAAGCCGAACATGCATCTGGCATCCCTTTTCGCAGATGCAAATTGCAAACCCGCCTCTCATCCATAGAGCCAAGGGATGTTATCTCTATGGCGAAGAGGGGCAGTGCTATCTCGATGCCATTTCTTCCTGGTGGGTCAACCTCCATGGACATGCCCATCCCTATATTGCTGAAAAAATAGGAGATCAGGCTCAACTCCTCGAGCATGTCATCTTTGCCGATTTTACCCATCCTCCAGCCATTGAGCTCGCCTCGAGGCTGCTCGCCCTTCTCCCTTCCACAATGTCCAAAATCTTTTACTCCGATAATGGATCGACGGCAATCGAAGTCGCCCTGAAGCTGGCGATTCAGTTCTGGTACAACCAGGGAAAGAAGAAACACAAGGTGATCTGTTTTAAGAAGAGCTTCCATGGAGAGACCTTCGGAGCCATGTCAGCTTCAGGTAAAAATGATTTTAACCGTCCCTTCTGGAGCCATCTTTTCGAGGTCGAAGCCATTGATCCGCCCATGAAGGAAGCAGAAGAGCTCTCCTATTTTCAACTCGAGTCGATTTTGCAAAAAGGCGATGCCGCCTGTTTCATCTTCGAACCACTGATCTTAGGTGCAGGAGGCATGATCATCTATCCCCCAGAGGGACTCGATCATCTCCTGAGTTTATGCCAACGCTATGATGTCCTGACGATCGCCGATGAAGTCATGACCGGATTTGGGCGCACAGGCACCCTATTTGCTTGCAACCAGCTGAAGAACGCTCCCGATCTGATCTGCCTCTCCAAAGGGATTACCGGGGGCTTTTTACCTCTAGCCGCCACCGCCTGTACAGAACGCATCTACAACGCCTTTCTTGGCGACGACATGCGCTGCGCCTTTCTCCATGGCCACTCCTACACAGCCAACCCCATCGGCTGCAGCAGCGCTCTGGCCAGCTTAGATCTGCTTCTGGATGGCGCTTGCATAAGACAAAGGGAGACCATCGCTAAGAGCCATCAATCCTTCTGCAAAAAAGGACATCCCCAATTCAAACGCTGTGAATCGATCGGAACAATCCTCGTTGTAGAATATCACACAAGCGAATCCTCCTATTTTCATTCGATGAGAAATCAGCTCTATCATTTCTTTTTAAGCCGCGGAATATTCCTACGTCCCTTAGGCAATGTTTTGTATGTGATGCCTCCCTATTGCATAAAGGTAGAACAACTGCAGGAAATATACGACCAGATAATCAAAAGCCTCGAGGTCCTATGACTTCCTTTGTTTCTTATGCAAAGCCTTTGGAAGATCTTCTCCATCGAATCGTGCAGTCCCCTGAACTTCATGTGAAATGGCTGAATACCCTTTCTTTCCTGGAAAACTGCGGAGCACGCAAGATTGCAGCCTGCGAACACCCAACGCGCGTCAAAGAAGAGATCCTAAAACATGCCGCGGAAGAATTCCGGCACGCCCATTATCTGAAGAGGCAAATAGGCAGGGTCTCGGCTGCCTCACCCCTAGACTACACCCTTCCTCATTTGCTTGGAGGAATCGCTACCCTACACTATTTAAAAAAATTAGATATAGCCACTTCGCGCTTTCTTTATAAAAAAGTCAAACTCCCCAAAGGCATGGCTAAGGAAGCCGCCTATTTGCTCGTCACCTATGCCATTGAATTGCGCGCTGCAGAGCTCTATCCCCTCTATAGCACTATTCTCCGCAATTCCGGTTCAAAGGTCACCGTCTCCTCAATTCTATTAGAAGAAAAGGAACATCTCGCCGAAATGAGGGAAGCTTTGCAGATATTTCCTAATGGCCTAGAATATGCCGATGCAGTCAGCCAATTCGAAAGCCATCTATGCAATAACTGGCTCCAGGCCATCGCCCAGGATGTCAGGAATTGATAGCAAGATATATCAGAAAATCGTTGGTATATAAATATACCAGATTAAATTCGATATAGTAATATACCAAAAAATAATCATTGAACTTTCTCGGTTTTTGTAGCAAAATCAACTTTACCTTATTCTCGGGTGGTAGCATGCAAGCCTCTTTTCTACCCGCACAGCCTTTCTCTCAACCGCAGACATCCTCTATTCCTTTTAGTTATTTTGCTCTCACTATGCCCAATGATATTGCCTGTCTCGTCGTAGGTCTTCTCAAAAATTCAGACAAATTGCGTTTGCTACAGACGTGCCGCTTTTGGCGAAAAATGGTTCACCTTAAGGTGAAAAGTGTACAAAAAAAGCGTTTAAGAAACGCTATTCTACATTTAAAGACAGCGTTCGATATGCCGATGCAGCCCCAAAAATTGGAACAATATGCGGAACGGATTGCACTCATCCAACATTGGGCTTTCAATATAGGAAAGATTTTGCAACAAGTGGATCAGGCACCCGATTTAAATAACTTAAACAAAAGGATGAGCCGGATCGTGCAGATGATCGTAGACAATATTAAAGGATTTGGCGAAGGAACATACCGAAATTTCTTGAGAAGTTTCAAGCCGGCAAAAGAGGACCATTTTTATCAGAAAATAGTAGACTTAGGAGACTGCTATCGTAAGATTGACACGGCTCTCGGACAACAACAAGAACTAAAGAAAACTCTTAGAGAAGAACTTATCCAGAAATTCCTTGATCTGGGATTTTTAGAAGTCGCCATCGACATGGCCGAAAAGGCCTTTGTCGATAATGACCCTTCCCTATCCCGCGCACTTTCCGAAAGAGTTTTGGAAGAATTAATCGCTCGCGGACAATTTGAAAGGGCGATTGCATTTATTCAGATATTGCCGCCAACATGTGACTTCCAAGTGGCCTTAAGCGACAGATATCTTCATGCAGTATGCTCTCCCAATTATTATGTACAAGTTATTAGGTTCCGCAGGCAAGGCATGGACCCCATCATTCAATTGGGGATAAACCTTCCAGGAGATTGTAGCAAAACCCTCTTGAAAATGGTGCGCTTTCTGAATAGACTACAACAGATGGATAATAAGGCTCCCAAACAGTGGATCGAAGCAGCAAAAATGATTTGTAACCAAATCACAGATCCGAAGTGCAAAGAAGTTGCAGAATCTGAATTCACTGAGGCATGCCCGACTTCCACTGTCATTGCGAGTGCTAATGAAGATGATTACTACTATCCAAGTACATTAGAAATTTAACAGCGGCAATAAGGGACAATGGAATAATGGACAATGGAATAATGGACAATGGAATAATGGACAATGGTTAATGGACCTAATCGACACCATGGACACCATGGACTATGGTCAAAGGCAATGGTCGATAGTCCATGGTGTCCATGGTGTCGATTAGGTCCATTAACCATTGTCCATTATTCCATTGTCCCTTATTGTACGTTGCTTTTTTAAAATCAAACCACTATACTTTGTGATTACTTTAATTTAATCAGGAGATAATATGTTAACACCCATCTCGAGTGCGAATTCCTTCATGACATTCTTTTCGGAACAAGTGGCCGCCAATTCTGCCCTGACATCCCAATCCCTTCAGATTTCACAGGATGCCTCTCAGAAAAGAGATCCTGTACAAACTGTCCTGTCTGTAATGGCACAGCGGAATCAGCTAGGCTATGGGATTGGATATAGCCTGCGAGGATTATTAGGCACGGATTCTGAACCCGTAAAAAGAAGTATCGAAGTCAATGCCGCTAACGATACAGTTCCCTTGACAGACGTATATGAAGATTTGTTCCCCCAAGAAACGCTGAACGTCCTTTATATAGAGCTGGATCCCGGAGTCGATGATACCGCCGCATTAATTCAGCTGTTAGCTGCAGCAAAAAACACTCCCAAAAGAATTAATATCGTCGGGATTGTCCCGTGTGTAGGCAATGCGATACTGCCGCAAACCGAACAAAATACGATGCAGATTCTCGAACTCACCGGCAGCCAAAATATCCCTGTCTATCCTGGCGCCGTGGCTCCACTCGCCATTGAACAGAACCAAACGGCGATCAACGCAATGAATCAAGCGATCAATGCCACACACTTTTATGGCTATGATGGAGAAGAAGATGTCGGAGGATGGCCCCCTGTGACGATGAAGTTGCAGACAACACCGGGCTACCAGTATGCAGCCAATTTGATTTCGACTGCTTCTACCGATGCTCCTCTAACCCTTGTTTCCACTTCGGCCTTGACAGAGCTATCCAAAACGCTCTCCCTTCTCGAAAGCCTCGATGTGCAAAAGGGAGTTCTCCCCGGAACTTTTGTTCAAAAGATTAATGCCATATCGATTATGGGAGGATGCGTCAACCCGGCGCAAGTCAACTGCAACGCGCCATTTAATGTGCCGGATAATCAAAAGAATTCTGAAGCGAACTTCTACTTCGATTCTCCTGCAGCAGCCAATGTCTTTGCCATCTGTCAAAAGTATGCCATTCCAATCTTGCTGGCTCCCTTGGATTTGACACAACTACCCGGCATTTTATGGACTAAAAAGCAAGTCCAGATGGTGAATCAGACTGGCAATGCAGTGGGAATGCAAATGGCCCGAGTGACGAATGTCGTCCCCTACATCGACGCTCTCCATTTTCCCAATGGAACGTACCCCATGCATGATCTGCAAGCAGTGACTCCCTTACTCGTTCCCGAGTGTTATAATGTGACGCGCCTTTCAGTCACCATCGGCGACGTTGGCCAAATGATCATTAACCCAAATGCAAGCGAAAGCCAAAAAAATGTCTACGTTCTCGGGATGCCCGCACAACAGCAACCGCTTTTTTACCAGAAAGTTTTGCCGATGTATAGCGCCTTCAACCCATCAAAAAATATGATCAGCAATTGGGAACTTGCCGCAATATTGATAGGGGGTATAGCACTCATCATATTCAACTCGATCCTGATGCAATACCTGACTAAATGCAAAAAAAAGGAAAACAGCGGGGAACAAAGCTCCCTGTTACCCCGTGTCAATAATTGACTACTTCAGTTGATCCGTGATGTCGATCGCGCTCGCACTCCCCTTGGCGCTATAGAGCTTGATCATCTTAGCCGATAAATCAAACTTCGTGAGGTCCACGGCCTTGATCGTTTGATCATCGTAAGTTTTAAAGTAATACTTTAGTGTCTGGGGATCTTTGACACAGGTGATCTGGGTATAATCGCTATGCGTTTTTCCCTCTTCTACCTGCCGAGCAGCTCCAACGGGAATGTCAAACTGGTTTAAAATGTGAAAAGCTTGGAAGACGGCTTCCTCACCATTATCTGAGGGCACAGCCGTCTTTGAAAATATCGCCGCCCGAACAAAACGGGATGGGGGTGTAAAATCTCCGGGCAGGCCTACCATGCCCGAGCCTTGTCCAAAGGGCTGCAAAGTCAGATTCCCAAGTTTGACCGGTTGCGCATTAAAAGGCGTGAGATTGATATAGTTTCTCAGATTGGTCATATGCCATTCAAATGTGGGAGAATTTGTCAAAACGCCGAGGGGGTTGTCATAAGTCTTCAAAAGACCCTCAATCGGTTCGATCACTAAAGACTTCCCTTGCTTGTCATAAATAACGTAGTGGAACGGCGCCGCTGAGCTCCCCCATTCCTTGACGGCTGTGGGAGCTATGACCACATCTCGAAGCGCTGCCTTGACTTCATCAATAGACGCGAATTGGGTCAAGATCCAGTTGGGAAATTCGACCGGAGAAAGCGCTTTAGATTGATTTTCCGCCGTTATGTTCGGATAATGGGCATAGCCCGGAAAATAAAAAGTCCCTACAGAAAGCCCCTTTTCATTCATGCCATCCATCAACGCCGGAACGCCAAATGCGATGGCGCCAACAGCAGCATATTTAGCCCTATATTTCTTTCCATCTCCGGAGGGTGTGGTGCCGACAAAGGCATAATCCCTGGGAACGACCGCGATCGAGGCATCGATGACGATTCCGAATTCCAAAGTCCTGCCATTCACGACCGATCCATCATGAGCTGTCAGCTGAATTCCTGTACAGGCATAAAGGGGATGAAATGCCGGCAATACCGCTGTTAAGGCTATGAGGGCCATTTTTCTTGCAAAGTGCATGATCGCTCCAGTTGTTATCTTTTATCTTTTGTTTCCGGCTTCATTCCTTTTTCTAAATCCTGATAGAAGGCCAAAGAATAGAAGGACAGCTAAAATCAAAGGGATGACCCAGAACATCCCGCCATTCAGAACAAATGTAAAGAGTACCCAAGAACCGGCGTTAAAGATATCCTCGAACGTGGATTTGACCCAATAACTGAAATTCTCTTTTTTCTTGATCAGTGATTGCGATAGCGCATGAGGAGGAGTTTTCTTGAGGATCCCAATAGCCTCTGGATAAGATTCTTTGACAATGATCGGGTCTTCAATGATGAGATAACCCTGCGCATCCCGACGCTTAGAGGAATTCTCGCGCGTGTACGTAATGATATTTCCATCCAATACGACGCTTTCCATCGGGCCATCATAATACACCCGATATCTCCGGTCTCGAAATTCGATGAGCAATTTCAGTCGGCTGGCAGGAAAAGAGGGCTCAAGCAGATAGGGCTTCAGTTTTTCATTATGATTGATTGCTCTAACTAGCCTTTCAGCCACCAGCACAATGAGGTCTCTTGCCTCCTCCTGCGAAGCGGGATAAAAGGTGTTGAATTTTGCCCCTATTTCCTCAATGAAGCTGGAGCCTTTTTCAACCCTGAAAGTCCAGTTTCCGCCTATTGCCCAACAATAGAGTCCCTGCTTCATTTCCATTTCTTTCTTGAATGAACCGAGAAGGGAATCCATTTCCTCTTCGAGTTCTGTTTCCTCATGAAGGCTTGGATCTTTGATCGGGGATGCGGCATTGAGTCTTAGCGCATCGTGATAAGTCTCTTCTAAAGGATAGGGATGGACATAAAGGTCTTTGAAGGGGTCTATCGCGGAATAGACGATTTTGTTGTATCCAGGACCCGACGCAGTTTCATCATGCCTATTAAAGACATCGGCAACACTGCCATCCAAATACCCCCAACCATTTGGCTTCACAAAGTCTATAAAGACTCGCACTCGGTCAATGGTGAAAGGGCGTTCTTGAAGATAAGATTGAATTTTTTCGTGGGTGTTAATGTTTTGAAGAAACCTGTCGAGAACTAATAGGAGAAGGGCTCTCGCCTCAGCAACATTCGCACGCCGATTAGCTAGAAAACGGATGCTCAGCTCTTCAACCGCCCCCTCTTTTACAACGCTGTCGTAATCCCCATGGCGATCCCAGCGCAGATGCAGTTCTTGTTCCATCTGATTTGCAAAAGAACGCTGGATTTCTTCTGCAAAACGGAGTGCCTGCGATTCTCTCTCAGGCTCCGCTATTCCCTCTTGGGCTAGGATGGGGTTGACCCCTAAACCAAGTAAGATAACAACGAAAAACCACATTGTGAGCCTCAAATCAGCTAGAGGATTCCGATTATGTCTCAAACCTCAGCTTAATGGCAACCTATTTTTCTGACAAAGAGCGGCTTTGTTGCATTGCATTGCATCGTATTCTTATATTATTTTTTATTTACCACTGAGATCAGTGAGATCAGTGAGAGGGAATGAGATCGGTGAGGGGGTATGAAAAGAGAGAGTTTTCGAAATTAATGGACCGAAGATCCATTGTCATGCCAATTTACATGGCTTTGCTAAGATTCTCGCTAATCGGAAAGGCGTGTAAATAGTCGTTGAGTGCGGAATAATAGGCGTCATAATGGTTGATATCTTGGTGATTCGCCTCCGCAATGACCTGGAGAACGATTTTGTCTTGGTAAGCAGAGATAAGGGATTCCAGGCATTCTTTAGGGATCACTTCATCATTTTCAGCCGCAAGCACGAGAATCTTACAATCGACTCCTGCAAGATACTTTTGGGTGTCAAAACTCTCTTTGAAAAACCGAGACATCGGAAGCCAACGAAAGAGAGTTTTCACAAGATTCTCAACCGAATCAAACGGGGTCACTAAAATGATTCCCCCTACTTGTCTTTGACTGGCGACATAAGCGGCAATGCTTGCGCCGAGACTCCTTCCCATTAGATAGATTTGCGAGGGCGAGATGCCATACTGTGAAATCATATGATCATAAATAGCTAGCGCATCGGCGAGAAGATCATCTTTAGTCGGGTGGCCAGAACTATTGCCATATCCGCGGTAATTCATGAAAAGAAAGGCAGAAGCATTGATTTTCCAAAGATCGTTTAGGTTGATCGAAATATCTTCAGCATTCCCCCCATAATAAATGATGAATGGACCATTTTTTGAAGGCTTGAAATTCTCATTCCTGACCAGCCATCCACCCAATTGTTGATTGTTGAGGTGTAGCACAATCTCGGAATCTTTCCAGTTTCTGGCTAAAGCCGGATGCGTTTCTCTAGGAAAGAAAATATATTTTTCGAGCATCATAGTTGAATACTCTTTTTAATAGGGGAAGAAATTTTATCCCAGTTTCATTATTATTATTCATTATTTATTCCTTAATCGTCAAATCTTATTTTTAAATTGGGCTTTAAAAACCTAAAAAATATCCAATTTATGGCTAAAATAATGCCATATTTTAGCCAAAATATGTACGAAAAAGTTATGAAAAATCTCCAATTTTGCTATGAAAGGGGAAAGAACTGCGTTTATGAACGAGAAAAAGCTTCTTTCTATTTATACCACACACGCCCCAAAATGGCGAATTTGGGGCGTGTGTGGTATAATCGATCAAATCCCTAGAATTGTTACTGAGCTTTCAACTTAAATTAGATTCGACGACAAGAGATTTCTCTCTCTTTTCTTTCAGGAGAAGCAAGATAAATCCTCCCGTACCGATGCAGAGAGCTATCGGAATGACTGCAAGGCCCGAAACTAATGCTTGCGGTGAGGTAGGTCCTCCCAATGCACTGACAACGCCGCCAATAGTGGTGTGGAAGGCATAACCAAAGACCATGATGATCATATTCGCGACAGCTGTCGTGAGCCCCGCCACCTGCTCCCGTGCATAAGTGGAGGCTTTATAGATGGCCAGAATCTGATACGCGCAGCAGATCCCTATCAGGGTAAAGCTCAGGCTGATAGCACTAGAAGCCAGGGGCAGCTTGATGAAACACACAAAGCATGCGGTCATGGTGATTCCAGCCCCAATAATGGTGGCGAGATAGCTATCGACTTTTTTGGCTATTAAGCTCAAGAGGGGGGCGCCAAAGCACATCCCAATAAAAATCATCGAGGGCAGGCTCGCTGCCAGCGTTCCTTCAAATCCATAGACTTGCTTTAAAAAGACGGTCCCCCACACATCGGCAAAGCCCTCCAGCGGACCCACCATCATTCCGGCGAAGATGCAGGACCAAACGACGCGTCCATTGCCCATCACCTCTTTGATGTCGGACATGACTGTGCTTTGAGAGGGCTCTTTGACGTCTGGGATAATCCAGTAGGTCGCAACAGCTAAGGCGATGCCCAATCCGGCGAATATTTGGATGACAGCTTCATAACCGATGGCATCCCGCATATAGCTGACCGGTCCGCCTCCATAGATGGCTCCCAAGAGACCGATCATCACAGAAAAGCTGAGCAATTGCGGAAAGCGCTGTTCATTGAATGACATGCGGATGATTTTAAAGACGCCTAATATGGCTGCGGATGACCCCATACCTATTAAAAAGCGTCCGGCGATGGGGTAAACCCAATGCTCGGCAAAGATCAGAGGGAGTAAGCCTAAAATATTCAGAAGGATGCAGACTGTCATGATCTTTCTAGGCCCATAACGATCGAACATCAGGCCGATGGGCAAATGCATCAGAGAGTAGCCGATGTAATAAATTCCCGAAAATTGACCAAAGGTGGCGGCGTTAATATTAAATTGCTGCATGATATCTCCTAACATGATGTTAGGCATCACCCTGAGAATATATTGATAGGCGTAGAATATCGAAGCGATGATCCACATCGACCATGCGATAGTCCGCGAAATTGATTTAGTTGAAGTCATAGTAATTATTATAAAGAAATGTTAAATAAAAGGCAAGGAAAATCACTCTAAAAATCACCTCTTAAGAAAGGACAAGAGGACAGCAGGTACCTTGTCCTTTTGTCCTCTTGGTCCCTTATTTTCAGAATTTTGCAATTTGCATTGAACAATTAATTTAAACCCCCTATATCAAAATTTAAATATAAATTTAACAGGAGTTTTCGCTATGAAGGGTTTGATTTTTATCAGCCTCTTTCTTTTTGTTGGGGGTTTGAATGCTCAGGAAATCAACGGGATTCCGGGATCGCCTAGCGCCACGACGACGATCGATGGGGCCTATTTGCCGCCATTCGCTGAACCCTTCAAAGGCGAGATCAACCTCAACGCGTATCAATCCAAGCCCTATTGGCCTGCGCGGGTAGTCCCACCCAAGGGTGCTCCCAACATCCTTCTCATTATGACCGATGATGTGGGCTATGGGGCTCCCAGCACCTTTGGGGGCTCTATTCCGACACCCGCATTGGATCGCATTGCCGATATGGGGCTTCGCTATACCCAATTTCATTCGACAGCGCTATGCTCTCCGACGCGAGCCTCCCTCATCACGGGCCGCAACCATCATTCCGTCGGCTTCGGAGTCATTACAGAACTGTCGACAGGCTATCCTGGCTACAATAGCATTCTAAGCAAAGACGCGACATCCATCGCCGAAGTTTTACGTCAGAATGGCTATGCGACCTCCTGGTTTGGAAAGGCGCACAATACTCCGGAATTCGATGCCAGCCAGGTGGGTCCTTTCGACCAGTGGCCTACAGGCTTGGGGTTTGAGTACTTCTATGGATTTATCGGGGGCGATACGAGCCAATGGCAGCCCAACCTATTCCGAAATACGACGCCCATCTATCCCTATGTCGGCAATCCGAAGTGGAATCTCACGACTGCCATGGCTGATGAAGCCATCTCATGGCTGAAGCAGCTAAGGGCGATAGCCCCTGACAAGCCCTTTTTCCTCTATTACGTTCCGGGCGGAACCCATGCTCCGCACCATCCGACTCCGGAATGGATCGCCAAGTTCAAAGGCAAATTCGATATGGGCTGGAACACATATCGCGAGGAAACCTTTGAGCGGCAGAAAAAGCTGGGGGTGATCCCGCAGAATGCCGACTTGACTCCGTGGCCGAAGGAATATCTGAAAGAATGGGAATCGTTGACACCCGATGAGAAGAAATTGTTTGCCCATCAAGCCGAGGTCTATGCGGCCTATCTCGCCTATACGGACCATGAAATCGGACGGGTGATCCAGGAGGTGGAAGACATAGGAGAACTCGATAACACCCTGATTATTTATATCAGCGGAGATAATGGCTCGAGCGCAGAGGGCACTCTGATTGGTACCCCGAATGAAATCGCGACTTTTAACGGCGTTGAGGTACCGGTCAGCGACCAGCTGAAATACTATTATGATCTATGGGGCAGCGACCAAACCTATCCCCATATGGCTGTAGCATGGACCTGGGCCTTTGATACACCCTTCAAATGGACAAAACAGATCGCCTCTTTCTTTGGAGGCACCCGCCAAGGCCTGGCCATCGCCTGGCCCAAAGGAATTAAGGACAAAGGCGGATTGCGCCATCAGTTTCACCATGTGATCGATATCACGCCGACGATTCTTGAAGTGACCAAAATAAAAGCTCCGAATGTCGTCAATGGCATCGCTCAAAAGCCCATGGATGGGTTCAGCATGGCCTATACTTTTGATAAAGAAGGCGCAAACAAACCCTCAAACCATCGCACGCAATATTTTGAAATGTTGGGCAATCGAGGCATTTACCATGATGGATGGATTGCCAGTACGGTGCCAGAAAATCCGCCATGGCTGCTGACGACGACACTGAATCCCGACGTCGCCAACACAGGCAAGTGGGAGCTGTATGATCTGACTCAGGATTGGACGCAAGACCATAACTTGGCCGATAGCCATCCTGACAAGCTTCGCGAATTGAAAGAGCTGTTTTTTGTCGAGGCGGCAAAATATCAGGTGTTGCCTCTCGACAATAGCCTCTCTCAGCGCCTATTGACCCCTCGGCCCAGCCTGACAGCGGGCAGGACAGAATTCACCTTTTTGGGAACTTTGCCAGGGATACCCCACGGGGATGCTCCGAGCATTCTCAACAAGTCCTATACGTTTACTGCCGAGGTGGAGATCCCTCAGCAGGGTGCTGAAGGAATGCTGCTCACCCAAGGCGGCCGTTTCGGAGGATATGGCTTATATCTGCTCAAGGGAAAGCCCGTCTTTGTTTACAACCTACTGGGGCTCAAGAGGATCAGGTGGGAAGGAGCCACTGCCTTGACTCCAGGAAAGCACACCATTGCCTTTGATTTCAAATATGATGGAGGAGGCCTCGGCAAGGGCGGTGTCGGCGTTCTTTCAGTCGATGGGCAAGAAGTTGCCAAGAATCGGATGGAGCACACCATCCCCTTTATATTCCAGTGGGATGAAACCTTTGATATCGGATTAGATACAGGCACACCCGTAGATGATAAAGACTATCAAGTTCCCTTCTATTTTACAGGAAAGTTAAACAAGCTGATGGTGAACTTGAAACCCGAGAATTTATCGGCTGAGGATCAAAAAGCCTTTGATGTGAAACACCAAAGAAATAATGCCGTGAGTGAATAGACTCTTTATTCAAAGTGGCGGAACTGTTATCATGCATCCCTATTTCAAAAGGTGAATAGATGTCAGTTTCCCATCAGAAATTTAGAGAAATCGTCTTTCTCATGCTCTACAGCTTTGACACAGGAGGAATCTACGAAGAAGAGATTGTGAAATTCCTCATGAATTGGCTTGCCGTCACAAAAAAGCATGTCTTAATCGCTCAGGAAAGGGTTCAGGAGATCCTTGCAAAGAAAAACGAGATCGACGCGTTGATTGCCAAAATTTCCGTCTCCTATAGCTTCGAACGGATCCAAACCGTCGAGAGGAATATCCTGCGCGTGGGTGCCTATGAACTCCTCTATGACGAAGCGCTTCCCCCAAAAGTAGCCATCAGCGAAGCCATCAGGCTGGCACGCAAGTTTGGAACTCCGGAATCGGCCGCCTTCGTCAATGCCCTCTTGGATCAGCTATACAAACAAAGTCGCGGGGAAAAGGTCAACCCCGCCCCGATAGAGGAAACCTCTGAACAGCTGAAAAAGAGCGAAGAAGCCTCGCAGGATGCCTCCAAAAAATCGAAACAAAAACCCACGAATAAACAGAATAACGATGACTAGCTCCAGATTCCAACACAACAAATTGCTTAGCGAATTGACGACTTTTGGAATCGGCGGGCCCGCCCGCTACTTTGCCGAAGTGAAAAATATTCCAGAAATGCTATCTATCATCCAGCAATGCCGGCAGGAAAACCTTGCCTATCTCGTCTTGGGAAAGGGATCGAACTCCCTTTTTGACGATCGCGGATACCAGGGGCTTGTCATCTTAAATAAAATCGATTTCTTTGAGCAGCCCTCTCCAGGGCAATTTCACGTCGGAGCAGGCTATAGCTTCTCCCTCTTGGGAAACCAAACGGCTCGACAGGGATGGGAGGGGCTAGAATTTGCTTCGGGGATTCCAGGCAGCATTGGAGGAGCCGTTTTTATGAACGCGGGAGCCAATGGGGCTGAAACATGCAACACACTCGTTTCTGTCGATTATGTCACAGAGGAGGGCAAGCTTGAGGTTTTGCCCAAAGCCTCTTTAAGCTTTGCCTATCGCCTCTCCTCTTTTCAGAAGATGCTCGGAGCTATTGTGGGGGCTACTTTCCATTTGACAAAATCCGCAACGGCGCGCCAAAAGCAGCTGGAAATTATCGGCTACAGGACCAAGACGCAACCCTATAGCGCTAAGTCCGCCGGTTGTGTTTTCCGCAATCCCCAATGCGGCCATGCCGGCGCTCTGATCGATCAGGCCGGATTGAAAGGGTTGTGCGTCGGAGATGCCAAAGTGTCGGACATGCATGCCAATTTCATCATCAACGCAGGCAAGGCGACCTGCCTGGATGTCCTCAACCTCATCGAGTCCGTGAAAAAACGGGTCAAAGAAAAAACCGGCATCGAATTAGAACCTGAAATACGCTATATCCCCTACGGAAAAGAAGAACCATGAAAGAATTTCGCGCAGACCTCCATTGCCATTCGACCTGTTCAGACGGATCGGAATCGCCCGAAAATGTCCTCAAAATCGCTGCCTCCATCGGGCTTTCCGGCTTGTCCATCACCGACCACGACACCATCGAAGCTTATGCGACGGCCATACCAATAGCGGAGCAGCTGGGGATCAAACTCCTTCCCGGAGCCGAATTCTCTACCATGCACAAGGGTGTAAGCGTGCACATCCTGGCTTATGCCTTTGACCTTAAAAACCCCATCATCCATGAATTTTCTCAAAGGCACCACCAGCGGCGCCTGGACCGGAACCGCGAAATCCTAGACAAGCTGGCGCAGAAGGGAATGCCCGTCACCGAAGAAGAGATTGAGGCTTTGCTCTCTCCAGAACTTTCGGTGGAACAACGCACCATCGGCAGGCCGCACATCGCCCAAGTCATGGTACAAAAGGGATATGTCGGCAGCATCACGGAAGCTTTCAAACGTTATATCGGGGAGGGAAAACCCTGCTACGCCTCTGGAAAGCCTTTCAGCTCCGACGAAACGATCGACATCATCCACAACGTTGGCGGATTGGCCGTCATCGCACACCCCCACCTCGTCGACGACTCCAAAACGTTGCAAGATCTCTTGGAGATGCCCTTCGATGGCATCGAATGTTACTATGGCACTTTCCCCATGCACCTGCAGGAACGCTGGCTAAACATCGCAAAAAAGAAAAACTGGCTCATCACCGGAGGGTCCGACTTCCACGGCAGCATCAAGCCAAATATCCCTCTGGGCAGCTCCTGGGTCAATGAGGAGTTGTTCCAACCCCTCTACGACCACTGGATAACAATGGACAATGGTAAATGGACCTAATCGACCAATGGACAATGGTTAATGGACCTAATCGACACCATGGACACCATGGACTATGGACCATTGCCTTAGACCATAGTCCATGGTGTCCATGGTGTCGATTAGGTCCATTAACCATTGTCCATTTTCAGTAGCTAGCCGCGTCCAACTTGACTTTGCCGCGGAAAATATAATAAATGGCGACGGTATAGGAGAGGACTAAAGGGACCCCTATAATGGCGATGAGCAGGAGGATTTCCAACGTCTTAACCGAGGACGCTGAGTTCCATATGGTCAAGCTCAATTCATCTGGGTTGTTGATCGCCCTAATCGCATTGGGGTAGGTTCCAATGCCATACAGGGCCAAGAGGCAGACGATATTCAAACAGGAGCACAAAAAGGCTCTCCGGTCCCTTCCCTGAAAGATTTCGCGCGGAATATTGGCGATCGCAAAAATATTGATAAAAGCAACTAGGAAGAACTCGGGACGCACGCTGATGGCTTGCGTCATGTGGGGCATAAAGATCAGCGTAGACAGGGAGGTGATGGCATAAGTGACAATGAAGAAAATGATCGATGGATTCACCCACCTCCTCAATTTCTCATGCAATTCGCCTTCTGTTTTCATCATGAGGTAGATAGAGCCATGCATGGCGAAGAGAGACACCGTAAAAACTCCCACCAGCAAAGTGTAGGGATGGAGGAGATCCGACAGCTGTCCGACAAACTCTTTTGAGCTATTGAGGGGGATGCCGCGGATGAGATTGCCCATGGCGACGCCCAAGGAAAAGGCGATGACCAAGCTGGCAAAGCTAAACAGAAAATCCCACATCCACCTCCACCAGGGCATCGGACGTTTACTGCGGAACTCGATAGCTACGGCACGAAAAATCAGGCCTGTCAGCAAAAGCATAATAGGGACATAAAAGGCAGAGCAAAGGGTCGCATAGACGTCGGGAAAACCGGCAAAAAGGGCTCCGCCTGCTGTGACAAGCCAGACTTCATTGCCATCCCAGACGGGACCGATCGAATTGAGCATCAGGCGCCGCTCCTCATCCCTTTTAGAAAAGAGGTGGAGCATCCCGACGCCTAGGTCGAAGCCATCCAGAACCGCATATCCCGCCAGAAGAATGACAAAGATTCCAAACCAAATAAACTCGAGTTCATTCCACAATGTCATGCTTGATCTCCTCGACAGCTTCTTGCAGATGATGGTACGTGGGGGCAACACTTACTGCCTGCTTGGGGCCGCCCTTGATTTTTTCATGGAGCAAATAGAGAAATAAAATAAACAGGAACAGATATAAAATAGTAAATAGGACCAAGGATCCGAAGATTTGGCTGGCTGTCACGGATTTAGAGAGGCCGTCGGAGATGCGCAAATAGCCTTGCACAATCCAGGGATAGCGGCCCATCTCTGCTGAAGTCCAGCCCGCTTGGCCTCCAATTTGTGGAAACAATACGGAACACATCAATGCATAAAGCAGCACTCTGCTATCCGCCAAGGCTCCACGCCTCCATTTTACTAGCGTCCATAAGCTGATGAGAGCCATCAAGCCCCACATGGCGATCATCAGGTGATAGGTTTGAAAGACGACGGAGACATTGGGCCAGTCTCTTGCTGGATATTGATCCAGCCCTTTGATTTCGGCATTAAAATCGTCGTAGACCAAATAGCTCAATAGGCGGGGGATGCCGATCTCATAGTCGACGCGTTTCTCTTTTGTGTTGGGCAAGCCCACTATGGAGAGCCTTGCCCCTCGCGTGGTCTCAAAGATGCCCTCAAAGGCGGCGAGTTTGGCGGGTTGATACTGGGCCACGACTTTGCCGCTGAGATGTCCTGTGTAGAGCTGGAGAATGAGAGACACACAGGCAACGCTCAGGGCAATCTTAATGGATCTCGTTGCGAATTCAATGTGCTTCTTTCTGAGAATATAAAAGGCGGATACACTCATAACCAAAAAAGCCCCTGCAAGCCATGCTCCGATGACGGTATGGGCTAGCCGCACCATCGAAGAAGGATTAAATACCATACCCCAAAAATCGGTAATCTCGGCGCGCGCCGTTATCCCCTCCCCTACGATATGAAAGCCGGCAGGGGTTTGCATCCAGGAATTGGCCACCACAATCCAAATGGCGCTGAAGTGGGCTCCGAGGCATACCATCAGCGTCGCAAAGAAATGCACTTTGGGTCCTACTTTGTCCCAGCCAAAAAGCAAGAGGGCCAAAAAGCCCGATTCCAAAAAGAAAGCGAACACGCCCTCAGCCGCCAACGCGCTGCCGAATACATCTCCGACATAGCGGGAATAGGTGGCCCAGTTTGTTCCGAATTCAAACTCCATCACAATGCCTGTTGCGACGCCGATAGCGAAGGTCAAGGCAAAGATTTTAGTCCAGAACTTGGCCATTTCCAAATAGAGAGGATTCTTAGTCTTGAGGTAAATCCCCTCCATGATAACGAGCAATAAGGAAATTCCTATGCTCAGCGGAGGATAGATATAATGGAACATGATGGTCAGCGCAAATTGAAGGCGGGCTAAGATTTCAGTCTCCATTCCGGTATACCTCGTGATAACAAGCTAAATATATAGAAGATATAGTTTAAAGATGAAAGCACTTTCGACAGAATGGACAATGGTGTCCATTAGGTCCATTAACCATTGTCCATTATTATTTGATTATCCTTGCTAAATTTGTTGTGGAAAAGTTACATCAAAGCAAGATAACCAGGATTCCATCCCTCTATGCATATTGTGCACATAGCTTCTGAACTTGCCCCCATTGCCAAAGTCGGAGGACTCGCCGATGTCCTTTTAGGGCTATGCCGGGAGCTTTCCTGGAAAGAGCACGATGTCGATATCATCATCCCGAAATATGACTGCATGGATAGCGAACAAGTCCGCGATATGGTGGTCGATCTGGCCGATCTTAAGACCTATTATAATGGGGACTGGTATTCGACGACGGTCTGGTCGGGGTGGGTTGAAAACCTCAAGGTCTATTTTATTGAACCTCATCATCCGCGCCATTTTTTTGATCGAGGCTGCTTTTACGGCTGCGACGATGATATAGAACGCTATCTCTTTTTCTGCCGCGCTGCCATCGAATTTCTTTACAAAAAGAACATGCGCCCCCATGTCATCCATCTGCATGACTGGCAAACCAGCGCGATTGCTGTTCTTTATGCGGAGATCTATAAGAAGTTAGGCTATAATGCTATCCGCATCGTCACAACCATTCACAACATCGAATACCAAGGGCGTTGCGCCAGCTATGATTTGGACCGGATCGGCTTAAATGGCATAGAGCTTTCAAAATTAAAAGACGATCTCTATCCCGAAGCCCTGAACTTATTAAAAGGAGCCATCGTCTATTCCGATTTCATCACGACTGTCTCCCCTACCTACGCTCAAGAGGTTTTAATTCCTCCGGCAGGCAAGGGATTAGAGAAGATTCTCAATAAAAATAAAGCGAAATTTATCGGAATTTTGAATGGCATCGATTATTCCTATTGGAACCCCGAGATTGACCGATTTTTACCCGCACACTTCTCAAGCAGAGAAATCCCCGCAAATAAGCAGGATCGCAACACCATCGATAGGAAGGCGTTCCTTAAGAAGGTTCTCCGCGAAAAATTAAGCCTGGCCGAAGAGCATCGCCCCCTTGTGGGATGCGTTGCAAGGCTGGTTCCACAAAAGGGCATCGAATTGATCAAGCATGGCTTGCACCACACCATCGACCGCGGAGGCCAATTCGTCCTATTGGGGACCAGCCCAATCCCAAGCATTAATGCAGAATTTCATGCTTTAAAGCACCAATTTGCCGATCATCCGCATGTTAATCTGACGCTGCATCATCAGGAAGAACTGGCCCACCTGATTTTTGCGGGATCCGATATGTTTATCGTCCCTTCGCTATTTGAACCGTGCGGCCTGACGCAAATGATTTCCTTGAAGTATGGCTCGATCCCCATTGTGAGAAGGACGGGCGGCCTCAAAGACACCATTGTGGATGTCGACACCTCAGGAAAACCCATTGAAGAAACCAACGGCTATACCTTTGATGACCCGACTAAAACGAGCTTTGACGGCGCTCTCGACAGGGCAATCGACTGCTGGTACCAAAACCCAGACAAATGGCGACGCCTCATGGTCCATGGGATGAATATCGACTTCAGCTGGAATAAGCCCTCCAATGTCTACCTGCAAATCTATCGCGATACATAAAACGTCATACATAAATTACCACTGAGCCAGCAATCCTCTCCCTATCTCATACCCCCTCACTGATCTCAGTGATCTCAGTGGTAAATTGTTCAACACTCATCAGTTCCCCAATTTTACGATCATTTCTTTCCTGATCATTGCGATCAGCAAACCCAAAAACCACTTAGCTTGGTCCTTGGAGCAGGTGGCAGGAATGCCTATTCGTTTCGTGACTTTAACTGGTGAGGTCCCAACATAACCTGTGCCATTAAACGTATGAATTGAGGGATTAGCCTCCTCAGAAAACCATTTGACAAGGGTAATCTGCATTTTAGGTTTATCGAAATTCAGTTCAATCTTTTGATTTTCTAAAACACGTTCAAGTTGTGTGGAGAATGCCTTTATATCAACAATTTGGCTATTTTCATTTGGGAATAATAGCCATTGCAGTTTTTCTTGAGAAAACTGCAGAAGATAACCGGGATTATTTTCTTCGTGAAAGAAATCCTGTTTTACGGAAAACCTGTTGGGCATTTTCCACGTCTCTTGTCTGAGAGTGCACAGAAAACCGAAGAGTTTTAATCCATCTATTGCTTTTACTTGATGGGACTGATGATACTCTTGGAATGATTCCAAACTATTGTTCTTAAGTGCCTTGAGAATAAGCGAAGCCCGATGATAAGCAACAGCCTCCTTTAGTTCCTTCTCATCTACACTGAATCTCGAACCAAGGAGGCCTTGTGTGATCAAGATGAAAAGGCGGCTTAGCTGTTCATCTTGTCTTAAGCGATCGACAGGGATAGGAAACTTCATGTTAAATGTCCGTATTTCCTTTCCAAAAATCATCGTGAATTGGAAAAAAGAATAGACGGCACGATCTCCCCACTCAGTCACAACTTCTTCTTCATTCCAATCGCAGAAATAGTACAACCCTGCTTCAAAGCTCGATGTTAAAGATATAAGTGTTCCCATCGGCGTCGTTTGCTCACCAGCTTGCCTTCTCTCTGCATTGTGATCTCCTCTGACGACCATGTTCAAAGCGGGATTAAGCAAATGGGGGACATAAAGGGGTGACAGGAGTGTTCTCTGTTGAATTAGTTCAAACAATATTTTCTTGGTTTTCCTAAACCCTGGATCAGGTTCAGCTTTCACTAAATTCTCTTCCAATAGCGCCAGATGCGTATCAAAATCCTTATAGAGTTCTGCAGTTACATAGGGCTGCTGGCTTAAGATCAATTTCTGGTTGGCTTCACACAACTTTCCAAAGGAGTCTATCGCCTGTTGATTGATTGGCGTTCCTTCTAATAAGCTCCACATGAAATCTGGCAAAATCGAAACTCCCAAATATCTCCACACTTTATCGATCCATTCCATAACTTTACCTTGAGAGGCATCTGCGAGCTCTGTTGCTTGGAAAAAGGATAAAAATAGACGCAGGAGCTGAAAAGGAGGCCATTTCTTCTCCTCATAAAATTTCTTAAGCTGGGGAGTTGAGGATCTTTCATATTCTCTATTTCTTTTGGGATTCAGCTGGATTTTTTCAAAAATTAACCAAATGTCATGGCGCTCTTCAAAGGAGAGCTTACACAAGCAATCATAAAAGGGATCTTGCCAACCATCTGGAACATGAAATTGGCGTTCGTGAAAAAACTGGAAAACTGTAGAAAAGAGATAAGCTGACTCCAGGAGTACACAATATTGGGTTCCCTTTTGATTCAGAGTCACTGACTCCAGGAGTACATAATATTGGGTTCCCTTTTGATTCAGAGTCACTGGATTGGGAGAAAAGAAACAATTTAATGTTTTGCGAGCCAGATCCCATCTCTCTTGTAAAGACATGATTCTGCCATCTATTTCATTGTTCGGATCCAGGAAAGCTTCACAAGCATCAACGAAATACCAGATGTTCATCCTATTGGTATCCCCCTCCTCGGTCAGAGACTCAGGCTCATAGAGGGCAGCGAGCTCCTGCCTACATAATTTGATGAGTTTTAGACGAAAGTCTGCATTTGTAAACTTGGTTTGGGTCAAGTCCATCACAAATCTTTTGAATGCATCTTTTTCTTCGAGTACAATCTTGTCCCCATTTCGGGTTAAGGGTGAAAAATTGCCATCATTGCCTTGCCCGCTTATCTGTAATGAGGAGTTGCTTGATTCCACGGCGGTTGTCGTTATTGAGATAGCGAATGACTTGTCGGTTTCGCTATTCCCACTGTCGCTAAGATCAACGCTCGCTGTTCGAGACCGCCATAAAGGGCTAGGTGTTGTGTTAGGTGTTGCTCCTCTAGGGCTGGGCGATAAATGCCCGACTTCCTGACCGTCCTTAAGAATGTTCAGAGGCTTCAGCAACTCCTCGTTAACGTTGCTCAGTCTGAAGTGGTCAAGAATTTCATTATATAATTGACTGGCATTATGAGAGGTATGGGAATAAGCCCAGAGAACATCTCCCCAGGTTAATACAATCACCTGCCCCCTAGGCAAATCCAAACAACATGCATAGCGCATCAGCATCTGAAGCTTTATCCACTCCTCATTAGTCAGGGAGATGGAAGAAGTCTCAGGCCCTAGCATCTTATACAGAGTTTGAATGGCCCAATTTTTTTCCTTTTCTAAAACGAGTACGCTCTCGTCTATTTTTGGATTTTCATCGAGATTAGCTGCCTTCTCCAATTGTCTTGGCATCGGATAAAGGGTAAGGTAGGAATAGGCCTGTTTCTCACTAAAATCATCCTGGCGACAAATTCCATACTGCTTGAGCCGCCGTTCATGATCCTTGCAAAAGGTTGTAAAGTGTGTCCATCTTTTTTTTCCCAGCGCTAGGCATGAGGTGCGGTAGTTTTGATCAATGAGACGTAGAATGACTCCCAAGCCGATGATATTGAGGAGAACCTCAATTTTCTCGTTCCCTTTATACCGGGCCAGGAATTGCTTTACTGGTAGAGGACTCGGTAAGGAGACTATCACTTTTTTGAAATCGTCTGTTATCATCATGGCTTCCTTAGGGTTTAACCACTTTTGAGAGATCTTTTTCAAGAATGATCCCAAAAATGCTCGCAATGGGATTGAGCTTCCCGACCTCTTCTTTATTTTGCGGGGTTCTATCAATATTTGCAATCTGGACAGCTAGAACTGTCGCAGAGAAGCACCAGGCTAACATGGGCCAGAACAATGGGTAAGGCATATTTTCCAATTTGGCAATAACGTCTGCTGTCGCCAAGCTATAGCCCAATAAATCATTGCATTCGAGAAAATGAAGCCGCAGCTGGCGCATCGCCCAATGCCTGTCACCCCTATCTTCAGCCCTCTGGATCAATTTTGTGGCAAGAAAGGCTAAATTATAGATCAACGGCACCGTGCAGGCAATGGCAACCACCAAAGCTTTATCTACCACAGTGACTTTGGGATCCTGACTCCGACACGTCTGATAAGCTTCTATGCCGAAATAGGCAGGAAGCACAATAGCAAATAGGGCTGCAACGACATTCCCGATCGTAACACATCTGCAGCAGCATGCGATCCTACTGAATCTTCTGGTTCTACTTGGCTCTCCCTGTTCTACACTATCTTGATAAACGTCATTATTCGGCCTCGGATCTAATAACTGCAGCTCTGCGGATTTTATGCGATATCCTGTCAGTGTGCCTTGAACGCTGATGAGGTATAGCAGATTGGTCTTCACGGCAGCTGCAAAGAAGATAGCGGCAAGAGGAACCAAATAGTGATTCACGGTGGCATCTAGGCGGCCAAAAATTTTTGTCTGCCTGGAAAGTTCTCTATTTGCGGTTAAGGGAACTGCATCATCAGCGATCGCTGCATTTTTCTTGAAGATGTGCAGGACATCCCTAAACAGGTAACCGCTCCCTAAACTTGCTAATTCGTATCCCACCATCTCTAAAGCATAAGCAGCATCCTTTGAGGTGTCGTAACGACTGCCTAGCATTATTCCACCTCCCGCACCTGCCACAAGCAAGTCCTTACACAGATTGCCGAGATTTTGCCTGGAGAAAAAAGACTCATACTGAGGAGGGGGATTATTAGGGCTTGCAGGTCCGCCCTGGGTTGTCTGTGGGATATCTACAGTGGGATGACTTAATTGTCTTCTGCCTTCGACAAAAAACGAGTCATACAAATCTCGGAAGAGACAAGTTGTAAACATGACCGCCACACCTAGGAGCGAATCCCCAGCCCATTGTTTCTCTTCGAGAAGTTTGTTTATGCGATAATAAACATTCCAGAAGACCATCTCAATGGGATATAAAAGCTGAGTACACGTCCGATGCAGGACGACTCGGGCCCGTTCTGGCAAAGCGACGCTTAGAAACGATTGGATGAAGTACCCTGCTAATAAGGTGTAGCAGATTTTGTAGATCGTAAAGCGCTCCCCAAGTTCTCGTGTGTAATAGACACCTGCTGTCGCAACGATCAGCACCGGAAAAGTCAACGTAACAGTGACATACCAGTGGATTTTCTTGATTAATGGACTGGGTTCAATGAGTGGAGTATCGAGAGTCGGTCTGGTTGTAGAAGTTGTTGCGGAATCATGTGAAACGATCATATTTTTACATCCTTTATGTTAAAATCCTATGTAGTGAACTTCATAGAGCATTACCTCATCGCCTGTCAAGTTTGAAAATCGGGCCTAATTGGCCCTTGACAAGTTTGTTTTATGTTGGTACTCGTTAAGAAAAGACAACTAAAAATTTTAATTGGAGGTCGAGATGCCAAACTATCTATTTCTTGCTTTAGTTTTGGGATTTGCGTCAATGAATGCTCATGAAATCGAACAAGAAGCCGCCCCTACCCTTTCCCATGGGCACGGCAATCCGTTTAGCCTTGGCCCTCTTGCCGATCAACAAACAGCGACTGTTGCCGAGCCTAGCGAAGAGTAGAATGGACAATGGTTAATGGACCTAATGGACAACAATGGACATGGTTAATGGACCTAATGGACACCATGGACACCATGGACTATGGTCAAAAGCTATGGTCCATAGTCCATGGTGTCCATGGTGTCCATTAACCATTGTCCATTTCCTTCGGCCCTGGGTTTTGCAAGCCTCAGGTACTTTTGCAATTGTCTGTTTTGTTCCTTTGCGCTATGCTTAAGTAAACCTGGGGGATCCTTGAGCGTCGCCAATTATTTGACTTTTTTTCGCATTTTTATCAGTCCAATTTTTTTGCTTCTATTCCTGGAACATGACGATTTGGGTATTTCAGCCATTTTACTGCCCTATGTGTTGCTCTGTTTATTGGGAGTTTCGGAGTTATCGGACGCTTTGGATGGTTATCTAGCCAGGAAATACAACCAGGTGACTGATTTAGGAAAAATTTTGGATCCTATGGCTGATAGCATTTATCGGATTTCGGTCTTTTTGACGTTTACGAAGGAACCCATTAATCTTCCGCTGGGTTTCATTTTCATTTTCATCTACAGGGATTCTGTTGTGAGCACTCTCAGGACGATCTGTGCTTTGAAAGGGTATGCATTGGCTGCCAGAATGAGCGGCAAAATCAAAGCTATTCTACAAGCTCTTGCCGCTTTCGCGATTATTCTATTAATGATTCCCCATTCCCTAGGATATTTATCGACTGATGCGTTGCAAAAAATAAGCGCTTGGATCGTGGGCACCACCTGTATTTATGCCCTATTTTCGGGAATGGACTACATTTCTGCTAATCGAGATTATATTTCCAAAGTCCTAAGGCTTCCCCGGCCCCGGCCTCTTGTAACTCCCCCCTCATAATGTATGGGACAAAACAACGAATATACGATATTAGGTGTTGGAGCTCCGGTCGTCGATCTCCTCGTTTCTTCACAAGATGAACTCCTGGAGTATTTTGAAATCGAAAAAGGGGGATCAGCCCTCATCGACTACCCCACCTTGCAGCATTATCTGCGCCATATCAAGCAGAAGCCTATTTTCATTCCTGGGGGAAGCGGTGCCAACACGATAAAGGGGTTAGCCCGCCTTGGGGAGAAATGCGCTTTGGTTGGCAAAATAGGCCAAGACGAGGCAGGAAAAGAGTTCAACCGGCGCCTCAAAGAGGCGGGAATCACGTCGCTTTTGATCCCGGTGGAAACGCCAACGGCTCAGGCGCTCTGCTTGCGCACTCCTGACGGGGAAAGGACGATCCGCACCTATTTAGGTGCGGCTCTTGAGATGCGCGGCGAAGATCTGGATCCGAAACAATTCGAAGGGGTAAAACTCGTCCATATCGAAGGATATAGCCTCAGCAATGAGCGTTTGACGCTTCAGGCAATGCGCCTAGCCAAGCAGCAAGGAGCTCTCGTCTCGTTCGATCTCGCGAGTTTTGACATCATTCAAGCCTATCGGAAGCCGATTATTTTCTTAATCAGCAACTATGTCGATATTCTCTTTGCGAATGCGCAGGAAACAAAAGCGCTCACTGGCCTTGTACCTGAAAAAGGGTGCGATTTCTTAAAAGATCTAAATGGAACGGTGATCGTCCTGATGGGAAAAGAGGGATGCTGGGTAGGACAAGGGGAAAATAAGGTTCGCTGTCCCGCCTTTCCTGTAGAGCCCATTGATACGACAGGGGCGGGCGATCTTTTTGCCAGCGGCTTTTTGCATGGTTATCTGAAGGGGCTGCCTTTAGAAGAATGCGCGCGTTATGGCGCACTCACCGGCGGAGCCGTTGTGCAGGTCATTGGCGCCGAGATTCCGCCTGAAGAGTGGGAGAGAATAAAAGCAAAATTATGACGCCTCAGCAGCCTCAGCTTTTTCCAAAACGGGAACTGCTGCCGGAATGCTTTGGATGTCAAACGAGACCTCGTGTCTCAGCCGATAGATCCCATAGCAATTGACGACCAAGAGCAATCCCCCTGCAATGGCCATGACCGTTTGCGCTTGGGAACTATCCACTAATGAAAAGAGGATCAGCATGACAACGGCGTAAAGATAATAAAGCGCCTTTCCCTTCTTTGGCGAAAGAAATTCGGCGCATCTTAAACCGACGCAGAAGTAGGCATTGATCGTTGAATAGCCAAGCAAAAACAAAAAGAAGGGCATAAAGAAGTGCATATAAGGAAAGTATTGGCCTAGGGCCGTTTGGACAAGCATCGCTCCTTGGATCGGCTGATGCCATAGGTCAGCCACTAAAATCATCATGACGCTAGTCGTACAGATGATGAAGGTGTCCAAAAAGATATCGAAAATGACCAACGCTGCCTGCCTTTCAGGTACTGTTACACTCGTTTCGCTATGGATGACCGAGGCATAGCCGATCCCCAAATCACCCGTGTAGCACCCTCTGCGCACGCCTTGCGACATGGTCATGATCAATGTGCTTCCCACAAAGCCTCCGATAGCGGCATGGCCTGTAAAGGCCGAAGCCATGACTTGCCGGAACATTTCGGGCATGAGACCGATGTTATTGAAAAGCACCCAGAAGCCCATGCCGACATACAGCACGACAAACAATGGGATAACGGCGCTCGAGATGTTGCCGATGCGGCGTACGCCCCCCATCCCGGCGAAGATGACCAAGGCCAGCAACACCGCAATCACAAGGTAATGGTTGACATCGAAATTTAGCGTAATGCTGCTTGCCACAATACTGAATTGATAAACCTCCACCCCGTATACACAGAGCAATAGGCATACGATGTTGGGGACCCACCTCCCCTTAAAGACTTTTTGCAAGAAGTACATCGGGCCGCCGCTATAGCTGCCGTCTGGATTTTGGATGCGATGGCGCACACCTAAGTAGACTTCGGCATATTTGACCAGGACACCCGCCATGGCTGTGATCCAAATCCAAACCAGCGCTCCAGGCCCTCCCATCTGCACGGCTGTGCAGATCCCTACAATATTGCCCACTCCGACGCAGCCGCCGATGCACGCAAAAAATGCCTTTAAGGGATGGACTCCCTCTTTGCTATCATCGCGAACTCTGAGAAAGTCGACAAAAATTTTGACGACAGTGGGAAACTTCCGAATTTGCACAAAACCCGTTTTAAACGATAAATAAGTCCCCAAAAGGACGATCATGGGTGCGCCGAGGTATCCCCAAAGATAATCTTCAAAAACTTCTAGCGCCGAAAACATTTGCTCAAACATAGAATACTCAAATATAAATTGAAAAATTATTGTAACATTTTTTTAGGAGGAAAGTCAATAGGAAAGAGTAATGGACAATGGTTAATGGACCTAATCGACACCATGGACATTATGGACTATGGTCAAAGGCAATGGTCAATAGTCCATGGTGTCCATGGTGTCGATTAGGTCCATTAACCATTGTCCATTACTCGAAGCCTCATTCTGTATTCTGTATTCTGTTTTCATGGCGGTGCGCCATACAGCTTGCGCAATTCGAGGTTCACTTCGAGGACATTCACAACCTTTTCTCCTGCAAGCCCTCCCAATGGCGCTTGGGCGTTTTTCGTTAAAATTTGTTCAATTTCTCTCTTTATTGAAGTGGAATCGCGCTTTAAATGAGAGGCCCATTGCGAGACGACTCGGTTCAGTTGGAAGTTGGCATTTTCCAGGCTGATGTGAGGATCCAGCCCTGAAGCTGAGGTAGTGACCATATCCCCGGGGACAAGCGTGAGCTCCACATTGGGGTGATCCTGCAGCCACATATCGAAAAACGTCGATGGAATATTAGGTCTTTGAGAAGGGTCGGCGCTCACCCATGCTTGAGCCAAAGCATTATGTGAAGCGGTCCATTGGGCAATAATATGAGGTTTTCCCTGAAACTGATCTTTTTTGAACCACTCTTCGATAGCAGGAGCCACAGATTTGCCAGCATTCGGTCCTGACGCATAAGTCGCGACCGCCCCAATAGAGCGCGCGACGCGATCGCGCAGGGCATAGTTGGAGGGCGCCAATGCGGAAGAAGAGGAAGCGGCAGCATTGTAGGCTGCAGCAGAAGGGCGCGGTTGAAAGTAGGCATCTTTAGTGAAGGATTGAGCAATGAGCTTAGATCCTATGGGCTTGCCCTCCGGACCCAATACCAGGCTCCCATTGGCCTGGAAGGGAAAGAATACTTGCCCCACAATCCACAAAGCGATGGGATAGATAATGCAGCAGAGTAGGACCGAAAATAACAGCAACAAAACGCTCTTAGAAAAATACATGCTGCCTCACCTCAATTCGTTAAATTTAAACCTACCATCACAAGATCGATGACCTTGATCCCAATAAAAGGGAGAATGACGCCTCCCAATCCCCAGATTGTCAAGTTTCTTCGGAATAGGGCTTCAGCCCCTAGCAAACGATAGCGAACCCCTTTCAGTGCGATGGGAATCAACGCGGGAATAATCAGCGCATTAAAAATCACAGCCGACAAAATGGCTGAAGTGGGAGAATGCAAGTTCATGATGTCGACCTGTTTTAGCCATGGCAGTGAGCTGGCAAAGAGGGCTGGAATGATGGCAAAGTATTTTGCAATGTCGTTAGCAATGGAAAAGGTCGTCAAAGCTCCTCGCGTGATCAGGAGCTGTTTTCCGATCTCCACAACTTTTATCAGCTTGGTGGGATCGCTATCCAAATCCACCATATTAGCCGCTTCTTTGGCGGATTCCGTTCCGGCGTTCATAGCCAACGCGACGTCCGCTTGAGCCAAGGCAGGGGCGTCGTTCGTCCCATCGCCCATCATCGCCACAATCTTGCCTAGAGCCTGTTCCTCTCTTATATAGGCGACTTTATCTTCAGGCCTTGCCTCGGACACATATTTCTCTATTCCTGCCTGCTTTGCGATGGCAGCAGCTGTGAGGGGATTATCACCCGTCACCATAATCGTCTCAAGGCCCATTTTCTTTAGCTTCTCCATCCGTTCTCGAATGCGCGGCTTCAACACATCTTCGAGGGCGACAATGCCCAAAATCTCGTTGCCTACGGATATAGCCAATGGAGTCGCCCCATTTGTTGCGACTCGTTCTACCAGATGATTGAGCTCATCGGGAATTTGTCCTTGTTTGGCCTGGATAAATTTGATGATAGCTTCAGGAGCCCCTTTTCGGATCTGCTTTCCATCGGGAAGATCGACGCCGCTCATCCTCGTCTGCGCAGTGAATGGTATAAAGACCGAATTCGGAGGGACTGAAATGGGGTTGAGATATTGTTTCTCATAGAGCTTCACAATGCTCTTTCCTTCCGGAGTGCTATCAGATACAGAAGCGATTGCAGCCCATTTGGCGAGGTTTAATTCCTTACAATTCTTTAAGGGCAAAAACTGTGTGGCAAACCGGTTGCCCATCGTAATGGTGCCCGTCTTATCGAGTAGTACGACATCTACGTCGCCAGCTAGCTCGACGGCTTTGCCGCTCTTGGTGATAATATTTTCTTGCAAGGCGCGATCCATCCCTGCAATTCCAATGGCAGCAAGGAGAGCTCCGATGGTGGTCGGCGCCAGGCAGACCAAAAGAACGATCAATGTCGGCACATCGGTTCCCAAACTTTTCAAAGGGCCTTGCAACCCGGCATAGCTGCCCATGTACAACTCCGCATTATAGGCCATGGGCCAAAGGGGAACGACCACGATCAAAAAAATCAGAGTGAAAGCGGACAACACAATGGCAAGCGCAATCTCGTTGGGCGTCCTTTGGCGCACGGCTCCCTCGACGAGGGCGATCATGCGGTCTAAAAAGGACTCCCCTTTCCCGTGCATAATCTTGACCACGATGCTATCGCTCAGAACGTGGGTCCCTCCAATCACACCCGAACGGTCTCCTCCCATCTCGCGTATGACCGGAGCCGACTCCCCTGTGATGGCTGATTCATCGATGGAAGCGACCCCTTCAATGATCTCTCCATCTGCCGGGATGGTTTGCCCCGCTTTGACGACGACCCGATCGCCTGGCCTCAGGTCATCGGAGGTGACTTCCTGAATGGTTCCCTTTTCCGTTAAGCGGAACGCTTGGGTCTTGTGGCGCGTTTTCCTTAGAGAGGCCGTCTGCGCTTTCCCTCGAGCCTCCGCAAGGGCCGTCGCAAAATTTGCAAACAAGACAGTCAACACAAGCCAGAAAAAGATGGCGATGAAATAGGTGATGGGAACCTGCGTAGGCTGGCTGCTCAATGCCCTTTCAATGGTGAACAGCAGGGTCAGAACTGCGCCCACTTCGACGACGAACATCACCGGATTTTTCCACTGGATATCTGGCCGCAGCATGACAAAGGAATTCCTCAATGCTACTAGGATGGTTTCCTTATCCAGCAAAGGCCTTCTCACTACCCGGCGCGGCAATTCATGTTGGGGCACGTCTGGTGGGTTGTTCATTTTCATCCTCCAAAAGGAATGGGTCCAAATTGTTCTGCCAATGGTCCCAAAGCGGCAACGGGCAAAAAGAGCAAAGCCCCGATAATCAGTATCGTCCCAAGCAAAAGGCACCCGAAGGTGATGGTGTCATCGCGCAAAGTGCCTAATCCAAATGGACTCGGTTTCTTTGCTCCCAGATACGCTGCCATCGCAACAGGGGCAATGATCGGAAAGAAACGGCTAATAATAATGACGAGGCCTGTCGCAATATCCCAAGCCATGGCTTCGGGCGCAGGATCGGGGTTGTTGTAGAATCCATAGTTGACTCCCAATCCATCGAAAGCCGAACCATTGTTGGCAGAAGCCGACGAAAACTGATACAGCATTTGAGAAAAGCCGTGAGCCCCTGGATTGCTGATCGCGCCTATTCCCCATTGCGTTGCGGCAAACAAACCCGTTGGCATGAGGATCATCATAGGATGCACCAGAAGGGCGATGATCGCCAGCTTGACTTCCCTGGCGCCGATTTTCCTGCCCAGATATTCCGGAGTGCGCCCCACCATCATTCCTGCAATGAAAATGCCGATAATGATAAACAACAGCATATTAATCATGCCCACCCCTTTTCCGCCGAATATGCAGTTCAGCCACATCCCGATCATGGGGGAAAGGGCAGCAATGGGATTCAAGCTATCGGCCTCGGCATTCACTGCGCCGCACGTCACATCGGTCGTCAAGGCAGCAAAAGTGGCTCCTGCGGAGGTGCCGAAGCGCATTTCTTTTCCCTCGAGATTCCCCTGATGTTGATCGACTGGCAAGCCAGCAACCGCAGGAATGCTGAATTTGAGTTTTCCTTCCGGCAATGATCCATTGCGAATTTCATATTCTTTGGCAGGATGGGCCGTCAATCCAGGATTAGGCTGCAAGGTGTCGAAAGCTATCGTCCAGAACACAGTTCCTATCATCAAGAGAAGCATCACAGAAAAGATGACATAGCTGTGCCGCATCCTATTCAGCATGCGGCCATACATCATGACGAGCGAAAAGGGGAAAATCATCATGGCCAGCGTATTGAAGAAATTGGATATATCGGTGGGATTTTCATAGGGATGTGACGAATTCATGCTGTAAAATCCGCCTCCATTGGTCCCTAGCATCTTCATCGACTCAAAAGCGGCTACGGGTCCCACAACTAGCGTTTGAGGCTGCTGCTCAAGCGTAATGACCTGATGGGATGTTGCAAATGTCATGGGACTGCCTTGCCATATGAAAAGCAGCGCAAAGATAAAGGCAATCGGCACAAACATATAGGCGACGACTCTCCAGACATCCAAAAAAAAGTTCCCAAGCAGGGCATCGCCCCTAAAAGCCCGGATAATGGCTGTCAAGGCGCCTAATCCAATGGCCGCCGAGATGAACAGATTGGCTATGGCAAAGAAGATCTGGCTGAAATTGGATAAGTTGGCTTCTCCAGAATAGTGCTGCAGGTCTGTATTGGTCATAAAAGAGGCGACACTATGGAAAATGGTAGTCGGAGAAAGAAGCGTTTTGGCATCAGGATTGAGAGGCAAATAAGGCTGAAGGGAGAGCACCAGGTAGCCATAAACAAATAGCACAGTATTAAAGAGAAGCAAGGAACCCGTGTATTGCATCCAGTTCTGCGGACCGCTGTTCAACAGTTTCTCCACGGATCCAAAGAGCGGTAAGGGACGGTATTTCCCATCCATGATCCAGGCAACATACGCACTGAGGGGAAAGGCAATGAGAGTCGCACAAACAAAGAGCACTAAAGGTAAAAGCCAAGTTTGTATAATGAACACATCCAGCATCCCGTTAAAATCTTTCAGGTCTTACTAAAGAGACAATTAAATAGAAGAACAAAAAGATGACGACTAAAGCTGTCAAATAAATCATATATTTTTGCAACCTTTAATGAACCAAAAGCAAATTCCCATCGCAATGATCCCTAACAAAAACATCGCAGGCAACCAGAAGAATAGATTCATCCTCATCATCCTATCGTTGAGGTTAAATTCCTCCTCTAACAGAGGTAAACTATTTTTGCAATATAGAAGACAGAAGACAGAAAAATGGACAATGGTTAATGGACCTAATGGACACCATGGACAACAATGGACATGGTTAATGGACCTAATGGACACCATGGACACCATGGACTATGGACCATTGCTTTGTCCATAGTCCATGGTGTCCATTAGGTCCATTAACCATTGTCCATTTTTCTGTATTCTGTATTCTTCCGCAAGAACTGCTCTCCCCAATAATAGTGATCCAGCAAACCAGTGGTATCGCGGCCCAGAAGGGTATAAGCAATATAGATAGCCTCAATGGAAGCGAGGCCTCTCTCTGGTTCGCTGCAGTCTTCTTGGCGCCTGGGATAGGCCGTCCTGAAATGCTTCGGAAGGCTGCGCAAAGGGATTTTCGCCTGTGCTTCGACAAAGCGCCTCATCGTTGCGGCATAGCGCCAGGTCGAATCCAGGATGAAGAGGCCGCAATCGCTATCCGCCTGCGTCAGCAGTGGAGCATCAAGGGCCAGCATGACATAGCCGTTCAAATCAGGTAGAATACAATGGGGATAGCTATAAAACGAGAAATCGCGACGGCCAACGAGGGGTTGGACGCTGCACTTTTTCAGATTCTCTTTCCGATGCCTTAAAATGAGAGTTGGCGGAAATAATTGCATGATATGAATCTGTAGGCTAATATTGGGTTGAAAGATATTCTACCAGAAGAGGGGTTTCTTTTGGTAGTCAACAACAGGATTCACCCATGAACATTTTCGTTACTTTATTATGTGGGCTGATCTGTCTCCAAGGATTTTGTACTGCCAAAGCTGAGGCCGATCAGACAACCAAAATTAATTGGCTCACCAATTATGAGGAGGCAATTAACCAATCCAAAGCCACCTCAAAGCCGATTGTCCTTTTCTTTACGGGATCGGACTGGTGCGGCTGGTGCAACAAGTTGGAAGAAGAGGCCCTGGATACAATGGAATTTGCCCAGGCAGCCGGAGACAAATTCATCTTTGTCAAGCTGGATTTTCCCTTGAATACGACCTTGCCATCGCAACAAACTGCACAAAATAAACAGCTGCAGAAAAAATATGATGTCAAGGGCTTTCCGACCTTAATTATTCTCAATCCACAGCAACAGCAAATCGGGACTACAGGCTATCGTCCGGGAGGAGGCAAGCAATACGCAAATCACTTGTTGAAGCTGGTGAATGAGTATTCTTCCTATCAATCAAAACTGCAGAATCTGGAACAACAGTCAGGTCCTGATCTGAAAAATCTCTATGAACAAGCCAATGAACTGAGCCGCGTTAACGACGCGGCCCTCATTATCAAAAAGGGCTTGAATTCCGATGAGCGAAAATTCTTTTTGGTGGAACGCTACCGTTACTTGATAGAGGAAGGTAAAATTCACGATACCGAAGCCATCGCATTGAAGCAGGAACTCCTGGCATCAGACCCCAACAACGAAGAAAAGCTGCATTATCAAATCGCTGTGATGGATTTTGAAGCGGCCTGCGAAGAAATGGCTAAAGATAACTCCTCGCCCGACAAAGCTGTTGCCCCATTAGTTGCTTACATCGATAAATTCAGCTCTCAAGATCCTGTCAATATCTGGCGTTTGGAAATGCTGATCGCACAAGTCTATTTCGATAAAAACGATCTGTCCGAAGCCCTCCACTATGCCCAAGCGGCCCACGAAACCTCCCCTGCCTCTATCCAACCCGAAATTGCTACCCTGATCCGCAATATCCAATCTCAAATGACATCTGCTAATTAAAATTGTAGACTGTGCTGGAGTAATTCCTCAACGATATCTTGAGACATTGCCTTTATCCCCTCAGATCGGGGTTTGACGTTGAGGTCGAAGCCTTGCGGCAGTTGATTGTAGCAGAGGCGGAAAGCCTCGCGGACGATGCGTTTAAAGCGATTGCGATCATGCGCTTTGCCAAATCGCTTTGTCACTGTAATGCCTAATCGCGTAACCCCTTCCGAGTTATGCTTCACTTCAAGGATAATCCAGCGGCCGATATGGCGCTTGGCGTGGTGGTTCATGCATTGGAATTGCCGCCTTGTGCGAAGGCGCAATGCCTTTGGAAAAAGGTGCGTCACACTCTCGTCAATTGTTTACGCCCTTCTCTGCGGCGCCTATTGATAATTTTGCGGCCGCTGGCGGTGCTCATTCTTTTGCGGAAACCATGCTCCGAAGAACGGCGGCGTTTGCTTGGTTGATAGGTACGTTTCACTTTTCTTCTCCATTACTCATTAAATGATGATAGAATATCGTAGAGAAGCAAAAAACGCAAGTATTTTGCAAAAACGGTTGAAAAGAATTGGGCTATTGAGGTATAAACAACGTTTCCATCAGATGCTGAAAAACGTAGGAAAAGGATTATGAAAGTAAAAGCTTCGATCAAAGCCGACCCCTCCAAAGGAGATAAGCTCGTACGCCGCCGCGGTCGCCTTTATGTGATCAACAAAAAAGACCCAAACAGAAAACAGCGCCAAAAAGGGCCTGCACGCAAAAAATAAGGGATGAGTAAGTATGGCTAAAACGTCATCGATTGAAAAAGAAAAACGCCGTGAAAGAACGGTGAAATTGAAGTGGAACAAACGCCAAGAGCTCAAGAAAAAAGCCGCTGACATCCATGCCTCGGAAGAGGAACGGCAGGCAGCGCGCATTGCGCTGAATAAGATGCCGCGCGATGCATCGCCCGTCCGCTTGCGCAACCGTTGCCAATTGACAGGCCGCTCAAGGGGTTTTCTGCGCAAATTCAAGATGTCGCGACTCTGTTTCAGAGAGATGGCCTCCATTGGCCTCATTCCAGGCGTCACTAAGTCAAGCTGGTAATAGGCTCTCGCGTAGAGCGTTTTCAAATCCTGGCATTTCGTTGATTTTTTTCCAGGCCGGCATGCTTTCGCACCAGACAAAGGTTTGCCGCGACATATTGCCATCGGCCCAAGCTTTTTGGAGATCTTCGAAGGTAATGGGGCCTTGTTGTACGAGGTCGGCATTGACGTAATACCAGTCTTTATTTTGGAATATCCATTCAGTACGAATCAGCGACCAATCTGCAAGGGTTTCATTTTCATCTCTTTCGAGGGATGTCTCCTGTTCGTGATTGCTAAGGGAAGGCAAGAGGAACAGCATGACAAGGCCGATTAGTTGAAGCATCATACCGATGGCAAACCAGGCATAGGGATCTCGTCCCCTCAATTGCGCACAGTAGGCAGTAATGGTACCAAAAATGACCCACATGGAAAGAACAATTAGCGATAAAATCGTCATACGAACCAATAGTGCGCGATAAAAACTAGTAAAATTTCATCCAGACTGATAATCTTATAATAGATTGAGTTTGTCATGTCAATGTCAAGGTATCCAAAGATGCGGGGTTAATCCTATGATTGATATAAAGAAGATGACGGTCGACATCAACAAAAAGGTCGACACAAAAGAATTTGAGTTTCCAGAAACGATTTTCAGCAGGGATATCGAGAATCGGGTCTTTCAAGGAATTGTTCTCCAGTGCCTCTCCAATATAGAGGGGATTACCCTGGTGGAAGGCACCTTTATCGACAATCTCTTAGGGAGAGCCTCGACAGAAAATGTCAAAGGGATCTCAGCCGAACAAGATAATCGCAGCCATTCCGTCAGCATCAAGCTGGAAGTCAATATTCTTTATGGCATTTCCATTCCTGAAAAAGCGGAAGAGATACAAATAAAAATAGCCGATGAAGTGACGCGCCTGACAGGTTTGCATGTTTCGGCCATCCACATTGTGTTTAAAAACATGATCCTCTCTCCAGAGAGCCATCGCATCACTCCGCAAGCCCCTTCACCCGATGCTGATGAAATAGATGCAGAATATTCCGAGGAATTTTAACAGAAAGATTGTATGCGCCATGTCCTTTACTCCCTAATCAGCCTTGCAGTCGCTTTCTTTTGCCTGATGCTTGGAGCGATTAGCTGCTTGGTGCTCTGGTCGCCAAAAGTGCGGACAGACCTGGTTCAGTTTATTCTGGAAGATTCCCTCATTATCTTTTTATTTGGCTTTTGTTTCTTCTTAATCGGAGCCACGATCCTGCTCCAAGTCTTTTTCCATATGCAGAAAAGGCACTATTCGATCAGATCAAAAAATAACTCCATCTATATCAGCGAAGAGATTTTTCAAGAGTATCTCAACTCCTACTGGAAACAACTGTTCCCAAAGAATGAGATCCCCAATGAAATCGCCCTGAAGAAAAATAAAGTGCACATCTCAGCGGAACTCCCCTTTATGCCTATTCACCAGCAAAAGGCAATCCTTCAACGCATTGAAAACGATCTCTCTGAACTTTTCAACCGCCTCATCGGCTATCGAAAGGAATATGTCCTGTCCATCAGTTTCCTTCCACAACCCGTAAATCGCCCCCTTTCCACACGCCGATGAAAGCTTTTCTAGAACGCTTCTTTAAACTATCCGAAAACAAGACGACGATCCGCACGGAATTCGCTGCGGGATTAACGACATTTTCTACGATGGCTTATATCCTCGTCGTCAACCCTCAAATTCTCAGCGTGGCTGGCATGGACTTTGGCGCCGTGATGGTGGCCACTATCATTTCGACGGTCATCGGGACACTGTGCATGGGCCTGTTTGCCAATTATCCCTTTGCCCTGGCCCCTGGGATGGGCCTCAACGCCTATTTTACCTACGGCATCGTATTAGGCGTCGGCGCTACATGGGAGATCGCTCTGGGCACCTGCTTCATCGCCAGCCTCACTTTCTTTGTCCTAAATGCCATGGGCATCAGAACCAAAATCATGAACGCCATCCCGCCCAGCTTGCGGTTAGCCACAGTCGGAGGCATTGGACTCTTCCTCGCTTTCATCGGATTCAAAAACGTCAAACTCATTGAATCCCACAAAGAGACGCTAGTCACTTTAGGCAAAGTCACTGAACCCGAAATTGCTTTGACAGCCCTTGGCATCATCGTCGTCACGGCCCTCATGAACCGCGGGATCAAAAGCGCCATCATACTCTCCATTCTTTTGAACTGGAGTTTAGGGCTGGTTTTCGGTCTAGTGAAGTGGCAGGGGCTCCTTGCCTTGCCCCCCAGTTTAAGTCCTACGCTTTTGAAACTCGATATCATCGGGGCGCTCAATCCCCTCTATATTCCCGTGATTCTCTCCTTTGTTTTTGTCGCCATTTTTGATACGGCGGGCACCCTCTTCGGCTTGGCAGAGCAGGGCCATTTCACCGACAAGGAAGGGCATATTCCACGGGCGAATAAAGCCCAGGTCAACGATGCCATCGGGACAGCAGTCGGAGCCCTCGTCGGCACCTCTCCGCTCACGACCTATCTCGAGTCAGCCTCAGGTGTAGCCGCCGGAGGCCGCACAGGGTTAACAGCACTATTTGTCGCGTTATTCTTTTTGCTCTCTCTTTTCATCAGCCCTTTTGCCGCTTCTGTCCCCCATTTTGCCACTGCACCCGTTTTGATTGTCATCGGAGCCATGATGCTCAAAGAGATGACGCGCCTGCCTTGGGATGAGCCCTCTGAATATATTCCAGCTTTTATCGTACTCATCACCATTCCCCTCACCTTCAGTATAGCCACAGGAATTGCATTGGGATTCATCACCTATCCCTTGATTAAGCTCTTGTCTGGCAAGGTTCGGGACGTGGGCAGTTTAGTCTGGGGGATTGCCGCGCTCTTTATCTTGAGATTTTTCTATATATGAAGGCTATTGGTTTAATTGCATCCAATTTTCTGGCTGAGCGAGAAAAACCAGATGTTGCAGTTTGCGACGAGGGAATAACTTCAGCTATTTCCGAGGAGCAAAATGCTACAGATGATTTTCGTAGCCAGCTAGAAATGGACGAAATTAAACCAATAGCCTACAAGCCGCACCTTGCCTTCGCCCATCGCCTCTGGAAAGAAAATGTCCTTCCGGGGGATATCGTCATCGATGCCACCTGCGGCAATGGACAGGATACGCTTGCTTTGGCTGTGTTATCTCCGGCTAAACTCTATGCTATTGATATTCAAGAGAAAGCGATTTCCAACACCAGACAACTCCTGAGCAAATACTCTGATATCACATATATCTGTGGATGCCATTCCCAATTTCCAGAAGCGATCGCCAAGGGATCGGTTAAACTCGTCGTTTATAATTTGGGTTATTTGCCTAGGGGCGATAAAGCAAAAACGACCCGCTGCGAGACCACCTTGACAAGCATCAAAGCCGCACTGGCCCTGCTTTCAGAACAAGGCCTCCTCTGCATCACCTGCTATCCCGGCCATCCAGAAGGAAAACGAGAAGAAGACCTGTTGCTTGCATTTGCCGCCAACCTAGACAAACAGAATTGGCACTGCTCGCACCACCGCTGGATTAATCGCGCAGCCGCCCCCAGCGTGCTTCTCATGCAGAAATAGCCCTTGCACTATTCTCAGCAACTGATATAATGAGGAGGAATAAACAAGAGGCCACACTTATGGAAAAGTTGGACATTGTGATTACCTTAATGGTTGCAGGCTATGGCTTGGTGCTTTCTTTGTTACTCATCATCTGGAATTCGTTGAATCAGAAAATCGATGCTAATGCTGATTCTTCAGCCCGCCGAGATGATGCTTTAGCAAATCGGATCGAACGGTTAGATGAAAAAATCACGGATATCGACCGACGTCTATGCCGACTCGAAGGTGCTTTTATGCAAAAAGATTGTTGCATGCTCAAAAGCGATTTCAAAGAAAAGGCTGTTCTCTAACAATCCAATTTGCAGTCCCCGCTCTTGCTCTCCTCAATAAAAGGGACAATGGGATAACACTCCATTAGGGATCGTATAGAAATAACTTTTACAATTCTCGAGGGAAAAATCGATTCATCTCGAGAGGATTTTTCCTCAGAGGTATTCCACTGATACTCTCTTCGGAAAAATCCTCTCGATCTGAACCGCATTTCTCCTCGAGAATTGTAAAAGTTATTTCTATACGATCCCTTAGGGTTCAGTCCCTTTGTCGTTTGCGTCGTTTTCGTCTTTTGCGTCGTTGTCCCTTGGTCGTTTGTCCTTTGGTCGTTTGTCCTTTGTCCTAGTGAGAGATGTGATTTATTCATATCTGTTTATCCTTTTACTGTTAGACTTAGCGGGAATCGCTGAGGTTTTATTCAGTTTCAATTCTCCCATTTATTTTAAATAATTATTTATTGTATAATAAACAATGTATTGTTACAGGGAGGTATTCTATGGAACCTACTCAACCAGCTGGATCTAGCCAATCTCCAGGAATAACCGGGACAAACGAAAGTCGATTACAAACACATCTTTTGGGTCTTTATAACAAGGAACTACAATTTACGGTAAAGGATAATAAAACTTTGGTATCACCACAATTATCAACTAGAGAAGATGCGAATGGTGTATTACAAACAATTGAAGACTACTTACATGTAAACCCAGGAATGGTAGCATTTGTCAAAGAGTTAAAAAAGAACAATCAAGACATTGATTTAAGGATTACACAAAATAAGGGCCAGTTCCAGATCGAAGCTAGAATTATTCCTGTTGTCACTGCTCAAAAACTGACTGGTGGCTTTACAGGTGCCGATCATGGCCCGCAACCTATCCACTTGGAGGAAATGAAAGAAATTCTAACATTTATCAATACCCAGCCAAAATATCAAGGCTTCACGTACATTAGGCATTCTACAGATGGGAAGAACTACACAGTAGTGTCTAATCAACAAACTAGCCAGGGCGTACCGCAAAAAGTAAGAATCACTCAAGCTGAACTAGAAAAATGGAGAACTGAGAGGCAAACTGTTAATGCTTTTTTAAATCAAGATAATCAATTAAGTGCAAAAATAAGAGCAGAAATGGGAATTCGCTCGGAACTTCCTATTAATCAACTTCCTATTAATTTTCGTCTAGCAAGTAATAATAAAGGGTATACTCTTGAAATCATGTATCCAGATAAACCAATGCAAAAGATTAGGGTTTCCCCCGAGACATTTAATGGGTGGCATCTAAGAATAACCGATTATCAAAAGTCTCATTCGCGTTCGCCTGGCCATGAATTATTTGATCCCGATGGAACTCCCCCACAGGCATAGAGGAATCTCTTCGAAATGCCAAAAAAAACTCCTTGCATCTTTTTTAAGGATTTTGCTAAATTTGGAAATACGCCACCAAAAATTTTGGGTGCAAAGGAAAATCCTTAAAAAGAGGTAAGTTATATGAGGGCTTTTGACCTTTTATATCGCTTAATTCTTCGCTTTCGTTATCCGGTTTCTTTGCCGGAAGAGATTGCGTTGGCACTCGGGGTTGAACTCTCGAATGCGATGACATTCGAGGAGTTTGTGAGTCAGATGACTTCTCCTACGTGCCGTCCCACTCGCCTCGCCAAGTATATGCCTCGCTATCAAGCAGAGGAAGCCTTTAAAGGAGCTCTTCGGCAAGAGCTTTTCAAACGCAATAGTCTCTATTCCTATTATTTCAACGAAGGATGGCTCGTTTTTGTCCTGCATTTCGATGAGAAGAACCGCCTTAGCCGCATTTATTTACAGCATAGCCATATCGCTCCGGAAAGGGGCATAGAAATTCCCCTGAGACAGCAGGAATCCATTTTTGAAATCGGCGTTGCTTAGTGCTAGTGCTTTTTCCCAATGAGATTCAAAGCGCTGCCCGCTTTGAACCATTCGATCTGTGCTTCATTATACGAGTGATTTAAAGAGAATTTCTCTTGAGTGCCATCTGCATGGTCCACCGCTAATGTCAAGGGGATGCCCGGAGCGAAGGTTGTGAGCCCTAAAATAGACAGGCGGTCGTCTTCGCGGATTTTGTCGTAATCGGCAGGATCGGCAAACGTTAAGGCGAGCATTCCCTGCTTTTTCAAGTTGGTCTCATGGATGCGGGCAAAGCTCTTCACGATGATGGCTTTTCCTCCGAGGTAGCGCGGTTCCATGGCGGCATGTTCGCGCGAGGATCCCTCTCCGTAATTTTCATCCCCGATCACCACCCAGCCAATCCCTTTTGCTTTGTAGTCGCGGGCAATTTTTGGGAAAGGTTCGATCGCTCCGGTCAGCAGGTTTTTGCCTTTTCCGATTTCCTCCCTGAATGCATTGATAGCCCCGCTGAACATGTTGTCGGAAATGTGGTCAAGATGGCCCCTGAATTTCAGCCATTTCCCCGCGGGCGAAATGTGATCCGTCGTACACTTTCCAGCCACTTTGGCCAATACCCGCAAATCGGTCAGATCGCGTCCCGACCAAGGCGGGAAGGGTTCTAGAAGCTGCAGGCGCTGGCTTTTTGGGTCCACGATAATTTTCACTTGCGATCCATCCTGGGCAGGCGGGACAAATCCCGATTCCCCCTGGTCGAAGCCGCGCTTCGGCAGCTCATCGCCGCTTGGAGGCTGGAGCTTGACAGCTTGCCCTTTATCGTTTGTCAAGGAGTCCGTCTCCGGATTGAACGTCAACGTTCCCGCCAAAGAAAGGGCGACGACGATTTCAGGGCTAGCCACAAAGGAGTGAGTGCCCGGGTTCGCATCGTTGCGGCCGGAAAAATTGCGGTTGTAGGAGGTGAGGATCGAATTCTTTTCCCCAAAAGAGACGTCATGGCGCTTCCATTGCCCGATGCAGGGTCCGCAGGCATTAGCTAAAACCAATCCCCCAATATCATGCAAGGTTTGCAGCAGGCCATCCCTTTCGATGGTAGCATGGATCTGTTCCGACCCGGGAGTGATCGTCAAGGGACATTTTGCCTTCAATCCCTGTTTTAACGCTTGTTTCGCTATGCTCGTCGACCTCTCGATATCTTCATAGCTCGAATTCGTACAGGAACCGATGAGGGCCACCGAGATCTTTTCTGGATAGCCATGCGTCCGCACTGCCGCGGCAAATTCGGACAATTTCCATGCTTTGTCTGGAGAATAGGGTCCATTGATATGAGGCTCTAGCGAGGTGAGATCGATTTCGATGATTTGATCATAATAGTGATCCGGTTTTTCAAAAACCTCGGGATCGGCCGTCAAACACTCCTTCAGCTTATCAGCCAGCTCTGCGACCTGGGCACGATCCGTCGCTTTCAGATAATCCGACATGCGCGAATCATAGGGAAAAACCGATGTGGTCGCCCCGATTTCAGCTCCCATATTGCAAATGGTCCCTTTCCCCGTACATGAGATCGTTTCGGCTCCCGGCCCAAAGTATTCGATGACGGACCCAGTCCCTCCCTTGACAGTCAAAATACCTGCCAGATGGAGGATGACATCTTTGGCCGACGTCCAGCCTTGCATCTTGCCAGTCAGTTTGATGCCGATGAGCCGCGGGAACTTGAGCTCCCAAGGCATGCCTGCCATTACATCCACCGCATCGGCGCCGCCGACGCCGATTGCCACCATTCCTAGCCCTCCCGCATTAGGAGTATGGGAATCCGTCCCGATCATCATTCCGCCGGGAAACGCATAATTTTCAAGGACAACCTGATGGATGATGCCAGCCCCTGGCTTCCAAAATCCGATGCCATATTTGTTAGAGACGCTTTGCAAAAAGTCGAAGACCTCCTTGCTCTCTTGATTAGCCCTTTGGAGGTCCTCTTTAGCCCCGACTTCGGCCTGGATGAGGTGGTCGCAATGGACTGTCGTCGGCACCGCGGTCTTCTCCTTGCCGCACGAGACAAATTGCAAGAGTGCCATTTGAGCCGTCGCATCCTGCATGGCGACGCGATCCGGATAAAACTCGACATAGGATTTGCCCCTGACAGCCGGCTTGCTGAGCGGCTGCGCCAAATGGACGTACAAGATCTTCTCGGCAAGCGTCATCGGCCGATTTAACAACTGGCGCGCCTGCTTCAATTTCCCAGGCATGTCTTTGTAAACCTTTTGAATCCGGTCCAAATCGAATAGCATACCCACCCCAAATCTCTGCTTTTCCACAAAATATCGGATAGAGTCAAAACTTTAAAGCTATAAAAAATGTTGTCGAAATTTATTCGCATAGAAATTATTATAAGATTATAGCTTAACTTCAACGCTAGGCTAAGGAGTGAGGACATGGATAAGCCAAACAAACCAAAAGAAAAGAAAAAAACGAAGGGCATGCCGCAAATTCCCGGAGGATTTCGAGACGTGTTGATGGGATCCTCAAAAGAATCGAACAATAAGAAATAAGCATTAGCTAACTTTACCGCAGGTCTGTGATAATGCTTACTTTTGAGCTTCTTTTCCTTTTACCTGAAACGATTTCACGATCTTTTCGACCACTTGCTTGTCTTGCTTATAGTCTTTTGCAGGAAAGGTCGCGCTAGTCAAATAGAGCATGTCCTTCACAACAATGGGGTAGAGGATCGTTACCGTTTTATAATCGCGGTATTTGATCCTGGGCTTATAAATCATGGTCTTGACGCTAGTGCCGTTGTTAAGCGGGAGCGTTTCATATTTATCGAATTCCCCCCACAGGTTTTCGTCGGCACTTGCCTCTTTTAGGAATTCCTCAGGGGATTTGGTTTGAATCTTAAACACTTCGGCATCTAGGAGAGAAATCGTATGATTGGGATTCTCGAAAGATCGCTTGACACCCTCGCCCATTTTCGTTTCTTTGACCTCCCAATCGCTCGGGATCACAATGCTATAGTCATCCCTGGAATAGCGCACCTGATCAAACTTAACCTCGTTTAAGATGCTCTCCCAGGTGGATCTAATCGCTTTTTTCATGTTTACATTCTTTGTCACATAATGGATAAGAACGAGGTCCTCCCCCTGTTTCATAATCCTTACCAGCTCCATCTGGTCAATTGGGCCCCCCTCTTTAATTTTCCACTCGCCTAGCAACGAATTTTTATCCTGGCTGATGACCTTATAGGTCAGTTGATGCGGCTGGATCGTCTCTTTCAAATGCCGGATAAAATCTTCAAAGAATTTCTGCGGAGTTTCGGGGACATCATGGAAATACTGAAGGGTAAACATTTCGGTCCAATTCTGTGTATTTTCTTTATCGAGAACATACTCTCGGATCGACCGATCAGGCCTTTCGTCATGGATCTCCTCTCTCCACTGCCTTCCATCCTTTTTCAGGGAAAAATCAATGACAGGCGTTAAATCGGCATGGAGCGTCAACGCCGCTCCAAAAAGGCACAAAGTGAATATCCGAAGCATCAATGACATGTTTTACTCCTGTTTTTTAAAGAATTCGATGATATCATCACAATTTTTCTTTGAGATTCCTGGAACCAGCTCCAGCTCCTCCCGAGAAGCCTCCCGAATCTTTTTCAGGCTCCCAAAATGGCGCAAGAGCAGGCCTCGCTTTTTGGGGCCGATGCCCGCTATGTCGTCGACAGCACTCCTGAGGGTCTTTTTGGAGCGCAGCTTGCGATTGTAGCTGATGGCAACGCGGTGGGCTTCGTCGCGGATTTGCTGGAGCATAAATAAGATGGGCGAGGTGGTCCGCAGCAAAATGGGATCTTTGATATTGGGAAGAAAAACCTGTTCCGACGTCAACCCCTTATCGTGGCGCCCCTCTTCCTTTGCCACACCGATCACGTCGATGGAGGCGATATTGAGTTCCGCTAATACTTTTAAGGCAATATTCAGATGGCCTTTGCCTCCATCCACGATTAATAAATCAGGAAGATCGTTCTCGTCTTTAGCCCTTCTATACCTACGCGTCAGCACCTCTTGCATCATCGCATAGTCATCGGATGTGTCAACGGATTTGATGCGGTATTTTCGATAGCGGTTGGAATCCTTTTGGCCTTCGGTAAATGCCACAAGCGAGGAGACCAGCTCTTGCCCTCCCATGCTGGAGTTATCGAAACATTCGATGCGCCGCGGATAACGCGTCAGGTGGAATTTTTCTTGCATTTCAAGCAATGTTTTCTCGCGAATGGCGCGTATATCTTTTTCTTTTTTGAAGGTCGCCTCCGCATTGACATAGGACATCTCGACTAAAGCCTTCTTTTCTCCGCGCTGCGGCGTCAGGAGGGCTGCCTTCCGCCTTTTGCCCGAGGAAATGATCTCGGAAATAGCATAAGCATTGCTGAGCGATAGGGGCAACAGAATTTCATGGGGCAATTCTTCCTGCTTTTCGTAAAACTGGATGATAAACGACACCAAAAGCTCGGCATCGTCCTGGGCAATGTTAGTGAAATTATGGTGCCTGGTGCCGACGAGCTTGCCATGCCGGAAGAGCATTTGACAGAGGACGACCTCATCACCCTGCCTATAGATCGCAAGGGCATCGGCATCCTCTCCCAAAGGCTTATCCACTTTTTGGCCCTCGACAGTCCTTTCAATCTGCCTGATCGTTTTCAATACCTGAGAAGCCCTTTCAAACTCCAATTTCTCTGAGTATGCGGCCATTTCGGCATAGAGATCCTCCAGGACCTCTTTGTCTTGCCCCCGCAGAAATTTCACCGTCCGATCGACGAGGTGCTGGTATTCCTCCTTGGTGCATTTGTTGACGCAAGGGGCGATGCACCGCTTCATATCGTAGAGGATACAGGGGCGTGTGCGCCGGGCCAGCTCCTGATCGGAACATTGGCGCATCGGAAAAGCCTTCTGAAGCAAATCGAGGGTCTGGCGGGCAGAATGGGCGCTCGTATAGGGTCCGAAATAGAGCCCATCAGGCTTCGGTTTGCCCTTATAGCGAATGAGGCTCACCATCGGCCAGGGATGTTTGATATTCACCTTTAATGCAATAAAGGTCTTATCATCCTTAAGAAGAGCATTGTATTTGGGTTTATGCTGCTTGATCAGGTTATTTTCCAGGAGCAGCGCCTCTTTTTCGGAGGAGACGATAATGGTCTCAATGTCATCCACCTTGGCGATAAGGAACGGAACCATAAAACGGCCATCGCCTCCCGGCGCAAAATACTGCCGGATGCGCTGCCGCAAATTGTTCGCCTTTCCAACGTAAAGGATGGAGCCAGCCCGGCTCTTCATGATGTAGACGCCGGATTGGGTCGGATAGAGCTCTAATCTTTTTGGATCAAACGTCATTCTACTGCTACGCACTCATTAATCTGTTGACCACATCGGCAAATTTGTCTTTGATGTCACTCCAAAAGCTTTCGAGTAGGGCATCTTGATTTACTTCCTTCAATCTTTTCTTGGCATTCAGCAATTCCTGAATCGCGCTAATTTGGGAAAGGACCACCGGTCCAGGAGTCAACGTTCCCTTGAAATCACCCCTTTTATAAATGAGATCACAGCTCTCCTGATCATTCTGCATCTTTTTAAACTGACCCGGTGCCACAGCACCTGTTTTGGCATCTTCTCTTCGAGAAGGCCTCTTGGCCTCTACATTCTCGGGTTTTTCTGTATCAAAAGAAGCTTTTACCTCAGGGACCTGAGAGAGAGGGGAAAAATCTTCACTTTCAATGGATATATCCATAACATCCTCCAAATTTATTATATGCGAAAAATCATAAAAAGGGAAGAGGGGGAGTGCAAAACCCAGTGCAAAGGAAGGACAAAATAGACAAAATTTACCACTGAGATCAGTGAGATCAGTGAGGGGGTATGAGATAGGGAGAGGATTGATATTAGATTAATCCTTCTCAATGTTCTCATATCTTCTCACTGATCTCACTGATCTCAGTGGTAAATTTTGTCCTTTCTTTGCGCCTTTGCGTCTATTTTGATGCTGAGCCTTCGGCCATGGGTATGGCACTGGCACCCTGCTGCATCGCTAGCTGCCCGCAAGCGGCCGCAATGTCATCGCCTTTGGTATAGCGGCAGGTATTGACCACTTTGCCGCCGTACAAGACGCTTCTGAATTGCTTGATCTCCTTTTTTCCGGGCCTCTCCAGCCTAAGGCCAGGCACAGGATTATAGGGGATCAAATTGACTGTGCATTGCTTCCCTTTCAGCAAATGACAAAGCTCAAAGGCGTGATCGGGATGGTCGTTAATGCCTGCAATCAACGTATATTCGTAGGTGATATCCCTCTTTGTTTTTTCGGAATACTCATCCATGGCGGACATAATCTCCTCCAATGGGTATTTCCGTGCGTAGGGAATGATTTTCAGGCGGATTTTCTGATTCGGAGCATGGAGAGACAAGACCAGGCTGACCTTCAGATCTTCTTCTTGGGCTAGCCGCTTAATTCCTTCGACGATGCCCACTGTCGAAAGCGTAATCCGCCTTTGGGAGATATTGAACATTTCCGGGCTGCTCAGCATGCGTATGGAACGCATCACCGAATCGTAATTTTTGAGGGGCTCTCCCATGCCCATATAGACCACATGGGAAACCCTTTCTCCTTTTTGAGCTAGCCATTGATTGATGTGGATCACTTGCTCCACAATTTCCGATGGCCTGAGATTCCGGAAAAAACCCTGTTTTCCTGAGGCACAAAAAGCGCATTTCGCTGGACAACCGACTTGCGACGAAACGCAAACGGTACGGCGATCCCCTGAACAGATCAAGACAGATTCTACGAAATTGCCTTCATGCAATTTCCAGAGGAACTTGTAGGTCTCCTGGTCATTGGAAGGTTGGACGCGAACTAATTGAATCACGGGGAGGCGCATCGACTTGGCTAATTTCTGCCGCAAATCCTTGCTCAAGTTCGTCATGGCGTCCCATTGCGTCACCTGCTTGCCATAGACCCACTCGAATAGCTGGCGCGCATGAAAGGCCTTTTCGCCATGCGCTTCCAGCCAAGCCCTTAGGTCTTCGCCTGTCATATCGCAAAAATCTGCCATAATCCTCTTCTTCTCTATGTTTTGGTAACAGCATAACAGAAAGAAAATTATTTAACAAGGACAATGGACTGAGTCCATTAGGTCCATTAACCATTGTCCATTCAGTTTTTTCTTGGAATAAAATGTTAAATCCGTTACCATTAAGGCCCTTTTCAAAGATCAAAAAAAATGGAGATAGAAAGATGAAATCTACACTATATTTTGCCCTGCTATTCATGCTAGTCTTTAGCATATGCAAGGCGGAGCCATTGAACAATCCAGAAGAGCTGACAGAAAAACAAAAAATTGCCCTAGTAAAAAAAGCAGCAGAAGCCCGTACAAAGGCCTATGCGCCCTATTCCAACTTTCTTGTCGGAGCCGCGGTATTGACCAGCGACGGCCAAATGATTGGCGGATCTAATATCGAAAATGCCTCCTATGGTTTAGCCATCTGCGCAGAACGAACGGCCCTCTTTAAGGCTGTTTCTGAGGGACACACCTATATCAAAGCCATTGCAGTGGTCGTCCCTGGCAACGGTTCTCCTTGCGGAGCATGCAGGCAAGTGATGAACGAGTTCAACCCCCGCATGCCCGTTCTCTATGGAAATCTCCAAGGGAAATTGATCAGGGAAACAACGCTTCAAGAATTATTACCTGAAGCCTTCGGCCCTCATAACCTGGAAAAGAATTGTCCGTGCAAGTAATCTAATCCATAGGGGTCAAGTTTGACCCCCTATGGAGTTACAACAGATGAAACCACCCTTCCAAAATGCCTTATTAACTGAGCTGCAATCTCTCGAAGAAAGGAAATATGAGGATTATGAATTTCCTAAGGTCAGCGTCGTCATTCCAACATACAATTGCGCTCAAAAGATTACCCTGACCCTCGATAGCCTCCTCGATCAAACCTATCACAACTTTGAAATCTTGATTATCGATGGAGGCTCTATAGACCGCAGTTTAGAAATCATCCATAGCTATCGCGACCCTAAAATCCGGATTTATTCATTCACCGGATTTGACCGCTATGAGATGTTGAATAAGGGAATCAATTTGGCAGAAGGAGAGTATATCAGCTTTCTATATCCCGGAGATCTATTGCTTTCTCCACACACCCTTAAATCCATGATGACTTATGCGCTTGAAAATGAAAAACCGCACCTCGTCTATTGCGGTACTTTGCTTGTGGATGAAAAGTCAGAGAACAAAATCCTTTTCCGCACTATGACCCAGGAGCTCCTTCGGAAAGGATTACAGCCTACAGCCCTGCAGGGATGCTGGTTCCGGCATGATCTCTTTAAAGAATTGGGAAAATTCAATCGCAGCTACCACATGCGCGGAGGGCTCGATTTCTTTTGCAGGCTCTTGGAAAAAGGAAATTACAGAATCGCTGGCTTAAAGAGAATTTGGGTGGGCTACGATCTCTATTGGGTGACGAGCCGCGATGTCTTCCTCCACTACCTCGAGACCTTTAAAATCGTCTGGCATTATTACAATCCCGTAGCCGCCTTCTTGTGCCTTTTGCGCTATAAGGACGCCTCGCGTTTCCTTCACCTATGGCTGAAACGCCTTCGCGTGGCCTTCGTGGGCTCCTCCAACGCCCCCTAGAACAGAAGATGCGAACCTGTGGCTTACGATACCCAGGGCCGAAGGCCCGGCAGTTGTATAGCCCAGGCCGCAAGGCCTGGGTTCAGATGGACATGTGAGAGGAGGACCGAAGGTCCGGCACTAATATGGGACACATTTGTGTCGGACCTTCGGTCCTCATCTTCTTACGTCCTCTGTACCCAGGCCTTGCGGCCTGGGCTATACAACTGCCGGGCCTTCGGCCCTGGGTTTCGCAGGCCTCAGGTTCGATATTTTCGGTCTCGGTCACGGTCACGAAAATCTGCCAACGGCCTGGGCTATACTACTGTCGGGCCTTCGGCCCTGGGTATCGTACACTACAGTTGGTTTGCATTTTTGGTCTCGATTTCGATATTAAATACGGGAATCTTTGCTGCGGAAGAGGCGTTGCAGCAATCCGAAAATCCAGCCGAAGAAACGGAAGAGGAAGAAGGGCTTCTGCTCAGGCTTTGCGACTTGCTTTGCAGCAGGCTTCGCTGCCGCTTTTGGCGGTAGCTTTGGCTGCGGGGGAGCGACGATCGAATCCGCAGGGTAAATTTCCTCAGAGCTTCTTGGAAGGCGATACTGCTGATCAGCCTTATAAGGTGCCTTAACCGGACTGATTGGAGGAATGTTCACCTCATTTCGTTTCATCTGAAGCGGCCTATCTGGCGTCGGCACTGGAATGATCGGTATATTCGGCCCGACACCAACAGCTTGGATTTGGCTGGGCTTTGCAGTGGGCGTTATTCCCCTTGCGGCCTTTTTCCAGCCGCAGGCGATTTCGAGCAAGGGGTTGCTGAAGAGCTGGATGTTGTGGCGAGAGATATGCCGCGCTTTGATCTCTTCCAGGATCTTTTTATAGGTGTCGTAGTCCCATTTGAGCTTATCCTTGATCAAGCGGCTCAATGCCTCTGGATCTTTAATTTCCCCATTCAAGAAGGCAGTAAAAGCGGTCATCTCGGCGACAGCGGTGGATTGCGTCAGCAGCTGCGCCTCCTGAGGCGTCAGATTGTCGGTTGAGAGGAGGACGTGGCGGTCAAAGCCGATCAGGGCATACTTCACAGCGCCGAGCTTGCCTTCGCTGTTGAGCCGTTGGAATTCCTCTCTGTAGAATTCTACACCCTCCGCGGTGCATCCCAAAAAGCGATAGCTCTGATCAGGCAGAATCTGGACGAGCAGATTGGAGATGGGTTTAGTGAACTCCTCTGAGGAGTGTCCTGCAAGGGGCGACAGATACTCCTTGTGGATGATCAGCTGAGGAACAGCCACCTTCTGCCTAAACTTGAAATACTGATATTGGCTCTGGCTAGATACCAGAGAACTCATTGGATTATCGCTCAACCGGTCCGCGTCACCATATTTTTCCCTGGTGAACTTGAAGCCTCGTTGTCCATTGTAGAATTGGTTCAACTGCAAGTGCTGCTGCTGTTGTTGGTTTTGCTGCTGTTGATTTTGCGCTACAACCTGCGTCTCTTGGAATACTTGGGCGTTGAGTTCAGCTCCGTGCGGCGAAGGAATGGTATCGATGAGCTTCATCGTCTGGTCAATGATGCGTGCGACATTGTCTCGGAACGCCTGCGGCCATTGGATTTTTTCGAGATGGAATCTCTCAGAAAGCTGTTTGAAATATCCGTTGAGCGCTTTATCCGTATCGATGTCTTCCGATTCGATCTCATAAAGATCAAAGGGTTCGGTGAGCACCGTCTCTTCCAGCAAGCCCTTGTACGTCTGGTAACTCGCTCGATTGGTATCGATCAATTCCCAGATATATTTCTCGACTTCGTGGTTGATGCCTTGGTAGGCGCGGTTGATGATTTTGACTCTCATCTCTTCGGCTTCATTCGCCATCATCCATTTGAAGAGCGCATGGGGATCAAACGCCTGGCTTCCATTGCTGACCTCTTGATGCAAGGACTCGAGCATGATCCAAATGACCGTCTGGGCATTGTCCCAGAGGAGCTGCCGCTCGCGCATGGCTGCCTGGATCGTATCCGTGACGGTTTGTCTTTTCCCGACAGTCAACCCAGCGCAAGCGGTTGGCTTCTGCCTGACATCGGTCCCCGTCGTGCGATTGAGGCTCAGGAATAAAAAGAGGGCTAGATCTTCGTATTTGACTCCCTGCTTTTTCAACTGCTTGTGCCTGCCTGCCCAGAGATTCCTTACCGTTGGCATAGGCAATCTTTTTTGCCGTATGAATAGCGGCCCAGGTCACCTCCTTGACGAGAAGGACCTTTTCCTCTTTTTTCCATCGCTGCAAATCTGTGAGCAAAGTCTTCAACTTCTCTTCCGTCCACTCCTCATTCAATTCGACTTCCAATACCTCAACTTTCTGTCCAAAGCTAGCTCGCAAGCTTTCTGGGATGTCCTGAACCGCCGTATCATAAAGGTCATTAGTATTGATGATGATGGGAAGATATCCCTTGCCAGCAAAGCGGTGTGCCAAAATGGGGATGATAACCGCCGTCTTGCCGCCGCCAGCAGCAAACTGGACCAGCAGATGGCGCATCTCGCCCGGGGAAGCCGTTTCGATCCGTTCGATGATCCAGGTCAAAATTTTGACCTGTGCGGGCGGAAGCATTTTGCCCGTAGCATATTCGTATACGAGAAATTCCGGGTATTTCTCGATATCATAGGTCCGTCTCTTGTGCAAAGTCATTCCCAGGCATTGTTGGAAGTACTGGTCTAACTCGTTTTTCCCCGCCCTTTTAGCCTCTTCTAGAACCTCCAACGCATCATCCACCTGGCTGATGCGCGATTGGATGAGGCAATAATCGACCACCTTCGCATAGAGGGCTTGGATTTGAGACTGATTCAGGAAGTCATTCTTTTCCATGAGAAGTTCTGGTTTTTTCTTGAGCAAAGACATCAGGAGATCCCCCAGCGAAATGGGTGTTTTCTGATTGGCTTTTAGGGCCGCGAGATGTGTGAGAATGCGTTGCAGCTCTTCTGTCGTTTGCCCTGTAGAGGCTGCGTGTATCGTCCGAGCTAACCTGAGTATTTCACTTAGAAGCTTTTCCGATTGCTTTACATCCTCTTTCTTCTGCCCGTTCAAAGCCGCTTGCAGCTGTTGCGTTGTCTTGCCATCCTGAAACTGATAGCTCCATTTCTTTTTCACTTGGTTATCTTTATGGCCCCCTTGGTAGCGTTCCAGTAACCGCTTTTCCAGCTTTGTCTGTTCCGCATTTGCCGCCAAAGGAAAAGGACCCTGGGCCACAAAACGAGCTGTGGGCTCCTTGAAGTAGCTGCTACAGAGGTCTTGCAGTGGCACCACTCTCCTCGCCTCTTCGGCTAAAGGATCGATGTTGAAGGCAACGCTTGCGCCATTACCGAGGCGCGACTCGGCAGGTGTTATAGAACGTACATAACCACTAAAGGCGCTGTTTTGAGGAAAGAGGTAGAGGGGCTTATTGCAATCGGGAAGTCGTAGGATAGCGCTCATAATTTCTTCGTAACAGGTGCGCGGATCTTGAAACTTCGTCGCCGCATATCTTCTAAAAAACGCTGGGTGGTTGAATACATATAAGAGAGCGGCAACAAGCTGTTTCTGCTGCGGATTCCATTCCAAATCGTTATGGATGAGCAGCAACAAGTCTGCTTGAAAAGAGGCTCGGGCATCAGGGGATTCCGCACAGGCCCTCTCAAAAAGGCCGATAAAGTTATTTCTCATGTAATTGAGGGCAGGATATTCCGAGCCATCTGAGGGAATGCGGGTGATAAACTGTTGTTGTTTGGACTGTTTAAAAACGTGTGGTTCATCCCACGCATTACTCCATGAGATCTCTACTGAAGCCTGCCGATCGCCGTGAAGACCGGCAAATTTGCTCAGCTCTTCCAAGCGCTCACTTGTCAGGATTGCAGCTTCTCTCCTCGGCTCTATCGGTCTTGCAGGCTCTGCAATCCTGAGATACTCGGGAAGGTTGTAGATGCTGCTCTTGGAATCACTAAGATTCATCCTGAGAAAATCATATTGCTTTTGCGCATGTTCTAAAAATTGATAGATCATGTTGGGATTAGAATTCATCTCTTGAGGATGGCTCCATTTCCCACGATGCCTCAGCATGCGGTTGGCAAAGTGATGGTCAAAGGCGGCTCCCGAAAGGGACATATCCTTTTGGCAAAGAAGTTGATAGGCAATTTCCCATAGCAAAGGTGTATTATTCACATGGGTAGATGTACGATCGAGGGCCGCCATTGCCCGCTTGTAATCATGCAATCCACGATAGATCAGGGAGAGGTAGAGATCCGCCGCGACCGTTTGTCCGACAAGCTGCCTCTGCTTATCGTATTGATAGACGAAATAGGGCCGTTCATCGGAGAAGGAATGGGTCAATAGTTTGTCATTGAAATCGAGTTGTGGAAAGGGTTGAAACGCGGTACTTTTCTCCGCCTTTTGCATTTTTCGCGCCGGTAGAAGAACTTTGATGTCGCCCTCATCATTTCTTAGGACGAAGGCCCCAGGGATGCCCCTCAAATCGGGAATAGTGCTTTGCGGCAACCAGTAATATCCTTGCGGCTCGCGCGCATAAAAGCGCGTCTCTCCATCGACGCTTTTCAGTTCGAGATGAAGGTCAAAGCGCTTGAATTCAATCGATTCGATGGTTCCTCGCACACTCTTGACAAGGATATGCTGAGGATCCTCAAAGGAGCGCAGATAATCTCTCCAGGAGCTTTGATCTGCTTTTAGCTCGGAGGCTATATTGATAAGGGGATTTTCATTCTTCGAGAGTTGCCCGGTCTGAAGGTCGATCCGATACTCTCTTGCTTCATCTTCTAAACCCCTACCAGGGTTCATTTTCCAAGCGCGCTTGAGATCAATCTTCGCTGTGACTTTGACATAGCGGTTAGCAAAAGCGCTTAACTCGCTAGGAGAAAGCGCTGAAAGGGCCCCCACAACCTCTTTTTGGTGCTTGAATTGCAGTTTCAAGTTAGTATAATCTGCAACGGTATAAAGGGACGATTCATGATGGAAACGCATCCGAGACAATCCCAGATAAAGGAAGAGATCTTGAGAATCTTTTGCGCTGAAATCTTTTTGGCTCTGATAGGAATGCACCAGACAATCTGCTAAAGCGATGCGCTCCCCCTGGTTTTTTGCCTTTTCAAACCGAGCGATCAGATAGGGACGAGTTTCAATGAGGGTTGCAGGAATAGTGCATTCAGAAAAATAGGCCTTCAGATAGTGAGTCAGACGCGCCGTCCACAGCAGCACATCAAGGCTGCTCGTTCGTTTCGTCGAATATTCCCAGAGCATCTTTTGGAAATGCGTCACTAAGGCGACGAAGTCCTTTGGATCATCCCGATATGCCTGCTCAATCTTGCCATATTCAAACAAGAAAGAAAAAATGCGATTTTGCACCAAAGGCTGCGACAATTGATCGACGTTGCACTGAGCCCATTCCATAATTTGCTGGACTTGCAGATTAGGGCTGGCCTCGATGCGGCGGAAATCTTCGTCGATCCATTCTTCTAATACTCCCTTAGGATCCTTCTGACGCTGATCAAAACTCAGATCGCGCCTGCTTGTTCCCAAAGGATGCCAGGCATGGTCGTTTGCCCCTGGATAATGGTGAAAATACGTATGATTTTGAATTGGCTGATTCCGGCGCCAAAGCAATTCATCATTCGGATGAAAGCTCGCGTTTTCATAAAAGCCCCGACTTCTTTGCCAGATATTGTCCGGTTCTGCATTATTAGTGGTGTCGCTTGTTGCTCCATTCAATTTTTCTTTTTGGGCAAACGCCCGCGCGACATTGAGATCTGGGGAGATTGTGAAGATGAAAAGTTTGACGAGATATTGCAAATGATCGGTGATATAGGGGCGTCCTAACCCACCCGTCTGCCACATCATAGACCTCATCATTTTTTTTGGGGGATACTTTTCAGCAGAAGGAAAACGCTCATTTGTTTCTTTCTTACAGAAGAGCTCTCGCCCCTCTCCCACAAGTAGATTCTCAAGCAGATATTTCCTGGTAGCATCTCTAGCAGCTTCGCTATCCGAATTGTCGATAATGGCGCCAAAGATGGCCTTTTTTCCGGCACAGCGTCGCTTGAAATTCGCTATAATCCTTTTGACAAGCTGGTAACTCTCGACATCGTGAAAGAGAGCCTGGTCCAGATAGACATCGCTTAGCTCGAAAGCATATTCTCCATTCATTTTCAATTCATCGTCGCGCGCTGCAAGCTGTGCGGCAATATCGAAGGCAATCAATCCGATCTCGCAATTGTGGATGCGGCAGCCATTTTGGGCAAGTCGACGGGGACTACAACCAAATGGAAGATTATAGTCGGATTTCTCTTTTACCGGGATGATTCCGAATACATCATGCTGCTGCGCAATTTCGGCTAGACGATGCAGCGACCAGATCACCTCAAAAACAGAATCTTTGGGGATTTGATCCCAAAAAGGATCGGGTTCTTTGTCTAACGTTTGAGGAAGGGCCAACATCAACTCGCGCAGCTGCATGTATTGAGTTTGGGTCGTTTTTCCTGCATACTGACCGAAATACTCGACAGCATGTTGCAAATAAACTTTCACCTCTCCGGGCTTGACATGGGGTTGTAGGGTCAATTCCAGAGGTTTCTTTTCCCTCATAGGTCCCGTGTTGTACCCCCCTACCCTGTAAGGTTCTTTGCGCTTTTCGACAGGAAGATCTCCCGAAATTGCCGGCATCGCGCCCTTTTTTACAGGCTGTGTGAGCACCGTTTGCAGGTCCTTATCCAACGCAGCACCGATTTGTTCTGATAGGGCTTGCGCAAGCGCAGATTCACTGGAAGTCAGTAACTCAGGAAAGTGCTTCAGATCCCGGACATCCAGCTCCTGTAGGGCATCCAGTATCATGATAGCAAAGGAACTTTTCTCTCCATTGGGGGTTCTTTTGGCAGGTACTCTTGATTTTTTCCTTCAGCTTGGCGGCATCGACTTTGCCTGGTTTGATCATGGCATCAAATGCCAACAACTCTTCGGTCGTTTCGCTGAGTGCCGCCAACTGTTGGGGATTCAACCCATGAGGGATGGGAAAATTGGGCAGGTTCTGCAGCTTTTTCACATAGTCGAATGCGATTCCAGGATCTCCCCCTTCATATTGGGTACCGCGAATGCTCGTCGTGGAATGAAGGGAGCACAATGCCCTGATCATGTCAGGGGTGAGGTCGAAGGCCGGCTTGCCCTGCAAAAGCGCGGCAGCTTCTTGCTGCGCTTCCTGCTTTAGATCGACCGCAGGCAAGGCAGAAGCAGCTGCTGCCAAGGCAGCAGGCTTAGGTGCCGAAATACTTTGTATATTAGGAATCATTAATTTACCTTATAATGTATTATATACTTTTATAATTAAAAATTCAAGGAAATTAACAGAATCTTAACAAAATGGAATATGGTCTATGGACAATGGACTTTATGGACAAGGACCTTATCGACAATGGACACCATCGACACCAGGGACATTATCGACCAATGGACAATGGACTTTATGGGATTCAACCTGAGGTTTGCGTAACCCAGGGCCGAAGGCCCGGCAGTTGTATAGCCCAGGCCGTAAGGCCTGGGCTACGAGTATGTTAGAAGATGAGGACCGAAGGTCCGGCACCAATATGGGACACATTTGTGTTGGACCTTCGGTCCTCATCTCAAATGGCCATCTAAACCCAGGCCTTGCGGCCTGGGCTATACAACTGCCGGGGACTTCTTCCCTTGGGCATGATTAGGCTATCTTTTGTTCTTCAACCATTTCATCTTCATCAGAGGACTCTACATCCGTTTTTGAATTTGATTTAGTTGTCGAATCTGCCGCCAACAAGAGAACTGCTTCTAGATAAGAATTCTTTTTCTTCTTGCCGCAACCGCAGTCAGCCAATGTTTGGCTTTCGACGGCTTTGAAATCGGAATACTTGTTCTTGCCTCCGCAATCACAACCAGCCAATATTTGGGCTTCAACAGCTTCTAGATAGGAGTTCTTTTTCTTCTTGCCGCAACCGCAGTCAGCCAATGTTTGGCTTTCGACAGCTTCTAGATCAGAATACTTGTTCTTGCCTCCGCAATCACAACCGGCCAATATTTGGGCTTCAACAGCTTCTAGATTGGATTCTCCTTCCTTTTTCTTCTTGCCTTTACATTTAGCCAATATTTGGCCTTCAACAGCTTCTAGATCAGAATACTTGTTCTTGCCTCCGCAATCACAGCCAGCCAGTGTTTGGCTTTCGACGGCTTCGAAATCGGAATACTTCTTGCTTCCGCCTCTGCAATCGCCGCAGGCTAGTTTTTCGGTTCCTTTAGGAGTTTTCGATTCAGTAACATCTTTCTTAGTAGGTTTTTTGTAGCTAGTATTTGCTTCATCCGCATAGGCGCCGAAAGAGACTAGCGATGTGAACACAAACAAGCCTAGTAGCTTCTTATACATATTTTCTCCGTTTTTGTGAATTTAACATTACTCCTGTAAAAAGTAATGTACCCCCACTATTGGTTAACCATCTAATTAATGTCAAGGGCTCCTGCACCCGAGCCCTTGCTTTTTTTGAATAGGCTTGGTAAAATTTAAATACAATTGAATAGGAACAATAGACATGATTACATTTCAGGAATTGATTAGGCGCCTTTCACACTTTTGGGAAAAACAGGGATGCATCATCCATCAGGGTTACGATCTGGAAATCGGAGCCGGAACTTCGAACCCAGCGACCTTTCTTCGCAGTTTAGGGCCTGAGCCCTATAAAGCCGCCTATGTGGAGCCGTCGCGTCGGCCAAGCGATGGGCGTTATGGCACTAATCCCAATCGCTTGCAACACTACTTTCAGTATCAAGTCATCCTGAAGCCATCCCCTCCCAATATTCTCGATATCTATCTCGAATCCTTAGAGGCTGCAGGATTTAAGCTCAGCGACCATGACATGCGCTTCGTTCATGATGACTGGGAAAATCCCACATTAGGAGCTTGGGGCTTGGGCTGGGAAGTCTGGATGGATGGCATGGAAATCACCCAATTTACCTACTTCCAAGCGGTCGGAGGCATTACCCTCAAGCCCATCACAGGGGAAATCACCTATGGCATCGAACGCTTAGCCATGTATTTGCAAAAGGTCGACAACATCTTAGACATCCAATGGAATGATCAACTCACCTATGGCGACATCTATTTCACCAATGAAGTCGAATGGAGCCACTATAACTTTGAAAAGGCTTCCATTGAGATGTGGACGCGCCATTTCCAGGATTATGAGCGGGAAGCCAAGAATCTCATGGCGCAAAACCTGCCGCTACCCGCTTATGATTTCGTGCTGAAAGCATCCCATGCCTTCAACATTCTCGATGCAAGAGGGGCCATCTCCGTAACCGAACGAACTGGCTACATTGCGCGCATCCGCGACCTATCCAAGCAAATCGCTGAGAGCTATGTCAAGAGCCGGGAAGCCCGCAACTTTCCCTTGATCCACCGCTTTGAAACGCCTGAGGCGGCTGCCCAAGAAGTGCCGCCCATTCCAGAAGAGTTGCTCGAAACCAATGTCGACCAGAAAGAGGACTTCGTCTTGGAAATTGGGTCGGAAGAGCTGCCTGCCACCTTTGTGACAATCGGCTGCCACAATCTGGAAAAGGGCGTGCGCCAGCTTCTGGAAAAAGAGGGAATCCCCCACAAGTCGATCAAAACTTATGGCACTCCGCGCCGGATTGCCGTCTATATTCACGAATTGGCCAAAGGCAAGCCTTCGCAAAAAGTGGAGAAGCGCGGCCCTCCCGTCGAGCAAGCATTTAAAGCCGATGGTACTCTTACTGTAACAGGAGAAGGCTTTTTCCGTTCGATTGGAAAACCTGCCGCTTCCCTAGACAAGATTCGGGCAGGCAATGAGGCCGATTTGCAGATCCGCCCGATCAAAGGTACCGACTACATTTTTGCCACGCTGCATACACCTGGAAAGGCTACGGCTTCCATTTTGGCGGAACAGCTTCCGGACTTAATTCTCAACTTAGATTTCCCCAAAAAGATGCGCTGGGGCAACTTAGACATCACCTATGCGCGGCCTATTCGCTGGATCGTCTCCCTTTTTGGAGACCATGTGGTGCCATTTTGCGTCGCCGATATCGTCTCTGGCCGGGAATCCTATGGCCATCGCCAATTGCGCCCCTATAGCTTCACCTTTGTGAAAGCGCAAGACTACCTCACCATTCTAAAAGAATACAAAGTCATGGTCGACATGAACGAAAGGAAGAAATCGATCATTTCCCAACTGGATGCCCTCGAAAAGACCCTGGGAGCCAAAATCATCTGCCGCGAGCAGGTGATTCCGCAAGTATTGAACCTCGTCGAATGGCCCGCCCTCACCCATGCCACATTTGATCGCCACTTCCTCAAGGCCCCCAAAGAGGTGCTGATCTCGGAAATGGTCGAACACCAAAAGTATTTTCCTATCGCTAACGCCGATGGGAACCTGAAAAACCAATTTGTGATCACTGCCAATACCAATCCCACAGATCAGATTCGCGAAGGGAATCAGAAGGTGCTATCAGCCCGCCTCTCAGATGGAGTATTCCTCTATGAACAGGGCCTGAAGAAGCCTCTCGAGTCCTATAATGAAAAGCTGAAGCATGTCGTCTTCCAAAAGGAGCTGGGCAGCGTCTACGATAAGGTGAAGCGAATCGGTGCCCATGCCAAGACCTTGCATTCCTATTTGAAGATTGGCGATAGCGCCAAGCTCGAGCGGGCTGCAGAGCTATGCAAAGCCGATCTTTCCACGGAAATGGTTTATGAATTTCCCGAATTGCAAGGGATCATCGGCCGCTATTACGCCTTAGCGTCAGGGGAAAACCCGATCGTCGCTCAAGCGATCGACGAACACTGGATGCCGCGAGGTGAAAACGCTCCCTTGCCAGAAACCGAAGAGGGAACCCTCCTCAGCCTGGCAGATAAAATCGACAACCTCATCGGCTGTTTCTGCGCAAACCTCAAACCCAGCTCCTCCAGCGATCCCTATGCCTTGCGCCGCCAAACACTAGGCATCATCAAAATGCTCATTAAAGGCAGATACCATCTTCCCTTGATGGAGGCGATGCGCAAGTGTTTCGAGCACTTCCCCAAAGAGTTGCAAGGGCAAAAAGAGGCCCTTTTGACCGAAATCGAGACCTTCATCGCCAATAGGATCAAGACTGTATTTCTGGACTACGGCGTCAGCAAAGATGAGATCGAAGCAAGCCTCTCTGCCGGCTTTACAGACATCTACGATGCCTATTGCAAGGTGCAGTCCCTGCATCAGTTCCGCGAGACAAGCAGCCAGTTTCCTCTCTTGTATGAAGTGTACAAGAGGGCCAAGGGGCAGATCAATCAAGTGGCAAAAATGAATGGAGTCGAATTTTCCGAAAAGCTTTTGAAAGAAAATGCCGAAAAAGCCTTGAATCAGGTGCTCACGACGAATCAAAAGCAATTCGACCAAGCTTTGGCCAGCCACGATTACGACCGTGCCTACCAGCTCATCGCCCAAATCCAACCAGCATTGGCTAAATTATTCGATGAGGTGAAAATCCTCGCCGATGAGCAAGACTTGCGCAACAACCGCATCGCCCTGCTCAAGCGGGTGTTTACTCTCTTCTCGCAGTTGCTGGACTTCAGCAAGATCCAGGAATAAGTCCGTCTCGGCCCCTATTAAATAAACCCGTCCCTATTAAATTAACCACTGAGATCAGTGAGATCAGTGAGAAAGTATGAGATCAATGAGGACCCCTCAATGTTCTCATTTCTTCTCAGTGATCTCACTGATCTCAGTGGTTAATTATTTAAGTGGTTAATTATTTTTACAATGGGAGGGGACCGCTTGAGTTCATCAAATTGTTTGACTAGCTCAAGCGCCTCGTCATCGCTGCATAAGCCGCTTTGAATTTTCATGCGCACCTCTTCGCGCTTGTGCATCCAGTTGCGCTCCAGCATTTTTTTAATTGTGGCGACAAAATGCTCTTCCGCTTTATCTCGGTTGACTATTTTGTGCATGAGGTCGGTGATTAATAGCTGTCCCTCCTCGATTTGCATCGCCAAATTCAATAAGTCGCGTTCGTTGCTTTGCAATAAAATCTGATAGAGTTTTCGGCAGCTCTCTGTCTTCAAATCCTCCGGTTTCACATTCTGGCGGGCTATCTCCATCAAATGCTCATGCGATTCCCCCTTCAAAAATAGCCAGCGCAGGAAATCGGTTTCTAGAATGAGATCGGGATCAATGCTTTGGATGCCAGCGCTTGCCGACTGCTTGATGTATAAGTTGGGGGAATAATCGTTTCCTGCTCCGACCATCTCCTCCGTAACCTGCGCCAGGTGGGCCAATTTGCGGAGGCTCTCCTGTACCATGACGGGGTGATTCCATTCGCGGATCCGGCGCGCCAGCATCTGGACGAGCTGATTTTTTCCGGCTGGCGACTTCATATCGATGGTACGAGAATGATGCCCCACCAAAAAGGTGAGGTAATCGCTAGAAGCACGCATGAGGTCTAAAAAGGCATCCGCCCCGCGTTCGCGGATAAAGGAATCGGGATCGCTGCCCGGAGGCATCTTGATCACGTGGACCTCTACCCCTTCCCTCTGGAAAAAATCCCCGATCTTGACGGTAGCCTCTTGGCCAGCTTCATCGGCATCCATGGCCAGGAACACTTCCGCGACACCTAAGTTCAGGAGCTCCCGCACGTGTCCATCTCCAAAGGCGGTCCCTTGTCCCGCGACGGTGATGGTAAACCCTTCCCGAATCAAACGCAAAGCATCGATTTGTCCTTCGACAATGAGGGCTCTTTTCTCTTTAGCGATGCGGCGGCGGCAGTAATTGAGGCCGAAGAGAACCCTCGACTTTTTGAAAAGGGGTGTCTCGGTCGTGTTAATGTATTTGCCGCCAAACGTCTCCTCGCGATATTTGCGGGCGGAGAAGCCAATGACAGCCCCCGAGGCGTCCCGAATCGGAAAGGTGATGCGCTCCTGGAAAAAATCGCGCCATCCCCCTTCTCTTCCCACAGCCAACAGTCCGGCCGCCTCCATCGTTTCATCTTTGATGAATTTGACATGCAAACACTTGCGCAGTATTCCAGAAGATCGCGGAGCTAAACCGATCTGAAATTGCCGGATGAAATCGAGGTCGATGCCACGCTGATAGAGGTAATGCAGAACCTCATGCCCCTCAGGAGTATGGAGCAGCATGAAGTGATAGAAGCGGCAGGCGGCCTCCAAGGCCTCCTTCAGCGCAGCTTTCGGAGGCCCCTTCTGTTCTTGGTTTTTTTCGATATAGTCCAAGGGAACATGAAAGCGTTGGGCCAAGTTTTCGACGGCATCGGCAAAACTCAAACGCAGATGCGACATCAAAAAATGGATCGCATCGCCATGAGCCCCGCAGCCAAAGCAGTGGTAGTGGGTATCTCCCTTTTGAATCATGAAGGAGGGGGTCTTCTCATCATGGAAAGGGCATAAACCCTTGTAAGCAGCACCCGCCCGCTTGAGATCCATATGCGACGAGAGTACCTCCACCAAATCGATGCGCTGCCTCAGCGTATCCAAACACTCTTTGCTAAATACAGCCATATACTCCTCCTTGACTGAGTATAGGTTTTCCAGCAGTAAATTCCAAGGGAGAAGGGACGAATGGGACCTTGTCCATTCCTATTGACAAAATAATATTATTGATGGTAAAGTTTTATTTCATAAGTAAAATAAGGAGATTAAAATGCAATTAAATTTAAATACATCGTCACCATCAACTACTTCTACCACTTCTGCGAATACGACTGGTGCAGCACAACAACCAGGCGCTTATTCATCCACAACGCAAGCTGTGAACAAAGTGGCATTTTGCCAAATTGCAACTAGTTCATCAGAATTAGCATCAACTTCAATGCCCAACCGGCATCTTTCGTACGAAACCTGCTCTGTCATGGATGATGCAATTAGTAGTTTGCCGAAATCTCTGGAGTTTTCTATTTACCCGGCCATCGATAACGTTGGGAATACTAAAGTCCCGAGTTCGGCCAGAGTAGAACACCTTGAAATAGTTTTGGAAGAGCAGCGTGCTGAACGTACTCGTGAAAGCACTCCTGTACAAGAGATATAAAGGACAATGGACAGACGCTCCAACCTGAGGCTTGCGAGACCAAGGGCCGAAGGCCCGGCAATTGTATAGCCCAGTTGCCCAACTGCGTTGCGGTGTTTATCTGAAAATAACGCTCAAGAAAGGACGAAAGGACAAAAAGACAGGGACAAAAGGACAAGGACCAAAAGGACCAAAACGACGAAAAGGACGAAAGGACAGGGACAATGACAAGGACTTTTCGTCGTTTTGGTCCTTTTGGTCCTTGTCCTTTTGTCCCTGTCTTTTTGTCCTTTGGTCTTTTTTGAGAGCGTTATATGGAGGGCCGCAAGTCCTGGGCTATACAACTGCCGGGCCTTCGGCCCTGTGTCTCGCAAGCCTCATGCTAGAGCCCTATTTCCTACAATATTTCCGCTAGATTATTGATCCACATTTCAGTTATTAGGGAAATGTGGAAATCATGAGGTATATGATATGGGACAGGCTCATCCAATGATTCGCTTAAGCCTAGATATCCCGGCTGAGCAACATATGCATCTGAAAATGCTGGCAACTAAAAAAGGCATTTCAATGCGTGAATATATTTTAGAGGCATTAGCTTTTAAAGAAAGTGCTGAAGGGGAAGCAGATATCGAACTGGACAATACCACCTTTAGAAAAGGATTGAAAAGAATTCGCAAAGAGCGGTATCAACTTGCCAAAAACCTTTCTAAACGATGAGACAATTTGTTTCAACAACATGTAAATCTCTCATTTCCTACTGTTTGTGATCCTCCACAGCCTGTTCTTTCTTCAGATAATCAAATTTAAGATTTGTCAATGAACAGCCTTTCCGTTAGACTGCACACTAGAGAGAGGCGGGTAAAGATGAGCAATCTTGTCGAACAGCTCATAAGTTGGGCTAACATCAATAGCGGATCGGAGAATCTTCAGGGATTAGCTGCGATGTCTGTTGCTCTGCGCACCGCTTTCCATTCCTTAGGCGCTCCTATTGAACAGGTTAGGTTGCCTCCGCGCAAGAAGGTCGATTCCAAAGGCCACATCATCGAGCTGCCCAATGCAGACGCCCTGCACATCAGCAAACACCCCAAAGCAGGTGTGAAAGTCCTCTTTGCCGGCCATATGGACACCGTCTTCGATGCCAATAGCCCCTTCCAAAAGGCAGAACGGCATGGCGACCGCCTCATTGGTCCAGGAGTCGCCGACATGAAAGGGGGCTTGCTCGTCATGCTCAAGGTGCTCGAACAGCTCGAACAGAGTCCGCTTGCAGGCAAAATCGGATGGGAAGTGATTATCAACCCCGATGAAGAGATCGGATCTTCGGGCTCGGCCCACCTCTTCGAAGAAGCCGCAAAGCGCAACCAGGTGGGACTCCTCTTCGAGCCTACCTTTGACGATGGTTCCTTAGTCAGCGCGCGAAAGGGCTCGGCCAATTACACGATTGTCGCCTATGGCCGTTCAGCCCATGCTGGAAGGGACTTTTCCCAGGGACGCAACGCGATCAGCGCGCTGGCCCGCCTGATCATCGAAGCCGATCAGCTAACAGACCTGAAAAAGGGGCTCACCGTCAACTTTGGGCAGATTGAGGGGGGAACAGCAGCCAATATCGTCCCCGATCTTGCCCTTGCAAAGCTTAATGTGAGAGCGGCAGAAGTCAAAGACCTCATCGGGTTCAAGGAGAAGCTGCAGCTCATTGCCCACGACCACCAGCACGATGGCGTGCATTTCGTCATCCACGAGCTCATTTCCAGGGCCCCCAAACCCTTTGATGCCAAACACCAGCAGCTCTATGCAAAGCTCCAGGCTGCCGCAAAGGAGCTCAACCTCAACCTCACCTGGAAGCCTAGCGGCGGCGTCTGCGATGGCAACATCTTAGCTGCTGCTGGCCTTCCCACGATAGATACCCTCGGGGTCATCGGAGGACAACTCCACACCCACGATGAGTTCATGCTAATCAACAGCCTCGAAGAAAAAATCGGCCTTGTGACCCGCTTTTTGGAGAACCTCTATGCCTCATGATGTCTATAACGATCCACACGTCGCCGAAGCCAAACAGCTTTTGCTAAAAGCCCTTGAAGAGAGGCAGAAGTCGATTACCGGCATACGTCCTCCCGACCCTGCCCGCAAAGAATCCTACGCGGCGCTCCTGAAAAAGTTCCAGGAGTACCGCGGGGCTCCCCTCTGGTATCCCTATATTGGCTCTGGGTTTGGCAAAGGGCCCTTAGTGGAGCTGGAAGATGGCAGCGTGAAATATGATTTTATCTCGGGAGTGGGACCCCATATCTTAGGGCATAACCATCCGCTCCTGTTGGATGTGACCGTCAATGCCGCCTTGAACAATACCTTCATGCAGGGGAATTTGCAGCAAAACCGCGATTCCTTTGACCTCTCTCAGTTATTAATCGAGGCTTCCCATCTCGATCACTGCTTCTTCTCAACCGGAGGAGGCTTGGCCAATGAAAACGCGCTGAAGATAGCCTTTCAAAGGCGAAATCCCGCCAGCCGCATATTGGCCTTTGGACGCTGCTTTTTGGGAAGGACCCTGGCCACTACACAGGTGACTGATAAGCCCTCCTTCCGCGAGGGGCTCCCCATCAATTATGCTGTCGATTATGTCCCCTATTTTGATCCGGACCGCCCCGATGAAAGCACCCGGGAAGCGGTAGCCATACTCAAAAAGCACCTGTGGCGCTATCCCAAGCAGCATGCGATTATGATCTTTGAGCTCATCCAGGGGGAAGGAGGGTTCCATACGGCACCCCGAGAGTTCTTTATCACTCTGATGGATATCCTGAAGGCGCATCACATCCTCATTTGCGACGATGAAGTGCAGATCTTTGGCCGGACTCCAGAGCTCTTCGGCTTTCACTATCTCGGTTTGGAAGAGTATGTCGACATCGTCTGCATAGGCAAGCTGGCGCAAATCTGCGCGACGCTCTTCAAAAAGGAGGTGGCCCCAAATCCAGGGCTTTTAAGCTCCACCTTTATCGGTAGCACTGTCGCCATCAAAGCCAGCAAAGCCATCGTCGAGGAGCTTATGCAAGGCCATTACTTTGGCAAGGAGGGCAAAAATCAGAAAATCCACAACTACTTTCAAGGCAAACTGGACGAAATCGCCAACCGGCATCCCACATTGATCAAAGGGCCTTATGGCGTGGGTTCTATGGTTGCCTTCACGCCCTATGGAGGGGATACCAAGCGCGTGACGCAATTCACCCATCAGCTCTTTGATGCGGGGGTCATGGCGTTTATAGCCGGAGAAAATCCGACGCGCGTCAGGATGCTTCCCCCCACTGCCGTTGTGACCACTGATGACATCGATAAAGTATGCGCCATTCTGGAAGAAGGACTCGTGAAAGGATAAGCCCCTATGCACATTATCCGTCCTATTACTTTAGCCGATATCGACAGCTTTGAAACGTTTGCGCTTACCTCCTCGACCGGGATCACCAACCTTCCTAAGCCGCGCCACCTGCAGATGAAGAAGATTCTGACCTCGATCGAATCCTTCCATAAGCAGGTGGAGAAACCTCAGCTTGAGACCTACATTTTTGTCATGGAAGAGACCACTACGGGGGAGCTCGGTGGGACGAGCTCCATCATCGCCAAGACAGGCATGGCGCATCCCCACTATTTCTATCGCATTGAAACATTGCATCCCCGCTCCGACACATTGGAACTGCCAAAGGAGATGAAGCTTCTTTGGGCTGTCAAACATATCGATGGCCCTTCTGAAATTGCCTCGATCTATGTCCTACCCTCTTTCCGAAAATCGGGGCTCGGCAGGCTGCTCTCGTTGAGTCGCTTTCTCTTCATCTCCAACTTTCCCGAACGCTTCGAAGAGAACATCGCGGCTGAAATGCGAGGGGTGATCGATAAGCTGCATTGTGCGCCCTTCTGGGAATGTGTGGGGCGCCATTTTTACGACGTGGAATTCGACGACATCATGCATCTGCAATACTGCGAAGCCGATTTTATTCAAGATGTCCTGCCTAAGCATCCGATTTATGTCGACCTCCTGCCCTTTGAGGCCCAAGAAGCTATTGGAAATGTGCACATCGATACAAAACCCGCCCTGCACATGCTGGAAAATGAGGGCTTCACTTTCACAAACGAGGTCGATCTCTTCGATGGTGGGCCAAAAATTACGGCCAAAAAAAGCGAAATCCGTTCGATCAAAAAGAGCGCTTTGGCTACGGTGCATATCATCGATGAGCTCACGCATGAATCCAGTCAACTCATCTTGAGCAATACATCCATCAGCTTCCGGGCCTGCTATGGCAAGGTGCAGTTCATCGAGAAGGATTTGATTGTCGTTCCAGAAGATATTGCGAAAGCCCTCGACGTAAAAAAAGGAGATTTGATCCGCTATGTCTCCACCCACTAATGTCGACACTGTCATCGCGACGGCGCGAAAAGCGTTTCAGGATTGGAGCCAAACCCCTTTTAACCGGAGGCAGCAAATCCTGGAACTGTATGCCTCCCTTCTCAAAGAAAATGAAAGCCAAATGGCGGAAACCATATCCAAAGAGATGGGAAAGCCCCTTTGGGATTCGCATGGCGAAGTCAAATCCATGATCGGCAAGGTGGCCATCGCGCTTGAAGCTTACGAACAGCGATGCCCGCTACGGACTCGAGAATTGCCCCAAGGCCTCTCGACCACGCGCCATCGCCCCCATGGGGTGGTCTGCGTTTTTGGTCCCTTTAACTTTCCGGGACATCTGCCCAATGGACATATCGTGCCAGCCCTTTTGGCAGGCAATGCCGTGATCTTCAAACCCAGCGAACTGACTCCATTGACCGGAGAGCTGATGGGTGAATTGTGGAAAAAAGCGGGATTGCCGGATGGGGTATTCCACGTGATACAAGGCGGCAAGGAGGTGGGGCAGCTGCTTGCCCTCCATAAGGGAATCAATGGTCTTTTCTTCACTGGTAGCTGGACCACCGGGAAAGCATTGCTGCAGCAGCTGGCTGACCACCCTGAAAAGATACTCGCCCTCGAAATGGGGGGCAATAATCCCCTGGTGGTCCATCAGGTCACTGACCTCAAAGCGGCTGTCTATGCAACCATCCAATCGGCCTATTTGACTTCGGGACAGCGCTGCACCTGCGCGCGGAGGCTGATCGTGACTCCAGGACAGGAGCCCTTTCTTGAAGCCTTAGTCCAGCAGATCCAACGCATTAAGGTGGGCCGGTACACCGATATCCCTGAACCCTTTATGGGGCCTGTCGTCTCTGCATCAGCAGCAGATAAACTCCTGAAAGCGCAACAGACCCTGCAGGAAAAAGGGGCTAAACCCCTTGTCCAGATGCGCCACCTCGGCGATGGGCTATTGACTCCGGGGCTGCTCGATGCCACCGCCGTCCGCGATCGTCCCGATGAAGAATATTTCGGCCCATTGCTCCAGTTGATCCGCGTCAATGACTTCGAGGAGGCACTCAAGGAAGCCAATCGCACCGCCTATGGACTAAGCGCTGGGTTGCTCTGTCCGGAAAAAGAGTATTATGATAGGTTTTACTTTGAGGTGCGAGCTGGGGTCGTCAACTGGAACACGCAGCTTACCGGAGCTAGCAGCGCGGCCCCTTTTGGCGGCATTGGACATAGCGGCAACCATCGGCCAAGCGCCTATTATGCCGCCGACTATTGCGCCTATCCGGTCGCCTCGTTAGAGGCGGCCGCATTGACGCTGCCGAGTGCATTACCACCAGGAATAGAGCAATCATGACGTTATCCGCATATGAACTCAATTTTGATGGCATCGTAGGTCCGACGCATAACTATGGGGGGCTTTCGTATGGAAATGTGGCCTCTATTGCCAGCAAGATGAAGATCTCGAATCCACGCGAGGCAGCCCTTCAAGGTTTGTACAAGATGAATCACTTGCACAAGCTAGGAGTCAGGCAGGCTGTGCTGCCTCCGCATGACCGTCCTCTGCTTCCCATCTTGCAGAGGCTGGGTTTTACCGGGAGTAATGAAGCAGAGGTTATCGCCAGAGCGGCTGCGGAAGCCCCCGTTATGCTCATCGAATGCAGCTCTGCAGCGGCGATGTGGACAGCCAATGCTGCCACCATGACGCCCTCCATCGACAGCCAGGATGGAAAGATGCATATCACCCCTGCAAATCTTTCGGCCAAGTTCCATCGCTCCATCGAAGCCCCCTTCACCACTAAGCTTTTGAAGGCGATTTTCCCTGATGAAAAGTACTTTGTGCATCATCCCGTCCTCCCACCCGGCACCCAGTTCTTAGACGAGGGAGCCGCTAACTATTCCCGATTTTGCACCACTTATGATCAAGCTGGAGTCCATCTCTTTGTCTTTGGCAAGTATGCGTTCAAGGAAAATGCGTTTCTTCCGCAGCGTTTTCCCCCCAGGCAAACGGCGGAGGCCTCTCAAGCCATCGTGCGGCGGCATAAACTCTCGAACAATGTAGTGATGATGATTCAGCAAAATCCCGAGGCCATCGATGCCGGCGTTTTCCATAACGATGTGATAGCGGTGGGAAACCAAGATGTCTTCTTTTATCATGAAAAATCCTTTGTCGGCACAGAATTTGTCGTCGAGGATCTCCGGCAACGCTTCTTAAAGGTATGCTACAAAGACATAACGCTAATTCCCGTACCGGAAAAGCAAGTCTCTTTAAAAGAAGCCGTCGACACCTATCTCTTCAACTCGCAGATTGTGACGCTCCCTAACGGCGCGATGCACCTGGTAGCTCCTGTGGAATGCCAGACGAACCCTAACACCAAAGCGTTTATCGATGCGATGATCGAAAGCCAAAAGAATCCGATCAATGATGTCTACTATATCAACCTCATGGAAAGCATGGGAAATGGCGGCGGCCCAGCCTGCTTGCGCCTCCGCGCCGTCCTGAATGTCAACGAACTGCGAGCCATGCACCAGGGAATCCTCTTCACAGATGCCCTCTACTTGAAGCTGAAAGAATGGGTGCGAAAACACTACCGCGATAAATTGGCCTTAAGCGACCTGAAAGATCCTAACCTCATCAAAGAAAGCCGTGCAGCCCTCGACGAACTCACCAAAATCCTCAAGCTGGGCAGCATCTACGGCTTCCAATCATGATAGGTCTTAATTTATTTTGCCACTTAATTTATTTTACCACTGAGAACACTGAGATCAGTGAGGAGGTATGAGATAGAGAGAGGATTGATATTAGATTAATCCATCTCAATGTTCTCATACCTCCTCACTGATCTCAGTGTTCTCAGTGGTAAAATAAATTAAGTGGTAAAATAAATTAAGTGGATCTTGTAATTTTGAACGGAGCTGATCTAGAAATGGAATTTGAAAAGGCATTGAGATCGAATACAACTGCGGACATCTATTTCGATGCCATCCACAAGCGTGCCTACAGCGTCGATGCCTCAATCTATGAAGTGGAACCCATCGGCATTGCCCTCCCAAAAAGTAAGCAAGACCTCATCGCCCTTGTCAAGATCTGCCATGCCTTCAAAGTGCCTATGATCGCCAGAGGAGCCGCTACGGGCATCACCGGAGGCTGCATTGGACAAGGGCTTATTATCGACACCTCCAAGTATTTAAACCGCATCCTCAACATTGACTGGGAAGAGAAAACGGTCACTTGTGAACCGGGAATCGTCCTAGACCGCCTCAATGAAGCATTAGCGCCACAAGGCTACTGGCTGGGCCCCGAAACCTCGACAGGAAATCGCGCCACAGTGGGAGGAATGCTGGCCAACAATGCCGCTGGAGCCCGCTCCCTGCGTTATGGGAAGATGGTCGACCACATCCTAAAGGCAGAAGTGATACTCTCATCAGGAGAAAGCCTCTCTTTTCAGGTTATCGATGAGATAGAATGGAAACAGAAGCGTTCCTTAAATGACGCAGAAGGGAATATCTACCGCGAGATCTATCGCATTAAAGAGGTCTATGGGGAGGAGATCTTAAAACATTTTCCCCGGATACCCCGAAGGGTTTCCGGATACAATCTCGATGAGCTGATGAAGCCACAACCACTCAATATTGCAAAATTGATAGCAGGATCGGAGGGCAGTCTAGGGGTCATCGCCGAAATGAAGCTGCGCCTCTCCAAAAGGCCTGAGAAGCTAGGACTCTGCGTCATCCACTTCCAGGACATGATCCAAGCCATGAGGTCCATCGAAGAGATGTTGGAATATCATCCCGTCGCCCTGGAAATGGTCGACCACAAAATTATGGAAGCCGGACGCGACTCCCCTGCCCTGCGCGGAAAACTCGATTGGCTTCAAGGAAACCCGGAAGTCATCTTTGTCGCGGAGTTCGATGGGGATCTCGACCAAAAACTTCCAGCTTTTGTCTCTACTATGCAAAAGAAGAAGATCGGGTATGCCTATACAACTTTGACAAACCCCTTGGAGATGTCCGCTGTTTGGGAGCTGCGGAAGTCTGGGCTTGGCCTTCTCCTCTCCAAGAGAAGCTATAGCCGGGCCATTGCGTTTATCGAAGACCTCTCCCTCCCTCCTGAGCACTTGGCTTCTTTTTTTGAAAAGTTTCTCCGTTACCTAAAGTCCGTACACAAAGAAGCAGGCATTTATGGCCATGTGGGATCGGGCTGCATGCATATCCGACCCTATATCGACCTGCGCAAAGAATCGGAGCTGCATCTCATGGTGAAAATAATGGAGGAGATCTCCAGCCTCGTTTTGGACCATGGAGGGGCCATGAGCGGCGAACATGGCGATGGCATGGTGCGCTCCTGGCTCAATGAAAAGATGTTCGGCAAAAAGATCTATCAGGCCTTTGTCGATGTGAAAGCAGCCTTCGATCCGGAGAATCTGATGAACCCGGGGAAAGTCGTCAATGGGCAACCGGTGCTTGACAATTTAAGGAAATCCCAGACGAGTTATACAGAAACGTTCATGGACTTCAGTCCCGAAGGAGGCTTTGAGCTATCGGCCGACCTGTGCAATGGCAATGGCCAATGCCGCAAGAAAGAAGGCGTGATGTGCCCCTCCTTTCAAGTGACAGGCATGGAATATGATACCACGCGTGCCAGGGCCCAGGCTTTGCGCCATAGGGGGGATGACGAGGCCTTACATTCTATTTTGGACTTATGCATTTCCTGCAAAGGATGTAAAACGGAGTGCCCTTCGCAAGTTGACATGGCGAAAATGAAAGCCGAATTTTTATATCAGTATCAGGAAAAAAGGGGCTATTCCTTGCGCACCAGGCTTTTCGGCCATATCGGAACCCTTTATCGGATTCCTTTCCTCTCTATCTTCTCGCAGTTTAAATGGATCAAGCGCTTGCTGGGCATTGCACCTGATCGCCCCTTGCCACAGCGAAGTCGAACTCCTTTTTCGAAATGGCTGAAGCACCATCCCCAACCCGCTTGTTCGAAGAAGGTGGTGCTATTCAACGACACCTTTACCGAATACACAGATCCGCACATTGGCCAGGATGCCATCAAAGTCCTGAATGCTATGGGATATGAAGTCATTGTACCACCCTGGCACTGCTGTGGACGCCCTTTTATTTCGAAGGGAATGCTGCGCCAGGCTAAACTGAAAGCTCAAAAGCTCATCGAAGTACTTCATCCCTATGTCAATGAAGGGCTCCCCATCATTGGGCTAGAGCCAAGCTGCATTTTGACTTTCCGCGATGAATTTCTTGCCCTCGTTGGAAACGATCAAAGAGCCTCTGAAATCGCCAAAGCCTGCGTCACATTCGATGAATTCATCAATGGTCATCTAGTCGAGGGCAAACTCCCTCTACAATTTCAGGAAACAAAAGCTGCTATTATGCTTCATGGCCATTGCCACCAAAAAGCCATTGTAGGCACTAAACCTACATTGAGTGTCCTGAAGTCTATCCCTGGATTCACAGTCACTGAAATCCAATCGGGATGCTGCGGCATGGCCGGCTCCTTTGGCTATGAAGCGGAACATGCCGCCTTTTCAATGAAAATCGGGGAACTGCGCCTCTTCCCAGCTATCCGCAAAACTTCGGCAGATGCTATCATCGTCGCAGATGGCGTCTCCTGCCGTCATCAAATTTCCCAAGGAACAGGTCGACAGGCCCTCCATTTGGCAGAAATCTTGGCTCGCTCTTTGCCTTTTCCCTCTTCTAAAACGAGTTTTGACTAGCTCAATGTAGGAAAACCTTGCATTTTTCAAATGCATAGAGCATAATTAAGGTAGAAAATGTAAGATTTTGTATTGCACATAAGATAGAATCTATGGATAAGTTGTTCATTGCTAAACGCATAAAAGAAGAAAGAAAACGTTGTAATCTTCGACAAGATGACGTTGCCAAATATATGGGATGGGATTCCAGCGCACATTCTATTGTGGTTGAACTTGAAGCTGGACGAAGAGAATTGAAAGCCTGGGAACTTTATAAGTTAGCACAATTATTTCATATCCAAATTGAAGATTTCTTTAAAGAAGGTGCTACAGTGACGCCACTTATCCTATGGAGGAACAAGCCCGAAGATACTGCCGCATTAAAAGAGCGTCAATTTATACAAAGATGCGAAGACTATAAATTTCTAGAAGATTTATTGGGTGAAAAGCTACCGGTAAAACGCGATCTGCCAAAGCATAAGCTAGATATTAAAAAAACTACTTTTGGTTGGGCAAATGAAATAGCAGATATGGTCCGAAATGAACTCAACCTAGGTGAGTTTCCAGCCGCCACTTTACCGAGAATACTTGAGGAAAATTATGGCGTTAGATTTATGGCACTTCCATTAGGAAAAGATGGTTCAGCTGCAAGCACGGTTTATGATTTTGGACCTGCAATTCTATTAAATAGTAATGAAGTGTCTTGGCGGCAATCATTCAGCGTTGCTCATGACCTATTTCACCTCATTACATGGGATGAAATAACTTTCAAACAAATTATAAGTTCCGCTGACTTAGACAAAAGAAATGAGCAACTTGCCAATGCATTTGCAGCAGGGTTATTAATGCCGGAGGGTTCCCTGAGGCAACAAATCTTGCGATTATGTGAAGATGAAAAGTTAAAATTCTCCTCTTTAGTTGCGCTAGCAAGAGAATATCGCGTTTCCACATCCGCCCTTCTTTATCGATTAGAATATTTAGGATTTCTCGCAAAAAATGTTGTAGAGAAAACTCTTAAAGATAAATCTTTTAAATCTCTTGATAAACAAAGCTTTTCAAAAGCACATGAAAATGAAATCCAAATAGGAGATAGATTTATTAGACTGGCATATCTAGCATACCAGTTTAGCAAAATTTCACGGAGTCGATTGGCAAGATTATTAAATGTTTCACTAGTCACTCTTAGATCTCATCTTAACGCGAATGGTTTTTCGGAAATTGATAATGAAGAAATCTCTGTTAGTCATTCTTGATGCAAATATTATTATAGATGCACATCAAAAAGATTATTGGAAAATATTGATTAATAATTACCGGATTTTCATTCCAGCAACTGTTATCCATGATGAAGCTGTTTACTTTGATGATGGGAAAGGAAGAAAAATCATAAACCTACAGCCCTTGGTAACAAACGGCACTGTGACAGTAATTGAGGCCACATTGGATGAATACAAAAAATTACAATCATTTGTCAAATCCTCATTTTTGCAATCAATTGATCCCGGTGAAAAAGAGGCTTTAGCAATAATAAAAAATCCAAAATTTGCGGATTTTCATTTTTGTACGGGAGATGGGAGAGCCATCCAGGCTTTAAGTATTTTGCACTTATCCTTTCAAGGAATCTCTTTAGAAAAGTTACTAAATAAAGTTGGAGATAAACGAAAGTTAGACAGACACTTCTCAGAGAATTGGTTTCAAAAACAACTTGCAATAGGGCTTCAGGAACGCAACATTTGGATTGTGGAATAGTTCTGAGATCTTCTTTTCCAACGTAGTTGGGGAACTTCCATATAACGCCCTATAGAAAGGAGGGAAGGACAATTGTCCTTTTGTCCTTTAAGTCCTTGGTGTCGTTTAAGTCCTTGTCCTTTTGTCCTTTTTGTCCTTGTCCTTTCTTGAGCGTTATTTTCAGCATAAACAACACAGGTAAATTTCTTCTTGACTTTCTCAAATGGCTTTTGATAAAGGGTGCTTTTACCACGCGCGGCCCAAAATAGTAAATTTGGGCAATGCGAAAGCTCCCGCGGTTGAATGATCGCAAGCTGCTCCATATTAAAAATATGGAGCAGCTTGCGATCATTCAACCCCGGGGCTTTGGCAAAGCCGAAATTTGCTATTTTGGGCCGCGCGTGGTATTATTTAACTCAATTTAAAGGTGTCAGATGAAAAAGTTTCTCAATCAATTAGCCTGTGCCGCCATGGCCATTGCGTTTTTTCTTCCTTCTTACAGCTATGCTAAAGGAAAGACGCAACTGATGAACTTAGAGGATGTTCTCACTCAATTTCAAGTTATCTGCAACCAAAAACCGTTTCAGGGCGGAAAGCGTTGTTGTAAAAGTGGTTTAAGCCCCTGGATCGAGCGAAAAGATAATGTATTTGTCTATAAGTTTAATTTCTTTAACTTGAGCTCAAAAATTGATAACTGCACCTTAGCATCCATCTTAAATGCAAATGCGCATGATATCGCTGAACATTATAGAGGGGATTGGGGGAAAGCTGTGGATATCAAACTTTATTCGGTAGACCAGTTAACGAACCTCGATCTGTTTAAAGGCGATCGCATACCCTTTTTTATTATCGATACAGCCTATATCGATGCTCTTAGCTTTCATAGTGTGGAAGCTTCGGAACCTGCAGAAAGCGACTCGTTCCTTTACGCAGACAGCGCAATATACGATTTGTTAGGTTTTCATGTGCCCCATAACTTTCCCTACTGGACCCCTTGGGGCGCTGCTATTTTAGATGAAATTGAAACTGATGTAGCCTACTTAGCCACTTTAAATAATCCTTACGCCATTACGCATTTTGAACAATTTCTCAGCTACGCTATTAATCACGAGCTCAAAGAAATGTTGACAGATGATAGCGAACAAAATTATGTCGTCTTCGATAATTTCGCTCCTACAATTTACCATTGGCATTATGGCGAATTTAATTCCGATGGAGAGTGCATCAACGGTACATTAGGTCCGGATGGATATGTCCATTTACCCCACCTTCTAGATGAATTACCTGCGGGAGGCCTATTTACTACTCTTCAGGAAAACTGCGATGCGGTGAGTGCAGATATATCGAGCCTATTGAATAGCTATAAGGTAAATGGATGGAGTATGACAAATTATCTGACTTCCAACTTTTGGAAAGGCTATTATCAACACAATGATGAGATCAAATGGGACCTAAAAGGATATGTAAAAAGACCCTTACAACCTTTTGCAGGAGTATTTGAGGAAATCTTGGTCTTGGACTTTGATACAGGATATACCTATGGAGGAGGCGTGTTTAATTGGGGTCCAATTACCTATTATCAACGGGGAGAGACTGTAGCCAATAATTTTCCTCCTGACTACACCGTTATTTTCTTCGACTTCCTGATTGATTCTGGAATGCAAGACCCAAAAACCAAAAAGTTGAAAGCTCTTCATCGTTCTAAGAAGAAAAGAAGTCCCACGAGTAGGCTTATACCAGCATCTAGTTAAAATTATTCATTATATGAATTAATCACATCTCTCACTAGGACATAAGGACAAACGACCAAGGGACAATGACGCAAAAGACGTAAACGACGTAAACGACAAAGGGACTGAACCCTAATGGAGTGCTATCCCAATTGTCCCTTGGTCGTTTGTCCTTTTGTCGTTTGTCTTATTTGATAAAAATAAACAAAAATGATATGATCATCTTTCTATAACTTAATAGAACCCCAAAACAATAAGGAGGAAAACATGAACGTTTCGTTTGATTCGAATCAGCTACTAGCAGCAATGACTCTGCAACCTTCATCTACTGCAAGGCAAACAACAATTAATAGCCTACCCGATGATGTGCTGAAACATTTGTTTCAAAGCTGTTTTGACAAGAAGGAAGTTTTTCCCCTTCTCTTGGTTAACAAGCGATTTAGAAGACTCGCAGGCGAAGGAAATCTGAGCAACATAGAGCGAAACAAACGGCTTAAAGCTGCAATGGACGATGCAGGACAATATACCACCTTGTTACACTCCTGGAATCTCGTAAACTGGTATCGTGAGGCTCTTCATTGTCCTATTCCTCATCAGTTTGTTTGGACATATGCGTCGCTTAAGGAATTAGAACTAAAAAGAGAGTTCTTTCTCAAGATGCGGGCCCTGTCGTAGGATTTTCGTAGGATTATACCGGCGACTATTGGTTCAGTAGTATCTTAGCAAATAATCCTGAATGAAAGGGGGGCAATGGAATGCACTCCTGCCGCAGAGCGGATTCAATTTCCCACAGATAGTCAGCCTCTTTAGATTCATTGACGACCTCTTTTTCGTAGTCGACCCAGATGACCAGTTTGAACTCGAGGGCAAAGCGGCTGATATTGACGAGCCACACTTCCGGTTCACCAAACTCGGGGTGGTCTCTCAAGGTACAGGGAACGCGTTTTGCCGCTTCGATGATGACGCGGCGCACCTCTCCCTTATCGGCCTCAGGGGATACTGCAAATGGGATATGGAGGCGTCGGAAATCATGGTGGCGTTTGGACCAGTTGAATACCGTGTTGCTAATCAGGTCTGCGTTGGGAATGATAACCTTCTGTCCGTCTGAAGTGCGCACCACCGTATTTTGAATGTGGATTTCGACGACCCTTCCCGAATGGCCAGCATGGAGCTCTATCTCATCGCCAACCTGCAGCTTTTTCTCAAACAAAATGCGCAATCCGCAGAAGAAGTTGTTAGCGATCGACTGTAGGCCGAAGCTAATTCCGAATAGCATCGCCCCTGCAATGATCATCAGGTTTCCAAAATCGATGCCGATCGAATACAAGGCCACTAATAGCCCGATTAGGAGAGTGAAGTATTGTGCCAGGCTGCCCAAGGTATAGAGGGTGGACTCCATTAGATCCGACCACTTTCTGCCCAAGAAGATAAAGAGGGTTCGTATCAACAGAGATAGCCAAAAAGCGACGGCCATGATGAAAGAGACCTCAAATAGGGTTAGAAGGGTGATCGGGATACCCGTGACTTTGAAGAGGGTGAGGTGGGCGAATTTGCTGACAGCACCTCCCGTTTGGATGAGCGAATTGATGAAGTCATCCCACCAGTTCAGGAAAAAATATTGCTTCTGCCTGAAATGCTCTTCAAGGAGGAGGATGAGCCATTGCGTATGGGAGATCTCATCCTCGAGAAGCTCCAAGTTGGTCAGGATCTGCAGAACATTTTGCCTCTGCGTCTGGTTAAGGGTCATCTGTTGCGAATAGTCGTTCTGCGCTACGAGGAGCGCATATTCTTGCCAGACCCTCCCCTGTTCTTTGAGGGCCGATTGGCGCCATTCTTGGGCCTGCTTGAGATGAGTGTTTAGCTTCTCTCGCCATGATGCCAGGCTCTCTTTTAAGATGTGCTGATGATCTTCAAAGCGATCGTTCAACTGCAGGATGAGGTTATACTTAAACTTGTGCAAAGCCAACTTGGCCCAGGCATAGGCCTTGTTGACAGAGGCCTGCAACACCTTCTGCTCCAGTAGAAAATGGGACGTGTGGTCCTCAAATACGCCTAGAAGGTTTCCTTCTGCCGTCGTCAGCTCCTTCTGCCTTTTTTCGTGCTCCTTTTCATAGAGGGCGATATTTTTTTCTAGTTGACGTTCATCGAATCCCGACACATCAAGATGGCTTTTGGAGTAGATCAGCTCCTCTTCCAGGTGCTGCAGCTGGGCAGTCTTCTCTGCTAAAGCACTCTCAGAAAGATGGAGGCTCAGCTCACCCACAGTGATGTTGGAGCGGTAGGCCATCAGTTCGAGGCCATCCAAAAGCTTCTTCGAGGAGGGTTCAGTCTGACTCAAGTATGCCACCAGCATGCTGTCGCTATTCTTCTGGCCCTTATCGAGATTTATTTTGAGCTGCTGAATGTGCTCTCTCTCATTTTTGTTTTCGACTTTTAGCTTCCGGATCTGCTGATCCAGTTCCAGCTGCTTGTCCAGAGGATAACTCTTGAGATAGGGTTGGGGAAGGGCGGATGCCGCCTCCGGCTTTTGGGCCTGAAACAGCGCGTTGAGCGCCAAAGTGATTTTATTGATGAGGGGGAGCGCCTTCTGCTGCTCCTCTAGAGGCAGAGTCGCATAGAGGTCTTGCAGGCTCTTGTTAGTGGCGGCGATGCGCTTCTTTAATTCATCGCCTTCTACCTCAAAGTATTTCCACCAGAGAGGCTGGAGGGCAATCGGATTGGGAGCAGATATCTCGGGCTTATATTCCAAACTGCTCACCGTTTCCAGTATTAGCGGATTTGCCTGTAGACAACTCACCCAACAGAATAATAATAGGAAAACATACCGCATCACACCCCCCCTTTAGCGCAAAATACCTTGCATTTTCAATCGTTTACTTCAAAAATACAAGGGATTGGCTCTTCTTGGCAATAAACTCATCAACTTTTATGTTATTTTTTCTTCTTTTGCACCAAAATCGATCGTAATATCTGCTGAACTTTCAGCCATTGGCGAAGATGAACACAAGATCGGAAAGAGGACTAACTCTTTCATGAGTTCTGCCATTTGAGTCGCTTTTAGGACATGAGGGAAAGAAACTCCAGAAGTATATTTTCCTTGAAAAACCAAATGAATTTCTTTAAAATTTGACTTGTTCAACTTCTCTAGTAGTTTGCAAATCCGAGGGATTGGGAAGTTTTGATTGCGTCCATTTCGTAAACATATAGAGATGCGATTATCCTGCTTGAGACGCCTGAAATTGGGATGACTTTTAACAAGAGTGTAGAGATTTTCTGAAGAGATCCTCACAAATTGGAATTCGCCCTTCTTATCGATGCTATATTCATTGTCATGGTAGAGTCTCCCATCTGTTTTCAAGAACTCTCTACCCCGGATAAAGGCTTTCCAACCCGATTTATCCTCTTGGTTGAGTTCAGTAAAATCAATGGCTATGATTGCATCCATTGTTCCTAAAAAGCGTCTTCCGAAATCAAATTGCGACTGCGGCACGTCGGTAACAGTAAGCTTTAGATCGGGGAAAGCTAAAAAGAATTTTGCAAAAGCATCAGGATTGCTGCTCGTTGCAAAGGGTTCGAATAAGGATAGGTTCAGACTTTTAAAGCCAGCCTGATATAATTTTCCAACCAGAATGAGGTCTTGAAGAAGGCCGCCAGAACCTAAACTCATGATCATCGGTGTCTGTGATTTATCAGGAAAGCGTTCTATAAATTGATTGACCAAATATTTTTCTATTTCCAACCGCATTGGCCTTATGCGTCTGTCATATCCATCGCAACAACATTCCGAAAAGGGAAATCCTTTTAAGCCCAGCTGTCCAGTGCCGCGTGGTTCTAAATAGGGGACAGGGTTATCGAGAAAGCGGAAAAAGGATTCTTTACTTGTTAAGATTTCTGGTAAGGTTGCTTTAGGTGCTGATGGACTCGTTAGTTTATGGGCTCCAATTTGAGAGATGAGTTGCATTAATTCTTCGCACTCTTCGAGCATTCCTTCACCATTTGAGGGAGAAGAAGAGGGATTGGCTGTCTTAAAAGCGCTCCATCGTCCTTTTAAATCTTCAAGTCCTATCCTCAGATTGTTAAGCGATTCTTCAATATTTTGAAATGCCCCAGAAGCATGATTTGAGATTTCATCTAAATGAAATCGCAATACTTGTTGTTCCTCTTGGATCTCCTGAAAAATTCCTGAGGGATCATGGGGCAGGTGGATACTTATTCTTGCTGTATTATTCATCGCTTCTCCTTATTTTTAAATTCTAGACATTTAGTAGTAAAAATCTCATTTTGCTTTGGACATGGTAGATTCTAGTTTTTAGATCATCAACTCTATGATACGAAACCAAGGTATCTTGTGTTAATGGACGGGATTGCTTTATATCCAATTCAAATTGATTTGCCACTAGTTCAATCTGGGAAATCCTATTTCTTAGGAGTTCGATCTGCTGTTGTTTTGCTTCTGGAGTGGCAAAATGCACTTTAGCCAAAAGTTGGAAAATTTCATCCATATTACGATCGACTGTTGCGAATCTCTCTTGTGTGGATGAGGACTGTGTGGTTGCTGTTACTCGGATAGGGGGTAGAGTTAGAGCCAAAGGAGGTTGACTGCTCGTTTGACGCGTTGCGTTTTTTTCCGCATCGCTCTTAAATTTTTTATTAAGAATTTTATTAATAAGATGGGCTAACCTATTGCGAAATGCGTTATTTTTTTTGGGTTGTAGTTTGCTGTGCAAAAATGCTTTCATCTTCGCAGCTTTTATATCGAAGAGTTCAGGCATCAGCGACTCATGATCTATTGTTGATCTATACATCGACATCGAAAAGGAATCGAGAGCTGCGTTTCTAGTATCAAGTTCTTGTTTAATCTTAGGGATGAAACTGAGAAATTCTTTATTTGGATTTTGATACAGCGAGTAGAAAAGGGTACGTCCTTCGGATATGTCTGTGGCACTTACGTTCATGGTTTTTTCCTTTAAATTTAAAAACAATTAATTGATAACTCATTAAACAACTCAAATTTTTATAAATTTGAGTTAATGACATATTAGAATATCACTATGTTTTAGATCAACCTAAAAGGACTGACCCTGAAAGGACTGACCAAGGAAACCCTTCTTTTCTAGGAACCTCAGAAAAGTAAATTTCTTTAAACTGACAAATTAATTGCATTAAAACTTGCTAATTAGTTATCATTTATCAGTTAATAACGAGGTTTATTATGCATGTCGGAAATGATGATTATACGCGCCTTTTGAGAGTCGGATCCTATCTTGAACTCGAGGATCTGAGCCACGCTTTAAGGGAAGCTTCCGAGATCACAAAGCCCGAGATGCGCATGGCTTCAGCCATTAAGTTCGCCCTCTATCATCTCGATCACAATAGGATGGCAGAGATGCACGATTGGTTAGTCAGACAACCTAAATATTTGGAATGTTATCGCCGTTTAATCGAACAGAGACCCGCTCGTCTGAACGACATTGCCCTTCCGACAAGCGAACTCTATAAGCAAATCTTTGCGAAACCCGTTCTCTCTGCACGGGTCTCACAGCCTCAGTCAGGCCCGAAGGCTCCTAAAGTGGAAAGCATCTCCATTCCACCCCTTACCTATACTAGCGAGAACAATCCTGTCTTTGGGTACGATGAAGATGAGGTAATACCCATATCTTTAAAGGATATGGATGGCGTTATTCTTAACGAGGCCTATCGTTTATTGTCCCAAGGCAAACTAAAAGAGGCATACGAAGTAGCTAAAAGAGTCAACTCCACTGTGCCTAGAGAGACTTTGTATTTAGGTCTCATCGATGCCTATCTGAAAAAGGGAGATATTCCTTCTTTTTCGCAGGCCATTGCCATTGGACATTCGATTACGATCTCTTCATTGCAGCTGTCAGCCAGCCTAAGGATTGGGAAAGCTGCCGAAACCTTATGCTAACCTAGGCCTTACCAGCGTCCTTGATCTTGCTCGAGGAAGCGGGGGTCGGTCTTCTTGATGATAAAGCTGACATTCTTTTGATTGAAGCCCTTGTAGCCTTCCCGGCGCTGGAGGTTTTCCAGGTGGCTTCCGATGGCCCCTTTGGTCAAGAATTTCTGCACCTGTTCGTCGGTGATGAGGCCTGCCATCGCCAGTTTGTGGACCCGCTTGGGATCGACAGGCCACACTTCCCCGACCGTAAAGGCTTGCTTCAAGTAGGGAAAATTGCTGAAGGGCTCCATCATGCCCTGTCCGAGCTGCCGCAAATCTTGCGTCAATTCGTCAAACATAAATTGCGCTTCAAGATGGTGCATGCCGGCTTTCAGGATGGAATCGCCATGCAATCCGCACCAGAGGCCAATCGTTCCGAGATGATCGAGTTCAGGCAAAGGCTCATGGGCAAAGTCGATTTCAATTTCATGGGGATGGAGATCGACATCTAAAAAGAGGACGAGTCTGCTACGCGGATTTTCCATCACTTGCGCGCCCCATCCTGCCTCTTTTCCGGCATAAAAGCGCTCCCTGCAGTGAAAGCCTAGCATCTCAAAGAGCCTGACAAGCTGAGTGAAGTGGCGGCGGGAAGAGCGGAACGTATGGTGGTCATGGTTTGCCCAGCCCATCCCGAGCTTATCCTGCCGGCTCTTCTGGATTTGACCGGCGGTGTTGAGCGCTTGCCAATACTTCCGCTCTATTTCCAGAACGATTTGGGCAGCTACATCCTCTCCCACAAGCTCGATGATCTCTTCAGCCGCTTCAAGTGTGAGTCTAAAAGCTTCGCTTTCCTCTTCGAGGTGGCGTGGACGTGTCTGCCACACTTCTGTGGCCTGGATGTATTTTTCCTGGTAGGAAGCTCCCGAATGGGTTGGCTCGATGGATTGAGTGCCACGCCTTTCGACGGCCCAAAGGGTCACCCCATTATCGGTAGAGACGCTGCAGCGGCGGTAGGGACTGAAGGGATCGCCTTCAATGCGGCCCGACATGCCGCGCACCATGAGGAAATCCGCAATGCTATCGACTGTGACAGCGCATCCAACAATAGGCTGGTCGCGATCCCTGACGACGACGCGCGGCAACTGGGCTCCTGGATGATGGAAAAGGCGATAGAAAGGCATCGCCATCTCAGAGATAAGGCCGGCATTGTGCAAGGCTTTTTCAGTGGAAGGCGAAGAGCCGATCACGACATGATCCAACCAATCGAAGAGGCGGGTGTTGGTGTATTTGAGAAGGTCGTTTTGCAGCGTTTCAATAAAGGTATTCGCTTGCAGGCACTGGTCTAAAACCGAAAGAACAAATTTCTCGGCTTCTGGCTGGCACTTCCATTGAAAACCGGCATTGATAGTCATACCGATCCGATTAAAAGATTAGAGTTTTCCAAAGCCTGCAAATCGTCTTTGACGTACATGTAGACGGCTTCCGGTTTGATGACATGGCAGAGTTTTTTCAGGTTCTCTCCATTGACGATGATGAATTGGATGTCATGGAGGGAAGCGAGCAAACTGATGAATTCTTCTTTGGGGTTGTGGTCGCGCACATAGACGAGAAGGTCGATGCCATCCGTTTGGGAGAGCTTGCGGATCGCGCGAAACAGGCTGGAAGAGATGTGTTCGATGCCTTCAATGCCAAGAAGCGTGAATTTTCTTCCTTTCAGGGCTTTCTGCAGTGCAAACAGGTGTTCTTCGTCAAACACCTTGTTGACGACATCATGCTCGAGCAAGCGCCTGGCCAGATCGGAGAGCGACACGCGGGCGCATCCAAAATGCTCGATGGCAATGCCTGCGGCCACATTGGAGAGCTGCACTGCTGCGGATAGCGGCAATCCATTCGCTAAACCGCAAGCCAGCATCGCCAAAACAGTGTCGCCAGCACCCGTGACATCTTTGACTTCGCGCACTTGGACCGGGAAATGGTGGCTCGATCCATCCCGATGGAACAGGGAAATCCCCGATTCGGACCGGGTGATCATCAACACCTCAGCTTGAGAGAGTTCCAGCACTTTAGCTGCCGCATGCTCAAGGGGTTTCTCTGGCGAGACATTGGCAGCCGCATAGGCCTCGCCTAGATTCGGTTTCAAGATGGTGACGCCCAAATATTTGGTAAAGTCGATACCCTTAGGATCGGCGATCACGGGAATGCCCTTGCCGCGCGCTTGTTCGATCAAAGCGGCGAGCATCGTGCGTGAGAGAAAGCCCTTGCCGTAATCGGAGATGGCAACGATATGGACCCCCTCAAGCAGCTGAGGAAACAGTTCCACAACTTGCTGTTCGACCAGTTCTGGTATGGGGACGATCGTCTCGTGGTCGATGCGGACGATCTGCTGCCCCTCCGCAATGATCCGGTTTTTGACCGGCGTTTTAAATCCCTTTTGGACAACGACGCCGCGCACATCGATGTTTTCGGCTTGCAAATCCTGCAAGAGGGTAGTGCCAGGACCATCCTGTCCGATGCGCCCGATGGCAACGACTTCAGCCCCTAATGAGATGAGATTGAGCATGACATTGCCCGCGCCGCCCGGGCGGTGCTCTTCCTGTTGGACTTGAATGACAGCGACAGGGGCCTCAGGGGAGATGCGGCGCGCTTTGCCGATGGTATAAGTATCCAACATCAGGTCGCCAATGACCATGACCTTGCAGTGGCCCAGTTTGCTGAAAGTGCCCGCTAGCTTTACCACGTCTCACCTTTCGCCAGATAGTTGCGGATATAATCGGATACCGATTCTTCGAGCGGCACGCAATAGGCAGATTTTTTCAGAGTCCGCGTCGTCTTATGCATATCGGCACAGGTGTAGTTCTGATATTTTCCTACGAGGTCAGTGGGCATGTCGATGTATTGGATGTTGACCGGGAGATCCAACGCTTTAAAAACTGCCCGTGCCAATTCATTCCATGAGGAGGCTTGGCCTGTCCCAATGTTAAAGAGGCCTCCCTCATCATTGTCTAAAAAGGAGCAGGTCATGCGCGCCACATCCTTGACATAAATGAAATCGCGCATCTGTTCGCCATCGCCATATTTTTTCGGATCGGACGATTTGAAAAGCTTAATCACTCCCTCCTTTTTGGCGGTCGGGAAAATGTGGTAGATGGCCGAGGCCATGCGTCCCTTATGGCCCTCATTGGGTCCGAAAACGTTGAAGTACTTCAGGCCGACGACTTTATCATAGACGCCTTGATTTTTGCACCAGAGGTCGAAGAGCTGTTTTGAAAGGCCATACATATTCAAGGGACGCAGCTGCTCGATTTGGTCGAGATCATCGGAAAAGCCGAGCGATCCGTCCCCATAAGTGGACGCGGAAGAGGCATAGATAAAGCGATGGTTATGGGTGAGGGCATACTCTGCCAGGCGGACGCTGAAGCGATAGTTATTATCGAGCAGATAGCTCGCATCGGTTTCGACTGTGCTTGTGCAAGCGCCCAAATGGATAAAGGCTTCAATCTGGGAGGCTTTGCCCTCCAGCCACTGGAAGAGGTCGCTCTTCTCAATGACATCCAGGATCTGCTTGCCGACGAGATTCTTCCATTTTTCGCTGGACCCTAACTCGTCTACAATCACGATGTTAGTGATCCCCCTTTCATTGAGATGGCGAATCACTCCAGATCCAATAAAACCGGCGCCCCCCGTCACAATGATCATTTGATCGTCATAAATTTTCATAGGCTCATCTTATCAAAACCCGAACAAACGAATCAAGGACAATGGAAGAAAGGACAATGGACTAAAGGACAGCAGGGACAAAAGGACAAGGACCAAGAGGACCAATAGAGACAGTTGCATAAGTCATTTGAGTGTCTAGAATTGAATCCTCGGTCGCAAAAGTGAATTTTTTTCCCCGAGATGCTATTTTGGAGAGGTTAAAATTTGCCCTCAGAATGAGGTTTGCAAAACCCAGGGCCGAAGGCCCGGCAGTTGTATAGCCCAGGCCGTAAGGCCTGGGTATGAGGACGTTAGAAAATGAGGACCGAAGGTCCGGCACTAATACGCGACACATTGTGCCGGACCTTCGGTCCTCCTCGCACATGGCCATCTAAACCCAGGCCTTGCGACCATATAACGCTATCACGAAAGGACAAAAGGACAGCAGGGACAAGAGGACAAGGACCAATGGGACCAATAGGACCTAGAGGACAAGAGGACAAAGAGTTACGTCCTCTTGTCCTCTAGGTCCTATTGGTCCCATTGGTCCTTGTCCTCTTGTCCCTGCTGTCCTTTTGTCCCTTTGTCCTTTCTTGAGCGTGCTTTACAACTGCCGCGCCTTCGGCCCTGAGTTTCGCAAACCTCAAGAAATTGAAAAAATTTAATTTCACTTATGCAACTGTCTCTATTGGTCCTCTTGGTCCTTGTCCTTTTGTCCCTGCTGTCCTTTAGTCCCTTTTAAAAAATAATATATAAAATTATATTCTAACTAAATATAATATAAATAGGAGAATATAATATGAATAAACCAAATAGTCCAATGATTGATATGAATATTCTGCTTTCTAGCATGAATAATCCTATGATCAACATGGCGAATCCGACGATTACTCAAAAAGAGAAAGAAGCAGATTCGCACCTAAAAGAATTAGCAGAATCTTATCTAGAGAGCGATGATTACTATGAATCTTTAGCCACATCTTTAAAATCGGCCAAGATTTGGAAAATCGAACATCGAAAACACATCATGAAAGCTTTAGACCATAAAAAGAATTTATCTCCGATCCTAGAGAAGGGGGTATCTTTGATCCTCGAGCGCTTGCCTCCCATGGTCTCCCCCGAGGCTTGGAAAAAGTTCCAAGAGGAATTTTCCCTCCTTGAGGAAACAGCCTCCAAATTCTCAAAGATCCCTGAAGAAGGTGAGATCATCACGAATCAGCAAATCATGGGAATTTCCGATCCAAACTTGGCTGCCATTTATGATCTTGGACGAAAGCTTGTTGAGGAGAAGTCCTTCGAGAATGCGTTGTGCATTTTCCAAGTGTTGGCTTTTTTTAATCCTTTTGTTGGAGAATATTGGATAGGACAAGGAATCAGCCTATTTCAATTAAAACAGTACGAAGACGCAATTGGAATCCTCAGCTTCGCAAAGATTTTGCAGCCCGAAAAAGCAGCACCATTCATTTACACCGCACTTTGTCACGACCAGCTGAATCAACCCGATCAGGTCAAAGAAAACTTAGAAAGCGCTGATCCCATTTTACAGCAATCACCCGAAGAAAAGGCGCTGTGGGGTGAAATAGCTACATTATTAAAAGATAGAATAAGCAAAGAATCTCCTCGTCTTGAAGGATAGGAGGTATTATGTCGGTAACGAGTAGCAGTAGTAATACTCAATATAATCTTAATCTTACCACCCAAGGAACCGGGGCACCAGCTCCTGCTGTCGATAAAAAGGTCACAGGTGATCTTGCATATCGCGCTTTACTCGGCCCAGCTGGTGCCCTATCGCCAGATGGATCACAAAAAATGCAGCAACCTTCTCTTCGTCAGGAGCAAATGGATCCCGCCAAAACACAAAGTTTCTTCTCTAAAGCTGGAAGTATCTTGAAAGAAGGATTGAAAGTAGCTGGATGGAGTGCGGTAAAAGTTGGTGCAGGCTCAGCTATGTTTGTAGGGGCAGTTATATGTCATGGCGCTGTAGGTGCAGCTAATCTTGTTTCTAAGAAAGGCACGGAAGGCGCAAGCCAAGCTAACCAATCAACCGCTGCTCCACAAAAACAAGAAACAAAACAAAATAGAATAGAAAAAGCTCGGAGTGAAATAGCTGACGCAGAACGAGATATTTCAAATTTAGAGGCACAGAAGTCTAGCTTACAAAAACAATTACCAAAAATGAATGCGGAAATTAAAACACACATTCAAAAAGAGATTGATGAAATACCACAGGCGTTGGCTGCTGCAAACATGAAAATAGAACAAGCAAAGGCACGTGTAATTCAATTACAACAACAGGACGAAGTTGCACCGCAGCCCCCAACCACAAAACCAACCGCGGAGGCGACCCCAAAAAGTCAATTTGGCTCATTTTCCGAAGATATGAGTTGGATCGGAAAAATATTCAAATCGGTTGTATCTGATGCTAGTAGCGGGAAAGTCCTTAATTCTTATGATACACATCTTGCGAGCAGACGAGGGCAATCCCAAGTAACCGAAAATAAAACCCCAGCAACAGAAAAAACGAGAAATGCGTCTGTTGCTAGTCAACCCCAGCCAAAGGCTACTATTTCCGCCAGCGGACCGTCAGGTGTCTCAGCTGCGGCACCAGGAAAACGAACATTGGATATTTTATTTCATAATAAAGAAATACCTTCCTACCTTGATAAGCCCACTCTAAATGGGTTCAAGCCAACTCTGTTGGCTCAAGAGCCAAATCTAACGGCTGTGCAATATGGAAATAAGAGAGTAGAAGTCAAAAATATCGGGAATGGGGGGAACATCTGTCTTCAGCCAACCGCAACTCAGGTAAACGGAGCCATTGTGAATGCCGCCAATAAAGAGCTAAAAGCCGGGACTGGCGTCTGCGGAGATATCTACAACGCTGGTAAAAAAGAAGTATTTGAGGAATGTGCGCAGTTTTTAACAGATCAAAAGATGCAAAATAGAGAAGTTCCACCAGGTTCTGCAATGATCACTCATGGAGGAGAAATGACCGCTTGTGTTGTGCATGCCGTTGGTCCCTCCCTCCAACCAGGAATACCTCCAACTGATAAGGAGAAAAATGAGCTATATAGGGCTTATTATAATAGCTTAACCTTAGCCAGTGAAAATAAGCTTACCTCGATAGCTTTGCCTGCAATTAGTATAGGAAGATTTGGTTTTCCTGTACCCCAAGCAGCGGCAATCGCAACAAGAGCAATACGCGATTTCGCAGTAGAACATCAAAACTCAAGTCTCGAAACAATCACCCTTGCTGTTTGGGACGGTCCCTTCAAGGCCTATAATCCCGCATTTAGTGAATTAGCAAAAGCGGATGGAGTGCAAATATAGCCGATTAAGGCTTCCTTTGCGCTTTGTCTGCAAACGCGTTGACAGGATCTATGACATGGCTATAATTTAGAAAAAAAAGCAGAAGGGAGACTTAGTTTCTATGCGCCTTATCACCGCTATCCTCTTTTCCACTTGTGTTTGTTGCTTGCCTATATTGGATGCTCAGCCGGCACAAGTGATTATCATCCGCCATGCTGAGAAGCCAGAGACTGGCGATAATCTATCGTTGCAGGGATGGCAAAGAGCTGCTGCGTTGGTGCCTTTTTTCCTCAATAATCAAGAAGACTTAGAATTTGGCCCGCCTTTTGCGATTTATGCATCGGGACCTAAAAATTCAAATTCTTCAATGCGTTCTATTGAAACTGTTCAGGGGCTGGCAAAAACGCTTAAACTTTCCATAGATAGCGATTATGATTCACACGAATATGATAAAATGGTTAAAAATATGCTTTCACATTCCGAATACGCGGGTAAAATGGTGTTGATTTGTTGGGGGCATGATCATATTCCCAAAATTGCGCAACTGTTAGGAATCGCCCATCCCCCCAAATGGAAAAGCAAAGTGTATGACCGCCTCTGGATCATTACCTTCAGTCCCGACGGGACTACCAATTTTCAGGATCTCCCTCAAAGGCTGATGTTCGGCGATTCGACGAAATAAAGGCTGTCCCTTGTCCCTAGAGTGGTGAGAAAATGGGGGCTTGGGCGTGGGAATTGAATTTGACTCCACACCACCAATTAGAACATCCCTTCAACCAGCCTACAGGAATGGGGGGTGTTTCTATTGCCAATCCTTGTGCACACTCGAGGATAGTGGCTGCTACTGCATTGAAATCATAATACAAAGCCACGCGAAAGGCTTCGAGTTCTACTTCGCACGCGTCATTGTGCGCCTTTTTTTTCTGATGCTTTGCAATGACTTTTTCTTTGATTTGATTTGCAGTCTCAGGATCGGTAATATAACTATTTTCTTTTGCCGTGATAGGTACAGTGGCATGTGCAGAGGCATTCTGTCTCTTGTGGTCGTACCACAATTGATTTATCTTTGCCCATAGGTTTTCCGCCTGGTCTTTATAGTCTGAATAAGTTTTTTTGACTTTATGGAATTCTGTTAATATCGCGGATTTAAGATCCTTTTTTCGCTCCTCGTTGGTAGCGGCAGCCAATTCTGTGCGATATTGTGCGTATTTACTTTTCAAAACTATTGAAAGAGTTTCGAGTTTCCTTTTAAAGCTCGCTTTTAATTCTGTCTCCACTTGCGTCAGTCTAAATTTCACAGGCAATCGCTCGGCTGCCTCCTCGATAAGGGATCGTCTTAATGCTATCATTGACGTTATTTCTTGGGAAACGCGGATATCATTGGGAAACCCAGCGGTCAATCTTTTTTCTACTTCTAGAGTGGCTATGATTTGACCCGCAAGGCTTGGAGGCGGGGCTGCTTTTTTCACGACTGCCACTGTAGTTCCAGGTTTTATAGCACCAGGGGTCGGCGGTGTTGTCATGAGCGTTGTTGTAGCAACAGAAGTGACAACGTTGTTTGCAGGTGCATTTGTGTTAGAGGAATTCCCTGGTAGGGAATTTGGTAGTATTGTGGTGGGGGGTATTGCAGGTATCATACTTTACCTTCTTTAAATGGCTTGAAGATACTAAAGAGATTCCAAATTTTGCAATAGAGATTGTGCTTCGGTGGAAGTCAATCCTAAATACACTCGAGGAATGTGTATTCGCAAATCTGAATTAAGGGTTTTGTGATTAGGCTAAAGCGTTGCTTTGTTTCATCGCCAATTGTGATCGTCTCGCAAAACATCTCTAAAGGGCGAATCCATACGTCGCCGTTGCCGTATAAGGCTTTATATACAACCATTTCTTTTAGGTCTTCGCTATGCCTACCAACCGCAATAACTTCGTAACATTTTCCTTTGTAATGCTCAAAGATGGAGCCTGGTTTGATAGACCTGGCTTTTAAGGAAAAGGGTTTCAATTCTTCATTACTGCCACTAGTCTCGATCTTGCTGAATGTTCTTCTACTATAGCTATTCCCTTTTGTGCAAAGGCGATTCCCTAAAGAAATTGAAGGTGAAAAACGGATAGGGCTATAGAAAAGAGGACGCAGGAAGGCACTCATAATGATAGATCCTTTAACTATTAGTTAGGAACCTATTATATAATGTAAATGATAGATGTCAATAAAAGGACTATCTTCTGTCCCTTTGTCGTTTGCGTCATTTTCGTCCTTTGCGTCGTTGTCCCTTGGTCGTTTGTCGTTTTGTCCTTAAGCAAAGACAAAATAGAGATTCTGAAGATTTTGAGTTATCAAATTTTTATAGTCTGCTATAATGCTTTTCGATTCAGCAAAAGCACGTTTTTATACTTGAGAGGTGAACTATGAGCTTTGTCCAAACACACATAGAAACGATAAAAAAGATGGCACATCATCCCCTGTCGAACCTTTTACAATCCATTCAAAGCAAAATCATCGGCCAGCATCACATCATTGAACAGATGCTGGTGTGTCTGCTCACGGATGGACATGCTCTTCTCGAAGGCATGCCAGGTTTGGCCAAAACGCGCTCTGCCAAAGCCATTGCCGATGGCATTGAAGGAGCCTTTCACCGCATTCAATTCACCCCAGACCTACTTCCTTCCGATCTCATCGGAACCGAAATTTATATTCACGAGAAGAGCGACTTCGTCTTCCGCAAGGGGCCCCTTTTTAATAATATCCTGCTCGCCGATGAGATCAACCGTGCACCGGCAAAAGTACAATCGGCGCTGCTCGAGGCGATGGAAGAAAAGCAAGTGACCGTAGGACACAAAAGCTATCCTCTTCCTGAGTTGTATATGGTCATCGCCACACAGAACCCCATCGAACAAGAGGGCACCTATAACTTGCCTGAGGCGCAGCTCGACAGGTTTATGATGCATCTAGAAGTGAGCTATCCCAACCATCAGGAAGAACTGCTGATCGTCGAGCTCGACGAGAAGCGCCAACAGCACACCAAAGAAGCCTCTTTGCCGCTCACAACCACAGAAGAGGTCCTCGCAGCTCGCCGAGCCGTATCGCATCATTATATCTCAGAAAACTTGAAAAAATATGTCGTCTCGCTTACCTCAGCAACGCGCACGCCAGGAAAATATGATCCTGAACTTGCTAAATGGATTGTGCATGGGGTCTCTCCACGTGCGACCATCGCTCTCATCCGCTGTGCCAAAGCTCTCGCCTGGCTAAGGGGAGATGAATATGTCACTCCAACGCATATTCACGAGGTAGCCTTTCCGGTTTTAAGGCACCGCATCTTCCCCTCCTTTGAGTCGGAAGCCGACGGGATTTCGCGCAATGAGATCATCCGCAAGCTTTTGGATGTGGTGGCCATTCCTTGAAAAAGAGAGATGCGTATGCTTTATCCCGATTTTAACGACCTACTTTCTTATAAAGAACGCAAACGCGACAAGATGCAGCTTGCGCGCCGCAAAGTTCGCGCGGCAGCTCCGGGCAATTACCACTCCCCTTTTCGTGGACAGGGCTTGGACTTCGATGCCGTGCGTGAATATGTGCCTGGAGACGATATCCGCACTATTGATTGGAAGGTAACTGCACGCACAGGATCCCCGCATTTAAAGCTGTTTAAAGAAGAAAAAGAGCGGCATACCATCATCTGTGTGGATATGAACTCCGCCATGCGCTTTGGAACGAGGAACACGTTTAAATCGATCCAAGCCGCCCGCTGTGCCTCCCTCTTGGGCTGGCGGGCTCTCGCCCATCAAGAGCGCCTGAGTGCTTGCTTTTTTGGCGATGTGTCCGGAGGGCTGCAGTATTTTGCATCCAAACGTACGCGCCAAGCCCTCTGTAGGATGCTTAAAACGCTTGCCGAGCCTCCTACAGAGCAGCATCGCGTCTCCTTAGAAATTGTTCTGCAGCATATTTGTAGAGTCGCCCATCCTGGATCCTTAATCTATCTGATTAGCGACTTTATGGATCTATCTCCCGATTTTGAGAAAGTAAGCCGCCTCAATAAAAGCTGCGACGTCGTCTTTATTTCCATCAATGATGCGGCCGATCAGGCTCTTGTTCCTGCTGGCGTCATCGGCTTTTGCGGGCAGGATGCAGAGAAGGTATCTATCAACACAGATAGCATGAAAGGGCGCGTAGCTTACGCCGCTCAATGGGAGGAGAATCGTAGAACGTTGAATACCCTCACCAAGCGTTTTAATATCCCCCTGATAGCGCTTTCTACAGAATCAGATATTCATCGCGATCTTATTTTAGGCCTTAAAAAAATAGGAAAGAGGAAGAAATGTCTCCTTTAATGCAGCAACTACACGATATTGAAGGGCTCGATGCCATTAGTCCTTGGCCTCTAGCCATCGGCTGGTGGGTCGCTATTGCATGTGGAATGCTTTTCCTTGGAATCGCCCTCTGGCTGCTTTGGCTCCGCTTAAACTATTTAAGAAGTTGGAAAAGAGATACTTTTAAGAAGTTAGAGAGTCTAGAACACAATCTATCCCCTTCCACTTCCGGGGAGACCATCGCCTTTTTGTCAGAATATTTGCGCCGTATTGCCGTGCGCCGTTTCCCTCGCAAAGAATGCGCTGGGCTAGTCGGCGACGCCTGGTTAAAGTGGCTAAAAGCGCATGATCCCCAGCAATTCGATTGGACCGAAAAAGGAAAGCTGCTGATCGAAATTCCCTATGCTCCTGCGCATGCAGACCTGCCTCTCCAGCAGATCAAAGAGTTAATACAAGCCGTTAGATATTGGGTGTGTTAGCATGTTTCACTTTCATTCTCCCTGGTTTGCTCTCCTTCTTCCCTTACCCTTACTTCTTCGTTGGCTGCTGCCTGCTTTGCCGAAAGAAAAACGCGGCGAGGCCGCAGAGATCCGCTTTCCCGCAGTGCATCGTTTAAAAAATGTCTTTCCAGCCTGCCAGGCTTCCAAGAAAAGAAGCGACGCTATCTTCTTCAGTCTTCTTTTACTCTCTTGGATACTGCTCATCGTCGCTCTGATGCAACCAGAAAATGTCGATCAATTTCGACAGGTTAAAAATAAGGGGTACGATCTCATGCTAGCCGTCGACATCTCTGCCTCTATGCAAGCCCTGGATTTCTCGACGCCAGACAAAACGATAAGCCGTCTAGATGTGACTAAAGAAGCGGTCGGCAATTTCATCAAAGGACGTCAAGGGGATCGCCTAGGCCTCATTCTCTTCGGACAATCCGCCTATTTACATGTGCCCCTGACCTTGGATATAGCTTCGGTCGGCCGCATGCTCAACGATGCTGTTCCGGGCATGGCGGGCAGTGCGACAGCGATAGGAGATGCCATTGGGCAGGGAGTGCGGTCATTGCGCGAGCGGCCGCCAGGTTCGCGCGTGCTGATCCTATTAACCGATGGCGAGGATAACGCAAGCAGCATCCCTCCTTTGGAGGCCGCCAAGCTGGCTAAGCAGTATGGCGTGCGCATCTACACCATCGGCATAGGCAAAAAGGGCTTGGTGCCTTTTCCGAATCAGTTTGGCGGCTACGGCATGGGAGAGGTTTCTATGGATGAGGACTTGTTGAAAGAGATCTCTAAAGAGACCGGAGGACACTATTTTTCCGCAACCAACAAGAAGATGCTCGCTTCGATTTATGCGAAAATCGATGAGCTTGAAAAGAGCGAGGCCAATGAAACGCTATTTCTGATTCGCGAGCCGCTTTATCAATATCCTTTAAGCCTTTCTCTACTTGTCTTGCTAGCTCTCACTCTCACTCAGTTGTTACATAGGAGAGCGCTCTATGGATCTTAATCAACTGCATTTTGCTCATCCCCTTTGGCTTTGGACGCTGCTTGCCATTCCTCTAGTGTGGGGTCTTTTTTTCTTTTACTATCGAGGACAACAACCCCTCCATAAGCTAGAGAAGTTTATCGACAAGCATCTTATTCCCTATCTTCTTCTTGGAGGCGAACACAAGAAAAAAAGGGTGTGGACTCCCCTACTCTTTTGGTCGCTCGTCTGGAGCTGCCTCGTGCTCGCTTTGGCTGGCCCTCGCTGGGACTTTCGCGAAATCGCCACTTTTACGCGCGATCAGAGCCTTGCCATCCTGCTCGACCTTTCCGAGTCGATGAATGCTAAAGATATCTCTCCTTCACGTCTGGGGCGCGCCAAGCAAAAAGTGGAGGACCTTCTCAACATGTCCAAGGGAATTAAAATCGGCCTCATTGCCTTTGCTGCTGATCCTCATATGATCGTGCCCATGACCGAAGATAAAGAAACGATCCGCCATCTGCTTCCTTCACTAGATACCGATCTTGTCTTTGTGCAGGGAAGTAAGCTAGCATCTGCCCTTGAGATGGCAGACACCATGTTGGAAAACGAGCCCGGCAATAACAAGGCAATCCTCGTGATCAGCGATGGTGGTTTTGAAGATGCTAGCGCTATCCACACAGCCAAAAGGCTGGCAGAGAAAGGGATCGTTCTTTACACCCTAGGAGTAGGCTCCCTGGAAGGAGCCCCTCTTAAAGATCGCCAGGGCGTTGTACTCAAAAAAAACGGCTCTCCGATCCTATCCAAGTTAGAAAAAGAGAAGTTGCGCGAGATCAACAAAATTGGGCATGGGCGCTATTTCGATGGCGACCATTCAGAGCAGGTAGCTCTCCTCTTTGACGATCTAGAAAAACGCAGCGATGTACAACACGAGGCGAAAAAAAACCAGCGTTTTTGGGAAGAGCGCTTCTATCTGTTTCTTCTGCCCGTTCTTCCTTTCTTTCTCTGGTGGTATCGGAGAGGTTACATCTTTGCTCTTCTGCTCTTTATCCTCATGCCTGCCTACTCCCAAGCATCTCTGAGCAGCTATTTTTATAATGCAGAACAGCAGGCCAATCAGGCTTATGAAAATGGAGACTACCCGACGGCTTGGCAAGCCTTCCAAGATCCGTATAGAAAGGGAGTCGCATCCTATCGCATGGGCGACTATAAAGCTGCTGAAGAGCTATTTCGACAATCAACACGTCCAGAAGTGGCCTCCAGCGCAGCTTATAATTTAGGCAATGCCCTCGTCCAGCAAAATAGGCTGCACGATGCGATCGCTGCTTACGAAGAGGTGCTCGAAAAATGGCCCGACCATAAGCTTGCCCAAGAAAACCTGGAACTGGTCAAAAAAATGCTCGAAGAACAAAAGCAGCAACAGCAGGAAAACAAACAAAATCAGCAAGAAGACTCAGACCAGCAAAAAAATGAGCAAAATCAGCAGCAGCAAGAGCAGAAAGAAGACGCCTCTCCAAAGCAGGATACGGAGGAGCAGTCGGAATTGTCTCCCCAAAAAGAAAGTAAAACGCCGACACCTAGATCTCAAGAGGATCTGGACGCCGACCTTTGGCTCAATCAGATTACAAATGATCCTAAGTCATTCTTAAAGAACAAATTCTATCTCGAATCAAAGAAAAATGGTACCAAAGAGGAAGTGGACCCATGGTAAAAAAGACTTTTTTTATCGCCTTATCAGCATTCTTAACATCTGCTGTTTTTGCTGGCGAATTTACTGCCAGCGTCAGCAGCACACAAATGCACTTGAATGAACGTTTTTCCCTCAGTCTTACTCTTAAAGACACCTCGCCCAAAGGGGCTCCGGATGTCTCCCCCTTAAACCCGCATTATTTGATCCACTCGCAACAGCGCTCGACTAATACAACCATCGTCAATGGGAAGGTCTCTTCAAGCAGCACCTGGAAGCTTTCTTTAAGCCCTAAGAGTGAAGGCGCCGTAGAGATCCCTCCTATTACTGTCGATACCGCGGAGGGCCTTCTTTCCACGCTACCGATCACATTAAATGTTAGACCAGACTCTACTCCCCAATCCAGTGGGGATAGCGTCGGACTGAAAATCAGCACCAAGGTGAGCAACGCCTCTCCCTACAAAAATGAACCTCTCGTCTATACCGCTTTTCTTACCTCGAAAATGCCCCTTTATAATGTCCAAACACAAAAAATCCAGGTGGAAGACGCCATTGTGGAACTTCTAGAGAAACCAAAATTAGAAGAGAAGGTAATCGGAGGGGTCTTGCTCAATGTCGTTGAATTTACCTATCTCATCACCCCATTAAAAACAGGCTCCTTAACGATCCCCCCTATAGCAATTCAAGGAGCCATACCGCAAAAAAGAAAAGGAGAACACAGGTCCTTCTTTGACGATGATCCCTTTTCTTTCATGCAAGGCTTCGACCCTCTTAAGCCCTTCACTTTGACGACCGAAGAAATCAAACTCGATGTGCAGCCTGCCCTCTCAGAAGTGTCCCCATGGCTGCCAGCAAAAGCACTTACCCTGGAAGAGCAGTGGCCAAGCGATCAGACGCTGCGCGTAGGAGAGCCTCTTTCGCGCGGCTTCCTGATTAAAGCTGAAGGCCTCAAAGCAAGCCAACTTCCCCATCTAGAGGAATTGACTCAAAGTTCAACGTTTAAAGCCTATGCCGACAAGCCCGAAGAGCAGGAAAAAGTGCTTCAAGGCATCCTCCATAGTATGCGTAAAGAACAATATACGCTTATCCCTCAACAGGCCGGCACATGGGTGCTGCCTGAAATTTCCATCAGCTGGTGGGATAGCGCCAAAAAGGAAAAAAGGACCTCTACCATACCTGCGCGCACAGTTCAAATTCTGCCAGCCCTGGAAACAGCACCTTCCGTTCCCCATGACATCGCTACTCCCCCTACAACAGCTGCCGCAGAAGCGTCTTCTGTTCGCCCTCCCTTCATCCTTTATGGCATCATTGGGATTCTGGCATTTTTTCTAACAGCTGCGCTACTTTGGGGATTCACATTGCAAAGAAAAATCGCTAGCTTGACTCAAAAGCCGATAAAACCGCCGACTGCTACACCCAAAAAAGCGATATCGCCACCTGTGATAGCGGTTCAAAAAGAGAAAAAGGAAAAACTTCCCGACCTAAATCCCACATAAAAATCAGCGATTCCCGGTAACTCTAAAGTAAAAGGTTGAACAGGTTATGAATAAATCACAGCTTCTCATAGGACAAAGGACAAACGACCAAGGGGCAAACGACCAAGGGACAACGACGCAAAAGAAT
>CAWDEQ010000003.1:0-1342172 GCA_963801335.1 uncultured Parachlamydiaceae bacterium | reverse complement strand
CTGGTTTGCGTGCCATATCGCTTCAGCCCATCGCGCAGCATCGCGTAGTCATATTCCATCAAATCCTTTCCTATATCGCGCAAAAAATGGAAGTGACATACGAAATGCTGGATGCCGGGAAACACGATTTCGAAGGCGGCTAAATTTGCCCTCAGCATGTCGGAGACCCCTGCAAGTGGTGTACCGTATTGATCTTTGATTTTCGAGAAAATCCACAACAGCTTCTGTAGTTTCGGTCGGCACTTTCACACTACCCAAAACCAGATCTACAACTTCAGCAATGGCGCACAACAGATGAGGGCTGTCTCCATCGGAGGTCGCATCAAAATGCAGAATATAACCACCCTGCTTGAGAAGTAATTGTTTAATCTCGGGCGATTTCTCTTTGTGTGCTAGCACCAAGTATAAAATAAATTTTTTTCCAAGAAAGGCAACTTCCCGATCCGAAACCGTGACATTTTTCTCCTTGAGCGCCGCCATGATTTGTTGTACTGCGCGATGCTCAAGGAACAATGCTCGCCCTACGTATTCCATGATGTCATAGCCAAAGTTACAAAATTCTGGAACAAGAAGCCGTGCATCTTCATGCCTAAAACCCTATGGCAGTTTGGGCAGTATTTCACAGTCTCAAATAATTCGAACTGTCCAATTTGAAGCGTGACAATCTTCCGTCTGGTTTGCGTTTTCTGCACCTTGAGGCCATTGCCACAGGAACATATCGTCTCTCCTGCCTCTACTTTTATTGTCGGACATTTCGGGAATAGAAAGGATGCACCAAGTTTAGTTTGCATGCGATCACAAAGGAGTCTCACAGATTTGACAGCGATCAATCCAGCGTTTTTTTTTCCAAGCCATACTCTTGGAAGACCTGTTCGACCTGATCACGTGTGATTGAAGATCCCCGTTTGCGCAGACGGTGTGCGACTGCCTCTATGCTTATGAGAGAGGATGAGGCCCGAATGACTTCAACCAGAATTTCAATAACCATCCACTCCGAGACAGGGGTTTTCTTGCCCTGCTCCTTGCGTTTGTTGACTTGTCTTTTCCTTTTTCCTGGATCGGTGCTGACATAAAAAAATGTCTTCCCTACCAGTTTTTCTCTGGCAATTTTATTGATATTTAGAAGCTTAAGCAAAGAGTTCTGTACTCGTATCTTGAATTGTTTTTCCAACTCCGAATTGGTCTTGCCCGCCTCAGAATGCTCCACAAAATGCGCTAATGTATCCAATAGGGTGCCATGTGCTGAGAATCCGATATCTCCACAATGCCATAGTCCATCCTGATCGAATTGAGCAATCCCTGGAAGAGTGTAATACGTTCTCGAGTGGGTATAACTCGTCAGGTACTGCAATTGGCGCAAATACCGGAAGACGGTGATTCTAGATGTTGTTCCCAGCGCACTGCAAAGACTATCTATGTCTACCACACGCTTCTTCAGGTCCATTAGCGATGGGCATTGCCAAAATGGCTCTATCGATGATGTCTTTCGCTAGATCTTGGTCATCTGTACCAGTTATTCTTGTTAGAGCACACTGTAACGCCTCCGCAGGTGACTGGCACCATTGCTCATTGGGATTCAAAATAATAGACGCCCTTGGTTTTTCCTGGTCTCCTTCAAGAACATACTGGATTGGACACTTGCCGAATTTCTTTGAGGAAGTGTTCTTTTCAAGTTGATAACCTTTAAATCCAGGACGAGACATATCAGCTTTCTCTGGAATGGTTGGTGTATTGTTCATGGTATTTCCTTTGTTTTTGTTAACTACAGTTTTATTGCTTTGAGTCCAGCTTCAACCCAACGTAGAAGATCAAGCCCAAGTTTAATGGCATCTCCAGGCCCCTTGCCTTATGGTACAGGCCAGAAAAGTAACTGGGGATAGATCGATCGCCAGAATAGGTTGCCTTTCATGCCACCTTCATCAAAGTCGAGGGCAAGTAAAATACGCGATGAGCGTTGGAGATATTGATGCAGTTCTAAATCAGGCTTCTTTTGCGCTCCACCCAGTGCGATCACACAGCAGATTCCGTCTATCGCCTTAAATGTCAGCATGGCATCTAGCTCTGACTCCATAATGAGAACGGGTTTCGAGAGATCGCCATAAACTGCTGGAGCTTCCATGCTGCCGGAAACTACGACATACTTTTGGAATTTCTTCTCTTGTTGTTTGTGGGGATCCGGTCTGCGAATTTTAACTTTTGTCACATTGCCATCTGAAAGGGTGGGAATGACGATTCCTTGCGGCAACCATAATTTTGCGATGAGGCCGCTAGCATTGGGTTTCTCGGACAAGCCCCATGAGGAGCGATCGCGCCAAAAGGTTTCAGGGCAATAGCCGAGTTTCCAATATCGAATAGACTCTTCATCAAAACCTCGTTGCTTGAGGGATGCAATGACGGCCGGATATTTCCAGATTAATTCATGACACCACTCCACAAATGCCGATGCCTTGGACTGCCAAATGCTGTTTGGGATCACTGCTTTTTTGAATGTCTTTTGCGGTCTGGAGAGGTCTGTCACCCATTCTCTTGGAGAAAGGGTCATCTGTACCTTCAATCTGGAGCACGCATCCGCATAATTTAGTCCAAGGAGGTCGCGGCAAAATTGAATACTGTCTCCTTTGATTCCACATTGACGGCACCAGTAATGACCCATACAATTTTTAGCTTGTTGATTCGGCCATACATGGAAACGGTCGGACTTTTTTCCTTTGCCGCCATCGCCGCACTTGGGGCAGGCGCAAATATACTCTCCTCCGTTAGTTTGAGCCACCTTCAAGGGTGAGAGTCCTGCTTCTTTTGCTAAATCCAGTAAATCCATAATTCCTTCGTTATTTTTCTATAGGCTGTTTTGCATGGGAACTTCGGGAACCTGGGAACAGTTTTTGTAATCTGCTAAATATCAATAGGTTAATATGATCATACTTGTCCCAGATCAGAGTTCTATCATGGGGAACGTGGGAACAAATACTTATAAAGCTCAATAATGTTCCCGTGTTCCCACTGTTCCCAACAAAAGTTGCCATCTTAATCTTCATCACCCAACACGCGATTGGTAAACATATAAACCCATTTCGCCCCCATCTGAGGGAGTCTCTTCTTGGATGTCACTCGCTCCTTTCCATGAATCAACCATCCCTCTTCCATACAAACGGACTCGACGAGTTTCTTATCGAATCCAACACAAAGCTCCACATTAAATACTTCGGGAAGAACGTAATAAGTTGTCTTTTCCATTTCGCTTTCACGAAATCCAGCCCGATTAGCAATTTTCTGATGAGGCATTTGCATCTGATTAGAGGAAGGGTCCTCTATATGAGCTTTAAAAGCGGCGATATCGATAAATCTGCTTTCCCCATTTAGCTCAAAAAATCGACGGATATGGGCTTTAATCTGCTCCCTTTCAAGCAACCCTATACTTCCTCTTGTAAGTAACCAAGCCTCAAAGCAGGATTTCACTCCTTGAAAGGCTTCCCCATGTTGCCAGCCAGTGATGCCCATCTTTGTTGCCAGTTCACCTGCAGCAGCAATGACGGCGAAACGATTCAATACTCGAGCTACCTGACCGGAAGCTTTTGGAGGAAAACATTCTCGTTCAAACTGCTGCATTTTCTCTTTAGTCAGTTTCAGGTACTCGCTTTTATTGGCTATGAGCTGTTCGATAAAATGAATAGCTGCGGTACCGTAAAATTGTGTGGTGAGCAGATTTAAGGCATTGGCAAAAGCATCACCTGTCGGATAGTGATGCAGGTTTTCAAATGCTCCATATTTGCCTGTATCGGCTGGAATATCCAGTATGCGGACCTCTTGCCCTGCTCGCGTTTTTTTGCCAACCTGCATCAGATGTCCTGCGAGATTGGTCTCTCCACTCGAAAGGTAGAGTATGCGCCACTTTGCTGTAGGCTTGGAATCACCCGAGGCATCGGATCGCACTTTTTTGGATCCATTAGCCAGCATGTAGGTGGCTTCTCCCACTTTGTCCGGATCACTCTGACCCAATTCATCGAGGCAAAGCAAAGTATCGTTGTGATTCATTGCAATTCCCTCTAATCCATTGGTTGTAGCCCTCCAAGTGAGAACGTAGTCTTTTCCACCCCATGGTGTGGCGGCCACTCTTAAAATTGTCGTTTTTCCCAAGGAACTTGTGCCTTGAAAGTGAACACCTCCACTTTCGATGCCTAACGGGGTCAGCAAAATAGAGGCAAAAGACATAGACAGTGCAAAAACAAGCCTGCTGTTTCCAGCACATAACTTGGGGATCTGTTGCCAGTTTTCTAAAGTACCTCGCGTCGAAAAATGCCCGGCTGGATAGTTGGATTGAAGAATAACTTGTTCATTTGCTGTCTGTCCTATTGTCCTCGAAGGCAAGACAAAGCAGTCATGATGCCAGCCAACATGAGGCGTGCATAATCCTCTTGCTGTAGGGCGAGAGGATTGAATGTACACCGTGAGTTTTTGACGAGCCATTCTTCCGGGTTCAATTTCAAGCCCTTTTGATAACAGTTCTCCCAAGTAGGGATATCCTTCGCTAGCAAGCATCGACATGGGCATCGCCCACGTATGCATGCGTCCATCGCAATCATGCCACTGGAGTAATCGTCCAAAATCTTCACCGTGCTGATTGCGTGTGACTGCTATAATTTCGAGGCGGGAACAGATGCGTAAGCGAACAGGGCTTTCATCCTCATCTTCTTTAGATTCCTGATACCAGAGGCTGGTGTCATCTAAATAAAATCCAGGAGGAAGCCGAGTGAGCTCCCTTTCTCGTTGTTCATCGCATTTTTTCTCTATTTCTCGGACGCGATGTCGGATGATTTCGAGATCCGAATTTTGTTGAGAAATCTCCTCTGCCATGCTAATATTCATCTTGTCTTGTCCTTACGATGTAAGCCTATTGAGTTGCCGCTCTGTAGACTTATGGTTAAATTGCCAATGTTCATTTTTCATGCCTCGTCCTCATTTCTGGTGCGGACGAGGTATATTTTTTTTCGTGCCTTCCTCTCATAGTTTTTTCCCTCCGTTCTTCTCTTCGATGATTTGAAAAAATGCAGGAACATTGACTAAAACACGACGACCCACTCGGAAAATGGCCTTATCAAAGCCATTGATCGAGGCATCCAAAATAATTGCTCTCAAAGCGCTTTCAGATGGATAAGAGTATCTCTCACAAAATTGTCTAACTGTGATTAATTGAGCTTCTTTTACTGTCATTGCAATCTCCTCACTTGGTTGTTTTCTGGTTAAAGCTCAATTGTGAGGGTTAACGCTCTTTTTCTTAAGGGAAGAAAATTCGAAAGGGTAAGTGACTACCCCTTTCTCTCTATGAAACTGATGGAGCTGACTACCCCTTTCAAAAAAGCTCACTTACCCATTTTTCCGATTTTTAGTTTTGGGGCGGTATTCCCTTTCTGCTTTTGGAAGAGGATCCGCCTCATCAACCCATTTCTCAAAGGTAGATCTCTTGTAGTCTTTTTCAAGTTCAATTCTATTTTGCAGTATAGCTAGAACAAGCCTGTCAATAATGGTGTCTTGAGAAAATTTGTTATCTTGTGTCCATTCCTTTTTCATCCACTCCACAGCAATTTCTTTATCGCGCACGCGGACATCAAAATTTGGAGCAGCGGCCTTAATCGATTGCTTTGCTTCTTTTCGCTTGGCAATTGTCTGAGTAATATTGATGTCCAGCATATTTAAGAAGGTGTCGATGAGATTCAATAATTGGTTACTAGAAAGTGGATGATCTTCTGAGTTGGTCGAAGAAAATTGGCGAAGATAAGGGCTAATCTCTCCTTCAATGCAAAGTTTTTCCGCTTCTAAAACTGTGTTGGCTCGTAAGAAGGGCGGCTCTAACACTTTTTTAGAAGCCTCATATTGAGATAAAATTTTCAGCAGTTCAAGAAAGATTTGACTGTTTTTTGCATAATTTGGTCGGCTTTTGCCGCTAAAGAGCATTTTCCGACGTTCCCATTGATCCCATGGCGTATTTAGTGATATGGGAACGGTTAAATGAACTGTAAGTTTCTGAAAATGAAATGGAAAGAAATCGCGTTCCCAGAATTCCCACTGTTCCCACGAAAAAATGGGGAAGTAGGAAAAGATTTCAGAAAAATCGGTCGGTAAAAAGAGGTATTGCTTTGAATTGCGCTGGCTTGTTGTGGCCGATTGCGTAAAAATTGCGTAAAATGAGGTTTTCGCACCATTTGCGTAATGCTCAAAAACCCGTTCAGAAGTATGTGTGGAAAAAGTGGGGCAACCAGGACTTGAACCTAGGACCAACGGATTATGAGTCCGCAGCACCGCCCCTGCTATTTAGCAGCTAACTGCCCTCCATCATAGCGGAAAGTATGCTTTTCTATCTACCGTGAAGTGTTGTGATTAATCGCTCTTTTTTGTAGGTCAGTGGTCCACAAATGGTCCACAGAACTAGAAGTTAAACCCTCGGCAAATATCCTCCAATTGCTCTCATGCGGATACAATCTAAGCAATCTAAGTAAACCACAATTTCAAGTTCATGATTTTTCATCTCTACTGGAAGCGGAAGCGCATCTGGATTACTCCATCCGGAGACATCAAGACATGCATCTACCATACAATAACCAACAGCTGGAGCGACATCTAGGCTAGCTGTAGAACGGTGGCGCCAAACTGTAACCCCCAGAGGTTTTGTTGCCTCTTCATCTGGATATTTATCAAAAATGCGCATTTGTATCGCTGATCCTTCCGATCCTCCAAATGACAACCGAGGTGGTTGAATTTGATAATGTTGTGTCAATCTCTCAAAGACGTTCATAGGGAAATTCTCCTGTTTAAAAGTTGCGGAAGTGTCTGGTTTACAAGATATGTGTTTTTTGTTATAATGTAAACTATAAAGGAAATCTATAAATATAGGTGTCTATATGAGCAACTTAGGAATTCGACTTCAACAAGCTAGAAAAGCTGCTGGTTTGAGCTTACGCGCACTTGCTGATCTCGTGCACTTGAGCCATGCCGCTATCAAAAAATATGAAGATGGGGATGTCTATCCTTCTTCGGACATGCTCATAAAATTAGCGAGAGCTCTGAAAGTTCGTGTCGATTTCTTTTTTCGTCCAATCAAAGTTTCTCTTGAAAATGTAAAGTTTCGAAAACGAAAAAAATTGAATGGAAAAGTTGAAGAAGCAATTAAATTTGAAGTAATCAGTCAAATCGAGCGTCGTTTAGAATTGGAGAATCTTTATCCGAGCTTCTCCTGTACCGATATTTGAACTTCCATCTGATTTTCCTCAGAAAATTAATAGTCTTGAAGAGATAGAGTCAATTGCTGAAATACTCCGTAATCATTGGAAACTTGGTTTGGCTCCTATTCACGATCTTATCGATGCTTTAGAAAGTCATGGCATAAGAGTGTTTATTATTAACACTGATGAAGAGCATTTTGATGGTCTTTCGACTGTCATCAATGATCAGCCAATTATTGTGATTAGCTCCAGATGGCCTGGTGATCGACAACGTTTCAATCTAGCTCATGAACTCGCTCACTATATTTTTATTAATCGTCTTTCTTCCAAATTGGATGAAGAGCAGGCTTGCAATCGATTTGCAGGTGCTTTTCTATTTCCGCGTGAAGCTGTATTTCAAGCGGTGGGAAAAGAGCGTCGAGCCATTGAATGGCAGGAACTTCTTCTTCTTAAAGAACAGTTTCAACTGAGCATGGGAGCGATTTGCTATCGTCTTAAAGATTTGGGAATCATTCAAGAATCTTACTACAAAAGCCTCATCATTCGTTTCCGACAGAAAGGATGGCATCGCAAAGAGCCGGGGATAGAAATTCCTTCAGAAAAAGATCATGCCTTTAACCAAATGCTCTTTCATGCTCTCGGTGAAGAATATATTGGAGAACCAAAAGCCGCAGAACTGTTATCCTGTTCTCTCACTCAATTAAAAGCTCTTCGTCAGGTGCAAAACTCACATGCTTTTACTCATTAGCGATGCTAACATTCTTATCGACATCGAAGATGGCAATTTGACCTCAGTTATTTTTCGACTACCTTATGAGATCGCAGTTCCTGATATCCTCTTTGAATTGGAACTCAGAGAACGACATAGCTATCTTTTGGAGGCTGGTTTAAAAGTGAGAAGTCTTACCGCTGAATCTGTCAAGAGAACAGAGTCTTTGAGCTTTAAATACTCACGGCCTAGCTTGATGGATCATTCGGCTTTAGCCCTTGCCATGCAAGAAAAATGCCCTCTTCTGAGCGGTGATAAAGACCTTCGAGTCGCTGCAAAGAGCGAAGGGGTTGAAATACATGGAACGGTATGGATTATTGAAGAATTGCTGAACCATAAGCTCTTAAAGCAAGTGCAAGCTAGGAATAGCTTTGATTCAATGAAAGCTAAGGGCAGTCGACTTCCTTGGGGAGATGTGGAAAAGCTCCTTTACAAATGGGAGTTAATCGAGGGTTAAAAATGAATAAATGGTTTATATCCGATACTCACTTTTCTCATAATAACATCATTCGTTACACCGGACGTCCTTTCCAATCTGTCGATGAGATGAACGCGAAGCTTATTGAGAATTGGAATGCTCTCATTGGGACTCAAGACACAGTCTTCTTTCTAGGCGATTTTGGGCTGGGTACGACTGATTTTCTCACAAATCTTTGCTCACAGCTTCATGGTAATAAGATTTGTATCAGAGGCAATCACGATGGTTCTCCCACTAAAATGCATACGATCGGATTCTCTCTTGTTCTAGAATCTGCCTTCATCAAGATAGGTCGCCACCAAGTCGAACTTGTTCATATTCCCAGCCAGCCGGCGCCTCCTCACTTTCAGCTCCATGGCCATGTCCATGAAAAACGGCCTAACAAGCTTGTTGATCGCCAGCTCAACCTTTCTATTGAAGTTTGGGATTATAAACCTGTTCTTGAAAAAACGATTATTGCCCTGCTTGATAGGGAAAAACCTATTTGAAGAGATATTAAGAGGGCTACTCGAGGTTTGTTATTTCTTAGAGCAAGCCACGCGATTTACGGCCTGTTAGATTATCATAAATTGCTGAATGAGAAAAAAGCAAAATTGAAGGACTTATGCATGGTAGATAAACTCAGCGAATATTCAGAATTGGCGAAGCTTTTTCCCGGCATTTACGGCGAAGACGAATCAAAAATTAAAGATGTTTATGGAATAAACCAGCATCGAGAACTTTTTAAAAAATTCGATCTTCTTAAAAACGTTCAATCTGATTGCGTTTCTTGTTTTTCTGAAAGCACTTCAATGCACAAAATCCCCAAAATACTTCACTTTATATGGTTAGGAGAAAAACCCTTACCGGAAGAATTTCGTCAAAATATTTTATATTTTTCCAATCGAATGCAAGAGCTGGGCGGTATTTCAGTTCTTTGGACTGATCAAATAAACATCGAGTCTACATTTCGAAGTTGGTTAAAAGGAGCAGCGATTCATTTGATGGATGTGCAGACTGTTTTTGGAAATCATAAAATGATGGCTACTTTTTTTCACTTTAAAGCGGCTTTAGCTAAAATTCCCTCTAACTTTGGGGAAGCCAGCGATCTTTTGCGATATGAAATTATAGATCAATTTGGAGGATATTATTTAGATGGCGATGTCAAAAAAGACGATATAGACCTTAATGCCCTTCTTTTAAAAGGAGATAATCCTCCATATGGTTTTGTTTGTGGTCAATGCTCGATTAAAAATTATTGTCGAAATGATCTTTTTGGGTCCACGCCCAAAAAACTTCTAATAAAATATTTAAAAAATTTAATATTAAATAATTACAAGAAAAAAAGATGGAAAAATCAAGTTACATATTCACGCTCTTTTTTAGCGGACTTTACCGTTTTAACAACTGGGCCCGATGCCTTTAATGAAGCAATCGTGCGGTTCATTAGTCAGGGTAAGAAATTAGATGATAGGAAAAAAAAGCAGATAATTCGAAGCACCTTTTTATCTTCTGTTGTAGGTTATTCTGCCGAATCCTGGGTATATAATCATACAAACCAAAAATCAATTAATTTTTTAAACGATCAGAATCGCCTAGAACGTATAAAACATGATCTAATGCTGAATTTGCTCTATGATGAAAAAATTCTTGATTTAGAAAAATATCAACAACACTTAAAACCAGACGAACAAGAATGGCTTGTTTGCCTTATCGAAGAATTATTGAAGAAGCATTCGAGGCTTTTTAAGTGTGTTGATCGGATTTTTATTGGCTCTGTTGACATATATTGCCGTCTGCAAAAATCTTTAGAGGAAGTCTTAAATAGAAAAATAGTATGGGATGAACTGGCTGTTTTAAAGTTTGCTTGCGTAATGAAAAAGGACAATCTGGTGACGTTTCTAATTGATAGCAAAAACATTAATCCATTTGATTTTACTTTTGCTAACGTCGGGTATTATGACTGCTCTCATGCACAACCATTTGGCATTCTATTAGAAACTGGAAACCTCGAAATGATTGCAAAAATTTTAACTTCTTCGAGATTGGAAGACGTGCAAAAAAGTTTTATTCCCAGGGAACTTGGCCTGATTTATGTTGGCAGCCGTCAATGGGCAACTCATGCGAGCATTTCTTCTATTCCTAAACTTAAAATCAAACAGTATGAAAAGCAACAAGTTCTTCTAGAGCCTATTGAACGTGAAGAAATTAATCGGCATATTGAACATTTTCAATCTATTCAACAATTAATCGATCCATTTCTCGATCAATCCAAAACCTAAAACGTCTTCTCCTTAATTCAAAGACCCCATCTAAAAAAGAGACCTTTTTATTTGCCAGAAAACCTTGAATCTTTGGTTGATAGAATCAAGGACGGGCATTGAGCGTTAATGTAACGTTTGTTTTACGATGACAAAGTGCTCAGGAGTTTGGATATGTATTCCAGAGCTACCTCAAATTCAAATGGGGTATGGAAGATTTTGATTCCCGTGAGAGATTCTAATTCGGCTCTTTTCGACCAGATATACCCTTTGTCTGAAGTGAGAAAAATTTTGCATGCTGTCTTGTGTGCAGAATCGAAATGCAAAACGTCTCTTCGACTTTCAGGCCCTATGCCTATGATTGCCTCTATTTCTGGATGAAGAGCGCTTCCTTTAAAATCACCCCATGTTATTTCTGAAAATTCCATCCAGGCGGCATGACAGTCTCTCCATTGAGCATTAGAAGGTTTGGCAATCAGAAGTGGCTTTTTTGGTCGGTCTGGCGAGTCATAAGGAAACTGGTAAAATTCACATTTCGTGGAAATCTTTTTTAGCTTGGAAATATCAGCGCCAGAATCACAGTAAATTTGAATCTTTGCCATTCATCTCCAAATATTAAATTATTAAATTTTCCACCGACGCCATTTTTTCTTCCAACAGCTTACGATAAAATTCAAACATTTACAACTAATCTCGTGCTATAACAATAGGAGCAAAGCATGGAAAAAGTAGAAATGTCGGCAAGCCTTAGCAGCAAAACTGAGGATGGTTTGAGAGGTATCACGATGCGCACGCATAAGCATTCGCAGTCTTATCGGGTTCGGATACGAATGAAAGGAGGGCAACAGTTTGATAGGTCCTTCAAGTCGAAGACGCTAGCTAAAAAATGGAAGAGGGATATGGAGTCCGCAATTGAACATGACAGGTATGAATTTACAAACCCTGCCACAAAGCACACCCTTTCAGAACTGATTGACTTGTACATAAAAAGGGTTCTTCCTTCCAAGCCCAAAAATGCGAAGAATACTCGCCGGCATTTGCTTTGGTGGAAGCAGGAGCTTGGGCATCTTTTATTAGCGCAGATAAGACCAAGTTTGATCGCTGAAAAGCGGGATGAATTGCTAGCAGGTATTACAAGCAGCGGTAGATTGCGTTCGCCCTCTACTGATGACTATTACAGGTTTTAACAAGATTATTCAAAGTGCCCAGGGGAAACATCAATTCGATTTGGAGGAAATCATCAAGCTTATTCTCGTTCAGCGGCTTGATTTGCCAAGTAGTAAGTTGCGAACTTGTGAACGTCAAGAAACACATGGATTTCAAGGAGTTGATGTACAGCACATTTATCGAGCTATGGATGCTATCGAATCCTTGAACGATGCAATTCAAAAGCAGGCCTTTGATACTATTTGTAGAGTTTCAGTAAAACCTGTTGACTGCTTTTTCTTTGACGTTACAACTCTTTATTTTGAAAGCGTCGACCAAGATGACATCAGAGACTTTGGGTTTAGCAAAGATCAGAAATATCACTTAGTACAGATAGTTCTTGCATTAGTCGTCGATTCTCAGGGAATACCGCTCGCATATGAGGTCTTTAGAGGTAATTTAGCAGAAACGAAAACTCTGGTTCCGGTTCTCGAGAAATTACGAAGTCAATTTTCAATAAATAATGTCACGGTGGTGTGTGATAGGGGTTTAGCAAGCAAATCGAATGTAGAAGCACTTCAGAAGACGGGATTCCATTTTGTGATAGCCACGAAACTCAGGTCTATGTCTAAGAAATTAAAAATTAATGATCTTTCAAATTATTCGATTTTGCTTAATCAGGAGACCATTCCCGAGGAGGATAGAATTCGATTTCGTACAATGGACCATCCTCAATATGCAGATACGCTGCTAATTGCAACTTATAGTCCCAGCCGGGCAAAGAAAGATAAAGAAGATAGAGAACGAATGATTAACAAGCTGCAGCAAAAGCTATCCGAATCGGCTGACGAAACTTCTGTAAAAAAATTGATTAGTAATGCTGGTTACAAAAAATATACTAATGTAAAACAGGGGTCTTTGCTTACACTTAATGAGAAGGCAATAAAGGAAGATGCCCAATGGGATGGTTTTCATGGGATCGCTGTGTCGAACAGTGCAAAACTTGATGTGGGGCAGGCATTAGCTCGTTACCGCGACCTGTGGCATATCGAGGAGGCATTTCGAGTTGCCAAGTGTACTCTTAAGACGCGTCCTATCTTTCACTGGGTACCGCATCGGATAAAAGCTCACGTGTTATTGTGTTTTATCAATTTATTTCTCGAGAGGTTTTTAGAGTTATTGCTCCGCCAAAATAATTCTGATCTTACTCCAGATCGTATCAGGTATGCATTGGCGCAAGTACATACGACAATTTTTGAAGATAAGTCCAGCAAGAGGGAAGGAAAAATGCAATCTTCACTTCCTCTAGATGCTGAAAAAATTTTTCAAGTTCTTGGAATTTCTATTGAAAGGAATACCATCTTGAATACAGAGTGTTGTGCCTGAATTTCGTTTCGTAACAATCTAATTATTAGACACTTGCTTCGCAAGTGTCAAAGTCGGGAGAATTTCTGGCTTGGGGGAAAGTCCTCTATATCGATGACTTAATCACTGATACAGAAACGCGAAAAAATGGTCACGGCGGGAAGCTTTTAAAATGGGTTATTGAACAAGCTAAAGAAGCTAAATGCGATCAAGTCCATTTAGATAGCGGGCCTCAGCGTCACGACGCTCATAGACTATACCTAAACCATGGTTTCAAGATCATTGGTCATCATTTTGCTTTGGATTTCAATGATTCAAGTCATCGGAGTTCCTAGAAATCTAAGATGTTTTTTTTCTGGGAATTTTTTTTATCATTGAACAGTTTTGTATTCAGCGTTGTTATTGTTTCATGCATATGCGCATTCGAGAGATGGGCGTACCGCTTGGTCATTTGGACAGTTTTGTGACCGAGCAGAGTTCCGATCTCTAGCAGACTCGCTTGATTCATGGCTAAGTAGGAAGCGGCTGTATGACGAAGGTCGTGAAAGCGGAAGTTGAAAATGTTAGCTTTGCTCAGAGCGGTTTCCCAAGCAGAACGAATGTCGATAGGTTTAGATGGAGAATGTGGAGCAGGAAATACGAGAGAGTCAACGGTTTGATTGGCGTATTTTGAACACAAAAGATCTAGAGCTGTTCCCACGAGAGGGATAAAACGCCGCTCACCATTCTTTGTGGTTTGTAAGAGAATTGAGCCTCGAGCTAAATCGACATCGCTCCATCTGAGATTCATGATTTCCCCTCTTCTCATGCCAGTTGAAAGAGCCAGTATAACAATTGGGTAGAGTCCTTTTGATTCGCTTTCTTGGCAAGCTTGGAGAAGTCTTTCTTTTTCACCGTCATTAAGAAATCGTGTTCTCCCATTGGATATTTTTGGTTTTGAGATTTTCATAACGGGATTTTCTTGTATCCATTCCCAATCTTTCACTGCGATAGCAAAAGCATGAGACAAGCTTGCAAGATAGCGGACAACGGTTGTGGAAGAGCGGAGCTTGTCTTTGCAAGTCGTTCCAGAGAGCAATTCATCACGTTTTTGTGCAATCATGCTCGGTTTGATATCGGAAAGCAGGCAATGCCCTAATTCCTGTTTCCACCAGAGAAGATGCTGACGGACATTTCTTGCATTCTTTGGCTTTGATGGTAGAACTCTTTCAATGTAGCGGTCGATCAGCTCAGTTAAGGTGTTCTTGCTGCCGGGTAGATCATATTGGTACTTGCCTTGTTCAACCGCTGATTCAGTATCGCGCTTCCATTTCATCGCAAGGGTTTTGGAAGCGAAGGATTGAGAGAGAACAGGATGTCCTTTGATGCGGACACGGGCACGGTAGGAAACCATTCCGTTTTTGTGGATACGTTTGTCGATGCCTTTCACAGCTTTTCCTTTGTTTTAAGTTTTCAAAGGTTAGCTGCTATTTAATGGCAGGGAAGGGTGCTTCTGTCGCCAATTGTTGTAGGCGAGTGGTCCATAAATGGTCCACGGATCTGGACCGTGCTTTTGACTGAATTGTTTGCGTCTATGCAAGTTGTTCAGTTTTAGCGTTATGAATCACAAAGAAAAAGTGGGGCAACTAGGACTTGAACCTAGGACCGACGGATTATGAGTCCGCTGCTTTTCCATTCATCTCAGCAGTCATTTACTGCTCACAGCAATACGATAACATGACTTTGGACTTATGTTCAATTGGTGATTGCTGGTTTTATTGAATGGAAATAGAGACACAGTGTGTCATAAAAGTGTCAAAAGACACATTAAAGATCTGAAGGAGGGAGATCGACAGTATTGGGCTGATTTGGGGTAGCCTTATCAAGAATGCTGAGAATGGCTTTTTCAGAAGCTGGCTTATAGTCCCAAACCTCTACACAAAGATTGAGTTGGTTAAATATTAACTTTCTTGGTCTTTTTTCATGAACGTGTCCATGTAATTGAAAATGGGAAGGAGAAGGATTGGTCGGTATGTGAATTAGTTCGACGTTGTGATGCCCAATTTTGAGAAATGCAGCTTCTAAAACAACAGAAAATCCAATTCGATTCATTCGAGTAGGATTAGCGTCATGATTTCCACGAATGCACACCTTGTTGCCCTTAAGTTGAGCACAGATTGATTGCAAATATTCAACGTCCCCCAAGCCAAAATCGCCAAGAAAGAAAACTTGATCATCGTCGCCAACGCATTTGTTCCAATTTTCAATAAGAGCGCGATCCATTTCCTCAACATTGGCAAATGGCCGGCCGGTGTATTTAATGATATTGGCATGGGAAAAGTGTGTGTCAGCAATGAACCATTTTTTCATATTATGACTTTGCCAGAATAGGGATTAATGCACTTCCGAATAGCCGTTGAATAGCTTGTGCGCGGTACTGAATTAAGGGAGGAAAAAGTTGGTTCAATGTATAATTCCTCTCAAATAAAAATTGCTTGCATTCTTCGAACAATTCTTTTGAAATGAGGATTTTAGTATACATCTTTTTGCCTATACTCTGCTCATATTGAATTAAAAACTCATCGATGGAATATCTTGAGTCAATATGTACAACATAAAGAGCCTTTTGCCTTTTGGGTTTGATGTCGTTGAAATCATTAATTTGGCCCTGTGGGTGAATGATACAAGGTTTTCGGAATCCTCTATTTGTTATATCAGCAAGTTTATATGTTTGGATGATAGTTAGAAAATTTTCATAAATCTCGAAAACTTGATAGTTAACTACATAAACAGCTGAATCGGTTGTCCGTCCTTGATATTCAGGTTGTAATCCTTCGGTCATAATTTATGTCAAAGTTTGCAAAAAATAAAGCTACTAATTCATCGTATGTGAAATCTACTATCGGCGTTCCCGGAAGATTCATTTTGAATACCATGGATTTTTGCCTTTAGAAGTTTTGCTGATGATTTCGCGCATATTCAAAGTATGGACATCCCTTTCCTCGCACGGTTTGAATTAGTTCTTCTGTCGGTTTTATTGAAGCAAAATAATTCATAAATGATTGAATAGATATATAATATGACTTTTCTGCATTCCGTGTTTAGGGATGGCGGATTAATCCCATGTTGTATGCTTATCAAAACCTCGAGTAAAAGAAGAATTTATTTCCCATGTTGCAATTTCTCTGCCCTCTATACATTAATTTTGGGCCATGCTCTTTTTTTGCATCTTGAATAGCTGTAATCAACTCCTCTAAATTGCTAGGGGTGACTATGTGAGGGTCACTTGGAATATCCATAATTTTGGCCTTATCTACTATGCAGCTTGACGAGTAAATTCGTTTAATGATAATAATGCATACAGAACCAAATAAGTGCAAACGTTTTTATCATATGAAACCAAGAAAAAATGATCCTATAGAAATTTTTCGACAGCACAACGGCATATTGCGCACCGCTGAAGCTATAAAATTAGGGATTCATCCTGTTTATCTTTACAGATTACGGGATGAAGGGGTTCTAGAGTCTTTAGGGAGGGGCGTTTTTCGATTGGCTTCAATGCCAGATTTTTCGGAACCCGATTTGGTTCTGGTTGCCAAGAGAATTCCTCAAGGTATTGTCTGTCTCATATCAGCTTTAGCTTACTATGAGCTGACAACTCAAATTCCTCACTTCGTTTATATAGCTTTACCAAGAACCTCAAGGTTACCAAAACCAAATTATCCGCCATTACGCATTTTTTGGTATTCCCAAAGTGCATATGAAGCTGGAATAGAAGAAATTTCGATTAGTGGTTTTCCTGTTAAAATTTACAATATTGAAAAAACTTTAGCAGACTGTCTAAAGTTTCGACAAAAAATCGGCATGGATGTTGTTTTGGAAGCATTCAAAGAGTATTGGAGAAAAGGGAAAACTGATCTTGATAAACTCTATGATTATGCAAAAATTTGTCGTGTTGAAAAAGTTCTTCAACCCATCATTGAAACGATTGTGAGTCAATAAATATGAATATTGAAAAGAAAAATTTGCCTGAATCCGTTTATACAAAACTAAAGAATATTGCATTAACGAAAAATCGACCTACACAAGAAGTTCTTCGTTATTATGCTATGGAGAGGTTTTTATATCGATTAAGTGTTTCTGAACATAAAAACTCATTCTTTTTAAAAGGTGGTCTGATGCTCATGGTTTGGGACCCCGCAACACATCGTGCAACAGTTGATATTGACCTATTAGCAAAAGCTAACAACTCCATAGAAAACATTTCACTCACTCTCAAGGAAATATGCGCATATCCGGTTCCTCAAGATGGTATAGAATTCAATTCTACAGATTTAATCCTTGCAGAATCTCAAATTGAAACAGAATACACCGGCCTTTCTGCACGTTTTTCAGCGCGTTTGCATACAGCTAAATTACCTTTAAGACTCGACATAGGTTTCAGCGATAAGATTTTTCCTAAACCCGCTAATCTAAACTATCCAGCATTATTAGATTTCCCTTCACCTCAACTTAAGGGATATACCCCGGAAACAATGATTGCGGAAAAACTAGATGCAATGGTTAAACTTGGCCTTGCAAATAGCAGGATGAAGGACTTTTATGATGTGTGGACGATGGTGAATCAATTTCAAATCAAACAGGAAAATATAGCTCCGATCATTAAGGACGTATTTCAAAACAGGAAAACAACCATTCGAGAAGTTCCCAAAAGCCTTTACTGAAGCTTTTTACAATGCCCCTAAGACGTTGGAACGCTGGGATTCTTTTCTTAAAGGCATCGGACATGATCCTATACCGTTTGAAAGAGTGGTTGTTGAAATTAGAACTTTTTTTAGCCCTATTTTATCAACGATTGCATGACTTTAATGAAAATTCAACTTCTCTCATAACTCAAAGCAAGAAGAGGATAAATGCATTCAAGATCTTGCAGGGAGTTAATAGTCAATTCGAGATCACCCGTGCCTTGGTGACCTATTCCTCTAACATCACGAACTATTCCCTTATAAGGACCATCTATATCAAGACTGTCCGGGTCGACTTTTATATAGATAAGAAGATTATTAGCTTGTGGTTGAACGACCACACATGCAAAATTTTTCAGACGGCGAAATGCTATGCAATATTTTAAAGTTTTCATTTGAACGTCATTCCCAAGACCAAATACAAATGCTTTTAATGCATCATATAAGTTTTTAATCGCATCGGACGAACGATCTAGATTTTCTGTAATTGTTTTCCGCGATGCTGGTGATGATGTGGCAGTAAGTGGCTCGGTAGATAGCTCTTTTCCTTGCACGCCCCTTACCATTTCTAATAATAGATATTCTCCCCCATAAAATTGGTATCGAATAAGATCAATGTTACGGTTTATTTGCTCTACAGCATGTTCATCATAATGAGTATAACCGCTAGCGATACAGACTAATCGGGGAATTGACCAGTCAATTTTGGAAGCTATTTCATTGCCTAATCGTTCCATAACTAACAGTTTAAAATCAGATTTATGGTTTAACAGCCAATCTAAATAGAAGAGCCCTTGATTGATCACATTTTCATTAATCGCACGTTTATACTCTATGATGACAGGCGCATAATTCTCGTCAATTCCTAAAGTATCTATTCGTCCCCTCTGCTTACCTTGTATTGAGTATTCACTCGCTAAAAACCTAATCGCTAGAAACGCTTCTATGTTTTGTTCTATGAGAGTCTGAAGAGACTTTTCAAGCACCGCCAATGAAGGAATAAGCTCTTGAACTTGATTGCTTTTTACATTAAATATTTTTAAATCACCCATATAAACACTTTTTAATTATAAAAACAAAAATTTAAAAGACCTGTATTGTTGATTTTAATCCTTAACTGCTTTAATATCAACGATCCGGTTATGTTTATATAACTAATGATGTTAAATAGCAACATAGAAACGAAAACCTCTGTTATCGACTTGAACCACGAACTTTTGAATACACCACCGGCTTTAGACCCGGGGATAAAAATCGTGTACTGCTGATTAGATAAGTTTAATGCTTTTCAGAACCATATCCAGCGGTTCTGATAAGCGTCGCAGCAAAGTGTAATAACAGAGATTTGGTTTAATGAAGATTATTGACAACATCAGTTCTTTGCTCGGAGATGATCTAAAAGCTTCAATCTACCCCAAAGCTAAACTCAAAATTGCAGCGTCTTGCTTCTCTATGTATGCCTATGAGGCACTAAAATCAGAGCTTTCAAATTTAGAATCTTTAGAGTTTATCTTTACAGCACCAACGTTTGTTCCCACAGAAGTAACTGACAAGTTTAAAAAGGAGCGTCGGGAGTTTTTCATTCCTAAAGCAGGCCGCGAAGGCAGTCTGTACGGCTCTGAATTTGAAATTCAACTTCGAAATAAACTCACTCAGCGAGCAATTGCACGCGAATGTGCTGAATGGATGAGGCGCAAGGCTATATTTCGTTCGAATAAAACCAAATCTCCAATGCAACAGTTTGCTTGTATTCAAGGACCTGAACATGAAGTTGCTTATATGCCTCTGCATGGTTTCACAGCCGTAGACTTAGGCTATCAGCAAGGAAATGCGATTTCAAATATCGTGAATCGTTTTAATAACACGGAGTTTACTGGCACATATCTTCAACTTTTCAATCAAATCTGGAACGATCCAAATAAGCTTGAAGATGTGACTGCGGTTATCTGTGATCATATTGCATCGGTTTATCAGGAAAATTCACCTGAACGAATCTACTTTCTAATGCTCTACAATATCTTTGCTGAATTCCTGGAAGATATAAACGAAGATGTTTTACCCAACGACCGAACGGGCTACCAAGATACACTCATTTGGAAGAAACTTTTCAATTATCAACATGATGCTGCTATCGGCATTATCAACAAGCTTGAAACGTATAATGGCTGCATTCTCGCGGACAGTGTAGGCCTAGGTAAGACTTTTACGGCCCTTGCGGTCATTAAATATTACGAATTGCGAAATAAATCAGTGCTTGTATTATGCCCAAAAAAGCTCGCTGATAATTGGCTTAATTACAACAGTAATCTCAAGACGAACATCTTTTCCCAAGACCGTTTAAATTATGATGTTTTATGCCACACAGATCTATCCCGCACATCAGGTGAATCCTTTGGCATCCCTTTAAATCGCATTAACTGGGGAAATTACGATTTAGTCGTTATCGACGAATCTCATAATTTTCGCAACAATGAGGCTTTCAAAGATAAGGAAACGCGTTATCAAAAGTTGATGAATAAGGTAATTCGTCAGGGTGTAAGGACGAAGGTTTTGATGCTTTCGGCAACTCCAGTAAATAACCGCTTCAACGATTTAAAAAACCAGCTGGCATTGGCATATGAGGGGGAGTCTGAAAACCTAAGTAAAAAACTGAAGCTTAAGCATGGAATAGAAGAGGTTTTTCGCAACTCTCAGGTTGCCTTTAATCAATGGATTAAATTGCCGCCTGAGAAGCGTACTGCCAAGGCCATTCTAGAAGCTCTTGACTTTGATTTTTTTGAGCTTCTCGACAGGGTCACAATAGCGCGCTCACGTAAACATATCCAAACTTTCTACGATACAAAGGATATTGGTCCTTTCCCGGAACGCAATAAGCCTCTCTCATTTCACAGTGCATTGACGAAGCGATCAGATGTTTTCGACTTCAATGGGATTTTTACCAGACTTTCCTTGCTTAAGCTAGCAGTCTATGCGCCAATTAATTACATCCTTCCTAGTCGTCTCAGAAAATATGAGGAACTGTACGATACTCTAGTTGATGGAGGCAAAGGAAAGCTTAGACAAGCCGACCGTGAACGGAGTCTACAAGCCTTAATGACCACAAATCTTCTTAAGCGCCTAGAAAGTTCTGTGGAGTCGTTTCGGCTAACACTCCGCAGCTTACATGACAAATACGCTCAAATGTTGGCAAAAATTAGAGCTTTCAACGAAGCAGATGGCATTAGTATTACTGATTGGACCGATCGACTCGAGAGGCTTGAAGCCGAGGAAGATGATCTACCCTTATCTGACAGCGATGAGATTGGTGGGAAGATCAAAATTAACCTAGCCGATATGGATCTGACTTTTTGGGAACAGGAACTTGAAGCTGACATTGTTATCATCAATGATCTTCTAGTTTCGATGGATAAAATCTCGGTTGAAGATGATGTCAAACTTCAACATCTCAAATCTCTCATTACGCAAAAGATAGAAAATCCAATAAACAATGGAAACAAAAAAGTCCTAATATTTACGGCTTTTGCCGATACTGCCAATTATCTTTACGAGAATTTGGCGGAGTTTCTATTAAATACGAAAGGTCTTCACTCAGGAAAGGTGACAGGTAGGGACGCTCCCAAATCAACACTAAAAAAGAGTTACGATTTTCAGTCTTTGCTAATTCTTTTTTCACCTCAATCTCAAGAAAAAACACTCGTATTACCTGAAGAGCCTAGAGAGATTGATCTTTTGATTGGGACTGATTGTATTTCTGAAGGCCAAAATTTACAGGATTGTGATTACTTAATTAATTACGACATTCACTGGAACCCTGTTCGTATCATTCAGAGGTTCGGACGAATAGATCGTATTGGTTCGCGTAATAAGATCATCCAGTTGGTCAATTATTGGCCAGATATAACTCTCGATGAATATATCAATCTTAAAGAGAGGGTTGAAAATCGGATGATGATCGCCGATGTGACCGCTACTGGCGATGACAATGTCCTTACCGCTCAAAGTAGTGAAATCTCGTATAGGAAAGAGCAACTTAAAAAGTTACAGGAAGAGGTTATAGAACTTGAAGACTTAAAAACAGGAATCTCTATCACAGACCTTGGGCTAAATGAATTCCGAATGGATTTACTCAATTATGTCAAAGCATATGGCAATCTCGAAATGGCTCCGAAAGGAATGCATTCTGTTGTTCCCGCCCAACCTGAAATGGTCTAAAGCCTGGCGTCATTTTCACATTACGTAACCTTAACGAGAGCATAAATGTTAATCAGCACAACCGACTTCATCCCTATTATTTAGTCTATATCTCCAAAGATGGAGAAATCATTGCAAACCATACCGAAGTTAAAAAACTCCTCGATTTAGTCGCACCAGTTCCAAAGGGCAAACCGATCCAATCTATGCTTTATGTAGTCGATTTAATCAAGAGACAGACGAAGGCCGTAATATGAAGACCTATTCAGATCTGCTTAGTTCTGTCATTCGTTCTATGATTGATGTCCAAGATTCAAAAGATATCGACAGCCTGTTTTCAGGGGGTAAAACCACTGCACTTGTTAACACGATTGCCGGACTTGACGACTTTGAACTCGTGGCATTTTTAGTTGTACAAGAGGAGGAATAAAGATGAGCCTTTTTGATTACCCTAAGAAAGCAGCTTTTGGCGTTCTGTGCCAAAGAATAAAATCTATGAACATACTAGCCCTAGCTCAACTATAAAGCAGTATTTCATCAGACAGGTACAGCAAATTGTTTGGGAATACAAACTTGCACCGGAAACTATCAATTTACCACAAACAAAGTCTGTGCCAGAGCTTCAAATTTTCAGGATTGTTCTAAAAGAAAACGAACTCAAACATGATGTGTTGCGTTGTATTGACAAGGCGATTCCATTTCCAATTATTTTTGAGCTGTATTTTGAAGGGAAAACGAAGGTTGTTGCGGCCTATAAACGTCCAAGCTTAACTGACAATTCCAAATGGGTTTTAAGTGATTATTTTGAAACTAGTTGGTTATCAAACGATATAGTACGAGCACCCTTACCAATATCTCTTGACCTTGAAATGTTGTATGCCCATTTCCTTAGCCCCCTAATGCCATTTCCTGCTCATCCTGGAGAATTGTTGCAAGCTTATGTGGAACGAATGGAATCAATCCGTTCTCAAGAAAGAGAAATCGAAAAATGTCATTCTCGCTTACAGAAAGAGAAACAGTTTGCCCACAAAGTAACGATCAATGCGGAACTTCGCATTTTAAAACAAAATCTTAAAGATCTGACCCGCTCTGTAGCGTTGGTCGCACAGTAAAAGGACAATTCTATGAAAAAGTTAAAAATGCATTCACCTGATATTACAGAAAAAAATATCGCGAATTTACGAGAACTATTTCCGGGTTGTGTGACAGAATCACGAAATCAAACCGGAAAACCTAAGTTAGCAATAGATTTTGACTTATTACGTCAAGAGCTCTCCGAATTTATTGTGGAAGGTCACCAGGAACGTTATCAAATGAATTGGCCAGGTAAACGTGAAGCATTATTACTAGCAAATGTACCAATAGCTAAAACACTAAGACCTGTCTAAAAGAAAGTGTTAATTTTGATAATACAGAAAATCTTTTATTGAAGGCGACAATCTTGAGGCTTTGAAGCTCCTGCAAGAAACTTATCTTGGAAAAGTCAAAATGATCTACATTGATCCTCCGTATAACACTGGAAATGATTTTATTTACAAAGATGATTTTGCGGAAAATACAGAGGCTTTTTTTAAAAAATCAAATCAAAAAACCGATGAGGGTAACCGTTTGGTGGCTAATACTGAATCAAATGGCCGATTTCATTCTGATTGGCTTTCAATGATGTATTCACGGCTAAAGTTGCGAGAAATCTTCTTCGTGAAGATGGGGTTATTTTTATTAGCATTGATGATAATGAAGTAAATTGATAATTTAAAGAAAATTTGTGATGAAATTTTTGGAGAAAGAAAATTTAATATTGCACCAACTACATTGTTCAGCTTAATCCAAGGGGGCGGACATCTTGTATAAGTTTGTAGCAACAGACACATGAATCGATTCTTGTTTTTTGTCAAAGATAGTATGAATGAAAAATTCAAATATTAACGGCATTGAAAAAGAAGGTCGAATGGTCGAAGAATATGATTATAAATATCGACGAAAATAATCATAACGTTATAGATTGCTTTAGGGTTAAAGGTAAATAGAAAATCATTAAAGCATTTTAATCCCATAACCCGTCCAAAGCTATACTATCCTCTCTATGTTAATCCTATTAATGGTCGTGTTTCCCTGAAAAAAAATTCAGTTTTTTATTGATGAGATATGGCCTGATGCTCCTAATGGAGGTATAAAAACTTGCTGGACATGGGGTAAAGAAAAGGTTAAAAAAGAAAATAGTCTGTTTTTATATGCCGGGGAAAAAACCTGAGCACAGAATGGAGAATATATCGAAAAGATTATTTGGTTGGTAAAGATGGAGAAATGAGCAACGACTCTTGTGAAATATGGTCAATATGGAGCACAAAAGAAATCACTAATGACTATGGTCGAAAAGTAATCGAAAGAAATTGTTTGGAGCGGCTGTTATTGGGTATTTTCCCAAGTCTGTCGAGCTTGTTAAACTGCTTATTGTTGCTGAGGATGATATTATTCTCGACTTTTTTGCTGGTTCTTCTACTACTGCTCATGCTGTTATGCAATTGAACGCAGAAGATGGGGGTAATCGTAAATTTATTATGGTACAGCTACCTGAAAATTGTGATAAGACATCCGAAGCCTATAAAGCTGGATTCAAAACTATTGCAGAAATCAGCAAAGAACGCATTCGTCGAGCTGGAAAAAAATTCTTAGAAGGTGAATGCCATCAAGATTGGAATCAAGATGTTGGCTTTCGAGTTTTTAAAATCGACTCATCTAACATGTCAGATGTGTACTACACCCCTGACGCAATTGATCAATTAAAGCTCAATAGTGTTACTAATAATATCAAGTCCGATCGTTGTTCAGAAGACTTGTTATTTCAAGTTCTTGTAGATTGGAGTGTAGACCTATCTCTTCCTATAAGCAAAAAAATCATCAAAGGTAAAACAGTATTTTTCGTTGATGAAAATGCTCTGTTGGCCTGTTTTGATACCGGTATTAATGAAACTTTTGTCAAAGAATTGACTAAATATGAACCAGTACGAATTGTCTTTCGCGATAATGGCTTTACGTCAGATTCAGTTAAAATCAATGTGGAACAAATTTTTAAACAATTGTCTCCTGATACAGAAGTAAAGTCAATTTAAGGAAACAACACCATGAAATTCAAATTCAAAATCCAGCCTTATCAAACAGAAGCTGTCGAATCTGTAATTGGTTGCTTTGCTGGCCAAATCAATACTTCCGGCATTAAGTACCGTATCGATCCAGGTAAAGAGAATCGACTGTTTGATCTCATGGGTTTTAAAAATGCTGATGTACAATTTTCCGATGCCCAATTACTTGAAAATATTCATGCAGTCCAAAGAAAACAAGGCTTATTGTTATCTGACAAGATTGTTTATAGTGCTGGTTGCAGGATAAATCTTGATATTGAAATGGAAACTGGTACAGGTAAGACATACTGTTATATTAAAACTATATTTGAAATGAACAAGCGATATGGTTGGTCAAAGTTCATTATCGTAGTTCCCAGCATTGCAATTCGTGAAGGAGTAAATAAATCATTAAAAATCACTGCCAACCACTTTGCGGAGAGCTTTGGAAAAAGAATAAGATTTTTTATCTATAATTCGAAAGAATTACAGGAACTGGAGAATTTTTCGTCTGATGGTGGAATCAATGTGATGATTATTAATATTCAGGCGTTTAATGCGACAGGCAAAGATAATCTTCGAATATATGAAGTGCAAGATGATTTTCAATCCCGCCGTCCTATAGATGTAATAAGTAGTAATCGACCTATTCTCATTTTGGATGAACCCCAAAAAATGGAAGGAGCCAAAACGCTTGAGGCCTTGGCAAAGTTCAAACCTTTGATGATTTTACGATATTCTGCAACACATCGAACCTCCCATAATAAAATATATCGTCTCGATGCTCTTGATGCTTATAATCAAAAGTTAGTGAAGAAAATTACTGTACGAGGAATTACTGTAAAAGGTTTAGCAGGGACAAATGCCTATCTTTATTTGGGGTCTATCGAAATTTCAAAGAAAGCACCTGCGGCTATTATTGAGATGGAAGTTAAGCAAAAAGATGGGATTAAGCGAGCAACAAAGAGATTGGAAAAGGGAAGGGATCTTTTTGAAGAATCTAACGGGTTGCGTCAATATCGTGGTTTTGTAATTTCTCAAATTGATGCAAACCAAGATATCATAGAATTCACAAACGGCCATATGTTAAAAATTGGGGAGGCGACAGGAGATGTTACGGAAGCTGCTGTTCGTCGCATTCAGATTCGTGAAACAATTGAAGCACACTTAGAAAAAGAAAAGGAACTTTTTTCTCAAGGAATTAAAGTACTATCTCTATTTTTCATTGATGAAGTCGTGAAATATCGAGATTACAGTCAATCCGACGAACAGGGTGACTATGCCCGTATTTTTGAAGAAGAGTATGAGCGATGCAAGCTCGAGTTTCTTAATGAATCAGGACAAAATAAAGATTATCGCAAATATCTATCAGAAATTTCTGTAAGGCGCACACATAGCGGTTATTTTTCGATAGATAAAAAAACTAAAAAACTCACAGATCCACATTTTAAAACACGAGGTGAGGATGCAGGAATCTCCGATGATGTGGACGCTTATGATCTGATTCTCAAAGATAAAGAGCGTTTGCTTTCGTTTGAGGAACCTGTACGCTTTATTTTTTCACATTCAGCCCTTCGTGAGGGTTGGGATAATCCGAATGTCTTTGTAATGTGTATGTTGAAGCAAAGTAATAATGATATTTCCAGAAAACAAGAAGTTGGTCGTGGTTTAAGACTTTCTGTGAATGCGAATGGCGATCGAATGGATGATCCATTGTTAGTCCACGAAATTAATATTCTCACTGTGGTAACGAGTGAAAGTTATATAGATTTCGTTGTAAAACTACAGCGTGAAATCAGTGATTCGCTTTCCAGTCGCCCCCGAAAGGCTGATGTTGATTATTTTACAGGGAAAGAAATCAATACAGAGGAGGGTCCTCTAGTAATAGATAAAAGCTTAGCAAAACAAATCTACAAATATCTACAGAATAATGACTACATTGATCATAACGATTCTGTTTCAGAAGCATACCATTTGGCAAAAAACAGTAACAATCTGGCTGCCTTGTCTGCTCAACTAAATCTTCATAAAGAAGAAATTTTTGATCTTGTTGATAAACTATTTTGCGAATATCAGTTGCCAGATTTGAGTGATGATCGCAAAAGAAAAGTCAATCCATTAAATTCAAACTTCGAGAAAAAAGAGTTTAAAGAGCTTTGGGATAGGATAAGCCCAAAGGTTTTTTACCATGTAGAATTTGAATCAAGCGAACTCGTAGAAAATAGTATTGTAGCCCTAAACAATGAAATGAAAGTTTCTCCTCTACAATATGCTATTCAAGTGGGCATTCAGGATAACCATATCACTGATTCACAGCTTAAAAAAGGTGAAAGCTTTCAGATGATTGAATCAAAAACTGAAACTGACGATTCATCTATACGTTCCTGTGTGAAATATGACCTTATAGGTGAGATAGCCGAAATGACGCAACTAACTCGCAAAACCATTGCACAAATCCTCAAAGGGATCAAAAAAAAGACATTCGACCAATTCAAGTACAATCCTGAGAAATTTATTGCGGAAGTTGGTCGTTTGATCAATGAACAAAAAGCTACAACAATCATCAAAGAATTAAGTTACGATGAAACGGAAAAACGTCATGAGATCGATATATTCACGGCTACTCAAATTAGACATGATTTTAGCAAGGCTAGCAAACAGCTTAATCACCACATATACGATTATCTTATTAGCGAATCGGAAGTTGAGCGAAATTTTGTAAAAGAATTGGATACAAGTAAAGAAGTGGTTGTTTACGCAAAACTTCCTCGTAGTTTTCATATTCCTACACCTGTAGGTCCTTATCATCCGGACTGGGCGATTTCTTTCAAGGAAGGATCAGTAAAGCATATTTACTTCGTGGCGGAAACGAAAGGCTCCATGTCCACAATGCAACTAAGAGGTATTGAAAATAGCAAAATCGAATGTGCTCGTAAATTTTTCAAAACAATCAATCGCAAGATCAATTCAAAACATGTTAAGTATGATGTTGTGGACAGTTACGGGAAGTTGATGGAGATTACCGGAATGAGAGAAGCTTCATAGTATGAGTTACAACCCTCAACGAACCAGAAACTTGTTTTGTCCGAACGAAACAAAACCTTTTAAGCTCAGCCGATCGAAAATTCAAGACTTTCTTGATTGTCCTTGCTGCTTTTATCTAGATCGAAAATGTGGAACAGGACGACCCGGCTCCTTACCGTTTACTCTTAATACTGCTGTAGATAGTCTTTTGAAGACTGAATTCGATGGGTATCGTGCTGAAGGAAAACCCCATCCATTAATGGTTGAATATGGAATTGATGCGATTCCATTTCCCCATGTGGAACTTAACGACTGGCGCATGAATTTAAAAGGTGTTCAGGCACTACATGAACCCACTAATTTCATTATCACTGGCGCTGTTGATGATTTGTGGATCAACTTATCGAAGGAATTAATTGTCGTGGATTATAAAGCTACATGCACGAGCAAAGAAATTTCTTTGGATGAGGAATATCGTAAATCCTACAAGAACCAGATGGAAATTTATCAATGGCTTTTGCGTCGAAAAGGGTTTGTAGTATCGAAAACAGGCTATTTCGTTTACTGCAACGGTAATGATTCTAAAGACAGTTTCAATGGCAAGCTTGAATTTTCTATCTCTGTAATTCCCTATACCGGAGATGATTCCTGGGTAGAAAAAACACTTTTTCAAATACACGAATGCCTTAAAACGGATACTTTTCCAAGGCCAAGTACTTCTTGTGCTTTTTGCAATTATCGAGAAGCGGCACTCATTCATTTAAACATGAATAATTTTTCGAGAATCGATTAATTATCTGGCATCAGGGTCCCTTTGGTAGATCACTTTAATGCTTTAGCCACTGGTCAGGCAAAAACCAAACCTCCAGTAAAATTTTAGTAAACTAATGGTAAAGTTTTCTCCTTGAACAACAGTTCAATTTGATCATTAGGATGTTGAAATTTTCCTGTAAAATAGTGAATGGGCCGAATTTCATCTCGAATTTTCCCTTCTAAAATGGATATCACATTCAACAGGTCCTTGATATTGAGATCTTCAAGACTGCGTAACCTAAGCTCCTCAATAGCTCTTTCAAGCATAGCTGCAAAGGCATCAATTCGTTGACGTTTTGCTAACTGATACTGACTAAGAAGCGTTTCATATTCAAGAAAAGATAAATTAGCAATTTCTTTTGCGAGTTCTTCATTCCATTGAAGAAGAGTGGGTTTAGAAATTTTCAGGTCAGCAGCAATTTTATCATATGAAAATCCTCTAGCTCTCAATTCAATAAATTGCCTTTTTTCATCAGTTGTTTTCATTAGTCCCTCCATTAACTCTCAAATCTAGCTTGTGCGATCCTTTCATTATAGACCATTTCTACCCCCTAAAAACCCTAAATAAGACTTTTTAGGGCTTTTTAGGGGTTATCAAAAGAGTGGGTTTTGCCGGATGTTGGGATGAGCAATCCAATCCTCAATTGGTCTACCGATGCATTGCGTTCGATCCAAAGCGACTAAACCTGCCTCCTGAAGAAAATAGAGTGCCTCTCTGACGGTACGACTACTTGTAAGTCCTCCTAATCCATTTCCATAAATCTCATAAGCCTTGAAGCGTTCATTTAATTTTTTGTGTTTAATTAATTCAATTATTTTTCTAGCGGTAGCTACTTCAAAGCCTTCAACACTTTCATAGCATCTTTTAGCATGTGAAAGATAATATTCAACCAGCTTAGAACTCTCACTAAAGGTGTCCGATGAAATTTCTGGATACAAGCAGCCAGATATTGCCTCCTTAATGCAATGAAGAATTATACATAAAGAACCAAGTAACTTGGGAATTTTACCTATATGACTTGCCCAGTAACTTGGATGGCCTCCAAGCCTCGCGTCATTTTCCGAATTTACTACCCATGGATCAACTAACAGTTGCGCTTCAGACGAAAAAGACAACACCCTCCAGGGATGACAAATCGTTGTATCAATATAAAAGAACAAGTTTTGTATTTTTTGCTCTATCTCACTGCTAATTATTTCATTGCATAATTCAAAGGGTAAATCAAAGTCAGGATAGCATGGCATTTGAAAACGCTGCATTAAACCGTCACTTCCACCACCATCAGAGATAGCTTGTTGCAAATATTGCAATAAACCAGTAGGTGGAATACAACCGATCCAAGTAAGTGTCAATGGAATGCTGAGATTTGATCCCCGAATCATCCGATCTTCATTGTAGAAATCCAAGCCAGGCCAACAGCTTAATATAAAACTTCGATCACTTTCATAACCTATAGTATCTAGTTTTTTAAGCATTCCTTTTAGTTCATCATTTCGAAGGATAATTCCACCTGGATTTTGAGAGAATAGCTCTCTTAATTTAGGGGTTGTACAATCATCAGTCACAAACCTTCTACGGATAGGTGACTCATTTGTTTTCTTATTTTGATTGGCGTCGTGCTGTGTTTGAGCTTTTTTAAACTCTTTGTCCGCCATACTTTCAAGCAAAGTAATATGATTGAATAGTTCTCTTAAAGAGGGACTTTTTTTAAAGGAAGGGGGCGCTATTAGTGCTGTCCATACATTTGCTGACTCTCGCCATCCCTGTGTAGGTCTCATTTTCAATTGAACCCTTCTACCAATGACTCCACCTAATAAAGTTAAGAAAATAGTCGCAGGTACATCTACAGGTAATGATTTTTGCTTAGCTAATGTTGTGAGATAATCTCTAATAGACTCTTTGAGACACTCTATTGGGAATTTGAGGACAGGCTTTAACTTTTGAACAAGAGGTTTTGGCTCAAAAAAGAAAAATCTCGATGAGGAATTGTATGAAACGTCTTTACAGTCCTCCAATAACTTTTTACTCTCTAGAATTTTTGCCTGAAGAGATGACTTTGTAACCTCAATCTGAGATTGATTAAGTTGGCTAAATCCATCCCAGCCATACAAGGGATATTTAGCTACCCAATCAATAACATCTGCCCCATTACTTTCAGGGCAAAGATTGCAAATATGCATGATACAGTCAGGATCTTGCCTTTTCAATGCCGATGCAATCTGCTTAGTCCAGTGTATACCTGCTGCATCATTATCTCTTAAAATAATAAATTCTTTGAAATATCTTAATGGTGAAAAATCACTTTTTTCTACGCTTTCAGCTCCTAGCATACTTGACATAGCTGGCCAAGCCAATTTATGGAGAAGAGCAGCTTTTCTTTCGCCTTCACATATGAAAATAGCATTGAAAGGAGATACAAGAGAAAGGCTTTCTAGTCCATATAAGGGGTAGGGAGAAGAGGGTAAACCCATTTTCCATTCCCCCTGTTGATTTACAAATTGTCGAAAAGTTTTTTCTCCCTTATAATCGTGGTAGCGAGCAACTGCTATGGTAGCTCTACCATGTTCCATGTACGTCCAATGTGCCATGTATCCTGGTAGAGTTTCTTTCAAAAGTTCGAGCGGAGGTTCCTTCATACTACCCTCCACTCTTTACTAAGCTTTTCCAGAGCTCCTCTAAACGGTAAACCATATTTAGCCATCGTAAATGCAATAATGTCTCCTCCTTTAGCACCACAAGAATGGCATCGATAACTGCCATTTTGAAGGTTGACATAGAACGAACCAGACTTTCTATCATTATGGAAGGGGCATTTTCCCCCTTCCATCCATTTCCCAGATTTCTTTATTCGTACTAGTTCTTGTTCTCTGGCATAAAAATCAAAGGGATCAACGCATCGTTTGATGGTTTGACTATCTATGAAATCAGGACGGGTGAAGATCATTTTCTCCCCCTTTTTGCAGATTGCTTTTCAATCCAAGCAACGAATAAATCTTGTCGAATAAGAACTTTTCTTCCGACTCTTCTAATAGCATCTATAAGACCATTTTTATGCGCATGTAGGATGTAATAGCGTAACATGCCTTTGGTAAAGCAAAAAGAATCGTTTGCTACTATTTGCTTCACAGTGCAATATTTTTTTTCATCTAATGGACTCATCATTTTCTCCTTTTTAATAGTGGCATCTAACCTCAGATGTCCTTAATCGCTATTAATTCTAGTCAGCGAAGAATCTTTGTCAGTAACACGAAGGGAAAATGATCGGGAATTTTGCATCCCAAGTATATTTAATGTGTTGAAAATGAGATTTTTAAAGAGGGAATATTATTCTTAAGCTTGCGTCGAGCTAATGGATGATGTTCAATAAAATCTAGTGGTGGTGTGTATTCTGAAGGAGGAGATTTAGGCATATCTAAAAAACACTGTGTAGGAAGCCCATATGGCTTTAAAATAGCTTTTACACAGCGTTCTGGCTTCGTTCCTTCCATCATCTCTTTCGAAAGCCAAGGCAAGATTCTTAGGTCACCAAATGGATGAATGTTAGCTAAAAATGCTTGTGGAAGAACTTCTTTCTTAATGCCTAAATTTTTTGATGCTCGCTTTAGAGCATCTGGAAGTGTATCTATATTGATATTTTGAAATAGCTTATTTTGATTACCGCACTGTTGAAGCAAAGAGAGAAGTTTCGCCAATTTAATTGGTATTTGAATATTGTCATCTTGAAATGAAATGGTTCGATTTAGCTTAAGGTTTTTTGAATTGATATCTAGCAAGTTCTTGAGGCTATACTGACGATTATCTTGCTTAGACTTTGATAAAAATATGAGTAGCCATAACAAACAAGAAATCTCTCCATATTCTATCCTATGCGGTTTTTGCATGAATAGATCAATGTGATATAGAATGATTTTAGAAGCCGTTATGGAATCTATCGCATATCCTCCCTTCCACCTACCTACAAGTGGATTTTTAGAGGATGAAACTTCATTAAATAACTTATTTTTCCAAGTAGAAAAGAAAGCTTCATCTGAAGATGTAAATTTGGTGCTCACTACAATCTGACTTTTCAATGTATGTTCCCACTTCTTTAAAAACTCAGAGTAATTTCGATATCGACCTTTCCTTTTAACGTACCAAAGCCGTTCTAAGCAGCAGGCAACGGATTCACCTGTCTGAGGTGCAAAAAATGTTTTTTGTAGCGCCGAACATGCAGTGGATCGTTGCTCCTCTTCAGCCCACTTCTCCATACATGTTTTAAATAGAGGCGTAGCTTCACTATAAAGTCCTTCGAAAATTTCTGATTCTTCTCTGAATGACTCTTGAAGCCTATTCATTTTATGCATTAAATTCGAAGAATAGATCATTTGACAGTGTTGCTCTTTCCAGTCGCAAAAACTATCAAAAGAAAAGGCATAAACAATAGCGTCATATATCTGAATGGCTAAATCTAGATTGTTTTCCTCCAGGGCTTGCATAAAATTAATAAATGAATACCCAGGCCATTTTTCTAAGGTTTCAGAAAGACGGGCATCAAATTCGTTAAAAACTTCTTTTACAGAGTTTTTAAGAAAATTAAGTAGCCTTTCATTTCTAATCGTTGCCAATTTCTGATTCATTCTGCTCATAAGATGCCTTAATTAGGTTTTTACGCACTGATCGTGTTAAGCCTCGCATTTCATTTATCCCTGGATGGGTATAATGGGAACTCATATTGACTGTGCTATGACCCAAAGAGGTCATTAAAGTAATGGGATTACAGCCATCATAATTAGCATACGTCGAGTAAGTATGACGAAGATCGTGAAAATGGAAGTCGGAGATATTCGCGCGTTTTAAAGCTTCTTCAAAAGCTCTTCGAATTGATACTTTTCCAAACCGTTTTTTACTTGCGAAAACGAGAGGATTATTTGGATTTCGGTTTTCATATAATGCTTTTAAGCAAGCTGCAATTTCATTATCAAGAGGGACAACTCTTGAACGGTTATTTTTTGATGTTCGTATGCAAATACATCCAAGATCATATTTTACATCAACCCAATGAAGAGATAGAATTTCACCTTGTCTCATTCCGGTTAACAGTGCTATTAAAATAATTAATTTCAAATTCTTGTTTTTGCTGTTTTCGACTGATTGGATTAAACTAGCATACTCGTCGGGACTTAAAATTCTGTTTCTACCAGATGGCTCTTTCAATTTTGTCACTCGAAACATAGGATTGTTTTCTACCCAACCGCATTCCTTTGTACCGTAAGTTAACACAGTCGATAAAGAGGCGGTATAACGATTAACAGTAGAAGGAGATACACTTTTGAGAAGCTTATTGCGGCATTTTGCTAAGAGATCACTAGTCACGTGATTAAGTAAATATTTACCAATTTCATTTTTCCACCACTTTAAGTGACAAATAATATCATCGATACTCTTCTTGCCCAGCAGAGGTAGTAATTCTAGATAACGATCAATCAAATCCCCTAGGGTATGACTTTTTTTCACTTGTTCGGGAAAATAGGTTTCCTTTCGACGTCGTGCACGTTCATCCTTTTCCCAGTCTTTTGCCTCTTGCAAAGTTGGAAAAGTTTCATATTGAGGGGGATGGCCATCATTATCGCGAATGATGACTTGATAGCAGGGTTGGCCTTTGCTGTTTTTGCGCTTTCTTATCATAACTTGCACTGTCTCCATTGAGAGTTTAACAGTGAGCAGTTATGGCAATCGTTATTGCTTTTGCTGAGAAGAACTGTGGCTGATAGGGTCTCGGTGTGTCGTAAGTGTGTCACGCTAGTGACAATCGCTATAAGCAGCGAATCTAATAGGACACTAAGATACCATTTTAACACAGTTGTGAATGGGTTTTATAAAAAGTGGGGCAAGCTGGACTTGAACCTAGCGACCAGCGGGTTATGAGTCCGCTGCTCTAACCGACTGAGCTATTGCCCCTGAATATTGGCCAGAGGATACCAAATCCCTTAAACAAAATGCAAGAAGTAATGAATACTGCCAGGGGGTATCCGAAATGTAGATTTTTTCCTTTCCTCTTATTCACCCTTGCGTTATAGATTCTGTTTAAATTTACACGTGATATCGAGGAAAATTATGCTCAAAATCAAATTTATAATCTGCGCCCTCATCTTCATGACTAGTTCCTTAATGGCTTGCAAATGCGGCTGCGACTGCGATGACGATTGCAACTGCGGTTGCGCCGAAACGGGCAAGTGCTGGTGCAGCTTTCTGGGTGCCGCTGGCTACGACTACGAGTCCTACTATCCCACCCCACTTAGAAACAGAGACGCTGTCCTCGCCGCCGAAAATGGCCTGATAGGGGTCTGGCTTCCCGAAGATCCAAGCCTCTGGCACTACTGCGTGGCCGACCCTCGCGCTGTCCAATTCTCGGTAGGCTGGCGCCTCAATGATAAGGTCATCAACCACAACGTCATCGATGTCTCCTACGGCAACTGGATCGGCATCTACCGCTGGTTCAACGTCTGGCCCTGGGGCGGAGATCTGGAATTCGATGTCGAAGGCGCCCTCTGGGCCTGCTTCGAACCGCTGCTGGATTCGGCACCGTTGGTGAACGCAGACTACTACGTGGCTTTTCCCTTAACCTACTCGATCGATCGATGGGCATTCCGCCTGCGCGGCTTCCACATCTCCTCGCACATTGGCGACGAGTTTTTGCTTGACCACCCACACTTCCGCCGCCGCAATCCAAGCGCGGAATACCTCGACTTCTTCGTCGCACACGATCTGACGGACGAAATCCGCCTCTACGCAGGCCTGGGATACATCATCGCCGACGACACCTCCTTCACCGAAAAGCGCTTCTACCAAGGTCTGGGGGCAGAAGCATTCCTCCACTCCTACGGCTTTTGCGACTATGCCCAACAAATCTACGGCCAACCCTTCTTCGGCATGTGGCTGCGGGGCAACGGCCGATTCAAACGCCACCTCGACATGACCTATGTCCTGGGTTATGAATTTGGTAAATTGAGCGGCTTGCAACGCAAATTGCGCTTCTATATCGAATACCACGACGGCTATTCTGTCGAAGGGCAATTCGCTCGATGCCCGACGAGCTACTTTAGCGTCCGCTGCGCCTATGCCTGGTAACATAAAAGGGGTCAACCATGGAACCGCCACCGCCACAGAATAAATTGCCGGAAAAGGACTTCATACACGAAGAATTTAGCCAGAATCCCTACCCCTTCTGGGTCTGGCTCTTTCTCGCCGCGATCATCTCCTGCCTGCTCTGGGGAGGTTATTCCTGGTACTACAGCTTCATTAACAAAACCATTTCCACAAATCCCTTCCAACAGGTGACGAACCGGCAGATGTCCCTCTTCCTCTGGCAATTCCCCGAATACATGCGTGTGAATACGGCAAACAAAACGGCCTACCTTCCAGGCTTCCAATACCAAGAAAAAGTGTCGATCGAACCTGGCATGGCGGATGAAACTGTCATCGCACCTCCAGAAGTTCTCTTCCTCTATCACACTTGGAACCGGTTACTCAGCCGTCAATTCATCCAAAGGCCGATCGCAGTTCCCGAATTCAAAGAATTCCTAAACTATGCTGAGGAATGGAAGCCTAACAACTGGCCCAATGCCCCCGGCGATTATGCGAAATTCATTAAAACTTTTCCGACGACTTCTAATGTCGAAAATTTGGATAACCTCCCTTTATCGGTCATTCCACTAGAGGTACGCCAAGCTTTCCAAGGCTGGAAAAACTTCTTCAAAGAAGGGGACGCTATCAATGATGTGTCGCCGACTTACCAGGAAATGGGGCAATTCCTTTCCCAAAGTCCTCATTATGCCCGAAATTATTGGAGGAATATCGTCATGGATAAAACTCCAAAATATTTGATCAGTATCAATAATGAAGGGATAGATCCCAAGACACAAATTCCTGAAGAGGAATTGACAGCCTTCCTCAAGACGGCTTTCTATAATTTCCAGCAGGCCCAAAAGGGCAAGTAAAAAAATATTGTGTGCAAAAGAGTAAACCCTTTATAGGAGAATGAGAAACATCGCAGGTCCTTAAAAAGTTATGCTTAGCAGCTTTTTAAAGGAGTGCAAAACTTAAGGAGACTTTATGAAGGTTTTGAGTATCATCGCAACTATCTTGTTAATCATTGGAGGCTTGAACTGGGGTCTTGTAGGATTCTTCCAATATAACGCTGTTGATAATTTCTTGGGCCAATGGCCGATGCTAGTCCGCGTGATTTATGCCTTAGTAGGACTAAGCGCCTTATATAAGATATTTGCTTGGAGAGCTTGTTGTAAAGCTTCATCGTAACTTTTTGTAGGACGCTGCTCAGCAGCGTCCTACTTTGGCACGACGACAAAGCCATCTTCATAGACGGGACCCTTTTTCCCTATAGGTAATGTCCCCGCAAAATAATCTTGATAGATTTTCAATCCTTGCTCGGCCTTCTGGATGCAATAAAAGCAGTTGCTGATCCATTCCGACCCGCGAATGGTCCCCGTTGCTAGATTGCAACGATAGCGTTCAGATACTTTCTGATGCCAATACTCGGGTTCTCCCATCAATAAGATAGGGCTGGCGTGGGTTCCCCCTACCTTCCGGCGCACTTCCTCCAAGGAATATTCGAAGTCGGTGCCGATCCCCCCTGTCAAGAAGATGGGGAAATCCAAATGGAACTCGGCCTGCCGCTCAACCAATTTATCGATGCGATAGGTCATCTTTGCTTCAATAAAGGGGTTCTGGGCCTGCTCGTTGATCACAGCCATCGCCTCTGGCTTGGCGCGGAAGTCGAGTATATTGGCGCAGGATAGGATTTGCAGCTCCTTGGCTACGCGATTCCCCACTTCCATGGCGCCTGGGCCTCCGCCTGTCACTAATGCAAGGGGGGTGTCCTTGCGGAGCAGCGGATGGTTTGTTTTCCCACGCATATCTAAGATGCCTTGGAGCAATTTGCGCAGCTCATTTTCAAAGGTGCCTTCAAAGAGATTGGATCCATAAATTCCGAAGACGGTGGATTTCATAAATGTTTCGACTTTATTCAAGGGAACAAACATCCCGGAATCGACCTCAGGCTTCTGGACATACTGCAGAATCTTTCCGGTTCCCTTATCGACCCAGAAGACGGGTATCGCAAACTTTTCCAAGTCATGGAGCAGGGCGCGGTCTTCGGCCGAAAAATACTCGCCATAAGACTGCGAGGCATACTGGAAGTAGATGCCCTTCAAATGCCTCTGCACCTGATCGCTCAGGAGCATCCGCTTCATCAGTGGGGAGGGGAAATAGCGGGTCAATAGGATGCCCTGGCTGGTGATGTCATTGTCTTCAATGGCCTTTAGGAATGGGTAGGAGGGCTGTCCTTCGATATAGCGTTCGACCATCAGCGCTTGCCTTGTGCTATGGGCGAGCCCTGGGAACTCCTGTAGGCGGGGCTCTCGCATGACCCAATTTTCAGGGGTGAGATTGAGCAGCTGTTCGCCTTTGACTATAAAGACGGCTGCTTTATTTTCAACGGGCTCTGGCGAAGTCTCAAAGGCTTTGAATAGGGAGGTGTTGTCCTCCAGACAGGCTTGAAGCTGGTCGCGGTCCGAGAAAAAGACATACTCGCGATAGGGCTCCAAGGTGTAGAACTCCAAGGGAATGTCGGTCAACTCGCGTTTGCTCTTGCCATAGAGCTCATAGACATCTCCCGAGGCCGCGGTGTCAGGCTGCAGGATGCTGGCCGTCGTATGTTTAAAGCCGGGAGAGAGGAGGTCGTCGACCACTCTGCCAAAAACCGTCCGAATGTGTAATGGCAGCGTTTTGACGAGGAGAATTTCATCGTCTCCGACGTTGCGCGGCAGGTAGGGTTTCCACTCCTGGTGCAGCCGGACCATATCCCGCCAACGCAAATCGGCGACCAGCGCCTTAGCCAGGGAGGGGAGGAATCCATAGATCGAGTCTTCATACATGATGCGGCCATTTTGCAGAGTCAGATAGGCGACTGTGCGCCCATCGACTTTATCGAGGATGAGGTCGTCGCTGCCATGCAATCCGCCTAGAGAGAGCAGCGGTTTGCCCCACCGATCGGACCTGCCAAACATCCGCGATAAATAATCGGGATCGCGCACGCGCCTGCGATCGTCTGCGGCAAAGAGTTTGCCGATGGAGGCGCCGATCTGGATACAGGCGAGCATGGCCTCGGCTATTTTGCCATAAGCGATGAGTTTGACTTTGATCTGAGCACAGCGGTTTTGTACGTCTAGTTCATAGCTCTCCCCGACACCTTCAATTCCTAGTTGCGCCAGCGTACTTTTGACGTTAAAGAAGACGAGCTGAGGATCGATTTTGAATCCGACGAACAGGGGCGAGATATTTTCAATAAAGACTATAGCCTCGGCTGTACTGGCATCGATCCTCGTCAGATTGGTGATCGTGCCGTCCGGAGAAACTAAATCATAATGCTTTGGGTCGAGATAGGTTTCCATACTCAGTTGCCCGTCTGTTAAATCTGTTAAATGAAATCTGCAAAGACGGGTATCTCTAATCATACAAGGAACGTGGAATAGAGAAAACAGAATTCATTGCTATTCCCGCTGTCATCATGCCCCGTCTCTCTGTTCTCTGTGATCGGAAGAGTCCCGTCTCTGTGCTCTCTGTGTTCTCTGTGGTTAATTAAATATTTAACCACAGAGAACACAGAGAGCACAGAGACGGGACTCTTCCGATCACAGAGAACAGAGAGACGGGGCATGATGATAGCGGGAATGACTATTCTGAATTCTGTATTCTAATAAAAAGCCTCTTCTGCCATAATTTGTCCTTTTATAGAGCTTGTCCAGAGGCATCAATGAAGAATATAGACAAAATACCGCGCAGCTTTGGAACTCACGATGGGACTTTTCATGCCGATGAGGTCACGGCCTGCGCTTTGCTCATCCTTTTCAATCTGATCGATCGAGAGAAAATCGTCCGAACGCGAGATAGCCAGGTCCTCCAAGCTTGCGAATACGTTTGCGACGTTGGGGGAGTCTATGATCCTAAGAAGAAATTATTTGACCATCATCAAGTGGAATACAATGGGACGATGAGCAGCGCGGGCATGGTCCTTCTCTATTTGAAAGATACGGGCACTCTTTCCCCTCATGAGTATGATTTTTTCAATGGTTCCCTGATCATGGGCGTGGACGACCATGACAATGGCCGCGATCCGCAGATTCTAGGCTTGAGCTCGTATTCCCATATTATCGCGAGTTATAATCCTATTATGCATGAGCCGGAGCCTCCCGTGCTGGACAAGGCCTTCCAGGAAGCTTTGGATTTTGCCTTAGGTTATCTGAAGCGCATCCATGAAAAACATACCTATATCCTCTCCTGCCAGCAAATTGTGGCGGATGCGATGAAATCGCAAGATGTATGCCTCTACTTTGATCAAAACATCCCCTGGATCGAAACTTTTTTCGAACTCGATGGCGAGCACCATCCTGCGCAATTCATCATCATGCCATCGGGCAAGCATTGGAAGCTGAGAGGGATTCCCCCGAACTTTGAAAATCGCATGAAAGTGCGCTTTCCGCTGCCCTTGGAGTGGGCGGGCCTTTTAGATGAAGAATTAAAAAAAGTTTCCAGTATATCCGGAGCTGTTTTTTGCCATAAAGGGAGATTCATCTCGGTCTGGGAAACGCGCGAGGATGCTAAAAAAGCTTTGGACTATACGTTGAAAAAGATGAAAGAGGTACGTCGATGACTACGGTTTTTGGAAAAATCATCAAAGGGGAGCTGCCTGCCGAAAAGGTGTTTGAAAATGAACGCATTTTAGCGATAAAAGACCTCTATCCTAAGACCCCTGTGCACATTTTGATTATGCCCAAGAAAGAGATTCCCGATTTGCAATCGGTCCAAGAAGAGGATTTGCCTCTCATAGGGGAAATGATCACGGTGGCCCAAAAGTTGGCTGAGCAATTTGGCATCACCAATGGATATCGGCTGTTGACTAACAACGGGGCGCCGGCTGGGCAATCGGTCTACCACTTGCATTTTCATCTCCTAGGAGGCAGAACGATGGGGGTCATGGGATGACGACAAACTTTCGCTTAAATAGGCAGAACGCTGGCTTGCTGATCATCGATTTTCAGGAAAGGCTGTTTCCCGCGATCGACCGCTCTTGCGAGGTTTTGGAGACCATCCAGAAGGTTGTGAAGGGATTGCGCATCTTGCATGTGCCGATCATCGCGACCGAGCAGTATCCGCGCGGGTTGGGTTCGACGGTCGCCCCCTTAAAGGCTTTGCTTGGGCCTCAGCAGCGCTATTTGACCAAAACGACCTTCTCCTGCTTGGGCGATGAAGATGTCAAGGCGCAACTGCTTGAGATGGAGGTCAGCCAATGGATTCTGGTTGGCATTGAAGCCCATGTTTGCATCCTTCAAAGCGCCAAGGATCTGCTCTTTGCCAATAAGCAAGTGGTCGTCCTCAATGATGCCATTTCTTCCCGGTCGATCTACGATTTTTCTACCGCTATAGCCGAATTGCGCGATATCGGAGTGCGCGTTACGAGTGCAGAAACTGTTCTTTTTGAATTGGTGAGAGATGCCAAGGCAGCCGAATTTAAGAACATTAGCAACCTTGTAAAATGAAATGTAAACTGATTTTTCTTGTAGCAGCTATCCTGTTCTGGTCTTCAGGCCATGCAGAGGAAGCTTCTGTCAAGAGAATCTATGCCCATTTACTGATCAAAGACTACCCTTCAGCCCTTCAGGAAGCACAGGCGGCTATCAAGAAAGATAGTGCCTCCAAGCCTTTGTGGGAGGCCTATATCAAAGCCATCGCCAAGGCCGGCGATGAAAAGCGGATGCTCTCGGCCTGGAAGCAATATGCCGCCCTTTTCCCCGAGGAACAAAAGAACCGCGAAATGCTCGAAACCATGGCTTGGGCCATTATCGAAAAGGGATCTCTTTCCAATTCTCCTGTTGTTCGCATCATCTCTCTCATCGGGGCGCACGCCTCCAATGACGCCAAAGGGATCGACATCTTAGCGCGTCAGATGCACGACACAAATTCCTATATACGCGCGATAGCCGTCGAGCTTTCAGGCAGCTGCGGCGACGCCAAACTCTGCAATGAGGTCCATCGCCTTTTGAAGCAAGAAGGGGTGTGGGATGTGCGCCTGGAGGTCATCAAAACCCTAGGCAGCTTGCGCGTCAAGGCCGCTAAACCCGACCTCGTGGCTATCATCGGGGATGACAAGACGAGCGCCGAAGAAAAAGCCTTAGCCATCCAAGCCTTGGTGAATATTCTCGACACGGCAGACCGCGATGAAGTCGAGAAATTGGCCAAAAGCGATCGCGCAGGGCTGCGCGATCTGGCTTGCCAGGTCGTCAGCTATTTTGAGCTGGAGCGCGATCTCGACCTCATCCTGCCGCTGCTGCAAGACCATCGCGCTGAGGTGCGCACCGCGGCTCTGGAGGTGTTGGGAACGCTGAGGGTTAAGGAATTCGCAGGTCAGCCCATCACCCTTCTCGTCGAGCAAAAACTGCAGGATCCCGAACCCGAAACGGCCCTCATGGGGGCCCGCGTCTTGACGCTGTTAGACCCTGTGAGGGGGCAGGAGGCCTTCAGAGCCTGGTTTTCTCATCAATCCAGGGATGTCAGACTGTTGGCGGCAGCCAGCTTAGCTTCTTGCGGCAAATATAGCATGCCTTTGCTTGCAGAGGTATTCCACGAGGCGAAAGATCCCTACGTTAAAATGAATCTGGCCATAGCCCTGATCGGGTTGCGCGTCGAAACAGATGCCGCCTGCCAAACCCTCTACGACACCTTCCGAAAGAATAAAGAGAGGTGGATGTGGGATGAGAGGGGGCGCCTTCGCATTTTAGCTCCGAGCACTGTGACGCATGATGATATGATCCCCAATTATCCCGAGGCTGTCAATCAAGTGACGAGGCTGGAGATACTCAATATTCTAGCCCTGATGAAGCATCCCCAAACACAGGAGGCCATCAAGAACTTTCTGTTGGAAAAATCCTGGGGAGTCTCTGGCTTGGCATCAGCCCTGCTGCTGACGGAAGGAGATGAAAACGCTGTAGATTTAATCCAGGGGCTTTTGTCCGATCCCGATCCGAAGATCCATCTCCAGGCGGCCCTGATTTTGTCGATGTGGGGCAGCGGCGAGACAGCGATCTCCGTCTTGCAGGAGGCCTATCCAAAGGTCGATCGGGAAAATAAAGAACGCATACTCGAGAGTATCGGAAGGATAGGCGCGGAAAGCGCCCTGCCCTTCTTAATTGAGAGGCTTGGAGAGTCGCATCAGACTCTGCGCCTCATTGCCGCCGCTTCGCTTTTGATGACGCTCTATCATTAATTAGTTAATAGGAGGATAAAATGTCTATAAAAAATGGCCTGACAACTTTCCTAGTAGTGGTCCTATTGATTGGCATATGGGAGATCTCGGCTCTCTCTATTGCGGAACTGAGGCTTGTGCTGCCGTCTCCGTCGGCCATCCTCCACAGGATCATATCATCACCCAGCCGCTTCCTTTTCCATGCGCAGGTGACTCTTGGCGAAATGATGGCAGGCTTTTTGCTGGCCTTTGTCTCGGCCTTTCCCCTAGCCTGGATGATGGACCTCTGGCTTTCAGCCCGCACCATTCTGCAGCCGCTCTTTGTTGTGATCCAGTGCATCCCCATGTTTGCGCTAGCCCCTCTGATGGTCCTCTGGTTCGGTTGGTCGGCGACTGCTATCATCGTACCTACAGCGTTGATCATCTTTTTTCCGCTGACGATGAATATCTATCAAGGGTTGAGTTCGACTCCTCAACACCTGAGGGACTATTTTGTCCTCAACAAAGCGACTTCATGGCAGATCTTCTACAAGCTTCAGCTGCCTTGGGCCAAAGACTCTATCTTTTCTGGGATTCGCATCGCCGCCGCCTTGGCGGGCATCGGAGCTGTGACAGGGGAGTGGGCTGGAGCCCAGTCTGGACTGGGTTTGCTCATGCTAGAAAGCCGGCGCGCTACCGACCTCGAAACCACCTTTGGGGCCCTTTTTTGTCTGACCCTGGCCAGCCTGGCTTTGTACAGCCTCATTGTTTTTTTCGAGCGTTGCATCTTTACCCGTACGATGCGCGCCAAATTGTTTCCGGCCCTCATTCTATTTGGAATCGCCTTTTCGGGGTGCAGCTCTTCCGACTCCAAATCCAAAGAAATCCGCCTCCTCCTCGATTGGCTGCCCAATCCCAATCACGTCCCCGTTTATGTGGGGATGGAAAAGGGCTTTTTCGCTAATGAAGGGATTGCCCTTCACGTGCTCATCTTGCAAGATCCTAGCGATTCGATTCCCTATCTGACATCTGGCAGGGCAGATTTGTCCCTCTACTTCATGCCCGATTACATTCGCACGCAGATGTTGGGAATTAATCTCCAGCTCGTTGGCGTGCTTTTTAAGGAGCCCCTGAATTGCTTCATTTACAGGAATGATGCCGGGATTAAGAACCCAGAGGATCTGAATGGGAAAGTGATCGGATATTGCGTGGATGGCAACAATACCCTCGTTCTGCAAAAACTTTTGAAGAATCGGAATATCACCCCAAAAGAAATGAGGAACGTCTCCTTCGATCTCGTCAGCTCTTTAGGCACAAACCAGGTGGATGCTATCTATGGAGCTTACTGGAACATTGAAGGCGAACACCTGCGTTCCTTGGGAATCGAGACCTCTCATTTTGATTTGGCCTCTTCCTTTGGACAGCCCTCTTACTACGAACTGGTTGTCGTCGCGAAGGGCGATTCACCGAAAATGACACCCCAATTCATTCAAGCGTTTCAAAGAGCGCTGCAGAAAAGCATCGACTTCAGCGTGCAATACCCTGAAGAGGCTTTTCAGCTATACGCCAAAGCCAATCCCGATAAAAGCGAAAAAACTTTGGCCTGGGAATACAACGCGTGGAAAGTCACCTACCCCATCCTGGCACGCAATCAGGAAATCGATCAGGATTTCATCCACAACTTTAGCCACTGGTTCCACGACATTATCAAAGGAAAATAATAGGAAAATAAAAGGACGAAATTTAATTTACCACTGAGATCACTGAGATCAGTGAGGAGGTATGAGATAGGGAGAGGATTATGTGGTCTCAGTGGTAAATTTTGTCCTTTCTCTGCGTCTTTGCGCTAGTGCGTTGAAATGTACTTGTGGCTTTTCGTATTATAGTCGATTTCAAATTGCCTCTGCAGCTTATCTACAACATGTTTGTTGTTGAGAATGATGCCGACACCCCGGTTAAAAGTTGATGAATTCGGCGATAGGCTTATTGATCCCAGATAGGCAAGTTCTCCATCCGCCACAGCAGTGCGGGCGTGCATGTAGGGAAATTCCGGAGTATCTGGCGGGCGCGTGACATGGATGTGGGCTCCTGCCGCTTTGAGTTGATTCAACGAAGTGATTTGCAGTTCTTGTATTTCTGTGGTGGCGTTATTGACAACTTCAGGAGCAATCAGCCGCACTCGGACCCCTCTAGAGATGGCGGCAGATAGTTCGCTTTCCAGAGTGGGGTTGCCTAACAATTCTGAAGTCACATCCAAGGCCTTTTTGGCCTGCTGGATGAAAGAGACGAGTTTGGAGGTTGCATCCACTGGAGCAACAATGAGGTTTTCTGGGGTAATGGCCGGAGTCGGGTTAAAGGTCGGGAATGGCTGATCGGGTCTTGCTGAATATAGCCAGTCATTCTCAAAGAGCCGCGATAGAGCTTTAATGATGCTATGCGAACCGCTGACATATGTATAATCCCGGTATTGAGCAAAGGTGGTGCTGTCTAAACAAGCTGAACTTATAAGCACATAACAGTTGTCAATAAGGATGACTTTGGGAAAGCTGCGGGGAAATATGGGGTTGCTAAGATGCAGCTGACCGCCGCTTCCAGTCACATAGGCCGCAAGGTTTTCCCGCTCATCGGGTGTGCTCTGGTATTTGCGGTTATCTACGATGGCTCGAACGGCGACTCCACGCTTTAACGCATTCTGGAGGCTTTGCAGGATAAGCGGATCTTCCAGGACGCAAATTTCAATTCTAATTTCCCTTTTGGCTGCGGCAAAAGCCTCGAAGTAGATTTGCCGTCCATCCTGCGGCAAAACAGCCAACGACCCTGGGTAAAATAATTCTGGTGAACCGGCATACAGGGTTTTGAAACCGAATAGGAAGCAGAGGATCTGGAAAATGAGATTTTTCATAGTTTTCTCTTTAAACTAGTTAATTTTAGCATATTTCCGCAAGCTAAACGAGTGCCATGCGCATTTCATCGAGAAGGCGAGGGGAGTGCCGTGTGGCATCGGAAAGGGTCCAGTGCTGGTGGATGGCGCCTCTGGATAGGACGAAGATGCGGTCTGAGAGTGACACTGCGTCGCGAAAGTCATGCGTGACCATCAGGATGGTCGTCCCATATTTCTTCTGAATGGCTTTTAAAAGACCATACATCTGCTCCCGCAAGATGAGATCGAGGCTCCCAAATGGTTCGTCGAGCAAGAGAAAAGGCCTTTTTTGAATAAGGGCCCTCGCCAATAAGATGCGCTGCTGCATGCCTCCGGACAGCTGGTCTGGAAATAGATGTGAGCAGTGTCCCATCCCTAAATCCGCAAGCAGTGCCAGGGCTTCTTCTTTTACGATGCTGTAATTTTGGGTCGTTTGACCTAGCTCTGTGAGAAGGGTGATATTGCCTAAGGCATCGCGCCAAGGCAGTAGCAGACTTTCTTGCATCATACAAGCCACCTGTTGACTGCCCTCTGGCAAAGGCAAACCATTGATTTCGATCGCCCCTGTCCCGAGAGGGTATAGGCCGGTGATCAGCTTAAAGAGGGTGGATTTTCCCGTCCCTGAAGAGCCCAACAATGTTCCGATTTCGCCTTTTTGCAGAGAAAGCGAAGCCTTATTTAAGACTTGATGACTTCCATAACTAAATGATACCTTGTCTACTATCAACATAGTGCCTTCAATATATGCGTCCTGGCGTTAAAATGGAAGGATAGTCATGAGTAAAATAGCCGAAGTACAAAAAGCCTTATCCGAAGAGGGGCTCGATGGATGGCTTTTCTATGACTTTCGGAGGTCCAACGATTTAGCATGCCGTTTTTTGGAAATTCCTCCGGATCGCTTGCTGACCCGCCGTTTCTTTTATTGGATACCTGTCCATGGCGAACCTGTGAAGATTGTCCACGCCATCGAAGAAAATGCCTTGCACCATCTAAGAGGCGAAACTGTGCGCTATCGGACCTGGCAGGAATTAGAGGGTCATCTTAAAACCATTCTCAAAGGGCACAAGAAGATCGCCATGGAATATTCTCCACGCAATGCCATCCCGACCGTCGCCAAAGTCGATGCGGGCACGATCGAACTCGTCAGGGCGCAGGGAGTGGAAGTCGTCAGCTCTGCCGACCTGATGCAGAAATACACCTGCGTGTGGGACGAACGGAAGCTCCATTCCCATCTTGCTGCTGCAGCCGTCTTGGATCAGACCGTAGCAAGGGCATGGAATTTCATCCAAAGCAATCCCGGCCTGAGCGAACATGATGTCCAGCAATTCATCCTGCTCGAATTTGTCGCCCATGGATTTATGACGGAGGATCCCCCCATCTGTGCCGTCAATGCCCACTCGGCCGATCCCCACTACTCCCCACTTCCGCAAGGGTCTTCAATCATCAAGAAGGGGGACTTCGTCCTCATCGATTTGTGGTGCAAACAAAAAGAGGCTGATTCGGTTTACGCCGATATTACCCGAGTAGGCGTGGCAGCAGCTAAACCGACGAAGAAACAACAGGAAATTTTCGACATCGTCAAAGAGGCTCGCGACACCGCAACGGAATTCGTGAAGCAGCGATTTGCTCAGGGGAATCCCCCCATGGGCTATGAAGTCGATGATGTTGCCCGTCACGTCATTGCCAAGTCTGGCTATGGCGAAAACTTTATTCATCGCACAGGCCATAATATCGATACCAGAGATCATGGCCCTGGCGCCAATATTGATAATTTCGAAACCCAGGACCGCAGAAGGCTTTTGGCGGGAACCTGCTTTTCGATCGAGCCAGGCATCTATTTGCCTGGAGAATTTGGGGTTCGCCTGGAATATGACCTCTTTGTCCATTTCGATAGCCGCATCGAGGTGACGGGCGGCATCCAAAATAAAATCATGACCTTTTAATTTTGACAAAATTATTTATACACAATATATCTCCATTACATAGCCATTCTTGTTGTATTTTAGGGCCTCGTCTCTTGTGTTCTCTGTGGGTTAAATGGACAAGGGTTAATGGACCTAATGGACACCATGGACACCATGGACTATGGTCAAAGGCAATGGTCCATAGTCCATGGTGTCCATTAGGTCCATTAACCATTGTCCATTTAACCCACAGAGAACACAAGAGATGGGATTCTAAAACATCGCGGAAAAGGTTCAATTGAAGAACAAAGCCGGAGAAATTATGTCATTCAAGTTTTTATCCTTCCTAGCTCTCGTTGTAGCCATGACGACAGGGTTTAGTCTTGTAGAAGCACAGAATGGGGTAGGGGTAGGGACTCCCAGTGGGGCTCCCAAGAAGCCCAATATCATCATGATTATGACCGACGATGTGGGGTATGGCGACCTCGGCTGTTACGGGGGCGGAGAAAATCGCGGATGCTTGACTCCGCATCTGGATCGCATGGCTGCAGAGGGCATGCGCTTCACCAATTATTATGGCCAAGCGAGCTGCACAGCTGGAAGGGCCTCTTTCATTACGGGACGCATCCCTCTCCGCACCGCCTTGTCGACGGTATTGGCTCCGGGCGACCTCAACGGACTGCACAAAGAAGACCCAACCGTAGCCGAAGCCTTAAAAGCCTTAGGCTATCAAACAGCACAATGGGGGAAGTGGCATCTAGGCGACCGCCCGGAGAATTTCCCCACAGCCCATGGCTTTGATGAAATGAAATATATGCTTCCCTATTATGCGGGTGTCTACGCCTATGACTATCTTCCTTTGCAGCCAGACTTCCCCGTCCACAATAAAGCCTTCATGGAGGCGTGGAATAAGCTGGATCTCAGCCAATGGGAAGGCAAGGCTGGAGAAGCTCCAAAAGTCATGAAGAAGAAGTTTGATTACGACGACCTGGCTACTGTCGATGACAACATCCGCGCAGACGCTGTCAACTATATCAAGGCCCATGCCAAAGATGAAAAGCCCTTCTTCATGTATGTCTGCTTCATGAAAGTCCATAATCCTAATAATCCTTCGCCTCGCTTCAAGGGCAAGTCCGCTGGCGGCGGCAACTACCTCGATTCCTTGATGGAATTGGATGATAATTCGGGGCAAGTTCTACAAGCCCTCCGCGATGCGGGCATAGACCAAAACACGCTCGTGGTCTGGACGACGGATAACGGTGCATGGCTCGACGCGTGGCCCGATGCCGGCTACACTCCATTCAGAGGGATGAAAGGGACAAGCTTTGAAGGGGGATTCCGTTGCCCAGCCATCGTATGGTGGCCTGGCCGCATCAAAGGGGGGACTGTTGCAAACCAGATGATGAGCCACATGGATTGGTGGCCGACGTTTGTAAAACTCGCTGGGGGTACACCTCCGACGCGTATCTGGAAAGATAATGACGGCAAACCGATCGTCTTTGATGGCATTGACAATAGCGACTTTGTCCTGGGAAAAGGCCCATCTAAGAGGAACAGTTTTGTCTTCATTAATGATCTTTCTTTCGGTGGAGTAAGAGTCGATAACTTCAAACTCCTCTATACGGCGAAAGATACCTGGCTTGGCCCAGAACTGAATCTAGCTTTTCCTTCCTTATACAATCTCTGGTGGGATCCCGGTGAATGCTACGATATGACATTCAACGGAGCTGCCCCGACGCGCGGAGATTTGCGCACGTCGCCCGGTAGATTTTCCGGAGGGGATCATGGATGGATTCTTGTTTTGGCTCAACCTGTCTTGGACCAGTTCTTCACGGAACTCGTGCACTATCCTAATAGGCCAACGCTTCCTGTAGGAGGTTCAGCCAATCAATTGATCAATGCCGTGAATAATCCACCTGAACTAAGGCGCCTATTACTGCTTTTGGAACCCTCGGCAAATGTGAAATAGCTTTACCTATTATCATTTCTTCACTATAATCAACATTTTTTTAGTGAGGTTTGATCATGGAGAAAGTACAAACACTTTCCAAGGGAAGTGTCATTCCCGATAAGGGAGAAACACTTTCCAAGGGAAGTGTCATTTCAGCGATGTTTTTAGTAGCTGGTACGTGCATTGGCGGCGGGATGCTCATCCTGCCGGTGACTACCGGCATCAATGGTTTTGTTCCTTCTTTAGCCATTATGTTGGTCTGCTGGTTTGCGATGACCTGCAGTGCGTTATTGTTATTAGAGGCTAGCCTATGGATGGAAGAGGGCGTTCACATCATCACGATGACCACCCGCTTGTTGGGAACTCCAGGAAAGATCGTCAGTTGGCTTCTCTTTCTTTTTATCAGTTATGCCTCCCTAGTGGCCTATACAGCCGGAGGCGGCATCTACTTTGAAGCAGGAATCAAACACTTTTTCGGGGAGTCCTTATCGAGAGAATGGGCATGCCTTCTTTTTATTATCATCTTTGGAGGCATCATCTATCTTGGAAGCAAGACAGTTGGACGCATCAACGCGATTTTATTTTTGGGAATTATCTTCTCTTATGTGCTTTTAATTGGCATTGGACTAGATGAGATCAAGCCCCATCTCCTTCTGAATCACAAGTGGTCGGGATCCTTGATGGCGATTCCAATCTTTTTGACCTCATTCAGCTTCCAAACGATGGTGCCTAGTTTGACTCCCTATCTAAAAGGGAATGCCTCTGCACTCAGGTTGGCAATCATCGGGGGAACGACGATCACGTTATTAATCTATGCCGTTTGGCAAGCCCTCATATTGGGCATTATTCCTGTCGAGGGTCCGCATGGTTTGGCCATTGCACTGTCGAAAGGGGAGCCAGCCACTCAGTTTATCCATGAGCATGTCGAAGGGAAATGGGTGACCACAGTGGCGCAATTCTTTGGCTTTTTTGCCATTGTGACTTCTTTTTTAGGGATAGCCTTGGGCCTGTTTGACTTTTTGGCGGATGGTTTGAAAATAAAAAAAGTCGGCCTTGGAAGGATCTTTATCGCACTCCTGATTGCCCTACCGATCTTTTATTTTGCCGTCTACTTTGAACGGATCTTTATAGTTGCATTAGATAGCACGGGAGGCTATGGTGACTCCATATTAAACGGGATCATTCCGGTGTTAATGGTCTGGGTTGGAAGATATAAGTTGCAATATGCCAATAACTTGCGTCTTCCTGGGGGAAAAGTCATCCTCTTTTTACTATTGACCTTTTTTGGATTTACCTTACTATTGGAAGTCATGGCCCATACTGGCATATTAACTTCGTTTTATCAGGCGTATGAAACTTATGAACTTAATATTCCCCAAAAGGAACCATTATGATTTTTAGTTTAGCCCTTAAAGCTCTTTATGACATATACAAGGAACCTCCCAGAGTAAAGGGAGCTCCTGTAGAGTCCGCCGATCATGCCCGGCTGAGGCTGCTTCTCCTTTTGCAACAGTCACACCTCATCGAGTTGCTTAAAGAAGATATATCGGGTTATACCGATAAACAACTCGCGTCTATGGTGCGAAAAATCCATGAGGAATGTCATAAAGGTGTAGAAGAACTCACAGCCCCGAGCGTTGTGAAGAATAAGAATAAATAGAATACATGAAACGCATTCTGCTCGTCATCCTTTTCCTGATTGTCCTGGTCCTGATTGGTTTATTTTTTTATTTCTATAGTCGAGTGCCTGAAGAGGGGAATACCATCACACTCTTTGGCAATGTGGATGTGCGCCAGGTCGACTTGGGTTTTCGGGTGAGCGGGCTCGTCGTGAAGATGCCCTTCCAGGAGGGAGACTTGGTTCCAAAGGGCACGCTAATGGCCGTTCTGGACAAGCAACCCTATTCCGACCTCGTTCGGCAAGCAGAAGGGACAGCTGCTGCCCTTAAGGCGCAGGTTGAAAATGCGATCGGCAATCTCGAGCGCCGCCTCAAAATCTTGGGCACCCAAGCCCTCTCTAAAGAAGATTATGAGAATGCTGTCAATGCCAAGAACCAACTGCAGGCTAGCCTGGAAGCAGGTGAGGCCGCCGTCGGTGTAGCCAAAACCAATTTGCGCGACACCGAATGCTTTGCGCCAGCCGACGGGATTATCCTGACCAGAATCCGAGAACCGGGTACCGTCGTCCGGGAAGCCGACCCCGTCTATACCTTATCGCTGTTTGATCCCATCTGGGTGCGCGCCTTTATTCCCGAACGCCTGTTAGGCGTTGTTTATCCTGGGATGCCCGCCGAAGTGTTCACTGACACGCCAAATGGCCCCACCTATCAGGGGCATGTCGGTTTTATTTCGCCCGTGGCCGAGTTCACTCCAAAGACAGTGGAGACCACTCAGCTCCGCACCGATCTCGTTTACCGCCTGAGAATCATTGTGGAAAATCCCGACCGCGGACTAAGGCAAGGGATGCCTGTGACAGTCAAGTTGAGAAGGCAGACCAGTGGATGAAAATCTCGTCGAAATCCGCGATCTCACAAAGATATTTGACAAGCAAACCATTCCCGCTTTAGATCACATTAATGCGACCATTCCTCGAGGAAAAATGGTGGGACTGGCTGGCCCCGACGGCGCAGGCAAAACCACCCTCATTCGCCTCATCGCCGGCCTTTTAAAACCCACGGGTGGGGATATCTCTGTCGCGGGATTCGACACCATCCGGCAAGCCGAGGAGATCCATCAAATTACTGGCTACATGCCGCAGCGATTCGGATTGTACGATGATCTGACTGTCCTGCAGAATATGAATCTGTATGCAGACCTCAGGGGTGTGAGCGATGCCGAGCGCAAAGACACTTTTGAAAAGCTCCTCCATTTCACAACACTGGAACCCTTTACCGACCGATTGGCTGGACAGCTTTCCGGCGGGATGAAGCAAAAGCTCGGGTTGGCCTGCGCCTTGATGCAAAAACCTACTCTTCTTCTCTTAGATGAGCCAAGCGTCGGAGTCGACCCCCTATCAAGGCGTGAATTGTGGAAAATGGTCATTGGATTACTCCACGAAGGGATCACAGTCGTGTGGAGCACTGCCTACCTCGACGAAGCCGAAAAGTGCGATTCGTTAATCCTGCTCAACGAGGGCAAACTTCTCTACTATGGCCCTCCTCAGAACTTAACGCAAAGGGTGCAAGGCCGCTCGTTCCTCCTCACAAACATTTCCGGAAGCCGCCGCCGCTGCTTGATCCAGGCCCTCCGAGAGAAAAATGTCATCGATGGGGTCATCCAAGGCCGCGATGTCCGCATCGTCATCCGCGACCCGTCGCTGCCTCCCCTTGCTAAGGGCGGGGTGGATGCCAAGGCCGTTTTGGAATCCACTCCTCCTCGCTTTGAGGATGCCTATGTCGATATTCTAGGAGGCGGACCGGGAGGGTTTTCTATCTTAGCAGAAAAAACTCCAGAAGTGCCAAAAAAGCATGAAATGGTCATTAACGCTCAAGGATTGACGAAGCGCTTTGGAACGTTCACCGCAGCTGATAACATCACCTTTAGCGTGCCTCAGGGGGAAATATTTGGCTTGCTCGGCCCCAATGGCGCAGGCAAAACCACGACGTTCCGCATGCTGTGCGGCCTATTGAAGCCCACGGAGGGCAAAGCCTCTGTCTATGGCATCGACCTGGAGGAGGCCCCCAGCGAAGCTAGGTCGCACATCGGATACATGGCACAGAAATTTTCTCTGTATGGAAGCTTGGACCTCAAGCAAAACCTCGATTTTTTCTCCGGCATCTATAATCTCGCAGGCAAACAGCAGCGAGAAGCCGTTCAGGAGATGATCGACATTTTCGATTTCAAGCCTTTCCTCAATTCCACCTCCTCTTCACTCCCGCTAGGGTTTAAACAGAGGCTTGCCTTGTCGTGTGCCGTCATGCACCATCCCAAAGTCCTTTTTCTCGATGAACCTACATCCGGAGTGGATCCCATCACACGGCGGGAATTTTGGAATCACATCAATGGGCTGGCCGAAAAAGGGGTCACCGTCATGGTGACGACCCACTTCATGGATGAAGCGGAATATTGCGACAGGATCGGCCTCGTCTATAAAGGAAAACTCATTAAGGTGGGTTCCCCGGATGAACTCAAGGAACAGGCCAAAACGGCAGACAAGCCAGCCCCGACCTTGGAAGATGCGTTTGTACGACTTACTAGAAGCCTATGATGTCGAGCAGCTATGAATCAAGTATCTGAGCAACTCAAGCTACAATATAGAGCCGGCCGATGGCGCAGGATCCGCGCGATTATCAAGAAAGAGATGTATCAGATTGTGCGCGACCCAAGCAACATCATCGTCAGCGTCGTCTATCCCTTGCTTCTGCTCTTCCTTTATGGCTTTGGGGTTTCCCTGGATTTAAACCACATACGCCTCGGCGTTGTGATGGAAGATACAGCCCCTGATGCCCAAAGCTTTACCTTGTCGCTGAGCAAATCCCGCTTTTTTGACGTCAAGATCGCACGAGACCGCCGTGAACTGACAGATGATTTGCTAGCCGGCAGGATTCGGGGAATGGTCGTCATTCCCTCTTATTTTTCCGCTTTCAGGGATCGCCCTTCGAATATTGCGCCGATCCTGATTATCTCCGATGGATCGGAGCCCAATACAGCCACCTTTCTCACCAACTATGTCCAGCTGGCTTTCCGCAATTGGCTTGACGAAGAGGCCGTCAGTACCAATCTGCAAGGACTTCCGCTTGTGAGTACAGAACCCAGGTTTTGGTACAATGAAGAGCTGGAAAGCCGCCGCTTTTTGATTCCCGGTTCGCTGGCCCTGATCATGACCCTCATCGGCACCCTGTTGACAGCGCTCGTGATCTCGCGCGAGTGGGAAATGGGCACGATGGAATCTTTGATGTCCACTCCGATAGGGATCGTCGAACTCTTGCTAGGCAAACTGATTCCCTATTTCTTCTTGGGAATGCTCTCCATGGCGATCTGCGTGGTGTTCGCCGTGTTGTTTTACAATATTCCATTGCGAGGATCCGTTTTGCTGCTCGCACTCGTGACCGCCTTCTTTCTTGTGACTGCTCTGGGTATCGGGTTGCTCATTTCCACTGTTTTCAAAAATCAGATCGAAGCATCGCAAGTCTCCATGGTGACAGCCTTTTTGCCTGCTTTTATCCTTTCGGGGTTTATCTTCGAGATCCTCAGCATGCCGACTGCTATCCGCTTCATCACGTATCTCGTTCCGGCACGCTATTTCGTGACTTTATTGCAGAGCCTCTTTCTCGTGGGGAATGTCTGGTCCTTGATTGTCTATAACTCCATTCCGCTGCTGATTTTCGGGGCCCTCGTCTTTGCTTGGACTGCTCGCATTACAGTGAAAAGATTGGATTAACCAGCATCTAGTTAAAATTTTCCATTTTGGCTTGCGCGAAAACTCCCGCGGCTGCAAGATCGTTAACAGGTCAATATTGCAATATGGACCTGTTAACGATCTTGCAGCCGCGGGGTTTTGGCGCAGCCAAAATGGAAAATTTTAACTAGATGCTGGTTTATGTGGACGCGCATTTACGCTTTAATAAAAAAAGAGATGATCACATTTCTCCGAGACCCTAAAACCCGCGTCGTCTTGATTGTGCCGCCTCTCATCCAATTGATCATTTTTGCCAATGCGGCAACCCTCGACGTCAAGAATGTGCCCATCGGCATCTTAAACCGCGACAATGGGGAACAAGCCATCGAACTTCTGCAGCGCTTTCATGGATCCCCAGTCTTTAATCATATCATCTATCTGAAATCGGAAACCGAAATCGCCCCCTTTATCGACAATCAAAGGGGAGTGATGGTCGTCTCTATCGATGAGCAATTTTCGCGCAATTTGGATGCCCAAAAAAATGCCATTGTTCAGCTCATCATGGATGGAAGGAAATCGAATACAGCGCAGGTTGTTTTTGGTTATGCTTCGGGCATCATCGATCAATTCAATCGCGATTTTGCCCAACGGGTTGAATATGACCTGCAAAGGGCAGATACCATCCCGCGCTATTGGTTCAATCCCAATCTGATCTATCAGTGGTTTATCGTGCCTAGCCTATGCGGCATCCTGACAATGCTTGTTGCCCTTACCGTCACAGGCCTCTCTGTTGCACGTGAAAAAGAATTGGGCACTTTCGATCAGCTCTTAGTCTCGCCCTTATTGCCTATTGAAATTATGATCGGAAAAGCCGTCCCGGCCATCATCTTCAGCGCTTTCGAAGGAACGGCGATTTTGGTTCTAGGGATGCTTATCTACCAGGTGCCCTTCGTCGGATCCTTCCCCCTGCTCTATGCGGCCCTCTTTGTCTTCATCTGCTCCATCGTGGGTTTCGGCCTCTTCATATCGTCACTCGTCCACAATCAGCAGCAAGCCGTTTTGGGCGCCTTCGTCTTTATGTCGCCCTCTGTATTGCTTTCCGGCTTCGCCACCCCCATCGAAAATATGCCCGATTGGCTTCAGCCTGTGACCTACCTCAACCCCTTGCGCTATATGCTGGTCATCTTACGCGGCATCTTCCTCAAAGACATTCCAGCTGCTATCGTCTGGAGCAACACCTGGCCCCTCATCCTCATCGCCACCGCTACGCTCAGCGGCGCCACCTGGTTCTTCAGGAAGAGGCTGGAGTAAATGGAACCTTATTAGATTCCTTGAAACTTATTCCATAGTTTCACAACCTCGGGCCAATTTCCTTGATTAATCGCATCCTTTGCAGCTTGTATAGTTGCAGCATCCTCAGGACGTTGCGGAACCTGCGGTTTCGAAAATTGTTCCAATGCACAGTCTCGCATTGCCTGCTGAGCATTATCTACGGGCATGTTTACCTGTTGATAAGCTTCACCAGCAAGAGTTTTAGGGTCTTTATCTGTTTGAGGATATGCATCCAAACCTTTTTCACTAATATTAGCAAAAGCTCTATAAGCAGTATCAACCTTTTGCTTCCATGCTTGATAAGGATTATTTACACCTTTATTTTCTCCAATCATTTGATTAAACATCTGGCTTACATTAGTGTTATTATAGAGTTTTTGATTGTGTCTATTAAATTGTATAGTTTTATCACTTAATTCATTTTTGAAAGAAGTAGTGGCGGCGGATGGAGCGGCGGCAGGGACTGATGCTGTTGCAGCTGGTGTCGCTACTCTTGGGGAAGAAGGTGGAGATGAAGCTCGAGATGAAGCCGGAGAAGATGACACCGAAGAGGTAGTTGATGTAGATGTTGAACCTCCACCAAGGGGGGGCATCTGGTCATAAATAGGCTGTCGCTGTTGCAATGGAGGTGAAGGTGCTCTTTTTCTTCCTTCGCTCGGCATAATTTTTTTACCTCAAGGGGTAAGAGGAGGCATAGGTTTATAATCGGTGGTAGCGCCTGAAAGCGGAGCCTCTTGAAGTTGAGGCAAAGCTTTAGCTGCTGCCGCTGCTGCTTTAGCTGCTGCAGGAGGAGGGGAAGCTGTCGCTGGACCTGAACTTTGAGGAGGCAATGGGCGATAGATTTGGCAACAAGTTAGTGGTAAAATCATAAAGCTAAGCACTAAGGCTTTTCAAACCGTGACCCACCTCAATCATCCTTTGCGCTATATGCTGGTCATCCTGCGCGGCATCTTCCTCAAGGACATTCCAGCCTCTATCGTCTGGAGCAACACCTGGCCCCTCATTCTCATCGCTACGGCTACGCTCAGCGGCGCCACCTGGTTCTTTAGGAAGAGGCTGGAGTAGGTTTATTTATATTTCTCTGCCAGTGCTTTTGTATTTAAAAAATTGAAATTACCTAACTTTTCAAATTTTTTAATTTCTCCTTGTAATTCTTCTTTTAATTTTTCTTTTTCTTGAGGGGAAGTAGCAGCTGAGCCGGCACGTCCTCCTAGCCTTAAAATATAGTCAGGCGTAATGTCTGCTCTTATGGTTTTATATTGCTCGATTTTATCTCTTATTTCACTAGTAAATTTGTCTCGTTCTTCCGAAGGATCTTTTGTTTGTGCAATCTTTCCCTCCAATTCTAAAATCTCGCTCTTTGTGCTATCCAAGTGTGTTTTAATTATAGAAGCACTCTTTGCAAAACCTTCCTTGTTGGAACCCTTTTGATCATAACAATATTTAAAAACAGATACTGCAGTTTCGAGGTTTTCTGGCTTCTCAAGAAAAGCTAGGCTTTTACTGTGTGTGGATACCAAATCCAGTAATTTTTTTTGTTCATCTTCAATTTTGGCCTCAACCACTTCAAGGCTCTTTTGAATAGGTTTCTTTTCATCATCGCTCGCTTGGCGTCTTTCTATATTACGCAAATTCGTAGTCAATGTTCCACGTTGCTGGCGTAAATCTTTGATAGTTTCAATTTGACCCTTAATATCAGTTTCAGTATCTCCTTTTATCGTAGGCATATGAATTTGTAGGATCTTTTTCATTGTTTCAGTCCCTTCTTTATATCCTATTTTGTCGCAAAAGGCCCTCACTTGCATGGCCAATGCTTTATTACCCTTCATCTCTTCAATAAAATCATTGTTACCCATATGCTTTTTAAGCGACTCTGATGCACGGGATATATTGTTTGATATATCAGAAGTCATTTTTTTGAATTCCTGAATTTTAGATGAGACATTTTCTAATTCTTGCCTAACTTGAACTAATCGGATACTTTGTGTACTTGGGCCTTTTTCTTTGTTTACTTCGAGTTGTTTTAGGAGTAAATTTTCTTCCGTTTCTAACAGCTTTTGTTTTTCAGCTAATGATTTCCCTTCTCCTATATTTTTTTGCGTCTGTTCAGATCTTGTAATGTTTGTTATATCTTGAGCTATTTGTCTACTTTCTGGAGATAGAGAGGACATATACGCTTCTGTCCCACTTCTTGAGCTCCTTGTTGATCCAGACGATGAAGATGAAGCTGCAGCGTTTGTTGATCTAGACGAAGAAGAAGCTGCAGCAGCCATATGGATTGAGGGGTCGGTTCTGGTTGGACTAGACGATCGGGATGATGGACTAGACGATCTGGATGCTGGACTAGACGATGATGAAGAGGCTGCAGCTGCGGCGGTGTCAGTTGGAGGCGGTGGAATTGGCTGGAAATGAGCGCTAGAGGGGCGCGCTGGTGCAGAATTTTTTCTGGCTCCTCCTATAAGGAGTCTGATGTTAGGATTTTCTGGAGGACTAGGAGGGCGCTGGGGGGAGACAAATGAAGAGGGCGGTGAAGGTGGAATATGCCTAGGGGCTATATCTGCTGCTTTTTCTGTTTCTCTTTCTTTTCCTGCAGACATTCTCGGTGGCGAGGATGCACGACGAGGAGAGGGTGGCGCGCTCTGCTTTGCAGTTGCCGTTGAAGGTACAGGTGGCATATTTGGTGTATTAGTGGGATTAGGAATAACGCTATGTTGATTAAATCGTGTCCCCTCGCCGGTAACCAAAGCACCTCCCTTAGGTGTCGCAGTTGGAGTTGTAGTGGTAGCAGCGGAAGCTGGTGCTGTACTAGTAGGTTGATTTTGTTGCAAGGGACTTAGATTTGGAGGTGGAGTATTAGTATTACTTGCTCCTTGCATATAATGCCCTTTTTTTAATTATTATAACATAAATCAAAATTAATTTTACATATTGTGTTTAAATGCTATTTTCTATAAGGTAATTTTATTTTAATGGAAATAGTTTATGAATTGTTTGTCAGAAATCTGAATTTAAAGTATTTTTTAAATGAAGTTTTTCTAAGGATCAACCCTCGAACGATTATTCTTGCAATAAATTATTTTTTTGAGTAGCATAGTTTTTACAGATGAAGTGTCGTCTTATCTTTTATTTGATTTGGAGGTGTCTATGGCTTGTTTAACTGAAAGTGTCAATTCTCCTTTTGACCCTTTTGACTTTTTTCCAAGTGAACATGAAGAAGAAGAAAAGCAAATTTCGGACCCCGTGCAGGAAAGTGTACAGTCAGTCAGCAGCCCAGTATTTCAGGAAATAGCTGACCTACCCCCTGATCAACCAAATTTAAAATTTCTTTGTGTTTTCCCTTCTAAGAACTTGCTGGCTGCTATTGCTGACCGTTTTGCACATCTTGAAGCCTTGAAATTTATAGGTCTTCCGCTAGATGGCATTAATGATTCCGAAGGATTGCAAGATCAGGATTTTGTTAGACTTACCCAAAAACAGCCGGGATTACGCACGCTAAGTATCCCTTATTTCCAATCATTATCTGAAGGTGGTTTAATTCAGGGAATCAATCATTTAAGTCAATTAGAGAAATTCGAGATTTTTGCCTCTATTTCACAGGCGGCCTTAAGTCATATTATAGCTTCTAGAACACAACACCTTCGAACACTCAAATTGGGAGGGGGAGCACCGTCTGATAATGAAAGTTTAAAGGCGATTAAAAAACTCACTAATTTAACCTCCTTAGCATTCCAATTTTACGATCCCAAGTTTACAGATGAGGGCATTAGTGATTTTATCAAACCCTTCCCCCAGCTCAGAAAATTGGTCTTTGGAGGTTTAATGCCACAAGATGGATTGACTTCTGAAGAAACAGAGACCCTCGTCAAGAATAACCCACAGCTCACTAAGCTCTATTTATATGGCTGTCTTGCACTCAGAGTCGAAGTACTCGATACCATCGCCAAGCATTGCTTGGAAATCGAGCGCTTATCCTTTACTGATTGTGAAAATCCAGAGGCTTTTGAGGCAAGAGTTCGTCAGTTGAAGGCAGAGGGTGCTTTTCCGAAACTAATTTACTCCCATTTTTCGGCCCCGGTGGAGTAAAAGCTTCAGGGCATCTTGCTTCATGCGAAGGTGGATGCTGTAGAGGCCGTTGGCGCGGCTTGGCGTGAGGCTGGCGCTTATGCCCAGCTCCTCAAGGTAGTCTGGAGGGCATTTCAGGATGGCTTCCGGCGTTTCGCCACTGTAGACCTTAATCAAAATCATTGCCAACCCTGCCGAAATCAAGGCATCGGATTCCGCTTCAAATTTGACGGTGTCATCCTCCATATGGGAGCGCAGATAGACCGTGCTCTGGCACCCTTTCACGATATTTTCAGGGATTTTGTAAGCCTCGTCGAGTGGGGGATGGGCGCGTCCCAATTCGATGATCTTTTCGTAGCGCGCCTCTTCGTTTGCGCAGCTCGTGAAGAGTTCCTTTATTTGCTGCTGCTTCTTTAAACAGGATTCATACATAGCGTTCTTCTCGAGTTTTGTTGAGGTACAATCTCACCTGAGGCCTGCGAAACCCAGGGCCGAAGGCCCGGCAGTCGTCGATTTTTCGAGACCGAGACCGTGACCGTGACCGTGACCGAAAATATCGAACTTGAGGCCTGCGAAACCCAGGGCCGAAGGCCCGGCAGTTGTATAGCCCAGGCCGCAAGGCCTGGGTTCGGATAGGTTTGTGAGATGAGGACCGAAGGTCCGGCACCAATATAGGACACATTTGTGCCGGACCTTCGGTCCTCATCTTCTAATGTCCTCGTAACCCAGGCCTTGCGGCCTGGGCTATACAACTGCCGGGCCTTCGGCCCTGGGTTTCGCAGGCCTCAAGTTCGATATTTTCGGTCTCGGTCACGGTCTCGGTCTCGAAAAATCGACGACTGCCGGGCCTTCGGCCCGAGGTTTCGCAGGCCTCAGGTCTTATGGACAATGGACCATGGACTTAGGGACGAAAGGACAAGGACCAATAGGACCAATAGGACCTAGAGGACAAGAGGACAATATCTGCAACGTCCCTAATGTCCACTGTCCTTTTGTCCCATAAGTCCTATTGGTCCTCTTGGTCCTTGTCCTTTCGTCCCTGCTGTCCTTTTGTCCCTTGTCCTTTCATCGTTCAGTCTTCTTTTTCCTAGTGTCAAAATCATCTTTTTGTCATTTATATTATAAAGCTAAAGGAGAGGCCATGTCAACGTTGTTTGAAATGATCGGGGCAGCTTTTGTCCTCGTGATGGGGCTCATGAGCATCCTGTGGGTCATTTACTTCTTCAGAAAAAATTCGGGCATCGTCGACATCGGATGGGCGCTCAGCTTTGTCCTCATCGTTTGGGCCTACTTCTTTTTGGGCGACGGAGCCTTTCTCCGCAGTTTTGTCCTTGCGTTGATGGTCACCATTTGGGGCTTGCGGCTTGCCTATTTCCTCTTTGACCGCTACCGACTCAACGAAGAGGACCCGCGTTATGCCGAAATCCGCCTCAGGTGGGGTGAAGAAAACAGCGATTTTAAATTCTTCCTCATGTTCCTCTTTCAAGGTCTGCTGGCGCTCATCCTGTCGATTCCGTTCCTCATCGTTTGCCGGGATACCGATACCCCATGGCCGGCCACCGATTTCTGGGGCTTTGCCATCTGGGCCTTCGGCCTTGCCGGCGAAGCCATCGCGGACAAACAGCTGGCCGACTTCAGGGACCACCCCGGCAACCAGGGAAAAATCTGCCAGGAGGGCCTTTGGCGCTACTCGCGCCATCCCAACTATTTCTTCGAGTGGATCGTCTGGGTGGGCTATTTTCTCTATGCCGTTTCTTCTCCCTGGGGATGGCTAGCCATCATCTCCCCAGCCTTAATTCTGCTCCTCCTTCTGAAGATATCCGGCATTCCCCTCACGGAGGCGCACGCCCTAAAAACCAAGGGGGACGCCTACCGCGAATACCAGCGGGTGACCAGCGCCTTTATTCCCTGGTTCCGGGGGGACAGCGAGAAAAAATAAATTCTTTGACAAAGTTCTTGCACAAAAATTCTTTATAGGATTATACTTGATACTAGATCAGATAGGAATTCCTCTTTCAGCTTGCATTTTCATCCGAAGCACTCTTTTTTCTTGACAAGAAGTGCCTACTTCCTTCTTTATTATCACTTATATGCTGATTTTTCATCCTAAACTCGAGAAACATGGCAAAAGAAGATACAATTAAGCTTGATGGCACTGTCGAAGAGCTGTTGCCCAACATGACTTTCAGAGTGTCCTTGCAAAATGGATTGAAGGTGATTGCGCATCTTTGCGGAAAGATGCGGATGAAAAACATCCGCGTTTTAGTAGGAGATGTGGTGACAGTGGAAATGTCGCCTTATGACCTAACCAAAGCAAGGATCATTTTCCGCCAAAGATAAGCGCTGCAAAAATTTAAGCAAATTGTGTTGATTTTTTTTGTGGAACCTTCTACACTAACAGAACTTTTGAGTTGTAAGATGGTAACCTTGCTTTGAAAATCGGCGTGAAAAGGCACAGCTTGCCCAGATAGCTCAGTGGTAGAGCACTTGCATGGTAAGCAAGCGGTCGTAGGTTCAATTCCTATTCTGGGCAGAAGAAGATTAATAAACATTAAACAAATATTACTGGAGCCTAACGGAGGAAGCAAAAATGGCAAAAGAAACATTTCAGCGGAAGAAGCCTCACGTCAACATCGGAACTATCGGCCACGTCGACCACGGTAAAACGACGCTAACAGCTGCAATCACAAAAGTATTGGCCGAAGCAGGCGGAGCAAAATTTAGAGACTATGCCTCTATCGACAATACCCCTGAAGAAAAAGCGCGCGGGATTACGATCAACTCAACCCACGTTGAATATGAAACAGACGCACGCCACTATGCACACGTCGACTGCCCAGGCCACGCCGACTATGTCAAAAACATGATCACAGGTGCTGCTCAAATGGACGGCGCTATCCTGGTTGTCGCTGCAACAGACGGTGCGATGCCTCAAACGCGCGAACACATCCTGCTGGCCCGCCAGATGCAAGTGCCTGCTATCGTCGTCTTCCTGAACAAAGTCGACATGCTTGGCGAAGGCGACCAAGAACTGCTCGACCTCGTTGAAATGGAACTCCATGAACTCCTCGAATCCAAAGGCTATAAAGATGCCCCAATCATCCGCGGATCTGCTCTTAAAGCTCTGGAAGGCGATCCAAAATATGTCGAAAGCATCAAGCAACTGATGAAAACTGTCGATGAGAAGATCCCAACTCCTGCGCGCGAAGTTGATAAGCCCTTCCTGATGCCGATTGAAGACGTGTTCTCGATCTCCGGCCGCGGAACTGTAGCGACAGGACGTGTCGAGCGCGGCATTGTCAAGATGAACGATAAACTGCAGCTCGTCGGCCTGAGAGACACACGCGAAACAGTGGCTACTGGCCTTGAAATGTTCAACAAGATCCTGGACGAAGCACGCGCAGGTGAAAACGTCGGGATCCTTCTGCGCGGCCTGGAAAAGACACGATGTCGAACGCGGAATGGTGCTTGCGGCTCCTGGAACGTGCACGCCGCATACAGAGTTCAAAGGACCTGTCTACGTTTTGACGAAAGAAGAAGGCGGACGCCATAAGCCATTCTTCACGCGGATACCGTCCTCAGCTCTATTTCCGTACAACTGACGTCACTGGAACTATCGAATTGCCAGCCGGACGTTGAGATGGTGATGCCTGGCGATAACGTCGAGATCACTGTTAAATTGATCGCACCTGTTGCGATGGAAAAAGGGATGCGCTTTGCGATTCGCGAAGGCGGCCGTACGATCGGCGCCGGAACTGTATCCGAAATCATTAAGTAGGCAATGGAGAATAGGCGGAACCGTATAGCAGCGGAGGAACTGGCTGCTTGGGTCTCCTACACCAGAATAATGGCAGGGGTGTGTAGCTCAGCTGGTAGAGCAGCGGTCTCCAAAGCCGCCGGTCGGGGGTTCGAATCCCTCCGCACTCGTTTAGTTAAGGTCGTCAAGTATTAGGGGTGAACGTGGCAGTGGAAGTGAAAGCAATGGAAGTTAAAAAGACGCAGCAACTAGCTGGCAACGCATCGGTTAAGGAAACTGCAGCTGCAAGGAAAAGGGCACAGCGATTATGTCGCAGAGATCAAAGCCGAATTCAAGAAGATCAGCTGGACTAGCCGTGAAGAACTGAAAGCCTATACAAAGATTGTGGTAGGTGCGACATTTGTCTTGGGGATGGGGCATCTATGTCATGGATTTAGTGATTCAGAGCGCTTTGCATGTGCTTAGAATTCGCCTCATCGCGATGTAATTCATAGGCTGAAACGTAATATAAGGTGAGTACGTCATGCATAAATGGTATGTCGTACAAGTGTTTCAACACACGAAAAAAAAGTAAAAAAGCCCTCGAGGAACAGCGCGACATGAAAGGCATGGCTGATATCATTGAACAGATGTCGTCTTGCCCACTGAAAATGTCTCAGAAGTGAAAAAGGGGCAGCAACATGTTGTTGAAAAGCGGCTTTGGCCTGGATATCTGCTTGTCAAAATGGATCTGACCGATGATTCCTGGCAATATGTGAAAAATACGACTGGTGTGATCGACTTTCTGGGTGGCGAAAAGCCGACTGCCCTTAACTGATGCAGAAGTGGAAGAAATTTTAAGGATTTGGAAGATAAAAAGCAGAAAATCACGCAGAAGCATAAATTTGAAATCGGCGATCGTGTCAAGATTATCGATGGTGTTTTCGTCAACTTTATTGGAACTGTCACTGAAGTGTTCCATGATAAAGGACGCTTCAGCGTGCTGGTTTCGATTTTCGGACGCGATACACGGTGGATGATCTTGGAGTTTACTCAAGTCGAAGAAATCACGAAGAAGCGAAGCAGTTCTAAAGTTCATAGACAGTAGGATAAGATTATGTAATGAGAATCGAATCTGATATGTCTAAAGAAAAGATTAGCTAAGAAAGTTGTAAGTATAAACTGCAAATTCCTGCAGGAAAAGCCAACCCGGCGCCGCCGATCGGTCCCGCTTTGGGTGCTGCTGGTGTCAACATCATGGCTTTTTGTAAAGAATTTAATGCAAAGACTCAGGCGATGGCAGGGGATATCCTTCCTGTGGTCATCACTGTGTATCAGGATAAATCCTTTACATTTATTACAAAAAAGCCTCCTGTTTCCGAAATGCTCAAAAAAGCAACGGGAGTAGAAAAGGGATCGGCTGTGCCCAACCGCGATAAAGTGGCCAAAATCACGAGAAGTCAAGCACGCAAAATTGCAGAAGAAAAAATGCAAGATATGAATGCTAACGATCTGGAAGCGGCTGACCAACATCGTCTTGGGAACAGCGCGTTCCATGGGCATTGAACTCATTGCAGAGTAATTGAGTAGAGTAAAAAATATGGGTCGTCAAAGTAAAAGAACTCGGGAGATAGCCAAGATGGTAGATGTTGCAAAAACCTATACCGTCAAAGAAGCTGTCGATATTCTCAAGAAATGCCCGCCGGTCAAATTTGATCAGTCGGTGAAATTTCTTTGAAAATTGGCGTTGACCCTCGTAGATCGGATCAGCACGTCCGCGGCACTGTGTCATTACCGAATGGCACGGGTAAAACGATGAAAATCCTCGTTTTCGCCAAAGGCGATAAAATCAAAGAAGCTTAGCATGCTGGAGCTGACTTATGCGGGTCACGATGAACTTTTTGAGAAAGTTAACGGGGGTTGGACAGATTTTGATGCTGTCATCGCAACACCTGACATGATGCGCGATGTAGGTAAGCTGGTAAAGTTCTAGGGCCTCGAGGCCTCATGCCGACTCCTAAAGCGGGAACTGTGACTACAGATATTGCCAAAGCCATCCAGGAGCTAAAGGGCGGGAAAATCGAATTCAAACTCGATCGCCATGGAGTGATTAACAATGGTGTTGGCAAGATTTCCTTTGCCGCTGACAAGCTGGTCGAAAACATCACGAGTATTTCTCACATGCTGTTCATGAAGAGCGAAGCCTGCCTCGGCAAAAGGGCATTATTTGAAATCTTTAGTTCTCATCTTCGACCATGGGGCCGGGCCTTAAGATTGATCTTCGCGAAATCGACGTAGCATATAAGGAGTCAATGATATGAGACAAGAAAAACAACTCCTTTTAGATGAAATCAAAGGTCAAATCGACCAGTATCCGATCCTTTGTCGTCATGCAGTATGGCAAGCTTATCGGCCAATACAGCCAATAATTTCCGCCGGGAAATCGCAAAGCGCGGCGGCAATGTGGAAGTCGTGCGCAAAGCGGTTTTGATTAAAGCTGCGGAAGCAGCAGGGATTAACCTTTGACTTAGATGCTTTGCCGGGACATATCGGCATCGTATTTGCAGGCCAAGACCCGTTTGAAACAACAAAATTCGTTTTCAAATTCAGCGAAGAGAATGAAAAAGCATGTCGAAGTTGTCGGAGGACGCTTTGAGGGCAAAATGTATACGGGAGCAGATGTCGAGAAGCTGTCGAACCTGCCAAGCAAAGACGAAATGCGAGCACAGTTCCTCAGCGTTCTTGAAGCTCCGATGTCGCAAACATTGGCTGTCATGGAAGCTTTGTTGACCAGCGTTGTGTATTGCTTGGACAACAAGAGCAAGCAAGAGGAAGCGTAAATAACCATTAACTAACATGATTTATAGATAAATTAAGAGGTATTACTGTGAGTAAGAAAACTGAAGAACTAGTAAACGCACTGAGCGAATTGAGCGTTTTGGAAATGTCTGAACTAAAAACAGCTTTGGAAGAAAAGTGGGGCGTTAAAGCTGCTGCCGCTGCAACTGTCGTTGCGGCTGCTCCTGCGCTGGCGGCGGAGGCTCCAGCAGCCGCTGCTGCTGAAGCCACTGATTTCCAAGTCACTCTGACAGAGGCTCCTGCTGATAAGAAAATCGGCGTCATTAAGGTTGTCCGCGAAATTACAGGCCTTGGCTTGAAAGAAGCGAAAGACCTGTAGAAGGAGCTCCAAAAGAGCTGTTCGGTGTTGCGAAGCCAAAAGCTGAAGCTGAAGAAGCGAAGAAAAAGCTCGAAGCTGCAGGCGCGAAAGTCACGCTGAAAGCCGCATAATTAGCTTGTGGAGTGCAGCGCTGAGCGCTGCGCTCCAGTGTTTCTTCACCAATTCCTGGAATTGAAGGATGTGCGTCCTTCAATTCCAGCAATTGGTGATTGTAAATTTTCTAGGCAAGTCATACCAGGGAGTCCTTCACAATGTTGAAAAGGCGCCACAACGTGTGAGTTTCATCGATAAAAAAGAAATTATCGATCTTCCGAACCTCATAGAAATTCAAATCAAGTCGTATAACCAGTTTTTGCAAACCAATAAGTTTCCCGAAGAAAGGGAAAATATTGGATTGCAAGAAGTGTTCAACGAAATGTTTCCGATCAAGTCCTATGACGAGAAGACGATTCTTGGAATTTCTCTCCTATAGTTTAGGGGTTCCCAAATATAGTCCGGAAGAGTGCATCCGGCGCGGGATTACTTATAACGTCACGTTGAAAGTCAAGTTCCGTCTGACCGATGAGACGGGGATCAAAGAAGAAGAAGTCTACATGGGGACCATTCCGTCATGACCGACAAGGGGACCTTTATCATCAACGGAGCCGAGCGCGTCGTCGTTTCCCAGCTGCACCGGTCGCCTGGGATCTGCTTTGAGCAAGAGCGCCATTCCCGCGGGAATGTCATCTACTCTTTCCGCATCATCCCTTATCGCGGGAGCTGGCTGGAAGGGGCCTTTGATACCAACGATTTGATCCATATCTACATCGACCGCAAAAAACGCCGCCGCAAAATCTTGGCGACCACCTTTATCCGCGCTTTGGGCTATTCCACCAATACCGATATCATCGAAGAATTCTTCAGCACGCGCAAATATAAGATCAAGATCGGAAAAAGAATTTTCCAAGCTCGTCGGAAAAATCCTCGCACAAGACGTCGTGGATGAAGAGTCGGGCCTCGTCTTCGGCAAAGCCGCGGAAAAACTGACGACAGCGATGCTGAAACGCATGGTCGATGCCGGCATTGAAATGATCCGCATTGCAGAAGATGCTGACGAGACGAGCCCGATCATCAAAATGCTTGCCAAAGACCCGACAGATTCCTATGAGTCGGCTTTGAAAGATTTTTACCGCAAAATTCGCCCAGGCGAACCGGCCACGCTTTCCAATGCCCGTTCCGCCATTATGCGCCTCTTTTTCGATCCGAAGCGCTATAACTTGGGCCGCGTCGGACGTTATAAGCTGAACTCCAAATTGGACTTCGAGGTCAACGATGAGACGCTGCAGACTGTCACCTTGACGAAAGAAGACGTCATCGGCGCCCTGAAATATTTGATCCAGCTCAAACAGGGCAGCGAAGAGTGCAATGTCGATGATATCGACCACCTCGGCAATCGCCGCGTCCGCTCTGTTGGCGAACTGATTCAAAACCAGTGCCGCATCGGCTTGGCGCGCATGGAGAAAATCATCCGCGAAAGGATGAACCTGTTTGATTTCTCTTCCGATACGCTGACGCCGGGCAAGATCGTTTCCGCTAAAGGGCTTGTCTGGAGTTCTTGAAGGACTTCTTCGGACGCTCCCAGCTTTCCCAATTCATGGATCAGACCAACCCCATTGCTGAACTGACCCACAAACGGCGTCTCTCCTCGCTCGGGCCTGGCGGCTTGAACCGCGACCGCGCCGGATTTGAAGTGCGCGACGTCCACCCCAGCCACTATGGCAGGATCTGCCCGATCGAAACGCCTGAAGGACCGAACATCGGTTTGATCACCTCTCTTTCCTCTTTTGCCAAGATCAACGAATTTGGCTTTATCGAAACCCCTTATCGCATTGTGCGCGACGGCGTTGTCACCGAAGAAATCGAATACATGACTGCCGACCAGGAAGAGCGCTGCGTCATCGCGCAGGCTTCGGCTCCGCTCGACGAATACAGCATGTTTAAAGATCCCATTTGTCTGGGCCCGCTATAGAGGCGAACCGCTGGAAATCGATATCGAGCAAGGTCACGCACATGGATGTGTCGCCGAAGCAGCTGGTCTCGATTGTCACGGGATTGATTCCCTTCCTTGAGCACGACGATGCGAACCGCGCCTTGATGGGTTCCAACATGCAGCGCCAAGGGGTTCCTCTGTTGAAGCCGGAAGCTCCGCTTGTGGGAACAGGCTTGGAAGCGCGCGCCGCGCGCGACTCCGGCGCCGTTGTCATTGCCCAGGAAGATGGCGTTGTCGAATATGTCGACGGATTGAAGATCGTCATCTCGCCAAAAGATAACCGCTTAGAGAAGAAGACCTATCGGCTGAAGAAATTCCTCCGGTCCAACGCGGGCACATGCATTAACCAGCAGCCTCTCTGCCGACATCGGCGATAAAGTCAAAGCGGGGGATGTCATTGCCGATGGCCCTGCGACGGATAAAGGGGAAGTTGCGCTTGGGCAAGAACGTCCTAGTGGCCTTCATGCCCTGGTTTGGCTATAACTTCGAAGATGCGATCATCATCTCTGAAAAGCTGCTCCGCGAAGATGCCTATACCTCGATTTATATTGAAGAATTTGAGCTCACGGCTCGGGATACAAAGCTTGGGAAGGAAGAGATCACCCGCGATATCCCGAATGTCTCGGAAGAGGCCCTGCGTCAACTTGGGCGACGATGGGATTATCCGCATTGGGGCTGAAGTGAAGCCTGGCGATATCCTCGTCGGAAAAATCACGCCGAAATCGGAGACGGAACTGGCTCCTGAAGAGCGCCTGCTGCGCGCCATTTTCGGCGAAAAGGCCGCGGATGTCAAAGACGCCTCCTTGACTGTCCCTCCGGGCACCGAAGGGGTCGTCATGGATGTTAAAGTATTCAGCCGCCGCGACCGTCTGTCCAAAACCGATGACGAGCTCGTCGAAGAGGCCTCACGGATTGAAAGACATCCAGCGGGAATATAAGTCAAAGTCTAGCTGAGCTGAAGACGGAGCGCCATGAAAAACTGGGGGCTTTGTTGCTGAATGAAATGGCTCCAGGAACAATTGTCCATCGCAAAACCGCCGAAGTCATCATCGAAGAAGGGCAGCTCATCATCCAGGAAATGATCGAAGCGCTCGAAAAGGAAAATGTCGAAGATCTCCTCATGCCAGACAATGAGCTCTACTCAACTTTGAAGCAGATTTGCTCCACGACTTTGAAATTGCCGTCGCAGACCTTGGAGACCCAATACAAGACTGAAGTCGAATACATGCGCAAAGGGGACACCGACCTCGACCCAGGCGTCATCCGCCAAGTGAAAGTCTATGTCGCCTCCAAACGCAAGCTGCAAGTCGGCGATAAGATGGCCGGACGCCACGGCAACAAAGGGGTTGTTTCCAAGATTGTTCCTGAAGCCGATATGCCTTTCTTGCCGGATGGCCAGACGATCGAAATGATTCTGAACCCATTGGGCGTGCCTTCTCGTATGAACATGGGCCAGCTCTTTGAAACGCACTTGGGCTTTGCCGCGAAGCGCGCAGGCATTTACATGTCAAAGCTCCGGTTTTCGAAGGGTTCCCTGAAGAGAAAATCTGGGAGATGATGAAGGAGCAAGGGCTGCCAGACCGATGGCAAATTCTACCTCTATGATGGATGCACAGGCGAACGGTTTGATAACCCCGTCGTCGTCGGATACATCTACATGCTGAAGCTGAGCCACTTGGTCGCCGATAAGATCCACGCTCGCGCCGTCGGGCCCTACTCGCTTGTGACGCAGCAGCCGTTAGGCGGTAAAGCCCAGATGGGCGGACAGCGTTTCGGGGAGATGGAAGTGTGGGCGGCCGAAGCTTATGGCGCCGCCCACTTGCTGCAAGAATTGCTGACTGTCAAATCAGATGACGTCGCAGGACGTACCCGCATTTACGAATCGATCGTCAAAGGAGATAACCTGCTTAAGTCGGGAACTCCGGAGTCCTTCAATGTTTTGATCAAGGAAATGCAAGGCTTAGGACTTGATGTCCGTACCGAAGCAAGTAGCTGGATGCGTAAACAAGTGGAATATTTAAGGGACAATATGTCTGAAAAAGATAATCCACTATATGATTCTCAATTTGATAAGTTGACGATCAAAATTGCTTCCGATGATGTCATCCGCAATAAATGGTCGCGCGGCGAAATCAAAAAGCCCGAAACAATCAACTACCGCACATTCAAACCTGAAAAAGGGGGACTTGTTCTGCGAGAAGATTTTCGGTCCGACGCGCGATTGGGAATGTGCCTGCGGAAAATATAAGAAAATTAAGCACAAAGGGATCGTCTGCGACCGCTGCGGCGTGGAAGTCACCTTGTCCAAAGTGCGCCGCGAGCGCATGGCCCATATCGAGTTGGCTGTTCCTGTCGTCCACATCTGGTTCTTCAAGACGATGCCCTCCCGCATCGGCAACGTGCTGGGAATGTCCTCCACAGATCTCGAACGGGTCATCTATTACGAAGAATATGTGGTGATCGATCCAGGCCACACAGAACTGGAGAAAAAACAGCTCCTCAACGATATCGAATACCGCGAAGCCCAAGAAAAATGGGGACGCGATGCCTTTGTTGCCAAAATGGGCGGCGGAAGCGATCCGCGATCTGTTGGCGACTGAAGATCTGCAAGCGGTCCTCGTCGACCTGAAAGAAAAGCTGCGCAAGACGAAATCGATGCAAGCGCGGATGAAGCTGGCCAAACGTCTGAAAATCATCGAAAGCTTTGTCTCTTCGCAACAACAAGCCCGACTGGATGGTGATGGCCTGCAGTCCCGGTCATCCCGCCGGATCTGCGCCCGCTCGTTCCTCTCGATGGCGGACGCTTTGCCACATCCGACCTCAACGACCTCTACCGCCGCGTCATCAACCGCAACAACCGTCTGAAGGCAATCCTCAAGCTTAAAACGCCGGAAGTGATCATCCGCAACGAAAAGCGGATGCTGCAGGAAGCTGTCGATGCCCTGTTTGATAATGGCCGCCATGGCCATCCGGTCATGGGCGCAGGCAACCGCCCGCTGAAATCGCTGTCCGAAATGCTGAAAGGAAAGCAGGGCCGCTTCCGTCAAAACTTGCTCGGTAAACGGGTCGACTATTCCGGCCGTTCCGTGATTATCGTCGGCCCTGAACTGAAATTCAACCAGTGCGGATCTGCCCAAGCTGATGGCTTTGGAGCTGTTCGAGCCGTTCATTGTCAAGCGGCTTAAAGATCTCGGATATGTCTATACGATCCGTTCCGCGAAGAAAATGATCCAGCGGCACGCCCCAGAAGTATGGGACGTCCTCGAAGATATCATCAAAGGGCATCCTGTCCTCCTGAACCGCGCGCCGACGCTGCACCGTCTTGGGTATTCAAGCCTTTGAACCTGTGCTGATCGAAGGGAAAGCGATCCGCATCCATCCGCTGGTCTGCGCGGCCTTCAACGCCGACTTTGACGGCGACCAGATGGCCGTCTATGTGCCGCTTTCCGTCGAAGCCCAGCTTGAAGCGAAACTGCTCATGATGGCTCCGGACAACATCTTCCTGCCCTCATCCGGAAAACCTGTCGCTGTTCCTTCCCAGGATATGACCTTGGGCCTTTACTACCTGATGTGCGATCCGTTGTACTTCCCAGAAGAGCATGGCGGGAAAACGCGCGTCTTCCGCGACACGCAAGAGGTCCTCATGGCCCTCCATGCCAGCGGCAGCTATAACTGGTATGAGGAAGATGCAAAGGCATTGACGAAGAAGGGAACCACTGTGACCCCCAGCCACTATGCCAGCGGATTGCGCATCCATGAGTTGATCAAGCTCCGCACCGATAATGGCATCATCGAAACGACGCCTGGACGGGTCGTCTTCAATACGATTGTCCCCAAAGAACTGGGATTCCAAAACTACAGCTTGCCAAAGAAAAAGATGAGCGACCTCGTCATGCACTGCTACAAGAAAGTCGGACTGGAAGCCACCGTCCGTTTTTGGATAACCTGAAGATCTTTAGGCTTTACAGAAGCGACCAAGGCGGCCCTATCGATGGGCGTTTGCGACGTCTGCATCCCAGACAATAAGCAGAAGATCCTCAAAGATGCCCATGAACGGGTAGCCCAAGTTCAGCAAGCAATACGAAGACGGGATTATCACCGACGGCGAACGCCAATCCAAGACGATCAGCATCTGGACGGAGGTCTCCGACCTCGTTTCCGAAGAGCTGTTTAACCTCATCAGGGAAGTCAAAGAATCGAAGATGAACCCGCTTGTATGTGATGCTGGACTCTGGTGCCCGCGGCAACAAGTCGCAGATCAGCCAGCTCGGAGCTTTGCGCGGCCTGATGGCGAAGCCTTCCGGCGAGATCATCGAATCTCCGATTACGTCGAACTTCCGCGAAGGGTTGACCGTCCTTGAATATTCGATCTCTTCGCACGGTGCCCGCAAAGGTCTTGTCTGATACAGCCTTGAAAACGGCCGACTCCGGCTATTTGACCCGCCGTCTTGTCGACGTCGCGCAAGACGTGATCATCACCGAAGATGACTGCGGAACGCTGAATGGCATCGAAGTCTCAGCGATCAAGCAGGGCCAAGAAGAGCTCCTCCCGCTTAAAGACAGGATCTTCGGACGCACCGTCTGCGACGATATCTACCTGCCAGGCGACAGCACCAAAGCTGCTCGCACAATGCCGGAGATACGCTTGACGATCAGACAAGCCGAAGCGATCGACGATTCGGGTATTGAAAGCATCAAAATCCGCTCTGTGTTGACCTGTGAGACGCGGCGCGGCGTCTGCGCAAAGTGCTATGGCATCAACCTCGCCAATGGCCGCGCAGTCAGCCTGGGAGAAGCCGTCGGCATCATTGCCGCGCAGTCGATCGGTGAACCGGGAACGCAGCTTACCATGAGAACGTTCCACTTGGGTGGTATTGCCTCCGCAAGCGTCAGCCCTGAAATCGTTTCGGAACACGAAGGGATCCTGGTCTATACCGACCTGCGCACCGTCAAAAACGAAGATGGCCATTGGGTCGCCCTGAACAAGAACGGCGCGCTCAATATCGTACGCGACGAAGGACGCTCCTTGGAGGAATACAAGAAACTGCTGAGCACCAAATCGATTGAAGCCTTGCAGACCTTTACAGTCGAGCTGGGAACCAAGATCCTTCTCGCCGATGGCAGCAAAGTCAAACCTGGAGTCAAAGATGGCGGAATGGGAGCAGCATAACATCCCGATCATCTGCGACCGTCCGGGCTATGTCAAATATGAAGACCTCGTCGAAGGGATTTCCACTGAACGCGAAGTCAACAAGCAGACAGGCCAAACGGAATTGATCGTGAAGCAGCACCGCGGCGAGCTCCATCCCCAGATCGTCATCTATGCCGACAAAGGCTGCAAAGAGCTGGTGGGGACCTATCCGATACCTTCCGGAGCCATCATCTCCGTTGAGGAAGGGCAATATTCAAGCGCCGGTAAGCTGCTCGCCAGGTTGCCGCGCGGCGCCATGAAGACGAAGGACATCACCGGCGGTCTGCCTCGCGTTGCGGAACTGTTCGAAGCGCGCAAGCCGAAAGATTCTGCTGAAATCGCCAAAATCGACGGCGTTGTCGACTTCCGCGGCGTCCAAAAGAACAAGCGAATTGTCGTCGTCCGCGACGAAGTGTCGGGCATGGAAGAGGAGCACCTCATCCCCCATACGAAGCACTTGATCGTTCAGCGGGGCGACCATGTGATCAAAGGCCAGCAGCTGACCGACGGTATCGTCATCCCGCATGAGATTCTGGAGATCTGCGGCGTGCGCGAATTGCAGAAGTATCTGGTCAACCAGGTGCAAGAGGTCTACCGCCTCCAGGGCGTCGACATCAACGATAAGCACATCGAGATTATCGTCCGGCAGATGCTCAAGAAAGTGCGCGTCATCGATCCAGGCGACACAAGCCTCCTCTATGGCGAAGAAGTGGACAAAAAGGAATTCGAACAGGAAAACCTCAAAGTGGCCAAAGAAGGCGGCAAGGCCTGCGCAAGCGACCCCTGTTCTCCTCGGCATCACCAAAGCTTCGTTGGGTACGGAGTCCTTTATCTCGGCGGCCTCCTTCCAAGACACGACACGCGTGTTGACCGAAGCCGCCTGCGCCGGAAAAACGGACTTCCTCATGGGCTTCAAAGAGAACGTCATCATGGGCCATATCATCCCAGGCGGCACAGGCTTCGAACGCCATAAGCGCGTCAAGAAGTTCGTCGACAAAGAACTCGAGGAAGAGCTAGTTTTCGATTTCGTCAGTGATTAAAGGACAAGGGACCTAAAGTACATTGCCACTCTGGAATATTCCCTGAGGTTTCCAAAACCCAGGGCCGAAGGCCCGGCAGTTGTATAGCCCAGTTGCCCAACTGCGTTGCGGTGTTTATCTGAAAATAACGCTCAAGAAAGGACGAAAAGACAAAAAGACAGGGACAAAAGGACAAGGACCAAAAGGACCAAAACGACGAAAAGGACGAAAGGACAGGGACAATGACAAGGACCTAAAGAGACAATTGCATAAGTGACATTAATTTTTTTCAATTTCTTGAGGTTTGCGAAACCCAGGGCCGAAGGCCCGGCAGTTGTATAGCCCAGGCCGCAAGGCCTGGGTTAAGATGGTCATGTGAGAGGAGGACCGAAGGTCCGGCACAATGTGTCACGTATTAGTGCCGGACCTTCGGTCCTCATTTTCTAACGTCCTCATACCCAGGCCTTACGGCCTGGGCTATACAACTGCCGGGCCTTCGGCCCTGGGTTTTGCAGACCTCATTCTGAGGGCCAATTTTAACCTCTCCAAAATAGCATCTCGGGAAAAAAAATTCACTTTTGCGACCGAGGATTCAATTCTAGACACCCAAATGACTTTTGCAATTGTCTCTAAAGGACAAAAGGACAATGAGTAATGTCCTTTCGTCCTTTTCGTCGTTTTGGTCCTTTTGGTCCTTGTCCTTTTGTCCCTGTCTTTTTGTCCTTTCGTCCTTTCGTCCTTTTTTGAGAGCGTTATATGGAAGGCCGCAAGGCCTGGGTTTCGGACGCCTCAATAAAATCCACATCGGTCAAAAATAAACAAAATATTAGCTTGATCAGAGTTATTTTAATTGAAAAAAGAATGGTTCCTCAGTTACCATCCTGTTTATCATCTAAAAGGATAGCAATGGAACGCAAAATCAAAAAAAAACATGTGGATTATTCCTGCGGTTTTCCTGTGGTGCTTCTGAATGTCCCTGTAATCAAAATTCATGGCAAACAAGTTCTCGATATCGATAACGACGCTTTGGCTAAAAATATTTTGCTTTTACTCTACAAAAAAGCGGAACCTCTAACAGGAAATGAAGTTCGCTTTATTCGTTATTATTTTGGCATCACTCTGCGTGATTTCGCTCGAAGATTGGGAGTCAAACATTCTGCCATAGTGAAATGGGAGAAAAAACAGGATCATTCTGCCTCCATCACATGGGGCATCGAAAAAGATATCCGCCTCTTTATTCTAGATAAGTTATGCAAATCCAATAAAGATTTTCGCGACGGCTATAAAGCCCTAGAGGAAATGCATGCGAGCATTCAAGAGCATTCCATTCAGAAATCCAAAGTGCAACCCTGGAAAATTAGCTGTCCGACCAACGAATCGTGATGCTACTGGGATTGGCAGGATCGGGGCTGATAAGCATGCCATCTTTGTAGACATCATTCGGTTTTGCCACATAAGTCGTCACATTCCCGACAGAAGTCGTCATATCGCAGGAGAATACCCTTCTAAGCAACTGCCCATTATTGCGTTGGATCAGTAGATTTATAACGATGAAATTCAGGTAGAATTGACATGTGCAATCTCTAATGTTATTCAGCTCTTCTTGCAGTACTGAGAACCCAAATTCGTTTGTGGCTTCAAGAGATCCGATGATGGTGTTATATTGAAAAACGCGTACTTTCAACGTTTTTAGACAGGTAAAGTTGATGAGAGCCACGTGATTGCCTCGCCCGATAAGAATCGCTTAAGCGATGGACACATAAGAACGCTCTGCTTCATCTCGTCAATTTTGCTATTACACTTCTTTAGAAGCTTTAAGCGCAACTCATTCAGATCTGATGGGGTTGAGACCGAGTTGATGCAGGTTTGACAAGGTGACTGAAAGAGTCTTTCACAGAACTCTCTTAATCTAACCAGATATTCTGGTTTGTCAATTCTTCTACTATTGCACAGCCTATTGAGGTAATTTTCGGAAAAATTATAAGGGCGTATCAGTACAATGTTCAATTTACATGCTTTATCCCGACTGTTTTTGGGGATCATTCTTTTTAATAAGTAGTTTGCGTACCACTCTTGTACAAATAGCTTCGGATCTGGGTCGTTATCCCATGCTTCCAAATACCTTAAGCCCACTTCTAATGTGTTCCCTAGAAGTAGGGCAAACTTATAGGCCATTTTCTGCTCATCTTTATCTTTGCTGTGATAGGCCAAGGCTCTGATGAGACAGAAGAGATGGTCACGGGCTATGGATTTAATCGATTCGTCAGTTTCACCTGGAATTTTAAAGGGAAAAGAGGACAAAGGAGGAGGGCCTTTATCTTTAGATTCAAGACGAGTCCAAACCGCCCATTCAAGCATTGTTTTTGACGCATATTATAAATCGAATAACACTTCGAATAATACTTAAGAAGTAATTCAAAAAGGACATAGGGACCAACGACCCAGGGACAACGACGCAAAGGACGAAAACGACGCAAACGACAAAGAGACAGAAATGTCGTTGTCCTTGGTCGTTTGCGTCATTTTCGTCCTTTGCGTCGTTGTCCCTTGGACGTTGGTCCCTATGTCCTTTTGTCCTTTTGCTCAACCGATCGGAGTCAGCACATAAAGATTTTTCTTTATTCGAATTTCCTACTTAGATTATGAAAAAGACAAAGCGGGTTGTAAAAACTTCGTTTAGAGTTCACAATGAATTAACCAAGAGGTGTTTATGAAAAAGATCAATTTAAAGAAAATGGCTCTCCTAGGAGCAGCCAGCGCTATAGCTCTTACGGCATCTGCCTGTTCTGCCTCCTCCGATACAAAATATAGCAGCGAAAGCACAAGAGACGCTCCTTTGACGGAACAGGAGTTTCTCGCTAAGCTCAATCCTGAAACAAAAGCCGAATACATGCAATTGGATGACGAAGGCAAAGCCCTCGCCCTCCAATTAGCCAATCAATCCTGTAAAGGACAAAATAGCTGTAAAGGACTTAACTCCTGCAAAACAGCGAAAAACGATTGTGCTGGGCAAGGCGGTTGCAAAGGCACAAGCGCTGGACCCTTCAAAGACAAAAATGTCGCTGTAAAAGTTGCTGAAAAACACATGGCAGAAAAAAGAGAGGGAGCCGAAAAATCCTAAATGATATAAGAGACAAGGCGGTTTAGCCGCCTTGTCTCGTCTTGACCGTGACCGGAAATTCCAGAGCTACGCATCTCTAAGCTAAATCAGGCGCAAAGGCGCAAAGAAAGGGGAAGAGCCCCTGTTCTCTGTGTTCTCTGTGGTTAATTAAAAATTTAATAACCACAGAGAACACAGAGAACAGGGAGATGGGGCTCTTCCCCTTTCTTTGCGCCTTTGCGTCTTTGCGTCTGATTTAGGTAGGGACTACGATGCTATAGCTATAGCTATCGCTACCACAGGTTCTTGAGCATATTCACGACGGCAATGCGCGCCGCATCCACCTGTGAGGTGATGCGGTCGGCCGCAGCGTCATCCGTTTTGAACTTTTGCCAATCTTCTCCCCAGACGTTTACGAGGCTTTTCGTTTTTTCAGGTATAGGCGGAGGCAAAATCTGCCCCAGATCGCTGATGAGGGCGATATGGCCCCACCCTAAAATGGGGTTGCCCAGTGAACTATCAGGTTGATAATGCCCATAATTGATGATGATTTGGAGTTCGCCCAGATTTTTGAGCACTTCAAAACCGGCTTGGCGGTTATTGCGGTTTTTTTCCGTTACTTCTTCGCGCCATGCCGTATAGCTGAGAGCTGTAATGGCGATCACCAAGCTGATGATCGCGATGAGGTTGCCTCTGATTTGTTGTAGGATGGTTTGAAGGGCCATAAGCTTAGAGTTTGTAGGTTTCGACTAGATGCTGTTCCAGCTTTTGGGCGTCTTCCGCAAATCTGCGGATGCCCTCCGACAGCTTTTCAGTGGCCATCGCATTTTCATTGAGCATGAGGCGGAACTTTTTTTCGTTGAGAGGGATTTTCTTTATTTTTTTGCTTTTCTTTGCCGCCTCAGGATCGAGTTTACGGGTTACCGTTCCTTCCGCGTTTTTAAGGTCTTCCAAAAACTGAGGGGAGATGGTGAGAAGGTCGCAGCCTGCCAGCTCCAGGATCTCGTCTACATTGCGGAAGCTAGCCCCCATCACCTGGGTGGAATGACCGAATTTCTTATAGTAATTGTAAATTTGGGTCACAGATTTCACTCCCGGATCTTCCTCGGGAGCATAGCCGCTGACCCCTTCGCTCTTCTTATACCAATCGAGGATGCGTCCCACAAAAGGGGAGACCAAAGTGGCATTTACCCTGGCGCATGCGATGGCTTGCGGCAGGCTGAACATCAGCGTCATATTGCAGTGGATGCCCTCCTTTTCCAAAACCTTTGCCGCCTGAGCCCCTTCCCATGTGGAGGCCAGTTTGATCAATATCCGCTTTCTATCGATTCCCGCTGCTTGGTATAGCTGAATTAAACTGTGCGCCTTTTCGATGCTCCCTTTCACATCAAAGGATAAGAGGGCATTGACTTCTGTCGACACCCTTCCTGGGATTATCTTTAAGATTTCGACCCCAAAATTGACAAAAAGCTTATCCATCATCAAGGATCTCTGTTCTTTTGGCGATTTGCTCTTGGCTTTGCTATAGCTGACAGCTTCATCGATAAGGTCTTTATAATGAGGTTTTTGTGCTGCAGCAAGAATCAGCGAAGGATTTGTCGTCGCATCGGTCGGGGCATATTTTTTTATCGACTCAAAGTCTCCCGTGTCGACGACGACTGTTGTCATTTGCTTCAATTGATCGAGTTTATTTGCCATAGCTCACTACATCCTTACTTTGGAGTGTCCTTTAGAGGTTCAAATCTAAAATGTATAGAGACCGGCTTGTCGCCAATGAGCAATTCTACACTCGAGTTAAAACGGGTAAGCAAAAGTTTAAAAGGAACTTTTACGTGATGCTCACCCACATCGATACCCACCGCAGTTTTCGATAGAATTTCCTCAGAATCAACAAGTTGTGCACACAAGGCAGAAAATTTCCTCAACTGCCTCAGTAGCCCTTCATCTTCAAAACTATAATTTTTTTGACATTCCTGGCAAGCAGTTTGACACTTCTGTTTGTTTAAATCGAATACGGAGAAGTAAACAGGATGCCGACAGGAGGGACAAGCGAAGTATAACGTAGAACCTTTTTGCATAAATGAACCAGTTTTTGATTTATCGGAATATATCGTATCAGGTTTTTTTCCAGTGAGCAAGAGAGTTTTTGCTGTTTAAAAATAAAATTTGATATTATGAGATTAGATATGACGAGCCAAGGAGTGGCATATGATGACCTGGAAGCCGATCGATTTTCAAGGAATTGTCGCTCTTGATAAATCTGTCATCGAGCATCTGCAGCATTTTTTAGAGGAAAAAGAGGCTCGTCTGGCTGAACAGATATTGGAAGCTTTTCCCATTGTAGAAGCAAAAGCTCCCGCCATTCCTCCGGGACTTTATAGCCGCTTGAAGCTCTCAGACGCCATTGAAGGGTCGAGCAAGCGCATCAGGCAAATGGCTCTTAGCCGCCAAAAGATCGATTCCTCCAATGGCTGGAAAAAGGCAGCCAGGAGCATTAATCGTTCCCTCTGGGAATACATCGAGGTTCTTGAGGGAAGTTCCGTCGAATTATTTCAGCAATTGGATCAGGTGGGGATCGAGCAATGGCGGGGAAAGCTCTCCTTAGTGATCGATGAAATCAAGGTCATGCTGATTCATCGCGTTGATGATGTGGTGTGGGCCATTAGGCGCCTCGAAGAACAGTTGCAGGAATACCGGAAGATCTGTTTGGGAAAAAACAGATGGATGGAATTTTTATCCTCTCAGAAGCCTCTCCTTGAAGAAAATCTCTTGGACAATTTGGATAAAACGAAAAAGTACCTTTCCTTGCGGTATCATCACTTTGCCGATCGCTTTTGCGAATTCAATAAGATGCGGTCTGAAGTGGATAAGCTGACGCTGAAAATGGATGCTTATCACGTTCTCAGCGTATTAGACGCTGAAGCCAAGGAAAAATATCGGAAGCTCTTTCAGCTTTTGCACCTATGGGAGCTGAATAAAAAGGCGAAAAAATTGCCGGAAGGCGATCCGGTATATGCGATCAGGACGGTCACCAGCTTTGAAAGGGCTTATATCATCTTTAAGGACTACTATAATATGTTGCGCCTCGTGCTGTTTGAGCGCAGCCGCAACTTGAAGAGCCATCCAAAAGAGATTTTCGAGGATGTCATCGGAAAAAGTATCCTCTTGGAGGTCATCAAGGGCTTTAAAGATGAAAATGACACCTTAGAGAATGTCATCAGCAAATATCGAGAGTTTTTATTGGATAACGATCCCCATCCCCAGATAAGTAAATGGTGGAGATTCTGGGGGTGGAAAGCTGGAGAAGAACCTGCGCAAACGAAGCAATTGCATTTCCTTCTCGCGGATGTCGAAATGCTGGAGGTCTATTTCCAAACGCTTGAAGAAGCTATCCAGAAAGGGCCTTCCGCTGTCCCGATGTCACAGCTGCAAGATCAGATGGCCGAGGTCCAAAAGCATCTGCGCGAGATGGGGCAGCCCCTCGCTTCAAAAGCGCTGATGCGCCTCAACTCGGAGCGCGTCATTTCCCTGCTGAGCCAGATGGATGAAATCGGGTCGTTTAATCAGGTAGTCGTCGATTTTATCGGAGAAAGCCTTTCAAAGGCCTTGAGGGCCGATTGGAAATATCAAGTGCTCTTTGATATTCAGGAGTTTTATGATGTCTACAGCATCCATCAGGGCATTGCCTACCTCTTTGAGGACCGCCAGCATACGGCAAGGCTCAATAAATTCAAGCGCCTGATCCAGCAGATCGATGAGTGGGTAAAAAATAAAACCTATCCCAAACACATTCATGAAATCGAACTGGATATGAACGATATGAAAGGCTATCTGCAGGACTTTCTGGGGCAGGTTCAACGCTTTGCGCGCGAACCCATCTCCGACCTCAATCTTTACGACGAACAACTGCGCGAACTGTATCGTCAGCTCCTCGAATACCGCTATTTATTCGGCACCTTCTTCCATGAATTGCGCGACGACGTTTTGGAAGAGCGCAACATCCGCAACCATTTTCTCTTCGTCGACCAATACTTTGAGACCATCGATAATAAAATCCATGAAATCAAAACCTACCGCCCTGAATAGGCTTTGTTGTGTTTTTTTATTTACCACTGAGCTAGCGAGGACCGTGAGAGGGTGCTCATTCTTAAGTGCCCCTCTCTGTGTCCTCTGTGATCTCTGTGGTAAAAATTTATTTTAACCACAGAGATCACAGAGGACACAGAGAGGGGCACTTAAGAATGAGCACCCTCACTAAAATTAAAGCTAAAGTTCTCCGGATAAATTTCGCCGCGGTATCGGTCTACTGAAATGGTCACAGCCTGTCCTTCCAGCAAGCTGTCGATGATTTTTTGGGCTGCCTCCGGAGGCAAAAGGATGCGCTGCCCCCCAGAAAAGAGATCGGCTTCCACTGTCTCTGTGGAGCTTTCGAATGCAATTGCGACGTCGACTTTTTTAGGCCTGTTGGGATTCTCAGGGATGGGCAGCGAGAACAGGTTAATGTACATCCTGTCGCTTTCTGTAGAATAGCTTGCGAGCTCGAGCTCCAGCCCAAAGTCGTCGTTTGCTGGAGGCAGGGAAATTATCTTGGAGCTATATCCCGGGAAATGGGAATGGTATTCTTCCCTTTGCCAATCACAGCTGCTCGGCTCAACGCAGGAAGAGAGGAAAAAAATAAGGGGAAGAACTGCAAGAGCCCTTCCCCGAAGTATAGGCATTCCAATCATATTGGAAAATTAATGGCAGTGGCTGTGGCAGCTATGGCTGGAGTTCTGGACGGCAACGGCAATGATCGCAACAATAGCAATGGTTCCAAGGGCAATAGCCGGAGCTAATGAAGGAGCTGCGCGCGTTTCGCAGTAGCCATAACCGCCGGCATCAGTTCGGAAACATTCTGCATTCAGGCCTGCGGATGTGCTCATCATTGCGATTAGAGTGGCCAAAGCTGTAAACTTTTTAAGCTTTTTCATGAGTATACTCCTTATGGGACATTATATGTAGTTCATCAAAGGTCATGTATTGCATAGAACGTATATTTTTCGCAATTTATTTTGTTTCCATCATGAGGGACGTTTGCACCTGAGCCAAGAGCATTTGCTGCCACTCTTGGCCTAGGTCGGCATAATCCTTTTCGAGCAGGGATTGGTAAGGACCCCACTGCTGTTCCTTAAAAGGCTGGCTATTAAACACCTGCTGAAGAATTGCCCCCATCGTTTCGGAGGGGTGCTCAGCTTTCTGCCTACTCACGAGGTTCTGGTACGCTTCTTTAAGCTGTTGCGTCTTGGCTATGAGATTTGCACGTTTCTTGGCATCTGCCACCATTTCAAACACCCCTTTAGAAATGCGTAGAGAACGCATCGAGGCGAAGAAGTCTTTGTAAAAACTGGGAAACTCCTCTTTGAGGGCAGCGGCTGTAAGGATATAGATGGAGCCATTTCTGAGCAAAATGACATGCATCTGCCTCTCATCGCCCCAACGCGTTTTAGAGTCCTCCTGGATGAGGACCCCATTTCCCGCTTCGGTTTGGATGGTCCCTAAGTCTTTGAAGTCAATTGCATGCGATTCGCCGATCCCTTTAATGAGTTGGATGTACTCCTTGAGGGATTTATCCCAAGGCTCAACAGCTAAATTCAGGGAGGGCGGATAGGCATTTTTTCCCTTGCCAATGACCATCGCTTTAACGCTGGGAGGCAGCCCCTTGGATTCGGCAAGCTGCCATCCTGGAGGCGGTGTAAAGGTGACCGTTTCAGTCGATTCTTCAGCAATGAGGGGAGCAACAACACAAAGCAAAAACAAAACGCATGATTGGATTTTAAGCATGACTCTCTTCCTTGAAAAGGGTTGAGCAAAATATGTATCACACCACTTTGTTTTGTTTCAACTTTTAGTTGACGACAAGGTGAAAAAGGTATTAAGCTATTTCATTTCAAACCAAAAAATAAGAACAATTAAAGGATATATGAATCCAACCCGCTCTTCAGATAATTCCGCCCTTCCCTCTTCACTAGAACCAGCACCTCTGAGAGGCCAATCCTCTAAAGGCTCTCAGATAAGGCCTTTGACAAACGACCATCTCGATCCACAAGGACGCCTATTGAGCTTATGGAATATTGCATCTTGCAGGCCCCACCCTAAAGCGGCAGGCAATGACGGGAAAAGTAAAAAAAAGACATTGCATGTCAGTCCCTCTACATATTTTCAAGCGTGGATGGCACTCCATTCCATTCTGCAAAGCGATTCAAGTGACGAAGAAAAGAGGTCACAGGTCATTGATCTATTGCGCGATGAAGCGGCAGCGGTGGTATTGGCTAGAATCGGAGGAACCTCAGCGGTTAGAGTTTGGAAATATGGGAAAATGGCCTATCAGAACCGCGACAAAGATCCCTCCGAGATGGCTGAAATGGCGACCAAAATGATGCTTTCCAGTGCGATTGTCGGCGGATCATCGAGCGTCTGTCCTCCTCTCATTTATTTTTGGACGCTAAGTCGAGTCTTTAATCGGGCACGACTCCGATATGATGCCAACGGCAATATGCCCACAACTCTTGAAGGAAAAATTGACTATGCGCTCAACTGGATGGGTTCCCTGCCCGATCGAGGCGTAGATGTGTTATCCACTGCTGTGGCTGAATGTGCGGTCCAATATCCTGAAGAAATGACGATGGGTACAGCAGTTCCATTTGGCGCTGCGGCAATGCTGCAGACAAATAGGCATGCACAAATGGTAAAGGAAGCCAGGGAGCAGAAGTCCCAGCCAGATAGCGGCCCAGGTGCTTTATCCGCTGCTCTGGCTAAGATCCAACATCCTGAAGAAATGACGATGGGTTTAGCCTTTCCATTTGGCTCTGCGGTGATGCTGCAGACGAATAGGCAGGCAGAAAAGGTAAAGGAGGACAGGCAGCAGAAGTCCCAGGAAGTAGCTGAGAGTGCGGTCCAACATCCTGAAGAAATGACTGTGGGTTTAGCAAGTCCATTTGGCGCTGCGGCAATGCTGCAGACGAATAGGCAGGCTGAAAAGGTAAAGGAAGCCACGAAGCAGAAGGAAAAAGAGGAGGAAGCAACTCGGGTAGTAGAGGAAGCGCAATTCCGCGAAGAGGCGGCTCGTCTTTTAGACACCCTTGCCGCATTTCAAAAGGAGGTGCCAGAATACAGCAGAGAAGTGAAAAAGGGTATTTTAGCCGCTCTTGCCAAGCGCAGGGAGTCTAACCCCAACCCCACCAGAGTCTCTACAGCGCTTGACAACTATATGCATAGCCTCATTGCCTCTTCAGAAGCAACCCATGAACATTCTGTCGAGTCTATGGAAACCCTGTTAAAATCGATAGAGGAAGATCCCGATGCAGACCTTCTGACTGCACTCAGAAGAGAAATCGAGTTTTATGCGAAGCTGGAAAGGAAAAACCAAAAACAAGAAGAGGCGTTGAGGGCGGAAAAGGAAGCGAATGCAGAGACTTGGAGAGAAGTCATCGAGGCTGTTCAAACCTGGACACAGGCTGCCTTTACTACGTTGCATGCCGTTGAAGCGGTCAACCAGCTAAAGGGCCAGATGAGGGATCGCGAACGCGCACTCGAGATAGCACAGGAAAGGGATGAAAGCCGATTAGAGAGAGCGCAGGCGGAACGGCTCGTTCCAATCATCCATACCCGTGTCGATTTCCACTCGCGCAATTATCTCGATGTTTGGAGCGTGCGGGAGCTGGCCGCCGAATGCCGGCGAGATTTCCAAGAGCTGTTGCAGCGGTTGGAACAGAACGAGGCCCGGCAGGATAATCTGAAGGGGCAGCTCCACAACATCCATGGGTTAAGCATTGAGACCGAGCGCTATTACAGAAAAGCGATGGCCTCGAAAAGCAAGTTGGGAAAGGGCCTCAAGATCAGCGGATCCATTATAATCGGAATTGGGGCCATTTTGCGATGCATTCCAGAACCCACTACAAAAACGGTAGGAATGGCTTGCATGGCGGCAGGCTATGGCATAGAACAGACCGGAGATTACCTCGCATCGCGGGGGCTGCGCAAGCTGGGTAGAAAAAAAGGGCAGTTGGACCAAACCAATCAAAACACAACCGCAGGGTTGAGAGATCAATTACACCAGGCCATTGGCGATCATAGCGATCTGAAGCAGCGCCAATATGAAGCCTTTGATCTGCTGCGCAAAGGGGGGAAGCATCTCCCTCCTGCCCATCAAATCAAAAGCCTCAATGAGGCGCTCAAAGTGATCACGAAGGATCAGAAAAAAGTCCAAGGAGCGATTCGACAAACCAAACAATCGATCGCTAACAACGAATCTGCCTTAGAGAAAAAAAGGGCAAAGCTTCAAGTGATGGAGTTCATGCACCCCAAAGGGCATAATAGGCAAAAGCATAAATTAAGATCGAAGATTGCTGCGCTCGAAGAGACGCTTTCAGCCGATAGGGCGAGCGCAGAATTTCTCCAAGAAGAGGAAAATTCCTGCATCGACCAGGTAAAACAGACAGAGCAGGCAAAGCATGATGCCGAACTATTGGCTCCCCTCTCTCAGCGGCGGCACGATCTTTTGGCCCAATATGAACCCTCTTCCGCCATTGAGGATACTCCACAAAGAAAGGAGCAGCGAGAAGATTCTGCTAAAGTCGTAGGCGGCCTAGATGAGAATCTTCAGTTGCACCACGCTCTACATCAAAATGAACGCGTCTTAGTTGAAATTGCAGGGCAGGCAGCCATGAACATTGCCCATGTTTTAGGGGATGTCACAGGGAGTGACAAACCGGGGCAAGTGGTGGCCTTTGCAAGGCAAGTCTATGGAATATTCGATTTGACGCGGCATTTCATTTATTCGCTTGAAGAAATTGAAAAGTTCAATGAGAAGTATGCAAAGTCTATCGCCGACGCAGAAAAAAATACTAATCTGTTAAGGGCGACGAAGCAATTGCACAGGTTAATCCTGTTCGCCAATGTGTATGGGCCTATCGGTCAAGGGATCTTTATGGCCTGGAGCGCAGGACGCCTTCTCAGCCATATTCTCTGGGGAAGAAAATATGGCTGGGCGCCTAATATGGGAGAGTATTTCCATGCTTTGGGCTGTCGTGCGATACCTCAATGGTCTCCGCAGTTGGAGGCCCAACTCGCTGCCGCTGAGGTGGGTTTTGGACGAATGAGGAGCCATCTCGATAGGAGGTTGATGCAGCTGGAAGGCTTGGTAGAGCAGTCTCACGAAAGCATTCGCAAGGAAGTAAGGGAGATGCATCATAGCCTGACCAGGGTGTGCGACCGGCTGCAATCTTCAGTTCAATCGAGCGAAGCGCTCTTGAAACAATTAGGGGAGCGGACTGTTTTCAATGGGGTAGTGGTAGGGTTAGAAACCAAATTGGATAAGGACTTACAGAAACTGAAAGAGAAACAAGCCTCGCTCAAGCATCGCGAGGACAAAGTCGAGGAGCGTGCGAAAAATCTCACGGTATATCTCGATGCTTTTATAGAAGCCTTCGAGCTCATCTTAAAATTCAACTACAATGGCTATATCCCTAAGCCGCATGATACAGGACACCCGCATGCCCCTCAAGTCGCCCTCACGTTGATCCCTGAAAATCCCTCCTATTTTTCCGGATTGATAGGAAAGGAAGCTAAGATCACAACCCCGCTTCCCAATTGGAAGCTCTTCGAAGCTTATTTGAAGAAGTTTTTGTCCGATTTCCATGAGATACTGGAAGTGAAGGATGTCCAGCATGCCAATTATCAATATAAAAATTCGATCCTTGAACGGCATCCGGCGGTCATAGCAAATCTAGAGAAGCTATTCAAACTGATTCACACCTATAAAGCCCGGTTAGATACTTTGGCTTCTAAAGCCCTTCCGCTCTTCCTCCAACGAGTGATCGATTGCCAAGCGGCAATAAGGATGGACCATCAGAACCACTTCCTCAAAGTGAAAGCTTTGAAAACTAGGGCTCTGCACAGGCTTCATGGAGACTCTATCGTAAATAGCCTTGCCATTCTGGAAAGAATTCATACCCAGCCTTTAGGGTCGAGAAAGTTTTATCTGCACCGCGAATTAGCGCAAGCCCATTTGAGGGAGAGAATCCCCTCATGGAATTTGCTGGAGCTTTATAAGTACCATACCCGAATTTCCACCTCTATAAAAGAGGGTTTATGGGAAACTCCCTGGTTAGCTCTTAGTGCGTATTTGTTCTATGACTATTCTCAAAAAGAGGAGGGCGATTCGGACCAAAAACGAAAGGCACGCAAAGTGCAATTCGTAGCTGCAGTATGCTGTCTTATCCCCTCTATCTTCAACCTCGGCCACGCAGGGCTAAATAGCTTAAAAGGAGATTGGACAGATATAAATTCCGAGATAAAGTATGCGAATTTGAATGTCCAATTCGATCGGGAGTTGAGGCAACCCCTAACCCATATCTTTGCAGCAACACAGAGAGTATTAATTCAAGAGACGCCTGTGAAGAACAGTCATGTAACGAGCATTCTCGCTTTCGATCTCAAGCAAAGAAAAATCGTGGATATCTCCGGCCTTTTCGGTACTCAACAAACACCCCCGCTCTTCAATTTAAATCTCGACGTGCAGGAACCGCGGCTTGGCATCCAAATCCATGAGCAGAGCCTGGTCAGGGCCGAAGACTTAAGCCGGCTTCCGGCTCCTCCAGCAGCAGTAGGCGAATCAGCTGCAGGGTACGATCTAGAAGTGGCTAAGCTGAGCTTGTACTATGCGCTATTTTTGATGGCACGCCAATGCAACAGTCCGTTGCCCAGCGCGAATCCTTTCCATGCGATCCAGGCCACAAGCCAAATTGTCGAAGGGCGCGGCGATAAGCTATTCCAATTGGCCTTTCCTCAGGGGCTTATCGATCACTTGAAGATGCGGCTCTATCCCGCTCTCCATCACCTCGAAGGGACGGGCATCGGAACTTTGATTCCTTTCTATGATATCGAAGTTGAAGGAGAAAAATTGCAACTTTCTATCCACTTCCGCTTTCTCAGTGCTAGGGAGGAGGAAAAAGATCCAGAAAATTACTGTCGCTTTATCATTGCCGAATTTGACTTTGTAACGGTTAGGGCTTTCTACGAGGATGTCGAGAAGGCAAGAGCTGAGCGGCATCCTGTAGATGGCTCCAGAGCAGATGATGGGGAACTCTACCAGGAGTTCCTCTTGCAGGCGATGTATGGATCCTACGTAGGTAGATTGGGGTTGCCGGGCGCCGGAACATATGAACTCGAGAGCGGCCTGATCGCTCCGCAGGAAGTGGAATTTCCTGGACTCTACCGCCTTTGGGAATTGGCTCCGGATAAGATGATTTCCTATCGCAGCGGCAGCTATACCCAAGAAATGAGCGACAGTCTACAGCAAAGCCTGGAAAAGGGAAAACTCGAAGGGGCTGGACAAACCCTTTTTTACCCGCTTCCACCTTTTAAGGCTGATGAGGGGTTCATTAAAATCTGGTCAAATATTGAGGGGACAAAGTCGGATCTGGAGAAAGATGAGGAGCATTTTATTCGGGAATACGCCCTTTTTTATGGATTGGTCAAACTGCTTTCCAATGTACAGGAAAAGGAACTGACGGATCAACTCACGCAGTTGCTAGGAGTTTATCCGCCCAGCATGCGCAAAGCCTTATACGACACCTGGCTTTTGCCGGAGGTCCAGGTGCCTCAAGAAAATGTGCAAAAGGTTGTCGATTTTCTGTTCCAAAGGCCAAGCGCCGATGTAGGGCACCTGGAAAAACTCTATGGGCAGGTACAAAACCTGGCGAGTCGACTAGATATACAAGCGGAGCCGGAACAGTCCGAACCGGAGCCCCCAGAAGTCAAGGTAGAGGGTGGGACGCGATCCGTAGCTCAAGGAGTGACCTTCATGCCCTCCAGCTTTCCCGTCACCTCTTGCGGTTCCATCGTTGGGCTTCCCAATATCGGAAATTCCTGCTACATCAATGCCGTGTTGCAGAGTTTGAGGGTCGTGAAACCCTTCCAGGATAGATTGCAGGACCTGAGGAAGCAAGTCTCTCAACCCCCCATGCAAAAAGCCCTGCTGGAGCTGGAGCAAGCAATCCTTTGCAAACAGGGTGCCAAGGTGCGAAACAAACTCTTTGCTTTTAGGCGGGTTTTGTTTAATCCGAAAGCCAATTCGCTCTCCGATTTTCACTCAGGAATCGACGAACAAAAGGATGCCGCTTCCTTCCTGCATGCCCTATTGCTAAGCTGCCAAATGGAGATGTCGATCGAAGTGACGAGAAGGGGAAGCGACCCTATGGCTAAACGAGAGTTTACGTCGACTCAGGTGCATCCGCACTTTATGGTTCCCCTTCCCATTGTTACCAGCGGCACCTCTGAACAGGTTGTCAAGTTCGAACAGTTAGTTGAAGCTTATTTTAATGAGACTACGCATGAAAAATGGGAGCCTGAGGAACCGGGGGTGAAGTTCCATGTCCCTACCTCCACCATTGCGCAACGTTTAAAGGGAAAAGTTCCAGAGCTTCTGGTGATTCAATTATTGCGATTTCAGCGGAATCCTTCGTTTGATCCTAAAAAGGCGCAAAGCAGGAATAATCTCCCCTATCTCAAAATAGAGACTCCTGTCTCTTTGCCTGCGAATGGCATTCTCGATATGGGCGGCTATCAAGAAGCCAGATTGTCGACTGAGCCACTAAGCTATCACCTGAAGGCTGTCGTCGATCACCATGGCGTCAGCGGGGAAGGAGGACATTACACAGCAGCTGTTTTCGATAAAGGCCATTGGATTCAGGCCGACGATGAGCAGTTGATCCCAACCTCCTATAACGAAATGGCCGGCAAACCGCATTACCTCTATATTTTTGAACGCAAGCAAGGATAGGCTGGATTACGGGCTCTTAACCACAACACAATAGACGCAAAGGCGCAAAGGCGCAAAGGCGCAAAGAAAGGACAAATTTACCACTGAGATCAGTGAGAAGATATGAGAACATTGAGAAAATGTTTCCCAAAGTTATCATAAAAGACCATTTAATTATTAGTTAGCAATATATTATTCCATGTTTATAATAAATGTCAATACACCATGTCCATTTCCATTCGTGAAAAAGGACTCTTTACAAAAATTGAAGCGAGAAGGAGAATGACCGCAGAATAGCTAGGATTATGCAAGAAGGAATTGATAATGAAAACTTTAGAGAAAGCCCAAGACAAAATTCAAAAGATTTGCGACGAGCTGCGGCGCGAAACCCTGGATCCAGCGAAGAAAGAAGCCGAGAGAATTATTGAAGAGGCTCAAGCTCGCGCCGATGAAATCCTTAATGAAGCGGCCAAAAAATCTGAGAAGATCATCGAAGCGGCAAGAGCTTCCATGGAACAAGAGCGCAACGTTTTCGAATCCTCCCTGGTGCAGGCATCCAAGCAAACCATCGAAACTTTGCGACAAAATATTGAACAGCACTTTTTCAATGAGCAGCTCAATAAAGTGCTTGAGAAACCCCTCAAGGATCCGCAGGTGATTGCCAACCTCATCAATGCGATGATTCAGGCCATTCAAAAGGAGGGCATTTCAGCCAACTTTTCAGCCCTTATTCCCGATACTGTTTCCGATAAGGATATCAATGCTCTGCTCTTAAAAAATGTCCTGGAAGGATTGAAAGAGAAAAGCGTCGTTGTGGGAACAGTAGCCGGAGGTGTACAGGTCAAGTTGCACGACAAAAAACTGACGATCGACATGTCGAAGGGGGCCTTGACAGATTTCCTGTCGCGCCACCTACGAAAAGGGTTTCGCAAAATGCTGTTTGAAAGTTAGGCGATACCTGTCGTATGAATAACTACTACTATTTGGCAACAGCATTGCCCGACTTGAAGATTGGCCAGGCTCCCGATATCTCTTTCCAGGAATTTATTATTCTTTTGAGGAATAATTTATCTCGTAGCAACTTTCGGCAAGTCGGGCTCTATCGGAGCTATTTCGACGTTTTGAACATCAAGGCTTTGATCGAAGGGGAACCCCTGGATCCGAGGGGGAATTTCGATGCCCAAAGGCTTCAAGAGGCTCTTGTCAATCCGGAAGCTTTACAAAAATGGACGCGCTCTTATTTTGCAAAATATGACAAAAAAGAGGAGCGCATGGAGCATTTCCCCGAGCTGTTGTCGCTCTATTTTCAGGGAGCCGAAAAAGAGGCGGAAGGGTTGCTTGAGAAGTACTTGAAATTTGAAAGGCAGTTGCGCCTCGTCTTTGTCGGATTTCGGGCAAAAAAACTCAAGAGGGATCTCCTCAAGGAACTGCAGTTTGAAGATCCCGATGAAGAGCTGATTGCTCAGATCATTGCGCAAAAAGATGCAAAGGAATATGAACCCCCTGAGGGGTTCGAAGATTTGCGGGCGATCTTTGAAGCGTATCAAGATGATCCGATGGCTCTGCATAAAGCCCTTGTGGAATATCGCTTCGACAGGGTCCAGCAGATGATGGGTCTGCGGGTTTTCAACTTTGATTATGTTATGGGATATATGATCCAGCTGGTGATGGTGGAAAAATGGCTGGAGTTGGATAGGAAAAAAGGAACAGAAATCGTAGAAAAGATTGTCAAGGGAACAAAATGACACAAGGTTTGGCGTCACAGGAACAAAAAAATAGGGCCACAGGGAAAGTCGTCAAGGCTTTTGGGAACCTCTTGCAGGTTGAATTTGATGGCAATATCCGGCAAGGGGAGGTGGCGATGGTCCATCTCAATGGGATGCAGCTCAAGTCGGAAGTCATCGAAATTGTCGGCAATGAGGCGAAAATACAGGTCTTCGAAGATACAAAAGGGGTGAAGTATGACACTCCTGTCAGCTTCACGGGCGAATTGCTGGAGGCGGAACTTGGACCTGGCCTGCTCACTTCCATCGTGGACGGCTTGGAAAATCCGTTGGAGAAGGTGGCCAATGCCGCCGGGCTGTTTCTGCCGCGCGGAATCTATATCGAAACTTTGGACCGCAAGCGCAAGTGGGATTATGAGCCGCGCGTCAAAGTGGGCGATGTCGTCGAGCGGGGCGATACTTTAGGGATTACGCTCGAGGGGCGGTTCCATCACCATGTGATGGTCCCCTTTAAACTGTTTGGCGAATACAAAATTACCTGGGTCATTAAGCCTGGCTCTTACCCTGTCGACACTGTCGTAGCAAAAGCTAAAGATGCATCGGGCCACGAACACTCCTTCACCATGGTCCAGAAATGGCCGATCAAGACAGCTCTCTTCGAAGGGGAAAAGATCAAGCCTACGCACATGCTGGAAACGGGTTTGCGCATCATCGACACCCAGTTCCCAGTGATCCAGGGAGGGACGTTTTGCACTCCGGGCCCTTTTGGGGCTGGCAAAACGGTCATCCAGCACCACCTGTCGAAATACTCTTCCGTCGATATCGTCGTCGTGGTGGCCTGCGGCGAGCGTGCCGGAGAAGTCGTTGAAATCCTGAGGGAATTTCCCCACCTGATCGATCCGCATACTCAGGAAACCCTGATGACCCGCACCGTCATCATTTGCAATACCTCTTCCATGCCGGTAGCGGCGCGGGAATCCTCCATTTATATGGGAATGACCATAGCCGAATACTACCGCCAAATGGGTTTGGATGTCTTGCTGCTGGCCGACTCGACCTCGCGGTGGGCGCAGGCCCTGCGCGAGATGTCTGGACGCCTCGAAGAGATTCCCGGAGAGGAAGCCTTTCCGGCCTACCTCGCTTCGCGCATTGCAGACTTCTACGAGCGGTCCGGGGCCCTTTCCCTCAAGAATGGGGAGACCGGAACGATTACCGTTGGGGGAGCCGTCTCTCCTGCCGGAGGAAACTTCGAGGAGCCCGTGACGCAAGCCACGCTGTCTGTCGTCGGAGCCTTCTTGGGCTTATCAAAAGAGAGATCGGACTCCAGGCGATATCCTGCGATCGATCCCCTCATCTCCTGGACAAAATATATCGTCGATGTGGCGAAGGAACTCGAGGCGCTTGCTCCTGGGTGGGGGTTGATGGTCCAGCGCGCCGAGCAGATCCTCATCGTAGGCAATGAGGTGGGAAGGAGGATGGCTGTCGTCGGGGAAGAGGGGACCGCTATTGATGATATGATCATCTATCTCAAAGCGGAGCTCTATGATTTTAGCTATCTGCAGCAGAACGCTTTTGACAGGCAAGACGCCTACTGTCCGTTGAAGAGGCAAATTCCTCTCTTTAAGCTGATCAACAAAATTTTCGAGACCCACTTCAAATTCCAAAACCATGACGAAGCCCGAGAGTATTTTCTGACGCTGCAAAACCAGATCAAGAATATGAATTTTATGGAATTTGAAGCCGATGACTATCGCGAAACGTTTGCGAAAATCGATGAAATGATTGATAAGGCGCATAGGAAATAAAAATGAAAACTGTACACGAAAGAATCAATGACATGCGCGGTAACCTGATTACCGTGACGGCCGAAGGGTCAAGCTTAGGGGAGCTGGCCCGCGTCGACTTAAAAGATGGCCGGCATGTCTATGCCTCTGTGCTCCGCATCGATGGCGATCAGATCACCCTCCAAGTCAACCAGAACACCCGCGGGATCTCCACCTCCGATAAGGTGACCTTCCTGGGCCGCCAGGTCTCGGCGACATTTGGAGAAGAGCTTTTGGGGCGAAGGCTGAATGGCTCCGGAGCCCCCATCGATGGCGGCCCTGACATCATCGGAGAGCAGATCCCTATCGGGGCAGCCTCTTTCAATCCGGTGCGGCGGATCATTCCCAGGGACATGGTGAGGACGAACATTCCGATGATCGACGTCTTCAACACCCTGGTCAAATCCCAGAAAATTCCGATCTTTTCCATAGCCGGAGAGCCCTACAATGCCTTGTTGATGCGCATTGCCAACCAGACCAATGCCGATATCGTGATCATTGGCGGCATGGGCTTGACCTTCAAAGACTACCAAGCCTTCATTGACAACGCCGAAGAGGCCGGAACGCTGAATAAGACTGTCATGTTCATCCACCGCGCCACAGACCCTGCTGTGGAGTGCATCCTTGTTCCCGATATGGCTTTGGCTGTCGCTGAACGGTTTGCCATCAATGACAAGAACGTGCTCGTCCTCCTGACAGATATGACGGCCTTTGCCGATGCCATTAAGGAGATTTCCATCACGATGGACCAGGTGCCCTCAAACCGGGGCTATCCCGGCTCGCTCTATTCCGATTTGGCCGCCCGCTATGAAAAAGCGGTCCTCATCGAGGGCAGCGGTTCCATCACCATCGTCGGGGTGACCACAATGCCAGGCGACGATGTGACCCATCCGGTTCCAGATAATACGGGATATATCACTGAAGGGCAGTTTTACTTGCACGGAGGACGGATCGATCCCTTTGGTTCCCTGTCACGCCTCAAGCAGCTGGTCATCGGAAAGGTCACGCGGGAAGACCATGGCGACCTGGCCAATACGATGATCCGCCTTTATGCCGAGTCCAAGAAGGCGCGCGAAAGGCAGGCGATGGGCTTTAAGCTATCGCGTTGGGACGAGCAGCTACTCAACTACTCTCACCTATTTGAGGATCGCATGATGAACCTCGAAGTGAACCTTTCTTTGGAAGATGCGTTGAATTTAGGCTGGAAGACGCTTGCAGAGTGCTTCGCTCCTGAAGAGGTGGGGATCAAAAAGATCCTCTTAGATAAGTATTGGCCAAAATCTTAGGACGATTGGGCGACCATGGCAGAAATTAAGTTCACCAAAAATGAGCTCCGGACTCAGCAGAACCGCTTGACTCAGCTGCAAAAGTACTTGCCTACGCTCCAATTAAAGAAAGCGCTTTTACAGTTAGAGGTGAACGATGCGCGTGCCGAAATCGCAAAAGCCGAACAGAACTATTACAAGATATTTAAAGAAGTCGAAGAGTATGCGGCTCTTTTGTCCGATACTTCTGCTGTGACGCCGAGCCATGCGGCCGATGTCACTGAAGTGAAGAAGAGGTATGAGAATATTGCCGGAGTAGAAGTCCCCTATTTTGAAGGCATCACCTTTGCCGATTTCAGCTATAACCTATTTGAGACTCCTCCTTGGGTCGATTCTGCCGTCCAAGGATTGAGGACATTGGCAGAGGCCAGGGAACGCATTGTCGTGGCGCGCGAAAAAAAGGCAGCCCTCGAGAAAGAACTCAAGGACGTCTCGATCAAGGTGAATCTCTTTGAAAAAATCCTCATTCCCCGTTCCCTGGCGAATATCAAGAAAATCAAAGTCTTTTTAGGCGACCAAGAACTGGCAGCTGTCGCAAGGGCTAAGGTGGCAAAGACCAAAATCGAAGCCAAAAAGGAAATGATGCGCCGCGCCAAGGAGGCAGCCCATGCGCTTTGATGTGAAAAAATACCTTTTTATCGGCGTCGAAAAAGAGAGAGATGCCTTTTTTAAAGAAGCGCAAGATGCCGGCGTTATTCACTTTATTAAAAGCACCCTGAAACCGATCAAAGAAGAGTCGGCCAACGTCCATAATTTGACGACCGCCATCAAAGTTTTGCGCGGCCTGCCGCCGACACCCCAAGAGGAGACGGATGAATTTGACCTGGCCGAAGGCATCGCAACGAAAATCCTGGAACTGCAACATCACCTGGAACAGCTTGCCGAGGAAGAGAGGGTCAATCGCCTCGATATCTCGCGCGTTTCCCCCTATGGAGATTTTTCATCCAAAGAGTTTCATGAACTCGAAAAAGAAACCCACAGAAAATTTCAATTCTTCTTCGCTAAAGAAGGGCACAAAGACGATCCTGAACTGCCTGAAGGGTTGATTTACATCAATACCGACCATGGCCTCGACTATTTTTTGGCGATCAACAAACAGCCTGTCCAATACGAAAAGATGATCGAAATGCAGATCCCTCATCCGCTTGGGGAACTCATCAAGCGTCGAGAAGCCATTCTGCAGGACACCCGCAAAACCGAAGTGCGCCTTAAATCCTATGCCAAGTATAACCGGTTTCTCCACCACGCCCTCATCTATACGATGAATACCTTTAATCTGGAGAGGGCTAAATACAATGCGGATCCCCGCATCAATGGGGAGTTATTCAGCGTCGAAGGATGGGTTTCCATCACAAAAGGCGATGCCTTGCGCGCCTTGGTGTCCAAGAGCGATATCTACGCGGAAGAGGTGGAGATTGAGCCTGAAGACTCTATCCCAACGAACTTGGAAAATAGCGGATATAACCGCGTCGGACAAGACGTCATCAGCGTGTATGATACTCCATCCCATACAGACAAAGACCCCTCCTTCTGGGTCCTCAGCTTCTTCGCCCTCTTTTTTGCCATGATCGTCGGCGATGCCGGTTATGGTATCGTCTTCCTGGCGACAGCCGCATATGTCCGCTACAAATACAAAAAAAAGATGCGCCCTCTTGGAGCCCGTTTTGTCACCCTCATGTTTATTCTAGGGGGAGCCACCCTCTTCTGGGGAGTGATGACCAATTCCATTTTTGGCTTCCATTTTTCCCACGATAGTCCCCTGAGTAAATTTTCCCTCATGCACTACCTCGTCGAAAAGAAAGCCGCCTACCATTTCGATCGCAAAGATAAAGTCTACGACTATTGGGTCAAAGAATATCCCAATCTCAAAGAGGCGAAAACACCACAACAATTTCTCCATGGGGCCGTTAAAAAGGAACATGGATTCCCCACTTACGAGATGGTGGATAAGTTCTCCGACAATATCCTCATGGAGCTCGCCCTTTTTGTAGGCGTGATCCATATCATGATCTCCTTCTTGCGCTACCTGGACCGCAATTGGTCGGGATTGGGCTGGATTATCTTTCTCGTCGGATGCTACCTCTACTTCCCCGTCTTTGTCGATGGCACCTCCCTCATCCACTTTGCGTTTGGAATCGATCCTGCACAAGGCGCCCAAGATGGATATTATTTGATTTGGATAGGTTTCGGCCTCGCCATAGGGCTCGCCATGCTGCGCCACAAAATCTTCGGCCTGCTCGATGCTATGCATGTGATCCAGATTTTTGCCGATACGATGTCTTATTTGCGTCTTTATGCCCTTGGATTTGCCGGAGCCGTCGTCATGACCACCGTGAATGAATTCGCCGGTTCGCTCAACTATGTCTTTGGAGCATTGCTCTTTTTGCTCGGACATGCTACAAACATTCTTTTAGCCATCATGGCCGGTACCATCCATGGTTTGCGTCTTAACTTTTTAGAGTGGTATCACTATTCCTTTGAAGGGGGAGGAAAAATGTTTAATCCCCTTCGCAAGTTAAATTACGACTGAGGAGACTAAATTATGGATTATACTATGGCAGGTCCTGTGATTGCATTGGGATTGAGCTTGATCGGAAGCAGCGTCGGATGCTACATCGCCGGAGCCGCCTCCCACGCCGCTATGAGCCGCACCGAAGAGGGACACGGTAAATATATCGGGATGTCGGCAGCGCCCTCATCGCAGATGATTTATGGATTTTTGGAAATGTTTTTGATGGCCAAAGCCATCCAGGCAGGAACGCTTTCTCCGATGTCAGGGGTATTTATCGGCATCTTTGCCGGAGCAGCGATCGGGATCTCTTCGATCTTCCAAGGCATGGTCTGCGCCACAGGCATTCAAGCCAGCGTCAAACAGCCCTCAGTCTTCGGCAAATGCTTCGCATCAATCGGTATCATTGAGTCGTGCTCCCTGTTCGCCTTCGTCTTCTCGTACCTGCTCTTTGCTTAAGATTTTTGGCGAAGGTTTAGCTGCGTCCAGTAAGTCAAGTCGGAACCGGTTGGACGCTGCCATCTGATACTATTTTGCAGTTGATGCATATTGCTAAGTGGATCAAAAGAAGGGATCATCAGTTGTTCAAGCACTCTTGTCTCATCGCTGTTTTGGCGCACAAATGGCAAACCATTTTGCTTCAGGCATTCTTCTGGATTTACTTCATCCATTGTGAAGGTTTTATCTGTTGTCATAAGCCATCCCTCCTGCCTCACCGATTGGGCAATAAGAGGTAAAAACTGCGGATAGTATCTTGGAGCTAGAAAGGCTGCTTTCAAGTAGAATATATCAAAGCCCTCCTTTAGTTTTGCTTTCAAAGCTGCCGGATAAGTAGCGGGCTGCGTAATATCCCCAGTCAGATATGTCACGCGTCTGTTTCGCGCTGACGCCGCTCCATGATACTGCCAAGGAAACTCAATGCACACTCCTGTTCCATCTGGAATGGGTCTAAGAACGACCTTCTCTAAATCGACACCTAATGTCCGTAAGTCATAAAGAAGTTTCACTGCTAAATCTTGCATCTTTTGTTTGCCGTTGTTGAACAATTTGCTAGAAGACCCACCCCATCGCTTTCGCGTAGATATATATTGATTGCTTTCTTCGAGTTGAGCTCTTATGAGCATATCAGAGAGAGGGTCTAGATCTTTCAGCGAACTTAAAGCTTGTTCAAATTCATTAAAAGAGGTGGGCGTAAGGTCAACAAAAGTGAAGTCTTGTGCATCCGTAGCCAGCATGACGCTGCTGCAATCTGCCCCTGAACAACCATAGATAACACTTTTGTTTTTTCCTTCAGGATTCACCACTTTTTTAAGAGAGCGGAAATAAGCATTTAAGACATCTCCGATTCCTCCATTCTCTGCATCTATACGAGGGTCCACATCGAGCAGAGAAGAATAATGATTCTTTTCAGGAGGCAGTTGGGCAATCAACGACAAAGCCTCTAAGGAGTTTTGGCCTTTTAATTTTGGATCGCGGAGTAAAGCGTCCAAACGTCTCTGCGCTTCCTCATTGGAAAGATGCTGACTCAAAACACCAAGACCCATTGTTTTAATATAATCATACGTTTTATGGGCTTTTGCATTTCCGAGAAAGATCTCTTGAAAACCCCTGTTACAAAGAATTTGATAACAATTTCGAAGACCCCAAATTCGTTTGAGGGATGTTCTGACCCAAGTCTCCGGATCTGAAGGTTTCGCTGCTTCGGGTAATGGGTACCTTTGAATGATAAAAGGAATGATTTGATCTCTTTGAGTAAGTTCTTTAATCAGAGTTGTATCTTCTTTTTTCACACGCTCTGCATTGGCTTTCCAATGAATCATCAGTTGTTCAACATAATCATCGACCTCATTTTCAGCCAATACGAGTAGGGGAGATGTCGGTAGGTCTGAATCATTCGAGCAAATATCCTTATGAAACTGCATGTGGCAAGGATCAATGATATATCTCGTATTATCTGGAGCAGTCACTTCGACGAGATTGTTAGCAGGTGCGAGCGTCACTTTGGGGTCAAGATCGCAGCGTCCCATAAGGCGAGTTCTATAACCCAGAGCATGCAAACAGGTTTCCATGATAGTGGAGGCTGTTAGCCCATGATAGTTATAGCCTGTAGGGTTGCGGAAGGTCAGGGGGTTATCCGGACAGTTCTTGCCATTTTCCACGAGATAGATTTGGGTGATCTTTTGAACAAAAGGAATAAGCTGCTCAGCAGTTGAAGCGAGGAGCGCTCTAAAGGCAGAATTCTCAGCGATTTTAAGAGCCTCAAGATGCATGCGAATCGATTCTCGAAGAAAGCTTTCAGCCTCTTCTTTAATGCTTGAAATCTCTTGTGGGGTGAGTCCGTTTTGCACTTGATTGCTGCGAATTGCTTCGGGATTGTTTTGCCCCACTAAGGCATTTTTTAAAGTGAAAATGCGTCCTTCAAGAGCGGTTTTGAGCTTGTTCACAACCGGTTTTTTATTGAGAACGTCAGCGCAAGCCTCATAAAACAATGCCAAGTAAAGGGGCTGGTCTTGCTTAAATAGGACACTAATTTCGTTCTGGAGTTCGCTATTCCCAAATTGCTTAGCAACCCAGTCGCTAGTTACCTGACCCGTTTCATCGAGTGAAGCGAGGAATTCCGCAATTTTACGAAACAGGATTTGGTCTTTTATAAAGACGCCCAAATCAATCTTGAGTTCGGGTGTAAATAATGTCGCGATAGGGACATGTTGTCGGATTGTCAAAAGGACGCGATCTCTGATGCCGGCGATCCTGGTATCGCGGTCATTAGGCGCAGCGGGTGCGGCGGGCGAGTTGGTAGAGCTAGATATACTGCATGATGTTGTAGGACTGGATATATTTAAGTTAACAGACATTTATTACTCCTTTTTAAAAGACAAATATTAACATAATATAATTATTAGTAGCAACAAGTTTTACTTGTTCACGATTTCTGTGATTCTAATACAAAATCCGCGGCTGGTCCCTATTTAAATGTGAATAGGCTTACCGACTAATTCATCATTGAGCTTAGAAATTTCTATTGCGAAAGGAAATCTGTCGACTTGAAGTGCTAATTCTAAGTCTTTTGCAAAGAATTTCGGTTTGGTGGGATTTGAGAGAATTTGCCCTAATGGAGATAATCGCACCCTTTCTAAAAAAGGTTCTACGGAAACGTCTTTTCCTTGAAGCCGTGCAATTAAATATTCCGCCAAGGCGAGATCTTCATCTCCATTCTCCGTACCTGTGACGATGAAGGAAATTTGGAGGGGCGAAAGGCTTTGAATGCGCTTTAGGGTTGCCTCCGCAATGACGAAGCTGGAGACTAACAATTGATTAGCATGACTGCACCCAATCACTCCTTGAGTACCCTCTGATGATCTCTGCACGATGCGGTGGCCACTTAAACTCCTATGTTCAATGTCAGCAGGGGAATTGCCTAAGTGAAAGCCCTCGATATGCTTTCCTTCCACCTCTCCCATTAGGGTTAAAGAAGTATCCTTTCGATATTTCTCAAATGCCTCATCCGGAGATCCAACGAAAATGATCTCTTTTGCACCTGCAGCAAAAGCAAAGGCTGCTGTTGTAAAAGCTCGTAACACATCAATAATGACGCAGAGGCCTTCCGCTTGAGAACATTCCTGCCTCCGATAAATTTTATATTCCATTATGCTAGCCTTAAAATTTTTTAATATTTTTAATACAAAAAGCCAAAAAGATAAAGAGGTATTTTCTTCCCAAAACCAATGGTACTATCATCAATGGCTAAATAAGCCTCTTGTTCTCCTTTGATCTGTTTTGCATTTTTTCCTTTGCCGCCCACTTCCACAACATATTGATCATCGATGATAAAATCTCCTTTGTCATGAAGGCTCACTTTATGGGTGCTCTCTACCTGATTAACAAAAAAGGTTTCACGGGCAATACCACTATCTGTTTTGAGTTTCAATGACCCATTGATCGCATTGAGTAAATTGGCATTGTTCAGATAAATTTTGCCTGGCTTGCGAACCAGATTGTTTCCACCGCCCGAAGGGAACAATTCATTTAAAAGTCCTGAAGAACTCAAATATTCCAGGCAGTTATATACCATCTCACGGGATAAGCCTAAATTTTTGCTCATTTTATCTATATTTGGAATGAAACCGTTGGAAGTGGCGACAAGCCATAAGATGCGCTTTAAAAAGGGAATCGTTGTTTGTCGCAAATGATAGACCACTGCAACATCTTCAAAAAGAACCTTTTCAATGACATTATTCACTTTATACTTCAGTCGGCCACAAAGTTGGAATTTGGACCGCGCCAAAGCCCCGGGATTCAACGATCGTAAATGGGTCCATATTTCTAATATGGACCCATTTACGATCGTTGAATCGCGGGAGCTTTCGCGCAGGTCCAAATCCAATTTTGTGGCCGACTGAAGTATAGCTAAGTAGTCTTCGAGTCCCTCCAAAAAAAAGGGATAATATCCATGTCGAAGATAGTTTTGAAAATGTTTTAAAATCGGAATATTTTTGAACCCGGAAGCAATCTTTACATGGTGTTTTAAAATGTCTTGAAGGGACAAAACCTCAAGGTTAATCTTTTCTGATAAAAACAGAAATTCTCGAAAGGAAAGTCCCAAAAGACGGTGATAAACGACCCTTCGTGAAAGATCGCCTTTACTCTTGTTTAAATCGAGGAGGGAGCTGGCTGAGAAAATGACCTGCCGATTCTTATAGGTATCAAGTATATTTTTAATTTCAAGGGACCAGTTGGGATATTTGTGAACCTCATCAATATATAGAGCTTCCCCGCCATGGGAGTAATAATATTGGGCAATGTTGAATAAACCTCGCGAAATCACATTGATATTATCGGCCGACATATATAAAGCGCGGTCAGGAGTTTGGTATCTTTCCAATAAATCCTGGCAGAGCATCGTTGTTTTTCCTACTCCGCGATCGCCTAGGAGACACAGTCCCGCAGCATCCCAATGGATCTTTGGATAAAGATAACGCTTGAAAGTAAGCGGGGTTGTGGCCATTACTTCCTGATGAATCGCGATCAGTTCCTCCAACATGAATCCTTCCTTGTGTAAACTCCACCTTACAAAAATCCCCATTTTTTGTCTAGTTCACTTTACACTAGTTAGAAAAGGAGTTATCTTTTAGAATCTATCCCACAGAGCATCGTTCTCTTTTCGAGACCGAGCATATAGTCCTTTCGAGCCCGAGACCGAAAATGCGACCCTGAGGTTTGCGAGACCCAGGGCCGAAGGCCCGGCAGTTGTATAGCCCAGTTGCCCAACTGCGTTGCGGTGTTTATCTGAAAATAACACTCCAGAAAGGACGAAAGGACAAAAAGACAGGGACAAAAGGACAAGGACCAAAAGGACCAAAACGACTTAAAGGACGAAAGGACAGGGACAATGATAAAGACCTAAAGGACAAAAGGACGATGAGTAATGTCCTTTCGTCTTTTAAGTCGTTTTGGTCCTTTTGGTCCTTGTCCTTTGGTCCTTGTCCTTTCGTCCTTTTTGTCCTTGTCCTTTGCCGGGCCTTCGACCCTGGGTTTCGCAGGCCTCAAGATCGCATTTTCGGTCTCGGTCTCGAAAAGGATTATGCTCGGTCTCTCGAAATTGACAAGATTTAACCGGAGGTAATGGATGCCAAGATTGCTTGTTTGCTTTCTGTTCATTTTTCCCTATGTATATGTGTCTGCTCTTTTAGCCGAGGAGAATTTTTTGCTCAGGAATGGCGCAACAGGTGAAATTGTGCTTGAGCTAGGCCCACACATCCATGAACCCATGTCTCCTTGCAGCACGTTTAAGATTGCTTTAAGCTTGATGGGATATGACGCGGGGATCTTAAAAGATGAAAAGAGCCCCACATGGGCTTTTGAAGAAGGCTATGATGACTTCCTCGAATCCTGGAGAGCGTCTCAGACTCCACAATCTTGGATCAAAAACTCCTGCGTTTGGTATTCCAAAGTCTTAGCGACACAATTGGGATTGGAAAAAATTCAAAACTATTTAGCCCTTTTCGAATATGGGAATCAAGACATGTCTGGTGGATTAACAAAAGCATGGATAAGTTCTTCATTAAAAATTTCTCCAAAGGGACAGGTAGATTTCATCCAAAAAATGATCCAAGGAAAGCTTCCCATTTCAAGCCATGCCTTTCAGATGACAAAGGCACTCTTATTTGTAGAAGAATTGCCTGAAGGATGGAAATTATTTGGGAAAACGGGATCGGGTCACATCCTTGAACAGGATGGCAGTCATTTAGAAATGACATGGTTCGTAGGATGGGTCGAAAAAGATAACATCTTCTTCCCGTTCGCCTATAACGTCCGCGAAAGAAAAATAAATCGCGCTCAAAGGATCCCTAGAGTCAAACAGCTTTTAGCAGAATCTAAGAAGATCAGGTTAGACCAGAGCTGATGGCGCCATTCGGCGATCACACACCCGTCGCTGAGGTTGACTTTACAGTTCATCTTAGCAATATTTCAAATTTAGTCTCAGAGGAGCGGTCTTATCAATCCAACAGCACCTGAAATTTTGAGAAAATATCGACTACAATCATGGGAGGAAGATGGGTGACGAATTTAGCTTTGCGAGCAATCCAATCCAAGGATCGCATTTGATCGCAAAGTACAGCCCCCTTAATGCCATCAAAATCGATAAGCACTTCGAAAGGATAGCCTTTTACTTGACTTGTAATCGGCATGAATAATCCAAGCCCCGTTTTATGATTGTACGAATAAGGCGAAATGACAACAGCAGGCCTAGTTTTTTGGATTTCTTTACCTCTTTGTGGATTAAACTCCATCCAAACAATATCGCCTCGTTTAGGTGTATAGGTTACCATTCCTCTTTTCCCACTTGTTGATTATCTAATAAGAGATGATGACTATTTTTTGGAGAAATCTGTTTTAGCATTGACTCTAAATCATATTGGACTGGTTGAATGACAATCTGATCTTTTGCAATCTTAAGAATAACTGGACTACCCGATTGCAGATTTAATTTCTTTGCGAGTTGGATGGGAATGCGGACACCGAGACTATTCCCCCATTTTTGGATATGAGAATGTTGCATGTTTGGCACCTCCTATGTATATACATAATATATACTTATCTAGGTTTCGATGTCAAGCCTTATGCAATGTCAAAATAGATACAGCGATTCCCGCTAAGTCTAAAGTAAAAGGATGAATAGGATATGAATAAATCACAGCTCTCATAGGACAAAGGACAAACGACCAAGAGACAAACGACCAAGGGACAACGACGCAAAAGACGAAAACGACGTAAACGACAAAAGGACTGAACCTTAATTGAGTGTTATCCCATTGTCCCTTTGTCGTTTACGTCGTTTTCGGTTACGCCAGGTATAAAACCCTGTTAACTCGTTAGTTGAGAGGTACTAACAATGTAAATTGCATATTCTACATTTAGCTACGCATTGGCGTGGGGGCTGGTAACACACCACGCGAAACATTGCGGTCGACTGAACGGCGAAGAGAAGCGCATTCTCTGATAGCAAAGACATGAGCCCAATACAAGTGAACTCGATTCGGCCTCGTTAGACGCAATGTTGGTGGTCAACCTCCCGAAAAGGGCGAAACCTACATCAGTAAGGAAGTAATATGCAGGTGCACTTACTGAACCAACCGGGGTGATTGGAGAGGGCGCGTGTCGAAAGTTAACAATAGGTCCTGGGAGATCCGGTAGAGACAGTGGTAACCGAAGTTATCCACAAACGGGTTGGCGGAATACATAACGCCATCTCGGCTTTATCGGAAGTCAGATGGATCCGTAGTAGCAATGAAAGCAGAGTAATGTCTGCTGAGCAAAGGGGTCCTGCTGGTTGTAATGCTTTTGCAAAGAGAGGAGTATCTGATTGATGGTTAAAAACACTAGTACAGAATTAAGAAACGTTGAAGAGTATGCGGACTTCGTCGTAGACAAAGTCGCAAACCGATCTCCAGGCCTTGCTCGTCTAAGGCAAAAGTTGGGTGAAAAGGCCCAGAATGAACCACAGTTTCGCTTCTACGCGTTATACGGACACATTTATCACATTGAAACACTCCGAACTGCTTGGTACTTAATCCGACAAAATGGTCAGACACCTGGTGTCGACGGCATAACCTATGATGACATCGAATCTGTCGAAGACATCAAGGATCCGTCAGCCGCCAGCCTCCTAGCGGAGGTAAAGGTGGAAGCCTATTTGAAGAAAGTCCAAGAAGAACTGAAATCAAGAACTTACAAACCAATGCCTGTCCGCAGAGTATATATACCCAAAGCTGATGGTAAGAAAAGGCCGCTCGGCATACCTACCATCAAAGATAGGTTAGTCCAAATGGCAACACTCCTAATAATTGAACCAATATTCGAAAAGGATTTTCTGGACTGCTCGTACGGTTTCCGACCAAATAGATCGGCCCATGACGCCATCCAAGAAATTACCACGAATCTCAAGAGTGGGAGAACAGCCATCTACGACGCCGATTTGAAAGGGTATTTCGACTCCATCCCTCATGATCAACTCATGAAATGCGTGAAGATGCGTATAACAGATGGAACAGTCCTTAAACTAATTGAAACTTGGTTGAAGGCTCCCATCGTCGAAAAAGAGAAAGATGATAACGGCAAATGGAACATCAAAGTGACAAAATCACTTCGAGGAAGCCCCCAGGGCGGGGTCATATCTCCATTACTTTCCAACATCTACTTACACTGGTTCGACAAGCGTTTCCACGCTGAAGATGGTCCACGATGCACTGCGAACGCTAGGTTAATAAGATACGCTGACGATTTTGTCATAATGGCAAGATACATTGGAACCAAAATCGTAAGCTCAGTCAAACATCTGATAACAGACTGGCTGAAACTTGAGATCAACGAAGAAAAGACCAAAACGGTTATCCTGAATGAAATAGGAAACTCCATTGACTTCCTGGGTTACACCTTTCGAGTAGAAAGATGTCTTTATAGAAATAACGACACCTATATCCGGATAGAACCCAAGAAGAAAAGCATTGAAAAAGCCAGGGACAAGATACGCGAACTCACATCGCGTTCAATGAATCATGTCCCTGTTGATAAATTCATAAGAAGAATCGACAGCTTTCTGAATGGATGGAGTGAATATTTTAAACTTGGGCACCCGAGTCGAGTCTTTAGGAAGATGGATAATTACGTTAGCGCTAAGGTCATAAAACACCTAAGTAGAAGAAGCCAAAGAGGATACAAGAAACCCAAGGGTCAGACGTGGTATACCCACCTTCAGAAACTTGGGCTGGTACGCCTTGGTAGCAAATGTGCGAAATACGGGGTCACAATTAACCGAAGCAACTAGGAGAGCCGTATACTGGAAATCTGTACGTACGGTTCGATGAGGAGGAAGGCTACGGCCTTCCTTACTCTATTCTTTTGCGTCGTTGTCCCTTGGTCGTTTGTCCTTTGTCCTAGTGAGAGATGTATATGGGCCCCTTTTTAAGACTTGAATTCGATGAGGCGGGACCAGAGCTGATGGCGCCATTCGGCGAGAAGGCAATTGTCGCTGAGGATTTCGACTTTATAAGTGAGGATGCCGCGCGTTTCGCAGAACTCATCGTCGAGGATTTCGTAGATATAGGTGCCGCAATTTTGGCAAATGGGAATCTTTAACTCGCGCTCCTGATGGTTCGCAAAGCGCATAAGGATGTGAAGTTCCGCCTCTTGCCACTTCCAATATTCCTGAGGAATACGCCATAATACAATCATCCTCTGGCCTATCGTAGGATTGTTTTGCTTGGGATCAGGTGTCCCCACATAATAGCTGGCAAGGCTTTCATTGCTGATGTATTCCGTGCGGGCCGAAATGCGCACAGGGGAACACCCGCAACAGAGCAAGAGGAGAAAGAGGGCTAAGCTCGCGATTTGCATAGGACTTTTGTCGCGTTTTCTTGCTTGAGTTTGGCGTAGCCCCACTGGATGAGCTTTTCTGTGCTCGGCCAATCCAGGCAGGGGTCTGTAACCGAAACGGCGTATTGCAGCATAGCAGGATCAGACGCAATATGTTGATTGCCCGCAAACAGATTGCTTTCCAAAATGACTCCGCGGATGTAGCTGTTCCCATCGATCACTTGATGCAGCACCGACTGGAATACGGCGCATTGCTGCTCATACTTTCTAAAGGAGTTGTCATGCGAGCAGTCTACCAACAATCTCAAAGGGAGCTTGGCGCTTTCCAGCTTATTCAAAGCCCCTGCGATCGATTGCGGATCATAGTTGGGCTGCTGCTCCCCGCCGCGCAAAACGATATGTCCATGGGGGTTTCCTTTAGTTTGCAAGACTGAGATCTGTCCCATCATATCGATTCCGGCAAAAGAATGGCCTGTCCTGGCCGAAAGGACTCCATTTACGGCATTATCGATATTGCCATCGGTGCTATTTTTAAAGGCGATGGGCATCGGGAGCCCCGATGCAAGCTGGCGATGAATCTGGGAAGCTGACGTTCGCGCCCCGATGCATCCCCATGAAATTAAGTCGCTATAATACAATGCTGTGGCAGGATCTAAAAACTCCGCCGCAGTAGGAATGCCCAGCTCTGCTAGATCCAGCAACAGTTGCCGATTCCATCGGATGCCCGTCTTAATGTCATGCGTGTCGTTAAGCAGCGGATCATAGAGCAATCCCTTCCAACCCAGAGAAGTGCGGGGCTTTTCGGCATGGACGCGCATGATTAGGAGGCAAAGATCGGACACCTCCTTTGACAAGACAATGAGCTTTTGAGCATATTCTTTTGCCGCAGCCAGATCATGGATGGAACAAGGACCCGCTACAATGATGAAGCGGGAATCAGTGCCATCCAGGATTTTTTCAATGGCAGCTCGCGACTGCCGGATGAATTCGCTATGTTGGGGAAGTGCGCGGATTTCGTTGTGAATCTCGTAAGGCGAAGGGAGAACTTCAGATTTGGAGAGATGAAATGAGGACATATTTCGTTGTAAGTTGGGTTCAAAATTGTTATGGTAGCAGACAGTGCGAATTTAATTCACTAAGCGAGTATGAAAAAAACGCAAGAGTATGCCGATGCTTTAACCAGGGATTTTGCCAAACTCATTAACAGAAAGCCGCTTCCGACATTTTTATCCCAAAAAATGGAGGGAAAAAAAGAGGCTTTCAGCGCCTCCTATGGAGGAGGTATCCTCACATTGAAATCGACAACCCCTCTTTCCAACGTTTTCGGCATTCAACAGCTCATCACCGGAATCAATAGCGGCCATTTGGCTGAATTCCTCGGGGAGTCGCAGCCGCGGTTTGAACTGCGACCCTTATGGGTCGGATGCGACCGACTCGTCAAAGCGGCTCCAGAAGTGACCCTTGCGTTTCCCCATTCCCTTGTCGCTGATTCTGAAAAGATTCATCCCTTTTGCCAACGCATCCTCGACTTAGGCTATAATGGAGTCCTATTCGGAGCCAGGCAAGATTCCTCCTATCCCATCAAAGAGGAGTGGGACATCTCTTCCCTTTTTGATGTCGTGCAGCAGCATGGCCTCAAAGTCATCGTCAAACCCTCGACGGCTAAGGAGGATCACTTAGACACTCTCTTTCATTCTTTCCCCTCCATCGATTACCTCTTTTGGGAAACACCACTCAAAAGAGCGGATGGAACCAAGACCCTCCTAGAAAGCCACATCGAAGAAATGAAACGCCTTGAAAAGGCATGTGGACAGGTAGGCTTGATTTATTTTATTCCGGCGGCCGATAAGTCCGAAGCAGAACAGCAAGCGCAGTGGCTCCCTTGGCTTTGCGATGAAGCAGGGGAGAGGACAATCCTCGCATTCCCTGCCGTCGCAGGACAAATGACAGCCGACTTTTTGCAGCTACACCCCTTCTGGAATGCATTGCGGGCCTCTCCGGATACGTCGTCGACACCCTTGATGCCTATCGTCAATTGCGGTGCACTCAAACAGGGGGAAGGGTTGTGGCCTGTCCTCAATTATGATCTCATCGAGCGTTTTTTTGAACGCTGCTATCGCCACCATTTCGCGGGAATCATGACCTTAGTCAACCAATTGCCTCAAAAAAGAAGCATGTTGGACTGCTGCTTATGGATAGCGTCACAAGCCCAATGGGGGAACAAAGCGCCTCTTCTCCTTGCTGAAACCTGGTTTTTAGCAAACCGCCCCGACATCGACTTTGCCGCTCATGCCTCCACTTTCCGCGAAATCCGCAACGTCTCCTTGCAGCTGGCAGCTCTTTCAACAAACTCTTCTCCCTTCATGACGCATGAGGAATGCCGTTTCTTAACAGAATCCCTCCTTTCTAGGATCAAAGAAATTCATATCAAGCTGGTCCCTTCCCTGCGCGACTCCTTCACCTTCTTTGAACGGGATGCGCGCCGGATCATCCTTCGCTTTTTGCAAAAACATAACTCTGGACTGGCCAACCTTCTCATGGAGGACAGCCAAGGCGAATCCTTTTGGACCCAAATGAATAAGGGAAATGTCCTTCTCTTAGAAGAGCCCCTCAAAGGTGCTCCTGGAAGCCTGATGGAGCAAATCTACAAAGAAAACCGATTTTAAAAATTGTTTATTAACGACTTGTAATAACAAATTGCGTTCAATTTTCATTGACAGTTACGTTTAATTTTGCGAAGATGAACTAATGTTTTACGCGGTGTGTAGATTTAGTTGAGGCATGCTAACCCAGGGCCGAAGGCCCGGCAGTTGTATAGCCCAGGCCGTAAGGCCTGGGTATTTGGGACGATAGAAAAAGAGGACCGAAGGTCCGACACTAGTACGGGAGGAATTTGTGCCGGACCTTCGGTCCTCATCTCACATGGCCGTCTGAACCCAGGCCTTGCGGCCTGGGCTATACAACTGCCGGGCCTTTGGCCCTGGGTTCGCATGCCTCAACTAAACTCGCATATTGTACTAATTTCATTAAAGAGAAGCAGATGATAATAAATTCTAGTTTGGCAACACAAAATCCTATATCCTACCCTGGATATGGCATTATAGGTGATGCACTTCCCAGCCTCCTGACCCTCCCCAACGATATTCTCAATTTAATAGCTGCAGAGTTGAAGCGGCAAAATGCCGATTTCCCTTTGCGTTTTGTTTGCAGGCGTATTGCCAAATTAAAAGAAGTCCAAAACGCGCAAATGAAAGTCAATGATGCCGTAAAGCATGCAATCCGACTAGGATCCATATCCTTAGTATCCTGGTACAAGGATCATTTACGTTATCCTCTGACCGCAGAAACGACTGCCGATGCAGCCAAAAGTGGCCGTCTGGCATTGCTACAATGGCTGAGAAATAAGAAATGCCCCTGGAATGCATCTACATGTGTTGCCGCGGCCGAAGGGGGACACCTTGACGTTTTACGGTGGACTCGAGCCCATGGCTGCTTTTGGAATAAAGCGGTGTGTGAAGTTGCTGCACTAAAAGGCCATCTGGAAGTATTGCAATGGGCACGAGGCCAAGGCTGTCCTTGGGATGAGAAGACGTGCTCAAGGGCAGCTTTGGAAGGCCATCTGGAAGTCTTGAAATGGGCTCATGCCAATGGTTGCTCCTGGGATGTCCTTACGTGTCATCTCGCAGGTCAAAAAGGTCATCTTGAAGTATTGCAATGGGCGCGTGCAAATGGCTGCCCCTGGGATGAATATACATGCGCAAATGCAGCTTGGGGAGGCCACCTGAATATATTGCAATGGACTCGTGCTAATGGCTGTCCCTGGAATGTAGATACGTGTGCCATGGCTGCTGAAAGAGGTCATCTTGAGGTATTGCAATGGGCTCGTGCTAACGGTTGCCCGTGGGATGAAGAGACGTGTGCAAGTGCAGCTGAAGGAGGCCACCTTGCAGTCTTGCAATGGGCGCGCGCTAATGGCTGCCCTTGGGATGAATATACCTGCATGGAAGCAGCAGCAAAAGGAAGCCTTGAAATACTCCAATGGTCTCGCGCCAACGGCTGCCCTTGGAATTCAGAGACATGGATTTCAGCCAATGAGAGTGTAAGGCCTTGGTTGATTGAGAATAGGTGTCCTAAAAGTCGTGCTTGTACAATCATGTAGCGGTTTAGACATGTCGCTGATTGGTTCAACTAAATTCACGCGTTGGGCTAATATGAGTGAAGCAAAATTACATTAAGGTAGAGAGATGATAATAAATTCTAGTTTGGCGGCCTCTAAACCTTTATCCTATCCCGGCTATGGCATTACAAGCTGGAAATCTCCGGAACTCTTGACTCTTCCCAACGATATTCTCAATTTAATTGCTGTAGAGTTGAAGCGGCAAAACGCAGATTTTCCTTTGCGTTTTGTCTGCAGGCGTGTCGCCAATCTTAAGGAGGTCAAAAACACACAAATAAAAATAGACGATGCTGTAAAAAACGCCATAGGTCTAGGATCCATCCCTTTAGTAAAGTGGTACAGCAATTCTTTGCGTTATCCTCTGACTGAAGCGACATTCACCGCTGCTGCCAAAAGCGGCGACCTGAAAATGTTGGAATGGCTGCGAGGGAGCGATTGCCCTTGGGAAAAAGAAGCGGTGTGCTCGGAGGCAGCCGGAGAGGGCCACCTTGAAGCGTTGAAATGGGCTCGTGCTAACGGCTGCCCTTGGAATGAAGCGACGTGCGCTGCTGCGGCTGGAGGAGACTACTTTGCAGTTTTGCAATGGGCTCGTGCTAACGGCTGTTTATGGGATGAACAGACATGCTCGTATGCAGCCCAACATGGCTACCTTGATGTATTGAAATGGGCTCGTGCGTACGATTGTCCTTGGAGTGAAGAGACGTGCTCATATGCTGCCTTAAACGGTCACTTTGCAGTATTGGAATGGGCTCGTGCCCAAGGATGTCCGTGGAATGCATCGACGTGTGGAAACGCAGCCCGAAATGGACATTTGGAAGTATTGCAATGGGCTCATGCTAACGGCTGCCCTTGGAATGATTGGACCTGCGTAAATGCGGCCGGAGGAGGCCACCTTGCAGTATTGAAATGGCTTCGTGCTAATGGTTGTCCCTGGAGTAAAGACGTATGGAGGCTATCCAATATGAGAGTAAAACCTTGGTTGCGTGAGAATGGATGTCCAGGGTCAGCCTGTATATTCATGTAGGGTAGCGTCAATTGAGAATAAGGTTTAAAAGATGATAATTAATATTCATTCTGCCACACCTAATCCAATCATACCTATGGTCTACCCAGGCTTTGGTATTATCAGCCGCGAAACTCCGGGTCTCCTGGCCTTCCCCAACGATATTCTCAATTTAATTGCTATAGAGCTGAATTGATATTTTAAAGTTGACTTATCAATTACATTTGCGTTATGATATTTATAATCAATAATTTATATTAAAATAAAAAGAAGTTGATATAACTTATGTGATAGATAAAAAAAACAATTCATGGAGGAAAACATGATATCATCTGTACAACCCATTTGCCCATCAAAAGTATTACAAGAACATATTAAGCAAAATCAAACCTTCTCTACAGTAGAAGGTTATCTTGTTACCGGATCCGATGCTCGCTTTGGAGCATTTGAGCCGCTTGATCCATCGCTAGGTCCAAACAACTTTGCAATTAAAGGAGATGGAGGATGGAGATTATTTAAACTATCAAAACTTGCACCTGATGTAAAAGTATGCTGGGAAACTATTCCCCTCAAAGTCATCATGGCTCTAGTGAATAGCCTTCCTGAAGTGCAAACATTAGGGAAGCTTCAACTTTCTGGAAAGGATGGGGTCTTTGATAAAGTCGAATTTAAAGAAGTTGAAGGGGAAAAAAATACCCTTCAGAAAGTTCTTATAAGCAGAGTTCAAGACTTTGCGAATCACTATCTCAATAAATTTGCTGAAAGAGCGCACACCCCACAAGATGCCAAGAAAACAACTGGGTGCTAATTCATTTCACTCATTTTTTTGTAACCCTTCATGGGATTGCGATCTCATGAATGGTTATTAAAGATATTATGTTTGTGAAGGCCTGATATAAATGGTATTTTCGCTGGAATAATATTAAAAAATCTGCTATCCTTGTGGGGAATTGTACCCAACTAGGTGAAAAATGGAGAATATTGACTCGTTTTTATTACAGGTCAAAAATTGGGTGTGGGGTGTTCCGCTTTTATTATTATTAATGGGAACCGGCGTTTATCTCACCCTCCTCTTGAAAGGCATGCAATTTCGCTACCTCGGCTATGCGATCAAACAAGTCTTCGCGAAACAGTGTCGCCATGCCGAAGGTGAGATTTCTCATTTTCAAGCCCTGATGACTTCCTTGGCGGGTGCAATAGGGACAGGTACCATTGTTGGAATTGCAACAGGAATTGCTGTAGGTGGCCTCGGCGCCCTCTTCTGGATGTGGATTACGGCTCTCCTCGGCATGGCCACCAAGTATTCCGAAAGCCTTCTCGCTGTGAAATACCGCATTTTAGACAAGCGCGGCGAAATGGCTGGCGGCCCCATGCACTATATGGAGCGGGGTCTCGGCTGGAAATGGATGGCCGTGCTTTTCGCCATCTTTGGATCGATTGCAGCCATTGGCACGGGCAATTTGGTCCAGGTCAATGCCATCACGGCTGCTGTCACTGAGATCCATGCCTTTGATGCATGGACAGTGGGCATCGTCTTGGCGATCATCACAGGCATCGTCATCATCGGAGGAGTCAAAAGCATCGGACACGTAGCAGGCGTTTTGGTGCCGATCATGGCCATCTTCTATATTGGCGGAGGCCTCATCATCATCGCCATTCACTTCGACCGCCTTCCGGAAGCTTTTGCGCTCATTATTTCGAGCGCTTTCAATGGCCAGGCCGCTTTCGGCGGATTCGTCGGAGCTGGCGTTATGTCCGCCATTCAAATGGGAGTCTCCCGCAGTGTTTTTTCCAACGAAGCTGGCCTAGGGATTTCTTCCATGGCTGCCGCAGCAGCGAAAACGGATAGCCCTGGCAGGCAAGCCATGATCACAATGACCGGAGCTTTGCTTTCTACAGTCGTGGTCTGCTCCATTACGGGACTCGTCCTAGCTGTCACAAATGTCCTGGGCCAAGTCGATGGCAATGGCGTTGCCTTGAATGGCGCTACCATGGCTATGACAGCCTTTAATTCTACCATCTCCGGCGGAGCTTATATCGTTTCGGTCGGCTTGATCTTTTTCGCCTTCACCACAGTGATCGCATGGGCTTACTACGGGGAAAAGTGCTTTGAATATCTGCTCGGTTCCAAATGGGTCCTCCTGTACCGCCTTCTTTATACGTTGATTGTCATTCCAGGGGCAGCTCTCAAAATGGAAATTGCCTGGTACTTGGCCGATATCATGAACGGGCTTATGGTGATCCCAAATGCCGTCGCCCTTGTTGCCCTTTCCGATGTCATCAAGAATGAGACGAAAGCCTTTTTAGCTTCGATTAAGCCCGAAGCGCCGCCAGTCGAACCCGCGCTCGCCGTAGAAAGGACGACAAGCCCATGACAATGAAATCCATTTCCCTTGTCCTTGATACCATCTATAGCTGGATCTGGGGGCCGCCTCTGCTCATCTTATTGATTGGCATCGGTCTCTACCTAACCATTGCGCTCAGAGGGCTTCAATTCCGTTACCTCGGCTATGCCTTGAAACTCGTCTTTGGACCCCAAAAGAACAAAGAAGGCCAAGGCGATATCAGCCACTTCGAATCGCTCATGACGGCCCTGGCGGCCACCATCGGCATCGGCAATATTGCCGGAGTGGCCACTGCAATCGCCATCGGAGGCCTCGGCGCCCTCTTCTGGATGTGGGTGACTGCTCTCATTGGCATGGCCATCAAATATGCCGAGGCAATCCTTGCCGTCAAATACCGCACGACGGATGAACGCGGCGAGATGTGCGGAGGCCCCATGTACTTCATCGAATATGGGTTGGGCTGGAAATGGCTTTCCATTGCCTTTGCCCTGTTTGGCGCCATCGGCGCCTTTGGCGGAGGCAATATGCTGCAGGCCAATTCCGTCGCCGATGTCATGCGCAGCGTCTTTCATTTGGACCCATTGTGGAGCGGGATTGCCGTTGCAGCTTTTACCGGATTGACCCTGTTAGGAGGCATCAAAAGCATCGGAAAAGTCGCCAGCTTTTTAGTGCCCTTCATGGCAATCTTTTATATTGGGGGAGCTAGCCTCATTCTCTTTGCCCACTATGATCGAATCCCGGACGCCTTCTTCTCCATCATCAAGTTCGCGTTTACGGGGCAGGCTGCCTTTGGAGGCTTCCTTGGCTCTTCGCTGATTTTGGCGATTCAGGTCGGTGTCAGCCGCGGCCTCATGACCAGCGAAGCGGGCCTTGGCACTGCTTCGATAGCGGCAGCTGCGGCAAAGACGGATCTCCCTGGGCGGCAGGCACTTGTTTCTATGACTGGCTGCTTCTTGGCCACGATCATCATGTGCAGCGCTACGGGCCTCGTTCTTGGCGTCACCGATGTCTTTGGCAAATTGGGATCCGATGGCCGCCTTCTCAATGGAGCTTCAATGACTGTGGCGGCTTTTCAGTCCGTCTTTAGCTGGGGAGGTTATGTAGTAGCGATAGGCCTTGTCCTCTTTGCCTTTACGACCATTTTGGGCTGGGCCTACTATGGCGAAAAATGTGTCGAATATCTTCTGGGATCCAAGTCTGTGCCCTTTTATCGGGCCCTCTTTACCTTGATCATCATACCAGGAGCCATCCTGGAACTCGACCTCGTCTGGAAAATTTCGGATATCTGCAATGGCATGATGGCCTTTCCAAATTTGATTGGGTTGTGCGCCCTCTCCGGTGTTGTCATTTACGAAACCAAAACCTTCCTCAAAGTCTTAGCGGCCGAACGTGCCGCTGAAGAATAAGCACTCCACCGTCTTGTAAAATTTACCACTGAGCCAGTGAGAACACTGAGATCAGTGAGAAGGTTTGAGATAGGGAGAGGTTAGACAACTCATGTCTGATAGGTTCTCAGTGTTCTCACTGGCTCAGTGGTTTATTATTCAACACCTTTGCCATTGGTCCTGTGGTTTTTGGTTTGACACTTTTCTTTAATTATTGCTATCAGGGGAAAAAAGGAGAACGCTTTGTCCGAATTTTTTCCTGTTTATATCTATTTGGGATTGGTGGCTGTCGTTACTCTGGGCATCATAGTGGTCTCTGGCTTAATGCCCATAAATCGCCAAGCCCCAGCGAAATTCCTCCCCTATGAATCGGGCATTAAAACGGAGACGCATCTCTTCAATAAGCGCTTTCCGCTGCGCCATTATTTAGTGGCCCTGATCTTTCTCGTTTTTGATGTCGAAGTGATCTTCCTTTACCCTTGGGCTGTCATCGGAAAAACCATTGGCCCTTTCGCCTTTTATGAGATGGCTTTTTTCCTGGTCGCCCTCCTAGTAGGCTTCTTCTACGTCTGGAGCAAAGGGGGGCTGCAATGGGAATGAAGCCCAATGAAAAGACGCCCTTTCTCGTCGCCCCGCTTACAATGCTCATCAACTGGGCGCGCGGCAATTCGCTTTGGCCTGCCCAATTTGGCCTGGCTTGCTGTGCGATCGAGATGATGTCGACGGCCGCTAGCCGCTACGATATGGCACGCTTTGGCATGGAGGTCTATCGCGCGTCTCCTCGGCAAAGCGACGTCATGATCGTCGCGGGCCGCGTCAGCCAGAAAATGGCGCCCGTCTTAAAGACCATTTACGATCAGATGCTGGAACCGAAATGGGTTGTCGCCATGGGAGACTGCTCTTCCAGCGGAGGCATCTATAACAACTACGCCGTCATCCAGGGCGTGGATAAAATCGTCCCTGTCGACGTCTACGTTGCTGGCTGTCCGCCTCGTCCCGAAGCTTTGCTCGATGGGCTCATCATGCTGCAAGAAAAAATCAAACAACACCCCAGAAGATCTCATGAAAACGGAAGAAGCAGTTAAATACTTGAAGTCTAAGCTCGTGAATATTCCCGTAAAGGAAAGCTATTTCCTAGGCGAGACCACTCTCGAACTGCAAAAAGAACATGTGAAAGAGGTGCTGACATTTTTGAAACAGACTCCGGATCCCGGCTACGAAGTGCTCATGGATTATACAGGCGTCGATTATCTCGAGCCGGAAAAGAGGACCAAAGTCGTCTATTGGCTGCACAATCCGACGACGTTTGAACGCGTCCGCGTCACCGTCTATGTCGAACGCGATGGGTCACTTCAGACCGTCACCGACCTCTGGGAGGGCGCCAACTGGTTTGAAAGGGAACTGTATGACCTGTTCGGCGTCAAGTTTGAGGGGCATCCCGACCTGACAAGGATCTTGATGCCGGATGACTGGGAGGGGCACCCCTTGCGCCGCGATTATGCCCTCACGGAAGAACCCGTCGAATTTAAACATGGAGTCAAACCTAAAGTGCCTTCAGCGATTATCCCCAACGTACCCAAACAAGAAAAAAAGCAGCTATGACGAAAGCGAAGAAAAATCTAGAACTTCTTGGGGAACCGGGCGACATCATGGAGCTCAATTTAGGGCCTCAGCATCCTTCTACCCATGGTGTGCTGCGCATAAAGTTGCGCCTATCAGGCGAAATCATTATCTCGGGCGATCCCGTCATCGGGTACCTGCATACCGGAGTCGAAAAAGAATGCGAAACACGTACCTACCATCAGGTATTTTCCCTCGTTGACCGCCTCGACTATTTGTCGGGACCCGCAGAAGAGCAGGCTTTTGCAGCCATCGTCGAAAGGCTGATGCAGGTCGACGTGCCTGAACGGGCGCAAACGATCCGGCTCATTTTGCTCGAGTTGGCGCGCATCCAGAGCCATCTCCTCTGGCTGGGAACCAGCGCGGTCGAATTGAATATGTCGTCCGTTTACATGTACTGCTTTGCCGAACGGGAAAAGATTCTCGATTTATTCGAAGAGATGTCCGGAGCGCGCATGTTTCCGAACATCTGGCGCATCGGGGGTCTCGCCATGGATTTGAATCCCGAGTTCGAAGGCAATGTTCGCGCCTTCCTAAAGGGTTTTCCCGATACCTATAGGGATTTAGATAACTTGCTCACAAACAATTATGTCTGGTGCGAAAGGCTCAAAGAGGTCGCCATCATCGACAAGGAGATTTGTAAGCAATTCTGCTGCACGGGGCCGGTCATCCGTGGGGCTGGGGTTCCGTATGATATTCGAAAAGTGTATCCCTACCTTGGCTACGAAAATTACCAATTCGATATCCCGACGCGCGAGGAAGCCGATGCCTATGCCCGCTATTTGATCCGGATGGAAGAGATGAAGCAGAGCGCTTCCATCATCGAACAGGCTTTGACAAAATTGAAACCGGGTCCCGTGCTGACCTCCAACCGAAAGGTGGCGTTGCCTCCGCGCCATGAGCTCATACGCAGCATGGAGGCGGTGATCCACCAATTCAAATTGGTGAGCGAGGGGATGCATCCTCCGGTTGGAGAGCTCTATCAGTGTGTCGAGTCGGCCCGAGGGGAACTCGGCTATTATCTCGTCAGCGATGGCGGCAATCGTCCCTATAGGGTGCGGGTGCGTTCGCCCTCTTTTCCGCACATCGAAGTCCTGAAAAAAGTGCTACCGGGACATCTCTTATCTGATGTAATAGTAGCAATTGCCAGTGTAGATCCCATATTAGGAGATGTAGACCGCTAATGCTTAAAGAAGAGACACGAAAAGCGATCATTGAATTGCAAAAGCAGTATCCCGAAAAGCGTTCGGCGTTGATCCCTGCTCTCCATCTGGCACAAGCAGACAAGGGGTATTTGCCGCGCGAAATCCAAAATGAGGTGGCGGCATTATTCGGAATCGATCCCAATGAAGTGAATGGCGTCGTGACCTTTTACGACATGTTTTTCGAGGAACCGACGGGAAAGCATATTCTTCACGTCTGCAAAAATGTCTCCTGCATGCTGCGAGGGGGCGATGCCTTGCTCGGCAAGCTCTGCCAGAAACTGAATGTGAAGCCAGGGCAGACCTCTGCCGATGGCGAATTCACGGTCATCGCTTCGGAATGCTTAGGAGCATGCGACAGAGCCCCCATGCTCTTAGTCGACGAGAACGTTGTCGGGCCAGTCCAAGCAGAGGATGCCGACCGCATCCTGGCTGAAGCGAAGAAGAGTCCAGGGCATCCCTCTCCAGTGGAAGTGCCGGGAGGTGCCCATGTCTGAACAGCGCATCCTGATGGCCTATATGGATCAGCCTGGCCAAGACAAAATCGACACCTATGAACGCAATGGCGGCTACAAAGCCATCCGAAAGGCCATTCCGCAGATCAAGCCTGACGATCTCACGGCAATGGTCAAGCAGTCGGGTCTGCGCGGCCGCGGCGGCGCTGGCTTCGGCACCGGAGCCAAATGGGGTTTTGTGCCGAAGGATCCCAAGCTGCCGAAGTATTTGGTTTGCAATAGCGATGAAAGCGAACCGGGTACTTTTAAGGATCGCCTGCTGATCGAATATGACCCGCACCAGGTGATCGAAGGCATGATCTTGGCCTGCTATGCGATCGGAGCCCACTTCGCCGTCATTTATTGCCGCGGAGAATATTTTGGGGGCCTTTCCAAATTGCGAGCGGCTGTCAGAGAAGCTAAAGCAAAGGGATATCTCGGCAATAAGCTTTTTGGGTCCGATTTTTCTCTGGAGATCGTCGTGCATCCGGGAGCTGGAGCTTACATCGCCGGTGAGGAAACAGCCTTGCTGAATTCGCTGGAAGGATATCGGGCCACTCCGCGGCTCAAACCCCCTTTTCCGGCCGTTGCAGGCCTTTACCAAAAGCCTACCGTTATCAATAACGTCGAAACCCTATGCAATGTCGTCCACATCGTCAATAACGGGGTAGAATGGTTTCAGAAGATCGGGAAGCCAAAAAACACCGGAACAAAAATCTTCCAGGTGAGCGGCCAGGTGCAAAAGCCGGGATGCTTCGAGTTTCCTCTAGGCGTTTCTCTTCGCGAAGTTTTAGAAGCGGCAGGCGGATTCTTTCCAGGGCGCAAATTCAAGGCCTGCTATCCAGGCGGATCATCCTGCGCCCTGTTGACGGAACGCGATATCGACATCTCCATGGATTTCGAGACTCTGACGGCGCGCAAGTCGGCGCTTGGAACCGCTTCGATCATCGTCATGGATGACTCCGCCGATATGGTCAAGGTGGCGAACCGGCTGATGCAGTTTTATCAGAATGAGTCGTGCGGCAAGTGCACCCCTTGCCGCGAAGGTACCCGCTGGATGGTGCAAGTGCTTACGAGAATCGAAGCGGGCCAAGGGACTTTTGGCGATTTAGATGTGATCGAATCGGTTTGCAATGATATGGCTGCCAATTCGTTCTGTCCATTGGCTGTAGGCGCCGCGCCGCCTATTGTCAGCGCGGTCCAAGAATTTAAGAGCGAGTTTGAGGCTTACATCCGGAAAAATCCGAAAGCCGACCAACGCCCCGAAATGAAGATTGCCTATCCCTATTTGTGATAATAAGGAACAAGATAATGAAAGGACAAAATTTACCACTGAGATCACTGAGATCACTGAGAAGATATGAGACCATTGAGACTGTTAATCTAATCTCAATCCTCTCCCTATCTCATACCCCCTCACTGATCTCCGTGATCTCAGTGGTAAATTTTGTTTTCTTTAACTGAAGGAACGTATGAGTGCTGAAGTTGTCCGTTTGACAATCGATGGGAAAGAGGTCACGGTACCGAAAGGGACGACCGTCTATACGGCCGTCACTCAGCTTGGCATCGAAGTCCCGATCTTTTGCTACCAGGATCGGATGCCCCCCTTTGGCGCTTGCCGGGTTTGCTTAGTCGAGGTGGAGAAGATGCCCAAGCTGCAAACCTCCTGCACCTTAGAAGCAACCGAAGGAATGGTCGTCAAAACCCAAAGCCAGATGGCTGTAGACGGCCGCAAAGGCATCTTGGAGTTCCTTCTCATTAACCATCCGCTCGATTGCCCTATCTGCGATAGGGGAGGCGAATGTCCGCTTCAGGAAAATGCGATCAAATTCGGTCCAGGGGAGAGCCGCTTCTATGAAGAGAAAAGGCATTTCACAAAACCAAAGCCCCTTGGCCCTGTCTTGATGCTGGATCGCGAACGCTGCATCGTCTGCGCCCGCTGCACCCGCTTCGGCGAACTTATAGCTGGAGATAACGCCCTCGAAATGATCGATCGCGGCTACAAAACAGAGGTGGGGACGCCCGATGGAGGCCCAGCCGAATCCAAGTTTATCGGCAATACCATCATGATCTGCCCCGTAGGGGCCCTGACCAGCGATGTCTATCGTTTCCGCGCCCGCCCTTGGGATAACGATTCGACAAATAGCACCTGCACTCTCTGCCCTGTGGGCTGCAGCATGATCCTCGATTCGCGCGACGGCGAGATCATGCGGACGCGCTCCCTCGAAAATCGGGATGTCAATGACATCTGGCTCTGCGATAAGGGCTGGTTCGGCTATGAGTTCACTTCCCATCCCGACCGACTCCAAAAGCCTCTAGTCAGGCGTTCTGGCAAACTGGAACCGACAACCTGGGATGCTGCGATCTCCCTCATCGCCTCCATGATCCAGGATGCCAAGCCCTCTGGCAAATTGGCAGCTATGGGCGGCAATCCGCTGACGACGGAAGAAAATTACCTGTTACAGAAGCTGATGCGCGATGGAGCCGGTGTCAACAACCTGGATCATCGCATCGGCATGCCGATCCAGAGCCTCGACGAGGAGGGCATTGCCTCCGGGATGGAGAACGCGATTGGCGAGTGCGAAGCCTTATCCACCATCATCCTTCTCGGAGTCGACCTCACAGAGGAGTTTCCGGTCATTTGGCTGCGCCTCAAGCAGGCGATCAACTGCGGGGCAAAGGCGCTCTTCATCGGACACTATGCCCCTGAAATTTCCCGCTATCTCTCTCAGGTGATTGTGCATAAGCCAGGCCAGGAATTCGAGATGATACGCGAACATCTTCCGAAATGGACAGAGCAGAAGAACAAAAGCGCCCTATTCGTCGGAAGGCAGTATTTGGCTTCGCCGCAGCGATCGGCCTTATTAGCGGAGCTTGTCAAATTGAACATGTCCTTAAATTTACTAGAAGGCAGAGGGAATAGCGTGGGAGCTCGGATAGCTGGCATGCGTCCTGACTTACTGCCCCTTGGACAAAAAGTGGCAAAGCCTGGACTGAATGCCCTGCAAGTGCTCGAAGAGGCCTCTAAATCGGGCTGGAGTTTCCTTTATGTAGCCGGAGCAAACCCCGCTGCTAAGTTTCCCTCCAAACTCTGGGAAAGCGCCCGCGCCAAAACCGATTTCCTCGTCGTCCAGGATCTGTTTCTCACCGAAACGGCTCGGCAAGCCGACGTCGTTTTGCCGGCCCTCTCCTTTATAGAGAAGGGGGGCAGCTTTATCAATATCGAAGGGCGCGTCCAAACTCTGATGCCAGGCAAAGAGATTCCTGAAGGACTCTACAGCGATGCGGAGATCTTTACGATGGTCGCAAAAAAAATGGATGTTCCGCTGCAGATCGACCAGGCCTTTTATGATAAACTGAAGCCGGGCCGTTTACCTTGGCAAAGGCCTGCTTCATTTCCTACTTCTGCGGCATCTTCTGCCAAATCCGATCTCGTCGCGACTTTTGCTCCGGCATTGTTCGACCATGGCGTGAGAATGAAGCACGATCCTCACGTTCTACAGTTGGTGAAAGAGCCGCGCATCCGCATCCATCCCTCTGAAGCACTCAAGCGCGGCATCAAAAATGAAGAGCGCGTGCAGATCACGGCAAATGGGAATGGGGTTTCCGGAAAGATCAAAGTGGATGAGCGCGTGGCCGTGGGAACTGTGGTATTGCCTCTTGGCTTTGAGGAGCTGCCTGTGCACAATTTGGAAGCGAATTTGTTGAATGGAATGGAAGTATGTTTGACCAAGCTATAGTCGTCTTAATCAAAGGGTTCATCCTAGTCATGATCCTGATGGGAGCTGCCGCTTATATGACGCTGCTCGAAAGGGTTGTGCTGGCACGCGTGCAGCTGCGTTTGGGACCTAACCGCGTGGGCCCTCTTGGGCTTTTACAACCACTTGCCGATGGCATCAAACTGCTGACGAAAGAGAGCTTTGAACCTGCAGGCGTTGAGAAGCTGACCTATTGGATAGCCCCCGGCATTTCCGTTTTCACGGCCCTCTTTATCTTTGTCCTCATCCCAATCGGGGATACAGTCACAATATGGGGGTATCAAATCACTCTGCAGATTGCCGATGTCAATGCGGGGATCCTCTTCCTGCTGGCCTTTTCCTCTTTAGCGGTGTATAGCGTTGTGCTGGCTGGCTGGTCTTCGAACAACCGCTATTCCCTGCTTGGGGGATTGCGTGGGACGGCTCAGATGATCAGTTACGAAGTGCCGATGGGGATTTCGCTGTTGACGGTCGTCTTATCAGCGGGCACGCTCAGCCTCAACAAAATTGTAGAGGCGCAAACCCATCACTGGTTCCTGTGGACCAATCCCATTGCGTGCATCATCTATTTGATTACCGCCTTTGCCGAGACCAATCGCTCTCCTTTTGACCTTCCCGAAGCCGAACATGAACTGACGGCTGGATACCATACGGAATATGGGGGCATGAGGTTTGCGATGTTTTTCTTGGCGGAATATGTCAATATTCTAGCTGTATCCTCCATTGCCGTAACCCTATTCCTAGGGGGATGGCAGGGGCCCTGGAAACATCCCTGTGCTCTGGTTTTTAGTCAAAGTGGCCATCATCGTTTTCTTCTTCATGTGGGTGCGGGCGACGCTGCCGCGCTTCCGCTACGACCAGCTGATGAGCTTTGGGTGGAAAGTATTAGTCCCGATTGCTACTCTGAATTTAATCATCACAGCTTACTTTACGTTGGTATGGAAATGAAAGATACGTTTCAAAAACTCTTCCAAGTCCTGGCACTCTTTCGAGGGCTTTTCATCGTCTTCAAGTACCTCTTTAGAAAACCCATAACGATTCGCTATCCAGAACAGAAGCGGAAGCTGCCTTGCCGCTCTCGCGGCAGGCACTACCTCACAAAATGGGAAGATGGACTGGAGCGCTGCGTCGGATGCGAGCTATGTGCGATCGTCTGCCCCTCTCAAGCCATCTATGTCAAGCCGGCCGAAAACAAGCCTGGCGATGTGCATTCCCACGGAGAGCGCTATGCCTCCGATTTCCAGATCAACATGCTGCGCTGCATCTTTTGCGGATACTGCGAGGAGGCCTGTCCAACGGGTGCGATAATCCTGGGCAATGAATATGAGCTCTCCGGCTATACCCGCGAATCGTTGATCTATACCAAAGAGATGCTCACCGAAAAGAAGCCGGGAGATTCCGGCCGCGATCCAAAGAGGGAGATCTGATGGCATTAGATAACCCCATTCAATGGATTCTCGGAATCATTTTGATTTTGTCTGCGCTGGGCGTGATCTTAGCTCGCCAGCCTGTCCATGCGGCCCTTGCATTTCTTGTGACGCTTTTGACTTTAGCGGCCTTCTATCTTCAGCTTTCCGCTTCCTTCATTGCCGTCATGCAGGTTCTCGTCTATGCCGGAGCCATCCTGGTCATTTTCATGTTTGTCATCATCCTCTTTCAGGATGCTCACCAACAAATCGCACACTTTCAGGCTAAGTGTAAACCCCTTTGGCTCTTTTTTGCAGCGAGCCTTTTTTTATTGGCTTTAATTTTGCTGGGCGGGAAGCTCATCGGGCCTGGTGTTGAAAATAGAGCCCTGCCCGAAGGGTTCGGGACGGTTGAATCCATTGGAAACGATCTCTATCTCAATTTCTTTTTTCCGTTTGAGGCTGTGATTTTGCTTTTTTTAGTCGCTGTCGTTGGGTCCCATTATATCGGTAAAAAGGAGCGATAATATGAACATATCGTTACTCATCATATTCAGCATGATCATGTTTGCCATTGGCGTCATCGGCGTGTTGGCGAAGCGCAACGCCCTGATTTTCTTTTTGTCCATTGAGTTGATGCTCAATTCCTCCAACCTCCTATTTGTCGCCTTTGCCAATCAATGGGGGAATCAAATTGGATTGCTTTGGGTCTTCTTTGTCCTCGTTGTGGCTGCTGCGGAGGCCGCCGTTGGCCTTGCCATCATCATCAATTTGTTCCGCTCTAAACAAGTGGTCGATGTCGATCAGTACAATATATTGAAAGGATAATGTGATGATGATTTGCATTGCCTGCGCTGGACTCTTTATCCCTTTAGTTGGAGCCCTGATACTCCTCCTGTCTGCTGATTACATCAGTCGCAGATTGACAAATGGCATTGGTTGCCTCTCCATCTTACTCTCCTTTGCATGCTTTGCCGGATTTCTTTTCTTCTATATCAACACTTCAAGAGATCCAGAAATCGTTACCCTATACAACTGGATATCAGTCGAAGGGCTGAAAGCCGATTTTGCCCTGCGCCTCGATCACCTCTCTCTTCTGATGACTTTGATCATCACCGGCGTTGGCTTTCTCATTCATGTCTTTTCTATCGGTTACATGGAACACGACGAGGATTACGCCCGCTTCTTCGCCTGCATGAATTTTTTTGTGTTCGCCATGCTCCTGCTGGTGCTGGGGGCTAACCTGCTCCTGCTATTTGTCGGATGGGAAGGAGTCGGCCTTGCCTCCTACTTGCTGATCGGCTACTACTACCATCGCCCTGCCGCCGCTGCTGCCGCCACAAAGGCTTTTGTAATCAATAGAATCGGCGATTTCGGATTCTTAGTGGGATTATTACTGACTTTCTATCTCTTCGGCACCAGCGACATCGCCGAAATCTCGCAACGCGCTGGCCAACAATTCCAAACCGGAGCGCCAATCTTGGTTGTCTTGACTCTGCTCTACTTCCTCGGCGCCACAGGAAAATCGGCCCAGATTCCCCTACAGACCTGGCTGCCAGACGCGATGGAGGGCCCGACTCCCGTTTCCGCGCTCATCCATGCCGCTACCATGGTGACAGCGGGCGTTTATTTGGTCGTCCGGCTCCATTCGGTCTTTATGCTTACCCCTCTGACTTTGCAGATCATCGGAGTCATCGGCGGGCTCACAGCGCTCTATGCCGCGCTTTGTGCTGTTGGGCAAACAGACCTTAAACGAGTGCTCGCCTATTCTACGGTCAGCCAACTGGGCTTGATGTTCTTGGCTTGCGGCGCCGCTGCCTTCTATTCGGCGATGTTCCACCTGACGATGCATGCCTTTGTCAAGGCCACCCTCTTCCTTTCTGCTGGTAATGTCGTCCATATGATGAATGGCTCTACCAACATGGAGAAGATGGGAGGCCTCGCAAAGAAATTCCCTGTAACCCATTGGCTGTTTTTGATTGGCGTCTTGGCGTTGTCGGGCATTCCTCCCCTGGCCACCTTCTTTAGCAAAGATTTGATTTTGGAACAGGAATATCTCGCTGGCTTTGATACTCTCTTCTACACCGGACTTGTCGCCTCGATTTTGACAGGGTTCTATTTGATGCGCGCCTATTGCCTCACCTTCCTAGGGACGCCTCGCCTCGAGGATAAAATCCTAAAAACTGTGCGCGAAGCCCCGCGCGTCATGCTGATTCCCGTCACCATTTTGGCTCTGCTCTCCATCTTCGGAGGCTTCCTAGGCTTTGAAATTGGCAAGACGCCCCTGCTCGAAGGGTTCCTCGCAGAAGTGGGCATCAAAATGTCGGAAGTCGAGCTCACCACTGGTTTTAAATGGTCTCTCGAAACGTTTTTGGCAATCGGTGGCGCCTTCCTCGGCGTGGGTTCCGCTGCCTATATTTATACCCAGTATGCTGACCGCCCATTGGCTTTTTTGCGCCACTCGTTTTATATCGACGAAATTTATCATGTACTGTTCGTCGTGCCATTAGAGGCCCTGTCCCGATTTATCGCCAACGCTATCGAACCCGGTTTTTTTGACGGATCTATCAACGCGACCACACAGGCAACGCAAGGGGTGGCGCGTACCTTACAGAAAGTCCAGAGCGGAGAAATACGTTCCTATGTCGCCTGGATTGTTGTGGGGGCTGTCCTCTTGTTAGTCTATTTTGTAGGATATCATTATGAAGCATGACAATACATTCAAAGGCCTCGCCTTCCTGTTGAGTTTGATTCCACTCGTCCTCTTGGTTTGGGGGCATGACAAATGGATCGGAACCCAGATTCAATATCCCTGGCTGCCTTCGCTCTCCATCGAATTCCACTTGAGCATCGATGCCCTTTCCCTGGTCTTCTTGTATCTCACAGCCATCATCATTCCCATCAGCCTATTGGCCATTCCGGCAAACCAGATCTCCAATCCGCTCGCCTTCTACCTGCTTATCCTCCTGCTGGAGATGCTGCTCATCGGATTCTTCACAGCCCGTGACCTGGTCCTCTTCACACTGTTTTGGGAGGCCATGCTCATCCCCCTCTACTTTATCATCAGCATGTGGGGAGGCGCCAAGCGGCAAAGCGCGGCGCTGAAGTTTCTGCTTTATATGATTGCAGGCTCAGCCCTGATGATAGCGGCTGTGTTAGCCCTCTATTTTGCTGAAGGGGCTTCGACATTCAACCTCGATGCTTTGACCAAAATAGCGCAATCCACTCCCTATGCCCCCTGGCTGGCAGCCATTTTTATGCTTGCCTTCGCTGTCAAGACGCCGCTCTTTCCTTTTCACGCTTGGCTTCCAGATGCCTACTGCGAAGCCCCGACTAGCGGGACCATCCTGTTGTCAGCGCTTCTATCCAAGGCTGGCATCTATGGGATTCTACGCATCGGGATGGAGCTCTTTCCCGACATCCTGAAAGCGTGGAGCCCTCTGCTTCTGAGCTTATCGATTGTGGGGGTCTTCTACGGGGGATTCGCCGCCTGGATGCAGAGCGATTTTAAGCGGCTGATTGCCTATTCCAGTTTTTCCCATGTCAACTTTATTTTGGTAGGGCTTTTTGTTTGGCAGCAGCCGGCCCAGCAAGGAGCCATCCTGCAAGCCGTGAACCATAGCGTGACCATCACAGGGCTTTTCCTTGTAGCGGGATGGCTGGAATACCGGATTCGGACGACCTCCTTGCTCGAGGATAGCGGCTTGGCCAAATTTCTGCCCCATTTGTGCTGGCTGACCCTCTTCTTTGTCTTGTCGTCAGTAGCCCTTCCAGGCCTGAACAACTTCATCGGAGAAATCTTAATCCTCTTTGGACTTTTCCGCGAGCACCCCTGGGCTGCCGCCACGCTGGCTCTGACGGTAATCCTCTCCGTCATCTATATGCTGCGCTGGATGCAAAGCACCTATTTTGGGGAGCCAACCTTTTTCCAAAATCATTGGGTCGATATCAAAGGGAAGGAATTTGCCATTGCCCTTCCTCTCATCCTGTTGATTTTATGGATTGGGATCTATCCTCAGCCTGTCCTGAACTTGATTAAACCGATCACGGAGAGAGCTTTATGACGACATCCCTGTCTTTTGCCGACTTTGCGGCACTCAGCCCATTGATCCTCGTGTTAATCGCATCCTTGGTGGTCTTATTGATGGAAAGCTTTGATACATTGGGAGCAAAAAAATATGCCTCCTATGTCTCATTCGCCTTTCTTATAGCGGCCCTCTTTGCTGCGATCTATGCTCCAGCTTCAGATAACGCTCTCCTAACCCCTTGGCTCCGCTTCGATTCCTGGGCGCACATCTTCGCCATTTTTTTCGTTGTCATCGGAATGAGCTCCGTGTTGCTGGGCGCCGCCTTTTTCAAACACTTTGAAGCTTCGCATGGTGAATACTACTTCCTCCTCTTGTCAGCCTTGTTTGGATTGCTTCTCATCGGCTATTCCGCCGATTTCCTGACCCTCTTCTTAGGGATTGAAACGCTTTCGGTTTCCCTCTATGTCCTTTGCGGATATATGAAGAAATGGGAAATCTCGCATGAATCCTCGATGAAGTACTTTTTTATCGGAGCCTTAGCCGCCGCATTTCTTCTCTATGGCATCGCCCTCATCTATGGGGCGACAGGCACGACGCGCTTCGATGCTCTTCTGCAGGGATATAAAGCCCTCTCTTCAACTTCGCAAACGGCCCTCTTCTTCAGCGGCATAGCCTTGGTGACTCTCGGCTTAGCCTTTAAGGCAGCCATCGTACCCTTCCACGTCTGGGCTCCTGATGTCTATGAGGGGGCTCCAACGCCTGTCACAGCCTTTATGTCAGTTGGTACAAAAGTCGGAGCCTTTGTCGCTTTAGCGATTGTCTTTCTCCTCTCCCTGCCAAATTTTAGTACTCTTTGGAATGAGAGCATGTCCCTTCTGGCTTATCCCACGTTGATCTATGCCAATTTCGTGGCCATGCGGCAGACCCATCTAAGGCGCTTCTTTGCCTATTCGGGCATTTCGCATGCTGGCTTTTTGCTTCTGCCCTTTGCTGCGGGTACTCCCGATGCCCTTCCTGCGCTCCTCTTTTATTTGGCTATCTATGCCATATCGACGCTAGGCTGCTTCGCCGTGCTGGCATTCCTTGACCAGAAGCAGGAAGGGGTCACTTTGCATGATTTACGAGGTCTCTTCAAACGATCGCCGATGCTCGCGGTCATCCTGGCCCTTTGTCTGTTAACCCTTGCCGGCATTCCGCCTACCGTTGGCTTTTTCGCCAAGTTTTATCTCTTTAAGGTGGCCTTTGAAGCAGGCTACTATGGGCTGGTCATCGTCGCCTTGCTGACGACAATCCTCTCCGCCTATTACTACCTTCGCTTTGTCGCCGTGATGTTTTCCGAAGCCCCGGCTGAAGGCAAAGCTCCTGCCCTCCTTTGGCCAGCAGCACTTGTAGGGATTGCCTCGGCTGTCGCACTTATTGCCTTGTCGATTTATCCAGCACCGCTCATTTCCCTATTTTTGTGGCAAAAGAGTTAGGGATTTCTTATGCCGGCACTTGTCTTGCTTTCCTCATATCTTCTTTTAACTTTGTAAGTCCTGGTGATTCCTTGGGGTAGTTGCTTTCTGTAAATGTCAAACGTTGTCTGTCTTCTATAATTTTTTTGTACTGAGCCAATTCCTCATGAGTAGAAAAGGTACCTAAAAGTAAGCCATTATATCTATTTTCTATCCTTTTAATGAATAAAAGTAGAGGATCTATATTTAAATTATTGTAATCTTTTTTTGAAAGTGATTTAGCTATTGCTCCCGTAAAGAATGCCATCATAAAAATCTGTGATTTGGAGAGCGGCCTTTTTTCAGCATATTCCCTCAACATGTTTCCCATCTTAATGACTTCTTTTGTTTCACTCTCAGTCATTCCTTCTTTGTCTGCCATTTCGAGAATTTTATCGAGGTAGGGCCTGACTTTTAACATAGATTGTTCACTAAATTTCCCCTTTCTCAAAATCTTAAGGGAAGCTTTCATATTTTCGGAAAATGTCTCTTTTGGAGTCACAGATGTTTCATCTAGGTTGACATTTTCCATCGCTTCGAGTTTTTCTTTCACGTTCCTAATATTATCACGCAGAGGTTGACCTTTTAGGCTTTGTTCGAGCTTTTTGACGACTTCCAGGGTTACAATTCTCTGGGTACTGTGGTCGCCCCATCCTGATTCAATTTGTTCGAAAGATCTCGTCACCAAGTCTTCTCTTCCTATTCTGCGGAGTTGTTTGAAGGAATCCTTATCAAGCTGCGAACGAATATAAGCCTGAATACAAGATATTGCGCATGTGCCTCCATATTGACCTTTATTCCATAACCGATTTTCTGGATTCGCTTCACTGATTTTTCCCTTAAGAAGAGGGAGAACTGCACTATAGAAGACCTCGGTTAGCTCTATATTAAGAGCCTTCTTGAGAAATGTTGATTCTGGCCCGCAAAGGTTTTCTTCGGTTACTCCTGTAATCTCCAGAGCTGTTTGATAAGATAGTTTACCTTTATCGTCGAGCTGTCTATGATGAAACTTTTGTATTCCATCCCCAGTATTATGCATCACAACAATGAAACTCCCATCCTCCTTACGAGTCACTTGCATTAATGTAGCATGTGGGGGAATAGTCAGGACGGGAATGCATAGGCTCTCGTTAGCCGTTAAGTTTCTGAGATCTTGTTTTATTTCATCGGGTAGTTTGTGTTTGCTTAAGAGTGGGGTTGCATCAATTTTCTTTGCATATTCCAAAGATTTAATTAATTTGTCTATTTCAGGGGTTTGCTCCATTTTTTTCAAAAGATTAATCGACTTGGTTAAAGCATATTCAGGGGACTTACCATGGTCGAGAGGGCCCTGGCTCATGTATTCGGCATGAATTTGTGCTTTTATAATAAAACTACTGTTTAAACGACGAAAAAATAGGCTGCCAAGAGCTTGCTTGATTCTGTGATCGATTCCTCTGCTTAGTCCTTGATTCGATTGATTTGCGGGAGCGATGGCTCTTTGGGTTGTTTCTGTGTTGGAGGGGGAGGATGTTGGGGAAAAACCTTTGTGTAGGCATTGTAAGGCTGATTGTGGCTTTACAAGATAGACTTGGCTCAAATGTTCCGTTGTGGGTGCAATTTTCCCAGGTAACGTCTGTGGGGCCGAATCTTGCACGGGGAGGGCCAGCGTTGGTGGCTTGTCTAGTCGATTGATACGGAGAGGGGCTTGAGGTAATATTCCTCCAACATTAGGTGCCATAATTCCCTCTATTTTCTCCAGTCAAGTAAAAGGCTTTAAGATCGAGGATCTGAGGCTTAAGATGAGAAAGGGAAGGGTCATTGTCGACAATTTGGAGAGCATTTTCTACGGACTCTAGGGACTTCTGTCTCTGATCCAAAGCGTGGTGGCAGCTACTCAGGTAAAGGTGGCATAATGGATCTTTATTATTGACGTCTAGGACACATTGATAGAGGTTGATGGCACTTTCATAGTTCTCTTTAAAAAATTCCGAATGGGCAAATCCCATCCAAACCCCATAATTAGTAGGGTCTAGAAGGGACAAAATTCTGTAGACTAGGGAGGCTTTTTCGTAGTCTTTGTGTTCATAGAGATAGGCTGCACAATGATTTATTATTTGGAGAGACCCATCAGTCAATCCGCATAGTTGTTGAGCAGTTTTCTCCTGGGCTTGGGTGGATCCCAAGCAATATAATCTTTTTCCTAAGTTTTTAACTTGGTCTATTTCTTCTGGAGAACATAGGCATCCCTCCTGACATAGGGTATCGAGAGTTTCATTAATAGCAATCAAGCCAAGAGCGATTTGTTCAAAGAAATTTATAATGTTATTTTCAAGATCTGTCTTGATATGAGATTTAAGTTGTTCCTCGGAGAGCAGTGGATTCGGTGGCATTTCATGAAGTGTTTCCTCGGCCAAAGAATCAGCCAATTTATCAATATTATCTAGCGTGAAATTATCTAGTAATATTAGTTTATCCATAAAAGCTCATTATTACATATTATTACTATATAATTATAATTTTATTATGAATAATTAGTCAATTTTACGGCTATCATTTGAACTGCGATACAGCTGATCTAAATGTATCAGGATGAACAGGATAACGCTCAAGAAAGGACAAAAAGACAAAAGGACACGGACAAAAGGACAAGGACCAAAACGACCAAAATGACCTAAAGGACGAAAGGACGGCAAAATAACGAGATTGAGGCTTGCGAAACCCAGGGCCGAAGGCCCGGCAGTTGTATAGCCCATTTTCCCAACTGCGTTGCGGTGTTTATCTGAAAATAACGCTCAAGAAAGGACGAAAGGACAAAAAGACAGGGACAAAAGGACAAGGACCAAAAGGACCAAAACGACTTAAAGGACGAAAGGACAGGGACAATGACAAAGACCTAAAGGACAAAAGGACAATGAGTAATGTCCTTTCGTCCTTTAAGTCGTTTTGGTCCTTTTGGTCCTTGTCCTTTTGTCCCTGTCTTTTTGTCCTTTCGTCCTTTTGTCCTTTTTTGAGAGCGTTATTTTTTAGATAAACACCGCAACGCAGTTGGGCAACTGGGCTATACAACTGCCGGGCCTTTGGCCCTGGGTTTCGCAAGCCTCAAGCTCGTTATTTTTGCTTTCCTTTGGTCCCTGATATTTTTCTTGCAAAAGAGCGAAAAGATCATCAAAGATGAAATCATGGATAATCCAGTAATCAGACAGCCTGATATGGTCGAAGCTTTGCGCCAGGTAGGCGTTAAGCCTGGCTCGACCCTGCTCGTCCATAGCTTTTTGGGGGCATTCGGCAAAATTGAAGGGGGGATGGAGACGGTGTTAAGTGCTTTAAAGGAGGCCGTCGGTCCCGGCACCCTGCTTTTTCCCACGTATAATTACGACTTTTGCCATGGAGCCACCTATAACCATGAAGAAACTCCTAGCCAAGTGGGGCAACTCACGGAGTTTGTGAGGAAGCGGGAGGAAGCCTTGCGCACCTTTCATCCGGTTTATTCGCATGCGGTCATTGGATCCAAAAAGAGCTATTACAGCCAAAACCTGAGTACAATGGGTTTTGGAAAGGGATCCGTTTTTGATAAGCTTCATCGCGATCCCGATGCCTTCCTTCTCTTTTTCGGAGTCGACTGGAACTCTGGCACTGTTATCCACCATGTCGAGGAATCGCTCAACGTTCCCTATCGCTTCGTCAAAAAGTTTCCGGGAAAAGTCACCTATCAGGGAAAAACCCGCGACTATACGGCTGAAATCTTTTCCCGCTATCTGGAGTTGGGCATAGCCATCAACTTAAAGCCATTTCAGAACTACATGCGCGAAATCGGAGAAAATTCCCAAGTCACATTGGGGAGGGGAACGATCAGCCTTGTCAAGGTGTCCGACTATTTTCAGCGAGCCGTAGAACAGTATCGGCAGCATCCCTTTTATTTTTTAGCGGCTCCTTTGGATTACAGCCGCTTGAAGAAGGAGAGGAGCAATGCCTAGAATTGTGATCTGCGGCGACATGACGATTTCGGGATTGATCCAACCCCTGCAACAAGTTCTAAAAGGGGATTGGCAAGTCGAAGAACTGGGCTTTAACCTGTGGCTTGTCGACATGCTCGACCCTGCATCCAACCTCAATAAACACCAGCCCGATTATCTCATCACCCTGTTGTCTCCGCGTTATCTGCAAATGGATCCAGAAGCTGAAAGGAATCTGGAGCATTACCTGAGCGGGATAGAAACATGGAAAGGGGATACCCAGGTTCTCTTTTCTCAGATCACCTATGATCCCCTTGTGCCCGATCGCTTAATCGAAGCCCCGCGCCTACAACTGATGGCAGAAAGGCTGAATGAAAGACTGCGCCGCTTTCAGAATGGCAACGGATGGTTTCATCTTCTCGATATGGCCAGCTTCTTCATGGAACAGGGATTGGCTAAGGTGCACGATTCCCGGTTTGAAGTATTAGCGCGCATGTATATATCTCCTGGAGGAGCAAAGCCATTGGCTGCCTATATTGCCAGATATCTCAGAGCGTTGACAACCCCTCCGAAAAAAGTCTTGGTGCTCGATTTAGACAATACGCTATGGGGTGGCATTTTGGGCGAGGAGATCATCCAAGTCGGAGCCGAAGGCGTTGGCTATGCCTACGACCAATTTCAACGCGCTCTGCTCGTTCTAAAGAACCATGGAGTCCTGCTAGCCATTTGCAGCAAAAACAATGAAAACGAGGTCCTCGAAGTCTTTGAAGAGAACCCTGGCATGGTTTTGAAGATCACTGACTTTGCCGCTTATCGCATCAACTGGCTTTCAAAAGTGGAAAACCTCCAGAGCCTAGCCCAGGAGCTCAACTTGGGACTGGATAGCTTTGCTTTCTTTGATGATTCCCCTTTTGAAAGGGAGCAGTTGCGCCGCATGCTGCCTGAAATCGATGTCATCGATGTACCCAAAGACGCCGCCGACTTTGTCCAGGCATTGTCCGATTATACCGGATTTGACAAGCTCTATGTGACCGAAGAAGATAGCAAGCGGGCGCAGCTATACCAGAACGAGGTCGAGCGCAAGGCGATCCAAAAGAAGAGCGCTTCTTTGGAAGACTTTTATCAATCCCTGCAGATGGTTGCCGAGTTGAGTCCCATCCAGGATGACTCCTTTGAACGCGTCCATCAGCTCATCCAGAAGACCAATCAGTTTAACCTCACCACCAAGCGTTATTCAGAAAAAGAACTGCGTGAGCTGATGCGCTCTGGCGATTGCGCTATCTATACCCTCCGCCTCAAAGATAAGCTGGGCGATAGCGGCCTCACCGGAGTCCTCATCCTGAAGATGAATGCTGACGAATGGGAGATCGATACGTTGCTTTTGAGCTGCCGCATCATTGGCCGCACAGTGGAATATGCCCTCATCCAGTGGCTCGCCGGCAAGGCGCGGCAGCAGAAGGTGAAGCGCATCGTTGGACGCTTCATCCCGACGAAGAAAAATCAACCGGCGGCCTCCTTCTATCCTGACGCAGGTTTTGATCTCTTTGAAGACCGATGGGTTTTAGATGTGGAGCGCTTGAAAATCCCTAAGAATTACGTTACACTCGAAGAAAAACGATAGATATGCCGCAAGTATTCAATGAAGAGGCATTTAAAAATGCCGTGGGGCAGGCTCTAGAGCTCGATCCCGCCGATGTCCAAGCTGAGATCTCGTTAGGGTCGGTCCCGGCATGGGATTCGCTCAACCATATGAACCTCATTGTGGCCATCGAGGAGGCCTTCAGCATTCGCTTTGAATCGGACGAAATTCCCAAGCTGCAGACGATCTCTTTGCTCAAGGAAGCCCTCTTGGCAAAATTAGACGCAAAGGCGCAAAGACGCAAAGAAAGGACATAATTTAATTCTAATTTTAATTTACCACTGAGATCACTGAGATCAGTGAGGGGGTATGAGATTCGAAATTTAATTTACCACTGAGATCACTGAGATCACTGAGATCACTGAGGAGGTATGAGATAGGGAGAGGATTGATATTAAATTAATCCATCTCAATGTTCTCAAATCTTCTCACTGATCTCAGTGATCTCAGTGGTAAATTAAGATCTCAATGGTAAATTAAATTTCGAATTAAATTTTGTCCTTTCTTTGAAAGAGGTGTAATGAAAAAACAAATTGAAGCTTATTTTGACCGGCTCTGGCCAATGATGCGCAGCTTGACAGGCGAAGGGGTCAGGCGCACCCATGATATCCTGTCGGAACTTCTTCCGCTCCAGCGCATCGAAATTCCCAGCGGCACCCAAGTATTTGACTGGACGGTTCCCAAAGAATGGGTCATTCGCGAAGCCTATGTCGTGCGCCCCGATGGCAAACGGATTCTCGACATCAAAGAGAATACGCTTCATCTCGTCAACTATTCCATTCCCTTTAGGGGAAAGATGAGCCGAGCCGAACTCGACAAGCACCTCTACAGCCTGCCCAAGATGCCCAAGGCCATTCCTTATGTCACCAGCTATTACACTCCGCGTTGGGGATTCTGCATTTCCCATGAGGAGAGGGAAAAGCTGCCGGAAGGTGAATATGAAGTGGTCATAGATTCAGAGCTCATCGATGGATCGCTCACGTTGTCAGAAGCGCTGTTGCCTGGAAAAACTGAGCAGGAGGTCCTCTTTTCCACCTATACTTGCCATCCCTCCATGGCGAATAATGAGCTTTCAGGTCCGCTCGTGACGGCATTTCTCTATAAGAGTTTGGCAGCCCTCCCTGAGCGGCGTTTCACCTATCGCTTTGTCTTTTTGCCTGAAACCATCGGCAGCATTGCCTATCTCAGCCGCTATGGGGAGCACTTTTTGCGCTGCTTAGCAGCCGGTTATGTCGTCACCTGCTGCGGAGATCGCGGGCCTTTCACCTATAAAAGGTCGCGCCGCGGCAATAGCTTAGCGGATCGCGCCGCAGAATATGTTTTGAAAAAACATCCCTCAGCCAAGGTGATGGATTTCTTTCCGATGGGCAGCGACGAGCGGCAGTACTGTTCTCCGGGTTTCAATCTGCCTGTGGGATCCTTGATGCGTTCGATGTATGGCACCTATCCGGAGTACCACACCTCGTTAGATAATCGCAGCTTCATCTCCTTCGATGCGATGGCTGAGATGGTAAGCCTCTATACCGAGCTGTGCCGCACTTTGGAAATGAATAAGACCTACCGAAACCTTCAGCCCTTTTGCGAGCCTCAGCTGGGCAAACGCGGCTTATACAAGAATATTGGCGCGGCAAAGGATGTGGAAGAGTCGATCATCGTCCTCTCCTGGCTTCTCAACATGGCCGACGGCGAACATGACTTGCTGGCCATCTCAGAGCGCAGCGGCATTCCGATAGAGAAGCTCCACGAATGCGCCTTAGTCCTCATTAGCAATGAGCTTATCACATGAAAAAGATATTAATTAGCGTTCTGCGAAACCGCGACACCAGCATGGAACATTTTCGGCAGGTTGCAGATCAACTGGGGGCTCTGCTAGCGGTGGAAAGCGCGGCGCGACTTCCTAAAACCAATATCTGCATCGAAACGCCCTTGGCCACCACTCAGGGGGAAACGTTCAAACAACACCCTGTGTTAGTTCCCATTCTTCGCTCTGGACTGGTGATGCTGCCGCCATTCCTCCGCTTCTATCCGGGATCCCTCATGGGATTCCTTGGAATGCGACGCGATGAAATCACAATCCTCCCAGAGCTCTATTACGTGAAGCTGCCTCTCTTCACTGCGGAGGATCCCATCTTCCTCCTCGATCCGATGATAGCCACAGGAGGGAGCTCCTCCCTGGCAGTCAAGATCCTCAAAAATAATGGAGCACGCGAATCGAAGATCACGTTGATCTCCTTTATTGCTTCTCCGGAAGGAATCGCCCACTTTCATAAAGAATGCCCTGAAGCTGGCCTGCTGGTGGCTCAAGTCGATGAGGGGCTAGACGCCAATAAGTTCATTGTGCCTGGCCTCGGCGATTTCGGCGATCGCTACTTTGGAACTGATTTCCCTCGAAATTTATAAATGGCATAGATGAAGAGGAGGGCGCACAGCAGAATAATGAGTTGGTCGACATCAATTTCAAAGGTTCGAAAAAAGGTAATGCACGATTCGCAATAGAAATAGCCGATCGATAAAAACGTAGCGACCCAGAGGAGGGCTCCGGTATAGGCAAAAAGGGAGAACGTACGGAATTCCAGTTCGGTCGTTCCAGCCGATATTCCTGTAAAATGGCGAACGCCCGGAATAAAATATCCGAACAGCAGGGTCCATTTTCCGTAGCGTTCGAACCAGTTGTGGGCGTTTTGTATTTTTTTTTCGGTGATGCCCACCCAGCTTCCATAGCGATGCAGAAAATAATAGCCGGCAGTCCTTCCTATGATATAGCTGACGGTGATGCCGCAAATGCTTCCCGTGTAAGCGGCTATGAGGGTAGGCAGAATCGGCAGCTGGCCGTTCACCATAGCGGCGCCGGTGAAGACCAGGAGCGTCTCTTCAGGCACTGGAAGGGCAATAATCCCTAGAGCCAGCAACACAAACAGGGCAAAGCTTCCGTAATTTAAAAGCCAATGCGACAACGTTTCATAGTCAGGCAAATATTCCATGGCTCTATCTTATTTTTTTCGCGTAATGAAAAGAATCAATAAGATCCAAGGCAGCGCAATGAGGCCCAAAGCAAAGAAGCCTCCTGCAGCCAGCGTGCTTTTATCGATGCTGTTGACTGCCTTAGTTAGGGAGTCGAGCAGCTCCACGTTTTTTTGAATCACTTTGTTACTCTGCTCCACGACTTTTTGGTTTTCGCGTATTGCTTTGGTACTGGCTTGGATGACGGAAGCATTATCTTGGATGGCTTTTGTACTTTGCGTGATGACGTCAAAGTTATCCTTGATGGCATGATTGGCCTCCGCTACCAAGGCTCCATTGTCGCGAATGACTTGAGAGCTTTCACGGACAACGGAAGCATTAGCTTGAATCAAAGAAGTGGCTTGTCCTACAGCTTTTCCGTTTTCTTCAACGGTCGCTGTACTCTCATGAATCACAGCGATGTTTTCATCAATCGCATGTGTGGTGTCCTGCACTTTTTGAACGAGATTGCAGCTCGTCATTCCTAACACTAGTAGAGGCAAAGTTAATACGCATTTGTTGAACATCTATTCCCCCAAAACTCAATTGTGATAATTAGGCCGATTTGTTATGCTGTAGTTCTTATTAATAATCTGAGGCAAAATGGGATTTTCTGCAACACTATCAAACTGTTATCAACAAGCGAAGCCCTATTTAGACAATTACTTCTTTCCATTCGGAGAGGGGCTAAATGTTGGGAATACCATGGTCAACGGCCGCTTTGTCGAACGAACCCTTCGACAAGGCCGCAATAAGAAGATGACTGTGGCCAGCCAAGTCCCTCAAATCTATTACGCCTTCTCTCAAAGTACAAAAGCAGTCGGTGCCGCCATTCCGGCGCTCTCTAAGGCCAGTCTTCCCTTTGGTGTCGTTCCTCTAACGAGTATCGTTCTGCCTAGCTTGGTAGCCTTCGCTGCAAGCCGAAAAATTGAGAATGTCGTCCTGCGCAAAATTGTCAATTTTGCCCATGATCATATCGGGACGATGTGCCAGATCGCTGTCGTTATCGCTTCCATTGCACTGTGCATCTTCGGCAATCCCATCCTCGGGGGTGTGACGCTGGCTTGTATGACATTAGGTTTTATGGATGAGCTGGGTCTTCTTCCCGAAAAGGTGCGCCAGATCCTTCACAAATCGAGCATGCCAATCGCTATCGCCACCGGCTTAATCGTCGGAGATTGGTTCATGAAAGTGATCGCCGTTGCCCAGATCGTGATGGCTGTTGTCGGTAAGATCTTGGATTGGAAAGCAAAAAGACTTGAAGCAGAATTAAAGAGAACGGGGCCGCAAGAAGGGGAGTACGACAAGCCGGTCCGACCGATCTCGCTAGCAGACTTGCAAGAGATAGATAAGCAAACGGTGGATATCCATAAAGGCCACCTGCGGCTACAGGTTGGGCCTCCCATTCCGAGAATCGATCTAGAAGAACTGGTCACCCACTCCGAGCAAGTGGATTGGAACGGGAACCTGCGATCTTTGCAGGTAGCTTTAAATAAAGATCCCCGCTGGCGCGAAGTCGGCTATTCTCCTGGCCATGAGATCGAGTACGCGAAGCAACAAATCAAGGACATGGTGCATCAGATCAAACATAAAAAGATCCGAGCGGGAGAGCCCCTTGATTATAGTAAGTTGCAGGATTGGTGTCGCTATATAACGTATCAGGTCAAGCAGAAAATGGAAAAGGTAAGGGAATTAAAAGAAGCGATGCAAAAAGGAAGCGCCAGCAGTGACGATCAGGTGCGGTGCAGGCAGCTTGAAATACAGATCGCCGATACCTTCATAGACTTGGCTGCTGAAGGAGGAAACTATTGTGGACCAGGCATTTACAAAGCTGTAAAGGCTGTTTACAAAGCATTGCTCATAGAGAATAATAACCAGGAAATTCCTCTTAGGGATCGCATCCTGATCTATTTAGAAAATAAAAGAAATCGTCTCTTTGAAGGGATCTATGAGATCGAGATAAACGGGGACATTGTCAGTTCTTTTCTGAGTAGCGTTTTTGATTTGGATGATGTCCACGCCTACAATCAAACTGTCAAACTATTTGCCAATGAGGAATTTGGATTAAACGACGAAGTGGCAAAAAATGACCCAGCGGTGGTCGTCGATCCCCTGAGCAAGGTGCTGCTCTCCAGATTGTTATTCAAGATGCGCACTGATTTTTGGCAAGGGACTAAACCCGAACAAAAGCGGCGGCTCAAAAAGTTGCATACGCCCGAAGCGCAAAAAGCCCGCTTTTTTGAAGTGTGGAAAAAATATGCCATCATGGAAACAGAGGAAGAAGTGAAGGGATATAAAGCCGCTACGATTGTCGAGGAGTTGCAGGAGACGCTTGCCTGCGATCAACTCTTCATTACTCAAGAGGATGTATTTGACTGGTGGAAGAATTGGATCAAAAGGCAAGACATGTCAGATATAGAGAAAGAAAAAGGCGTTGCCGAGCTGAATGATGAACTCACGCTATCTGGCGAACCCCTCTTAGAAGCCTTCGAGAAAAATGGCGTGAAACGCTCCACCATAAAAGGGAAATTCCTAAAGGCTATGCTCCTAGAAATGGGTGTCTTTCAAGTCATGCCCACAAAAACGGTTGCGCTCCCTGCACCTGCTAAACCCCAAGTGCAGCAACCCTCTACGAATCTGGTGCCCGCCGCTGTATAAACCACTGAGCCAGAGATCGAGCCCCCCTCTCTGTGTTCTCTGTGATCTCTGTGGTTAATTATTATTTTTACCACAGAGATCACAGAGAACACAGAGAGGGGGGCTCGATCTCTGGCTCTGTGGTAAACAATAGATAGGTCCTTTTCGGTCTCGGGTCCAACTTGACCGGAATCACCTCCTCTGTTAATATAAATCCTTTTACATTTGGAGAACGATGGCTAGTAAGCAAACGTATGATCTCATCGTTATTGGAGGCGGAGCTGCTGGATTTTTCGCTGCACTGTCTGCGAAAGAGACTAGCCCCCATGCTGCTGTCCTCATTTTGGAAAGATCGAGCCATCTGCTTTCCAAAGTGCGCATTTCCGGAGGCGGCCGCTGCAATGTCACACATGCCTGCTTTGATCCTATCCGTCTTGCGAGCCATTATCCTCGCGGAGGCAAAGCGCTCATAGGGCCTTTCACCCGATTTCATCCTCGGAATACGGTCGACTGGTTTGCCGGTCAGGGTGTCTCCCTTAAAACCGAGCCCGATGGCCGCATGTTTCCTGTCACGGATAGCTCCCAAACCATCATCGATTGCCTCCTAAAAGCGGCTCAGAAACTCCATGTGGAGATCAGACTGAAGCAGCAGATCATTGCGATAGAACCAACGCAACATGGATTTAACGTAGGCCTGGAGCCAACTGAAACGTTGGCGTGCAGAAGCCTCATTTTGGCGACGGGGAGCCATCCGCATGGCCATGCCTTTGCCAAAAATGCTGGACATACGATTCAAGACCCTGTGCCTTCGCTCTTTACCTTTAATGTTCCAGGCTTTCCTCTCGCCGACCTTGCCGGAATTTCTGTTGACCCCGTTTCCATTCGCATTGCCGATTCCGCCTTTGAACAGAAGGGAGCCCTTCTTCTGACTCACTGGGGATTCAGCGGCCCCGCGGCTCTCAAGCTCTCCGCTTGGGGCGCGCGCCATCTCCATCAGCATCGTTATAAAATCCCCCTGACCATCGATTGGCTGCCACATCTTTCCAAACAGCAAATCTTTGAAAGCTTGCGCCAGATGCGCTGCGATTTTCCCAACCGAAGCATGACCTCTCACAATCCTTTTAATCTCCCGAAAAAACTCTGGAACCGGTTCCTTGTATTAACACAGTTGGACGGAGAAAAAAGAGTCGCCGAAACGAGCAATGAAGAGTTCCATCATCTTTCCAATTACCTGAAGTCAGCTCTCTTTCAGGTGGATGGAAAAACGACCCATAAAGAAGAGTTTGTCACATGCGGGGGAGTCTCCCTGGATGAAGTCAATTTTAAAACCATGGAAAGCCGCCTCTGCCGCCATCTCCATTTCGCGGGTGAAATCCTCGATATTGATGCTGTCACAGGAGGCTTTAACTTTCAAAATGCCTGGACGACCGGCTGGATCGCCGGCCAAGAAGCTTTATTAAAATATACAGAAGGGGTGTATCATGTATAGAATTGAATTATCCTTCCTTGCAATGGTTGCTGTTGTCGTCGCTTCAAATTACTTTGTTCAATATCCCATCAACGACTGGTTGACTTATGGCGCCTTTACTTATCCGGCTAGCTTTCTTGTTACAGAGTTGACAAATCGCTTCCACGGACCCCGCTCGGCGCGCAAAGTGGTCTATGTCGGATTCTTCGTGGCTGTCTTCTTATCGTTCTGGCTCTCGACGCCAAAAATAGCTCTTGCCTCGGGCACGGCCTTTTTAGCTTCACAGCTTCTCGATATCTCCGTTTTCAATAGGCTTAGAAATGCCGCCTGGTGGTATGCTCCCTTTTTCTCTTCCCTCCTCGCTTCTGTCGTCGATACAGGTCTCTTCTGGTCGATCGCTTTTTGGGGGGAAAATCTGCCCATCCTGACCTGGGCCACAGGAGATTTCTTCATCAAGCTTCTAATGGATATCGCCATGCTCACTCCTTTCCGCATGGCTATCCGAAAAAAGCAATCAATGGTTGATTACGCCCTCTAAAACGCCCTCACAAATATGTGAAAGGCTATTTTTAGTCAAATTGATATGTAATCAAATTTTTAATTTGTCAAATTCAAGGTTTTATAAATGTCGATAGATCTAATATATGTTATTTAAAATAAATGGCTTATGACATTTTGTAAAAAAATATTTGTCAAAAAAGAGGAAAAATTTCATGTTGGGGCTATGAGATATCCAGTGTTGGATTGACCACTATTATAAACCGTCTGATCTAGGAGAAAAAATATGAAAAAATTTTTTCAAATCGCAGCCTTAGCTTTAGGGCTTCTCGTTACACAGAACGGTTATTCGCAAGACAATACAGCTGAACAGGCTGTACAACCTAATTACGGTTCAGAACAAGCAGCTGCATCTGGGGAATGTTGTCCACCAGATTGCGCAGCTGATAAACCTCTGAACGATTGCTGGTGCTTATATGTTCATTATAAGCCATGCTATTACAACGACTATAAGTGTTGTGAAGAGCAAGTTCCTTATAAAGAACGTTGCTGCAGACAAGTACCTAAGTATTATCAAGTTCAAAAGTGCAGATATGTTCCACAGTACTACTGTGAAACATGCTGCCGTTATGAACCTGAATATTATGAAGTTGACAAGTGCAGAACCTGCCAAAAGTGGGTGTGCGATCAGAAATGCCGTTATGTTCCTCAGTACTACTGGAAACATACCTGCGGCAATCCTCAGTGCACAACAGCTTGCCCAGCTCGCTAATTAAGTTTGGGGAAACAAATAAAAGGGCGGTGTACCAACACCGCTCTTTTTTTCATTTTAGAGTTTGGATGTAATTTGCAATTCTTTCAGAAGCTTCCGATGGTTGAAGCAGTACAGCAGTAGCATGCCGTTTAATAATGAGTGTCTCCTCCAGATAAGTCACTGCAAACCCCACAAAAATTTGATGAGCCGCGTTTTTTATAATCTCACTTAGATGATTGAGAAGGGAGAGATTAATCGAAAGATGATCTGAGTTTTGTATTATCAATTTTTTAAAGAAATCCTCAATTCTCTTATAGACTTCCTGGGGGGTAATCATCCTACTGGATGGTGGAGGGTGTGGAAAGTCAGTGGCAAAGCCTATTTGTTGAATATAGAGTCTCTCTTCAATAACGGGAATACCAAACAAACCACCTTGTTCGACTTCCAGATAAAAAGTGGCATAATCAGAAAAAATCCGATGGGCCACCACTTTAATGAGATGGGCTAAATTTTTCAGTACGGAAAGATTTACCATCAGACAACCTAGCCCCTGTGTGATTCCGTAGTTTTCCAGAGGTTTTTTAGGTGGAGATACAGATAGGGCTGTTGTTGGGGGAATTTCTGGACTTAGATTAACGCATGCGGATCCGCGCAAAACTCCTGAACCGGGGATCTTAGTCGGAGAGGAAGTCGGAGAGATGGGCGGCGGGCTTCTTAACACGAGTGTGGCTGGCGTCAACGGTGTAGATTGGACGCGGCGAGGTGGCTCTGGGGAAGCGAGTACCGTTGTTGTAAAAGTTGCTTGCATAACATCCTCCTCAATTTTTACAGAAACTTTCTGTTTTCATTGCCTAATGAGATGAAAGACCTCAATTTATCAAGATAAGGCTAAAATGTAAAGCGAAATAAATCAATGTCCAATTCTAGCCTTATTCGCAGCGAGATGGGCTTGGCGAGTGGGTACAGCTGCCGGTATCGCGTCCGGCATAGCATGACCATTTCAATGCTATCTTCCAGGGAGATTTTGTGTCCCGGCGAAATAAATAGAGGGCGGCAGTTGCGCTTTGTGCAGAGAACCCCTCCGATGATCTCGCCTTTGTCGTGAAGGGGAGTCCACTCTCCCGGCTCTATAGGTTGATGGCTATAAGTGCCGATCAAACGCGACTTGGCGCAGCCGATTGTTGGTACGTCTAATATCAAACCCAAGTGAGAGGCTATGCCGAATCGGCGCGGATGGGCGATTCCTTGGCCGTCGCACATCACCAGAGAGGAGCTTTTGCGCAAGTTCCTTTTGAATGAGAATCGCTTCTTGGTAGGAGACGTCCCAATGATGTAGCGGATTAATTTTCATTAAGGAGATGTTAGCAAGTTGATCGATTTTCAACTAGCTTTCAATCCAAAATCCAGAGCCATGCATCCCTAAGGCCAATTAAAATTTACCACTGATCTCACTGATCTCAGTGGTAAATTTTAATTGGCCTTGGGAATGCGGAGTTGGAATCGCGGGTTGCTCAAAAACCTTTGAACGGCTAAGATCCCGAAAAAAAACGAAAAGGAAAAAAAAGATGAGCACGATTAAAAAGAGTTTTATCAATGCAGATCATCTCCCACTGGTTGTGGAGCCAATAAACAGAAATATCACCCTCGATGAGGCCTTTGCCATCATCAAGGAGAATCATCGCGAATTGACGGGTCATTTATTGAAGCATGGAGGGATCCTCCTCCGCAATTTTCCTATTAGCAACGAAGGGGACTTTGCCAATTTGATCAAACAATTGGGATATGGTAAGTTTATTGATTATATCGGAGGGGACAGCCCTCGAGATAAAGTGAAAGAGGGGGTTTATACCTCAACAGAAGCGCCTCCCTCGATAAAAATTCCGCTGCATAATGAGCTTTCGTTCGTCAAACATTATCCCAAACACATCTACTTTTACTGCCATATCGCCCCACAAGAAGGGGGACAGACCATCATTGCCGATGCCCGAAAAGTATTCCAATCGGTCGACAACGAAGTGAGGGATCGGTTTACAAACAAAGGGTTGAAATATGTCTCTTGCTATTATTCCAATAGCAAGATCATGGATACCCTCAATAAATATCAGCGTTCCCATAAGCCCTGGAAAGATGTGTTTGAAACAACCGACAAAGCGGAAGTGGAAAAAAAATGCCGCGAAAGCGCCTTTGACTTCAAATGGACTAAAAATGATTGGCTTCAGATCAGCCAGGTCAGGCCGGCTGTCATGAAGCATTCGATCACTCAAGAGGATATCTGGTTCAATCAAGCCCACCTCTATGATTTTAATCCCAAATTGCTTGGATGGTGGCGCTATATTGGAGCTAAGCTCTTCTATTTTCAGAAGCATACCCGCCTTCATGAGGTGTTTTTTGCTGATAATACAAGGATTTCGCGCTCAGATCTCTACCATGTGATGGATGCCCTGGATCGCAATACGATCTATTTCCCCTGGCAAAAAGGAGACGTCTTAGTATTGGATAACGTGTTGGCAATGCATGGACGGGCCACATTCACTGGCAAGCGGCGCATCCTCACGGCAATGACAGGATAGCTTTTATGCTGGAGGCAGCACTCATCGGCGCCGGACCCATCGGCATCGAATGCGCCATCGCCCTTAAAAAAGCAGGGATATCCTTTGTCCATTTAGACAAGGGACAAGCGGCGCAGACGATTTTCCATAACTTTCCTCCGCAGACGCACTTCTTCAGTTCGAATGAAAGAATCTCCATCGCAGGCATCCCGATCCAAACGGTGGATCAGCAAAAATGCATGAAAGAAGAATACTTAGCTTATATCCGTTCCGTCGTCATGCATTATCAGCTCGATATCCATACATATGAAGAGGTGATCTATATTAGCAAAAAAACAAAGGGCTTTGAACTGCTGACCCAAACAGCCGCAGGCAAAAGGAAATATCAGGCGCGGTATCTCCTTTTAGCTACGGGAGGCACAGCGCATCCGCGCCTATTGAATATTCCCGGAGAAGATTACCCCCATATTTCTGTCCGCATGCAGGATGTCCACAACTATTTCCAGAAGCGCGTGGTGATCATCGGAGGAAAAAATTCGGCAGTAGAATCCGCCCTTAGATGCTTTCAAGCTGGTGCCAGGGTGACTCTTGTTGTGAGGAAAAGCCAGATCAGTGAACAGGAAGTCAAGTTTTGGCTGCTTCCAGAGTTCCAAAGTCGAGTCAAAAAAGGGGAAATAGAAGCCTTCTACCTAGCAGAACCCGTAGAATTTTTGCACGATCGCGTTTTGATAAAAATAAAAGGAGAGCAGGATCTGAAGAGCATCCCTTGCGATTTTGTGATCAAGGCCATCGGATTTGAAGCGGATATGAGTCTGTTCCGTCAATTAGGGGTGGAATTGACGCAAGAGAGGGATGCCCCGCTTTATGATGAAAATACCATGCAAACCAATGTGAGAGGCGTTTTTGTATTGGGAACGGCTACTGCTGGGACGCAAACAAAATTTAAAATATTTATTGAAAACACCCATGTCCATGTGGAGAAAATTGTCAATTGCCTCTGTCGAGAATTAGGCTACAAGCCTCCCGCCCCCATATCCCTGGCGCGAATGCCTGATCAAAGGTCGCTGGAAGAATAAATTTTATAATTTAGTAAAATAGTATTTGTCAAAAATTCAGGAAATAATCACTTTGTGGACAAGCAAAACCCAAAGTCTTTGCACATGCGTTGTGCAACTTATAAGCGAAAATGTCAAAGGAGTGTAACATGAAGAAAATTGTAACAAATGTTCTCTTTGCTATGAGCTTACTCATCACGAATCAACTTTTAGCCCAAGACCAAAATAGTTATTACCAAGGTAACATGGAACTGCCTGCTGAAGAAACGACCTGCGGATTCAGCTGCACAGTTTGTAAATATGAGCCTGAATATTCAGATGTCTATCGATGCGAATATGAGATGGTTCCTCATTGTGTGAAAAAAACCCGTTATTGTGCAAAAACATTTCAAAAAAGATGTTGTCGATATGTTCCTGAATACTACTACGTGACTTGTACGGTACAGGTTCCTGAGTATTATGACGATGTCGAATACATTCAAAGGCCTAAATGGTGTTGCGAGAAAGTTTGCAAAATGGTGCCGAAGTATTACAACAAACCTTTGGAATGCGAACCCTCTCCAGTCTGTGAAGTGCCCAATACTTGCCCTCAGCAAGAGTGCTCCTATGAGAATCAAGGTAACACTGGGAACCATTCACAATACAATTATGACCAAAATCAGCAGCAGCAGCAGCAGCAGTCCTATCAACAGTACCAAAACTCTTCTTATGAAGGGTATAATAATGGGCACGATTACAGTGGTTCTGGCTACCAACACTATCCAGAAACAAACTGGGCAGCCTATAGCCAACAACAGATCCAAGGCGTAGAAAACGGAAACTGGGCTCCAGCTGATGACTCATGGAAAAAGACATTTTCCGAGTCAAACAGCAAGAATACCGGAAGCGCTTATATTCCAAGCCAAGGACAATAAAAAGATGTTCTCCAATCCGGGACCGAATCGATGCATTCGGTCTCGGCCTTCCTTCGCAACCCTAAGCAAAATTAGACGCAAAGGCGGAAAGACGCAAAGAAAGGACAAGCCTCTCTCGGTGTTCTCTGTGATCTCTGTGGTTAATAATTATTTTTTAACCACAGAGAACACCGAGAGAGGCTTGTCCTTTCTTTGCGTCTTTCCGCCTTTGCGTCTGATTTGGCTTAGGATTGCGTGACTCTGGTTTTTCCGTTATCGGTAACAGGCTCAACATCAGTCTGCGCGAATTTCGAATTAACAATTTCTTAATATAAAATAAATTATATCTTAACTTTCTCCTGGCATAATTTAGTATTACAAATCATTTTAGGTAATACTTTTTTATGCAAGCTCCAAATCCTTCTTTCCCTCTTTTTTCCCTTCCTAAGCTGAATTCCAGGAAATGGGAAGATGATATCCAAAATTTGAGTGAAAGTGAAAGAGCCACAAAGATTTCCAAGCCCACACCTATGCCCACACCCTCTTCTGAGGCAGTTCCAGCAGCTTTGTCCTCCAGAAGGGTTTCCGATCACAACGCCCTTATGAGCGAAACGCACTCAGTGTTGGATAACTGTTTTCATGTTCGCCGGTTTGACCGGGTTGGTTTAAGGTTCGCGGAATTATCGAGGATTGTATTGAGAAGCATTCCATTATCTCTGAATACAAAAATGACTGATACCCGCAAAATCATTCGCGATGCAAAATTCTTGGAGTCTCTCTATGCCAATGGGAAGGAGATGCCCCTAGCGACCCAAAGGCTTTTCGAAATGCTCCGCCGCATTGATGCTTTCAATTCAGATAGGCAGCTCCAGGAAAACCGAGATCTTTTAATGCAGAGGGTTGCAGATCATGCTAGCGTTCGCATCCTCCAATTATTCCATATAGCCGTTGCTTATCACTCCCTGACGCGGAATGCGAGCATTCACACTGCTGGAGCTAGACTACAGATTCTAGAGGGTATTAATGGGCATATACAAGCCTGCCACCATACCCTTTTTGCAGAGTTAGGGGATAATCTTATACACAACCTAAAGAGCTATTTTTACAACCAGCTTAAACGCTCAGTGGAAAATGGGCGCCCTATCGATGCTGAATGTATCTATCAGATGTTGTTGATGGGAATTCCTGGCCGCGCCATCAATCAGGCCTATGTGGAGGTTCATCGATCTCCAAACAGGATTCAAGAATGTGTGAATGGGGTTTTTAAGGAGTTAGATAGATCCATGTCGCTATTGAATATGCAGTCCCCTCTTTATTATTTGAATAACCATACTCTGCTTGCACGAGGGACCGTTAATTTTGTCGATAGAGCCATCGAAAGCCATTTTCGCGATGATTTGCTCAGAATACTAGAGCCAATTGCTCAAGGTGATGCTGATCCTATCGATATCGTAAAGGGATTTCAGAGCAGCATTGAGGAAGAATTTGGAAAGATCGACCGCGAGATCCTGCTTTACAGAAAGGCGCAGCAGAAGTTGCCTGGTTTAATCAGAAGATTACATGAAATAAAGAGTCAAGGCTCTAGGTGCGATATCGAGGATCGAATCAGATTTATCGACGAATTTGTCGAGGCAGTACAGAACCTGTGGAAGCTCTCAAATAGGGCTACAAATCGAGATTATATGGAACATAGCCTTTTTTCTGCTTACAATTACTTTAAAGATCATATTCGCATTGCGCTGGAAAAATATCAGGAAGCCAAGAGGAACCGCTTAGCTAAATTGGAAGGGGAGTTAACTCAATTAGAAAGCCAATTGAAATCCCTTTTAGAAACGAAGGCAAAACTCGAATCAGATAGAGAAGCCATATTTGAAAATATTGGATCGATATCTCCAATGGATCTACAGGACGCTTTTAGCGTGATCGCAAAGGAATTGGAGCCGTTAGAATTAAAAATTCAAGAAATTCGAGATGCTATTCAGGTGAAGAAAATTGACATTCGGGTGGACAAACCCGACATTTCTGTACTTTCTCCACTCTATAAAACAGTTGGCACTATGTTTGAGGAACTTTGTAAATATTCCGAGGCGCTCTCGAATGACATGTCTCACGTCTCTAATATTACCGATGAGGAATTTGCAGAAATGCAGCTCATCGCAAGAACTCAAAGAGAGGGGAGTTTAGCCATCTGCCATCAGATTCTCAATGAAATGCGCATGCAGGCTCAAGGCTATCTGGAATTGCAGGGGATGCTGATCGCTCGCACGATTCTACCTCGTGAAAATCTACCTTAAGATTTTCTTCCGAACACTCCAACACCGCCCAAAATGCGCAAAACCTTTTCAGAGAGGTTATACCAGCATCTAACTAGATGCTGGTATAATCCTTTCCGATCAGGCTTAAGGTGGGGGAGTAGGCTTTGATGAACTGCCTGTTCCACCAAGCTCCTGTGTTTTTTTTCGTTTCCCAGTCGCTATAAGTATAGTCATAAAGCAGGGCCCTCACATATTTGGGAGGCTTATCTGGAAAAGGATTATGCCTGATTAACTTTATCACCTCACGATTTCCTAAAAGCAGGTGCGTCAAAAATTCTCCGAACCAGGGCTCATCAGAAAAATAGGTGAAAGGCAAAAACCACGCTTGCCAATCAATTCTAGGCTGAAAGGGCGAAATCCTTCGTGGCCTGCGGTTTATTTCTGAAGGCTTATAATAGAACGTATACTCCTTCCATTGCGTACCATCAGCGCTTCCTTCAATCACAATCTCATAACGTTTTGTCGTCATGACGGCGAAGATGCCATAGCGGTTGACGATATGAAACGGATAGAACCAATTGAGGATGTCGCTTAAGAGCGATTTACGCTTTACGACATGATGCCAGAAGTTAACGAGTTGTAAGAGTATCAACCCTAAGCCCACAATAGATACAGCAATATCTAAAAGAAGTGGGTTCTTTACACTTTCAGTGATGGGAGAAATGAAAACTGAAAAGTAATGATTGCTAATCAAAATGAGGCATAACACTACTGACAAATGGTTGAGATAGGAAAAATTGCCGGTAAGCCATATGAAGTATTGAAGGCCGAACATAAAAATAAATGCGGCCAATCGCATTTCTTGTGTTCCGAAAATGAGAAATGGGATGAAGAGTTCGACACCAAACATTAAAGCTGTAGATAGCTTATGAAACCACATAGGGAATTTATGCACATACCAGGCAATGGCATTGGGAATAGGCTGTGTAAGATAGTGATAGGAAAGGGCTGTCAAGTTGCGCCAGTTTGGATCTTTGCTTTGAAGTTTGACATACCCCCCCTGAAAATAGAGCCTGAAAAGCACCAGGTTCAAACTGATCCAAACCAAGACATTGGGGGCAGGTGTCAGATTGATCCAGAAGGCATTAAAGGTCACCTCGAGCAAAAACATCTCCCACCCAAAGCTGAGGAAGGCCTGACCCGTCGATACGATAGATAAATGGAGGATGTAAAGCAGCGCTAACGTAAGTGCCGGTTGAAATTTGAAAATAAGAACAAAGGAAAGCAACATGCCTAAAAAACAGGTCCCCATTAGCATGCGGTTGCTTGAACTGATCCAAAACAGCGATGGAGTCCAATATAGCCTCTTCCATATATTCAGGAACCTAACTGTGTTGAGGTAATATTTGATTGGAAGGATTCCCTGCTCTCCCAGAAGCCCTTTTATTTGGAATGCAAAAGCAAAAAAGACAAAAAAATAAATGGCTCCTAATAGCCGCGTGAATAGGTCGATGGCTGTAGAATATTCTCCAAGATTAAACATATGCATCCGTATATATGGAAGCAAGCGTTATGTTCAAGGGAATAGAGAATACAGAATTCAGAATTCAGAATACAGATCGTCTCAGTGTTTTCTGTGATCTCTGTGGTTAATTTTTTTTTAACCACTGAGATCACAGAGAACACTGAGACGGGGCTTGAAGACACATTCTGAATTCTGAATTCTGTATTCTGTATTCTGAATTCTGAATTCTGAATTCCGAATTTTGCATTAAAAATTCCGAATTCTGTATTCTGTATTCTGAATTCTGTGTGCTAAATTCTGCCTTTTTCCCTAGGGAAACGAGGGAAATTTTGACCAAAGTAGAAATTTTATCAATTTAGGTCTTGCGCAAATTTAGTCTCTCTGGCACGATTCGGATTTCCGCAGCTAGTAAGCGGAATTGCAGTAAACCGAACTATCAAAAAGGGATATCGGATATGAAAAAAATTGTATTTTTAGCAGTTGCCTTATTGGCATGCGCCTTGCCGAAAGAAGGTCAAGCATTATTTGAAAACTTATCGGAAGGTCTATATGTCGGTGGCCAGGTTGGAGTGGCCATTCCAGCTAATAGCAAAGTACGCTCCAGACATCATCAAGAAATCGGTGTTGACCTCCTGAGCGTCAGCAGCAGCAGCAGCGGCAGAGATAGAGCCAGAATTGAAACTGGATACTATGTCGCTGGTGTTTTGGGCTGGCGCACATGCAACAACCTTCGTTTCGAGGGTGAGATTGGTTTTCGTCAACACGATGTAAAGCGTCATCGCAGAGAACATTGTGAGGATTTCTTTGTTGAGAGTGATAGCTTCGATGGAAGCGGAAGTGGAAGTGATAGCCACAGCCACAAACGCCATCATAGAAAGAATATTTACACGACAGCCTACCTGGCTAACGTGTACTATGATTTCCAAACATGCTATTGCCTGAAGCCTTATGTAGGCTTTGGTGTAGGCTATGCGACTATTTCGGGTCATGTACGTCCTCGTGAACGTCATCATGAAGTTGTTGTCGGTAACGATGACACATCCGGAAGCGGCAGTCACAGCAAACGTCACCATCGCAAAAATGAAGATGGCTTTGCATGGCAAGCGATTGCTGGTGTTGCTTATGAGTTCACAGAGTGCGTTGATCTAACATTAGATTATCGTTACTTCCAGCCTCGCCGTCAAAGATTCGCTGATCACAACGTTTCTCTCGGCGCTCGCATGTACTTCTAAGCAAATTTCGCGTTCATCAGAAGTTGGGGTCCCCCAACTTCTGATTTATTTTCCCCCCACATTCGAACTTTCTACAATTACAGCTAAAATCTTTCTGGTAAAAATACTCTGGATTGAGTTATGGATCACATAGAATCAAATGGAATAGGCTATAGCTATGTCTCACAAATTTACCTTTTTCAGACATACTGTAGCCCCTCTTTTTTTGATGTTGGTCTGCCCTCCGGTGGTGATTCTCTTCTGGTACACCAATGTCTATCTGGATGGTTCATTACTCAGGTTATGGGAACTTTTTAGGTCTCAAGGTTTTTTTTCTTCTTTGTACGCTATTTGGAGCCCTATTTTTCTAGGATCAGCCACGGCTTGGAAAATATTAGCCATTTTCTGGGGACTCCAGCTTTTTTTCATGAAAGCGTTGCCTGGAAAGATATTTAATGGTCCCCTGACACCCAAAGGCAACACTCCCCTATACAAAACCAATGGCATTCAGGCCTTTGCTTCAACGCTTTTTTTGTTTTACCTAGGCGCTTTTCAGTTGAATTGGTTTTCTCCTGGAATCATTTACGATCACTTTGGGGAACTTTTAGGGGCTTTGAATATTTTCAGCCTCTTGTTTTGCCTTATCCTTTTGATAAAGGGTTATGTAGCGCCCTCGTCGACAGATTGCGGATCTTCCGGCAATCCCATTTTTGATTACTATTGGGGTACTGAACTCTATCCGCGCCTCTTTGGCTGGGATGTCAAAATGTTCACCAATTGCCGTTTTGGCATGATGGGATGGGCTTTGATTATTCTTTCGTTTGCCGCTAAGCAGAAGGAACTTTATGGTGAAGTCAGCAATTCCATGCTGGTGTCAGTGGCTTTGCAGTTGATTTACATTACCAAGTTTTTCTTCTGGGAGACTGGTTACCTCAAGTCTCTCGATATCATGCATGACAGGGCTGGCTATTATATCTGTTGGGGCTGTCTGGTATGGGTGCCGGGCATTTATACTTCGGCTACCCTTTATCTGGTAGGACATCCTAATGTTTTAAATCCCCTATGGGCCCTTTCCATTTTTGTACTGGGAGCTGGCTGCATTCTGATTAATTATTTAGCCGACAGCCAGCGCCAGACAATCAGGGAAAAAAATGGCGCTTGCAGGATCTGGGGCAGGAAACCGGAATATCTTATCGCCGATTACATCACCGAATCAGGGGAGCGCAAGCAGAGCATTCTTCTGGTGTCTGGCTGGTGGGGCATAGCCCGCCATTTCCATTACGTGCCTGAAATTCTTGGGGCTTTCTTTTGGACTCTTCCGGCCCTTTTCAGCAATTTCCTTCCCTATTTCTACGTCATATTTTTGATGATACTTCTAATCGATAGGGCCTATCGGGATGATGCCAGGTGCTCCCGAAAATATGGGTTGCATTGGAAACACTATTGCCAGCGCGTACCCTACAAAATTATCCCTTTTCGTTTAAGCTTTATCCATAAAGTGAATGCCGATGCCATTCATGAGGAAGCGTAAAGCCATCCAGGGGATGTGGCGAAAGAGCGGAAGGTGTTTAGTATAGACGGCAGTGTAATCGATGCAGTTTTGGGCTCGCCTTATGGTTTTGTAAAATGCAGCCCCTGAGCTTTGGTGGAAGAGCATTTTGCGGCTGAGCGCCTCTTTCATCAAGACCGTACACATAATCCGGTAAAGGCCTAAATTTTGCGGCTTCTTCGTGTCATATCCAAAGAAGGGGCAGGTCATGACGCCGTTGCGGCAGTAGAAGCCAACAACCCCATCGATGCAGCCGTTTTTGCGGATCGCACGCAGTTCTAGAAGTTGGTGATTGAGGCAATTCTGTAAAAAATCAGCCGTAGGCTGAGGATTCAGATCGGAATATTTCTCTAAGTAGACTTCACCATAAAGAGCGAGCATTCTCGGAATATCGGCACTGCACAATTGTGAATGATCCAGTATTTCATATTCGCTTTCCTTCAGCAGTTTAAGATCGCTTTTGAATATGCGGGTCTTTCCAATTTCGGGATTTTGCGTTTCAGTAAAGAAGATCTGTCGGCTTGCAATGAGTGAATAACCCTGATTTTTCAGGGCATTCCAGCAATCCTGGTTCATAGCTGTATTGAGGGAGCGAAATTCAATGGCATGGTTTGGATACCGTTGCTGGAGAACTTGTGTAATGGAAGCGATCTGTTCCGGCGTCATAGCAGGGTAGATGTTTGTAGCAAAAGGCCAATTATTGACGCAGACAACGCGATTAATATGGGTGGCAGGGAGCACTTTAGCAAGCGATTTCATAAACACCTTGCAGAGAGCTCTGCCGACTCTATTTTGGATCAAGTTCAAATACATCAGGGCATAAGAAATGTAGTATCCATAAGGAGAGCAGACAAACGAATTGTCATATTCCCCTTCATTAATCGTAATCGGCAAAACTAAATCGTCAATCCGCACGACCGCCATTGAGGTTTTGACGTTTTTTATATATCTTTGAACGCCGTGATAGATGAGCGGTTCGATAAACTTTTTGCAAAATAGGCCATCTTCAGTATGCGGCCAGTCCATTTCTTGGAGGGTTGCTGCATCATATACCTGGGCAATGTCCCGAGGCCTTTTTTCTAAGGCGCTTTCCCCGTGGGATCGGGTAAAAGCAGCATGATCTGCTGTCGTTTTTAAGGCATGATTTTGCATCACTAAGTCCTTTTTACCACCCATACCATTAAATTTAATTTATGTCTAAAGAAAGCTTGTTGACTTTTTAGAGGCGGGAAATACAATGGCACTTTAATTGAAAAACACGCGGGTTTATGCGGTTGCTGATTTCATATGTAATTCCCTTTCTCATAGTTACTAGCATCGCATCAACAGCTCTATCACAAGAATGCGATAGCTGTCCAAATCCCAATAAAAAGGGAAGTTTTCTCTACATAGGCCCAGAAATTTACCGAGCTGATCGAAGCCGCGAGGGAGGAACAAAGCAAAAAGGTTGGCTCTATGGCGTTAGGGTAGGCTATGAACATATGCGCCGTTATACTGTATATCTAGGGGCCGATGCCCTGTATGCCCGCGGCCCGCTTTGGGGGAAATCGGGATCCGATAGCAAAATCAAATCGATAATGACGGACAGAAATTTCGAAGCCCGAGTGGGATATACCTTTCAATGCAAGTCTGGATATCGCTTTGGATTTACTCCCTTTATCGGTTATGGCTACTTTATCGAAGAAAATCAGTTTTGCAAGCCATCTCCTTTGATCGTCTCATTCCACAATAAATTCTCTTATGTTCCCCTTGGTTTTATTGTCCAAGCTACTCCAAGAGAATGCTTATCCATTGCCGTCAGATTCAAAGCGCGATTTCTGCTTAAGCATCTCGTTCGCGTGACTGATAAAGATCCGGAAATTGGAAGTTTCAAAATGCACTATGAGGAGAGGCTCCAGTATAGGGTAGATGTTCCAATTATTTGGAGAACATCCCTCTATGAACAGCCCGTTTATGTATGTGTAGACCCCTTCTATGAGTATCGGGATTATGGGCGGCTGGCCAATTTCCCTTTTGACTTTTTAGAAACCACTATAAGAATTTATGGTGGTAATATTTCTCTTATTTATCAATTTTAGCTTAACTTTGAGGTATAACATGAGACGTTTGATGAAAAAAATTGGATTAGTTGGGATGGCATTGGCCCTTCTTCCTATATCTGGACAAGCTAGGGAAGTCATTTTTGAACAGGCATCCGGAGAACTGCAAGTGATAGAAATTTCTGAGAGCGATTCTTTTCAAGATGTTCTGGAATATGCCAGCCAAGCAATGGGAACTGAGGAATTGACCCTCATGATTACTCCAGACTCTATCCATATGAAAACATCCAAGAAAGGGGAAGATTGGCGCAATTACAATCATCCCTTATCAAAAAATGAACTCGCAGACCTCAGATTCATTATGAATTCCATGGCGCGCAATTCTTTGGCTACTCTGGCATTACAGCGATCCTCTTTAAAAAAGGCGGGAGATCACATCGACCACGTTCACCCCTTGCAATTTTTAATTGCAGTCTTTTCCGATGAGGAGTTAAAAGCAGATTTACATGCAGTCCGGGATAGAAGTTGGGTTTGGAAGGAATTCCTGAGCGGCATAACAGGAAGCTTGGAAGCAGAGTCGTTTGAAGATAACTTAGAGCAGGAAGATGTGGATGATTTTTGTAAAACATTGAACGTCGACAATAGCGAGGTAGCTCTCTACTTTAAAAAGCAAAAGTGGAAAGACTTTGTCAACTACTTGATCGACACCATACCCAGAGAAGGCAATCCAGAACGTTATGATATGTAAAAGGTAGCACTATAATGGCAACATTCTTTTCTCGTCTGAATTACAGTTTTGGAAACGAAGATTGGAACACAGAAGAAAAAGCATTGAATATACAACCAGGGGATCGGGTACTCTGCATCACAGCGAGCGGAGACCGACCCCTCCATATTCTGACACATGATTGTGGCGAGGTTGTATCTGTCGACGCCAATCCGATCCAAAACCATTTGCTCCAGTTAAAGGCAGCAGCCATGCAAAGCTTTGACTTTGATCATTACATGGCATTTTTAGGAGCCACCCAAGAGAAATATCGGCGCAGCGATCTCGATCTATTGGCAAGGGTGATGCATCCAGAGGCTGCCAAATACTGGGTGAACAATAGTAAGAGTGTTGATAAAGGGATTTTATATCAGGGCATCACCGAACGCCTTATGATAAATATAGCCATTGCCATACACTTTGTCAGAGGGAAAAAGGTCGATCGCTTATTTGCCATCGATGATTTGGAAGAACAGCGCCAGTTTTTAAAATCGGATTGGGAAACACGGCTTTGGCGCAAGATGTTTGATATCTGTCTCAATCCTGTTATGACCAAAGCCATTATACACGATCCCGGCCTCTATGATAATTTGGGTACTTTCAAACCGGGAGCCTATATCTACCATCGGCTGCATCGCTGCTTGGAGAACGATTTGGCCCGGAATAATATCATGATTTCCCTGTTATTCAGGGGAAAAGTCGATTCCCAAGCCTATCCGCCCTATTTGACGGAAAAAGGATTTAACACGATAGTCCCTCGATTGAATCGGTTATCACATGAAACCAATGACATCGTCAGCTATATCGAACAGGCCCCTGATCGCTCATTCGATTGCTTTTCTTTATCGGATGTCGCTTCTTACATCAGTCAGGAAAAGTTCTTGCAAATGTTAAAAGGCATCAGAAGAATCGCTAAGCCCGGCGCAAGAGTCTGCGTGCGCCAGTTTTTATCGACACACAAAATCCCCGATGAAATCAATCACTGGCTGGTTCGCGACCATGCTTTAGAACGCGAACTGGAACAGCAGGACCGCTGCTTCGTCTATCGTTTTCTCGTCGGCAAAGTGAAAAATTAACTGCAAAATAGGTCATGACAAGGACCCACCTGCTGAAATTACAGAGGCAAGATTTAGCTTTTTTTAGCGATGTGTTTTGAAATATTGAACTTCTCTCTCGTGTTTTTCAGCTTGCTGGCGAGAATTGAATGTGCCGAGATTTCTCCTTTTCCCCGTTTTAGAATCTTTAACGCGAGAATACAAGCGGTATTGTCCTGACTTGAGCTTTCGAATCATCTTCCATCTCCTACTGATTTGATGTTCTATTTCTATCTATGCAGCAGCGCATAGATTTTGTCAAAAAATACTTGTTTCAATATTTTCACATTATCAATTGGAAATCGTTGTATTTTGGCTGGCTGCGATTTCCCATTTGCCCTGATTTTTTAAAAAAACAAAGGTAAAAATTCCCTTCATCGTTTCATTGAGGGTATCTTTTACCGGTTTTTGAATGTTCGTGACTTTCCAGTGTAAATGAGCGATTACAACGTCGGGTTTAACTTCGCGTAGCTTCACATCTGTAGCTTCAAAAGTAGAACCCTTAAAAATCGTTTCGAGAATCTTGATGTGTCGTTTTTCAATTTCTTGCTTCCCTACAAAAGTCATCCCAAAAATATTAACGAAATCTGCGTCTTCGGCATAGTAATCGGCAAATCCTTGCCCCCCATGATAATTCCATGCAGTAGCAAAATTGTCGATAATCTGATTGATCGCTTTTTGGTCAGTCTTATCTAAAGCAAAGAGTGGGGATGCGATCGATAAGATAATCAAGAAAGTCAAACTCATGTATTTTTTCATGTTGTGCTCCTTTGGCTCATGGGTAGATTCACTAATCTACAGTACTCGACGATTCATGACAATAGAGAAGTCCTTCGAGAGAATGGCTGCGAAAGCATTTGCAGGAAAAGGGTTAATCCCTTAAGGATAAGGAAACTATTCAGAGGAGTTATATGCTGTTTTCCAAAGTCCATAAAATGCTATTAATCGCTTGTTGTTTTGCGGGTGCCTTGCAAGGTAAAGTTTTTGCGCCCACTCAGAATCCTTGGTCCGCATCCGTCACAGTAGGGGAAAAGCCATCTGCATTTCCTTCTATAGCTCTGGATGATAAAGGGAATGCGATTGCAGTATGGACATATAACGGAAGCGCAGTTATGGCTTCTGAGAGACCTCAGGGAGGTAGTTGGGAAACACCTCTTCTGCTTTCTGATTCGGATGTCATCGCCTCTGAGGCTAGCGTAGCAGTCGACAGAAATGGGAATGCGTTGGCGACATGGCTCAACGAGACAACTATTATAGTTGAATGTGCCTATTTGCAAAAAGATGCTAAAGCTTGGTCTATGTTACCAGCTCCATTTTCTTCTAATGACGGCAATTCTTGGTGGATAAGCAATACCCTCTTTGACTCGAAGGGAAATGCTCTCGTCGCTTGGGGCATCCAAAATGATGAGGGATGTCGCATTCGGACTGCACGACTTAGTGCTGTTAACCTTCAATGGACCCTTTTAGATGATCTTGTAGTCTCACTTTCAAATATGATCCAACTTGCAATTGATGATTCTGATAGAGCATTAATGGTTTGGAGGGACAAAGGTTATTTTGTTAATTCGGCTAGACTTGACAAAGATGCTAGTGCGTGGTCTGCACCTATGCAAGTATCATCTAAAAAGGCTGGACCTGGCGTACCGCATTTGGCTGTAGATAAAAAAGGCAATGCAGTCGCTGTTTGGACTAATGGATCGTTAACAATTGGATCGGCCCGCCTGTCACCCACCTCAAGTGCTTGGGAACTTATATCCAGTCCATCGGGAAAGATGTTGGAAGTCTATGGCCTGAAAATGGATAAGAATGGAACTGCTACTATCTTATGGGATGAAAAGAACATTGATGGGGGAGCGAATAAATTAGCTTCAGCTTCTCTACCGCTTGGTGCAAATACATGGAGCCCAGCAATGCTGCTTGAAAGTACTACCGATTCTATTCGGTTTCCCCAACTTAGCATTGACAATAACGGAAATGCACTTGCTGCATGGAAAGTGTGGGGAGATAACATCGTGATCAAGGCAGCCTTGAGAAAAGAAGACAATTGGTCTTCCCCTCTAGAACTCTCTAAAGCTGATGAAGCATGGGGCGCACAGGCAATTACCCCATCAGGAGATTTGGCTGTGATCATGTACATTGAAGATGATACCCTTAAGGCAATTACAGGGATTGACCTTTTCAAACAATGACCTTCTTCGGCCCCCATCTTATAACGCCCTATCAATAAAGGACAAAAGGACAGCAGGGACAAAAGGACAGCAGGGACAAAAGGACAAGGACCAAGAGGACCAAGAGGACCTATAGGACAAAAGGACAAAGAGTTATGTCCTTTTGTCCTTTTGTCCTATAGGTCCTCTTGGTCCTCTTGGTCCTTGTCCTTTTGTCCCTGCTGTCCTTTTGTCCTTTATTGATAGGGCGTTATTTTCAGATAACAGGCATCACATGTTTGACATAACATGTATGACATAAGTTGACTTTAATTATAATTTGTTTATAATTTCATTAAATTTAAAAATAAATGAGAATAAAATGACCATTCAACCCTGTTCTTCTAGCAGCGTCAATCCACCTCTATCTTCTGCGAGTCAATCAGAACTCGATGCAGTGGTAGATACGCTGCTTCATTCCCCTGAGATAAATCAATTCATTAGTAATCAACTTTGTTTGCTTCCTCCAGGTGTTTTAAGAAAATTACGAGCAAGAGAATTGAGTCAAACAGAAAAGTGTGAAACCCTATCCATGAATTCTATTTGTCAAGGTATGACGATCGATCAAGCTCTAAAAATATTGCCGACTATCCATAAAATTTCGATTTTATTCCAACTTGCACATCCTCAGATTATCTTTGAGCATCAAGGTCTGTACAATGCCTCTAGAAGGATATGTCCAAATCTATTAGTCGTTTCGCGTGAAGTTTTACTGGAAGACCTGAGCGCCTACCAAGCAACAATACGGAAATGGACGGATGGAGTGATCAGCTCCGCACCGCTAAATGCTTATAGAGTCATGAGAATGCTAGCGATAGCAGCAATTGATCATTGTAGTAAGAACAAAGAAATACAGAAATTTAAGATGTCAAGCTACGATCCAAAAAAAAGACAAACTGTTAACCACCCTGTTAATGATTATTTGAATAGTCTCAGAGATCTACTTATCGATTTTTTCTACCGTCTTGACTTAACTTTTTTGCCTCCAGACTCGTTTCCTACCCTAAACTCCGATTCTGTAATGGCAGAAATGAATGCAATTGTGGAGCAGTTAGGAGGGATTTCTGATGACACTAATATTGAGATTCTCAAGGATACTTTATATCTTCTTCAGAAGGGACTTGAGTACCCTTTTATTTTTTTCCCCCTTTTATTACAACCTATCCAAACATTGCCCTTAATCAGCTCTGATTCTTTCTCACTGGATGAACGTATCGAAAATTGGATAGACGATTTTTTTATCGCCCTTGTCACCCAATTTGAGAAGTTCGATACTTATTGTGTGGAATTAACGAAACATCACCTTCGCAATAATCAAATGGGAAGGTCTTTGAAAAGGACCATCCAGAATTTTCATCAACAGCATAAAATCCAATGCGATGCATTGTTGAAAGCAGCGCGTAGAGTTCAATCGGCAGTCTTAAAGGCTTTAAATCTATTGGCAGAATATGAGAGGCTTTCTGCTGATTATCAACATATTGATTCAAGAAAACAGCTGGATAAAATCGAGCTGCAAAGCAATGATTCAATAGTTAATCTAACGGAACTACAGGCAGAATATAATAAAATCAGGAATGTTTTTTCAGCTTTTTTTTCTGGTCTAAAAGAATTTAAAGAGAATAAAATCCAAGATAACTTTATTCCACTTTTCGATTCATATGTACAGTATCCTTTTCATTATTATTTAAATTTGCTCTTGTCAACCGTCGCAACAATCCAAAATATTAAAAATTTATACTCCTTATTTCATCAATTCATTGAAACCCTTCTTCCAGAACAGTTCAAGTCTTTAGGCCAAGTCACGCTAATCGATCTCATCTTGATGAATCTAGAGCTTAACTATCGTCAACAAGTAGAAAAGATCGAAGTTAAAGAGGAAAAGATTTTTGTCATGAAATGTCATGAGCGGTTAAGTCAAGGTTTGGCATTAATGAAAAAATATTACGTGGTGACGCATTATGAAGCCAGGCGTAGTCGTTGTGAACATTTTGATCATGCCCAATGCGCAGCTTTGTTCAAAACAGTACAAGTTGACCTCGAACAAAGTCCACAGATAGACTCGCCTCTACTTAAGCTTTACTTTGAAACAGCCAATTTACTTGAAGATGCCGTTCATAGCAATCGTTGGCCCATCCTGTTCCTACGAAATCCTTTTGCACCAAAAGAGGCGAGTGTCGAAAGTCAGTTGCTATTGGAAAAGAAATTTTACCATGCCTATCAAATGCAAGTCGAAAGTGTCGTTTTAGAGTTTTCTCTGGAAGAGATCAAAACGTGCTTTGACACTATTATTTTTTTTTTAAAGAATGCAAAGATTGAATTGCCGCTTGTCGAAGACCACTGCCAGGATATTTTGCGATTGTTAAAAGAAATCCGGGAAACTATCCCAAAGCTCCAAGAGATGAAACTGGAAATATTCGAAGCGGAAGCGGAGGGGTTTTGGGATACAGCTGTTGAGATGGCTCTGAAATTTGAAGCATTATCCGAAACTTTAATGATTCGTTTTCATGAGGATCAAGCCAGGAACGCGCCTAGCTGTACCCAGTTTGGGGAATTGATTGGCTCGCTTCACGCCATCATGGATCAGTTTGAAAATCAAGTCTACATACCAGGGATAGCCATAAAGCGATTTTTAAAAGTTACGGAGTTGATGAAAGAGAGCAATGTAAAGGATCGCGATCTGAGAAAAGTTGCGCCAAGAAGGTCAGCATTCCGACCTAGATCTGTCTGTTGGGATGTTGTTCCCTCTGCTCCAACGCCGGCAGCATTGCCTTCTGTGCGACAGCCAGTTGTCCCTAAAACGTTAGAAAGTGCATTTGAAAGTTTTCAACAGATTGTGGGTCAATTGCCCCATCTTTACCGAGATTTTACTCCAGCAACGGCTACAAGTGACTATCATCGATTGAATAAGCTCCAACATGAGGGGGTGGAGAATCTACAGGGCAGCTTGGTGGGGTTGAGAGAACTTTTTTCTTGTATAGATCAGGATGGACATCATCCGTTTTTCATTCATGCTCTCCATTTGAAGCTTGCGGTTGCGATTGAGCAAGCGGGAAAGTTGGTATCTGCAAACTTAAATGTCTTTCATGAACCCGATGATGCCGAGCATGCGTTGCTTAAAAGAATGGGTCGCGAGTGTTTTTGGCAGCAGCATAATCCCTTCAATTTTGCTTCCCTAGTGGAGAAGAGTCATCGGAATACACACAACGCGTTGCTTTTTGATAGAGATGAACGCCCATTCATGCAGCAGTTAAGCCGTGTAATCGATGTTACAAGCCGTTATCCGGCATCTGGCCAGGACTCCTTAATGTTAAGCTTAAGGGGGGCTTTCAGCAATCCAAACGATACAGCGCCTTCTCAAAGGATGAGAGAGCAGTTTCAGATGGCTCTTAGGATTCTTCTGAAGATTTGTAAACCTGACGCTTCTAACGTTCAGCCTCTAGAGCCTGTTCAAGGATTCACCAAAGTAGAATTGCAAGAGTGTTTATCCTTAACGAAAAAAGGATTGCCCACACCTTGGCGCGAGAAAGCGCAAAGAGTGACTCAGACTCTTAGGGATAGGATTATCCAGCAAAAGCAAAACCTGGCGTTTCCAGCAGATCGCTGGGTCCCAGCCATTGATGGAGCGGATAGAAGCTTTGAAAAGCGTAAAGGAACGATTTGGGGATGTTTGCATGATATGGAGATTGGTCTGGACCTTTGCGAGCAAGTCCTGAGCTTTAAAGAGGATCCAGCGCTCTGTTTGATCCTTGCGGAAGAGGTTTTACTCCATCAAACGACGATTCTAGAAGAAGCCCAACTCATTCTCTTATCCTACCTGCCTTGCCGTGCGTCTGAGAAATCTTCTCATCACTATCTTTGGCAAGAAGATGGAAACAAATGCTTGCGTTATCAGCACAGCATCGGCAAGCATGCGGAGCGGCTGCCCGAATTTCTGCAGCAGCAAGGGATTGTGCGTCCAGCAGAATTTTATGAAAAACTGAAGAATCTCTCTTCCGCACGTGTTCAGTATCTGCAGTCCTCTTACCGTTACTATCATCATCAAGAGCGTCCCTGCGCTATCACGATGCTGAGGGATACAATCAAAAACCTCTCCACCTTGCGCGATAAGGTGATTCAGAATCAATTAACGCATTTTGAACAAAGTGAAATCGATCAACGGTTTGGCATTAAAGATCCTTCTGAACGGCTATCAAAACTAGATGCCTACATTCAAGAGGCGCTCATCGAGCGCATCAAACTACCCGCTTTAGAGGTCCTTCTTGTTGCAGAGGAATTGCTCAGCATCTACGAGGATGTGCGCGAGAAATATAACACAAGGTAGGCCCTTTTCATGTGATAAAATTACTAGACCAAGGGACAACGACGCAAAAGACGAAAACGACGTAAACGACAAAAGGACTGAACTCTAATGGAGCGTTATCCCATTATCCCTTTGTCGTTTACGTCGTTTTCGGTTACGCCAGGTATAAAACCCTGTTAACTCGTTAGTTGAGAGGTACTAACAATGTAAATTGCATATTCTACATTTAGCTACGCATTGGCGTGGGGGCTGGTAACACACCACGCGAAACATTGCGGTCGACTGAACGGCGAAGAGAAGCGCATTCTCTGATAGCAAAGACATGAGCCCAATACAAGTGAACTCGATTCGGCCTCGTTAGACGCAATGTTGGTGGTCAACCTCCCGAAAAGGGCGAAACCTACATCAGTAAGGAAGTAATATGCAGGTGCACTTACTGAACCAACCGGGGTGATTGGAGAGGGCGCGTGTCGAAAGTTAACAATAGGTCCTGGGAGATCCGGTAGAGACAGTGGTAACCGAAGTTATCCACAAACGGGTTGGCGGAATACATAACGCCATCTCGGCTTTATCGGAAGTCAGATGGATCCGTAGTAGCAATGAAAGCAGAGTAATGTCTGCTGAGCAAAGGGGTCCTGCTGGTTGTAATGCTTTTGCAAAGAGAGGAGTATCTGATTGATGGTTAAAAACACTAGTACAGAATTAAGAAACGTTGAAGAGTATGCGGACTTCGTCGTAGATAAAGTCGCAAACCGATCTCCAGGCCTTGCTCGTCTAAGGCAAAAGTTGGGTGAAAAGGCCCAGAATGAACCACAGTTTCGCTTCTACGCGTTATACGGACACATTTATCACATTGAAACACTCCGAACTGCTTGGTACTTAATCCGACAAAATGGTCAGACACCTGGTGTCGACGGCATAACCTATGATGACATCGAATCTGTCGAAGACATCAAGGATCCGTCAGCCGCCAGCCTCCTAGCGGAGGTAAAGGTGGAAGCCTATTTGAAGAAAGTCCAAGAAGAACTGAAATCAAGAACTTACAAACCAATGCCTGTCCGCAGAGTATATATACCCAAAGCTGATGGTAAGAAAAGGCCGCTCGGCATACCTACCATCAAAGATAGGTTAGTCCAAATGGCAACACTCCTAATAATTGAACCAATATTCGAAAAGGATTTTCTGGACTGCTCGTACGGTTTCCGACCAAATAGATCGGCCCATGACGCCATCCAAGAAATTACCACGAATCTCAAGAGTGGGAGAACAGCCATCTACGACGCCGATTTGAAAGGGTATTTCGACTCCATCCCTCATGATCAACTCATGAAATGCGTGAAGATGCGTATAACAGATGGAACAGTCCTTAAACTAATTGAAACTTGGTTGAAGGCTCCCATCGTCGAAAAAGAGAAAGATGATAACGGCAAATGGAACATCAAAGTGACAAAATCACTTCGAGGAAGCCCCCAGGGCGGGGTCATATCTCCATTACTTTCCAACATCTACTTACACTGGTTCGACAAGCGTTTCCACGCTGAAGATGGTCCACGATGCACTGCGAACGCTAGGTTAATAAGATACGCTGACGATTTTGTCATAATGGCAAGATACATTGGAACCAAAATCGTAAGCTCAGTCAAACATCTGATAACAGACTGGCTGAAACTTGAGATCAACGAAGAAAAGACCAAAACGGTTATCCTGAATGAAATAGGAAACTCCATTGACTTCCTGGGTTACACCTTTCGAGTAGAAAGATGTCTTTATAGAAATAACGACACCTATATCCGGATAGAACCCAAGAAGAAAAGCATTGAAAAAGCCAGGGACAAGATACGCGAACTCACATCGCGTTCAATGAATCATGTCCCTGTTGATAAATTCATAAGAAGAATCGACAGCTTTCTGAATGGATGGAGTGAATATTTTAAACTTGGGCACCCGAGTCGAGTCTTTAGGAAGATGGATAATTACGTTAGCGCTAAGGTCATAAAACACCTAAGTAGAAGAAGCCAAAGAGGATACAAGAAACCCAAGGGTCAGACGTGGTATACCCACCTTCAGAAACTTGGGCTGGTACGCCTTGGTAGCAAATGTGCGAAATACGGGGTCACAATTAACCGAAGCAACTAGGAGAGCCGTATACTGGAAATCTGTACGTACGGTTCGATGAGGAGGAAGGCTACGGCCTTCCTTACTCTATTCTTTTGCGTCGTTGTCCCTTGGTCGTTTGTCCTTTGTCCTACTGTGAGATGTATATGGCTGAGGGCTATCCTGTGCCCATTTTTCACATCCTAATTATTCTGCAGTACTTATGATCCAGCGGGAATCACTGAAATATCATGAAAAAATCCTTGGGAATTGATACTGTCCTCTAATCACCCATTCCAGGTTTAACATTTATCGTTGTACCATCCGGTTTTTTTATGGACTTAGAACCATCGGGTTTGACTTCAATAGTAGTGCCATCAGGTTTCACGATGGTTTTCGAGCCGTCAGAATTGATTTGAACTGTTGTACCATCTTTATTTTGAATAAATTTGGATCCATCTGGCTTTACTTGAACTGAAGCGTCTTGTGCCACTAAGTGAGTCCCAAGTATCAAAGCCATCAGGGGCATTGCTAAAGTAAATTTCATTTCTCTCTCCTTTAAGTTTAAGGCAGTTTGTTGAGTCCTACATTTTAAGTATTTCGAGGATATTGTCAAGCTTTTGATTGAAAAGCAATACCAAATTTTTCTCGCGGTTTAACTATTGTCTATGCTAGAAGAAAAATTGGGAACTTATGAAAGAACAGAAATTTAATAAAATCAAGCCTTTGGTGTAGATATGAGAGTCAAGAAAGCCGAATACGTTAAAGATTATAAAATAAAAATGCTTTTCAGTAATGGTGTGGCCAAGGTTATAGATTTTAAGCCATTTCTTCATTCAACTTATGCTCTTACAAGAAAAGTTCCGAAGAAGGTTAAACAATAAGAAGCGACTTTGTCCTTATATTGTGAGGCGATTATTCCAGGAATTATCTACCTTTGCGGTATACCACGCGCGGCCCAAATTTGCTATTTTGGACCGCGCGTGGTATAAATTGTTTTGAGGGGTTCCACAGCTTTTCGAATGGTTTCCTTTGCTTTTTCATAGGCAGCATTATTTGATATTGTGCTCTGCTTGGCCTCTGGTGTCTGAGGGATTAATCGCAATCGGAAGTCTTTGTCTAATACTAGGTAATCGGGTTTCAACAAAGGATCCAAGACAGTTTTAATTTGGCTTTTGACCCATTCTTCAGCTGCAATTTTTGAATCGGGCTTCCTTAAAGGGTCTAAGCGGTACTTTTCAATGACATCGCTCGGAACAAACAAATGCTGCCAATCCTCAATTCCAGCATCCGAGGCTAGATTGGCAACAGACGTTTCCAAAAAGATCAGCGGACGCCCTTCCTGGTCTATCGCCAGCTTCCACCAGGGATACTTCTTATATTCCCATCCCTCTGCGAGAGTTCTGATGGTTCCTCCATTTTCTCCTACGGTGCCATCAAGGAGCCTTTTGTAAAGCTGGGCAGTTTCATTGCCGACATGATAAAGTTCATGGACCCCACCCTGGTTTTCGATGCTTAAAGGGATATTCATCTCTTTACTGTATTTCTGAAGCCTTTTATAAATTCTCCCAGAAACCGTTTTCAGCCATTCTGATTCCGGCGTCTGATTCATGATCTCATCCTTCATCGAAGATATTTCACGGCCCCAATCTTGAATGCTCATCGCTATCTCCTGATGTTTTGAATACTTTGAGGAATCTCGTTTCCATGGATATCTTGGACATGCAGTGCGACCTGTTGGCTTGCCAAAAAGATGCTGCGAAAGGCTTCGCTGGCTCTCCAAATCTGATATTCTCCAATGCCAACAGTTACGGAATGGTTATTGCCTTCAAGATCCGTGCTGGATTCTGTTATGCGGATGCGGTTTAAGTCGTCAAATCGGGAGGGATCAATTGTCACGATAACCTTTGGAAGGTTTTTGCCTTCATGCAGGGAAACGGGCACCAGTTCGACATTGAGTATCGCTTCACACCCTCCAAAATGGCGCAGATCAAAACTGGATTGCTGCATTCCGATCGTTTCTATTGCTTCTTTTGTGGCGTCGGATAAGCCGCTGTATTTTTCCTGTGCCAAAACAGCTGCGTTAAGCGCTTGCGTCATCATGTGGCGGGCATCTCTGAAAGAGGACATTGTTTCAAGAGAGGGTTGCTGATCATCCATCTCTGCAAGAAAACGTCCTGTGAATTCCTCGTGAGTATGTTCTGCGCGCAATTTTTCTAAAAGGTCCTGTGTGACCTCTTTCATCATTTCACACATCTGGCTCTCCACCTCTTTTTTCTCTGCATCTTTTTTTGTTTTTCGTAAAAGATCTTCAGCACTCTTTTCTAACTTTTCTAAAGTGGTTGCCATCTCTTTGAGGCTCCCGCCTCCTAATTGAAAATAAATCTCTTTAAATGCGGGCTCGCTTTGGAGGGGCGAAAGCCGGGTTTGGCTCATGTCCATGTTATCGACGAGCCGAATCATTGTAAAGGGGGATAAGAGCAGATCTGTCGTGGTGAATTCCAAACCCAGCAACTTGTCTTTTGCATGCTCAAGATCCGCATACCGCCCTTTAAACAATCCTGTATGGACTTTGACTTCGGGAAGAGGAATATCGTCTCCGATTTTGCTTAACGTATCTGCTCTAGCAAGAGCTAATGCCTGTTCCAACTCGCTTCTCTCCTCGGCATTCTGCACATAGACCTCCACGGCATAACGAGGATGGCCGCTCGGGTTTTTAGATGGATCGTAAAAGCTGGAGAGAATTTGGACAATATTCTTTGGATCCGCAAGGAATGTTCCCAGGGTGGTCACAATCTTGGCCGAAAAAGCTTCTTCAACCTTATCGGCGGAATGCATCATGATGGAGTTTCTAAAATCATTAAAAATTTCTTCCTTTTTTCTGTCTGGAGATGTCAGCAGTTTTTCAAAAATGGGGCGCATCGGGAGCATCAAATCTGCTCCGGAAATCCCATGAACAGATTTTGCTTTGCAGCCGATACAGGGATACCCGCAGTCATGCAAAAGGGCTATTGTTTCCAGCATGAACTGCGCCTCTCCAGCTGTAATGTGGTATTTTTCTTGGGCGGCTAGGACAATCTCAGGGTTCATCTTCAAGACTTCGCGGGTATAATTGGCTGTATTGATGGAATGATCAAACCCATGCGATACATATTGCTCGGGATTATCGAGGTGCTGGTCAAAAGCTCTTCTGATCAGTTCTCTAGAAAACTCTTCTATTCCTTCCTCGAATAAATTCAGACGGGTCGGGTCCTCTGGTAGGGGAAGAAACTCAAAGTTTTCAGCTATTCTTTCTATTGGAGTAAAAGGACCTTTTCTCGGATCGACTGTCACAAAAAAGAGCAAAGAATCGCCTACTTTTTTGCGGATCTGCTCCACAACTCTCTCTGTAATGAGTTCCTTTTGCTCTGGCGTCAAAGGAGTCGCGCTTGCCTTTTGTGCTTTGGAGATCGCTTTTTCAATGGCATGATGCAGCTCATGAGGCATTTTATTTTCGATATAGGCATCCAAATGATACGCCATTGCCAGCGCTCGTTCCTGCCGAATTCGGGGCCCTTTGAGGGCTGATTGGATGAGCTCCTCCGCTTTTGGGAATCCTAAACGAATAGCCGTAAGATCGTGAATGGGATGAGAATGCGCACATTCTACTTTCACTTCCCGGCTGGCTGTTCCCGGGATTTGAATTTTGCTGGGTGCTAATGGCTCTACTTGGTATTCGCCAACAGAAGCCTCTTTTATCTTTCCTCTTAATGGCTCTTTTGGTGATACCCCCGAAGAATCAGGGATCATCATGCCTAAACTCCACAAAGATTTGATCTATATTAATTATATTATATTAAAATAATATATTTACACTTTTAAATGAAAATCTTTGGCTGAAGCCCTTTTATGATGCCTTCGATAGTGATCATGCTGTTCTCTAGCTGACTGATTCAACTCCTGTTTCCAATGAATTAGATAATCTACAAACAGTTGCAGCTCGTTAAGAAACTGAGAAACAGTAACTTGAGAAATGGTCAAGCGAAAGATCAAGAGCACTTGATGAGACTTTGGATCTTTTGCAAACCAGCCATGCCTTGTCCCTTTTGCAAAAAGATTTGAGGTCAGCAGCCTATCCCACAGCGCCAGCTTTTCCTCATCGCCTGTAGGAACAGGAAAGACTGGGCCTGAGATAAAGAGGGATTCCCCATCTGACGATTCCGATAGCTGCACCAAGTGCTCATGGTTGATCCGCAGAGAATACACACCCTGGCTGTCGGCATGTAAAGGCTCTAACCCGGGAGTGCGTTTAAGTTCTTTAATAAAACTCTCATAATTCATTCTAAATAACCTCCTATAGGAGGAAAGAATGCAAATGCAATAACCGATAACCTCAAATATTGATTATAATATTTTATTATAATAAATTATATTTAAAAATTAGCCGGCCTTATTCGGTATAAGGGTGGATTGTATGATGCGGGAAGATTTGGGACTGACATGGGCGATTTTGGCAAATTCATTCCAATTAGAGACTGCCTCCTTCACTTGATCCAGGATTTCAATGGCTCTTTTTTCTTTTATACTGACTATTGAAGCCAGTTTCAAAAGATGAGATGTTCCAGGTTTTTTCCCTTCGCGCATAATGGTTGTAGAGTGTTCCCCGTTTGGCCCAGAGGAAAAAATGAGGTCATAGGCTGGAGAAACGCGCCACATTCCGTTTTCATCCATTAAAAAAGAAAAATTCTTAGAATGGTCGTCGCGATTATGGGCAAATACATTGAAGGCGGCATGGCGGAATTGTTTTTCACATTCTCGAATATCTTTTGTCAACCACCAGGTCACTTTAAGAAGAGTTTCATAATCTAAGCTTGGAAGACGGTGGTCAGCATGCAAGAGTCCGCTGACTGTGTGCATATGCAAAAATTTGTGTTGCAGCCTATCAAAACGTTTAACTCCAAAATGACCTGGACATATTTTTGATTTGAAGAGCTTAGCCTGCGGAACATCTAGACCAGCTTTTTCAGCCATCAAGTGATAGGCAAATTCGATCGCCCCTACATCTTTAGGGTCTATTGAAGAGCGAAACTTGATCAGCCAATCGTCGTGAGGTAATTGTGGCATATTCTCAGTGTTTTTAAAGCCTTTATTGTTTGGAAGCAGCCGGAGCATCACCTTTGGTCTTGCTCCGGCAGAAGAACCATTGAGAGCAAATAGTTCGTCAACATAATCATCATCTTCATGATCGAGCACTGCAAAGCATTCTAGAGCAAGATTATCAAGATCTAAAATAGTTTTGCTGTAGGGAATATTACCCATCTCTGGAGCATATTGTAGGGCTCCCATTCCCTGAGATCCTACAAAGGCTAAACGATCTAATGGCGTTATTGTTTGAGGATTTATTCCTTCTTTCATCAACTTACGATCCATGAGAAGTTTTCCCCATCCATCTGGAAGACTGTCATTAAAAACTCCAAAAAGTCCTTCGAAGGTAAAATCTTCACAGGTCATAACGCCTGGTTTTAAGGGCAATTTAAAAGGAGACAATTCTAGATGGAGTTCTAAAAAACTCGGCGTGTATTCGAAGAAGATTCTACGGTCTTTGATTGCGAGCCGTCCCATGGGGATAGGGGTGCCTTCTCGACAATAGTTCACTCGGATCACTTCAACTTTCATTTTCTTCCTCTTTTTCGATTTTTCTGTTTGAGAAGAGTGTCCAGGGTTGTAAAGTGAGTGGCGGGAAGCGGTTTAAACAATTCGCTAAATTCTGCAATACTGTCCAAAATAAGAGCAAGCTTCAAGATCGATTCGAAAGAAACTTTTCCCGTTTGCTCAAATTTTTTTAACACCGCAAGACTTACTCCCGATTTCTCCGCCAAACTCTTTTGGCTTAAATTGAGAGAGAGTCTTTTTTCCTTTGCTTGTTCCGCTACTTTCTTAGCAACTTCTATAGGAGACATAAATAGAGTGACTATCATGATATCCCTTATCCTTTAAATATCTCAATAAAATATACCCGCATATCCCTTATTATATCACGAAAGGTTTTTTTGTAAAGATAGTCCTCTTCCTCAATTGCGTTGCGGCGTTTATCTGAAAATACCGCTTAAGAAAGGACAAAAGGACAAGGACCAAAAGGACAAAAACGACCTAAAGGACAAAAGGACAATGAGTTATGTCCTTTCGTCCTTTAGGTCGTTTTTGTCCTTTTGGTCCTTGTCCTTTTGTCCCTGCTGTCCTTTTGTCCTTTTGTTCTTATGGAGGTTTTGATGGGCATTTGAGAGGCTATTTTTTCAAGTAATTGTTCTCTATCAGCCACGTGCGCACATATTCATGGTGGTCTTGAACATACCATTGTACTGTTGGAGGACAGCCATTGGCCAGAGCCCATTGCAGAACATCAAGGTGTCCGCACTGAGCAGCCTGAAAACAGGTCCAATCATTCCATGGGCAGCCATTGGCCCGAGCCCATTGCAAGATCTCGAGGTGGCCTCCACAGGCTGCACCGGTGCACGTCAATTCACTCCATGGGCAGCCGTTGGCACGAGCCCATTGCAATATATCTAGATGCCCATATTCGGCAGCCCAATAGCATGTATGTTCATTCCATGGGCAGCCGTTCTCACGAGCCCATTGCAATATATCAAGGCGCCCGCTGTGGGCAGCCTCTGCGCACGTAGATGCATCCCAAGGGCAGCCGTTCGCACGCGCCCATTGCAATACTTCAAGTTGTCCTCCAAGGGCCGCCAAAGCGCACGTCGATGCATCCCATGGGCAGCCGTTCTTACGAGCCCATTGCAAAACATCAAGGTGACCTTTTTCGGCCGCATATGGACAGGTCCTATCCCATGCGAAGCCCTTGGCGCGAGCCCATTGCAAACCTTCGAGATTACCTTCTGATGCGGCAGCAGTACACATGTAGGCTCCTGCTTCAGCACAGCCTTTGTTATAAGCCCACTTCAATCCTTCAAACCAGTTAGGCATACGACTGCATATATCGTCATTCAATTGGAGACCTTTTTCATGGGCCCATTCTAGGGCATCAAGATTTTTGTTGCGGACAGCCCAGCCTCTAATAGCGTTCAAGTCGTCTTTTGTGACCTTACCTATTGCTTCGGCCCCACAGTTAAGGAGGTAGACTGCAAGAGGACCATTTTGATCTGCAAAAGAAACTATCCGAGCTGAGTCGTCTTTCGACAAAAGTAACGGACTCCAACCTCGCTTAGCCAGCTGTTTCAAGGTTTCCACATCGCCGTTTTCTGCTGCACTGAAGGCTTGGTCATTGAGTCGTTTTACTGCCTGATTGCAATCGCTTAACAGATGCTGGTTATAGGAGCGCTTCTTGTAAGGATATGCGATAAACTGGAATGCCAGAAAGAATGGCAATGCAATCAAAGTTATGATGATTCCCGCGATGCGCTCAAGGGTCGAGGGGCGCTCTTCACGATATACGGGATTTGCTTGATTGTTCACCCAGGTGATTGTACGTCCATTCAAGGCACATCTTACAGGTGTATTGAAGCCATCTACAAGTCGATCGAGAAAAGGTTTGTCATTCCAAACAAAATTAGTTGGATATAAATCGTTTGTTTGTAACTGCATTCTTGATTCTCTGTAAATTAATATTTAATTCTATCAGAATTTGCTTTGATTGTCAATCATGTAATGAGATAATATGATGACATATAATGAAATAAGAAGTAATTTTAATGGAATCATCTCCATAAATTGTAGGATGAATTATTTCTCTTCGTACTCCAGCGATTCTCTTTCTGCCATGACTCGATTAAGAGCCTCTCTTAGTTCCTCTTCCGAATGCATGAGTTCTTCCTTTGTGCGATGCTCTTCGAACTTTGCGTATTCAGATAAAGCAATCGCTTTAGCTACCTCTGCAGAAATTGTACCCGTATGAGTAAGAATTTTATCGTCATTGAGTGTGAGGAAGGCATCCAGTTTATTTTTCCAGTCGATCATGTAGAGAACCTTCTTTTGACGAGCCTGTCTTTCGGCAAAATCTAAGTATTGGCTTACCAGCAATTCCAAATCCTTGATTTCTTCATGATTCAAGTAGTTTTTAGCTATATCAACATCCTGTTTTGTCAATTTCTTTCCTCGATTGGCGCCATCCCATGTCATAAGTCCCATATTCGGATTGGAGGAGTTTGTTCGTTTATAAATAATTTCCGCAGCTGTAAATCCAGTAACGGCATAAAGAAGTTTATTCTGAACAGTCTTAAAAAACTCTTGAGTCATGGGATGTTGTGGATCATAGTCAGCACTGAGAGTGTAGAGATCCCTGATTTTTTGATAAAAACGCTTTTCGGATGATCGAATCCTACGAATACGATCTAACAATTCATCAAAATAGTCCACCCCTCCCGGTTTACTTAAACGTTCATCATCCAAAGTAAATCCCTTAACGATGTACTCCTTGAGGCGTTGAGTGGCCCACTGCCTGAATTGGGTTCCACGATGAGAGTTAACTCGGTAACCAATCGCTATAATCGCCTCCAAACGATAGAGTTGCGTTCGATATTGCTTACCATCAGAGGCAGTTATTAAGGATTCCTTAATAACTGACTCTTGAGAAAGCTCTCCTTCAGAAAAAATATTTTTTAAGTGCATATTGATATTTTGTGGAGTAGTCTGAAAAAGTTCAGCCATTAGCTTTTGACTGAGCCAGACAGTTTCATTTTGAAGATGGACTTCGATGCGTTGGCTACCATCTTCCGTTTGATAAAGTAGTATTTGTCCCTGACTCATGAAATGTTCGTCTGACATAGCGACTCCTGGGATGAATTTATATTTTTATCTGGCCTCATAGCCTAACGTAAAACATGATTTCCGTGGAGTATACCACGCGCGGCCCAAAATAGCAAATTTCGGCTTTGCCAAAGCCCCGGGGCTTTGGCAAAGCCGAAATTTGCTATTTTGGGCCGCGCGTGGTATAATTTATCTACGATAATAATAGAAAGAAAATGGCAGTCAGGACTCTCGCCCGCAACCGCCCCTCAAAAATTTGTCCGAATTGTCTTTTTGATGCAACCCAAAACTCCAATTACAGGTACCCTTCGAACTTTTGACTGGCTCGGTTTCTCTTTTTAGCTGCCTAAATTAGGTTTGAAATTGTATTTTTATCTTAAAGATCGCTTTTCTTTTTTTGGGTGTGCTGATGAAAACCCCGCTCCTTTTTATCTCAGGTCTCTTATCAAACGAATTGGTTTGGTCGCATCAAATCAAAAGTTTAAGTGATTTAGCCTTAATCAAAGTTATATCTCCGACTCAAGACTCTCCTCAAAAAATGGTGGAGGAGATTTTGGAACAGGCACCCGATCAATTTACTCTTGTAGGTCACTCCATGGGCGGATGGCTTTGTTTGGAAGTGATGCGCAGAGCCAAAGAGCGTGTCACTAAGCTTTGCCTGCTAAATACAACAGCCAGCTCCGACACACCTATAAAAAAGACTAAAAGGAAAGAAATGATTCACAGGGTTGAAAATGGTCAGTTTCGTGAAGTTGTGAAGGAGCTAGTTGATTATTTTGTCTTTAACACGAGTGTCAAAAGTGAAGTGGAAAAGATGTTTTTAGAAGTCGGAGAACAAGCTTTTCTTCGACAAGAGAAGTCGATGCTTATCAGGGATGAATGCGAATCCATTTTGCCGCTGATTCAATGTCCCACTCTTGTGATCCATGCTGCCGAGGATAAAGTATTTACACTTGAGGATCATCAAAGACTTGCTAACAATATTTCTAATGCAAAGTTAGCCATCGTCGAAGACTGCGGCCACATGAGCCCCATGGAAATTCCCAAAGCCGTCACCTCTCTTCTCGGTACCTGGATCATTTGAAAACAAGGACTTCAGGGCATCTTCTGAACCCATTGGCTCCGCCAGGCGGGCGCCTCGAAGGGATATGCGTAATACTGTGTCTCGTGCACGACCTTACCGTTGCGGAACTCCATAATGCTCACTGTGTAAGTGGGTTGCCCTTGGTAGGTAATGATGTATTCCGTGATCCAGAGATCTCCTTTTCCGAGAATTCGCTTGACGTTGAAACCCGATGGCTTGCCCGGGTGATGACTCCGCAAGGCCTGCAAATTGGTTCGTCCGAGGATTCTCTCGCCCGACTGGGGATAATCACAGATAGCATCGTCAGCGTAAATAGCGTGTTCCGCGTTTGCATCGCCGATTGCCGACGCATGCCAGTGCGAATTCAAAGCTTGCCGTATTTGTTCTTCTTCCGGGGACTGTGCCTGTTGCTCTTTGTCTTTCATAATTGCATGTTCTCTACTTTAGCGAGTTTTGATAAAAGTGTTGGAATCAGCTCAGAGACAGTGGGATGAATGAGCACGGTTCGTTCGATCACAGAATAAGGCGCCTTAGCGGCCATGAGGACAGCAATTAACTGGATAACCTCATCGCAGGATGTTCCCAAAAAGGAAGCGCCTAAGATCTGCTTCGTTTTTTCCTCCACTACAATTTTTAGGAATCCTTCGGTTTCTCCTTTTTCTCTGGCGCGTGCAACAGCCGTCATGGGGAGTTTGGCTACCAAAACATCCTCATGCTGCTGCTGTGCCTCTTGCTCAGTTAGCCCTACTCTTCCCAAGGGTGGATCAGTAAAAAGCGCATAAATGGGAATGCGGTCAGTGACCTTTCGCGATCCATTTTTTAGGATATTATCCCGTACGATTTCAAAGTCATTATAAGACGTATGGGTGAAAGCTCCTTTTCCATTGCAATCACCAAGAGCCCAGATGTGCGGTTGAGATGTGCGCAGCAGATCATCGACGGTAATAAATCCCCTCTTATCCACTTTGACTCCCGCTTTATCTAGTCCTAGGTTATCTGTATTGGGAATTCTCCCTGTAGCGATTAATAAATGCGTGCCTGAAATTTCCTGCTTTTTTTCATTTTGTTCCAGTTGAGCGAGAATATGTCCTTCTTGGCTATCGGGAAGAATCTCAAAATTGCCCGCATTAGTGTAAAACTCAACCCCTTCCTTTTCCAAAATTTCCTGTATTGCTTTAGAGATATCTTGATCTTCTTTGGGCATAATGACGGGATTTCTCTGGATGACAGTCACTCGACTGCCAAAGCGGCGAAAAATTTGCGCAAATTCAAGACCAATATATCCTCCACCTAAAATCAAAAGATGGGGGGGAATAGAGTCGATGTCCAAAAGAGAACTATTGGTGAGATAGGGAATTTTTTGAAGTCCGGGTATAGCCGGGATATATGAGCGAGCTCCAACATCGATAAAAATCTTGTCTCCTTCTACGAGGTAGTCTCCCACTTTAACTTGATGGGGGCCTTCAAAGGATGCATGCCCTTCTAATAGTGTGCATCCTTCTGTCGATTGCAGTAAATTTCTCACCCCTTCTGTTCCGGCCTTGACTAAGGCATCTTTCCGAGCTTTGATTGCCTTGTAGTCTATTTGAAAATGATCAATATCTACTCCAAAAGCTTTGCTATTGCGCACCGAATGGACAATTTTAGCATTGGCAACAAGCGCTTTAGTAGGTGTACAGCCAGTATTTATACAAGTTCCGCCGAAGCGAGCCTGTTCAATTATGGCGACTTTGTACCCTTTTTGACATAAACTTTTCGCTAAGGAAGGGCCTGCCTGGCCAGTTCCAATAACAATGGCGTCAAATTTCTGGATCATCGTGTCTCCTTTTTCTGAGCCATTCCCGCTGTGCCATTTCGACGATCTAGGGGAATCTTTTTGATGTCTTTCCACCATCCCCCCCTCAGCCATATACAAACTTATATGGCTTTCGGGGGGCTGTTGTAAAGCCATTCAAAAATATCCCCTATCTCGTCGAAAAATTCACACCGGGAGTGGCTCTTTCTAATTTACACTTTCTTGTCTTTATGTTTATAGAAATAATTATGGCTATATTACTCAAAAAAGTTTCTAAATGTTTCGATCATCACCAAGCATTAGAACCGACTACTTTGACCATTGAGGATGGAAAGACAACCGTTTTGATTGGTCCAAGCGGTTGTGGTAAATCTACTCTACTTCGGCTCATTGTTGGATTAATTCCTCCCTCAGAAGGGCAAATCTTTTTTGACGATGTAGAAGTTAATGATATAAATATTCATCTTTTGCGCAGAAAAATTGGCTATGTCATTCAAGATGGAGGATTATTCCCTCATTTACATGTTCAGGGTAATGTTTCCCTGTTTGCTCGATTTCTAGGATATTCTTCTGAAGCTATTGATGAGCGAATCGCTGTATTGTGCGATCTTGTTCAACTTCCCTTAAACATTTTGCATTCTTATCCTTTACAGCTATCAGGCGGAGAGCGTCAGCGAGTGAGCTTAATGCGAGCCCTTATGCTCAATCCTGACTATATTCTTCTAGATGAACCGCTGGCAGCTCTTGATCCCCTTATACGCTTCGAATTGCAAAAGCAACTTAAACAGATTTTTTCCTATCTCCGAAAGACGGTTATTTTAGTGACACACGATATGCGCGAGGCAGCCTATCTAGGGAGTGAAATTGTTTTGATGCGTCTCGGGAAGATCATTCAAAAAGGTTCTTTTCAAGAGTTGATTCAGTCTCCTGCAGAGCCTTATGTCACTGACTTCATCCAAGCACAACAATATTCCATCGAGATGACATGCTGCTGATCCTCCTTATTTTCTTTTCCATGCCTATTTACGCGCTAGATACGCAACATACCTTCACCATTGGTTCCAAACGCTTTACAGAATCTTATATTTTGGGCGAAATCATCAAGCAGGTGGCTGAGCAAACAGGGGAAGCTAAAGTGATTTATACATCTGGCCTTGGTAATACTGGTATTGCCTTCGCTGCCTTAAAAGAAGGAGCCATTGATGTTTATCCCGAATATACCGGAACCATAGCTCAAGAAATTCTCAAGTTGCCAATTGACCAAAAAGTGGATGTAGAGACTTTAAATAGCAAACTTAAGCCGTTGGGAATTGGAGCTGCTATTCTTCTAGGATTTAACAATACTTATGCTTTTGCTATGCGTAAAAAGCAAGCGCGCGAGCTACAGATTCAGCGCATGTCTGATCTCAAAAGATATCCTCATTTGAAGATAGGATTTTCCCCAGAATTCTTAAAGAGAGTGGATGGTTGGGAGGAAATTAAAAAAGCCTACCATCTTCCTCAACAGGACGTGATTGGCATTGACCATAGTTTAAGCTATGAAGCATTAAAGAGTAAGCAGATTGACTTGACTGATATTTATAGTACTGATCCCAAAATTGAAAAATACCATTTTCAAGTTCTAGAAGATGATCTCCATTTTTTTCCCGTCTATGATGCCATCTTACTCTATCGCTTGGATGTACCCCAAAAGTTTCCGCGGATATGGAAAGCACTGCAAAAATTATCGGGGAGCATCTCCAATGAGGGGATGCTAATGATGAATGCGAGAGCAGAACTGGGAGGGGAAAATTTTGAGAAGATTGCGCGAAATTTCTTGTCAAATGCAACAGATTCTTCGGCTCAAAAGACTTCTTTTTTGCAGCCTTTATGGGACCTAGGTATTTGGCGATTGACAAAACAGCATTTATTTCTCGTATTTGGCTCTCTCATTCCTGCTATTTTAGTGGGTATTCCTCTGGGAATTTTAGCCACTTTTTCTTTTTCCTTACGACATGTCATTTTAAATGTTGTTGGTATCATTCAGACCATTCCCTCTTTAGCCCTCTTTGTTTTTTTGATTCCTTTGCTACAAAAAATCGGGACAACCCCTGCCCTGATTGCCCTCTTTTTCTACGCCCTATATCCTATTGTGCGAAATACTTATACAGGTTTAAGCGACATTCCTAACCCTCTCAGAGAATCCGCCATTGTTCTAGGCCTTCCCTTGCTCCCTCGCCTATTTCTAGTTGAGATCCCTCTTGCCTCACGAACGATTTTAGCCGGCATTAAGACAGCAGCCGTTCTCAACGTCGGCATGGCCACTATTGCCGCTCTCATTGGCGCTGGCGGTCTTGGCGAGCTCATCGTGACGGGTCTAGCTCTAAACAACACGAAAATTCTCCTATCAGGCGCCATTCCCGCTTCTCTACTCGCTATCTTCGTTCAATTTGGATTCGACTTCCTAGATCGTTGGCTTGTCCCTAAAGGATTAAGGTAAAAGCCGTTAGTAATAGCTTCCATCTTTAAGATTTCTCTCACGTATAGAGTTCAGTTATTAAGGATTCCTTAATAACTGACTCTTGCGAAAGCTTACATATCCGTACGTGATTTTTCCTTTAATGCGAGAACCCGTTGATATTCTCGATCTAGGTTAACCCTTTTTAATCGTAAGCAATTTATCCAATAATAAACTGCAATTCCTAGACTCATTAAAGCTATAGATTTCGCCAGAAAAGGCCCTTCGGCAAATTGATTCCATGTGCCCCTCATTATACCGTTTATCAACACTCCTGCTGGTAATAAAATCAAGGTCCACATTAGCCAAGCAGTTCCTCGTTTTTTATACGCGCAATGATAGGTAATCCAAAACCAGGGAATCAAAACCAGGAAAGAAAGAGTTAGATCAACAAGTTTAGAAGCAATATCTGTCGTTTCAGCTTCAGTGAAGCTAGCTTTTCTAATTAAGATTAATATGGCTGAAATCGAGATTAAGGTGGATAATGCTGAAATAGCACTGTAGATAAAAAATGAAATCAACCACTGTTTTCTGACAGTTTCTTCTTTTAATATGTCTATATTTGCCATAAGGGGTAATCTGTAAAGAGAATCTCCGGATGAAGGATTCGAACCTACGACCAATGGATTAACAGTCCAGCGTAAGTTAATAATCTACAATAACCTACGATACATAGCAACAACAAAATCAAAGAGTTGAGAGTAAATCGCTTATCGTATTCTATCGTCATCTTTCGCCATTTGTTATGGCCAAGTGCACCACCAGTGCACCATTGATTCGCGCCTTCAGACATTGACAATCACCAATATTAGTGGTATTATGACCAAAAAAGGTGGTTGATATGTTAGAGTCTCTATTCGGCAATGCTGTCATTGAGAAGATATTGTTCTTTCTTGTGGTCAACGAAGAGTGCTATCCATCGCAGCTTAAGGAAGTATTTCAAACTCCACTCTTCAGCTTTCAAAGAGGATTAGCACGATTGGAAAAAGGTGGAGTCATTGTCAGTCATCGGAAAGGCAAGACATTACTATTCCAATTTAATCCGCGTTATCCCTTTCTTAAGGAGTTGAAGTCGTTTTTGGAAAGAGCCTATGATGGATTTCCTCAAGACATACGCGATAAGTATTACGAACAAATAATTAGGAAACGGCCAAGACGCCAAGGAAAGCCATTATGATTGATTGGGAGAACATCACTCTAAAAGAATTGGCAGGCTACGTTTCAGAGGAGCTCAGAAAGCGAGGCATCGAGACAATTCTTGTCGGTGGTGCTTGCGTTACAATTTACTCTGAGAACCGTTATCAGTCTTATGACTTAGATTATGTAACTTATGAGGACATGCGCAAAGTTAAGAAAGCACTATTGGAAATGGGATTCACTGAGAAGGCCCGTTATTTTCAACACCCAGGATGCCCTTGGTTTGTGGAGTTTGTATCGCCCCCGGCAGCTGTGGGAAATGAATATGTGCGTGATTTTGGCAGTGTAGAGACTCGCTTCGGCAAGATTAAACTATTGCGTCCTGTAGATAGTGTGAAGGACCGTCTGGGAGCATATTACCATTGGAATGACCGTCAGGGATTAGAACAAGCCATCAATATTTGCTTAGAACAGAATATCAATCTTTCCGAAGTGGAACGTTGGTCTACTACTGAGGGACATTCAGAAAAATATACGGCGTTTTTAGAGCGTCTAAATAAAGCTAAATCGGGCTCTTAAACAATTTTTATATTAATGTATCAGCAAGGCACCCTTGAACTCTTGCTTTCTGCACTTTATCTAGCCGGCACGCGCTACAGCAAATCGGGAAAAAAGCCAGGCAATAAGGATGAGTAGTCCGCATTCATAAAATGCATTCATTTGGAAAAATTTATCAACAAGATGGTTTAGGCCTTCCCAATCTTTGGTAAAAAAATAATGAGGGTTCAAATCAAAATAAAAAATCAAGTCGTAGCCAGTGAACAATTGGCTGTGTTTTAGATACATGTAACCACAAAAGAGACAGCAAAGTATACATCCAATAAAACACAAATAAGCAATAAAATAGAAATTAATAAAATAATCATTTTAAGAAACGTTTAATAAACATTATTTGTTACAATTAGCAGTTTATTTATGTTTTATTTCCAAGTTATTCAAATTCTCTAAAAATGGCATAGCGAATTTCATTGTCGGCATCACCGACTTCCTCGACGACAGCGGTAGTTCCAAATCGGAATGTTTGATTATCGCGCTTGAATTTATCGTCAAATGTAAAAGCCCATGCTTTTGCACCATCAGGCCATTGCTCATATTGGCAGGTCGTTGATACAAACTTCTGACCACCAAAAAATTCAAATTCTTGTTTTGTAGGTTTGTTCGTTCGATCTAATCCAAAGCCTGTTTTAGGAGGTGGCTGCTTAAAGTGAGTTCTGAGTTCTCCTTCGTCAAAATCTGCTAATAAAACCCATGTTTTTTCATCTTTTTCTATCCATGACACTTTCCAGGGCTTACGATCAACAATCACGATTCCGCTATCCACTTCAGCAGCATGAAGCATATTCGCACCGCCGATAAGATGTGAGCCTATGACAAGGGATAAAAGTATTTTAAAAGACATGTTTTTCATAAATCTCCTATGCATATTATATTTTATTGGTAATGAACAACTTATATCATAACGATTGTCGTCTTTTTTGTGTACTCATAATCTTCTTTTAGTGCTCATAGTCTGTGTAATGTCGATGACAAAAGTTCTAGCCTATGTGTTTTTAAGGTACACATGGGCAAATCTCACAACAGAAAGAAAACTCCTATTAGAAAGTCCTTCGGCTTGAAGGTACGGATGCGCCGTTACGAAATAGGCCTTACCCAAGAGGAATTGGCCGAAAAGGCTGATTTACACCCGACTTATGTTGGCTCGGTTGAGAGAGGAGAAAGAAACATCGCCTTGGAGAATATCATCATTCTAGCAAAGGCTTTGAACTGCTCTCCAAAGGACTTGATGCCCGAATGAATAAGGACAATTGGGTCAAATAGGACAAAACTACATTTTATTGATGAGGTTTTTGCTTTGTCTAATCAATTCTCGGGTAGAGCGTCTTTCGGCGATCGCTTCTTTCGATCTTAAGCCGTGCTTCCAGCTTCCCATCTTTTGGCGGAACTTCCCTTCAGCTGTCTTTGGTCCTGGATTGTGCTTTGGGACAAGCCCGCCATGCAAGCGGCATCGTCCGTTTGCCATAGCGGGTTGGCGACAAGGTCGGTGTCCGTTTGTTCTCGCTTTCGCACCACACAACCTTAGCATGGGATTACCTCGTCATTTTTATTATTACCCCCACCCCCATTAACTACGTTGCCAACGATGGCCTTGCCTCCATCATTGACTTGAACATGCTGCACAATAACTTTCTGTTCGCCACCCCGGCGATATTTGGCAAGTGCTTCAATGGTTTCATTATGCAACCTTAAAAGTTTGATAGCATTTTTTAGGTAAAATTCACTGTGATCAACTCGGTTGCTATTCTCTGCTTTTTCCATATGTCGCAAACCCTGTGCGTACAGGACTGTCGATTGAAGACATAGTTTTGCTTCGGTAGAGTCCCTTGGCTCATAATCTGAAAGCGATTGAAAAGCAGTATTAAAATTGTAGTCCATTTCTTTGCGAAAAGGCATCGCAGAAACAGCCCTATAGATAATTTCGTTCGAAATTTCTTTATCTTGTGTTGCTGTCAATTTTTCTAAGATAAGATGGCTTTGGGATTGGTATTGTTCTCTCACCTCAATGCTATGGCATTTGCCATCCTTGCAGCTAATGCGTATAGGACATTTTCCCTGTGGGATATTTTCATTTGTTAGCTGCTTTATATTTGTTTCGGTCTTAATGGATTCATCAATTGGCTTGGAGCCTGCAACTAAGCTTTGCTCTATCTCGAAATCTTCCTTACTATTCATACGTTTACCTCTTGGTTGGGTTTGTGATATTTAGGGACAAATAGGACAAAAGCGCCAAAACCTAATAGCTTTTGCCCAATGCTACTTATTCTTGAAAAAGGTGAGGATTCACATTAAAAATGTCGCTTCGCCGCCCGGTTTTTCCTTGAACAGGGTCACGTCCATGGATGATGTCTTTTTCTTCCAGTAATTCAAGTGATGAATTCAATTCCTCTTTTTCTGCTCGGCGAAATTTCCGGCGACATTCGCGACGAGTAAAAACAATGCGTTTTTCATCTCTTATCCATTTGTAAACATCTCGCGCCAGTTGTTGGGTGCTGCCGAGCCTTAATAAGTCAAAAACAGCTAGGGCATGATTCGTTAAAATATGTCCTATTTTTACCGCAGCAGCCATGTCCTCTAAAGAAATTGGGTATTGCCACGGGCATTGATGCGCATAACGCATTATATGCAATAACGCGGCAATGCGGGCAATGGCACCAGGCAGCTTTCCAGCCCAATCAGTAATATGAGTCAGATGTCCTATTTCTTCTCCCATTAATGCCTCGACGGTTTTAGCATAGCTTAACCATTTCTCATAGGCTTCCTGCGATAGTGTTAGGATATATTGTGTTTTAGCGTTCTCTATCGTATGGTCAGGATGGTTAAGAATCGATCGAATTGCTTCTCGATAATTCTGAGTAACCTCCTGACTTATTGGAGCCTCATTAAAACTTCGTTTTCCGATATTTGATTTAGGTATGGCATATAGGCATCTTCCAAGCAATCCGCGACCACGAAAAGTTTTATTCCGGCAGATGTTTTTTATGACTTCTGGCTGAACCGTCAAACCCATTGTTAGAACAGGACGCTGCATAAATATTGGCGGCCTTGAGCCCCTATCTACACGCACAGGACTTGCAGAGTGGGCTTGAAGAAAAAGGTCTATGTTCGCCTTCCCGTCGGAATACAAACCGCTCAATATATCAAAGATGCCACCTTCGTCGCTTAAAACAGCCATGGCTTCCTCATTAGCTGTCATTATCGTCGCCAGATGCTCTGGTGTTACATCGCTGGCCCAAATTTGTGGACAAGTGGGGATGCTATCAAGCTCGCTTTCTAAGCGTTCAATATCTTCCTGTAGAGCGTTGTATTTGTTGTCGTCGCTAGATTTGGCGGCATTGTTGCGAAGCTCTTTCAGGCGAGCTTCACCTGTTTTTCTTTTGCTCTCAGCTGATTGTATTTGCGGTTCAAAAATTTCCTTTTGTTCGCATTCCCATTTTTTTAATGGTGCAGCAACTTCGCCATGGACTCTTGTTTTTCGAGATGCCGGAGGCAACACAACTACAGACCATATATTCACGGGTTCAGAATAATCCGCTTTAATTTGGACTTGGTAGCGCTTGTGTGTTGCCGTGGCGACCACGGATAAAGTCAACATGGCTGCAAGCTCTATAGGCGTTTCCGTCGAACGAGCGAGCTCCTTAACAAACATCTCGAATGGAGGGGGAAAACTATTTTCGGGCCAAGGAAGTAAAGGAACCTCCTCCAGGGGAAGAGGTTCTGGCCAGGCACAATTATTGGAGGATGTTTCTTGCATTTACTTTGTCCTCCCGTTATTATCATGGTTATAACGTTTTCCAATAGTGCCTGAGCGTTTTACAGCCGCTTGAGCAATACTTTCCTTGAGAGTTTGTTCAACCGTTGGTTTAAACTCTTCCGGAATGTAGTATTCACCAGGGCGGCACCGTTTGCCGTCCTGGTCGATGATGTCAAACCTTCGAGTGAGAATGATACCCTCAAATTCCTGATTCCGGAGTTCAAATATAACCTGTCTTGGATTGAGAGCACCGATCAGCTCTCCCATGTTCTTCACTGTAACTGAGCCGTTCAGTAGCACTTCGATAGCTCTTCGTTGCCTTGGCCCCTTTATACGCATCTTATTCATGTGAGCCTCCTTTGCTTTTAGCGTTGTTCTCTTCTACCCATCGGAAGAAGGCAGCTTCGTCGATTAGGACTCGATTCGAAGAACGCTTGATTACCTTATCGAAGCCATTCGATTCTGCATAAAATACGAGGTTTCTTAACCCTCCAAGCGGTGGCCATGGATGATACTTAGGCCAATCTACGAGTGGAATAAGACGGGTTCTTGATTCATTGGGAAAATCAGGTGGAATTTTTGTCATGAAATGCTCCAAATTAAAAAGTCAACTTGCAGACGCTTAGCACGGTGCCAAGCGATATTGCTCGTTGTTGCCCCAATGATAAAAAAAGAGGGGGCGCTATAGTCAAAACACGATAGGAAAGTGTTAGACAAATTCTACAAAAATGATCACTTAAGATATTGAAGATGAATTATATATGATGTTGTTTTTTAGGAATGCTAAGCCTTATGGACTCAGATGGTTTCATTAAATAAGAGCCGTTGCTTGCAATTGTAACGACCGTTGCGGTAATAGTTGAGTTTTTTTTACTGCGAATGGATGCGTGATATAATCTTTTTTGCTTCGGCTAAATACTTTTCAGGTAATTTTGGTTCAATTATGTGCCTGGCATTGCGCATTGACTCCCGCACCTTTCTGCCTAAATGCATTCCAGGCCATATGTGAGGAAAATTCAAAAAAGCTCCTGGAGTAATTGGCATTTCATCGTTGCCTAAGACTATTTTCGATACCGGCTTTTTTTAGGGCTTGCTCCCATGGAAACCTTAAATCCACCGGTCTTTCAGTATCTTCTTTTGAGGGAAATAAAAGACCAAGGTCATGTTGTTTCTTCAGGGCATGAGACTGTAATAGCTCTAAAGCATGACCCCGAAGTGGCACTACCCTTCGCTCACCATTCTTTGTCTCATGCAAGACGATTCGTCCTTTAAATAGGTCTACGTTTTCCCATCGAAGAGACATCAATTCTCCTTGACGAAGACCACAAGACAAGGCAATAACCACTACGATGTAAAGATATGGATTAGAGCTTTCTTTGCAGGCTTTTAGTAGCCCAGACCTTTCCCCGTCGTCAAGAAACCGAACCCTTCCTCTGGGTTCCTTTGGCTTAGTGACTTTTCTCATTGGAGATTCGTCAAGCCAACCCCATTCCTTGGTTGCAACAGTAAGTGCATGGGAAAGAGCTGCAAGATATCGAACTACTGTGGAAGGGGAACGGATAGTGCCCTTAAAGGTGGTTCCCTTTAGGAGCTTATCTCGTTGCTCAGCGATAATTGCGGGAGTTAAATCGGACAAAAGGTAATGACCTATTTGGCTCTTCCACCATTGAAGTTGGGCTGTTGTAGCTGCGGCATTTTTAGGTTTAGTGGGAATGACGTTTTCAATGTAACGATCGACCAGTTCCGCCACGTTATGCTTTTTTGCTTCGGCTGTCTTAAAGTGTCGTCCCTCCCGCATTGCAGACTCTGTCTGCTGCGCCCATATCTTAGCATCGGTCTTGCGTTCAAAGGTGGCGGTCGTGATGGGGTAACCTCTTAATCGGATTTGAACTCGATAATGAGTTTTGCCGTCATCTGTCTTGCGTTCTTGAATGTATGCCACTTTTCTCCTCCGTTTGGTTGTTTGTGTACAACGACGGATTGTTAATCCCATGCTGATTGTCCAATATCCGGTTCTAAAAAGGTCAGTGAGGGTTGTAAGTAGCTATTACTACTAACTTTGGTGCACTGGTGGTGCACTTAAAGAAAGAGTGGTAGCTTTGCAACACTGCCGATTTTTTTCAGACAATTAGGTTTTTTTGTCCTTTTTGGTTACGCCAGGTATAAAACCCTGTTAACTCGTTAGTTGAGAGGTACTAACAATGTAAATTGCATATTCTACATTTAGCTACGCATTGGCGTGGGGGCTGGTAACACACCACGCGAAACATTGCGGTCGACTGAACGGCGAAGAGAAGCGCATTCTCTGATAGCAAAGACATGAGCCCAATACAAGTGAACTCGATTCGGCCTCGTTAGACGCAATGTTGGTGGTCAACCTCCCGAAAAGGGCGAAACCTACATCAGTAAGGAAGTAATATGCAGGTGCACTTACTGAACCAACCGGGGTGATTGGAGAGGGCGCGTGTCGAAAGTTAACAATAGGTCCTGGGAGATCCGGTAGAGACAGTGGTAACCGAAGTTATCCACAAACGGGTTGGCGGAATACATAACGCCATCTCGGCTTTATCGGAAGTCAGATGGATCCGTAGTAGCAATGAAAGCAGAGTAATGTCTGCTGAGCAAAGGGGTCCTGCTGGTTGTAATGCTTTTGCAAAGAGAGGAGTATCTGATTGATGGTTAAAAACACTAGTACAGAATTAAGAAACGTTGAAGAGTATGCGGACTTCGTCGTAGATAAAGTCGCAAACCGATCTCCAGGCCTTGCTCGTCTAAGGCAAAAGTTGGGTGAAAAGGCCCAGAATGAACCACAGTTTCGCTTCTACGCGTTATACGGACACATTTATCACATTGAAACACTCCGAACTGCTTGGTACTTAATCCGACAAAATGGTCAGACACCTGGTGTCGACGGCATAACCTATGATGACATCGAATCTGTCGAAGACATCAAGGATCCGTCAGCCGCCAGCCTCCTAGCGGAGGTAAAGGTGGAAGCCTATTTGAAGAAAGTCCAAGAAGAACTGAAATCAAGAACTTACAAACCAATGCCTGTCCGCAGAGTATATATACCCAAAGCTGATGGTAAGAAAAGGCCGCTCGGCATACCTACCATCAAAGATAGGTTAGTCCAAATGGCAACACTCCTAATAATTGAACCAATATTCGAAAAGGATTTTCTGGACTGCTCGTACGGTTTCCGACCAAATAGATCGGCCCATGACGCCATCCAAGAAATTACCACGAATCTCAAGAGTGGGAGAACAGCCATCTACGACGCCGATTTGAAAGGGTATTTCGACTCCATCCCTCATGATCAACTCATGAAATGCGTGAAGATGCGTATAACAGATGGAACAGTCCTTAAACTAATTGAAACTTGGTTGAAGGCTCCCATCGTCGAAAAAGAGAAAGATGATAACGGCAAATGGAACATCAAAGTGACAAAATCACTTCGAGGAAGCCCCCAGGGCGGGGTCATATCTCCATTACTTTCCAACATCTACTTACACTGGTTCGACAAGCGTTTCCACGCTGAAGATGGTCCACGATGCACTGCGAACGCTAGGTTAATAAGATACGCTGACGATTTTGTCATAATGGCAAGATACATTGGAACCAAAATCGTAAGCTCAGTCAAACATCTGATAACAGACTGGCTGAAACTTGAGATCAACGAAGAAAAGACCAAAACGGTTATCCTGAATGAAATAGGAAACTCCATTGACTTCCTGGGTTACACCTTTCGAGTAGAAAGATGTCTTTATAGAAATAACGACACCTATATCCGGATAGAACCCAAGAAGAAAAGCATTGAAAAAGCCAGGGACAAGATACGCGAACTCACATCGCGTTCAATGAATCATGTCCCTGTTGATAAATTCATAAGAAGAATCGACAGCTTTCTGAATGGATGGAGTGAATATTTTAAACTTGGGCACCCGAGTCGAGTCTTTAGGAAGATGGATAATTACGTTAGCGCTAAGGTCACAAAACACCTAAGTAGAAGAAGCCAAAGAGGATACAAGAAACCCAAGGGTCAGACGTGGTATACCCACCTTCAGAAACTTGGGCTGGTACGCCTTGGTAGCAAATGTGCGAAATACGGGGTCACAATTAACCGAAGCAACTAGGAGAGCCGTATACTGGAAATCTGTACGTACGGTTCGATGAGGAGGAAGGCTACGGCCTTCCTTACTCTATTCCGATTTGTCCTTAAGATTGAGACTTAACTTGGCAACGAGAGTTGTTGCCATTTTTTGTGGGCTAGTGCACCAGCAGTGCACCATTGAAGGAAAATGGCAGTTAGGACTCTCGCCGCAACTGCCTAAATCTTAGAATCTCCGGATGAAGGATTCGAACCTACGACCAATGGATTAACAGTCCACTGCTCTACCGCTGAGCTAATCCGGAATAAGAAAATGATGTTAGTAGGGAGGGGAATTTCCCGCAATCGCAAAATGGGAGCGCAGGGGATTTTCCTGCGCTCCGCATCGTCCTAGTAGTCCATACCGCCTGCAGGGGCTGCTGCGGCCTCTTTGTCTTCGACGACATCGGCTACGAGGGCTTCCGTCGTGATTAAGAGGCCTGCTACTGACACGGCATTCTCAAGGGCTGTACGGACAACCTTCGTGGGATCGAGAATCCCGGCCTTAATCATGTCGGTAAATTCGCCTGTCAAGGCATTGTAGCCATAGTTTTCACCTTTTTCACTTTGCTTCTCCACTTGCTGCAGAATGATGGCGCCTTCTTGGCCGGCATTCTCCACAATCTGGCGCAACGGTGAACTCAACGCACGCGCGATGATCTTGGCGCCGGTCTTCTCATCGCCATCCAAGGTCTCAATGAGCTTGTTGACTGCCGGTATGCAGCGCACATAGGCGACTCCGCCTCCGGGCAAGATGCCCTCTTCCACGGCAGCGGCTGTGGCATGCTGCGCATCATCGACGCGGTCCTTCTTCTCTTTCATCTCAATTTCCGTAGCGGCCCCTACGCGGATGACGCCTACGCCTCCGGCTAGCTTCGCCAACCGCTCTTGCAGCTTCTCGCGATCGTAATCCGAGTCGGTTTCCTCGATCTGGCGCTTGATCTGCGCAATGCGGTCTTTAATGCGTTTCTTATCTCCAGCCCCTTCAACGAGGGTGGTGTCATCTTTCTGGACGACGGCTTTCTTCACCTTGCCGAGCATGTCGAGGGTCGTCGCTCTCTAGCTTCATGCCTAGCTCTTCACTGATGACTTGGCCTCCGGTCAGGATCGCTATGTCTTCCAGAATGGCTTTGCGCCGATCGCCAAAGCCTGGCGCCTTGACGGCGCACACTTTTAATCCTGCCGCGGATCTTGTTCACCACGAGTGTGGCAAGCGCTTCGCCTTCGACATCTTCGGCAATGATCAACACGCCTTTGCCTTGCTCGGCAATGGCCTGCAGGATGGGAATGAGATCCTTGACGGCACTGATCTTCTTTTCATAGATTAAGACATACGTATCTTCCATGACGCATTCCTGCGTCTCAGTATTGGTCATGAAATAGGCGGACAGATAGCCGCGGTCAAAATTCATCCCCTCCACGACTTCCAGTGTGGTCTCAAAACCTTTGGCTTCCTCAACTGTAATCGTGCCATCCTTGCCTACGCGATCCATGGCCTGTGCAATAATTTTGCCGATCTCTTCATCGTTATTGGCGGAGATGGTGGCGACTTGAGCGATCTCATGGGAGTCTTTGATCTTCTTGCTGCGCTTCTTGAGCTCTTCAATGACGACTTTGACGGCTTTCTCCATGCCGCGCTTGAGGTCCAGCGGACTGGCCCCTGCTGCCACATTGCGCAGTCCTTCGCTATATATGGCTTCGGCCAGTACGGTCGCCGTCGTGGTGCCATCGCCGGCTTTATCGGCGGTTTTGTTGGCAACCTCTTTCACCATCTGGGCTCCCATGTTCTCGTGCTTGTCTTCAAGCTCGATCTCTTTTGCCACGGTGACCCCGTCTTTCGTGATGTGAGGCGTCCCATAGGATTTGTCAATGATGACATTGCGTCCTTTTGGCCCTAAAGTCACTTTAACGGCATCGGCCAATGTACGCACACCCTTCAAGATCTTTTGACGGGCATCTTCTTTAAATTTGATGTTCTTTGCTGCCATAGGTTAAGCTCCCGTTTTGTTAATTATTTTTCGACAATCGCAATGATGTCATCGGCGCGCAGGATGACATATTCTTCATCATCCAGCTTCACTTCTTGACCTGAATATTTTTCCATCAGAATGATGTCCCCCACTTTGACTGGCATCGGAATGAGCTGTCCGTTTTTGTCTTTTTTACCGGTGCCGATAGCGATCACTTGGGCTTGCTCTTGCTTCTTCTTCGCTGTATCGGGCAAGAGGATGCCTCCTTTCAGCTTCTCTTCTTCCTCTAATCTTTTGACGAGGACGCGATTGCCAAGGGGTTGGAGTTTTGTTTTTTTCATCTGTTGTGTTGCTGCCATAGGAATCTCCTTGTTGTGCTTATGTGGTAATAGGTTATAACAAGAGGCCATTTTCTTGCAAGTCCGATTAGCAGATTGTCCGTTTAATTGCTAAGCAGCCGTTCGAGTTCGCTGACGAGTCCATCGAATTTATCAATGGCTGCGATCACGGGCTGCGGGGTGCGCATGTCGACGCCAGCTCCTTGCAAGATATCGATGGGATAGCGGCTGGATCCAGATTTAAGGAAATTGAGATAAGCATCGCGCTCTTCAGCTCCTCCGCTGACAACCCGATCAGCAAGAGCGAGGGCCGCGCTGATTCCGGTGGCATACTGGAAGACATAGAAATTGTTGTAAAAATGGGGGATCCGCGACCATTCCGATTCGGCTTCCGTGTCGATGATGACCTCTTTGCCAAAGTATTTGCCATTGAGCTTGCTGTATTCTTCCCGGAGAAGTTTAGGTGTAAGAGGGGTATTTTGTTCGGCAAGGGTATGGATGAGGAGCTCGAATTCCGCAAACATGGTTTGCCTGAAGAGGGTCGTGCGGATGTCTTCGATCTTCTGATTGATCAAGAAGATTTTCTCCTCTTTGCTTTTTGCCCTTTTTAATAGGAGGCGGGTTAAGAGATCCTCATTAAAGGTGGAGGCCACTTCCGCGAGGAAAATGGGATAATCGCCATAGTGATAGGGCTGGGCTTTATGGCTGAGCAGACTGTGCATGCTATGGCCGGCTTCGTGGGCGAGGGTAAAGACATCGCGCAGCACATCTTTATAATTCATCAGAATATAGGGCATGCTATCATAGCAGCCGCTCGAGTAAGCACCCGACCGTTTATTCGAATTTTCATAGCGGTCGACCCAGCGCTGTTCTTTTAGCCCTTTGCGCAGAGCATTTTGATATTCCGGGCCTAGCGGGGCCACCGATTCCACGATGACCTCTTCTGCTTCTTGATAGGGCATTTTGATGTCGATTTCAGCTGAGAGCGGGACATACATGTCGTAGAGGTGCAGGGGACCCGTAATTACCTTTTCCCGGAGTTTGATATAGCGATGGTGGACTCCGATTTTGGCATTCACGGCTTTGATCAAGGCGTGATACACATCGACATCGATATTTTTGGGAAAGAGGGCTGCTTCCAGGCATGATTTATACTTGCGCGCTTTAGCGTTGAATAGATGGCCTTGCACGTGGCCATTCAAGAGCTCTGTCAGGGTGTTTTCATAGTTCTGGAACTGTCCATGCAGCCTCTTGAAAGCATTTTCACGCAAGGTTCTATCTTGGTCCCGCACATAGAGGCCATAGAGGGCATGGGTCAGCTCCTGTTCTGCACCCTGGCTGTCTTTCACAGTGCCGAACTTGAAGTCGGCATCATTGATGGCGCCGAATGCTTTTTGCGTGGCTTGGAGGGCTTTTCCTGATAATGCCAGCAGCTCTTCCTCTTGCGGCGAGAGCATATGCTTCTTGACGCGGACGATCTTTTCGATATGGAATCGGTATTCGGCAAGGACAGGGGAGTCCAGATAGGCTTTGATGGTGTTATCGGAGAGGGCTAGGAGTTCGGGTTCGAACCAGGCAGTCTCCTGGTTGAAATCATGCAGGGCGCTGAGGATGCGGTTATAGCCGGTTTTGTGTGCCTCATCGGCGATGTCCTCATCATGGCGCAGATGGGCATAGGTGTAATAAAGGGAGAGCTTGCGTTCAATCGAAAAAACGAGGTCCAGTGCGGCTTTGAGGGTCTGGGGGCTTTCTCCCAGGCGCCCCTTATAGTTGGCGATTTCGGGCCAGCGCGGCTGATCTTTTTCGCGAATGAAATTCAGGCATTCTTTTTGCCATCCTTCATACTGGGGAAAGAGGGCTTCGACATTCCATTTATCGGTTTGCTTGACTTCTGTGCGCGCCTTTGCCATAATCTGATCCTTTGATTGGTTGTGTAAGGCGATTCTATACAGAATCGGAGAAAGCGACAATCAAAATCTTTAAGGGCCAGCAACTTAAAAATTCTTTAGATTTTCTTTAGATTTTCTCTTGACTCAAATAGCCTCTTCAGATATGTGTAATAGTAGGATAATTGCCCTCTGTTACCAAAGCGAGTGGTGTTCCGATGAAGCGACAGGGTTAGATTATGCAGGCAGAGGGTATCCTACGCGCTATAGTAGAATTTTTAAGGAACAATACTTATGACTTTAAAATCGCCCACAAAAAAATACCAATCGAAAGGGGTCTTTGTCGTTCGAAACGATAGAGGGCTTCACACGCGCCCTTCCACAGAGATTGTGAAGTGCGCCGCCGCGTTCAAATCGGATGTCAAACTGCTCTATCAAAAGCAAGCAGTAAACGCCAAGTCTCTTCTGGGCATCCTCATGCTCGCAGCAGCAAAAGGGTCAAAGATTGCAGTGGAAGCCATCGGCGAGGATGCCGAAGAAGCTGTGGAATCCTTGGTCAACTTGGCGGAACGGCGCTTCAATATCAATTATTAAAGTTATTATTCATCGATAGGTACTGATTTTTCCAGTACCTCTCGGGTGCAATAGACGGGTGCATTATTCATAAGAGCTAGGGTAATGCAGTCGCTAGGGCGTGCATCGATTTCGATGATATGGCGGTAATCCTCTCTATCTTGCTCGAGGAAGAGGCGGGCATAGTAGACTGTTTCTTGAATATCGACGATGACGACTTGTTTGATGCGGACGTTCATCCCTTTGAAAATGAGATCGATGAGATCATGGGTCAAAGGGCGCGGCTTTTCGGCGCCAGTCAAATAAAGTTGCAGGGTGCGGCCTATGCTTGGGTCTGTATAGATGGCAAACCGCTTTTCCTCAGTTCCTAGAACGATCACGGTATAGGATCGGGTTTGCATGATTTTATCAAATGATAGCTGAATGAGCTCGGAAATCATTGTTTTAGTTTCTTACCTCAATTTTCATGCCACTTGAGAAACAATGGACCAATGGACAATAATGGACAATGGTTAATGGACCTAATGGACACCATGGACACCATGGACTATGGTCAAAGGCAATGGTCCATAGTCCATGGTGTCCATTAGGTCCATTAACCATTGTCCATTATTGTCCATTGTTTCTATCTTCACATTATGTGAGATAACGTTTTTCGTCACCTACGAATTTCTGCATGTCCATCGTCGTAACCCACGATGACGCGGCAGGCGAGGTGCAGAAAGAGACCGGTTTCGACGACTCCGGGGATAGAGCGGATTTTGAGCTGTTCTTCATCGGGTTTATCGATCAGGTGCGGGAAGTGAATGTCATAAATATAGTTGCCGTTTTCTGTAATGAAGAGCTCTTTTTTTGGTGCGGTGCGCAAGGAGCCTTGATAGCCAAGGCCTTGCAAATGATGAAGGGTGGATTGATAAGCAAAGGGAACAATTTCGACGGCGAGGGGAAATTTGCCTAGCTTTTCGACGACTTTATGCTGATCGACGATGACGATCATTTCCCGGCTCATTTTGGCGACAATTTTTTCGCGTAGCAGGGCGCCTCCGCCCCCTTTGATCATTCTTTTGTCCCCATCGATTTCATCGGCTCCATCCACATCCAGGTCCAAAGAGGTGACCGCATTAGCATCTAAGAGGGGAATGCCCTCCACAATGGCTTGCTGTTCGGATTGCCTGGAGGAGGCGACCGCTTGAATTTTAAGGCCCTGCCGACATCTCTCTCCAAGGTGGTGGATGAAGCGAGAGGCCGTAGAACCAGTGCCAAGTCCTATGATCTTGCCCTCTTCAATCAGTTCTGCTGCGGCAATCGCAGCCGCTTCTTTTGCTGTGGAGTGTTTGTCATGAACCATTGCGATTGCCGATATTCCTATTTTTCATTACTCTCTTTTTTTTGGATTATTGAGGCGACTATGATTAGATTACAAGACATTTGTACCTATTTGGATGCAACGTTGGAATGCGGATCCTTTAATGACTATTGCAAGAATGGGCTGCAAGTAGAGGGGGCTAAAGAGGTCCGCTCTATTGCGATGGCGGTGAGCGCGAGCTTAGCTGCGATCCAGGAAGCGGTAAAGCTGGGGGTCGATGCCCTCATCGTCCATCACGGCCTTTTTTGGAATAACGAGAGCCCTCTGGCCATTGGGCCGAAACGGGAAAAGCTCGGCCTTCTGCTGAAGCATGACATTTCTCTGCTGGGCTTTCATCTGCCGCTGGATGCGCACCGCGAATGGGGAAACAATTGGAGGGCGGCCCAAGATTTGGGATGGTCGGATTTAGAGCCTTTTGGCCTCTATAATGGCAAGCTGATTGGCGTTAAGGGGCGCTTTAAGGCTATGAAGAGGGGACTCTTCATGAAGAGGCTGGAAGAGTATTATCAGCATGCGGCCCATCATGCCCTCGGAGGCAACGAGACAGTGAAAACGGCGGCTTTGATTTCTGGAGGTGCCTACCGTTCCCTTTCCGAGGCTTCGGCTCAGGGCATCGACTGCTTTATCACGGGCAATTTCGATGAACCCGCTTGGAACCAAGCGTTTGAGGAAAAAATCAACTTTTTTGCTTTGGGCCATTCTGCGACGGAGAAAATCGGCCCAAAAGCCCTAGGGACCCATTTGGGCAAGAAATTTAAGCTGAAGGTTCACTTCATCGATAACGATAATCCTTTTTGAATCTGCTTCATCAGAGCAGAGATCTGCTTATCATGCGGGCGTTCTGTGTGTTTGTTCTCGTCAAAAAGGGTGATCGTCTTATTGAGGAGAGAGATCCTTTCTTCTGAGTGGCGCCCGATCCAGCGCTTCATCGCCTTCCGCATTTGTTCAAGTGCTTTTTGATTGATCTGTTTGTGTTCATCGTGGATCTGCTCCTTAATTTTGCGGCGCAGTCTTTGAATTTGCTGACTTTCTCTTGCTTTGACGGCCATAGCTCCCTCCTTAGTCATTAGCTTTATTGTATCAAATAATTATTTAACGATCTAGCTCATTGACAGAAAATTACTTAAAATCCAGAATAGCCCATTAGATATCTTCTGAATTAATGGATTCTATGAAAAATGTCATCGATGTCCTAAAAGAGCGGGGCTTCATTGAAAATATGACCAGCGATGAGCTGCGTGAACTCGCCAATAAGCCTTTGCGCGTCTATTGCGGCTTTGATCCCACTGCTGACACCCTCCATTTAGGCAACTTAGTGGGGATCATCTGCTTAGGTTGGTTTCAGCGTTGCGGACACAGCCCTGTGGCAATCATGGGCGGGGCGACTGGCATGATCGGCGATCCCTCAGGCAAAACCAGTGAAAGGGTTTTGCTGGATGAGGAGACGATCCAAAAGAACCTGGCAGGGATACGCAAAAATCTAGAAGCCATATTGGAGACGAAAAATCCAGAGACAGCTCCTATTTTATTGAATAACTATGAGTGGTTTAAGGAGTTTTCCTTCCTCACCTTTTTGCGCGATGTGGGCAAGTATTTTCGCATGGGGCCCATGCTAGCAAAAGAAAGCGTTCGCGCGCGGTTGACCTCTGAAGAGGGGATGAGCTTCACCGAATTCAGCTATCAGATTTTACAGGGATATGACTTTCTCTATCTCTTTCAGAATTATGGCGTCACTGTGCAGATCGGAGGAAGCGATCAGTGGGGAAATATCACCGCCGGCACAGAGCTCATTCGAAAAGTCGCTGGGGAAGAGGCGTTTGGCGTGACCTTTCCACTGCTGACCCGCAGCGATGGACAGAAATTCGGCAAATCGGAAAAAGGGGCCATTTGGCTATCGGCAGACAGGCTTTCTCCTTATGAATTTTACCAATATCTCGTGCGCGTTACCGATGCGGACGTTCTCATGTTGATGCGCATGCTCACTTTTATGGATATGGAGGAAATTCGCCGCATCGAACAGAAGATGAAGAAAGAAGATTACGTTGCAAATACAGCTCAGAAGCGGCTAGCGGAAGAAGTGACGCGGTTGGTGCATGGAGAAGACAAACTGAAAATAGCCTTAAAAGTAACCGCAGGGGCTGCTCCTGGCTCTGATACCCGTTTGGATGCCCAGGTGTTGGAAGCAATAGCTAATGATATGCCCTCCTATACTTTTTACAGGGATGATGTGTTGAGTTCTAAGCTCATCGACCTAATGGTAAAAGTGGGCCTTCAACCTAGTAAAAGCGAGGCAAAACGATTGATTCGAAACGGGGGTTTTTATCTCAATAATGAAAAAATCCTCGACGAAAATGCCTCCATTACAGAGGAAAATTTGATTGATGGCCGCCTTCTTCTGCTGGCGGCAGGAAAGAAAAGCAAAGTGATTATCCGTTTGGAAAAATGATGACCCAGAAAAACCTTGCCTCAAAAACATTGAGATAAGAGAATGATATAAAGCGCGAGGGTGTTTGATATACTTAAACTTAAGGAGTTCTAGAATATGGCAACGATGACTAAGAAAGGTACGATGACTAAGAAAAAATTAATCTATTCCATTTCGCAAGAAAAGGGAATACATCCAAATGATGTGCGCCATGTCATACAGTCTTTTCTCGATAAAATGACCGATTGTCTCTCAGAAGGGGAACGCCTCGAGTTTCGCGATTTCGGCGTATTTGAAGTGGTCGAACGCAAGCAAAAGATCGGCCGCAACCCAAAGAAAGCCGCTGAACCTATCGTGATTCCAGCCCGCAATGCCGTGAAATTCACCCCCGGCAAGAAAATGCGCAAGCTCATTGAGAATAATCACGCTTAAAAGAAGACAGAATTCAGAATACAGAATGAGGCTTCGAGTCCCGCCTCTGTGTTCTCTGTGATCTCAGTGGTTAAAAAAATAATTAACCACCGAGATCACAGAGAACACAGAGATGGGACTCGAAGCCTCATTCTGTATTCTGAATTCTGTATTCCCTCTTCTATTTTCTCCTAGCAATAATTCTCCCGTTCGGCTATGATAAAACCTCAATTTTAATGTTTAGGAAAATGGTTATGTCGTTGCCCAAAATCTTGGCTATTATGGCTTTCATCCTATTTAGTACGATAGGCACTGCGGCTATGTTCAAGCATTTTTCCAAGGAGCCATCGGAAAGCCAACCAACCTCAGCATACACTGCAGCCCCTATCGAAGTGGAGCTGGAAAATGAAATACAGGTCGTGAAGCCGATCGTGGCGAAGCCGCAGGATGCTGTAGTAGCAGTTGTCGAAACAAAGCCGGCTCCTGAGCCTCAGCCAGTGCTCACGTCAACGCCGCCGCGAGAATCTGCGCCGCTGCCGGAGGCCAATCGCATTCAAGAGTTCTTTAATAAAGGGGAGCCGAAATTTCCTTTTGTGGAAACAATCGTCTATAAGAGCCGGGTTCCCTGGCAAAAGGGAAGGCCAGCCTGGCTCTCTGATTATGCCAGTTACTATTCGACCTCCCGCCATTTCATTGCCAGAAGTTTGAATGGGAAGGCAGACTATTTTAAACAAGATGTAGCCGATGGCGATCGCTTCAATGTGTTCAAAAAAGATGGCAATATCGAATTCTACCTCCTCATCGATGCTTCGCGCTGTAAACTATGGTTTTATGCCATCGATCGCGATCGGAATCAGACGACATTGGTCAAAACATACAAGGTAGGATTGGGCCGCTTAGATGCCAGCAAGCCCTCGGGAATGTTGACTCCATTGGGTAAATATAGCCTCGGCAACAAGATCGCGATTTATAAGCCTAAAATGACTGGCGTCCACAATGGACAGAAGGTCGAAATGATTCGCGTTTTTGGAACGCGATGGATTCCCTTTGAGAAAGAGCTGAGCAGCACCACCGCCCCAGCCAAGGGATTTGGTTTTCATGGTGTGCCTTGGGTTCAGAAAAATCATGGGGAGCTTGCAGAAGATAAAAGCAGTGTAGGGAAATATGAAAGCGACGGTTGTATCCGGTTGGCTACGGATGACATGGAAGAGATCTTTGCGATCATTATCACAAAACCTTCGACCGTAGAATTAGTCAAGGATTTCCATGATGCCAAAATCCCCGGCGTAGATAAATAAGGAGAACCGCCATTGGAAACTTTGCCGCATGAAAAACAGATTCATGAATATGTCAAGACGATTGATCATTTAAAAAAGCAGAATCAGGACAATCCTCTCTTTAATAGCGAAATCCGCAAGCTGGAACAGAAACTCGAAAAGCTAAAGCAAGAAGTCTATGCTAAGCTAACGCCTTGGCAAAGGATCATGATCTGCCGCCATCCGTCCCGCCCTCATACGCTCGATTATATTACCCATATGTGCGCCAACTTTCAAGAGCTGTGCGGCGATAGGCTCTATGGGGATGATTCTTCTATTGTCGGGGGATTGGCGCGGATTGGTCCGATGAAGTGCGTCGTGATCGGACAAGAGAAGGGAAAAGATACGGAAAGCCGCGTGCACCACAACTTCGGCATGTTGAATCCGGAAGGTTTTCGCAAGGCATTGCGCCTCATGCGGCTAGCAGAAAAATTCCGTCTACCGATCATCTCCTTTTTAGATACGCCTGGGGCCTTTCCAGGCCTCGAGGCGGAAGAGAGGGGACAGGGATGGGCCATCGCGCAGAACCTCAGGGAAATGGCGCACATCGCCACGCCGATTATCGTGATCCTCATTGGAGAGGGATGTTCCGGCGGCGCCCTCGGCATGGGCGTTGGCGATGTCATTGCCATGCTCGAGCATGCCTATTATTCGGTGATATCGCCCGAAGGGTGTGCTTCGATCCTCTGGAAGGATCCTGCCAAAAACATCGAGGCTGCCACGGCCTTAAAACTCAACGCGGAAGATCTGATGGAGCTGCAGATTATCGATGCCATCATCAACGAACCTTTGGGCGGTGCCCATCACGCTCCTGATAAGGCCTATGCCAACGTCAAACGCTTTATCCTAGAGCAATGGGATATATTGAAAAACATGCCGACGGAGCTACTGCTGGAGCAGCGCTACCTCAAATTCCGCCGCATGGGCAAAACAAAGATATGAAACGATTATTATGCATCGCATTTGGGGACCGCAACCAGCGTTTTTTGATCTGCTTGACTGTGGGCTTCATGTGTTTGCTTACGTTTGCTTCTCAGCTGGAGATGTTTGCCTTAGGCGTCTTGACGCAAACGCATGCGCATGCTGGGAAGACGAACAAGGACTTTTTCGATCGCGTCTTTGATTATTTAAATTCTCTTTTGCCTATACGCGATAATGTCGGAAATTTGGCTCTGTTTTTGATTTTTGTCGCCCTCTTCAAGGCGACCACGATGTTTGTGCATCGTTTCAGCACGAAGCTCATCGCCATTCGGGTAAGCCGCGACTTGCGGTTGGCCTATTTTGTCCACATCCAATCGCTGCCGATGGAGTTTTATCAAAAATACAATATGGGGAGCCTCTCCTCGCGCGTTGTAGGGGATGCCGTACAGATTGCAGAATCGATTAATGCATGCCTTGTCAACTATATTCAAACCCCTTTTACTGTCGTCACGACGATGACCCTCTGCTTCCTGATGTCCTGGAAGCTCTCTTTGATCATCTTCATTGGACTGCCCCTGCTTCTATTTCCGATCCTCTTTTTAGCGAAGAGGGTCAAGCAGGTTTCCAAGCAGATCCAGCAAAATCAAGAGAGATTTGCTTCGGTTCTCCTCGATTTTCTCGGCGGCATCCAAACCGTGAAGATCTTTGCTATGGAAGACTTTTCCCTGAGGAAATATAGCGAGCAAAATCAGCGCATGGCAGCGCTCGAGCAAAAGAATGCGCGCTATGACCTGTCGACGCGCCCGATCGTCCATACGATCGCCATGTTTTTTGTCGCCTTGGCGCTCATCTATGGACTCTATTTTCTGCATATGACCGTTTCCGAAGTGTTTGTCTTTTGCGGATTGCTTTATCTATTTTACGAGCCGATAAAGAAATTCGCCGAAGAAAATAGCCATATCCAAAGGGGCATTGCGGCCTCCGAGCGCATGTTTGAGGTCATGGCCCTCAAACCACGTGTCAGCGACCAGGAGCAGGCTGCCGTCTTGACCCATTTTGAGGGGCCCATTGAATTTGAGAATGTCTGGTTCCGCTATCAAGATGAGTGGGTGTTAAAAGGATTGAGCTTCACCATCCAAAAAGGGGAGACAGTGGCGATCGTTGGGCCGACGGGAGCGGGTAAATCGACCATTGTGCAGCTCCTGCCCCGCCTGTATGATGTGCAAAAGGGCGAAATCAGAATCAACGGCCGGCCTATCACCTGCTTTACGCAAAAGTCTTTGCGCGACCTCATCGGTTTTGTTCCGCAGCGCCCCTTCCTGTTTTTGGATACGGTATCTGAAAACATTTCCTATGGCCGCAAGTTTACCCCAGAACAAATTCAGGAGGCTGCCATCAGGGCGCATGCCGACGAGTTTATTTGCCGCCTGCCGCAGGGATATCAAACGGAGTTGTCGGAAACAGGGAAAAACCTATCTGGGGGCCAACAGCAGCGCCTTGCCATCGCGCGCGCGTTGGTAAAAAATGCCCCTATACTGGTCATGGATGAGGCGACCTCGGCCCTTGATACGATCAGCGAGAATTACATTAAAACAGCGATCCAGCAGCTGAGGGGACAGATTACCCAGATCATTATCGCGCATCGCTTGTCTACGATTGAAGATGCGGATCGAATTATCTACCTGGAAAAAGGGGAAAAAATCGCCGAGGGAACTTGCCAAGAGCTGCTAAATAATTGCGAAGGATTTCGCATGATGTGGGAAATGATGCATCACACCTCCAAAGGATATCAGACAGTATGAAAGCGCTTGTCATCCATTCCGGGGGAATGGATTCCTCCCTATGCCTAGCCTTGGCCATGCGCGAGTTTGGTCAGCAGAATGTCTTAAGCCTCTCTTTTGCTTATGGACAAAGGCATCATCCGGAACTCATGCAAGCTGAAAAAATCTGCCGAGAATGGGGAGTCGACCACACTCTCCTGAAAATTGATTGCCTCAATGCCATCACAGACAATGCATTAATGAATGCAACAATTCCCATAGCCCATCATTCGGGACAGCCTCCCAATACCCTCGTATTGGGCCGCAATGGCTTGATGGCGCGTTTGGGAGCTATCCATGCCCACCCTATGGGCGCAAAATGCATCTACATGGGAGTCATCGAAATGGATGGAAGCAATTCTGGATATCGCGATTGCTCCCGCCACTATATGGACTTAGAACAAGAGGTCCTGCGCCTCGACTTGGATGATGCGCATTTCGAAATACGGACCCCCCTCATTCACATGACGAAAAAAGAAACGATGGATCTGGCTCATCGACTAGGCATCCTCTCTTTTCTTCTGAAAGAGACCATTACTTGCTATGAAGGCATCCCCCAAAAGGGATGCGAACGCTGTCCTTCCTGCACGCTGCGGAACCGAGGCCTCGCCGAATTTCTCGCGGAGAACCCCGCCTTCGTGATGCCGTACGAGATTTAAAATTTACCACTGAGCATAATTAATTTTACCACTAAGCAAAATTAAATTTACCACTGATCTCAGTGATCACAGTGGTAAATTTAATATTGCGTTGAAAAGTCTTTTGTTACGCTGTCAGCAGGCCAAGCTTCTTGAAGGTTTGGTTCAGCTCCTGGTTTTCGGGCTTATCTAAGGCCCCGCTTCCCTGCAGCCACTTGATGTAATCTTTGGGGACTTGATGGAGAGGAGTGCCTTGATGCTTTCCGAAAGGCATATGCTGCAAGTCGCGCGGCTTATTCAACAAGGCGAAGACTTCATGGATGGCGAGGTCATCGACCATAGAGCAAAAGACCTTATGCAAAACGATGACATCATCGAGAGCCCTGTGGGCATTGTTTGCGGGTATGTGATAGATTTCCCGCAGAAACTGGAGGGTATGCCTTGGGAGATCAGACCGATATCTCCTAGCCCACTTCAAGCTATCTAGGAATGGGCACTGCAGAAAGTCGAGGCTATGCCGTGTGAACTCGGTGCGTAGAAAAGGCATATCGAACGTATCATTATTATGGGCGATCAACACCACTTCTCCTTCGCAAAAGTCAGCAAATTCTTTTCCAACCACTGAAAAGGGAGGACAGGAGGCCACCATCTCATCGGTAATATTATGGATAGCAGTGGCATCCGAAGGAATCGGACAGCCCGGCTGGATCAATTTTTCAAAGGTTCTCTCCAAGACGGGATCGTAAGCCGCAATTTCGATAATGCGGTCCCTATCCGTTCTGATTCCTGTCGTTTCCGTATCGTAAAAGATGGGCCTCAATGCCATAGAATGCTCATTTCATTGTTTCTTTGGCTTTTTTTAGAACCTCTTCGAATTTGGTAGATCCATTCGCAACTTGGGAAATGATAGGGAAGAACATGTTTCCGATGATCTGGAGCGAATTGAGATAAGTTTTGACGAGTTCTTCGTCGATTTGCTTATCATGCGAGGGAAGCATCGCGCGATAAAAGGAGACATTGGAATCTTCGTCCATGCCAAACCCAGGGATATCCATCTCTTTATTAAGAAAGTGAAGAAGCCTTGCAAGATCCGACTTGGTACTCGCCTTTATGTTTGTTGGCATGAATACCAGGAGCTGCAAGAGATGCGTCTCATCATAGACGCGAATGAATAAGGGGAAATCGATCTTTTCAATTTTTAAAGGGATATAGATCTGATTGGTTTCTTTCTGTATCTGAGCATCATATTGCAGGTCTTTTAGGAAGACGAGCAAACTATCGAGATTTACATCTATCATGAAATTACCCTGCTTTTTGTTTTCTTAGGCTATTTCATCAGCCAGTACATCATCTTTTTTCTGAATGTCGACTTGCAAGTTCTGAACGACCTTGCCAACCTCATCCAGTTCTTCCCTCCAGATGGGAATATCTCTATCCGCCTCTATCCCAATGGAAACTTTATCACCTTGGATTTTTAGGATTGTAATGACAATCTTCTTTTGCAAACCAATGATGATTTTCTCTTCTGATTTCCGTGTCAATACCAGCATTTTGCGCCTTCCTCTTCATAGTGTCAGTGGGGGCATTTTAAAACATTGCAAACTGAATTGCAACAAGTGTTTTAATAGCCGACTTGCGGCATCAGTTGCTGCTGGGGCGACTCTCGAGTAATCTCTGGATTATTGGTTAATGGAGTGACGCAATAGTCATCTTCAGTTGGCATGCGATAGCAGCTGGTGACTGCAGTTAATAAGAGAATGGCGCAGATCAATGTTTTCATTTTGGTCCTCACAAATCTGTTTGGAAGACTGGAGTATAACGCAAAAGCTCATTTTTTGTCTTGCATGAGTTTCGCAAAATCAGAAGGAGATTCAGTATCAATTACAAATTGAGAGATGGGGGTGATGCCATTTAGGGATTCAGCGACGACGATTCCCTTGCCATAAACATCCAAGACGTGAATGGATGATTTTGTGCTGATGTTCCTGGATTCCAAAACTTTAATATTGCTACTCGTATTCATCTGCTGGATCCGCGTGTGCAGCATTTTTCGCAAAAACCAGGTGACCAATAAAATGAGCCCCAGGATAACGCCTAGGGTCGTAAGCATATTCGTCAGCTGGTTCACAAAATGATCCGGCTCTTCTGGCTTTAGTGATTCCAGGTCCTGAGCAGATGTAGGCGGCGTTGGCGCAACATCCGCTGCTTGCAAAAAGCAAACCAGCAAGAGGAGAAGAAGACTGAAGGCGATCCATCTTTTCAACATGAGTGATCCAGAAGTAGCTTTGTCTCAATCTACCCTTTTACTTGTTTTTTTGAAAATGGTATTCTGTCCTAAACGCTATTGAGGATTCCCCCTATGAAAGGCCTGATCGCTCTCGATGTTGACGGCACACTGACGAATGAACTGCTAAGCATGCCAGCCAGGGTGGCGCGCTACTTGGAGTCTTTGGCGGCCGATGGCTGGCAGCTCGTCTTCATTACCGGCCGCACCTTCCAATTTGCCCATGAAGTACTCAAGATCATATCGGCTCCCTATTATGTAGCCGTCCAGAATGGAGCTATCACCATCGAGATGCCCTCCCGCAAAATCCTCTCTAGAAAGTATTTGGAGGCATCCCTTTTGCCTGAATTGAATCGGATATGCCACGCAAAACATACCGATTATGTCATCTATTCCGGTTTTGAATATGACGACCTGGTTTTCTATCGGACTTCCTACTTTACCAAATCCCAGCTGGAATATATGTACGCAAGGACCATGGCTTTCCGTGAGCTATGGCGGGAAGTCTCTTCCTACGACAATATCGGCATTACCGCTTTTCCTTCGATCAAATGCTTCGGCGATTATGACTTAGCCAAGTCGCTCGGGGACGAGATGGAGCAGCGTTTAGGGCTGCATGCCCCACTCATTAAAGATCCCTTTCAAGCCAAGCGATTCGTTGCACAGGCGACACATCCCGAAGTGACGAAGGGACAGGCGTTGCGCGATCTATGCAAAGTGCTGTCTGAAGTCGATCTGGTCATTGCCGCAGGCGATGACCACAACGACCTTTCCCTTTTCGATGCCGCCCATATTAAGATCGCCATGGCAGACGCCCCTGAAGAGCTGCTCGACAAGGCGGACATCGTGGCTCCTCCCGCATTGGAAGAGGGTATTATTGCGGGACTCGAAATGGCCCTGAAGGAGATCTGAATCACCCAGGCCTTACGGCCTTCCATGTAACGCTCTCAAAAAAGACAAAAGGACGAAAAGACAAAAGGACAAGGACCAAAAGGACCAAAACGACGAAAAGGACGAAAGGACATTACTCATTGTCCTTTAGAGACAGTTGCATAAGTCAGGTTCTGTCGATTTTCGGGTTCTTTTGAGCCGATTTTTCATTATTTTTGGGGGGGTAATATCAGCTTTCGTATATTACCCCCCCCAAAAATAAAGGAAAATCGGCCAAAATAATCCCGAAAATCGACGAACCCTGACTTATGCAACTGTCTCTTTAGGTCCTTGTCATTGTCCCTGTCCTTTCGTCCTTTAAGTCGTTTTGGTCCTTTTGGTCCTTGTCCTTTTGTCCCTGTCCTTTTGTCTTTTCGTCCTTTCTTGAGGCGTCATTTTTTATATTTACAAAATAGTACAGATTTAATATGATATTGTTACTTCAATAAAACTATCGCTTATAAAAACAAAGAAATAATATGCAAGCTGCAAGTCCAAGTCCAAATCCAAATCCAAATCCTCCGGAAATCGATGCAGCAACGATGAATTATATCATGCAGCACTATTTCCCGGATTCCCCTGGTCCGACGTTAGACAATCCAGAGAGACAACTTGAGGAGATCGTCAATGACGCAATTGCTTACCGAAGATTGAATCAATTGCCGAACATCAAAAGGAAATTTGTCGAACTCAAGCTGGCTCCTACCGAGGTCAAGCGCTATGCGACCCTGATGGCGAAAGCCGGCTTGATTTCGGATGTCGAATCCTATGCCATTTTAGTGCAAACGCTCTTTCAAACAAGACAGCAGAGAAGTTGGGATGAGATTCGCACAGCTTATGATTCTTGTTATAACAAGGAAATGCATGAAAGAGTCTTCTCACACGCTTTGCAGAAATGGAACGAAGAAAGGGAGGAACATGAAAAGAGAGGGGTTAGAGATTACCTCCGCTTTCTGATTCGGCTCCGTGCCTCTGAGTTGCCCGTCTCTGAACTGAATACAGCAAATGCCGAATTATTGTTAAACTTGGGGCTTCATCCCGAAGCCTTGTTACAAGGAGTCTCGGGGAACTATAATTTTGGCATTATCGAACTTGCCTTTAGACGGGGAGCATGCATTCATCCTTTTATGTATAATCCTCCTACTCTAGGCTCGCATGCCGATCTTCTCTCCTCTTATTTTGAGTGGAAGAAATCCTCTGTGGGAATGGAGCATCTTCCTCCAACGACCCGGAATATCTTAGAGCTTCTCAAAAGAGCCATCGACTATGACTTTAATCGTTGTCAAACTACCCAGGGAGCAATGTTGCCTAATCCTCTTCTGGTTCTCGCACTTAAAAATGGGGATATGGATTCCTTCTATTACTTGGCGGATCATCCAACTATAGACCTTAATAAGCCGATTCCCATCTGTGCCCGAGTCGTTGGATTGATATTGGATACACCTTGGATTCCCGATAATAATGCAATCCTTCAAAGATACTGGACAGCACTCCGCTATTTGGTCTGTCAAAAAGGAGGGAATATCAATTTAGGGTCCCCTCCTCCCTTGCTGGGTGCTATTACAAGAGGGAATATCAAAGTGGTTGGCGCCCTATTAGACTGGGGGGCTGATGTTAACGTCCATCAAAAAGGGCTTGGGTGCTGGCACTGTGTTTTTGCACGTGTCCCTGTTGCCCAGAGCTCAAGTCAGCAAAGCAGTAACCCACCCGCTTATATTTTAACTACGGAGATAAGAACCCAATTGACTCAACTTCTCATTGCCCGTTCTCAGCAACCCTCTGCCGTTGAATTTGCCTTTGCGAATCCCATTACTGAAGATGAGGTCCTGTGTTTGATTCAGAGCGGGATCCAAACCAATCGCTCAGATGTAGCTTTGGGCAGGACGTTATTACACGCAGCTTGTACAAGAGGATGGGTTCGCTGCGTCGGAGAATTAGTGCAGAAAAGTGTGCCAGTCAATACCTCGACTGTGAGTGGAGTATCGCCTATTAAGGCAGCCTTTAATTCTCGCCACTTTCCTATTGTAATGGAACTGTTGAAGGCAGGGGCTACAGATGTCGATTTTTTTTCTGTGGGAACACCAGGTCAACCGAGTACTTCTCCGGTCGAATTGATTTTAGCTAATGGACTTTATCCTTTATTCCTCGATATTTTACGTAAAGGAGCCACTTTTGGCCATTTAATTTTTCCCACTGTAAATCCCGATTTGCTGAAGTATCTCTCTCAAAACCTCGCACAATTACCCGCTGTGATACCCGAAGAACAGAGGCAAAATCCAGTAGCATATCTAGGCTCTCCTCAGGGAAGAATTGGTTTGCTTAAAGTGATAAAAGCTTTAGGCGGTAAACTAACAGGACGCGATTTTTGTTTATTTTCGGAAGCAGCCAAAGCTCAGGATATACCGTTTCTCCGTCACCTAATTCTAGATGAGGGGATAGAGGGCGGAGCTGTTGATCCATTAGGCAATTCGCACCTTGCAATCTTGTGTAGAGAGCGTATTGCAAAGGAAAAGGTGGATGAGTGGCTTCAGTTGATGGGTTTAGTGCTTCGAAAGGCGCCCAATATGATAAAACAGCCCTCACAGGATGGAAAGACTCCCCTAATGCTTGCTGTGAGAAGTTTTGATGGCGATTTTCGGATCTTGCAATTGTTATTTGAGCAGGGCGCTGATATCAAAGCTGAATCTAAGAAAGGGATGAATGTTCTACGCTTTGTAACTCTACCCCAAGAATACTCTGAGAAACTCATTCTCTTTTTGCTGGAAAAGGGTGCTGATCTTTATGCAAAGGATGATTTTTCTATTCGGCCACTTCATTTTTTCGAATCTCATAATCTGAAATTAGTTTTGAAATATGTTCTCAGGGAATTTCACTCCTTGCATCAAAAAGTCGATGAGGCAAAAACTGTCCTGGAATTCTGGAACTCATTAAGAATGTCAGATTTTTTGTTGACTTGTCCCGAAGTCCAACAGGGACGGAATCCATTGGAAGTTTTCTATCTTTGGCGTTTAAATCCTGGTCCTTTTGCTAATAGATTGAGTCAGGAAGTCTATCGCCGCTATGTTTTGGAACTCATGGGAAAATATAGTCCGAAACTCTATAAAGCGCAATGTCTGTTTTTGACAGAATATCTGTATGAAAAAGATGATAGTCATGTCAAGAAAGGGAAAACGCTTATTGATATGACTAAAACCCCAGATATCTCGATCAACATGCTGATTCAACTCTTCGATGAGATCATTTTTGACGAGGATAAAAGGGAGGGTCACTGCGATCCAAGGGAGTTGCTAGATAAACGTTCCCAAGAGGTTGTCTTGCGCAGTCCTCAATTTTTGCGTGAACAGCTAACAAAAATGGCAGTTCGTTCCGAACGATCTCCTGGGGAGGAATTTTCTCTTAAACATATCGCCTATCATCTTCTGTCTATTGATGATTTTGACATGCGCAAAAAATGTCTGATCGCTCTGGCTTTTTCAGCTCGCACTGCGAATGGGTTTAGACAAGAAGCCTTACGGCAATATGAGGATTTGTTTTTAAAGCGGGATGCGGCCACACTGTCAGATCATGTTAATCTTGCTCTGCGGAGATTTAGAGAGGCTACATTGCTTGAGATTCCAGGAGCCCAGAGTCTAGAAATTCAAAATCGTTTGAGAAACCTTTTAGGTTTTACAGAGGGCCTTAAATCTTCAGTTGAGACTATTGAAAAACCAGCCCCGGGAAGCGAACTTGAGAAGTTCTTGAGAGCTGCGTGGCGGCAGTTTCGCTTTAAAACGAGTGATTGCTTGGAATTAGAACAAGCAGTGGATAAGTACTTGAAGAAATATTCTGACCAAGAGTTTGTAATGGAATGGTTTTCCAACCACGTACCAGAAAGCTGGAAAGCTGAAGAGTATCAGACCCTTCTACAAGAGGTTCAAGATCGAGAGCAAAGAGGGGCATCGAGAGAACCTATTGAGGAATTTTTGCGTACGCAAGGGATTGCCATTAAGAAAATCCAAACAGGAGCTGAAGCCATTCAAAAGGCGTGCGAGCTAGCTTGTGAAGTCATCAGAAACCAATTTGCAGAATACCGAAGGCAGCTGGAACAGCTGAATCAGGCATCGCAAATCAAATATGCCTTAGAAGATCACGGGATTGTTCTCTTAGAAGGGCAAACGGCAGCGGATGCGTTGAATCAGGCAGAGGCATCAGCGCTTCAGGGTAAAGCTGCGGTCTATGAGTCATACGAACGGGAAATAAAGCCCCTGTTGCTGGATCGGGAAAGGCTTGCCGCGCACTTGCTTCTATTGGACATAGCTTTAGAGCCCATACAAACCTATGAAGAGGCCATTCGCCTGCATAGAAGCCAGGCTTACTGCGAAGAAATTGTGGACAAAGAAACGAGTGAAATCCGTTACGAGGCAAGGATTTATCTACTTGAATCCCTCGGAGTGATTCGCGAAGCAGCCCATCCCGGCCTCTTCCGAGAGCTTTGCCAGTTTTTCAAAGGACAAGAAGAAAGAGGTCCCCTTCAACAGCAACACAAACGCAAGGCTGATCCAGCTGATTCAGAAAAAAGAGAAACAATATGAACAATGTAAATTCAAGTACTCCGCAAGTCAATGATGCAATGATGAATTATATCATGCAGCGCTTTTTCTCAGATTCTCCTGCTGCGGCGATAGATCCTCTGATGTTACAACTAGAAGGGCTTGTTAAAGAAGCCGCAGAGCAAAGAAGCGCTGCGCAGATGCCGCTCATTAAAAGGAAATTTGTCGAGCTCAAGATCTCTCCAGCTGAAGTCACCCGCTATACAACCATTCTCGTGAATTCGGGGATTATTTCAGGTTTCGATTCTCATGTCATTTATGTGGAAACACTCTTTCGATCGAGGAGCCATAGGCCTTGGGCCGAAATCGAAAGGGCTTGCTCCCATATGGGCCAAAATCTAAAGCAAAGGATATTTTCCACCGCATTGCAACAATGGCCTCAAAGAAGCATAGAGGCAGAATACCTTAGATTTTTGATTCAACTTAATTTTCCAGTCAATGTGAATGAACTGACTGAAGAAACGGCAGAGCTTTTACTCAATCTTGGCTTGGCGCCCGAATTATTACTGAACGAGGGTGCTTGGGAGGTTTACAATTTCGGCGTGATCGAGTTAGCCTTTAGGCGGGGAGCTCCTATTCATGAGCTCCTTTATAAGCCCTACTCGAGGACAGCGTCTATTGCAGAGCTAGCAAAGCTAACAGTTGAACAGCTCAGAAATGCGCCTCCCGTAATCAGTCCCCTTCTCAATAGCTATTTCACTTGGAAAAACTCGGGAGTAGCATTCTTGATATCGCGACAGGGTATCTTAGAGCTTCTGAGACAGGTTTGTAAATATGATTTCAATCGATGCCAGACATCAAAAGGGAAACCTCTCGAACCACTCATTCTTCAAGCTTTACGTTATGGAGACAATGAGACTTTTATATACTTGGCCAATAATCAAACAATAAACCTCAATCAACCTGTCCCGATATGCGCTGGCATCGTTCAGATGATTCCTGATGTCCTAGATGCATCCACTGGGATTATGAATTTAGAGTATTTGGTACAACGCGGTGGAGATGTTAACCTGGGTACTCCCTTGCTTTCAGCTATAGCCAAAGGGAACATTCCTTTGGTTCAGGCCCTTTTAAGATTGGGTGCTGATTGCCGACTTGTGGATAAACAGACGAACCGAGGCTGCTGGCATCATGTTTTTGGGCGCCAGGTCCCTCCTCCTCAACAAGGGCAACAGATTCAGGGCAATGCGGCTCCCTATATCCTACCGGAACCGACGCGAACAGCTTTGACGCAGCGTCTTACTGGGCTCAAGCCCCAACCCTCTGCCATCGATTTTGCCTTTCATGAGGCTACTGAAGAAGATATTCTTTTTCTAATTAGAAATAACCTTCTCGTTGAATGTGTTGCTGATGAGCAGGATAGGACTTTACTCCATGCTGCGTGCGCAAGGGGATGGATAGAATGCGTCAGCTTATTGCTGTCGAAGAATGTGACAGTCAATGTTGTCGACAAAAAGGGTACGTCCCCTATTGGCTTGGCATTTCAGAATGGTCATGTACAGATCGTCTTATCCCTATTGGATAAGAGACGTATCGATGATGTCGATATTTTTGTAGGACCCGAAAATAGATCGCTTCTCAAGTTTCTTTTAGCGCAGCGACGCTTTGATTTGTTTGTCAAAGTGCTCAAATGGGGGGCTGCCTTTGCCCACTTAATCTTTCCATCAGTCGATCCCGACTTGCGCGAATTTTTATCACAAAAGCTTCCAGATGTTATAGCGTTTGTACCAGAAGAACAACGAAATAATGCAGTGGGTTACCTTTGTTCTCCCCAGGGCAAGATAGCTTTGCTCAAAGTCCTTCAGTCCTTAGGTGCTAATATCGCTGCAAAAGGCAAGGAGAGGATTAGTTTGCTCGCATTAGCATCCATGACTCATGATCCGGCTCTTATACGATACATCATTAATGAAAAGGGCGTAGATGTCAATGATGGCGGCTCTAAGAATGAAGCGCCACCTCTAGTGTGCCTATGCGGCCCTAGTAGCGTGAATGTTCCACCAGAGCGAATGGAAGAATGTGCGGTTTTGTTGCTGGACAAGGGAGCAAAAATCAACCAACCAAGCTGCAAGGGACAGACTGTTTTGATGGGTGCTGTGCTTCATTTCTCAGGGAATTATCGCCTATTGCGCCTATTGTTGACGAGAGGGGCAAACGTGAACGCACAGGATAAAGACGGAGGTACCGTTCTTAGATACAATCATAGGAGGATACCTGATAAGGAAGGACTTTTTTTCTTCCTTTTGGCATTAGGTGCTAATCCCTATCTGAAGGATCATTATCATATAAGACCTCTATTTTTCTTCTGCGAAAAATATAACTTGAAATCCCCTTTTAAGCATATCCTGAAAGAGTTTCAGTCCCTCCATGCGAGGCTGGATAGCGCGCAGGATGTCAAGGCCTTTTTTGCAGAAGTGAGCAACACTGATCTGGTATTGACCTGTCCAGAAGTCCAACAGGGAAGGAATCCACTGGAAGTCCTCTATCTTTTGCGCCTACCCTTGGGCCCTATCTGCGCTAGAATGACGCGCGAGGAGTGTCGACGCCATGTTTTGGACCTGGCCAAGACGAAATGTCCGAAATCATACAACTCACTGCGTCGGTTCTTAATGAAAAGGCTGTATTCTGTAGATGAGAATTATGTTAAAAAAGGGAAACCTCCTGTAGAGATTCCACAGGCAGCAAATATTGATCTCAACATATTGGTTCAACTCTTAGATAAGATTGTTTTTGATGAACAGAAATTGCCTGGACATCGCAATCCTCGGACATTAAGAGATGAAGATGATCTTGGCCGGCCCGTCCTGCGCACTCCCAAATATCTTCGAGACATGTTGGCGCGGCTTGTTAACTTTGTTTATGAACGCAAGAGCTATCTTGGAACTCCAAATCCAAAAGATAGCCCTGAGCAATTTAAAAAGTATTACGATAACTTGGAAAATATTCTCAAGCATTTAACGCATTATTTTGCAGCTCTTCAAGATTTGGATAAACGCAAGAATTGCCTCATCGATCTATCCCTGGCAGCAGGCAAATGCGGGAACCGCTGGTTGGGCGAGGGCCATAGACAATGTGTGACTTTTGTATTAAAACAGGAAGTGGAAACATTTGGAGATCAAGTCTACGGAGCCTTCCGCAAATTCAGGAACGACATCTTAATTTCGCTGCCCGGAGCCCAGAACACCCATAATCAAAATGCCTTATTGCGTTTAATAGGCATTCCTGAGTCTCTTCCAGGCGCTACGCTGCTAGATGTACAGGATCCCACTTCTGGAGCATTAAACCAATATGTTGAGGACTCAAAACCCTTTTACTATCCGAAAACGAGAAGTGTAAACGAGCTTGAAAAAGTCCTGTCGGAATTCTTAAAAGAGAAATATAAAGAAGATCAGGATCTCGTCGTCGATTGGTTTAGGGATAATCTGCCAGAACAATGGAAGGCAGAAGAGTATCGAGACTTTCTCCAGCAGGCAAAAGAGATGGAACAACAGGGAGTTCCAAGAGAGCGTATCGCGCAATTTTTGATGAAAAACGGCGTTTTGCTCAAGGAGATCCAATCCTCGGTTGAAGCCATAAGAAAAGCGCGCGAGCTAGCCTGTGAAGCGGTCAAGCAGCAATTTGTTGAATATCGGACAGCCATGGAACAGTATCGCCATGCACCTCGAGAGCGCATCAGGTGTGCATTAGAAAAGTATGGGATCGTTCTTTCAGAGGGGCAAACGGTCGATGAGGCGCTGGATAACGCAGAAGAATCTGAAATTGATCAAAAGATTAAAATTTTTGATCTCTATGAACAGGAAGTGCAGCTTATAAACACTCGAGAAGAGGCTGCCCGCTATTTGGGCTATCGCGGCATCTATTTAGATCCCATACAAACCGTTGAAAGAGCCGTTGATGTTCAAAGAAGACAGGATTATCTCGATGAAGAATTTTGGGATGCAGAGGCAAAACAAATCAATTTTTCCGCTCGGCTTCATATGCTTGTAACCCTTGGAGTGATTCGCGAAGCAGCCCATCCGGGACTCTTCGCGGAACTTTGCCAGCATCTGAAAAAAGAACAAGAAGCGCCACGTCAGCAGCAGCACAAACGCAAGGCTGAGAAAGCAGCTGCGAGAGAGATTATTGAAATTGATTAAAATTAAAATAATAATATTATGAGTAATCCAATTCAACCTAGCCAATCGGTAGTGACAATTGCCGATAGGACGCCCCAATGCGTGGATTTTGAAGAAGGTGAGATTGAAGAGATAGACTTTGCTGAAGAGCAAGTAGGAGCAGTTGTCAAAGAAGCAATTGCTCAAAAGAATCCGGCTCTGGTGCCGCTCATCAAAGTGAAATTTGTTGAGCTCCAGTTGTCTCCAGATAAAGTCGATCGTTTCTCCAGAATTCTGGTGAACGCCGGTCTTATTTCAGACTTCGAATCCCAATTGATGTATGTCCAAACTCTTTATCAAGCGCGCCACCAAAAAAACTGGAAGGAGCTCCGCCTTGCATGCCTGAGCTTGCCTCTAAAAATTAAGAAGCGTTTATTTGCTCATGCCATCCAGCAATGGAATGAGGGAAGGTGCGATAGACAATATCTGAGATTTCTCATTCAGTTAGAATTTCCGGTGAATGTGAATAAGCTAAATGAAACGACTGCGAAAGTATTATTGAACTTGGGACTAGCACCTGAAGATTTGCTATGTGGAACATGGGCAACCTATAATTTTGGGATTATAGAATTGGCTTTCAGACGCGGGGCGCCGATTCAACTTGCTGGTAACGACCTGTGTTCTGCTTATTTTGAATGGAAAAAAGAGGCAGTTGGAATGCAAAATCTCTCCTACACCCCAAGAAATTTCTTGGAGTTTCTCAAAAGAGTGATGGATTATGACTTTAATCGCTGCCAAACAACTAAGAGACAATCGGTAGAACCGCTCATGGTTCAAGCCATTAGCCAAGACGATGAGGAAACATTCTATTATTTGGCTGATCAGCCGAGTGTCGATATCGAAAAACCGGTCCCAATCAGTGCTTCTCTTTGCAGATTATATCTAACTGTGAAGAATCCTTCTTCATTGCTAAAGATTGCAAAGGCGCTTCATTATTTAGCCGTAGAAAAGCGTACTAATCTCCGTTTAGGTTCTCCCTTGCTGACTGCGATTGACGCGGGGTGTATCCCGCTCGTCAAATCCCTCTTGGAATGGAAAGCAGATGTGAATGTAACAATAGATCCAAATAAAACGGGATGTTGGCACCTTGTTTTTGGACGTATGCAGACTGCGCCAGGCAAAGTAGAATATTGCCATAGCCTAGGGGTAAGAGTCGCATTGACTCAACTTCTCATCCCTTACCAGCCTGCACCTGTTGAATTCGCTCAAGCTACTTTCACTACGGAAGAAGATGTCCTCTTTTTGATCCAAAGCGGGATACGCATCGACCAACAAGATGCTTCGGGAAGGACTTTGCTCCATGTTGCTTGTTTCAGAGGTTGGATAAGATGTGTGGATGCCTTGCTCGGCCGAGAGGCTCAGGTAAATACAGTTGATAATCAGGGTGGGTCTCCGATTGGAGCAGCTTTCTGGTTTGGAACTGGACATATTTTTTTAAGCCTTTTAAATAGGGGTGCCAATGATGTCAATAGTGTAGCAAGGATTCAAAATATAACGCTGATCAAGTGGTTGTTAGCCAATAGAAATTATGGTCTGTTCGCGGATGCTTTGCGCAAGGGGGCCTTTTTTGGCCATTTAATTTTTCCGCATGCAGATCCCGATTTAAAAAACTATCTCACTCAAAATATCACATGGATAGCCCCGCAAATCCCCCAAGAGGGAAGAGCTGATTACGTTGATAGTCTCTGCACACCTCAGGGAAGGATCCCCTTGCTAAATGTCCTTAAATCCTTAGGCGGTCAAACGAGTGCAAAAAATAAAGAAGGTGCCAATTTAACTGCCTTTGCAATAGCAGCAGAGGATTTTCCGTTTGTCCGCCATCTCATTGATGTAGAGAAGATAGATGTCAATGAATTGAGCTGGAAAGGTCTAACACCTCTTAGTGCCTTGTGCGGGACAATTGTTTCACAAGAGAAAATGAGTGAGTTGCTCGGGTTGATCGCTTTGTTGTTACAAAGGGGAGCGAAGATCAATCAACCATGCCTTCAGGGAGGTACTGCCTTAACCATGGCCGTAACAAAGTTCAGGGGTGATTTTAGGTACCTGGAACTTTTATTCAAGCATGATCCCGATATTGCCAGAAAAGAACATGGGACACAAGTCCTTCAATTCGTAAATCGAGATCATGCGCAAGCAGAGAGGCTGTTCCTTTTCTTGCTGCAACGAGGGGCGGATCCCTATGCTTATGATTCTAATCAAGTCCGGCCTATACAGACGATCGTCCAGAAGAATTTCAAAGAAGCGGCGAAGTATATTCTCAGATATTTTCCCTCTCTCCATGCACAAATTGATAGCTCAAGGACACTCGATGAGTTTTGCCGATCTTTGCCGAGTTTATTGCAGTCTTGTCCCGAAGTGCAATCAGGAGGGAATCCTCTGGAAGTTCTCTATCTCATGGGCCAAAGCATTGCCATCCAGTGTGCAAGGATGACCCGACAGGCGTGCCGCCAGCATGTTTTGGACCTGCTGAAAAAGTTTGGCCCGCAAGAGCCCAAGGCGCAACGCCTATTCTTGATGGAATTACTCTATGAAATAAATTACACCACCAAGGGAAAAAAAATGGTAGATGTTCCCAAGGCGGAACAGGTTGATCTCGATCTGCTGATTCACCATTTTGATGAAATCATTTTTGATGAAGAAAAAATAGCAGGACATAGCAATCCCAGAAGATTGAGGGATGATAAGGCGCCTCATCCTGTCTTGCTCAGTTCCAAAACTCTTCGAGAACAACTGAAAAAAAGGCTTGACGCTGTGCGTGCAGGGGCGTCCAGTAAGGGAGATGTCCCACAAGTATTGCATAAATATTACCTGGGCTTAGAGGATGTACTGATGCATTTAACGCATTATCTTCTGACCATCGATGATGTGGACATGCGCAACTCCTTCCTTATCAACCTTGCAATTTCAGCAAGCTTGAGCGATTTCCGATGGCTTCGCAATGTCTACCGCCAATATGAGGTGCTCGTATTAAGAGTGGAGCCGAGAACTTTTGAGGATGACCTCCATGAAGTCTTGAAAGGCGGCACGCCTAGCATCCCGATGTCTAGTCTCCTTGTAAGGTTGGAAAAGGCAATGGACCAGTGTTTAAAAGAATTTTGTCAAGCAGAGAAGGCCTACCTGATGAGGTGGTTTGGCAATCATGTTCCCGAACGATGGAATGCTGAGGAGCATCAATCCCTTCTACAAAAAGTTCAAGAATTAGAAAAAAGGGGAGAGAATAGAGACCACATTGCGCTATTTTTGTACAATCACGGCATCTTACTCAACAAAATCGAAACACCGATAGAGGCAATCCAAAAGGCTAGTGAACTAGCTGGCCAGGTCATTCGCCAGAAATATAGGGAATTTCAAAGGGATAATCAGGAGGAAAGAGAGGCTTTACAAAAGAGTTTAAAAATGTATGACGGATACATGCATGCTGTGATGGCGATGATGGAGGCAAATCCACAAACCCAACAGCCCGCATTATCCACCCATGAAAGGATCGTCGAATATTTGAGTCAAAGAGGCATTTATTTAGAGCCTGTGCAATCGTACAAAGAAGCGATACGTGTGCATAGATCCCAGAAATATCTCATGGAAGAACTTTGGGATAAGCAGGCTAATGAAATCAAAGTGGAAGCAAGGATTCAACTGCTCGAAACCCTCGGAGTGATTCGCGAAGCAGCACACTCCGGTCTTTTCTCTGAACTTTGCCAGCCTCCAAAACCAGACACCCAGCCACAGGCACAGGCACGCAAACGCAAAGCAGAGAAGTGATTCCAACTAAATCGTATAATAGGAAGAACCCCGTCTCTGTGCTCTCTGTGTTCTCTGTGGTTAATAAAATATTTGTTTAACCACAGAGAACACAGAGAGCACAGAGAGGGGGTTCTTCCAGTTACTCCTACATCTATCGAAAATATACCAAAATCGTTAAGATAAGGGCCTAAGTAAAGGGACAATGAGACCATGGTTATAAAACAGCTTATTGATTTGGCAATTGCTTGCGGAAGGAAGCGCTTGAGTCCGCAAACGGGATACATTCACCACTGCAGTCATGCTTTGGATGAGGAGGTGCACTATCCCATACCTGTTGTGGAAAATGCCCTCTTTGCATTGGCACTGATGCGCAGCAAAACCAGTGAGAACATCCTGGAAGCCAAAAACCTTCTGGAGCGCCTCCTTCATTTTCAAAATGAAGAAGGCAATTTCCCGATCTATTTGCATGAATATCCTAAGGCCCACGACCGCTATTTGGGGGCTCATCTTTTACTTCCCTTCCATTGGATACTGAAGCAGTTTGCGTCCATTTTAGGCGCAGACTTGCGCTTGCGCTTGCAGGAAGCTTTTGACAGGCTATTGGAGTATACACTCAAAAGCCATGTCGAAAAGCCAGCTCCCTATCCACTTCATATCAAAATCGCAGCCATTGCGGGTGATCCTCATTTTGACGCATTGATTACCCCACCTGATGCTACCCTATGGTTTCATCCTCAGCATATAGGAGACATCCTATCTGCCTTGCAGGTCGTTTATCCCTCTATTGCAGAGAGCAGCTGGGAGCCCTTTTGGAAACATTTGGGGACTCTTTGGCATCATCCCTCCTGCTCGTATGCCGGACCTGCCTTGAAGGATCTGCAAAAAGGATTTGAACCCAAGCCTTCGCTATATGATCTCTATATGGGTTATTTTTCAGGCGCTTTTTCGAAGAGGGCATTGGCTGATTCGATTTTCCATCTGCAGGCAGCCTTGATTCAACCCACGGATGATAAGCTGGTGGTGCCCAATTATCCTTGCCGTTTCCAAGGCCATATTGGGGCTTCCCCTTATTACCTCTATCATACCCCGTCCTATGCCTATAGTGTCATTCGCGATAAAGAAACTCCGTTGCGCATTGTTTGGGGCACTCCGCAAAAGGCGCATACCTTTGTTTTGCAGAAAGGCAATATCGCTTCTTTTGATTTTCAGGCGGACGATCCTCTGCTCGAACTCAGAATGAATCTAGGAGAGCCCATTCATGTCGAAGATCGGGAAGAAAACCGAGAGCTTGCCTTTTATTTTGATGCCTCAGAGGAGGCAAGAATTTCTGTGGATGGCCATTCTTCTTCGACTTTTCAGCTTGGGCAAGAGTTGATGTTGCATTTGGATGGTCTTACCCTTTCCTTAAATCTCACTATAGAGGAGGGAACGGGCCACTTTTTTGGGCACCTGATGCGCGGTAATCGTCCCTCTCAGATTAGTTTAAAAGGGACACATCGCCATCAATCTTTTGATTGGCAGGTATTTTTGCGCACACTACGGAGATCGGAATTATGCCGCCTCAAAGCCTCCCTAAAGTTCTCTTCCTGATAGCCCTCCTTGTAGCATTGTCAGGATGCTGCCGCAATCAGGATGCTCTGTTGCCTCCTTGCGAAAAGACCTGTCCTCGTTCCCCCTATTTTATTGTGTTTTTGGTCGATGCAAAGCATCTCGATTACACAAGCGGCAATGGCTGCCTGGGAACCCTGGCAAAAAATCCTAGAGACAATTTTGGACACGCCTGGATCTATTTGGAGGGCTTAGTCGATGGAGAAACGGTCGCCATTGAAGGGGGGCATTCCGGTGAAACGGGGAGTATCCAAGCCAAATATTTCGATGGCGTCATGAATGGCTTGGAATATGGCTATGCCAATCCGACCCCGGAGCTTTCGCAATTTCCCAGATGCGAGCCCGATCCGATCAAGTATTTATGGGCGGTTCAGTCGGATGGTTTTTTTCATAAGGGCAATGGAGGCCATGTTCCGACCTATGCGGCGCGGGTCGACTTGACCCAAGAGCAGTTTTTGAAAGTTATGCATTACATCAATCCCTGCAACTACGATTACGCTCAATATGCTATTACAGGCAATCAATGTTCTTCTTTTGTTTCCCAGATAGGAGCTTTGATCGATTTTCCCATCGAATGCCAGGTGACGATCCCGATTGAACAGCAGTTGTGGGGTTATAAGGTCTGGGAGGATCCTTGCTATTCCAAGCTGACCATTTCCACCCCCGATATCATTGAAAAAAGCTTGCAGCAATCGGTCAAAGACGGCCAGGCAACCTACGCGCTGCCCTGGTACCGCAAAACACATCGTCAATAAATTTAACCTGAGGCTAGCGAAACCCAGGGCCGAAGCACCGGCACAAATATTGGCCCGAAAGTCTAACCTGAGGCTTGCGAAACCCAGGGCCGAAGGCCCGGCAGTTGTATAGCCCAGGCCGCAAGGCCTGGGTTCAGATGTTCTTGTGAGAGGAGGACCGAAGGTCCGGCACAAATATCATAGCATTTAAATCGAATCTTAAGTATATAAGCTCAGCCAAAACCTTACAAGAGGAGGCATTATGTCACAATCGTTAACAAATGTTTTGGTTCATATCATATTCGCGACTAAAGGTAGAAAAAAAATGATTTTACCAAAAATTTCTAATCGATTTCATCAATATATTGCTTCTCTTTTTGAACATAATGGGTGTCTCGTCCATCAAATGGGAGGTATTGAAGATCATATACATGCTTTTATTTCCATGCCTAAAACAGAAACTCTTTCAAAAATCATTAACGATGTTAAATCCAATTCATCGCGTTGGCTAAAAACTTTAGATCCCAATTACAAAACGTTTGGATGGCAGAGTGGCTACGGAGCTTTTTCAGTAAGTCAATCAAGTTTTGATGCCATTGTAAATTACATTGCCAATCAGGAAGCTCATCACAAAAAGATCTCTTTCGAACAAGAATATGTAACTCTCATTAAAAAAAATAAAATACCCTATAATCCTCAATATTTATGGGACTAATATTTGTGATTTGTGCCGGACCTTCGGTCCTCTTCTTATGCGGTCATCCTAACCCAGGCCTTGCGGCCTGGGCTATACAACTGCCGGGCCTTCGGCCCTGGGTTTCGCAAGCCTCAGGGAAATTATACTGCCGGGCCTTCGGCCCTGGGTTTCGCAAGCCTCAGGGAAATTATACTGCCGGCCCTTCGGCCCTGGGTTTCTAAAGCTTCAGGTTAAATTTTTGATGATCTCGAAAAGTAACTGTAGGCCCTTCGGCCCTGGGTTTCGCAAGCCTCAGGGAAATTATACTGCCGGGCCTTCGGCCCTGGGTTTCGTAAGCCTCAGGTTAAATTGGCTATGTGCATTCGCAGGCTTGGCATTGGAAAGCGGGGCTATCCATGGCGATGCCCATGCTATGCAGGCCATTATCCACATAAAGAGTGGTTCCTGTGATGGCAGAGGCCAACGGGGAGACCAAAAAGGCCGCTGCAACTCCAACTTCCGAAGCTTTGAGCTCTTTTTCAAGGGGGGAATTCGCATGGGAATAATCGATCATTTTATCGATAAAGCCAATGGCTTTTGCCGCCCTGCTCCGCAAGGTCCCTGCCGAGATGGTATTGACTCTGATGCCCCACTTCCTGCCGGCTTCCCAGGCGAGGGTGCGCGTATCGCTTTCGAGGGCGGCTTTAGCGGAGCTCATGCCTCCTCCATAACCTGGAACGGCTCTTTCCGATGCAATATAGGTCAAGGAAAGGGTAGCACTTCCCTTTGGCATTAAGGGCCCTAAATGGACGAGCAAGCTGATGAAGGAATAGGAAGAAGAGCTAATCGCCGCCAAATAGCCCTGTCGGGATGTATCTAACAAGGGCTTATGGACCTCAGGTCCATTCGCTAAAGAATGGATGAATATGTCTAACGAACCAAAATCTTTTTCGATCGCTTTAGCAATGTCGGCAATTGTGTAATTGGAGGCATCTTTATAGCGTTTGTTTTCGCGAATCTCTTCGGGTACGTCAGCCATCGAATCAAAGGAAGCATCCAGCGCGTAAATCTTGGCGATTTCCATGAGCGATCCATCGGAAAGGCGGCGCGATTCGTCGAATTTTCCACTATTGAGGCTTGTCAAAAAGATTTTCATGAGGGGAGTCCACGTGCCGATGATGATCGTGGCGCCTGCCTCTGCCAAAGCTTTGGCGATTGCCCATCCGTAGCCTTGGTCATCCCCGATTCCAGCGACAAAAGCTTTCTTCCCTTTTAGATTAATCGTTAACATGATTTCCCCCTGTGTAAACGAATAATTGTAGTGGAACCCTAGAATAATTGCAAATTAGTGAATACTTTTCCTTGCAATTAAAAATTTAATATTTATTCTCCAACTTTACATCAGAGACGACAGAAATGAAGCAGAGCATGCTATTGACAGTGCTATTCTTGTGGGTTTTGTACGGTTGCTCCCCGACTCCAGAGCAGGAATTTTACGCGATTCCGACGGATCTCGTTCAAGAAAAGGTAGAGGCGGCGGGGAGGAATCCCTCTTTTGCCTATGGGGAGCTATTGACCATTGACTGGTGGACGATTTTCGATGACGAGCAGCTCAGCCTTTTTATCGAGAGGGCCTTGGAAAGACACCCCTCGATGCAGATTGCCGAGGCCCGCTTTCATGCCGCATTTGATTTGGCAGATGAAAATCGCTCGCTGCTTTTCCCAACTCTTGGTTATCAGGGCGATGTCTCGCGCTTTCGCCAAAGTAAAACGGGAATATTCGGGGCTTTCATTCTTCCCCCGATTCCTGGCGTTGTCATTCCTCCCTTTCCCTTTAGCTACTGGCAGCCGGAGATGTCCCTCAATCTGCAATACGATCTCGATCTTTGGGGCAAAAATCGCAGCGCCTTAGCGGCAGCGGTAGGGCAGGCGCGCGCTTCGCAAGCGGATGAGGCGTCGGCGCGATTGCTCTTGAGCGTTTCCGTGGCCCAAACCTACTTTAATTTGCAAACCAATCTGGCTCGGGCCGATCTGTATCGCCAGGTTGTGGCCAATCGACAGAAATATGCCGAACTCATCAAGCTGCGCGTCTCTAAGAGACTCGACACTGATCTCTCCTTATTAAAAGCTGAAAATGATATCCAGGGAATGCAGCAGATTTTGACTCAAGTGGAACTCGACAGCGAACTCAATCGCAACCAGTTGCGGGCGCTTTTAGGGAATGATCTTGAAGCCGATGAAAGCCCCTTCCATGTCTCACAGCGCATCATTCCGCGCGTTCCGTTGCCTGCGGGAATTCCGATGGAGCTGCTCTCCTATCGGCCGGATGTCATTGCGGCGCTTTGGCGGGTGGACTCGGCGGCCAAGATGATCGATGTGGCAGTAGCCGATTTTTTCCCGAATATCAACTTGCTGGGGTTTGTCGGTGTGCAAACGATACATCCCAAAGAATTGCTTGAACGAAAAAGCCTCTGGGCACAAGCGGGTCCTGCCTGGAGCTTGCCGCTGTTTGATGGGGGGCTTCGGATTGCGACGCTCAAATATGAACAACAGGAGTATATCGTTGCTGTGGAACAGTATAATCAAACTGTCTTAAATGCTGTGAAGGATGTTCTCGATGGCATTGCCAGCGTCCAGCAGCATGATGAGCTGCTGCAAGAAAACAAGGCTGTGGAGAAAAATAACCAGGAAGTTGTTCATTTAACGGAAAAGCTATTTCACAATCGCCTTTTTTCCGCGCTCGATGTATTAAATGCGGAAAGGGATTTATGGACGTCGCAAGACCAAGAGATACAAGCTGAAGGATCCCAGTTGTTAGCGGTTTTATCTCTTATCAAAAGTTTAGGGGGCGGCTACAAAGCCGGATTTAACTCGTGGTAGAAGAGAATCAGCCGGAACCAAGCAGCAGCGGCCAGATCAAGAAGCGCAACCGATTAATTTGGCTGTTGACAGCAATTTTCCTCATTTTAGGTGTAGCATTCTTGCTCTATTACTTGCTTGTGATGCGTTATCACCAGACGACGGATGATGCCTATGTAGGCTGCAATATGGTGGACGTAACAACGCGGATTGCAGGGACGCCTATTGCCTATTACTGCGACGATACGAATCTTGTCAAAGAGGGGCAGCTGATCATCCAATTTGATAAGACTGACTTTATCTTGGATTATGAAAAGCAAAAAGCCAACTTGGCACTTACAGTCCAAAAGGTCAAACAGCTATGGCAAGCGGTGCAGCAAAATAAGGCCAATGTCGCCCAAAGAAAGACTCTATTACTGCGGGCTTTGCAAGACTTTGCCAATAGGCATGAAGTGGTCTCATCGAATGCCATTTCCCGAGAAGACTATGACCATGCCGACGATGACAGGATCGTTGCCGCATGGAGTCTACAACTTGCTGAGCATCAACTCGAGGCCTCCATTGCTGAACTTGGCACGAGCAGTATCCTCGACTCGCCCCTCATCGAACAGGCCAAGGTCCAGTTGAGGCAGAGCTTTGTCAATTTAAAGCGCACATCGATCTATGCTCCAGCTACGGGCTATGTGGCCAAGAGAAGCGTTCAAGTTGGGCAATGGTTCACGCCAACGAAGCCTCTCTTGAGCATCATCCCCTTAGACCAAGTCTGGGTGGATGCCAATTTCAAGGAAACGCAGCTGACCTACATGCGCATCGGCCAGCCGGTCAGCTTTACTGCGGATATGTATGGCTCAAGCGTGCAATTCCACGGAAAGTTACTGGGTCTACAACCTGGTACAGGGGCTGTCTTTTCCCTGCTGCCTCCGCAAAATGCCACGGGCAACTGGATCAAAATCGTGCAAAGGCTTCCGGTGCGCATCTTATTAGATCCCGAGGAAATCCGAAAACATCCCCTGCTTGTTGGTTTGTCCTGTGATGTGGATGTCAACATTTCGGATACTTCTGGACCTCAGCTAGCTCCGGTTCCTTCCGTCAAGCAAGTGCAATCGACGTATGTATATGACATCCCAATGGAAGAAGTCGAAGCGGTCATTCGTCAGATTATGGAAGAGAATCTTCTGAACCCTCAGGCAGCGTCATTCTATGGCTCATAAACCTCTTCAAGGACTTAAATTAGCTGCTGTGACCTTATCTCTATCGCTTGGGACTTTCATACAGGTCTTGGATACGTCGATCGCTAACGTCTCCATTCCCAATATTGCTGGGGATCTCGGCGTGAGCTCTGATGATGGAACTTGGGTCATTACCTCCTTTTCCGTGAGCAATGCCATTGTGCTTCCTCTCACAGGGTGGCTATCGGATTTCTTTGGCCAGGTGCGCCTGTTTGTCTTGTCTGTTATCTTGTTTGCTGTGGCTTCCCTGTTGTGCGGGTTATCCCCGAATCTGGGAATGTTGATCTTCTTTCGCGTTGCCCAAGGGGCTGTGGCAGGGACACTGATTCCTTTGTCGCAAAGCCTTCTTTTAAATAGCTATCCTGTAGCTTCGCAGGGATTAGCGATGGGTTTCTGGGCCATGGTCGTCATCGTAGCTCCAGTCTTAGGACCTATCTTAGGGGGATGGTTGACATTCGATTATGGATGGCCATGGATTTTCTATATTAATGTGCCGATTGGCATTTTTTCTGCTCTTGTGAGTTGGACGATACTGAAAAATCGGGAAAGCGATATTGTGCGCAATCGTATCGACTATTTCGGGCTATTCTTATTGGCGCTTGGTGTTGCGACTTTGCAGATCCTGCTCGATAAGGGACAAGATTTAGATTGGTTTAATTCCAACTTTATTTGGATAATGGCCATCACTTCCTTCATTTCACTTGCTTATTTCGTTGTTTGGGATCTGTATACACCGCATCCCATCGTCAATTTCAAGTTTTTCAAGGATCGCAATTTTACAATTGGCGTCATCGGATTATCGGTGGGATATCTGATTTTCTTTGGAAGTACTGTCCTCCTTCCACTCTGGCTGCAAACTGTTCAAGGATATACTCCACTTTGGGCCGGCTATGCCGTGGCTCCCATCGGAATTATACCTCTCATATTGACCCCGATCTATGGGAAATTTAGCAACAGAGTCGATGGGCGCCTTTTTGCAGCCTTGAGCTTTTTCATCTTCAGCATGACGTTCTTTTGGTATAGCAACTTCATCTCCGATATCAGCTTTTATGGAATTGCGCTGCCTCGACTCCTTCAGGGGTTGGGGGTTACTTTCTTTTTTATTCCTTTAACGCAAATCTCCTTGATGGGAATTGCACCAAAAGATTATGCAAGCGCGTCAGGTATCTCCAACTTCTTCAGGATATTGGCAGGAGGCGGTTTTGGAACGTCGATCTTTGTGACAGTTTGGGAGCGGCAAGGAGTCCGCTACCATAGCTGGCTTTCGGAAAAGGTGACGGACTTTTCGTCACAGACGAATCAGTTTTACGAATTGTTGCAAACGCAGTTGAATTTGGAAGGGCGCACTGCCGATGCCTTTGTCGATACGTTGATGGCGCAGCAAGCTTCTGTGCTCTCCCTTGATGATGTCTTTTGGATCAGCGGCTGGCTCTTCTTAGCGATGATTCCCCTCGTCTTTTTCTGCCGCAAGTCCCAAGGAGCCGCTGTCGCCCATGCCGCGGAATGATTGCAGCTCCTGGACCGTCGTATGGAATTGGCGGATGGAATCTGCGGTCTGCTGCGCAGCTTCGCTCAGCTGAGCGATGGTTTCATTGATCTGTTTTGTCTCGATGGTCGCTGTTTGCTGCTGCGCCTGCTCCATAATTCTGGAGAGCTGATCGCTGACGTTAGAGACCTGCGTGACGCCAGAATGTATCTCTTTGGAGAACTGCTCCATCCCTTCTACGCCTGACGATACCTCCGACACCATTTCCACGATCATTTTTTCAATATCGAGCGCAGAGCTTGCTGTCTGGTCGGCGAGCCTTCGTATTTCGCGCGCGATGACGGCGAAGCTGCGGCCATGTTCTCCGGCTTTCTCCGCCTCGATCGCCGCATTGAGCGAAAGCAGATTGGTCTGGTCGGCGACACGCGATATGGTCGTGACCACGCCCGTGATGATCTTTGTTTTTTCATTGAGCATCGTGAGCTTAGCACTAATGGAAGATGAGCCCTTGACGAGTTGCCGCATGAGGCTCTCCATCTCTGTCAGTTGGAGTCCAGCTCTCTGCAATTGACCCATCAATTCCTGGGATGATGCGGCCATATTATTGAACGCAAGGCTAACCTGGCCAACTTCGTCGCTAGAATCGATCGGAACGCGTGCTGCGAGGTTTCCCTTGGTGAGTTCTTTGGCTGCATTGACAATCGTCTGGAGCGGTTGGCTGAGCCTATACATGATTAAGAATCCAAAGAAAAAGACCGTCAAAGCCAACAGAATCGAAAAGCCAAAGCTCAAGAGCTGCTTGTGATAGAGCTTCTGTAGACGTACAGACAAGATCGCTTCGAGTTGCTGGGTGATATTATCCCAAAGGGCGACGTTGTCATTGAGAGCTTTATTGCCTAGAGCAGAGAGTTCAGCCACATTACCTTGCGTTTCGGTTGGAATAATCAGATGGGTATCAATATAGGTCAAAAAGTCGTGCGTGGCGTCGGCATAGTTTCGTTGCATCTCTTTAAATTTGGCTTCGATATCGCTTTGATCATGCAGGATCTTATCGAAGACATAAGCCTTTGCCAGGGAGGCATTGCTGCGTTCCATATTGGCCTTGAGAAGGGTCGAGAGCTGGATCAGCTCCTCCTTGTCATTGAAGTTCAAATTGGGCTTTTGAAGGGCATTTTCGCTCGCCGCTTGCAGCGCTGGAATGAGGCTTTGGGCTTCTGGAAGCTGGTTGATGACCTGATCCAAAAGGTAGTTGGATTTAAGGTTGCCATCCAGCGCCATATCGGAAGTATCTCCGATGTATTTAAGCAAACCGATGAGTTCATCCAAGATCTTTTGGTGCTCCTCATCGCTCACTTGCGGGGCCATATCAAATATCGCAGAGCTCAGATCTTCCCATTTCTGATGGATCTCAGAAGGTTTCAAAATGGGCATTTCCTTGCGATGAAAATCGTTAAACCGCGTTTCTAAATTCTTTTCATTTTGTTTGTCATAAGCTTCGAGCAATCTAAAATTGGTATCGATCTCCGATTGCAATGCTTTCATTTCGCTTCTTAAGCTTTTGTCTCCATAGAGATACCGCTTGGCATAGGAGCGATGCTTCGGCAGATCTTGGGCGATTTTTATCAAAAACCGCTCATACTCAATGCCCTTAAGTTCTTGCGAAGTCATTCCAATAGCAAAATTCTGCGCATCGACCATAAAATAGAGCGCGACCAGCAGCGATAAGCTATAAAGCAAACTGATCAGAATGAACTTCTGCGGATAGCTAAATCGATTTAATATCTTCATATAAGGCTATTGTGTAATGTCAAATCTTTTTTCGCAATCAGAGATTTTAATGGACAATGGTTAATGGACCTAATGGACAATGGTTAATGGACCTAATGGACAGCATGGACACCATCGACTATGGACCATGGACTATGGACCATTGCCTTTGACCATAGTCCATGGTGTCCATGGTGTCCATTAGGTCCATTAACCATTGTCCATTAAGTCCATTGTCCATTCCGATCTTGCCTACAAAGTGTCGGATGCGTATGATCTGATGGACGTTATGAAGAAATTTGCCAGATTCCTGATCGCAGTTTGTCTTCTCTGCACGTTCGTTTATGGGGCGGGACGCCTCTATTTTTTTGTAACCGACGGATTTACAGTCGACAATATTTCCTCTGATTTAGCTTATGATCCGCGTTTAAAGCTACGCCCTTTGTCGTTCAACGAACAAAAGGAAGTCGAAACAGCTTTATCTCAAGAGTATCATTATTTCGGAAAGGGTTGCCAGTCTTACGTTTTTCTTAGCAAAGATAAAAATTATGTCATCAAGTTCGTTAAATTTCAGCGCTTCCGTCCTCAATCTTGGATGAATGCTTTGGCCATCTTTCCTCCGATGGAAAGCTATCGCCAGATGAAGATAGCCAAGAGAAAAAAGAGGCTCGACTATCTGCTTGGCGGATGGGTATTGGCCTACAATGAATTGAGTACCGAATGCGGCCTTGTTTACCTCCACTTGAATAAAACGTCCGATATGCAGAAACAACTGCTGATCTATGATAAAATAGGCTTTAAACATCTGCTTAATCTCAATGAAATGGAATTCTTGATTCAAAAAAAGGCCACGATGCTCAAAGAGACGATCGATGGGTTGGTGGCTAAGGGAGAATCCGAAGAGGTCAAACTGTTGATCCAACGCATCCTCAAGATAGTCGAATCGGAATATGTCCGCGGCATTGCCGATAATGACCATGCCTTGATGCAAAATACTGGCGTTGTGGACGGGAGGCCAATTCATCTCGACTTAGGCCAATTTGTTTATAGGGATGACGTCAAGACCTCGCCTGTCTTCAAACAGGAATTTTTCAGCAAAATGTATCGCTTCAGAGAATGGCTTCGCGACAACCATCCCGAAATCGGAGATTACCTCGAAGAGCGCATGGTCATGATCATCGGCCCACAATATTATGAGATGAAGCCCTTCTTCAAAAAACATAATTGCACCGATCTTGGAGAAGCCCATGTATTTTAATGGATCACATGCACTTTAGTGCCTTCGCGGATTCTGTCAGTGGGATTGGCGATGAGGATGTCATTCTCTTTTAGGCCATCGGAGATTTCGATGGTTTTTCCATTGTCTATTCCAATTTTAACAGGGACGAGATGGGCGACATTGTTATTGTCGAGGAGGGCCACATGAGGTTTTCCGGCCCTGATAATCAGGGCTTCTGTTGGGATGATGAATAAGGGGGTATCAGGATAGAAGTGGAAAAGGACCTCGGCATAGAGGCCTGGATAGAGCTCTCCGCTTTTGTTTTCGATGTCGACTTCAGTGCGAAGAGTGCGGGCAGTGGGGTCCAGCGCCTTGGCATAACGGGTGACAGTTCCTTTAAAGGTTTTATCTGGGAATTCTTGAACGCGGATATCGGCGGAGACTCCCTCCTTGATAGACCGGAAAAAGGGTTGAGGCACATCCACAAAGATGCGCAGGACATCTGTTTTGGCGATCACATAGAGTTGCTGCGGGTTGCTATTGCTCCCTTGTGTAATGAGGGAGCCGAGATCGATATCCCTTTGGATAATGATGCCATTGAAGGGAGCGATGATCCTTTTGAAGTCTACGAGCGTTTTAAGGCGCTGCATATTGGCTTCTGCGGCCAATACATCGGCTTTGGCTGAATTGTAGGTGGCGACGCGTTCATCGACTTCTTCCTTAGAAAGGGCTAACGGATTGTGGTGATAGAGGTTGAGCCATCGGTCAGCGGCAATTTTTGCTATATCCAGCTTGGCTTGAAAGCTAGCCAGGTCAGCAATGGATTGGGAATATTCATGGTCGATATCAGGGGTATCAATAAGGGAAAGGAGGTCTCCCTCTTTCACGACGTCGCCGATATCGGCGATCAGTTTGATTAAATAGCCATTGGTGCGCGCCCAGATGGGAGTGATGTGGAAAGCCTGTATGGAGCTAGGCAAAACAAGGGGGACAGGCTCCCTATTTTGTTTGAGCTGAATCGTTCTGACTTGCGGGATTTGGCTTTCTGCGGCAGCGACATTGATTTTTCGGGTTTGGAAGAAACGCGGCACAAAGCCAATGATAAAGAGAAGGAATAAAAAGAGAACAATTCCGATCAGGAGGTAAACCTTCTTGTACGAGCGCTTCTCTTCGACTGGTTCCTCTTCTGCGGGTCCTATTCCTGGTTCAATCATAGTGATTCCTAGGTTTCAATATCTTCTAAAGGTTGATGTGGGGAGGGCGTATAGCTTTCTTGTTCTCCTCCCAAATAGGGGTTCGCCTTTTTGCGCAGGATCGTAAATAAAACGGGAACGAAAAAGAGCGTAGTAAATGTAGCGAAGGTCAATCCGCCGATAACAGCTCGGCCTAACGGGGCGTTCTGTTCTCCGCCTTCGCCTAAGCTTAAAGCCATGGGGATCATCCCGACGATCATGGCTAAAGCTGTCATGAGGACTGGTCTCAATCGCGTTAAGCCTGCTGAGCGCATGGCGTGGAGGGAGTCTTTCCCAGCATGCAACTCCATGTTGGCAAAGGTCACCAATAAAATGCTATTGGCAGTGGCAACTCCGACGCTCATGATCGTCCCCATCAAAGAAGGGACGTTGAATGTAGTGCGTGTGAGGAAGAGCATCCACAAGATGCCTGTGATGGCTCCCGGAAGCGCCATGATGATGATAAAGGGATCCAGCCACGATTGGAAATTGATGACCATGATGCAGTAGACCAAAATGATGGCAAAGATGAATCCTAAGCCTAATCTTGCAAAGGCCGTTTCCATATTGTCGACGAGTCCGCGTACGATGATCTTATTGCCAGGGGCCATGTTTTTGTTGAATTCATCTACGATTTTATAGATGTCAGAAGCCGCTCCACCCAAATCCCTGCCTTGGACATTGGCAAAGATATCAAAGGCGGGTTGAATATTAAAATGGGTGGCTACTGCAGGCGTAGATCTGCGTTCAATGAGGGCCAAATTGCTTAGGAGTTGTGATTCTTTAGTCTTGGGGCTTGATACGGGAGTGCGCATCAAAGCTTCCATGCTGTCAATCCGATACTTGGGCAGTTGGACTGCGATGAAATAGGGGATACCCAACTTGCGATCGAGCCAGAAATTCGGGGTCACGACTGTGCTTGAGCTAAAGGTATTGAGGATATCAGAAGCAACATCGTTTTGGGTTAAGCCCACATTAGCTAACAGGGTGCGGTCGGCGCTCAAGTAGAGTTCTGGAAAGTCGACGACCTGGTGCAAGTGGACATCGACGGCTCCGGGAACGTGGGAAATTCTCTCGACAAGTTCTCTGGCGACTTTCAAATTTTCCGTTCTATTGTATCCAATGACCCTCACATCAATAGGAGAGGGGAGCCCAAAGTTCAAGATTTGGTTCACCATATCGGCGGGCTGAAAATAAAAGAGAAGATTCGGAAATTTTTCATTGAGGTGATTGCGCAATTTTTCGACGTAGGCGGGGGTGGATTCTTTTCTCTCCCGATTTAGGCTGACGAGGATTTCTCCATCCCAAAATCCCACTGTGGAGCTATCGCCGAAGGCTAAGTCGTAGGGTTCAAAGGGGAGTCCGATGTTATCGATCATCAGGGCTATTTCCGAATCTGGAATCACTTTCCTGATTTCCTCTTCGACAGTGCCAAAGATCTCTTCAGTGACTTCAATGCGCGTACCGCTAGGAGCCCGCACATGCAAGCGGAATTGATTGGCGTCGATGGAAGGGAAAAAGTCTTCCCCAATAAAGGGGATGATTAAAAGGGAGCTGGCAAAAAAGAGCCCGAAGATCACAAAGAGGGTGCCTCGATGGCGCAGGGACCAGTCCAGCCTTATCCCATAGGCATGTCGGAAGCGCTGGAATTTTTCTTCGAAGCGGTCATGGTATCGGTCTAGCCACGTTTTTTTGACATCGCCGCCGCTTTGTGCGTATAGATGCATTTCTCCTTTGACTAAGTATTTGATCAAGACTGGAACCAGTGTTCGGGAGAGGAAATAGGAGGCTGAAATGGCAAAAACAACGGCCAAAGCAAATGGCACAAAGAGAAAGCGAGAGGGGCCGACAAGCAACGTAACGGGAAGAAACACAATACAGATGGAAAGCGTCGAAACAAAGGCGGGGATGGTCACCTGATAAGATCCATCCAAGACGGCTTGTTGAAGCGGTTTTCCCAACCCAATATTGCGATGGATATTTTCAATGGTAACGGTCGCATCATCGACGAGGATTCCGATCGCAAGGGCCAGACCGCCCAATGTCATCAGGTTTAAGGTCTCGCCAATCAAGCTCAGAAAAATGATAGAGGTCAAAATAGAGAGGGGAATGGACACCAGAACGATCAACGTGCTGCGCCAGCTGCCTAAAAAGATCAAAATCATAGTGCCAGTGAGCAGGGCTGCAAGCGCCCCTTCAAACACGACCCCTTTGATGGCTGCCACCACAAACACGGATTGGTCAAACAATAAATCGAGCTTCATCCCTTCAGGAGCCGCTTTTCTTATCGTGACGAACAGCTCTTTTACGCTGTTCACGATATCCAGGGTGGAAGCAGCGCCATTTTTCAAGACGGGAATCAGCACGGCACGGATGCCCTGGTTCCGTACAATATTCGTTTGAGGCTGAAAACCGTCGTGAGCATGGCCCACATCCCGCAGATACACAATGACATCATCGATGGTTTTCACTGGGAATTCATTCATCGTCGCCACTTCGTCAGGAGTGCTATTGATATTGACCCTGTAATCCAGCTTTCCGATGCGGGCATCCCCGGAGGGCAGCAACACGTTTTGGTTATTGACTGCGTTGTTGACGTCGCGCGCCGAGAGCCCCTTTGCTTGCATAGCGACAGGGTCTAAGTCGACCATGACCTGCCGCACTTTGCCTCCATAAGGGGTCGGAAGGGTCGTTCCCTGGATCGTCGAAATGAATTGACGGATGCGGAATATTCCGTAGTCATACAATTCCGATTCGCTCAAGCGTTGGCTGGAAAGGATCAATTGAATGATGGGCACAGTATTGACATTATAACGCACAATAATGGGTGGAAGGGTTCCTGGAGGCATGCGTTTCAAAATGCTTTGGGAACTGGCTGTCGCTTCGGCAACTGCTGAGGAAATTTCAGCCCCAGGATGAAAAAATAAGCGGATAACTCCTATTCCATCTACAGTGTACGATTCGATCCGTTCAATATCACTGATATTGTTCGAAAGTCCATATTCGCTATATGTGGTGATCCGCTGTTCCATGTCGACGGTCGCTAGACCGTTATAACTCCAGATGACACTGACAATAGGAATATCGATAAAAGGAAAGATATCCTTAGGCGTCCGAATGATATACCAAATGCCTAATATCAACATGAGTAGCGCAACGACTACAAATGTATAGGGCCTTCTAAGTGCAAGTCTGACAATCCACATGATGCTAAATATATATTTTTGGGATGATCTATTTGATCTATTGCCAACTTTTCGCTGATCGTGCTAAAGATGTCAATTTATATTTAAATAGAGTTTTGTGGCATCGCGCAGCCCTATCTCTGTGTTCTCTGTGATCTCTGTGGTTAATTAATTTTTAATAACCACAGAGATCACAGAGAACACAGAGAGGATCATTGAAGATAATTATGAAAAAATATCTTATTCTCTTATTTCTATTCTCTTTGTTTACCGGATGCGATGTCGGCCCAAACTACCATCCTCCAGAATCGCCCACGCCTTCCGCATGGAAGAATCAATCGCAAATCATGGTCAATGGAGTCTTTGCCGATTATTGGTGGGAGGTTTTTGAGGATCCGTGGCTAACCTATTTGGAAGAGCAAGCGATAAGCAATAACTATGACTTGCATGCTGCCATCGACAGGGTCATGGAAGCACGGGCTCTTACCGGAATTGCCGGAGCAGACCTCTATCCCCAGCTTAACTTATCCCCTGTTTATAACAATCAAGATTCTCTGTATGAGTTGTTTGGAACATCCCCCTTGGAAATCATTCGCGCACACATGTTACTCTATACGTTACCAATCAATTTGAATTATGAGGTCGACCTCTGGGGTAAAATCCGCAACCAATACCGCTCCGCATTCTATAACTATCAAGCCCAAATTGAGGCTTACCATACAGCATTACTCATACTCACTGCTGATTTGGCGGCGGCTTACTTTCAGTTGCGGACCCTTGACCTTCAGATAGAGACATATCTCGCAACCATCCAAAGCTTTAAGCAAGCTTATGAAATCAATAAGGCGCGCTATGATGGGCTAATCGTGAACTATTCCGATGTGACGCGCGCCTCCATCGAATTGACGAATGCAGAAGCCGACTACTGGGAGGCCGTCCGGCAACGCGCTTTGCAAGAAGATCGAATTGCCGTATTGATCGGAGTGCCTGCCTCCGAATTTACTCTAGAAGCAATGCCCCTGCGGGGCGATCCTCCTCTCATCCCCGCTGGAATCCCAGCCGATATCTTGCGGCAACGTCCCGATATTGCTGAAGCGGAACGGCATATGGCATCCGAACACGCGCTGATTAAGGTAGCAGTAGCCGATTTTTTACCCTCTTTACAGTTGACAGGCATACTGGGTTATTCGAGTCCTGAGCTCAAGTATTTTTTAAAGTGGAAGAGCCGTTGGTGGGATTATGGGGCCAATGCCAATCAAACGCTTTTCGATGGATTTCGGAAAGAATCGGCGCTCGATCTTTCGATTGCGCAATTCAATGAAGCCAGCAACAGCTATCAGCAGACCGTTGTCATCGCATTTCAGGAAGTAGAAGACTCCCTAGCAAATATCGAATACTATGCCAACCAAATGGAAAAGGTGCTGGCTACCGTGGAGGCAGCGAAACTCACTGTGCAAATCTCCAAGGATCGCTATTATCGGGGCGTGGCATTTTATCTGGAAGTCACCGACAGCGAGCAGCAGGAGTTAGTGTCGGAACGCTCCTACAATGCTCTCAGGGGATTGCGCTATATGGCGACCATCCAGCTCATTAAAGCTCTAGGCGGAAGTTGGACTAATTAATCTATCAAAAAAGAATAGCACCTCAAATAATCTTCCGTTTTGCTGTTTGTTGCTAAACATCCTGTTTGTGTAACATACATGAAATTTACAGGAGGTAAAATGAACAGTATGAATTGGGCGAATATTCTAGGAGGTTCATGGGGGCAATTTGTACATCATCAACAGCAAAAGATACACAGACAGAATCAGTACGCAGACCCTGTTTTTCCTCCAGGTATCAGAGGGTGGACCAATGGACATATACACAGAATGCAACAGGGGATGCCAGGAGGAATAATAAACGGTATCACTTCAGGGATCTGTCTAAATATCCTGGATTCCCTTTTTCAAGAATATGAGAAGGACAATTGGTGGATCGGCCGTTCCGTTAGAGTGATCGCTTGGTCTCTCTTTTTTTTCTATTCGCGGCCTTGTCCTCAACCAGGCTTTAGATCTACACCCAACCTCATACTTTCAGCCTGGAAAGTGTACAACTTGCTCAATTACGAAACGATAAAGTCGAATGTTTTATGCATCAAAGAAATTTATCGACAGCCAATATCGCAAAACTTTCGAATAGCTCCTCTAGACTTTATTCTTCCTACAGTCATCGGAGGTATCTGGGGTGCTTGGCTTTACTATAAACAAGATAGACGGCCAAAACAGTACTATCCTGTTCGACCTTTTCTAGAGGAATGGGCTCTCCGGCAACAAGATAAATTACAAGATAGTAGAATAGGTCTTATCGGATCAGTAGCTCTCGGAGCCTTAGGCCTGTTTACCATGGACCAAATGAATCTCCCCTTCTGCACTTCCAGTAAAGGAGGCATACTGCAACGCCTTTCATGCGGTTTCCTCTATGGTCTTTCTACTTGGCCTTTAAATAGAGAGGGATTTAAAGCCATCCCAGCTCTTCTTCGCACCAATTTAATGATGTTTAGATTTGTGAATTGGATCGCCCTGATTAATTTAAACTCTAAGAATATTAAAAAGATGTTCTCTCCACGAAACGTTCTAGCTCAATCTTGGTATTCCATCATTCCTGTAATCTTAGGAACGGTTTGGAGTACTGGATTGTTCTATTTTCAAAAAAGGGAAGATGGGTTGCCGCAAAATCAAGCTGCGAATTCGTCTGGTATAGATATTTTAAAACATCAGTATAGGCAACTTCAAAAGGGAAGGGTCGACCTTATTTCAACATTATGTATTTCAAGTTTTTCTTTTTTCGCATTAGAGCAATTTAGGATGAATAGCTTAACTCAACGAGTGAATGAAGCCCTTCATACAAGACATTCTGTTTATGTACACTTAAAATTAGCCATTAGAGCTATAGAAGGAAAACAGTCAGTAGTGGAAAGAATCTTAAGGGCTTTTTATGAATCCTCTTTATATCTTCTGCACTCCGATCATCAATGGAGAAATAGATTAGACCTCGATGATATTTTCATTAATAATGATTTTGTCACGATGCATACTTGCAACACCCCAGAAAGCGTAATTAATTTATTTGTTAACAACAGAAATAAGGATTTTGAAATTGATGGGGGCCGTGTAGTTATGATGAAAAAATGGTCCTTTCAATAGACTCGGAAGCCTATAATAAAAAGAAGCAGGGACATGAAAAAATGAATGCACTAGGAAATGTGAATTGGCCGGCATACTTGGCGGGAGGGGCATGGGGGTTTTGGATCCAACGCCAACAAATGCAGCATCAGACGCAGAGTGGCTATGCTGCACCTCAATTTCCTCCAACGTTGCGTGGGCGGATCATGAGTGCCATCCATTATTTCCAACAGGATTGGCAAGGTGCCGCAATAAGTGCTTTAGTTGCAAGCAAATGTTTAGCCATTCTCGATGGCCGTTTTCGGACTACAGAGACCGATCATTGGTGGATAGGCCGATCGGTTAGAGTATTAGCTTGGTCTCTCTTCTTTTTCTTTTCGCGACCAACTCATCAACCTGGCTTCAGATCTTTGCCCCATATCTTAGTAACAGCTTGGAAAGTCTGCGGTCTGTTACATTACGAAACGATAAAATCGAACTTGTTATGCATTAAAGAAATTTACCAACAACCCTTTAGACGCAATTTTCGCCTAGCTCCATTCGACTTTATCCTTCCCCTACTCATCGGGGGCATTTGGGGAGCTTGGCTTCACAATCATCAAGATAAACGGCCAAGCCAATTCTATCCTCCAGCACCTGTTTATGAGGAATGGTTCCTTCGCAAACAAGACAAATTACAAAATAGTAAACTAGGACTTATTGGGTCTGTAGCTCTTTCCGCCATAGGCTTATTCACTATGGATCAAATGATTCTTCCGTTTTGCAATTTTGGTCGCAGTTTTAAAGGCACTTTATTGAGGAGTTTTATTTTTGGTTTGTCTATTCCAAACACAAATGAAAAAGTATATAAATCAATTCCAGTTATTGTTGAGTATCATTTATTTATATTAAGATTAACACACTGGATCGCTTTAATCAGCCTAAACTATGATGGGATCGAAAAAAGTTTTTCAATTCAAACTATCATGAAAAAACCTCGAGAGTCTATAGCTCTTTTTTCCATTGGGGCTAGCTTGGCTGGAGCTTTACTTTATTTTCAAAAAAGACTGCAAGTGGAAGAGGAAAGACCTGCTAACAATTCTCCTATTCTTCAAAACAGAAGGATATATTTGTTAACAACCATATTCGCTTCAGGAGTTTCACTCTTTGTCTTAGAACACATTAGAAGAAATGGATTAATAGGAATACTTAATTTTACAGATACTCAATCAACTGTAGAAATTTGGGGTAGATGTTTAGCAAAAAAAATAATTTTGAATCAATCACTACTAAATAAATTATTAATTGCATTTTACGAATCCTCGTTATATCTTTCACAAATCGACCGTTTTGCTTATAAAAATCTACCAGATGCTTATAGTAGTGATAAATTTGAAGACTTGAAACAAAAGTTTCAAGCAGTATTTTTCCCACATAATACTCCAGAATCGATGATTAAATTATGGGTAAATAATAGAGATCAAGATCCTTATACCACCGGAAGCTACTTCTTTATGAGGAAAAGCACATGAATTTTTAGCCACAGCCTCTAAATTAACAATTTGGCAATTTCGGCATGCCCATATTGCGTCGCAATTTCAGCTGCAGTCTTATTTTCCAAATCGCGAATCGTTGTATCGGCCCCACTCGTAAGGAGAGCCCGGACAACTACTATATGCCCCATCATGCATGCCAAATGTAGTGGGGTATAGCATCTTGTTTCCCTCGCATCAAGGTTAACATTACGTGTTGCACAAAGAATTTGCACTCCTTCTAAGAAACCTTCAGCAGCCGCTAAATGCAAAGGAGTCTGTCCTTTTTGATCCGACACATTGATATCCACATCTAATTTTAAGAGGGCGGTGATGATAGAACCATATTTGTGTTGGGCAGCTAAATGCAAGGGTGTTTGACCATTGTTATTCGCCTGAAAAACATCAAATCCATTAGTTCGAAGAATTTCGAAAGTCGCCTCTCTACATACAGATGATCTTAGAGCAGCTTTTTCGTCCAAATCTTCGGTAAATTGTGTCCATTTTTGCTCCTCATCAACGGTGTCTTCTGGCAGTGGATCTGGGCGGTCTAGGTAGGGACAGATAGCTATACGCAACAAGGAAACATATTTCATGATTTGTCTTAAGGGATTTAGGATATGTGCGGGTAAAGGGCTGACAGCTAAATGCACAGCTTCCGTTTTGCGTGCTGGTTGGCCAGTCGCTCTGATATAATTCAAGAAAACGCGAAGAGACTGATGGCAATTACGAGCAGCTAACACATCAAGAAGTGTATGGCCTCCCAACACTTCATATAGAGCATTGAGATCACCAGCTTTGTTTTTGACTATATGATCGCAGAAGACCCGAATGCTCTCTGATTGGTTTTGACGAATTGCTAGAACTGCAAAGTGGAAAGCATGCAACTGATCGTTATTTTCAGTAAAAGGATTAGCGCCGTGTTGGAGGAGCAAATCAACCATTCCATGGTTATCCCATAGTGTTGCTAAATGTAGAGGAGAATTTCCAAAGGAATCGACATGACTGAGATTTGCACCGAACTGAATCAAAAGCTCAACCATCTGGGTCTTATTGAGAAAAGCTGCCAGATGAAGGGGTGTATGCCCCATATGATCTCCTGAATTAGGATTGGCACCTTCTTGACAGAGAATGCGAGCCAATTGAGTAAAATTGTGTACCACACATCTATGTAGAAGAGTCAGCCCATCTCGGCCTCTCGCAGAATGGTGTAAAGAAGCGTTCCAGTCACTGCTTGCAGATGATTTTGCCAGTGCCAGCAATCCGATCTCACTCCCTAGTTTTAATCTGGACTTCTTCATTTCAATCCGACAATTGGCAGAAGCCTTCATTTTAAAATTGGATAAGCGCAAACAACCATTCATAGATAAAAGATGCAGTTGAGAGGCTGCTAGCCGAAAATCAACAAGCTGCTCGCAATTGTTTACTTCCAATCTTACCAAAGAGGGAAAATTCAGAGGACTATGATAAAGATAGCGACCGGGATTATAGAAGCTGCCAAGATTACTGTTAGAAAGGATCAGCTCTCGAAGATAGGGTGCTTTTCTAGAAATCTCCAGAGCAAGGGTCTCATCGCAGAAGGAACATTCCGTGAGATCCAACACTTGCAACATGGGAGAATCCGTCAATAGAGAGAGCAATATCTCCTTAGTTAAAGAAGCACATCTGCCCAAGTAGAGACGCTGCCAATGGAGACTTTTCATAGCATCCAGAAGGGCGCTTTGCGTCGCAGAGTTTAGCCTGGACCAGTCCAGACATTCATGAGGATTATTCCCCCATAATACTAGCTCTGGGAATCCCTGGTCCTTTAACTGATTGTTCCCCCATAATACAAGCTCTCGAAATTCTTGGTCCTGTAACTCTTTAAAAACCTCTACATTTCCCCCTTGGATTGCTTTTCTTTTTTCATCCAACTTTCTGCTTAGCTTATTTAATGTGGATAATTCCCCAAAAGCAGTGTCCAAATCCAGATAGATAATAGAAGAGGCATTGGCTGGGTTTTCCTCTGGTGATAGACAAGAGAGAAGCACAGATTTAGAATGCTGGGTGATCATTGTCTTGCGGGATTGTAAACTCACTACCTTATAGTTCTTTTCATACAAATGCTCGAAGCGTTTTAGAGGATGGTTAAAACTATGGGCTTTTCTTACTTGAGAGGCAATGATAGGAAAAAAGAGTTCTAAAATAGTCCAGTGAGTAACGGGTACAGGAGGATTCTGTTTCAGAATGTTCTGTAAGCGCCATAATCGCGAATACCAATCTCGAAGGTAGCGCAATTGTAAGGGAAGTCCCAAATAACGGGGATCAGCTTTATGCTCCCATTGTTGACTGACCTCTTTTTCTTCAAAGCAATTGATCATGCGACGACGAGCCTGCTGACACAGAATCAACACTTCGCATAGAGCTTTACCTATCCTCAATTGCTTCAAATGCTCCACAATAGCAGGATGCAGAGGGTCCTTCATATTTTTGAAACAGAAAAGAATGCTCTTCATATTCACCTCAACCTTCACTTCTTGAGCTGTGGTGGTTATGGTATAAGGCGGATGAAACGAAATTTCAGTGTCAAAATTGTAAAGGGCATAAGCGGAACCCTTTTTAACCGCTTTATAATTATTGGGTTTTCCATCCCATTCACAGTCCAATAGAAGACGGATGAAATTTTGACTGAACGAAAGAGGATCTATCTCTGGAATTTCTTTATGCAATAAATCTTCTAAACATTTTCCAGAGATAGTTTCACTCAATTGAAAGAAGCCCTCCCCACGAGCAACTTTGACCATATCGAGAAAAGGTGAATGTCCAATTAAAATCGTCCTAAAGAGATAGTGAGAGACAAGTTGCAACCCAAAACCCCTGGGTTTCCATTTGTAATGAACATCAAATCCATCCCCTTCGATTGGCTTGACAGGGTGGGAATGTTTCCCTTGTTTGGGGATGATGCATTGCCCATTCTGATCTATCGTGTCTGATAATAACTGGTGTAGACTACAAGCTCCATACGTCAGGCTAAAGGCAGGAGGAGAATTGCTTCTGGAAGGAAGAAGAAGCCGATTTAACATCCCGCGCCATTGAAACTCATTGTTGCAAAGCCTATCGAGGGACACTACCCCTTGCTTCCTCTCATTGAGATGGATCAACCGGATGGCCTCTTCAAGCATTTCTAAATGTTTCTGTTTCTTCCTCGGACAACGCCTCTGCAGGAGTTGATGAACTATACGCCAGGCATAGCGAGAGCTAGAGCAGGTATGTAAGGGGAGTTGCGTATTCAGAGCATTTAGCATCTCTTCACACATTCTGTCGCTTAACAAATCATAGCATCTAAGCCAAAGCCCCTCTGCAAAGAGCAATAGCCAATCATACCCCGGTCGATGCTCCCTATAGGAGAGAAAGGCTCTATAAAATTTGTGAAGTTCCTGAATGGATCGACAGACTGCGCTTAAGTGATCGCACTCCTGTTGAGGGACTACAGTCAATAAGGGAATGATCAGGTTGAGATCCACCGCAAGATATAAATCGCATAGATGTTGCACTTCTTCTTCCTCTGATCCAGTCCTGATGAAATGCTCTGAAAGCCAATCTTCTAAATGGAGCATCAGTATTCGAAATGCATTGAGTTCCCGTTTCTCAAAGGACTCCGTAAATAAACTTAAAGCCTCACGCCATCTCTGCTGTTCTAAGTGTGACCTCAATCGTGCGATCAACTCAAGCTGTTTTTTCACTGTTAGTTTGAACGTCCTCACTAATGGAGAATACAACCGATAATTTTCATTTTCGATCTTTGATTCGGATGGGTCATGATCATAATTGTGGCTAATCATTATAACTTGTAGTTCTTCTCCTAACTGTAGATCGGAAAAAGAGGCAGCCCTTTCACAATAGGTTGTGAGGAGTTGGATCACTTCTGGTATGTGCTTCACTCCAAAAAGGGCGCGCAATCGTAGATATCCGACTTCTACTTCCCTGCCTTCATGAGAGAAAATCTCCTTAGGGGGACAGAGGCTCTCATTCTTTTGGACGCGCTTCCGCAACCAGCTGAGTCTCCATTGCTGAGCAATCTCTTCAGGTCCCCAGGTGCGTAAAAGCAGCCATACTGCTGGATTCCACTTCTCCGTTTGGAACTGCTTCATGATCTCAGGGTATTTTACCCTTCCTTTTTTTGACTTGGGTGAATAGCCTTGCGGCAATGCTGTTAACAAATCCGCGATTTGGCGTTCACTGGCTCCAGCCTCCAACAGAGCGCCAATTTCTCGCAAGCAACAAGAGTCAGCCTCCTCCAAAATCTCTTCTTCATAAGGCTTGCATCCATGCTCAATTAGAAGACCCAAGTCTTCACAAATATATGGAGAAGGGAATTTGTCTTTGATTTTTTGTAAAAGCCAATCCTTAAACAGAGTGTGACAGCTGGGGTAACAAATAGGCCCCATCCTGACTAGAATAGGTTTTAAGAGCTTAACAGGCGGTGATGTATTCAATACGGCGCTCAAAAACTGTTTCCCACACGATTCATCATTTATTACATTCAGCAGGTCTGCGAGGAATTTGAGATCCCCCGTTCCATTAAATGTGTTTAAATACTGAATCAGCTCTGTGAGGAAAGGAGTTTTAATCTCTATAAACTGATTGAGATCATTGGCAAAAGCTTGCAGTTGTTGAGAATTATTAGATTGAGATTCTTCTTGTTGCAGTCTCAGCCATATCGTTAGAATAAATTTATTCAGTTCTGCGGCTTTTTGCTTTTTCCAAAGATCTAAAGGAGAAAAGCGAGATTCTGTTCCTTATGACCTGCGTTAGGGTCTGAATGGCATTAGCAGAATTCCCAGAAGCAAAAACCTCAATCAAATCAAAGAGAAGACGTACTTCAGCAGTATTGACTCTGTCTTCAGGATTTTGCGAAGAAGAGGCAGCAAGGTTGTGAATACTTTTGAAAAAAAATTTGCGGACCACTTCATAGTATTTAGGTACAGTCTGGCAATAGCGTTTGACAAGGGCTGCCCGATCCCCACTATTTCTTGCTTTATCGTCTTTTACTTCTAGGTCCACATAAGGTTGTTGGGCAAGTCGATAGAGAGTTGCCAAAAATTGGACCTCCTCTGCACTCATCTTTCTTTCTCTAGATTGCATGGATTTTACAAGAGGTTCGCAGACTGTTTCAAAACGACCAAGGATTTTTGTGGCTATTCTTGTCCAAAATATTCTCCAGATGAGGACTAATAGCCCCCCTCGATGTTTTGAAAGTGAAGATTTTTGAAAGAGTACACTGAGTTCCCGATTCACAATAGCAAGTAAAGCGGTCCATTCCTTATAACAAGGATTGGGTGGCTGGTTTTTCAGAGCTTCTTGGAGTTCGTAATAATGCTGATGATAGCAGGCGAGGGTTGCAGGTGCAGTCCCATGAAATAAAGAATCCGGAAAAATGCCAAACCCATCGCGCTCTTGGGCTAAACAAGTGATCCAGCCCTTTGCATGACGCTGCAACGTCGCCTCTACGCCTAATCCGAGACTATCCCTTGAGGAGTAAAAGAGAAATTCGGAGAGATTTTTTGGCCCTTCATATACACAATACCATTTAATCAGCTCATTCCATTCCTCTTCTGTCACGACATAATGTGCTAACTTTATTTCTTCTGGTTGCATGACTCCGAGTTCGATTAACTTTTCTGAGATATATTGGATGACATCTACTCGGGTGATAGCATTGGCTTCTTTTGCTATCTTCAAACGGAAGTAAATCGATTGACATAAACGTTCTTTCTCAATTTTTTGAATGCGCTCTAAAAATTGCTCTAAGTATTGGGAATAAGCAGTCCGAAATTCTTTTTCAATCTGCGTGATTAATAGCCTATCTATTCGTTCTCTCCCTGTTTGCCATCCAAAGGCTGATGACTGGGCTTCTCGAATCATCTTTTCCAAATCAGCAAGATGCAGACAAGCTTTCAAAAGGGATTGAGGAGAATAGTGGCAAAAGTAAAGCACTCCCGAAGACAATTCACTGCGCAACCGTTGAAGGTTTTGAGTCTTTGTTGTTCTATCAGCCTCAGTCAATTCAGCTCTTTGCTGTATCATTTCGAGATAATGATCCCAAGTGGCTTGTTGGTCCAACTTGTTTTTAAGCTCTAGATAATTATTTAAAATGTCTCTCTCAGAGATAGTTATAAGGGCTCTTGTGGTGACACTAACGGTTGAGGAGCGAGGCTGAGTGGATCCCAGAGCAATGGGACTCCGTTCACCTTCAGCATCTTTTAGCTCCTTTCGTAAAGTAGTTAAAGAGCCAGAATATTGATTAAAAAAACAGGCACAGTACTCCTGTACTTTGCTCTCTTGTTGAGTTCGAGATCTATAAGAAAGGCTCGTGATCTTAAATGGCCCTCTAGTTCCATCATAAGACGGAACGGATACGGTATTTGCTCTTGCAATTCGCTGCAGAACCTCCTCAATGTCAAACTTCGGAAAAGGATTGTGAAGATGTGGATCGGGTAAATCCCTGGAACAGATCGCCGTTGCTCGAGCCACCTCTTCCTGGATACTTTCTCTGGACATCAATACTGGAACACTACTCATAGGCGTATAGGCACGATTTAGACAGACTTTGTCGTTATTCTATACAGGAAAATGAATTGTTTTGTCTATTAATTTATTTATTAGAATAATTTATTTTGAAAAATGAGAGCTTGATATTTTCCATATGTATTAATATACTTCGGTTATAAAAGAAAGATAAGGAGTAATAAGATGTTTTCATTAGAGGGAGTCCCCGGTTTACAGGATTTGAACTGGGCTAGGTTTAATCTCTGGAAAACCTCTCATAATTGGGATGCCAAAGAGTATGAACCCGAACCCAGTATTCCACTCAAGATAGGCTCATGGATTGGCCACAAAATTGTGACGGTTATTACACTGCCCGTGAATGTGGTCAGCGTGGGCATTTGCGCCACAGGAATGGTCCTTTCCGCCTGCACATTGGGAGCCTTCAAAGTTGCGGTATTTGCCATTACTTTAGGCAAAAAGCTCACTTACCCCACAGGATGCCTGACTTTTGGAAAATGGATGCTGCACTCGATTGTCCATATTGCCCTCAATACCGGAGAGCTGGTTTTTGATGTGCTTGACCCTATCTATCAAGTCGGTAGGGCCGTGAAATGGGTGGCAGTCAAATTGCATATCGACCACATTATAAAAGAAGTATTTATCCATATTGCCGATTTCTTTGCCTTTGTAGCAGAAAAGATCGCTAAGGGATGGAGAAAGGCCTACGAAGCTGAAGAAGCGTTTCGCTTTGATGACGACACGCCCATCCCGATTCGCAAACTCAATGAGATTACGAAGGATTGCCGCATCGATTTGAACCAAGAGGAGCGCCCTTTAGGAGATATCCTGAAACACTATGTCTTATCGGTTTTCAATATTCCCTTAAATGCAACTGCGGCCCTCTGTTCCTTTGTTGCTTCCCTCGTTTTGAGTTCCATTTATTTGGTCAAGGTCGGAGTCCAAGCCACAACCGATCTGAATATTGCGATCCCTACAGGAGCAGGCCAGGCGATTGCGACGACCTTTGAGACGACTCGCAATACCTTTGTCGACCTCGGTGTGGATATATCCGATGTCTTCATCTTGATGTACAAAACGTCAAAAGCCCTCGGCATCTATAAGGTGATGGTCACGACGATTAAAGTGATCCGCTTTATTCCCGAAGCTCTCTTTGGCAAGCGGGAAGAGTTCACTTAAGGAGTAATTGATACGAGACCGAAAATGTGAACCTGTGGCTTGCAAAACCCATGGCCGAAGGCCCGGCAGTGGTATAGCCCAGTTTCCCAACTGCGTTGCGGTGTTTATCTGAAAATAACGCTCAAGAAAGGACAAAAGGACTGCGGGGACAAGAGGACAAGGACCAATACGACCAATAGGACCTAGAGGACAAAAGGACGTAACTCTTTGTCCTCTAGGTCCTATTGGTCGTATTGGTCCTTGTCCTCTTGTCCCCGCAGTCTTTTTGTCCTTTTTTGAGAGCGTTATATGGAAGCCCCTCATAAGATAAAGCAGTCATGAAAACTATCCTCCTTCCAAAATTAGATAAGAGGTTATAAAGTGGAAAAGCAGTTAACGACTCTGAATTTGATTTTAAGGACTCCAAGAAGAGAAGACCTTTCTTCCTTAAAGGCTTTTGAGGATCGGAATAAAGGTCATTTGGCAAAATGGGAAACAATAACTGACGTGTCCTCTGATGAAGATACTCATCAGCGCCTTATGAATTGGCAGAAGGAATGCGAGGAAGGAAAAGCTGCTCGTTTTTTTATTTTTACCAAAGAAAATCCCGATCAAATCATCGGAATGTGCAATTTTACACAAATTTTTCGAGGAGTATTTCAAGCGTGTTATTTAGGCTATAAAATCGACCAAAAATATGAAGGCCAAGGTTTCATGTTCGAAGCTTTGCAAAAAGCCATTCAGTATGTCTTCGAGGAACTTAAGCTTCATCGGATCATGGCAAATTATATACCTATCAATAAGAGAAGTGCAAAGTTATTGAATCGCTTGGGATTTGCCATTGAGGGATTTGCAAAAAATTATTTACTTATTAACAACCGATGGGAAGATCATATTTTAACTGCATTATCTTATGAACAATGGATCACTCATCAAGAAAACCGAGGAGAAGTTCCAATGAGCGCGCCATTCCCGCAATTTCATGAATCCTACAGGCAAGTCGACTGGAAAAGCATCATCAGTCAGGCAAATCATTCCCTGAATATTGTCGTTTACTATTGGGACAAATGGGTAGAGGAGCATCGACAGGCTCTGGAGGACTTTCTTAGGAAACCCCATGCAGTCATTCGCTTCTTTTTTTCAGAAGATATAGAAGGGGTGCATCGACTCTTTCCGAGCCATAGCATTCAAGAACTAAAACAAAAAATCGAAAGGACTCACCAGCCTCTTCAACAATTTCTCAAAGATAAGAGGCTCTCCTCTAGCAAGGTCTCCGTGCATTTCCAGCCTCACTTATTGAATTACGCTCTGCAATGCATCGATGATAAATTGCTTATCCTTTCTTTTTTCGAGATGTTTCGAAAAGAGCGGCAGGTGGATTCGCCTGCGATGATCATTGACCTTGAAAAGTCCCCACACTTGAGGAGCTTCTATCAAAAAGAACTGATGGGGTTTGAAAAAAATTCGAAAAAATGAAGCAACTTGGGGCTAGAATCCTTTCTCAAGGTGATTCGACAGAGTCAGCAGATTGAGTGGAAAGAAATTTCTCTATGGCCGCAACCAGGGCAACTGGAGTTTCTATCATCGGATAATGGCCCGACGCCTTGCACCACTCTAGCTGAGCATTAGGATACCACTGCAAAAATGTATGACGCATGAATGCTTCGCTTCCTTCAAAGTCATGTTCACCCATCAAGACTAATATGGGGGTGCGTAAACCTTTCACCGATTCAGAAAAGTCGGTATGAAAAAACATGTTCATGTAACCAAGGCGAGCTTCGCTTGTAGAGCATTGACGAATGTCTGTAACCATTTTCTTCGCAAATGTCTTCGTATAACGATTACTAGTCAAGGTATTGACACATTCCATAGCAGCCCCATCGTTGTTTAAGGCTGCGCTTTCAAAAAAATCCATCATTTCTTTAGGGCCAGGTGATCCACAAGCAGGTACAGGTGTGATCGCGACGACGCTTTTTACCCTGGAGGGATTATCCACAGCAATTTTTTGAACAATCATGCCGGACATTGAATGTCCAATCAGATGAAATTTATTCCAGCCTAATGAATTAATGAGTTTAATAGCGTCAGCGCTCGCTTCTTCTACTGAGTAAGTTCCGCGCATTTCTTTGGAACGACCGTAGCCGCGCAAGTCTACAAAAACGTAGGTGTAATCATCGGTATTAAGGTAGGGGAGCGTGGAATCGTAACTTGTCGAATCGCCCATCCAGTTGTGCATAACGAGGACTTTTTCTTTTCCTAATCCAATTTGCTTATGAGCGATATATTCCATATTTCGATTCTCCGAGGAATTTAGGGATTGCGCCAATAGAGAGGACACGAAGATGGCAAGAAAAGTGGCAAATCCAATCATTTTTGAAAACTTCAATCGAAGCATAAAGGTCCGTGATTTTAGGAGTAATTATGACTAAACTGGTAATTTATAACAACCCATGATGGAAATTTTCTTGCGTCATAATATATCAATATGATATATCAGACTGATATATCTTAGCGGGAGTGTGATTATGGCTAAAAGCAACAAGAGTAGGTTTGCGATAATGGGGATGCTAGCTTCGGCTCCGAAAAGTTCGGGATATGACATAAAAAAATTAATGGAAGGAAGCACTCAATATTTTTGGAAAGAATCATATAGTTCCATTTACCCTGTCTTGGGAGCACTTATTGAGGAAGGGCTTATTATACAGCACGAGAATTTATCTAAAAGCGGACGTCAGAGGAATGTGTACGAATTAACAGCGAAAGGAAAAAGAGAGTTGAAAGAGTGGATGAATAAGCCGGTGGAATGGGAACAATTTCGTAACGAGCTTTTGCTTAAACTGTTCTTTGGAGAATTCGTTCCTCTATCGACAACACGAAAACATGTAGAAGAATTTCATCAAATGCTCATCGGAAAAGATAAAATTTATCAAACTATCAAGGATAAGTTGCTGTTAAATCAGAAAAATGAACCTGGTTTGCCCTATTGGCTAATGACTTTAGACTTTGGGTTAAGTCAAGTAAAGGCTGCTCTAGAATGGTGTGAGAGTGCTTTAAAACAATATGATAAATTAAAAAAAAGGTAATCAGATGTATGATGTACTAGTAGTAGGTGGGGGTCCAGTGGGTTTGACAGCTGGATTACTGTTTCAACGAATGGGCGTAAATGCAATTCTTGTTGATAGGCGCAGCACAATGAATCACCATCCAAAAGCACGCAATCTTAAAGTACGTGGCGTAGAAATATTTCGTACTCTCGTACTAGAAGCAGCAATAAGAGAAGAGGAATTTCCAAGAGAAGCGCGGCGTGTCATGTGGCTTGAGAGTTTTTGTGGGGAAGAAATAGCAGAAATCTCTATCGATAACGAATTGGCAACTCGCTATAGTCCCTGTGAATCGGCAGGCCTTTCCCAGGCTCGTCTTGAGAATCTTTTAAGGAATTCCATCAGGGAAGATCACGTTAGCATCCAATACGAAACAGAGTTCATTGATTTCGTGGAAGAAAAAGATTCCATTGTAGCTACGCTCAAAAAGAAAACAGGGGAAACATTCCAGATTCGTGCTAAGTATTTATTGGCTGCAGACGGAGCCAGGAGTCCTATAAGGAAGCTTTTGGAAATCCCTATCATTGGAAGAGAGGACTTGGGTAAGTTTGTGAGTATCTACTTTAAAGCTGATCCCTATCCAATCGCTCCATACCGCCCTAGTGCTGTGTATTTCATGCTCGGAGAAGCCTCGTTTGGTCGTTTTATTCAGTCTGTAAACTGCAAGGACGAGTGGTTGATGGGCATTAAACTTAGTCCTGAAATGGAGAAAGAAGACACCGATTTTCATACAGAATATTGCCTTCAATTTATTCGCGAGACGTTTGAGATCCCTGATTTAAAGATCGAAATCCTTGATATTGACTTCTGGAACATGGGCGTGCAAATAGCCCAACACTTCCGCAAAGGTCGCGTATTTTTAGCCGGTGATGCGGCTCATCTTTTAACACCTGCTGGCGGCTATGGCTTGCAAACGGGGATCGAAGATGTTCACAATTTGTGCTGGAAATTAGCTTCCGTCATCCAAGGACAAATGTCTGAGGAGATTCTAGACACTTATCACGAGGAGCGATTCCCTACCGTACAGAGTAATATTGATTGGAGCCGCAACAACCAAAAAGGATATTCTGCCATCATGGCAGCAGGAAAATCAGGGGATCGAAAAAAGCTCCAGGATTTGATTTCGTCACAGTGGCCCATCTTAAACTCTATTGGTCAGGATATCGGCTTTTCTTATCAGAGTCGTCTCGTCGTACCTGATGGAACAAAAGCGTTTGCAATCACCGCTACTCAATATCTTCCCAACGCTAGACCAGGATCAAGGGCTCCTCATTTATGGCTTCAAGGACCGCAGAGAGTGATTTCTACGATCGATCTTTTTGTTGATTCGTTCACTCTTTTGACAGATTCTGATGGAGAATCTTGGTCAAAAAGGCTACTTAGCATGAATCCAGCTCTCTCTTTTCGCTGCGTATCCATTGGGGAGAATGGTGACTACAAAGACATCAATGATGATTTTCATGAACTCTATGGGATTGAACGCGGGGGAGCCGTCCTTGTTCGTCCTGATGGTCATGTCTATTGGCGTTCAATGAATCCCTGCAAAATTGATCTCTGAAGATAGGATTTATTTACCCCTCTTTCAAATTGCGAAAAATCTTTTCAACATCGCTATTCCAGCAAGGAAGACCTTTGAAGAGGCTGTCTGAAGCTGGATCCTCTTCACTCTCCAGATACAAAGCATGTGCTTTTATGAGAGCATCTTCCAGATAAGGAAATAGGCGAGGATCGTAATTTTTTTTAGGAAAGACTTTGACTAGGTGATCAATGACGCTACCACCACCACGTTGCTTGGAGGCTGCTAGCAAATCTGCTACAACTTCAAGCATGTTATTTCTAAGACGTTCTTCTGAAAAGCTATCGAAATCAAATCCTTTTTTACTATAGGACTCAAGATGATGTTCTTCATGCTGATGGAGTTCCCAGGCCGCAAGAAAGGCTGCTCTATCTTCAGCTTGCCTCCCTCCTCTAAAGTAACGAGCATAACCCTCAAACTGATTTACACTAAGCTTGCAGAGATCGTGACGGAGTAGCTGTTTTTCGGGGCACCCCAATGCGACACCGAAATCGTAGACATATTGCCGGTGAATCTTAAGTTCTGCAACAAAGAAGAGCATTTGCCGAGCAATTTCTACAGTCATGTTTTGGACTTTTAGAGTAGCCTTTTCGCAATCCGCAAGATAGGCATCAATTTTTAAGCTATCAAGGTTGGCATTTTGCAAAATATCAAGAATGCGTGAACGGGTTTCTTGTAGTAATAGACTGATGAGACGAGAAGCCACTTCTGGAGAAAGATTATCGGCAAAATTTTTAAATTCTTGAATCTTTTTATGTTGTTCTTCATGAGTCAAAATAGCATCTTGTTCAACTTCGTGGAAAAAGTATTGGAAGGCGGCTTGCGCTTCACTTTCTTCGAATGAATGGTAAAAAATTGTTGTTTGAGAACTGACGCTCTGATCTGCAGCAGCAGGTGTCGCATATAAGACATGCCCAAATAAGTAAATTAAACTAAATAACTGATTTTTCATAAAAACTCCATTATTTAAAAAGATAAAAACTTATTCCAACATGAATACAGAAAAAAGTCAAGTTGATAATTAAGTCTAGCTCGTCGTTTGAGATAAATCTTTGGGAGTTCTGAAGTTGATGAAAAGCGGCGGGTATAGAATTTAAAGCTGTCTATAACCTTGCGTGAGCCATTTAAAATGATAAAGGACACTTCCCAATTAGAGAAGTGTCCTGGGGATCTGCCCAGGATAGGACTCGAACCTACATACCACGAAGGCACCAGATCCTAAGTCTGGCGTGTCTACCAATTCCACCACCTGGGCATAGAGAAAAGATATCTTAATCCGCGAATCTCATTTATGTCAATGTGTGGAAGTTAAAATTATAAATAATCATTATTGAGAAATATTCATCGATTCTTTAAATAATCTTAATGTGGATGGGATATTGTGGGCATAAATATGGAATTTTGAAGTCATGATAAAAGAGTTACTTACAGTTTTTATCTTTTTCTGCTGCATAGGCTCAATGGCGGCATTTGGTTTATCTGCAACGGAAGCTCGTTCACTGGGAATCACTGAGGTGACATTAGCCAATGGCATGAAGGTCATTTTGAAGCCGACAGACTTTGATTCCGACGAAGTCTTTGTCCGCATTACAGCCCAAGGAGGATATGCGGCTTTGCCTAAAGAGCAATATACGACAGGGGAGTTGGCGACGCAGATCGCTTGGGAATCGGGTTTGGGCAATTCCTCCGCCGACCAAATCTCCGCTCTGCTCTATGAGTATTCCATCGAATGGCAAGCCAAAATCCAGCCCTACAGCAGGATGTTGGAGGGTTCGTGCGAAGAAGAGGGCTTAATGACCTATTTTGAACTCGTGCACAAGTTCTTTAATGAACCTAGATTTACACAAGAGGGTTTTCAAACAGCGATCAATCAGGTAAAGGAGGGCATTCAAAAAAGGCGCCAGGATTTCGAAACGCACTTCGATGATGCGGTCAAGGCGGTCAATACGCAAGAGAGAGATGCCTTGCATTCTTTTACAGCAGCCGATGTCGAAAAGGTGCAATTAGACTCAGCCAAAAAGATCTATCAAGAGGCTTTTGCTAACCCAGCGGAATTTGTCTGCGTCATTGTAGGGTCGTTTGATCGGGAAAAATTGATGCCAGCCCTACAGAAATATTTAGGATCCATCGCAAAGAAAGAAGGGCGCAATTGGAATCAACTGCAGACACAGCCCAAGTTTCCCACTGGAGTTTCTTCCCATGTCGTCGCCATCCATACGCGAGCTGATTGCCTGACACAAATCACATTTCCTCTCACAGCCGATCTCGATGATGCCAAATTGCATCTCGTGGAGCTTACCTGTCAAGTGATGGAGGGGCGTCTTCGCCAACATTTTAGGAAGACCCTGGATACTTCTTTTGGAGTCGATGTCGGATATGAATTTCCCTTCTATCCGATGACTAATTCCCCTTGGCTGACCATCCAATTTCGGAGCGAGCCGCAAAAAATCAAACCACTTACCGATGCCATTATCGCACAAATTCAGAAATTGCAAGAGGAGGGGCCGACACCCGAAGAATTAAGGGAAGCCAAAGCACAACAGAAGAGAAGCGATGAATTTTGGCTGAAGGACAATTACTTTTGGGCGGTGGCCCTATCGAACTATTATTTGTGGGGATGGAATCCGACTTCCATTTTGCAGAACGTGGAAGATAAGACTCCGTTCACACGAGATGAGTGCAAGAAAGTCATGACAAAACAAATAAAGGTCGATAACTATTCGATTATATCGGCAAAACCCCAATAATGCGATTGTTGATGTATTGCAAGAAGGGATCAGCAGGGATAAGAAAGAAGGGGGATATGCAGGATCGCAAGCGGCAGGATAGGCAGGATTTCGGGCTCTTAACCACAGCAATTATCAACCACAGAGCACACAGAGAACACAGAGAGAGGGATCTGTGTCAGATCCCCTCAGCGAAATAAATAAATCTCCTCTCTCTGTGTTCTCTGTGTGCTCTGTGGTTGATAATTGCTGTGGTTAAGAGCCCGAAATCCTGCCTATCCTGCCGCTTGCGATCCTGCATATCCTATTCCCCTTCTTTTTATCCCTGCACTTTTTTGGTTAGAACATCCCATGCGGAATCGATGGCTTCTTGAGTCTCAATATCGTATAGAGTGATCGTCATCCGATAATCTTCATAATCGTAAAAGTGGTCGGATGTGACCGCTTTTGTGATCCGGACTTTAGCCAAAAATTGAGGGGCTGTTGCTTGTCCCGGAGTAAGGCGGCTGCTATTGGCATATTTGGGATCCTGAGTGATCTTTGCCATGAGATTATCGAGTTCCTGTTCATCGCTGGAATCCCCCACTACAACGGTGAACCTTCCATCGTCGATTGCGACTCCTTCGATGATATCGCGAATCATATCTGTGCTGATATAGTGATCCGTCCGATTATCGATACAAGTGATGATAATGCGGGGTTTGCCATTCAGACAGTTATAGCCAGTTCGGGCAAGCCATCTGTCCATTAGCTGACAGGTGGCTTTGGATGTTTGGATGCGAATATCGGCAGCTCCATAGCGCCAATCCATCTTTTGCGATGGATTGCCCGGAGTGATATCCTGGGCTGTTCTGATGCGGCGGCACGAGGTGGCTGTAAAGACGAGAGCCAAGAGGCTTGCGATTAAAATCATACGCTGAATCATAGGATTCTCCTTTAGTGATAAGAAAACGTTTGGGGATTTGCACCGTGATAACCCCTGGATGGATGGCAAACAGATGGATAAGGCACAAATCATGAGGTTTGAGTCTAATTGTATAAGTCGATATGCCTGAGGCAGTTTTGAGCGCGATTTCATGCTCTCCGGGAAGCAGCCCATAGCGGGCAAGGTCGATAGAGCTAGGGAGCATGCCCCAGGATCTAGTATCGGCCCGAGTTGAGGCATTGGCAATCAGCATGGCGATATCGATAATATTTCCTAAGGCTTCATCCCTATTTTGAGCACAGGCGACAGCCCCTCTCCGAATAATAAATCGGGCAACGCCTCTTGCTACGATGATGGGCATCTGTTGGTGCAATTGTTGCGCTGCAGCGTTCCTGACATCATAAAGCGGAAAGAGAGCCTTTTCTTGCCCGTCGACAATAGCGAAGGAGGGGATTGGAAAAGAAAGGGGATTTTGAAGGAGGGCCGGAACCGGAATCCCCGCAAAGCTCGAAAAAGCTGGATCGATATGCTGCGATTGGAGAATGAGTTCTAAAGCGACTGCGGAAGCGACGCTCGCATCGCTTGTTTCTGATACCTTATAAGGTGCATTGCCGTTATGGGAGACGATCACCAAGGTGGCTGGAGTATTATCCAGAGGTTTGATTGGTGTTGGAAGCTCCTCTTGATTCAATAGCGATTGCACTTGTCCATAGAGGATGCCTGCATTGCTTGAATCCTTGCGCTTTTCTGAAAGAAGGGCTAACAGGTATTTTCCAAGGGCATTATCGATCAGTTCAAAATCCTTTGTCACCTCGCTCTTGCGATACTGCTCCCTCTTCCATTGCTGCACCTCTTCCGCCTGACGCAAGAGGGCGAATGCATTGCTTTCATCCCCCTGATGCAATAGGGCAAAGGCAAAGTAGACGCGCGCCAAAATCTGCTCGAAATCTTCTCCGGCATAGGCTCCATAGCCATCCTCTAACAGCAGCTGTCCTAAACTCTCAGCCAGAGAATATTGATTATAATAGTCGATAGCTTCCACTGCGATGCGATAGTCCTCTATCGCTGCTTCGACGTTACCCGTAGCAAACCGCTCAGTCGCCCGATCGAGCAATAGCCAGATCGCATCAGGCGATTCGCGAAAATCGCCTTCAGGCATGGAGGCTTCTACCTCTTGTGTAAGCATTGCTTCAGCCAGGGGAAATTGTCCCTGCTGGTAGGCAATCAGGTATTGATCGCGCCGATCTAAAGGCGCCCCGCATCCATACAAACAGATAAGCGCTGTACAGAGGAAGAGGCGGAGTTCGAAGCGGAGAGTATCCTTACTCATAAAAGCTCAGTTAGAATTCAGAATGCGGAATAAAGAATAAAGAATACAGAATATAGAATCAAAGTTCAACTGTTATAAATTTTCCTATTGATTTTTAAACGATTAATGTGTATTATTATTTTTTAATATTAATTATTTATTGTAATATTATGGCTGATTTAATTTCGAGTGTTAATCTTGTTAATTTACATAAACCCGTAGCCCAAATGATGCCCACATCAGAAGTGAGCTTCCTGAATGGGGCAGAAAAAGCGGTTTTTAGGGCCTATACGTTTTCCCGGAAGCATTCCACTTTAGTCTCTGAGATTTTAGGCCGTTTGGCAGCAGCCATTTTACTAACACCAGCGGCAGCACTCGATCTGGCTTTTCACAGTATAATGGTCATCCCTACCTGCCTTTATTCTGTTGGAAAATTTCTCTATAAAAGAGAAGCGGATTTTACCCTTCCCTGGCAGCATATTCAACGCATGCGCAATGCAGTGGCTCCGCTTCTATTTGGCAGCTTTTTCGGTATCCTTCACCCTTACGCGGGTGTTGCTATGAGTGAACCTACAGATAAACATGCCATCTTGGGGATGCTCTCTTCAAATACTAAACAAAATTTCGACACGCCCTGTAGTCCCATACACAGTTTATCCATTATAGAAGATATTGCTAACCATCATCGCTTTGCTGAAATCAATGGCGTAAAACGAGAAATTTTTTCGGCTGAACACATTCAAGCTATTAAAGATGCCAGAAACTTAGAAGAGTCTTTAGAAATAGTGCAAGCGCAAGAATTGATTCACAAAATCAGCAATATCACCGGTTTCGTCATGGCAAAAATCAGACTCTCTATTGAAAATTCTCATTTGAGTCATCTCAGCAAAGCTATACTAGTAAGAGCATCCGGGTTGCTGGTCCCAATTCTGACTGCCACAGACATGACCGTCGCGTTACTTGCCCAAGCCTTTTTTCTAGCTACTGGATTTGCACGCCTGATTTCAGGACGCGGACCTTTCTATACTGAAGTGACGACGAATCCCTTAATGCATGTCTCATTTTTAATCCAAAATATCCTGAAGAGTGTTGGCAAATTAATTGGAATGTGCGTGGGATTTGTATCTCCAGACGCTGGTTTGAAGGCTACTCTGATTCCTGCAAGTTTGTTTTTCAAGCTACAGTTCAACACCCTTTTGTTGCAAATCAAGCTAAAAATGCATTTTGCGAAAGAGAATAGCCGATTTGTCGTTCCTATCGTTAAATCACATAAAAATTGTTCAGATTTATCTGTGCCATTCCGTAGTATGCACACGACTTATTTGATTGTCGAAAAGAAGAAAGGGAGATTCAACTCCTATTATGTAGAAAGGCCTTTCGTTTCTTCGCGAGAAATGAATGCAAAGGATACTATAGATCAAATTCGCTCCAAGTTGAATGGACGCTTTCCTTCTATGGATATAGAGAAGAAAGAGTCTGCAATATTCTGGTTTTATTCAAGGCTTGAAGATCAGGGAAATAAAAGGAATTGCGTTGTGTCCAATATGTTTGCCGCGTTTGAAGTTATCGATTCGTTAAGAAAAGAACAAAAAGAGGTTGCAGAGTTGCGTTACAGGGTGGTCAGAGAAGCTCTCATGAAGGATTATGGATTCTATAAAAGCAGCTTTTTTCCATTTACCGAGGAAGCGGATGGTTATTCTTTAGATTCGATTTGGCGCAATAGCGAAAATTATCCTACTGCGGCTATCTAGCAAAAGAGCCCTTCCAACTGCGTCGCGGTGTTTATCTGAAAATAATGCTCTCAGGAAAGGACAAAAGGACGAAAGGACAAAAAGACAGGGACAAAAGGACAAGGACCAAAAGGACCAAAACGACTTAAAGGACGAAAGGACAGGGACAATGACAAAGACCTAAAGGACAAAAGGACAATGAGTAATGTCCTTTAGTCCTTTTAGTCCTTTAAGTCGTTTTTGGTCCTTGTCCTTTTGTCCCTGTCATTTCGTCCTTTTGTCTTTTATTGCGCCGCAGTGCCAGCGAACTTGCCTTCGACGAAGGGGCCAACGTATACTGCGCCTGATGGAAGTTTCATTGTGCCTTGGCCATTGGCTTTGCCGTTGAGAAAGTCTCCCTCATAAGAAGTTCCGTTGGACAACGTCAGTTTGCCTTTACCCGTGCGGACCCCGTTGACAAAATCTCCTTCATAGACAGCTCCGCTGGCAGAAGTGTATGTGCCCTTGCCAGTTCGTTGGCCATCGACAAATTCACCCTCGTAAACATCGCCATTTGGGAATTTGACGGTATGCTTTCCATTGAGAGGCGGCTGAGCTGTGGGTTGAGTTGGAGCAGGATCTTTTTCAATATTTGTTGAGGTTTCCGCTTCAGCGACAGGAATGGCTTTGGTTTTTTCTAATTCTGTAATCATTTCTTTTTGCAATGCCAGGTCTTCATGCAGCTTTTGTATATATTCTTCTCTGGCAGCCAATTGGGCCATGGCTTTTTGGTATTGCTGTTCGATGTTTTCGCGTGCTGCTGCGATTTGGATGTGATCTGATGTCAATCCTTGGAAGCGTCTGACGATTTCGCCGTTGGTTTCCATTTGCTTTTTCAAGGCTTGTTCCTTTTGCTCAAGAGTTTCTTTGTGCTTATTCAAGTCTTGATGCAATTGATCGACATACTCTTCCCTAGCGGCCAGTTCGGCTAGGGTTGTCAGGTGTTGTCCTTCGATTTTTTCTTGTTGACTATCTATCAAAGCTTTTTCCCTTTCAACAATTGCTGCTTTTTGCTGGTCTAGGTCTTGCTGTAATTTATTAATAAATTCTTCTCTGGCTGCCAATTCGGCAATCGCTTCTCGATATTGCTGTTCCATGTTTTCGCGTTCTGCTGTGGTTTGGAGGTGATCTGTAGACAATCCCTGAAAGCGCGTGACGATATCGGTGTTAGTTTCCAATTGCTTCTTCAAGGCTTGTTCGTTTTGCGCAACAACTTCTTTATGCATATTCAAGTCTTGATGCAATTGATCGACATACTCTTCCCTAGCGACCAGTTCGGCTAACGTTGCCAGATGCTGTCCTTCGATTTTTTCGTTTTGACTAGCCAGCTGGACATTATCCGTTGCCAATTCTTGGTAGCGCCGGACGATATCCGCATTGTTTTCCCACTGTTTATTCAAGGTTTGTTCCTTTTCAGCGACCAAACCTGCGAGCTCCAAAATTTTCTTTTCCAAGTTTAGAGCGTTCTCTTTTTCCTGCTCTAATTTTGCAAGTGTTTCTTGCAATTCTCTTTGATCCGATTCGCGATTGGCGCTATGGCCGGCGATCGCTGTTTGCAGTACATTAGCCTTTTCTTGGTGCTCTGCAATTGCCCTTTCCTTTTCTCCTAGCGAGTCAGCCATGCTTTGAAGCTTTCCTTGCATCTCTACGATGGTTCCTTGGCCCTCTTGAATTTGATTCAATGCGGTCGACAACTGATTTTGGAGCTGGTCGGCCTGTTTCAGTTGGGCTTGCCATTCAGCCTCTTTGGCTACTTTTTCTTGTTCCAGTTCTTGGAAGCGTTTCTGGGCTGTCGCCATCAGCGTTTCTGAAAGCAGAGCCATGTCCTCTTCATCTTCTGTTAACCTTTGATTTGCCTTTAGCAACTCTTCATACTGGGTCTTCATTGTGGCTAGTTCCTGGCGCAGAAGATTCGCCTTTTCATCTAGTTCACCAGTGGCTTGTTCGGCTTGTGCAAGCTGCTGCTGCGAAGCCTCATGCTTAGAAAGCGCCACAGTGAGCTCCTGCTTGAGCTCTTCAAGACTTGCGCCTTTTTCTCTCAATATGCCTTCCAGATCGAACACCATGCTCTGGGCATCTTCATGGTCGGCTGAAGTATGAACCGCATGCGTTTGCAGTTCCTGTATCTGTCCAATAGCTTTTACATAATTCTGCCGGAAAGTGTCTTCTTGAAGGGCTTTTTCCGTTTGGAGAGTTTGCAAGGCCTCCCTAAGCTTTTTGTTTTCATCGACCAGTGTCGTGCTTGTGTCGCCGATGACACTGATATTATGTTGCTTATGAGTCAGCTCTCGATTCAGGCGGCTGATCTGTTTTTCCAGCTCAAGGACGCTTTGCTGTTCGCCTTCATATTGGTTTGTGACTGTATTGAGCTCTTCCATGAGTGTAGCCGTTTTGCTGTGTTCATGAGCCAGCTCGTCTTTAAGGAGAGTCATCTGTGTGATTAAGTCATTTTTTTGTAGGGCATGGGAGGAGCTCAAATCATCATAATCCATCTCTTTGCTTGCCAAAGAGTTTTTATGGGAAGCGGCCTCGGCTTCTAGTTCACTCATCCTGTGTGCGGCATCGTCAAGCTTTTGCTGGAAGAGAGCTATCGCTTTTTGACTCTCTTCTTCGCGAAGGCGTGCCGTATGCAATTCATGTTCGATCTCGTCAGCTTTAGCTTTTTCTGTTTCCAGCGATTCATGGAGTGCTTTCATCTGATCGTGAAAGGCAGTGATTTCCTCTTGTGAGTTATGGTGGAGCGTCATCAGCGATTCCACTTCCTTCATTTTGCCAGCGACCATCGCTTGCTGGTTATTCAATTGTTGATCCAGGCGCGTTGCTTGCTGGGAGCGGTTGTCCAATTCTGCATAGACGACGTTAATCTTTTCCTCATAGGACTGGACTGCACGGAGCAAATGGTCGCGCTCTTCATCGGCTGCTTGTTGGACCAGCGCGACGTGGTGGCTATATTGATCCTGAGCTTCCGCTAGGCTATTTTTCTGCCCTTCTATAGTGGAGACTAGCGTGTCAAGCGTTAATTCCATATTGTGGACTTTGCGATTGTTCGCTTTGAGCTCCTCGTCAAGGGTAGCGATTTTTTCTAGCAGCTCCTGATTGCGCTGCTCCTTATTCTCGAGCTCCACCTGCAGCTCATCCAGCTTTTCCGTGTTGACATACTGGTTTTTATCGAGAAGCGTGATTTTTATTTCATGCATCCGCTGCAAAGCTTCATGAAGTTCTTGCCGCACGTCTTGCAATTTTTGGCTTTGGATGCGGTTTTGGGCCTTTAACAGCCTGACTTGCCGCGCTAATTCATTGTCCTGGTCCCATTCTTTCGTTTTCCAATCGTTCGAACCGTTTCCAGAAAGTATGGAGAGCTGCTTTGTTTGGGGAGCCGCGGATTGGCCTATCGTCTGGCCATGGCTTTTATCGGTGATAATCTCATAACCCATAATGGCCATGAACAGGCAGGTGATGACGCTCAGGGTGACGGCTGTTTTATTTTTTCGACTTTGGGGTGGCTGAGCGGAGTTTTTTGGCTGTTTTTGGAAATTGGGATCCTCACGATGCATAGTTTCACTTCCTTACATTAACAGTGTGACAGGACTAGAGCTTAAATGAATTGAGTCATAGCGATTACAGAATAAAAACTCAAGTTGAATTTTTTTGGCTTTCACAAAAGTGATAAATTATGCAACAAATGGGCAAACATTGCCTCATAGGTAGAAATTTCTTATGGCTGAACGTCACCTCTATACGAATCGATTGGTCCACGAAAAATCCCCCTATCTGCTTCAGCATGCGCATAATCCAGTAGACTGGTTTCCATGGGGAGAGGACGCTTTTTTTGCCGCTAAACAGTCCGAAAAACCGATCTTTCTTTCGATCGGATACGCCACCTGCCACTGGTGCCATGTCATGGAAAAGGAATCCTTCGAAGATCTCGAAGTCGCCCACCTTATGAATGAGACATTCATCAATATAAAAGTCGATCGCGAAGAACTGCCGGAAGTGGATAGCCTCTATATGGAGTTTGCGCAAAGCATGATGCAGGGCGCTGCTGGCTGGCCTCTCAACGTGATTTTGACTCCCGATTTACAACCCTTTTTTGCGGCGACCTATCTTCCCCCAAAAAGCCAGCAGGGAATGATGGGCCTGACTGAACTCATCGCTCGAATCAAAGAGGTGTGGGAAGGGGAGGAACGGGATAGAGTCCTCAGTCAAGCGGAAAAAATTGTCGAAGTCTTCGGCGAGGGCATCCATACCCAAGGAGATGAGCTTCCCGAAAAAGAACAACTCGAAGATACTGCTGAGATGTTATTCAAGATGGCTGACCCCATTTATGGAGGCATCAAGGGAGCTCCCAAATTTCCCATCGGCTATCAAAACGATTTTCTCCTTCACTATTCCCATACTTACAAAGATAGCCGCGCCGTATTTCTAGTCGAAAGAACCCTCGATATGATGCAGCGTGGAGGCATTTATGATCATCTTGGCGGTGGTTTTTCCCGCTATAGCGTCGATGAAAAATGGCTGGTGCCGCACTTCGAGAAAATGCTTTACGATAATGCCTTGCTCATCCAGAGCTATATGGAAGCCTGGCAAGTCACCGGCAAGCCCTTTTATCGGGAGATTGGCGAGGAAATCATAGGCTATATCCTGCGCGAAATGACACATCCTGAGGGCGGCTTTTATTCCGCAGAAGATGCCGATTCCGAAGGCCACGAAGGACGCTTTTATACCTGGACTCTGAGCGACGTGCAGCAGATCCTAGGCGAAAAAGAGAGCGAATTGTTTTGCCGATTCTTCGATATTACAGAAGAAGGCAATTTCGAAGGCCGCAATATTTTGCATACTCCCTTGCATTTAGAGGAATTTGCCTCTAAAGAAGGAACTGATGTCGAATTTCTTTCTCCTCTCTTTGCCGAACAAAAAAAACTCCTATGGAAAGCGCGGGAAAATAGGGTGCATCCCTTAAAAGATGATAAAATTATAAGCTCTTGGAATGGCCTCATGATTCATAGCTTGGCCCAAGCAGGATGTGCGTTTGAGGATCAAAAGGCCTTAGATGCCGCCATTGAAACTGGCCATTTCATCAGGAATAGGCTCTGGAAAAATGGGAGGCTTCTCAGGCGTTGGAGAGAGGATGAGGCGCAGTTCCCAGGCGGGCTTGATGAATATGCCTACCTAATTCGGGCATTGATCACTCTCTTCGAAGTCACAGGGGAATATGAGTGGATCGAATGGGCTTTCGACATGACCTTAGATCTTCAAGTCAATTTCAAAGCCGAGGAGGGGGCTTTCTACCAAACCGATGGGCAGGATCCCAATATCATTTTGCGCCGCACCCAATTTTCCGACGGCGCCGAACCTTCAGGCAATGCGGTTCACTGCGAGAATCTGCTGCGGCTTTATCAGATCACCAACAATTCCCTTTATTTGGAACAGGCGGAAGACATTCTGTGTGCCGTGAAAAAATATCTCGATACGTATTCTCCCGGCTATGCCTTTCACCTCATGAATCTCAACCGCTACTATGATCGGCATGCTCCCACCCTAGTCATCGCCCTTAATCGGACAGGCGAGTGGCGGCAAGAATTGCAGAAGGAAATTTTCCATCGCTTTATTCCTCATAAAGCGGTCATTTGGCGCGACCCCGACGACATCCGTTTATTTGATTCGATTTCTTCCCTCAAAGAGCAGAATCCAATTGAGGAACGCACGACTCTCTACCTCTGCCATCAAGGAATTTGCAAGCTTCCGCTAAATGAGCTGCCTGAAATGATTGATGCCATCCGGAAGCTTTAGATTCTGTCTTCTTGTTAAAAAAGAGCAAATTGCATACAATTCGCTTAATACTGTAGATTTTTCACAAAATAGTGCTTATGAAAAAAAATTCGTCCCTGCAAAAGAAATTCGAAGAACTTTTGTCTCAAGAAGAAGCACTTAATCTAGATCTTTACAAAGATGCCAATTCCTGGAAGCTCATGTCCCGCAATGAAAGGGAGCTGCTGGCGCTGCTTTTTATTAAGCAGGGGGAACAGCAGCTTAAGAATGGCGATTCAGAAGCCATGGAGAGTTTTGAGTTTGCAGAAAGAGCGGCGCCCAAAAACCCCACGATTCGCTTTCGCGAAGCCATCGTATTCATGCAGTACAAAGAGAATGTGAGCTGCATGCTCTCAGCTTGCCGTTCTTTTCAAAAAGCTCTGAAACTAAAGCCCGATTATTTTGATGCTTTGTATGGTTGGGGCACGGCTTTGATGCAGCTTGGGATGATTCAAACTGACTCTCAATATTTACAGGATGCTGATTTAAAGTTCATTGAAGCAGAAAAAGTTTCAGCAGGCCAGCCCCCGAGGTCGATTGCGACCATGTTTCTCCATTGGGGAGTCGCTCTCTATCATCAAGGAAGGGCCTCTGGGGAAGCAATCGATTTCTCGGCAGCCATTGATAAGTTCAGCCAGTCCGCCCAGCTAGGATTAAATGAGGCGTTGCTCTTCATGTTTTATGGGGATGCCGTTACGGAACTCTCCTATTTGATCAACAAACGGGAAATGCTCTTTGAAGCTGGCGAGCTTTATCTCAAAGCTCTCGATGCGGAAGCCTCTCCGGAAGAGCTCCATGATGCTTGGCATAATCTCGGCTGTTGTTATGAACGCATCTTTGATCTCTTTCCCAAAAAGGATTATTTCGATATCGCTGACGATGCATTGAAGCATGCCCTCGATATGGAACCCAAAGATTTCGTCGCCTGGGACAGATGGGGGCAGCTCTATGCGAATGCAGGTCGCATCTTGCGCAATGTCGACTTTTTGCATGCGAGCATCGAAAAGTTTGCTAAAGCGGATCAATATGAGCCCAATTCTCCCCATATTTTAAGCCGCCTTGGGGAAGCCCTCATGCTCTGCGGATCGCATATGGATCGGGTCGATATGATTCGCGATGGCGAAGAGAAAATCAGGCGAAGTCTAGAACTCGATCCCAATGCAACGCGCCTTTGGTATCTTTATGGAAGCTGCAGCAATGAACTTGGCTGGTACTTTAAGGATGCGGTTTTCTTCTATCAAGCCATAGAGAAGTTTCAGTATGGCCTCTCATTAAATCAAAGCGATCCTCTCCTATGGAACGGTTTAGGCCTTTCGCACTTTGCCCTTGGGGAGATCAAGCATGATGCCGAAATGGTCGAGAAAGCGATCACCTATTATTCCAGAGCCCTAGAGTTTGGCTGCCATATCTTTCCTCAATTTTGGAATGATTGGGGGGTCGCCCTCATGAGGCTTGCAGATTTCAAAAATAATAGAGGATACATTGAGGCTGCGATCGAAAAATTTGAAATGGCGGTATTCCGTTTAGGCGAGGATCCTGCGGGTGAAAATGCCGATCCCGAATGGCTTTACAACTATGGATGCGCATTAGATTTCTTAGGCGATCTCGCTGTCGATTCAACCTATTATGAGAAGGCTGTGCAAATCCTTGTTAAAGTCCTTCAGATCGACCCGATATTTCCGAATGCCCGCTACAATTTGGGCGTGGCATTATCCCATCTTGGCGAGGCCACTTCCGACATCGACTGCCTCTTGCGCGCGATCGATCAATTCAATATTATTTTATCCCACGATGGCGAAGATGAAGCCTCCTATCATGATTTGGGCCTTGCCCATATGTATCTAGCGGAGTTGCTTTATGATCCGGTATGCCCAGGGGAAAGCCAAAAGCATTTCGAACTAGCCGAAGCTAAACTCCTGCATGCCCTCGCCCTTGGCCATTTATCCGCCTATTATCATTTGGCTTGCCTCCAAGCCCTGCTGCAAAACTTTGATATGGCGATACACTTTCTGGAAAAAGCCGAAACAGCTAGAGCTTTGCCTGACTTTGATGACCTCATGCATGATGAGTGGCTCGAAGGCGTCCGCGAAACCCCGCACTTCAAGAAGTTCATCTCCCAAACATTCAAACGCGATGTCTGATTGGATCCCTGCTCAATCGAAACAACGAGAAGCAGAATTACAAACAAAGATAATCAAATTTATAGGATAAAAAGAAGAGGAACAGGATAGACAGGATCGCAACAAGCGGCATCAAGGATAAACAATTTACAGGATAGACAGGATCGCACGCGGCAGGATATACAGGATTACGGGCTCTTGACCACAACTGATCTGATGTGGTTAAGAGCCCGTAATCCTGTATATCCTGCCGCGTGCGATCCTGTCTATCCTGTAAATTGTTTATCCTTGATGCCGCTTGTTGCGATCCTGTCTATCCTGTTCCCCTTCTTTTTATCCTGCTATCTTGAGCTGCGTTTGCGCTCGTTTTCTGTGAGGAGCCGCTTGCGCATCCGAATGGCTTCCGGGGTCACTTCGATCAGTTCATCATCTTGGATGTAATCGATCGCTTGCTCGAGCGAGAATCGGCGCGCAGGCGTCAGGATGATATTCTCATCGCTGCCGGCAGCGCGTACGTTTGTCAGCTGCTTGCCTTTCGTCACATTGACGACGAGGTCATTTTCGCGGTTGTTTTCTCCGACGACCATGCCTTCATAGACCTCATCGCCTGGCGAAACAAATAGGACGCCGCGGTCTTGCAAATTGAAACAGGCGTAGCCGCTGGTTTTCCCAGGACTCATCGAAATCAAGACACCACGTGTGCGGGATGGAATCTGACCCTTCCAAGGAGCAAAGGCTTCAAAAATCGAGGTCAGAATGCCTAATCCACGCGTCACCGTCAAAAATTCATTGCGGTAGCCCATCAGGCCGCGCGTCGGCATGAGGAATTCCATCCGCGTGATCTTATGTTCATCGGTGTCTAAGTGCTGCATTTCGCCGCGTCTTCTTGCCAGTTCCGAGATGACAGTACCCGAATATACTTCGGGAACTTCGATGTGCACCCTTTCAATGGGCTCCCATTTTTCGCCCTCAATCTCTTTGATGATCACCTGAGGTTTCGAAACGCTAAACTCATAGTCTTCTCGGCGCATGGCTTCGATGAGGACAGAAAGATGCAATTCCCCCCGCCCCGCCACGGTGATTTTCTCTTGATCCGACTCGGCATCGATACGCAGCGAAATGTTAGAGCGCTTTTCGCGTTCGAGGCGCGCCCGGATTTTATTCATGGTCACATGCTTGCCGCTTTTTCCGACAAAGGGGCTATTATTCACTGTAAAATCAATGGAGACTGTGGGTTCATCCAGCTTGATCCTGGGCAAGCGGACGATTTTCTTCGGATCGCATAGGGTATCGCCAATGGTCACTTCGGGGATACCCGACAGAATGACGATATCGCCGACGCCGGCCTCGGCCATTTCCATTTTTTCGATCCCTAAATGGCCTTCGATGCGGACGACAGTGCATTTGTTTTGATTGCCCGAATCGTCGATGTGTATGATTTGCTGTCCCTTTTTGATTGAGCCCTCCAAAATGCGGCCACAGGCTTGGCGGCCGACGTAATCGTCGTAGGAGATCGTCGCGACATGCAGGAGGAAGGGGTCCTCGAGGTGGCCCTGAGGAGGATTGACGGCGGATACGATCAGCTCAAACAAGGGGCGCATATTTTCGCGAGGGTCATTCAAGTGATGTGTCGCAAAGCCTCCCAATCCCGACGCATAGCAAAAGCGAAAATCGAGCTGCTCATCGGTAGCTCCCAGTTCCGTAAATAAGTCAAATGTCTGGTCCAAGACGCGATCTGGATTGGCATGCGGCCTGTCGATCTTGTTCAAGACGACGATGGGCCTTAAACCCATTTTCAACGATTTTGAGAGCACAAAGCGGGTTTGGGGCATCGGCCCTTCTTGGGCATCCACCAACAATAAAACGCAATTGACCATCCCAAGGATGCGCTCCACTTCGCCGGAAAAATCGGCATGCCCCGGCGTATCGATGATGTTGATTTTATAATCGTCAAAATGGACTGACGTATGCTTGGCAAAGATGGTGATGCCGCGCTCCTTTTCCTGATCATAGGAGTCCATGACCCTTTCAGGCACGTACTGATTGTCTCTGAAGATATTGGATTGCTTGAGGAGGCTGTCCAAAAGGGTTGTTTTGCCATGGTCGATGTGGGCGATGATGGCAATATTGCGAATTTTTTCTGGTGTATACATAATGTTATTTTGGTTTATTAAACGAATTATTTAATTATACTAAAAGTTTATTAAAAATGCAAGCGAAAAAACTTGCTGAAAAGAGGAAAACTTGATAGGATTACACTGAATAGGAGCGTATAAAATGCCTCGAGGAAATCCTGTCGACATACCTTCAGATGAAGGGCATGGTGAAAATGAACTGCAGGAAGACCATATTGCCTCTCCCGGAAGCCTCCTGGATTCCAAAACGAGCCACCTCGACGATGTCCTCAATGAAAAACTAGAAAGCGCCTTTTTCAAACCTTCTGCCCAAATCCTCCTTCACGACGTCGCCAAAATTGCAAGCGAACACGATCCCATCGACTTGGCTTATGCCGTCACACGCCTACCGACCTATGCCCGAGTCGTTGTCTATGAAAATCTGCCCGACCTTAATGCTAAAATCATCTTCATGAATAACACGGGCAGCAGTACCCGTGCCGCTATCTTCCGCCAAATTGACGATCAGGAGATCAAAGAACTCATCGAGCAGATGCCCCCCGATGAGGCTGTCTGGATCTTAGACGATATGTCCGACCGGCGCCTAAGAAGGGTGTTGGAACTGCTCGATCCAAAAAAAGCCCATCGCATCCGGGAGCTGCAGCAGCACGACAGGCATAGCGCGGGCCGCCTCATGACGAATGAGTTTTTTGCTTTCCACATGAATACGACGATAGGGGAGGTGGCAGCCTACATCAGGGATAATCCTGGCATCGAATTGGCCCACCGCATCTTCGTCTTGGATGACCAGGGAAAGCTCTGCGGATATGTTCCAGAGCGCAATCTCATCATCAATCCTCCCTATCTCCCGATCCGTCAAGTTGTCAAACCTATCTTGCATAAAGCTACAGCCGATATTTCGCGCGACGAAGTGGTCGACCTTGTCGAACGCTATAAGATTCCTGCCCTGCCCATCGTCGATGAACTGGACCGCCTCGTCGGGGTCATCAACTATGAAAATGTCGTCGAAGCTATGGAAGACATAGCCGATGAGACGATAGCGACGATGGCAGGTACTGCAGAGGACTTTAGCGAAAGGGAGCCGCTCATCAAAAGGTTCTTCGGGCGTGCCCCCTGGCTCGTCGTCACCCTCTGCGCGGGTTTAATAACCGCAACCGCCATGTCCTACTTCAAGGATCAGATCTGGTTTTTATTTCTGCCCTTTTTCGTGCCCTTGATCACGGGCATGTCCGGCAATGTCGGCTTGCAATGCAGCACCCTTTTGGTGCGCGGGATGTCCACTGGCGAGTTGTCTGCAGGATCCCGCACCGAGGCTATTGCGAGGGAATTGGCGATCGGTTTAGTGATCGGCACGGTTTTTGGCATTATCTGCGGTATCTTAGTCTATAGCTTCAATCATTTAGCCATTCAGCATGTGACAACCGATTCCCTAAAGCTTGGCGTCACTGTAGCTTGCGGTGTGCTGGTAGCCTGCATGACAGCAACAAGCCTAGGCGCTTTTTCCCCCTTCTTTTTTGCGCGGTTCGGCATCGACCCAGCCGTCGCTTCCGGCCCTATCGTGACCGCTTTTAACGATGTTCTCTCCTCGCTGATGTTTTTCCTTGTGGCCCGCCTCCTCTTTGCGCTATTTTCGTAAGTGAAACCCATGGTACCTTATGTCAAAGATCACCTCTGCCGATGCAAAGGAATATGCCGGACTCTTTTGGACAAATCTCGTCGTCCAAAAGCGCAATTTCGTCGAATTCCTAAAAGTGCTGGCTAGATATTACAACCGCTGGTCCTATGCAAAAATCGATGGCTCTCTTCTGTTGACCTATCTCTTCGATAATCCGTTCACCATCAGCAAGCGCTACTTAATGAAACGGGGCGAGGAAAATATTTATACCTATGGAGAAACGCCTCTGACCACCCTCGAGGAAATTGCTAAGGAGTGCCAAATCAAACCCGCGGATACTGTTTTTGAATTGGGATGCGGACGCGGCAGAACCTGCTTTTGGTTGAGGGGATTTATCGGCTGCAAGGTGGTCGGCATTGAATATATTCCCGCCTTTGTCGAACGGGCACGGCGCGTCGCAAAAAAACTGAAAATCGACGGAGTCGAGTTTCGCAACGAAGATTTTCTAAAAAGCGACTTCACAGGAGGCACGGTCTTCTATTTGTATGGCACTTGCTATGAAGAGTCCTTTATTACACAGCTCATCGAGAAGTTGAAAAAAAGTCCTCCAGGAACAAAAATCATCACTGTCAGCTATCCCTTGACAGATTACTGCAAGGATCCTCTCTTTGAGGTGATGAAGCGCTTTCCGGCGAAAATGACATGGGGAATCGCCGATGTCTACCTTCAAGTCAGAAAGTGATTGTTATAACATATTCTGGGTCAATATCTTGTAAAATTTCTTTTCAAACCGTAGTTTTTTTTAGTTCCTTTCTGTTAAAATAAAATTTGTAAGAAAAGAAAACTCCAATGAGGAGGTCGATATGCGATTTATTATAGAATTTTTCTTATTCGGATTTTTGTTTTTCCTGTTATGGCACTTCTTTCCTGAAGCATTTGCTACTCTTGTCTCCTGGGCTCAAGCTGTCTACGATTTCTTTGCCAACCTCTTCGCCCAAGTAGGCAACAGAGTGCAAAGCGAACATCCTACTGTGCCGCCTCCACCAGCTAAAACGCTATTGCCCCTCCTCATCATGATGCTTAAAAGGTAGGAGAACGATACTAGACATTAAAAACCTGGGGTGGTACCATCCCCATTTTTAAGAGCACATGATGGAATGACCTATAGTGACTACCGCAAAGAAAAAGAAATCCCTCTGGGCTGTTCTCATCGCTATCCTCTTAGGCATCATTGTAGGCACAATAGTTGGTCCTAAGGCCTCCCTATTTGGAATCACTTACTTTTCTATCTTTGAGCTGATTGGCAAATTATTTATCAATGCCTTGACCCTCATCGTAGTCCCTCTCGTTTCATCCGCAATCGTGACAGGTGTCGCACGCATAGGGGGAGAAAGCTCCTTTGGCCGCCTTGGATTGAAAATTTTTAGCTTTTATATCGGCACCAGTTTTTTGGCCATTCTCATCGGCCTCTTCTTTGTCAATTTACTGCAGCCTGGCTCCTATTTTGATCAGGAGCAAGTCGCTTTGCATAGCCAGAATCTCGCCCATATCCAACAAGAAATGCAGTTTGAACAATCGAATCAGATTACTCGGATTTTGCTGCAGATCATTCCTTCCAACATCGTGGATGCCTTTAATGGCCAGCAAATGCTTGGCCTGATCTTCTTTAGCCTTTTGTTTGGCTATGCCATATCAAAAATTGAGGCCCACACCTCTTCGCTATTGTTTGGATTTTCCCAAGGCGTCTTTCAAGCCATGCTTTACATGACCCATTTGATCATGAAGGCTTTGCCGATCGGGGTGTTCTGCCTAGTGGCGCAAGCCTTTGCGACAACGGGCTTGAAAGCTTTAGAGTCCTTGGCTGTCTTCTTTGTGACGGTTCTACTGGGGCTCATCGTCTTTATGCTTATCGGACTCCCTCTTTTGCTTAAGTTCATAGCCAAGGTGGATCCTTTTTTACACCTGAGGGCGATGTATCCGGCCCTTCTGACAGCCTTTTCGACGAGCTCTTCTTCAGCGACATTGCCAGTGACAATCGAATGCGTGGAGAAGCGCTCGGGAGTTTCAAACCGCATCTGCAGTTTGGTCATCCCGCTGGGCACCTCCATCAATATGTCGGGATCCGCCCTCTATGAGTGCGTGGCTGCCCTTTTTATTGCGCAAGTTTATGGCATCCATATGTCGATTACGACCCAGTTTATCGTGGTCTTTTTAGCTCTAATCACATCGATTGGCGTTGCAGGGATTCCTTCAGCTAGCATTGTCGCCATCCTCGTCATCTTAAAAACTATCGGCCTGCCTGCTGAGGGCATCGGATTGCTCTTCGCTGTAGACCGCATATTGGATATGTGCCGCACTACGGTGAATGTCTTTAGCGATAGCTGTTGCGCTGTTTTAGTCGCATGCACGGAAGGCGAAAAGGATGTGCTGACACAACGCGTCATGCCCGAAGCCTAATTTTCGGCTATTTTCCTCTTGAAATTAACTCCATAAACTGCTATAATTTTCTTTATTATGGATTTGACACTATTTATAACAGCGCTCTTTGCGCTACAGCTGATCTGTTTGTATGTGGGTGGCAAAGCCTCGAAAGGGATGACGACCCAAGACGACTATTTCCTTGCCGGTAAAACGGTGAGTTTTTTCCCTTTGATGATGACGCTTGTCGCGACGCAGATCGGGGGCGGTTTAGTCATGGGGGCAGCCGATGAAGCGTACCGCTATGGATGGAGCGTCCTCCTCTATCCTTTAGGGCAAAGCTTAGGCTTTGTGCTGCTTGCCATGGGCATTGGGCGGCGCTTAGCCCAATTCAATGTGCCGACTGTCGCTCAGCTCTTTGAAGTCGTCTATCAATCCACCCTGTTAAAAAAGGTGGCTTCGCTTTTATCGATGCTCTCGCTCTTCTTAATTTTTACTGCACAAGTCATTGCTTCCAAGAAGTTTATGGTCGGAATCGGATTCGACCACACTCTCGTTTTCATCGGATTTTGGACCCTTGTCATCATTTATACAGTCGTCGGCGGAATGAAAGCCGTCATCGCAACAGACATCATCCAAGCCCTCTTTTTCATCGGGATATTTATTCTCGCTTTTGCCTATGCTTGCTTTAGCGGACCTATTACCCTTTCCCAAGTGGTAGAAGCCGGTTCAGGCAACACCTTCGAATTAGGCGAGTCGAAGCTTTGGGGATGGCTCTTGACGCCCTTGCTTTTTATGGTCATCGAACAAGATATGGCACAACGCTGCTTTTCGGCGCGCAATGGGCGCCTGGTCACCTGGGCCTCTGCAGGAGCCGCCTTATGCACCTTTTCCGTCTGTCTCATTCCCTTATTTTTTGGGATCTTGGCAAAAGTGGCCGGAGTCCAAGTGGCGGAAGGCTCTAGCGTTTTGATGACAGTCATCCAAACGACGACAACCCCTGCGTTGGCAGCCCTTATGGGAGTGGCCATTATCGCGGCAATCATTTCCACAGCAGACGCGTTGATCAATGCGGTGAGTTCCAATCTGACTCAGGACTTCAATTTCTCGCTATTCAAAACGGTAAATGGAGTGGTCTATTCGCGCATCTCGACAGCACTCATTGCGATTGCAGGCATTTTTGTCTCCTTTGCCTTTGATAATGTCGTCGATTTGCTCATTTTGAGCTATGAGCTATCGGTCAGCTGCCTCTTTGTACCCATCTTTGCCGCGCTATTCCAGCGCAAGGGAAACCAGCTTTCCGCATTCCTTTCCATCACTTTGGGAGCCTTAGCCTTTTTTGCTTTCAGGCTCTTTCCACAGGAAATTCCTAAGGAAATCCTCAGCGTCCTAGTCTCCTTGATCGGCTATTTCATAGGTGAAGCTATCGCTAAACGAAATTCACTCCAAATAGAAAGCACTTGATGGAATGGACAATGAATGGACAATGGTTAATGGACCTAATGAGACAATTGCATAAGTGACATTAAATTTTTTCAATTTCTTGAGGTTTGCGAAACCCAGGGCCGAAGGCCCGGCAGTTGTATAGCCCAGGCCGCAAGGCCTGGGTTAAGATGGTCATGTGATAGGAGGACCGAAGGTCCGGCACAATGTGTCACGTATTAGTGCCGGACCTTCGGTCCTCATTTTCTAACGTCCTCATACCCAGGCCTTACGGCCTGGGCTACACAACTGCCGGGCCTTCGGCCCTGGGTTTTGCAGACCTCATTCTGAGGGCCAATTTTAACCTCTCCAAAATAGCATCTCGGGAAAAAAAATTCACTTTTGCGACCGAGGATTCAATTCTAGACACCCAAATGACTTTTGCAATTGTCTCTAATGGACACCATGGACACCATGGACTATGGTCAAAGGCAATGGTCCATAGTCCATGGTGTCCATGGTGTCCATTAACCATTGTCCATTCATTGTCCATTAGAGTCTGTTATTCAAGAATGCTTGAATAACAGCCTCGAATCTGGTAGTCTTATTCTAAATTGCTTGAATAGCGAGTTGAAAACAAGCTCGCTATTCTAAAAAATTAGAATAGGAGTGTTTTATGAAGAGAAGTGGTCAATACATTTCCCAGCTAAGTGGATATAAAGCCTTCATCCCTTCTCCGTTACCACCGAATCCTCCAGTAAAAATGGATGAATCAATGAATCAACTCCTATCAGAGGCAAATATTGCTCTCGGCAGGTTAGACACCATGGGGTATTTGCTTCCCAACATCGATTATATTATTGCTATGTATGTTCGTAAAGAAGCTCTCTTGAGTTCCCAAATTGAAGGAACTCAAGCTTCTTTGGATGATATTTTTGAATATGAAAGTCACATTCCAGTCAAAAACACCTTGGATGTTGAAGAAGTTGTGAACTACATTAAAGCGATGAATCACGGTTTGAAACGACTCAAAGAATTCCCTATGAGCATTCGTTTAATCAAAGAAATTCATAATATTCTTCTGTCACAAACTCGTGGCATGGATAAAACTCCTGGAGAATTTAAACGATCGCAAAATTGGATCGGACCCGCAGGTTCCACCCTTAAAAATGCTTCTTTTATTCCTCCGCCACCATCTGAGACTTTAGATGCTATGGGTGAGTTGGAGTTGTACTTGCACAATTCGGACAAACTACCCCTTCTTATTACTTGTGCTCTAATCCATTATCAATTTGAAACTATCCACCCGTTTTTGGATGGAAATGGTCGAGTTGGGCGCTTGCTTATCACTTTCTATTTATGCTGGAAGCAGGTGATGCAAAAACCCCTACTCTATTTGAGCTATTACTTTAAGCTACATCGCCAAGAATACTATGATCGACTTAACTCAGTCAGGGAGAAGGGGGATTATGAGCAATGGATCCATTTCTTCTTAAAAGGGGTTATTTGGACCTCCGAATCCGCTCTAGATACTATCAAGCAAGTACTGGCACTTGCCGATACTCACAAGAAAAAGTTGATTAAAGAAAAAGTTTCTTCCCCGATGGCAATTGGATTGCTCGATTATCTTCTTGTAAAGCCGCATGTGTCCATCCACGATGTTGCCGACCATTTTCAATTGACATTTCAAACAGCCCGGACTCTAGTCAATCATTTTGTTGAAATTGGAATATTGCGCGAAATCACCGGTAAAAAAAGAGATCGTCGCTATAGCTATTGGCAATATCTAGAATATCTTTCTGAAGGAACAAATATCTAAACTGTCAACGCGGCATGTAAGAAATATTAGTGTGTTTTTCTTACAACAGCAAGGTTTATCTTCGGATTTTCACCTAGTTGTATATTGTTGAGAAGCCAGTGTGGAATGGCTTTATGATTCGGAAGAGGAGGGATTCGAACCCCCGTTACCATTGCTGGTAAATCTGTTTTCGAAACAGACGCATTCGGCCACTCTGCCACTCTTCCAGGTTGTAACTATGGCGATGAGTGTGCCAAATGCCCAGATAAAATTCATCAGAATTTCAACAGAATGAGTACGGCGGCGGCTTTGCCGCCGCATTCTAATTGCTTTACTTGCTGACTTGGATCTGATTGTCGACTTGTGCGACACCATTTAATTTTTCAATAATTTTAGCGATGAGATCGCGCGTTTCATCGGAAGACACTGCGCCTTGCAAAGTCACAACACCGTCTGTCGTGTCGATTCTAATATTGCGAAGATCATCCAAATTGATATTATTAGAGACTAAAGCTTCGCGAATCCGATCGACAATTCTTTGGTCTTCTGGAGAGTGTGCTATGGCGGTAATATCTTGAGTTTGATCTTGCCCCTGCATTTGCGTTTCGACGTTGGGTTTTGCTATTTCTTGGTTTGTCGCACTCTTATTTGCGAAATAACCTGCCAATAGCAAGATGGGTATGGCTGCCACTAGGACCCAGGGCAATACCGAAGATCCTTCTTGGCTTGACGAAGCCATCTCCTTTTCACTATAACTGCTGCTTTGAGCTTTCATATATCGGTCAAAATTGGTGTTGCGCACCTCGTTATTGGCCTCTTCACTTGTATAGCCATAACGCTGCTGCAATTTAGCAATCAACTGATCGTACCGTCCATTTATTTGTCTGATGTCTTCATCAGTAAGTTTATTCCATCTATCCATGAGATAAGTTTTGATTTGATCCCATTGGGCTTCAAATTGATCCCTATTCATAAATGCCTCCTCAAATTAAGTAAATTTTCCCTTGACTTCTAGGTACATGAAGCTGGCAAGTATGTCAAATAAAAATTTAAATTTGACAATTGAGCACAAACAAAAACCTTGTTTTATCTGCAGTTTATCTGCAGTTTATCAGCATAATGCAGATGAAGTGCCAATACTATGCGGAAAAAAATTTGAACCGGTAAGGGGATCGGCAAGGGTCGGAAGAGGAGGGATTCGAACCCCCGGTACCCGAAGGGTACTTCTGTTTTCAAGACAGACGCATTCGGCCGCTCTGCCACTCTTCCATTAGAGCATAAAAAAGCATACTTATACTGGAGATCTTGCAGAAATGCAACCGAAATCGTCAGATAGGCAACGAACGATTCTATTCATTTGTTCAATTAAATTTGGTTTAAATATAACCAATTAAAATTGACAATAACTTTAATAGATGCTATATATTATTTTTATTTATTAAAAAAGGAGGATAAAATGGAATGTAGGTCGGTCACCTCATCGCCGTCTGTAATCCCCACACACATTACTACACTTCTGAATGTTCCTAACGATGTTCTCAATTATCTTGTAGCAAAGTTCTTAGAGCCAAAAGATGCGATGGCCCTCTCTTTGGTAAATAGGAGATTGAGGGATCTTGGCTTCATGAGAATGGCTGCCCCTGGAACGAAGGGACCTGCCAAGCAGCAGCTTTTGGAGGCCACCTGCCGATCCTTCAATGGCTGCATTCGAAAGGTTGCCCCTGGAATGAGAATACATTTAATACAGCCTTCAATTGCGGCCGCTTTGAAATGGCGCAATGGCTATACGAGAATGACTGCCCGGGCAGTCATGATGTGAGATCAAGAATCGGAAGGCAGAAGTCAGAATACAGAATTCAGAATACAGAATAACGCTCTCAAAAAAATATTTAACTTTTATTTGCATTTTCATTCCTGAAAATGAGATAATAATAGCTGTAGAAATTAAAGCCGTCTTTTAAAAGGTAGGATTTTATGACTACGCATACCAAAAGCGAAGGAAGTATTTCCATCATAGACGCTGTTGAAACCCTTTCCAATATAGCAGATTTGGATCTTGAGCATGAACTCGGAATAGCCGAAACCCATGATTTCATCATTCAAAATCAGCCCGTCACCTATAGAAGGGTGCATTGGCTGTCCAGTCAAGAAGGCCCGACTACGGTCAATGCAGTACGCGATACTTTTAGGGTCGTGCTGAATTATCTCCGCCATTTCTATAAAAAAGAATATGGCTATGTCACCGACCAGCATACCGTAGAAGGAATCAAAACGATCATGGTTTTAGTCGGGGAGGCGGCCAAAAAATTAGACAAATTTACCTCGATGTTCCATCAAGTCCACGCCAAAAGCGTGACAGAGATGAAAGAATATAAAGAGCTGCAGGAGTTTTATTTTCGGAGAATTGCCCGAACCATTGATGAGGGCGTCCTTGGCAAGTGGATCTTGGCGTTATCCCAAAGAGCGATGGCCCGAAAGCGTCCTCCTTCTTCTGCTACGCTCATGGGAATAGGAGCCAAAGCAGGCCAAACGAAGCATATCTTTATCGACCTGGATTCGGTAAAAAAAGATACCGAGTATGAGCTCTTTTTCTTAAGAAAAGAGGATGGCACGCGCTTTTTCAGTCCGCGGTTGATACGCAATATCAAACTCGTGTGCGATTTTGGCAGCTACTTTGGTGAACCCAAGGGAGATGATCCACTGCTGGATATCGGTCTTTGGAAGGATCGTTTGATTCAACTCTCGACGAAGAGTTTATTGGATTCCATTCTAAATGTGGCTGACCGCTTTTATCACGAAGCGATGATCTATCGGCAAAATGAGCTTGTGGATTCTCTGAGCAAGGCAATCATTGCCCTTATGCTCAGCAGTAGCCCCGTCAATCAGCTTCGAAATCAACCGCAGAAAAGCTGCAGCGATTATTTTAACGATTTTCAGCATTTTTTGCGCACTTCGCTACAGTCGCGCGATTATCAGAAAATGATTGCCTATCCCCCGAAAAAATCGAGCAAGCTGGCCCATTGTCTTTTGGAGACGCTGCATGCCCTTTGTTACGCCTTCTTTATTTCCATGAAGGGGTACCAAGAGATGACTCCGATGATTCGGCGGTTGATAGCCGATGCCAACCAAGAGCACTCTCCGGAGCATCAGCAGGCCGCTCTAGAGAGCAACACATTATGGAGCAAGTTGGCAGGGGATTATGCGGCCATGAACAAACTTATGAAGAGGCATGCGAATGGCCCCTTGATAAAAGTGTTAGATGCTTTGGAAGAGGGAACGTATCACTTTTTTGATCCAATTGCCCAGGAAAATCTTCCGAGTCAGCTCTATACGATTACCCTTAAGGATCAGAAAATGGTCAATGTGCATATTCCGGGAATCACCTATCAAGAATTTATTCACAAAGCTGTTGTAGATGAGGACTTTAAGGGACTTTTACGGGCGCTGAACCATTCCTATAAAAATCAAACGAAGCATCTGATTTTTAACTTGCAAGATCGCACTTCCTGGAAAGAGCATTCTCGTTGTATGGCTGTGGAAGATTTGCAAAAGCAGCCTGAATTTGTCAAAAGCCTAGCTGTCGTGACACTGAACTACGATACCGAATTTTTCCATCAGTTAGCTCCCTACCATGAAGACAACCAGACAGAGGTCTTTATTCAACACCTCAAGGAACATATCACCGATGAAAATGCCGGTTTTAGCTATCCTCCTCTAGTGAAAAAGGCGTTATTTCCTCAGTTTTTGGACAAAGTGGTCGCGCTGGTGCACCACACCTTCTTTTCGGGGAAAAACGTTCTCCAACGGGACCGCCGCTTAGATTTCATCATGATTGTCTATCTGTTTTTGCAGTTGAAAATTCTGGAGCTCGTAAAACCTACTTCGTTTAGCATGACCTGCAAAGACAGCCTTGACACGGGTGGAACAGCCAATGCGCTATTCTATGCTTTTTTCCAGCTAGTCGACAAAGGGGAATGCAGCACACAAGATCATGAGTGCCTGAATCTGTTGCTCTATGCGCCTGCGCTCTTTGTGCGCGAAAGGCTCCTACTGACCGAACGCTTCAACCGCATGCTGAGCGCATTAAAAATCATCGAAGAAGCAAAGAAGGAACTGGGCGCGGCCCCATTCCGCAAAGCGATCCACAGCGCCTTAAAAAACTAACACGATAAACAGGATCGCGAGCGGCATCAAAGATAAGAAAGAAGGGGAACAGGATAGACAGGATCGCACGCGGCAGGATATGCAGGATTACGGGCTCTTGACCACAACAAAATAATAAGAATTAAAGATATATCCCTTCTTATTGTAATATGTTGTGGTCAAGAGCCCGTAATCCTGCATATCCTGCCGCGTGCGATCCTGTCTATCCTGTTCCCCTTCTTTCTTATCCTACTATCCTGTAAATATGATTATCCTTGCTTTGATCAGGAATAGATCGCTGCATATTTTTGGGACAGGTAATCGATGTAGGCTTTGGCGCTAAAGTCTTTTCCGGTAGCTTTTTTCAGGAGATCCCTGCTCGAGTAAAACCTCCCATGGCGATACACAGTGTCGTGGAGCCATTCCCGTATAAAATCGAGTTCTCCCTTGCTTACGCGGGAAGCCCACGAAGGATTTTGTTTTTCGAAGCCGAGGAAGAGGTGGGAGGCATAAAGGTTACCCAGGGTATAGGTAGGGAAATATCCGATAGCGCCCATAGACCAGTGGATATCTTGCAGGCACCCTTCTCTATTGGTCTTTGGGGTAATTCCCAGGAGTTCCTTCATTTTGGCATTCCAGGCTTCCGGGATATCCCTCACGGAGAGCTTTCCTTCGATCAAGGCTTTCTCCAGTTCAAAACGGAGGATGACGTGCAGGGAATAGGTCACCTCATCGGATTCTACGCGTATTAACGACGGCTTGATTTTGTTAATGGCCTTATAAAAGGTGTCTAGATCAAGGGTCGCTACCTTTCCTTTAAACGTTTTTTGCAGAAGGGGAAGGTAATATTTCCAGAAAGGTTTGCTGAGTCCGATGCGCGTTTCCCACCAGCGGGATTGGCTTTCGTGGACGCCCAGAGAAATCGAGTGGCCCAAGGGCGATCCAAATTCCTTAGGCGGCAAACCCATCTCATAGAGGCTATGGCCTCCTTCATGCAGGACGACAGCAATATTGCTCATCAGGGCTGTCGGATGGATCCGGGTCGTGATGCGACTGTCCGTAGGGTGGCTCGAGGAGGAAAAGGGATGCGTCGACAGGTCTAGCCTGCCCTTGGACATGTCATAGCCCATATCCTTGAGAAGCCTTCTGCCAAATTCCAACTGCTTATCCTGATCAAATTTCCCGAAAAGGAACCGGTCATCGACCTGCTTTGCATTTAGAATTTTCTTGAGCAATTTCGACAGATCCTTCCGCAAGTCTTCAAACAAGCGGCTGACTTCCCGCGTCGTGGCTTCCGGCTCATACAAATCCAGCAGGGCATCATAGGGATGCTCTTTATATCCGATCAGATCTGCTTTGCGTCGGGACATCACCACAATTTTGTCGAGATAGGGAGCAAACAGCTGAAAGGCATTTTCTTTGCGGGCTAGGCGCCATGCTTCGATTGCTTGCGAGGTGAGCTTTGTAAACTCCTCAACGAAGCTAGAGGGCAAAGCCGTGTCTTGAAGAAAGTCATGCCTCCATAGCTCGACAGCCCGCTTTTTTCGGGGATTGAGTCCTTTTCCAATCACCTTTCCAGTTTTAATATCAATCACCTTCGACAAGGCTTGCTTGAAAGGCTTTCCGGTCCTTTCCTTATGGATCACACCCGCTATGGCTTGGAGCTGATCGGCGCGAAAGTGCGCGGCTGCCGGAGGCATGTGGGTCTCTTGATCCCAATCTAAAAGATAAGAGACTCCAATTAAAGTCTGGGTATGGCGCGAAAGATCGTGCAAAGCATCATAATCGCTTCTATTCTTTGTCATTTTCTTCTCCTAGGCGTTCGAGATCGGCCATGTGATGGTGATAGTCAGCTAATTTGTCGATATAGTCGGAGGATGCATCCAGCAAGGCCTTTTGGGCGTCTTGAACATCGCTTAAATCGGCGTTGTCTTTTTGGTGCTCTTCCTGCGTGAGTTTATAGGTCTCTTCCAAGCCAGGCAATAGGGTTTCCTTTGTCAGAATCGCTTCTTCATAGGCCGCTTGCATTTGCGCATACGTGGCTAACAGCTTGGCTTGCAATGCCTGCATCATATCCTGGAAGACATACTCGGCGCGGCTGATTCCCGCCCTGGCTTTTGCAATATTGCCCTGGTTGCGGTCAAAGAGCGGCAAGTCAATTGTCGCGATGATTCCGATATCGTTGCTGGCATTATTATAAGCCGGATTATATCCAACCCCTAACGAAAGATTGGGTATGCGGTTTGCCTTCTCCAAGGAAAGGGCCTCATAAGCATTGGCCAATTCGGCGCGGCCCTTGTTTACCTCTGGACTCTGCTCCAGGCCTATTTTAAGCACTTCTAAGGAGGGCGGATGCCCCACATCTTCCAGAGAGTAGTCCACTTCCGAGAAGTCAGGAACCCTATCCCCCCATAGATTGGCTAAGGCCGCTTTAGCTGTCGAGAATTCGGCTTCCGCTTTTCTCAAAGCAATATGGCAAGAGGTCTGATTTGTTTCGGCCTTTTTCTTCTGGATTTTGCTTTTAGATGGCGCAGCGAATGCTTCTGAAGCGCATTTCAACTGCTCAGTCGCAATGCGGAACTTCTCCTGGGCCGCCGCCGCATCAATAAAGGCATTGCGGAGCTTCAATCGCAGGTCGGCCTGCAAAATTTCCCGATTCCATTCCTCGATGCAAGTTGCTGTCGAAGCCACCCGCATCCTGGCAGTCCGCTTGCCTCCAATCTCAAAGGGCTGCGTTATCGTAGCACTCGAATAATTCCATGAGTGCTGAAACTCCACAGATAACTCTGGATTGGGCCGCTTCGAAGCCTGCCACTCTTCCGCCTCTTTGATTTCGATGTCGGTAGCCGCAATGTTTAAAGCCGGAGTTTGAACATACATCCGCTCCAGGGCTGAATCGAAGTCAATAGGGGCTGCATGGCATTGCAAGGAGAGGAAAACTAAGGCGATCCAGCGCATACTTCTGATCTTAGGTTATTTGGTACTACTTGATACCATTCTAGCTCCATTTTTTCTAGAAGTTCTTCCATTTTAGACTTATCGATAGGAATTTTCACGCTTTTCTTTTTCTCCAAATCCTCTTTGAGAAGCGGCTGGCTGAAAAATTGCGTATAGAGAAATTGCGTCGTCATATCTTGAATATCAGGATGTTTTTTGTCGGGAGCAGTATGGATTTTCTTTGCGAGTTTTACCATGCGGTCCCTTGTTTCCTTCCAATAGGATTTTAAGCGTATATAATGGCGGAGCTCGAGTTCTCTTAATTGCTGCACTCGCCTAGCCATGTTTAGCTTTTGATCAGCCTCTTCAAATTCTTTAATCCTACTTTTGCCATTGGCAACCAACCAAGGACCATCCACACAACAACCATGGAGCTTATCTTCCAATTCCTGGAGTTTCTGTTTGCAGTTATCAATCGTTTGATAGTGCTCTTTTGCTTTATCTTTTCGAGCATTTGCAATGACCCACCCTAATACCTTCAGAGTGTTCCATGGCTGCGGCTCCTTATCCTTTTTTTTCCTCTTGAGGAGCAAATTCAATGCTTCTTCCGAAAACTCGATTTCGGGGGCCTCGGTTTCAACTTTCAATATCAGGATGCGTTTGATACTTTCTTCATTCATATCCTCCATATGGATCCAGTTTCCAAAACGGCGCGATAGGCTGGTATTTTGCATAATTGCTTTTACTCCTTCGCTGGTGGTAGCTCCAAAAGAGTCTTGAGGCAAATCGTGATTGAATTTGTCCGCAATCGTGTTATCATTGAGGATCGCCTGCAAATCATCAAAAAAGACAATATCATTTTCTCCAACGACATCCAGGAGTTTTTGATAGTTTGAAATCCTGAAGTCTTGCCCTGGAATGGGTTTTAAATCCGCTGTTTTGACAAGAATGAGCCGTTTATTGGCCAACTCGGGATATTGCTTTAAGAAATCGTTTTCCTCGCCTGGGGTGCCGGACATCATGCAGGCCAAAGTTTCAACTAATGTCGTTTTTCCAACGCGCGACTCGCCATGGAGCAAGACATGGGCAGACTTGTTGAAAAGAATCGCATTCGCCAAAATATGAACCTGATCCGCTCTTCCCGGAACCGGCCTGATTTTGCCCTCCCTTGCGAGCTTGAGGAGATCAACGCAAAATGCGGGTAGGAGAACAGGCTCATCGATAAATTTCGAAGTGATATAGAGCGCAAGGGTTGAAATAGCCAATATTGTCAAAGACACTGGCCAGGTAAAGAACTGAATGAGGAAGAGAAAGATTGTAGCGGGGATAAAAAGCAATTTGTAAAAGATATCGAGAAGGTAAGCCCCTTCAAAATAACTATCCGGTTCCTTGCCTTTTTGCAGTAAGCTAATCGTGATTTTGAAGCTATTGATAATTTTTTTTATAAAGTTGAGAAGAAAACTTTTTTCGGGAGGAGTGGATTTACTCTCCTTTGCGGCTTTTTCCAGGTGATTGGAAAGCTTGTCTAGACTTTCTATAACTTCTTCAGCTTTAGGGAAATTCGATTTTAAGATAGCCTTCATCTCCTCTAGCGTGATGAATTCCATTGCCTTGCTGAACAATGGAGTATCGGCTTCTTCGTTATCCTGTACTGCAATATAGGTTAAAGCTGTATGCTTTTGCTCCAGGGACATGGCCCGCCACAGCATTTTGAGGGAGCCGCGCATATAGGGAAATTCAGAGGATGTCAGTCCCTTTAGAAAGAGGTTGGGACAATTATTTCTCGTCGGTTCAGCTGCTGCCTTCCTGCATTCTTTCTCTAAGGGCGACACGCAAATGCGCCCTTTCAAACTTTTCCAGATGGTCTCAGGAAATGTAAAGATTTTTTGGAAGAAAGAGAGAGGCTTGGCAGGAGCTTTCTTTTCACCATAAGGTACAAACCCAGAGGTTGACCTTGTTAACTCAACAGCGAAAGTTACCATAGGGGTAAACTCCTTCTTTTGCAGGCGTCATTATGTTCTCAAGCTGATTTTTTGGCCATGAAATTTGTGATTAAAAGAAAGAGTTGGTACTATGTAAGAAAGGGGATATATATTATGGGAAAAAATGTCGCGCAAAAACTCATCGAAAGCCATCTAGTTGAAGGCAAAATGGTGCCCGGCCAAGAAATCGGGATCCACATCGATCAAACGTTGACGCAGGACGCCACCGGAACGATGGTGATGCTGGAGCTCGAAGCGATGGGACTCGACCGCGTTAAGACCGAAGTTTCGGCGCAATATGTGGACCACAACCTGTTGCAAACCGACTATAAGAATGCCGATGACCACCTCTTTCTCCTTAGCGCCTGTGAAAAGTTCGGCATCTGGTATAGCCGTGCAGGCAATGGCGTCAGCCATCCCGTCCACATGGAACGCTTCGGCATCCCAGGTAAAACGCTCCTGGGTTCTGACAGCCATACACCCGCAGCGGGTTCCTTAGGCATGCTTGCCATTGGCGCCGGAGGCCTAGAAGTAGCCCTCGCAATGGCGGGAAGGCCCTATCATCTCAAGATGCCGAAAATATGGGGAGTCAAACTCACAGGGACTTTGCCGCCGTGGGTCAGCGCCAAAGATGTCATCCTCGAACTGCTTCGACGGCATACTGTGAAGGGAGGCGTCGGCTGGATCATCGAATACTTCGGCCCCGGCTTGAAAGGGCTAAGCGCCATGGATCGCCATGTCATCGCCAATATGGGAGCAGAACTTGGCGCTACGACGAGCGTTTTTCCTTCTGATGAGGAGGTCAGGCGTTTCTTGGAATCGCAGGATAGGGGAGGCGTTTGGAAAGAGCTCAAAGCTGATCCCGACTGCACCTACGATGAGCTGGAAGAGATCAAGCTCGATAAGCTGGAACCCCTGATTGCGTGCCCTAGCAGCCCTGACAATGTCGTTCCAGTGCGGGAAATCGCCGGCCGCCCCATCTTCCAGTCCATGATAGGCTCCTCAGCCAACCCAGGCTTCCGCGATTTTGCCATCGCCGGCCTCATGGTGGATGGACAACTCGTCAAGGAGCAGGTCTCCTTTGACATCAATCCGACTTCCCGACAGATTTTGGAAGATTTAACGCGCACGGGCATCCTGGAAAAGTTGATACGCGCCGGAGGCCGCATCCATCAAGCAGGATGCAATGGGTGCATCGGCATGGGACAAGCCCCCGCCACCGGAAAAAATAGCTTGCGAACGGTTCCGCGGAATTTTCCAGGGCGTTCCGGCACTAGTGAAGATGCCGTCTACCTATGCAGCCCGGAGACAGCAACCGCTTCCGCATTGACCGGAGTCATTACCGATCCACGCGATTTAGGCCAGAGCTATCCAAAGGTACAGGAACCGAAAAAAGCGAGCATTAACCTCGACATGTTGCTAGCCCCCGAAAAAAGGAAAAAGAAGGTCACACTGCAAAAGGGGCCTAACATTCAGCCCTTGCCCGATTTTGATCCTTTGCCCTTATCTCTTGAAGGGCCAGTGACAATCAAAGTCGGAAACGACATCTCAACGGATGAAATATTGCCCGCAGGAACGCGGGTCCTCCCTTTCCGCAGCAATATTCCCTCCATCAGCAAGTTTACGTTCTCACAGGTCGACGAGGGGTTCTATGAAAGAGCCTTGAAATACCAGAAAACAGGTCAGTTTGTCGTGGGAGGCCTAAACTATGGACAGGGATCCAGCAGGGAACACGCCGCCATGGCGCCGCGCTATCTCGGGGTGCGCGCCGTCCTCGCCAAAAGCTTCGCCAGGATCCACTGGCAAAATTTGATCAACTTCGGCATCCTTCCTCTGACTTTTGTCGATCGCAATGATTATAACAAAATCAGCCAGGGCGACCTTTTATCCATTGCCGCTCTTAAAACCGCAGTCGAGCAAGGAAATGAGGTGGTCGTTCTTAATAAAACCAAAGGCGAAAGCTACCGCATGACGCACTCATTAAGCCCAAGGCAAGTGGCCATTTTGCTCGCCGGAGGAGAAATCAACCTCTTCCGCCAACAAAAAAAACGCCTTAAGAAGTGATTTTGTTGTACATTTTTTTATAATTTTACCACTGGCCTCAGTGGTAAAAATAAAAATAGCCTAGAAGTGCATCTTCACTTCGCCGCCAACATAGGGAGCGCTATCCACTGTATAATTGCGATGGTTTTTCCAATGCTTGTTGCCTAAAGTCAGCTTTCCGCCAACTAAATAGCCAATATGCACATTGGCCGTGAGGATAGAACAGTATTCATAGTTGAGGCCGATTTCAACGCCGCCAGCACGATAATAGTAGAGCGATTCGGGTTTGCGCTCATGCTTGCCTGCCCGATGCCGGCTGTCAAAAAAGCGGGCTGCCAAAGCCGCAGACCAATTAGAATTGATCGAGTAAACGGCAGAAATATTCATCGGATAGACGGCGCTCAGCTTCCAATCTTCGTTATACTGCCAGTCAGCCCCTACGATGGGATAGAGCCTATTGATATTCATCCCCGTAAAAGCAATAAAACCCAGATGGACTCCGATATCCTCCGTATAGTCATAGCGGCCCCATAAGACCAAATCCCAGCTGGTGTAATGGTTCCAATTCCATTGGTGGTCGACATCCTCGTTCATCTGCACTTCACTCTGCCAAAGCCATCCACAGGCTCTCTTGGAAAAGGCTGCAAGACCAATCGAAACGGTATCCCAATGGTCCTGGCGGAAATAACGATTGTGCGTCAAATGCATATGCGTCCTCGTGTAGGTGACGGCGGCATTCAACGCCTCTTTATGGCACGGGTCGTAGTAGAAAATCATGCCCAGCTCAGCCTGACCTTGACTAAACCAGACATGGTTATCCCTGTGATGCCGGCGCGCTTTGGATCGCCCAATTCCATCGTAGCTTAGCTCTAAGGTAAAAGGCTTTTGGGCATCGCTCTCTTGAGGCGCCACCTGTTGAGAACCTATATCGGTGGTGTCCGCTTCAGCATATAACGCCCTTGCTGCCATCAAAGAAGTAATAAAAATGGTTTGCAGTGCTTTTTTCACGGGTCTTGCTCCTTAAAATGTAATGAGGACTTAGAGAACTTGCGTTGTATCTAAAAAAGCGAATCTTGTCAAGGACTACCGAATTCAGAATACAGAATTCTGAATTCTGAATTCTGTATTCCGGAAAAAAAGCTTTACCCGATTTGTTTGAATATGATACAATTAGGATTCAATTAGATTAGGTGTAATCATGATTGAGTGCATAAGTTCAAACAATCCACTAAATAGTCCAATAAGCCCCCCTCAAAAGAGGCTTCTGGATGACGTACAGACGCGTACTCAAGCCGTCGGTAAAGATAAAATTGCAACATCCACTGATAGGAAAGATCCACCAAAGACAGCGCGCATTTGGCAAGTGTTGACCGATATTTTTCATTGGATTCTCCTCAAAATTCAGCAGGTGGCCACCTTTTTATTTGGAAAAAGCAGCGAGTTTATCCCATCAAACATACTCCCTCCGATTAAATGGGATAAAAATAGCTGTTATATGGATGTTGTTCTTTGGCTTGTACTGGCGAATCGCGATATCTTTACCAACCAGATCGAGGCTGCTCTTGTCCAAGGAAGAAATGAATCGCCTCAGGACTTTAAAACGAGAACAGATATTTTACAGGCGCTCAATAAGTTTATCGCAGCTGCTGTCGAGAGAAAATCTGGCGAAATAGAAGCAGCGCGAGAAAATCTGCGCCAACTGGTTTTTAACGCTAATTTCCCCGAATTTCCAAAGAAGGATAATCATGGGAGGGATAATACAGTTAATCAACAAGATTCAGAAGCCTTTTTGTCCTTGATTTTAGGAATGCTCAATCGAAATGTTGAGATGACAAAGATTCTCCAGGGGAAAGGAGCTGATGATCACCAGCTCTCTATAACCAATGAGAAAGCTCTTACGATTCCCCTGGATATTGCCTCATTCCCTCCTCTTCGTAAAGAAAAGGATGGTTCTATTGATTTTAGTAAATTAGTTAAATTTAGTTTCGAGAAGAAGGATAATGAAAAAGGGCACGTGTGGAATAATGTCCCTCATTTTACGCAGCAATTTAGATTAGACATTGATCAATCGTCCCCACCCCCCTATTTGGTTTTCCAAATCAAGAGAGGCGCAGCAGACCAGGAACAGAATATAGAGGACGTCAAGGCAAATAGGGCCGACTATAAGACCGTTAAGCTCGATACACCTATCCATATGGGGCCAGCTCGTCACGGTTTCGAAATGGATTTCTCTGATATTATTTCTGGTAGCCCTTCGAATACTCTCGATTATGAATTGGTAGCCTCGATAAACCACCGCGGAACTTCCCTTAATGGCGGTCATTATACGATAGACATCAAACAAGATAAGAATGCAAGCACGGAAGAGCATAGCCCCTGGTTGCGTGCTGATGATCTCGCAGATGATATTCCATGGTATAGGCATTTTAATTTTAATGCTAAGGAGGCCTATATCCTCGTTTACAGGTATAAAGGCTCACGTCCTCTCACGAGTAGCTCTGGAGACCTGCGTCAACCCGTTTCCAGCACTTCCAGTGCCCAAAATTTACACGATTCAGGTTCTCCTCCTGAGTCGAAGTCTTCCAGTGGTAGAACGACACCTAGGATTGAACAAAGTTAACGAAAACATGAAAAAATGGAGATAATGACAAATGGGTGCTCCAAATTCAGTCGAGTGTTCCTATCCGGGCTCCCCGGTTTATTATGGAAATCAGAGCAAAGAGAAGTTTCTCGAAACTCCTATCCTCTCTCTTCCTAATGATCTTCTCAAATTAATCATCGCGGAATTAGCTAAAATAAACGCCACTCATCCTTTGCGTTTTGTCTGTAAACGCATCGCCCATCTTCCAGAAGTAAAAAACTCAAAAACAAAAACCAATGAAGCAGCAGAATCTGCCGTTGGCTTAGGATTCACCTCTTTAGTGACTACATGGTATCGTGACCGTTTGAAATACCCTATCTCAATCCATTCATCGGCAGCGGCAGCTCGCTATGGTAACCTGGCCATGCTGCAATGGCTGCGTAAGGAGAACTATCCTTGGGATAAAAAGACATGCGAAGCAGCGGCTGAGGCAGGCCACCTTTCCGTGTTGCAATGGGCTCAAGATAATGGTTGTCCTTCTGATATCTGGACATTTTATTGTGCGGCCAAGGGAGGCCAAATTGAGATGTTGGCATGGATCAATAAAAAAGAAGAAATTAGCCGCAAATATACAGAGCGGGCCTGCGCATCAGCAGCTGAAGGCGGACACATTGCCACATTAGAATGGCTGCGCGCTAGCAAGTTCCCATGGGATGAAGAGACTTGTTCCTCTGCCGCTAAGAGCGGCCATCTTGCAGTACTGAAATGGGCCCGTGCCAACGGCTGCCCGTGGAATATCGAAACTACCAGTAATGCGGCTGCTGGAGGGCATCTTGAGGTGTTGCGCTGGGCTTTTTACAACCGTTGCCCTGGGGATAAATGGACAACGACAGCTGCCGCTAAGGGCGGCCATCTGGATGTACTTGAATGGGCCCATCGTAAAGGTTTCCCGTTGGATGAGAAGATATGCGAATATGCAGCTGAAAATGGCCACCTTGCAGTATTGCAGTGGGCCCGTAGCAAAGGCTGTCCTTGGGGTGCAGCGGTTTGTGATGCTGCGGCCCTGGGAGGATTCCTTGAAGTTTTGAAATGGGCGCGAGCCAACGGCTGTCCGTGGGATGCAAATACATGTTCTTCCGCAGCTGTTGGAGGCCACCTTGAAGTTTTGCAGTGGGCAAGAGCCAATGGCTGTCCTTGGGATGTAAATACATGTTTATTTGCGGCCAGGGAAGGCCATCTTAAAGTCTTACAATGGGCCCGCACCAATGGCTGTCCTTGGAATAAACAAATCTGTTCGGAGGCTGCCAAAAACGGACACCTTGAAGTTTTGAAGTGGGCCCGAGCCAACGGATGTCCTTGGGATGAAGAAACATGCTTCCATGCGGCAGAGGGTGGCCACCTTGCCCTATTGCAATGGGCTCGCACCAATGGATGTCCTTGGGATGCAAGGACATGTGCTTCCGCAGCCTTATCCCAACACCTGGAGATATTGAAATGGGCGCGTTCCCACGGCTGTTCTTGGGATCAAATGACGTGGTGTTTTGCTCCCGAAAGCGCACATCAATGGCTGCGCGACAATCGTTGCCCCGGTGCTTCATAATCCTCCACTTATAAAAAATTCTTTACCCTCTTTTGTTTTACTGCTATAAGCAGAATTACTGTGGAGACAGTTGTTTGCAACTGTCTCAAAGGGGGTATAAAATGATACATCCCTGTGACGTAAATAGACATTTAAACAATACTGCTAGTTTTTCAGAAAAAAAGTCTTTCAATGATGTGGAGGCCCGTACTCAAAGTGCAGGTCAACGGAGTATTGCGCCATCTTGCGAAAATCCGCCGAAGACATCACGGGTTTGGAAAGTACTGACGGACGTTTTTCATTGGCTTCTCCTCAAAATTGTGCAAATTTTCTTCTTTTTGATTGGGAAGAATAAGGGTGCAGCAATCGACACACCGCAACCCCTTGAAAGTTTGAATCCCTATAAACCAGAAGATGTCTTCGATGGAAAAGTGCTCAGAACGCTTGTTGGCGAATTGCAAACAAAAGAAAGAGAGCTCAGAAATAGGGTACTCAAAATTGATCTAGCAACGATAGTTGAATTCGATGAATTGAATGATCTGTATGTGGACGTGTCCGATGTTAAAGACACTCTCCACAACTTGTTAACTGTAGGCGAGCTCAAGTTTCAAAAAGAAAATAAAGATCAACTTAAGGTGTTATCAGATAATATCGAACGTTCTTTTGAGGTTTTAAAAGACAAGGTCTCTAAGAATCAGGCACATTTAAGCCTTCTCTCCCACGAGGGGAAGAGTGCGCAAAAATATACGAAATGTCTGAATACTTTATTCGCGCAAGACAAGGCCAATGAGCCTAATTTCATTGTGAATCTCTATACTTGGCTTTTCGGTTCGACAAAACAAGTTGATAAAGCTGTCGAAACTGTTGAAACAGAAACACAGCAATTGCTTCCTATCATTAAATGGTCAGAGAATAGCTGCTATTTGGATGTCGTTCTCTGGCTGATATGGGCCAACCGAAAGATCTTTACTGAGCAGATTGATCAGGCTATTTATCGCCAGGAAAAGGAATCGGATGAAGCTTATGCTGCTCGAAAAGAAATCGTGCAAGTTCTCCAAAACTTTATCATTGTTGCAGAAAAAGGACAAACGAGTGAAATACAATCAGCTCGAGAAAAAGTGCGCAAGGTGTTTTTTAAGGAAGGAGTAGGAGAGGGGGATTTCCGACAACAGGGGGAGATTTTCAAACAACAAGATTCGGAAGCTTGTTTGAGAAAGGTATTAGATTCATTAAATCACCATGTGAAAACAATCACGATTCGCCAAGGCAGGGCTTTTGACTCTACTCAAAGAACTTCAATCAGTTCAGAGATATATCCCATATTACCCCTCATTATCGCTGACTTTCCCGATTCTCTCAAAGAAAAGGGCTCCATTGATTTTAGGAGATTGATTGAGTTCACATTTTCTGCAAAACAGAAAGATTATACCTGGATAGTCCCTACATTTACCGAACAATTTAAGTTACAACTCGATGGTTCGCCCCCGCCTTATTTGGCCTTCCAAATTCGACGAGGAACAAAGGATGCTGATAATAAAACCATGGTAGACAAGGCTCCTATCAGCATGGGACCTCATCATGAGCACTTCCATATGGCTCTGGAGTTTTCAGAAAAAGACAATCCAGTATGTTCTAACAGTCTTAATTATGAATTAGTTGCATCTATCAATCACACCGGTAATTCGGTCGAGAGCGGTCACTATACCATTGACATCAAAAAAGATGACAAGACCTGGGTAAAAGCCGATGATATGGGACCCAAGATCTCGGAGTATAAAAACAATACCTTCGAATTTAATACTAAAGAGGCCTATATTCTCGTCTATAAATATCAGGGCCAGCTCAGCTGCAGCGATTCGGATGAAGACTGCAGAAGCGACGTTTCCAGCAATTCGAGTTTAGGGAGCGTGCACGAAACAATTTCATCCAGATCTAGAACACCTAGCGCACCCGATTTAAAGCCTCCCAGCGGTGGAAGTTCCCCTCGCATTGATTAAGGACAAAAGGACAGGGACAAAAGGACAACAGGGACAAAAGGACAAAGGGTTACGTCCTTTTGTCCGCTAGAGACAGTTGCAAAAGTGCCTGAGGTTTGTGAAACCCAGGGCCGAAGGCCCGGCAGTTGTATAGCCCAGGCCGTAAGGCCTGGGTTACGATGACCCTAGAAGATGAGGACCGAAGGTCCGACACAAATGTGTCTCGTATAGGTGTCGGACCTTCGGTCCTCATCTCTCATGACCATCTAAACCCAGGCCTTACGGCCTGGGTTACGATGACCCTAGAAGATGAGGACCGAAGGTCCGACACAAATGTGTCTCGTATAGGTGTCGGACCTTCGGTCCTCATCTCTCATGACCATCTAAACCCAGGCCTTACGGCCTGGGCTATACAACTGCCGGGCCTTCGGCCCTGGGTTTCGCAAACCTCGGGTACTTTTGCAACTGTCTCTATTGATTCTTGTCCTTTTGTCCCTGCTGTCCTTTGTCCCTTAAGTCCCTGTCCTTTCGTCCCTTTAATAAAGATTGAAAAATAACATTACTATATTGTATAATAATGATGTGATAAATTAAGAGGTTTTATATGAGCACACCAGCAGGCACACCGGCAACTTCCACGCCAGCATCTTCGCCACCCGCTCCACCACCTGACCCCTTTACCTGTGATGCAACTACTGGTTTGATCAATTTTCAGGGTCGTAAATATCGGGCTATCTTAAATCCTGGCGATGGCTCTGCTTCACGAGAAATTATGGATGAAGCAATAGCGAAACTCATCGTGGAGATTCTGAACCAAGAAACAAGTAAAATTACTAATCTGGGGTCGACTGAAATTTCTCCAAATAATATTAAAGTTGCAGGAAGCGTAGTTGAGAGGATTGACACTAGTAGTCCTCCTGCACCAAACTCTTTAGCAGAACGGGTAGATAACCTCTTCAAGCAAGTCGTCATTAAGCCAAAATCCGTCAGTTTTCGAGACGTCACTCCCGCTCCCACTACCTCAGCTCTATCTCCTGATACTTTTAAACTGTCACCTCCAGGTACTTTTCCCCATCTTGCTTGGCATGATAATAGCTGCTATATGGATAGCGTGTTGCACATGTTGCTTTCGGTTCGCAGTGTATTCGGACAAAAAATTCAAGAAGTGTATAATGCGCAGAAAAGAAAAGATCCAATTCTTGAATCATTAGTTAATTTCTTTAATGCTGTTGAGTTCGGAGACGAGGGTTCGATTAAAAAAGCTGCAACTCGACTTTTCAATGCGATCCCGCAATTGGGCGAACATTTTGATGATAAAGGTGCTGATAGAAAGCAAAAAGATGCTACTGAATTGTTATTTGAAATACTCAAGAAAATTGCTCCTGAAGTGCTGGAGAAAATTAATCCAAAGTCACCTGGACCTCACAATTTTACTCTTCATCAGGCCATTCCTGGGTTGCGTCTAAATCCCGATTTTGGGAATAAACTTGAAGATCTATTAAAAGATAAAAATCTGCATAAAATAAAACTCAACAATAAAGAAAAACCCCCGGATGTCCTCTTCCTCACTTTGCATCGTAACATAGGCAAAGGCGTAAAGAATGAAAAGGCGATTGAATTTATGGGTCCGAAAGGCGATGGGAGGTTGAATTTGGCTGGAAATTTTGTTGCGAGTTCAAGGCCAAATTCCGATTTCGAATATGAAGTATGTGGTATTGTCAAGCATCAAGGCGAAACCGTAGACTCAGGCCATTATACCTGTAAGAGCCGGCAAGAAGAGTCTGGTGTATGGTTGAATTGCGACGACATAGGCGCAAAGGTAGAGCCGGTTGTTGATAATAAGAATCCATTTAATGAGGAAGATAAAAAGCAGGTCGTGATCGTAGCTTTGAGGAGAGTCAAAAAGGTTCCATCTCGCCGTGCAGCTCCCGCTTCTTCCGTTGCACCGGTTACCGTTTAGCCGCCGAGCATGCGCTCCAGTTCCAGAGTCCTAGCTTTTTCGTCTAGGGTCTGCACCTGAGTCAGGGTGCGTCCTTTCCTTTCCGCTTTTGAAATTTGCAGGTGATGGTCTGCCTGCTTTGCCACTTGGGGGAAGTGGGTGATGCAAAGAACTTGGTGCTTCTTGCCGATTTCATGCAGCTTTTGTCCGACAATGGTGGCCGTTTCGCCGCCGATATTGGCGTCAACTTCATCGAAGATGAGGGTAGGGATCTGCTCTTTGCCCGCTAAAAGGGCTTGAAGGGCGAGCAGCAAGCGCGACAGTTCGCCGCCGCTGGCGCAGTCTTTGATCGGAATGGCATGCTCGCCGACATTGGGCACCAAATAAAATTCCACTTTATCTTCCCCGTGTCTCGATCGTTTCTGCTTCGCGATTTCCGCGATAAAATCGACTTTAGGCATATTCAACGAGCGCAGTTGAGCCACGAGGTTGCGCATCAGCTTTTTGGCGGTTTTTTGCCGTTCTGCGGTTAGCTGCTGGGTCAGGGCTTCGTTCTCTTTCGCCGCTTGCTCCAGCTGCCTGCGGAGTTCTTCGATGCGGATATCGGCGCTCTCCAAGAGGGCAAGCTTCGCTTTGGCCTTGGCTTGATAGGCGCGGATCTCATCCAGGGTCTCCCCAAATTTCCTTTTCAGGCGCGTGATGAGGGTCAGCCGATCATTGATTTCCCGGAGCCTTTCCGGATTATATTCCACTTTAGAGCCATAGTGTCGGAGGCTATAGGCCAGTTCTTGGATTTCCAATAGGGCATTTTCGCACGATTTTGCGGCGTCGGCCAGGGAGGGATCGATCTTGACGAGCTGCTCGAAAAACAAGCCTTTGATTTTATTGAGTTGCGGAATCACCGCGTGGCGTTCGCCAGATAGGGTTTGATTGATTTCATTCACTTTAGCTGTGAGCTCTTCCGCATGGGCTAAAAGGGAATACTCGCTGAAGAGTTCGTCATCTTCTCCCTCTTTAATATGCGCCTCTTCCAACTCCTCGAGCTCCATGCGGCATACTTCGATCTCGCGCAGCCGCTGCGCCTCGCTGCCGACCAGGGAGTCCAATTCGGTTCGCATTCGATTTTCATTTTCCCAGCTTAGGGAAAAGGCGGCGACCTCTTCTTGCAAATTGCCGTAGAGGTCGAGAATTTCCCTATGCTTCTCCACGCTCAGAAGCTTCTGATTGGCATGCTGACCCACGATCTCAAATAGCTCCTGAGCGATTTTTCTCAGGAGAGCCAGCTGTGCCAACTGATGATTGACAAAAGCGCGGCTTTTTCCGGCTGCGGTGAGCTCCCGCTTGATGATGAGCTCATCTCCTACCTCATGATCGATGCCCGCCTCTTCCAATAGTCTTAAAACCGCAGGGCATTGGGCGATGTCGAACACGGCCTCCACATGGGCCTTTTCGCAGCCGCGCCGGATCATCTGGGGAGTCCTTTCGCCGGCAATCAGGCTCAAGCTATTGATGATAGCCGATTTGCCCGATCCGGTTTCTCCCGATAGGACATTCATCCCTTCTTTGAAGGCGATTTCGGCTGATTCGATGAGAACGAGGTTAGAGATGCGCAATTCGCGAAGCATGATACAGACTTTCTATTGATCGTAAGCATTGGTCAAGAGTTTTTTGAAGTCTCCGACGCTTACATCTTTGATGTACCCCGTTTTATTCCACTCCGGAATAGAAAAGATGAGTTCGTTATCGCTATAACCGAGGGGATTAAGGACTAGATCAGGTGCATTGAAAAAGTAGATGACCAAAGTCGTAAAAGGAAGTTTTTCCTGATCGATATTGGCTTTTTCTTTTCCAATCGGGATCGCCGTGTTCAGATAGCTGACGACGTCATTCTGCTGCTCGAAATTGAGCGTCCATGGGAGTTGGTCGTGCATGAGGGCCATGCCTCGGATCTCCCCAGGAGATAGACGATTCGTGGCGACAGCCGGCCCTCCTAACATGGGGAAAAGATTGACAATGAACAGGATTGCTATTCCAACTAGCATCAGAGTGGTTAGCGTCATTAAAGTGCGGTTGCTCATAGTTTCTCCGGTATAGGCTATTCCTATTCTGGTTGTTGTTCCAAAATTGCGTCAAGAGTTTTAAAGTGTAGCTTGGCCGTTTGCCGTAAAACCTCTTGTCCATATTTTTTGACGAGCTTTTGTCCAGCAGCCAGGACAGCTGTCGAGGCCCCTTTAGGGAGGTGAATCCCATACTGTTCGCCAAGTTTTTCAAGTCCCTCGAGAAAGGTTTGGCGGGCTAAGATAGAAGCCGCGGCCACAACGGGGTCTTCTTCGCCGCGGTGCCTTTGCGTGAGTGTCACTTCGAGCTTTTTCCTTTTCAGGGCTGTGAGGACGACCTCTTCGGCAGCAAATTGGTCGATGATGACAGCCTTGCAGTGGGTCTTGAGCACGAGCTGTTCGATGGCGGTGGCGTGGCCCCAGGCGAGCAAACGGTTCAGGTTGCGGAATTGGCTATAGAGTTCGTTATATTTCTCTGGGTTGATCTTCACAATATGGTGGGGATAGGCGGCCTTGATCTTATTGCCAATCTTGATGATGGCCTTATCGTCGATCGTCTTGGAATCTTTGACTCCCAAGCCTTTGAGTTTTGCGACCTCTTCTCCCTCGGCAAAGACCCCTGCAATGCAGAGAGGCCCAAAAAAGTCGCCTTTTCCCGATTCATCAATGCCGATTCTTCCCGCTTTATCGATATGTACATCCTGATAGGTATAGAGGAAATTTCCCAGAATTTCGGGTTCCAGATAAAATTCGATGAAGGGCCCCATCTCTTTTCCCTGTACCATGAGTTTTCCCGATTGGTAGAGTGTGCAGGAGATCCCTTTCTTTTTTCCAGAAAAGAGGGTATAGGGTGGATTTGAAATTTCAAATCCTTGATTCTTAAGGTCTTCTAGAAGCTTCGGCGCAATCGATATATCCACCGTTGCCACAAAGCTCGAAGGTTTGGGATTTTCAGACATGCAAAGTTAGTTCATTTTAAAGGACAGTTCCTATATAAATAGCGACTATATAGGATCGAGGAAAAATGCGCTACAACTCTGAGGAAAGGCAATGAAAGAAGAGATGAAACAGATAGGCGATATCTTTAAACAGCGCCGCAAAGAAATGAACCTTTCCCTCAAAGAAGCAGAAAATGCGACTTCCATCCGGATGGGCTACCTGCAATCTATAGAAGAAGGGGATGTGCATAAACTGATTTCGCCGGTATATGCTCAGGGGTTTGTCAAGCAATATGCCACTTTCTTAGGAGTAGATGGCGAAAGAATCATTCGCGACCACCCCGAAATTTTCAGCCGCGCCGAATCGCAAGATTTCGCCTATGGCATCGGAACACTGGAAGTCCGCGGAAACCCAGGGGCTGGAATCAAGTGGTTTCCTAATGCCTTGTGGGTCTTCGCCTTTGCCCTTCTCTTAGTTGTCGCTTGGTATCTGGCGCGGTATTTCGAGGTTTTGTGAAGCCCGATGTGAAGTCTTGGCGAGAAGGGGCTTTGCTCTTCTTATGCGGAGCCTGCATGGGATGTGCCGATATCGTCCCGGGTATCTCCGGGGGAACCGTCGCCTTTATCATGGGCATCTACTCCAATCTCATCGAAAGCATCAAATCGGTCAACGTTTATACCCTGTGTACAGGCCGCTTCAAAGACTTTTTCACCCGCATCGCGTGGAAATATCTGCTGGCGCTCCTATCCGGAATCGCTTTTAGCTTAGCGACGCTCGCCCATTTTATTGATTATGTTCTGGGACATGAAACCTATCGCATCCTCCTCTATTCCGGTTTCCTTGGCCTGATCTTGGCATCGGCCCTCTTTTGCGCTAAACTGGTCAAGCAGTGGCGTTTTCCTCACCTCATGTCTCTATTTGTAGGAGCCCTTGCCGCCTATCTCTTAACGGGCTCCACTGTGGGGGCCTCCGAGGCATCCTATAGGGCTACTCACGGCCTTGATCCCTGGATCATTCTCTGCGGGGCTATCGCCGTCAGCGCTATGCTCCTTCCTGGCATATCTGGAAGCTATCTCCTGACGATATTGGGAACCTATTCCGTCGTCATCGGCGCCTTAGCCGATTTCGTTCGCAATTTTGACCTCTCCGCTTTTTATATTCTGGCCAGCATGCTCATCGGCATTGTCATCGGAGCCCTCCTTTTTTCGCATGTGGTCAGCTGGCTGCTCAAGCACTTCCACGATATGACCATTGCCCTCCTGACGGGATTCATGATCGGAGCCCTCAAATCTGTCTGGCCCTTTTGGACCTATGGGTATGTCTTTTTGGAAAAAGGGCCTCAACTGATTGTCCTGGAGCCCATTCTGCCCGATGCCGCATCCCTTCTCTTCTGCGCTGCTCTAGCTTTTGCCTTGCTAGGCTTTGCGGCCGTTTTTGCTTTAGAGCATATGGCTATGGCGCGTAAAAGACCTTTACAAGGGTAAGGCCATGGGCTGGCGCTGTCATTCCTGCCTCCTTGCGGTCGCCTTTCAATAGGATATGAGCCACTTGATCGACAGCGATCTTGCCGCATCCCACATAGACTAACGTCCCCACGATATTGCGGACCATCTTATAGAGGAAATGGTTGCCTCGTATGGTGAATATCAGTTTATTGTAGCCAACCTCTTCCATTGATAAATGGGTGATGAGACGCCGGTGATGGGCATAGCTCTCATTCTTTTTCGCATTGCAGAAAGCTGCATAGTCCTTTTCGCCTAAGAAAAAGGGAATGGCCTCGCGCATCGCCCCGACCTGTAGGAAATGGGGGTAATGCCACTCGTAGAAGCGATCCTGCGGCATCTGCACAGTTCCGGTGCAAAGGGCATACTGGTATTCTTTGGCGATGCAATCTAAGGTGGGATGAAAATCTGGACGCTCCTGAGCGATTTCCAAGACGGCAATGTCGCGAGGCAACAGGCAGCAAAGGCTAATCTGGAGCTTGTGCAAGTCGACGGGCTTATGCGTCTGAAAATTGGCGACCTGGCCGCGGGCGTGGACGCCCGCATCGGTCCTGCTAGCAGCCTGCAACCGGATGGGATGCTGTAAAACTTGCTCTAGAACGCTTTGCAGGGATTCTTCGATGCTCGGGCCCGTGGGAGTCTTTTGCCAGCCTTGATAGGCAGTCCCATCATAGGCCAACCGCATCTTGATATTCAGCAATTGAGATGGCATTCGATGAATCTCTTGATCCCTTCCAGAAAGCGTTGGATTGCCATCATCACCAAGATCATGCCCATCAGCCGTTCGAATGCCATGAGGCCGTTATCAGTGAGGAGGCGCTTCAAGAAGGGGGCGAGCAATAACACCAGCGTAGCAAAAAACCAAGAGATGAAAATTGCCTCCAGCATGTAGGGTCGGCTATGTTCCAAATGGGCAAACAGCATGATCGTGGCAAGCAGAGAGGGACCGGCGATGAGCGGTACAGCAAGCGGGACGACGTAGGGTTCCCCTTTCGGAAGATTAGCGCGCAGGCTGTCAGTCGTTGGGAATAAGATTTTGATCGCCGTCAGAAATAGGATCACAGCCGAGGTAAATCTCACAGTTGTATCGTCGATGTCCAAAATTTCAAATAGCTTTTCCCCTAAGAAATAGAACACCAGCATAAACGCCAACGCGATCAGCATTTCCCGGATGACGATCCACGCCTTCCTTTTTGGGGGAATCCCTTCGACCATATAGAGGTAGGAGGAGATATTCCCAAAAGGATCCATAATGAGAAATAAGATCAGACTCAAAGAAAGAAGAGACATGAAAGGTTCCTATAGCTTTTAAATCGTTTTGATATACATGGCTGTTCCTTTGACGATCATGCCCATTGACATAATGGCCAGGATCATCCCCATCATTTGCTCCAAGGCCGTCATGCCTCGCTTTCCCAAAGTTCTCTGGAGATAGGGGCCTGCCATCAGCACAGCCATGACGCCTATCCAGGCGATGAAAATAGCGGTCGTAATCATCAAGGGATTCTGCTCCTTTCGGGCAAAGAGCATGATGATCGACATCAAACCCGGCCCAGACAAAATGGGAGTGGCAATCGGAACAATAAAGGGTTCTTTCTTTAACTTGGCGGCATCGCCCGTTTGGGCCTTGGTGAAAATCATGTTGAGCGCGACGATGAAGAGTAAAAGACCCCCGCAAATCGTGACGGTGTACGTTTCGATGTTGAGCAGCCCCAAGAAGACCTCTCCGAAAAATTGAAAAAAGAGGGCAACCAATAGGGCAATAATCCCTTCCCGGAAAACAATCTTCTTCTGCTTATCGAAATCATAATCTTTGACCAAGGCCAAGATCGTCGGCGTGTTGCCAATCGGATTGGTCACTAAAAAAAAAGCCAATGCAATGGATAGCGTCGTCGAGAGGTTCACAGTTTTTTTCCGGTTTTTGAGTAAATAAAGAAGTATATCGTGTCGAGAATTTTCAGGGAAGAATCATTTAGACCGAATGGATGGGTGCCTTATTTCGATATTCTTGACTCTACATAGTCGAGTTTTGCACTTACTTCAGCGATGCCCCGCTTTACAGTTTCAAGATAACTTTCTGCGGACCAATAGCAGCCATGATTCATAGCCCATTCCAATACATCGATATGATTTTCACGGGTCGCTTCTATGCATGTGTTTTCATTCCATGGGCAGCCCTTTGCCCACAGCCATTTTAGGACCTCAAGTAGCCCTGCTTTGGCAGCGGCCGCGCAGGTCTTTTCATTTAAGGGAAAATTGTGCTTGCGAAGCCAGTCTAAAGTCGATACCAATTTTTCGGGATTTTTGCTTTTTTCAATGACATTCTTGCAGAAATCCTCAGTCCAGCTGCACGCTTGGTTTTTGCTTTGGCTTTTCATTAGGGCAATCTCTTTAGCAATCCCCTTAGTATTCATGAACTCCAGTATTGGAAGGTGGCCGTGAATAGCTGCTTGGGTGAAGATGTCCTTCCAACCTTCAGGCAAGCCATCCTTGAAAAACCATTGGCAGATTTCGAGATTACCCTGTTGTGCTGCTGCGATTTGAGCACCGTGATCTTCCCGCGCTGCTACATTTGGGGCGCCAAATTTTTGTCTGAATAAGGCTATTTTCTCTTCAAATAGTTGTGTTTGTTCAGCCCTTAATGCCTTGGCTTTTAATTCCTTATTTCCAGAACACAATTTTGTGGGGATCGCAACTATTTGGAATAGTAAGAAGATTGGGAGCGTAACTAGGGTAATAAGAGTTCCTAGGACTCGCAAAGCACTGGAGGGCTTTTCTACTGTTAAATCCTGAGCAGATGGCTCCTGGATCCATTTATAAGTGCGTCCGCCAAACATCCATCTGACAGGACTGTTCATCTTATCAACAAACCCTTCAAGGCTTGGTTTATTTGGCCATTCAAAACTATTGAAAAATAACTCTTTATTATTCATAAACACTCCATTATAAAAAATAATTGTATCAGAAACATAATTGTTTGTAAATGATATTTGTAAATAATATTTATCGATATTGAATTGAAACTAATAATCGTACAAAGAAAGGACAAAATGACGAAAGGACAAGGACAAAAGGACAAGGACCAAAACGACCAAAACGACCAAAACGACTTAAAGGACGAAAGGACAGGGAAAGGACAAGGACCAAAAGGACGAAATGGACCTAATTCGTTGTCCCTTTGTCGTTTAGGTCCTTGTCCTTTCCCTGTCCTTTCGTCCTTTAAGTCGTTTTGGTCGTTTTGGTCCTTGTCCTTTTGTCCTTGTCCTTTCGTCCTTTTGTCCTTTCTTGAGCGTGACTTTATTCGACAGCTGCTTGGCGCCCGGAGGCATCTTTATTGGAACTGTTTGTAAATTGATTTTTTGAATTTGATCTTAAAGCCTTGTCGGGAAAGGATATCTTCTCCATAATGCAACTGAAGGTATGAATGACGATATGTGATATGTTTCATGAAATTTGGCTGACGACTCAGTTTGACAACAACAACGATTCCAAAAAGGGCGTTTGGGTGACGGATCTACACCTGGATGCTGCAGAAAAAGATAGCCATCGCCGACTGGTCGATACCATTAGGGCCCATGAGCCAGATTTTCTTTTGATAGGAGGGGATATCAGCAATGGAGTGGCCTCTCTGGTGAGGCTTAAACATTTGGCAAAGCTCCTGAATATCAAGTGTTATTTCGTCTTGGGAAACCACGATTACTACTATGGATCCATTCGCGCGATAAGGAAAATGGCTTCCCAAATCAATCAAGAGTATGATTTGATGCAGTATTTGACAAACGCTGGCGTATTTGAGCTGACATCGACGACAGCGTTGATTGGCCACGATGGCTGGGCGGATGGGCGAAGCGGCGATTTTTTAAAGTCCGATGTCATACTCAATGACTATCTTTTGATCGATGAATTGAAGGATATTACCCTTGAACAGCGCCATCAGGCGATCATGGAGCTCGGAACAGAGGCAGCAGATGCCGTTGGCCGTACTTTAAAAGAAGCTTTAGCAAACTATCCGCGCGTTGTCGTGTTAACACATACTCCGCCCTTCCGAGAATCCTGCCGTTATGGAGGAAACATCGCCGATGATAGCTGGGCCCCCCATTTCGTCTGCAAGGCCATGGGCGATGTCCTTTTGGAAGCAGCTCAAAAGAATCCGGAAAACGAAATTCTCGTCTTATGTGGCCACTCGCACGCCACAGCGGAAATATACCCGGTCCCTAACCTCCATGTGATCACGGGGCATAGCGAACTGGGCAATCCTCAAGTGCAGGGAGTTCTGCATATCGAATAAAGCGGAAATGCTAATTTAATGCTAGATTAATGTGGAATCGCTCGCATCATCTTCAGCTTTTTTAACAGCCAAACGACTCGCTATGAGCAAATGGTGCGCGGTTTCGCTGAGATCATTGCCTTTGGTCCTTTCCTATTCATTACCGATTTCTTCGAATGGATAATGAAAGAAAAACTCGCTGCAGACGCTTGGGCTAGAGAAATGAAAGAGGATTATGTCGGAGGACCCCGACCAAAGAGGGTTAATGTTAAGCGGGGGAGTGAGTGGGAATTCACCCTTAACAATACACCTCCGGGGTTACCCACGTCCCAAGGCCAGACGAGCCAGTAACCAGCACTCTAATTGAGGCAAGCAAAACCCAGGGCCGAAGGCCCGGCAGTTGTATAGCCCAGGCCGTAAGGCCTGGGTTCGATATGGATATAATAGAAGAGGACCGAAGGTCCGGCACCAATATAGGACACATTTGTGCCGGACCTTCGGTCCTCGTCTCATATGGCCATCTAAACCCAGGCCTTACGGCCTGGGCTATACAACTGCCGGGCCTTCGGCCCTGGGTTTTGCTTGCCTCAGGTGTCGCCTCAGGTTGATCTTTACCGGTTGATCTGGCTGATCGCTTCGTGGAGGGCGCGCTCAAGCTCTTTGATGTTTCCAATTTCACCGTTGATCTGCTGAATATTTTTACTGCGGTTATCAGCAAGGTCATTGCGGCTTGAGCGAATGATTTCCCGATCGCCATCAAGCAACGTTCTTTGCGCTTGACCCGACTCCTCGAAAATTTTGCTGACAGCCCCTGGAATTTGAATAGTTTGACCAATAACAGTGGATGCACCTTGGAGGGTTGATCCAAGGAAACCAACGCCGCTAGCTGCAGCGAATATGCCTACGGCCACTTGGACACCAGTGATGAGGTATATTTTCCATCCGTTGAATGTTCCGGCAAAATCGACCGTCAGCTTTTGATTGCGTTCGGTCTCCTGATTGAGGGCATCGCTGTAATTGCGATTTCCAAACAACAGAAGCATCACGCCGATTTGATTGACGAGAACCAATGCCTTTTCGATGCGAAAAGTTTGGCCCCCAGTTGTCAACTGCCCAAGTTCCTCTTGGGTTTTTGTGATTTGCTCTGCGAGCGTCATATTGACTTGTGTTGGCATATAATTATCTCCTTATCTAACTAAATTGATACTTGCGCTGAGTTCTGCGATTTTTTTGGCTTCCTCAGCTTTTAACTTTCTTGCTGCTAAAACCGCCTTAAAGGTCTGCAGCAGATCATCTCTATTGAGCTTCAAGCGAAGTTGCATATCTTCGCGCGCATGGATTTTTGTATCGGCTTCGCCCTGCAGCTTTCCTTTTTTGACGTCGACAATGCCTTTAGCGGCTGCATTGAAGGCTCCTAAAAGGGCTCCGCAGGCGTTAAAGATCATCAATGCTGCTGGGACCGCAGCTGTTCCGGCCGAAGCAACGGTCGCAATGACTCCTGCTGCTGTTAAGCCGATGCCTACAACAACAGTGATTCCGATACCGGCTATCTTCATGACGCCGCCCCAGAACCCAAGGTTGCTGATTTCCTCATCGAGCTTATTTTTATCTTTTTGCAGCTGCTGCAGGTTCTTTTGAACCCGCATCATCTCTTTCGACATCATTTCTGCATCGTCATCGCGGCTTTTGATCTGTCCATTCGAAAGCTCGAAGATCTTTTCCCGAAGTTTGGCATCGGTGAAGCGTCCATTCCAAATCTCTGCGCGGAGGGCATCGACCTCTTCCTCGTTGATCTCTTTGATGCGGTCATTTTCTCGATTCTTTTCATCGAGGTAGCGCTGCAAGGTCATGGTTTCAGGCTTTGAAAGCTTGGGCCGTGTCGCGAGCCCTTCGACATCTTCAGACTTTTGTTCTTCTACTTTTTTGCCAGTGAACCAGTTGTAAATCGAGGAGAAGAAATCGCCGACGGCTCCGGTGACTTTGGAAACAAGCGATTTGTCTTCCTTTTCTTCCTTGGTAGGGGCTGGAGGGGCTGCCGCTACTGGGGCTGCCGCTACGCGCGTTTCCGCTTTTTTGCTGCCCTCGGATTCCCCACCAAGGGAAGCGAGCGAACTGCTGTACCACTGGTCATCCGGCTTTTTGACCGGCTTGACGACAGAGGGGGGCACAGCGTCCATCGCTATTGACCTGGTATGAATAGACTCACGAATTGGATTGATGGCTCCACCCATATTACACCTCTTTCGTTAGACCTCGATTAGACCATCTCTTGCGAATAAAAGCAAGTTGGGAAATCAAGGGTTTATAATGATCTTTATTATCTGCAATGGCTTCGGCATATTTTAAAGCTTCGAGGCCATGCTTAATTTCATTGAGACCGAAGTAGCATTCCGAGGCATGCACGCAGATGGAGGGATTCTCGGGGTCTAGGAGGAGTGCAATGCGGTAAGCTTCCAGCGCCTGTTCAAATTGTCTCAACATCTGGTGCGAAGCTCCCAATCCCATCCAGTTGCGCGGGTGATGAGCTTCGAATAACGTCAAAAGGCGAAAGTGATTGAGGGCCTCTGTAAATTTGCCTGCTTCATAAAAGAGATAGCCATCCTCATAGAGCTCTTCCAGGGATTCCTTCGGCAAGCAGGGAAGCACCATCTCTGCTTCTTCGCTTGCGAGTTTGCTTATCATCTCTTCAATTAATGTATCCATAAGTTTACCCTAATCCCAATTAACTTATAACTTAACGCAGCACCATCGCGCGTGCTTTATTGATCTTATCGTCATGCAGCGGCTTGAGAATGCTCTTGGCTAGCTGATAGGATTCATAGATTTCGCTGGTGAGGCGCGTTAAGGCTTGCAGCTGCAAATCATTTTGCATGTTGTAATCTTCGACGGTCATCCGGAGGTTATCAATCAATCGGGCTCTCTCTTCGACGGTATATTTTGTTTTGCCTTCTTTGATGTCGACTCCAAGTTCTTTGGCCCTTTTTAATAAGTCTTTGAGCTTTTGGTCTTTGGAAAGGTCGATGTCCCCCTGGTCATAAGCATTGACCGCGCGCATGACGTCATGCAGGTCGCGTACAATTTTTTGGCGGTCTTGCAGTTCTTTAATTTTGGTTTGGCTTTCGTTGGCAATATCGCTGAGGCGCCTCGTCAAAATCAGGCCGACGAGGCTTTCTAGAGAAGGTTTATTGTTGTCGGGCGTTCCCTCGGCTCGAACAACTTCGCCAACTTTTAAGGAATTTTCTTTTTCATTGTCCATGGATTACTCCTTGGTTAATTTACTAACTTATCAGAATTAGTAATTAATGCTGAAATTACATTTTATCAGCCGGCCGAATTACATGTAAAGAAAAAAAACGTGCATTTTACCAACATATAGCAAAATGCGGAAATTTTAACTAGATGCCGGTATAGGCTGGTGTTAAATTCATGCGCTCAATTATGCTGTCAGCATGACGCAAAACAAGCAAAACTTTATCGAATCGACCTTTTCTAAAGAAGACGCCTCCTTTGAGGTTCCTTTAAGGCCTCAGTCGTTAACCGATTTCGTTGGACAGGACTCTATTCGCGAGCGGTTGGAAGTCCTGATTGCAGCTGCCAAGCAGAGAGGCGAACCTCTGGGACATTGCCTATTCAGCGGGCCTCCAGGTCTCGGAAAGACGACCTTAGCCAACATCTTGGCCAAGGCAATGGGGACCAATTTGGTGGTGACCTCGGGCCCAGTCATCGAAAAGGCGGGCGACCTCGCCGGAGTTTTGACCAATTTGAAAACGGGCGATATCCTATTCATCGACGAAATTCATCGGCTCAATCGCACTGTGGAGGAGTATCTCTATCCGGCAATGGAGGACTTTTCCCTAGACCTGATGATCGATAGCGGACCCAGCGCGCGTTCAGTGCAGGTGAAGCTCAACAGATTTACGTTGGTGGGCGCCACAACGCGCGTCGGGCTCCTCAGCGCGCCGCTCCGTTCCCGCTTTGCTTTTACCAGCCGCTTAGATTATTATCCTGCTGACGTTTTGGAGAAAATTATCCAGAGGACAAGCTGCATCCTCAATGTGACCATAGAGGCAGTGGCTGCGATGGAAATTGCCCAAAGGTCGCGCGGGACTCCGCGAATCGCCATTAATTTGCTGCGGTGGGTCAGAGACTTTGCGCAAATCCGCGCCAATAACAGGATCGATCGCGACGTGGTCAGCCAAGCCTTAGATATGCTGTCGATAGATGATAAAGGGCTGGATGAGATGGACATCAAAATTCTCGAGGTGATGATCGACTTCTATAAAGGCGGGCCTGTCGGAATCAGTACGATCGCCCTGGCAGTAGGCGAGGAAGCGCATACTCTTGAGGAAGTGCATGAGCCCTATTTGATCATGCAGGGCTTCCTCAAGCGAACGCCAAGAGGAAGGGAGGCCACCCCTTCAGCATATAAACACTTAAACCGTGAACCTTCAATGATGGAGTAATGACTTATGATCTTCAGAATGATATGGCTTTTGCTGACATTTTTGCCCATGATGTCGCCGCTGCAAGCAGCTCTTTTCGGTACGAAGCCGCCGGTAACCGGGCCTGCTACGATTAAATTGCTCGTCGTCCATGACAAGCCGGGCGTCGTGTTGGAAGTCAAAGGCAGATATAAGCTTTTCGATCCCAATACCAAAGACCACATCAGCACCCGCTTCGTGGGCAAGCGCAAGTTTATCCAGGCCGTTAAAGATGGACTGAAGTGGGGCGAAGAGTTTCCCGGCGTCTATCAATTGCTCGCAGTGCCCGACTCGTCGCGCACCACGATCATTGCGGATGGGGTTGAATATAGGGGTGCGATCTATGTATATGATATCGGAGGGACGGTCAGCATCGTCAATGAGGTACCATTAGATGAATACCTAAACTCCATGCTGGCCCCTCAATATGCCACAAGCGAGTTGTCTGATGAGGCGTTAAATGCCCTCGTCATTGCGGCACGCACACAAGCCTATTATATGAATCAGCATCCAGGAAGCCAATACTGGGCGGCCGATGCCCGCAAAATAGGGTACCAGGGGTATGCCATGAGCAGCCCCAACAGCCGATTGGCAAAATCGATTGAAAAGACGCGCAACATGGTGCTGAGCAAGGATGAAGCGGGGGCGGGCGCCGATAGCGCAGCTATCGCCGCTTTCCCTGCTGTGTGGGGCATTTCCAGCTCCGACGGTGCCGTTGGTTCCCAAAGCGTCCCTTCCGCGATTTCGCTGGTAGAAGCCGACGACCTCGCGAAAAAAGGGGAACTGGCCGCGCAAATTTTACATCAGGCCTTTCCCAATACCTCGCTTAAGGTGATTAAATAATTGGGAATAACGCCTTGCTTACAGGCTGCAATTTTTATTTTGTCCATCACCCAGGGCGTTGCCCTGGGCTATTGCACTTCCAGCCCTTCGGGCTGAGAAAAAACTCTCGTATCTTTCGGGCTCAATCCGATAGAACTTTTTATTCCAAATTTTGTTAACCCTATGCCTTTTGACCCTTTTCTGCTTTCTAGCTACCAATATGAATTGCCTGCGGAGCTCATTGCCCAACAACCCTGCACTCCGCGCGATCGCTCCCGTTTGATGATCGTTGAGCGGTCCACAGGTACTATTTCCGAGATCGTCTTTCGCGAACTCATCGATTTTTTATCGCCTGGCGATAGCCTCGTTTTCAATGATACCAAAGTGATTCCTTCGCGCCTCTTTGGCAAGCGCAAAACCGGAGGCGAAGCCGAAATTTTCCTCACCAGCCGGCGCTCTGACAATACCTGGGAGGCCCTCGTTCGTCCGGGAAAAAAATTGCAGCCGGGTACTAAAGTCTATTTCAGCGATAGGCTGCGCTGCGAAATTCTGGACAATTTAGAGGATGGGCTTCGGTTAGTGCGCTTTGACTATGAGGGAGATTTTGACGCCCTGCTGCAGACCCATGGACAAGTTCCGCTGCCCCCCTATATTAAAAGGGAGCAGGGCGTGGAGGAATCGGACAAGGAACGCTACCAAACCATCTTTGCTGCCAAGCCTGGGGCTGTAGCAGCCCCTACAGCGGGTTTGCACTTTACTGAAGAGATGTTGCAGAAGCTAAAAGAAAAGCAGGTGGCCCAAATGGCTGTCACCTTGCATGTGGGCCTCGGAACATTCCGGCCTGTGCAAACCGAAGATATCAGGCAGCACATGATGCACGCTGAAAAGTGCTACATCACTCCAGAAGTGGCGTCTCAGCTCAATTGCAGGGATCTGAGCAAAAAGCAAATTTGCGTCGGAACAACATGCTGCAGAACATTGGAATCAGTTGTAAAGGCGGGGGCAATTTCTCCTGGAGAATTTTCCACCGACATTTTTATTTACCCTGGCTATACGTTTCGGTATGTGCGCCATCTTCTGACAAACTTTCACCTGCCCGGATCTACTCTCTTGATGCTCGTGAGTGCCTTTGCAGGCCGCGACCTAATCCTAGAAGCCTATCATAAAGCCATAAAGGAAAAGTTTCGCTTTTTTTCCTATGGCGATGCCATGCTCATCTTGTAGTGAACGCCCAATTAATAAAGGACAAAAGGACAGCAGGGACAAAAGGACAAGGACCAAAAGGACCAAAACGACGAAAAGGACGAAAGGACCTAACGCGTTGTCCTTTTGTCCTTTAGTTCCCTGTCCTTTCGTCCTTTTCGTCGTTTTGGTCGTTTTGGTCCTTGTCCTTTTGTCTTTTCGTCCTTTCAAAAAAAACAACAATTTCACAAATCTTTATAATTTCTTAATATTAATTCTTTATTATTTCATTTTTATTATTAATTAAAATTAAGAGAATATAATGAACGTACAATCAACAGTTAATAGTACACCACCATCCAAACCGACAACATCAACAGCCGATTCGGCAACACCTGCTGTGAAAGGCAGTCTCCCACGCGGAAGAGCTGTTTCGATACTAACCAAAGAAGTCGCTGCCCTTAAAAAAGAATACATGAGACAGGAAGAGTTTCCCGAAGTAGCTTTTGGTTGCGCTTCTATTTTAGTAGCTGGTTTTGTCGCTTTTTTTGCTATTAATTGTTGGGGCTCGGTAACTGCTGCAGCTTCAACTGCTTTTGCAGTCGTCGGACTAGCTCTACCACCTGTGGCTATTGCATTGATCACGATGATCGCAGTGCCACTTATCTTGGGTTTCGGTACAGGAAGCGTGCTCTACTTCTTTGCAAAAAGAGAACGAGAGGAAGCAGAGAACTTAATTAAAGTGTTGGAGAATGTTGCAGACAAATTGGGGAGTGGAGGCAGAAGGGATGACCAGCTCAATGAAACGGAGATGAAGGAACTTCTAGAGGCATCCAAGGTGCAGCCAAATCTCCACAAGGAAATCCTAAAACAGCTCCAAGCAAGCAAAAGAGAATTTGAGCAGCGCCTCGCTATGCGAACCAAAACATCCGAAGTAGCGCAACCTCTACCACCTCAACAACAAGCTGCAAAACTCACTGAAAAAGCCTCTCCAGCTCCGCGTAAAGAGTGTGAGGATTCTCCTTTCTTTAAGGAACTAAAAGCAGCACAAAAGGCGCGTGAATTGCGCATGATTAATTCTAATAAGGAAATTGTCTTAACAAAATAATTTTTAATAAATGTAGTCAATATTAAGGAAAAAAGAGGATATAATGAATATAATACAATCAACAGTTAATAGTGCACAAGGTGCACAAACACCTAAACCAACAACAGTAACAGCTGATTCCGCAACACCTGCTGTGAAAGGCAGTCTCCAACGTGGAAACGTTGTTTCGCTGCTCAACAATGAAGTTTATGCCCTTAAAGAAAAATCTAGAGAAAGAGAACAAATAGCACTAATAGCCTTTGTAGTCACTGCGATGTTAGCCTCTTTTGTGGCCATCGGCATATTGGCTGCGCTGGTTCCACCGGCTGCTTTATTTGCGGGGGGAGCACTTTTTCAGGTAGCCATGTTCGGGAGTGTTTTTGGAGCGCCAACTGCATTGGCTGCCGGCGCCGGACTCTTCGCCTACTTCTTCCCTGGTCAACGAGAACATTACGAGGGAATCGGGAAATCCATAAACCTATTGGAGAGTGAAGCAGACAAGTTGGGGCGCGGAGGCAGAATGGATGACCTGCTCAATGAAACGGAGATGCAGGAGCTTCTCGAGAAAACGAAGGTCCGGCCAAAACTCAACCAGCAAATTATCGAAAAGCTGCAAACAAGCGAAAGAGAATTTGAGCAGCGCCTCGCTAGGCTTTCCAAAAACTCTGAAGTAGCTCCACCACCACCTCCACCGCCACCTCCTCCAGCAGCGCAACCGAAATCTCCCCAAGCCAACCAAGCCAACCAAGCCAAACCAGCTCCACGTCTTAGACAAGTGAATGTGAATCCTTCAATGATTCAGGAACTGGTAACAGCACAAAGGGCGCGTGGACTAAGGACCGATACCGGTACAAATTAATAGGAGTAAGAAATGTTGCCAGCAACGGAATCCGGTATTCATAGTAGTCAATTAGTCCCAGCTGCCCCTCGGGCGAATTCTCAGGAGACTGAGGAGGCAACCCCTTATAGGTTAAGCCGGGGACGCGCCTACACAATTTTAACCGATGCGGTAAATCGCTATCGCGACGACTATTTTCGAAAGGACATGGGGGGTAGTCTAGGCATTGCGATCCTTGTAGGAGTCATTGCGGCAGGCTTACTAGGGGTGTTGGCACTATTTACTCCAGTCCCTATTGCTTTTATCGCTTTTAGCATCCCGATAGGGGGTATTGCTGGAATTGGATATTCCATAGGCTTTCTGCTGACACAGCCCAATCCCCAATCGAAAATCAGAAAAGTAGCAAACGAACTCCTGGCAAAGGGAGAGTCAAAGGACTTGTTAGATGTGATAGAAATGCAAGGAGTGGTGGATAAAATCGAGCAGAGGGAAATTAAAACTGCCTTATTCAATGAATTCAATAAGCATAAATCTGGCTTTATCCCACCCTGCTTTGTTTGCCAGTTGACAAAACAGCCCTTTGAGGATCCTGTCGTGGCAGCCAATGGAAAAACCTACGAACGCAAAGCGATCGAAGAGAAATTGAAGCAAAATCCGAAGTTTTTGGCCTCTCATCGTCTCGTGAGCAATCACGCTCTAAAAGAAGCTTTGACGGAGTACCAAAACTGGTCATTCAAAAATGAAAATGATGATCATTGTCATTACTTTGCCTGTTTTTTCAGTGGTGATACGATGGAAGATCCTGTCATCGATCCCTATGGGAATAGCTATGAAAAAAGAAAAATCGTCCAATGGATTCAACAGGGTTACAAGAATGATCCCAAAGTAAACGGTCCGCTAACAGAAGGACAACTCGTTCCGAATATTGCCCTTAAGGAAGCAATAAAAGGGTGGCAGGGTAGAAATTACAACTTGCACATTAATTAGATTTATGTTATGGTTTAATTTAGTTTTATAAATGTTTTAAATAGAGAGGATATAATTATGGCACAACCTTTACCAACAGGGATAGGGAGACCACTCCCCCCGAACCCAACCCAAAATACACCTGATTCACCACCACCTTTGCCCCCAAGAAATAATTTATTGTTGCGTGGGAAAGCGGTTAGCATGATCAACAAAGCGGTCGATGCTCATCAGAAAAAACAGGATGAGACAAGGTTTGTAGCCTACACAGTAGGTACTCTTGTCGGTATCGCTGCTTTAGCTGCTACTGTGGCCTTTTTTGTCTTTTTTACGCCCTTGGCTCTTGCAGGTACAACGATTGCGCTTGCAGCCATTGGATTAACAATACCTTCTACGATACTAGCGGTTGCTTTACCACCGACTGCTTGTGCGTTGGCGACGGTTATAGCGGGTTGCTTTGCCGGAGCGATGGCTTACCTCATTGGACGCAAGAAAGATGGCGCTATCGAGCAAATGAAGAATCTGAAGGATAATTTGATACCTCAAGGAACCACCAAAGAGGATCTGCTGAGTCCAACCGAAATGAAAAACATCCTCGACCAAACAGCTGTATGGCCGGAACTAAAAGACAAACTCTGCCGTAAGCAAAATGAGCGTTACCTAGAATACCAGAAGCGTAAAACATACGAAGCGGCCCCTACTACCTAATGCGATACAAGCAAGACCGCTGAATAGGGCAGCAAGGCGATGGCGTTCTCCGTGATGGGTTCGGCTTCGGTCTCGTCGACGTAATCTTGAGGAGGCGCCTTTGCCGTATTGACTATTCCATGCCAGCATTTGCCATCCTGCAAATGGGGCAACTCCGCCTTCACGCTCTGATTTTGTGCGTTAAAGGCGATGTAGAGGGCGTCTTTTTTCTCTTTGTCGAGGAGAGAATAGGCAAGGAAATGGTTGTCCGTATCCCAGAGAGGCTGATTGGGGGCAACTCCATGCCAGACGATATCTTGAGGGGTTAAGAAGTCTGTTCTTCGCAACAGGGGGTTGTGCAGCCGAAATCGGATGAGCCCCCGATAGTAGCGAAAAAAGCCCTGATTTGTAAGTTTATCCCACAAAAACCAATTCAGTTCATTATCCTGGCACCAGGTGTTGTTATTGCCGCGCTTGGTATGCGCATATTCATCTCCCATGTAGAGCATTGGAATGCCTATGGATACCATCAGGGCGAGGTGAAAGTTGCGCATTTGCCTTTCTCGCAGGGCGATGACTTTTGGATCTTTCGCGACCCCTTCGTGGCCGCAGTTCCAGCTTTCATTTTGGTTCAAGCCATCGCGGTTGTGTTCCCCATTCTCCATGTTGTGCTTCTTATTATAGGCGACAAGATCGGCTAAGGAAAAGCCATCGTGAGAAGTCAGGTAATTCACACTGCTGAGCGGCGAGCGGTTGGAATAGAGGTCTTGGGAGCCGCAGAGGCTCGTCGCGAATTTTCCCTTCTGCCCTGCCGTCCCTTTGATGAAGCGGCGAACGGTATCGCGGTAGTTTCCATTCCATTCTCCCCAGCGCTTGGATTGGGGATCAAAGGATCCGACCTGGTAGAGCCCTGCGGCGTCCCATGGCTCTGCAAAGAGCTTTATGCCGGACAAGATGGGATCCAGGGAAATTGCCTCCACGATGGGGGAAAGGGGCATCGGTTTACCGTTGGTGTCGCGGTAGAAAATCGAGGCCAAATCAAAGCGGAAGCCATCGACATGCATCTCTGTGACCCAATAGCGGAGGCAGTCGATGATCAGTTCCTGGACGATGGGATGGTTGCATTTCACGGTATTGCCGCATCCGGTGTAGTTGGCATAGTGCTGATCTGCCTCTAGAATATAGTAGACCTCATTAGCGAGTCCCTTATAGGATAGTATCGGCCCCTTTTCACCATTCTCAGCCGTGTGATTGAACACGATATCGAGAATGACCTCGATGCCCTCTTTATGCAACGCTTTGACCATCCTCTTAAATTCATCGATGGATGTTCTGGGCCCTCCCGATGAGGCATAGCGATTCATGGGGGCGAAAAAATTCACTGTCGAATAGCCCCAATAATTGCATAGCCGCGTTTTTGTATGGGGATTGAAGCCCGTATATTCCAGTTCATCAAACTCCTGCATGGGCATGATTTCAATGGCATTGACGCCCAAATCGCGGAGATAGGGGATTTTCTCAATGACGCCCAGGTAGCTGCCCGCTTTGCTTCCGACTTGGCTCGAGGAGTGCACCGTAAATCCGCGAATGTGCATTTCGTAAAGGATGAGATCCTGCAGAGGAATAGAGGGCGGGCGATCTCCCTCCCAGTCGAATCCCTCCGCAGCAGGGAGGCAGCCTAAAGGCCGATAGTGGCTTTTTTTGTGCCCTAGCTTTTCGATATCCTGAGCCCATACGGAGGTCGTATTGACAGCTTTTGCATAGGGATCGAGCAGGATCTTGTCTTTGACGCGGTAGCCGTAGCTCAAAGAATCGGGTAGATCCTGCACTTCGACGTGCCAGACGCTCCCCGTCCTCTGAGTAGAAGGATCCAATGCAATCTCCTGGACAAGTTTATGGGTGCTATCGAAAAACAAGAGGGAGACAGATTCCTTGTCCGTTGAAAAAAAGGCGAAATTGACCCCTTTTTCGGTCCGAGTCGGACCCAATGGAGTGGGAAATCCCTTGCTGATAAGAAAATTGGCCATTTTTATTCCTTTTCTTATATTTATCTAGTCTTGAATAAAAATGGTATATTTTTATGATTTGCTTATTATAAAGGAACAAAATATAATAATGGGTAGCAAGAATGAGCGTCACAACATCCAAGCATGCTAAACAAAAAGATGTTTACATTTAACGATTAATGAGGCATCTTAAGTTACATTCATCTGAAAAAACGTGACTCAAATTTAGATTATACAAGTAACCTTTAGGAGGTTAATATGTCTTTTGAAAATGCGAAGGAGAATCTCAAGGAATTCGGCAAGGAGCTAGGCCTGGAAGGACTTGAATTCGATGAAAACAACACCTGTATTTTAGGGATTGACGATGAGTTTTCCCTCCACCTGACTTATGAACCGAATTCAAAAAGGCTGTATCTTTATTCCCCGCTCCTTGATGGGCTCCCAAGAGACGATAAGACGAGGCTCCGCCTCTATGAGCGCCTTCTAGAAGGGGCTATGCTAGGCGGCCAAATGGCCGGCGGCGGCGTGGGCGTTGCCGTTAAAGAAGAACTCATCCTGATCCACTGCACCATCGACATGGAACATGCCCTTCCCTCCGCACTTCGCGCTTTTGCTCCCCTCTACGTCGAAACAGTCGAAAAGTGGCGCAAAATCTGCAGCGAAGTCTCCGAAGGACGCGATGAAGGCGCTAAAGCCGCTGCACCGGCGCAGCAAATGCCCGGCCCAGGAGGACCTGGAGGCAAAGGCCAAGGCTTCATCAAGATCTAGCCCAATTTTACCTTGATTTAGGCGGCCTATTTTGATATAGTGCCGCTTTTTGAAAGACAGTGTTACATTTTTGTAACACGGCCCTTCTTTAATACCATTAACAATTCACGAGGTAAAGTCATGAATAAAATTTTTATTGCCGGTCATCTCGGTGCGGATCCAGAGACCCGTTTTACAGCGAATGGTCAAAAGGTCACAACATTTCGCATGGCTACAAATTCTCGCAGAGGCGGAAAGGATGTTACCCTTTGGTGGCGCGTTACAGTGTGGGGTGATCGAATGGATAAGCTGATTTCCTACCTGAAAAAGGGAAGCGGCGTCATGGTGTGGGGGGCTTTGTATGCCGAAATTTATACGGACCGGGAAGGCCGTCCACAGATATCCTTGGAAGTGACAGCCGAATCGATCGAGTTCAGTCCCTTCGGACGGGGAGGAGATCGCGAGGGCGGCGGCAGTGGCGGCGGGCAGCAGCAGCAGCAGCAGGGGCAAGCTTCGCAGGATCATAGCTTTGGCGAGCAGACCTTTGGAGCCCCTGCCGGAGCTAGCCATGGGCAAGCTCAGCAGGCCTTTAAAGGGCATGACGACGAGCAGATTCCGTTCTAAAATCAGTCTGGGGGGCTTACGGCCCCCCTTTATACTGGTATACCCACAAAACCCTATGGAGTAGATCACCCATGCATTTCTCATCTGTAGCTAGTCTTGACAAACGCAAACCCTCTGAATTGCTTGTCATTCCCTTTTGGACCCACAAGAAGAAGGCGGAAAAGGCCGCTCCAATAGGAGGAAAGCTCAGCGCTTTGATTGAATCCCCGATTAAGCATGAAGACTTTTCAGGAAAAGAGGGAGAAGTCCTGATCGTCTATGGGCAGGAAAAGCATGACAAAAGAATCGCCCTGCTCGGCTTGGGGGATAAGGAAAAAATCACGACGGAAAAGCTGCGCAGAGCCTATTCCAACCTTGCCAAAAAATGCAACAAGCGAAAAATTAAGGAAATCAATGTCTTGGTACCGCATGAAAGCCCTATCCACGAGGAGAATGTCATCCGAGGCATTGCAGAGGGGCTTCTTCTCGCCAATTACGCTTTTACAAAACTGAAGCATGATGTCCTCAAAGACCAGCCAGCCAGCTTGCTCAAGCACGCCACTTTGATCGGCATAGAGCCTGCAAAATTGGCAATAGCCAAAAAGGCCGCGACCATTGCCGAATCCGTATACTTTGCGCGCGACCTCATCAATAGCAACGCCGATGAGGTGACGCCGCAGTATTTGGAACAAGTCGCTCTGAATTTAGCCAAGACATTGCCCCACACCAAGGCCACGGCCTTTACCAAAAAGCAGATGGAAAAAGACAAAATGGGGCTGATCCTCGCCGTCAATAGGGGAGCCGCGCATGATCCCGCCTTCATCATCCTCGAGTACAAGGGCAACCCCAAAAGCAAGGACCACACGATCCTCGTAGGCAAAGGGGTCACCTATGATACCGGAGGCCTAAACCTCAAGCCAACTGGGTCAATGGAGACGATGAAATGCGATATGAGCGGGGCTGCCACAGTATTGGGAACAATCCAGGCCATTGCAAAGCTGGGCCTCAAGGTCAATGTGACAGGCGTCATTCCCTCAGTCGAAAATTGCATCACCTCCACCAGTTACAAGCCCGGAGACGTCTATGTGAGCTATGCAGGGAAAACAGTCGAAATCGACAACACAGACGCGGAAGGGCGCCTGATTTTAGCCGATGCGTTGGCCTATGCCTGCAAAAATCTGAAGCCCGACCGCATCATCGACTTTGCCACACTTACAGGCGCTATGGTCGTCGCTTTGGGCAATGAGACAACAGGTTTTATGTCAAATAATGACGTTTTAGCCGATTCCCTGGTTCGGGCCAGCAGCGAGACCTTCGAACGCATCTGGAGAATGCCTCTTTATGAGGAGTACCGCGATCAGTTAAAGTCGGAATTTGCCGACATCAAAAATAGCGGAGGCAGAGCCGCCGGTTCGATCACGGCGGCGCTATTCCTCCAGGAGTTTGTTGGGAAGACCCCTTGGGCCCACTTGGATATAGCTGGAACAGCCTATTTGCCCGATGCCCGCCGCTATAACCCGAAATTGGGGACAGGGGTTGGGATCAGACTTATGGTCGAATTCCTTGAAAATTTATAGACAGGATAGGCGATGATGGGCAGCGACTTACACTTCAGGGACAAAATTCGGGTCGGGATTCTGGGTGCTACCGGAACTGTCGGACAAAAATTTGTGGAGCTATTGGGTCACCACCCCTGGTTTGAGGTGACGGCTGTAGCGGCTTCGGAAAAGTCGGTCGGCAAACACTATGCCGATGCAGTCAATTGGCTCATGTCTTCGCCCATTCCACCCCATATTGCAACGCAGGAGGTCAAGCATTGTCTGCCCGATCTTCCTTGCCAGATCGTTTTTTCAGGATTAGATTCTAGCGTGGCTGGAGAAATTGAGACGAAGTTTGCCGAGGCAGGCTACATCGTCGTCTCCAATTCGCGCAACCACCGCATGGACCCCGCGGTTCCGCTCCTAGTTCCCGAGGTCAATAGCCATCATCTAGAGGTGATGCAGAAGCAGCCCTTCCCCAAAGGGAAAATCATCACCAATCCCAACTGCTCAGTCATCGGATTGGTCATGGCCCTAAAGCCGCTGCAGGACCACTTTGGAATCGAAGCGGTGCATGTGACCACCATGCAAGCTATATCAGGAGCCGGTTATCCAGGAGTGGCAAGCCTCGACATCATGGATAATGTCGTTCCCTTCATCAGCGGGGAAGAACACAAGATGGAAACCGAGCCCTTGAAGATAATGGCTCCGGCCGAGTTCAAGATCAGCGCCCAATGCAATCGCGTCCTCGTGACCGATGGCCATGTCGAATGCGTCTCGGTCAAACTCAAGCAGAAGGCGGCAAAGGCCGATCTCATCGAAGCGTGGCGTAACTTTACCAGCGAAGCGCAGACGCTGCAGCTGCCGATGGCTCCAGAAAGGCCCATCCACTATTTTGAAAAGGAAAACTACCCTCAGCCCAAGCTGCATCGGATGCTCGATAAGGGGATGGCTGTGAGCATCGGACGCTTAAGGGAATGCCCACTCTTCGACTACAAGTTTGTGCTCCTCTCGCACAATACTATCCGCGGCGCTGCCGGCGGCGCCATCCTCAATGCCGAGTTGCTGATTCGCAAGGGCCACATCTTTTGGTAAAGTCTTAGCATAAGGACAAAAGACAAACGACCAAGGGACAGCAGATTATAGTCCTTTTGTCGTTTTGTCCTTTGTAAGAACCCTTTGCAGTGCTTAGGTTGCAGCCATAGTCCTTTTGTCGTTTGCGTCATTTTCGTCCCTTGCGTCGTTGTCCCTTGGTCGTTTGTCCCTTCGTCCCTATGAAATGGCATCCAACACCTCTTTTGAACATTTCGATTTTGCGCCTAAATTAATTAATAAAATCTTTACATTAAAAAATATAAATGCTATAATTAGTTCTTACAAAAATTTGGGATAACTATGATATCAAATACAACTAATGCAAATAATGGCCATTATACTGCCATGTTAAGGGAACCGACTGAATCTGCGACTCCAGCCATCCCATCAGTTTATCATGGCTTGCGTAATCAAAGCCCTCTGCTGAATCTCCCTGTCGATGTTCTCAAAATTATCGTCAGTAAGCTTGCTGAGCATCAGGCAGATATTCTTCCTTTGCGCTTTGTTTGTAAGCGTCTAGGCGCTCTCGCTAAACAAAAACAAGAACCGAGACTCAGGGAGGATCTAATCGATCTAATCCGCCATGCCATTGGCCTAGGATCAACCTCACTAGTTGTTTGGTTTAGGGATTGCTTGCACTATCCCCTTACCACCGATTTGACTGCCACAGCTGCAGAGAACGGTAATCTGACCATGCTAAAATGGCTGCGGGAGAACCAATGCCCGTGGGATGTAAGCACATGCGCAAAAGCGGCCCAAGGAGGCCATCTTGAAGTATTGCAATGGGCTCGTGCCAATGGCTGCCCGTGGGATGAATCTGCCACAAGAGGAGGCCATCTTGAAGTATTGCAATGGGCTCGTGCAAACGGGTGCCCGTGGGATGAAAGGACGTGCGCAGCAGCGGCCCGAGGAGGCCATCTTGAGGTATTGCAATGGGCTCGGGACAATGGATGCCCGTGGAATGAAAAGACGTTTTCAGCTGCGGCGGAAGGAGGCCATCTTGAGGTATTGCAATGGGCTCGTGCAAACGGCTGCCCATGGGATGAGGATCTAGTACAAGGGACATGCGCTGAAGCAGCCCGAGGAGGCCATCTTGAGGTATTGCAATGGGCTATAGCCAACGGTTGCCGCTGTTATACAAGCACGGTGTTTGCGGGTGCTGCCGCAGGCGGCCACCTCAACGTATTGCAATGGGCTCGTGCAAACGGCTGGCCGTGGGAGGAATATACGTGTAAGATTGCCGCCAGAACTGGCCATCTTGAAGTATTGCAATGGGCTCGGGCCAATGGATGCCCATGGGATGAAAAGACATGTTCAGCTGCGGCCGAAGGCGGCCATCTTGAAGTATTGCAATGGGCTCGGGCCAATGGATGCCCATGGAATTTAGAGACGTGGTGTTCTTCCGCCTTGCAGCCTCATGTAAGACAATGGGTGAACGAGAACGACTGTGGGGAGTTTCAGCCTATAAGAGATTGGTTGGCCGAGAGGGGCTGTTCGAGGAAGAAGTAAAGATTTTCAAGTCGATGATACTAAAAGTCTGTTAGCGCAAAGTAGAAATGTCGTAGACTGGGCAAAGTAGAAATGTCGTATTTGCACATTTCTATTTCAATTAAACCGAAGCTTACATCCAAAGAGGTAAGCCCCGGCTCAATTGGTTTTTTCCCTAATCACAATTATAACATAATTTAATCTTTATTTTACAATTCCACAACTTGTTCTATACATCTCCTCCATCATCTTCTTCAGCAGTGCTTTCTTCTTAAAAGGATGGTTGCTAGATGGTTTGTGTACCGTTTTCTTTTTCAGAAAACGTTCTATTTCTTTTGAAGTCACCTCTTTTCCGTTAAATTTTTGTTTTGCAAACTCTTTGAATTTAAGTGGTTTACCCCTATATTCGATTGATATTTGTCCGTCAGGTCTCTCTAAAACTGTCACGATAGCTCTTATCAGTTGCCTCGAGGGCTTTTCCTGAATAATTTGATAAATCACATTATTATATTGTATTTCGAGGTTCTTCGTTACTTTTCGGGTTTCCTTTTTACAGAAAATCCTCTCTAAATCTGTTTCAGAGGATACTTTTTTATGTGCATCGTCATCTTTTTCGGGTCTTACGGCGAACCTTTTATTGTATTGTTCCAGAAATTCGGGCAAATACTTATTTCCCTCTTCTATATTACTAATCCCCCTGATACGCATTTCTTTTACAAGGCGGTCTTGAAAGGTTTCGTTAGCTCTTTCTACTCTTCCTTTTGCCTGGGGACTATTGGCACAAATCAAGTCTATGCCCATCTCCTTTGCGGCTCTACCAAACTGGGTCAATGCATCTTGTCCAGTCGAATTATGGTTATCCCTAAAAATTCCGTGCCGATCAGAATAAAAAGCCAAAGGACAACCATATTTCCTAATATAGTCGATTGATGTTAGCATATAAGCATTGGTAGTTTCTGCTTTGAAAAATCTAGCTAATATTTGCCCTGTGGCATCATCGATGTAGACAATTAAAACGCATGGATCGCCACGATCTTCAAACCAAGCATGTGGCGATCCGTCAACTTGCACAAGCTCGCCAAAACGAGCTCTGCGTTTGCGTTGTTGATGTATTACAGGGCTTTTTTTCTCCTTATTTCTCCATACGCCTGCTTCTATCATCCATTGGCGAGTTGTTTCGCGGGAAATGGAAATGTTGTGATATTCAAAAAGTTTTTCAGACATGAATGTGGGTCGGAATCCGCTGTATAACTCGTAGGTAAATACTCTAATGTTCGTTTTTTCGTGATGTCTGGTAACTTGTTATTGCTTCTTTTTCCACGTTTCTTAGAGGTTATTCCTTTGGCTCCGTGAATCTTGTATTCGGTGTACAGGCGCTGCACTTGTCTCAAAGATAATTTGAGAGTTGCGGCGGCCTCTTTTTGGGTGATTCTCTTAAGTGTTATTCGACAAAAGATGTCGCAACGTTGAATCTCTTTTGTTGTCATATAAACTCCTTCTGGCATGCTTAACTCCTTTGGGTTAGTTGAGTTAACATCCAGATAATGAAATTTGCTATTTTTGACAGGAGAAATACGACATTTCTACTTTGCTGGAATACGACATTTCTATTTTGCGCCTACAGATGATACTAAAAGTCTTTACATTTAAAAATGAAAATAGTATAGTATTAATTTATTACATAATAGAGGGGTAAATATGTTAGCAAATACAACTAATGCAAACGATGGCCATTATACTGCTATGGCATGGGAACCGACTGGATCTGCGACTCCAGCCAATCCATCAGTTTATCATGGCTCGGGCAATCAAAGCCCTCTGTTGAATCTCCCTCCCGATGTTCTCAAAATTATCGTCGGTAAGGTCGCTGAGCAACCGGCAGATATCCTTCCTTTGCGCTTCGTTTGTAAGCGTCTAGGCGCTTTCGCTAAACAAAAACAAGAAACGGTGCTCAAGGACGATCTAATCCTCCGTGCCATTGGCCTAGGATCAACCTCACTGGTTGCCTGGTATCGGGATCGCTTGCGTTATCCTCTTACCACCGATTTGACTGACGCGGCTGCACGGGACGGTAATCTGACCATGCTACAATGGCTGCGGGAGAACCAGTGCCCCTGGGATGTAAACACATGCGCAGAAGCGGCCCGAGGAGGCCACCTTGCTGTAATGCAATGGGCTGCCGCCAACGGCTGTCCAAGATATCGGACGCTGTCTGATGGCGGACCGTTCGGATGGTTTGACCCAAAAGATGGGAATGGGACGATATTCTTAGGGAGCAGGTACTCAAGGGATGATACATGCATGAATGCTGCTTATGGAGGGCACCTTAATATATTGCAGTGGGCTAGAGCCAACTGGTACCGGTTTAAGGAAGATACCTGCTCAGCTGCTGCGCATGAGGGACAACTTGCTATCTTGCAATGGGCCCGTGCCAATGGCTGCCCATGGGATTCAGATACATGCAATGCTGCGGCCAGACGGGGCCACCTTGAAGTATTGCAATGGGCTCGTCAAAATGGCTGCCCGTGGAATGCAGAGACATGCGAAGCTGCGGCTGAAGGAGGGCACCTCGAAGTATTACAATGGGCACAGGCCAACGGCTGCCCCTGGTATGAAAAGACATGCGAAAAAGCGGCCAAAGGGGGCCACCTTGCCGTATTGCAATGGGCTCGCGCCAATGGCTGTCACTGGGATGAAAGTACGTGCGCAGCTGCAGCTGAAGGAGGGCACCTCGAAGTATTACAATGGGCACAGGCCAACGGCTGCCCTTGGAGTGTAAGGACATGTGAAGCTGCTGCCTCTGGGGGACACCTCAACGCATTGCAATGGCTTCGCGAAAATGACTGCCCGTGGGATTCACATACATGTAAAGCGGCGGCTCTAGGCGGCCACCTTAACGTATTGCAATGGGCTCTCCAAAATGGCTGTGAGTGGCATGATGCGATATGCATCAATGCGGCTGAAGCAGGGCACCTTGAAGTATTGCAATGGGCTTATGAGCACCCCAAAAACCACAGCTTGGATAGTGGAAGGTGGGCTGTTTCCCATCCTCATATAAGACAATGGTTGCGCGAGCGTGGCTGGCCGGGGTCTCAGTAAAGACTTTCAAGTCAGTAAAATTATTTCCTCTTCTTCCCAGTTCCAGAGGGTGGGCTGCCAGTAGCCATCTGTGAGGTTTTCGAGCGATACTCCGACCAGGCGCAGGGCCTCCTCACCGCTATAGTAAAGGTCTAATAGCTTTTGCACTTCGCGCCAAATGACTTCGGAATTATTGACATGGGTGAAAAGCGTATGCGCGCGCGTGATAGTGCGGAAATCGCTGAAGCGCAGCTTTAAACTGACGGTTTTGCTGCGCATTTTGCTTTTCTTTAGGCGGCGGCACGCTTTGATGACGAGTTCCTCCAATTCATGTTCGATATAAGCTCGGTCGATTTGATCGGTATCGAAAGTGGTTTCGGCTCCGACAGATTTAGGGGGAACATCCCACCAAACAACGGGGCTATCGTCTTGGCCCATGGCTGCCTTATAATAGTAGTAGCCGCGGGCCCCATACCGATGGACGAGTTCCTCCATTCCTAGGATTTGCAGTTGCGCTACAGTAAAGATTCCGTCGTGATTGAGGGCTGCCTGGGTTTTTCCTCCGATATAGGGCAAGCTTTGGATTTTGAGGGTCGCTAAGAACTGCGCCTCACTGCCTGCAGGAATTTCGTAAAGGCCATTGGGCTTTGCAGCAGAAGAGGCGATTTTAGCCACGAGCTTGCTAGTGGCAATTCCGACCGAACAGGTCAGCTGTGTCTCCTTGAAGACAGCCTGCCGGAGCTGCTGTCCTAAAGCTTTGGCTCCGCCATACTGGTCCACCACGTGCGACACATCTAAGTAGGCCTCGTCGATGCTGACGACTTCGACTTCGTCGGTGTAGCGATGGAAGAGCGACATGATGGTGTCCGATACCTCCCGGTATAACGAAAAATTGCCATCTAAAAAGATCGCTTTGGGGCAGAGCCTTTTGGCTTCGAATAGCGACATGGCGGAACGCACTCCATATTTGCGCGCTTCATAGGAGCATGTCGAAACGACGCCGCGCTGATCGGGCTGGCCCCCAATGATCACCGGCTTTCCTTTGAGGGTGGGGTCGCGGACAATTTCAATGGCTGCAAAAAAAGCATCCATATCCACGTGAAAAATTATACGGGTAGCATCCATATTTATAATATAGCATACCCCAATAAAAGGACAAAATCGGGCAAATGGACATTGGTTAATGGACCTAATGGACACAATGGACAATGGTTAATGGACCTAATGGACACCATGGACACCATCGACTATGGACGATTGCCTTTGACCATAGTCCATGGTGTCCATGGTGTCCATTAGGTCCATTAACCATTGTCCATTGTGTCCATTGTGTCCATAAATATCAAACCTGAGGCTTGCGAACCCATATCCTCCATTTGGCATGGAAATTGCAACGATAGAGGCATTAACCGGGAGGTTGCATATGGCTAAAGCAAAGGTCATAAAAAAGAAGGCAAGCCCAAAGAAGCCACTCCCTAAGAAGGCAGTGTTTGCAAAAAAACCGGCAAAGCTAGTGGCCAAGAAAAAGAAAGTGGTGAAAAAGACCATTAAAGCGGCAAAACCTGCCGCAAAATCGATAGTGAGAACGCCGCCAAAAGAATCCGTCAAAACAGTAGAAAAAAAGATCCAAGTCAGGCCAAAAGTGCAAACGGCCGAAGGCTGGAAACGGGGGATGCTTAAACTGCGAAGCCGATAAGTTAGAGTGCTCTCAAGAAAAGATGAGATCTCTCCCTCTCTGTGTACTCAGTGCTCTCTGTGGTTATTAAAGATTTAATTAACCACAGAAAGCACTGAGTACACAGAGAGGGAGAGATCTCACATGCTTAGTGGTAAATTTTAATATCCACTGTCCATTGGTCCTGTTTTTTTTCATCTTGATTTTGTACCGACATCGCGTTAATTTAACCCCATGAAGAAACGACGGACAGTGATTATCATCCAGGCGCGAATGGGGTCGACGCGGCTTCCAGGAAAATCGCTGAAACCTCTACTCGGCAAGCCGATGCTTTTTTATGTGGTCGACCGCTTGCGCCCTGTCAAAGAGGCCGACGCCCTTGTCGTGGCGACGAGCAGCCTTCCCCAGGATGACCCCATTGCCGAATTTTGCAACAAGAATGGCATCGCTCTTTTCCGAGGCAGCGAAGAGGATGTCCTGGATAGATATGATCAGGCCGCCAAGCAATACCAAGCCGATATCATCGTCAGGATTACGGGGGATTGCCCGCTGATCGATCCGGAAGTGGTCAGCGCCATCCTGCGCGGCTTCGACGAGCATGTGGATTGCGACTACCTGTCCAATACCCAAAAGAGGACTTTTCCCCGCGGCCTTGACGTCGAAGTCTTCACCTCCAAGGCATTGGAGGAGGCGGCGCGCGAAGCAAAGTCTCCTCATGAGCGGGAACATGTCACCCCCTTTATCTATCACCATCCAGAGCGCTATCACATCAGAAATTACCGCCATGAGCCGGACTTATCCCATCATCGTTGGACAGTCGACACGCCCGAGGATTTTGAGCTGGTGACCAAAATCTTTGAGGAATTGCTTCCGACAAAACCCCATTTTGCGATGGCAGACGTCTTAGCGCAATTTGAGTTGCATCCGGAATGGCATCGGATCAATGCCCACATCAAACAAAAGAACGCACCGAAAATGACGGAGAATAAATGATGGCTGGACCCTCCCTCCAATTTGAAATTGCCCTTCCAATTGAACGCGACGCCCGCATCGTCATGGGGTGGCGCAACGATCCACATACGTTGGAGATGTCTTTCGATGAAACGCCTAAAGTATGGGAGGCCTTTTTCCCAGAGTTTGTGGAGAGCTATTTTTCCCTTGCCGACCTGCCGCCCCTTTTTGCCCTTCACGAGGGCAAGCGCGTCGCCTTTTTGCGCTTTAGACCCATTGAGCATCCTTTGCAAAAGAGGAGGAAAATCTGCGAGATTTCCCTCAATGTGGCGCCCGAACACCGGGGAAAGGGTCTTGGCCAAGCCATCTTAGTCGAAATAAACCCTTGGCTAATCCGGCAAGGCTACCAGGATGTCTATGCGGAAATCAAGCTGCAAAACGAAGCTTCCCTCAAGGCCTTTGCAAAAGCGGGCTACAAACCCATAGGAAATGCAGACAAAAAGGCCGCTATCGCGCGCTATTTGCTGCAGCTGAGTCCCGACACGTCGACCAAGAGAGTCTTTATCATCGCCGAAGCAGGATCCAATTGGCGCATGGGGACCCCGGCGCGCGACCGGGCGATGGCCTTTAGGCTGATCGAGCGTGCTGCCGAAGCGGGAGCTGATGCCATTAAGTTTCAAACCTATCGTCCGGAAACGGTCTATGTGAAAAATGCGGGAAAGAGCGATTACCTCGCCGATGCGGGCATCGTCGAGGATATCCAGGATATCTTTGCGGATCTTTCCATGCCCTACGAACTCATTCCAGAACTCACCAAACATTGCCGCCAATATGGCATCGAATTCATGTCGACCCCTTTTTCAAAGAAGGACTTTGAAGCCGTCGATCCCTACGTCAAACGGCATAAAGTCGCCTCCTATGAGATCAGCCACCTCCGCCTGATCGAACTTGCGGCGCGATCGGGAAAGCCTCTCATCCTGTCTACAGGGGCGGCCACCGAAGGGGAGATCAGCTGGGCTGTCAACCTCTTTCGAGCCAATGGGGGACGCGACCTGACGCTGCTGCAGTGCACGGCGCAGTATCCCGCCAAGGCAGAGGCCATGAACGTGTCGGTCATTCCCTGGATGGCCCACCGCTTTCAAGTGCCTGTGGGCTTATCGGACCACAGCCGCGACCCGTTGACAGCTCCGGTGGCTGCTGTCGCATTGGGAGCACAAGTCATCGAAAAGCACTTTACCCTCCACAACGACTTGCCAGGTCCCGACCACGCCTTTGCCATCACTGCCGACGAATTAAAGAAGCTCGTTCAGGCTATACGCCAGGCAGAACTCATGCTGGGTTCCGGGGTCAAGACCGTTCTGGAAGCCGAAGGCGAGCTGCGCCTTTTTGCCCGGAGGGGCATTCAAGCCATTCGCGACATCAAAAAGGGAGAGGTCCTCTCCGAGGGAGTCAATATCGACATCCTGCGGCCAGGAAAACAGCCCCAGGGGATACACCCACGGTTCATCACAGAGATGGAAGGCAAGAAAGCGAAGCGGGCCATCGCGCTGGGATCAGGAGTCCAGTTCGATGATTTCTAAAAACGTCCTCAAGGCTGTTTTGATCGATCTCGATGGGACGCTGGCCGACAGTTTGCCGGCCCTCTATGCGACCTATCTCGATTTCCTCAAGGAGAGGGGAGTGGAAGGTACGCGAGAGGAATTCCAGCAGTTGAACGGTCCGACCCTCCCTGAAATTGTCGCCTATTTAAAAGGGAAATATGGGTGGACAGAATCGGAAGAACTGCTCTTCAGTAAGTACCAGGAAGTGTTGCAGAAGCACTATGTGGAGACGATGTCGCTTTTTCCTGGGGTCATCGACTTTCTCCATTATGCCAAGAACAAAGGCTGGAAGCTTGCCCTGGTCACCTCTGCAGGCGAAGTTTTAGCCTTCAAGTTCTTGCTCAAGAAGAAAATCGAAGACTATTTCGACCTCTTGGTGACCCTTTCCCATGTCCGAAAGGGAAAACCTGATCCGGAGATCTATCTGAAGGCCCTGCGCAAATTGCGCCTAAGGCCCACCGATGTGGTCGCGATCGAAGATTCTCCCAATGGGGTCAGAGCAGCCCTGGCCGCAGGCATCGCAACCGTTCAGATTCTACATGGCGACAGCGACAAGAAGGTCCCTGGCTCTATTGCGGGGCACAACTGGGACCATATCATGGAGCTCTTTAAGGAAAAGTATGGATAACTTGCAAATGGTCAATCTGCCCAAGGGGTTTGCAATTAAAATCGCCAACCCGCAAAGCAGAAATTTGCCGGAAAATATCCTCAGCGAGATCGAAGAGATCTGGCGCGGCGAAGTGGAAAAGCTGGGCCATCACGTCTTCAATGGACGCTTGCTCAGCATGGTGGAGCTGACTCCAAATCTGATGGTGGGGGAATTTGTCGAATACAAACACTACCTCGCCCAAAAGCGTCGCCCTGCCCTGGAACCTTTCCTCCATATCAAACCTGTTGGGGTTAGTGGCCGGACTCACGTCGGAGATTACTTCCTTTTCGGAAAACGCTCCCAAAATGTCCTCTTGGACAAGGGCATGTTTGAGTTGGTGCCTTCGGGCGGGGTCGATCCGCAATCCCAAGTCGGGGATCGCATCGCTATTGAAAAGCAAATTGAAATCGAACTCTACGAAGAAACGGGAATCGATCCGGCGCTCATCGAGCGCATCAAGCCTTTGGCGCTCATGATCGAATCCGACGCCTTCATCTACGAGGTTTGTCTGGATATCACCCTAAAAAAAGAGGCTCTTGAAATCCCCCTGGGGCACAACAAAGAATATGATGAGCTCTTATGGATTGAGCGCCAAGAGATCCCTAAGTTTAAGCAGGAACATCTCGGAGAGATCGTTCCTGCATCCTTGCGCATTCTGCTATGGCCAGATGGCTAAGATTGCCCCCGAGATGACAAAAACGATCAGTTTCAGGCCGCTGTGGATAACAAATGCCGTTAAGGGCATCTTTTCCCAGATGACTCCTGACATGAGCGTTGTCACACCAAAACCAAGCCATGCCCAAAAGCCAATTTGGGCTCCCTCCATGATGCTAGCAGCTCCAGTCCAAGCAATGAATAGGGCCAAAACAAAAATTGTGAGTAACAAGTTAAGGATCGTGTATAGATAAGCTGTGGGATTGGCCTTCATCTGCTCTTCGGTCATTCCAACAGATTTCAGCCAAATGGATCCCAACACTTTAGGGGAATACCATAAGCCGCCTATAATAAAGGAAATGATGAGAGAAACGATAATCGCCCAAAAATTGACTGAAGGTAGTGGTAGCATATTCAACCTTTTGTTAATTTGATTTCAGATTGACCTCGGCGAAGCCCTGTTCCCTTAAGATGCAGGCATCGCATTGTAGACAGGGTTGACCCTTAGCTGTCGGATCATAGCAGCTAAAAGTGAGATGCAACGGAGCTTTCAAAGCGAGTCCTTGTCGGATGATCGTTGCCTTGTCCCACTCGATGAGGGGAGTGACCAGCCGCGGCGGCTTGCCCTCCACGGCTTGCCGCGTGGCGACATTGTAGACTCCTTGGAATGCCTGGATAAAAGCAGGGCGGCAATCGGGATAGGCCGCGATATCCAAGGCGTTAGCTCCGAAATAAATTTCTTGCGCGCCGGCAAGTTCTGCCTGGCCTATTGCATACGCTAAGAATAGCGTATTTCGTGCCGGCACATAGGTGTTGGGTATGCTCAGGCTCATCTCTTTAATCGTCCGATTTTTGGGGACGTTATGGCCGCTGACCAATGAAGACTGGGCAAAGGTTCCAGGGTTGATCGTCATAATGCGGTGGCGCACACCATAGAAGGCCACGATTTTTTTGGCTGCTTCGAGTTCGATTCGATGCCTTTGTTCATAATCGAAGCTGATCGTGAAGCACTCGCGCTTGTTAGCCAAAGCCATGGCGAGCATCACTGTTGAATCTAAACCACCACTTAATAACACAATTGCTTTCATTTTCTATTATACTCCCTTAGTGTCCGAAGACCATATAAATTTATGAATTTGTAAATTGAGGCGGACCGGCAGATGATCCTGTAGGATCCATTCCACAAGGCTCTTGGGCTCCATTTCTCCATATACGGGTGAAAGGAGAATGGCTGCCGGCTTCTCAAAAAGTTTCTTCTCCATGCAGACTTGCTTTGCATAATCGTAATCGTGCCGATCTTTTACGACGAATTTAATTTCATCGTGTGTGCGCAAAAGGTCGAGGTTCGCCCATAAATTTTTATGGCTCATGCCGCTGCCGGGGCATTTGATATCGAGGATGATCCGGACCCGGGGATCCACTTCATCGGTAGGCAGCGAACCGCTCGTTTCTAAGCTGACTGCATATCCCTTGTCGCAGAGGCTTTTCATCAAGGGATGCACATTCTCCTGGAGCAACGGTTCGCCTCCCGTAACGCACACCTGCTTGCACCTGTTTTTATCGACCTGCTCCAAAATGGATTCCAACGTATAGGTCGTCCCGCGGCCAAAGGAATAGGTCGTATCGCACCAACTGCAACGCAGATTGCAGGCCGCCAGACGTATAAATGTCGTCGGAAGTCCCGATAAGCTCGTCTCTCCTTGTATGCTCGCAAAGATTTCAATAATGTTCAATGTCGACATATGAATTAATACTAACATGCTGAATAATAATTAGAAAGAGTCATTCTCGCTGTGTCTTCGAGTTCTCTCTCTGTGTTCTCTGTGCTCTCTGTGGTAAATTAAAATTTTTACCACAGAGATCACAGAGAACACAGAGAGGGGGGGCTCGACATAAATGACAGCAAATAGATTTGCATAATATCAAGAGCTTGTTCTAATTATAATTATATCAGACGACCAACCAGGAGTTGAAAAATGGTTAAATCCCTTAAGCGCATCGCTGTGACGGGCGGCGCAGGACAGATCGCCTACAATCTACTATTTCGGATTGCAACGGGAGAAATGCTCGGCTTTGATCAGCCCATTGCCCTGCATATCCTGGAAATTCCCGAGGTTCTGAAGGCCCTTGAAGGGGTGCGCATGGAACTTGAAGACTGCGCTTTTCCGCTGCTCAAAGAAATCCATATCGGAAGCAATCCAAAGGAAATTTTCAAGGGAGTCCATTACGCGATGCTAGTCGGAGCAAAGCCTCGTGGTCCTGGAATGGAACGGGGAGACCTTCTCAACGATAATGGAAAGATTTTCGTTGAACAGGGCAAAGCCCTCAACGAGGCTGCAGATCCCGATGTCAAAGTCCTCGTCGTAGGCAATCCCTGTAATACCAATTGTCTGATCGCCATGTCCCACGCGCCTCGCATCCCTCGCAAAAATTTTCATGCCATGACGCGCCTCGACCAAAACCGCGCAGCCTTTCAGCTGGCGAAAAAGGCCAAAGTGGATGTGACAGCCGTTTCAAACGTGACGATATGGGGAAACCACTCATCCACTCAAGTTCCCGATTTTGTCAATGCAAAGATCAATGGAAAGCCGGCTCCGGATGTCATCAAAGATCCCCAATGGCTGGAAGGGGAGTTCATCTCCATCGTGCAGAAGAGGGGAGCGGCCATCATTGCGGAAAGGGGAAAATCCTCGGCGGCTTCAGCTGCCAGCGCAGCCATCGATACCCTCAAAGCATTGGTGAATCCAACTCCTGCTGGGCAGTGGTTTTCTTCGGGGGTCTGCAGCGACGAGAATCCTTATGGCATTCCTCCAAACCTCATCTTTTCTTTTCCTTGCCGCTCCAAAGGCGATGGCCATTATGAGATTATCAAAGAGGTTCCATGGAATGAGTTTTTGAAAAAGAGAATCAAATTGACGGAGAAGGAATTAAGCGAAGAGCGCGATTTAGTTGCTGACAAGCTGGGTTAATTTTGTTAAACTCGGCCTATTTCCAGAGGATGTTCACATGTCTGATGTTTTGTTCGAAATCACGAAAGATAATTTAGAAACGGGTTTGAGAGGCTATCCTATAGGTTACTGCACGACCTCTACGGTGGATCCAGCGAAGGGGCTTGCCTATGCAAACATTCCAGCAATAGACCTTGTGGATTGGACTCCGGAAAGCGTCATCTACCTATTGTATCATGGCAGAAAAGGGACGGATCAGGAGGTCAAAGAACTGACCGAAGATTTGCGCAAGAGAGCAAAACTTTCTCCGGAAGTGGGCCGCCATATCAAGCTCCTCCCCAGGTCTGGCCATCCGATCCATCTCTTTTGCATCGCTTTGCTGATATGCGGCATGTATGAATGCAAGGGAGATTACCGCGAAGATTGCCTGAATGTCATCGCTAAAATTCCGGAGTTGACTGCCATTTTGATCAATTACCATGCTGGATGGGGCGAAACCAAAGCTTCAAAGCCGGAATTGGGATACATGGAGAACTTCACCCAGATGCTGAATGTTCCCAAAGCCAACAAGGAAGAGCTCAACTTTATCTTTAGGGTCTTTAACATTCTCCACTACGACCATGGAGGGGGCAACCTGTCCACGTTCGTGGGTAAAGCCGTCGCTTCCGGCTTGGCAGATATGTATGGCTCGCTCAATGGGGCGATGGCCGCTCTGGCAGGGCCGCGGCATGGGCGCGCCAATCAGGACGCGCTGGAGTTTGTCAAGGGAGTTCTAGCCGAAGTCGGAGAAAATGCCACGCCAGAAGTTGTCGAAGCCCTCTTGCGGAAAAAGCTCGCAAATAATGCACTCATCTTTGGATTCGGCCACGCTGTCCTCAGGGTCGAAGATCCGCGCGCCATCGTCTTCTACAAGATAGCTGAAGAGCGCTATCCAAACCATCCCCTCGTCAAAATTACCCACTTGCTGCGTTCTGAAGCCCCAAAAGTCCTGGGAGAAAACCCAAAGATTACCAATCCCTATCCCAATATCGACGCGATATCGGGCACCGTGCTGACTGCTGCAGGATTTCCCTATCCGGAATACTACACCGTTCTGTTTGGCTTAGGAAGAGTGGTTGGCATCGCGATGCAAATCGTCTATGAGCGGTGCGAAGCCCGCGAAGGCAAGGGGACGCCGATCGTTAGGCCAAAATACTTTTACAAAGGTAGAACATGACCTATCAAGACATCCAATTCATTTTTAATCGCGCTTTAGCTTACACCTTTTCGAAGAAGAAGCTTCTCTTGGCCTTTTCTGTCTTGGCGATGTGCGGAGTGCTGATCGTCTTTTTTCGCGGCCTGGCCATCAATGCGGGCCAATGGGTCCTGATGAGCCTGACCTTTTTGCCCATTTTTTTATGCGCAGGCCTTCTGCTTTCCATGGGCATCTTGCTGATACGCATTTATCACGACGAAATCAAAAAGAAACCCGTCCATTATTCGGAAATGATTGCTAAATCATGGGAATTGGTCGTGGGGGCCTCCTATTTTTCCATACCCATTATTCTGAGCTATCTGCTGCTCTGGATGCTTCTAGGGGTATTTGTTTTGCTGAAGGCCATTCCTGGGGGCATCGGAGATTTCTTCGCCGTCATTCTAGCCTTTGGACCCTTTTTGATTAATCTGGGGACGCTCGTGCTTTGCGTCCTCAATCTATCCATGCTCTTCTTTGTGGCGCCAATTGTGGCTTTGAGGGGATTGAACCGCATCACGGTCACTCAGACTTTGATCGGACGCTTCAAGCGGGATATCTTTTCAAATTTGCTTTTGGGGATGATCGCCGTCCTGCCTTTGATTCTGATCGTGGGGCTGTTAGTTTTAGCGGCGTTTCTCACCGAAGCCGTATGCTTTACTTGCGAAAGCCCCATCCACAATGTGCTGCAGTGGTTTTTTATCAGCATTCCTTTCATGGCCGCGGCGACGCCTGCCGTCGTCTTCTTCTTTAACTTCGCAGCCGAGTCCCATGTCCTCCTCATGAAAACCCACCAACACGCCACGTCATAAATTACCACTGAGCACTTTTTATTTTGCCATTTTTTATTTTACCACTGATCTCACTGATCTCAGTGGTTAAATAAAAATTTAGAGTGGAGTGCGAGCTCCTCAGCGCATAGGGCGTGGTACAGGAGCCCCCTGGATCCCATGCCGGTGATGATCCAGGTTTTGGGGTTTAGCTGCGCGACAATAGGCCGATGGTCAGGGGTAGAGGCGCGGATCCCGGCCCTGCATTCGATGACGAGTTCTTCCGTCAACGCAGGGTAGAGAGCAGCCACTCTGGGTTGTATATCGGCAAGGGCGACTTTGATATTCGGCAGAGGCGAATCAAACTGCCTCTCGAATGTGGCGCCGCCAAAGCAAGACTTTTGGTCTTGATCCATCACGATATAAGCATGTGAATTTATACTGGTGGGAAGAGGGTCCTTTTCAGGCCAGCGATAGCGCAGGATCTGTCCTTTCAGGGGAGTGATCGGCAGGGAGGTGAACCGCTTCGACGCCCCTGTCGCAAGGACAATAGTCCCATAGGCATCTAGTTCTTGCAACTCATTGATTTCCCTTTGTTCAAAGCGAGCACCTAATTGCTCGCATGCTAACCACAACCCTTTGAGATAAAGGGGACAGTTCACGGTGAGGGCATCCCTGATGAAAATGCCCGGCTTCGGCAACCAGGGAGCGCAGGAATCTCTCCATTCCACGTCCGGGTGAACAGAGGCGCAATGGGCATAGTCGATGTGCTGTGATTCGGATAAAGCGACGCGCAGCAGGCCTGTAGCGCTTGCGACTGGCATGCCTAAAGCTTCTGAAGCAATGGCTAGTAGTTTTTTGGAGGCATTCATCCCTTCATGCCCTTTCCAGTTAAGCTTGGAATGGAGGCCAGCATAAGGGTGCATCAAGCCTGCGGCCATTCCCGAGGCGCCTCCTCCGATGCCGGCTGCATCAAAGACTGTGACTTCCGCCCGCTGAGCCAGGTGCCAAGCCACTGCTAAGCCCGAAAACCCGGCGCCGATAATCGCTATTTTCTTTGCATTTGTTTGTTGCACCATAACGCTACTGTAATTATGATTGGGCATTCATTATAAGGGTTGTTGGATGTCTGCGTCAAAAGAAAAGCAAGTTCGGGATCTCCTGCTGGTTTTAGGCAGCGGCCTGTTGGGAGCTATCCTGCTCGTTTTGTGGATGCTTCACTATTATGGCCCTACGGGACGGTATCTCGCAGGCAATACCCTCTTATCGCCTGAAGTGATTGGCCAGTTGAAAAAGGGAATCGCACCCGCTAAAAAAAGCAAAACGTCACCCATCGTTTTTGAAGGAATCACTTTTAGTTATTATGATGATAAGGCGAAGCAGTGGAAAACCCAGGATGTCAAAGGGGAGGAGTATGCTCTTTTCTATGACAACATCGGATCGGATAAAAGCTTGGCAGAAGTCGATGACGAAGTGATCAAGCAATTCCTTTCTACCAATGTGGCGACTTTAGTTCTCCATGTCAAAACTGACCTGGGAAGGCTTGCCCAACGCGTCGAGTTTGCAAGTGTAGGAGATGATTATCGGATAGAACTTTTGGAACCTACTCCAGAAGGCAAGTGGATTTACATGCATCATCCCCATATTTACCAAGAAGCCCTTAACACTTTTGTCCAAGACGGCCATGAATAAGAAGGGAACCCTATTATTTTTAGGAACGGGAGGCTCGCTCGGCATCCCAGTCATTGGCTGTAGCTGTCCCGTTTGTCGTTCTCCCTCGCCTTATAACAAACGCCTCAGGCCTTCAGTGTTGGTAAAAGTCGATGATAAGCGCATCCTCATCGACTGCGGACAAGACTTTCGCTACCAGGCGCTGCACCATAAGATCGATCGCCTCGATGGGGTGATCTTGACCCATTCCCACCATGACCATACTGCTGGAGTCGATGACTTGCGCGTCTATCAAATTTGGTCTGGAGTTCCTTTGCCCTGTCTCGTTTCGAAGGAAACGGAGCAGGATCTCCGCATTCGCTATCACTATATTTTTAAGCTGACGGACCATCCCGAAAAGCTGATCGCAAAAATTGATCTGAGGGTGCTGGAGGGTGAGCGCGGCCAGGTCGACTTTGCAGGGCTTCCCTTGCGTTATTTTACCTATAAGCAAACCGGAATGAAAGTCACTGGAATCCGCATGGGGAATGCAGCCTATGTATCTGATATTAAAGAGTATCCGGAGACGATATTCGAAGACTTAAAAGGAATTGAAATCCTGATCATCAGCGCCCTGCGCTTTACACCTTCCCATATTCACTTTACCGTCGATGAGGCCGTTGAATTTTCTCAAAAAGTTGGCGCAAAAGAGACCTGGCTGACCCATATCGCCCATGATCTTGACCATGACAAAACAAATGCTTACTTGCCTCCTAATGTGCGGATGGCTTACGATACTCTGGAAATCCCCTTTGAAATTTGAGGTCGCACGCATGCTCGAAACAAATTCTGCATTGCAACGAAAAAGAGCCCTTCTTGTTTCTGTATACAAAAGCGGAGCCTCTCAAAAGGAGATCTGCGAGGAACACTTGGGAGAGCTGGCTTTGCTAGCCGAGACCTATGGCGTCGACGTCGCCGGCAAGGTCCCCTGTCCCGTCCGCCGCTTTGATGCCGCCCTCTTTGTGACGGAGGGAAAGCTGGAAGAGCTCATCCAAACCGCCCAGGAGGTCAAGGCCGACCTCGTCATCTTCGATGATGAAATCGCCCCGAGCCAGCAACGCAACCTCGAAAAAGCCTTTAACTTGCCCGTCATGGATCGCACAGGGGTGATTCTAGAGGTCTTTGCTCATCGGGCCCAGACCAAGGAAGCCCGCCTGCAAATTGAGCTCGCTCGCGTCAAGTACCAAGCTCCGCGCCTGAAAAAGCTGTGGTCCCATTTGTCGAGGCAAGCTGGAACGGGCGCTTCAGGGGGCGGAGGAGCCTACCTCAAGGGAGAAGGGGAAAAGCAGATCGAAATCGACAGGCGCATTTTGAAAAGGGAGATCGACCAGCTTCAGAAAGAGCTTGCAGAAGTGCAAGCCTATCGCGAAACGCAGCGCAGCGCCAGGCTTCGGACGGAGATTCCCGTCTTTGCCATCATCGGCTACACCAATGCGGGCAAGTCCACCCTCCTCAATGCGCTGACGCAGGCCGGGGTTTTTGTCGAGGACAAACTATTCGCCACTTTAGATACGACGACCCGCAAATATAGCCTGAAGAACAACCAGGACATTCTCATCATCGATACAGTCGGATTCATCCGCAAGCTGCCCCACCTGCTTGTGGCTGCCTTCAAGAGCACACTGGAAGAGGCCATTCAGGCCGATATCCTGCTCCACTTGGTGGATGTCAGCCACCCGATGGCTGAAGAGCAAGCCGCCACAACTTTCGAAGTGTTGAAAGAGCTGGGTGCAGGTGAAAAGCCCGTCCTCACCGTATTGAACAAGGTCGATCTTTGCACTGACCGTTCTTGCATTAACCGCATGAAAATTCTCTATCCCAAAACTGTGGAGATCTCGGCTTTGCGCGGAACTGGGCTTGCTGACTTGGAGGACCTCATGATCCAAGAGCTCAGCCGGCAGCGCCGCATCGTGAACCTGCGCGTTCCGCAGAAAGATTACGCTGTCGTGAGCGAAGTGATGCGCTTAGGCAAAGTGATTAAGCAAGAGTATGAAGAAAATGATGTGATTTTGCGCGTCGATCTCCCGGCTCAGCTTGCCGGTAAATTGCGCCAGTATATTTATGAATGAGCCTAATTATTCAGTTCTTCAGCTGCCGGAAGCCGAGCGCCCTCGGGAGCGGCTGCTGCGCCACGGTCCGGAATCGCTTTCCACGACCGAGCTCATCGCCATCCTTTTAGGCAGCGGCATGAGAGGCATGCCGGTGTTGCAATTGTCCCATGAGCTGTTAACCCATTTCGGGACGCTGCGGGACCTGGCTGACGCCACTGTCGAAGAGCTCTGCCAGATCAAAGGCTTAGGCAATGCGAAAGCCCTTCAGCTTAAGGCAGCCTTTAGCTTGGGAATGCGGGCCTCACGCCCTATTGCCGAGCCGAAATACCGCATTGACAATCCGGTGCATGCCTATCATCTTGTGCGGGATGAGCTCGTAAAGGAAAAGCGAGAGCTATTCCTCGTCATCCTCATTGATACGAAGGGGTACGTCATCTGCCACCAAGTGGTGGCGATAGGGACATTGTCTAATAGCCTGGTCCATCCCCGCGAAGTCTTCTATCCGGCCATCCGCCATAAAGCCTCCAGCATGATCCTCATCCACAACCACCCCAGCGGCGATCCGACGCCCTCACCCGAAGATTTCGACGTTACCCGCAACCTCATCGAAGTGGGTAAACTCATGGGCATTCCCGTCAATGACCACCTCATCATCGGCGAAAGCAGCTACATCTCGCTTAGGCAAAAAGGCCTGAAGTTCCAGTGAGGAGGAGAATACAGAAAGAAAACGACAGGACGTGGTGGTAAAAGAGAAGGCGCTGAATAATTCTTTTGATTCAAGGGTGAGGCGTTATAGTCAAAATAGTAATCTCACCTTTTTTAGGTCCATACACCCAAAAAACACGATATGCACCCGGTGATTTATTTTGAGCATACGACTCAAAGACATCCCCGCCAAATGGAGATTTCATATCATCGAATTTGTGTGTATTCAAGGAAGGGTGGCGCAAATTAGCCTCCATAAGCCCTAACACTTTTCCTACTGCTTTATAACGTGCTTTTTTGCTTTTATCTTCTTTTAATGTTAACAGCTTCTCTTTCGCTTCTTCGGTAAATTCAATTTTGAACATTCTACAGATCTTCTTTGTCTAAGAATTGGGAAAAATCGATATCTAATTCAACGATACGTCCTGCCTTTGCGTCTTCAATTCCTCGCATTAATGATGCCATTGCTTCTGGATTTTTATAAATCCAATGATCACGTGCTGGAATTTCTACAAACGGATCCAATACAATCTTCCCATCTTCTTGTCTGCGAACACGAAAAGAGCTTAGTTGCTCCCGCTCTTCTTTTGATAAAAAACTTCCTAAACAAATGCGAAATTTATCGTCCATTTGGACTTTACTTGTATGTTTTCTCATAAACCCTGCACCTCCATCTCATCCCATTATAATTCAAGTGGGATTTTGTGAAAAGTGGGAATATTCTCACAGTATGAGAGTGAAGAACTGCTCGATTGCTCTATTCTGATGTTCCTTTATTCGAGACTTTGCTATCCTGATTCCTCTATGAATGCAAAGAAATATAAAGTCGTCACACTCGGATGCCGCACGAACCAATACGAGTCGCAAGCCTATCAGGATCAGCTGATTGCGATGGGCTATTCCCAAGCACAAGAAGGGGAGCAGGCCGATATTTGCATTGTCAATACCTGTACGGTGACCGAATCTGCGGACAGCAGCAGCCGCCATGAAATCAGGCAGCTGGCCAAGCAAAACCCGGGCTCCAAGTTGGTGGTGACCGGTTGCTTTGCGGAAAGGCAGCCCGAAGCCATTCTGCAGTTGGGTGGGGTCACCCATGTCATTCCCAATAAAGAGAAAGAGCAGCTGATTGCTCACTTATTTCCGGAAGAAGAGGTCCCCGAATTCAGCATCAAGCGCTTTGAAGCCCATACCAGAGCCTTCGTCAAAGTTCAGGATGGCTGCAATTCCTACTGCACCTACTGCATCATCCCTTATGTGCGCGGACGCTCTCGCTCGCGAACCATTCCCGACATCGTCAAAGAGGTCGAAGGGCTTATCGCCAATGGCTATAAAGAAGTCGTCTTGACCGGCATCAACATCGGCGATTTCGACGGCGATAATTCGGAAAAGCCCGATCGGCTTGCCGATTTGGTGCGCGTTGTCGATGCCATACCGGGTCTTGAACGGCTGCGGGTCTCCTCGATCGATCCCGATGAGGTCGATGACGACCTCGCCGATGCGATTTTGAACGGCCGCCATACCTGCCCCTGCATGCATGTCGTCTTGCAATCAGGGTCCAACGTCATCTTGAAAAAGATGAACCGCAAATACACGCGCCAAATCTTTATGGAAACCGTGGATCGGCTCCGCACTGCCAACCCCGATTTCACCTTCACGACCGATATCATAGTGGGTTTCCCTGGCGAGACGGAGGTGGATTTTGCAGATACATTATCCGTCATGCGCGAAGTCAAATTCGCCAAAGTCCACATGTTCCCTTACAGTGAAAGGTCGCGGACGCGCGCCGCTCTCTATCCCAATAAAGTGTCCCCGAATCTAATTAAGGCCCGCAAACAAGAAGTGATGCGCGTTGCAGAGGAAATTGCTTACGAGTTGCGTCAAAAATTTGTCGGGAGATCCATGTCTGTCTTAACAGAAAATAGCGAAATCCCCGGAACCATCGCAGGCCATACGGAAAATTTCCTTTCTGTTGTGATCGAAGGGAATTACCAGCCCAATCAACTTCTCGAAGTCGATTTATTGGAAAATACTCCCGAAGGATTGATCGGAAGGCCCGTCCAAGTGCGGAAAGTGGGATGAGACATGCAAATCACGATTGCAGAGCGGTTAAGGCCTTTCTCCCATAATCCAGGGACCTATTGCTTGCTTCCCAGGACATCCCTTCGCTTTCAGATTTTCCCCGCCTTGATCAGGGTTCACGACTTCTCCCATGCTGAGCCCAAACTTATGGTAGAGATCGCCCTTTCGATCCGCGGACCCGTCAGAGATTTCACTGTCCAACTCGATCTTGAAAAAGGAATCATCAAGGTTTGGGGAGATTCTAAAGCTGGCTTTTTTCGCTATCTCATCGCGAAGTCAGACGATAAAGCTCTTTTCGCCATCAAAGTGGAAAAGCATCCCATCGAATGGGAATCGGCTCAGCCAATCCAAGTATTAAAGGAGTTTCAGGCGGTCCCATTGCTGGCAGAACGCCTTTCATTGGGCAGCCATAAGGCCCAGGATTGGGAACTTGTCCGCAGAAGGCGCGATCTCAAAGAGATCTTTCCCATCTGGTATCGCTTGGGCCAACTTGTCCCAGATGGCCTGAAGAGATCGCCTGAGGGTACAGCCATGCTTTTAGAAGAGTGCCGGCGCGGAATTGTGCTCGGCTCCTCTGAAGAGGTTTTAAGGCCCTTTTTGGAGCTCTTTTTAGCAGGATTCGAGGGCATCCTTTCACCCAGGCTTCAAGATGATGAGCATCAAGGTTTCCTGCTCAATCCTGTGCTGCCGAAAAGCGAGGCCACACCCCTATTGCTATTAAAGGAGGGTTTTCATCTCATCCGCAGCCTTTTCTTCAGCGTCAATGGCGATGTCATCGATATTTTGCCGCTGTTGCCTCCCGAATTTCATTGCGGTCGTCTTCTGCATCTTGCCTGTGGAGACCACGGGCATCTCGACATGGAATGGACCAAAAAGGCGATCCGCAGGATGGTCTTTCATGCGACGGCCGATTGCAAACTGCGCTTCTATTTCGGAAACCAGCTGAAGCGCTTTCGCCTTCGCGAAAGCGAGCAGGATCGCGGCCATTTCCTCGCCACTAATTCCTACCTGAGCTTTAAGCAAGGCCAAGAATATATCTTAGATCGCTTTGAAAAATAAAGTGAATGTGTAGTTCTTTTTGTAATTTTTTCTTGAATAATAATAAACAATTCTGATAAAATTATATTTCAAAAACGCAATTGAACTTGGTGCTTAATTAAGAAAATTAAAAGAATAAACATATGAACGTCACAGGCACTAGCCCTATTATAGGCAATACTGTGGAGCCATCATCTTTTGACCCTAACAAATTAATAGCGCCCTTTCTAGCAAGTGAAAATAAGGCGGTGCGGCCATCGATTGGTACTCTTCCTAACGATGTTATAAAAGAACTAATACTAAAGCACTTATCTCAGGGAGATAGGATTGCCTTCAGAAGTGTCTGCAAGCGGTTTAAAGCGATTTGCCCAAACCAACTGAGCACGAAAGAACGCAGGGACATCCTATTGGCCGCAATGCGTGATGCAGCGGCTCTAGGAAGCTATAGTTTGCTTCACTGGCACCAGGACACACTGAGATGTCCCTGGCATCCCTCTATTTCTGCGAGTGCAGCCCGAAGCGGTAAACTCGACATGTTGAAGTGGCTGCGCGAGAATGGCTGCCCGTGGAGTGAATTTACTTGGGAAGTCGCCCACGAAAGTGTCAAGCCCTGGTTACGCGAGAATGCATGCCCTGGGGCTAATTGAACTAGACCCATTTAAGTTATAAACAAATGCGCCACTCCTTTAATGAAATTCTATTTTAGATGCTACTATTTTTATAGAAATTAATTAATATTTCTGATATAATTTAATTTTATTTTTAATAATAATGGAGATAATAAACATGCAAGGAATTGCTTACTATAGGCCTTTTCCTTATCCCCTGATAAAAACCGAACCACAATCTGCACCCCCGTTACAAACTCTACCCAGTTCGAAATCAACTGCAGATGAAGCATTAGTTCTGGCCCAGCAAGAATTAGAAGCGGGATTCACACCACTTTCTGGCGAAGTGATTGAGAAGCTCCAGCGGGTTGCCGAACAAATGATCAAGCATTATGGACGTTACACTGATTCTGATGTCACTTATCTCACGCACCCAAACCGCTTCGCTGTTTTTCGTTTAAAAGAAGTTCCCCATCTGGTCTTTAAATTGTGCGTCAATCCCCCTCCTTCTCAAGATGGCAACGAGCTCACAGAAGCGCGCTATGCTAATATGATCAGAGGTAAACAGGTTTGCATGAATCGACACTATGAACACCTTGTGATGCCTCAAGCTAAAAAGATTGAAGTTCAAACTGCAACTTGTAGAAAGGTGGTACTCATCGAAGAACAATTTCTGAAACTCAATGAGGATACTGTACAAGAGGAGCAATATCGAAGCGAGGGTCAGAGGATGAACACAGCATTGGAAGAACTCGCTGATTTTATTGCTGCGACGGGTTTTAACGATGTGACCCCGCGCAACATGCCTATTCTCCAGGAAAGGCCGGGATACAGGGGTCCTATGCGCCTTGGTTTGATTGATTTAGAAAATATGGAGAATGTCTCTGAAGGATTTAGTGGGTCTGGCAATGGCAGTGGAGGATTAATCGGTTGCTGCACAACCAAAGAGCAAGTTGACCTCGTGATGGAACTTGCTCAAAAGCATGGAGTTGTGTGTGAAAGGTTAGAAAGGAGAGAAAAGAAGCAATTGAAACAGCTTGAAAATGATCGATTTAAAATAACTCCTTGATTTTTATTAAAATATTTGATACAATAGTTTTTATATTAAAAAGGAGTTTAATATGAGTTGCAGCATTCGTGGTTCACATGATTTAAGTTTTAAGCCTCAAGAATCAGAGATATTTATCGATTCTGAAACATATGATAAAAAGGTGGCAAAGGATGTTTATGCCACATGCGCCATATTATTTACAAAAGAGAGCTACTTTGTGGATGAGGCGGGAAAGCTTCAAGGTTACAACTGGTTGAATTTCCCTATGCGAATAGCGCTGGCGATTAGAAATTGGATATCTAATGGAAAAATTGAGAGTGATGTAGCCAAAAAAGTACAAGAGGCTTTCGATTTTGTATTGTCGATTAATGATCATAAAGGGTTGGATACTGATGATTCTGGCCACAAGAAATTAGGGAACATGGATCTAACTTATTGCAGGAAATCTCTCCTCACATTTTCTCCCTATTTTTCCCTCGGGCGGAGAATCTCCACTGAAACCTTGACTACTTATAGGGAGTTGGCAAAAAAAGTAATCCGAAAATTTCCTCAAGATAAATACCCTGAGTTATTTAAAACTGCTGCTGCCCTTTTTCACAAAACTATAAAAATCCAGTAGCCGAATTAATTGCCTTCTCAAGAAGGGACAGCAGGGACAAAAGGACAAGGACATTTGCAAAAGTACCTGAGGTTTGCGAAACCCAGGGCCGAAGGCCCGGCAGTTGTATAGCCCAGGCCATAAGGCCTGGGTAACGAAGACCTTAGAAGATGAGGACCGAAGGTCCGACACTAATGTGTCTCGTATAAGTGCCGGACCTTCGGTCCTCCTCTCTCATGGCCATCTAAACCCAGGCCTTACGGCCTGGGCTATACAACTGCCGGGCCTTCGGCCCTGGGTTTCGCAAACCTCAGGTACTTTTGCAACTGTCTCAATAGGACCAAGAGGACAAAAGGACGTAACTCTTTGTCCTTTCGTCCTTTTGGTCGTTTTGGTCCTCTTGGTCCCTGTCCTTTTGTCCCTGCTGTCCTTTTGTACTTTCTTGAGCGTCATCTAGTCAAGTGGCGATTTCCTAGTTGCTTTTTCATTTGTCATTTTATTGGTTGGATGGGCATGTTCAAGGATAAAATAGAGAGGCGCTGATAGGGGCGTCATTAATATGGCGTTAGAGCAACATTTACAGAATCAGGAACGCATCATTCAAGGCACGCATCACGATCCGCATCGCTTTCTAGGATTGCATCCTTACCACGATGGAAAGAAGGTGATTCGGCTATGGCGCCCTGGAGCTAACTCCATCTATTTGGAAGTCGATGGAAAGCGGGTTCAAGCGACTCAGGTGCATCCTGCTGGCGTTTTTGAATATGTCGTTCCCGAAAATACCACTCCCCTCGATTATCGCGTCTTCTATCAGAGCGGCCTTTTGGCGCATGATCCCTATGCTTTTTGGCCGACAATAGGGGAGGTGGATCAATACCTCTTCGGGAAGGGTGTCCATTATCAACTTTATCACGTGCTTGGGGCCAAGCTAAAGCAGCATCACGGCGTTTCAGGCACGCAATTTGCGGTGTGGGCTCCGGCGGCCCGAAGCGTGGCCCTGGTTGGCGATTTCAACTATTGGGATGGAAGGGTGAACCCGATGCGCAGTATGGGGAGCTCAGGGATTTGGGAGCTTTTTGTGCCCGGATTAGGGGAGGGCGAAAAGTATAAATTCGAGATCAGGACGCAGGCCGGTGATATTCGCGTCAAATCCGATCCCTTTGCCTATTCCAGCGAGTTGCGTCCGGACACCGCTTCTGTCGTTGCTGATGTTGCCAGTTATTCTTGGGGGGATCAGGGTTGGCTCGCAGATAGGGAAAAGAGGAAGGGCGTCTCTCAGCCGATGGTGGTCTATGAGGTGCATCTGGGGTCCTGGAAAAAAAGGGATGGCTTTTTCCTCAATTATCGCGATCTTGCGCGGGAGTTGGTCGACTATTGCTTGATGATGGGCTACACGCACGTGGAATTGCTGCCCATACAAGAGCATCCTCTGGATGAATCGTGGGGCTATCAGGTCTCGGGATTTTATGCTGTCACCAGCCGCTTTGGAACCCCGAAGGATTTCCAGTGGTTTGTCGATCATCTGCATCAGCACGGCATCGGGGTCATTTTGGATTGGGTGCCGGGCCATTTTCCGACGGATGATTTTTCGTTGGCGCGCTTTGATGGCACAGCTTTGTTTGAGCATGAGGATCCGCGGCTCGGTTTTCACCCCCACTGGAGCACCCATATCTTCAATTTTGGGCGTTTTGAGGTCTCCAATTTCTTGATCGCCAACGCCCTCTTTTGGTTCGATGTGATGCATATCGATGGCTTGCGGGTCGACGCTGTGGCGTCGATGCTCTATCTCGACTATGGCAGGGAAGAGGGGGAATGGATTCCAAACAAATATGGCGGCAAGGAGAATTTGGAGGCGATTGAATTTCTAAAACACTTCAATTCGATTGTCCATCAGATTTTCCCTGGAGCCTTGACGATTGCCGAGGAGTCGACGGCCTTTACAGGTGTGACCCATTCCGTCGATCAGGGAGGCCTTGGCTTTGACTTCAAATGGAATATGGGCTGGATGAACGACACGCTTCGCTATTTCTCCAAGGATATGATCTATAGGCACTACCATCACAATGATCTGACTTTTGGCCTTTTGTATGCCTTCTCTGAGCGCTTTATCTTGGTCCTTTCCCATGATGAAGTGGTCCATGGAAAAAATAGCCTCATGGGAAAGATGCCGGGCGATATGTGGCAACAGTTTGCCAACATGCGCCTTCTCTATAGCTACATGATCTGCCAGCCGGGCAAGAAGCTTCTCTTTATGGGAGGAGACATCGGGCAGTGGAACGAGTGGAAATGCACAGGGGAGATCGAATGGTTTCTGTTGCGCTATCCGACCCATCATGGGCTCCAGACGATGATCAGAGAACTCAACCACCTCTATCGGGATGAGGCTCCGCTTTGGGAAAAAGACTTCGACCATACGGGTTTTTCTTGGGTGGATTTCTCAGACCAGCAAAACAGCGTCATCAGCTATCTGCGCAAAAGCTCCCAAGGGCAGACCCAAGGGCAGCTACTCTGTGTCCACAATTTTACCCCTTCCTTCCATTCTGAATACATTCTTCCTCTGCGCAATGTCTCTTCCATCCAGGAAATCTTCAATAGCGACGCATCGAAATATGGCGGCTCTGGTAAAGAAAATCCGCAACCTGCTATCCTCACGGACCATCATGGCTACGCCTCTGCCCTAAAAATTCAGTTGGCTCCTCTGGCCACGATGATTTTTAAGGTGACCTTTTGGAAATGAAATTGAAATGAAAAACGAACACGACGACTATCTCAAGTTGTGCCGGGAAATCTGGAAACACAACAAACTCTACTATGTCGATCATGCTCCTACCATTAGCGACGAGGAGTATGACCATCTCTATCGGAGACTGCTCGACATGGAGAAGGCGCACCCGGAGTGGGTCACGCCGACTTCGCCGAGCCAACGGACTGGCGAAGCCCTGACACAAGGGTTTAAATCGGTCGAACACAAGACCCCGATGCTCTCGATTGCCAATACCTACAGCGAAGAGGAGGTGGCCGACTTCCTCAAGCGCATGCATAAGCTCGTCGAGAAAAAAGAGCTGAAATTCTGCTGCGAGCTGAAAATGGATGGCATCGCGATCTCGGTCCTCTATGAAAAGGGGAAGTTTTTGCGTGGTGCTACCCGCGGCGATGGAAGAGCAGGTGATGATGTCACAGCCAACATCAAGACGATTGCGAGCCTGCCTCTGGAGCTTTATGGTGAGGACGTACCCGATCTGCTCGAGGTGAGGGGAGAGGTCTTTTTGGAACATGGGGTTTTTAAGAAGCTGAATAACGAAAAGGAAAAAATGGAAGAGCAACTCTGGGCCAATCCGCGCAATGCTGCGGCTGGCTCATTGAAGCTGCTGGACCCCCGAGAAGTCGCCAAGCGCTCCCTTTCGATCGTCTTCTATGGCATTGCGGAAGAATCGACGGTCGACATCAAAAGCCAATATGAGGGCAATTCCTACCTCAAAAAATTGGGGCTTCCCAACTTGCATGAAATCAAACTGTGCCACTCCCTCGATGAGATCATGGCCTTTGCGGATAAGATCCGGCAGAAGCGCAAAGACCTGCCATTCGATATCGATGGCATCGTCATCAAGCTGGATGACCTGCGCGAACAGAAGAGGCTCGGCACTACAGGGAAAAACCCGCGCTGGTGCGTGGCCTATAAATTTGCCGCGGAACAGGCCGCGACGCGCATTCTGGACATTACTGTCCAGGTAGGTAGGACAGGGGTTTTGACTCCTGTGGCAGAGCTAGAGCCCGTTTTTTTGGCTGGTAGTACGATTGCCAGAGCGACGCTTCACAATGCGGAAGAGGTGGCGCGAAAAGATATCCGCATCGGCGATATGGCCATCATCGAAAAGGGCGGAGATGTCATCCCAAAAGTGGTCGAAATCGACTTGAAGCAGCGCCCAAAACACAGTGTCCCTTGGACGATGCCGACAGAATGCCCCCATTGCGGCACTCCGGTGGTCAAAGTACCTGGCGAGGTGGCTGTGCGCTGTCCCAATCCCAATTGCACGGAACAGCAGCTGCGCCGCCTGATCTACTTCGCCAGCCGCGATGCGATGGATATCGAGCATCTCGGCGAAAAAGTGGCCGAGCAGCTCTATGCGAAGGGATTTGTGCAGTGCCCCTCGGACCTCTATACCTTGACAGCATTCGAACTGGCCCAGCTCGAAGGATTCAAAGATAAATCGATCCAAAACCTTTTGGAGAGCATTGCAAAGTCGAAATCTGTGACTTTGCCTAGGTTCATCATGGCCCTTGGCATCAAGCACATCGGCGAAGGGATTTCGGAGCTCCTGGCAAATCGGGCAGGGGATATCGAGACCCTCGCAAAGATGAGCCAGGAAGAGCTCATGGAGATCGAAGGCATCGGAGAAAAGGTCGCGGGTGCTGTCGTCGAGTATTTTGCGGATGCCCACCACCAAGAGGAGGTCAAAAGGCTTTTGGCTCATGGGGTCAGCCCCAAGAAGCTCCTCGTCAAAAGCTATAAGGGACACGCCTTTGACGGCAAGACCTTTGTGTTGACGGGGACATTGCGGCACTATACCCGGAATGCAGCCGCTACCCTCATCAAAGAAAGGGGAGGCAAGGTCACCGACTCCGTCAGCAAAAAAACCGACTTCGTCGTTGCCGGCGAAGACCCAGGCTCCAAGCTGGATAAGGCCCGTGCGCTAGGCGTGCGGGTGTTGGACGAGGCCGAGTTCGTCGGGATGCTATAGGTATGCTTTAGAGTGTGATAAAAGGACATTTCAACGCAAAGGCGCAAAGATGCAAAGAAGGGACATGATTTAATTTACCACTGTGCAAGATTTATTTTACCACTGAGCCAGTGAGATCACTGAGATCAGTGAGAGATTGTGAGATCAGTGAGAGGGGCTTTTTTGCACATCTGGTATTTCCCTTCGGGCTGATGAGAGGGACATTGTCCTTTTAGTTAGGGATCAGTTCTTGGACGTTTCATTTTTTCTTCAAGAATGGCATCTTCAAGTTTTTTCCCTGTTGCCAACCAGAACATGCGCTCATCAAGGGAGTCCATTCTTTTTTCAAGTTTATCGATACGTGCATCAAAACGCGTATTGATATCGTATTTGAAGTTCCTTAAGAAGCCATAGACGAAACTAATGATCGTTACAGCTGTTGCCAGGAGGGCGAGGATGATTGCCAAATCCATTGTCCAACCTCGTTTTCTTTAGTGTAGCAAAGTAATGCTATTGCATGCAAGCTGATAATTGCACTTGAGGGCATATCCATCCTTTAGCCTTGCCAAATAAATTTTCATTTCATACAGTTCCTCTTATGTAATTAATTGAGGCTTGCAAGACCAGGGCCGAAGGCCCGGCAGTTGTATAGCCCAGGCCGTAAGGCCTGGGTTTCATGGCGCCATGGGATGAGGGCCAAAGGCCCGGCAGTTGTATAGCCCAGGCCGTAAGGCCTGGGTTTCATGGCGCCATGGGATGAGGGCCAAAGGCCCGGCACAAATACGAGACTAATTTGTGCCGGACCTTCGGTCCTCATCCTCTAACATCCTCATTACCCAGGCCTTACGGCCTGGGCTATACAACTGCCGGGCCTTCGGCCCTGGGTCTCGTAGGCCTCAATTAGAGTGAATATTTGAAGTATGGAACTTTACAGGAGACAGAAATGAAAACGACACTTTTTTTACTAGCTTTAGCGATTAGCGGCATGGCTTTTGCAGATAGCGATCCGGAAACGGCGCCTGCGACAACGGCAATTACCAAAGCTGTGGCAACCATTAACCCTTTGGTCGACAGCAAAGTGCATGGGACTGTGACCTTCACAACAAAGGGCAATGGCATCGAAGTGGTGGCCGATATCGATGGATTGACTCCAGGCAAACATGGCTTCCACGTCCATGAACATGGCGATTGCAGCGGAGATGGCACGGCAGCTGGCAGCCATTTCAATCCAACAAACTCCAAACATGGGGCTCCTTGGAGTAAAGAACGCCATGTGGGTGATCTCGGCAATGTCGTTGCCGACAAAAATGGCCATGCCCACTATGTCTGGCATGATCATCAGATTGCGTTCTCAGGCCCAAACAGCATCATCGGCCGTTCGATCATCGTCCATTCAGATGCAGACGACTACGTTAGCCAGCCTGCGGGAAATTCCGGCAAACGGATTGGATGCGGCATTATAGAAGCTGCTAAATGACTTTTAGCACAGGGCTTGTCACCAGATCGCCTATTAAGGTTTGGTGGCTGAAGCTATGGATTTTGACACGCTGCATCGTTCCGATGTGGCTGTCATCTCCTTGAAAGAGCACATTTTTCCAGCAGCGGGTCTTCCCTTTCATCAGGGTGCTGTCCTTAAAGTTGCGCTTTTCCACTAACACTTCGACCTCTTGGCCGAGCATCGCACTGCGCTGCTTGGCGTAGATCTCCTCCTGCAATTTGATGAGCCTCTGCAGGCGATCCTGTTTGACTTCTTCGGTAATATCGTCCTTCCAGCGCATTGCAGGGGTGCCTTGCCGCGGACTATAGGCAAAGAGAAAAGCGACGGCATATTCGAGTTCCTTGAGGACATCATAGGTCATCTGGAACTCTTCTTCGGTTTCCGTCGGGAAGCCGACAATGATATCGGTTCCAAGGGCAACATGGGGGACGAGCTCCCGTAGCATCTGCACCTTTTCCAGATATTGCTCCAAGGTATAGATGCGGTGCATCTTCTTCAAAATGCGGTTTGAGCCCGCTTGCACGGGAAAATGGACAAATTCGCAGAGCGACCGGAGGTCGCGGATGGCCTCCATGAGGTGTCGCGTGATATCGACAGGGTGGCTCGTCATGAAGCGCACGCGTTCGAGCCCTTCGATGTTATCGATGCGATAAAGCAGATCGTGGAAGAGGCAACTCCATTCGGGCTTGTCTTTGCCATAGCTGTTGACGTTTTGGCCAAGCAGTATAATCTCCTTATAGCCTTTGGCAACAAGTTGCCGGCACTCCTCTAGAATGCTATCGGGATGGCGCGACACTTCCGGCCCGCGCGTATAGGGGACGACGCAATAGGTGCAGAATTTGTCGCACCCCCGAATGATCGACACATAGGCTTTGATTTTGTCGTCGCGCTTGGCGCTGAGATAATCGAGCTCATAGGTGAATTGGTCTTCGGTACGTATCGACTGCTTGCCTGTAGCCAATACCTCATCCAAGACGTTGTTGAGATCGTGAATGTTGTTGGTCCCCAAGATAAAGTCGATATGGGGAAGCTTCTGGAACAGGGCATCCTTTTTAGCGTTGGCCATGCAGCCCGTGACGCCAATGATGGCATTGGCTTGCCGGGTGCGGCCGAGTTTGCCTAACTTCCCGAGGACTTTCCGCTCTGCCAGGTCCCGTATGGAACAGGTGTTGAAGATGAGGAGGTCGGCTTCCATTTCATCTTCGGTACGGGTGAGTCCTCTATTTTCGAGCTGGCCAACCATGATTTCTGTGTCGAGTTCATTCATTTGGCAGCCATAAGTCCGGACAAAAAACGTGTTTAGCTTTCGCATAGTCTTCTCTTTAGTAGTCTGAATCGAAAAGTGTAGGGAAAGACGCATCTTTTTTCAAGAGGTAATGAAAAATGTTGGCAAAAATGGAGGGAAACCAGTATGATTGGGCCTTATCAGAAATAAGGTTAACAGGAAAACTGAAACATGGCGCAGTACCAACAACAAAAGACAACAATTGTGAAGCAGGAAGAGCGCAACCCGAGATGGCTGATTTTAGACGCTACCGGAAAGACGCTGGGACGCTTCGCATCGGAAGTAGCCAAAATTTTGCGAGGCAAGCACAAGCCAACCTACACTAGTCATATCGATACAGGGGATGGCGTCATCATCATCAATGCCGAGAAAATCAAGGTTACGGGAGCCAAAGAGGCCCATAAGATTTACCACTACTACACTGGGGCTATTGGCGGACTTCGCGAAGTCCCTTATCGCACGATGAAAGCGCGAAAACCCCAATACATCATCGAGCATGCAGTGAAAGGAATGATGCCCTCTTCCCGTCTAGGAAGAGCGCAAATGAAAAAATTGCGCGTTTTCGCCGGATCGGAACACAATCTCGCTGCGCAAAAACCTGTTCAAGCAAACATTTAATCATAGAGAAAGAGGATTATGGAGGAAGAAGTTATTGCAATTGGCCGCCGAAAAACCGCTGTGGCTTCAGTAAGATTACGACATGGATCAGGCAAAATCGACATCAACGGGAAAGCCTTTAAAGACTATTTTCCCCTCGAAATTCAACGCAATACAATCCTCGCCCCTTTCCAAAAAATGGGCGGCAATCACAAGTTCGATATGGTCATTCGCGTAAAGGGCGGCGGCATCGAAGGGCAAGTCATCGCCAGCCGGCTTGGAATTGCACGCGCCCTCCTTCACGAAGACGAAAATCTGCACCAAGAATACAAAATTCACGGGTTTCTCACCCGCGATTCGCGTAAACGGGAACGCAAAAAATATGGCCATAAAGGCGCCCGTAAGCGATTCCAATTCTCGAAACGTTAAGAGCGGACATTTTTTACCACTGAGCATGATTTATTTTACCACTGAGCCAGTGAGATCACTGAGATCAGTGGTAAAATAAATCTTGCTCAGTGGTAAATTTATTTAAGCTACAGTCACATCCTTATTGAGATAGACATCCTGGATGGCATGAAAGATGGCAATGCCATCTTTAAGGGGGCGCTGGAAGGTTTTGCGGCCGCTGATGAGGCCCATTCCGCCGGCCCTTTTATTGATGACGGCGGTTCGCACGGCTTCGGCCAGGTCGTTTTTGCCGGATGCGCCGCCGGAGTTGATGAGGCCGATGCGGCCGTTATACCCGTTGAGGACCTGGTAGCGGCATAAGTCGATGGGGTTGTCTGTGCAGAGGTCCGTATACATCTTGTCGCTATATTTTCCGTAGCTGCCCTTCTTTTCTTTGTTCAGGGCGGGATAGCCGCCATTATTGACGGGCAGCTTTTGCTTGACGATATCGGCTCCGATTGTCACACCCAGGTGGTTAGCTTGCCCTGTCAGGTCGGCGCTTTCATGATAGTCGACATTCCCCACTTTAAAGGCGGAATTCCTCAGATAGCACCACAAAATGGTGGTCAGCCCTAGTTCATGGGCATGGGCAAAGGCGTCGCTGATTTCCTGGATTTGCCTGTCGCTTTCTTGCGACCCAAAATAGATGGTGGCTCCGACGGCGACGGCGCCCATGTCGAAAGCTTGCTGCACATTGGCAAAGAGGATCTGGTCGTAGTGATTGGGATAGGTCAGCAGTTCATTATGGTTGATTTTCATAATGAATGGAATGCGGTGGGCATACTTCCTGGCGACGATGCCGAGGACGCCCAGCGTCGAGGCGACGGCGTTGCATCCTCCTTCGATGGCAAGTTTGACGATATTTTCAGGATCAAAATAGGCAGGATTCGGAGCAAACGAGGCTCCTGCAGAGTGTTCAATGCCTTGGTCAACGGGCAAAATGGACAAATACCCTGTGCCGGCAAGGCGTCCCGTGTTAAACATCGCCTGCAGTTTCCCTAGCACTGGTGTTGGACGGTCGCTATTGAGATGGATAGCTTCTAACCAATTGGGGCTCGGCAGATGGAGCGTTTCTTTGGGAACAGCTTTGCAGGTATATTTGAGAAGGGTGTCGGCTTCATCGCCAAGATGTTGCTGAATGTCGTTAAGGGTCAACATGGTTACCTCTATTTAAGATTTGTTCTGTCCTGTCGATTGCTTGAGGAGCTCTCTCAGCTCTTTGATTTCGTTTACATAGCTTTCAATATTGCGCAAGAAGACGCTATTGCGGTTGTATTCGGCGAGCGGCATCGCAGGGATGCCCCCATATTTGCCGGCTTTGGTGATCGATTTCGCAACTCCAGACTTGCCCGTCACGATCGTGCCGTCCGCAATCTTGAGGTGGCCTGCAATCGCCGTTTGACCCGCAAGAATGACATGCTTGCCGATTTCGGTCGAGCCGGCGATGCCTGTCTGGGCCACAATGATCGAATGATCTCCGACCGTCACATTGTGAGCGACCATCACCATGTTGTCGATTTTTGTTCCGCGCCCTATTTTCGTCGATTTGAAGCGGGCGCGATCGATCGTCGCATTGGCGCCTACCTCCACATCGTCCTCTATCTGCACATTGCCCACTTGATTGATTTTGGTATGGTGTCCCTGGCCATCCGTCACATACCCAAAGCCGCAGGAACCGATGACGACTCCCGGCTGTAGGATGACCCGGTTGCCGATGAGGGTTTTCTCCCGTATCGTGACGCGGGGATGCAGGATGCAATTTTCCCCGACGACGCAGTGGGGGCCTATATAGGTGCCAGAACCAATGAACGTGTTATCGCCAATGGAGACGTCTTGATCCAAGACTGCGTGAGGGCCTATGGTGACATTTTTGCCGATCTTGCAGCTGCTATGGATGACGGCTGTCGGATGGACTCCTTTAAAGGCACTCAGTTCCTGATCATGGCTGTAGTATTCGTCGATCAGTTTTTGGAAGGCGATGGAGGGGTTGTCGTGAATGAGAAAATTGCGCCCTTCAATAGGGCCAGTATTGGGATCAATGAAGACAACCCCCGCCAGAGAGTTCTGCATCGCTTGCAGATAGCGGGGATTGCCGAGAAAGGAGGCGTCTTGCGGCGTCGCGTTTTCTAAGTCTGAAATATTCGTGATGCTAGCGTCGGGATTCCCAATCAAGCGGGCTCCCGTAAGTTTCGCAAGTTCAGCTAAAGTAAACCGCTTTTGCTGCATCTGACTACACGCCAGGTTTGCTTTCTTTAACTTCTTTCTCTTCTAGATCGAAGACCCTGTCCATTTCCGCGACAACTTGCTTGGACAGATCGAGATCTGGACTGTAGTAGAAGCTAGTCTCTTCGCTGACCATCAGATCGACATGGTTGTCTTTAGCTACTTTCTGGGCAGCCGCTGCAACGGCGTCCGTCAGCTTTTGAATGACTTTGAAGTTCGTCTGCTGCAGCGTCTGGTAGTATTGGTTTTGCTGCTCGGTGATTTCCTGGTTGAGGGCGCGGAATTTGCGCTTGAGGTCGGTTTCTGCTTCTGGCGATAGGCTGTCGAGATAGTCTGGATCGTTGAATTTCGACCCGATTTCATTCAGGGCCTTTTCTTTTTCTTCGAGGACGGACTCCATTTGCTTTTTGAGCGCTTCAAATGTTTCCTGCTCCTTTTTGCCGACCTTAGAATCTTCCACACATTTCTTGAAGTTGACGACGCGGATATTCAAGGGGGCATTTTGCTTTGCCGGAGCTGCATCGGCGGCATGAGCAGCCATAGGGCAAAGGGCGAACGCAGCAAGCCCCATCGCGGCCAGTGTTAAGATTTTCTTTTTCATTTCACTTCTCCTTTTGTTTTTTAAAAATCATTCTTTAAAACTTCCCGCCTATGGTGAAGAAGAACTTTTTCACGTCTCCTCGGCTCTTGGGATGAATCGGATAACCCATGCCGAGTGTCAGCGGTGGCATGCTATCCAAAAATTTAAAGCACACGCCATAACCGACCGAGGTGTTCATTCTTCCAAAGTGGAAGTTCTTTTTGTCCAAGTGTCCTGAATCGCAGAACACGAAGGCATCTAATCTCTTTGTGATCCGCCGCTTATATTCGATCGAAACAAATTGCAGCGATGTACCGCCCGCAGGATCATCCTCGGGCTTAAACTTAGGACCTAGCTTATAAGGGCGGTAACCCCTAGGGGTATCATCGCCGCCTAAGAAGAGCCGCTCGTCGATAGGAATTTTTGCTTCGGTGGTATGGCCCACCGGCACAACAAATTTTATATCGCCGCGCAGCTTCAACACCCCCTTCTTATCTATTGGAATATAGTAGCTATTCAAATAGGCAAGCCCGCAGAAGGTGTGGTCTCCGCCGACTCCGGCATACTCGCTCTCGAGGCGCGACTTGAATCCAGTCGATGGCCGCTGCGGATTGTCGGTCGAATCGTAGCTCAATGATACCCCAATAGCAGAAATTAGGCCACTATTTTTTGCTTGCATGCGGAGCGAGTCATCGGGATCTTCGTCGGTGTGTTTGGCCTTGCTTGAAATATCGACAACAGTATTTTTGAGCCGATAGTGCCAGGTCGTTTTGAGGAAAGGGTTGACCTGATAGGAGGCAAAGAGCATCCCGCCAAACGTATTGAATTCGTAGTCTTTAGAGACGTAGCGCGTCGAGGAGCGGTCCAGATCGAATCCGACGCTCCATTGCGTGTCCATAAAGTAGGGCTTTGTCCATGAGAGGACATAGCTGCGGCTCTTGGTTCCGATCGTGGCTGTCACGCTGGCATATTCGCCGCCGCCCCGGAGGGCTCGGAATCCATCGCGGAGCACGCAGCTAAATCCCTTGTAGTTGAAGTTCTTTTCCGAGATGCTGATCCCTCCAAACAGACTCTCGATGTTGCTGAAGCCCCCAAAGGCGCTGAAGCTTCCCGTGCCCGTTTCTTCGACTTCGATATGCACATCGCGGTAGTTTCCGCCCAGCCCGCAGGGCCCTTCCGATTTGACAGCATAGACGTTGACATGGCTGAAGTAGCCGATGTTCATGAGCCGCTCTTCGGTCTTTTGCAGCTTGTCGATGTTGAACACTTCGCCCGGCACTAAGAGCGTTTCATGGAGGATCACCTTGGTCTGGGTCGAGCAGTTGCCGAACACTTTGACCAATCCCACGCGGAATTGTTCGCCCTCTTCCACCGTAAAGTGCACATCATAGACGTAATCATCGCAGCGTTGCAAGCTCGGTTCAAAGTTGACGATCGCGTCGATATATCCGCGCTTCCCATAGTAATTCATCATGTTTTGGATGCTTAGGCGAATTTCTTCCGGCGAATAGGCCAATCCCGTTGCCGTCAGAGGAGTCAGCTCCTGTAAAATGTCCTCCTTGCAGAAGATGGCATTGCCCTCCAGCGTCAGGTTCCCGAAGTGATAGAGGGGGCCGCGGGTCAGCCTGATGTAGATCATGATCCGGTTATTCTGTTCCGACTCGCAGATTTCGACATCGACTTTGGCGTCGGCGTAGCCCCTATTTTGGATATAGTTCAGGATGACGAATTTGTCTTGCTGCATGGCCTCTTCATTGTAGGTGCCTTCATCGGTGATCCAGCTCAGGAAAAAATTGTGCGTTTTGGTGAGCATGTTCTCCAGAATTTCTTCCTCTTCTTCGGGTGTGAAGTTCTGGAAGACGATTTCTTTGACCCTGCCTGAGCGCCCTTCGTTGATCTCGATCGTCAAATCGACCTCGTTCGTTGCGGCGTCGAAAGCGACATCATATTCCAGTTCCGCTTCGAAAAACCCCTTTTTCACATAAAAAGCTTTCAATTTGTGAAAAGCTTTGTTGAAGTTGAGGCGGTCAAACACCGAGCAAGAAGTAATGCCGAGCTCTTTTTGCAAGGTCTTGCTGTCGACTTTTTGGTTACCTTTCCAATAGATGGCGCGAATGGTGGGCTTAGGCCATACTTTGAGGGTGATGACCATCTTTCCCTCAATGCTTTGCAGCATCGGCACGATGCGGTCGTAATCCTTTGCCAGCGTCTTCAAGTCGTTGTCGAAGACAACCTGAGAAAAAACGTCCCCTTCGCGCGTCTTGATCCGCGCTTTTACGGCTTCGGCCTCGGCAGAGGTGCCTGCTGGACTGACGACCTGGATGTCTAGCTTTTCGATCAGCTGGTTCTCGTATTGCATCGATTGGGCAGCCAGCGTGTTTCGGATAAAGAGGGCGAGCAGCACATAGAGAATGGAAAGTATTTTTTTATTCATAGGAGCTCTCGTTAGATCGTAGCAGCGATGATGATACTGCATAGGCGATATAGCGTAAAGGACAAATCACAGGATATGCATGTAGGATCGCAAACGGTCAGGGATATAAAGGAATTTACAGGATATGCAGGAGCACAAACGGTCAGGAATATGAACGAATTTACAGGATATGCAGGATCGCACGTGGCAGGATATACAGGATTACGGGCTCTTAACCACAACAGATTACAATATTTTGTTGTGGTTAAGAGCCCGTAATCCTGTATATCCTGCCGCGTGCGATCCTGCATATCCTGTAATTATTTTTAATCTTGTGAATTTTTTAATCTTGAGAATCACAAGAATCAAGAATCTTGAGTTAGAACTGGGAGCGGCCAGAGAAGGCGCGGGCGAGTGTTCCGCCATCGACATAATCGAGGGAGCTGCCCATCGGCAAGCCGAAGGCCAGCCTCGACGTAGGGATATTCAACGGGGCGAGTTCTTGCTTGAGATAGAGGGCTGTCGCGTCCCCTTCGAGCGTGGAATCGAGGGCGATGACGACCTCCCGAATGGAGTGGCTGGCGATGCGCTCTTTGAGCTTGCGAAGGTTGAGGCGTTCAGGCCCGATGCCTTCCATCGGAGAGAGAAGGCCCCCCAGCACATGGTAGAGTCCCTTATATTCTCCGGTCTCTTCGATGGCAAAAGCATCGCGCGGCGAGGCGATGATGCAGAGCAAACCCGCGCGCGTCCCTTGGCAAAAAGGGCACGCCTCCTCTCCGGTTAGGCAGCCGCACTCTTTGCAGTGGCCCAGCTTCGTTGGGATATCCTTGATGATGGCAGCCATCTCATGCAAATAGTCTTGCGGCCAGGCGAGCATCTGAAAGGCGAACCGCTCGGCGCTTTTATTGCCGACGCCGGGCAAACGCTTCAGGATGTCAATGACTTTGGACAAGTGGGTCGGGTATTTCATAAGTGGTGAGTTTATCAAAGAGGGCCAATTGAAGAAAGCATTTTATCTTTTTTTCCTACTCTGTTAAACTATCTCTTTATATGCGGAGATAATAATGCCAAAAAAAACAAAGGCGCGGATCACTGCTTTGGGGTCCTACCTTCCTGAAACGGTATTGAGCAATAAAGACCTTGAGAAGATGGTCGATACTTCCGACGAATGGATTGTATCGCGCACAGGGATGAAAGAGCGGCGCATCGCGCGCATCGACGAATTTCCCTCCGATATGGGGGCAAAGGCAGCCGAACTCGCTTTAAAGAATGGAAAAGTCGCGCCTGAAAAAGTCGATCTATTGATTGTCGCCACGATGACGCCAGACTACCTGAGCTCGAGCACTGCTGCACTCATCCAGGCAAAAGTTGGCGCGACTAATGCGGCCGCATTCGACATCCAGGCAGCCTGCACCGGCTTTCTCTATGCACTGGCACAAGCTAAAGCCTTTATCGAAGCTGGACTGTATCACACTATCCTCGTCATCGCCACGGAAAAGATGTCCGCATTCATCGACTATAAAGATCGCAATACCTGTGTCTTATTCGGAGATGGGGCCTCAGCTGCTATCGTCTCGGGAAAAGGACATGGCTTTGTTATGGATACCTTTTGCTTAGGCGCCGATGGGGAACGGGCTGACTTATTCATCGCGCCCGGAGGCGGATCGCGCATGCCGGCGACGCTGGAAACCGTTGAAAAAGGGCTTCACAAAATCCGTATGGACGGGAAAGAAATTTTTAAGCATGCGGTCAGGCGCATGGGCCACGCCGCTCAACAATGCCTCGAAAAAGCGGGCATCAAAAGCGGCGACATTGCGTGGATGGTGCCGCATCAGGCCAACTCGCGCATCATCGATGCCATCGCAAAGGCTTTTCATATCCCACACGAAAAAGTGTTCAAAACGATCCATAAGTATGGCAATACATCAGCCTCGAGCATTGCCATCGCACTGGATGAACTGACCCAACAAGAAAAAATGACCGCCGGAACCCACCTGTTGCTCGTCGCCTTTGGAGCTGGCCTGACATGGGGGGCTGCAATTCTCACTAAAATCAACGATGATTAACGATTAAAGGAAAGAGTATGGCAAAGCATCAGAAAATCGCCTTTTTATTCCCTGGCCAGGGAGCCCAATACCCAGGCATGGGCAAAGACTTTGTGGACAATTTTCCGGCAGCAAAAGAGACCTTCAGCGAGGCGAACGACATCTTGGGGCGCGACATCTCCAAAATCATTTTGGAAGGCCCGAAAAATCTTTTGACGGAAACGCGCAACAGCCAAACAGGCATTTATGTGACGTCGATGGCGATGCTGCGGACGATCCAAAAGCAGCAGTGGATTGAACCCTCTTTTGTTGCAGGCTTAAGCCTCGGAGAATACACCGCCCTCGCTGTTGCGGGATTTATAGGCTTTGCCTCCTGCCTACCCCTTGTCGAATCGAGGGGGCAATTTATGAATGACGCCTGCGAAAAGTACAAGGGAACGATGGCGGTGATCATGGGGATGGATGCCGCCGCAGTGGAAAAACTGGTGGCTGAAGTCAACATGCCCAATGACCTATGGGCTGCCAATTTTAACTGCCCCGGACAAGTGGCCATTTCAGGGACGCTAAAGGGCATCCAAGCCGGAGAAGCTGCCGCCATGGCAAAAGGCGCCAGAGGGGTGCTGCCTCTACAGGTACACGGGGCCTTCCATAGCGGCCTCATGAAGGAGGCCGAAGAGAAGTTGAAAGGCCTCCTAGAGACAGTTCCCTTGGTTGAAAGCAAAGTCGAACTGGTGCAGAATGTCACCGGCAAAGTAGCTAAAGACATCCCCGAAATCCGCCGCAACCTCATCAATCAGGTGACCAATCCCGTCCGCTGGGAGCAGGGGATACGCACGATGATGGCCGCGGGTGTCGATCTCTTTGTGGAAATCGGATGCGGCAAGGTATTGACCGCCTTTAATAAAAAGATCGGAGTGACAGCGCCGACGGTCAGCGTGGAAAAGGTGGGGGATATAGACATTCTCATGAAGGAGATCAATGGATAAGCTTTTAAAAGACAAAGTAGCCTTGATCACCGGTGGAACGGCAGGCATCGGCAAGGCCATCGCCAAAAAATTTGCCGAACAAGGGGCTAAAGTCGTCATTTTTGGGACAAATGCCGAAAGGGGAAGGGGTGCGACTGAAGAGATTGGACATGGCGTTAGCTTTTACAGCGTCGACGTCGCCAACCAGAAGGCCGTCGATGAACATGTCAAAATTGTTTTGGAAACGCTGCATCACGTCGATATCCTCGTCAACAACGCAGGCATCACCCGCGACCTTCTCCTCATGAAAATGTCTGAAGAAGATTGGGATAAGATCTTTGAAGTAAATGTGAAATCTTGCTATAATTTGTGCCATGCGCTCGTACGTCCCATGATGAAAGCCAGACGGGGCAAGATCATCAATATGAGCTCCGTTATAGGCTTGACGGGAAATGCGGGACAGGTGAATTATGCTTCTTCCAAGGCTGCGGTCATCGGCTTCACAAAAGCACTGGCTAAAGAGCTGGCCCCACGGAATATCTGCGTCAATTGCATCGCTCCGGGGTTTATAGAGACGCGTATGACCGACGCTATGACAGAAGCACAAAAGGCAGCTACCCTGGCAAAAATACCGCTCGAAAGGATGGGCAGGCCTGAAGATGTCGCCAACGCCGCCCTATTTTTAGCGAGCATGCTGTCCGATTATATTACGGGACTAGTGTTGACAGTGGATGGCGGGTTGGTCATAAGTTAATGAAGAGAATATAAACAAAAGGAATTATTATGTCAGTAGAACAAGAAGTCATCGACATCGTCGTTGAACAACTTGGCGTCGATAAGGATGATGTGACGCTTTCCAAATCATTTGTCGAAGATCTCAACGCAGATTCTTTGGACTTGACTGAACTCATCATGACTTTTGAAGAACGCTTCGGCTGCGAGATTACAGAAGAAGACGCCGAAAAAATGAAGACTGTCGGCGATGTCGTCAGCTTCCTCGAGTCCCGCAAACACGCTGAGCAATAGCACAGCGAAATGGAAAAGCTATTTTTTGTATTGGGCAGCCTCTTTGCCTTTTTGGGAGTGGCGGCTGGGGCTTTTGGTGCCCATGCAATGCGGCAAAAATTGAGCCCGGAAATGCTAAATATTTTCGAGGTTGGCGTTCGCTACCAGATGTACCATGCGCTTGGCTCTGTTGGCGACGGCTTGGGCCTCCACCTATTTTGCTAGCACATTCATTAGCTTGGGCGGCTGGTCGTTTGTTTTGGGAATTATCATCTTCTCGGGAAGCCTCTATGCCCTGGCGCTGTCCGGAATCAAAACCTGGGGAGCCATCACCCCTATCGGCGGACTCTTCTTCCTCATTGGCTGGGCCTTCCTCATCCTCGGAGCCTTCCAGGCAAAGTCATGAAAGTCATCCTCAAAAAGGGGAGAGAAAAAGCCCTGAAAAATCGCCATCACTGGATTTTTTCGGGAGCCATCCTCCATGCCCCAAGTTTCACTGACGGTTTGCTTTTGCCGGTCTTTAGCGAAGAGGGCGAACAGTTGGGGACAGCCTACTTCAATCGGCAAGCTAAGATTATCGGCCGCCTGGTTGCCTTTGGCGATGCCGATCCACTAGAAGCCATTGCACAAAATATCCGAAACGCGGCAAAGCTGTGCCAGTCGTTGATCAATCCTATTGAGACGAATGCCTTCCGCCTGATCAATGGGGAAGGAGACTTCCTCCCAGGATTGATTGTCGACCAATATGATAAAACCCTTGTGGTGCAGATTACGACGCTGGGTATGGAAAGGCTTAAAAACTATGTCGTCGAAATTTTATCGGATTTTGTAAATCCCATTGCTATCTATGAAAAATCGAATGTCCCATCTCGAAAAGAAGAGGGATTGAATGAGATGGAAGGGTGGCTCAAAGGCCAACAGCCTGATGAAATCCAAATCAAAGAAAATAACCTCGACTATTGGGTCTCACTGGTACATGGCCAAAAAACGGGATTTTTCCTGGACCATCGCGAAATGCGTCGACTGGTTCGGAATCTTTCGAAGGGCAAGCGCGTCTTAAATTGCTTTTCCTATACCGGTGGATTCACCGTGGCTGCCATGGCCGGCAAGGCAGTCCAAGCCGATTCTGTCGATATTTCGGAAAAGGCAATCGCGCTAGCCAAGCGCAATTGTGACTTGAATCCAAACCCCGATTGTACAACGCATTTCTTTGTGCAGGATGTGTTTCAGTTTTTGCGAAAAGAGGAACAGCTGGACTATGAGATTGTGATTTTAGATCCACCGGCTTTTGCCAAGCGCAAAAAAGATGTGATCCCGGCTTGCCGCGGCTATAAAGATATCAACCGCATCACCATGCAGAAGATGCCTTCGGGATCGCTGCTGTTAAGTTGTTCTTGTTCTTATTATGTGGACGAGGCCCTATTTCAAAAGGTGCTCTTTCAAGCTGCTGTTGAGGCTGGACGCAACGTGCGCATCATCGGCAGGCACTATTTGGCTCTGGATCACCCGATCAACCTATGCCATCCCGAAAGCGATTACCTGAAGAGCTTCCTCCTATTCATTGAATAAAAAGCCCCTCTCATAAGCCCGAAGGGGGTAGTGCAAAAAGGCCCTCTCATCAGCCCGAAGGGGAAGGGGCCAGAAGTGCAAAATGCCCCTCTCATCAGCCCTTCGGGCTGATGAGAGGGGCATTTTTGCACATCTGGCCTCTTCGATCCGATGAGAGGGGCTTTTTTGCATATCCGGCCTTTGGACTTATGAGAGGGCTTTATAAAACAAAATGCCCGCCCCCTATTGCTAGGGGAGCGGGCACATTTGCGTTCAACTACGATGCAGTTCGTCTATGGATTGACGAAACCACTATTGTCAACACCCATCGTTACAGTGTACTGGTTTGTCTCACACCAGATTTGCGTTGGGATGACATAGGTGGTCATGTGACCGGCTGAATCCATTAAGACAATCGATCCCAGCGATTGCTGGGTTACAAAACACGGAGGAACAGCAGGGGATTGGATATAAACTCCAATCGTATATGAACCGACAAGTGCTTGTGGCCCTGGAGTTGTTGACGTATCCAGAACGATACTCACAGGTCCTCCGGTCAAACTAGTAGTCCCTGAATAGGTGACTACTTGAACGGGGGTGACAACGAATAGATCCATGGCCGGATTTCCATTTCCCGTCATAGAACTACCAGTCGGGACAAAAGAGAAGGTGAGCGTAACACCTAATGTTGAGGGAGAAATCGCCGAAGGACCAGTGGCTCCTGTCATGCCTGTTGCTCCAGTTGCACCTGTTGCTCCTGTTGCGCCAGCACCCGTTGGGCCAGTTAATCCTGTTCCGCCTGTGAATCCTGTTGGTCCGGTTGGTCCAACGGGTCCAGTAACTCCAGTGGCTCCAGTTGCACCTGTCATCCCTGTCATCCCAGTCAAACCTGTCAAGCCCGTTAAACCTGTGGGTCCAGTTGAACCCGATCCTGTTGCTCCTGTTGGTCCAGTTACTCCCGTTCCTCCGGATGGTCCTGTAGGCCCGAGAATACCAGAAGTTGCACCTGTAGGTCCTGTGGGGCCTGTTGCACCAGTGGGTCCTGTTGGTCCGGCTGTTGTGGGTCCAGTGGCACCTGTGGGTCCGGTGGATCCGGTAGCGCCCGTTGGGCCTGTCGGTCCTTGGAAGCCTTGGTTACCTTTCGGACCTTTCTTCCCGCGATTTGTTCTACCGGCCAAGAAGCCTGCAATGCCACCTAGGGCAATCGAACCGGCAAACATGAAGGCTTCTTCACCGCATGAGGGTTTTCTGCCGCACATGATTTCGTCCCAGTCATCACAAGAGACAACGCGTGGCGGTGGAGGGCAATAATTGCTTGGTCCGCAGTATCCTCCTGGATAATCTTGGCCATAAGCTGTAACGGGAATAGTCCACATGGAGAGTGTCAGACAGATAGCTGTAATCAGATGTACAGGAGTCTGCCATTTTAAGTGTTGCTTCATAGGTGTCCTCTTGTGTTGTGTCATATATTTAGGACTGACCATAATCAAATCGTTTTATGGGGTCAACAAATTTTTGGTGTGCGAATTAATTATTCATGCCGCAAGGCAGTGATAGGGTTCATTGAGGCTGCTTTCATTGCTGGATAAAGTCCTGAAAATAAACCAACTAATGATGACATGCCTAGGGATAAGAGAACAGACCATAGAGTGACAATGGTATTCCAACCGGCGACATGGCTGATCAGGGCCGAAAAGAGAATTCCGATGAAGATGCCCATAACGGCTCCTGCAAGCGTCAGAAGCAGCGTCTCCGTCAGAAATTGCACCAGGATTTGCTTTTTATTGGCCCCTATGGCCCTGCGTATTCCGATTTCCCGCGTCCTTTCCGAGACTGTAGCGAGCATGATATTCATGATCCCGATGCCCCCAACCAGGAGCGAGATGGCCGCAATGCTGCCTAGTACGAGGTTGAAGGTGCGCTGCGTCCTTCCCAGCTGGCTGAGGAGTTCTTGCGGGACGACGATCTGATAGTCTTCGATACCTTGATGGGTGACTTGGAGCAGCCTCTGAATCGCCTGTGTCGCTGGATTGAGCTCTTTTGCTTCGGCGATTTGGACCTGGATCTCCGATAGCATATGATGCAAATAAGAGGGGCTTCGGATAATGCTTAGATGGGAACCCAAGGGAATAAAGACTGTTTGATTCAGATTGCGCGATGTCAGCGAAGGGATTTTTCCCGCGGACCAGCGGCGCGGCTGAACCACTCCGACGATTTGGAACTGCAGCCCTTCGATCCGGATCGACTGGCCCACGTGCCCCTCTTTGCCTAGGCTTGAGGCGACGTCAGCCCCAAGAACGCAGACGAGTTCCTTTCTCCCGCAGTCCCGATCGCTGATAAAGCGCCCTGAGGCCATTTCCATGGCCTTTAGCGCGGCGTAATCAGGCGATACCGCGAGCATCTCCGGGGCCATCTCTTTTGGGGTCCCGATGATTTCGGCTTCGACGACTTTGATGGGGGCGACCCATGAGATGGGGGCGATATTTTTCTTGATGGCTTCGGCATCTTGAAGCGTGAGTCCTCGCGATCTCTTTTGCGCAGCCTTGAGCCTCTGCTCTTCCGACTGGTCGATTTGCCGGATGATGATATTATTGATGCCCAGCTGTTCGATCTGTTCGATGGTTTCCCGTTTGGCTCCTTCTCCGATGGAAAGCATGGCCACCACGGCGACCACTCCGAATAGGATGCCGAGGGTGCTGAGCAGCGACCGCAGCCTATGGAGCAAAAGCGACTGAAACGATTTCCGTATAATCTTTAACCACTTCATGGCTGCTACTGGGCGACCTCCCGCATGTCGGCGATGATGCTGCCGTCGCGCATTTTGATGAGCCTTTTGCAATGGCGTCCGACCGATTCATCGTGGGTGACGAGGAGGAGGGTCACTCCCTGTTCATTGAGTTCTTGGAATAGCTTGAGGATGTTGCTGCCGGTCTCCGAGTCGAGGTTGCCCGTGGGTTCATCGGCGAGGATGATCAGCGGTTCGATGGCAAGGGCGCGGGCAATGGCAACGCGCTGCATTTCGCCTCCGGACAGCTCTGTGGGAAGGTGGTGGATCCGATGCGACAGCCCAACCCTTTCGATCGCGGTATGAATCTTCTCTTCCATGTTTTCGGGTTCTGCCACTCCATAGAGGAAAGGGGCTTCGACATTTTCGTAGACATTGAGCTGAGGGATGAGGTTATAGGCTTGGAAGACAAACCCGATATGGCTTGCGCGTATCATCGAGAGTGTCGCATCTCCCAGCTTCGAGACATCGATGCCCCCGAGAAAGTAGCGTCCGGCCGTTGGGACATCGAGGCAGCCGATCAGGTGCATCAGCGTCGACTTTCCCGACCCTGACGGTCCCATGATGGCGACAGATTCTCCTGAGCAGATCTTGAGGTCGACAGAGCGCAAGGCATCGACGGTGGTGGAGCCCATCCTGTATTGCTTTTTCACCTCCTGTAGTTCGACGATGACATCCATTTCGTTATCTTGTTATCTTGTTTCAGTAGCTTATCAGTGATGGCATCGGGGGAGACAGGCTCACCATTTCTCCGGCGTCGAGCCCAGATACCACTTCTATCCACTGGTCGTTTGAGGCGCCTGTTTGGATGGCTCTTCGCTCATAGAAGCCGCCCATCCTGACATAGCAATAGCTCTGCTTTTTGACCTCAAAGACGGCTTGGTAGGGGATGCTTAGCTTCTCTTTGACTTCGTCGGCATGGACGACGACGCGCGCCGTCATTCCTGGTCGCAGCTTCTCATCGGCTTGGTCCAGGGCGACTTGCACTTCGAAGTATTTCTCCTCGCCAAACCGCTGCATGTCGGGTATTGCCAAGACCCCGATTTGGATGATCTTTCCCGGAAAAGCGATGGCAGGATAGGCATCGACTTGAATGGTAGCTGCCTTGCCCAAAGCGATTTTATGGAGGTCGACTTCGCGAATTTTCGATTTTACGATGAGGGAACTCAAGTCAGGCAAGTCCAGCAGAGGCTGGTTTTTCACTGCCAGATCTCCAATGCGCGGCTTGCGCCGCTGGCCTTGGCGGAATTCATCTCGGAGAACGACCATGCCGGGCGTTGGCGCTTTAATTTCCGTTAGAGCCAATTCGTGCTCGCCCCACCTCAGCTGGTTCTGCAGGTCTTTGAGCTGCTGCTTAGACTGATCGAGGGCTGCCTTTGCTTTGGTGCAGCGAAAGGCAGTCGTTTTGATCACCTCTTCCTGTTTCACTTTTGCTTTCTTGATCTGGCTCTGCGCCTTTTTGATCTGCATCGGGTAGACGTGATCGGTAAAGCTCACATACTGCAATTTCGTCAAGTCAAAGGCCTCTTGAGCCTCATTGAGCTTTTTTTTCGCCTGCTTGATTTCAGAAAAATTGATGAACCCCTCTTTCTCGAGCTTTTCTAATTCTTGCGTGTAGCCCTGCAATTCTTCATAGAGGGCCGCCGTTTTTTGCATGGCCGATTTTAAGCGGGAAATTTCCATCGGGCCATCGCCGGAAACGATTTTGTCCGATTCCAATTGTGCCGCTTCGATTTCCATTAGTGCGACTTTCTTTTCAATTTCCGCTTGGCTGAGCTCCCATTCCAAGCTTTGCTCCAGGGACTGAATGATCGTTTCCTGGTCGCTGATTTTGACTTTCAGTTCGGCAATTTTATTTTCATAGGGTGCCGGATCGATTCTGACTAAGACATCGCCCGGGTTGACCGTGGCCCCATCGACGACAAGGGCGATGATTTTGGGGTTGTCTCCGCTAATTGACGAGGTGATGCTCGTCGAGCGCGCCGCTTCCAGTTCGCCAACAGCTGACACTTCGACCGGAAAGCTTTGGGGAGAGACGATTGAGACAAGGGGATGCACTTCATTTTTTTCCGCAGCCGCCGTCTCCCGGTACTTTAAGTAGCCGACAACTCCAGCGAGAAGGAGAAATCCAAGCAGAGCGATTCTTTTGCTTTTAAACATAAGTGTTCATTTTTAGTTAATACAGGGTTTATCCGCTAGCAGCCCTAATGTTTGCAAGAGTTGGTATTGTCCCAGGATATGTTCGACAATTGCACTGAGCAGAGAGGTCCGGGCACTGATCAAATTGCGCTCGGCCTGGATCACGTTAAAGTTGTCGGCAAAGCCGCGGTCAAACTTGAGTTGCGCCAGCTTCAGTTCGCCAAGAGCATTGTCGATTTGGGTTTCTTGCAGCTCAATCCGTTTGACTGACCTCTCCAATACCCTCAGCACCCGTTTGACCTCCATGGCGATATTGGCTTCAATCTGGTCAATCGTTCTTCGGGAGGCGCTCACAGCCACCAATGCTTGGTCATAGGCGAGCTGATCCGCCTGCTTATTGATGTCGGTGGACGTCGTAAAGCCAATATTCCAGGTGTTGTCGCGCTTATAGCGGTCGGTGTCAAAAAGATAGCGCACAATACCGCTGTCGCTATAAGTAAAGACGATATTGAGCTCGGGCCACAAATTATCCTTTGAAATCTTGGATAGCCGGATGCTTTCCCGAAAAGAGTCATACACTTGATCGATTTCAATGCGATTCTTCAGTGCTGTTTGGATCGCTTCCTCTGTGTTGAGTTTCACAATCTGGTAATCGAAGGGGACTGCGACGCTGATTTTTGTGTCCAGCGGCCATGCCAACAGGTCTCGCAAGGCATCCTGAGCTTCGTCAAATTGCTCTTTGGCTGTATTCAGGGCATCTTCTGCCTGCTTAAACGCCGTTTCAGCGCGATAGACATCTTCAGGGTCGGATAAGCCGATCTTCTCCTTAATCTTGGCTGCATCCCGATACCCCTTCAGCCTATCATAGGAGGCTTGATACAACTTCAGGGCTTCGCGCTGCTTGGCCACGGCATAGAGGGAACTGATGCTCTTTAAAATGAGGCTGATCTGATTTTGATACACGCCGCGGTAACTCGTCCGCAAGAGGTATTGGGCCGCCCTCACAGAGTTCATGTTGTACTCGCGCCCAAAACCGCGCAAAAGAGGCTGAGAGATCGTCGTCCGTACGTTGGACTCGGTCTTTTTGCCTCGCTTGTAAATGGTGGGTTCGATGGAGACCCATGTCCCATTTTCGAACTTTTTAGCAAATTCATACCCGCCGCCATAGGCCGCCCCTGTGCCAAATTCGCCCCCCCCGGAAAGGCCAAGCATCGTCGTCGGCGTCATTTTGAGATCGAAGAAGGATTCATTGATTTCCAGATTGATCTCCGCGCGCTCATGGGCTTCATACGTTCCCAGAATCGCCCGGTTCGCAAAAAGGGCATTATTAATGGTCGTTGTGATGGTCAGAATTTGCATGTCTTCTGCGGTTTGTTCTGGGGGACCACTCGCATGTTCGGCCTGGCAGAATTCTGTGGGAGGCCCCGGCGTAAAAGCCTCTATCCCTTTGAAGAAAGAGATGGGATCTTCTTCTTCTTCCTCCGCATCTTGGCAATAGATAGCCTCCTCTTCTTCTTCTTCTTGGCAATAGAGGGGAGCCCAACCGATCATAAATAAGATGAGAAATCCTGCAAGCTTCATAGTTTCGGGATTCATTGTTAGGATTTTCGGGGGATAAAATCAACCTAAAAAAAGGTTTCCATGATATTTTGTCGTTGATTTTTATATATTGTTTCATTTATTATGTCGTTTGTAAATAATCCTAACCACGAACATGGAGTTTAATAATGATTTCACTCGGAGTAGGTACATCTCAACCTTGCTATAATCATCGCTCAATTTATGCCCCACACTATGTTGGACGTCCAGGCGTTGCTCTTTCAGTTTCAACAGCCACCGATCCCTGTTTCGATAGTCCTACCATTGTTTCACACCCTAGACATCGAAGCTATCAAGTCGTGCAAACAACTGGAAATTACTATTCAACTGATACTTCCAATAAAGGATTCCTGATCTTTTTGGGCATAGCGCTTATAGTCGCAGGCGTTGCTTTGCTCTTCCTTTTTGGATCTCCTGTTGCTGGAATCATCGGCTTGACTGCAATATTGGCAGGTGGTGTCTCGACCGTTGTTGGCATTGCTGCCCTTGAATCATGAGGTCACGGATGAAACGCTATATTGTCACTTTTCTCTGTTTTGCGCTTTATCTCAATGCCTCTATCGAAAATTCCATTATTCCTCTCGTTCAGAAGTTTGAATCTGTCGACAACCTCCCCGCAAAAAAATTCTCCGACAACCAATTCCAAGAGATTTTCCAAGCTCTGAATCAGGTGGATCAAAAGATTCGAATCGCGACATATAATGTCCTTTTCAACCTTTACGATCACACTTTGGATGAGGTTAACCGCTGGCCTCAGCGCCTTCCGCGCGTTGTCGAGCTTCTCAATGAAATGCAGCCCGATGTGTTAGGCGTCCAAGAGCTTTATCCAGATCAACTAGAAGGCTTGATGCCTTACCTTGGCAATACCTATGATTTTTTTGCAGAGCCGTGTGGGGATGATGAACTCAACGGTATCTTTTACCGCCGCGACCGCTTTGAAGTCGTTGAGAGTCAAGTCTACTCTATGGCATCCATTCCAGGAGACTCCAGCCGAGAAACTTTGACGCTATTAAAGCTTAAAGATCTTAAAACCGGAAAGATGTTTGCCGTATTCAATACGCATTTGGCCTTTTCCAAGATCAACAAACGCGATGCGCAAGTTCGCTTCATTGCGGATCAAATCGCTTCTCTTGGCGATGACATTCCCCTTATTTTCATGGGTGATCTTAATACTTTTCCCAATCGCTTAGATCTGGCGAAACTCCCCGCCTATGATGGCGATTATATCCAACGACTATTAACGCAGGGCCCTCTCAGAGATGCCCGTCAACAGGCTCTTTTGGGGCACTTGGGCCCCATCTCGACTTTTACAAATGGTTCCGACAACGGAACCCCATTCACAGGCGAAGGCACCCCTGGCATCTTTTTGGACCATATCTATGTGACGAAAGGAATCACGGTCCTCATCCACGCTGTCCAACCGGCAAAGGTGGATGGCCATTTCCCTTCGGATCACATGCCTATTCTCGTCGATTTTTATATTGATTAGATTAGTGATATTTGCTAATATATGATATTGAGCATACGTTGCTGTCCTCTTCTCTTTCTACAAAAGCTGCTTTTATTGGTATGCAAGAACCGAAATTTATCCGCCTTTTACCCCATTGTTTTTATGGCATTCTATATGCATTAAACTCAGTCCTTGCCTCTGTAAAAAAACGTTGTTCCAATCGCGAAGAATTTAATGCAGAAGTTACAGCGTTTGTATCGCTAATAGATTCTTGGCGTAGAACATTGAACTCCCAAGCAAACGACGCTATTAGAGAAAAAATTGTGTATCGTATTCCTGATTTAATAGCTCAACTAAAAACCACGAATTTAGACTCTTTACCACTTCTCGAATTAGTCTTAAGCTTGAGATTGGGCTGGACTGATGAGGAGCTTGAGCAATTGGTTCAGGCAAGACCTAACTGTCCCGATACTTTTGCGAGCCTCGTTGCACAGATGGATTCCACCTTGAAAGAACGCGTGTTACAAATACAAGGCACAAGGTAAGCGTCCATAAAATAGTCTCCCAGCCAAATAGGCATTGAGAAAAAAAGGGCCGTTACATAATGTATTCTCTTCATTAGGAGAAGAATTTATGTACAAGAGGCGTTCGCTGTTGATTGTTTGCCTTTTTTTTCTGCTTCCAGCCCTCCTCGCTGCTTCTGAGAAGCAGACAGTTTGCCTCAACATGATCGTCAAAGATGAAAGCCCAGTCATTAAGCGCTGCCTCGAGTCGACAAAGCCCTATATCGATTACTGGGTCATTGTGGACACGGGGTCGACGGATGGGACGCAGGCCATCATCAAAGAGATGTTGAAGGATATCCCCGGAGAGCTGTATGAGCGTCCCTGGGTCAACTTCGGGCATAACCGCGATGAGGCTTTACAACTGGCCAAGGGGAAGGCTGACTACCTCATGTTCATCGATGCCGATGAGTACTTAGTCCCTGATCTGGCTTTCCATTTTCCCAAATTGACCTACGATGTCTACCTTTTCAGAAACTATTACGAAGGGATATCTTTCACCCGCTTCCACTTGGCGAAGTCTCACCCAAGCCTGCGTTGGGAAGGGGTCATCCACGAATATCTTGTCACACCCGAGCAGTCGACATTTGCCATTTTGGCTGGGCTCTCCAACTTTTCCACAACAGAAGGAGCTCGTTCGCGCGATCCGGCGAAATTTCTAAAAGATGCAATGACCCTTGAAAATGAGCTGAAAAAAGATCCGAATAACCCACGCCATGTCTTCTACCTTGCGCAAAGCTACCGTTGTTTTGGGAACAAAGAAGAGGCCCTCAAAAACTATTTGCGGCGGGCTGAGATGGGGGGAATGCAGCAAGAGGTTTACGAATCGCTCTATTCGATAGCCATTCTCCAATATCAGTTGGGGATGCCTAACTCAGATGTTATTTCAAGTTTTTTCAGGGCCCATTACTATAAACCTACGCGTCTGGAACCGCTTTATTACCTGGCCAGCATCTATCGCCAACTGGGCAATTATGAAATATCCTATTATTTCTCGAGGCTCGGACTTTCTCTGCCTCAGCCTATAGAGGTGGGAACAGTCGAACAATGGATCAACGATTATGGATTGCTTTTCGAATATTCCATCAGTGCCTATTGGGTTGGCCTCTATGAAGAGAGCCTAAGAGCTACGGATAAAGTGCTCACAATGGAAAAATTGCCAGAAGCCTTTAAAGAAGCGGCGATCAAGAATCGGGAGTATGCCATTGCCAAAATTAAAGAAAAAGATACAGCTAAAGAAACAAAAGAAATAGAAGTTACACGAAACGAGGGTTAACTATGAAGCTTTTCAGGATCACCTGTTTATTGATGCTTTCCTTTCTATTCATTCAACTTGAGGCTGCTGTTCCAAAGAAAACGGTCTGTTTGAATATGATCATCAAAAATGAAAGCCATGTGATGGAGCGCTGCCTAAGCTCCCTGATGCATTTTATCGACTATTGGGTCATCGTCGATACAGGTTCGACAGATGGCACACAAGATCTCGTGCGTCATCTGCTGAGCGATATTCCAGGCGAACTGCACGAAAGGCCCTGGGTCAACTTCGCGCATAATCGCAATGAAGCGCTCGATTTAGCCTGTGGAAAAGCTGATTACATCCTTTTTATCGACGCTGATGAGGTACTGAGATTCGATCCCAATTTTATCTTGCCTTCACTCACTAAAGATTTTTATTTTTTCAAGACTGAATATGGCTCCACATCCTACTTGAGAGTCGGATTAGTCAAAGATGGCTTGAATTGGAGATGGGAGGGCGTTGTGCATGAGGCGATTAATTCCTCTGAAGCCCGCTCAAGCGATGTCCTCAAGGGAATAGTCAATATTCCGACTCCGGATGGAGCCAGCTGGCAGGACCCTGAAAAATATCTGAAACATGCAAAAATGCTGGAAGAAGACCTGAAAAAGAATCCCAACAATACCCGAAGTCAGTTTTACCTGGCTATGAGCTATAAAGACTATGGAGATAAGGAAAAGGCCATCTATCATTTTCACAAGCGCGTGAAAATGGGTGGATGGGCAGAAGAGGTTTATTGGTCTCTCCTCCAGATCGCCCTATTGCAGGAAGATCTTGGAAAACCCGACGATGTGGTGATCAAAGGCTATTTTGCGGCAGCCAATTATCGCCCCTCGCGTGTCGAGGCTGATTATTATCTCGCTAGCTTCTATAGGAGGCTAGGCGATTATTCTTTTGCGCAATTCCTGCTTGAAAAAGCCATGCATAAGCCGCCTTCCGGAGATTATCTCTTTAACCAGGATTGGATTACCGACTGGGGACTCTTATTCGAATATTCCATTTGCGCCTACTGGACGGGCCAGTACCAGGAGAGCATTAAGGCTTGCGATAAGATTATTGCCAATCCACGAGTGCCGGAAAACTATAAGAGGCAGACGATTCTAAATCGACAATTTGCCCTAGATAGGATTCAACAAGCCAACTATTATCACGAGTTACATAAATACATGCTTAAATTTGCATAAGGATAAACTATGAAAAAATTATTAACCTTCCTCGTTCTCTGCCTTGTTCTACTGTCATCCCTGGAGGCGGCAGATCAGTCTTCTTCCCCACGTTTGCTGATAAAAATCCCCACGCGTCAGCGTCCTCAAAAGTTTTTTGAAGTCCTCAATCTCTACTACGAGAAGATCAGCAAAAAAATCCCTTACGAATTTGTTATTAGCTGCGATGTGGATGACCACTTAATGAATAATTCGGACGTAAGGGCAAAGTTAAAGAAATACCCAAACTTGCACGTCCATTTTGGGAATAACACATCGAAGGTCCAGGCCTGTAATGCAGATTTAGAAAAATATACAGACTTCGATATTCTTTTGTTAGCATCTGACGATATGTACCCTATGATACAAGACTATGACCTCCTCATTGCTCAGATGATGCAGGCCTACTTTCCTGATTATGATGGAATAATCCATTTCGATGATGGCAATCCACTTGCCAATGGAGTCATGAATTACCCGATTATGGGCAAAAAATTTTATGACCGGCTCGGATACATTTATCATCCGGATTATAAATCATTCTATTGCAATACGGAGTTGACTATGGTCGGCTACATGCTAAATAAAACGGCCCGTATCAACCTTGTAGTGCTCGAGCACCGCCACCCCTATTACCTGAAAGCTAAAACCGATCCACTTTACCAACGCAACGATCAATACTGGAAGCGTGACGAGGTTCAATTTTACAAGCGAATGGCAGACAATTTTGGTTTAGAGGCAAGCGAGATCGTGACCCCCATCCAATAGTAAATAATTTAACGCTCATTATTTTTACCACTGAGCAATCGGCCGGGTAGATCTTCAGACATTCAACGGTAAGCAGCAATTATGTAGAAGGTAGCCTTATATCTAATATGTGCTACCTGAAAGCAATCGAAAAAATACTGCTTCTTTTTCCTTAACCAATTACAATATAGGCACTTGCATAAGTGACCGTTATCGGAATTGGTGCTTTTTGCCCTTCACTGAGTTTGGTCCGCAGGGGATTGACGCAACTATGTTTGGAGCGGCTACTTCTCAGTAGTTTGCCCGTTAGGGAGTCAGTCCTAGGGGGTTATTTGTGCCCCTTAAGCAGTTATCCCCTGCTTTGCAAGCTTTTTAAACTTAAACAAAAGGCATATTAAGTTATGAAAAAGAAGCAGAAAAAGAATGATACAAAAAAAGATCATTCTAGTCCATTCATAAAAAAAGCAAGTCCTTTAAAGGTTTTGCGACAGAATGTCGCAGGCATCGACCTTGGGTCTAAAAGCCATTTTGTTGCTTTAGCCAATCCGAAAAATAGAGATGAGGTTCATATTCGAGAATTTTCAGTCTACACTTTGGGTTTGGAAACTTGTATTAAATGGCTGAAAGAATGTGGTGTGGAATCTGTTGCGATGGAGTCTACAGGAGTTTACTGGATGCACTTCTATGCGATGCTGGAAGGTGCCGGAATCGAAGTTGTTCTTGCCAATGCTCGCCATGTAAAGAACGTCAAAGGCAAGAAGACTGATGTACACGATGCTGAATGGCTGATGCAACTACATAGTTATGGATTGCTTGAAGGCTCATTTGTGCCTTCAGGAGAATCGCTGGCGCTACGAACATACTATAGATCGCGAGAACAATCTGTAAGGATGATGTCACATGCAAATCAACGAATCCAAAAAGCCTTAATTTCGATGAACCTTAGACTGGACGTCGCGGTAAGTGATATAACAGGCAAAACAGGCACGTTGATTATCAAGGCCATTCTTGCAGGAACGCGTGATCCTGCGGTCTTAGCAAAAAACCGGGATCCTCGGTGTAGAAAATCAGAAAAAGAAATAGCCGAAGCCTTAAACGGATTTTATCGTGAAGATCTTCTATTTACACTTCAACAAGCGGTTGATGAATATGAATTTCACTTCGAAATGGCAAGAAAAAGTGATGCCAAAATAGAAGAATTGCTGAAAGCAATTCCTAAAAAGGAACCAATAGGGAATATCGAGGAGAGTCCAAAAAGCGCGGAGATCAAATTACGTAAACGTCGAAATAAAAGACATGAACAAGTACATGAGTTTAGATTTGATGTCCGATCCCTGTTGATAAATATACTTGGGGTCGATTTGCTGACCCTGCCAGGGATAAGCGAATGTACGGCTCTAGCGGTCATTTCCGAAATAGGAACTGACATGAGTAAGTGGAAATCGTTTAAGCAATTTTGTTCATGGCTGAAACTGACACCCAATAACCAGATATCAGGAGGAAAGATACTTCGAAAAAATGCGAATTATAATAAGCCTCCGCGAGCAGCTAGAGCGCTAAGGATGGGGGTGTCTAGCCTTTATCGCGAGACGAATCCAACGGCGCTAGGAGTATTTTTTCGTAGAATAAAAGCTAAGAAGGGCCCTAGAGCGGCAATAACAGCAGGGGCTCATAAATTGGCCAGATTTTTATACAATACGCTAACAACCGGAAAACAATTTGTCGAGCCAGGAGCTGATGCCTACCTAGAAACGCAGAAAGAGCGTCGTATTGCTAATATGCGATCTCAATTAAATGAGTGGGGTTATTCAGTAAGAAAATTGCCGAAACCAGCCCAAACATAGAAAGAATATAGGGAAGCAAAACTAAAATAATGTTTGATCTCAATTCAAAAACAGAATTGTGATATGCTCCAACACGTCCACAGAAGAATAAAACATATAAAAATAATTGTGGATTTAGCTACTTTTTCCGAATTCAAAAGAGAAATTTGCGAAGATGCGGTATAGGCAATGGATTTAACAGCGAAAATAACGACTTACTGATCTAATTTCGGACCGATCAACAGCAAGTTTTACTAGGGGTCCTATGCAGCGGAAAAAATAAGGCTACTAGGGAGATCAGTGAGATCAGTGAGAGGGTATGAGATTGGGAGGATCTTAGAGTTTTCAAAGTAAGAATATTCATGAGGAAGTTATGCCCCAGAGTGAAATACGAAATGATACTTTGACAGAACAAATCATTGGAGCAGCTATTCAGGTGCACCGGGAGCTTGGTCCAGGACTATTGGAGTCTGCCTACGAAACTTGTTTATGTCACGACTTTCCCTAAATAACCTGAAAGTAGAAAGGCAAAAGACTATTCCTATTTATTATAAGGGTATGAGATTAGAGGCTGGATATCGCTTGGATTTGGTTGTAGAAAATCGGGTGATTGTTGAAATCAAGGCTGTTTCTGGGCTTCTGTCGGTTCATGAAGCCCAGCTTTTATCCTATTTGAAGCAGGTCGGTGGGGGCATAGGATTACTGATCAATTTTAACGTAAAACTTCTGAAACATGGTATTCGGCGCCTGGTTGTATAATCCCACTCAATGATCTCATACCTTCTCAGTGATCTCAGTGGTAAAAAAATACAAAACAAAGCTAATTCCACTCAATGATCTCATACCTTCTCAGTGATCTCAGTGATCTCAGTGGTAAATAATACAAGACAAAAAAAATACAAAACAAAGCTTATTATTATTCGGTTTGCATCCCTTCGAGCAGATGGTCGATGACTTGGGGATCGGCGAGGGTGCTGATATCCCCGAGGTTTTCCACTTCATGGGCTGCGATTTTGCGCAGGATGCGGCGCATGATTTTTCCAGAGCGGGTTTTGGGAAGGGCTTTGGCAAATTGAATTTTGTCTGGAACGGCAATCGGACCTATTTCATGTTTGACGTGTTTAGCCAGATCGATTTTCAGATCGGGAGATTCGGCAACGCCATCGACCAAAATGACAAAGGCATAAAGCCCTTGCCCTTTGATTTCGTGCGGCATAGGAACTACAGCGGCTTCTGCGATGGCTTCATGGCTGACCAGTGCGCTTTCGATTTCGGCAGTGCCAAGCCGATGCCCAGACACATTGACCACATCGTCGATGCGCCCTAAAAGCCAGTAGTCTCCTTCGGCATCCAGGCGGCAGCCATCTCCCGTGAAGTATTTGTTTTCAAAGGTTGAAAAATAGTGATCGATGAGGCGCTGGTGGTCTCCCCAAATCGTCCGGATGATTCCCGGCCAAGGCTTTTCGATGCAGAGGCAGCCTCCCTCATCGATGGGGCAGGGAGAGCCCTTTTCCGTCACAATGGCAGGTTGAATGCCGAAGAAGGGTTGGGAGGCAGAGCCCGGTTTCAGGGTGTGGGCTCCGGGGAGGGGAGCGATCATGATGCCGCCCGTTTCGGTTTGCCACCAGGTGTCGACAATGGGGATGCGTCCTTTGCCTATGACTTCGTAGTACCACATCCAAGCTTCGGGATTGATCGGTTCTCCAACAGTGCCAAGGATGCGCAAGGAGTTGAGCCGATACTTCTTTGGGTAGGTTTCGCCGTGGCAGAGCAGGGCTCGGATTGCCGTCGGCGCCGTGTAAAAAATAGAGACCTGATATTTATCAACAATATGCCAGAAGCGCCCTGGATCGGGATAGGTTGGAATGCCCTCATACATGACAACGCTGCTCGCATTGGCGAGCGGGCCATAGACGATGTAGCTATGGCCGGTGATCCAGCCGATGTCAGCCGTGCACCAGTAGATATCGCGATCGTGCAGATCAAAAACAAGGCGGTGCGTCAAAGAAGCTTGAAGCAGGTAGCCGGCTTGTGTATGGAGCGCCCCTTTAGGTTTACCTGTAGAACCGGAGGTATATAGGATAAAGAGGGGATCCTCCGCATTTAATACAACTGGCGGGCATTCATCCGAAACCCAATCGATTTCTTCGTGATACCAGACATCCCTGCCTGCGATCATCGAAGTAGGCGTTTCAGACCTTTTGACGATGACGACTTTTTCGATGGAAGAGCAGCGGACGAGAGCTTCGTCGGCAATTTCTTTGAAGGGGATTGTTTTGCCTCCTCGCTTGGACGCATTGGCGGTGACCAGGAGTTTGCAGCTCGAATCATTGATGCGGTGGGCGAGCGATTCGGCACTGAAGCCGCCGAAGACAACGGAATGGATGGCGCCAATTCTGGCGCAAGCCAGCATCGCTATGGCTAATTCCGGAATCATCGGCAGGTAGATGCAGACCCTATCTCCCTTTTGGATGCCTCGCGCTTTTAATACATTGGCGAATTGGCACACCTCGCGAAAGAGGGCAGCATAGGAGATCGCTTTTTCTTCAAACTCTTCATCTCCCTGCCAGATGAGGGCCGTTTTGCTTCCCTTGCCTGCTTTTATATGCCTGTCCAAGCAGTTGTAACAGACGTTGAGGTGGCCATCTTCAAACCAGGTATGGCGGACGCTATTTTTTTTGGTGTCCCAGGTATAGTTGCAACCTTGGGTAGGCTTCTTGAACCATTCCAGCTCTCCAGCTTGCTCTAGCCAAAAGGCATCGGGATCGGCGATTGACTTTTGGTATAAGGCCTGGTACTCGGACAAACTCTTGATATGGGCCGCTTCAGAACAGGCGCGTGAAGGGGGAAAACGCCTTCGCTCCAGCAACAGGCGGGATAATGTCGAATCATCGGGTGTCATCATGATACTATTTTAACCGAATCCAATTTTTATGTTGTTATTTTTTTCGCACTGTTATATGAATCCTTTGAGAGAAATCAATCGAGGTACTGAAAAATGAATTACGAATGCCCCCAATGTGGATCTAAAGCCTTCAAGCGAAATGGATATACGCGACATGGTAAACAAAACCACCGCTGTCTGGAATGTGGAAGACAATTTTCCCTTTCTCCAGAATTGACAGTGAACTCTAATACAGGAAATCCTCCGATGGAAAAGGACTATGCCATCGAGGTTCTTGTGAGGTAAAGAGGTGAGAAAGTCCCCGAATCTGCTTTCTGTCAGAAAAATCTGGGACTTCTCCCCGCATAATGCCCTGACGGATCTCATCTTCTTTCAGGGACGGTTTCTCTGTGTTTTTCGGGAATCCGACCAGCATGTCTATGGATGGAACGGAAGCATCCGCCTCATCGCAAGCAGCGATGCAAAAGAATGGAAGCCCGTCGATCTTTTTTCTGAAGAAGGGGTCGACCTGCGAGATCCGAAGATCTCCGTCATGCCGGATGGCAAGCTGATGCTTCTAGTCGAAGGGACAGTCTATAAGGACAATGAATACTTCACGCGCCAGCCAAGGGTTTCCTTTTCTTCAGATGGAGTCCACTGGTCTCCCTTTCGTACCATTCTTGCCCCCCATGAATGGCTGTGGCGAGTGACCTGGCATGAGGGGAAGGCCTTCGGCGCTTCCTATTCCTATTCAAATCCAGAAGAGCTTCATGAGGAATGGATCATTAAACTCTTTGTCTCAAAAGAGGGTTTGCAGTATGATTTCATTACTTCCTGGGATATCGATAGTTATCCCAGTGAAGCCACTCTCCGCTTTACCGAAGAGGGCGCTATGGTCGCCCTCGTCAGAAGAGGCGGTAGAAGCGACAGCCGAGCCTGGATAGGGACTAGCTTGCCTCCATATGGGCATTGGAATTGGACAGCGACCAACAAACAGATTGGCGGTCCCAATTTTCTCATCCTGCCGGACAAGTCGATGTGGGCCGCCGGCCGTTTTTTTCAGAATAGCCCCTCAGGCATTTTTGAGAAGACTGCCTTGGCTCATATGGAAGTTGGAGAACTTCAGCCTGTATTGTTTTTGCCAAGCGAGGGAGACACGAGCTATCCTGGCATGGTGTATCGAGAGGGAAAGCTATATATCAGCTATTACTCTTCGCACGAAAACAATACGGCCATTTATTTAGCAGAACTTGAATATATTATATGAGGAGCATCTTTTTATGAGATTGTCACTATTTTTTGCCCTGTGCATGGCTTTCCTGAATGTTTGTTTCTCAGCAAATGAGGTAAACATGACAAACGCAGCACAGCATCCCATTGTTCTCTTTAAAACAACGATGGGAGATTTTAAAGTCGAACTCTATCCAGAAAAAGCCCCTGTAACTGTGAAAAACTTCTTAGAGTATGTCAAAAGCGGGCAGTACAATAATACGATCTTCCACCGCGTCATCAACGGATTCATGATCCAGGGTGGCGGCTTCACAAAGGAAATGAAACAAAAGCCGACAAACGCGCCCATCCAAAATGAGGCCGAAAATGGCTTGAAGAATGATGTCGGGACAATTGCCATGGCTCGCACCTCCGATGTCAATAGTGCGACAACCCAGTTTTTCATCAACGTCAACAACAACGATTTCCTCAATTTCCGCAGCAAAAAGCCATCAGAATATGGCTATGCGGTTTTCGGAAAGGTCATCGAAGGAATGGATGTCGTCGATGCCATTAAAAAAGTCCAGACGGGCAATAATGGACCCTACAGCGATGTTCCAAAAGTACCTGTAGAAATCCTCGAAGCCAACGTCGTGCAATAAGGATTTCATTCCAGCGCCTGTAGCTCAATGGATAGAGCGTTGGCCTCCGAAGCCAAAGGTTTCAGGTTCGACCCCTGACTGGCGCATTGCCAAGCTGTTGCATAACGTTGTTGCATAATTTACCACTGAGATCAGTGGTAAACTATAAAAAACCTCTAATCTTTGACATCGGGGTAGAAGCGTTCGCAGATGGAGTAAAACATGGTTTTGCTCATTCCATTCCCATGAAGGAGGCACGGCAGCGTGCCCGTTTCGGGGCAATAGACTTGCTGCTGTTTTTCATCGAAAATGAGCTGCTCCGGAGTAACGAACGTTAAGACGAGGAAAAGCTGGCAATAGGTATCCAAGCAGTACTTTTGGGGCTGCATAAAAAAGTCCATCATGAGCACTCCTTGATCATTCGCCTTCAAGTCATATGGCCGCAAGCTCCTTAAAACTTCTGCGACTTTGCCCGCATAACCTATATAAGATCCCGCATTGAGGTAACGAAAAGAGGTATCCTTTGGAAAATAGCGTGCCATTTCTACAAAGGGAAAACAGTTGCGTTCAACAGAGATCACGAAAGGGTGATTCATTGCATAAAAAGTCTCGAGAATTGTTTTTTCATCAGCTTGAAAGATAACATCATACCCATCTACACATAAGACGATATCGGTTGGGGGGAGATTTTTGGCATATTCTTCGTAAGCATAAAGCTTATAGGCCCGCCCTGGAAAGGGTTGGCCCATGCCAAGGACAACCAGGGGCAGATTATAACGCTCACACGATTTGCGCAAGTAGCGCAATCCTTTGGTTTCTTGAGTAGCCACCGTACAGACATGAAGCTTAGGAGGATTGTCTGCTAGTAGATTCTGAAGGCACAGGCATAAAAGTGCCAATAAAAGTGTAAAACATCGTTTATACATAAAGTTTCTCCTTATTCAGTTGGAACTTCTGGGTAGAATTTTTTGCAGATGGAGTAAAACATGTCCTTGCTCCATCCATTGCCATGAAGGAGGCAGGGTAGCGTTCCCGTTTCGCGGCAAAGGACCTGCTGATGCTCTTCATCGATAATGAGTTGGGTTGGTTTAACGAGAGTCAAGACGAGGAAAAGCTGGCAAAATGTATCCAAGCGGTACTTTTCGGGTTGTTGCAAATAATCAATCATGAGAAGGCCTTGATCATTCCACCGAAAGTCATAGGGCCGCAGACCCTTTAAGATTTCTGCGACATTGCCGGCATATCCTATGTAAGATCCAGCATTGATATAGCGAAAAGAGGTATCCCTTGGAAAAAGACGTGCCAATTCTGGATAAGGATAACAGTTGCGTTCAACCGAAATCACGAACGGATGATTCATTGCATAAAAGGTCTCAAGAATGGTCTTTTCGTCAGCCAGAAAGATGACATCGTAACCATCGACAAACAGGACGATATCATTTTTGGGAAGCGTTTTAGCATATTGTTCATAAGCATGGAGCTTATAGGCGCGCCCTGGAAACGGTTGGCCAAGGCCTATGACATGCAAGGGCAGATTATAACGTTCACACGATTTGCGCAAGTAGTTCAAACCTTTAATTTCTTGAGTTGCGACAGTGCAGATGTGAAGTTTAGGGGGAGGATTTGCTGCAAATAGGTTCTGGAGGCAAAAGCACATAAGTGCCATCAAAAGAGTCAAACATCGTTTATACATCGTCATCTTCCTTATTGAGTTATTCTAATCTGTTACTTCTGGGTAGAATCGTTCGCAGAAACTGTTAAACAAGTCTCTACCCCATCCATTTCCGTGTAGGAGACAGGGTAGCGTCCCCGTTTCGAGGCAATAGACTTGCTTATGTTCCTCATCGATGAAAAGCTCGTCTAAATCAATATGGGTTAAGGGCAAGAAAAGCTGGCAGTAGGTATCCAAGCGGTATTTTTGAGGCTTTATGACATAGTCAAGCATGAGCAGTCCTTGATCATTCCCCTTTAAGTTGTAGGGTCGCAAACTCCTTAAGATTTCTAGGACATTGCTGACATAACCGATATAAGTACCCGAGTTGAGGTAGCGAAAAGAAGTATCCTGTGGAAAATGATGAATCAACTCTGGAAAGGGACTGCAGTTTCGTTCGGCTGCGATCACAAAAGGGTGATTCATCGCAAAAAAGGTCTTAAGAATTGTCTGATTGTCAGCCTGAATGATGACATCGTAACCATCTACAAACATGAGAATATCAGTTTTGGGAAGCGTTTTGGCATATTCTTCACAATAATGGAGCTTTTGCGCTAGCCCTATCCAAGGCTGGCCAAGGCCTAGTACTTGCAAAGGCACCCCATAACGTTCGCATGACTTGCGCAGGTATTGCAATCCTTTAGTTTCTTTAGTCGCGAACGTACAGACATGAAGTTTAGGAGGATCTCCTGCAAATAGGTTCTGCAGGCAAAAGCATAAAAGTACAAAGAAAAGATTCAAACATCGTTTATACATCGCTGTCTCCTTATTGAGTTGGAACTTCTGGATAGAATTTTTCGCAGATGGAATAAAACATGCCTCGGCTCCTTCCATTTCCATGAAGGAGGATCGGTAGCGTTCCCGTTTCGCGGCAAAGGATTTGCTGATGTTCATCGATCATGAGTTCGTCAAGATTAACGAACGTTAAGACCAAGAACAGCTGGCAATATGTATCCAGGCAGTACTGTTGTGGATGTTTTACCCAGTCAAGCATGAGCACTCCTTGATCATCACAGTATAAGTCATAGGGGCGCAAGCCTTTTAAAATTTCTACGACATTGCCGGCATAACCTATATAAGATCCGCCGTTGATGTATCGAAAAGAGGTATCCTTTGGAAATAGCGGCGCCATATCCTTATGGGGCCAACAGTCTCGTTCAACTGAGATCACGAACGGATGATTCATTGCATAAAAGGTCTCAAGGATTGTCTTTTCGTCAGCCTGAAAGATGACATCGTAACCATCTACAAACAGGAGAATATCGGTTTCGGGAAGTGTTTTAGCATAATCTTCATAATAATGGAGCCTTTGGCCGAACCCTATCCAAGGTTGGCCCAAGCCTAGCACATCCAAATGAAGATCATAACGTTCACATGATTTGCGCAAATAGCACAATCCTTTGGTTTCTTGAGTCGCCATCGTGCAAATATGAAGTTTGGGGGCATCATCTGCAAATAAGTTCTGAAGGCAAAAGCATATAAGCGCTAAAAAAAGAGTTAAACATCGTTTAGACATAGTACTCATACTTATCTCGTTGGAACTTCTGGATAGAATTTTTCGCAGATGGAGTAAAACATGCCTCGGCTCCAGCCATTCCCATGAAGGAGTAACGGAAGCGTTCCGGTTTCGCGGCAGCGGATTTGCTGATGTTCATCGATAATGAGTTCGTCCCGATTGACGAGCGTTAAGACCAAGAACAGCTGGCAATATGTATCCAGGCAGTACTGTTGTGGATGTTTTACCCAGTCAAGCTGTAGCAATCCTTGATCATTACAATTAAAAAATTCATAGGGGCGGACACGTTGTAAAATTTCTAAGACATTCCCGACATAACCGATATAAGTTCCAGAGTTGAGATACCGAAAAGAGGTATCCTTTGGAAAGAGATAGGCCAAATGGGGGTAGGGATCGCAGTTGCGTTCAACCGAAATCACGAAAGGGTGATTCATCGCATAAAAGGTCTCAAGAATTCTCTTCTCGTCAGCCTGAAAGATGACATCGTAACCATCGACAAACATAAGGATATCGGTTTCAGGAAGTGTTTTAGCATATTCTTCACAATAATGGAGCTTTTGGGTAAGCCCTATCCAAGGTTGGCCATAACCTAACACTTGCAAATTCAGATTATAACGTTCGCATGATTTGCGCAAGTATTCCAACCCCTTGTCGTCGCGGGTAGCCATCGTACAGATATGAAGCTTAGGAGGAGTGCCTGCCAATAGGTTCTGAAAGCAAAAGCACATCAGTGCCAAAAAAAGACTCAAACATCGTTTATACATCATTGTCTCCTTACTGAGTTGGAACTTCAGGGTAGAATTTTTCACAGATGGAATAAAACATGTCTCGGCTCCTGCCATTCCCATGAACGAGGATCGGTAGCGTTCCGGTTTCGCGGCAATGAATTTGCTGATGTTCATCGATAATGAGTTCGTCAAGATTAACAAACGTTAAGACCAAGAACATTTGGCAATATGTATCCAAACAGTACTTATGGGGCTGTTTTCCCCAGTCACATTGTAGCAACCCTTGATCATCGCAGGAAAAGTCATAGGGGCGCACACCTCTTAAAATTTCTAAGACATTCCCGACATATCCGATATAAGTTCCAGAGTTGAGATAACGAAAAGAAGTATCCTTTGGAAATAGCTGTGCCATTTCTTTATGGGGCCATAAGTCGCGTTCAACCGAAATCACGAACGGGTAATTCATCGCATAAAAAGTCTCAAGAATGGTCTTCTCGTCAGCCTGCAAAATGACATCGTAACCATCTACAAACATGAGGATATCGTTTTCGGGAAGCGTTTTAGCATATTCTTCACTAACATGGAGCTTTTGGGCTAGTCCTCTCCACTGAAGGCCCATGCCTAGTACTTCCAAGGGCAAGTTATAATGTTCGCATGACTTGCGCAGGTAGCGCAAGCCTTTGTGTTCATGAGTGGCCATCGTACAGATATGAAGTTTGGGGGGATTGTCTGCAAATAGGTTTTGCAGGCAAAAGCACATCAGTGCCAAAAAAAGACTCAAACATCGTTTATGCATTGAAGTCCTTTATTGAGCTAAAATTTCAGAATAGAATTTTTCACAGAGCTTATTGTATAGGCCTCTGCCTGATCCGTTACCATGAATGATGCAGGGGATTGTTCCTGTTTCCCTGCAGTGGATAAGCCCTTTCTCTTCATCGATCAGAAGGTCGTCCATGAAACAACCAGCTAAGGGCATAAAAAGTTGGCAATAAGAATCTAGACAGTATTTTTCTGGCTCCTTGATATAATCAAGAGTCAGTATCCCTTGGTCATCCCACCAAAACTCATAAGGCCGCACACTGTTTAAAATTTCGATAACTTTATCAACATAACCCATATAACTTCCGGAGTTGATGTAGCGGAAAGAGGTGGGGGCAGGAAAAAGGCGAGCTACCTGAGGAAAAGGATAACAATAGCGTTCAACTGAGAGCACAAAGGGATGATTCATTGCAAAAAAGAGATCCAGGATTTCCTTTTCTCCCGCTTGAAAGAAGACGTCATAAGCATCCACAAACATGACGATATCTTTTGGAGGAAGCGTTTTGGCATATTCCTCACAGGCATGGAGCTTATAGGATAAACCTGGGAAGGGATTGCCAAGGCCTTCCACATGCAATTCTAAGTTATTGCGCTCACACGATTTCCGCAAAATCTGCAGCCCTTTCGTTTCGTGAGAAGCGGCAGTACAGATATGAAGCTTTGGCGAATCAGCTGCTTGCAGCCCTTGGCAAAGGCACAGCGCAGCCAATAAGAAGTAGACAAATCCTTTTTTATGCATCATTTCTCCTTATGATAAACTCCTACTGACACTATTAAAAAAGCTCAAAAATCACAAGTCATTTTTCCTGTATATCGTTCACAGGGATCAGGGATTTTTTTAAAGCATTGTAATCAAGTGTCGCGATCCATACTTCATGATCATCTTTGCCATAGGCGAGATAGATGTTATCATTATCTATGACAAATCCTCCAGGATAGATAACGCGTTGATTTACATTGGAAAAAGTGTAAAAACCCTCTGCATCTATAGGTACAGAACTCATTTTCGTCATTTCATAAGGAGGATCCTGGCTAAATGTATAGGCACCCATAACATAATGAACCATGGGTCTGAAACCTGAAGCTTGAGACGAGAAATAAGTCCTCGTATGAAAGAAAGCTAGATATTCGCCTTCTACCAACTGAGCGGGGGTCCCTCCACGCAAAGTTCCAAGATTCCACGTTATAGCTTTTTCTGTTTTAGAGGTGACATGACAAATGCCTGTAGTAAAATCAGGGGAGAGAACTTCTAATGGATTTATGGAATAGATCAGATAGAGATTCCCATTTTTTTCAAAGGGACCCCAATTTTTTTCCCCCTTAGATTGGGTGTAATAATTTGTCTCATGGATTAATTTGATGGGTTTTGAAAGAACAAATTTTCCCCCTTCCTCAATGAGTTCTGCACAATGCATATCCCTTCTCTGCCCTACAGTAAATATCTCGTGAGTGTTGTCATTGAAAATAAGATACACTTTATTGTTATAGGAAAAAATTCGCGCATCTTCCGACTGTGAAGGGGTCACATCATGATTATCTCTTGTAGAGATAAGCACAGGGCTTGAAATGGGTTCGAAAGATTGATCCAATGGAAGGATGCCAATATAGGATACCCACCATGTCCAGGGATCAGGCTGATAACGAAAGGTCAATAAATAATAATCTTTATATTTAATGATGGAAGGATTGAATGATTCGGGAAACTCTGGTAGGAAAATTCTTTTCGTCGACTTAACAATGTCATTTTTTTCGGTAACCCCTATTTCTGTTCTCTGATCAGACATTCCTGTTAGGGAATTTAGAATTAGCACACCTGCAAGCAATAGAATAGGAATCCATCTCATAAAAATGACCATCAAGTTTGTTTCAAAACCACTTTATATAACCTAGCCTTGCCTTTAAATTCCATATGTTTTTACACCATGTTCATTGGTCTCTATTGACGAAAAAATGCTTTTTTGCCATTAATGATGCCAATTATATAACTTGGAGTTTAGCGCATGACTCATGCTTTAAGAGTAGTGATAATCCTTTGGAGCTTTGCTTTTCCTTTTGCACACCTGTATGGAGAGGATTTGCCGACAGTTTTATTGGCAATTTTAGCAAAGGACAAAGGGTACGTTTTGCCTGAATACCTGTATTGCATAGATAACTTAATTTATCCTAAAGAACGGATCGACGTTTATATCAATACCAATAACAACCAAGATGACACTGCTGAGATCCTGAAGAAATGGGTAGAGGATAATCAATCGCTTTACAACTCCATCACTTACGAGGAGCATGTGGTCGAAAATTTAGAGAGTGGCAAGCCGCACGATTGGACAATACCAAGATTAAAGGTCTTAGGGCAGATTAGAAATAAAAGCCTGCAAATGGCTAAAGAGCTGGGCTCAGATTTTTACTTTGTCGTCGATTGCGACAATTGCGTCAAGCCAGAAACGCTACTCTATTTGATAAACAAAGATAAACCGATCATTGCCCCTATGTTAGCGGCAGTTCCTGATGAGAGGTGGTACAGCAACTTCTTTTGCGCAGTGAATGAATGGGGTTATGCGGAGGTCAATCCTGAATATGGACGGATTCTTTACCGCAATAAGGTTGGAACTTTTGAAGTCCCCGTTGTCCACTGCACTTATCTAATAAAATCCAAGTATTTCGATCAAGTGAGTTATGTTGATGGATCTGGTGACTATGAATTTGTGATTTTCTCGCGCGTGGCTAGACAAAATGGGGTTAAACAATATATTTGCAATGAACTTGATTTTGGAATCTTACTTAAATTTGAAGGCTTGCTGACATTGCAGGAAGAGGAAAGGCGCACAAGAGATTATTTTAGTAAGCATCCGATCATTCCCTAATTTTTTTAGTACTTGGAGGCAATAATGAATAGACTTGTCATCATCCTATTGAGTTTTGCTTTTCCTTTTGCACACTTGTATGGAAAGGATTTGCCGAAAGTTCTCATCGCAATTTTAGCCAAAGACACAGCCCATCTCTTGCCTGAATATCTCTATTGCATAGAAAATTTAGCCTATCCTAAAGAACGCATCGACGTCTATATCAATACCAATAACAACCGAGATAACACTCCTCAGATGCTTCAGCAATGGGTGAAGGATAACCAATCTGTTTACAGTTCCATCACATATGATGAGCATATGGTCGAAAATCTAGACAAGACAGAACCGCATGAATGGACTCCACAAAGATTTAAAGTTTTAGCGCAAATTCGAAATAAAAGCCTGCAAATGGCTAAAAAGCTAGGTTCAGATTTTTACTTTGTCGTGGATTGCGACAATTTCATTACGCAGCCCGAAACGCTTCTGTATCTAGTAAACCAGGATAAACCGATCATTGCCCCGATGCTGGCGTCATATCCTAACGACACGGGTGTTTACAGCAATTACTTTTGTGGAGTTAATGAATGGGGTTATTACCAACACCATTCAGACTACTATCAGATCCTTCACCGCCATAAGATTGGAGCTTTTGTGGTCCCGCTCGTCCACTGCACTTACCTTATAAAAGCGAGTTATATTGATCAACTGAGCTACACAGATGACACGGATGACTACGAATTTGTGATTTTCTCCCGAACAGCAAGAAAAAATGGGGTCACCCAATATATTTGCAATGTCCATGATTTTGGATTCATACTCCGCTTGGATGGCAACCTCACATTGCAGGAGGAGCTAATCCGTACCCGAGATTATTTCAACAAACACCCGATTATTCCCCAAAATTAATAGAAGGTTTATGCCATGATGACTTACGCTTTAAGACTATTGTTGATTGTTTCTAGCATTGCTTTTCCTACGGCGAGCCTTTTTGGAAAGGATCTGCCGAAAGTTCTCTTGGTAATTTTAGCCAAAGACACAGCCCACGTGCTGCCTGAATATCTTTATTGCATCGATCATTTAAACTATCCCAAAGAACGCATCGACGTTTATATCAATACAAATAACAACCAAGATGAGACTCCAAAGATGCTTAAAAAATGGATGGAGGATAATCAAGCGCTTTACAATTCCATCACATACGATGAACACATGGTGGAAAATTTAGAGAATGGCAAGCCGCATCAATGGACAACACAACGATTAAATGTCTTAGCCCTGATTAGAAATAAAAGCTTGCAAAAGGCAAAAGAGCTAGGCTCTGATTTTTACTTTGTTGTCGATTGCGACAATTTCCTCACGCAGCCAGAAACCCTCCTGTATCTGGTAAACAAAGATAAGCCGATCATTGCGCCTATGTTAAAGTCAGTTCCTGATGATACCGCATTTAACAGCAATTTCTTCTGTGGAGTTGATGAATCGGGTTATTACAAACACAATCCAGACTATTTTCCAATCCTTTACCATCAGAAGGTCGGAACTCTTGAAGTTCCCCTCGTCCACTGCTGTTACCTAATAAAATCCTGTTATATCGACCAATTGAGCTACACGGATGGCTCCAATGAATACGAGTTTATCATTTTCTCGCGAATAGCCCGAAAAAATGGCGTGCGCCAGTATATTTGCAATGAACTCGATTTCGGACTTTTATTTAAAATTAATAACCTGCAGACCTTTCAAGAGGAGCAAATTCGCACCAGAGAATACTTCAGCAAACACCCGATTATTCCTCCCGGATAAGCAGTGTCTTTAATTTTTTTACCACTGAGATCACTGAGATCAGTGAGAAGGTATGAGATAGTGAGAAGTGTTTTTTTGTATTAATCATTGAAATAGTAAGACCAGTAAGGAGCACCTCTCCCTATCTCAAACCCTCTCACTGATCTCAGTGATCTCACTGGCTCAGTGGTAAAAAAATAATTGAGATATAAAAGATTCGCTGTGCTGTTACCAGGAGCCGCCGAGGGCTTTGATGAGCTGGATGGTGGCCTGATATTCAAAGGCTAACACCTGCTCTTCATTGATTTGGGCGGCCAGGAGGTTTTGCAGCTCCACGGTCACTTCGAGGTAGGTTACGAGTCCGGTTAGATAGCGTTCTTGGGATAGGTCGGCGCTCTCCTGAGAATACTTCACGCGCAAAGTGAGGGCCTCTTTCTGTTCGGCGCGCTGTTTAATATCCACGAGGGCATTTTCCACATCGCGGAATCCGGCTAAGACGCTTTGGCGATAGGTGGCGATGGCCTCATCATATTGCGCTTTTGCTGCCAGATATTGTTCGTATAGGCGTCCGCCATCGAAGAGGATTTGGGCGATTTGCTCTTGCAGGAGCCAATAACGGTTTAGGGACCTGAACAGATTCTTGAGATGGGGATGGAGATATCCTGCTTGTCCCGTCAAGGTCATACTTGGGAAAAACGAGGCGACAGCGACGCCAATATTGGCGTTTCTCGAAGCCATTTCCCTCTCCGCTTTTGCAATATCAGGCCTTCGGAGCAGCAATTCAGAGGGGAGGCCTGCCGGAATAGTCGGTGGAGGATCTTTCAGGGGATTCGGAGGAAGGAAAAATTCCGAAGCGACATCGCCGATGAGTAGGGCGACGAGGTTTTCTGATTCTGCCCTTTGCCTCTCGACATCGATTCTACTAGCGATTGCGGAATAGAGCTCCGCTTGGGCTTGGACGACATCTGTATAGCTTACGAGGCCAGCCCGAAAACGCTCTGTGTTGATTTCTACGGCATCTTTTCTCACCTTGATGGCCTCTTCTAAGGTGATCAGCTGCTGATCATAAGAGCGGAGTTGGAAATAATTCTGCGCCACATCGGTCGTGACGGTGAGCAGCACATTGCGCAAATCCTCGTTTTGGGCTTGTGCGTGGGCATACGCGGATTGATAATTGTCCCAATTTTTCAGCCAAAAGTCGATTTGATAGGAGAAGTAGAGAGGCGCGAGATACTCCTTGACCCTGATTGGAGGGGTGGGAACACCCGGAATAACGGGTCCGATAGGCATCACAGGGAATCCTATATCGATATATCCGGGAGTGGCTTGCAGTTGGGGATAGAGATCCGCTTCAGTGACGCCTGCCTGTGCCCACTCTTCTTTGACGCGTCCGATGGCTTGGTTGATATCCTGGTTATTTAAAATGGCTTTTTCTTCCAGTTCATTCAACACAGGGTCGTGGAATATTTCCCACCAGCAGCCTACATCTTCTATTTCTTCCGTTACAACCGCTTCAGCTTTCCATTCTTCGGGCACTTTAACGCAGGGGGGACGGTAAGCGGGACCCACTTGGCAGCTGACAAATGCGAGCAAAGCGAAAGATAAACAGAGAATCTGTTTGAGCATATTCGAATTAGGGTTCAGTTGTTATACCGACATCTAGTTAAAATTTCCTTTTTTGGCAAAGCCAAAAAGGGAAATTTTAATTAGATGCCGATATACCATCTTTAATAAAAACATCGACTTGTTGTCCAATATATAAACGAAAATTTTCAGGCTGCTTGAAGGTATAGATCACTTGAAGGACTCGCGTATCGACTTTTTCTTCGCTCAAACCGGTCAGATTCCTTTTGGGAATGACAAAGGGCTCAATGCGCTTGAAGGTAAGCGGTATGGAAAGCTTCGGATTGTTCTTCGGAAAAGCGATAGCAGGGGCTTCAGGGCTTACCCGATAGGCGTTTTGTTCATCGACATCGGCGCGGATTTGCAGCTCGTTGACGTCGCCTAATACCATCGCGGGATTAGTGGTATCTGCCGATGCGTATTCTCCTGCTCGGATATTGCTTTGCAAGATCATTCCATCTTTGGGCGCCCTGACGGTCAGCCGATCGATCAATGTCTCCGTGTTCTGCAGTTGGGCCTTCGCCGCTGCCAATAGCGCTTCGGCAATGGCCACATCGTTAGTGCGCGTTTTCAAATCTTCCACGCTCACTGCCCGCGGATCTTTGACTGCTTTCATCCTTTCGAGCTGATCTTTGAGCCGCACAATTCGTGCTTCTTCCACTGCGACATTGGCTTTTTGAACGGCGAGCTGTGATTGCAAATCGCGATCATCCAATTGAAAGAGCGGCTCTCCTTTTTTTACCCTATCCCATACATGCACATAGACATGTGTCGCAAGGGCCGAAACGGGCACCCCGATGTCGATATTTTCATTTACGGCTTCCACAATCCCGGAAGCGGCGATGCTATGTTCGAAGGGATTGACAGCAGGTAACGTTTTATAAACAGCCTCTGGAGTTTGATGAGTCGAAATATAATAAAGGCAAATGCCGAGTAATAATCCAATGCCAGCTAGGTAGAAAGATGTTTTTTTCAAAGGCATAGAAAGTCCTTAGTCCTCGGTGAGTTCTTTTTCGTTTACTTGCTCATGCATTTCTAATACACGACCATCATCCATTTTAGCAATGCGATCTGCAAATTTTAAGATGCGCAAATCATGGGTGACCACAATCACACTGCGACCCGGAGACTTTGCAATCTGTGTGAGAAGGTTCATTAATTTTATTCCAGTTTCATAATCGAGCGCCGATGTGGGTTCGTCGCAAATGATGAGGCGCGGATCATGGATGATAGCGCGCCCTATCGCGAGGCGTTGCTGTTCGCCTCCAGAAAGGTAGTTCGGCATGCTATTTCCCTTGTCCCCGATGCCGACAGCTTCGAGCACTTCGGCTGCCTTCTTTTCGGCTTCAACAGGATGTACTCCATTGAGAATCAGCGGAATGCTTACATTCTCTTTCGCTGTCAGCGTGGGGATGAGGTTAAAAAGCTGAAAGATAAACCCGATATTCTTCTTGCGAAATTCCGTCAATTCAGCATCCGAAAGCTCATTGAGCTTGGTTCCGAAAACCTCAATTTCCCCTGCATCGGGATTTAAAGTTCCAGCAATGACGCTCAAGAGAGTGGTCTTACCCGATCCGGAAGGACCCACAATCATTTGCATTTCACCAACGCGCGTGTCAAAGTGGACGCTCTTAAGGGCTTGAATGTCTGCATCCGGTATGTGGAATGTCTTGCTTACATCTTTGACACTAACGGCTAACTCATCCACGGAAAACCTCGGCCGGTTCGAATTTGCTGATCTTTCGTATCCCAATTAAGGCAGAAACAATGCAGATCAATAGAATAAAGACAAACGAGATCAAGATGACGTATAAAGAAAGGTAAAACGGAGGATCTCCAGCATACAGAGCATAAGCGCCGAAAATGGCGGCAAGGCCAATGCCGATGCCATAACCAGTCACACCAGCAAGGGAAGCTTGAAAGATCAACATGCGGCAAAGGAGGGCGTTGCTTGCTCCCATCGCTTTCAATGCACCAAAGTGGCGAAGATTTTCTAAAACAAATAGATAGAAGGTTTGTCCAGAAACAGCGAGACCCACGATAAATCCTAAAAGGATAGTCGTTCCGAATGAAATGGGTATTCCTGTATTATTGAAAAACCACCAGATGGTTGCCCAAAAAAATTGGTCCTCGGTGTAGGCCTTAAGTCCGGTGGCTTCATCGATGCGCTTAACAACGGTTTCAGGATTTTCACCGGGTTTAGGCTTAACTAATATATAGCTGAGATTTCTTCGCACTTTTGGCGCAATTTCAAGGGCCCTGTCATAAGTCGTATAAACAAAGGGCGTTCCAAACACAGCGCGTATGCTCTTCGCAATGCCGACGATGCGGGCTTCATGGTCGTTGATCTCAAAATTGTCTCCTATAGTCAAGCGATGGCCATTATGCTCGACCATGTTTTCAACGCCAAATTGATCGATAAACACTGCATTTGTTTTCCTGAGGTCTTCTAATTTTCCTTCAAGGATTTCCGGAGCCCCAATGAGGGTATCCGTATCGATTCCAACCAGGGCAATAGCCTTAAAAGTACCATCGTTTAAGCGTGCTTGCTGGACCGAAAAATAGAGGGGAACAGCCCAAGCGATGCCCGGGACAGAGCGGACGCGGTATAATTCAATGTCGCGCATCGGTTTTACATCATTGACCTCTTCGACGTTGGGATCGACAACCCAGATGGGCGCGCGCGAATTGAGCAGAAAGGCGGCAGTCCATCGCATAAAACCGCAAAAGACAGCCGTTTGTTGTGTGATCAGAAGTGTAGCAAATGCTATGGCGCCGACAAGCATCAGATATTTTGCTTTATCGCGCAGCAGCATCTTAAGCGCAATTTGGTACATGTAAGTACTTAACGGTGGCGAACCTCAATGACGCATTTCTTTACCGAGAGCTCATCGATCAAACTCGAGAGCATTTCTTGGTTCTCCTTATCAAGGTTTGCGTCCCATTCGTCAAGTAAAAGAACATCGACATCGACTTTTTCTAAAATTTCAACGAGCCGTTTGCGCAAGGACTCGCCCGTCGAATACTTATTTGTTTCTGAAGTAAAGCTCAATTGATTGTAGGTGGGCAAGAAAAAGGCGCGGCTGGCCATCGCATTTTTGATCAGCATGAGGGCCGTCGATTTGCCGCTTCCATTTTCTCCGCGGAGCGTGATCCGGCCTGAACGCATCGTCTGCCCCATCAGGTCGGCGTGCGATTCGATGGGCCTTGGGTAAGCCCGCGAGATGTGGTCGTCGTAAGCTCCCGATGAGAGCGTTGCCATAATTTTGGACCATTTGATTTTTTTCTCGAGTATTGCAGGGGAATCCTTCGACGCTTGTATGGTGCGGTAAATGGAGGTCAATTTGCTTTTGTGCATGCCCCAGCGGAAGGCCAGCGAGAGGGTTTGATAGGTATAGGATAGAATCAAAAATAGCAGCGGCAAAATCACCACGAAGGAGGTGAGCAGGGCCCTGTCATGCTGGTGAAGCCATAGATAATAGACCACGACGATGAGCGAAGGGATAGAGGTCATCAGGGCGACGCTGATCGCCATAATCTGGTCGAAGCGCTCCAAGTCGATGTTGCGCTGCAAACAGCGCTTTAGCCTCTGAGAGGTCTTTTCATCCCACAACTTGAAGTTGTAGTCATTGCCCAGCAAGACGTTGTCCCATGCCGCCAAAAGCGACTGCGAGAGGTCGACGCGGGCCTGTAAAGCCTTCTGCGTCAGTTGACGCTGGGTCCTTCGCCTCAGCTTCATGACGATGATGACGCAGGTGACGCTGATGCCATAGGCGACTGTAAAGAGAGGCTCCACAACAATGGACAGGGCAATGATGTTAAAGAGCACGCTCAAGACATAGGTGAAGAGGTCCCATACATAATCGATCAAGGCGTGGAGTGCATTGGGGCCCTCTGCCGTCAGTATCGAAAGCTTTTCCACCTTCAACCCCTTGTTGTTCCATTCCCCAATATTATTCCTATTGGAAGAGACGAACGAATTGATGAAAGAGCGCTGCGCTTCCTGTTTCCAATGGGTCTTTAAAATGAGGGCAATGCATCCAGGAATATAGGGGAGGGCCAAAGAACCTAAATAGAGAAAGAGATAAACAAAAAAGGAATGGCCATCCGTAATGGCCGTCATGAGCTTCACCAGCCAAAATGTCGAAGAGGCCTCTATGATCTGCTGAAAGGTCAAAATTCCCAGGCAGCTCACTGCCCAGCGATTTGTCAATAACCCAAAGACTTGCCTTCGCGTTTTTGGAGAGGCCGTATCAAACATAATATCAGGTGCTAGTCCACCACGTTAAGTTTTTGAGATATTGTTTTTCGCATAACTCCTATTAAGAATTCAAGATGTTATCAACAATTGTGCAAATATTGCAATAAGTATCTGATTTTCAACGACAAAGAAAATCTGTCATACCAGTGCTTTTTAATAAATTACCTCCGTCGCAAAAATTTACCACTGAGATCACTGAGAAGATATGAGATCATTGAGTAGAATTTTACAACTAAATACTAGGAAGTATATTTTCTTCTCACTATCTCATACCTTCTCACTGATCTCAGTGATCTCAGTGGTAAATTTTGCAACAGAGCTCTACTTACGGTTTGACAGGAGCAAGACCAAAAGCACAATGAGGCTGACGAGGGCGATTAGGCCTGGAGGCATAAATTGCTGCTTCTGGATGAAGCGATAGGCAAAAAAGAGCAGAAGGATAGCTGTCAGGGCAATACCTCCGTAAGATCCCCAAGCTTTATCGTAAAGCACTCCAAAAGCACTTGTAAACAATAATATGGCAAAGGAAGAAGCCATGATTAAAGAGGCGAGGCTATTTTGCTTGAGAAAGCCCATCAAGCCGCCAAGAAGAATAAATAAGGCGTAAGCAAAGATGACAATGGCATTTAATTTCATGATGTGTCCTATGATGAAGTGAAAAGTTCCTGGAAAAAGTTTTGCATTGACTGCCACGCCCTCTTTTCCGCCGTAGCATTGTAGATGAGGCCTCTCTCTGTGTCATGCGCTGCAGGATTGGTAAAGGCATGCGATGTGTTGCCATAGATGTGGAGCTGCCAATCGACCCGAGCCTTAGTAAATTCGGTCTCGACCTGTAGAATGTCCTTCTGGCTTACCAGAGGGTCATCATGGCCATGGAGCATTAAGATAGAGCCCTTGATGTTGTCTTCCAAAGGCACTGTTTTGGCCTTGTTGTCTCCGAGCGCATTTCCCAGTAACCCATGAAAGCTCACAACGCCCTTCACGGGGGTTCCGCTGCGATAGAGTTCGATGACCGTCAACCCGCCAAAACAAAAACCGATGGCGCCGATTTGGTTTGAGTCGACAGCAGGATTCTGTATCACCTCATCATAGGCTGCACGGATTCTTGTCCTCAGCAACTTGCGATCTAAGAAAAGAGGGAGCATGAGAGCGGTCGCCTCTTCCGGATTGTTTGCCGTTGCGCCATCCCCATACAAATCCGCTGCAAATCCGACATAGCCCAATTTGGCTAATTGTTGCGCTTTTTCCCTTGCGAAGTCATCCTGACCCATCCAGGCATGCGCCACGATGATTGCAGGCTTCGTGTTTTTTATCGGATATTCTGGAAAGACAATATACCCTTTATGTTTAGTATGATCCGAATAATAAGTGATGGTCTCTGTTCGCATCAATTATGACCTTCGCACTGGCGGCTTTTTTTGGGGAGAACCGCTCAGATTCAGGCTCTCTTCTTCGGTTATATAGCGAATCAGTCTCTGAATTTCTGGTCGAAGCAACAAATCGCGCAGCATCAATTGGTTATAGATTCGCAACGTCTTCCAAAGCAGGATCGTTTGCAGTTGATCCAAAGAGAGCCGCTTCTCTGGAGGAAGGTCATCCTGGCAATTTTCAAACGCATATATGGCGAGGAGAGGAATCACTTTTGTTCCTACATAAACGTTTGCCTCAGCAGGCTTTGTCCTCCAGCGATCAATGATTTCTTTCGGTGCGCCGAGGATCAATTTGGCCTCGACATACTGGTCGACAAATTTCAAGTCAAACCAAGGCAACATTTCAAAGGCATTTTGGCTATCGTCAACGCCCCCTAAGTACTTATCCCTTGTCTCAAACGCTTTCCAATGGATAACTGCATAGGGACATCCTTGGTATGCGTGATAGTGCTCTTTTCTATGGCTGAGACGGTTTAGCAGAGATTCTATCCATATCTCCATCGTACTCGGCATTTCGGGTTGACTAAAAAAGCCTGCACACTCTGGATCAGGGATGCTATTTTCGATGAGAGACCTAAATGTGAAAAAGAACGTTTTAGTTTGTTTAATGCTCTCAACGAGTTCATCCATCTGCATGATATCGAAAATTGTAATCTCAGAAATGTCCCTTCCCAAAATTGACTCACTTCCCAAAAATGACTCATACCAGGCGTCAATCTCATCTGAAAACTTCGTTGCCATTGTGGTAAAATGCTTCACCCAATGGGTCAGCTCAGTTTTATACCAAGACAGACGAGTATCGGGCGAGTTGCGGAAAGTTTTTGCGATGAGGGCTATCTCTTCAGCATCCAACGTCCCAAGAACACTTTCCAAGTACTGCTTAGGCATTAAAAGTACTAGGCGGGGGATCCAAAGGTGGAGAAAAGGGTCTTGCAGGTAACGTTTCATTAAAGTGGAGAGCTGTTCAGCTGACATATATTTGAGATAAAGGGTCCATTGCAGGGGTGTTTGCAACTTTGTGAACGTCTCGGCTAACATCGCATGCGTTCCAGCCCCGGGAGATAGCTGAGAATAGAACAACTGCATCTTTTTATCGGTCTGCTGGGCTTCTAAATCCAGTGAAAGATTAGGAGGAATGGGAATAGCGGCCATAAGCTGGTCCCTATTGGGCGCAGAGCGGGAGCGGATAAGCAGCGGACGTTGGGCCTGGGAGGCTGTGAGTGAGAGCTCCTCCAAAGAACGCGCTAGAGCAACTCTAAGATTAGAATTTGGCATTTTTAATTCCGTTAAGCCTTGCCTCAACACAGGAACGCATTGCGTGAGAATCTGAAGAGCGATTGGCTTAATCTGTTCAGCAATTATAGGTGTGCTTAAGCCTTGTTGAAGCGTAAATGTCCACTCGGCCATTTTCCTATAAAGTACTGCTGTATCGACCTGGGGAGTTCCACCATTCAAGATCTCAGTGGCAGCGCTCGATTGTCTCGGAGCAATCCTCCCTAGATCAGCAGAGGATTTCATCCCTAAAATCCCCGTGAGCCTTTCAGAGAAAAGTGTTATGCCTGGTTCTATCATGTTTTTACTCCTTGAAGTTTTACGTACGGCCTTCACTTGTCCAGTATACTAAGCCTTGTTTATATTCCAATAAAAATTTAATTGGCAAGAAGGGATTTTCCTGATAAACAGAAAAAAAACCAAAAGGAGGACTCTATGAAACTAAAATCTTTTCTAGCATTAATGTCAGCGTTCGGGACTCTCGTTTCGATTCCTTTAGTAGCACAAACCGAAACCACCCCACAGTTAGCTCCGAATATGGAGTACAATCCCAAGTATGATCCTGCCATGCTGAAGGCTAGCAGCCAAGCATCAGCGGATTGGTTAAAACTTGTGGACGATGGGAAATATGGCGATAGCTGGGACCAAGGCGCCGTAATCTTCAAGCTGACAATGCCAAAAGATGAATGGAACCTTTATCTCAGCAAAGTTCGAGGGAATGAAGGCAGCGTCTCCTCTCGCGAAATCGCAGACCAACGCGTATCGACAAATCCACAAGGACTACCACAAGGCAGTTACATCGTAATGGTATACGATACCAAGTTTTCAAATGGAAATAGCGCGAATGAGCTAGTTACCCTGCAGAACGAAGATGGGACCTGGCGCGTCATGGGCTATTACATTAAGAACAAGTAATGAGCTTGATCTCGTGCTGGGGAACAGGGATGGCGATCTTATGCTTGAGAAGGGCATCCTCGATTGTCCAGAGGTAATCCGAAGTGCTTGGCAGGACATTAGTGGATGATTTTTCATCGACCCAGACAGCCAGTTCGAATTCCATGCCCGTATCTCCCAAAGCTTTTAGAAAAACTGCGGGGTCATCAACGCCAGGCTTTTTTAAGGTTCTAGGCACATTTTTTGCAGCCTCTATGACAACTTGAGCGACTTTGTTTTTGTCTGAGCCATAAGCCACGCTAAATGGAATGTGGATTCGCCGATAAGGATCATTCATGGTCCAGTTGATGACTTTATTGCTGATCATCTCGGAATTGGGTACAATCACCTCGCTGCCGTCGCTGGTGGCTATGATCGTGCTTCGGACATTGATTTCCCTAACTTCGCCTTTGACTTCCGATCCGAGTTCAATGTAATCCCCGACTTTTAGTTGGCTCTCAAACAAAATGATAATGCCCGAAACAAAATTGTTGAATATCGACTGGAGTCCAAACCCCAACCCAACGCCTAAGGCGCCAGCGACGAGTAGCAGATTGGAGAAGTCGAAACCCATAGCCGTAAGGGCTAAGATCAATCCCACACCAAGAACTAAATATTGGGCTAGCCTCGTGACAGGGTAGATGGCAGATTTGTGGCGGTGGAGCGAAAAACTATTCAGAGCCCGCGCCATCATTCTCGAGACCCACATGGCGATAAGCATGATAATCAAAAAAGTGAGCAAGTTGCTTAAGGTGACGGGATTAGTGCCAAAGTGAAAGAGAGGAATATTAAACCAATCGCTTGCTTGCGCATACGATTTTTTTACGACTTCCATCTGATCCAGAAACCAGCGTTCTTTATCCCCAATCATGTGGGAGATGCGATTATCAATTTCACCTAGCAAAAATTCATTATCGCTAAGTTGGTTCTGCAAACTCTGTATCAGCAAAAGATTGTTTTCCGTTTCTTTAAACAATTGCCGTTCTAAAGAGGCTTCTTCTGTTTCCGCATTCAAAGTTAGCAGCTGGCCATAGCGCTGCGATTCCTTTTTTAACAGCTCTGACCAGTCTGAGTTTTTTGCTAGTTGGCTTTGGAATATACTCTTCCATTCAGAACTTGATGAGACTAAAGAAGATAAATCGAGTTTATGAGGTTCTAGAATGAGTTTAGCCAGGGTGAGAGCCAGCTGAGAAAAGACATATTCGTGATGAGCCATAGATTCTAATATGCTCACATTCAAAAACATTTGATCATGCTTTTGAAATTCTTTTTCCCTTTTTTCCCCTTGGTTTCCAGAGATAGCCATCTCCGCTGAATTTTCTTTCGCTTGCAATTCTTTACGCTTTTGGTTCCAAGCGGCTTCAGATGTCGTCACTTGGCCTCTTAACTTTTTCAAATCCAAGTCATTGATGGCTATACGGTTCAGCGCCGCCTGGAGTTCTTCTTTTATTTTGTCTGCAGCGACGCTTTCTCGCTGGATGATTTGATTTAAATAGTCGAGATTCCGTTTGGCTGACTCGATGCCTGCTTTGCACCCAATGATGTTAATTCCCAACAAGAATTTTTCTTCAGAACGCGTTTCAGTCTTGTCATAATTGAGTAAAAAGCGATCCAGGCACGCCTGAGACTCCTCGATTTTTCTCAATTTTTCTTCTCTATCGCTTTTGTAAGTCAACAGCTCTATATTTTTTTTCCTGGCTTCGCGATTTAAGTCCAGGACGTGATCTAAAGAATAACTAGAGGCAATCGGATTCGTCAAAAATTGAGATGGAGCTTTGAGCTGCGTTGCCTCCACATAGGAGTGTAGGTCAAGATGCATTTTTTCGATTTGGCTTTTGCTTGTTTCATCAATGACGGCAGTGGAGTTTTTAACCATCGCCTCAAAATCCGCAATTCGATCGGCGATCTGATCGGCTGGGGCCTCGAAGTAGGACCACCAGTTTTGGGACAGCTTTGCTGGATCCGGCAAGATCGTTTCGTCAGCGGAAATCGAGGTGACAAAGAAAAGAAACAAGAAAATAGTAGAGATAGAGATTCTACGCTGCATTCTACACCTGTTTTTTCTTATTAATAGCAGCTCATGCGAATTAGTTGATAGAGTAATCGTTATCGGGTATAATGCACTCTCAATTTTACCCTTTTCTCGTGATCGGTTAAAAAAAATATTGATAGAAAATTTTCGAAGATTGTATGATGTATCACAAGTAATAATAGGAATTATATATGCTATTTTCTCTAGCTTACGAACTTGTCTTGTGGTCTTTAGCCCTGATCGCTTTTCCTAAAATGCTCTACCATCGTTTTCGACATGGAAAGTATCGGGAAAGTCTGTCCAAGCGGCTGGGCATTGGGTTTCCGATCATAAAAAAGAAAGGGCGCATCCTCATTTGGATCCATGCCGTTTCAGTCGGAGAAACCCAGGCCATTGCCCCTTTGGTTAAGATGCTTAAGGCCAAGCTGAAAAACCCACTTATCGTCGTCTCGTCTATTACAGAAACGGGACATGCAGAAGCGGAAAGAAGCATTCCGCAAGCCGATTATCGCGTTTACATGCCATTTGATTTCCTTTTTATCATCAGGTCTATTGTGCGGAGCGTACGTCCCGATCTCGTTATTCTTTCCGAAAGTGACTTCTGGTATAATTTTTTAAAGACTTCGAAAGAAGTCGGCGCCTCAGTAGTCCTTGCCAATGGGAAAATGTCTTCTTCTTCGATGAAGCGCTTTTCCAAGTTTCCCCTGCTGGCAAAGCGATTGTTTTCCTTCATTGACCTGATCTGCGTCCAGAATGAACATTATTTACAGCGATTTGAAAAAGTCGGCGTTGCTGCTGATAAGATGAGCATCACAGGCAATTTGAAGTTCGATGGAGAGTACCTCAAGCTGCCGCCCGATCAGCTGAAAGCTTGGAAGCACCAACTGGGGATAGGGGAAGGGGATCATGTTTTGGTGATCGGATCTACTCACGATCCCGAAGAAAAGATGCTTTTAACGGTCTTAAAGCAGGTGTGGAAAAAGTTTCCCCGCTTAAAAGTCGTGATGGTGCCGCGCCATCCTGAACGCTTTAATGAAGTCGCGGGCATTTTAAATAGCCAGAATATTCCCTATAGCAGATTCAGTCAGCTGGGGCCGAATCATCCGAACGACACGCGGGTGATCTTGATTGATGCGATGGGACTCTTGAGAAAATGCTATCAGTTTGCCGACATCGCTATTGTCGCTGGAAGTTTTACTTCTAAAGTAGGCGGCCACAATATTTTGGAGCCCACCTGGTATGGCGTTCCCGTTCTTTTTGGACCCCACATGCATGCCCAGACAGAGTTGGCCGATATGGTCAAAAGCTGGGGCGCAGGCTATCAGATTTCTCTGGAGCAGCTCCAGGAAACCCTGCACGCGATGTTGTCCAATCCACACGAGAGGCAAAAAGTCGGACAAGCCGGCCTGAATATGGTTGCGGGCATCAATGGCGCCACAAAAAAGACGCTTGATATTCTGTACCCCCTCGCCAAGAAAAAGTGACCAATGGACCATGGACCTAAATGTCGATTGTCCATTGGTCGATAATGTCCATGGTGTCGATTAGGTCCATTGTCCATTGTCCGAAAATTCCGGGAAAAAAGCTATTGTACATAAACAAAAGCCATGTTACACTCATTCTTTCGACAATCGAAAATTGACGCGGGGTGGAGCAGGGGTTAGCTCGTTGGGCTCATAACCCAAAGGTCGGAGGTTCGAATCCTTCCCCCGCTATTTTTTTCGGCGGTATAGCTCAGTCGGTTAGAGCAGCGGAATCATAATCCGCGTGTCGCTGGTTCGAGTCCGGCTACCGCCACAATCCTTCACAGTATATCCAGAAACAGTTTTTAGCTTAAGTTCAATTACAAGATTTCTGCAGGAAATCCCATTCTTGCTGCACTTTTGGGTTCCGACAAAACTTGATTTGGTTTGACTTTTTTTTCAAAAAACAAGACATCAAGAAATAGGGTTTTACATCAAAGGAGAAAATCATGTTAATTCCAAGAAAATTAGGCTTTTCCGGAGGCTTATTGTGGTCCACTTGCATCGCCTAATGGATCGAACATCAATTATAAATATTAGCCCAGCCAACTTTTCTTTTGTAATGGCGACTGGAATCCTATCCATCGCTTTTTATAAACAAGATTTGAATATGCTTTCTTGGTTATTTCTGGCCATAGGGTTGATTGCCTATGCCATTTTGGTCTCCTTATTTATCGCAAGGCTGGCGCTCCTAGGAAAAACGGCATTGCAAGATCTACAGAATATTCAAAAAATGTTTAAGTACTTAACCTTTAGTGCAGGATCGAATGCCCTAGCCGTCGGTTTAAGTCTACAAGGATATGATTTATTTGGGTTCGCACTTGGTGCAATCGGGGTAACGACCACGATCTTCTTGACATACACTCTTTTTTGTACCCTATTTTTTCATGTTCAAGTTCCTATTCAAGAGATTAGTCCCTTCTGGCTGCTGCTTGCAATTGCCTGTAATTCTTCGGGGATTGCGATCACAACCTTTTGGGAAAATCAAATGCTGGCAAACCCGTCCTTCTTGTTGCTTGCTTTTTGCTTTTGGACTTTTGGGGTGTTTATCTATGTAATTTTAATGACCTTGAATATGTACCGAATGCTCTTTTTCCCTTTTATTGGTCGGGATATGGACCCCTGTTATTGGACATGCATGGGGGCTGCTGCAATTGCAGTAGTGGATGGAAGTCAATTTACACTTGTCCATCAAACCCCCGTATTTTTAGACATCATAAAACCGTTTCTTCAGGGAATGGTTTTATTTCTCTGGGGATGGGGAACGGCATGGATTCCTATTTTGTGTCTGATGGAGCTCTGGAAATATTTTTACTTCAAAGTACCATTTGAATATCAACCTTCGCGTTGGGCCATGGTTTTTCCTTTAGGAATGTATACAGATGCCACGCATTTGTTAAGTGCTGGCATGGGGTTTGTGTTATTTCAAAGGATGGCTCCGATATTGCTTTGTATAGCCTTTGCGGCCTGGTGTCTCGTGGCGTGCATGAGAGTGAAGATCCAATTTTTCAACGAAAAAAACCATGTAAAACAATAGTATTATTTTATGAGACTATGAAATAAAGAGGAAAAGATAAACCAATAGACCAAAGATGAGGGGTATATGAGTGCTGGTTTTATTGATGAAACATGGTATCCACTGCAACTATATGATAAAATCCAAGATATAACAGAATTCTCAAAAGCAATTACAAGAGCCATTGCAGCAGAACAACATTTTTCCATACAACTCATTGACTCTGATTCCGAAAATCTATTCTCGGGGCTTGATAATGAAGACTATGAAGGAGTTCTTTCTTCGTTACTTATGCTAGAAGGTGATATTGAAGAATATATATTCTCTGGTCCTTATTACCTAATTGGACCTGTACTCGTTGTGCCCACTTCTTCGCCGATTAAAACTATAAGAGATTTGAAAGGGAAAAGTATTGGAGTGATAACCGGATCTCAGCCTGTAAGTTCTTTAAATGCAAATACTTCCATAAATTTTGTCTATTATGATTACAACAATCATTCCAAACTCATAGATGATGTCATTAACCATGTGCTTGATGGTATGATTTTGGACATGATGACAGCCTATGAATATACCAAGAGTGGTCTTTATCAGGGTCTGTTGAAAATCGCTTCCAGCGCCCTTGACTCATGATGGATTGCGCTTAATTGCAAAGCGCAATCTAGAATCTAAAAAATTAATTGAAAAATTTGACGAAGGCTTAAAAGCCATCAAAAAAAATGGCACTTACAATCAACTGATCTTAAAATGGGAGCTCTTTAACCCAGAACAAAAATTTGGGAATAATCAAAGTGGATGATTTGAAATCCCTTCCCATAAAGGAACTGCAAAAAAAGTTAGGATCGTCGCGGGATGGTCTTACTCAATCCGAGGCTCAAAAGAAGTTCATTCAATAGGGACCGAATGTATCGTGGTCTCCCACAAAAATTCACTTTTTGCATAAAACATAACAATATTAAAATACTTATTTGAAGTTGTGTTATATTATAACATTCCATATACTCGTTTTCTAACCAAGGAGTAACTAAATGGCTTCATCTCTCTCAAGCACGGCATCTTTACTCATTCCAGCTGAACTAAACGCTTTTTTTGAATCTATTTACGGAGCTAAGCCCGAAGGAGTTCAGCAAAAAAAGAATTTACTCTACTCAATTCCAGGAAAGGGGATCTCGATCATCACAGATCCCTATGGCGGGTGTCATATTAATGTGAAAGATATTTCTCATCTATCTGCAGATCAAATGTCTATTGTACGAGAGGCGATTGGAAAATTAACAGAATCATTTAAGGTCAACAAATCTTTCGATTCCATCTGGATCGATGTGGCTTTACCTGCACCGGTGATGACAATGGGTTTGATTGCTCCAGCTTCTTTTGTCATGGGAAAACAAGGGGTAGGAGACCTCATTTACGATTACCAACAAAAAAAGATGAAGGTTTGGCAGTGGTTGAATCCGAAAAAAGAATGTTCCATACCTCCAGGAGCAACTCACAACATAGGAGCAACAGCTCTTATTATTGATCGGGTCGCGAAAAAGGTATTGCTTGTTATAGATAAACGTCGGGAAGATACCTGGAACCTTCCAGGGGGGAGTTTTGATCCTGTGAAGGATAATGCCCCCAGTTTTACAGCTCTCCGTGAAGCTCAAGAAGAGGGGGGATTTGAGTTGCCTAAGGATGTCACATTCCAGCCTATTCATGTAGGGCAAATGCAATTTCCAATGAATCAATTTGCCCCTGCCATTAACCAGATTTGGGCTTATTTCATTGATGGAATTAGCCGACAACGATTGAATCCTCCTGCCGATGAGATTAAAACAGCTGAATGGATTGACTTCTCTGAAATTCTGAATGCGGCAGATAAACTTAGGGGATTAACAATGAGTGATGAGATTAAGTATCCTTTGATCGCAGCTATCAATGGACGCGGTTTCCAAGAAATCGTAAACAAGAACTGGATGATTGTCCATGCACCAAAAGAGTAAAATTAAGGCATACATATGCAAGCAACTTCTAGCTCAATACTTCAGATAAATGATTTTGAGAAGGCAGCACAGTATTTTCAGCCAAGCTCGAAGACAAAAGCTGCGCTACTTCTCGTAGACTTCGATGAAACGATGATCAGGTCAGGCCATGCAGATACGGGTCATTTAGGAGGATATAAATGGCGCATGACACTCATACGAACCCTTGGAATTTTGGTGGAACGAAAAGAAATAGGCGCAGATCACTGTCTCCTAGGCATTCTTACACTATTTGTTATTAAGGCCGTCCAAGTTGCCATCGCACAACCAGAGGTTTCGACGACACTTACGCAGTTGCAATCTTCTGGTGTCAGGGTGATGGTTTTTACTGCAAGGGGAAGGCATGGCGAAAATGCTTGGAATGGGTTAAATATCAAGGGGATTGATGAATTAACAGAACACCAAATGCATCGAGCAGGAATTCATTTAGAACAGACACTCCTACCTCCACATGACAGAATTCACAATCATTCGATGATTTTCTGTTCAGCTAGGCCTAAGGATGAGATCCTAAAGAATTTAATCGAGAAAGGGGTCTTTTGCAAAACCGAAATTGGATTGTTGGGGTTTGTCGATGATAGTCCCGAAGCCGTTCAAAAAGTGGAAAGCTGTGCTAAAAATCAAGGTATTCCCTTTGTAGGATTTCACTATACAGCTATACGAGAAACTGAAGAGAAGGAGTTCGATCTCCTAAAAGCAACTATACAACTCGTCAATCTGGCTACTCGTGGGCGTTTGCTTACTCCTGTGGAATTCGAAACAGAGAAAAGAAAATTCTATGCGCAACAAAATTTAACAACCGATGATTATTTCCAAGAAGTGGTGAAAAGAATAAACAGTCTATTTGTTGATCATCAGCTTTACAAGCCCTTTGAGAATACCGACCAGCTCTATACTCGCGTCTCTGAGGTCTTTACTCGTCATGCCAGCCGTTTACATATCGGATTCTCATGAAAAACCACAACGAAGAATAGGCCTGGCGTGGGGCTTGAGCTTACAATCTGATACATTGGGCAAAGGCTTTTCTTAGGACTTCAAGAACACGTTGATTTTCGCCGGGATCTTCGACATCAATATTCTCCGCAATGGCACTCACTGCGCGAAAGACAGAATCATTATCTTCTGGCCTATAAGTGGGTAGCAGAATTCCATTAACACAGCGAATAATAACCACAGCTTGTCCATTATAAGGAGGAGTAGAAGCAATAAATTGATAGCTTGCTATGTTTGTCTTTGCTTGAGGTAGATTTGTCGCCCCTGAATCTAAGTCTCTGAGAACGGCATCAATCCCCTCGTATTTGAGACGACGTATGAGGTCTTGATGGGGATTTGCAGTTGTGTCCGGTATTTTTTTCCGAGGCAATGATCCCCTATAGATGAAAGAATCCTTATAATGATTATTAATATTCATAAAATCCATCCTTCTAAGTTATTACTTAAAATTATAATTTAATTCATGTTTAAAATCAAGGGATTTTTTTCATTTGTAGGCGCAAAATAGAAATGTCGTATTCCAGCAAAGTAGAAATGTCGTATTTCTCCTGTCAAAAATAGCAAATTTCATTATCTGGATGTTAACTCAACTAACCCAAAGGAGTTAAGCATGCCAGAAGGAGTTTATATGACAACAAAAGAGATTCAACGTTGCGACATCTTTTGTCGAATAACACTTAAGAGAATCACCCAAAAAGAGGCCGCCGCAACTCTCAAATTATCTTTGAGACAAGTGCAGCGCCTGTACACCGAATACAAGATTCACGGAGCCAAAGGAATAACCTCTAAGAAACGTGGAAAAAGAAGCAATAACAAGTTACCAGACATCACGAAAAAACGAACATTAGAGTTATTTACCTACGAGTTATACAGCGGATTCCGACCCACATTCATGTCTGAAAAACTTTTTGAATATCACAACATTTCCATTTCCCGCGAAACAACTCGCCAATGGATGATAGAAGCAGGCGTATGGAGAAATAAGGAGAAAAAAAGCCCTGTAATACATCAACAACGCAAACGCAGAGCTCGTTTTGGCGAGCTTGTGCAAGTTGACGGATCGCCACATGCTTGGTTTGAAGATCGTGGCGATCCATGCGTTTTAATTGTCTACATCGATGATGCCACAGGGCAAATATTAGCTAGATTTTTCAAAGCAGAAACTACCAATGCTTATATGCTAACATCAATCGACTATATTAGGAAATATGGTTGTCCTTTGGCTTTTTATTCTGATCGGCACGGAATTTTTAGGGATAACCATAATTCGACTGGACAAGATGCATTGACCCAGTTTGGTAGAGCCGCAAAGGAGATGGGCATAGACTTGATTTGTGCCAATAGTCCCCAGGCAAAAGGAAGAGTAGAAAGAGCTAACGAAACCTTTCAAGACCGCCTTGTAAAAGAAATGCGTATCAGGGGGATTAGTAATATAGAAGAGGGAAATAAGTATTTGCCCGAATTTCTGGAACAATACAATAAAAGGTTCGCCGTAAGACCCGAAAAAGATGACGATGCACATAAAAAAGTATCCTCTGAAACAGATTTAGAGAGGATTTTCTGTAAAAAGGAAACCCGAAAAGTAACGAAGAACCTCGAAATACAATATAATAATGTGATTTATCAAATTATTCAGGAAAAGCCCTCGAGGCAACTGATAAGAGCTATCGTGACAGTTTTAGAGAGACCTGACGGACAAATATCAATCGAATATAGGGGTAAACCACTTAAATTCAAAGAGTTTGCAAAACAAAAATTTAACGGAAAAGAGGTGACTTCAAAAGAAATAGAACGTTTTCTGAAAAAGAAAACGGTACACAAACCATCTAGCAACCATCCTTTTAAGAAGAAAGCACTGCTGAAGAAGATGATGGAGGAGATGTATAGAACAAGTTGTGGAATTGTAAAATAAAGATTAAATTATGTTATAATTGTGATTAGGGAAAAAACCAATTGAGCCGGGGCTTACCTCTTTGGATGTAAGCTTCGGTTTAATTGAAATAGAAATGTGCAAATACGACATTTCTACTTTGCCCAGTCTACGACATTTCTACTTTGCGCTAACAGATTTTTTTCATTCTTTTTGTAGTAAATGGGAGACAGCAGCTTATTTGGATGCCTGCTTGGAAGATGATGATCCTCATGTTTATTTGAGAATACCGACGAGCTCTATACTCGCCTCTATGAGGTCTTACACATCATGCCAGCCGTTTAGATGCAGTCGGTTGACTTTTGCAACTGCCTCCTTATGTCGCAAGTCCCTTTTGTGGGGGTTATTACCTACGAGGAGGTCTGCAACAACACCCCATGACTATGAAAAATACACCTGTGGCTAAACCGGCGCTTCTTAGGGTTTCAGACCAGCCTATATCGTTGACCAAATTGTATACATCGAAAATTTATTGATGTGATTCCGCTAATTTTCTCCATTTTTGCATTCCCTCTTTCAAATAGGCTACCCAATCGCTTAGTGTAGAATAAGTGGATGCATAGGGATCGTCCAAAATGGGTGGATTGAAACCATTTTCAGCAAGCAGTTTTCCGAGATCAATGACGTCTGTCCTGCCCTGTCCATCGGGAAATGGATGGAACCATTCCAATTTTTGATATAAATCAGCAATTAAGATTAACTTTTTTTCGATAAGATCCTCATGATTAACTTTCTCATTAGGATCTAGTAGCTTGGCGTCAATTTCTGAAATAGAGAGGTTAAATTCTGCAAATAGCTGGGGGATCACTTCTTCAAAGGAAAAGTTGTCATGCGGTTCAGCGTAATCAAATCCCAAGTTTATATCAGCTTTTAAAGTGACTCGAGGATACGCTTTACCCAAACGACTGTCTTGTCGTAATGCATTCACATATTCTTTCAATTGACCAACTTTTTGCTGAAAAGTAGTATCGAGCTCCGCAACGTCCCGTCTCGTTAATATGACGGAGCCTGGTTTTCGATTGTTGTAATCTAGATATTCCGCATATTTTGTTTCACTTAATTCAGTTATTTTATCACGTTCATAAGCTTTCATATAGGCGTAGTCATGGATTTTCAGAATGAGTTCTTCATTCAAAGTTGTTCGCTTATAAAATTGCAATAAAACCTTGATGGGATAACCACTATACACACCTTTACTTATTCGCGAGCGGAAAATTCCTGTGTCCTCGGATTGAATTTCTGTACCATTTTCCTTTCCCTTAAAATGCGAACAAGCGAGTTGATGGAGTTTGCAATAAAATTCGACTGAGGGTTTTTCACACAGATGTTCTAAGGCAAAGTCAAAGGCCTTCTTGGCGCTAGCAAGGTATCCAGGTTCTGTATAGGCTCCTGATCGCCCGTGCTGTTCTCTGTGTAGTCCTTCATCGAATACCAGTTTTCCAAACTGATGATATTTACCATCATAAATTTGTTTCCACCAATCTTCCCCGAGTCTGCAAAAAATCTGCCGTGCAGTCTCTTTTGATACTGGAAAGCCCCATTGATGAGCTGGTACAGGTAGGGCAATGGGTAAGTCTTTATTTACAGTTAGATTCATAAACGCTCCAAATTATTATTAATTTTAATAAATAATAATATCATATTTATCGTTTTATTTTCAATAAGATTCACTGCCAAAATAAGGGCGTAAAACAAACTATTGGGATTGTTTTTGCGTAGTAATGGTACTGAACCCGTTGTGGACTGGGCATACAACGGGAAATGCTTCCAAGCTATTAAGCCCAGTTGTGAAGAATTTGTTTTAGTTGCTCAATAAGGGGCGGCAAGGACTCTTTAACAACCAGCCAAATGGTTTGATTATTGACGTCAAAATAGGCGTGAATTAATCGATTACGCAAACCAATCATTTCTTTCCAAGGAAGAAAGGAATACTTCTCACGAGTGATTTGCGTCACTTGAGACGCAGCTTCACCAAGAATTTCCAATTCTCTCACAACACCATTCAATAGGAGTCGGTCGTGATCCAGATCTTCCCGCTTTTTTTGTAGTAAATGGGAGACAGCAGCTTGAGCGGCATCAAGCATGTGTTGAAAACGTATGTAGTCACGATTTAACGTAGAGGGATCTGGCATGTGATACTACATCGGCTCGAAAATAGCGACTCAATTCTTCTGGTGTACGCAAATCTGTTTTTCGACCCACAAGATTTGTGAGTTCATCTTCCATATTGATCAGAGTAAACAACGAAGGTGTTTGACCAGGCTCAAACTCAACAAGCAAGTCGATATCACTTTTCTGATGCAATGTGCCCGTTAAGGCAGAACCAAAAAGCGACAATTTGGCGATGCTGGGATGATTTTTGCAATATTCTACGATCTTCTTTGTAGGTAAAGTCCAACCTGGAGCAATCATTTTAAATGCGTCTCCTTCAAAACAGTTCACGGTAGGGAACCCGTGGTGGCCGCATGGGCGTACCATGCGGGATGCATTCTACTTTAAAAATAACATGGAGGGTGATTTTTTCCAATTAGATTCGTTTTTGCCCGATTCAGATTTTGGGTGCAATTGCGTATCATGCATGGCAACACATGACGATAAATGCTGAGCAGAATCGAAAATTTATTAGTAGGATTTCGCAAATTTTCTGCATTTTTGCATTCCCTCTTTATAATATAGGCTACCCAATTGCTTAGTGTAGAATAAGTGGATGCATAGGAATCATCTAAAATGATTGCCTCATAACAACGATTGAAGTAAGATGAGTGTGTTAAATGACCATTGAAGGGGATGACGATGACACTCATAGAACAAATCAATCAAGGGATCAAGGAGTCGATGAAAAGCCAAGACTCCATTCGATTGGCGACTTTGCGCATGCTCAAATCCAAGATCTTGACCGTTGATGCACGTGCTAACCTCTCCGACGCAGAAGTCATCAAACTCTTCAAAACCTACTTAGGCAATCTCCAAGAGGCCCTCGATCAAGCGGTCTCTCTGAACCGCCCAGAGATAGCTGAGAAGCTAAAAAAGGAAGTCGGAATCGTCCAAGAGTTCCTACCACAAGCGCCCTCTTCAGAAGAGACCCGAAAGCTTGTCGAGCAAGCCATAGCAGAATCGGGTGCCAAGTCCAAAAAGGATATCGGGTTGGTCATGAAGGCGATCATGAAGCAAAACAAGAATGTCGACGGAAAGCTGGCCCAAAAATGGGCCGATCAACTGCTCCCCTAGCCTGACACAGACAGTCGCCACTTCTTTACAGACTGATTTGTTGTCATTTTGCTTTGTGGTGGTAGCAAGAGAAGTCAAGATCGAGATATTGTGAAGGGCAAGAAATATTGGCAGGATTTAGGAGGTTAAATTCGCAAAAAAACAAATCAATTGTCAATAAAAAAGCAGCGATTCCCGCTGAGTCTAAAAGTAACAGGACGAACAGGATATGCATCAATCAAAGAAAACAAGATAAGTAAGATAGAAAAAGGGGAACAGGATAGACAGGATCGCAAGCGGCAGGATAGTCAGGATTACGGGCTCTTAACCACAGCAAAATAATAAGAATTATTCCTTCTTATTCCGTTGTGGCTAAGAGCCCGTAATCCTGCCTATCCTGCCGCTTGCGATCCTGTCTATCCTGTTCCCCTTTTTCTATCTTACTTATCTTGTAGTACTTATGATCCAGCGGGAATCTCTGATAAAAAAGTGCTTAAAAAAGTGCTTGGTCCTTGTCCTTTTGTCCCTGCTGTCCCTTCGTCCTTTATTAATAGGGCGTTAGGCCGCTGTTGTAGATAGGAGATTTCGTTTGACATATTTCAAAAAAAAGCGGGACATAAAGAAATAGATTTACTTCAAAGGGAAAATCCAATGAAGCCTCAGGCAAACGAGTCCAAAGCTAAAGACGATTTGAAATCCATGCCCATTAAGGAACTGCAACAGAAGTTGGGGGTGTCGCCGGATGGCCTTACTCAATCCGAGGCTGAACAGAGGTTAATTCAATATGGGCCTAATGAGATTGAAGAAAAGGAGATCCATCCAATCCTGAAATTCCTCACCTATTTTTGGGGTCCCATCCCCTGGATGATTGAAGTGGCGGTGATCCTTTCCGCTATCGTCCGACATTGGCCCGATTTTTTTATTATCCTCATTTTGCTGATCACCAATGCAGTGGTTGGTTTCTGGGAAGAATATCAGGCAGGCAATGCGATTGCTGCCTTGAAGGCCAAGCTGGCTATCAAGGCCTGGGTAAAACGCGATGGAAAATGGAGCACTCTGGTTGCGCGTGAATTGGTGCCGGGCGACATCATCCACGTTCGTTTAGGAGACATTGTGCCGGCAGATGCACGCTTATTGGAGGGAGATCCCATAGAAGTGGACCAGTCGGCATTGACGGGAGAGTCATTGCCTGTCGAACGCAAACAGGAGGAGGCTGTGTTCTCTGGTTCGATCATCCGCCAAGGAGAAATCGATGCCTTAGTTTATGCTACAGGTGCGAACACCTACTTTGGCAAGACGACCCAACTTGTGCAGGAGGCACATACCGTCAGCCACTTTCAAAAGGCTGTTTTGCAGATCGGCAATTACCTAATCGTCCTCGCGATGGTTCTGGTGGCCATGATCATTGCCGTCGCCATATACCGGGGCGACCCGATCCTGACGACGTTGCAGTTCGCACTGGTTCTGACCGTAGCCGCAATTCCCGTGGCGATGCCAACTGTGTTATCCGTGACGATGGCAGTAGGGGCGCGCCAGCTTGCCAGGAAAGAAGCGATTGTAAGCCGCCTGGTGTCAATCGAAGAATTGGCTGGAGTAGATATCCTATGCGCCGATAAGACGGGTACAATGACGCAGAATAAATTGACCCTTGGCGACCCTTTCTGCGTGAAGAATGTCTCTGCTGAACAGCTCATCCTGAATGCTTCACTGGCCTCGCGCGCAGACACTAACGACGTTATCGATCTTGCTGTTCTTGGCGGACTGAAAAACAAAGAGGCATTGAAGGGTTATCAAGTCCTCCATTTTCAGCCTTTTGATCCGGTGCATAAACGCACAGAGGCAACAGTCAAAGCGGCGGATGGAAAAACGTTTCAAGTGACAAAGGGTGCCCCGCAAGTTATTTTGGGGTTGTCGGCCAATGCTGCACAAGTGAAGGCAGATGTCGAGAAAACGATAAGCGAATTCGCAATGCGAGGCTTTCGCTCTTTAGGGGTGGCGCGAGCCGAAGGAGAAGGCCAATGGCAGTTTCTTGGGGTACTGCCTCTGTTCGATCCGCCACGCGCTGATGCTAAAGCAACTATCGCAACCGCCCGCCAGATGGGTGTGCAGGTCAAAATGGTGACTGGTGATCAACTCGCCATCGCGCAAGAAATTGCAAAAAAGTTAGGGCTGGGCACAAACATTCTCGATGCCAGCGGCTTGGGAGATGTAAAGCATCAAGAAACAACAGCTATGGCCGAGTCCATTGAGAAAGCGGATGGCTTCGCCCAGGTTTTCCCCGAACACAAGTTCCACATTGTGGATGTCCTCCAAAAACGCGGCCACATCGTGGGCATGACAGGAGACGGAGTAAATGATGCCCCCGCGCTGAAGAAAGCAGACTGCGGCATCGCTGTTTCAAACGCGACAGATGCAGCCCGCGCAGCAGCAGCGATTGTTTTACTGACACCTGGCCTATCCGTCATTATCGACGCCATCAAGGAAAGCCGGAAGATTTTTCAGCGCATGAATTCTTATGCCATCTATCGCATCGCTGAGACGCTGCGCGTCTTAATCTTCATGACATTGGCCATCCTCATCTTCAACTTTTATCCCTTAACTGCTGTCATGATCGTGATGCTAGCGTTGCTTAACGATGGCGCCATCCTTTCCATTTCCTATGACAATGTGCGTTACCAAAATAAGCCTGAGGCCTGGGATATGCGCATTGTACTGGGTATTGCCACAGTGTTGGGCCTCATTGGCCCCGTGGCTGCGTTTGGCCTATTTTACCTCGGGGACCGCGTATTTCATCTCGATCATCAGCATCTGCAGCCCATGATGTATCTGATGCTATCCGTCGCCGGGCACCTGACAATTTTTCTCACGCGCACGCGCGGCCCCTTCTGGTCCATACGTCCTGCGCCTATTTTATTGGTTGCTGTGGTTGGCACACAACTTCTAGCTACGTTTATCGCTGTCTATGGATTCCTTATGCCGCCCCTAGGCTTGGGTTGGGCCGGTTTTGTTTGGGGCTATGCGCTGATATGGGCGCTATTAAGCGACCGCATAAAACTACTTGCTTATAGGTTTATTTGAAGTTAAGTTTATAATCTAATAGGAACAAAGATGTGATGAATAAATCGAATTTTGTCGTAGAAATCAAAGAAGAGCGGGTGATTCCGCCTCAAGTGAAACCCTCCCTTCCCATTGGGCTAAAGCCGATTTTTATCCTTCGCAATCCCAATCTCACTGCTGTGAAATATGGAAATATAACCATTGAAGTCCAAGACCTCGGCAGAGGGGATATTTGCGCGCTACAAAAAGATGCCATCGTCAATGCCGCCAATGGGCATCTTGCCCCTGGCGCAGGCGTTTGCGGGGCGATACATGCTGGAGGAGGCCACACGATTTTTGAGGAATGTGATAGGGTTTTGCAAAAAAGACACCTGAGTTATGTTTCAGAAGGCACAGCGGTCATCACCCATGGAGGCAAACTGAAGGCTCCTTATGTCATTCATGCCGTCGGTCCCTGCTGCAATCCTCAAATGAATGCTCAGGAACTGAATGAAGCCTCTATCAAGTTATATAGCGCTTATTCTAATAGTCTGGCCTTGGCAAGTGAAAATCAGCTGACCTCCATTGCCTTCCCTTCGATTAGCACCGGCATTTTCAATTTCCCGCTGCAGGAGGCAAGTCAGATCGCTATCCATGCGCTGCGGAATTTTGCCGTTCTTAATCAAGGCTCCAGCCTGAAAACGATCACATTAGCTGTCTGGAGTGCTCCTTTCTTGGAATACAATCCGCGCTTGATCGAAGTGGCCCAGAGCGACGGTGCGCAATAGGCGCTGTTTATCTAAAAAATAACGCTTTCCTTAAAAAAATGTGAAAAATGTGATCCGCATCAGCTGTTCAGCCACCTATGGATTATGCTCCTCCTCGAGTACAGCCACAGCCTGTGCATTATCCTGCCCCTGGAGTCTATCAAGCAAATTCCAATTACTCTGATCCATACAGGTACCCAGAATCTCATGCTTATGTTCCACATCGAGCTGCCTATGTTCCACCTCGCCCGGTGGAACAACCCTATCATGCTCCTTATGCTCCTCAACCTCAAATTGCTCCTCAGCCTGAAGTCTTTTCGACAAGGAAACAGGAAGAGCATTTGAGGACAACATTGTCTTGGGAGCTACAAAAGCCACTAAAGGATAAGTGGAAACTTCTCGCTCAAACCTGTGGTTTAGACGTCTCTGATACAGCAGTGATTGGAAAAAATGTGGGATCTGAAATTGTCCATCTCCTACAACGCCTTTATAATAAGGAGGGCAAAACAGGTCTTGGTCGCTTTCGTGCGGTTCTTGAATCGCAGGGAGAGCAACAAAGTCTCAATCTCATTGCAGAGAGTCCCTGCAGGCCACTGTTTGCAGAGAAGGTTATTCTTCCACAAGCTAAACCTGTGGAAGCTCAAAACTCACCACAGCCTGAAATCCGTGACAAGCGGAGCCAGGAAAACTATTTATACCAAACAATGCGATTCGAGCTAAATAAAGTACTTTTGCATTATTGGAACGATCTCGCACAAACTTGTAAACTCGAAGGGTCCGATATCGCAAGGATTGAAGCTAATGACCCTGGAAATGAAATCAGTGAAGTCCTGATGCGTTTATACAATAAAACGGGTGAGGAAGGATTGACTCTCTTTAGGCAATCTATTGAAAAGCTGAATACTATAAGTGATAGCGACAAGAGCAAGAGTTTAGCGATTATTCGCAATAGCCCAATTCGCTCATTATTTGGTTGTTAAAAGGACAAAAGGACAGCAGGGACAAAAGGACAAGGACCAAAAGGACCAAAACGACCTAAAGGACGAAAGGACTTAACTTATTGTCCTTTCGTCCTTTAGGTCGTTTTGGTCCTTTTGGTCCTTGTCCTTTTGTCCCTGCTGTCCTTTTGTCCCTGCTGTCCTTTTGTCCCTGCTGTCCTTTTGTCCCTGCTGTCCTTTTGTCCCTGCTGTCCTTTTGTCCCTGCTGTCCTTTTGTCCTTTTCTTGAGCGCTATTTTCAGAATTATTGTATATTATTTCTATTGTTTTAATTTGATTATTTGTGTATAATTTATTTCATAAGTAAATAAATATCAATAACTTATGTAAAATTATATGGTTAGCCCTACAGGAAAACAACCCACGCAAGATCAGTCTCATGCTCAAAGCAAGGGACCTGAGCCTTCTGATGGACAAGGTCAAATAGCAGGAAGAAGTGTCCGCTTTGCTGCCTCCAAAAGCGAGAAAGAAGCGCGTTTGAAAGCAGCTGGAAGGGGTTCGGTGTCTAGGAATATCTTAGCTGATGAAAAGTACCCAACGAGGAAGTCTGATTCTCCGGATCAGCTTTGCTCCAGGCAAACGCAAACGCTCAGTGAAATCTTGGATAAGTTTGTTGCAATAAATAACGACATGGCTGTTCTGAAGTCATATCGCGAGTACGAAGATAAACGGACAGAGGCCCTAGCAACGAATCAAGTACTGCGGTATGCACGCTATGACAAATGGATCAAAGAAAATGGCGCAGAGGCTGTTCAAGCTAGGATGAGGGTTGAAAGTCTGGCGCAAGACTATCATGTAGAATCGGAAAAGGCTCAGGAAGTAGTTCTAGCAGCACTGCGACAGGAGTTGTTTATTTTGCTAGCTACAGAGGCTGGGACGCAAACAGCGGTGCAGAACCTGGCCAGTATTTCCACAAAAATCTCAGATTCGTCGCCCCTTATTCAGCTCATTTTAGGCTTGCCAGCACAACGCCATGTCAATTTTATTAAGGCCCTCCTCAGCCATAATATTCTTCATTCGACCAGCCCGCTACGATCTGATTGCTTAGTTTCTGAACTCATGAGAACATTAATCTTAAAAAATCTGGGGGAGGTCATCAAGCCAGAGCTACAACACTGCATTCAAACGCACATCCTGGATACACGCGGCCGTCTGAACAATCCGCAAGAGGTCGCAAAGAATTTGCTTATTGCACTTAGGGACAAGATAAAAGTCACTGTTGAGAATGCTAAAAAGCAGCCGGAGCTTTTTGCTTATATGCGCAAGGAGTTCAATCAAAAGTATCCCGGTAAAGAGACTGTCTATATCGCCAATTTCTTATTTCTACGGGTGATCAACTTCCTGATCATTAAACCAGAGCAGCTGAATCTATCGTATCCCCCTGCAGTCCCACCTGAAGAGGTCTCTTCAGAAACTAAGGCTGCCAGTGAACTGACCAAGGTATTGATAAATATTGTGCAAGTTAAAGCAGCACCAGAAGAGTGCCTGCAGGATCCTTTAGGTGGAATGATTAAGGAAATCATTGCTTTAGTCGATTCTATTCTGTGAGAATTTTCTTTTGTTCTGGCGAACATTTGGCTTGAATGAATTCTTTCGTGAATTTTTTTATCCCTTTCAAGGTGAACATTTCAAAACCGTTAATCAAGTTATCCTTGTCAGTAAACGATAGTTTTGTAAAGTCGAGCTTCTGGAAAATGGCATCGGGTAGTTGGATCAGGTGAAAGATAGCCAACAGTTCCTGATTAAACCTCGCAATGATAAACGCTTCATCAAGCCCATTATACCAAGGGATCTCCTCCGCATAGAAGAACAACATAGAAAATATTGACCCATCTATCTTGGAATAATCGAATTTTTGCACTCTATCCCTGGGAAGATCCCTAAAGAAAGGAGTGATCCTAGGTAACAGAGCGCTGATCTGTGCATCGTTAAATCGGCATATATTTTCCCGAATCGTATCTCCCAAAAATAGGTATAAGTGATCATCCGATAGGGAGACTAAATGTTCGGGACGTATACTCCATAGCTGTTCTTCTGAAAAATAGTGGAGAAGTGATCCGATGAGTTTTGGAGTTCTAACGAAACAATCATCGATTTGTTCGTTTGTCAATTGCTGTAAGCGTTCGCCCAATAACGAGTCATCCTCGGTAGTGAATAACAGTGCAATGCGTTCTGGGGCTACCGTTTTCATATTGATGAACGGAATGTGGTCCTTATTTAAATACAGCAAGTAGCGGGGAGTGAGCACGTGTAACAAAACTAAAGTTTGTGCCTTGCTGAGGTTCAGGAGATAGGATCTGGTTATCTTCTCTTGATAGACGCCGCAATCGAGCGCTTCGAGGTCTTGGATTCTGTTGGATCCTACAAGACTGTCAAAGCGGCTCTGGGACATATCGCTAATCGCCGCTGTCAAAGCTTGCTGCTGGAATTTTGAAGCAAGCTGCCATATGGATACGGGGATTTCTTCTAAGTGGTCGCAAATGAACGCAGGATCGATGTTACCGAATTGAGCTAGTGAAATTTCAGAGAGGCTCTTTGGAAGAAAAGGGGTGCCATTTTCTTTAGGCTGGCCGACTTGAGCTCTCTCTAATGCAACAGTCTTTATCCTTTCCTCAAATTGCTTTCGTTGTAGCTCATTCAGGGTGGCATACTGAGCGACTGTAATCTGCAGGAAGCGTTCGTTCGACAAAGAGCTGATCGTTGCGGCTTGTAAGTCCACAGGTTCCAGGATGATAGCAGGAATAAGGGAATCTCCTTTTGGCAAAGAAATGGACAAGAGGCACCGTGAAGTGTTTTGTCTAATGAGTGCATCAGGTGTGGATTCAACTACAATATAGCGATGCCTATTCTTGGCAAAATCGATAAGGCGCAGAGTCAGAAACAGAAGGGGAAAGATCCCCGTTGCGATTAAGAGCACTTTGCCTAAGGCTGAGAAGAAGTCTTTAATCCTGAATGTCTTATATTCATCGAGTTTCAGATAAATGGCATTTGGATCATAGGTGTTCAAGCCAGTTGGTTGGATGATTCGTGTGAAACTGCGATAAGGGGAAATGCCGCGCACGTAAAATAAATTCTGGGTCAAATCCTGCAAAAAATTGCCATGTGGATTATTCACAGGCTCAAACAATGTCGGCCCACGTATCATAGTAACCCTTATATATATAATCTTTTATTTAACAGGTGGGGAGCGTTTTGTCAAGTTATGCTTTTTTTCCGGAGATAATGGTGGCGATGCCGCCAAGGAGGGGAAGGCGCTGCGTATCGACAAAACCCGTTTGGATCAGGAGTTTTTCGATCTCGTCTGGCTTGCTGAAATTTTGAATGCTATTACAGAGGTATTGGTAGGCTTCGCGATTAGCTGCGACCCATTTTCCGATGAGGGGCAGCGCGGTGGATAGGTAGAGCTTATGGCTCAGGCGCAAAACAGGGTTCTGCGGTTGAGTTAGTTCCAGGATCCCGAAGCTGCCTCCCGGCTTTAGGATGCGGTAGACATCGGCAATGCATTTCTGAGGGCTTTGCACATTGCGGATTCCATAGGCGATCGTGGCTTGGTCCACGCTTTCGTTGGGGAGGGGAATGGCTTGTACGTCTGCTTGGATGAAGTGCAGTTCATGCGGGAGGGCGACGTTGGCCTTCTCCTTGGCGCAATGGAGCATTTCCTCACAAAAATCGATCAAATAGGCCTTGGTGGGCTCCGTACAATGTCTTAGATAAGTATACGCGATTTCACCGGTACCACAGCAGAGATCGGCAAGGATACCGGCTTTTCCTTCGCGCTGCATCGTCTTGACAAGCTGGCGATTCCACCAGCGGTGCATTTGCATTGAAAGAATGGCGTTTGTGCGGTCATACTGCTTGGCGATATGGCCAAACATGGTCTGGATCGTTTCGGGTTTGCTTTTGGTATAGGGAGATTGTTCCATTGTCTATTGCTTTTCCTTAGGGTGTTCGCAGAGATTGCACGAGGTGGAAGTGCCGCATTCCTCTTCCCGCTTTTTGGTCGGATCCCGTCCGCAGGCCCCGCGTTGTATTTTCGATTTACCCGTCAGGAGCCAGCCGATGCCAAGAAGGCCGATAGCGACGATAACGGCAATAAATGCTATAATAATTGTAAGAAGCAGTGTATTCATAAAAGTATACTAACACCTTTAGGGATATATTTCAAGGTAGGCTATGATTACCCGATTTTATAATGGCCAGGTCCTTAGGAATCACGCTTTCACCCAGGAAGAATTCTGGGTTAAGGATGGCGTGATCATTGCTCCGGCTACAAAGGCGGACCATGAGGTCAATGCAGAAGGGATGTGGCTAGCTCCTGGGTATATTGACCTGCAGGTGAATGGAGGGTTTGGATATGATTTTGTTTCCAGCGAAGAATGCTTGTCGCAAGTAGCCAAAGGGTTGACCAAGTATGGGGTCACGGCTTTTTTACCTACCCTTACCACTTCCTATCGCGATCTCTATCCGCAGCGCCTACCCCAGCTTCAACCCAAAAAGGGAGGGCTTGAGGGAGCTCATTGCTTAGGAATCCATCTCGAAGGCCCCTTTTTAAATCCGAAGGAGAAAGGGGCCCACCGGGAAGATCTCATGGAGGTTCCTCGGAACTGGGATCCAGAAGCCTTTTATGGCAGTCTAGAAGGGGTGAAGCTCTTCACAATAGCCCCTGAACTTCCCGGAGCTTTGAGGATGATCAAACAGCTCAAAAAGCAGGGAATCACCATAGCGATAGGCCATTCCGATGCAAGCTATGATGAGATGCTGCAAGCTATCGACGCGGGCGCTACTATCGTGACCCATTTATTCAATGCGGTATCGCCTATACACCATAGGGCGCCTGGAGTGATCGGAGCCGCACTAACCCTTCCTGAACTCTACGTCACACTCATCTGCGATGGAATCCACCTCCACAAAGCCATCATCGACCTCACGCATAGATGCAAACCCAACCGCATCATCCTGATCACCGATGCCATTTCGGCTCTAGGGCTGCCTCCAGGAGTTTACCATCTCGGCTTGGAATTGGTGGAAGTCGACCAGAAAAAGGCCTATCTTCCCCACTCCAAACAGCTTGCAGGGGCTATTGGCAGCATGGATTCCGCTGTGCGCTACTTCAAGGCATGCACCGGCTGTTCTTCGGTTGAAGCGTTGGAAGCTGCCAGCTTGCGGCCGGCGGAAGCGCTCGGGATTGAAAAGCAAAAAGGCAACCTCAACATCGGCTCCGACGCCGACTTTCTTCTTTTAGATGAGGGGTTGCACGTCCGCCATTGCTATGTGAGCGGCCTCCTCCAACAGGACAAAATTTAATTTACCGCTTAATTTATTTTACCACTGAGAACACTGAGATCAGTGAGAAGGTATGAGAACATTGAGAACATAAAAAAATTAAATGGATTAGAATAGTAATCCCTCCTTATTTCATACCTTCTCACTGATCTCATATCTTCTCAGTGGTCTCAGTGTTCTCAGTGGTAAAATAAATTAAGAGGTAAAATAAATTAAGTGGTAAATTCAATTTTGCTTAGTGGTAAATTCTGTGGGGCCTTTGCTATTCGAGGTCGTCGAAATCCTCGTCGTCCTCTTCTTCTTCTTCTTCCTCTTCATCCTCGATGATCAGAGCCTTTTTGACGGGTTTGGGCAATCTTTTGACGATGCTCTTGCCCGTGGCGCTACCCGGAATGTAATCGACCCAGATAGGCGAGCTCCAGGCCATATGGCCATCGGCTTGAGTGATGCGCAGATAGTAATACACAAATGGGGGCTTTTTATCTTTGGCATTGATGGCGACTTTTTCCAACGGCGTCATATCGTCGTAGGTGAAATCCAGGATATAACCTTCCGGTTGATAGGTTTTTATCGATTTGCCATTGCGGACGATTTCCACTTTTTGGAGTTTGGTTGTCCCTGCGACATAACCCGAAAGGTGGCGGTTGATGCCCAATCCATGTTTTTGGGCGGTAGAGGTCTCGCTCCCCATAGGCAAACCAGCTAAAAATAGCCCCACGATAATCCGTTCGCCGGTCGTCGCGTAACAGGAGCGGTTATAGAGCGCTTCGGCAAGGGAGGCTTTGGTATGTTCAGGCGCCAATATCGCCGTCAAGCCTGGAGTATACTGCACTTGGTCGCTGTCGTATAAGTCTCCGTAGCCGCCGCGGTCATCAAGGCCACCAGCGACAAAGCCAAAGCGGCAATTGCGGAGGAGGGCCTTTTGTATAGAGCCTTCTGGGTCTTCCTGCACACCCGTTTTGCCTGTCGTTTGGATGGGGCGGGTATTTCCCTCTTTTTTTGTGCATTCAGAAGAGCCCCAGGCATTATAGATTTCGACCACGCGTTCGTAGTCTGGATCGTAATCCTTGAAGTTATAGGAGTGTTTTTTTGCCATTGTAAAGCAGGGAATGGCGATAATTTCTTTAGGGGAAAAGCATTTGTACAGCTTTTTTAGGCTGGAATACTTCACATCTTTTTTGCGGACCATCTGTTTCTGGTCTTTTGAAAAGACAAGGGTTCTCATGCCTTCAACTGCTGGAGTGCCTTCCCATTGATTGCCCAGAAATGTGGTGAAGCGCTCAGCTTCATCGAATTCCATGACGTTTTGGGCGATCAGCTTCCATGTATCATTGGACGTTTCCTCTTGGCTTTCAAAGGGAGAGACGCCAAAGAAGTTGATCGCTTTTTCATCGCGGAAGTGGCGCAGGCAGGTTTCAATATTCTCTGTCGAATCATACTTTTCTGATTCTCCATGCAGGAATCCCCAAAAGAGGTTGCGCTGGTTCTCAGGAAAGCACTTGATGGGGCATGAGCGAAATATCTTATTGTTTTTGTTGTTGCGCAGCTGGATTGTATAGACTCCAACCTCATTGAAATAGAGATTTGGGAGCGCGATGAAGCCCGTTTCAGGGACGAAGAGCTTCCAGGTCAGGTTCTCCCTCAGATTTTCATAAGAAAGCTCCACCAGGGTGTCGTCTGGGGCATGGTTCGTGAGGTTCCCAAATTCGTCTTCAAACCTCACAATCACATCGAAGCGCTTGTTGCGCACGACAAAAGAGGGGGTCAGGACTCGTATGGCACTCAATTTGTTGCCGCGTATATCTAGGGTGAAGGTCTCTGGTTCATCGTATTTCCCTTTGCCGCTTGTGTCTATGTAAAGGAGGAAATTGCGCCTCCTTTGGGCGATGCATTGGGCTCTGTTGCCCTTTTTGTTAGCAGCCGGATCCTTCACTTTGGGAGAACCCATGACGATCATGACATTCTCGCCGGCTTCTACTTGGTTTGGCAAAACAAACTCGAATTGGGGAGTAAACCTGTCGGGGACTGCGATTTCTTTGGCTTGAAGAACTTTGCCATTATCGAGGCGTCCATAGATGAGATTGCCTGTCTTCTTCAGATTTGCCGACGGCACTTCCCAGTCAATGTCGCGTCCTCTAGTGAGCAAATCAAATTTGAGTTTTGTCCCTTTGGGAAGGCTTACTGAGGTTGTGTAAATAAATTTCCAGTTATTGATTTCGCTGGCAAGGGCCGTATTCGGTTCGCAATAGCAAATAGAACGTCGCATGAATGGCAACTCCATTAGATTAAGCCAATATCATGCCCCATTTCTGTTTTTCAAGCGACAAAAATCATTGCTTTAGGAAGAATACAGACATGTCCAACTGTGCTTTATGTGCTACGAGTCTTATACATCGTGTCATTCAGGAAGGCGACAGAGGCTTTTGCTGCGCAGGTTGCCATGCCGTTTTTCGCATTTTGGTGGCTCGCAACCAGTTGGAAGGGTATCAGGAGTCGCCCATTTTCCACCAAGCTTTGCGGTCGGGTTTGATTTCCAATCCGTTGCTTTTAGAGCAGATGCGATCGAAAGAAAAGGGCATCCAAGAAGGCGACAAAGAAAAAATTCACTTTGAAATTCAAGAGATGTGGTGTCCCTCCTGTGCGGAAGTCATTCAATGGATTCTCCTGCAGGAAAAGGGAGTGACCCGCTGTCTGGTCGATTATGCGACCGATGCCGCCCTGGTCGAGTTTTCCCCGAAGGTGCTTTCTAAGCAGGCTATATTTGCGCTGATCACTTCGCTAGGCTATAAGCCTTTTAGTTTCGAAACCGCTGAGCGCCAGTCTGTTAGCAAAAATCTCTCTCTCCGTTTCCTCATCGCCGCCTTTTGTTCTTTGAATGTCATGATGTTTGCCTATCCACTCTATGCCACCTACTTCGATTACGATGAGGAACAGTATGGCACCCTATTCGCTTGGCTCTCTTTTTATTTCTCATTGCCTGTGCTTTTCTACTGCGCCTATCCCATTTTTCGGCGCTTTTGGACCAGCTTCAAAGCGGGGTTTTTCGGCATGGAAGCGTTGGTCGTCATGGGGGTTTCAACGGCCTTTGGCCTCTCCTGCTACGAGCTATTCACCGGAGGCAACAAAGTCTACTTCGATTCCATGACGGTGATCATTGCCTTCGTCCTCTTAGGGAAAATCATCGAATCCAAGGCCAAATTTTCCAGCAAAGACTCGCTCCTCAGCCTATCCAGGGCGATGCCGCGCCGCGGACGCAAGCGCGGCCCGGACGGGACGCAATACTTCGTTTCTTTAAAGGAGATTGTCCCGGGAGATATTTTTATCGCCTGCACCGGAGAAAAAATCGTCCTGGATGGAGTCGTGATCGAAGGGGAGGGATCCTGCGATGAATCGCTGATGACAGGGGAATCGCTTCCGGTCTACAAGACAACCGGGAGCCAAGTGCTATCGGGAACGCTCCTGCAGAAGGGGTGGCTCGCGATGCAAGCCACGAGATCCCTCCAAGAGTGTGTGTTGTCCCACATCACCGAGATGGTCGCTAAAGACCTTGGCCGCAAAACAGCCTATATCCGTTCCGCCGATATCATCGTCCAGTGGTTTGTCCCTCTCGTCATGGCCATTGCGCTGTGCAGCGGCCTATATGCTTGGGCCTACCAGAGCGGCGATCCCTGGATCCGGGCGATCTCCGTTCTTCTGATTTCCTGCCCCTGTGCGATCGGCATTGCCGCTCCGCTTGCCGAATCGAACTTGATCCATCGCCTTGCTAAGCTAGGCGTCATCGTGCGCAATCGCGGCTGCTTAAAGCTGCTTGGCCGGGAAACGACCTTTATTTTTGACAAAACGGGTACGGTCACGGAGGGCAAATTCGCCATCAGCAGCGGATTGGATTCCCTCTCTACGGATGCGAGGAGCCTCTTAAAAGGTTTAGCCCTGAAGTCGACCCATCCGATTGCTTCCGCAATTGCCTCTTCCATTGATGAACTAGCTAAACCCTTAGAACGCATTGAAGAGGTGGTGGGCATGGGATTGCGCGGTGCATGCAATGGGATGGAGTACGCGCTTGGATCGGCTGCCTTCCTTGCTGCGCACGGGATCGCTGTGCTTCCTCACAATGGTAAAGAGACCTGCGTCTATTTTGCAGAGGATAAAACATGCCTCGCGACCATAACGCTGGGCGATGCCCTCAAAAAGGGAGCGGCCTCTGTTGTACGGGCGCTTGCTCCAACCAAAACGCTTCTATTGTCAGGCGATGCCGAGCCCGCTGTACAGCATGTCGAGGAGGCCTGTGGCTTCACCGCCTATCGCTCGGGCTGCTCTCCGCTGGAAAAGCGCCTCTGCGTCGAAGAGCTCCGCGCTGCAGGCGAGATCGTGTGCATGCTTGGCGACGGCGTCAATGATGCGCCCGCGCTCACCGGATCCCAGATCAGCATCTCCATGGTCAACGCAACGGACATCTCGATGCAGGTCAGCGATCTGCTTCTGACCACAAACCGCCTTGAGGTCATTCCTGAGATTCGATCGCTGGCAAGAGGGGGACAACGCATCATCAACCAGAACCTCTTCTGGGCCTTTTTCTACAATGGCATTGGAATAGGCTTGGCCGCTTTTGGAAGTTTGTCCCCCATTTTCGCCGCCTTCGCCATGGTCGCCAGCAGCCTCATGGTGATATTCAACTCCAATCGCATTCAAAATTTACCCCTGAGCCACACATTTTAACCCCTGAGCCACACATTTTAACCACTGAGCCGCACTTTTTAACCACTGATCTCAGTGATCTCAGTGGTTAAAATGTGCGGCTCAGTGGTAAAGTTAGCCTTCTGCGGTGCGTATCTTCTTATGGTCGAGGTAATTCTGCAAGATGATCACAGCGGCTACTGTATCAGATAATTGCGACCGCTTTTTTCGCGTCATGTTGCTTTCGCGGAGGGCGCGCTCTGCCTGGACACTGGTGAGGCGCTCATCCCATGTGACGATAGGGAAAGAGGCTTTTTGTTTAAGCCATTCGACGAAGTGTTTAACCTCATCGGCCAGAAAACCCATTTTGCCGCTCATTAAAAAGGGCATGCCGACCACCATTTCTTCAATGTCATACTGGTGCGTCTGCTGATGCCCTTTCAACTGGTCGAGCAGTTTTGCCACCGTTTCTTCGGTCTTGCTTTCGGATTTCAAAGTCAGAAGGGGAGCCGCTATCGTCTTGCTTTCGTCGGAGACGGCGATGCCAATGCGGGCCATGCCGAAGTCGATGCCGATAATCCGACGGGGCTTTGGTTTTTTAGCCAGCATGGACTTCATTCTTCTCTCTCTTATAGGCGATGACGGCTTGGATGAACGCCTGGAAAAGGGGATGCGGCTCTGTCGGCCTCGATTTAAATTCGGGATGGAATTGGACTCCAAGCATCCAGGGATGTCCCTGAACTTCGGCGATCTCGCATAAATCGCCCTTTTCGAGGATGCCTGTGATCTTGAAACCTAGGTTTTCCAGCTGCTCCCGATAAGCATTGTTGAATTCATAGCGGTGGCGATGCCTTTCGCTGATCACAGGCTTGCCATAAGCTTGCTCGGCTAAAGAACCTGGAGCAAGCACGCAGGAATAGGCTCCAAGCCGCATCGTCCCTCCCAGGTCGCGCACCTCTTTTTGTTCGCTTAGCAATGAGATAATTGGATTTTTAGTCTTAGGATCCATCTCGGTCGAATTGGCATCGGCAATCCCCGCCACATGGCGTGCAAATTCCACTGCCATGATTTGGAGCCCAAGGCAGACTCCAAAATAGGGGATATTCCTTTCCCTGCAGTATTGTGCAGTGAAAATCTTTCCTTCCCAGCCGCGCTCGCCAAAGCCCCCGGGAACAATATACCCATCGCAGCCATCCAGGGCAACGCCATTCTGCCCGGTGATGACCTTGTCGGCCTCAAAACGTTTGATCTGCAGCTTATAGCCTGCGGCAATGGCGCCATGCTGCAGAGCTTCGATGATCGACTTGTAGGCATCCTGATGGGTGACATACTTTCCCACGAGCCCTATCGTGATTGTTCCTTTTGGATTTTGGATGACATCGATGATGTGCTTCCAATCCGACAGGTCGATCTGCCTATCGGGCAGCTGAAGCAATTTGCAGATGAGTGAATCCATCCCTTGCTCATGCAGCTTGAGCGGCACCTCGTAAATGCTATTTTCGACATCGACCTCTTCAATGACCCCTTCGATCGGCACGTTGCAAAAGAGGCTGATTTTTGCCTTGACGCTTTGGGCAAGGGACATTTCGCAGCGGCAAAGGATGATGTCGGGAAAGATGCCGATTTGCCGCAATTCCTGCACAGAATGCTGTGTCGGCTTTGTTTTGACCTCTCCAGCTGCCCTGATATAGGGGACATAGGTCAGATGGATATTGAGGCAATCGCCGATATGCTCGTAGCGAAACTGCCGGATCGCTTCCAGAAAGGGCTGCGACTCGATATCCCCGACGGTTCCCCCTATTTCGACGATGACGACATCGATCCCAGGAACCTGTTCCGCGCACAACGCGATGCGCCGCTTGATTTCGTCAGTGATATGGGGAATGACCTGGACAGTTTTGCCGAGATAATCGCCTTGGCGCTCGCGCTTCAGGACGGTGTGGTAGATCTGCCCTGTGGTGGCATTCGAAGCGCGCGAAAGGGGAGAATGCGTATAGCGGTAATAATGGCCAAGGTCCAAGTCGGTTTCGGCACCATCATCGGTGACATAGACCTCTCCATGCTGGAAAGGGCTCAGCGTTCCCGGGTCGACATTGAGGTAGGGATCGAGTTTCAGCAGGGCGATTTTAAGCCCCTTCTTTTCGAGGAGCAATCCGATGGAGGCCGCTGTGAGTCCTTTCCCTAAAGAGGAACAAACCCCGCCGGTTACGAAGAGGTATTTTGTTTGCATAAAATCTCCTCTATTTTTTTTATGTCTTCTGGTTGGTCGACCCCTATGCTTTCATGATCGACAATGGCAGTCTTAATGCGGTACCCATGTTCCAGCACTTTCAACTGTTCTAAATCCTCCGCAAGCTGCAGAGGCGTTGGTTCGAGCTCGGCATAGTGCTGAAGGAAGTCGCGCCGGAAGGCATAAATTCCCACATGATGGTAGTAAGTGATCCCTAAGCGGAATTGTTGTGATCTTCCAGCCGGGATCAAATTCCGGCTGAAATAGAGGGCGTTGTGGTTCTGGTCCATGACGCATTTCACAACGGAAGCATTGGCGGCATTTTCGCGAGAAGTGAGCTTGACGACAGCTGTCGACATCGCCGCTTCTGGGTCGCTGTTCAAGAGGAGAGCCACTTTGGTGATGGTGTGCGGGTCGATACAGGGTTCATCCCCTTGGATATTGACGATGATATCGGCATCGGCCAGGAAGGCATTAGTGCGAATGGCTTCCGCCAAGCGGTCGGTTCCCGAAGGGCACTCGGGCGAGGTCATGACGACTTTACCGCCAAAGCCCATCACATGGTCGAAGATGCGCTGGTCGTCCGTGGCGACAATCAGCTCTTTCAGCGTGAGGCATTTTTTCGCGTTTTCATAGGTGCGCTGTATCAAAGATACGCCTAAGATGGTAGCCAGCATTTTGCCCGGAAAACGCGTTGAACTATACCGCGCTGGAATAATCCCAATGATTTTTGGCATATGTCCTCCCAAACCTTGAGCGGACTATAACGCGACAACACAATTATTACAAGAATGGACCTTTTTACGGGGGAAGTTGGTAGTTAATTTGCAGCACGCCATTCAGATAATGGACAGAGCGATTTCGGATGGCATTCCTAATCTGTTCGGTCGTGATGTTAAATTGCTGAAGGTCTATTAAAGCCAGTCCATCATTAGCCCTTCTTGAAGCATTCACGACTAATACATTGTCGATCAGCGAAAGGCTGAGTTTAGAACACCCTGGACAATCAATGAGGATGCAATGCTTCAAAATATCAAGATCCAAAGCAGTGCATTTTTTGAGCGAAGCTAAATCGAGCTTGTCTACTGGCTTCAATTCAGGGGATGCTTCTGAAAAGAGATAATGCTCTTGAGAAGAGGGTAGTTGGAGCAGTGCGGTAAGTCTTTTCATGTCCTCGGCAAGTTGTGCCTCAGATTTTCGTGCCCCTCTGAATTCAGGATGCGGATATGCAGTTTTTTGAACTCCACAAGATCCATAGCGCCTGTTCTCATGCAGCTTGATCCGCCACATAGACAATCCTTCGATTTGCCATTTCTCTACCGAGTTATTGGTATCATAATAGAGTGACAATTCCAACGGTTGATCCCTATAAAGGAGCCTGATCGTTTTCCCGTTAGCTAATTGAAGGAGCTCCTTTCGCGGCAAGAGGATCTTTGCCTGGAAAACTGGATCGATGTCTTGCCGTTCAAAAAGAGTCACCGCGGCTAAATAATCTCCAGGATGAAACTCAAATGGCGACCCATCATCCTGTTTGAGATCTCCGAGCAAGTAGGGAGCATGTCCACTGATCCACTCGCGATAATTGTCATGTAAAATCACTTTAATTGGACGATCCTCTATGATCACGCGTCCGCGTCCGGGGTTAGGAGGGAGGATATCCCGATAAGCTTGTACTTCGTTTCCCTTCCCTGTCCAAACAGCCTTCCAAATCCATTGAATTTTTTTTGACAAGAGAGCCGCCGTTCCCAGGGAGCATAGCGTGGCCAAAAAGACACAGAATCCACGCGTCAGTTGCCAGCAAAAACTCATTTTTTCTTGGTAGGTCAATACAGAATAATTCCTGCCATCCAGATTCTTTTTAACTTCGCTTTTTAAGGCATAATGAGAATTATTTTGGTAAATATCTGGAAACTTTTGTGACAGAGAAGGAATAGTCATGATATAATTAAACCTCGTAAATTAAAAAATCATACTCGAAATTTGCTTAAATGTCAAGGGTGGGGAAATCATGTGTGTATGCGCAAAATTCGAGAACGATTGACTAAAGGGCGATTAGAGGCAAAGCATCAAAACGACCAAGGGACAACGACGCAAGGAACGTAAACGACGCAAACGACAAAAGGACAAAGAGATACGTCCTTTATTTCCTGTCTCTTTATCGTTTGCGTCGTTTACGTCCCTTGCGTCGTTGTCCCTTGGTCGTTGGTCCCTATGTCCCTTTGTCCTTTACTCAACAGGTCGGAGTCAGGTCAAGTTTTCCTCGAACAGCTCCTTTGATTTTGCATTTGTCTATTTCTCCCGAATTGGTTACATTGTGGTCAGAGAAACCTATTCAAAAATAAAGCCAAAATTGACCTAGTTAAAAATAAATAAACATGAAAGCACTATTGTGGGCCTGTGTGGCCCTGCTCACTTTGCCTTTAGGGGCCACTGAAGAGACTCTCAAGGGCCAGATGATACGGGATCTGGAAACCATCCGCAATGAATTCGAAGTCGGGTATGCCCCGACAGAATGGAAAAAGAGCCACTTAGGCTGGGACCTCGAGGTGGAATTCCAGAAGGCCAAAGACAAGATCCTCCAAAAGAAAAATATCAGCAATCAAGACTTTCAAAAAATCCTCAAGGAATTCTTCAGATCCGCCAAAGACGACCATGTCTCGATACGCTTCTATTCCACCGAGAAGGCAGAGCTTCCCTTTGCCATCAAGGGCGTCGAAGGTCACTACTATGTCACCTATGTCGATACGGAAAAGCTGGTCGACGACCAATTGCAGGTAGGCGATGAACTGATCAGCTTCGACGGCAAATCTACCCATGCGGCTGTTGTAGAACTCCAGAAAGCGGAATTTGGCAACAGCACAGAAGGCACCGACCGCGCAAAAACCGAAATCATGCTGACGCGCCGCTCAGCCAAGTCGGGGATCGAAGTGCCTCAGGGACCTGTCGTTATCGAGGTGAAACAAAAGGGGAGCAATCTATTCCAAAGCTATCAGCTGCGGTGGGACTATACAGCAGAAGAAGTGACGCACCAGGTCAGCCTGGCCGAGCCTGATAAGAACAAGATGAATAACTTAAAAAAATCCCTCCAAAATACGCTCTTCCAATGCGATGCTTTTTGCGATGAAAACCTTGACATCGAGAAAAAACCGCACGAAATCGGAGCCCGCAAAAGCTTCATCCCCGACCTTGGCATCAAAATATGGGAGAGCAGCGAAAACGATCCCTTTTACGCTTATATTTATCAGACGTCTGATAAACATCTCATCGGATACGTCCGCATCCCTTCTTATGCGGCTGGCGCTCCCGAGAGTGAGGCCTTTGGAAAAATTATCAGACATTTGCAAAATACGACAGAAGCGCTCGTCATCGATCAGATCAACAATCCTGGGGGCAGTGTTTTTTATCTCTATGGTTTGCTCGCGATGCTGACAGATCATGCGTTGGCGACGCCGCAGCACTGCTTTAGGATTTCGCACCAAAAGGTGCATGAGGCAGCAGAGCTGTTGCCGGCCTTGGATCAAATCCATAATGATAAGGAAGCCAAGAAGGCTTTTGGCGAAACAGTATCGGGCTATCCTGTTAGCTATCAGATGGTGCAGTTTCAGGAGGGGTATCTCCGCTTTATCCAGAGCGAATGGAAGCAAGGTAGGACCTTGACGGAGCCCTTTTATTTATGGGGAGTGGACTGCATTAATCCGCATCCCAAGATTCGCTATAATAAGCCCATTCTCGTGTTGATCAACGAGTTGGATTTTTCGGGCGCGGATTTTTTTCCAGCCATCTTGCAGGATAATAAGCGGGCTAAGCTGTTGGGGACTCGGACAGCGGGCGCTGGCGGTTATATCACGCGCGCCTCTTTTCACAATCGCTTTGGCATTGAGATCTTTTCCTTTACAGGTTCCATTGCTTATCGCGTTGAGCAGAATCCTATCGAGAATTTGGGCGTCAAGCCTGATATCCTCTACTCCTTGACGCAAAATGACTTGCAAAATGGTTATGGAGACTATATCAAAGCGATCAACCAGGCAGTAACAAAGCTGTTAAGTCCAAATTAAGAGATCATATGTTCAAATGGATCAATGGATTGCTCGATCGCATTTTTGCCGTTGCTGGAGCTCTCCTCTTTTCCCAGGCTCCGGTTTTTATACAGCAATACAAACAGCAGCTAGCAGGACGCGTTGCCGAGTTGCAGAGTCAAGTCGAAAAGATGCGCTGGGTCGCCCATCAATCGGGCAAGACGCTCGACATGTACATCCAAAAATTTGTCAGTCAAAGCGATGCCGACTTTGCTCGGCAAGGCGAGCTCATGCAGGGCATGGTTATGCGCCATGCAGACTTGTCGACAGCCCATCAAGCCTTGTTCGAGTCCACAGTCTTTTCAAGGCCCCTTGTCTTTGCGCGCCATTTTGATTTTGCTATTGCGAAGCAGACCTACAGTTCCTTCGAATTTGGCTTTTTATTTTCCATTGAGGGGCTGGTCTACAGCATCATTGGGGTGGGGATCGGTTACTTTGCCTATTATCTCTTCAGCAGAAGCGTCTCTTCGCTACTCGTAACTAGATAGAATAATTTACTGCTGCCGTCGCATAAATTTACCACTGATCTCAGTGGTAAATTATAGAAAACCGCTGCGTAAATTCAGGGAATGCCATGTTCGCGCTTGAGGCTTTCCCAATACTCTTGGCTTTCCGGACATAAATACTGCTTGATCACATGCCAAGGAATGGGCCATTTGTGGTGGTATTCCGTATCGATAAAGGCGATGCGTCCATCTTTGCAAAAGGGGATATTGAATATCTGAACAGAATCGATGAGGCCCACCTCATTGATGATGATAAAAACAGCTCTAAGGAAACTTTGCGGAAGGGAGGGAGATCGCCATCGAGTATTATTATGGCTCTCCGAAACGAGATTCATATCTTCGACGACAAGGATAAAGTTTTTCCCTTCATATCCCGGTTTTGAATTTTCCGGGATGCAGTAGATCCATTTATGGGGGACTTTCATCATCTTGTTGTAGTCATGCTTCCCAATAGCTTCGCGGATCGCTTGGGCTCCCGTGACTCTGTTGACACACTGCTTCCAGTCTTTCATGTCCTTTTGTTCGTCCCTGAAGAGTTTCAGCAGATATCCCTTCAATTTTTTGTGCTTTGCTACTGTCATGTGGCTCAAATTTCCTTCCGACATATCGGAGAAGCCCGCATGTTTCATCGTTTTCATTGTTGAGATGACTCCCGATTTTGCAAAAATGCGGTCGAGTTTCTCTTTTGCAGGATGGTTATCGGGCATTAGGAAGGGAGTAATTTCATTCCAGATCTCGTCTGAAACATTCACGGGCTGCTTTGTGCTATACTCGCCGCTGTAAACGAAAGTCCCTTTAAAATGGGATGTAGAAGGCAGTGCAACGCGCTGGATCCTGCTTCCTATGGATTTCAAGACATCCCGTCGCAAAGCGACTTCTTCCGAGAAAAAGCGCACAATCGGAGAAGGCACGGAAAATACCCCATTCTTTTCGGCAACAATCCGATAAAAGGCATATTGGGTGCCGATTTTTATCTGGGTGTTATCGGTAATGAAAAGAAGGTTGCCGTTCGGTTCGGCTTCGATGATTTGCTCCTCATCCATCTTCAGGACATGCTGGTCGAAATAGGGAGTGGGGATAAAATCCAACGAATTCGAAGCAAAGATATGGTAGCGGGTATCTGGGCTATTTTCACTTTCCCAAGAGATGACATAATCTCCATTTTCCTCATGCCTAAAGCTGACTTCTCGGACTTGGGCGGGCTTGTCGATCTGGAAAGCAAAGGGTTCAGACCAGCGCGTCCATCCTGTTGAATCTTTTGCTTTGACGCGGAAGTAATAGGTCTGATCTGAATTAAAGAAAGTGGCCGTGAAAGAATCCAAAATGACCTCGGAAGTATATCCTTGGATGCTTTCAAAATTTGGAGTCAAGGGATGGAATTCTCCCTCCTCAAAAGGCTTTGGTGAAATTTGCCAATGGATCTGCGATCCTTCTGCTTGAATGAGAAAATAGGGATTGCCGCTTTGGAATACTGCCTCCCCATTAACTACAGCAGTTGAAGCAGTGGAAAGAGGGCTTAAGGGTCCGCTAGAGTCCATTGCTTGCTCTTGATCGAATGTGCTGCAAGGAGCTTCAAAGTGTGCGAAATAGGCGAGGGAGCTTTCAATTTTGTGATCGCCTTGTCCGATTTTCGTCCTCAAGGCAAGAAAAGGATCCAAGGCGATATCGTCGGCGCTTGCGATGGTTTCATTATCTAAATTTAAAAAAACTGTTTGCGTCTTTAGATCAATGAAATGCCAATCGCCATTTTCGAAATATTCTACTCCATAATGATCCTTGAGGGGAATCTCCCGAACGGTTTCATTGCCGAAAAGAACATTTTGGCTGCAGAACAAAAGCAAAATAGACAACAATTTTCCCATGAAAGATGACTCTATTTGTTTCGGAAAGCTAATACTACCAATCGGATGAGTACATATGAAACCCAAAATAGAGCGGCAGCTAATAACGCCGCCACGCAGCTTCCTATAAACGCTTTTGTGTAATTGAAAAAGAGGATCAGGCTAAAAATAAAGAATATTCCGGTTAAAATAAAACCTAGCCTGTCTAAAAGATGTTCCCTATTCATGGATTCCTAAAAAGTAAAACTGATATATCGGGCTTTTGGGAATATACCGCAAGCTAATTTATCCGTACATGCGTAAGTTGGTACCAATATTCTTTATTGGAGCCGTCTAAGTAATGTTTCAGGATCCCCCAGGGGATAGGCCATTGGTGGTGGTATTCAGTATCGATAAAGGCAATGCGGCCATCTTCGCAAAAGGGGATATTGATGGCATGGACGGAATCATACAATCCCTCTTCATCAATAATCGTATAGAGGGAGCGAAGAAGTTTATGTGTCACGGCATCACTCTTCCAGAGCTCTTTATTTATTTTGCTGTCATAAATATCCATCTCCTCAACCACAAGGATAAAGTGTTTCTTTTCCATCCCTTTTGGAGGAAATATCTTGCCCGGCATGCGATAGATCCATTTGCGAGGCACCTTCATCAGATTTCCATAATCATGCTTCTGAATCGCTTTTCGAATGGCACGGGCTCCGGAAGCCCGCTGGAGGCATTGCATCCAATCGCAAATCCCAATGGCATCATCTCGGATGATTTTTAGCAAATAACCCTTTAATTTATGGTGGCTAACCACTGTGACATGGCTGACTGGACCCTCTTTCAAAATGGTAAAGCCGGCTTCTTCTAGTGTCTCTATTGTGGATGAGGCTCGCGATTCTTGGAAGATCCGATCGAGCCGCTCCTTCACGGGATGGTTTTCCGGCAGCAGATAGGCTTGAATTTGTTCCCAGGCCTCTTCAGGTACACCGTTGGGACATGTCGCAGGCGTCGCCGCTTCGACAGTGGTTAGAGCAAACAATAAGATGGCAATGAAAAGCTTGCGCATTAGCTGATATATAAATTAAACATTTAAATATACATATGAGCAGCATCGGAAAATTTGACAAGATAAATCCTTGTCGAATTATGTTATCTAGTGTTACAGTTTATGTATTTACGAAAACGAAGAAGGCTTATGAATGCTATCACTGTGCATCCTGCCGCTGAAGATAATCCGGGATTTCTGTTGTGGCGAGTCAGCGCACTGTGGAGCGGATCCACTACAGCTGTTCTAAAACCACTTGGCCTTACCCATCCGCAGTTTGTCATTCTCGCAACCATAGATTGGATGAAAGGCAAAGGGGCAAGTAAAGAGGAGATTGGAAGACGAGTTGTGCTAGATCCCAAGGTTACCTCGCATCTACTACGCAGTCTCCAAGTAAAAGGGCTGATCGATCTCACTGGTGAAAGAAGCAAATATCCTGTGCTCACAAAATCTGGAGAGGAGATGTTGGCGAAAGCCTTTCCATTAGTAGAAAGCGCCGATGCTGCCTTTTTTGCAGCCATTGATCTTAAGAATTCAAAAATAGTCACCACATTGCAAAAACTAGTACACGCCAATTCCTCAGAAAACAATTGCGAGAGTTCATGCAGTGGATAGCGCCCGATTGACGGGCGCCATATAGGATTCTGACCTTTAAAGGACAAACGAATCGATAAAGTATTGGTGGAATTCAGGCACACCCGAAAAATAGAGGGTATAAAGGAAATAGACGTCCAAGTCAGTGACGATGACCCGTTCCTTCTGGATGACGCGGGTAGCTAAATCATAGAGATGCATGTCCATCACATAATACCCATCGACAGTGCCGATCGAATAGCTGATCAATTGGTTATAGGGGGACTCCTGCCGCTTCTGAAGGACTTTCTGGAACACATAGATGGGATCAGAATGGATGATCGGATTGATATGAAAGTTCACTCCATAGAGGGGATTGGGATACACGGAATAATCGAATGCGTTATAGGTCACGATAGAGCCATTGTCGCCAACCGTCGGCGGATTGGGCAATCGGACCATGAAGGATTCCGCCCCAAAATTTTTGGCAAACATGGGCCAGTTCATGATGGGCAGGCAATTGCAATATGAAGAGTAGTAGCTGGCTGAAGAGACGACTTCTTCGACATCTAACTTGGCTAGGGTCGAGCTGTGAGTTTGGTCTCCTAAAGGCTCTATGGAGGCCAATTCCTGCATTACAGAGGCGTTTTCAGTGATGATATTTTCTGCTGCTGAAGCCAAGGGATTTTCTTCGGCTCCCAGGGCTGCTGTTAATAAAACGATGGTGGCAGTTATTTTATTTAATAATTTCATAGTATTACCTCGGTTTGTTTAGGGGCAGGTTTTTATTTTATCAGATCGCCTGAATTAAAGTCGAGGCAGCGATGCTAGCCGTACGCATCAACATTATGATAACAGGATAGATATGCAACAAGGATAGAAAAGGAGGAACAGGATAAGCAGGATCGCACGCGGCAGGATATGCAGGATTATGGGCTCATAGCCACTGCGATTAAATAAGAATAGATATATCTTTAATTTTAAAGTTGTGGTTAAGAGCCCGTAATCCTGCATATCCTGCCGCGTGCGATCCTACATATCCTGTTCCTCCTTTTCTATCCTTGTTGCATATCTATCCTGTTATCTTATGTTGATGTGTATGGCTGGCATCGCAGGGCGGTTATCGTATGGTTGGCATCGTATGGCTGGCATCGCAGAGCTGGAATCGCTTGATGGAAATGTTGTGGGGCGGTATGCTCACAATTCGAATAACCGGAGCTTAACCATGAAAAAAATTATTTCAGTTATTTCATTGTCTTTTTTAGTGTCTACTCGTGCATTTGCTGCCGACGTTCAGGCGGAGATTAAGGAGATACATCATTTGATTCGCGAAGGAAATTACCAGCAGGCCCTTACGACAGTCGACTCGGCTATCAAGGATGATCCTCAAAATGTCCGGCTCATAAAAATGCGGGGAAATATCCATTTCAAATTGAATGATTATCAGTCGGCGCTTTCCGATTTCAACACCGTCGTCCAGATGTATCCCAATCAGGCCAAACCCTATGTTGATAGGGCTATTGTCCTCTATGCCATGAAAAATTACGATGCAGCCCTTTCTGATGTTGACCATGCACTGCGTCTTCGTCCGGATAGCATCTATGCGCAAGCTCTTAAAGAAAAGATCACAAACGAAATCAAAGAGAATGTAAAGTAAGGGGGGAAAGATGGAAGCTCAAAGCCAGCGCAATTTGTGGGAAGAGATAGGGGATTGGCTCAAATCTCCTTTTCTGTTAGCTGTACGCCTCTATTGGGGCTATAATTTTTTTATCACGGGTCTAGGCAAATATGGCGATATCCATAAGGTAGGCGACTATTTCCATAGTTTGGGTATTCCCTTTCCCACAGTAAATGCCTATATCGCGGGTGGCATTGAGATAATAGGGGGATTGTGCCTCATGTTGGGATTGTTTTCCCGCACGGCTTCCCTCCTATTGGTTGCTGTGATGGCGGTGGCCTTTTTAACGGCTGAGAGCGACGCGGTCAGAACGCTCTTGAGCGATCCCAATGATTTTGTCAGTAGGCCTCCTTTCAATTTCTTGCTAGCCTCTCTCATTGTCTTTATTTTTGGCCCTGGCAAAATCTCATTGGATTACTTATTCAGGTCGCGCTTCCATTCTTCGGGCAAGTAGCTCCTATCTTCAATGGCTTCGATCCGCTTGTTTAAGGGGGGATGTGTGGCAAAAAGTGCGGATAAGCCGACGTGATTGTCCAAGTAGAGATGTGAATAGGCCATGCCTGCTGTGGGCATATCGTGCACCTGTTCGTGGGCGATTTTTCGCAAAGCGCCGGAAATGCCATTTGGGTTGCGCGTGAATTGCACAGCGCAGGCATCCGCCAAGTATTCGCGCTGCCGGCTGATGGCGGCCTTTAAGATAGAGCCTAAGAACCAGCTTAGGGCTCCGGCAATGGCCAGGATCAAGGCAGCCAACACAACGGGGTTAGGGCCTTTTTCATCGCGGGACCGCGGTCCGAATTGGAGCAAGCGCAAGGCGATGTACAAAATGAAGAAAAACCCCATGACCATAGCGGCAAGGCGGAGGCTGATTTTCATATCCCCATTATAGACGTGTCCCATTTCATGGCCGATGACTCCCTGCAGTTCTTCTCGAGTCAGCGTCAGTAAAGTACCTCGCGTTACAGTGACGGCAGCATTCGTGGGACTGGTTCCTGCTGCAAAGGCATTGATTTCGCGCGATTGGTCTAAGATAAACACGGGAGGTGTAGGTATGGCCGCTGCGACGGACATTTCCTTGACGACGTTGAGGAGCTGGATTTCGTGGGGATCCTTGGTATTGGGGTTGACGGGGCGTGCTCCGACGGTTTTCGCGACATAGCTTCCCCCTTGAGTACGGTACATGAAGTATTCAAAGCCAGCCACGAGGAATGTGGCTCCGATAAAAATAAGGCCCACAACGGGAACTGAAGTATTGTAGGAGTCGCCGGCAAAGTGGCGCATGACTTCTTCGGCGACATAAGCAGTAAGCAAAGTGAAGACGAGGAATATGGCGAGGTAAAGCCACGTTTTAGAACGCGCACGCCTCTGTGCTTCCCAAAAGTCAAAAGCCATCTTCTCCTCCTGAGAACAGCTTTAGAAGGATACTTTAACTGCCTTTTTGGCTTCTTCGCTTTCTACCGTGTAGAGCTCAGCCGGATGGTGTCCGAAGGTGGCTGCAAATAGGCTGTTTGGGAAGTACTGTTGGGCATTATTGTACTGCAGCACTTGGTCATTATACGCTTGCCGGGCAAAGGCCACCTGATTTTCCGTGGTGCTGAGCTCTTCCTGAAGCCTCTGCATATTTTCGCTGGCGCGCAACTGGGGATAATTTTCCGATAGCGCAAAGATACTGGAAAGGCCGGTTTTCAGGGAAGCCTCGGCGCTGATAAGGTCTTTGAGCGATCCTTCGGTTGGGCCCCCGCTTTTTTGGAGGTTTTGCAAAGCTGCCTGGGCTTGGTTTCTTGCGCTGACGACTGCCTCTAAGGTGCTTTTTTCATAGGTCATATATCCCTTGACTGTTTCGACGAGGTTAGGGATCAGGTCATACCGGCGCTGCAGCTGGACATCGATCTGGCTCCAGGCGTTTTTCACTTGGTTCCGCAACGCGATGAGGCGGTTATAGATGGCAACGCCCCAGAGGATAGCGATGACTATAAAGCCTAAAATAATTAATAGGAGCGTCTTCATAGGGAACCACCTTGTGGTTGAAGTTTAAGTTAACTCTATTATAGCAGGAGGGGTCTAAATTATGTATGAAATATTTTTAATTTGCTGTTTAAATTTACCTCGTTTATCTAGGAAGAAGGAGGCTAGGCTATGGATGCGGCTGCTACTGGACGTCGAGCATTGGACGACTGGAACAAGGCGATAAATCAAAATATTTATACCACAGATGAGGATTTTCAGCATTCGGTCTCGCTCTATTTCCAGTCTCGCTTTGACGAAGAGCTGACAGCGTTTGGCGACAAGGTGGTCAAAGAGTTGGAGCCTTTGGTCCAGGAAAATCATCTGCCGCAAAATTTGCCGAGGATCGACCACTACGACGCGTTAGGCTGCAAAATCGATAAAATCGTCCATCACCCTAGCTACGAGGCTGCTGGCAATATCATTTATGGGTCGCGCATCCTGGAACGGTTAGCAAAGCCTGGCGGTTTTCTCGAGGCGCTCCTTTTTCTTTTTTTGTCGGCTCAAGCAGGGGAGGCGGGGCATAATTGTCCTCTAGCCTGTTCGGCTGGGATCATACGCGTCTTGCAAAAAGTTGGCCCTATTCCCAACAAAGAACATTACTTGAAGATGCTGACGACTCCATCTTATAGCGGCAATTTCACTGGAGCCCAATTCGTCACAGAAATCCAAGGCGGATCTGATGTAGGCCTTAATGAGACAGAAGCCTTTAAGGATGAACATGATGGATGGAGAATCCGGGGGGAGAAGTGGTTCTGCTCCAATGCCGATGCCGAATTGATGCTTGTTTCGGCGCGCTTTGATAAGTCGCGACCAGGAACAAAAGGAATAGGGTTGTTTTTGGTGCCGGCGCAACTCGATTCCGGAGAGCGCAATCTGTATGCCATCAGGCGCTTAAAGGACAAGATCGGGACTCGCACGATGGCCACAGCGGAGATCGAGTTTCAGGAGGCCTATGGCGATGCTGTTGGGGCTCCGGAAGATGGATTTAAGTTATTGATGGAGAACGTGTTGCATATTTCCCGGTTATTCAATACGATGTGCGTCATCGGCATGGGGCGCCGGGCCTATCATATTGCGAAGGCCTATGCGCAGCATCGCGTAGCCTTTGGCCAGCCCATCATCCAGTATCCCTTGATTCAAGAACATCTGAAGCGCATCGAAGCTGAAAACGCGGCATTGCTCGCTTCGCTATTTGCCACAGCGCAGCTCCAAGATGATTTCGATACCGGAAAGATTCAGGGCGATGACGTCAAGCTGTTGTTGCGCACCCTCGCCAACCTCAACAAATACCTTTCCGCCCTCTGGTCGGTCGAGCACATTCATCACTCCCTCGATATCTTAGCCGGAAACGGAGCCATCGAAAGCTTCTCTCCGATTCCGCGCCTGCTGCGCGATTGCATTGTCTGTGAAAACTGGGAGGGGACTCATCATACGTTGCGGATGCAACTGCTTCGGGATCTGGAGCGGTATCATGTCGGCGACCTCTTTTTGGAACATCTAGGAACTCTTTTGGGCCGCATCCCTGCCTCCAATCCAAGAAAAGCCATTCTCAATCAAACAACGGAGAGGCTGAAGCTAAATTTAAAAAGCTTGAAATCTGTCCCTGCTGAAGCGCAAACCCTGCGGGTGAAGGACATTGCCGATCAAATGGTTCTTCTCTATGCTTCGACACATTTGTTAATCGAAGGCATCGAACAAGAACAGGCTGGAAGCCAGTCGAAACTGCTTAGTTACGATGCGTTAAGATGCGTTAAGAACTCTTAGGAATGTAGGATTCCTGTAGGATAGGGGGCAGCATTTTAAATAGGCATTGATAGACGGTCAGCCCCCAGTATTCTTGGTGGGTAAGGCGGCAGATATTTAAAAGAGTAGTAATATCCCCATGGGTAAGCAATTGCTCTTTTCGCAATGTATCGAGCTGTGTCTCCATCCAGTCCAGACCCTTGGTATCTGTCGGGATCAGAAGAGCAAATCCATTGATGATCAATGTGTGTTTGATTTGCTTTCCTTGCTCTTTCTTGCCATTGGTGGAAACGAGGGCAACATAATACTTGATGAGATCTTGTAGAGTGGTGTCAAGGCGCATGATCTCCTTTCCTGGGAGGTTGTAATGATGGCAGTAGCCCCCTAAAATCAGGTTTATGGAACTGGGGCTCAGATGAGGGAGGACAAACTCTATAATAGCGCTCTTATCCGATGCACGCACATGAATCAGGGCCTCTTTGAGATACTTCACGACGTTGCTTTGATTCAACAAAGAGGGGAGATCTTTAAAGGGGAGATCTTTATAGTAATTAAAATGGACTCTAATTTTAATCATTCTTCTTTCCTTCTCATCTTGAAAACCCGCTACAAGAAGGAGCTTATCGAATAGGCATTCTTTCTTTACTTGGAAAAAGTCTACGGCAGGAAATAAGACGCTTAAAGCAAATGGCTCATAGTCCTCCTCTGCCAAAAGGGGGCGATTGTCAAAAAAGGCTACAGCATCTGCGGCTACTACTGACTCCGTTCTTTTGATTGGCGGGAGAGTATCGGTTCTAGTCGCTGGAGGGAGCTTTTGAGGAAGGGCAGTTTCGAGGCACTTTAAGATTTTGTGCCGATCATAAAAGAGGTTTCCAAAAAATTGCCGAATGCAAGTCAGTAACCTAATGAAGAACGAAGACCGTTTTTCTGGATGTACGGCGTCGATTTGAAAGAGCTTGTCAAGAAGCGTTCTTTTGATAACGGCATCCTGAGTACAGGTTGTCCATTTGTTAAAATGCTGCACGATGGCGTTCATGGTCCATCTTTGGCCATTGAGTTCGACGTAACGGCCGCCTAGTGAACCTATCTTAACGTTGCTTTGTTCAAGCCCTTGCAGCGCATGAACAAAGGCTGTATCTGAAATCTTGTCTGTCATAAATAAAATATTGTATAGGGTTTTTGATTAAATGTCAAGGTGCTACACTCTCGCAAACCTCAGGTAGCTGCAGGAGTTGCTATTGTTTGGAGAGCTATAATTTGCTTCAAATAATATTCTATGCGACCGGGGGCATCTCGGAAGTTTTCACTATAGCCGGGCAGATGAAAGGGGCTGCACTTCAGAACTCGGTGGCCAGTATTATCGAAGACGACTCCAGCTGCGCAACCCAATTTATTGAAGATATCTTTAGCCATCTTTTGTTTGCGCTTCTCCGTTTCTTTTGCATCAGCCTTACCTCCCGATACTTCTTTGTCCATCTCTTCAAAGATATGGCGCAAGATGATGCGCGCGCTGACCATACCTGTACGATCTTTGGCGCTTAGGCATCCTATCGAAAAGGGGATTCCCAATTTTGCCATGGCGACCCCTAAATCCTCAGCCAGGGAATAATTCGATCTTCCTGCGCGCAATTCTCTTTGTATCCCTAGCAATAACATTAAGGCTGCATCGTTGTCTTCTGTAAAGGGCCTCTTCTCAACCATTGCGATCAAACGGATAAGGGCATCTTCATTGATAACTGCTTGACAGCCATCATTCCGCACATTGCCTTGGACAGAGACGTTTAAGAAATGGGTGTTCAGGGTAAATTCTTCTCCATCTTTCAAGTGATCTTGACCTGCTGGAGGGCAAACATGGAGCTTGCAGTTGGCATCGATAAAAGGGCCGTTTCGATCGATAATGGCAGTTGTGAGATTTAAATCATGGAATATCTGTTGCATATCGCGCATTTGGTTCTCTTCAAAATGGCCCCATCCAGAATCGGCAAATTCCTTTTTATTTCGATTAAGAAAGGCGACGTGTGCGAGTTCGAAAGTCCCATCTTGAATCTTACCAGGATTTTTTTGAATTTGTGCCTGGAGCAGATGGAGAAATTGCATCCTAAGAACCAAGTCGCGTTTAGATATTGCAATGTTTATATTTTGGAGTTCTGCAATGGCATATTGGAGTGACTCGATCTTTCTTGCATTTTTTACTGGGTCTGTTTTGAGTTGGTTACATTGGGCCTCTAGAGAGTCTATTTTTTCTCGGCGTTTAGTGTCATTATGCCGTAAGTCTTGCAATTCTTGCAGATTTGTATGGTTATTGGCCGCATAACTAAAGGCGCCTAATCTGAAGTGAGCTCCACCCGCCTCACTAGTATGATAACGAAAATTGATCGGAGCCCCCAGGCAAGCTTGTCCGATTGCATCAGCAAAAGGGGTTTGCAGATCTCTCTTGAGAACATCTCGCACATAATTCGATGTAAAAAAACCTCTTTTGTTAGCACTATCGCAGTTTCTTCCTTCGTGTACACAAACCGCGAACCGCGCGAGCTGTTGGTCGCTTACGAACGGATCCTCAGTAGGTGGCGCTCCTTTCATTGCCGCTTTCGTTTTATCGACAATTGCGCGATGTGTTTCAACGGCATCCTGCCTTTCTACCCTTTCTTCCCACGATTGGTTGCCAACTCCTTTGTGTTCATAGGTGATCAATTTCCCGTCTTTTCCGTTTAGACTAGGGGCAGAAGTTCCTCCTTTGGGTTCCTCGGGATCGCTTATCTTCTGCAAAGCTTTTAGGTTTTCGGGAGATCGATGAGCCCCTATAGCCCCAATACGGGCGAGACAAAGTTCTCGGATGTCGTTTGACTTTGTTGTATGATTGAGTTGTGAAAGGGGGGAGGATGGAATATTAATAGGAGCAGTTGCGGGCGTTATTTGTCTATTAACTTCCATAATAATACCTAATTTACCCAATAGGTATTATTATTATAATATATTTTAAATTAAAGTTTCAATTAACTATAAATTAACTCCATTTGACGACGAGAATAGGGATATTAGATTTATGGCGCACCTCTTCGATTGTGCTGCCGAGGAAGAGGTCGGCAAGGAAGCGGTGGCCGTGCGATGTCATGGCGATCAGATCGCATTTTTCCTTTTCGGCAAGGGCCAGAATCTCTTGGGCGGGTTCACCGCAGGCCAGGTAGCAGCTGGCATCGATTCCCTTGGATTTCATTTCGATAACTTGTTCGTCCAAATAGGAGCGATCCTTCTTCATCTCTTCCGATTCCCTGAGCAAAAAATCGTCATAATGGCGGGCTGCCCATCCTTCGGCCACATGGACGAGCAAGAGCTTGGAATGCAGGATCTTCGCCAACTTTGCTATGTGCGGCAAGAGGCTTTGGTCTACCGGTGTATTTTCGAGGGCTACCAAGATTTTTTTGTACATAGGCTGTTCCTTTTAAAAGATAAAATCCAATAAATACTTGATGTTTAGGGCTATAATCAATGATGCCGCTAACCATGCCAACACTTTTATCCATGCCGAATTGACAAATTCTCCCATGGTTTTGCGATTTCCTGTGAAGAGGATAAGCGGGATCACAGCAAACGCAAGTTGAAAACTCAAGACCACCTGGCTGAAGATGAGCAGATTTGCGATGCCGCTTTCGCCATACCAGATCACAGCGATGGCAGCCGGAATGATGGCGATGGAACGCGTGAGAAAGCGCCTGACCCAGGGACGGAGGCGCAAATCCAAAAAGCCTTCCATGACGATCTGTCCCGCTAGCGTGCCCGTGAGAGTGGAATTTTGTCCAGAAGCCAGCAAAGCCAAAGCAAAGAGAGTGCTGGCAAGCGGAGCATTGACCAGGGGACTCAATAGCTTATAAGCATCTTGGATCTCGGCAATTTGGGTGTATCCCTGCCGATGAAAGACCGCTGCCGCGACAATGAGGATGGCTGCATTGATAAAAAAGGCGATCGTCAGCGCGATGATCGAGTCGAGGGAGATGAATTTTAGGGCTTCGCGTTTGCTTTCAGGGGTATCGGCATATTTTCTGGTTTGGACGATGGAGGAATGGAGGTAGAGGTTGTGAGGCATGACGGTAGCGCCCAGGATGCCGATGGCGATGTACAGCATTTGGGGATTTTTGACGATCTCTGTAGTGGGAATAAATCCGTTGAGAATGGCGTTGAAATCGGGTTTAGAAAAAAAGATTTCCACCCAAAAACAAATGCTGATGATGGTGATCAGCGAAATCACAAAGGCTTCGATATAGCGGATGTTGAGCTTTTGCAGATACAGGATCATGAAGATATCCAGCGCCGTTAAGAGCACCCCCCAGAGGAGGGGGATATGAAAAAGCAGGTTAAGGGCAATAGCTGAACCGATGATTTCTGCCAAGTCGCAGGCGCAGATGGCAATTTCGCTCAAAATCCAAAGAATGAGCGTCGTCGGACGCGAGTAGTGGTCGCGGCAGGATTGGGCTAAGTCGCGCTGGGTGGCGACGCCAAGCTTGCCTGCCAGGTACTGCAGAAGGATGGCCATCAAATTGGAAAGCAGAATGATGGAAAGGAGAGTATAACCAAATGCAGATCCTCCTGCCAGGTCGGTGGCCCAATTCCCTGGATCCATATAGCCCACTGCGACAAGGTAGCCTGGACCTCCAAAGGCGAGCATTTTGCGCCACCAGGGCCAATAATGGGGCACCGGCACCGTTTGGTAGCTTTCCTGGAGGCTTGGCGTTTTGCCCTTCGTCATAAGGCATTCCTTTATGTTTCGTTATACCATATAAGTTGTTTATATATAAGTATATAAAATTTTCATTAAAATTTATTGTATATTTTTTTGAACATCGTCTATTGTGCAATTTAATGAGAAGATTGAGGATAGAGGTCCACTTATGATGATTTACGAGATATGCGCCGCGGCTGCGACGCTTGCTTTCATTATTTTAGTTGTCTATCTCGTGCTGACGCTCCGGACATTGCGTTCGTCCCTAATCAAAATCGATGCCAAACTCGATCCAGTTGGCTCCGAAGTGATCGGTTTGCTGGATACCGCACACGCTATCTCAGAGACTGTGCAAGAACATTTGTCATCCTTTAATCCGCTGTTCCAATCCATTTCCAATTTAGGATCTAAAGTGGAAGAAATGACGGAAAATTTGAGCTCGCGGGCTGAGGAAAAAAAAAGTTCAAAAGGCAATAAATTAGATGGCATTGTAGAGCTTGCCGCTCTCTCCATTCTGCTTTGGCAACAAATGAAAAAAAAGAGGTGAATCATGGCTGTTAGAACAGTGAAAAAAGAAGTAAGATCTAACAATGAAGTTTCAAACTTGCTCTTGAGCGCAGCCGCCGGAGGAGTCCTCGGCGCCGCAGCTGCGCTATTATTAGCCCCTAAAGCTGGGGCTCAATTGCGTCAGGATATTCTGGATACCTATTCAGATGTCAGTGATAAAACACAAGATCTGGTCGATGTGGCGTCGCGCTATGTTTCACAACCTAAACGATCCTCGAATGGGAGATTGCTGCTACTGATCGGAGCAATCGGTGGAGGCCTATTAGGCGCTTCTGCTGGCAGGCTGTTGAGCAATAACGAGAAGCTAGAACCGAGCTTTACGCGTCGGATGACACAAGCAGGAAAAAGCTTTGCAGAGAATTCAGTAGATTGGATCGATACCGCGAAAGATGTTTTAAATACTCTAAGCCAAACGATCCATCAGGATGGCCAACAAGCTGAAGAGGCAGATGAAGAAGAAGAAAAAAATCCGCTTCGAGAGGTTATAAATTGGGCAAACCTCGGATTCCAAGTTTGGCAAAATTTATCAAAAAGAAGGAGATAATCCCTATGGCTCAAAAGAATGTTAAGAACATGATGTCAGGAGCTGTCGTCGGCACCCTGATTGGTTCCGTTGGGGCTTTGCTTTACCCAGAGCGGAAGAAACTGGCAGCAGCTTTCAAAAGCCAAAAGAAAGATTGGCTTTCGCAAGCTAAAGATATCAGCCACAATTTATTGGAAGAGGTGAAGCATTTCAGAGAAGGCAAAAATGAAGAAGCGGCACATTTTCTTAAAGGCGCCTTATTAGGGCTTGCCTTGGGAGCTGGTTCCGCCCTTTTGCTTGCCCCTAAATCAGGGAAGCAACTGAGGCACAACTTGAAGAAAAATTATCAGGATGTCTCTAAAAAGACCCAGGATCTTTTGGAATCGATCAATGCTGAATACATTGAGGCTCCTAAGAAAAAAGCTTCTGCGATCGTGAGAAAAGTCAAAAGAAAAGTTAATACGGTACGCGCTAAAGCTAAAAGACGAGTATAAGGTACTTATAGAGAGGTACAGCTTTAATTTTGACTGCTTCTACAGTGATCTCAAACTCTTCATCTTCGGTGATGATGAGACCCTCTATTAAGCGCATCTCCTTTGCCCCTTCAACGAGGGCTCTGATTTCTCTTTGACGGGTCTCTTCATTTCGAAGATCGGCGCATGCTTGAATGAGTTGAAAAGAAGTGCCTTGTTTGGTCACAAAATCGACATTAAAACCCGAACGCGTTTGATAATGATACACCTCTTGAAAAGAACGCTTCAGCTGCAAATAGACTGCATTTTCAAAAATTTTCCCTCGATTTTCTGAAAACTTGAAGGCCACCGCATTGACCATGCCCGTATCTATTGCATAGCATTTTTTCTCCGATGACATTTGATGTTTCAAAGAATAGGAAAAGGTATTGAATTCAAAAAGGAGTTGAGAATCCTTTATGGAGTCCAAATACTCCTTAATCGTTTTATCGGAAAGATCAATGGCTTTCGATAAGCTTTTGTAAGAAAAAGGCGATCCCACATGGGAAATTAGATAATAGAAAAGCTTTTCTAAATCTATTGGCTTTTTAATTTTCAAGCGAGAGGCAACATCTTGATAGAGGATGGATTTTGAATAGGCATTTAGGATATCATAAGTCACAGAAGGGGTTTGCGAATGCAAAGCCACTTCAGGAAAACCTCCAAAATGTAAATAATCCTCCAACAAAGCGCGAATTTCATGCCGGTATTTACTGGATGCAATCTGATCCTCAATGCGATGACCTAGCTTAGAATGGAGATATTCGTGAAACGACAAGGGAAACACATATAAGGGCAAAGTGCGTCCAGACAGCATCGTCAAAAGCTCATGAGAGAGCAAATAGGAGTTTGATCCTGTGATGACAAATTTCACTTTTTTTTGCTCGTAATGGGATTTGATAAAAATCGGCCAATCGGCAAAAAACTGAATTTCATCAAGGAAGCAGTAGATTTTCCCTTTTGGGCGAGCCAATTTCAAATAATCTTCATAGAGTTTTTGTAGATAATTTACATCATGAGCATATTGAATAAAATACGGGTGCTCAAGGTTCACGAAGAGAATATTTTTTGGATGGACTTTTTCTTCGCCGATTAAATGATTAATCAATTGCTTGACGAGTGTGCTCTTTCCGCCTCGCCTTACCCCAGTGATAGAAACTACGAGATTTAAAGGAAGATAACTCAGCAATTTTGAAAAGCAATCGCGCGTTAAACCTTCTGGATAAAACTCGCCGCTCCAATGGGGATTTTGTTCCACGAGCAGATCTTCAAACATCTTTCAATCCCACCGCGGAATAAACTCCGCGGTTTTAACCTTTTTCTCGGAGTATACTCCGCGGCCTGGCTGGATGTCAAGAGTTTTAGGGTGCTTTCTTCAACTTCGCATCGCTGAGAAAGTCGAGGATCAATTGGTTGACTAATTCCGGTTGCTCCTCATTGACCCAATGGCTGCAATTTGGAATATATTCGATGTGGAAGGGTCCAGTAAAGAGAGAGTCCATATTATAGGTGAGCTCTTTGCCTAGGGCTTTATCTTCTTCCCCCCAGATCAGGAGTGTCGGCACATCAATCTTCCTAGGGGCTGATTCGCCAGCTCTTTTTTTCAAAGTGGCGCGAATGGCGGCGCGATAGTAATTGATGATCGCGTTTGCAGCTCCTGGGATGTTGATGGCTTGTTCATACTGCTTCAAATCTTCGTCGCTAAATGTCTCTTTTCGAATACTCCAGCCACGCATGAAATGATTGATCCACCATTTTCTTCTGACTAAGTGTTCAGGCAAATAGGGGAGCTGGAAGAAAAATACGTACCAACTGCGGCACATTTGTCGAAAATTGCTCTTGAGAGCCTTCACATACTTGGCAGGATGGGGTGCGTTGAGGACAACTAAATGGTCGATGACTTGGGGTTCATTTAAAGCCACTCCCAATGCAATAGCTCCACCCCAATCATGGCCAACGAGGTGAGCTTTCTCATAGCCTAAAGCATGGATGAGCCCTGCCACATCGTCGTATAAGGTTTTACTTTTGTAATCCTCAATATGGGGCGGTTTTTCAGTTTCGCCATAACCGCGCATATCGGGTGCGACTACTTTATAATAACGCGCAAGCTCGGGAATGGTGTGGCGCCAAGCATACCAAAATTGTGGGAAGCCATGCAACAGCACCACGAGCGGTCCCTCTCCCTCTGTTACATAGTGCATCTTAATGCCATTGACTTGAACAAACTTGTGTGTCCAGGGGTGTTCCATAAAGCCTCCAGTTATAAGATGTTCATGGATGAATCAATCTGATGAGACACTCTCTTTATCCACCACTCTCCAGATCTAGGATCAAGAGGTAAAGTTTCCACATCCAAAATTTTGGATTGCGGGGAAGTTCTCTCCATTTGTTTATAGAGGATGTTTTGTATCACATCAGCGGGTAGTTGAGACGATTCTAATAAAACAAATTTTCTGGATTGCTGATCGAATCCAATACCATTCCTTACCCCATTTCTGGCTAGGGCCTCTCTCATGATTTTTAGGGTTTCATCGCCTAGTTGACCATAACCATAATCCGATGACATCATACCTTATCTCCTTCCTCCAGAAACTATTATAATATTTGATTGTTTAAAAATACAGGTCAGTTGACTAAAGGGACAAAGGGACATAGGGACATAGGGACCAACGACCAAGAGACTTAATGGACAATGGACTTAATGGACAATGGACTTAATGGACAATGGTTAATGGACCTAATGGACACCATGGACACCATGGACTATGGACCATTGCTTTTGACCATAGTCCATGGTGTCCATTAGGTCCATTAGGTCCATTAACCATTGTCCATTAAGTCCATAGTCCATGGTGTCCATGGTGTCCATTAGGTCCATTAACCATTGTCCATTAAGTAAACAAGAGAGTTGACAAAACAGTGTTCCTCTGCTATTATTTGCCTATAGTTATGTTTTTTATGAAAAATTAATGTTTAATTAATTGATATTTAAGAATTTTAAATTAACGATACGGTTATATTATTATGAATAGTAGTTCTAAAGCAGTTTCATTTAAATTAGACAAATCCCTTCCAGCCCATGCCCTAAGTTCAGCTGAAGCATCGGCAGCAACGCGGCATGCTGGCAGAGATGTGTCTATCATAAGGGATAATTTGAAGCCAGTCAGTGTGAATGTGAAGTTTTTTGATGATTTGATTGAAAAAAATAAACCTGTTGAACACCCAAAAAAGCTAACGAAAATATCCAAGGTTTCTCCACCCACAAATCCACCCAGTGAGCTGATCGTTCCCAAGAATCCCTCAAAGGATACATCGATGGAAATCATGGAGGTATCCCAACCGATTCAACAAACTCCTCCATCTGTTCAACTTGTTCCCCTTTTACCGGTAGTCCAATCTAATGTGCTACCCGCTGTAATCAAACCCAATAATGACCCCTTACAAGCAGAAAGAGCGATCAAGGGAAAAGCGATGGCATCCTTGCTAAAAAAAATTGACGCGGTGCAAAAGGAGCTGGATGAGAAAGGAGAGCTGAAACGAATGGGCTGTTATTATATTGCTTTGGATGCAAATAAGCAGCTGATTTGGAAGCCCTTTGCAGATACCAAACCAGATAGCAAACCTGAAAATCTCGTGTTGAGGTCAGAAGAGGAAAAAGAAGTAAGGGCTGCCCTAAAGTATATATTAAAGGCACTCAATAGCGTTGTAGATAATAATATGGAAGTATATATTGATCCAGAAATCATATTAATCAATCTCATAAATAGAATTATCGACAGACCTTGGTGCAAAAAAATGCTGAAAAATCATGGTAAAATTCGTCGGTCTGTTATTGCTTCTTTATACAAGAAAACTTACCACGAACCTATTGAAGATGCAAAGAATAGAACCGAGTTTATTGCTAAAACAAAGCCAATATTATTGCAATTGATCTCAAATTTGAGTCATTTGCAGGAACTATCTGTTCAAGAAGAGAAAAAAGTTCTTAGCGCACGCAGCCTTCCTCTGATAAAACCTCCAGCCACGCCAATCCCTCAAAGGTTGCAAGACAGATTAGGGCCTTTAAAACTTAAGCAGCAAGAACGACTCCAAACATATTATAACCATACTGCCTGTGTGGTCAGCGTCAAAGAGCTTGATGAAGGAGAGTCGGTTGCTTTAGCGGAGAGGCTAAAGATCGCCTCTCTTGGATTCAATGAAGCCAATGAAGCTGGCAGGATTGAGTACTTGATGAAGGTCTTATCCGAACCTCAGATTGTACGAGGCAATTTTAGTGAAGCCGTTATTACTGTGCTGTTGGAAACTTTGAATACTTACGAACAGAATATTCAAGACTATTACAATTTTCACATGAAATGGTCTCAGTTTTTTCAGTCCAAGAAAAAAATGAGTAAATTTATTTTCAAAATATTCATGAAAGATAAAGCTATGGATTCTCAATCCTATGCAAAAGGTGTTAAAGCATTAGAATCCTATAAAAGCGGGGATTATACTGAGTGTTTGGAAACGATCTTTATGCAAGGCAGAATGAACGACATTTTTAAAACTGTGCTCAAGAGCATCTCCGACCTCTCTTTAAAATGGTTGCTTAAGTTTTTACCCGAGGATCAAAGCGAAAAGTATCGGGCATCTTTCAAAGAAAAGATTAACAAGTATGCTTATGAAGATCTCTATACATTGTTTGAGAAGCTTTCGCAAGATTTAAATACTTTTTCTTTGTCAAAATTGAAATAACTATAAATGTATAAAACTCATTGAGTTAAATGTTTCATTAAGATATGATAAAGAGTTGTCTCAATCAGGGAGGATATTCATTTATGATGTTTATGTCACGAATCAGCCGCGCGTTCATGCCTTCACCTTCATTTGTAGGGACTCAATCTCCCTTTTCTGTAAAAGCCGCTAATCCAAAACCCATCCAAACATCCATTAAGGCCATTGGGCATAAATTAATGAGAGTAGAACAGCAAAGATGTTCTACAGCAGATCAAGTTCTAGGTTCAGAAAATGAATGGAAGCACCGAAAAAGTTGGAGCTATATGCAATCTCTGATGCCTTTTACTCCCCGTTTCAATGAAAAAATGATTCCTCCCCCCAAATCTGTTAAACAGGCTCAAACTGATCTGGACGATTTAGCTATAAATCTCCTCTGTCCCACTCCCTCCAAGGACAATCATCAGTATCTCGAAAATTATATTTTCAAAAGGGCAGGCGGGATCGCACGATTTAATCGAGATCAATTGAATTATCTCTATCAGGTATTGTCCCACTATAAAGCGTATGATGTGATGGTAGAGATGCTCGAAAATTGTCCTTTGGCCAGTTTTAGGGAAGATCCTAACAATCTCATCAAATATGGAAAAGCAAACCTCAAAAGCCACTACTGCAATCCTGTAAAGGTGCTTAAAATGATGGATGACATTCTCAAAGAACATCCTTCTTGGGCTGAGGCTTATTTGGTCAAAGGCAAAGTCCATGCCCTCAAAAGTCAAGCGGCCTTGTCGATGATCAAGACCTTAAGCAAGTGGGGGGGTAGATCCCAACTAGGTTTAGATAAGCGCATTTTCACGGTCTATCTCAAATGTTTCCCTCCCATTGAGGGAGAGGCAATTAAGCCTATCTCTGTGGAGGCTCCAATCCAATATCGAGAAGAAAGAGCCCGCTCGATCGAATGCTTTAAAAAAGCCCAAGAACTGCGATCCACGCAGTGACTCTGTAGTGTCTATTTTCCTTGGCATAAGGACAAAACGACAAACGACCAAGGGACAACGACAAAAGGACAGCAGGGACAAAAGGACAAGGACCAAAAGGACCAAAAGGACTTAAACGACAAAAGGACAAAGGGTTAAGTCCTTTTGTCGTTTAAGTCCTTTTGGTCCTTTTGGTCCTTGTCCTTTTGTCCCTTCTTGAGCGAAGTGATCTGAGTTTTGTTTACTAATTGTTTACTAATTCTATTTTTATAAAAATAAATATTATCGTATAATAAATATGTTAATAAAATTAACGTTAGTTAACAAATACTATGAATCCAATATTCTTAAGAGTTTCTGCCCGCTTTCCTATGTCGAGATCGGTTGCCCCTTCTCATCCTCCTACTCGGGGGGCACTGGGGGCGCCTCAACGTCCTCAACGGGCACCGGCTACAGCCCGTACTTATTATACAAAACAAAGAAAGCATGGGGATCCGGAACTTCATCAATTTCTCTCATCCAATCAGATAGAAGGCGATAGCAAAACGCTTTCTGCCATTGTGAAAACAAGAGATTCGACGCAAGAACATTTGACTCACCTCACGGCTAAAGAGCGATTTCAAGTTCTTAGGACTAAAAATCATATCCCGGAGGTCCCCAATCCTCCTGGAGCCGAAGCGTTAGCCACTCACTATGAAGAGACTACGGAAAAATTTCTCTTGGATCCAGCCGGATCCTCCTCCGACATCATTCGAAAAGAAAGAGGAGTGGCTCTTAGCAATCTCCTCCCTGAAGCGATGCAAAAAGTCTTAGCCCAAAAATTTGCCCATTTGGGCAAGAGGCACGCTTTTGCAAGAGAAGAGTATAGCGATGTCTATAATCCGGAAAAAACTCCCGATCAAGTACAGGCAGATAATGTCGCAAGGAGAAAACGCCAAAATGATTTTTTGAGTGAGCTGCACCAAATCATACAAGGCCGCAAGCCGTCGGAAAATAAAAAAGTTGTCGAAGAGCTCAAAGACTTTATCTATAAACGCGAAGGGGGGATTGAGCGGCTGAATGATTCCGAATTACGAGCCGTTACTGTTGCCTTGTGGAATCATCAGGGGCACTCTGAGATAGTGGAGTTGTTTTTTGCGACAGACAATCAGATCTTTTTAGCTGAGCCTACCAATGTGGTTCTCTTCGCTCAATCGGCACTAAAAAGTCCCGAATATTTTAATCCCTTTATTGCGATTGAAGTTGCGAATCTTTTGTTAAAAATCAAAAAAACAGATGAAAATGCCTATATGTTATTAGGCATCGCTCATGCGCTGCGCAATGATACGGCAGCAAAAGTCTTGCAAGGGCTTAAAGATAATACATTAACCCGACCAGATATCAAGGATTATGTGCGAGCCTTTCCGGCGGATGTGGATATTAGTGAAAATTCTATAAAAGCCAACTATGAAGATACTCTGAGTTCGACGATCTTTTATTATGATAAAGCGTTTCAAGAGAATTTTGATCCTAGGCTGGGTTTGAGGCTCCTTCACAAGTATTTGCAAGCAAAGGATTTTGATGCTGCAAAAAACACAGCTCAGGTGATCCAACTGGCTTGTTTGCGCGAGGGCGTGCCTTTCGTTGAAAACTTTTCTATCGTGAGAGCATTTTTGGAAGCCTCTTATGTGAGCCCTCACTTCTATCAGGATTTGGTGCCTAAAGTGGAGGATCAATTATTAGCCCTGTGCAGAACTAAAAAGGAGACGGATAATGCCCTTTATAACCTGATGGATCTCAAAGAAATATGTCCCTCAGCCCATCGGATTGTTCACATTATCGATAAGCTGAAAGAACATAAAGAGGCATTGCTTCAAGCCAAAACTTACCAGGAAATACAAGCCATCAATAAAGCCAATAAAGAGCAGGCGGCTAAGACGCCTCTTCCCTCTTATATGAGCCCTCAAAAAATCTGGTGGTACGAACAGACGTATAACTATCATGGCCTCTCTTCCAATTATGTCACGGGATCTCTTCTTGCTGCTGGAGGACAAATCCCTAGCCATCTCGTCAATAATTATGATCAGCAGTTTTTTAGAGAGTTACTCCATATTCCCGTTGGGATTTTGCTAGGAGAAATGCCCCCGGACATTACTATCGAACCTCAACGCACTTTAGAATATATTGAGGATCCTATTTTAGCGCTCAAAATCATCGATCGCTTCTTGAGGACTCAATATAATACGGATAGGGATCAACTGGAAGATCTGAACTCGGAAGGCCATGCGAAATATGACGAAACGGCCGTTGCCGCAATCAAACTGGCTGGAGTTGATCCAACCAAACAAAAAGCGGCATTGAAAAAAGCTCCCCACGAAAGAAGAGACGTGGAAGTGATCGTGGACAATACAAACCTCTCTATGCATCTCCTTTCGCGCTTAGGCGACTGCCGCCTTCACGCCCAATGCAAACAGATGCTGTTTGATACGTGGCAAAAACGTCAAATCAATGTAGAGCTTTTCATGATTCATTTCGGCTTGAGGTCTGGCCTAAATGACACCTATGAAAATGGGCTAAGGGGGTTCGAAAAGAAAACCCAGACTGCTCTGAGAATTTGGGATATGGAAGTCGGCGTTGAACCCGATGGCACACCCAAAAGCTGGGACAAAATCGAATCCCATGTGACCAATGTGCTCCTCCAGATGAACCAAGGTAACCTCGAAGAGGTTACTATATGTGACTCTTTTTATCAGAATCGCTATCCCTTGGCTTCCTTCCCGCTTCCTTTTCAGGAAAGAGATCCATGGAAAGATCACTATCCCACACAAGTGCTCGTCGAACATAAAGGGGAAAAGCGCGAGGTCGTCCTAAAATCGAGCAGCCGGGCGGGTCCGAAAGAACAGTATGTCAAGGGGGATAATCAAAACTACTTTGTGGGTCTGCCGGAAAGGCGGTATAGAGCCCGTGAAATGGTCGACAACAGATCTCTCATCGATAAACGAAATGGGGAGATTTTAGAATGGTCGAGAAAGTCTAGGACTCCGGCAGGTATTCCCCCACCTTGATGGCTAGCCATCCTCCTCTGAAGCCGGCGCGTCTTAGTCCATTGACGATGTAGGGACATTGCTTCATCGTCTTCCAGATCAGTCCGGATTGGTAATTTTCGATCATCATGATGATAGGCCCCTGGTTAAGGCCTAAATGCCATGGAGAGAACCATCCTATAGGGTTATCTCGGTTAGGAAATGTGGGATTATAACTAGCAGCAAAGCCATACTTGCTCTGTTTTTTCAGCTCGAGCTTTTCTATTGCATGTCGAATCGTTTCCAGGACTGTTTCTGGGGCAAACGGCAAAGAGGCCACTACAGCCCAAGGGGAGATGGTGCCATCATCGGGTCCAAAGGGAGCGCCTCGGGCCATATAGCCATAAAATGTCCGCTCGATGCCATTGACCCATAACGTGCAAGGACCAGGTCCATTGCTTGCCGTAAATCCCCATGTATATTTGCCATAATGAGCAAATTTGTTTGGGTTATCTATGGCGTATTTTTGTTGGACAAGAGTTGCTCGGCGGCTATTTTCAAAATAATCAATGCCGATCTTCCTGTTTAAATCATCGTTAATGCCCTTAAAATCGATCCAAATGTGGGACATCTGGTGTATAAAGAGCGGACCTCCATAGAGGCATTCGATGTCGTACATCTTTTTCCACTCAAATGTTTCGGTCCATTTTTTATAGCCTGCTGGTTCAATGGGGAAAGTAGGGGAGCCAAGGGCTAGCACATAGAGAATGATTGCTTCATTATACTTTTTGTCCCACCGAAAAGGGAGAAACCCGGATTCCGGTGTCCAACCATGTGTGAGCGTTTCGCCGCCATTCAATGCCCATTTCCAGTCGACGCGTTGATAGAGCATGTCAGCAATCTGAACGATCTCTTTTTCTTCATGGTTTCTATTGATGAAATAGTGTCTTACTGTAAGAATTCCTGCCATCAGAATAGCGGTATCGATCGTGGATAATTCACTGTTCCCAGCGCGCTTACCGCTGGCCATATCTAAGAAATGGTAATAGAATCCTTTATATCCAGTAGCGTTAACGTCGGTTCCTTGTTTGGACGATTGAAAAAACTTTAAAACAGCAAGCGTTCTCTTTACGGCTTCCTTGCGAGAAATTAACCCGCGTTCAACAGCAGCAATATAACTGGTAAGCCCGAGCCCTACTGCTGCAATACTTGAGGGCGATCCGGGTTCTGTTCTATCGGCTATCAAACCCGTTTGGAGGTTTATCTCATGAAGAAAGTAATTAAAGGTTTCAGCCTGCAGAACCTTGAGCATCTCAGCTTCCGTCTGCTTTACTTTCGTTTGATGTGTCATCTTTCTTTGCAACGTCCCAATAGTTGGGTAGGCAGCGGCCAGCAATGTCCTTCAGAAAGCAGGCCCTGAACGGACTCTGGGCCCCAGGAGCCTGCGGCGTAATTGGGAAAATCGCTAGGGGGAGCTTCGGCCCAGATCTTGAGTATAGGCATTAACAATCGCCAACCGGCTTCCACTTGATCCTCTCGCATAAACAAGGTAGCGTCATTCTTCATGATATCCCATAGCAACGTTTCATAGGCGTTAGGGGATTGGACAGCGAAGGCATCTTCATAATTGAACTGCATGTCGACAGAGCGGAGGTGCATCTTGGATCCGGGGTGTTTTGCCTGAAAGCGCAACACGATTCCTTCATTGGGCTGGATGCACATCACCAGCCGAGATGACTGCCAATCGAGAGTGGACTCAACAGGGAAGGATTGATGAGGGACTCCGCGAAACTGGATCATGATTTCCGAGGCTTGTTGTTTGAGACGTTTTCCAGTGCGAAGGTAAAAGGGCACTCCCTGCCAGCGCCAGTTGTCGACAAACAACTTGAGCGCAACAAAAGTTTCCGTTTGAGAATCGGGGGAAACGCCATGCTCTTCACGGTATCCAGGCACTTTTTTGCCGGTTTCCCAACCGGGGCCATATTGACCGCGCACGGCATATTGATGCACGTCATCAGTGTGAATGGGCCGAATGGCGTGGAGAACATCCACTTTTTTATTGCGTATCTCGTCGGCCTCGAATGAGATCATCGGTTCCATGGCAACGAGGCAGAGCAGCTGCAAGAGGTGATTCTGCACCATGTCGCGCAGGGCGCCGGCGTGTTCGTAATAGGCGCCTCGATTCTCGACGCCAACAGTTTCGGCCACGGTGATGGTGACGTAATCCACATAGCGTCGATTCCAGAGCGGCTCGAAAAGGGGATTGGCAAAACGGAACGCCAGGATGTTCTGCACCGTTTCTTTGCCCAAATAATGGTCGATTCGGTAGATTTGGCATTCAGCGAAATGGGCGGCGAGGATGGCATTCAATGCGCAGGCAGATTCCAGGTCATAGCCGATGGGTTTCTCAACTACAATCCGCGCCCATTTCTGGTCTTGCGCCAATCCTGCCTTGCCGAGGTAATTCGGAATTTCTCCAAACATGCTTGGCGGTGTGGCCATGTAAAAAATGCGGTGGGCCTTAGTGCTCCATAGCTTTTCCAATTTGGCGCATTGATCGCTCAAAGCTTTATACGTTTGCAACTTTTTGAAATCGCCCTGCTGGTAATTAATGTGCTTGGCAAAGTCGCCCCATGCGTTATTTTTTGCCTTCCCATGGCGCGAGAATTTCGTGACTCCATCGTGGAGTCGGCGGCGTATCTTTTCGTCGCTCATCGCAATGCGGTCCAGCACAATGATTGAAAAATCGGAGGGCATGCTTCGATCTTGAGCAAGGTCAAACAGGGCTGGCACGAGTTTACGCCAGGCCAAATCGCCGGCTCCGCCAAAAATGATGAAGATGGTGGGTTCGAGTAGATCTTTCGTCTGCATGATTTTTTCGCTCCTTAGCGTGATATCTTTCGTTTAACATGCCGAAGAGTTTTTTTACTAATGTACAATGGACCATCACTTGAGGTGTGCAAAAATTCGGTTAAAGGCCCGGTAGTTGTATTGCCCAGGGACAAAAGGACGAAAAGACAAAAGGACAGGGACAAAAGGACAAGGACCAAAAGGACCAAAACGACGAAAAGGACGAAAGGACATAACTTATTGTCCTTTTGTCTTTTAGGTCCTTGTCTTTGTCCCTGTCCTTTCGTCCTTTTCGTCGTTTTGGTCCTTTTGGTCCTTGTCTTTTTGTCTCTGTCCTTTTGTCTTTTCGTCCTTTTGTTTATTTAATAAATTCTTAACATGTTTTTAATATTAAAAACATAAATTTTCAATAATATTGTGTATAATAAATTAACTTTTTTATACCACCATGAAAATAAACGAAGCAGAAAATTTTATCGCATCTTTGCAAATTGCTTCCCTTTCCCCAAAGATCTACCTATCCCAATCTTCCGATGGGAAATTTAGGACAATCTCCCAGCGCGATCAAAAAAATATGAATACGGAGCGGATTGCACTATTGGCCCAAGAGTGCTGGAACTCTTTGCAAAGTGAAAAATTGTCGGCATCACAGCGAGAAGAGGATGTCGTCCGCTTTACCGCAACTCTAGAGAGCTATCTCAAAAGAGCCGATTACGCAAAGCCCTGGTGGAAGCGATTTGCCAGCCTCCTCGGATTGAAAAGCAATGCAGAATGTCAGATGGAAAAGCTCGTGAGGAAGTCCAAGAGGCAGCTTAATACAAAAAGTCTGACCTACTTGGAGACCATTGAAAATCAACAGGATGAATTCCGGACGACGACGGGGGTTATGCAAAAAATCGGCATGCTCTTCCACAAGGTATTGGATTCGAAAGGGAGGCGTCCGAATCTGGATGGCTTAGTATTCTCAGAGAGCATTAAATCGCTGACCAAAGATCTCATTCAGTTTAATTCGATGCGGGAACATCAGGATCCCGGCGTCGATAATCTCATTGAAGAACTTTTTTTTGCCCATTACCTTCAAATGGCTATGGAGCGCCATGAGGCCAATGAGATCTTTCTGCTGCCTCCGCGCTTTTTCCACTGGCTCGATAAGATGTTTGGGATTCCCTCTCTTAGCTATCGGGGAATAGCCAAACGAATTGCGGAAAGAATGAGCCATTTGCCTCCAGCGGGTGATCACAAGCAAGCCGTATTGATTCCAGGCGGGAGCCGAGACCATGCCATTTTATATTCCATTGAAAAAGAGAGTGGGAGTACTTACTCGCTGACGATGATAAACAGGGGAGCAGGCGCTGAGCTGATGCCAAAACCCATAAAGAAAGACGCGTGCGCAGAAGTGATGATCACGGGTTTGACTGAAAAAGAGCTGTCCATCGATTTTCTGACCAATTTATTAAAGCTAAAATCGAAAAAAAATATGGGTGAGGTCAATCAATTCATCAAAGATAATCTCATTAAATCTGATCCCTCCAATGTCCAATACGTCTCATCCCACCTACTTCAGCATAATGGGACGTGCACCATGAAATGCTTGCTGGCGATGGTGAGAGATCGCCAAGGGACAAGCCTGAATAAGAAATTTAAGGTCTTCATGACGGCCAAAGCGATAGGGGATTCGCTCTCGTTTTTGCTTGCTTTTTTTACGCTGGGACCCTTTTTTGCTCTATTTGAACTCAAAAAACTAAGGAGCGATTCCCAAGACGTCCTCAAAAAGCGGATAGCCAAAGCCGCTTGACGAGTTTGACTTTTAAGGCTTCTGCCATTCCATATGAAACGTGCCTTTCGCATCAATCCGCTCATAGGTGTGGGCTCCAAAATAGTCGCGCTGGGCTTGGATGAGATTAGCTGGCAGCCAGGCGCTGCGATAGGCGTCGAAATAGCCGAGCGAAACCATCAACCCGGGAACGGGCACTCCTGCTTCTGCGCCTGGCATACGACCTGGCGCAAGCTCTCCTGATGCTCCATCATCTTGCGGGATAGGTTGGGATCCAGCAGCAAGTTGGGCAGATCGCGTTTTTTCTGAAAGGCCGCGTAAATATCTTCTAGTAGCGCGGAGCGTATGATGCAGCCGCCTCTCCAAATCAGGGGATGGATTTCATCTCGATGTTATACGTGTAAATTTTCGATGCGACGGTTAAGAGCGCCAGGCCCTGTGCATAGGTGATGAGCATCGCGGTATAAAGCGCACTTTGCAGTTGTTTAAGGAATGCCTCACGGCCGCTAGTAAAGCGCTGTAGGGGACGCTGGTAGATCTTGCTGGCCTGATCCCGTTCCTTTGCAAAGATAGACAAATCGCGCATCGCCACCGCCAGATCAATGGTGGGAATCGGCACTTGCAGTTCCATCGCACTTTGCGAGGTCCACATGCCTGTGCCTTTCTGTTTGGCCTCGTCGAGGATTTCGTCGATCAGCCGCTTTCCGGTCTTCTCGTCTTGTTTGGAGAAAATGTTGCTGGTGATCTCCATCAGGTATCCATTGAGATCGCCCTTGTTCCATAAAGCATACACCTGCTGGATTTCGTCGTCGTTAAAACCCAAGCCCCGCTTCATCAAGTCATAGGATTCGGCAATCAATTGCATGAGGCCATATTCGATGCCGTTGTGAACCATCTTGACGTAGTGTCCTGCTGACTTTGGTCCCAACCAGGTCACGCACGGAACGCCCTTGACCTTTGCAGCGGCTGCCTCAAAAATAGGACGCACACGCTCATACGCCTCTTTGGGTCCGCCTGGCATGATGCTCGGGCCATAGCGCGCCCCTTCTTCGCCGCCAGAAACCCCAACGCCTAGAAAATGAATGCCTTGCGCTTCCAGATTGCGGGCGCGCACGTCGGTGTCTTTGAAGTAGGAGTTGCCTCCATCAATAATGAGGTCGCCCGGTTGCAGGTAGGACACCAGATCCTTAATGACCGAATCCACCGGAGCTCCAGCGGGGACGAGCATCATGACTGCACGCGGCCGACGGAGTAAAGCAATGAATTCCTTGATATCCGAAGCGCCTCGAATTTTTCGGTTCTCTGCTTCTTGCCGCAAGGCGTCCACTTTGGCAGGGTCTTTGTCATAACCCGCTACCGAAAAACCATGGTCCGCCATATTCAGCAGGAGATTGCGCCCCATCACGCCCAAACCGACCATTCCTATTTCATAGTGTTCATTAGTAGCCATTGCTTATCCTCTTCCTGTTTTTACCCTTTTGTACCCTACATATAAAAAAAATAATATATTGTATATTTTTTTGAACAGCGACTATGGTGAAATTTATAAAGGAGAAAGTTTATGCCGGAAGCCGTGTATGGAATAGCAAAATCGGAAAAACTCGCCGATGAAACCATCCGAAAACTAGTTGAGGCGGGCTTTGAAAGCCGGAACATTTCAGCCCTTTATCACGATTCAAAAAGCAAATTGAAAAAAACTGTCTACAAAGAGACTGATGTTAAAAATCAAGAAAAATCCTCAAAAAAGAATTTAGAGTTGCAAAAGCACGCCAAAACTACTTCAGAGGCTAAAGAGGGTGCCGTAGCCGGAGGCGTCATCGGGGGAACAATCGGACTCCTGATGGGAGTCGTCGCGTTGGCTATACCGGGGATTGGTCCCTTTATTGCGGCAGGACCTATTGTAGCAGCCTTGGGAAGCTCGGCCGTCGGGGGAAGCATCGGCGCATTCGTCGGAGCCTTAACGGGCCTTGGCATCACACAAGCCGAAGCGAAAAGGTATGAAGACAGCCTCAAAGAAGGCGGCATCCTCATCTCCGTTCATTGCCATTCTAAGGTAGAAATAAGCCGGGCAAAACGGATCTTCACAGAAAGCAAAATGACAGACATAGCAACAACTCAAGAAAAAGAAACCAAGGGTAAGTAAGGTGCAATTGTGGTTTGAAAGCCGATTTTTCAAGATCGCCCTTGGAATGATTCTCGTACTCCTCATCATTCTATTGGGAATGCAACTGCTTCCTCTCGCAAGATTTATTTTTGATATCGTGAAAGTCATTTTATATCCCACGATCATTGCCTTGGTCCTGTATTACCTTTTGCGGCCATTTCGCGATTATTTGGAACAAAAACGCTTCCCGCGCTATCTCAGCATCGCCATTATTTTCTCTGTGATCATCTATGTGATGACCATTTCCTTAGTCTTCATGTGGCCGCTTGTGAGTCAGCAAATTGAAGAATTCCGCAAGTCTCCTCAAGAGAAAATCGAAGGGATTCAGAACAAAACGATAGATATTCTCAAATTCTTTCACATTTCGATTTCCAAAGAAAAACTCAGTGAAAATGTACGTTATTATGGAGAAGAACTCCTGAAACTTTTTACTGAAAACATCTTTGCCACTTTTGCTTCTGTCGCACAGATTGCTTCCTATTTGATTATTACGCCCTTTATCTTTTTTTACTTGTTGCAGGACGATTCCAAGGTCATGCCAAAAATCGGATCGATAACACCTCAGAAATACCGCAGCAAAGCAAAAAAATTCGCCAGCGACATCGATCTCACATTGTCGTATTACATCAGGGGACAGATCATAGTGGCTGCTATTGTAGCCTGCTTGATTTTCATAGGCTATTGGGCGATCGGATTGAATTATGTGCTGCCGCTTGCATTGATAGCGTTTCTCTTTAATTTGATTCCCTTTATGGGGCCTTTTATTTCGACTATACCGGCTGTTTTAATTGGATTATCTGAAAGCCCCTGGCTGGCGCTTAAAGTCATTTTAATTGTCATTACCGTGCATCTGCTCGATTTAAATTTGATCTCTCCCCGAGTCGTAGGGGGCCGCATGAATATTCATCCGGTCACCATTATTTTTCTCTTAGTGGCTTGCATATCCTCCGCTGGATTCCTGGGCCTCTTCCTCGTCATTCCGCTTTACGCCGTCGTGAAAGTATTGGTCATGGATTACTTCGGCATGAAGCGCAAGCCGACGCCAAAGGCTGTTGTTCCAAGTCAGGAATAAAGCTTTTTACTTGAGGTTTAAAGTTCAGAAACTATGTCTCAAAAAGCTCAACGGTATCTACAAATGGCTTAAAGATATCGCCATTTTCGCGTTCAGACAACGGGCCGGCAAGATGAAGCACAAGAGATCCGGGTCCTTGTAAGGCAGTATCGACCCCAAACTTATCGGTGCCGAAGAATCTGTGTCCATCAATCTCTAATCCGAGCGAATTTCCAGCGCTTACTTTCAAGCAGCGTTCGAATCCTCCTTTGCTATCATCATTGCCAAAGCGATATTCTGCAATGAACCTAATCTTAATGTATAATGTTTTTATCTTTGCCTTTTCGTGTACTATCATCTGTAAGGAATTCAACTTCTACCTCAATGCCGTTAATTTCTTTAATATAGCTTTCGGTAGCGGGATTATCATAGTCTTTGAAACTGTGGGCAAAACCTGCCTCTTTTAGGCATTCCGCAATACTTTTTCCAAATATCTTTGGAACCTTACGACTAATTAGAGTGTCTATGTCACGAGTCCCTGCGGGTGAGATCCCGTTATTGTTTGCCAGGTATAGCCTATAAATGATTAGCGCGTACCCACCCCCAATGACAATATAATTGCTCCATGGGCCGATCGATTTTAAAAATTCATTAATCACAGAATCTTCACTTATCTGCTCAATCATTTCGTCGACCTGTCTTGTAGATTCGCTTGAGCTCTGAAATTCGTTGGGCCATGAATTCTGCCTGCTCAATTCCACGTAATGGGAAATGATCATGTGGCATGAGCCTATTGCAATTACAAATTCATGTTGGTGTTGTAGGTAGAGGTTCTCCCGATTCAACTTGATCCAAAATTCGTGAATTGGTACTTTCAAATTATTCTTGAAATTGCACGAGGAAAGCAGACATGAAGACAAAACTAAACTTATTGATTATAAGCCTATTCCTATTTGCCATAGGAGATTTGCATGCCGATGCCACACAGGATCAAATCGACGAAATGCACCGCGAAGAGCAGCGTTTAGAGAATCAGCGCTTGGAAGATAATCGGGAAGCTCAGGCACGGCAGGAGCAGAAGCTCCAACAGCAGCGCGAAGAATCAAAACGGCTAGAAAATCAAAGGCTGGAAAGAGAGCAAGAAAATAAGCGCTGGAATCAAGCCCACGGCTACTAGTTCGTTTGTTCACAACATAACATATATTATCAGACGTTGATTTTGAGGAATTCAAGTGAGGCATTTACCGAAAATTCCTGTCAAAGCTTTGGTAGAACAGTTTTTATCCCAAAAGGAATATCAGGTTCCCACAACTTTATGTGCGATCATGACCTCGTTTGGAAGCGACAAAGGTGATGAACGGCATAATTATACAACCTTATATTCGAAGTTGTTTTCTCCATGGAAAAATGAAAAGGTTAATCTTTTTGAGCTAGGCATCGGCACCAATTTCACCGACATTCCATTTAATATGGGTGCTGAAGGCAAGCCAGGCGCCTCTCTTTATGGTTGGTCTTTATTCTTTCCCCAAGGCCAAATCTACGGAGCGGACATCGATCGAAGAATTTTGTTTAATGAACCTCCCATCAAGACTTATTATTGCGATCAAACCGATAAAACATCGATCCAGGAATTGTTTCTTCAGAACGATCTGAATGACATTCGCTTTCATATTATGATTGACGATGGATTCCATGAATTCAATGCCAATTTGAACTTTCTCTTAAACAGTTTTTCAAAACTTGAGAAAGGAGGAATTTACATCATAGAAGATCTCGATCCCACTTCCAGAGTGGCCTTTAGTAAAATCCTGCCCGAAATTAGAAAGTCCTTATCGCCCCAATATATCGAGATGATTGAGATCCCCTGGTCCTATAATCGATTCGATAATTCCCTGTTGATCATTCAAAAATAGATCCCGAATCAGATCATGCAAGCTACTTGTCATGTAAGCTACTTGTTTTTTTTACGAGTTTCTTGCATAAAATTTGCCTGAATCGCTTGACTAAAAATAGTATCTGTAGGAAACTAGAGATATAGGCAAGTTTCTTGCAGAAATTTATGAATAAACATCTACAAAAAATTCTTTTGGAATGGCCCAATGTGATGATTAGAGATCATGATTTGGCTGCTTTTCTTCCAGGCAACGACCAAACTCGTTATGATCTTGTCAGTTGGGCATTAAAGACAAAAATCCTCGAAAAACTTAAGCGAGGAGTTTATTTAATTAAACCTCCTTATCAAAAATATCTCGTCAATGAATTTGAAATTGCTCAAATTATTTATGGACCTTCATATATCAGTTTTTCTTCATCTCTGTCGCATTATGGTTTGATTCCAGAGGCTGTATATGCGACGACTTCTGCCTGCTTTAAACGCTCGACAACATTTAAGACTCCCCTAGGAATTTTTCAATATAGCCATGTTCCTATTGAGGAATTTATGTTAGGGGTTACGCGTCATGAAGGTTTGCATGAAGTATATTTCATTGCCGCTCCATGGAAAGCGCTAGCAGATCTCTGCTATGTTCAAAAAAAATCATGGAAGAGTTTATCAGAACTTTGTGAAGATTTACGCATTGAGCAAGAAGAACTCAAGGGACATGATGGCGCTCTCTTATTAGAACTTTCGAAACGTTACGGTTCCCCGCGTGTCAGAAATTTTTTAAAAAATTTATATAATGAGATTGAATAAAATGACTAGTCAAATTATCCAAGAGAGATTAAATAGTTATAATTTCCAATCTAAACTGGAAGAGTTTAATGCGATAAAAGAAATTGCCCAGGAGATAGCATTATCTGGTCTTGCACGAACTGATTTCTTTAAACATGCTGCATTTCAGGGTGGAACGTGTCTAAGAATATGCCATAATTTATATCGTTTTTCAGAGGATTTAGACTTTATTCTAAAAAAAGGAGATGCATTCTCCTGGTCAAATTATATAAACCAATTGCCAACCGAATTTGCTGCTTACAACTTGAACCTTGAAATCCAGGATAGAAGTGAGTTAAAAGGAAATGTAAAATCTGCTTTTTTAAAAGAAAATTCCTTCGGACGAGTCTTATCGTTAGTTTATCCACGTTCTGTTGCTGATCACCAAATCATCCGTATAAAACTCGAAATTGATACAAATCCACCGGCAGGTTCGTCATTCGAATCTCGGGTTGTTGCTTTCCCTTATCCCTTTTCAGTAGTAACTCAAGATAAACCAAGTCTTTTTGCAGGAAAATCTCACGCATTACTTTGCCGAAAATATACCAAAGGAAGAGATTGGTTTGATTTTCTATGGTTTATCTCACATTCAATTCCCATAAATCTCGTATTTCTAGAAAATGCATTAATGCAACTTGGACCTTGGCAGGGAAAAAAATTGAATCTAGATGAATCCTGGTTGAAAACTGCTTTAAGAAATAGAGTTAGGGAAATTGATTGGTCTTCTGCAAGTCAGGAAGTATTACCTTTTTTGAGAAAGAATGAAGCCGATCAATTAAGGTTCTGGAACACTGAATTTTTTCTTCAATTCATCGAAAAGCTGAAGGTTGTATAAATATGACAAAGCTTGTATTAGGGTTGCATCACATTACGGCGTTGGCATCTGATGCGCAAAAAAAAATGAACCTCCCATCAAGACTTATTATTGCGATCAAACCGATAAAACATCGATCCAGGAGTTGTTTCTTCAGAAAGATCTGAAGGACATTAGCTTTCATATTATGATCGACGATGGATTCCATGAATTCAACGCAAATTTGAACTTCCTCTTGAACAGTTTTTCAAAACTTGAGAAAGGAGGAATTTATATCATAGAAGATCTCGATCCCACTTCCCGAGCGGCCTTAAGTAAAATCCTGCCCGAAATTAAAAAGTCCTTATCGCCCCAATATATCGAGATGATTGATATCCCCTGGTCCTTTAATCGATTCGATAATTCTCTGTTGATCCTTCAAAAATAGATGCCGAAAAAAAAGATTGCTAGGGAAAATGAAATCCCTTATCTAAAATCCTTTCGCCGCAGGAAAAATTTTACTCTCATGAGGGATTGATATGAAAAAATTGTTTACTCTTCTTGTCGTACTAGTATGTTTTCACGCGGGTTTAAGTGCTAGCACCTCACAAGGTCTACAGAACTTTCTCGAAACAAAAGAATTAAAGTGTGCAGATTGCGCTGGCAAAACCCAAAGTTTTAATCATAAGATTCGACTGCAGCTTTCAGATTCTCTCGGCTTTCCAGTGCCCGGCACAGAATTTTGGGTCACTCTTAAAATAATTAAAGAGGGTCCTCGAGTCACCATTAAAGTGCCTGTGATTAACTTTGAAACAGGTCCTACAGCTGGCAATCCTTTAGAAATTTCTTCTCTTTTACCCGGCGGTTATCTTTACACCGCTGACGGTTTTCTGCCACAGGATGTTAGACCCAATGAAATCATGAATCTCTCGTATCTAGTGGCATCAAATAATGGTGCAAGCTTGCCCTTCTCATTAGCTCAAAGCCCTGCGACTTTACCTGTTCCTCCTGTTGCTTATATTCTTCAGGTTACGAACGCGGGAGCCCTTGTTGTCCAATGTGCAGGAACGTTTGGTAATATCATTCCTCCTGGGCCTCAAATTCTTCTTCCAACTGAAATCTCCTATACAGTTGGTAGAAGGGAAAGACTCTGCGAAAATATTAAATTGAGCACAGGAAAAACGAATATTACCAAATTTACCAATCCTGTGGCTGCAGGTAATGGAATTAGAGACTCACATGTCAATGATGCCTTTGATGGAGTTGTGGCTTGGGCATGGTCTGACAATTCAACCGTAGTGGATAAGACGAACGGAACGACTAATCTCATGGTTGCAATTGGGAGAACAGATAAAGAAGGTAAACTGAAAGCCAGAAAGCCGATCCAACTGACTGATCTACCGGCCGAATTTGCGATATTTGATACAGCTGTGGCAATCAATCGAACAGACAAAAATAACATTATTGTCTCTTATAGCGTGATAGACAATGATTCACCGCCAGGAAGCATCCCTTATAGAGCCGTTTCGTTTGACGGAGGCAAGACATGGCCCGAAAATGGTCCATTAAATTTCCAAACTGGAAACCCAAGTAGAGTCGGTGATGTACGCGGTGTCGCATCAGATAAATTTGGCAATATTTGGTATTCTGCAACTAATTTATTTGATGGTTCCGGCCATGAAATCGCTCAGCCCGTGTTCGCAGTCAGCGTTGACAAAGGGGTCACTTTCGAAGTCGTTTATACCGCCCCGCCTCCAGCCAATATTCCGAACGAGATTTATGATTACCCTCAATATTGTTTCGGAGGCGATGGTCTTGGAAATTATGGCCTTTGGTTTGTCGCAGATTATGTGAAGTTGCTGAGTTTTGATTTCATTCAAACGGTAGGTTTTATACCCATTATGGGTTTTGATCAATTTGGGAGTGGAGAAACTCTGATTCTCTCGAGCTTTATAAATGTTAATGAGCTATCAAATGTCAGCGCCTCTTCTGATGGAAGAGTTTGGATCCAAGGATCACCTATAACTATATATGCCGATAGTTATATCCAACCGTTGGGGTTGCTGTTCAAATCCCCGGGGCCTATTGATCAGAACTATGCGGGTGTATGGCAGTTTGGGATGGTTAACGGTGAAACCCTTAATTATTTTGTGGGAAATGTCATTTCTTATCCTGCGGTAGGATATCTTAATAATTCTATACAATCTATTGTTTATGATGAGCAGCGTCAGGCGTTATATGCCTTATTTGTGAACCAATATCCTGATTATTCTCAAAATATGCGCATTTACTTTATCATTTCTCGCGACAATGGCCAGACATGGTCGAATCCTATTGACATATCCACAACGAAATTTGCTAATCGAGGGTACCAATCCATGGCATTAGATCCCGTAAAAGGGAATCTTGTTTTTGGTTGGTATGATGGCCGTCATGATCCTACTTTTGAATCCTTAGAGTATTTTGCAGCCGCAATTCCTGCCAAAAAACTGGATGAGTTGGTAGAACAAATCCCCCTTTCAAATCCTCTTTACACTTTACCTTCAGCAGCCCTCTCCACGCCCTCAAATAGGAGTCCCTAAAGGCCGAATGGATCTTACCTTCTTTCGATAGAAAGAAGGTAAGTCCATTTGTCCCTGTCCCTTTGTCAGTGTTCTTTCCATGCTTTTAATTGATCTCTTGTTATTCCAAGGCCAACGATGCGACTTTCATCTATTTCCCTTAAGTCTTCCATGACATCTTCAGTAAATAAAACGCGATCTTCTTCCTTCACGAATTTTTGTGTTTGGGTCTTAATAAATTCATCCATCGTTGGACCATGTAATTTTCGTTGGATAATATCCCCTATCAAAGAGCGTCGTTGTTGACGATATCGCACCCGCACTTCATCAAACCCCATGGCTTTGATAGTGGAATCATAGAAAGCACAGGTACGTAGATAAGAAAATTGATACAAATCGAGGAGCGGCCGCGTATCTTGATGTTCATAGATGGCAATGACCGCCGAGGTATAATCTTCTCGTTCCACATCGTTAAATGACAAGGGAACCAGATTGCTTTTGATTAGAGGGATATTTGCACTGAGTCTCGCTGTCCTTTTATTCACATCAGTAAAAGCTTGTAAATAGGTAATATGGACAAGAAGAAAGAAGCTTTGTTCGAATGGATTTTTGATCTGAGCGGCTTTTTGAATAACCATTTCAAGCCTTGCTTCAAGTATTTTTTGATCCTCATAAGGTATATAAGTAGATCCCCCAATGCGAACGCCATGATCCCTTACTTTACCCGCATATTTTGGCTCAACTAAACCGTCTGACAACAGGTAATGGAGAGTATGGATTGCATGCTTGGTCACTTCAAGACTTTGCGCCGTATCAACCAGATGCCGAATCGCTTCTTTATGGTTGAGGATCATTATTTTTTCTTCGTCTAATTTACCCTCAGCGCTTTCCCCTTCGATCACCAGTCTTTCAGTATCAAGAAGAGAATAGGTATTCCCCTCAAGTCTGGAAGAGTTATAAGAAAGGTCGATCAGCAGACGATTGTAAATTTGATGGGCATAAGTTCCCGCAGGATCTTCCTGTCTACATCTTTTTCCAGCCTGATATAATTGTGTTTGCGTAGAAAGCGGGATGTAATAGTGATCATTAGGACGATAAGCATCCAACCAATCATCATTATAGGTACTGGGTTTCCGCGCATAGATTGGTCGTCTTACTTTTTCTAGAACTTTTGCGCTTTCTGTTCCAAAATAACCATCTGTTGTTGTGGCTTTGGTATATCGATTTGTTCGAATGACAACCCGATATAATGTCGAACGTTTACTTCCGCTTCTCTCGACTAGGCCCTCCTTTATCATTTCAGTCAGCCAACGACGGGTGGTACGTTCATTGAATTGATTTCCAAGCTTATCCAAGAGATTGGGTAAGCTGATAGGTTCAGCTTCTTGACTCAATTGATGAAGGACAACTAATTTTTTATCTTTCTGTTTCATAGATTTTCTCAACTTATACGGCCAATTTTAAGGGAAATACGGCCATTTGTCAAGCGGATTTGGCCGTATTTTGGCCGTATTCATCCTATTTTTGGCCGTATTCGCGAAATTTTGGCCGTATTCATTCATAAAAAATGGCGTTGAATAGATTACCGGAAAATGCCATAAACCGAAACATATGACTAAGCTTGTATTAGGACTGCATCACATTACGGCGTTGGCATCTGATGCGCAAAAAAATGTGAATTTTTATGCAGGCATTTTAGGCCTGCGTCTGGTGAAAAAGACCATTAATTTTGATGCACCCGAAATCTATCACTTGTACTTTGGCAATGAAAAAGGTTCGCCTGGAACTATCCTGACGTTCTTCCCCTATCCTGGCATACCCTCCGGCAGAAAAGGAAAAGGACAATTGACAGTCACCTCTTTTTCTATTCCTGAAAATTCCATCGAATATTGGATGAAACGGTTAAGTAATTCAATATTGAATATGAAGCTCCACAGCAACGTTTTGATGAATTGGTGATTTATTTTGAGGATCACGATGGCCTAGGACTAGAGCTTGTGGCTAATAGCAAAGACGAAAGGCCTGGATTTAGCTATGGCAACATTCCTTCTGAATATGCAATTAAAGGGTTTTACGGCATGACGCTTTCTGAGGAATGCTATGAGAAAACGGCAGGCCTACTTGTCGGTCAGATGGATCATAAGCCGATTGCCGAAAAAGGGAATCACTTTCGCTATTCAGCCAGTGGACATCCTGGAGACTTTGTCGATATTCTTTGTAATCCCGATGCCCTACAAGGGCTAGGTGGATATGGAACCGTCCATCACGTGGCTTTTGCTACAACGAATGATGCAACTCAAGTTAAAGCGCGTGAAAAATTGTTGAAATTTGGCCTCAACGTAACCCCTGTTTTAGATCGAGAATACTTCCACTCCATTTATTTTCGCGAACCTGGTGGCGTTTTATTTGAAATTGCCACCATCCCACCAGGCTTTACAATTGATGAGCCGCTTGAGCATCTCGGTGAATCCCTTAAATTGCCACCCTGGGAAGAAAAACACAGGACAAGAATAGAAAAGAGCTTATCCCCTATCCGATTGGATATTAAAAAATAAGTTGCACAGCCCTATTATGAATCTGGGCAGCCCATGGAACGCAATATTTCCTTGACCGCAGGAGTGGCAAATACATAGGCGCTTTTATCCCACGGACAGCCATTGGCACGAAGCCATTCCATGAATGCCACGTTGCCTGTCAAAGCTGCACCGGCAAAGACTTTTGGAGTCCATGCAAGTCCACGATCCCGCATCCAATTTAAAACGGATTTATGGCCTCCCATGCCAGCATGAGAAAAAGCGTCATCATTAAATGGGATCCGTTTATCTTTCAGCCAATCTAAAAGATCTGTATCTCCACTCATGGCTGCTCCTGAAACGGCTTTTTCAAGAGAACATCCGATCGAGCCAAGCCATGCAAGAACGTCCCGATGGCCTCCTATCAATGCCGGATAGTAACTGATATGCACATAATCTAAAGGAGCTCCTGCAAAATGAGCCCATTTCAAAACCTCGAGATGCCCGCGTTCTGCTGCATATCGGCAAGTCTGACCCCACTCACTGTCATGACTACGCAGCCATTGCAAGACAGGCAAGTTGCCTCGTTGGGCGGCCAGCTCGCATAACTCCTCGCGTAAATCCCCACCTGTGTCTAAAGGCCAGTTTTTGTCAAAAGCCCATTGTAACAACGCTACATTGCCATACTTAACCCCATCCCTATAGGGAAAAGAGTTACTTCCTCCGAGCAGCCTTGGACAATCATTTGCACAAGCCCATTGAATCATTTCAAACTGACCCGTCTCCATAATCATTGAGAATGTTGACCACTCCCAAGGGCAACCCTTCGTCCGAAGCCATTTAAGCACTTCTAAATGCCCTCCCTGAGCTGCAGCGTAGCATAGGCCATACATCTCCGTAAAATTTACACCCCTCTCTTCAAACCATTGCAAAACAGAAAGATGACCTCCTTGTGCAGCAAGGGAGCATTCCCCTAAACAGGAATCGCTATCATAGGATTGACCTGGTATTTTGGCTTTTAGCCATTGCAATAAATCGAGATGGCCGCCTGCTGCTGCCCCAGCGCACGCGGAGTCATTTAGCCTTGGATCATCAAAGTTGACTCCTCTGGCTTCAACCCATTCTAAGAGGCGACGATCGTTTCTCTTGGCTGCTTCTTTACAAACCATTTCATAACGTATGTTGTGACGTGAAGCAACTAGCCATTGGAGGACGTGTAAGTGACCATTTTTTGCAGCTGTTACATCCACGCTGTTAACAGGGCATCCTTCAGCACACAATGACTGTAGCAAGGGCAAATTCCCAGCCTCAGCAGCTCCGTATGTCATTCTCGTTTGCAAAGGGCATCGCAAATAGGTGCGATACCAATCCATCAATCCTTTTGTAGCGACGTTTTCGATAGCTGCTTGCAGTAATTGAATCGTATCCCCATTCACTTTCTTACGGGCAGGGATTTTACAAAGGCGGCCAAAGAGTCTGCATGTAGAAGCAAGAGGAAAAAAATCCTCTCTTTTAAGCATGGGCAAAAGCACGCCATTTAAAAGATCAGTGGGTAGCGTCACAAGACTTGCTTGTGAATGCGTCGCCATAGTCGTAACCGATGGTAAACTCGATGGTGTAGTTGAACTGATTTGCATCACTTCCTCCAGATAAAATTAAAATATAATTATACACTACTTTCATTAAGGAATTATAAAGATTAATACTCTTTGCTTTTCGATTGATGTGAACCCCAACCTCAACGTTATTCTGGTTGCTTAGCGATTGGTTGAAGAAATGTTGGCTCAGATTTCATATCAAGTAATTACTTGAATTGTAAATGTCAATGTTTTATTTCTTAGAAAAAGAGACGAAAAATCGCCGAAGGAACGATGAGCAAAAATGTAGCCGATGTCCTCTGATGAAAGGAAATATGGACGATGTCATTGAAACGATTGTGGATTTGATATAAGGAGAAAGTAGAGGCGAATTATGGGTAAAATTCTAAGTTCAGGAACCAAAGCTCCAGATTTCACACTTAATGTTACCCCCGATCAATCGCTTTCTCTGAGTGAGTTGATGGGAAAACCCATTATTATTGCTTTCTATCCTGCCGATTGGAGCCCTGTCTGCAGCGATCAGATGACCCTTTATAATGAAGTTCTCCCCATGTTTCGAAAGCATAAAGCGGAATTATTAGGCATTTCTGTCGATGGGGTCTGGTGCCATGATGCATTTGCCAAAAACTCGAAGTTGCATTTTCCCCTCCTCGCAGACTTCGAACCGAAAGGCGGCGTAGCAAAACAATATGGCGCCTATAACGAGAAAACGGGCTCTTGCGATCGGGCCCTTTTCGTGATTGATCAGAATGGGATCATATCCTGGAGTTATCTCTCCCCGACGGCGGAAAATCCGGGAGCAGATGGCATCCTTGAAGCCCTTGAAAACATGCATCAAAAATAGGAGTGTCATTATGCCAGCTTTAAAACCCCCTGTCGGCCCTGGAGATCATATCCAGGGAAATAAAAAGGCGCCCGTTACCCTCGTGGAATATGGCGATTATGAATGTCCTTATTGCGGACAAGCTTATCCAGTGGTAAAACAAATTCAGAAGCATTTTGGCAATCAGCTTCTATTTGCATTTCGCAATTTTCCACTCACTCAAGTGCATCCCTATGCAGAAATGGCTGCCGAGACAGCCGAATTTGCAGCCGATTCTGATCGCTTTTGGGAAATGCACGATCTTATCTATGAGAATCAAAGCAGCTTAAGCCCCGAATTTTTGTTGGAACTTGCACAATCACTCGAATTATCCGTTAAAGACCTTGAGGTTGCAATCGCAAAGAAAAAGTATGCTCCCAAAATCGAAAAAGATGTTATGAGCGGCGTGCGCAGCGGTGTCAATGGCACCCCAACCTTCTTTATTAATGGTCAGCGCTATAATGGCCCGTTCGACTTTGAAGACCTCGTTGCGGCTATTGATGCAGCTTCTTCCGTGAAATCCTGACCTGACCAGAAAATTGACCTCTGATCAGTTGAGCAAAAGGACAAAGGGACTAACGACCGAGGGACAACGACGCAAGGGACGTAAACGACGCAAACGACAAAGGGACGAATGTCTTGGTCCCTTTGTCATTTACGTCGTTTACGTCCCTTGCGTCGTTGGTCCCTCGGTCGTTGGTCCCTCGGTCGTTGGTCCCTTTGTCGTTTGGCCTCTCTTTAAGTAATTCTCTTAAGCGTGTCATCAGGAGAATCAACACTCACAGATAATCCATTGACAAGTAGCAGGACAAAAGCAACTGGAAAAAAGAGCAACACCCAGAAACAAAGCCAGAATCTGCTACCATCATATTGAATAGCGTAAGTCGTTTCATTTAACTCAAAGGAACTATTTACAAATAGAAGAACGAAGGCAATAGGAAAAAAAACAATGAGCCAAAAGATTAGCCATACTATAGATCCCCGGTAATGTATTTTTGCCCGGCTTGCTGCCATATATACCTCCCTGATTTCATTTTCATTCCTCTATTTCAATTATATCTAATTGAACAAATAGCGACTAGAGATATACTTACCGAGCCATCCCCTCTGAGCCTTTTCGACAGCGATTCCCGCTGGATCAAAAGTACTGAGTATAGTTCAGTTTTGCAAAAGGACAAGAGGACCAAGAGGACCAAAACGACCTAAGGGAAAAAATGACGTAACTCTTTGTCCATTTGTCGTTTGCGTCGTTTGCGTCCCTTGCGTCGTTGTCCATTGGTCGTTGGTCCCTATATCCCTTTGTCGTTTGGCCTCCTCTGGTAATTGATGTCGTAACTTCTTCTTGATTAAAAAATACAAATTAACTAAATTAGCATCAACCAGATTATAAGAGGATAAAATGCAAGTAACAACATTTGATAAAGCTCAAGTTCATTTTGATCAAATGCAATGTGCAATATGTCATGGGCAGTTCACTGAGACAGATGTTGTGACAAGTTTAGCCTGTCAACATCTATTCCATTCGAATTGTCTCGGAGATCATATTCGTTGCCCTATTTGTAGAAAGCCTCTTCTGGGCCGCGCAAAAAACTATACGAAAGAGGAAATTGAGCAAGCTGTTAGAGAATTTGGGCAGCATCTCCAGGTTTTTAGGCAATTGTTCCCCTTTGTCACGATTCATTTCCCTGCAGAAAATGTTGCCGACCTTGTAAATAATCTCATGAATCAAAATAATCAAATAAGCTCTACGAACAATACGTAACTTAAGTCTGCGTATGAGACAAAAGAATTGATCTTTTGGGCGCTTACCACCATCATTCTTGGTGGAGCACTTGTATGGGCTATAAAGAGCTGGTGAATTATACTCCCCTATTTAAAATAATTATTGCGTATTTATATTCTCTCTCCTAATTTGGGGAATACTAGAAGGAAGTATTCCCATGAGCACTGCCGAAAGTCGTCCTCCATTCCAGATCAAGGACTGCGCTTTGGCGGCTATTGCTACTGGATTTAAGGCTCAGTCCCTGTTGGGTTTACGTGAGAGGCTTGCGGCATTGCCGGCCAATTGGATGTATTATCATTTTTGGGGAGGCCGTTTGCGGACCTCGTTTGAACATCGGGAATATCACAACGACTTTTCCTTTTGGTCCCATCAATGCTTGCATGATGATATCCTCGCAGAACGGTTGGAGTTGTTGAATCCGACGGATTACCCGAATATGGAAGCTTTGATTTCCGATCTCATCGAGATTATCGATAATCGAATCGATGAACGCGAAATCATTTCCTGGTCAAAGCCTGAGGAACAGTTTCATTTTATCCGATCCAAAATCTTCGTATTTCATACCAATCACAGCATCAATCATCCAAGGGAACTCGTGAACGTGTTCCCCTTATTATCGCGAAGCAGCCTCTTTTATCATTTTATTGACTCGGCAAGAAGAGTTCCGGAAAGGATTGATGATTTCAGCTTATGGCTGCTGGAATATAAGGATGAGTATCAAGACCTGATTGCAGAATTGAGAAAGATTGACCCTTATTTCATTTCACTCGCTCACCTTCAAGCTAAGCTGACAAAGATTGCCACAGATTACTTTTTGGGAGAGAGGCCATGATGCAGCCAGATCCTTTGTTGCAATACCAAAAGATATGCGGGCAAGAAGTGATTGATCAGCTTCATCAATTAGCAAAGCCTTTGGAAAAAATAAAGATTGTTCACGTCAGCTCTACGGCCATGGGAGGAGGCGTTGCGGAAATTCTGGCAAAAATGGTGCCTATGACGCAATCCTTAGGCATCCAGACCGACTGGAAGATCATTGAAGGGTCCCCCGAGTTTTTTCAATGCACTAAAGCGATGCATAATGCGATTCAGGGTTTAAAAGTATTGCCCATCATATCGCATTTGAAGCTCTATGAAGAAACCAATGAACGGAATGCCAATCGATTTAAAGAGGTGTTGGAAGAGGCAGATATTGTTTTTGTCCATGATCCCCAGCCCCTCTCTCTAATTCGCCATTTACCGCATCGCAAGGGAAAGTGGGTATGGCGCTGCCACATCGATGCCAGCAAACCTTTTAGAATCATGTGGAAATATCTGAATCAATTCATTGAACTCTATGATGCGACCATCTTTTCCTTAGCGGAATTTGCCCATCCCATGCCGCAGCCCATCTTCATCATCGCTCCCAGTATCGATCCCTTAAGCGATAAAAACTGCGAACTGGAAAAAAAGGAAATCGATAAAGTTTTTGACCGTTTTGGCTTAGATCCCCTGCGTCCTATCATCCTTCAGGTCTCCCGTTTTGATCGGTTCAAGGATCCTGTAGGAGTGATCGAAGCTTATGAACTCGTGAAGAAATACAATCGCAATGTACAGCTTGTCTTGGCTGGAAGCGGAGCCGCTGATGATCCGGAAGGCGAAACAGTCCTTAAAGAAGTTAAGGATGTGGCAAAAGATGATGCCGATATCCATCTTCTCCTATTGCCTCCAGATTCTCATAAGACCATCAATGCCCTGCAACGGGCAGCTGATATTATTCTTCAGAAGTCTATCCGAGAGGGTTTTGGGCTGACAGTGACCGAAGCGATGTGGAAAGGAAAACCCGTCATTGGAGGAAATACCGGAGGAATCAAATTGCAGGTCATTAACAATCAAACTGGATTTATCGTCAATACCCCGGAGGGTGCGGCTTATCGCATGAGGTATCTTTTGCAGCATCCTGAAATAGGCCGGGAAATCGGAGAAAAAGCGAGGGAATATGCGACGGAAAAGTTTTTGATTACCAGGCATCTGCGCGAATATCTCACGCTCATTTATTCCCTGTTGACTGGGGAGTCCGACCGGATAGAGATCGCTTCCCATATACCCGCTAAAATAAAAGGTTAAACATGCAAATCCTTAAACCAGGATTCGATCTCGACCTATTCTTTAAGGATTTGTCCACTAGCGCTGAAGCCCTTCTTTTTTTGGATTATGACGGCACTTTAGCCCCTTTTCATATTGACCCTAAGCAAGCCTCTCCCTATCCCGAGGTACTTCCACTGATCAATCGCTTGATGAAAGAAGCAAAAACGCGAGTAATCATCGTCAGCGGTCGAACTATTGAGGACTTGCTTCCATTTATCCCCTTGGATTCCCTTCCTGAATTGTGGGGCTCGCATGGAGGCGAGCACTTGACCCCCGCTAACCAATATTCTAAGGAATCCCTAACGCCCAACCAAGAGCAAGGCTTGAAAATGGGCTGGAACAGGTTGATCGACCACTACACTCTGGAGCGCTGCGAAAAGAAAACGACCTCGATAGCTGCGCATTGGAGAGGAGAAGACCCGGATGAGATCGAGATAGTGAAACGAATAGTCATACAAGCATGGGCGCCATTGGTGAAGGAATATGACCTTGAACTTCATGACTTTGATGGGGGCATTGAACTGCGGCCCAAAGGCTTGAACAAAGGAAAAGCCATCGAAGCGGTGTTGCAAAACCTGAATCCGGAATCAAAGACATCGGTCGCTTACCTTGGCGATGACGCTACGGATGAAGAGGCTTTTAAAGCATTAGGAGACCGAGGCTTGAAAGTTTTGGTGCGGCGGGACACGCGCCCCACCCTGGCGGATATTCTCATCGAACCTCCTGAAGAATTGCTCGAGTTCTTAAAGCGGTGGATAGATAGCAGAACGGGAACAAAAGAGAAAGAAAAGGAACCAAAAAAAGAGAGCCATGCCAACAACAACAACTCTTATATGACTCCTGGTGCTCGCTTTATGGTCGTATCGAATCGTTTGCCGATCGAGTTAGAAGTCAAAGAAGATAAAATCAGCGTTCACTCGGGTTCTGGAGGGCTTGTCACAGCTTTGGCTCCGGTGCTAAAAAACCGGGGCGGCATGTGGATCGGCTGGCCGGGAAACATTCCCGATGAAGAAGAACGAAAATACCGTTCCGTTATTGTAGAAGGAGGAAAGGACTCAGGATTCATCTTCGAACCCGTTTTTTTGACGAAACAGGAAAGCGAGCTTTACTATCAAGGCTTTTCCAATGAAGTCCTATGGCCTCTATTTCATGACCTATTAGGGAGATGCAACTTCAAGCCGGAGTATTGGCAAGGATATCAGAGGGCGAATGCAAAATTTGCGGATGTCGTTCTAAAAAATATACGGCCGACGGATTTTCTCTGGATTCATGATTATCATTTGCTGCTTCTCGGCGATGAATTGCGCAAAAAGGGTGTCACCTCCAAAATAGCTTTCTTTTTACATATCCCCTTCCCCTCCCTCGATATTTTTTTAAAGCTCCCTTGGGGCCTTCAACTATTATCTGCTTTGCTTCAATATGATTTAATTGGATTTCAAACACATCGAGATCATCGCAATTTCATCCAGTGCGTTCGCACTCTTAACCCTGATGTGCAAATTAGCAGTAAGGGACATCTCCATATCTGCAAAAAGGAACAAAAAGAGATTCTTGTGGGATCCTTTCCGATTAGCATTGATTATAAGGAATTTTCAACAGCTGCCGCTTCAAAAGAGGTAACGGATGCCTCTTGGATCTTGCATGAGAAGTGGCCGAATCAGAAACTCATCCTCAGCATAGACAGGCTAGATTATACAAAAGGGATCCCTGAGCGCCTAGAGGCGATTCGGACATTTCTTAAAAATTATCCGGAGTTCCACACAAAAGTTTGCTTCATTCAAGTCATCATCCCAAGCCGCATCGCTGTTCCCGAATATCAGGGATTAAAAAATGAAATCGATCGCCTTGTTGGAGAAATCAATAGCCAATTTACTAAAGAAAATTGGGTCCCGGTAAACCACGTCTTTCGGTCATTGAATCGAACGGAATTGCTGGCTCATTACCGAACGGCGGAAGTCGCTCTTGTAACCCCTATCAAAGATGGAATGAATTTAGTGGCTAAGGAATATCTGGCATGCGATATAGAACAAGATGGAGTGCTGATTCTCAGCGAATTCGCCGGAGCTGCTTCTCAGCTCTATAGTCGAGCCCTTTTAGTGAATCCATTTGATATAGAAGGAATTGCAAAAACCCTCCATGCTGCCTTGACGATGCCAAAAGAAGAACGGCAAAAAAGGATGAAGGCCATGAGGCAGATTGTGAGAAGATATGACTTATATTGGTGGATGAAAAACTACTTGAGAGCCGCTGCTGGCTTGGAATTGCACGATTTCCCCATCGTCGAAGACTATGCTTTGCGACAAAACCAGCCGTAAAAATAAATATTGACATTTATACATAAAGAGATAAAAAGCAAACTAGAAATAGATTTAACGAGGAGCCACTTATGCCAACATTTCAAACAGAAAAAAGGCCTGTTCAAACAGACAAAAGAGCAGCGAAATTGGCGACGCCCAATGATCTGAAGGAAAAGGGCCGCCAAGAAATAACTGAGTCTATTAACCCATTAGTCGCCGATGCTTTCGCCTTATATGTTAAAACAAAAAATTTCCACTGGCATCTGTCGGGAAGCCATTTTCGAGACTATCACCTTTTGTTTGATGAACAAGCGGATCAAATTTTTGCCATGATTGATGTCTTGGCAGAACGCGTTCGCAAATTGGGGGGTACAACGATCCGCTCTATTGGTCATATCAGTCGTTTACAGAACGTTAAGGATGATGATGAAGTGTTTTTAGAACCTGAAAAAATGCTTCAACATCTGCTGAAAGACAACCAAGAGTATGCTGCACGTTTGCGGGCTGCTCATAAAGTCTGCGAAGAACATAACGATGTGGCAACGGCCAGCTTCTTAGAAGTTTTCATTGATGAAACGGAAAGAAGAACGTGGTTCCTCTTCGAAACACTGGCGACTTAAGATATGACTAAAAGTTTGCAAGGCAAAGTTGCGGTCGTTACGGGAGCTGCGCGCGGAATTGGCCGCGCTTCGGCTGTCGCTTTAGCTAAAGAAGGCGCAGACATCGTAGGCATCGATATCTGTGCTCCAGTCTGCGAGTCTTTTGGCGTTAAGCCGGCGACTCCTGAAGACTTAAATCAAACAGGGCAGATGGTCCAAGCTGCCGGCAGCCGCTGGCTTAATATCATTCTCGATCAGCGCAATCTTCCAAAGCTTCGAGAGGCTGCTGTACAAGCAGAGCGCCAATTTGGCGGCATCGATATTTTATTTGCCAATGCCGGAGTCCAAGGGTTTAAGCCATTGCTGGAAATGGATGATGAAGATTGGCATACACACATTGATGTCAACCTTACTGGCACTGCTAACGCAATGCGCGCTTTCGCTCCGCATCTGGTTAAGCGCGGAGGCGGACGCATCATTGTCACTGCGTCAACTCAGGGACAGCATGGCACAAAAAATGGGTCTGCTTACTCCGCTTCCAAATGGGGTATTATCAGCCTGATGAAGTCGGCGTCTTTGGAGTTGGGGAAATATGGCATCACAGTCAATGCAGTCGTTCCTGGCCTCATTGATACCCCATTGACGCGCCATGAAGAGCGTTATGCACAAGTCCTGCAAGACGCAGGGAAGCTGCCTTCAGGGACTTCGGCCGATGAAAAGGAAGCGCGAAAAATTCTCATCGCTAAGACGCCCTTAGGTGTTCCATGGATTGAGCCAGAAGACATTGCCAGCGTGGTCGTGTTTCTCGCTTCCGAAGCCGCGCGCATGGTCTCAGGGGCTACATTTGATGTCACAGCCGGAGATAGCGCTCACAATGCCGTCTAGAAGCCGACTGGAATCACTCAATGACTTGGCCGACCAAATCCTGAAAACCAACCTTGAAAAGTTAAAAAAAAATGCAGCGCATATTCTAAGAACTTTTGATCCTGAAAAGATCCATGATATGCGAGTGGCGATGAGAAGGCTGCGAGCTGCCATAAAGACTTTCAAAAGGATACTCCCAAATAAAGCTCAGAAAATTCGAGCTGAGCTTCGGAAAATGAGTCTAATACTTGGAAAAAAACGCGACCTAGATGTTTTCTCTGAATTCATTCGCAAAACTGTGAATGCCAAGTCTATTTCCCTTCAAAAATTGGCTAAGCAAAGCGATCAATCTCGGAAACAAATTCGCTCGATGCTCAAATCAAAACGCTACGCGCGCCTCATTGAATCCCTTGAACAGCTAAAGGCTGTATCAACCAGACAAAATATTCTCAAAGTATCGAGAAATCGGATTCGGAAGGAGCTCAATAAAGTGTTAGAGATAGGCTCCTCCATTCATTCAAAAGTCGATGATAAAGCCCTTCACAAATTTCGCATCTCCATAAAGAAGCTGCGATATGTCTCCGAATTTTTTGAACCTATATTCAGCAAATATATCTTCTCTTTAAAGTCATTCATTGAGAAAACCAAAAAAGTTCAAGATATCCTTGGAGAACACCAAGATGCCATTTCGGGAATTTCAATGTTGCATCGCCATAAAAGTGCGTTTTCTTCAGAAGAATTCTTGCAGATCAAAAGAGAATATGATCTAAAGAAAAAGAGAATGCTCAAGCTATTTTTGAAGATCTGGAAAGGTTAAGACAATGAAAATCAAATCAAAAGATTTCCGCGTGACCGGAGAAAAAGTCAAACTTGATAAGTGGCCGACACTTGTGAACCCCTTTTACAAATCGAAGAAGCAGTATCAAAAAATTCTTTCCGAAAACGTCGAGGAATTAAGTGCTAAGCAAAAACTTCACTACGCCTCCAATAACTATGCCTTGCTGCTGATTTTTCAAGGACTTGACGCTGCTGGGAAAGATGGCGCCATCCGCCATGTGTTGTCCGGAGTCAATCCGCAAGGGTGTGAGGTTTTCAGTTTCAAGCAGCCTAGCGCCGAGGAACTGGAGCACGATTTTCTCTGGCGCACAACCTGCCATCTGCCGGAACGCGGGCGGATCGGCATTTTTAATCGATCCTACTATGAAGAGGTGCTCATCGTGCGGGTGCATCCGGATTTGCTTCTCAAGCAGGGACTGCCAAAAGAACTGCGGGACGATAAGGATATCTGGAAGAAGCGGTATCGTTCCATCGTAGACTTAGAGGATCATCTCTACCGCAATGGCACGCGGGTCATCAAGTTCTATCTGCACCTTTCGCAGGAGGAACAACGAAGGCGATTCCTTGAGCGCATTGACGATCCCGCCAAAAACTGGAAACTCAGCCTTGCCGACAATGAAGAGAGGAAATTTTGGCCCCACTACATGAAGGCTTATGAAGAGTGCCTGCATGCGACAAGCACCCAGCGCGCACCCTGGTACATCATTCCAGCTGACGACAAAGAGAATGCGAGGTTGATTATTTCTCAAGTTATACTGGATACGTTTAGTGAACTGAAGATGGCTTATCCCAAGATGAGTGCGACTCACAGCGAGGAATTAATCAAAATCCGCAAGCAGCTGCTCCGATCAGGCTAAGATTTTTTAATTTTACCACTGAGATCAGTGAGATCAGTGAGAGGTTGTGAGATCAGTGAGGATGGTTAAATATGGAAAGGATAAGTCCATAATCCAATTTATTCTCATACATCATCTCACTAAAAGCTATCCGCAAGCAGCTGCTCCGATCAGGCTAAGATTTTTTAATTTTACCACTGATCTCAGTGGTAAAATAAAAAATAACATAGGATTAGTCCATAATCCCATTTATTTCATACATCATCTCACTAGCTTAGTGAGAATTTTCCTCTCACTGATCTCACAATCTCTCACTGATCTCACTGATCTCAGTGGTAAAATAATAAATAACAGTGGTAATAAAATTATCCATTAACGATTTCTTGGTATAGCGCGTGGGCGAGTCCATCGACTAAACCAATTTTAGGCACGTAGATTTCTGTAATTCCTGCCCATTTCATCAAATTAATATAGATTTGCAGCGCGGGCACAATCACATCCGCGCGATCTTCCCCGAATTTATATTGATGTATCCTGTCTTCCTTAGAAAGGCTCTTAAATTCTGCATAATAATTTTGTAGAAGATCCAACGATAAGGGCTTTCCCTCCTTCTTTTTGCTGAGCGAAAATATTTTATTGATATTTCCGCCTGAACCAATCGCAACTAATGGCAAATGACTTTTCACATTCGCTTTGAGTTCAGCCTTCAAATTCTCCCAATGGGATTCTGTGACCAAATTCTTTAGTATTCGAATGGTGCCAATGTCAATGGATTTTTTATATCGGACTTTACCATCAACATAAAATATTAAATCTGTACTCCCCCCGCCTACGTTGACATAAAGATATCCATGTTCTCGATCCATATTTTCAGCAATATGATTCTCATTCACTAAGACCGCTTCTTCATCTCCGCTAATGATACGGATTTTAATTCCGGTTTGGCGTTCCACTGTTTTAATCATTTCATTGCTATTCTGTGCATCCCGCATGGCACTTGTAGCACAAGCCTTTAGATGCTTAACGTCATAGAAAGTAAGCAAACCTCGGAAAACTTGCATTGCAGTTACAAACTTCTCCGCTTTCAGCGGACTGATTTTGCCGGTTTCAAAAACATCAAAGCCCAAACGCAAAGGGAGCCTGATGAAGTCAACCTTCTCAAATTCAGCGACCCTTTGCTTGTTAACGACTACATCAACAATCAATAAGCGAGCAGCATTACTTCCGATATCAATGGCAGCTATTTTCATGATAAAGCCTTTTGCGTTTTAAATAATGATAGATCGCGAGTTGAGAGCGAATTTTCTTCTTCCCCCTGACGAAACATAGCGATTGGAAAGCTCACTATCTAACAAGCGTGCTTTGACATTATCGCTGAGTTTGATGTGGAGTATATGTTTTAATTCATCTTTTATGGCTTTATCCCAGATCGGGACGGCGACTTCAATTCGATAATCCAAGTTGCGCACCATCCAATCTGCAGATGAAATATAGACTTCTTCATCTCCATTGTTATGAAACAACCATAATGCGGCTATGCTCTAAATACTCATCGACAATACTGATCGCAGTCATCGGCTGCGCAAATTCTTTTCGGTCGATCTCCGCGCAAAAAATACCCCGTACAATTAATCTAATCTCCACTCCGGCAGCAGCGGCTTTATATAGTTTTTTTATTAGCGTTTCATCGCTTAACGAATTTAAATTGAGAATGATTTTTGAGGGGTTACCCGCTTTAGCCGATTGAATTTCACGATTAATCATTAGTGAATAAGGCTTTGCGCATATTCACTGGACTTACTAATAAGGTTTTACACAATTGCAGCTGTTGTCTCCAATTCGTTTCAGGGTTTTCTAGGCCCTTAAAGATGCGATTAATATCAGCCATGATCGTGCGATTGCTTGTCAGTAAAAAATGGTCGAGATAGCTTAAAGCAGTTGTTTCATTTAAGTTGCCAGTGCCGATAAAGCCATATTGCTCAGTCCGATTGCCCACTTGTCTTTTTGATCACACAAATTTTGGCATGAACTTTCATATTTGGAATGCCCACAAACACTTTCGCACCCTCTTCTTCGAGTTTGGCTTTCCATTCCAAATTTGCTTCCTCATTAAAGCTTGCGCGCAATTCCAAAACCACATGCACTTGTTTGCCGTTGCGCACGGCATTAATCAAGGCATTGCAAATTTTTGAGTGGGAGGCCAAGCGATAGGCGGTGATCTTGATGCTTTTTACATCGGGATCCATAGCCGCTTCACGCAGCAAATCAATGATCGAATTAAAAGAATGGTAGGGAATATGGAGCAAAACATCCTGTTGCATGATCACATCGCAAACACGCAACGATTTTGCCAAAGCAGGATGTTGAAATGGACGAGGTTGCGGCTGGAAGGTAGGGAGTATTGCAGGGAACTCCATGAAATCGCGAAAATTGCGAATATAGCCGCCAGGAATAATGCTATCCTTATGGGAAAGATTGAGTTTGCGAATTAATAACTCCAATAATCCTTCATTCATTCCTTTATCATATAGAAATCGGATGGGTTGCGCTTTGCGTCGGTTTTTCAATCCTTTTTCAATTTTTTGGATAAAAGTTGTCGAAATATCATTGTCAATATCGATCTCAGCATCTCTAGTCACTTTGAACGTATGGGCCTCGAAACGCGTATAGCCTAAATGGGAAAATATCCTGGGTAGGTTAAAACGAATCACATCTTCTAATAACATGATGGTTTGAACACCTGGAGCAGAGGGCAAAAATACAAAACGACTTAGGTCTTTTGTAGGGATTTCAATAATAGCGATTTTCTGATCGCGATTCCCCTTGTTTTTCTTCATCACGATTCCTAAAAAGAATAACATCATCCCCAAAAAAGGGTAGTTGCGGCATATTTTCGATAAATAAAGGAATGATATAGGCACTAACATCTTGATCAAAAAAATGTCTGACAAAAACTTTTTGTTTAGCATTTAGATGTTTGTCATCGACTTAAAATGACATTTTCTTTTTTCAATTCCTCGATGATTTTTTTCCAGATGCGATTGAAATCTTCTTGCTGCTGTAAGACGATATTTTGTATCTGATCGAGAATTTTTTGCGGATTTTTTCCAAGATAATTTTCATTTTTTTTGTTATTAAATTTAATCATTTTTTTCAATAAAGCCACCCGCACTCTAAAAAACTCATCGCGATTGTTGGAGTAAATGCCTAAAAAACGAATGCGCTGCTTTAATGGCAGCGTGGGATCGTTAGCTTCCTGCAAAACGCGAGCATTAAAGCTCAGCCAACTCATTTCACGGGCGATGATAAACTTCTTATCCATGCTCTATATTTGGCTGGGTTCTATTAGCCATGACAAGATGCAACCCCCTGGTTGTATGACATCCTCTATCTCGAGCATGAGAACCCCGCCTTTTTTAAGTTTCATGAACGAGCTTTTATTTTTTGAAAGACAGTAGGAAGCAAAGCCGCTAAGAAATGGCTCATGGCCTACGATGGCGACTTTCTTGGATTTTTTTAGCTTATTTAAAAATTTGATTAGGCTGTCATAAGAGCCGCCTGGGCTAAGCAGATCGGTGACCGCTACTTCTTTGGCCTTGCCACAATGCGCATTGATGATTTCGGCAGTTTCTTTTGCTCGCAGCAAAGGGCTCGTCGCAACTAGATCAAAACTTATTTTCTGCGCTTTCAATCCTTTCGCGATCTCCTTCATCTTTTCTTTCCCTTTTTGCGTCAAGGGTCGTTCCTCATCCAGTGTTTGATCTTGGAGAGGCGTACCGGCCAGGCCATGCCTAATAATATAGAGTTCTATCATAGTTTAACCCCTTTGAGGCTCAATTCCGGATAGTGCAAAACGATAAAGATCAAGTCAATAAAAAATAGCTATAACTTAAATTTGATATTTTATAAGTTCAGGAAAAGGGAAGGTAAAGGAGGCTTTATGAAGGCTATCAGAATTCACCAATTTGGCGGACCTGAGGTTCTTAAACTAGAAGATGTCCCAATTGGAGAACCCGGAAAAGGTCAGGTGCTTGTTCGTCTTCATGCAGCTGGAGTCAATTTCATCGATATTTACCAAAGGCGGGGCACCTACCCGGTCAACCTTCCTTATATTCCAGGAGTAGAGGGCGCAGGCGTTGTGGAAAGCGTTGGAAAGGGTGTCAAATCATTTCAACCTGGCGACAGAGTGGCTTTTGTCCATGCGCCTGGATCTTATGCGGAAAAGAGCATTGTTGGCGCTGATCACCTGATTCCGCTACCCGCTGATATTTCTTTCCAGCAAGGAGCGACAATCCCGCTGCAAGGGATGACTGCCCATTATCTTATTCACGAATTTCGCAAGGTCAAACCAAAAGTGATTGTATTAATCCATGCTGCGGCAGGCGGTATGGGACTTTTACTTGTACAGTGGGCAAAACATTTAGGCGCAACAGTCATTGGAACAACTTCGACGAAAGAGAAGGCAGAAATTGCTAAACAAGCTGGGGCGGATGAAATCATTCTCTATACAGAACAAAATTTTGTCGCCGAAGTGAAAAGGATCACGAAGAATCATGGAGCGGACTTAATCATCGACGGAGTAGGAAAAGCGACTTTTGCCGGCAACCTGGAGGCTGCGGCTTTGCGCGGCAATATCGTCATTTTTGGCGCTGCAAGCGGTCCTGCGGATCCGGTTCTCCCAAATTATTTGATGAAGCATTCGTTGACGATTTCCGGAGGCAGTCTCTTTAATTATCTTCTAACCCGAAAAGAAATGATGAAGCGGGCAGAGGGTGTCATCGAAGGGGTTCGCGAGGGATGGCTAAAACTCCATATTCAAGAATTCCCCTTATCTAAAGCTGCTGAGGTCCATCGCCTCCTTGAAGAGAGGAAGACGACAGGAAAACTGATTCTGACGAACTAAGCTTTTTTCTTGACAATGCTTTCTTGAATATTTATTGCTAAAGTAAATATACCACACGCGCCCCAAAATGGTGAATTTGGGGCGCGTGTGGTATAGCAAAAACCGAGGAAAAGCAATATGTTAAGTACCATTTTGATCATCATCTTGATTTTAATCTTGATTGGAGCGCTTCCCACGTGGCCCTATAGTGCAGGATGGGGATATGGACCTTCAGGGGTTTTGACGACAGTCCTAATCATTGTTCTCATTTTGGTGCTTCTAGGAAGAATTTAGCGGTCAGGTAAGTTTCTCGACCAGCAAGATGAGAGCCTCGCGCGTTTTATCAGATCCCTTGATCGGCACAGTGATTTCTTTGTAATCGATCTCGGGGTTTGTGATGATGCGCTCAAAAAATTGGGAATCGTCATACTTAGAAGTTTGGCTGTAGAGGAAGATTGAAAAGCGGCTTCCATGAACCATGTGGTTCTTGAGGCATTCCCCCAGAATGAGAAGTATGGGATCTGGTTGTTGCGGTTGTTGGGGTTGCTGTTGTTGTTCTGAAGAAATTTTGTATTTTTTAAGGGCCTTTTTGTATTGGCTTTGGGTAATATTCCCGTTGTCTTTTAGCTTTTGAAAGAATTTGGGCAGGTCTTTCACGTTGAATTGCCCCGTCTTCTGATAAAAATTATCTACATCTTTATCGGAGAACTTATTCGTCAATGTTGTCATTTGCTCCTCAAGGGAGCTTAGAACCTTTTTTGCATCGGTTGACAGTTGAAGGAGTAGTTCAGGAAACAAGAAATTCATGAGGGTTATATCATGCTCGATGGAGGGATAATCATTTAAAAAAATGGTATCGAATTTTCCAAGAGTTGGAAGGATGGTTTCCAATGTCCCCTGGATAGCAGTTGTTTTCGGTTTATGTTCAGCCCACTTTTTTGCTTCCTCAAATACTTTTGGGTTGGGTTCCACAATGAGATGACTTTTAGGCTTATATTTTTGGATGCATTCGGCTCCAATCCCTTTGCTAAAACCTATTTCTAAGACATCCCCTTTTGGTTTCAAGGCATCAATCGCTGCTTCGGTATATAGTTTCTTCCATTCAAATAAGATGATGATTCTGTCTTCGTCTGCTTTTGAATTCATGTGAGCTCCGCTTTAGATGATTTGAGGAGATTATAAAAGGCTCTCTTCATGCTTTGATTGGGTTCTTTAGGGTTTAGGATGAGTTTAAACACGTAAGAGACGCGCCACGTCTTGACTTCTGGAGGAATTTTTGATTCTTCAATGGTATGCAGGATATCTCCTTCAAATAAGACCATACGCCCATGTCGGCAATCTGCTTTTGAGGCGGCCTCTCCATTTTTCTTGCAGAAGATGGTGCCGATGCCATAGTCGGGGATGCGAAAATTCTCTTCGGTGGCGTAAACCATGCAGGAAATGAGCCAGGGCATGCCAGGGGCGCCATTAGTGAAGTTGCCCGGAAAGAATTTCTTTTCCTTTTCGTAGAGGATAGGAATGCCAAAGGGAATTCCCTTTTCCGTATTAAAATCTTCGTGTTTCCCCTTTTCCATGCTTTCTTTAGAGACTCTTTCGAGCCGATTGGTCGCAACGGCTGAAGCGCAAATCGATTGGTCGCATAAATCCCAGGGAAGGGTGCTGATGTCGGCTTTGATTTGATGGGCGGCCATACCCAAGAGCTTATACACTTCGTTAATCGCTTGGGGAGGCTTAGCAAAAAACTCCCATTTTTCTTTGTTATTCATGGAGCGGGCAGGCTCCTCCCCTTTTTCCCGGCTTTCCTGGTTGGCATAGCTGCTTCGGCTAAAGGTCGCCTTTCTTGAATAGCTCCGCAATTCGTCGCTTTCTCTATCCTGAAACAGGTCATCAAGAACGTATAAGTCTTTGCCTTCTATAGGCGTTCGCTTGAGGGTGCATTCTTTGAGCCGCACTTCCGAGGAGGCATAAGGATGCGGTTCGAAGTGGAAGAGGATGAGGCTAGTATTCGGAGTATTATATCGCTCATTCAAGAGAATGACCGAATCTTTTTCTTTTCTAATTTTGGGAGTTTCCGAACTTAAATCGTCGGATATTTTTAATTCTGCCATCGCCGCTCCAGAAATTATTGGAAAGATATCTTTAATTTCACTATGAGGGATTTGAGACAACAATTCAAGAAATTTTATTATAAATATGCCCTATTCCACAATTTTAGATATCATCGGCCACACTCCATTGGTTCGGCTGCAGCATATGAATCCTAATCCCCTTGTGACTTTACTCGTGAAGCTTGAATTTTATAATCCAGGCTTCAGCATCAAGGATCGCATAGTGAAATATATCATCGAGGAGGCAGAAAAGGAAGGGTTCCTTAAGCCTGGAGGCACGATCGTGGAAAATACCTCGGGAAATACGGGGGCTGCCGCGGCTATGATGGGGGCGATACGCGGCTATCGCGTGATTTTGACGATGCCGGAAAAAGTGAGCCAGGAAAAGAAGAACTCCCTAAAGGCCTATGGCGCTGAAGTGATCGTCTGCCCTACGGAAGCCCCACCGGATTCACCCGAACACTATGTCAACCGCGCCAAAGCCATCGCAGCTTCGATGCCCGGGAGCTTCCGCATCGACCAGTATGATAATTTGAAAAACCCCGAGGCCCACTACTTGACGACTGGGCCGGAAATCTGGGAACAAACTAAGGGAAAGATCGATTACTTTATTGCCAGCGCGAGCACAGGAGGCACTATCAGCGGGGTTGGCCGCTTTTTAAAGGAGAAGAATCCCAAAATCCAGGTGATCATGCCCGATCCCGTGGGCTCCCTCTATTATTCTTACTTTAAAACCGGAGAAATTCCCAAAGATGCCAACTGCAATTACTATGTGGAGGGCATTGGAGAAGACCATATCGCCAAAGCCCTCGACTTCGCTGTGATTGATGACGTCGTCCAGGTAGACGACAAGCAAGCCTTTGAAGTCGCGCGGCTACTGGCAAAGAGAGAAGGCATTTTAGCTGGGGGCTCCAGCGGAGCTAATGTCTGGGCAGCTTTGGAGCTTGCCAAAAAATTAAAGGAACCTGCTACAGTTGTGACAATGCTTCCAGATGCCGGCATTAAGTATTTAAGCAAAATCTTTGATGACGAGTGGATGAAAAATCATCAATTATTATGAGGAGGGTCTAATGGAATTTGGATTCGGTACAAAAGCTGTCCATGCAAGTAATGAGCCTGATCCGTCGACAGGCGCCCTGATGACGCCGATCTATATGACCTCGACCTACCTCCAAGAGGCTCCTGGAGTCAACAAAGGCTTCGACTATACAAGGGCCAACAATCCCAATTTCGTCGTGCTCGAGAAGGCTTTGGCGGCCCTGGAAAATGCCCATTATGCGACGGTATTTGCCTCGGGCCTTGGCGCTTTAACCGCGCTGATCAGCACGCTTTCTCCAGGGAATAAAGTCATCGCTCTGGATGGAGTCTATGGAGGCACCTTCCGCCTATTTACTCAGGTGTTTAACAAGTTTGGCATAGAGTACATCTCAGTGAATCCCGAGAAAACCGTCGAATTGGAGCTTATTGTGAAGCGGGAACAGCCCAAATGGCTCTTTTTAGAGACGCCCACCAATCCCCTGCTCGATATTTATGATATCAAGACGCTGAGTGCGATTGCAAAAAGATACCGCACAAAATGCATTGTCGATAATACCTTTGCGACACCCTACTGTCAGAATCCGCTGGATTTAGGAGCCGATATCGTCTGGCATAGCACGACAAAGTATATTGGGGGCCATTCCGACGTGGTAGGCGGAGTCGTCATGACAAATAATAAAGACACAAAAGAGAAGATGGATTTCGCCCGAAAGGCGTTAGGATTGAATCCAAGCCCCTTCGATGCCTGGCTTATCGCCCGCGGCGTCAAAACATTAGGGGTTCGCATGGAGAAGCATTGCAAAAATGGGTTAGCCTTCGCCAAATATTTGGAAAAACATCCGCTCGTAAAAAAAGTCTACTATCCAGGTTTGAAAAGCCATCCCAAGCAGGCACTTGCCAAAAAGCAGATGCACGGATTTAGCGGAGTCGTCTCCGCCGAATTTGATTTGCCTCTTGAAGGGACCAAGCGCCTCATTTCTTCCTTAAAACTCTTTGCCCTAGCCGAAAGCCTCGGCGGCGTCGAATCCTTGGTGTGCCTTCCCCTCACGATGACGCACGCTTCCCTCCCCCAGGACGAATTTGAGCGCATTGGCTTGACTGATGGCCTCATCCGCTTTTCTCTTGGGATCGAAGAGGTCGACGACCTCATCCATGACCTCGAAGCCGCATTGAAAAAGAAGTAGCAGCCTTTGATTTATTCGTGTGATCCGGGACAGCCATTCTCGCGTAACCAAGGTTTAACACTCTCGCGGGCATATATCCACGTCACTTCATCCCACGGACAGCCGTTGGCATGAGCCCATTTCAATATTTCCAGATGCCCAAAGGCAGCACCGATGCGTATCCAATCATCCCACGGGCAGCCATTAGCATGAGCCCATTGCAAGATGGCAAGATGGCCTTCTCGGGCCGCCTTCATGCCGCCTTCTCTTGCATTCCATGGACAGCCATTGGCCCGAGCCCATTGCAATACATTAAGGTGGCCTCTACTGGCCGCAGCATCGCACGTTCTTTCATCCCATGGGCAGCCATTTTCGCGCAGCCACTTCAGCATAGGTAGATTGTCCATGTTGGCAGCAGCGGCACTTGATTGATCAGTCAGGGGATAATGTAAATGATTCCGATACCAGTTAGCCAGCGAAGTTGATCTATCCTCTATGGCATGTGCTACGGCCTCTTTATGCTTTATTCGACGTGTTCGATTTTCTTTCTTGTCTTCTTCTGCAAGGACGTGAGTCATGCGCTTACATTGTTTTAATTGTCTTGATTGTTTCTTAATAATAAGCATCAAGAACAATGGACCTAATTGACAGCATGACTACGAGGAAAAACATCCATTGTCCTTTTCATGGAAATTCATTCTCTGTATACTTCCCCCTTTATTGAGCAGTTTCTGCTGTGGAAAACGGACAGAAGGGACCTAAGGAGGGCCGAGGCTTGCGAAACCCAGGGCCGAAGGCCCGGCAGTTATATAGCCCAGGCCGCAAGGCCTGGGTAACGAGGACGTTTGTAGATGAGGACCGAAGGTCCGACACAAATGTGTCCCGTATTTGTGCCGGACCTTCGGTCCTCATCTCACAAGACCATCTAAACCCAGGCCTTGCGGCCTGGGCTATATAACTGCCGGGCCTTCGGCCCTGAGTTTCGCAAGCCTCAGGTAGAGCGAGGGCCTTCGGCCCTGGGTTTCGCAAGCCTCAGGTTCGCATTTTCGGTCTCGGGCCCGGTCTCGGTCTCGGTCTCGATAATGAGTGCCGGGCCTTCGGCCCTGGGTTTTGCAAACCTCGCCCTCCTTAGGTCCCTTTGGTCCCTGATGTCCCTTTCAAAAAGATGCAAACCATAGGAGTTCACAACAATGAGAAAAGAATTCATTCGCTATTTGCAAGGCCAGCTGGACGAGATCAAAGGGGCGGGCCTCTACAAACAAGAAAGGGAGATTACCTCTCCCCAGCAGGCCACGATTACAATTGCTGGGGGAAAAAAGGTCCTCAACCTATGCGCCAATAATTATTTAGGCCTTGCCAATAATCCTGAGGTCATTGCGGCTGCTAAGGCCAGTTTTGACAAATATGGCTTCGGCCTTTCTTCCGTGCGGTTTATTTGCGGCACGCAAACGATCCATAAAGAACTGGAGCGAAAGATCGCGCACTTTCTGGGCATGGAAGAGGCGATCCTCTACAGCTCCTGCTGGGATGCCAATGGCGGCCTCTTCGAAACCATTCTGGGGGCTGAGGATGCCGTCATCAGCGATGCCCTCAATCACGCCAGCATCATCGATGGGATTCGCCTCTGCAAGGCCAAGCGGCTGCGCTATGCCAATAACGACATGAAGGATCTGGAGAACCAGCTCAAGGAGGCAAAAGAGTCGCGTTTCCGCTTGATCGCCACCGACGGTGTTTTTTCTATGGATGGAAACATTGCCAATCTGCAGGGCGTTTGCGATTTGGCGGAAAAATATGAGGCCATGGTCATGGTGGATGATTCGCACGCTGTCGGTTTTATCGGCGCCAAAGGAAAAGGAACTCCGGAATTCTGCAACGTCATGGGGCGCGTTGACATTATTACAGGAACGCTTGGAAAGGCTTTAGGCGGAGCCTCAGGCGGTTATACGGCGGCAAAAAAAGAGATCGTCGAGCTGCTGCGGCAGCGCTCCAGGCCCTACCTCTTTTCAAACACATTGGCCCCCTCCATTACAGCAACCACGCTCCATGTTTTGGATATGCTGGAGCGCTCAGATGACCTACGGCATCGCCTCCGGGAAAATAGCCGCTATTTCCGCCAGAAGATGACGGCTCTTGGCTTTGATTTGCTGCCTGGGGAGCATCCGATCATTCCCATCATGTTAGGCGATGCCAAGCTTTCCCAAGAATTTGCTTCACGGATGCTCCAGCATGGCGTTTATGTGGTGGGGTTCTTTTATCCTGTAGTGCCGCAAGGCAAAGCACGCATTCGGACGCAGATGTCCGCAGCCCATTCACGGGAGGATTTGGATCGTGCGGTTGAAGCCTTTCAGACCGTCGGTAAAGAACTCAAAGTCCTTGAAAATAAAGCCGGAAAAGCGTTATAATATTTTTAACAAAGGAGAAGAATGAAAGCTCTTGTAAAGAAATATCCGAAGGAAGGCCTCTGGCTTGAGGATGTTCCCGTTCCTCGAGTAGAAGATGATGAAGTTCTCATCAAAACGCATAAAACTTCCATTTGCGGCACGGATGTCCATATCTATAAATGGGATCCCTGGGCCCAAAAGACGATTCCCATTCCGATGGTCATTGGCCACGAGTTCATGGGTGAGATCGCAGAGCTGGGCCGCAATGTCAAACACTTGAAAGTTGGAGATCGCGTCAGCGGCGAAGGGCATATCGTCTGCGGCGTCTGTCCTCCTTGCCTCCGTGGCCAGAAGCACCTTTGCATGAATACGCTCGGCGTCGGGGTCCATCGCCATGGCTGCTTTGCCGAATATTTTAATATCCCTGCTGAAAATGTATTTCCACTCCCCTTCTCCGTCAAGGATGAGCTGGCCGCCATCTTCGATCCGTTTGGGAATGCGACGCATACCGCTCTTTCTTTTGATATTACGGGCGAAGATGTCCTGATAACGGGCGCAGGGCCGATAGGGATTATGGCTGCGGCTATCGCTAGAAAGGCGGGCGCAAGAAAAGTCGTCGTGACCGATATGAATGAATACCGCCTCAAGTTGGCGAAGAAAATGGGCGCAACTGATGTGATCGATATCCGCAAGCAGGATATTCAAAAGGTGATGAAGAAGATCGGAGTAGAACATGGCTTTACGATCGGGATGGAAATGTCAGGCCACCCAGCTGGGTTAAAGACCCTTCTCGAATGCGCACAAAATGGCGCCAAGATCTCCTTGCTGGGATTCTTGCCTCCGGACTGTCCAATCGATTGGCACCTCGTCATCTTCAAAATGCTCACGATCAAGGGAATCTATGGGCGTGAAATCTTTTCCACCTGGATAAAAATGACCTCTATGCTGGAAAGCGGCTTAAATCTAGACCCGATCATCACACATCGCTTCCCCCTCGAGTCCTTTAAAGAAGGGTTTAAGGTCATGATTTCCGGACAATCTGGCAAGGTCATCCTCGATTGGGAAGAGCTCAAAGGTGAGTAAGAGGAACAATTTCATGGACATGGCAGCTCGCGTTGTCCTGTAGGGAGAAGCCTATTCTGAGGGGTCCTTTGAAATGAATTTCAAGCTCTTTGACGAGTTGTCCCAATTGTTTAAGAAGTGTTACAGTCTGCAAATTATAGCGTGACTCGAGTTGCAAATCAACCAGGGACAGATCGCCTTTGTGGATTTTGGCTCTCCCAAGGGTAGCCAATTGTACCTCAGCCACTTTCCAGTTATAACTATTAATCACAGAAGAAGCCTCACCTATTAACTCGGGATTTACCGGTCGTGGAGAGGTATAGAGCGTAAAATCGGTTTTTGAAAATTGTGAGCAGTCATTTGATAGCAAGCTAAGATTTTCCTCCGGAGTATTTTTCTCCTTCAATAGAGGTCGCTCGAGTGTGTCCTTTGATAATCCCCCCTGCTTTTCATCTTTATAGGCATCTCGGCCTAAAGTCGTGAAAAAGTCGACTATTTCTTTTGTTTCCCGTGCCCAGCAGAGGGCTTGAGTTATTTTCAATAGCTGATTGATTTTAGCTTGCAGCTTTGTTAAAAGATAGATGCGTTGGATTAAATTGGAGGTTTTAAAAACTTTCTCCTTGAAAGTCTTAAGCGTCCCTATTTCTTTTTCAAAATAAACTTTTGCTTCCTCATTGAAGAGGGCAATTTCATGAGGGGGAAGGCGGTTAAAAACAGCTTTATAAAATTGACTCTTTACCGATGGCCAAATGATATCAGGAAGAGTCTGTATAGCTCTTGCAGTTTCGGGTGTTAGTCTCTGTTGAACCAGACTCTCGAGAACATTTCTCTCCTTTTCATTTGGAAAAAAGTGAAGGGAATTTTCAAATAAATTCATCTGGACGATCTGTCCGTTGTGCGGTCGCAAAGAGTCAATGTCTACTCCTGCTAAGGCTGGGATATTGAGCATTTTCAGGCACTCGTAGGAAAGAGAGCTGGGTAACCTCTCTCTAATGACCAAGGCCCTCGCATGAGCATAGATGCTTTCATCGGGAAGCCTGTCCACCACTAAAATCTCCCCTCTTCGAGCAGGCTCTCTCTGTTCGGCGGCAAAGCGCAATCGTCCGAAGAGAATTTCACTATGATTGCAGATAGAGAGCGGCCTTGAAGATGTTTTGAGTAGTCTTCGCCATCCCTGATAGAGAGAGCCCCAAATGGAATTGAGAAATCCATCCAGGCTGATTCCCCATTCAGACAAATGATACATATAGTTTGGAGAGTTAATCACTTGACTTCTCAATTCCACATATCCCAATTGCGTTGCTTCCTTCGGGTCCATGAATAAATTTTTCCTTTGGCTTTGAAGGTCGCTATCGCTCAATAGGACTAGAATTTCGGAGAAATCATCGGGCGTCTTGGCGACCTCTTCCATGATTTCGTTTTCAATCCTTTCTAGAAGCCTTATGGCCGCGAATAGGCTCTCATCTAATGAGGATCTTTTAGGAAAATGGAGGGGTCCCTGTTTAATCAACTTGTAAAGCGATCTTATTAGCTCTATAAGCTTCTCCAGGAATTGAGTTTTGGAGTCATCGGGATCGCGTTCTTGAAAAGCTGATTTGAATCGCAGAATTTCATCTATGAGTCCGATTTGGAAAGGAAAAGAGGGAAGTTTTTTAGTAAGGGCAGTCAGTGGGGATAAGAAGGAGCAATCATGGCTTGCTGTAAGGGCTTGATTTATTGCCTGAGACCTCTCGGGGTTATCCCTATAAATCAGATACCAAATCGCACGAAGAGGGGTGGCTATAGACAAAGGAGTATGTATTGAGTAAAGGACTTGTAATAGTTTAACTTTGATTGCATGATCGGGATCGGAAAAAAAGGCAACTTTTGTCTCTCCATCGATCAGGCGGTTGAATTCCAATGCTGTCTGTATGCGTACGAGAAGTTGGGCAATATATTTTTGGCAATTAATGAGGCATGAGCCTATACACCTCTGGGTGAAGTTGAGAATCTGTCTTAATTCATTGCTGAGATCACCTTCAGGAAGAGTGTGTAAAAAGAGGGTGATCTCCGGTTGGAGCAAAATAGGAGTCCCATGGATTTGAGAGTTAGCAACGCAAAGGAGTAAAAGCTCTGCAGAAGCTGGTTCAGCTTGAACTGAGGAACCTGCAGCTGACGCAGGAGAGGGAGGGCTAGACGGAGATGCAGGTTGTTCCGCGGGTACTGGGGAATTGGCTGGTGATTGTTGTGTCCATTCGCCATTCGTCAATAAACTGAGTTGACGAACGGGAACTAAAGTAGGAATTGGACTTTGCACGTGCATGCTTTATTCTTTTGTAAAGCGTCCTATTTTTGGCTGTACTACAGCCGCCAGATCTTGACTTTTCATGATGATGGACTCCGTTTGCAAACCGCAGTTAAAGGTTGCCCGTTCGCTTGTGAGGACTTTTTCATCAAAATAGGTGTCGAGATTCATTAAGGTACCGAAAGGCGGCACCCCTCCGATGATCAGCCCGTAGCGCTCCCGGATCACTTCCGGGTTTTCAAACTCGCATTTCTCCCCTACCGCCTCCGCGACGGCTTTCATATCTAGCTTGAGGTGGGACGAAATATTGAACTGGTAGTTTTTCTTGCTGTTTTTTCCGCGCAGAATGATGGCTTTGACTCCCTCCTCAAGCGTGGTTCCGCGGACGCGCGCCGAATCTTCGCTTGTCGGGGTCGGTTCATGGATCCTATGATCGAATTCGATCTCGCCCTGTTTCAGCAAGCGTATGATTTCATTGCGCATATTCTCTTCGCCGAAGATGATTTTTGCCTTGATGCGATTGCCTGCAATCCTTTTGGGGTCCGATGGAAAAAGGGAGGCTTCGCGAATGTTTTTCAGTTTTAGGATTGTCATGGTGAGCCTTTCCAATCCCATTCCGAAGCCGCCATGAGGCGGCATTCCATATTTGAATATGCTGAGGTAGTCTTCGAAGTTGGCTGGATCCATCCCTTTTGACCGGATGCCCTCCAGCATGGACTCATAAGTATGGCGGCGCTGGCCTCCGGAGGTGATTTCAGTGCCTGCGCAAAGAAGGTCGAAGGTATTGCTAAGGTCGGGTTGGTCCTCTTTGGGATAGGCATAGAAGGGGCGCTTGCCCGTTTTCCAATCCGTAATGAAGATGAGGTCTGTCCCTGAGGTTTCTAAAGCATAGGCGCACAATTCCCGCTCAGCTGCTGGGCTGAGGTCGGGTTCCGACCGTTCATCGTTGCCCGTGCGCTTGAAATAGATCTCCTGAGCCTCTGCAAAGGTGAGTCTCGGGAATTTCACATTTTCGGGGGCCTGGATGATCTGGCCTCCTAAAGTATCGATTTCAGGTTGGCAGTGCCTATTGAGAAAGGAGATGATAAATTTGATGCACTCTTCCTGGATGTCCATCACCTCGTGCCAGGAATCGAAGAAGCCCATTTCGAACTCCAGTTGTTTGCCTTCGGCCAGGTGGCGGGGCGTGTGGGAGTTCTCCGCCCGAAAAAAGGGCATCAGGGCAAAGACCCGCTCGTTGACCCCAACCATGATCTGCTTATAAAGCTGGCTGCTTTGTGCCAACGTCGCCGTATAGCCGAAATAGTCGACATTAAAGAATTCCGCTCCCCCTTCCGATGAGGCCCCGATAATATTTGGGGCAAAGTACTCCACGGCTCCGACTCTATCGTGCATGAAAAGGCGGTAAGCATGGGCGATTTCGGCTTGGATTTTAAAGACGGCCTGCAGCCGCCGGTTGCGTAGGGAAACGGGGCGATGGTCCAGAATGAACTCGAGGTCGGAAGGGATTTCCGGCTTGTAATATTCGACTTCAGGAATGGCTTGGATCGCCAACTCAATGGCGATTTGCGGGTTGACGACCTCAACCCCTAAATCTGCTTGCGTTGCGGCAACAGCCTTGCCTGCTCACTTGCAGCAAGGAACCCGGCTGCAGGTGGGCGATTTTGCGGAATTCCTCTTTGTCTTGTACGACGATCTGCGCAAAACCCGTGCGATCGCGTAGGATCACAAAGTTGAGTTTCCCCAACGAACGCACATTATTGAGCCAGCCCCGTAAAAAAACCTGCTGCTCGAGATGTTTTGGCAATTCCGCTGCTAATAAGCGTTTCATAGCATGACCTTTAGTATAGAATACAGAAGAACATCATACAGGAAACAGGATTTAGAATAAATGGACAATGGTTAATGGGTCCATTAACCATTGTCCATTATCCTCCATTTCTGAATTCTGTTTTCGGAATTCTGTCTTCTGTATTAATGTAAAAATAATATAACAGAGGAAGACAATCCTATGCTTACAGCCAATCCGGTTCACTTTGTCAATCCGCTGACCGAAGGAGAGCGCATTTCCAAGACCGCCGATCCTTGCATCCTGGTCATCTTTGGGGCTACAGGAGATTTGACAGCCCGGAAGCTGCTTCCTGCCCTTTATAATTTATCGCGCGAAGGTCAGCTGCCCGCCCATTTTGCCTGCGTCGGCTTTGCCCGGCGCGATAAGAATAATCAGATTTTTCGCAATGAAATGAAGGATGCGATCAACAAGTTTTCCCGTTCCAGGCCGATCGATGCTGAGTTATGGAAGAATTTTAGCGAACAGATCTTTTACCATCGCGCTGAATTTGATAATGATGCAGGCTATGAAAGCCTCAAAAAGCTGCTCCATGACTTAGATGTCCAATTTGGAACTAAGGGAAATCGCATCTTTTACCTGTCCATCCAGCCCAGCTTTTTCCCTCTCGTCGTCGAAAAATTGAGCCAGCATCAATTGATTTACGATCAGAATCACATCAAAGATAAGTGGTCGCGCATTATCATTGAAAAGCCTTTTGGACATGACTTGGCCTCAGCCGAGCAACTGCAAAGGGAACTCGTAACCTATCTTGATGAGAGCCAGATTTTCCGCATCGACCACTATCTTGGAAAAGAGACCGTGCAAAACTTGCTCATTTTCCGCTTTAGCAATCCCATTTTCGAAGCCATCTGGAACAACCGCCACATCGATCATGTCGAAATCACCGTCAGCGAAGAGATCGGCATCGGGACCAGGGGGCGCTTCTTTGAGGAAGCTGGCGAGCTGCGCGATATCGTCCAAAACCATATGATGCAGTTGCTGTCGCTGGTTGGCATGGAGCCGCCGACGAGCCTGAATGGAAACGCGATTCGGAACGAAAAAGTGAAGGTGATGGAATCGATCAGGCCTATTCCTATGAAACAGATGGATCAGCATGTGGTGCGCGGACAATATGGCCCAGGATATATCGAGGGTGCTCCGGTTAAAGGCTACCGCCAAGAAGATAACGTTTCGCCCGACTCCAGTGTCGAGACATACGTGGCGCTGGAGCTCTCCATCGACAACTGGCGCTGGGCAGGGGTCCCCTTTTATTTGCGGGCAGGAAAACGGCTTCCCAAAAGGGCTACAGAGATCGCTATCATCTTCAAGGATGCTCCGGGCTTCCTCTTCCAATCCACAGGAAAAAAAGTCGAGCAAAACGTCCTGGTCATCCGCATCCAGCCCGATGAGGGAATCTCCATGAAGATGAATTGCAAAGTCCCTGGGCTGAATTCTCCGATTCTTCCTGTCAAGATGGATTTCCGCTATGGCTCCTACTTCGGCGGGCAGCCTCCAGAAGCCTATGAACGGCTCATTTGCGACTGCATGTCGGGCGACAGCACACTCTTTGCCCGCGCCGATGAAGTTTTGGCTTCGTGGAGAATCTTTACTCCGGTTTTAGAACATTGGGAAGCGCATCCTCCCCTCTTTCCCAATTATGCTTCAGGCAGCTGGGGCCCAATCAGACGCTGATCAACTCTTGGCTCGCAGCGGCCATCGATGGAGATTGATTTGATGTCAAGCCAACCCGATGATATTCACATTGTTCCCGATATTGAAAAGGAGCTGGCGCGGCTCTGGGAGCAGCAAAAGGAGAAAAATCAAGTCAAGGCATGCCTCTTTAACCTGATTATCTACGCACAGGACCAGAGCAGAAACGACTACTTGCGGGACATCTCCCGGATTATTGCGACGCGCTTTCCCTGCCGCATCATTTTCATTTTGGGCAATCCTCTGTCGAATGATAGCCATCTCCATGTGATCGTCTCTCAGGAGATGGTCTCCGATGGAGAATTGACCATCGCCTGTGATTTGATCAATATTTATGTCTCTAAAGAGTATCTAGATCGCGTTCCCTTTCTCGTGATTCCCCATTTGGTGCCCGACTTGCCTGTCAATTTGCTGTGGGCCCAAGATCCCACTTTAGAGAAGGAGGTTCTCCCCTTTATAGCTCCCTATGCCAATCGTCTCATCTTTGATGTGGACAGTACGGATAACTTAAAAGATTTTGTCAAAAGGATTCAGAACTATAGTTTGAAAGACTATGAGCTCATCGATATGAATTGGATCATGATTAGCGGATGGCGTGAAGTGATCCGAGAGACCTTTTATACGGAAGAGAGGATCGCGGATCTCAATCGCGCTACGCGCATCACGATCACTCGGCATATAGAAAAGAGCCAGGATTGGCATGAAAAAGCTATCCAGGCGATTTATCTTCAAGGATGGCTGGCTGCTCAACAAGGCTGGAGGTTCCAAAGAAAAGAAGTCGAAGATCAAAAGATTAAGCTTCAGTATCACACGGGCCAGAATATTGTGGAAATAGAGTTAGTGGGGCAAATAATGGCGGAGGGTTTGCTGCCAGGGACCACTCACTTCAGTGGAAATCACGACAGCTACCGATCATTCCTATGATCTAAAAAGGCAGGGCATTGAAGCAAAAGTTGTCGTGCACATCTCCTCGGCAGAACAATGCGAGCTCCCCTTTTCACTGCCGCTGCCTGCTTTACGAAGGGGAACCGCATTCTTGAAAGAGGTTTTCTTTCAACCTATCGGCGAACACTATGGGAATATGCTGCACTTAATCGGATCAATTGATTGGAATTAGCTATGCGCTTACAAGAATTGAAGAAAAATTTCGATGAGAGACGCGATATTATCATCCCGGGAAATGAAAAGGAGACGATAGATTTCTGCGTCGACTATTTCTTTTGGATAGCGGAAGAGTCGATCAAAGACCATGGCTTCTTCGCCATTGCACTATCCGGAGGCAACACTCCGAAGGCGATTTATCAGGAAATCACGAGCGAACGGCATGCAAAACGCGTGGACTGGTCCAAAGTTCTTTTGTTTTGGAGCGATGAGCGCTGTGTTCCCCCAACGCACCCTGACAGCAATTTCAAGATGGCCATGGATGCAGGCTTCGCCAAAGTGCCCATAAAACCCGACCAGATTTTTCGCATGGAAGCCGAGAAAGACTTCGAAGAGGCCGCCTTAAAATATGAAGAGATCATCAAAAAAACGCTGCCTTCGAATTCTTTTGATTTGATCCTCTTAGGAATGGGTGACGATGGACATACGGCCTCCCTGTTTCCGAAGACGCATGGCTTGCATGCCCATTCCCGCCTGGTCATTGCCAATTATATTCCGAAATTGGAGGCTTGGCGTTTAACTCTGACCTTCGAATGCATCAATGCGGCACGCCATATTGCCATCGTGGTCATGGGAAAATCGAAGGCTGCAATTACTCAAAAAAGTCCTCAATCATTCCTACAAGCCAGACCTCTATCCCATTCAAAAAATCGGCACGCCCTCGCATAAAGCCCTCTGGATCTGCGATCGCGATGCCCTCCCTGAACCCTGACCTGATAAAGAACAAGCGGGATCAAGGATAGACAATTTACAGGATAGACAGGATCGCAAGCAGGATCGCAACAAGCGGCATCAAGGATAAACCATTTACAGGGTAGACAGGATCGCAAGCAGGATCGCAACAAGCGGCATCAAGGATAAACAATTTACAGGATATGCAGGATCGCAAGCAGGATCGCAACAAGCGGCATCAAGGATAAACAATTTACAGGATATGCAGGATCGCACGCGACAGGATATTCAGGATTACGGGCTCTTAACCACAGCAAAACAATAAATCCCTTCTTATTGTAATCGCTGTGGTTAAGAGCCCGTAATCCTGAATATCCTGTCGCGTGCGATCCTGCATATCCTGTAAATTGTTTATCCTTGATGCCGCTTGTTGCGATCCTGCTTGCGACCCTGTCTATCCTGTAAATTTGTTTATCCTTGATCAGGACTGAGTTTTTCGTTTGCGTTGCATTGCAGAGTTAAGAAGATCGATAATGAACCGATAAGATTCCGATGATTCCGGCACACCTTTATTTTTAGCATCTATCATTTCTTGCAATGATGAGGCTATCAGTAGATCAATAGGCTTGTCTTGGAAGGATTCGATAAATACTTTTAGACGAAAAGCGTAATTCAAGGGAGCCTCTTTATCTTGGGTCCAGTCTGTATATTCGCGCCGCAGCCAGCTGTCTAACTCCTGAAGGCGCTTTTCTATATTTTCCGAATTCAATTTCTCCTTTTCGCCACCCAGGATTTGCAATCCTTTTAGGATTTGCATGATGGTCAAAGTTCCGATCGATCCCAAGACCCACTTGCCAATTTCTTTTTTGATTTCTGTATTTGAAAACCTCTCTTCAAATTGCTCAATTCTTTTTATCAAAGCTCGCACTGCCCAAGCTAATATTCCATAGATATCAATAAATTCCTTGATGTTCATATCCTCTTCAGGCTTTGACAATATAATCCCCCACTGGTCAGCAGGTACGATGGAACGAAAATGCAAGTCAAGCAGTGCGGCGGGACAGCTTAACGGGAAAAAAAGCCGATCTTTTTGAATCATGGTCTCTGCGTATTCTTTAAGAGAAATATCTCTATTAGTAATAGACGCCGTTCTTAGACAATTCGTACGGTATTCAGAAAATAGTTTTTGCAAAGGGCATCGTTGGAAAAACTCCCTCATCTCTTTGGCTCCGAGCACAACCTGTGCTCCAAAAGACAATGCGGCATAGGCAATTCCATAACAAAAGCGGATCTCCTTTCGCTTTTCTATCTCTTCGCCTGCAATGAAAATCACGTGGCTATCCCCTCCCAATAGGGGCGAAGCAACGGTATTTGGCCATCCGCAATTGACAATCCTAAAGGCACTTCCAGCATGGGCAGCATTAACAGATCCTAACAAATAGTCTGCATTCCTTTGTTCCTCGGAAAAGTAATCGGCTAGATTAAATAAATTTTTCATTTGCCAGGGCTGATAGAGTCCGCCATAGATTCCAAGTGGGGTTCCAGCCTTTACCATATTCCTGACATATAGACCTAGAACCCGTAAATTTTTTCCTTTTAGCTCCTCACATTCGCGAATCTGAAGTTCCACTTGATTTTTTTTCCATTCTTGATAGGCTGCACAATGGAATGTAAGAATAACAGGGTCGCGACTTGGCTGTTGTTGCCATAGATGGCGGTAGTGTTCGGGTGAGTAGAGGACACAGTCGGTATAGCGAACGTTGCCTAACGCTCTTTGCATATCATCTTGTGAGAGAGCCGAGAGCTTTTTTGGTTGTCCATCTTGCATGACAAAAGTGGTGCGGAGTGTGCGCTGGTCGTTTACCCGGCCAATGCGTTTCTGTAGTTCGTGGCAATCCTCTCCCATTTCAGTCGGAATGGTTAAGGAAGCGCCGAGGTCCTGCAAACGCCTGAAAACAGCCTCTGAACTGAGTAAAGCATGATGAAGGGGTGTCCACCCGAAGGAGTCTCTGGCATTTAAGGCCTCAGTTACCATGCGTGGCACTCCTGCGAGTTTCTTTATTAAGGCTTCAACGACAAGGGCGTTTGCTTTCATCGCGGCTATATGAAGAGGGATGAGATTATGGTGGTCTTTATCCTTTGCCAGTAGATTTCCGATGCGTTCACCATTTAAGCATTCGATCATTTTTAGTACTTTTTGCTGCTGCTCCCCCTGCTCATTAGTTGCTCTTGCAATGAGGGCGTGGAAAAAGGTCTCGGGTGTCGGTTTTGGATAAAATCCATTCCATTCCTCTTGGGTATAGATTTGACGATAGGCTCCTAGATCGGGTAGAGCGCTGGGGGCAATGGATTGACTTTGTTGCATCTATTACTCCTATTAATGAAATTAATTACAAGTGTCAGGTCTGAGTATTCCATTACATTCGACCAGGTTGTTATAAAGGTCGAGAAGTAACCGGATGGATTCTGAGGATTCGGGCGCACCTGTATTTCTGCAAATAACGATTTCTTGCAACAAGGATAACATCAGTTGTTCGATAGGCGCGTTTTGAAAGGATTCTATATATACTTGCAGACGATAAGCGTAATTCAAGGGGCCCTCTTTGTCTTGGATCCAGTCTGTATACTCATTCTTCAGCCAGCTATCTAACTCATGTAAACGCCTTTCGATAGTATCCGAATCTAATTTCTTGTTTACGAAATCGCTACCGAGGATTTGCAATCCTTTTAGGATTTGCATGATGGTCAAAGTTCCGATTGATTTTAAGACCCAGGATCCGATTGCATTTCTTAAGTTGGCATTTGATAACCTCTCTTCAAATTGCACAAGTCTTTTTATCATAGCTCGCACTGCCCCGCCTAATATTCCCGCGTAACTAAGGAACCCTGTGACTAGAGGATACTCTTCCGGTTTTGACAATAAATTCTCCCACTCTTTTGCAGAAACGATAGAACGAAAATGCAAGTCAAGGAGCGCCGCGGGACAATTCAGCGGAAACAAAAGTCGATCCCCGTGCAGTTGGGACTGCGCGTAATCGGTAACAGTATTAATCACCCTCTTTTCACAATGAGCATGGTATTCCGAAAAAAATTGCGTCAAAGGGCGGCGTTTGAAAAACTCCCGCATCTCTTCGGCTCCAAGCAATGCCTGGGCGCCAAAAGTCAATAGCGCGTAAGTTAGGCCATAAGTGTAACGGAGCTCCCCCTTCGCTTCGATTTGTTCGCCTGCGATGAGAATCACTTGGCTACTCCCATCTCTTATGTGTACTGCAAGGGTATTTGGCCATCCGAAATTAGCAAACTTCACAGCATTGCCAGCATGCGCGGCGTCATTTGTTTCAAACAAATGAGCATCTTCAAGTTTGTCCTTGGTGAAGTAATCGGAAAGATTGAAACAATGCTTACCCTGGAGGGGCTTAAATAGTCCGCCATGGAGTCCAAGAGCTGTTCCAGCGTTTACCGCATGGTCGACATGAAGACTAAGGGGCATTGGATTTTTCCCCTTGAGTTCTTCAGATGCACGAATCAGAAATTCCACTGGAGGATTCTTTATCCAATTACGATAAGCTGCCATAGGTAGATGACTAGAGGAATCACTGGGCTGTCGTTGCCATAGATGGCGGTAGTATTCTGGCTGGTAGAGCACACTATCTGTATAGAGTTCAATCCCTAAAGCTCTTTGCATGTCTTCTTGCGAAAGTGTCGAGAGCTTTTTGGGTTGCCCCTCTTGCATGACAAGACAGGTAGTAGGTAATGAACGCTGTACTTTTACCCGACCAATGAGTTGCTGGAGTTCGTAGCAATCCTCTTCCATGGCTGTCTGAGCGTTTAAGGAGGCTCCAAGCTCCAACAAACGCCTAAAAATTTCCTCCGAAGTGAGTAAGGCATGATGAAGGGGTGTCCACCCGAAGGAGTCTCTGGCATTTAAGGCCTCTGCTAATTTACCCGGCACTTCTGCGAGTTTTTTTGTTAAGGTATCGACACTAAGAGCATCGGCTTTCATAGCTGCGATATGAAGGGGCGTCAGATCATGGTGACCTTTATCCTTGGCCAGGAGATGTTGGATGCGTTCTGCTTTAACGATTTGTATCAGTTTTACTGTTTGTTCTGGCTTCTCATTGCGTGCAATAAGGTAGTGAAAAGAGTTTTCTGGTGTCGGCTTAGGATAGAATCCATTCCATTCTTCTGGGGTATAGATTTGACGATAGGCTCCTAGATTGGAAAGAGCAGGACAAGCGGATTGACTTTGTTGCATATATTACTCCAGAAATTGTAAGTAATATTATGCGAAAAGAAAATAATAATCAATTACTAAAATGGGGATAAAATATAATGCTCAGTATTATCGTATAAAATTATGACCAAAATGTCCTTTGTCCCTTTCCGAGACCGTGACCGAGACCGAAATGTCCTTTGTCCCTTTCCGAGACCGAGACCGAAATGTCCTTTGTCCCTTTCCGAGACCGAGACCGAGACCGAAATGTCCTTTGTCCCTTTTCGAGACCGAGACCGAAATGTCCTTTGTCCCTTTTCGAGACCGAGACCGTGACCGTGACCGAGACCGAAAATGCGAACTTGTGGCTTGCGAGACCAGGGCCAAGGCCTCGGGGTCTCGTTAACCTCAGGTTTCGCAATTTCGGTCTCGGTCTCGGGCTCGGTCTCGGTCTCGGAAAGGGACAAAGGACATTTCGGTCTCGGTCTCGGAAAGGGACAAAGGACATTTCGGTCTCGGTCTCGGAAAGGGACAAAGGACATTTCGAACTCGGTCTCGGAAAGGGACAAAGGACATTTCGGTCTCGGTCTCGGAAAGGGACAAAGGACATTTCGGTCTCGGAAAGGGACAAAGGACATTTCGGTCTCAGAGAAAGTTGCCTTTTAAGGCATAATAGAAGACCTTCATTAGGTTTAGCAGCGACTTCTTCTTTTCAAATTCTAGAAATGCCCTAGAGATTTCGGGTGTGCAGGCATTTGTATTGAACCACATTGGGCTTGGCCATATTTTGAAGGGGGCGCGGACGACAGATTTTTGGACTTTATCCAGCATGTAGGTGTTATTGACGATGCCGATGCCTGACTGGATGTCATTGGTAGAAGATCCTGGGTAGCCTCCCCAGGTGAGGTTCTTAAACGTAAAGGCTAAGTGAGGCATTTGATTCAGTGAGATAATCCCATAGCGAAGATCGGCGATGGCTTTTTCGACGGCCTTGCGGATCGCAGGGTCTTTTAGGCTTTGGGGATGGACGATGAGAGTCGCGCTCAGGGTGCCCCAGAGGTTCTGATTGCAAAAGCGGACGGCGCGCTCCAGATAATCCGCAGTCGATTCTGCAGATAGTGCAGTCTCGCTCATAAAGGAACCGAAGACCTCTTCTCGAAAAGGTTTATGGGAAACATTAGGGTCGAGATAAGGCAGAAAAACCCAGGGAGTTTTTTCCGCTGTTGCCTCCCCTATGCGGAGTGCTTCAGGATAGTCGTGCAGGACTTTTTCCAGGTTTTTTGCCGCATTGGGGTAGTAGGCGATTGAGCTTGGCACCTTATTCAAGACTTTTTGCACTTCTTTGATTAGGCTGTCGCGCTGCTCCCAGCCTTGTTGCTGTATGATGACGCGATTGGCAATGCAGTTGAATCCGGCATTGCAAGTCAGTCCTGTAGCCAGGTTGACTGCATGGTAGTTGAGATCGGATTGGCTCCAGGGGCCAGGCACGACGATGACTGGACTGACATTGCCGAGCTCGGCAGAAAACTCTTTATGGATAATCGGTCTATTGATACGCTTGTTCTCCTCCCCTTCTGGACCCACTCCAAAGATAATTTTTTCATATGTCTTATCGGATCCCGTCAAGTGAATGGAATCAATTCCGGGATGATGAGAGGCATATTCTCCCTCTGGTATCCCGCCATAAGCAATCTGTAGATAGCCCTCGCGAATCAGCGGGGCAAAGGCGTCGCGCAGGATTTCTCCAAGATATTCGAGTACGGGGTGGCATTTCAGCAGCACCACCTGCTTTTCCACAAACATTTTATAGAGGATATCGGTCGGAGTGATGCTAGAGACGTTGCCGGCTCCGAGCACCAAGCAGACGCGCCCAGGGATTTTGCCCTTGCGATAGAGCGGAGCTGCCAGCGCTAGCAATTCTTTTTCGGTATATCCCGGTTCAAACCAGACCTCGCCCGTAAACTTTTGCAGGAGATAACTGCTAAAAAGCAGCCGATCATAGAGATTATCGGGAAAGGTTTCGACCGCCAGTTGATTTTCTGCCACTTTCTTAAAAGGTCTGGGAAGCTTAGGTTCTCCCGTTTTTTCAATGGACCTTAGGGTTTTCATATAGCCGTCGATACCTCGGATGGCAGTCGCAGGTCCTGCCAAGGTTGAGATCAGGCTATCATTGTCAGCTGCCGAGACTTTTCTGGCTTTTAGGTCCTCCGCGACCCACTTGTCCGCTACGCGCGCGACACCTACGCGGCATTCTTGTAATAGGCGAATCCTTTCCGCAAGGGAAACGTCATTAGCCCATTTTTCTTTATGGCTCTTCAAGACCTTGATCGATTCATCGATTTCCTTAAAGGTTGAAGAGATCCCAGCAGGTTTAGATTGGAGTTGAATGGCCATAATGACCTCCTAGTCGGCTATTGGTTTAATTTCGTCCATTTCTTGCTGGCTGCGAAAATCATCTGTTGCATTTTGCTCCTCGGAAATAGCTAAAGCTATTCCCTCGCCGCAAACTGCAACATCTGGTTTTTCTCGCTCAGCCAGAAAATTGGATGAAATTAAATCAATAGCCTTTCTTAAATTATAATGAATAATTTAAATTAATGGGAAGGTGTTTCCTTGATGTTTTTCATAAACCATTCAAAATATTCCTCAGTGGGGTTACCCCCATAGATCTTTTTAAGAAAGGACCTGATATATTGATCTATATTTTTGTAACGGGTAGCCAATACCTTTAAATAGGATAAAAAGAGCTGGATGGCCTCCGATGAGTCAGGGAGATTCTCACTTTTTAACTTGGCGATTTCCACGATGAGAGTGGACAAGACGTCCTCTTGGTTAAGATGCTGCAGGGATTCTGCATAAACTTGCTTTTGAAAAGAGAGATTCACAGGAGCTTCTGGATCTTGGATCCACTCTTTATACTCTGCTGCTAGCCAGCTAGCCAAGTCAGTTAAATGCTGTTCCATCTCGACGGACTGCAAGTTTCCTTTTTCGAAATCGTCGCCCAATTTTTGCAGTCCTTTGAGAATTTGCATGATGGTCAAAGTCCCGATCGACCGCAAAACCCAAGCAGCAATTTCGTTTCTGATCTTATTGTTGGATGCAAATCTTTTTTCAAAATCAAGGACGCGTTTGATGACACACAGCATGGCCAAACCAAGCGTTCGAACGCGCTGTATGTAGCTGCCAATAATCTCATGCTTATCTGGATTTTTCAAAAGTTCCCACCATTCCTGGACAGGAACGATAGAACGAAAATGCAAGTCCAAAAGGGCTCCAGGACAATGCAGAGGATATAAGCTACGTTCTTTATATAGATATACCTCAGCGATTTTTGGGATTGTATCTTGAGGAGCCTCAGACAGTTGATGTTGTCTTTGTATAATCCTCGTCAACCCAGGTTTAAAAAAGTCCCGCATCTCCTCAGCCCCTAAAAGGACCTGGGCGCCAAAGACCAAGGGCGACATCCCAATCCCATAACACCAGAGCACCTCATTTTTTATCGGTTCCCCAGCAATTAGAAGGAAGCGTTCTGTTCCATCTTTTAGCTCGATTACAAAGGAATTAGGCCACCCGCAATTTGCTGTTCTCATCGCATTTCCAACGTGCTCACAATTATTGCCTCCAAGTGAATAAGACTTGTGAGTTTCTGGATGGGTAAAGTGATCGCTAAAACTATAGAATTGCGGAGTCGTCCTAGGGTCAAACACTCCACTATAGACCCCAAGCACAGTTCCTGCCCTTATTCCATTTCCCTTTGCGTAAAGTCCTAGAAAACGCTGATTTTTCCCTTTAAGCTCCTCACATTCTGCCACCATAAGTTCAGGAGGATTCGCTTTCCATTCTTCATAGGCTTTCGCCAAGTAGCGATCGTCAGGTTTGTCACTCGGCACATGTCCCCAAAGAATGCGATAGTGTTCCGGAGGATAGAGGACTATGTCCGTGTAGCAATCAATACCTAAAGTCGTTTTCATCTGCTCTGCAGAGAGCTCTCCAAGGGTCTTTGCGGCCAAGCCTGGAATGTTTAGATGGATATGGGCCTTGGAGCGCTGCTCTCTAACGCGTCCGACATATTTCTGCAGGTCATGGCAATCATCTCCGAGGGCTGTTCGCGCCTGCATATTGGCTCCGAGCTCCTGCAAGCGCTTGAAAACCTGCTCAGAGCTCAAGAGAGCATGGTGAAGCGGTGTCCAGCCAAAGGTATCGCGGGCATTTAAAGCTTCTTGAAGCTTCCCCTGTTCGGCAAGCTTTTTTGTCAGCGCTGCGACGACAAGGTCATCGGCCTTCATGGCTGCAATATGGAGAGGTGTGAGATCGCAGTGTTCCGGATCTATGGCCAGCAGCTGATGGATGCGATCCTTTTGTACAATTTGAATGAGCGTTCTCGTTTGCTCCGGTTTTTCATTGCGGGCAATGAGATAGTGAAACGAGGTGGCTGGCGTTGGTTTTTGGTATATTTCATTCCATTCTTCTTGGGTATAAAGGGGGCGATACGCCCCTAAATCTGGAATGGGTGCACTTGATTGACTTTGAATCATTATTCCCTCTTTATTTTCATTTTTATTTAAATTATTGAAGATTGTTTATAGCATTAGTGAAATATTATAGTCAATGCAACAATGCGAATTCAACAATGGATTCTTATTTTTTTACCACTGAGATCAGTGAGATCAGTGAGAGGAGGTTGAGATCAGTGAGAAGAAAAATTGACCGATGAGCCAGTGATTGAGAGAATGTTAGATGGGAAAGGATTAGGCTATATTCTAATCCCATTCTATTTTCTCACACCCCTCACTGATCTCGTAACTTCTCACTGATCTCAGTGGTAAAAAATAAAAATAATAAAAAATAATTTAACATAGCGTTTTGACCTTGTTTTTGCTAAACTATTGCCTATGTTAGTTTTAGGTATTGAAAGCACATGCGATGAGACAGCCTGCTCCCTGGTGGAAGACGGCGATAAAATCCTGTCGAACATCGTCTCATCGCAAATCGATTTGCATCGGGAATATGGCGGGGTGGTGCCTGAGCTTGCCTGTCGACGCCATGTGGACATCCTCATTCCCGTGATCGACCAAGCCTTGAATGAGGCGAACAAAACCTTGAAAGAGATAGACCTCATCGCAGTGGCCCATGGCCCGGGCCTGATCGGCGCTCTCTTAATCGGCGTCAACGCCGCCAAAGCATTATCCCTGGTTTTGAACAAACCCTTCATCGGCATCAACCATATAGAAGCCCACCTTTATGCTGCCATCATGTCAAGCCAGGAGCAGGTCTCCTTTCCTTGTCTTGGGGTCGTCTTATCTGGCGGCCACACGGCTCTCGTATTAATGAAAGGACTTGGCGATTATCAACTATTAGGCCAGACCGTCGATGACGCCATCGGAGAAGCCTTTGATAAGGTAGCCAAAATGCTTCAACTCCCCTATCCCGGCGGCCCGCACATTGAAAGGCTTGCAGCAAAAGGATCGCCTTATAGCTATGCCTACAGGGCTGGCCGCATCAAGGGCAACCCTCTCGATTTCTCTTTCAGCGGCCTAAAGACTAGCGTTTTGTATTCGATAAACAACCGCACACTTTCGGATCTAGAGAAACAGCACATTGCGGCTTCCTTTCAAGAAGCCGCCCTCAACGACATTGTCGCAAAGGCAACGCAGGCCGCAGCTAGCCATGGATGCCGCTCGCTCGTTTTTGGCGGAGGCGTCACAAACAATCAAAGGCTCAGGCAACTTTTTTGTGAACAGAATTATATCTGTTTATGGCCTTCCACAGGCTTGAGCCTCGATAATGCAGCCATGATCGCAGGCTTAGGCTACCATCAATATCTTCGCTTTGGCAAAGGCGACAGCCTTCATCTTGCCGCTCAAACGCGGATATCTTTAGCTACTATATAGTTTTATTTTTTTTTCGGCGTGCAGCATTTTTTTTATTGCATAAAAAAATCTAGATGAGTTATCCAATGGATTTTACATCGTTTTATTAAGGAGCTTCTATGAGCTTGAAAACATTACAAAAGTCCTTCATCATTACATTATCGAGCCTCTTTGTGCTGGCTGAGCCTTGCTTGTCAGCGGCAGAAAGTGCGCCAGTGATCATCACGCGCGATTCGTTTGGTGTTCCAACAATCGAGGGCGGGGATTTCGGAAGCATTTGCCGTGCTATCGGTCAAGTGTATGCCGAAGACCGACTTTGGCAAATGTTCGAAGCGGATATTGCTGCCAACGGACGTCTAGCGCAGTATATTCCAGCATCGACGCCAGAAGAGCTGGCAGAACTGTTGGAATCCGATGTCTTTCAACGAACGATCAATCCTACAGACGCAGAAGTGCAGGAACAGATCGATAAATATTTCACAAAGAGATCAATCGTCGCTTTTACAAACTATGTGCAGGGATTAAATGACATCGTGGCGCAAGTTAACGATGGCACTTCCCCTCTGCCTTATGAATTTATCGGTATCGATTTATTTCCAATCCCTGAATTTACGCTCTATGACATCTTGCGCACAGCGCGCTATGACTTTCAGAGTTTCAGCCCTTCGCAACTTCCTGAGTACCAATTAAACAACTTAGTATCATTAAGTACTTGGACGGCAGAATTTGGTGCGACCGCTGCCTATGCCCTCCTGAACGATTTGGATCCTTTATCCAGCATGATCGAATCGCAAACTGTAATGGTTCCCAACAAAGAATGCAAAAAGACTCTTCGCAAACAGACGAATACTTTTGTTCTCAAAGGAAGTGCTAGTGCTGATCCAAAATTCGGCCGCATGGTAAAAGCTGCACACAGAATTGGCACGAGCCTCAAAAAGATGAAAAAGATGCGCGAAAAGTACTCGCCAACCTTTGGTAGCAATGGACAAGCCATAGCCCCAAGTTTCTCTGCAAATGGTCATGCGCTCTTGAGGATGGCTCCGCAAGTGAGCATGAATTTTCCCTCTGACTTCTACGAAGTTCGCATTGATAATGGTGTGTTTACATCTGATAACTTCACTCTTCCGGGCTTTCCATTTGGAATTGGCGCCTATAATCAATTTGCTATCTCTGCCCAAGTTGGTCACCTACCCACAAACGATTTTCTATTCGAGTCGACAGATAACATCATTTCCACTCGGTATGAATCCATCTACATATTCGGGGATCCAACTCCGATGATTATCCCAGTTTCCCGCAGCAGATCATTGGGATGGGTCATTGCTAATCCAGCTCCTGATATGCCAGCAGGTACGATGCTAACTCTGCGCTCATCACAGATTAATAGCCAATTGAAGGGGTTAAACGTCCTTGCTGAATTGCCTTTTATTCATGATGTGGACGAATTTATCGATGTTCTCAAGAATCCGGGTCTCCTATCGGATATCATCGGATTTCAGGGACAAATCGCCGATTCCAAAGGAAATATCGCAGCCTATCAGGCGACTTTGTGGACAAAACTTCCGCGCAATTTTGATCGCCGCCTTCCCCAGGGTATCATTGTCGTCAATCCCGCTGCGACAAATCAAGAGTATATTAACGGGATTAGCCTTGGCCAGCACGATAAAAACACAAAGCAAGGGTATTATGTCGGATGGAATTCCCTCTTTGATAAAGACGCAGAGGGTTCTGGCGATACCATTGGAGGTGGCGGACCTGGTATTAATCGCGCCTATTGGTTAGAAGATGCGATAAAATCTAAAAAGAGGTTCAGCTTTCAAGACTTGAAAAATCTGACTGTTACCCAAGCAGTAGCTAATAGCGTTGCTGGTTTAGTCAGTAGCTTTCCAACTTCTCAATCCACATATAATTTTGGGGCGGATTTATTCACTCCCCTGTTTAAGAAGAGATTCTTTTGCACGCTTCTAAAGCAAAAGCATCTAACTCCAGACCAAATACAGACACTGGAACTCTTAAAAGATTACGAAGGGAAGTGGCTAGAGGGTCACACTGCTGAGGAAATTGCCAATACAAGCGATGTAAGCAGCCGGTTTATCTTGGCTAATACCTGGTTGTTGAACTTTGCAGGAAGGATCTTGAATCCTTATGTCTTAGGGACTCAATTCGAGGTCAATACAGGCGGAGTCGGCGATCCTCTTCCAAGTGCTAATGTCGAAGGATTTGATAATAACCTCTTATTCATGGGGCAAGGAAACCTGTTAGCGAGGCTTTTAGGGACCAATTGCGACAATTCCGTATTTTTCCCCAACTGGCTTGAAGGCGTTGATGTCAATCAAGCGATCCTGGATTCTTTGGATGATGCCTTGACCAATTTGGGTGGCTTTGCTGCCTTCCCTTGGGGATTAGGAGAACGTCCCTATTGGGAATTTGATGACGCCATTTTAAGTCCAACTTTTGGTCCATTTGCTGTGATGAAGACCTTCAATGCTTCAGGGCTTTATATGGCTCTTGACATGGGAGATTGCGATTGTGGAATTGAACGCGCGGAAGCGATCATCCCATTGGGTGAATCGGGTTTAGTAACTCCAGGTGCGCCCCCCTACTATTTCCCAGTCTTTGCACCAAACACTTTAGATCAGTTTCCTTTATATACACAATTCCAGCTTAGAGATCTACCCATATTTAGGTGTTCTAAGTGAAATTTAAAAATGGAGAAGATTAACCATGCTTCACAAAAAAATTAGTCTCGGGATCTCTTTAATTGCCCTCTGTGCGGCTTCTTCGGTGGAAGCGCATAGCGGAAAAGCTCTAGGTATGGGAGAAACGGGGGCAGCTTACCCGCAAGATGCCATCTCCCCGATTTATAACCCAGCAAGTGCGGCGCAACTTGGCGACAGGTATGATGGTATCCTCGGTGCCCTCTACACTCCGTACAGTTCTCGGATTTCGAATAATCCAACGGCCGCTGCGAACACGAAAGCTTTTGGGCGCAGAACGTGGTCTCCAGTCGGTGCGTTTGGGATTAATAAGTATTTAGGTTGTGATATCTCAGCAAACCTAACCTTTTCCAATCGTTTTTTTCAGAAAACGCATTATAACAAACCAAGTATACTCGTAGGAAACACAAGAGTCGGACATGGCTATGAAAATTATGCGCTTTCAGGTGCTTTAGCCTATAACTGGGGCTGCCATAACTTTGGCCTTGCACTCGATTTTCGCGTAGGGCGCCATAAAGAAATTGGAGTTCAAAATTTTGATAGTCCCGTCTTCTCTGTATCGCCTGGCCATGTGACAAACCGCGGATACGATTGGAACTATGGTTTAGGCGTAACAGTGGGATGGCTGTGGGATGTGACTCCCGATATTAAAATCGGTGCTAAGTTTAGTCCAGAGACTAAAATGTCTCGCATGCATAAGTATAGAGGGGTCATTCCTAAACGCGGGATTATCCACAATGTGCAAGAGTTTAGGTGTGGCCTATCCTGGAGATTCCTTGACTGTGCCACTTTTGCCTTTGACTACAACTACATATGGGCAAGACGCATTCATGCGGTTAGAAATCCACTCGCAACCAATCCTTTCATCGTCCTCTTGGGGTCGACGAACGGAAGCTCCTTTGGATTGCGCAATCCTCATTCCTATAATTTTGGATTGGATTATGCCTTTATGGAAAATTGTGTAGCGCGGATTGGGTATATCTATGCTCCTTCCATGAACCATAAATCGCAGGCATTTTATGAGACTATCTTCGCTCTTCCTGAGGAAAATTTCCTTACCTTAGGGGCAAGCTGGGTGTATAACTGCTATGATCTGAGTGCCTTTTATGTGCACGGTTTCGAGCGCAAAATAAAGGGTGAAGTCGCTGCCTTTTTAGGCGGAGGTGACATCTATTTCAAGAGAAACCTGACTCTCTTTGGCATACAGGTCGGCAAAGAATTCTAGTAGCTGATAGGGTTACGATCTGGTCTTTAAAGCCATTCCCCTGACAAAGAGGAATGGCTTTTTCATTTGCAGATCACGATTTAACGTTAAGCTTGATTTATTTTACCACTGAGATCACTGAGATCAGTGAGAGGAGGTTGAGATCAGTGAGAAGAAAAATTGACCACTGAGCCAGTGAGTGAGAGAATATTAGATGGGAAAGGATTAGGTTATATTCTAATCCCATTCTATTTTCTCACCCCCCTCACAGATCTCATAACCTCTCACTGATCTCACTGATCTCAGTGGTAAAATAAATCTATCCCTACGGTAAATCAGTCCTTTTTCTCTTGAAAGTTAATCCAATTTTCAGGTATCATTTTTTTTCATTAACATTCAGTACTGGAGTATCTAAATGGCCTCAAAACGTGAAAAAATTAAATTGAAGAGTTCGAAAAGCCATCACCACTACTACACGGTGAAAAATAAGACGCAAACACCTGATCGTTTGACGCTCAAAAAGTATGATCCGACTGTTCGCGAGCACGTCGAATATAAGGAAACAAAGTAACCCCCGATCTCATGTACGAGCTGTCAGTCGCCCTAAAATATTTGACGCCGCGGTGGCGACAACTCTCCGTCTCCATCATCAGCATGATATCCATATTGGTCATCGCGCTTGTCGTATGGCTCATCGTCGTCTTTTTTTCTGTGACGAATGGCTTGGAAAAAAACTGGATTCAAAAGCTAATTGCCCTAACGGCTCCCGTGCGGGTGACCCCGACGCTGGCCTATTATGAATCCTTTTATTACCTCATCGATGGCATTAGCGGAGGCTCCGATTATACCCTAAAAACAATCGGGGAAAAGCTGCAGGCGCAGAGAACCGATCCCTATGATCCGGAAGCCGATGAGGAGCCTCCGGCAATATGGCCTAAGCCCGATCGCTTACCCAATGGCGAGCTCAAGGATCCCGTCAAAATTGCTTTTGCGGAAATCGGAAAGCTGCCAGGAGTTCCTGGTTTGGCCGCGCATGACTATGAGATGACGGTCAGCAATTTGCGATTGCGCCTTTTGCGCACGGCGCCCGACAATGCAAAGACGCAAGCTTTTTTGACACAGGCGACTTATCTTGGCTCTCTCGATCCCGATAATCCTGCCCTTTCAAGAGCTATTTTGAAGACCACTCCAAGCGATTTATCGAATTTGCTGGATATGGTCGCTATTGGTTCTGATAACATCCAAGAAGATACTCCAGAGAGCATTGTTTCATTAAATCCGGAATCCTCGCGCAATAAGCTGAAGGCTTTTTTTGCTGGGGTTTCGATAGAACAACTGAAAACAGCTTCAGCTGGATGGCCCATTGCCCGCCACTTATTGCCTCAGGCTGGCAAGCTTTCTGTTGGCATTGTGATGCATGGAAACAGGGTTGTCAGGGTCATTGTACCTTCGGCAGCTTGGCAAGTCGGCCATCTTATAAAGCAGCCTACAGAAAAGCCTTATCAGCGCCTTGCAGGGACTCTTGAATTTACGGAACAAGGGATTTTGCTGGATGGGAATGAGCTGCCTATACATACGCCGATCGTGGCTGCTGGCGATATCGCTTTCCCCGCACGATTGGTCGAGACATCTTTAGAGAAAGCCCATAGTGCGCGGGATCTCCATTTCGCTATTCATCTTCCCTTGCAGGGAGTATCCATTGCGGGAGAAGTGCCCTATCGACATTTGCAGATCGCGAAGGCAGAAGTTCAAAAGGACTTTGCAACAGTTCCGGAGCTCTCCCCTCTTTGGTTTCACCAGCAAACGGATCGCTTTGTCTTGCCGCAGGATCAGACCATCGGCGAAGGCATCTTGCTTCCCAAAACATTTCGGGAAGCCGGCATTTTGCTGGGCGACCGCGGTTATTTGTCCTATTATACGCCGACAGCTAGCGCCGTACAGGAACAGCGGATTCCGGTTTTTGTCGCAGGATTTTACGATCCGGGAATTATACCCATCGGTGGAAAGTTTGTTTTAGCCAACCATGCTGTAACGGCTTTAATTCGTTCCTCGCATAATCAGGAAGACACTAACTTGAGCAACGGCATCAATATCCGCATGGCAAATGTGGATCAAGCAGGCGAGGTGAAACATCAGCTTCAGAAGGCTTTTGAAGAGGCTGGAATCGCCCCCTATTGGAAAGTCGAAACCTATAGGGAGTTTGAGTTTACGCGCGACCTCATCCAGCAGCTGCGCAGCGATAAAAACCTGTTCACGCTGATTTCGACAGTCATCATCATCGTCGCTTGTTCGAACATCATTTCGATGCTGATCATTCTGGTCAATGACAAGAAGCTCGAGATAGGCATTCTGCGGTCTATGGGGGCCACTTCTTACAGCATAGCCTTCATTTTTGGATTCTGCGGCGTGGTCATGGGGGTGATTGGAAGTTTAATCGGAACTTTTGCAGCCGTGTTGACTTTGCGACACCTCGATGTGCTTGTCCACTTTTTGAGCTCCCTTCAAGGGTATAATGCGTTCAATCCCATCTACTATGGCGAATCGCTGCCCAATGAGGTCAGCTTTGAAGCGTTGCTTTTTGTCATTGCAGTGACAGCTGGCATATCGCTGCTAGCCGGGATCGTCCCTGCTGTAAAGGCGTGCCTCGTGAGGCCTTCAACCATTTTGAGGTCGGAATGATTTTGAGGGCAAAGAACCTCCACAAAGCCTTTTATTATCCGAAAAGGATTGATATTCTGCGCGGCGTTGACCTCAATGTTGCCGTTGGGGAAACCGTCGCCATTACCGGCCGCTCGGGACAAGGCAAGAGCACTCTTTTGCAAATTTTGGGAACGCTCGATATGCCTTGCAAAGGCTCTTTGGAAATCGCCGGATATGATGTCTCCCAGTTTAATAAGTCGAAGATACGCAATCAGCATATCGCCTTTATTTTCCAATCCTTCCACCTGCTGGAAGATTATTCTGCCCTCGAAAATGTGATGATGCCAGCCCGCATCGGCAGGCATTCGGCTAATCAGAGCCATGGGATGAAGCTCTTGGAATTTGTCGGCTTGGCCGATAGAGCCCATTTCGATGCCAAGCTGCTATCCGGAGGCGAAAAGCAGCGTGTCGCGATTGCGCGCGCCCTCTGCAACGACCCCGAGCTGATTCTAGCTGATGAACCTTCCGGCAACCTGGACAAGCAGACTGCCGGCACCATTCACCAGCTACTCCTACGTTATGCCCGCGAAAACAAAAAATCGCTCATTTTTGTCACCCATGATCCCGATTTGGCCGCCCTCTGCGACCGGCGGCTTGTTTTATCCAACGGCTTCTTAGAGTAATGGACTGTTTTTTTTTACCACTGAGCAATCGGCCGGGTAGATCTTCAGACATTCAACGGTAAGCAGCAATTATGTAGAAGGTAGCCTTATATCTAATATGTGCTACCTGAAAGCAATCGAAAAAATACTGCTTCTTTTTCCTTAACCAATTACAATATAGGCACTTGCATAAGTGACCGTTATCGGAATTGGTGCTTTTTGCCCTTCACTGAGTTTGGTCCGCAGGGGATTGACGCAACTATGTTTGGAGCGGCTACTTCTCAGTAGTTTGCCCGTTAGGGAGTCAGTCCTAGGGGGTTATTTGTGCCCCTTAAGCAGTTATCCCCTGCTTTGCAAGCTTTTTAAACTTAAACAAAAGGCATATTAAGTTATGAAAAAGAAGCAGAAAAAGAATGATACAAAAAAAGATCATTCTAGTCCATTCATAAAAAAAGCAAGTCCTTTAAAGGTTTTGCGACAGAATGTCGCAGGCATCGACCTTGGGTCTAAAAGCCATTTTGTTGCTTTAGCCAATCCGAAAAATAGAGATGAGGTTCATATTCGAGAATTTTCAGTCTACACTTTGGGTTTGGAAACTTGTATTAAATGGCTGAAAGAATGTGGTGTGGAATCTGTTGCGATGGAGTCTACAGGAGTTTACTGGATGCACTTCTATGTGATGCTGGAAGGTGCCGGAATCGAAGTTGTTCTTGCCAATGCTCGCCATGTAAAGAACGTCAAAGGCAAGAAGACTGATGTACACGATGCTGAATGGCTGATGCAACTACATAGTTATGGATTGCTTGAAGGCTCATTTGTGCCTTCAGGAGAATCGCTGGCGCTACGAACATACTATAGATCGCGAGAACAATCTGTAAGGATGATGTCACATGCAAATCAACGAATCCAAAAAGCCTTAATTTCGATGAACCTTAGACTGGACGTCGCGGTAAGTGATATAACAGGCAAAACAGGCACGTTGATTATCAAGGCCATTCTTGCAGGAACGCGTGATCCTGCGGTCTTAGCAAAAAACCGGGATCCTCGGTGTAGAAAATCAGAAAAAGAAATAGCCGAAGCCTTAAACGGATTTTATCGTGAAGATCTTCTATTTACACTTCAACAAGCGGTTGATGAATATGAATTTCACTTCGAAATGGCAAGAAAAAGTGATGCCAAAATAGAAGAATTGCTGAAAGCAATTCCTAAAAAGGAACCAATAGGGAATATCGAGGAGAGTCCAAAAAGCGCGGAGATCAAATTACGTAAACGTCGAAATAAAAGACATGAACAAGTACATGAGTTTAGATTTGATGTCCGATCCCTGTTGATAAATATACTTGGGGTCGATTTGCTGACCCTGCCAGGGATAAGCGAATGTACGGCTCTAGCGGTCATTTCCGAAATAGGAACTGACATGAGTAAGTGGAAATCGTTTAAGCAATTTTGTTCATGGCTGAAACTGACACCCAATAACCAGATATCAGGAGGAAAGATACTTCGAAAAAATGCGAATTATAATAAGCCTCCGCGAGCAGCTAGAGCGCTAAGGATGGGGGTGTCTAGCCTTTATCGCGAGACGAATCCAACGGCGCTAGGAGTATTTTTTCGTAGAATAAAAGCTAAGAAGGGCCCTAGAGCGGCAATAACAGCAGGGGCTCATAAATTGGCCAGATTTTTATACAATACGCTAACAACCGGAAAACAATTTGTCGAGCCAGGAGCTGATGCCTACCTAGAAACGCAGAAAGAGCGTCGTATTGCTAATATGCGATCTCAATTAAATGAGTGGGGTTATTCAGTAAGAAAATTGCCGAAACCAGCCCAAACATAGAAAGAATATAGGGAAGCAAAACTAAAATAATGTTTGATCTCAATTCAAAAACAGAATTGTGATATGCTCCAACACGTCCACAGAAGAATAAAACATATAAAAATAATTGTGGATTTAGCTACTTTTTCCGAATTCAAAAGAGAAATTTGCGAAGATGCGGTATAGGCAATGGATTTAACAGCGAAAATAACGACTTACTGATCTAATTTCGGACCGATCAACAGCAAGTTTTACTAGGGGTCCTATGCAGCGGAAAAAATAAGGCTACTAGGGAGATCAGTGAGATCAGTGAGAGGATTGTGAGATCAGTGAGAGGTTTATAGTCTCACGTTTTGTGGGTTATTCCTAATCTTGTCATGATCTGGTTTCACTGGCTCAGTGGTAATTAGAAAAAATTCTCTCACTGATCTCAGTGGTAAAAAAAAATAAGTGGTAAAAAAATCTGTGGTAAAAAAATGTCCGTTGACATAAAGCGACAGATTTTTCAAGATGCGGACATGCAAGTACTCAATACGACATTCACATCTTCGGACAAGCGGCTGTATTTCTTGAGCGGGTTGGTCCTGCTGGCAGGTTTTGGGCTTTCGATCATTTCCTATTTGAATATCTGTACTTCAGAATGTGCCGAAGTCCATTTTTGGCGTTACTGGGGCTTTCGCTTTGAAACCATTGGCCTCCTTTTTTTTCCGCTTCTCATTCTGGCTCATTCTCTTTCTCTCACAAGCAGTGCGATGGCGCTTTTAGCTGGCTGGATGTTGGCTGGCGCTGTGGGTTCGGAAATCTACTTTATTATTGTACAGAAATGGAAAATCGGCCATTGGTGTCCGGTTTGTTTAAGCATTGCTGGAACCCTCTTTTTGGCTGGAATGCTCTATACATTAGACTATTTATCGACTCTTAAAATTTTTATCGAAGAACGACGCAAAGGTGACTATATGAAAAAATTGTGGCAGGGGCTCTCCTCCCTTCTCATTATCATCGCCAGTTTCATCACGGCCTATTTTGGGGTAGCGAAGCCAGATCTGCTTCAGGCTGCTGAAAATTCGATTAAGGACAAAATTGCTTTTGGGACGTTGAATAGCAAGATTCAGTTATACATTTTCACGGATTGGGAATGCCCCGCCTGCCGCCAGCTAGAACCGGCCCTTGTGCGTTTAAGTCCAGAGCTCATGAATGAAGCTAAGGTGACGTTTGTGGATTTCGCGATCCACCCAGAGACATTGAATTTTACTCCCTATAATCTTTCTTTCATGGTTCACGACAAAGACAAATACTTACAGCTGCGCGATGTCTTAACTGCTTTATCGCAGGAAACCAAAGAACCAACCGATGAACAGGTCGCCAAAGCTATTGCTCCGCTCGACATCAAATTCCAACCGCTTAACTATGCAGATGTTGCTTTAGGAGTAAAATACTTCAAGCATCTCGTCGACCAATTCGACCTCGACACCACCCCGACCTTAGTTCTTGTCAATCTGGAAACGAAGCATGGAAAAAAGCTTATCGGCCGAGAAATCACGCATGAGAACATTAGAGCTGCTATTGCGGCGATTAATAAGCCGAAGAAATAGTTCTTACTCCTTTTTGCTTTCCAGATATTGCCACCGTTCAAATAGGTGCTCATATTTTTTCTGGGCAGCAGCCAACGATTGATAGAGGTTTAAGGAAGCCTGGGGATCGCTTGCTATTTTAGGTTCTTCAAGCTCGGATTGTAGGGCCGCTATTTCCTTTTCAGCGTCTAGTATGGCGGCTTCCATCCCTTCTAGCTCCTTCTGTTCTAAATAGTTCAGCTTTTTGATTTTAGGACGCATTTCAGCTGCTTTTGCTGTTTTCTCGCTCTTCTTTTCCTTTTGCTTTTCACACGCTTGTTCCCATTGGGCATAATCGGCAAAGAGTTGATCCTCGCAGTTTTCTCCTAGTCCAATAATGTGGGTACAGACGCGATCCATCAAGCAGCGGTCATGGGAAATGAGAACCACGGCTCCAGCAAATTCCTGGAGGTTTTCTTCAAAGACTTCCAGCGTGGGGATGTCTAAATCATTAGTGGGTTCGTCTAAAAATAGAACGTCGGCCGATTCGAGCATGAGTTTTGCGATGAGGATGCGGGCCCTTTCTCCTCCGGAGAGGCACCCAACAGGCAGCTCCAGGCGGTCGGGAGAAAACAAAAAGCGCTTGGCCCACCCATTGACATGGATGGGATTGCCGCGGAAGCTGAGCATATCGCTAGAGGGAGCTAAGGCCCTTCTGAGGGTAATATCGAGCGGGATTTGTTCGCGATGCTGGTCGAAATAGACGATGCGCAAGTCGTCGGCATATTTGATGGTGCCCATATCCTGTGACATCTTGCCTGCCAGGATGCGCAGCAGCGTGGTCTTGCCAGTGCCATTTTTTCCGACGATGCCTAGCCTCATGCCTGGAGACAGTGTGAGATCCACCCCTTTGAAAAGGGTTTTTCCTCCCAACGCTTTGGTCAGGTTTTTGGTCACAATCAATTTCCGCGAATCTCTGTCGGTAGCAGAAAAGTCGATAGCTACGCGTTCTGCTTTGTTGCGCTTCTTCAAATCGGCTAATTCTTCGATGAGGGCATAGGCCTTTTGAATGCGCGATTGCGCTTTTGTCGTGCGTGCCTTGGGGGATTTCCTGAGCCATTCGATTTCATCTCGCACGGTCGATGCCAATCCCCGCTCTTGCTGTGCCTGCGCCTCTAAAAAAGCCTCTTTCTGTTCCATGAAAGCGCTCATATTGCCATTGCCAATGAGGAGGCCCTCGGGAAAGCATCTATTGAGTTCGATGATTTTATTCGCCACGTTTTCGAGGAAATAGCGGTCATGGCTGACGACGATATAGGCAAAGCGCTCCCGCATCAAAAAGGCTTCCAGCCATAAGATCCCTTCTAAGTCTAGGTGGTTTGTCGGTTCGTCGAGCAGCAACAGGTCGGGTTCATTCATGATCGCCCTAGCGATATCGAGCCGTTTTTTCCATCCCCCTGACAATTCCGCAGCGTTTTGTTGGTGGTTGGTAAAACCCACTTTGCTCAGCAAAATGCGTGCGCGCGTTCGCATGGCATCGGATGTCCCTCCTGATTGCAGCAGGATTTCTTCTAAAGGCAGGGAGGGAAACTCTGGGGACTGTCCGGCATATCCTAAGCGCAACCCTTGTTTTCGGGAGAGGCTCCCACTATCGGGCGATTCCTCCCCAGCTACAATTTTGAGCAGCGTCGATTTACCCGATCCATTAGGCCCTATGAGCCCGATGCGTTCTCCTTGGGAAATCGTAAACTCGAGCACCTGGAAGAGGATCTGGGTTCCGTAAGCTTTTGATATAGAATGTATTCCAATTAGTGATGACATAGAAATATTTTACAACATTTAATGATTATGGACAATGGTTAATGGACCTAATGGACCTAATGGACACCATGGACACCATGGACTATGGACCATTTTTTTTTACCACTGAGCAATCGGCCGGGTAGATCTTCAGACATTCAACGGTAAGCAGCAATTATGTAGAAGGTAGCCTTATATCTAATATGTGCTACCTGAAAGCAATCGAAAAAATACTGCTTCTTTTTCCTTAACCAATTACAATATAGGCACTTGCATAAGTGACCGTTATCGGAATTGGTGCTTTTTGCCCTTCACTGAGTTTGGTCCGCAGGGGATTGACGCAACTATGTTTGGAGCGGCTACTTCTCAGTAGTTTGCCCGTTAGGGAGTCAGTCCTAGGGGGTTATTTGTGCCCCTTAAGCAGTTATCCCCTGCTTTGCAAGCTTTTTAAACTTAAACAAAAGGCATATTAAGTTATGAAAAAGAAGCAGAAAAAGAATGATACAAAAAAAGATCATTCTAGTCCATTCATAAAAAAAGCAAGTCCTTTAAAGGTTTTGCGACAGAATGTCGCAGGCATCGACCTTGGGTCTAAAAGCCATTTTGTTGCTTTAGCCAATCCGAAAAATAGAGATGAGGTTCATATTCGAGAATTTTCAGTCTACACTTTGGGTTTGGAAACTTGTATTAAATGGCTGAAAGAATGTGGTGTGGAATCTGTTGCGATGGAGTCTACAGGAGTTTACTGGATGCACTTCTATGCGATGCTGGAAGGTGCCGGAATCGAAGTTGTTCTTGCCAATGCTCGCCATGTAAAGAACGTCAAAGGCAAGAAGACTGATGTACACGATGCTGAATGGCTGATGCAACTACATAGTTATGGATTGCTTGAAGGCTCATTTGTGCCTTCAGGAGAATCGCTGGCGCTACGAACATACTATAGATCGCGAGAACAATCTGTAAGGATGATGTCACATGCAAATCAACGAATCCAAAAAGCCTTAATTTCGATGAACCTTAGACTGGACGTCGCGGTAAGTGATATAACAGGCAAAACAGGCACGTTGATTATCAAGGCCATTCTTGCAGGAACGCGTGATCCTGCGGTCTTAGCAAAAAACCGGGATCCTCGGTGTAGAAAATCAGAAAAAGAAATAGCCGAAGCCTTAAACGGATTTTATCGTGAAGATCTTCTATTTACACTTCAACAAGCGGTTGATGAATATGAATTTCACTTCGAAATGGCAAGAAAAAGTGATGCCAAAATAGAAGAATTGCTGAAAGCAATTCCTAAAAAGGAACCAATAGGGAATATCGAGGAGAGTCCAAAAAGCGCGGAGATCAAATTACGTAAACGTCGAAATAAAAGACACGAACAAGTACATGAGTTTAGATTTGATGTCCGATCCCTGTTGATAAATATACTTGGGGTCGATTTGCTGACCCTGCCAGGGATAAGCGAATGTACGGCTCTAGCGGTCATTTCCGAAATAGGAACTGACATGAGTAAGTGGAAATCGTTTAAGCAATTTTGTTCATGGCTGAAACTGACACCCAATAACCAGATATCAGGAGGAAAGATACTTCGAAAAAATGCGAATTATAATAAGCCTCCGCGAGCAGCTAGAGCGCTAAGGATGGGGGTGTCTAGCCTTTATCGCGAGACGAATCCAACGGCGCTAGGAGTATTTTTTCGTAGAATAAAAGCTAAGAAGGGCCCTAGAGCGGCAATAACAGCAGGGGCTCATAAATTGGCCAGATTTTTATACAATACGCTAACAACCGGAAAACAATTTGTCGAGCCAGGAGCTGATGCCTACCTAGAAACGCAGAAAGAGCGTCGTATTGCTAATATGCGATCTCAATTAAATGAGTGGGGTTATTCAGTAAGAAAATTGCCGAAACCAGCCCAAACATAGAAAGAATATAGGGAAGCAAAACTAAAATAATGTTTGATCTCAATTCAAAAACAGAATTGTGATATGCTCCAACACGTCCACAGAAGAATAAAACATATAAAAATAATTGTGGATTTAGCTACTTTTTCCGAATTCAAAAGAGAAATTTGCGAAGATGCGGTATAGGCAATGGATTTAACAGCGAAAATAACGACTTACTGATCTAATTTCGGACCGATCAACAGCAAGTTTTACTAGGGGTCCTATGCAGCGGAAAAAATAAGGCTACTAGGGAGATCAGTGAGATCAGTGAGAGGATTGTGAGATCAGTGAGAGTTTTATATTCTCACGTTTTGTGGTATATTCCTAATCTTGTCATGATCTGGTTTCACTGGCTCAGTGGTAATTAGAAAAAATTCTCTCACTGATCTCAGTGGTAAAAAAAAAATGGTCCATAGTCCATGGTGTCCATGGTGTCCCTTAGGTCCATTAACCATTGTCCATTAAGTCCATTGTCCATTATTGCATAAAATATTGTAACAAAGCATTATCGGGAAAAACAAGCTGCAGGATATGGCATTCAATTTTATCGAAAAAACGGCCTCTTTTTTCCGGGAAGGAATCTGGAAGATGCCAAGCCTTCCAAACAAGCCTTTTCGCAATTTTTTTATTGAGGCAAGCAGGATTCTGATTGCTTCTATCCGAGGTTTTAAGCAAGACGACTGTTTTCTCAAGGCCTCATCGCTTACCTTCTATACCCTTTTGTCGATTGTCCCCGTTCTAGCAGTAGGGTTTGGGATTGCCAAGGGCTTCGGATTCCACAAGAAATTAGAAGAGGAGTTTTTGTATCAGTTTCAAGAGCAGCCCGATGTTGCGCACTATCTCATTCAGTTCTCCTATAAGCTCCTAGCTAATGTTGAGGGAGGCCTCATTGCTGGCATTGGCGTTGTCGTTTTATTCTGGACTGTCTTTCGCTTGCTCCACATCACCGAAAATTCGTTAAATGATATTTGGAAGGTACCCCAAGGGCGCACATGGCCGCGGAAAATCACCGATTATTTTACGACGATGCTGCTTTGCCCTTTTTTCTTTGCCGCTTCCAGTAGTTTGACGATTTTTATCACTACTGAGCTGCTGCGCACAGCCCGCATGGTTGGTTATTCTGAAGTGGCCAGTCCGGTGATCAGTTTTATTTTTTATGCGCTTCCCTATGTCTTTGCCTGGCTGTTATTTGCTTTTGTTTACATCTTCATGCCCAACACAAAAGTCCACTGGAGGGCGGCTCTGATTGCAGGAATCATTGCGGGGACGGCCTATCAAATTTTGCAGCTGCTTTTTATCCGCTTTCAAATCGGGGTTTCTAGCTACGGGACAATTTATGGAAGTTTTGCTGCTTTGCCCCTCTTTTTGATTTGGCTCAATATGAGCTGGATCATCGTCCTGGCGGGAGCAGAAATTGCCTTTCATTCCGAATATGATTTCCTGGGGGTGAGCTCGTTGCAGGGCACCGATACAGAACGCACTTTGGTCTCGGAGAAAGCTTTAGCGGTTCTGTTCTGCAAAGAATGCTTTCTGAATTATAAAGCTGGCTCCCCTCTCCCCACCTTGAATGAACTGACTAAACTATTGGGTATAAACAAAAAGATCCTCCACGAGGTTGCGGAAGACCTGATGGTATGCGGGATTCTGAGCCGCGGTTACAATGATGACCATGAAGAATTTTATTTGCCTGCCGTCAATGTGCACGAGATCACCTTGAAATCGGTATGCGATGCTTTAGATAGCCTTAAAGAAAAGAAGTATTTTGTTTATCAAAATCCCCAAGTCGCTGAAATTCTAAGCCAAATTGAAGCTTATAATTCGGCTGTAGAACGCTTGGCTCAAGATCAATTTAAATTATTGTAATAAACGTCTTTTTTCTATAAAATGGACTATTTAAAGAGGTGAAAAATGGGACGTAAAATAGTATATGCTTTAGGTGTACTTTTACTCATTATAGTATGTACTCTTCTCCTGGCCCCCACTCTAGTTTCAACTCAATGGGGTCAGCGTCAGTTAACTGCTTTGGTCAATGGAAGGCTGGATGGCCATCTCGCCTTTCAAAACTTAAGTTTAAGCTGGTTTTCGGGACAAAAAGTCGAAAGGCTTACCTATCAGGACAACAGAAGCCAATCGACTCTTCGCATCAAAAGCTTGGAAACTGATGCCTCTTTGTTGCAGTTGCTTTTTCAAAAGACGCTTGGAGGAAGGACGACAATCGATACATTGGATGCCTCCATCAAGCCACTGCTGTTAGAAGTAAAGGATGCAAATGGCTTCATTCAAATGGCCTCAGGCTCACCCTTGCGCCTCCACATGAAAGGCAATACTCTCCAACAGAAGAAAGCGGGCCATTTCGATGTCAATATCGCCTTAGATCCCCGGCAAATGTCTAACTTTAACGGCGGTCATGCGCAGCTTTTTGAAAAGGCCCAGCAAGCCCAAATGGAGATCAAAGCCGATTTGACGAATCTCCCTGTCGCCCTGTTGGACACATTGGCAAGGATGACTGACAGCGAATGGGATGGCACACTAACCCTTCTATTGGGCGATACTATTAATGCTGTCATCAAACAAACGAGCATTCCGTCAGGTATTGCCCTTGATATCAGGGCTAACTCGCCTAATATGAGCGGGGTATTGGTTGGACAAATCAAGAAAGGACAGTTCATTTTGTCCCAACCCGGAAATATTGACCTTCTCGTGACCCCCGAAACCTTTGAGATGCTGTCTGCACGCGCGGGGATTCCGCCATTGCTGCGCTTGGAAAAGCCGATGACAGTAAAGACGAAGATCGATGAGTTGCAGATGCCCCTAGATAAAGCTAACCTCTTGAGGGACCTTGGCGTTAAAGGAACGGTGGAAATCCCCCAAGTGAACTTAGCGCAAATGCCCTTTGCTGGAGATTTGGCGCTCAGCCAGCTGAATATTTCTATCGATGCTCCGCAGGATAAACAAACCATCGGAGTCAACATCCAGGGTTCGGCCCTTAGGAACGGCACTCCCCTCCAAATTGGATTAAATACGCAGATTGATCGTCCGCGCACGATGGATGAATTGCTCAAGCTTTTGGCGAAGCGCCTCATTGAATTTACCTTCAAGGCGGGCAGCAGCTTCGGACAAGTGTCGGGAAACGCCCGCCTCGATGCGGCTGCTCAACAGCTACACATTGCCTTTAAAGGCAATTCGACGCTAGCCCAGCAGGGAAGCCAGGGCGCTTTCAATGGAAACGCGACGATCGAACAATGGAACGATTTAAATGCCCTGACACTTACTCTAGAAGTAGCAGCGGACCAATTCCCGGCCGGTGAAGCCATTCGTTTGATGAACACTGACCTCGGCAGAAAAATAGAGGCCCTATTCGGATCCCTTCTTGATGCTCGGATCTCAGCCAAGCTGCAAAACCTCAAGGGACCCATCAGGGCTGAACTTCAAGGAAAAAATGGCAGCATCAGTTTAGATGGCTCTCTTCGGAATGGAACGCTCACCTTGAATCAAACCTTTAAAGCGCAATTTCAGCTGAGCCAGGAGCTCAGTCAAAAGATTCTGAGTCCCTATATCCCATTATTGGGCGGCATCATTGGGGCGGACAATCCCTTGACCATTACAATTGATCCGCAAGGTTTTTCTCTTCCCCTCACCGCTTTTGATATACGGAAACTCAGCATTGGCAATGCGATGATTGACATGGGCCATATCCGCTTTAGCCGAGAGAGCCAGGTTGCCTCCCTGCTCAACGTCCTGAATACGGACGGAAATGATAAGATATCTGTATGGTTCACTCCCCTCTATCTCACTGTGCAAAACGGACTGATCCAAGTCCAACGCATGGATTTGCTGCTGCTCAATGCCTATCCTGCTGCGACGTGGGGAACAGTCGATTTGGCAAAAGACGCGATCAATATGGTCATCGGCCTTCGCGGTCCGGCATTGACCAAAGCCTTCCGCTTGACTGGTTTATCTGATGAATACATGATGCAGATTCCCTATAAGGGAAAACTCAAGACGGCGAAGATCGATAAAAAGGCCGCCGCAGCTAAAGTAAGTGCTCTCGTCGCACAAACACAGGGACCGCAAGGCCAACTCATCGGCGCCTTCCTCGAAATCGCCGGCGGAGCCCTTAATGAAGAAAAAGCCCCTCCACCGACAACTAATCCCCTGCCATGGACCTTGAAAGAAACAGAAGCTGGTGTGGAAAGCGCAGAAGATTCCTCCCCGCTCAAAGTCATCGAGAGCGGAGCACAAGAATTGCTGAAAACAATTTTCCGCTAAGCAAAGGTGTCGCATAATTAACCACTGAGATCAGTGAGATCAGTGTTCTCAGTGGTAAATTTTAAAACAAGTCAAAAAAAATACGGTCTCCAAGGGAGACCGTATTCGTATAGCTAAATTACCTAAAACTCTTAGTAATTTTCGCGTTGGCGATAAGGTTTTGCACCGCCAGGGCCGCCGCGCGATCCGCCGCCGCCGCGATATTCGCGGTTTCCGCCGCCGCCGCCGCCGCCAGTACCACTGCCGCTGCGTTCTGAACGTTCTTGAGCCAAGCTGACGCGCAGATTGCGTTCGAGAAGAGGTTTGTCATTGAGTTCCGCAATAGCTTTTTCAGCTCCTTCTGCAGTCTCCATTTCCACAAAACCAAATCCTTTAGATTTGCCAGTGTATTGGTCGGTGATAATCTTAATTGAAACGACTGCTCCATGAGCTTCAAAAAGAGGCTTAAGGATGTCTTCAGTCACCTTCCAGGAAAGGTTACCTACAAAAATTTTCTTCTTCATATAAAAATACTCCATGTTGGATTTTAACACTCTGTACCAGTTAAAAGTGCTTTTGCTTCGAATTTGTGAAATAAGAGCTTTGGGCCTGAATTGATGCAAGCGGGCTTAAGGCTGCCCAACTTTGAGGCGATAGTATGACACGATTTGCTCGAGGGAAATAAACAGAGTTTATACAATTGACTTGAAAACCCAAAAATTTAAATCCAAACATGGTCTCAAAATAGAGCTGGACATAAGTCCCTAGGCATTTGCCTAACCGGAAAGACTTTTACTTCAAAATTACTACCTCTTCTCCTAGTGCAGATAACCTTATCATGCGCCAAATCATATTTATAGTCCAGAGAATTCTTATCGCATTCTGTTTTTAAGGTTTTCGTAGTAGTTATACCGGTCTATGAAATTATTGAGCATATCGAGGATCGACCTATTCAGTTGACCTAGGGCATCTTCGGGAGAAGTCACCAAAAGGTCCTGTTTTTCCCAGGTGATTGCTTGGAAGAAGGCGTTATCTGGCAGGTAGATGCGAGAAAGAGTGACCTGCTCGAAAAGGCGCCCTTCACAAAAGATGCAGAATCCTTTTTCAATCCGATTTACCATGATCAACAGATGAAATACAGGCAAAGGCGGTTTGTTTGTAAAGGCTTCAACATGAGAGCTGATGCCATTTTTAGTGAAGATTGCGGCAATAGCGTCCTTGATCGTCTCTTCTAAAAAGGGAACAACTAAGCCTTGCGGCTTCAAGATTTCTATCTTAATGCCGATATGGTCGCCTACATTGAGAAGATTATCGGTTCCGACCCATTGTCCTCCTTCAAAAGCAATGACTCCTGGCGAGGTGAAGATGATTTCTCCCCTTGCTGCTACTTTGGGTTTTGCTTTTATGCCAGTCTCTTCTTCCGGTTTGTGCAACTGTTCAGTTGGTTTTGGTTGTGCCGATTTCTCCGTGGGAATCATTTGCTGCTGCGTGGGCGTTCCCGGTAGATTTAACCCTTGGGCCATTAGGCTGCAATAAGGAAAAAGGAATAGTATAAGGCTAATTTTTCTCATTTTTCTCCTCATAGGATTGGAAGCTATTGGCAAAATGTTCAAAGTCTTTTTCTCCATTGTCATTGGTCCGGCCAACGCGCATGAGGGTATAGATGGTATGATCGCGTTTAAAGGCCAAACCAGAGATCTCTACATTATCTTTAGAGGAGTGGAATTTTATTGCTTTTTGTCCTTTAAAGTTTACCACTTGATTATTGGCTTTAGAACTCTCGACAGCTTTATCCACGTGCTCTTTCAAAGCTTTATCGGAATTATTTAGGGCAGTTGGATCAGTAAACTTTCTCGCTACGAGCATTAGATAGCTTTGATCTGGCTTTTGAGCTGCATAGATTTCGTCGTGATAGCCCGGGCCATCTTTAGCAATATGCTGAGGTAGGGTGGGAAACGAGATTTGGAATTCCTTATTTGGATCCGGAAATAGGTGCCAATCCTGGAAGCTGCTTCCTGGCATTTCTAAAGGAGGATATACAGGAAGAACTTCCCATGAGCTTTTAATGTTGTAAAAGAACAATAAAACGGCGACAAGAACCAGGGCAAGACCCCCAAAAACTACTTCTTTCTGCATACACGATCTCCTTTAAGCATTCTATAAAAAACTTGTCAAAAAAAAGCAAGGATAAACAATTTGCAGGATATGGACAATGGACAATGGTTAATGGACACCATGGACACCCTGGACTATGGACAGAGGCAATGGTCCATAGTCGATGGTGTCCATGGTGTCCATGGTGTCCATTAGGTCCATTAACCATTGTCCATTATTCATCTTCGCCGGCGGCAGGCACTTTGCTTTCACATTCATATTCCAAGGTGAGAGTGATGGCTTCGGTGAGTTCTGGAGGGCCGAAGAATTGGATGGGACCTGGATAGATGTAATCATCATTGATTGCCCATCCATCCCGCATTGTGGCGAATTGGTGGAAAGGCAGGCCATTCAAATCGACTAATGCTTTTCGGATGACCGGTTTAGCTTTGCCGCCTCGTTCTTCCATATGCATCATGGAGACTAGCGGAATGCCGGCGATTTGCCAATCCTCGACTGGCAGGCTGAGCTGTTGGACGCAGCTCATATAGCCGGTGCATCCGTTATCAATCAGAAGCGCTGCGACATAACCTAGCGCATAGCAATACTGGCTATCAAAATTGGAGGGAAAACAGGAGCGACCCTCATAACCGCAAAAATGAGGCTGCGGGGCAAATTTTCCCTTATAATTCCCTGCCTTTTGGCGCTTTTTCAGCTCTTTTGTGCATAATTCAATAAAAAGGCGCTCCGATTCAATTTTGGAGACTTGAACATTTCCATGAGGATCGCGATCTATCAAAAGCTGCTTTTGAATCAACTCGGGCAAGCTGTTGAAGCAGCGTGCCGCTGCTGGAGAAAGCTGGGTTGCGACGTTCTCGGGCAGAACCTGATCCGCGAGCAATTGATTGAGCTCTCGGATCAGCTTCTTAAATTCTGGAATGAATTCGATGACACCTTCCGGAATGAGAATGACGCCATAATTTTTCCCTTGTTCCGCCCGCTTTGCTATCACATCGCAAATCGCATGGGTGATTTGGTCTAAGGTCATCTCTTGGGCTTCAATTTCTTCTCCGATGAGCGTCATATTGCTCTTCGTCTGGAGGGCGCATTCCAACGCAATGTGAGAAGCGGAGCGACCCATCAGTTTGATGAAATAATAATACTTTTTCTGTGACAAGGCATCTCTGGCTATATTGCCGATAATTTCCGAAAACGTTTTGGTTGCGGAGTCAAATCCAAAGGAGATCTCGATGAAGGCATTTTTCAGGTCTCCATCAATGGTTTTGGGAACTCCGACCACAGCTGTTTTGCAGCCGTGAGCCTTGAAGTATTCCGCAAGAAGCGACGCATTGGTATTGGAATCATCCCCTCCGATGATCGCCAAACCATCGAGATTGAGCCCTGTGCATGCTTTTTCAGCAGCTTGAAACTGGTCCGCCGTTTCGATCTTAGTGCGGCCTGAACCGATGAGGTCAAATCCGCCCTGGTTGCGATACGTAGCTAAAAGGTCTTCAGTGATTTCGCGGTAGGAATTTTCTATGATGCCTGCCGGTCCATCTAGAAACCCGAAAAGGCGCGATTGCGGATTCAAACGCTTTAAAGCGTCAAAGAGGCCTGTAATGACATTATGGCCTCCCGCAGCTTGTCCTCCAGATAGGACAACGCCCACGCGCTTCGCCGTATGGTTGATATCAGATCCCTTTTTAAAGCGCACAACCGGCTGCTCATAGGTCCGAGGCAAGATCTTTGCCAGTTCATCTTTGGCTATAGGCAGGCTTTCAGCTTGTTGTGTCACGAGGCTTTCCAGTTCAAGCAAGTCGTGAGGCAGGCGAGGTTGGTAGTGGATGCGCAATTTTTGTAATAGAGTCAACATGTACTTCTCCTTATAACGTTCTGCCGAACCACTGCGTCGTTTGCGTAATAGCCGTTTTCTGGTCTTGGGCACGAGAGAAATCGTGATCCGCTTTTGGCAGCCGATAGTGTATTGTTTCGGCAATGGCGTTTACACGGCTATTGTAATACTCATCGGCATGAGCGACCGTGACCACGTGGTCGTTTTCTCCGTGGATATGGAGTAACGGGACGTGTTGGAGCTTCTGTAGATCTTTTTCCAGGCTCATGCTGAAAAATTGTTGAACGAACGGCAGCCCCATCGTCTGGCCGTTGATGCGCAAAATCTCTTCGCGCCTCTGTTCATCGGTGTCCTCGTGTTGCGCTTCTTTAAAAAGGTCAGTCCATTGGTGTCCATTGAACATGGGAGCCCAGAGGGCTAAGCTCTTAATCTGTCCAAACTTGCTTGCGGCTTTGATGGCAACGGCGCCGCCGAAGGAGCGGCCGATAAGCCCGATCCGATTTGGATCGACAGTAGGCAAGCGGCTTAAGTAGTTTAGCCCCACTAAAACATCGCTTACAGCACTGTCGAGGGTCATATCGACGAAGTCCCCTTCGCTATCGCCCGATCCGCGATAGTCTAAGCGCAAAACTGTGATCCCTGCTTTGACTAATTCCTTGGCGAGGGAGACATAAATTCTATATCTGCCCGTTTTGTGGCCGGCTAAGCCATGGCAGATCATGACGGTAGGTGTTTTTCCAGCCACTAAAGGTTTATGCAATACGGCGAAAAGCTTTGCCCCTTCATTCATGAGGATTACGCATTCGCGATCTTCGTAGCGTTCCATTTCATTACCCCTGGAAAATTCATTTTTATAGCATCCGCCTAAGTTAACAGCAATACAGAATTCTCAAAGAATGTTGTTGAATTCGTTCGTTGCTCTTGCTATGTGTTATACAAAGCGAGAAATATCATGGCTAAACAACAGCTTGAAGGGATCCAATTCAAAGGCCATTTAAAGCCAGAATACCAATCCATACTGACGCCTGAAGCTCAGGCCTTCCTGATCAAGCTGCACCGCACCTTTAATGAGAGGCGGCAAGCTCTCCTCAAAAAGCGGGCAGAAAGGCAACGGATGCTCGATGATGGCATCATGCCCGATTTTCTTCCAGAAACGGTGGAAATCAGGCGCGATCCCTCATGGAGGGTGGCATCGATCCCCAATGATTTGCAAAAGCGTTGGGTCGAGATAACGGGTCCTACAGAGCGCAAAATGATGATCAACGCCTTGAATTCCGGAGCCGACATCTTCTTAGCCGACTTTGAAGATGCCCTTTCCCCTACGTGGTCCAATGTTGTGGAAGGACAGATCAATCTCATTGACGCCATAGACCGCACTATCTCCTTCACCAGTCCGGAAGGCAAGGAATATGCCCTAAAAGGGAAAACAGCCGTTTTGATCGTGAGGCCGCGCGGCTGGCACCTCAATGAAAAACATGTGATCATCGACGATGAACAAATGTCTGGCTCGCTCTTTGATTTCGGCCTCTACTTTTTTCACAATGCCAAGAGGCTTTTGAAGGCGGGATCCGGGCCCTATTTTTACCTGCCAAAAATAGAAAACCATCTCGAAGCCAGGCTGTGGAATGATGTCTTCCTCATGGCGCAGGAAGCGTTAGGGGTCCCGCGAGGCACCATTCGCGCCACAGTGCTCATCGAGACGATCTTAGCCGTTTTCGAAATGGACGAAATCCTATTCGAGCTCAAGGAGCACTCCGCAGGCCTCAATGCTGGCCGCTGGGACTATCTCTTCAGCATTATAAAGAAATTCCGCAACCAAGAGGGCTTTGTCTTTCCAGATCGCGCTCAGCTCACCATGACGGTTCCCTTCATGCGGGCTTACACCGAATTGCTCGTCAAGACATGCCATAAGCGCGGCGCCCAGGCAATGGGAGGGATGGCCGCCTTCATTCCGAGCCGCAAAGATAAGGAAGTCAATGAGATGGCACTGAGGAAAGTGCGCGAAGATAAACTGCGGGAATCCCAGGCAGGTTTTGATGGCACCTGGGTCGCCCATCCCGATCTGGTCCCCGTGGCTATGGAGGTCTTCCAGAGCTTTCTGAAGGGACGCCCCAACCAAATCGAGCGCCAACGGGATGACGTCGAGGTGACGAACCAGGAATTGCTCGATTTCAGGGTCCAGGGAGGAAAAATCACCGAAGCCGGCCTGCGCCAAAATGTCAATGTCGGGCTGCAGTATCTCGAGTCCTGGCTGCGGGGCCAAGGCGCCGTCGCCCTCTACAACCTCATGGAAGATGCCGCCACCTGTGAGATATCCCGCGCACAGCTCTGGCAATGGGTCCATCAGCCCAACGGGATTTTGAATGATGGCCGCGAAATCACCGTGGAACTTTTCAGACAAGTGATGGAAGAGGAACTGGCCAAAATCAAAACCGGCTATTCCGAGCAAAATTATTTCGCCAGTAAATTTGCGATTGCGAGCCAGTTGATGGACAAATTGGTCTCGGAGAGGCAATTTGCTGAATTTATGACCCTAAGCGCCTATAAATATCTCGACTAGAGGAATATATGCAAAAACTCAAAGATGCCAACGAACTCAAGAGAGAATGGAAATCAAGCCCCCGCTGGAAAGGGATCCAAAGACCCTATCAGCCTGAAGATGTCGTCAAACTGCGGGGGACGCTGCAACTCGATCACACCTTAGCGCGATTAGGTGCTGAAAAACTCTGGAAGCTCCTCGAAAAAGAAAAGTCTATTCATGCCCTAGGGACGATGACAGGAAGCCAAGCAGTCCAGCAGGTGCAAGCCGGGTTAAAGGCCCTCTATGTCAGCGGATGGCAAGTGGCTGGCGATATGAATGACACCTTGCAAACCTATCCCGACCAGAGCCTCTACACTTGGCTCAGCGTTCCAAACCTGATCCGCCGGTTAAACAACGCCTTGATGCGCGCCGATCAAATCCAGCATCTAAATCAAACGGGAAACCTCGATTACTTTGTGCCCATCATTGCCGACGCCGAAGCCGGTTTCGGCGGCCCGTTGAATACTTTTGAGCTGATCAAAGCCATGATTACCGAAGGCGCTGCCGCGATTCACCTCGAAGACCAGCTCTCCTCCCTAAAAAAATGCGGACATATGGGCGGCAAAGTGTTGGTCCCCGCCGCCGAATTCATTGACAAACTGATTACCGCTCGCTTGGCTTCGGATGTACTAGGCGTTGATACTCTGATCATCGGCAGAACCGATGCCGAGTCGGCGACCTTTTTACGATCCGATGCCGACGTAGTGGATAAACGCTTCCTCACCGGAGAGCGTTCGCCTGAAGGGCTCTACCTCGTCAAGAAGGGAACAGCCTATGCTGTGGAAAGAGCCATCGCCTTTGCCCCCTATTGCGATCTCGTCTGGTGTGAAACCAGCAAGCCCGACCTTGGCGAAGCCAAAGAATTCGCCCAAGGCGTACATGCCCAATATCCCGGCAAATGGCTCGCCTATAACTGCTCCCCTTCTTTTAATTGGAAGCGCCATCTCGATGATAAAACGATCAAAACTTTCCAAGACCAACTCGCTGAAATGGGATATAAGTTCCAATTTGTGACGTTGGCAGGATTCCATGCAATCAATGCCAGTATGTTTGAGTTAGCCCATGCCTATGCCCGCGAAGGGATGCCCGCCTATGCAGAATTTCAAGAAAAGGAGTTCGACATGGAAAAGCGGTTTCATTACAGCGCCATCAAGCATCAAAGCTTTGTCGGAGCCGGCTATTTCGATGAGGTTCAAACGATTATCAGCAAGGACTTCTCCGCCTATGCCCTAAAAGGATCGACCGAAGAGCAGCAATTTAAAAAATAAAAAATAAAATATATAGACAAAATTTTAATTATCCTTATAGTGAAGCCCATGGGAAGGTAGGCCCGTAGACACCGGATGTCTGCTCTTTATACCATTTATTCTTAGCACGTATAACCCGGCTGAATACCAATTCTACCATTTTATGTGCAAAAATAAGGTAGGGTATTTATGAATAAAGATACGTTCCAGGGAAACTGGAAAATGCTGAAAGGCAAACTAAAAGAAAAGTGGGGTAAACTCACTGACGATGATATCAAAAGAATAGAAGGAAAGAGAGAACAACTCTATGGCCTTCTAGAACAAAGATATGGACTGTCGAGAGAAAAATGCGAAAAGCAACTGAGCGAATTTTTGGATAATTTCGACAGACAAAACTTTGAATCGCATTGGAATGAAATTCGCAATCGCATTCGCGAAAAATTCAATACGCTGTCAAATGAAGATATTGCCCGCATCAAAGGGAAACGCGATGAACTCGTTAAGATGCTGCAAGACAAATACCACGTCTCTCGCGAACAAGCCGCTGAAAGGCTTCAAGAGTTCGTGGACTCTTTGCATTTAGAAGAGGCTGGAGCTGGAAGCTCAGGCAGCCCAGGCAGCAAGGGCGAACAGCGCCGCATGTAATCTTTTGTTCTGGGGGAACAAGGAGGTTCCCGCCGGAACTTTATAGGATCGAAGACACCGGGATCTCATAACCCTCTTTGCAGAGCATTTTCCTATTCGGATCTTCGGCGATGACCGACCATTTGCTGTGTTGCGCTTTTAGCAATTCCGCATCCTTTACAAAATCTGCTTTTCTTGCATTCAATTCCTCCATGAATTTTTCCTGATCATCTGGATGCACTAAATCCTTAATAGACTCCAGTGGGTTAAAGTCTATACGGGTTGGCGAAAAGTTGCCGAATTCCGTATCAATAAAATAAATGCCATCTTCGGCGATAAAGATGTTGTCCCCAGAAAAGTCATCAAATCCAGACTTCGCAATGATAATCATCAATTCAATGGCCTCTTCTAATGAGATAATTCTCGCTTGCTTCTCGGCTCGTGACGATGTCCATATTAGGCGCTAGAAAGCCAGGGCCTGGACGATAGACGGGCTCTGCAGTGGCCCGCTATCGGGGGCAGCCAGATGCTCTCTCTAATGCTATTAAAGCTAATGTGAAAGCCATTGTCAGGCAATAGCTTGAAGACCTTTTTTAGCTATAAGATTAAGCATTTTAAGAGCAATACCGCGCGGATGTTTTTCACCGCGCTCCCATTGTTGCACAGTAGAAACACTTGTGTGTAGATATAATGCAAAGACGCCCTGACTAACTTTTTCGCGCAAACGAAGACTTTTTATTTCTCGAGGAGAAAATCTTTCAACAGGAGTAAGACACAACGCATTAAATTCGTGCATTGTTGTTGCATCAACAAGCCCTGCATCATACAGACCTTCTACGGATTCATGAACAACTTCTAAGATTGATTTTTTCATATTATTTCACCTCAACCAATTCGCCTACATTTATAGCTTGAGTAAGCTGCTTATCACTAAAGCCAAAATATATTTTAGCTAATTTCTATAGCAGCCTCTTTCAATTCGTTATCAGAGAGCCCAACTTCTTTTGTCCAGCGATGAAAAGGTTTGTTCTTAAAAATCCTCATCCGACCCAACTTTTCCCTATATCTCAACTATAGCTCTAAGTGCTATATTTTTTCAATCAGAAAGAGCTTGGTCCTTGTCCTTTCGTCCTTTTTGTCCTTTCTTAATGGAAGGCAAAAATAAGCATGGACATAATTTTAACAATTATTATAGTGGCGTTTATGGAAACAATGCGAATTTTCAATATATGTGCCCTATCCCTATTAGCCATCGGCACACTCGATGCCCTCACGCCTGATCAAGCAAAAGAAAAGTTGTTGAAGGGCAACGAGCGTTATATGGGCGGTCATCTCGAAAATTGCGAAAGCAATCAGGCGCGCCGCCAGGAACTCGTCGCCAAGCAAAAGCCCTTTGCCATCATTTTGGGATGCTCTGATTCGCGCGTACCCCCTGAAATTATCTTCGACCAAGGGGTAGGCGATCTCTTTGTGGTGCGCGTGGCAGGCAATGTGGTGAGCCGGGTGGAACTGGATAGCATTGATTTTGGAGCCTATTACCTGAATGCTGCGGCCATCCTCGTCCTAGGCCATGAAGGATGCGGGGCTGTGAAAGCAGTCTTGGACAAAAATGTGAAAGATATCGAAACGGTCGCGGCTTTAATCGAGCCCGCAGTGGCCCGCTATCGGGGGCAGCCCGATGCTCTCTCTAATGCTATTAAAGCGAATGTAAAAGCCATTGTCGCGCAATTGAAAAATGCGCCTGTCCTGGCTGAACTCATCAAGCAGAAAAAGATCGACGTCTATGGTGGCTACTACAATCTCGCCAGCGGCAAGGTCGACCTCTTAGACTAGAGGTTTATCCGGCTCTTCGCCCTTTCCTGTTTTTTTAATTTACCACTGATCTCACTGATCGTAAATGTTCACCTCCCTCCTTCGTCGGGAGGTGAAAAATATGGGGCTAAAACCCTAGCGCTTCGAATATGAATGGCGTGGCAGCCTTGTTATAGAATCCCACGATTACTTCCTGGATAAAGCTAAGAATACTCTGCGATCGTCTTTTCAATGTTTGGGCTACTGTGGTTATTCTCTCTACAAACCTCTTACCACGAGCACTTCTTGTCCCATAGCTCTTTCGTCTCCAAATAACCAGCTTTCTTAAGTCTCTTTCAGCTAAATTATTCGTTGGTTCCATCCCTGGCGTCTTTGTAAACGTCCACAGCTTGTCGAAATCATCCAGTAAAGCCTGGCTTAGTTTGAATAAATCGTCGCTGCCATTAGCCATACCATCTTCAAGATGGCGTTCCAATTTTCGCTTACGATGCCCTATACGCCTATTTCTCTCTTCCAAACTCAGTTCTCCCTCTCGGTACTTCTTATGAATGCGACAGGTCATTATTAGCTCGTTTTCAAGAGCTTCTCCTATTTGCTTATCAGGACCATCTCTTTCCGCATAGCTATGAAACTCTCTGATAAGGTGGGCCAAACAATACTGATGTACCGTAAAGATTGAATAAACTGCATAGCGATCTGTGACGACAGCAACGCTATCAGGATTGACTGTAAACAGTTTTAAAAATGCCTCAGAGCTCCTATGACGATCAATCATATAAAATGCCGCTTGCTCACAACATGCTAACCATACGAAATGACGTTTGCCTCCGTCCCGCCACCCGGTTTCGTCAAAGTGTTTGCAAAATTTGCTTTCAATGACAAAGCTATGGATTCGTTGATAGATGGGGTCCAAAGCTTCTGATACTCTTTCTTCGATGTTCGAGACAGACCCTACACCCATATCTACACCATACAGCTCTTTTATCAATAGGACTGCTTCTCTCTTAGCAAGGTGAAACACCCCAGTCAAAGTCACCAATAGCCCCATCAATTTCGGACCGAAGGCAGAGTCAGGAACACCAACAGGAAGAGGTGCTACAGAATTTTTCCCGCAGGCTATACAGCCATACTTCAATAATTGATACTCAGTGACAGTCGCTTTTATTTCCGGAAGCTCAGCTTGCTGCAAAATTTCCGGGAGTTGTCCATTCAATTGTATGGCAGATGAACCACAATGAGGGCAATTTTCCTGTGAGCACTGGATAGAGCAGTCAACTCTTTCTGGCGGAAAAGGAGTACGAGTTTTGCCTTTTCTCTTCTTTCGTTCTTTCTTGGATTGATTGGGGCCAGTATTCCCTTTTTGATCAGAAGAAGGAGGCTTGGAGCTGTTCTTGGAGTTTCGAGCAATCTGTTCTTTGAGCTTGGTTACCTCATCGCAAAGCTTGCCTACTTCTTCGAAGGCCTTTTTGAGAAGCTCCCTAGTCTGCTCAAGCAACGACTTGGTTTGATTAAGCTCGGCCTTGGTCTGGTGAAGTTCTAGTTCAAGTTCTGAGTACGTGGGGTTCATGCCACGGTATATTAAAGATTTGATTGTTAATTTAATAGAAATTTATGCACTTCGACAAATTTTTCACCTCCCGACGAAGGAGGGAGGTGAACATTTACCACTGATCTCAGTGGTAAAAAAATCAATTTTCCATTTACCATTTTAATTAAATCTTAGAAATCTTTATAGTATTTTAACAAAGATTTGATAGAATAATGACAACGAATAAAAATAAGAGGGAGTATTAATATGCAGTCAAGTTCATCTGTTAGTCCGAAAAGATGCGCTATTTGTCTTGATGGCATTGTTCCTCAACCTAGCTGCGAAGAGGAAAAAGAAAGGCGATTAGACTGTAGCCACATCTTCCACAGAGAGTGTATTGGAGAATGGCTTAAGCGAAAGCACAATTGTCCTCTTTGCCGAGCCCCCGTAGCTGGAGTTACGACAGATGAAGAGCCATTTAGACCAGCAGAAATGACACAGGAGGAAATCTTAGCAGTACCTGATGATGACCTGCAGCCTTCTGCCGATGACCTATTATTTTTTGAAGTTCGTCATACCATTCGTGAAATTAGACACGTACGGCGTCTCAATCTCAATGAAAATACTCCATTAGCCAATACTGCTAGAAAAGTACACTCTATTGCTGGAGCTTTTTTTGGTTGGTCCTAACTAGGAGCTTTGGCTATCAAGCGTCCAAGGCCGAAGAGGCTGATCACTAACCAAGCCAATTCAATGACTGCGGCTGGAGTATTCCAGTGGTAATAGAGGGAGTATAAGATCAAGAGCGAGCCTATTGCATTGAGAAGCGAGTAGCTTTTCCCTTCGATGCGCATCCAATTGACTTGGAGGAGAAGGTAGGCAATAAGCGTGATGGCTACTCCCACCAGACCCACATAATCAGGAATATCCATATCCCTCCTATTAAGGCTTGTTAAGCTTATGAGTATCATCACTTAATGTGTCTAGTCAAGTAAGATTTAAAATAAATATTTACAATATGAGTCGACTCGATTAACGTGAGGTTTATGAGGTTTGTGATTGTAGGCACAACTATTTTTTAAAATTTACATTTTCAAGGAGGTTACGATGAATAGCAAGAAGACTATGATTCTAGCCCTAGCGGCTTTTGCAGCAAGCTCAGCATCTTTACAAGCTTTCGATAGCTCTGATGAAAGCGAAAGCACCCATCTTACACCAGGACAACATCGCTATTACAGCGCTATGGATGAAGAACAAAACGGCTTAAGTTCTATTTCTTCGCCGAATGCACTAACGGATCCGACACAGAATCCATCTTCCAATACAAATATGATTCCAAAACCGGCGGATGCTTCGTCAAGTGATCAAGAGCAAGTAACTGATGATGATATTTTGCGGAAAATTAGGTCTGCTATAAAAAATGATCCCTCGCTTTCTTCGGATGCGAAAAACCTGCGAGTCATGGTCAACTATGGCAGCGTGACGTTGTCGGGTACTGTAAATGGAAAAGCAGAAAAGGCAAAAGTCGAACAGCTTGCAAAGAAGGTTGCTGGTGTTAAAGCTGTAGCCAATCGGGTTGACGTCATTAGCAGCCAGTAGCCTATAAGTAAGGCGCAAAGAAAGGAGAACAATTAACCACTGAGATCAGTGAGATCACTGAGAGGGTATGAGATAGGGAGAGGATCGATATTAGATTAATCCTTCTCAATGTTCTCATATCTTCTCACTGATCTCAGTGATCTCAGTGGTTAATTTGTTTGCGCGCGTTTTAGATTATTTCACACCTTATTTCACACCTTAGGATTTTTCCGAGGGGGCTGCGCGGGATTTCAGGAAGGAAATGGACCTTGCGGATCTTTTCAACGGGCATTACTTCAGCATGATAGGCCTCAAGAATGGCTGGCAGCAGGTCTTTGCCCGCTTCTGTAGCAGCGAGATGGATCACATATCCTAGCCGCTCATCGGGGGAAGCAAAGAGGGCCATATCAGGTGCCTCGGGATGCCGCATTTTTAATGAATCCAGAACATTTTGCAAACGGATGATTGAGACCAGTTCTCCTCCAATTTTGATGCTATCCTCTCCCCTGCCCTTTACGTGCAAGGTTCCCCCTTCATCCAGCGTGCCTACATCTTCTGTTTCAAACCATCCCTCTTGTTTAGGATCGACTAAGTGAAGGGAGTCGCCTTTCATATAGGCATAGGTTGTCAATAGGGAGGAGCTGCTAATGGCAAGGAATCCCCTCTCCGCTATTTTCAGGTTGATGTGACTTAACACTTTTAAATCGGGAGACTCGAGAGTCGCCGTCGCGATTTGAGAGGCGCATTCGGTCATGCCATAAGATGGCAGCAGCGGCCAACCAAGCTTTCTCCCTTCTTGATAGAGTTTGGGAGAAAGGGCTCCTCCTCCGACAATCATTGCGCGCAATTCCTGCGGAGCTTCCCTTTTCTGGATGACCAGATCATACAGTTGTGTCGGAACGAGAGAGGTCAATGTTGCCTGGTGGCGGTGCAGGCTCTGGACAAATTCGTGTGCGTCCCATTTCGCTGGCAGTTGAAACACAGCGGCGCCGCTTAAGTGAGCTCTAGCTAGGATGCTCAGGCCGCCTACGTGAAACAGAGGGAGGGGGTTGAGCCATCGATCGCTGTGATCGCTCTGCAGATGGCGATTCACAGCAGCAGCTGAAACGAGGATGGCCTGCTTGGATAAGCCCACAAGCTTTACCTGGCCCGATGTCCCTGAACTCGTCAGCCAGAGGTGGCCGGGAAAGGCAGAGTGCAGCATTTCAGATTGGTTCAAGACTTTGCTCTGCTCGGGAGGAAGCCGCGGATTCAACAAGACGTGCGACTCCCCTGTTTCCCAATCAATCATACTATCAGCCAATCCATGTTGTCCAGAAGCTCATCAAATCCCAAGCCAGTTCCTGGTGGTGCTTTGAATTCAGGTGTTGCGGTTTCGATGCAGGAACTGAAAGGGGTCGGCTTGTAGACATGCTGAGTGAGCAGGCCGCAGACAGCGAGTTGGTCTGGATAGTGCCGATAGAGCAGACCTGCTGCATAGGCGGCGCTGGCTTGACCCAGGGGGTGGTCCAGATAGGTCGTCACGACCCACTTTTGTTTGAGTGTGTCCTTCCCCAAGATGTGTTCATTTTGGATGGCCGGCTTCACTACGAGCACTGAGGCGGCATCCGGATGGCCCGCAGCCTTGTCGGAACGGTAGTCGCAAGCCAGAGGCAATCGATTTTGCTGCAGCAATTGCCACTCTTCCCACATGAAAGGAGTGGGGTCTTCGAAATAGTCAAAGGAGTCCCTATAGGGCTTGCTGGCTTCCAAAAATTCGGAGAATTCTTGGAGCGTCAATTTCTCGTTAAAATCCAGGCGCCATTTGATTTGGCTGCCAAAGGCTTGGACTAGGGGCTTCAGAAGATTAAAGTCGCGTGAGATTTTGACCTTAATTCTCGTGAATCCCCTTTCCAGGATTTTTTCAATAGCGCGTGGAGTATAGGAGGCAAGGTTCATGATCAAGTAATTGCTCGAGGGTATTTTTAGGCCATCGAATAGATTGATATGGCGGGCACGGGCATCGGCATCGAGAGTGGCGATGTGCTTCGCCCTAGTTGTTAAAGGGGTCCACTGCCCAGCCTTCAGCTGTGCGATTTGCTTTTCGATAGGCAAATCGCCTCGCTCGACGCATGGATTGCAGTCGGAATAGCCGACAGTTCCATTGTCGAACTCCCATTTGAGAAGGGCTCCGGGCCGATTTCTTTCTCCTTCCAGGACGTAAGGGCTATAGGCGATCTTCATTGTAAGCATATCCCGAGTGCAAACAACACGCCAAAGAGAAGCTGCAGCAGGGCTGCCATTCCCAGGAATTTATTGTGCCTTATACCAGGATCATACTTCCAGATATTCCCTAGGAGTCCAGCGGCCAATGGCAGCGTGATCAAGGGAAGCAGAGCGGCAAAGAGGTGGCGATCAAAAACCCAAAAGAGGCTCAAGCAAAAAGGCAATGCCACGAGGAATGTGATTTCAAATCGGGCAAAATGCTTCCCAAAGCGCACGGCTAATGTCCCCTTGTTCGTTTTGGTGTCCTCGGCGATATCGCGCAGATTGTTGATTGCGAGCAGGGTTGTCGACAAGCAGCCCATCTGCAGGCCAGAGATAAAGAGTCGGAAATCCCAATTCCCTAATTGCAGATATCCCGTTGCGGCGGTTAGCGCTAAACCGAAGAAGGCCATATTGGCTATTTCTCCTAAGCCATTATACGCAAGGGGCAGCGGGCCGCCAGTATAGAAATAACCCATGGAGCAGGAGAGCAAAAGCAGGAGTGCAATGGGCAATCCCCCTTGCATCATCAGAGGAAGGCCAAAGAAAAGGGCCAGGGCAAAGAAGGCCAATCCCCCGGCGAGCACCTGTTCCATGGAAAGCAATCCACTGGCTGTGACCCGTTTTGGTCCTAAGCGCTCTTTGGTATCGGTGCCTTTTTTAAAATCCAGGGCATCATTGACGAGATTCGTGCCGATCTGGATAGAGAGCGCGCTCAACAGCGTTGCCAAAAGGATGAATCCATCGATGCTGCCTTTTTGGGAATAAGCAAGGGCGGTTCCAGAAAAGATCGGCCCTAATGTGACGGCCAATGTTTTGGGACGCATAGCCAGCAGCCAAGGCAGCCACTTTCTTTCCAGTTGTGCGGCATGTGATTCCATGGTTAGGGCAGCCTTGTAAAGGTTGAAAAATCGGGTTTGCGTTTATCGATAAAGGCTTGTTTGCCTTCTTTGGCCTCTTCGCTCATGTAGTAGAGAAGGGTGGCATTTCCAGCTAGATCTAGCAATCCAATTTGTCCATCGCAGTCTGCGTTAAGGGCAGATTTCACACAGCGCAAAGCAAGTGGAGATAGCTGCAGCATTTCGCGGCACCACTTCAGGGTTTCGGCTTCCAGCTGTTCGACTGGGACGACATGGTTGACAAGCCCCATCTCAAGGGCCTGTTTGGCGTCATATTGGCGGCAGAGGAACCAGATCTCCCGTGCTTTCTTTTGGCCGACGATGCGCGCCAAATAACTGCTGCCTAGCCCTCCATCGAAAGAACCGACGCGCGGCCCCACCTGTCCAAAGCGGGCATTGGTGGCGGCAATCGTCAAATCGCACACGACGTGCAAGACGTGCCCGCCGCCTATTGCATAGCCGGCTACCATAGCCACAACGGGTTTTGGCAGCGAGCGAATCTGCTTTTGCAGATCGAGGACGTTGAGGCGCGGTACTCCATCACCCCCAATGTAGCCTTCGCTGCCGCGGACGCGCTGGTCGCCTCCCGAGCAAAAGGCTTCATGCCCCTGGCCTGTCAAGATGATCACGCCGATCGAGCTATCGTTGCGGCAGATATCGAAGGCTTCTTGCATCTCGACCACCGTTTCGGGGCGAAAGGCATTGCGGACTTGGGGTCTATTGATCGTGATTTTGCCTATGCCATCCTCGGTTTTTTCGAGGAAGATGTCCTCATAGTCTTTGATTTTATTCCAAAGCGTTTTCTCTTGTGTGGCTGTCATGTACTATTCCTTATTTGTTCCAGAAATTTAGTTATTTCATCTTCAAAAGTTTTTTTACGTTCCCATGGTACCCGATGGCCAGCTTCCGGCGCTATCCATTTTTTCGATTGGGGATGTGAAAGTGAGAACTCAGATATAAGTGACTTATAATGATTATCTTCAGAACCCACTACCCATAAAATGGGAAGCTGAAGCCGGCTAATCGTATCACTTAAGTCCTGCTGATGAGCCAATGACCAATGGCGTAGAGCTTCGCTGAGCATTGTGCGATCAAACTCCTCCTCCAGTCGTTTAAACGGAGGATGCTTGCCCCGAAAGACCTCTTGGCGGTTCCAGCCCAACATCAGCGAATCCCAGGGTTCATTTTCAAAGCGATATGCCCAAACGCCATCCTTTTTTCTACGCGTTTCCTTCTCCTTAGAACAACGAAGACCCGGGTGAGCAGATATAAGGATGGCTCCTTGCCACCTGCCGGGGTTATCGCAAAGGGCATGAAGAGCTAAGCGGCCTCCCAGTGAATAGCCAAGAAGCAGCGATCCCGGTTCGGCAAAGGCATTAAAAGCCTTACCCCATTGCGTCAGGCCAGCAGACGGCGCGGGCAATCGGGTATCGAAGAGGCTCACCCCTTCCAATCCGTTAAACTCTGCCCAATCTGATGGCAATCCTAAAAACCCATGAAGGGCGTAGATTTTCATAGCGAAGCCATTTTAGCCATGAGGCGGTCTGTAGCTGCGTTGTCCGGCTTGATTTCAATCAAACAATTTTGCCTTGCAGGCAGGGCCTTAGGGATGTCGGTCCAGCAGGCGTAGTCCAGACCCCACATGTGTGCAAGCGGACCAAAATGCAAGGCGTGTTCATTGAGCATTTCCTTCTGAGGGTACATGTTAGAGAAGATTTGGCCTCCCCCATTGTTGATGACGACGATTGCCGCTTTGATATGCGGCAATTGGGATAGGATCCAGGGCGCGGCCATATCATATAGGGTCGTAAGGTCGCCAAACAAGCCCCAGTTGTGGCTATCGGGGCGGCATAACCCTAGGAAAGTTGAGATTTGCCCGTCGATGCCATTGACTCCCCTGTTGGCCTGAATTTCCAATCCCTTGAAGGTATTGTCCGCTGCTAAATCCCAATTGCGAATAGGCAGGCTATTGCCTAAATAGACAAAGGACTCGGCAGGCAGCTGTCGCGACAAGGCATGGATCAGACTCGGCTCGGCGTGCGGCTCTTCTCCATAGCAGCGATGCAGCTTGTCCATGTATTCGGTATCGGCCTCTTTCCACTCTTTCCAATGCGTCGAATCATAAGTCGTATTGAGTTTATAGTCGCTAAAGACCTGAGCCAATGGAGCGCTGACAACCCTCCCCCAGCTTAGCCCTGAAAAGGGTACTTCGTTAACAGATAACACTTCCAGTTCTGATTCTTTAATTTCTAAGTCTCGCCAAAAACGGAACGTGGGGACTCCTCCAATGCGGAAAACGCCATCGATCGGATACCTGTGCTTGTGTGCTTCCTGCCACAGTTTGTCGGTTCTCTTGAGGCGCAAATGCTGGAGCGACGGCTCTTCCCTCAAGCCGGAAATGCCCTCCAAAAAAACGGGAGCCTGCAGCTGGAGCAAGAAATCGGCTACACTCTTCCTGGCTTGCGGTTTAAGTCCTCCCACTATAATAAAGGGGCGCTTGGTCTTCGAAAAAAAGCGATCGATAGAATCGGGAATATCACGGCTGACTGGCCGCACAAAGCCCTTCTCTTCAAAGCTAAAAGGCTCTAGGGAATCAAAGGGATGAAGCAAAGGCTCCTCAAAACAGATATTCAAATGGAGGGGGCCCGTTTGGTCCCAATCCTCTAGCAGGCATACCTCCTCATCGGCGAGGTCCTGTTCCTTGCGGACATAGACTCCAAAAAGGCCGGCCTGCTCTGCCGTCTGCGGAGCCCCCGTCCCACGATAGCGTCTGGGGCGATCGGCTGTGATCAAGACGAGCGGAACTCCGGTATAGTGGGCTTCCATGGCGGCTGGCAGCAATTCTCCCGAGGCGGTACCTGATGTCGTGATGATAGCGACAGGCTGCTGCAACGCTCGGCTGCGGCCGAGGGCAAAAAAGGCTGCGGAGCGCTCCTCAAACCAATAGTAGGTAGTGAATCCTGAAATTTTTGTCAGTGCCTGGACGAAGGGGCTATTGCGTGATCCAGGACAAATGCAAAATTCGCGCGTTCCATAGCTGATGAGCTCTTGAAGAACTTGCAAGACCCGCGTCTCATTAATTTGTGAGGACATTGTGATATTCATAGGGCAAGTTGATCCTTAATGGCTCGCAATTTCAGGTTGATTTCGCGCCATTCGCTTTCGAATTGGCTTCCAGCGACGATCCCGCAGCCTGCTCCGATTTTGATTCCGTTGGAATCCCACTGCATATTGCGGATCGCCACATAGCATAGGCTCTGGCTCTTGTAGAGGCATCCGACGGGCGCCCCATACCGGTTGCGATGGACATTGAGCTGGTAATCATGCAGCCAGGAGATGCCCGGCTGTTTAGGGAAGGCTCCAAGCGCAGGGGTAGGATGTAAGGCGCGTACAATGGCATCGAAGTCAAAGGGTTTGCTGAGCTTCATTTCAATCGGGGTGATCAGGTGTTTGAGATGGGGTAGATGCAGTTCCTGGCGTTGTCCCACGTCAACCTGGCCAAATTCTGATAGAGCCTCTTTGATCCCTTCGATGACGAGGTTATGCTCTTCGAGTTCTTTGGCACTCAGGCTGAATGTTTCTCCATCCCCAATAGTGCCAGCACAGGCGTGTGTATGCAGGATGCGGCTTTCTTCAGGATGATAACTAAAGAGGAGCTCAGGCGTCGCCCCTAACATGCCTGAGTGTTTATCCCAAAAGCCATAAATATGAACGGGTTGCGACTTTGCAGAGGAAAGGACTCTTTGTAAGGATTGCGTCAATTTCTCCCAGTCAAGGACAGAGGGGCTCAGTTCAAAGACATAGGGAACGGCTTTCTGCAAGATGTTGTCCCGAAAAGCCTGCTTCAGATCGACAAACGCATTCTGAAAATGGGAATGATAGGGATTATGCCATTTATATGTTTGGGGCTCTGTGATTTGTGGCAGCTTGTGCAGCAGTTCTTCAATTGAGATTTCGCACCATTGAGACGGTATCAGCCACGGCTTTTCCGCCTTTAAAAAGAAGTCGGGGAAATAAAGTGAAGGCCCCTCTTTGGATGGGTGCTCTTGCCACGTGGTGTCCCACCCTGCCAACAGCTTCCCATCGCCAAACGAAATCAGGGCGCCTGATTTTAGGAATGTGTCAATGTCCAACGTCATGTTCATGCAAATAGATTACAGGGGCAACCCGTTTCGCGCAATCAAAAGACAGCGGTGAATATTTTACCACTGAGCCCAGTGAGATCAGTGAGATGGTGTGAGATCGGGAGAAAAGGACAAAAGGACAATTGTCCTTTCGTCCTTTCTGTCCTTTCCAGAGCGTGGCTGTTCATCTTGTTCTTTTTGTTAATTTAGAGATTTTTACATTGAATAAAAGTAATAGAATTTGATACAATTTGTTTTTTGTTAAAGGAGAATCAATGTTTAATCCAATAGATCCCAATCATTTTAGTGGGTTGTTGCTAAAGTATGATCCGGTAAATGGATTTTCTGAAGAGAAAAAGACCAAGACAAACATACGGATTATCGACTTCATCATTAAGGTTTTTCGTTATATTTTTAATGCGAATACTCACCTTCAGCATGTTGTTACAGGATTAGCGGCCAAAACGGATCGCCTGCTGGCCAATGTACACCAAATCCCCATGAATGAGTTAGAGAACTTCATCGTCTATACGCGTCTGTTTCAAGAAAAAGTGGTAAGCAAGGGGAAAGTCAATCCAAAAGTGCTAGATCAAAAACTCGCCTCTTTAACCTCAGCATTCTATAATAATAGCCCAAGCTGAAGATCATCATTTTTTTTGACATTCGCTTCTATTTCCGTTAATTAGGAGGATTATGACATCCTCCTACAAAATCATCAATTTAGAGACCTTTGGCGTGAGTGCGCGCAGCTCTTTTGCCACTGATGTGCTCGAGGGATTATCGGCCTCTGAAAAGTCCCTGCCGACCCACTACCTCTACGACGAGAGAGGCAGCCACCTTTTTGAGAAAATTTCCACCCTGCCCGAATATTACCCTACAGCCTGTGAAATGGAAATATTGCGGAGGAGAAAGGAGGATATCAGCCGGATTGCTTCACATTCTCCGTTCAGACTAGTCGAATTAGGCGTTGGGGATGCGAAAAAGACAAAGGTTCTTCTACAAGAATTCATTCAGCATGGACTTCACTTTACCTATATTCCTGTGGATATCTGCCAGGAGATGGTGGAACAGCTGGTCATGAGCTTAAAACAAGAATATGGCGGCTCCCCAATGGATGTGCTGGGATTGGTTGCCGACTATTCAGCTGCGTTGGAGTGGCTGGGTCAGGAAAACTCTATCCCCACCATCGTTTTGTTTTTAGGATCCAGCATTGGCAATTTTACTCCGGATCAAACAAAACGTTTCCTTTTACAGATGTGGAATGGCCTGTGCGATCGCGATTGCGTGTTCATCGGATTCGACCTCAAAAAGGATATTCACATTCTCGAAAAAGCTTATAGGGATAGTTCCGGTGTGACTCGGGAATTCAACCTCAACCTGTTAGACCGCATCAACCGCGAATTGGAGGGCGACTTCAATCGGGACAGTTTTATGCACCATAGCTTTTACAATCCGGCCCACAGCAGAATGGAGAGCTGGCTAGTCAGCACTAAAGCTCAAACAGTGATTATAGGGAAGCTGCAAAGAAGTTTCCAGTTCCGTGCTTGGGAGGGCATCCATATTGAAAATTCCTACAAGTATGACTTTCACGATATCCAACAGATCGGCCAAGAGGTAGGATTTGATCTCGATGAAGCGCTCATCGATTCCAAAGGCTATTTTGCTGAAGTCATCTGGCAGGTCAAAAAAGCACATCATGCCCCAATGGAGCTGAATAAATGAATCACCGAAATGAACTTTTACAGCGCTACAAAAAGGTCCGCAAGGCGAGCATGGAAATGGCTGCGCCTCTCTTGCCGGAACAGTGCCGCATCCAGACTTGCGATGACGTCAGCCCGGTTTGGTGGAATCTCGCCCATACCTGCTGGTTTTTCGTCAGGAACGTCCTAGGGCCTTATGGCGGCAAGAGTGCAAAAGAAGATGGCCTCTTCGATTATGTGCTCAATTCCTACTATGTATCGCTAGGTCCGCGCCTTGAACGCAGCCAGCGCGGCCTGATGACGCGGCCTACCATGGAAGAGGTCCATAGCTATAGACGCTCTGTCGATGAACGGATGGAGTCCCTGATCAATTCACTGAATGAAAAGAAATTCAATCATTGCGCTGCGATTATCGACCTCGGCTTGCAGCATGAACAGCAGCATCAGGAGTTGTTTTATACGGAAATCAAACACATTCTCTATCAGAATCCGCTCGATTTAAGAAAGCCCTATGCAAGTAACAAGCGCCCGCAATCCAAGACGGCGCGTATACCCTCAGTCCGCTTTATTCCTTTTGCGGGTGGACTCCACGAATTTGGCAATAGGGAAGGGGGCTGGTCTTGGGATAACGAATTGCCTATCCACAAGCACTACCTCAACGATTTTTCCTTGCAAAATCGCCTGGTCACCAATGGGGAATATCTTGCCTTCATGGAAGATGGAGGCTATGAAAAACAATTGCTCTGGCTCAACAATGGTTGGAATAAGGTCCAGGAGAACTCCTGGAAGGCTCCCTTATATTGGGAAAAAATCGATGGCGAATGGATGCTCTGGACATTGCATGGCATGCAAAACCTCAATCTGCAAGAACCTGTGTGCCACGTGAGCTTTTATGAGGCCGAGGCTTTCGCTACCTGGAGTGGAGCCCGCCTGCCTACAGAACGGGAATGGGAACTGGCAGCCCGACAGCAGGGCCTCACTTCTTCAGAGGGAAATTTTGTGGATTCCGCCCAACTGCATCCGGCTCCTGCCTCAGGCAAAAAAGCGATGCAGCAACTGCTTGGCGATGTGTGGGAATGGACGAGCAGCTACTACGAGCCTTATCCCGGCTACCAAGCCTTTGAGGGAGATCTCAGCGAATACAACGAGAAATTCATGGATAACCAAAGGGTGCTGCGCGGAGGCTCCTGCGCCACAGAACGCGACCATATCCGCATCAGCTACCGCAACTTTTGGGCGCCCGAAACCCGTTTCCAATTTACCGGCATCCGCCTAGCCAACGACAGCGACCGCCAAATCCCGGCAAATTAATTATTAACCACAGAGAGCACAGAGAACACAGAGAGGGAGAAGAATTTAAAACCACTGAACAAATGAGATCAGTGGTTTTAAATTCTTCTCCCTCTCTGTGTTCTCTGTGCTCTCTGTGGTTAATAATTATTCTGTGGTTAATAATATTACGGTACTAGAGGTGCCGCTAGAGGTGCCGCAGTTGATGATGGCGGAGGTCATGCTTCCGCATTTTTTTCCACTGGGCTACTGCCAGTTTGTAAAGGCCTTCGACGAGGTTGCTTGACATCACTTGATTGACAAGCTTTCGCGTGGGGGATTCCGACTCTTTTTCGCTGACGGCATAGAGGTTCCAGGTCGATTCCATGAGTTTGCTTCCGAAGTGGGACGCGAGAAATCCTGTCGAAGGGGGCAAGACCTCTTTGACGATGCCAATGAAGTAAGTACCCCTGAAGGAGACGACGTCCTTGGAGACGACAAACACGAAGGAGGTTGGCTTCTCTTCGGGCTTGATTTTGGTCCAGCGCTCATAGATGTCCTGTTCGACAGCTGGTGCATTGAGGAAGTAGCTGGCCCTGAACTTTCCCTTAGCCAAGTAGGGGTAAAAATCGACAAGGGTGCGCTGCCCTAGAACCGCTCCTTGGCTATACCCAAATATTTTGAAAAGAGGCTGTTGCTCTTCCTTAAACCATTCCGCAAAAAAACTCGCGAGCTCCGGTGTGAATTCCTCATAAACCCCTCGGGCAGGCCCCACTTTGTTGAAATTTTCTACGATGGAACGAAAATCTGTCGCATTGGAAAAAACGAAGCGCGTTCCACGGAACATCAGGATCGGATTATATTCCCCCCTATTTTTGTTTAGGGCGGGAGCAAAAATATAAACGGGAATATTTGTTTCGCCTAAACTCAGATGATGGCGATACGCATATTCGATCTGAACGGGTTCCTCTTGCTGATTAAACGTTGGAACTGGCACCAGCAATCCCTCCTGAATGGGTTGTACAGCCAAATATTTGGTGAGCACTTCCGCCACCATGGCTTCGCGAATTTCATATAGATGGGGTTTGAAGGCGGCATTTCCGATGGCGATTAGCATTTCGATGATTTTTTTTATGAACTCTTCCGGGCTGATTTCCCCCATATGCCTCTCTAATTCGCTATATTGAAGGAGAAGAGCTGTCAGATGTTCATCGGAACGTCCTTGCAAAAGGGGTTCTTCCGATTGGCGAATAAACCTAAAATCGCAGTGCTCTAAAAAGTCATAGATATCTTTCATCTTGCGAATGACGTGCATTTCGGCAATTCTTTGGCTCCCTAGCCGAATGATTTTTCCCATTTTTTGGAATAGTGGAGCGACTGCTTTTTTGATGCGGGCTATGTTTACTCGAACTCTCAGGATTTGATTGGGGCACTCTGCGTTGGCTTCCACTTTTTTATGGGCTTCAGTGACTAGGACGAGTTTCTCTTTGCTAACGTTTTCTATACCTTGTTCCGCTTCAGAAGTTTTGTTCCCTGTGCTCTGTTGAAGTTCCTTTTGCCCACCTTGTAGCGAAGGGTCGGGCTGGGCATTGAGATTGACCATAAATATAAACCTAAGTTTATTTATCTATTATAACAAATAATTTATTTTAAAAAATAGACAATAAACGATATAGAGAGGGCATGGAGACGAATGGAGCCGACAAACAAATAAAAGAGATACTTCGCGAGGCTTCGCATATGCCTTTAGCCGCTGTTTTTCGCGAGTTAGAGACTAGCGAACAAGGACTTACGGATTCCGAAGTTAAAAGGCGTCGCGAGCTTTACGGTCCGAACGAGATCGCGCATGACCGCCCCCCAACGTGGTACATGCTCTTGTTGAAAAGTTTTGTTAATCCCTTCAACTTTTTACTTAGTGTTCTTGCCATTATCTCCCTTGTTCTTGAAGACTACAATGCCGCCATCATCATCGCCATCATGGTTTCTTTGAGCGTTGGCCTGCGTTTTGTGCAAGAATTCCGCTCCAATAAAGCTGCTGAGAAATTGAAAGCGTTAGTCAGCACCAAAGCGACAGTCTTGAGGAGGGCGGATGAGAATTCCCCTCCCCAGAAAGAAGAGTTAGATATCAAGCAATTGGTGCCGGGAGATATCATATTGCTTTCGGCGGGCGATATGCTGCCTGGCGATGTCCGTCTGGTGAGCGCTAAGGGAGTCTATGTCAGCCAGTCAGCGCTTTCGGGCGAATCATTGCCTGTCGAAAAGGATGTTTCGTTCATTCCTTCGGAAGAGACCACTCTTATTGACTCGCTCAACATGTGCTTTTTGGGGACAGACGTCTTAAACGGAACCGCTACAGCTGTCGTTGTGGCAACGGGAAATAGAACCTATTTTGGGTCCGTGGCAAAAAGTATTTTGGGTTATCGGCCTCTGACCAGCTTTGACATCGGCGTCAATAGCATCAGTTGGCTGTTGATCCAATTTATGTTTTTCATGATCCCTGTCGTCTTCTTTATCAATGGCTTTACGAAAGGCACCTGGGGAGAATCCTTCCTCTTTGCCCTCTCAGTCGCAGTCGGACTTACCCCGGAAATGCTGCCCATGATCGTCACGACAAACCTCGCCCGCGGGGCTATCGTGATGGCGCGCAGCAAAGTGATCGTGAAGCGGTTGAATTCGATTCAAAACTTCGGCGCCATGGATGTCCTCTGTACGGATAAGACAGGCACCCTGACCCAGGACCACATCATTTTAGAGAAGCATGTCGACATCAACGGGGAGGAAAATAACGAAGTCCTTGAGTATGCCTATCTCAATAGCTATTACCAGACAGGGCTCAAGAACCTGTTAGATATTGCCGTACTTGAGCATAAGGAGATGACGCAACTGGAGAGCACTTATAAGAAATATGATGAGATCCCCTTTGACTTTTTACGACGCCGGATGTCGGTCATTGTTAACCAAAATGGTGAAAAGCACCTCCTCATTTGCAAGGGGGCTGTTGAGGAGATTTTAAACTTCTCAAAAGCGGTACAGCTCAACGGAAATACCGTTTCCATGTCCGATGAATTGCGGAAAAAGGCTTATGAGCTGCGTGACGAATTCAATAATGATGGTTTGCGGGTCCTGGCTGTTGCCTACAAAGAGCTGCCCAGCCAGCCAAAGAAAGAATATTATCCAGCAGATGAGAATGAGTTGGTCTTTTTAGGATTCATTGCTTTCCTGGATCCGCCAAAACAGAGCGCTATCGAAGCGATAGAACTTTTAAAACGCTATCATGTCAAAATCAAAGTCCTCACAGGAGATAGCGAACTTGTCACGCGCAAGATTTGCAACTGGGTCAATTTGCCAATTGATAACGTCTTGACAGGATCTCAGATAGACAAAATGGGCAAAGCTGAGCTTAAAGTGGCCGTTGAAAAGGCGACGATTTTTGCCAAGCTATCTCCGCTGCAAAAGTCCCTTGTGATTCTAACGTTGAAAGAAAATGGGCATACCGTCGGCTATCTCGGCGATGGGATTAACGATGCCCCTGCTTTGCGGGAAGCCGATGTGGGCATATCGGTGGATACGGCTGTCGATATTGCCAAAGAATCTGCTGATATCATCATGCTCGAGAAAAGCTTGCTGTTTTTAGGAGAGGGCGTCGTGGAAGGGCGCAAGACCTTCGGCAACATCATCAAATATATCAAAATGGCTGTTAGCTCCAATTTCGGAAATGTCTTTAGCGTTCTTGGGGCAAGCGCTATACTCCCCTTCTTGCCTATGATGCCAGTCCAATTGTTGGTGCAAAATCTCTTGTACGACCTTTCTCAAACCACTATCCCCTTCGACTATGTCGATAAGGAATTCCTTGTCAGGCCTCGCAAATGGAATCCTGGGGGCATAGCGCGGTTCATGCTATGGATCGGGCCGATCAGCTCCATTTTTGATTACACGACTTTTGCCTTGATGTGGTTTATTTTTGGCGCCAATACGGTAGAAAAGCAGGCGCTCTTCCAATCGGGTTGGTTTGTCGAGGGTTTATTGTCCCAAACGCTGATCGTCCATATGATCAGGACGCAAAGAATCCCCTTTATTCAAAGCATTGCGTCGCCAGCCCTGCTTGTGACGACGGCAATCATCATGACCATTGGCATCATTCTGCCCTATACTTTTGTAGGCGGCACCATCGGATTAGTCCCCCTCCCTTGGCACTATTTTCCCTGGTTGATTTTGACCCTTTTGTGCTATTGCATCTTAACGCAAATTGTCAAATATTGGTATATAAAGAAATATCACAGATGGTTATGATGAATATCGCTTTGACGGGTCTCTATTTTTCCGCCTTTTTATTGCTTGCTTCCGCATTTATTACGTTGGCTTTGTATTATTATCGCTGGAAATCGGACGCTATTACCTTTGCTGTATGGTTTGCGGGCATAACGATTTCGGCTTTGCTGGCCTGGCAAATCACGGATAGCCTTTCGTCAGCCGCCATTGTCTATGGGACTGCTTTCCTCTTAGTGCTTGCCGGCAGCCCTTTCATTTCTATGTTCACTTTATTCGGACTCTTTTTAGTGGCGAGCATGCTGCTCCCTTCCCTATATGGATTGCTATGGTTTTCTAAATGGATCTATGCATTAAGTTCTGCCACCTCTATAGGATGGTCCATCGTCCTCATAGCTGCAAGCATAGTCTTCGGACTGCTTATCATATTGAATACCGTGGCTTGGATATGGTATACCCTCTTGCGCTATTCAGAGCTCTATTTTCCCTTTACGCGCGTAGGCGAAGCATGGAAAAAAGCCAATCGGGAACGCCAAGACTATCCTTGGGTTTCTCTCCATGTGCCCTGCTATGCCGAACCCCCGGATATGGTCATCGAGACATTGCGTGCTCTTGGGAACTTGCAGTATCCCCATTTTGAAGTCATTGTAGTCGATAATAATACAAGAGACCCTGCCCTCTGGAAACCCGTCGAAGCGGAATGCTTGCGTTTAGGCAAAGCATTCCGTTTCTACCATTTCGATACGTTAGCAGGGGCTAAAGCCGGAGCCTGCAACAAGGCGTTGGAGTATACCTCGCCCCAGGTGCAACTCGTAGGAATCATCGATGCCGATTATGTGGCTCAACCCGATTTTTTGAAAAAACTCGTCGGCTTCTTCGATGATCCAAAAACGGGATTCGTCCAATCTTGTCAGGATTATAGGGAATGGAAAGGGAGTACCTTTCAAACGGCCTGTTATTATGAATATGAAATCCCGTTTAAGCTGGAATTGCCCGGTGCCAGTGAATGGAATTTCACCTATACCATAGGGACAATGTGCCTATTGCGGCGCGATGTCTTAGACAAGGTCGGAGGCTGGGCTGAGTGGTGTTTGACCGAGGATTCAGAAGTTGCAATTAGAATCCACAATGAAGGATATAGGGGATATTACCTCAAAGATACTCTAGGCCGCGGATTGGTTCCAGAGAACTTTGAAAACTATAAGCAGCAAAGGTTTCGTTGGACAGCAGGCCCTGTTCAGTCATTCCAACATCACTGGCGCCTTTATATGCCCTTTTCAAAGCGCAGTCAGCTTATTCCCATGGAGAAATTTGGAGAAGTCATGCATAGCTTGAACATCCTTTTCAACGAGGGGCTCAATCTTCTTACTCTGCCATTACTCTTCACATTTATCGGCTTTGCTATCGCCGAGCAGCGCCATTTTTTTGTTCCTACTGTATTCTTATGGTTCATTCCGCTGAGCATTATTCGAAATATTATCATCAATTGGATCCGTATCCGCCTGCTCAAAGGAGGCTGGCGCGAATCTCTCCTTGCTGCTATTGCGAGCCGGTCACTTGTTTATACGCGCACGAAGGCATTCTATAAGGCATGGATTACCAGCAACCTTGCCTGGAAGCGGACTGAAAAATTCAAGATCTCCTCCGATTTTTGGAGAATCTTTGCTTCTAATAAACCTGAAATTATCACCGGTGTTAGCATAAGCCTTATTGCTTTAGCCATTATCCCTTACATCAGCTTTTGGCCGCCTAATATTCTCTTCTTTATTTGGCTTCGTCTCCTGAATACTGCGTTTACTTACGCGTGCGCCCCCATCATGGCCTACTACTCCGAGCATCATCTCAACGGCAAACCTTAATTGTATTAAAATTAAAGTTTATATTATAATAATTACGTTGTTCTGAAAAAGGGGGTAGCATGATCCCTAGTTTAGAAGGGCTGCGCTTATTGGCACAAACTGTGCAAACGGAAATGCGAAATAAGACAAGCGAAACCGATCAAAAAATCGAGAGCGCCGTCACCGAATTTTTAAAGGCCTATGAAAGGAATCCTCGCCAATTAGACGAACCCACCCTCTTTGTCTTTGCACAAATCATGCAGTTGATTACCAATCGTGATCTGCAAAATCGTCTCCTTTGGAAAATTGTTGAAACATTTTCAAGAATCTGGCCGAAACGAGAACAACCCCGTTCACTTGTAGAAAGGGCGAATGCATGGATTTCATTAATCCAATCCAAGCTTTATGTTTCTCATCCTGTCGAGATAGCATTGCAAAGCTTCATCAAACATCTGGAAAAAGTCGAAAATTTCAGCCAGGTCATCGGGCTAGAGTTAGAACTCGCAGCGATCGAAGGGATTCTGTTGCGCGATCCAAATGTCCCATCCCACTTGCGAGACCAATTTCTCATTGTCTGCGACAGGTTTTGCAGAGAATTGCTCACGAGGCACCATTGGGGACCATTCCAAGAAGACACACAAAATATTCCTGAAAGGATGGCAATGGCAGCGCGCATTAAAGCTTTGGCCTCCCGATGCAGTCCCTCGCAGCTTCCCCTGCTCGCGCAATTCCAGACAACAGATGTGACAGCGCCTTCATTGCTCGGTAAGAGGATGGATCCTGGGCGCAGCTATGAGCAGATGGATGCGCGCGCTGTAAAAGACAACCAGGTACAACTAAGCCGCCGCACCATTCCCGGTGAACAGATACGCACTGAGATGGCTTTTCAGCTTACAAATCAAACGAGAAAAGAATTGAGTCCAACGTTAGAAGCCCTTCAAAATGCAGCCTATGTACAAGAACTTCAACGAACATTCAACACGAATATTACAGTGACGCCCAATGTGGCTTTAAATTATGAAGTTTCGACTACAGATTCTACAAAAACCGGCATTCCGGCATTCAAAACATCGAATGTACAGTTTGGCAACATGCTCAAAATAGAATTAAAAGATGTCGGAGAAATTTACATTGGACAGGAACCCCCAAATGGTCGCTATATCGCGCACCATACCGTGTTTGTCCGAGTCTTCCATCCAAAGGGCAGCGAATCAAGCCTCAATACTGAAGAACAGCTCCAAAAGATGCATCAGCTGCTCTCCATTGTCGGCCTATCGCAAACCCTGGCCGCTGCCTCCGAAGAAGAGGATAAACGCAATCAGGTCCTATGCGTCATCGAAACCTATCTGCCCCATCTCGCCTTTGCTATCCAGAACAGCGCCCAATTTGCCAACCTGTCTGCTGATGACCTGATCGCAGAATGTGTGCAGCTTCTCCCCCGCCAGGAGAGGGATAAAATGAATCAAATTTTTGCAGAAGAAAGGAAAGCAGGCGTTCAAAAGGTAACCACACCCTTTGGCAATAAGGTAATCAAGTTGAGCGGTGTCGCAGAACGGTTTCGACAAGCGGGTGGGTTCGGATTTTTTGTCGGGGTCACTCCCACAGCAGCTGTCAGCATCCTCAAAAATGGATTTGTTTCAGCCCATATGCGCAATTATGCAGGCTTTGAGCGACCGAGCACTTGCCATCAAGATGCGCTTGCGGGCGGCAATGAGGCGATCTTTTTGCGCGCCATGAACAGAGCCGCGGTTTCCCGGATGGAACAGGGGAATCCACTCCTTCATGCTTTTCCCTATATCAACTGCTGTCAGATTATTGTGAGCCCAGAAGTCATCAATTTTCCACATAATGCCATGCATCACAATACCTATGGATTGCGCAATCCCAGGGTGGAAATCTTGAATAAGGAGGGATCGGCTGTGGAGGTATCGGGTGTGGACTTACTACAAAGCGATGACATCGTCGCCTTCACGGAAAAAGAAAGTCAAGAATTTCACGTCGACAATGAAGTGATGATTCGCACGGGGGCTTTGCCACCTACATTCATTAAGAAGATCATTTATCAGGACCCAAGAAAGGCACTTAGAAAATATCTAGAAAAAAAGGCCCCCCTACAACTCCTACAGTCACTCGACCAAGCCATTATCCGCGGAGGCCATATTGAAGGTGAGCTCAAGGAGGCGATCTGGCGTTTTCTCCAGTCGCAAGGACTCTTTGTTGAGAAAAAAGATGCAGCTAATAATCCCTACCTGAGTCTAAAAGACTTTAATTCGGAATACAACTTTGGGAACAGTGCAGAGGCTCTTCTTAAAGACAATAGAAAGATTATCATCGATCTTTTAATATCTAACAAATTGGTAGATGAGGATAATCGGGTCTTCGGTTCGATTCCTTTGGATCAATTTCTGATCGAATCGACAATACTAAAACAAGAATTTTTTGAGTGAGGCGTATCATGATAGGGCCAAATACTAACGTCAAATTATTAAGAATATTTGATACCTATTTTATAGAGGGTTCAGAAATAGGGCATCCACATGGTTCCCTCGCAATAAATCCAGAAATCAATTATACAACCAAGATCTGTGCCTGGCAGGATACAACCGCAGTCCCCAAACCCCATCAATTTACAGAAATCAAACCCCTTGGCCAATATTTTGACAACGGCATTTGGTTCGTAGACGAAAATGGCGATAGCTGGAAATTGATTCCCTTAACGGTAGAGCTGTTTAAGAAGCACATTAGAGGCAATGTACCCGAAAATGTCTTGAATTCGGATGCTCAGCTCAGAGCCTGGTACAAAGAAGAGGCCCTCGGCGAACACTAGGAGATTATTTAGGCAAGACCCAGTTGGAGGAGGAGCCGTTCGAGTACGATGTTTAGGGCTGTGGAGCGGTCGAGGGAAAGCTGGGCATCGGCTACTGCCTTTTGGACACTCTCCAAAGGTTGGAACAACCCGCGCTGCAAGGCTTGTTCATTTTCCATCTTTCGATCCTGATGGATCAAATAGTCGCGGTTGCCATTGATTTGGAATAGCTGCATATCGCGGTACCACCCGAGAATCACTTCAAAGATGATCTGTGCATGGTGGGAAAGCCGCATGGCTACAGCTCCTTCCACATCTTTTTCTACAGCTTCTCTTTGGACGGCAGACATCTCCTGGAATTCTTTTTTCCAGGCTTCGCGTAGCTGTTCTTCTTCCTGTTTTTTGGACTCTTCGACAAGGTCGCTGATCTCGCGAGCAGCGCCTGTGAGCTGATAGTACTGCGTGGCTTTGCCTTTGGCGAGAATATCTAATACCTTTTCCCTGATGGGATCGCGCGCCTCCCCTTCTTTTCTGCGGGCAACGGCCTGAAACCGGACGACCCTGCACCGCGAAAGGATGGTCGGCAATAGCGATTCCGGTGAGCTGGATAGGAGGATGATGAGGCTATGGGGTGCCGGCTCTTCAAAGGTTTTCAGGAGGGCATTAGCGCTATAGGTCAGCATGCGGTCGGCATCCCGTATGACAAAGACCTTCCACTTTCCTTCAAAAGGGGCCATGTAGACTTCTTCGCTGAATTCGCGCATCGACTGGATGCTATGCATCCCTGTTTTGCCCTCTGGACGATAGATGTGGTAGTCAGGATGGTGGGCTATCGTTTCTTTGCCAAGCAGTTGCTTTGCAATCTCTTCGGCAAAGAGGCTTTTTCCAATGCCCTCAGGACCTGCAAAGAGCAAAGAATTTCCGATGGTCTTATTGACGACCATTCGTTCGAGATAGCGCTTGATGTGATCATTGCCTACGATGTTTTCAAACATGATTCTAATATGTCAATGACTTGTGTTCCGACTTTTTCGATCGTTTGGCTGGCGTCGATAATATGAATCCGTTCGGGATATCGCTTTGCCAAATCCAAAAATCCCTTCCGCACTTTTTGATGAAACTCCAACGACTCCGATTCGATGCGGTCGAGGGTGCCTGCTTTGGCGATCTCCTTATGCACCCTCTGAGACCGTTTTAAGCCTATCGCTGGGTCGACATCGAGGTAAAAGGTCAGCTGGGGCGCGAGCCCTTGGCAAACGAGTTGGCACAAACGCTCCACATAGTCGACGCCCAGGCCGCGGGCATAGCCTTGGTAGACGATTGTCGAATCGCAAAACCTGTCGCAGATGACGTCTTTGCCTTCTCCCAGTGCGGGGACAATCAGCTCCTCGAGGTGCTGGGCCCGCGAGGCCAAAAAGAGCATCAATTCGGCTGGTTTGCTTACTTTGATAATGAAATCGCGGTTCAAGAGCCAGTGGCGGATGTGCTCGCCAAGCTGCGTTCCGCCGGGTTCGCGCGTTGTGACCACGGGACGCCCTTTTTTCTGCAGGACAGCGGCCACTCTTTCGATGAGGGTGCTCTTTCCGGCGCCCTCTCCCCCTTCAAATGTGATAAACAACGGATTTGTTTGCATAGTATCAACCTAAGATAACAGGCTCAAGATCAAAAAGATCAATTAAGATGATTAAGATTTACAGGATAGGCAGGATCGCACGCGGCAGGATATGCAGGATTACGGGCTCTTAACCACAGCAATTATCAACCACAGAGCTCACAGAGAACACAGAGAGAGGAGAACGACTCAGCTGCAATAATTAAATCTCTTCTCTCTGTGTTCTCTGTGAGCTCTGTGGTTGATAATTGCTGTGGTTAAGAGCCCGTAATCCTGCATATCCTGCCGCGTGCGATCCTACATATCCTGTTCCTCTTTTCTCCTGTACATACTGTAAATTAATCTTTTTGATCCTTTGTGTGTGCCTATCTAAAGTTCCAATCCTGATCCTCCTTCGGGAGGAGTAGCTATCTCTTCGCCATTGCCATTTCCATCGCCATTGCCATTAGTGCTGATTTCCGAGCCTTCGAGTTTCTGGATGGCCAGGAGGGTATCATTTTCTCTTAGGTTGACCAGTTTGACGCCTTGGGTATTGCGGCCCATGACGCGCAGTTCGCGCATGCTGATCCGCACCGTCTGTCCTGTGGCGGAGATCATGACCATGCCATCGTTGTCGGTCACGGAGATCGCCCCGATGACATTGCCATTGCGTTCGCTGGTGATGATGGAGCGCACGCCTACGCCACCGCGGTTTGTCTGCCTGAAGTCTTCGACGGCGGAGCGTTTGCCGAAGCCATTTTCACAGACGACGAGGATGCTTTCGTCTCCGCTGACCACTTCCGATCCTACGACATAGTCCGATTCGTCTTTCAACGACACGCCGCGCACGCCGCGCGCCATCCTGCCCATGGGGCGGACTTTGCTCTGGTCGAAACGGACGGCCATTCCATTGTGGGTGAAGAGCATGATTTGCTGGCCATCATTGACGCGGCGCGCTGCCACCAGCTCATCGCCCTCGTCGATTTCGAGGGCCCAGATCCCTTTGCGGCGCGGGTTGCTGAAGTCGCTGAGGCGGCTCTTTTTGATGACCCCCTTGCGCGTCGACATGCAGATGAAGGTTTCCTCATCGAACTTCGCTGTGCGCAGGATCGTTGCGATTTTTTCTTCGGGCCGTATATCCTCAAGCAGGTTGATGAGCGGCTTGCCTTTGGCTTTGCGGCTTGCTTCGGGAATCTGCCACACCTTGAGCCAATAGCAGCGGCCCAAGTTTGTGAAGATGAGCATATAATCGTGTGTATGGGCGACATAGAGGCCTTTGATGGCATCGTCTTCGCGCTTCAGCTGGATGCCTGTCACCCCTTGGCCTCCCCTTCGCTGCTCGCGGAAGGTATCGATCGGCATTCTCTTGATGTAGTCATCTTCGGAGATTGTGATGATGGCCGGCTCGTTGGCGATGAGGTCCTCCATGTTGACTTCGCTTTCCGCAGCCACGATTTGCGTTTTGCGTTCCCCTTTGTGGTGCTTCTGGATCTCCTGCAGCTCTTCCCGAATGATATCGCGTACCATGGACTCGCTGGCGAGGACCGCGCGGTAGTAGTCGATTTTCTTGAGGAGGTCTTGGTATTCCTGGTTGATCTTATCGTGTTCCAGCCCTGTCAACTGATAGAGCCGCAGGTCGAGGACCGCCGTTAGCCTGCTTGTCGCTGAAGTGGAAGCGGACGATCAACTCCTTTTTGCGCTTCGTCGCGGTTGCTGCTGGCGCGGATCAGTTTGACGACTTCGTCGAGGTGGTCGATCGCTTTCAGGTAGCCTTCGAGGATATGGGCGCGTGCTTCCGCTTTGCTTAATTCAAAGCGCGTTCTGCGTCGGACGACATCGATGCGGTGCTCCATCCATGCGGCGATGAACTGCTTGACATTCATCGTGCGCGGCAGCCCCTTGTCGAGCGCCAGCATGTTGCAGCCGAACGTGACTTCGAGGTCGCTGAACTTGTAGAGCTGGTTGATGATCACTTCCGGAATTTCTGCGCGTTTTAATTCCAGGACGATGCGCATGCCATCTTTATCGGATTCGTCGCGCAGGTCGGAAATGCCGGTAATCGCCTTATTGTTGATGAGGTCGGCCACCTGTTCGATGAGGCGCGATTTGTTGACGTTGTAGGGAATTTCGTCGATGACGAGCCGCTGCCTATCGCCCCCGTCGTGGTCTTCGATGCGGATGACTCCGCGCAAGATCAGCTTGCCCCTTCCCGTATGGTAGGCCTCCTTGATGCCGCGATAGCCGCAGATGATGCCTCCCGTGGGAAAATCGGGACCAGGCATTACCCGCATCATCTCGTCAACAGAGCAGGAAGGGTTGTCCAGGACGATAAGCGTCGCCTTGATGAGTTCATTGAGGTTATGGGGGGGAATGTTCGTCGCCATCCCGACGGCAATACCCGACGAGCCATTGCACAAAAGGTTAGGAAATTTCGCTGGAAAGACCGTCGGCTCTTTTTTTGTCTCGTCATAGTTGGGAATCATATCGACAGTCTCTTTGTCGAGATCTTCCATCAATGCGACGGCTGCTGCTGTCAGTCGGGCTTCCGTATAACGCATCGCAGCTGGAGGATCGCCATCGACAGAGCCAAAGTTCCCCTGCCCATCGACGAGGGGGTAGCGCATCACCCAGTCTTGGGCCATCCGCACAAGAGTCGGATAGATCACCTGCTCGCCATGAGGATGGTAGTCCCCGGATGTGTCGCCCGAAATCTTGGCGCATTTGCGGTGTTTAGCCCCTGGAGACAGGTTCAGCTGCCGCATGGCGTAGAGAATGCGCCTTTGGGAGGGCTTCAAACCGTCGCGGACATCGGGAAGGGCGCGCGCAATAATGACGGACATGGAATAGCGCAGGTAGCTATCCTTCATTTCATCTTCAATATTGCGTGGAACGATCATTTCATCTTTTGTGTAAGACATAGGGTCCCTTTCTAAATATCAAGATTTTTAACGGAAAGCGCATGCTGCTCGATGAAGGCGCGCCGTGGCGGGACGTCCTCTCCCATCAGCATGGTGAACATGTGGTCGGCCGCTACGGCGTCGGGCAGTGTGACGCGGATCAAGGTCCGCTTGGTCGGATCCATCGTGGTCTCCCAGAGCTGGTCGGCATTCATCTCGCCCAAGCCCTTGTAGCGCTGGATTTCGATCCCCTTGCGCCCATTCTCCCGCATGAATTCGAGCACTTCGCGCAGGGTATGATAAGGATGATGGTGTTTCTCGCCCTCTTCGACGATATCGAGCAGAGGCCCATCGGCTTGCGAGTAGCGGCTGAACTCGAAGCCGAAGCCCTTCAGCCGTTCAGTTAAATCGCTCAGGTAATCCTCTTCATAGAGCTCTGTGAAGTGGAGGCGCGTCGGACGGAACACCCGCATTTCGGGAGTGATCTCCTCGGCAGGTATCGACGCCAGCGTCTCTTCATGCTGCTTTTTCTGCGCCGCTTCGTCCTGTTTCTTCAGTTCCTCAAATTCATCGGAGGAATAAGCGAACTTCTCCCCTTCCGTCAGGTTGAGCTGAAAGCGGGGAAGGATTCCCTGGCTATTTTTCGCATGCAAAAATTCGCGGAAGAGGATCCCCTTTCTTTCGATGCGGTTGACAAAGGCCTCTAACTCCAGGATCATCTGCATCACCCCTTTGATCTCTTCCGGCCTTGCTAGCTCCTTCCCGTTGGGCAGCTTGACTTTGATGTCGCTGATGCCCAGTTCCAGCAAGTAGTCATCCATCTCCTTTTCAGAATGGATGTAGCGGCTCATCTTTTTGCGGGTGACGCGATAGAGCGGCGGCTGGGCGATGTAGATATAATTGTTTTCGACCAACGCAGGCATATGGCGATAGAAGAAGGTCAGCAAGAGCGTGCGGATATGGGATCCATCGACGTCGGCGTCTGTCATGATGATGATTTTGTGGTAGCGCAGCTTCTCGAGGTGGAATCCATCGGTGCCAATGCCGCATCCCAATGCCGAGATCATCACTCCGACCTCGTTATTTTGCAGGATCTTTTCCAAGCGCGCCTTTTCGACGTTGAGGATTTTGCCGCGGATCGGAAGGATCGCCTGGAAGCGGCGGTCGCGACCCATCTTGGCCGAGCCGCCCGCAGAGTCTCCCTCGACGATGTAGATCTCGCAGAGTTCCGGATTCTTTTCCTGGCAGTCGGTGAGTTTTCCTGGGAGGCGCCCGCTATCCAGAGCCGATTTGCGCAGTGTCAATTCGCGCGCTTTGCGGGCCGCCTCGCGCGCCTGCGCTGCCAGGATTGCCTTGTCAGCGATCGTCTTAGCCACTGCCGGATGTTCATCCAGGTAGATGGCCAGCTCTTCGCCCGTGATCGCTTGGACCACAGACCCCACATCGCTATTGCCTAAGCGCTGCTTGGTTTGCCCTTCGAATTGGGGATTGGCCACCTTGACCGAGATAACAGCCGTAAGCCCTTCCCGCATGTCCTCGCCCGAGATCGAAACCTTGTCCGACTTCAAAAGGTTGTGGGTTTTGATGTAGTTGTTGAGGACGCGCGTCAACGCCGTAGAAAATCCCGTGAGGTGCGTTCCCCCATGTTTCGTCGCGATGTTGTTGACATAGGGGAAGATCGTCTCGTTATAGCCATCGTTCCACTGCATCGCCACTTCTATTTCAATGGGGGCGTCATCCCCCTGCTTAGAACCGCTGAAGTAGAGAGGCGTCGGGAATAGGGCCACCTTATTTTCATTCAGATAAGAAACGAAAGAGATCAAGCCCCCCTGATAGCAGAAGTTGACATCATCTTTGTCTTCGTTCCGTTCATCGTGGAAATAGATGTTGATCCCCTTATTCAAGAAGGCGAGCTCGCGCAGTCGCTTGGCCAGGATGTCGTAGTCGAATTCTTTCACCGACATGATCGAGTCGTCAGCCCAGAAGCTCACTTTCGTTCCGCGCTTCGAAGTTTCTCCAGCCACCTTCAAGGGGCGCACCACCTTGCCCTGCGAAAACTCCATCTCGTAGATTTTGCCCTGCTTATACACCTGTACGATCATCTTCTTCGACAAGGCGTTGACGCAAGAAACCCCGACGCCATGCAGGCCTCCAGATACTTTGTAGCTGTCTTTGTCGAATTTGCCCCCAGCGTGGAGGACCGTCATCACCACCTCGAGGGCTGAGACATCGCGCCCATGTTTCGCCGATTCCTTGTCATGCCTTTCCACAGGGATGCCTCGGCCATTGTCTTCGACAGAGACCGAGTTGTCTTTGTGCAGCGTGACATAAATGGCCGTGCAAAAGCCCGCCATCGCCTCGTCGATGCAGTTGTCGACCACTTCGTACACGAGCTGATGCAAGCCGCTGATGCCTGTATCTCCCACATACATTCCAGGGCGCTCCCGCACCGCTTGCAAGCCCTCTAAAACGGTGATCGAGCTGGCGTCATATTCTTTTGTCACAAGCTTAGACTCCTCTGATTTGATCGTTTCGTTCGCCATATTGTGTTAACCTATCCGAAAGATGATATTTTTGATCGCTACTTTAGGGAATTTTTGCCTCAAAAGCTGTAGAATGCGCGGTTTGTCATTCTGGTTGAGCAAACTATAAAGAATGGAATTTTTGACTTTTACCACGAGGACCCCCTCGCTAAACGCAACCGCTTGCGTCATGCCCGCCAGATGCGGCCCTATGAGCTCCGGCCAGGACGCCAAAATCAGGTCCGGCCGCTCCGAATAGGCTTCGCTCACCCGATTCAATACGCTCGGCAAAAGATCCGTCATCCGATGGGCAGTCAATGCTGTCCCATCATAGTTCCTAGGTGTCCTTCGGCCCATTTTTGCCAACTGTCCCACTTCCTCTAAAGATATCTCATTTTACCATATTTTGGGGCTTTTATCAAGCGTAATTTACCACTTATTTACCATTAAATTTACCATTAAATTTAAACTAACCACTGAGATCAGTGAGATCACTGAGATGGTTTGAGATAGAGAGAACCCTCTCAATTTTCTCATATCTTCTCAGTGATCTCACTGCCCTCAGTGGTTAATTTAAAAAATAGCGTTTTAGTACCGATAATCGAGATGGGCTAAAAGGTCGTAAGAATGCCACCTGACCCGTCCGTCGAGCCTCCGTTCCGGATGGCAATGGTGCTCCCTATGCCTGGTCCTAAAAGTCTGGTAATTGGCCGATACCCCGACGATCCATTCATAACAGAGGGCATAGGTTGTCCCAATCGTGGAAATCGCCCCATAGCCGCGCCCCCGATGTTTTAAGTGTTGGGGGCGGAACGAGCCCATCCGCCCTTTTCCATGATATTGGGTATTCCAGTGGTATTCGTAACCGCCGAAGACCAGCCAATCGCACGTGAGCTGAAATCCCAAATCGACGCCTCCCCAGGGGCCGTCCCATTGGGCATGATAGTGGTGCGAATTGCCAGAGCGGATCGGCAAGGTTTGCTGGTGATAGGAATAGCCAAATAGGGGGCAAATCAAGATCTGTTCATCGCAAAAGGGAAAGCGCCAGCCTCCCCCTGCGGAATAGTCGAAAACATAACCCGATTTGACGCGCCTATTTTCAAAATCGAAGGTATCGCGCTTGCCGGACATGATCCATCCATAGTCGCCATAAGCCTTGAAGTAGAGGTAATTGCACGCCACCATGGTGAACGTTCCCTTCAACTCAAAGCTAGACAAATCGGTCCATTTAAAATCTGGGAGAGTCAAGTGATCGCGCCGGTATCCCAGCCCCAGATCATAGTTCAGCATCGCATTCGGAATTGCCGCGTTCAAGGATCCACATAACAAAAACGCAACGGCCAATTTCGATATCCATTTTCTCATAGATTATATTCCTTATTTAGATTGGGCAAAAACCGCATTTACAATAGGTTTGGGAAGCTGAAAAACCACATCCTCGTTCGTAAAGACGATGTCCTCGACCTCGCGGACGCCTAACGCGATGAGCTTTTCGATGCATGATTGAACGATGCTCTCCGGAGTGGAGGCCCCAGCTGTCAAGCCGATCGTCTTCACCCCTGCAAGCCACTGCGGATCGATTTCGCTCTCGTCGTTGATGAGGTAGGAGGCAATCCCACGCTTAGAGGCCACCTCGCGCAGCCGATTCGAATTCGAGCTCTGAGGATCCCCCACGACGAGGACCAGATCGGTCACATCAGTGATTTCCCTCAACGCCATCTGGCGGTTTGTCGTCGCATAGCAGATGGAAGAGCTCGGCAACGTTTCGATTTTCGGATACTTCTTCATGAGCGCTTCCGTGATCTCTTTCACGTCGTCTAAACTGAGTGTCGTCTGCGTGATATAAAAGAGCTTTTCCTCTTGGCTGAAAGCCAACTTCTGTACATCTTCGACGCTTTCGACGATCGTCGTGACGTCAGGTGCTTCCCCTGCCGTACCTATAATTTCGACGTGGTTGCGATGGCCGATGAGGATGACCTGGTAGCCAAGTGCGGCAAAGCGTTTGACAGCGGAATGGACCCGCGTCACAAGGCCGCAAGTCGCATCGATTTCGATGAGCTGGCGCCCCTTCGCCTGCTCGCGAACAGCCGGCGAAACACCATGCGCAGAATAGATCAGGCGAGCTCCAACAGGCACATCCTCTATGTTTTCGATGAAGATAGCCCCCTTGGCCTTCAACCCATCGACGACGTGCTTGTTGTGGACGATTTCATGTTTGACATAGATCGGTGCCCCCCATAATGACAGCGCCTTCTCGACCGTTTCAATGGCCCTCTCCACCCCTGCGCAGAATCCCCGCGGCTTCGACAACAACAATTTCATCACGACCTCTAGCTATTGAAAGGATAGCATAAAGCCCGCCGAGATATTTGTCCACACAGACCCAATGGACAATGGACAATGGTTAATGGACCTAATGGACACCATGGACACCATGGACTATGGACATTAGGCAATGGTCCATAGTCCATGGTGTCGATTAGGTCCATTAACCATTGTCCATTGTGGTCGATTAGGTCCATTAACCATTGTCCATTGTGATTTATTGACTGTCATCATCTGAATAGCAAATGTTTTTCACTTGTGGTGCTAACTTTAAGCATTTATGGAACTCAACAGCAATTCCCATCCACTCCTTGATATACATGTGACCCTGTTCTGCTGAAGAAGGTCTGGCGACTTCTACTTCCATCAGAGGCGCAGGGATTACGTTGCCTTCCTCTCTTTCGTAACCATTCGCTTGCAGCCACTCCATCATCGGCAGATGGCCGCATGCTTCTGCAGCTGTGAATACCCGTTTTGAATAGGGGCAGTGATTCTCATGCAGCCATTTCACCAGCTCTAGGTTTCCACTTTCTGCAGCAGATTCAAAGATAACACTATCCAAAGGAACGTGTAACACATTACGGTACCACTGAACCAGGTGAATGTCTCCTTGAATTGCAGCACGGTTCATTGACAAGTAGAGATTTATCACTCTATCACCCTTATCACAAGTTAAAGAACGAAGATTTTTTGCAATAATCTCCGAGTTGTTTAATCGCTTACAAACAAAAGCAACGGGGAGCATTTGGGTGTGCTCAAAGTTTTGTTTAAAAATTAAATTGAGGACGTCCCGAGGTAGGCTCGGAAGAGATGCCGCAAAATAAGAATTCTGATTTGTTCATTACTAATAATCCTGTATAAGTATAAACAAAAATTTACAAGAAATGGACTTTTTTTGCAATTGAATAATCGCTCAAAAAAAGACAAAATTACTAAAGGACGGCGGGGACAAGAGGACAAGGACCAATAGAGACAGTTGCATAAGTCATTTGAGTGTCTAGAATTGAATCCTCGATCGCAAAAGTGAATTTTTTTCCCCGAGATGCTATTTTGGAGAGGTTAAATTTGGCCCTCAACATGAGGTTTACGAAACTCAGGACCGAAGGTCCGGCAGTTGTATAGCCCAGGCCGTAAGGCCTGGGTATGAGGACGTTAGAAAATGAGGACCGATGGTCCGGCACTAATACGAAACACATTGTGCCGGACCTTCGGTCCTCCTCTCACATGGCCATCTAAACCCAGGCCTTGCGGCCTGGGCTATACAACTGCCGGACCTTCGGTCCTGAGTTTCGCAAACCTCAAGAAATTGAAAAAATTTAATGTCACTTATGCAATTGTCTCTATTGGTCCTCTTGGTCCTTGTCCTCTTGTCCCCGCCGTCCTTTTGTCCTTTGTGGCCGGTAGAAGACTAGAACCTAGGTCGTTTTGGTCTTTTTCGTCCCTTGTGTCGTTTTCCCTGGGCCGCGAATATGGAACAGCAGTCCTTCGCAGGAATCCTCGAGCATATCCAGGACGAGGTCGAAAGAGCCGCTGCTTGCATAATAGGGATCGGGAATTTCCTGCCCCTTGTAGGAGCCGCTAAATTCCGTAATCAAATGAATTTTGGCTTTATGTTCCGGCAATTTGGCATAGTGATAAAGGTTATTTAATACCTCATGGTCAGCTGCCAATATGAAATCGAATTCATCCAAAAATTGGGGGTGGAACTTCTGTGCGCGGCTAGAAAGGGTGAGGCCTCTCGATTGGGCGGCTTCGCGCATCCGTTCATCGGGCAGCTGGCCGATATGCCAATCGCCGATGCCGCAGCTCTTCACAATCAATTCCTCGAGTTCTTTTTTTGCGGCCATGTGGCGCAGCATCCCTTCCGCGGCGGGAGAACGGCAAATATTCCCTAGACATACGAATAAGACTTTGGCCATAGCGTGCTGCTCCTGCTACTTTCTATTCTACATCAGCAGCGCAACGAAATCCATAGGTTCCGTTAACTGTACCTGGGTTATTGCGATGCCGCCTCGAACAGCGCAAGTCTTCTTTCAAGCTTTTCCAGCAACCTCCCCGCAGGACGCGATAGACTCCTTGCAGGGGGCCTCGGGGATTTTCCGGCTCTTGGATAGACACCTCGTAATAATTATAGCCATACCAATCGTGGCACCATTCATACACATTGCCTGCCATGTCATAAAGGCCATAGCCATTGGGTGCATAGCTCATCACGGCCGTGGTGTCTGCGCTGAAGAAGTTGGCCTGATTTTTTTCTATTTCTTCTCCCGTCGGATAGAAGGGATTTTCGATCCCGCCGCATGCCGCAATTTCCCATTCGGCTTCCGTCGGAAGCCGCTTCCCTATCCACTTGGCATAGGCTACGGCTCCATACCAGGTCACGCCTACGACGGGATGTTTAGCATAGCCCGACTCTATGCTGAGCTTGCCTCCGCTGCGCTTAATGCGCGAGTCTCGAAGCCTAATGATATCATGATGGTTGTTGTCCTTTTCTCCTCCCATCGCTTCAAGAAAGCGGACAAACTGCTCATTGGTTACAGGGTGAATGTCAATGGCATAGCTGGAAAGCGAGATCTGATGGCGCGGCGTCTCATCGCGATTGCCATCGTTGCTTCCCCTCTCGAATGCGCCGCCGCGGATGACGACCATATCGGTTAAAAGGGGCAGCATATTTTTGACCTCTTTGCGTTCGGGCACATAATGCTTCACGGTTGTGTCGATCTGGAAGATGGCTGCTGGATCGTGATCGGTTTCCGGCCTCTCGAGCTGCGTCACCTGAAGGATCGGCCTTAAGCTCACCAAGGCATCGCCATGCTGTCCGATCACGCGCTGTTCTAGGGCTACCTGCTGCGTTTGTGCGAGCAGCTGTTCGGCGACGGGGTGAGGCGTCTTCGGCGTGATGACGACGACGGGCGGCTGTTGGTCGATCTTAATGCCCTCCAAGATCTCCACGAGGGCATCGGGTCGCCGCGCCGGATCATACTGCAAACAGTGGTTGATGAGTCCATCCCAGTTCCATTGAAAGCTTGGAACGCGGCTGGAGGGCATCGCAAATAGCCCCTCGGGGAATTCTCCCATCAGCATATAGTAGGCCAAAACGCCAAAGGCATAGATGTCGGCCTGGTTGTCGACGGCCTTTGCCGAATCGAGGCGCTTTTGCTCAGGAGCTAAAAAGAGGTAATTCTGCAGAAAAGCTGTAAGCATCGGAGTCAGCTTCTGCGGTTCTAATTGAGGACTTGGATAGCGTTCGGAAAGGGACTTGATGCCCAGGCCATCGGCCACATTCTTGTAGATTTTGGTGAGTACTGCTCCGGGTCCAATGATGCGCGAGAGGCCATAATCGGACAGGTAGAGGGCAACGAGGCCTGGCCCCTGGGACTTTCCAACGAGGATATTGCTCAGCTTAAGGCCGCGGTGAGTGATTCCTTTGCCTCCCGTCTTTTTGCTGTGGGCATAATCGAGGGCGTCGGCGATCTGGTAGAGCATATGGAAAATGCTCTCCTCATCGAGTCTTTTGCCTCTCCCAAACAGGTATTGGCCCAGGTTGATGGTTTCATTCATGTCATCGACAATGCAATCGGTCACTAAGAAATACTGCCCCTGGTCGAAAGAGATATTGTGAATTTTGACGATGTTGGGATGGTCCAGAGCGGATAAGAGGGCCACATCTTCTTCGAATCGTTGAATGAAGGTCCTGTCTGTCGCTAGCTCTTCGGGCAGGGTTTTGACCACATAATGCTTCTTCATGAAGCGGTGTTCGGCTAAGTAGACGCTGCCCAGGGAGCCCTGTCCGATCTGCTTGATTAGCGTGTAGTCGCCTAATTGGCGCGATTCCATCATCCGTAGTTCCATAGGCTCCTTTTATGCTTGTTTTTTTCGGTCGAGATAGTGCTGTGCAGTATCTAGAACGCGACTCACTGGATACCACTCCCTTGCCTTGTTAAGAAAGTGCTGGGCTAACTCAAACTCCTTGACCTCAACCGCACTCTGCACAAAAAAAGGGATATCGCCACGAGGCACGATCATATTGCTCGCGATGATTCTGTTCAAGTATTCCGTAACAATTTTTGGTTTGTCCTGATCGCAGCTAAAGCCAATAATCACTTTATACAAGCTTTTGTCGTTCGGGTTGCGCTCGATTGCCTTGGCTAAGAGCTCCTCAATTTTCTTCTGGTGCACTTCGCGTTCCTGAGGAGTGCGCGCCCTTTCAAAAAGCTTGATCTGCAAAATGGCTTTTGTTTTGTAGACGAGATAGTGGTCGGGATAGTGCGGATAAGAGCGGGCAAAGAGGTCAAAGAACTGCGCATATTGCCCGAGGTTGGCATCGGCAGCGGCGAAGAGAAATCCGAGCAAATAATAATCGGGATGTTCTGCCAGTGCGGTGGCAAATTGCCTTTTGACATTTTTCGCAACGTCAGCTGGACTAGAATCTTCCGGATCTAGATAGACCTTCAAAGCAGATTCATACACGGTAACTTCTTCTGGGCTAGGCTGATGTCCGGGTGAAGTGGGCATCGCATCAATGGCTTCCAGGTAGAGGCTAAAGGCCTTTTCCAGGTTTTGATCTTGGAGATAGACTTTCGCCATGGCGATTTTAAGCTTGGCCTGATCGGTCGGCGGCGCTTCCTTTATTGCCGCTTGGTATTCCCCTATGGCCTGCTTATAGTCTCCATTTGCTATGGCTTTCTTTGCCTCTACCTCTCCGGCAAGCAGAGGAGCACAAAAAAGCCCAACCACCAACAAAAGACGCCCTGGCATATACCCCCTAAAAATACCACGCGCGGCTCAAAATAGCAAATTTCGGCTTTGCCAAAGCCCCGGGATTGAATGATCGCAAGTTGATCCATATTAAAAATATGGAGCAACTTGCGATCATTCAACCGCGGGAGCTTTCGCATTGCCCAAATTTACTATTTTGGGCCGCGCGTGGTATTAAGTTGACACTATGTACAATCCTGAAAATATTGACAACACTGGAGTATGGTTGATAATTATTATTAAGATATTATTAATTCGTTGAAATCTATGGATTTGGTCCTATTCTATTTGCTATAGACTTCTTCGCTTGGCTAATAAAGGAAGAACGTGCTGTAGATGCCTTGGTCAGAGAAAATGTTCGCCTCAGCGAAAATGTCTAGGTAGCCCCTGCCCTAGAAAACTAAACGAATTATTGCCTTTTTGTTAGTTCTCTGCTAAAGTTATTGTTTTTACATCACTGGAACGATAGCTTTATGGATAAACGCACGATACTTTTTATTCTCTGCCTCATGGCAACACTTTTCCTGGTCAATCTCTACTTTGAAAGTCAACATAGAGAAAAACTTGCGGCCTGGAATGAGCAGCAAAAGGCTAAAAAAGCTCAGAAACTCAAGGAGGAAGAGCTAGCAAAGACGATTCCGCAGCCTACAGCCAAGCCGGAAGCGAAGACGGCCGTTGCCACGAATCAAAATGTGGAAGAGAAATTTTACGTATTAGAAAACAGCTACCAGCAGCTGGTCTTTTCCAACTATGGGGGCGCCCTGGCTGAAATCAACCTGCCCTTCCGCACCAAAGAAAATACCCGAAGCGTCGTCCGCGAGATCCAATATGACCGCGACATGGTGGAGACCCAGCCGTCCAACGCCCTGTTTCCGGCCCATGCCTACTATACGCCAGGTAAGAACCCGACCGGATCTTTTGTCGAAAATGCCAAGGGAAAATTGGGAGGCTATTATCCGCTTATCAGGCGCGACTTCATTGAAGGGCAGAAGGTCCTCCATGTGAAACCTGAAAATTATGCGCTCAATATTGTGTCGGAATATCCCGAAGTTGCCAATCTCGTTTACGAGGTCAAGTCCTTCGACAACACAAAAATCGTCTTTGAGGCTAACCAACCCTATCGCCGCATCACCAAGACATTCTCCGTTGAGCCCGAACTAACCGAAACGGCTTCCGCTCCCTATTGCTTGAATCTGACCCTCGAAATCGAAGGGGATGCCCGCGGACTTTGGATCACATCCGGAGTGCCCGAAGTGGAGTGGATTTCCGGAGGTATCACCCCCTCGTTGAAGTACCGTATCACACGCAATCAGCGTCCCGAGGTCTCCTCTATCGATTTGCCTAAAGATGTGGTCACCTTCAGCACGCTCAATCCCGACTGGGTGTGCAATTCCAATGGTTTTTTGGGGACGATCATGGATCCCCTTTCTCCGATCGATGCCGGGTTGCGAGCTGCTTACATATCAGGGACCGCAATACCCTCGCGCCTGGTCGCCTTAGATCATCTCTATGATAAATTTAAAGCTGAAAATTTACCTGGATATAAGCTGTTCCTCCCCTTAAAAGGCGGCGGCGGTACGATGAAATTCCGGCTCTTTGCTGGGCCCTTTTCCTCGGATATCCTACGCCAAGTCGACCAAGTCTATTCCGATCCGGCTACAGGCTATAACCCCGATTACATTGCCTGCCAGACTTTCCACGGCTGGTTTTCCTTTATTTCGGAGCCCTTTGCGAAATTCCTCTTAATCCTGATGAATTTTTTCTATACGATCACCCATTCGTGGGGCTTTTCGATCATTTTGCTAACAGTAGCACTGCGCATCATGCTCTATCCGCTGAATGCCTGGTCGACAAAGTCGATGGTCCGCATGCAGCAAATAGCACCTGAAGTGACGGCCATTCAAGAGAAATTTAAAAAGGATCCGAAAAAGGCGCAGCTCGAAATTATGAACCTCTATCGCGAGAAGGGAGTCAATCCCCTTTCGGGTTGCTTCCCCTTGCTCATTCAGATGCCCTTTTTGATCGGGATGTTTGACTTGCTGAAGTCGACCTTTGAATTGCGTGGGGCGAGCTTTGTTCCAGGGTGGATTGACGACCTGGCTGCGCCCGATGTCCTCTTTAGTTGGAAAACTCCCATCTGGTTCATTGGCAATGAGTTCCATTTGCTGCCTATCCTGCTCGGTGCGGTGATGTTCCTCCAGCAGCGCATGATGTCTAGCCTCCCGAAAGATCCCAGCCTTCTCACAGATCAGCAGCGCCAGCAAAAGACTATGGGCAATATGATGACCATCGTCTTTACAGTCATGTTCTATAATTTCCCCTCTGGTTTAAATCTCTATTGGCTCTCCTCGATGGTATTGGGTATCTTCCAGCAGTGGTGGACGCAAAAGCGCATGCAGGCAGTGAAAGACACGAAAGCTGTGAAAGTAAAAGCAAAATAAGAATACAGAATTCAGAATTCTGTATATTGAGGCGAATCTGCAATGCGCGCATGGGATGAATTTTTGGTACAGCAAGAGGTAGAGTTAGGCACTGATACGGTGAACAAGTGGCTGAAGCCGCTCAAAGTCATCAAGTTTGATGCCTGCAATCTCTATTTAGAGGCGAAAGATTCCTTCCAGTTGATGTGGTTTGAAGAGCATTTGCGCAGCAAAGTTTCGGCAAAGCTCGTCAACAACAACAAGAAGCGCATTAAAGTCCACCTGGCTCTCATCAATGCAACTGCCGCCCCCGCCAAAAAAAAGCGTGTGGCTCAGCAGGCGGTTCCGCAGCCTCCCAAATTCCTTCTTCAATTCGATGATATCGACCCCTTATGCACCTTTGACAATGTGTTTTGTTCGGAGTCCAATCGCGTCGCGTTCCAGTTGTTATGCAAGCTGGCCTTGGGCGAGCTTGGGGTCTTTAATCCGATCTTTTTGCATGGGAGCGCAGGGGTGGGCAAGACCCATCTCTTGATGGCGACGGTGCACGCTTTAAGGCAAAAGGGATTTAATGTCCTCTATTCACGTGCGGAAACCTTTACAGACCATGTCGTCTCCGCCATCCGTGCCGGTGAAATGAGTGTCTTCCGCCAAGCGTATCGCAATAGCGATGTGCTTTGCATTGATGATGTCCATGTCTTTGCCCGCAAAGCAGCCACCCAAGAGGAGCTCTTCCACACATTCAATACACTGCATCTCGCTGGAAAGCAAATCATCCTCAGCGCCAATTGTTCTCCGGCGGAACTTCAGCTCATTGAACCTCGCTTGATCAGCCGGTTCGAGTGGGGTATCGCCATGGCCTTAGAAGCGCCCAATCAAGAGGAGCTGCGCCAGATTTTGCAGAAGAAAGCAGAGGCTTTGCACTTTCCCCTCAATCACAAAATTGTCGAATTCCTCATCGAAACCTTTACAAGCGGAACCAAATCCCTTGTGCGGGCTCTCGAGGCTTTGATTCTTCGGACACATCTGCAAGAAAGCTCCCTAGGCCATTCAGCGACAACCTTGACTCTGCCGACCGTCAAGTATCACCTATCAGACTTGATACTCGAAGAGCAGCAGGCTGCGGTGACCCCAGAAAAAGTAATCAAAACTGTAGCGGAATACTTCGGCTTGCGGCCCGAAGATATTATAGGGAAAGCGCAAAGCCGCGAATATGTCCTGCCCAGGCAAATCGCCATGCATATCTGCCGCCACCAATTGAAGCTGCCTTTTATGAAAATCGGAGACGTTTTCTCCAAGGATCACTCGACTGTGATGTCGAGCGTCAAAGTCATTCAAAAGGGACTCGAAAAGGATGACCCAGACATCCAAAGCAACCTCAAAGCCATCGTAAAGAAAATCAAAAATTGATCATTTCCCCATTAAATGATATGGAAAGGAGTATGATGGCGAAACATAAGAATTATAAGATTGTCAATGATTGGACTATCGATAGTCCCGAAGCAATAAAGCTGGGCGAACTTGGCCGCAAAGAAATCGCAATAGCGGAGATCGAGATGCCAGGATTGATGGCCTTGCGGAAGGAATTTGCTCCGAGCAAGCCCCTCACAGGAGCACGCATCGCCGGATGCCTCCACATGACCACCCAGACGGCTGTCCTCATTGAAACTTTGTGGATGCTCGGAGCGCAAGTCCGTTGGTCTTCCTGCAATATCTTTTCCACGTACGATCCGGCGGCCATTGCCATCGCTCAAGGGGGAACGCCAGTCTTTGCATGGAAAGGGATGTCGATCGAGGATTACATCTGGTGCATCTCCCAAACCCTCTACTTTGACAATGACCAACCCTTAAACATGATCCTCGATGACGGAGGCGACCTCACCAATTACGTCCATGAGGAGTGCCCCAATCTTCTTCCAGGGATCCGCGGAATATCTGAGGAGACGACGACGGGAATCCACAACCTGGAGAGGCGCTTCAAGGCAGGCAACCTGGGAGCTCCTTGCATCGATGTCAATGGATCTGTCACCAAATCCAAATTCGACAATTACTATGGATGCCACGAATCCCTCATCGATGGATTGAAACGCGCTACCGATGTCATGATAGCAGGAAAAATCGTTGTGGTTGCCGGATATGGCGATGTGGGCAAGGGGTGCGTCGATGCGCTCTCAAAAATAGGAGCCCGCGTCCTCGTCACTGAAATCGATCCCATCTGCGCCTACCAGGCCGCCCTTGATGGACATCAAGTCGTGACCATGGAGGAAGCCGCGCCTATTGCCGACATCTTCGTGACCGCAACAGGCTGCGCCGATGTCATTCGCGGAGAACACATGGAGCAGATGAAAGATCATGCCATTGTCTGCAATATCGGCCATTTCGATACAGAGATCGATGTCGCCTGGCTTCACGACAATCCCAACATCACCGAAGAGAATATCAAACCGCAAGTCGACCTGTTCACCTGGAAAGATAAGAAGAAGAAGAGCCTCATCCTGTTGGCGCAGGGGCGCCTGGTCAACCTCGGCTGCGCCAAGGGGCATCCCTCTTTTGTCATGTCGAATTCCTTTTGCAATCAGATATTAGCCCAAATAGAGCTTTGGACCCATCCAGGAAAGTATCCGATCGGCATCTATCGCCTGCCGAAGCTCCTCGATGAAAAAGTCGCACGCCTTCACTTGGACAAGCTGGGGGTCAAGCTGACGCAACTCACTCCGGAGCAAGCCGACTACCTCGGCCTTCCAGTTGGCGGCCCCTACAAATCGGATGATTACCGGTATTAGTTTTAGTTTGAGGGAAAATAGACCATTTGCTAAGCTACATCTTTGCTCGTCGGAGCATAGCGCAGCTTGGCTAGCGCGGCTGCTTTGGGAGCAGTAGGTCGGGGGTTCAAATCCCTCTGCTCCGAACTTAGCTCCTATTCTCAAGCTTAGAATAGGAGCTTTTTTTATTTGGTGGTAGCTCTATGATACTCAATCCCCTTCTATGGATCTATTGGGATCCACCGCGCGATATCTTTACAGTACCCTGGATAAATCGGCCCGTTGCGTGGTATGGCTTCTTTTTCGTTCTTGGCTTTATCATTGGCTATTTCATTGTTGTTGATATCATTAAAGGCCTCCTAAGAAAGTTGCGGCATCTTTCGGAAAAAGAAACCTCAACTGAGGCTGTCATCCTCACAGATAGGCTTCTTTGGTTTATGCTGCTCGGAGGCATCATCGGGGCCCGCCTTGCCCATGTATTCATTTATGACTGGGCCCTCTATAAAAATCACCCTTGGGATATCTTCAAAATCTGGGAAGGAGGCCTTGCAAGCCATGGCGGCGCTGTCGGAGGTTTAATAGCCCTATTTTTATACAAGCTGTCGATCCGAAAGAAATTCCCGGAATTGAGCTTTATTCGACTCCTTGACATCGTCAGCATACCAACGGCTTTGATCGGATGCTTCATCCGCATCGGAAATTTCTTCAACCAGGAAATTCTGGGCACTCCAACGACGGTACCTTGGGCGGTCGTCTTTGGCCATCCGTTCGATCACACGGCTTCCGTTCCGCGCCATCCGGTCCAGCTCTATGAAGCTGCAGCCTATTTCCTTCTATTTATCTTTCTTTGGCGCTTATGGAAGGCAAAAAGCGATTCTCTGCGTCCTGGCATCATCAGCGGCCTCTTCTTTATGCTTTTGTTTACAGCCCGTTTCTTCATCGAATTCGTCAAAAGCCCGCAAAGCCAGGTCATCAATGAGTCCTGGTTGCAAGCCGGGCAATATCTCAGCATTCCCTTTATTCTATTGGGCATCCTTCTTATTACTTGCTCTAGTAAAATCCAGCAAAAATCGTAGCCCAATAATCGCCACATAGTTAAAGTTTTCTATGTTAAAGTTTTCTATGGGGCCGTGCTAATGGCTGCCTTTGGAATATCTGGACCTGCGCCAATGCAGCAGCAGGAGGCCATTTGGAATTATTGAAATGGGCCCGTGCTAATGGATGCCCTTGGGATGAAAATACATGTGCACAGGCTGCCTTTCAAGGCCAATTGGAAATATTGCAATGGGCCCGTGCTAATGGCTGCCCTTGGGGTGAACTCACATGTGCCAATGCAGCCTTAGGGGGCCATTTTGAAATACTGAAATGGGCCCGTGCTAATGGCTGCCCATGGGATGCAAGGACATGTGAGGCAGCAGCTGAAAGAGGCTATCTCGAAATCTTGAAATGGGCGCATGCGAATGGCTGCCCATGGGATGAAAGGACATGGAGTATTGCTCACGAAAACGTCAAACCTTGGTTGTTGGCGAACGGCTGCCCCGGAGCCCATTAATTTACTTCTACCGGTGGTCAGCTTCATAAATATTGATTTTTTATTTCAAATCTGGCATAATCAATCTTTACTATAAGCAGGAGTTAATAAGGAGTATTTGATCATGGCTAAGCTGATTTTTGATCACAATGGCGAAGAAATTGAATTGCCAGACGACTCCCCTATTGCGGATTGCTGCGAACAGGGCGGCGTTCCCTTTGCCTGCACCGAAGGAGTCTGCGGCACCTGCGTCATCGAAATAAAAGAGGGAAAAGACAACCTCTCCAAGCCTACCCAAGAAGAAAAAGACTTTTTAGGCGAAGGCACCTGCGATGAACGGCTCGCCTGCCAATGCCGCATTAAATCAGGCCAAGTTAAAATCTCATTCTAACCATATAAACAGAAGGGTTATCCATGACCACTGCACAACAACCAAAAAAGATTATTCATCGCAATATGACAATCGAGGAGATCCTCTCGATGTTCCCCTATAAGGCGCAAAAGCTTTCGCAAGAGATCACCAATGCGGGATTGCACTGCGTCGGATGCAGCGCGGCGACATGGGAAACCTTGGAAGGGGGCATGCTAGGCCATGGTAAAACCCAAGACCAGATCGATCACCTCGTCAAAAGGCTCAATAGTCTGCTCGAAGAAGAGGTCGACTACACCACAATCGCGATGACCAAACGTGCGGCAGAAAAATACCTGAGCATCCTTCAAGATGAGGGCAAACAGGGGTGGGGCATCCGCTTCGCTGAAAAGATGGCTGGCTGCAATGGGTTCGAATATTGCCTAGACTATTCTGAAAAGGCTTTGGCCGATGACACGACCTTTGTTTCGCATGGCATCCAGATCCATATCAACAAAGCAATGGCAAAGCGGCTTGTGGGCTCCGAAATCGACTACGTCGATGGGCTGCAAGGGGCTGGCTTCAAGATCAGCAATCCCAATGTCAAATCCTCATGCGGCTGCGGCACCTCCCACGGCTACTAGGATTTGGAAGTAATTATTGTCCATTTTCGAGACCGAGACCGAGACCGTGACCGAGACCGAAAATACGAACCTGTGGCTAGCGATACCCAGGGCCGAAGGCCCGGCAGTTGTATAGCCCAGGCCGCAAGGCCTGGGTATCTTCCAGGATAAAATTCGAGGACCAAAGGTCCGACACAAATGTGTCCCATATTAGTGTCGGACCTTCGGTCCTCCTCTTCCAACCGCCTCTATACCCAGGCCTTGCGGCCTGGGCTATACAACTGCCGGGCCTTCGGCCCTGGGTATCGCTGGCCACAGGTTCGTATTTTCGGTCTCGGTTACGGTCTCGGTCTCGGTCTCGGTCTCGAAAATGGACTTTGTCAATGGATTGCGTGGCCAAGGGCTGCCACAGACGCATCTTTGATGGCTTCGGATAGGGTGGGATGGGCATTCATCGCATTGGCGAGGTCGGCCATTGTGGCTTTCTTTTCCATGGCGATCATGCCCTCTGCAATCATCTCTGAGGCATGTGCGCCTAGGATATGCATCCCGAGCAGCCGATTCGACGCCTTATCGCCGATGACTTTGACCTGCCCTTCGATGTCGCCAGCGCAGCGTGCGCGGGCATTTCCCCTGAAGAAGCTCGTCCCGACGATCAAGTCAAAGCCGGCGTCTTTGGCTTCCGCTTCGGTAAAACCGACGGCGGCTAGCTCTGGGTGGGAATAGATCACATTGGGAAGGGCCAGATAGTTGATCTTGGGATTTTGCCCAGCGATAATTTCTGCGGCGGCGATGCCCTCTTGCGAAGACTTGTGTGCCAGCATAGGGCCTTCGATGACATCCCCGATGGCCAAAATATGAGGAACCGCGGTTCGGAAGCGGCGGTCTATCGGAATGAATCCCTTCTTATCGGGAGCGATCCCCGCATTTTCCAGGCCGAGCCCACGAGTATAGGGGCGGCGTCCCACGGAAACTAAGACGATGTCTGCCGTTACGGTGAGGTTACCTTCGGCCTGTTTCACTTGAAGGGTGACCTGCTCCCCTTCTACCTTGGCGCTGGCAACTGTCGAACTGAGGTGGAACGTCAAACCCTGCTTCGTCAGAATCCTTTGGAGTGCGCGTCCCATCGTTTGGTCCATATTGGGAGTGATTCGCTCCAGCATCTCGATGATGACCACTTCGCTGCCGAGCCGCTGATAGACGGAGGCCAATTCTATACCGATAGCTCCCGCTCCGATGACCGCCATCTTTTTTGGGGCGGAGGGCAAACTCAGGGCGCCCGTCGACGAGAGGACGCGCTTCTTATCGAAGGGCAAAAAGGGAAGAGCGATGGATTCGGAGCCTGTAGCCAAAATGAAATAGTCGGCTTCTAGGCTCTTCTTTTCCTTGCCGTTGTCGATTTCGATTGTGTGCGGGTCGATAAAGCGCGCCACGCCCTGATAGGGGTCGATCTTGTTTCCTTTGAAGAGATTGGCAACAGCAGAGGTCAATCCCTCCACGACCTGCTCTTTGCGCTTCATCATTTGTGCGAAATTGAGGGTGGGGTTTTGGCATTCGATGCCATGCTCTTTTGCGTCATGCTGCAGCCACGCGAGATATTCGGTCGATTGCAGCACGCATTTCGAAGGGATGCATCCCACGTTGAGGCAGACGCCTCCAAAGGTAGGCCAGCGCTCCACACAGGCTGTTTTGAAGCCGAGCTGGGCGCAGCGGACAGCGGCGACGTAGCCTCCGGGACCCGAACCGATGACGATCACTTGATATTTCATAGCCATTATCCTTCTAACAATAGGCGTGCTGGATCTTCTAAGAACTCCTTAACATGAATTAAAAAGGAGACAGCCTCTTTTCCATCGACCACGCGATGGTCATAGCTCAAGGCGAGATACATCATGGGACGGATCGCGATCTGGTCGTCGACGACGACAGGCCTCTTCTGGATTTTATGCATCCCCAAGATAGCGCTTTGAGGCGGATTTAGGATGGGCGTCGAAAGGAGCGATCCATAGACGCCGCCGTTGGTAATGGTGAAGCCGCCTCCTTGCAAATCATCGACGAGCAATCCCCCTTTTCTGGCTTTGACCGCATACTGTTCGATGGCCTTTTCAATGCCGGCAAACGTCTGTTTTTCGCAGTCGCGGACCACCGGCACGACGAGGCCGCGCTCGGTCCCGACGGCAATGCCGATATCGCAATATTCGCGCGTCACGATGTCGTCCCCATCAAGATACGAGTTGATGTCTGGAAAGGCCTGTATCGCGGATACGCACGCTTTGACAAAGAAGGACATGAAGCCGAGTTTGACTCCATGTTCCTTCATGAAGGTCTCTTTGTGCTTTTCGCGAATGGCGATCACTTCGGACATATCGACTTCGTTAAAGGTGGTCAGCATGGCCGTTGTCAGCTGCACTTCGACCAAGCGTTGGGCAATCACCTTCCGGATCTTTGTCATCTTGCGGCGGCTTTCCGGTTTCCCCGTCATTGAGATGGCTTTTTCAGCTGTCTTTGGTTGTGGTTTAGGCGGAGCTATAGGAGCAGCTGCCGGCTTGCGCACATCGGCAATGAAATCTTCTTGCAGCAAGCGGGCGGGGGGCTCCGCCTCTTTCGGTGCTGCCGGCTTGGCTTTCGCTTCTTGTGCTGGCGCAGCCGGCTTTTCTGGCTTCGGCTCCGGGGCAGGGGCCGCCGGCTTTTCTGGCTTCGGTGCTGCTGGTGGTGCTGGCGCTGTGGCTGGGGCTGCTGCTGCTTCAGTATCGATGGTGCCGATGACCTCACCGATTTTTACGACCTGGTCTTTTGCCACGTTGTAGGTCACCAGGCCGGCTTGTGGGGCATAGATGATTTGATTCACCTTGTCAGTTTCCAGCTCCAGCAATTCATCATCGACGGCCACAGGTGAACCCGATGGCTTGATGATATTGGCTACAGTGGCTTCCGTAATCGATTCTCCCATCGCAGGAACTTTTAGTTCGATTGTCATCTTTTACCTCTGAAATAATGCGTTTAATATGGCGGCATGTTCGTTTTTATGCATGGCGTAGGAACCCACTGCAGGGGAAGCGCTCCGTTCCCGTCCGATATAGTGCAGCTCGCGCCCTTTTGGAAGAAACCCTTGCAAAATCGGTCCGATGAAGTGCCATGCACCCATATTAAAGGGCTCCTCTTGAACCCAGTAGCAGGCGTCAAAGCCGCCGGCGTTCTTGATGATCGCTTGCAACTTTTCCGCATGCAGCGGATAGAGCTGCTCCACGCGCGTGATCGCTATATCATCCCTCTTTTGCTTTTCCCTTTCGGCTATCAGGTCGTAATAGATTCTGCCGCTGCAGAAGACGAGCTTCTTGACTTTGGAGGGCTTGGCAGGGTCTTCGAGAATTTCCTGAAAGGATCCTTGCGCTAAGTCATTCACGGAGCTGACGCATTTCGGATGGCGCAATAACCCCTTCGGAGTAAAGACGATGAGGGGTTTGCGCACCGGCTTGACCATCTCGCGCCGCAACAAGTGAAACAGCTGGGCTGGCGTCGTGGGGTTGACCACCACCATGTTGTCGTTGCCGCACAAAGTGAGAAAACGCTCAATCCTGGCTGAAGAGTGTTCCGGCCCCTGTCCCTCATATCCGTGCGGAAGCAGCAGCACGAGGCCGCTCTTTTGTCCCCATTTTTGTTCTCCAGTCGAGAGATACTGGTCAATGATCACTTGCGCCCCGTTGGCGAAGTCGCCAAACTGCGCTTCCCAGAGCACCAAGGCCTCTGGAAGAGCGATGCTATAGCCATATTCAAAGCCAAGAACGGCATATTCGGATAGAGGAGAATTGATCAGGTCGAAGCGGCCCTGCCCTTCCTTCAGGTGCTGCAGTGGAAAATAGGCTCTCTCTTGCACCTGGTCCATCCACATCCCATGCCGATGGCTGAAGGTGCCGCGGCAAGTGTCTTGTCCGGAGAGGCGCACGCTGATGCCTTCCCAGAGCAGCGAAGCATAAGCCAGCGTTTCGCCCATGCCCCAATCCATTGGCTTAGAGCCTTCGCCCACTTTGACCATGGCCAGTCTATCTTTAATGAGGGCTTCCAGCTTCGGATGGAGGGTGAACCCCTCTGGAATAGTGCTGAGCCGATCAGCCAGCGTCTGCAAGAGGCTCACTGGGACTCCAGTCTTGACAGGAGAAAAATCCCATTGATCTGGCTTGCTCGGTTCGCGCGGCGGCTTTTCCTTCTGCGGCGCCTTCGTTTCTGCGAGGGCCTCTTGCAGCGCTTTTTTGAATTCAACTTCGAGGGCTTCGGCCATTTTCCTTTCGAGAATGCCCTGTTGAATCAGGTCGTCCCGATAGATTTCACGGATCCCCTTCTTTTTCCGGATGAGCTGATATTCGAGCGGCTGTGTGAAGGCCGGTTCATCTGTTTCATTATGGCCATACTTGCGGTAGCAATTGAGGTCGATAAAGACTTCGCAATGGAACTTTTGCCGTAATTCCGCGGCCAGGATGGTTGCATAGACGCACCCTTCCGGATCTTCGGCGTCGACATGAAAAACTGGGGCCCCGAAGGCGCGGGCGATGTCCGTGCAGTAGCGCGTTGAGCGTGCATCTTCTGGCAATGTGGTGAAGCCGATTTGGTTATTGATGACGACATGGATCGTACCGCCTGTGGAATAGCCTTTGAGGTTGTATAGTTGGAGCGTCTCATAGATAATCCCCTGACCAGCAAGCGCAGCATCGCCATGCACTAGGAGGGGAAGCACCTCTTCTTTTTTGGTATCGTTCCTCTGGATCTGTTTGGCGCGCGCCTGCCCTTCGACAACTGGGTCGACGCTCTCCAAATGGCTTGGATTCGGCGTCAGCACAATGTGCAATTTTTGACCTTCTACGGTCAACACCTCGGAAAAGAACCCCTTGTGATATTTGACGTCGCCGCTGCCTTCGAAGGATTCGGGAATATACCCCTCCTCAAATTCGGAAAAGAGCTCCGTGTAGGATTTGTTCAGGATATTGCTCAGCACATTGATCCTGCCTCTGTGGGCCATTCCCAGGATAAATTCGCGCTGGCCGAGCTTAGTGCCTGTTTCGATGATGGCTTCGAGAATCGGGATAAGCGTTTCGGCGCCCTCCAGGGAGAAGCGCTTCTGGCCGACATATTTCGTATGGAGAAACGATTCGAGCAGCTCCGATTTGTTTAAGTTCTGCAAGATCATCTTTTTCTGGTCGATCGTCAGCTGAATTTTGAATCGATTCGGTTCAATTTTCTGCTGCAGCCACTTTTCTAGCTCTGGCCTTTGGAGGCCCATGTATTCCACGCCGATCTTATCGCAATAGATCTCCCGCAAAGTCGCGATGATCTCCTTCAACGGAGCTTCCGCTTGTGGAAGCAGGCCGCAAGTAGGAAATAGTTTGTTCATCTCGTCTGGATGGAACCCCAGCTCCTCCAAAGTCAATTCGCGCGGTTCCTCCAGTTCATGGGTGGCTATGGGATTGATTTTTGCCAGCAAATGGCCATACTGGCGGTAAGCATCGATCAGGTCATAGATGCGCAGGTCGCCTGGAGCGGTGAGAAGGGCCGCTTCGCGCATTCTCGCTTCAGTAGTTGGCGTATGTTCCAGGTCGGAAAAGTAATGCTGCCAAGCGGGATCGACACTGGCAGGGTTCGCCAGGTAGCGTTCGTACATCTCTTCCATCAATGGAATATTTTCAGCATCTACCGACATCATTCCCTAGATTTAGCGTAGCTGGAAATTTAAGGGAAATGCAAAATGGGCATTAGAATATACATCCGTAAAAGAGAAGAAGTGAAACGCATAGACGCAAAGGCGCAAAGGCGCAAAGAAAAGAGAATATTGAATTTCTTTGCGCCTTTGCGCCTTTGCGTCTATTCTCTTTCTCTCTTAATGTTAACCAGTTGTGGAACCACCAGCCCAATTCCATCAACCCAATGGCGAGAAATCAGCGGCCGGGATGACTCCACTCAACCCATTTACCGGGCCAATGTTCCCCTCCATTGGAAGCAGAACAACCCATTGCCCTCCCACTCCGCCTCTGCCTTACTCTCCGATACCACCGTCCCAATCGCCGAATTCACCTTCGAGGGAATACGCATCACCATCCATAGCTTTCCTGCCGAAACCTTGGAAAGCCGGGTTCCCCCAATAGCGCAAATCAATCGCTGGAAAAGGCAATTCGACGAGCTATATCCAGCCTCCGTCTCGATTTCCCCCCAAGCTTTTAGTGGGTATGTGGGATTGCTCTTTGAGGGATCGGGGTTGATGAAGCAGAAAGAGACAATGGTCATGGGATGGAGCCTGCAACTTGCAGCCGACCATTTTCGGACGTTGAATCGGAGAATGGGAACCCTCCAAAAGAGGGCAGATATCACCATTAAGGCCACAGGTCCCCGTGATCTTATGGCCCAATACCAGCGCGAAATCATCGCCTTTGCCAGGAGCTTTGAACTCATCGATGAAGTGGATTAGAAATATCAGCATTTTCCTCAGCAGCATCCATTTTGCCATCGCTTTGATCGCTGCTACCGCCCTTTTTGTCATTGCCGGAACCCTACTGGAATCTAAAACAGAATCGCATCGCTACGCCGCCTCTTTGACCTATAGTCATCCCCTCTTCATTTTTCTGCTTTGGGGCTTCTTCATCAATATTCTTTTCTCAGCCTTGCGCCGCTGGCCTTTCAAGAAGAAACATATCCCCTTTTTGATAACCCATCTGGGCCTGTTGATGCTCTTGGGAGGAGTCATCATCAAATCCTACTTCGGTGTCCAGGGATCCATGTCCATTATCGAAGGAGGAGCCTCCAACGCAATTATGTTGTCCGATACCTATGTGGTCGAGGTGGAGGATCGCGGCCACAAAAAGGGATTCTATCGCCTCAATCAAAGAGATTCTCCCCTTTTTCCTGATCTGCATCTTGAGATGAAGGGATACCATCCACATTCCAGCGAAACAATGGAGACTTGGTTTAAACAGGGTAAACTGGCTTTATCGCGGCTTCCTCCCCTTCCCGTTGGCGACGGATCTCCTACAGGCAAAGCAAGGCTTTCCCCCTTTTCCACCAAGATGTGGGACATCATCGTCCTGCAGAGCGCTTCCATCCGAGAAGCTGCGCAAAAAGCTTATATCGACGGAACCACTCTTCTGCTCTCTCAGACTAACAGCCAAGAAACTCTCTATGAAGGCCCTCTTGCCGAAGCGCTCGACAAGCTGATCCCAACCCAAGCTGGATCTGTTCGCATCAACCTCGGCTTGGATGAACCTCTCTTGACTGCTACTATTGGCAAAGAGAAGATCATGGTGCCGCTAGATGGACCTGAAGCGCTGTTGAATAAAAACGCGACGACGCCCTACCTCGGAAGCGCTCCGATCACGGTCGACCTCAAGCGAAACCCCACGCTCGTTTTCATTGAAGATCCACAGCAGGAGATCGCCTTATTTGCCTTTGATGAATATGGACGCGTGCATAGCGAAACTTTCAAACAGGGCAACCTGCATTCCGTCGTGGTTTACGATGAGGGGTTTGGCGGCTATGCGGTACAAGCCTTCATTCCCTTTCCCGAGAAGTCCCTGAGCAGATCAGAAATGGAAGCGGAAGCCTTAAATGGTCTTAAAACTGAACTAAAGGAGAGTTTAACTTTGCAGCCCGAGCTTTCCCCTCCCCTTCAACTGCTGCAAAAGGCATGCGAGGCGAAGCAAGTTGACTTTGCCTCCGTCTGCCTCGATTTTTTGCAGGCATGGGATAAGCAGCATGGATGGCTCCTGCCCGATCACTTTCCCCTGCCCGTTCAATTCGATTGGAGCGAAGTCCCTGAGAATCATCGCAAAGCCTCTGCTTGGATTGCAAAAATTATGCCGCCAATCGAACAGGAGTTAAAAGAAGGGAACGAGCTGTTAGACATCCTGGAAAAGCGGCAGTGGCCTCTCGTGCAAGCGATGAAGGAGCGCAGGCTCCCAACGGGTGCAAGCCTGACACTGTTAGCCCAGCAAATCTTCTCCATCGTCGACATGCTGCCCGATCCGCCCGAGAGGACAAGCGATGCAAAGCTGCTTTCCGCCTATCTAAGAGCCTTTGATATTCATCTAGCCCAGATCAAAAACCCCTTGGAAAGCCATGAACAGGGCTTTTTGATTGAAACTCCGATCGCCGTGCATCACAGGGCAATCTCTGCCCTAAAGAAATTGGAAGATAACCTTCCTCTCCTCCTTTTGGAAGTTAATGGAAAGGAGAAAATCGCTCTGACCTATGATAAATATGGCGCGGGCTTAAAATGGCCGATCCTCTCGGGACAGTACCTCATCCGTTTTCAGCCTGAAGTCAAGCCTATCCCCTATCGCATACGCCTTCGCGATGCCAGACAAATCAATTACCCCGGAACAGCGCAACCCTATAGCTACGAATGCGACCTGATCATCAAAGACCTGCGCAATGGCACCAGCGTTGAACGCTCCCTTAGCATGAACCATGTGCATGAAACGTGGGATGGATATCGATTCTATATGGCGAGCCTCTCTCCCTCAACAGAAACGGCCGCACAACACATCCAGATCGTCGTCAACCGCGATCCCGGTAAATATTGGTTGACCTACCCAGGCGCCATTTTCCTAAGCCTCGGCATCCTCCTTCTCTTCTGGATGCGACCTTATAAAATTAGGTAACCCCAGGACACCCATTCGCACGTAACCATCTCTGGATATTCATATGTTTCTCTGCCGCTTTCCAAGTCTTGTAATTCCAAGGGCAGCCATTAGCGCGAGCCCATTTCAACACTTTGCATTTACAGGTGGACATTAGGTATGTTAGCGCAAAGTAGAAATGTCGTAGACTGGGCAAAGTAGAAATGTCGTATTTGCACATTTCTATTTCAATTAAACCGAAGCTTACATCCAAAGAGGTAAGCCCCGGCTCAATTGGTTTTTTCCCTAATCACAATTATAACATAATTTAATCTTTATTTTACAATTCCACAACTTGTTCTATACATCTCCTCCATCATCTTCTTCAGCAGTGCTTTCTTCTTAAAAGGATGGTTGCTAGATGGTTTGTGTACCGTTTTCTTTTTCAGAAAACGTTCTATTTCTTTTGAAGTCACCTCTTTTCCGTTAAATTTTTGTTTTGCAAACTCTTTGAATTTAAGTGGTTTACCCCTATATTCGATTGATATTTGTCCGTCAGGTCTCTCTAAAACTGTCACGATAGCTCTTATCAGTTGCCTCGAGGGCTTTTCCTGAATAATTTGATAAATCACATTATTATATTGTATTTCGAGGTTCTTCGTTACTTTTCGGGTTTCCTTTTTACAGAAAATCCTCTCTAAATCTGTTTCAGAGGATACTTTTTTATGTGCATCGTCATCTTTTTCGGGTCTTACGGCGAACCTTTTATTGTATTGTTCCAGAAATTCGGGCAAATACTTATTTCCCTCTTCTATATTACTAATCCCCCTGATACGCATTTCTTTTACAAGGCGGTCTTGAAAGGTTTCGTTAGCTCTTTCTACTCTTCCTTTTGCCTGGGGACTATTGGCACAAATCAAGTCTATGCCCATCTCCTTTGCGGCTCTACCAAACTGGGTCAATGCATCTTGTCCAGTCGAATTATGGTTATCCCTAAAAATTCCGTGCCGATCAGAATAAAAAGCCAAAGGACAACCATATTTCCTAATATAGTCGATTGATGTTAGCATATAAGCATTGGTAGTTTCTGCTTTGAAAAATCTAGCTAATATTTGCCCTGTGGCATCATCGATGTAGACAATTAAAACGCATGGATCGCCACGATCTTCAAACCAAGCATGTGGCGATCCGTCAACTTGCACAAGCTCGCCAAAACGAGCTCTGCGTTTGCGTTGTTGATGTATTACAGGGCTTTTTTTCTCCTTATTTCTCCATACGCCTGCTTCTATCATCCATTGGCGAGTTGTTTCGCGGGAAATGGAAATGTTGTGATATTCAAAAAGTTTTTCAGACATGAATGTGGGTCGGAATCCGCTGTATAACTCGTAGGTAAATAACTCTAATGTTCGTTTTTTCGTGATGTCTGGTAACTTGTTATTGCTTCTTTTTCCACGTTTCTTAGAGGTTATTCCTTTGGCTCCGTGAATCTTGTATTCGGTGTACAGGCGCTGCACTTGTCTCAAAGATAATTTGAGAGTTGCGGCGGCCTCTTTTTGGGTGATTCTCTTAAGTGTTATTCGACAAAAGATGTCGCAACGTTGAATCTCTTTTGTTGTCATATAAACTCCTTCTGGCATGCTTAACTCCTTTGGGTTAGTTGAGTTAACATCCAGATAATGAAATTTGCTATTTTTGACAGGAGAAATACGACATTTCTACTTTGCTGGAATACGACATTTCTATTTTGCGCCTACAGGTGGACATTAGGTATTGACTTCTATAATAATTTATGTTAAAATGTTTATTATCGCGAATAATTAATACAATTTAAAAAGGAAATAATATATGATAAATAGTCTTATAACAGTCAATCCTAATGAGTCCCCACCTTCGATTTACTTTGGTAATTCACATACACCGCAGCTCCTGTCGCTTCCTAGGGAGATTCTCAATCTAATTGCTCAAAAGTTATCTGAACAAAATCCAGTGCTTCCTTTGCGTTTTGTCTGTAAGCGTATTGCCATTCTTCCTGCTGTAAAAGCAGAAAATTCCTCAAAGGCACTAATCAGAAAAAGTATCAGCGATTCAGCAGAAAGTGCCATAGGTAACGGATCAACCTCTTTAGTAGTATGGTATCGCGATCAGTTGCACTACCCTCTTACATATGAATCATCTGAGGCTGCTGCCCGAAGTGGTAATCTGGCCATGTTGCAATGGCTGCGCGAGCAGGGCTGTCCCTGGCGTGAAGAGACGTGCGAAGCTGCGGCCAGAGGAGGTCACCTGGGAGTACTGCAATGGGCCCGAGCTAACGGTTGCGATTGGGATGAAAAGACGTGCTTGCAAGCTGCCTGGAGAGGACATATAGGAGTATTGCAATGGGCTCGAGCAAACGATTGTCCATGGAATTTTCAGATATGCTCTTTCGCGGCTGATGGAGGCCACCTTGCTGTATTGCAATGGGCCCGAGCTAACGGTTGCGATTGGGAACCTGAAACGTGTAGGTATGCGGCCAGAAGAGGTCATCTTGAAGTATTAAGATGGGCGCAGGAAAATGGCTGTCCATGGGATGAAGAGGAGTGTTTAAATGGAGCGGCTGGGGGCGGCTACATTAAAATATTGGAATGGGCCCGCGCAAGGGGCTTGCCTTGGTCTAGTTCCAGGCTGTATTGCGCCGCCGCGAACGGTCAACTGGATCTATTAAAGTGGGCTCATGCCAACGGCTACCCCTGGGTTGAGGGGGATGATAACCCTTGCCGGGGTGCGGCTGGGTGCGGCCACCTTAATGTATTGCAATGGGCTCGAGCCAATGGCTGTCCGTGGGATGAATCGACGTGCGAAGCAGCGGCTGAAAGAGGTAGCCTTGAAGTACTGCAATGGGCTCGTGCCAATGGCTGTCCATGGAATATACGGACGTGGTGTCGCGCAATGGAGAATGTCAAGCCATGGTTACGCGCAAACGGATGTCCTGGATCTGAATAACGGGGTCAGGCCAGGCCTATCCCCGATCACTAAATGAGATTACTCGCCGTGCTCTAGAAAGCGGGCAATTTCTTCCTTATTGACTTTACCCTTTGCGACTTCAATGACGAGATTTTCAAAGGCTTTATCACCTAACAAAATTGGAGCTCGATTGGCTCGCAAAAACAAGTAAGCTGCTCCAAATCCGGTTCGTTTGTTTGCATCATTAAAGGGATGATTTTGCACAATATGGAACAAATAGGCAGCAGCTTTGTCATAGACAGTCGGGTATAGGTCTTCCCCAAACATAGCAGTCTTTGGTATTTCGATGGCCGATAATAAAAGGTTTAAATCTCTTACACCCTGCAATCCACCAAATTTCTCAATAAACGCATCATGCATTTCCAGCACTTCTTCAAGAGTCAAATACTTAATCATTTTTTCGCCAAGCGTTTCAACACAGCTGCTTTTTCAACTAATAATTCCTTTAATAATTGGTCAAATTCGTCTTTCTCAATGTCCTTATGTTTTTTTTTGTTTTGTTCAAGGCTAGGAAGGTGTTCGATAACAAATTGTCTTAAACTGATTCCTTCTTTCGCCGCCAGCATTTTAATATAAGTATGCTGAACAGCAGGAAAATCAATCGTTAAACGTACGGTCTCTTGTTTATGATGATGTTGCTGCTTCATAATGCCTCCTTCTTTCAATAAATAAGAATACCGTATCGCCGTAAATAAGTCAAAAAAATTAGGTAGATCCGGGACACCCATTGGCGCGTAACCATTTCTGGATATGCTTATGTTTCTCTGCCGCGCTCCAAGTATTGGAATTCCATGGGCAGCCATTGGCCCGAGCCCATTGCAATACTTCCAGATGGCTTCCTTTGGCCGCAAAGGTGCATGTCGTAGTCTCCCAAGATTCACCATTGACGCGCATGCGGTTGGAACAAGCCCATTGCAATACATTAAGGTGTTCTCCTGAGGCCGCATAGCGGCAGGTGTTTTCATCCCAAGGGCAGCCGTTAGCTTGAGCCCACTTTAATACTTCCAAATGACCGTTTATAGCGGCGGAAACGAACGTCGATCCAGACCAAGGACAGCCATTGGAGCGGGCCCATTGCAATACAGCAAGTTGACCACTTTCGGCTGCATTAGCGCACGTGTTTTCATCCCATGGACAGCCATTATCGTGGGCCCATTGCAGAACTGCAAGATGACCTCCGCGGGCCGCTGAAGTACATATGAATTCATACCCTGGTTGATCCTCCCATGGGCAACCCTGTTCACGAGCCCATTGCAATAGGGCAAGATGGCCTCTTTGGGCTGCAGCTTGGCATGTCCAATAATCCCATGGGCAACCCTGTTCACGAGCCCACTTCAATATGGCAAGATGGCCTCCTTCGGCAGCGGCTGCGCATGTATGTTCATCCCAGGGGCAGCCATTGGCACGAGCCCATTGTAATATTCCAAGATGCCCTTTTTTGGCGGCTGAACAACACGTCCACACGTTCCATGGGCAATTCTTAGCATGCAGCCACTTCAACATAGCTAGGTTGCCGCTCTCTGCGGCTTGTTGCATATCTTGAGATTCTTTAGGAGCTGGAAAAGGGCATTTCAAATGTTTGTGATACCATTGAACTAAAGAAACAGCTCCTAGGCATATCGCAAAACCTGCTAGATACTGGGCATTTCTTCCATAACGAAGATCTTCTGCATTTTTTACCATTTTAAGCTTGGCGATGCGCTTGCAAACAAAACGCAAAGGCAGCGTTGCATTTTGTTTTGCCAACTCTATAGCAATTAGATTGAGAACATCGTTAGGAAGGGAAAGAAGGTTTGCAGAAGGTTGGCTTTTCATAGCCATTGGAGTCAAAGAGGGGGGGCTTGAATTAGGATTGCTTGAAACTGAATTTGCCATATGTTCTCTTATTAACAATATCCAAGAAACATCCTCTCCAAATCTAGCCACTAAAGATACAGAAATTCCTACATTACTTCAATTCGGCAATGGACTTGGTGTATTGATGACTCAGCTTTGCTGAAATTTGTTCCGTAAATTACCTACATTAGCTCCCTTGGCTTCAGCTGGTTTTTTAGTTCGCTTTGCATTTGGTCTTGCCGCATCACGTGGTGGGGATGGCTGGGTATTGTCAGAGCGAACATTAATGTCAAAGTCTGTTGAATCTGAATCGGAATCCGATTCATCTGATTCTTGTAAATCAGCCGCAACTCGGCGCCTCAATACAGACTCTGATACGTTATTGAATAGCTGAGGATTCATTATCTCTTGACTTGGAGGCTCTTGTTTTCGAATATTTGATGGCGGTGGAGTTGATTCGCTTAATGATTGATCAGAATTTCTCGAAAAATCGTTATTCGTTTCTTCTTTCCACTCAGAATCTTTTACCATCTCCTCTGATTTTCTAAGGGGGGTGCTCGCTGAAACATTCTGATTCGCTCCGGGACGGTTCAGGCTATTGAGCATCCGACCTATAGGGGTATGCGAGATATTACCTGATAGTAATAGGTCATCCGATGGAGCAGCAGGCTGAACCTGTGGTTTTCTCCTTGGGGAGATCTGAGGTGATCGTTGCTGAGGCCTGGAGGGATGGGAGGTGAAAAGCCCTCGACCTGGTTCGGTAGGAATATATTGTGGTTCGGATGGAGCTGTAGTGTCAGTGGTTTGTTGTGTGTTTTGTTGCGTCGATGCAGGAAGAGAAGCGGTTCTTGGTGGTAGCGCAGGAGGTGTATCATTTGTATTCTGTTCTCCCCTATCGACACCTTGATTGCCGGCAGTCTCATCCGTTGACAGAGTTCTTTGCGAGGGAGTCTGTGAAGCAGGCGTTTCTGGAAGCGTTTCGGTATTCTTAACTTCTCTGTTGAATAAATAAGAAAATGAAGAAGTTTCATCCGGAAAAACGACGTCCAACTTAACGTGAATCCATACGCTGGCACGGGGGTCGATCCCTCCTACTATTGGAGAGACAATCGTTGTCATAACGCCAAAAACGACGACATTGTAAATGTGTTTAAGGAATTCATCGATTTCGAATCCTTTTGGGAGTTGATCTCCTAGTTTTCCTCCGTGATAGGGAATATAACCAAAGGTGTACTTAAATAAAACACCGGGAGCTTTAATCATTATTTCGGCAATATTTAAACCCGATGACAAAACGCCAACTACAATCGATAGAAAAACCGTATAGACGCGTGTCGCAAGCTCCCTTTTTGCAAAGCTTGGAGAATCATTCCACCTGTCTATATGAGTAAAAAAGGTGTTCGCGGGTGAAACCTTTGAGGGTAAAAATTCATTAGCCATATTATTTATTATCTTGTTTAATTAAATTATTTTATCTATTTAAGCTTTTAAAATAAGATTGTATCTATTTTATTATTTTTATGCAATAGAAAAGTGTAAAATCAGTACTATTTGCAATTTTATAGATTAACAAAAATTAATAAAGGACAAAAGGACAGGCAGGGACAAAAATAGCTATTTCAAAAAATAGGACTATACAAAGTTATGGCACGGCGACAAAGGGACATAGGGACCAACGACCAAGGGACAACGACGCAAGGGACGTAAACGACGCAAACGACAAAGGGACAAAAATGGTCCTTGTCGTTTGCGTCGTTTACGTCCCTTGCGTCGTTGTCCCTTGGTCGTTGGTCCTTTGTCCTAGTGAGTGAGAGATGTATATGGCTGAGGGCTATCCTGTTCCCATTTTTTTCCTTCCTACTTATTCTGCAGCACTTATGATCCAGTAGGAATCACTGATGTACCGACAGCGTTCAAGATCAGTCTAAAGTAACAGGATGGTTTAAAGTTCTTGCGTCTCTTCTTCCCACTCAGATTCTTTCACAAGATTATTTAGGTTTTGCTTTTGATTATTTCTTGCTCTACTGAGCATTGAATTACAACCGCTAGTTAATTGTGAAATTAGTGTTTCAGATGCCTCTAACTGAGATGATTGCTCTGGAATATTGGTAGGAGAGAATGTAAAAGTATGTAAAGTACACGGATCAAACATCCTAGGAATGAACCCTGGCTCAGAATCTCGTTCATCTTCGCCAATAAGCGCACCTCGTATTCGTTGCAACGTTTCTGGTAAATCTTCGCGATATCTCAGGCGATTCTTATACCATGAATACCTAGAAAGATAGGCAGATTTATGGATTTGCTTGATACTTCTTCAGTAGTTTACTTACTTCAGTTCCTTTAGCAGCAGCTGGTTTTGCATTTTGTACATTTAATGGTGGTGGTGGGGTTTGTTGGGTATTTGCAACAGGCGGCGGAACACTAATTTCATATTCTAGAGTGTTGCAATCTTCTGGTTCATCGGTATTTGTGTTGCCATCTGATTTACCGGTTTTTTCTTCCTCTGAGCGGGCTATTGCATCTGGCTGTCTCAACATTTTTGATTTTATAGCTTCGATTAGCTCAGGGTTTCTTGCTTCTTTTTGTACCTTAAAATTTGTTGCTTCTTTTTGCGCTAGTTCTTGTTTTAATGGCAGTGGAGTTGATTGGCTTGATAATGCAGCAGCAACCGTTCTTCCAAGATTTTCTTTATCTGGGTTTGACACGTCTTCCCACTCAGATGCTTGCACTGGATGATCAGATTTTTTTGCTGAAGCATCGGAATCTTTCACAGAATCGACTGTTGATGGATTCACAGGAACATCCTGGTTATCGTTTGGGATTCCCATTCTTGAACTGATGGTTGCCCAGACCCTATCTTTAAAGATTTCTTCCTCTGACTTTGTTGCATTAGAAACGTTTGTACTCCCTGAAGAAGCTGGTGAACTGTTAGCAGAAGCAGATGCTGATGTTCTGCCAGTTCTTGGAGATTTCTGAGATGATTGTTGCTGAGGATCGACTGCAACGGTTGTAAAAAGCCCTTTACCTGCAACTGTATCCTTGCGCTCATATTGAGATGGCGCATTCTCTGTTGATTGTTGTTGGGACTGAGTCGATGGAGTAAGCGGAGAGGTTTGTTTTGGAGGTTCAGGTGAGGTATCATTTGTCTCTTGCTCTGGCCCGCCTTGATTGCCGGGAGTTTGATTCGTTGGCGGAGTTCTTAATGGAGGCTGTTGAGTAGAAGTTTCTGGCAGTGTATTCTTAACTTCTCTTTTTGAAAGATAAGAAAATGAAGAGGTTTCATCCGGAAAAACGACGTCCAACTTAATGTGAATCCATACGCTGGCACGCGGGTCTATCCCTCCCACTAAAGGAGAGACAATCGTTGTCATAACGCCAAAAACAACGACATTGTAAATGTGCTTGAGGAATTCATCAATTTCAAATCCTTTTGGAAGTTGATCGCCTAGTTTTCCTCCGTGATAGGGAATATATCCAAAGGTGTACTTGAATAAAACACCGGGAGCTTTAATCATGACTTCGGCAATATTTAAACCCGATGACAAAACGCCAACGACTATCGATAGAAAAACCGTATAGACCCGTGTCGCAAGTTCCCTTTTTGCAAAGCTTGGAGAATCATTCCATCTGTCAATTTGTGTAAAAAAGGTGTTCCCAGGTGATACCTTGGACGGTAAAAATTCATTATCCATATTATATAAAACCTGTGTTAAATTAAATTAATTTATCTTTTTATGCTATGAAACAAAATTCTATCTGTTTTCTTATTTTTAAGCAATATAAAAGTATAGTAACATTACAACTTGATATTTTATAGATAGATAGGAATTAATAAAGAAAGGACAAAAGGACAGCAGAGACAAAAGGACAAGGACCAAGAGGACCAAGAGGACTTAAACGACAAAAGGACAAAAAGTACGTCCTTTTGTCGTTTAAGTCCTCTTGGTCCTCTTGGTCCTTGTCCTTTTGTCCTTTCTTGAGCCTTATTTTTAGATAAACACCGCTGGTATATCTTAAGACTTCTTAGGAGGAGGGGGTGTTGGATTCTTACCTGCAAGAAGCAACTTACGTTCTGCTAAAGTTAATATTTTTTCTTGTTGTTGCTCCGGCGCAGACACGGGCTGTTGTGTAGGCGGCTCAGGAGGTGGAGCTAGTGGCGCAGGAGAGGGCTCTGACACTACTTCCGGCTTTGATACTGTGGCGAGTCTTGGTGTTGCAGAAATGATCATTGATCCAGATTTATTTGTTTGCTCTGTGGTAATGCCTTGGCTTTTTTGATCTTGGTTCTTGGTTTCATTTACGGATTTTTTTGAATCAATTACATTTTCTGAATCATGTTTAGCATTGTTGGCAGCATTTGCAACCATTTTATTGGCATTCTGGTTCTGGAATATTTCAGAATTTTCAGAAGGTTTTGGAGGTCTAGCCTTTGGGTCTATGACTATGTGTGTAAGGGATCTCTTTCTTCCTTCAAGGACAGCTGCAGAAAGTCCGAAGTTCGTTTCGCCTGACGGTGGCGCAGGTGGTGGATTTAGTGGCGGAACTTGGGGATTTGGTTGTGGTTCAGCGGCAGGCTTCGGTTTTGGGGCCTGTAGTTTTGGCGCTGCTTTCTTTTTAGGAGGAGGCGGAGGTGGCAGAGGAGGTGGCGGCGGAGGCGGCCGTGGTGGTGGTGGTGCTTCACTACTTGATGCTTCACTGCTTGCATTGGGTGGAGCTACAGGTTTGGGTGGGGGCGGTGGATTGTCTTTTGGAGAGATCGGAGGAGATGGATTTTGTCGAGAATCAGAAGGATAAGATGTAAAAGGATGTGGACCAGGCTCTGTAGCAATAAATGGCAGTTGGGGGGTAGCGCTAGTCTCTGCGGCTTGTTGTGAAAACGATTGCTTTAGGGCTTCTTTCAACTTTTCGAAACCTTTTATTCCGCGTCCCGCTATTTGGGATAGACTCTCTCCATCAATTTGTTGAGTAACCAGGCTTACTGAATTTGCGACGACAGCCCGAATATTCTTACCACTGCTTCTACTGCTTGACTTTTCATCATCTTCGTCTTCATCTTGGACAGGTGCTTCGAAAATGGAATCGTTGAGAGATTTTGGAGCTTTATTTGGAGATGTTTCTCTTGACCCTTGTGGTTCAGTGCAGGGAGGGCTGCTTGCTTGTGGCCCTGGTGTGGGAGAAGGATTTCGTTCTTTTATAGGTGGATTAGGTAGCGGTGCTGTCAGAGCGTTGGGTTGAGTAGCTTGGTTTTGTGGTGGAGCAGGCGGCGGAGGCAGATCTCCTAGATTAGAGGCTCCAAAAACGGATTTGGTAAGAGATTTCACAGCATCATCAAGTAACTCTTTATTTGCCCCTTGCTGTTCAGCATTTGGAGGGCTGATTGGACGTTTTGGCGGCGGAGGAGCCTCATGACTTTTTGCTATTAGCAGAGTTGTATCGTGACTATTTGCTACTAGCAGAGTGGTATCTTGCGGGGACGGTATTAGCTGCGGATTGCCTTGCGGCGTTGGCATTTGCTTTTGTGTTAGGGGAATATCTCCTGGAGTTGGCGTCGGTGGAAGAGGACGTCTTTCAGTATACGGTTTGGCTTTTCTTTCCGCATGCAGTTTAAACGCAATTTTCTTTTTTGGTTCCGCGGTAAAAGAGGAGGGGGTGTTTTCTGGATGGACAACGCCCGCCTTGATATGAAGCCATACAATGGCACGGGGGCCTCCAAAGGGCAATAATCCGACGAAGGGAGCAATGAATGTCGTCATCACGCCAAAAACTGCGGCATTGTAAATATGCTTGATGAATTCATCGATTTCCAATCCTTTAGGGAGTCGGTCGCCGAGTCTTTCTCCGCGATAAGGAATATATCCAATCGTGTATTTCAATAATACACCCGGCGATTTTATGACTGCCTCGCCTATATTTAAACCTGTTGAAATAACCCCAAATAGGGTCGAGAGAAAAACGATATAGACGCGCGTGGCAAGTCCGCTTTGGGAAAAGCTTGGAGAATCATTCCATCTGTCCATGTATTGAAAGAAAGTGTTCGCTGGCGAAATCCTGGAAGGTAAAAATTCATCGCTCATAACTCTGGTCACTCCTATTTGAATTACAGTACATTATATCAGTCATCTTATTACTGCCTCGAAATCCGAATATTATTCGAACATTAATTTATGTGCAATAGAAAATGGATTATTTCTCTCATTACTCTTTATGTTTTCTTAATACAATCTTAATTTATCATTTCATGCCTAAATACAAAAGGCTTGAATTGTTAAGGCCACAATAAAAAAATTCACAAGCTCGACAATTCATAAGTGTGTATAGTGCGTGAAAACCAATCATGGAGATTTGCTTGTTTGGGTATTTTCTCATTTCGTTCTTGTTGACGTTTTCTATCTCTTTTTCAGCGGCCGCAACCGATTTTGTACCGGTATCCTATCAGGGACGTTTTCGGCCTATTGATGCTTATAGCAGATTGTGGCTTTATGAGCTATATCATCGGCAAACTTTTAAGTCCTCACATCGTCCGCTCATTCCGGCTGCAGACGCCGAGGACCTCATCTGGCAGCTGCTTCTCAGGGGGCATGAGCCTTTTGACCGGGCTCCTCTCTTTTGGGTTCATTACGCCGAAATCAAACAGTCTCTCGGATTAGATGTACATTCCAACTACTTTACCTACAACCAGCTCACAGAGGCTTTCCACAATACCCCGGAATCCAAATTGCCCTTTCAGTCTCCCCTGCTTGCCAACCAGTATGACGTTCTGCGCGCCCATCTTCAGTTTTTTGAATCCTTAAAGCCCTCCACATTCGACCTCAACAAGGATTTGGAGGAGGCGTTGGAGGTGATGCACCGACAGAAATTCTCCTCAACTGAGATCGCCATGCAGCTTGACAACCATTATCCGTTGCATCAACGGCTGCGTCAAGCAAGCCCTCTGATGAAAGTTCTGCCCGGCAAAGAGGGCGACTGGTTTTCGTTGCAGGCGCTGAAATTAAAAGTGTTTGATCCGCGGACCAATGGGCTCATGTGGGCTCCCAATTTTACGCTTCTGTCTCCCGATCTCTTTTCGCAGATTCGCACACTCTATTTAGAGCTTGAAAAGGGTGTAGATACGCGTCAACAACTGCAAGCGGCCTTGTTGAAGGGGTATGCATCGCTTGCCGGAAAGCCTTATAAAGAGGCCATTGGTAAAACCCTATCCTATCCCTCCCTTGCCCAGCTCAAAGCGGAAAGCCTCTATTATCAATATCCCTTTGTTTTATTCGCCATTGCTGCCTATTCCATTGCGATCATCCTGTTCCTACTGAGGTTGCAGCGGTGGGCCTTGCCAGCGCTTTCTATAGCTTTCCTCCTCCATACCGCGGTCCTTTTTCTGCGCTGCTATATTTTGGGGAGGCCCCCCGTTTCGAATATGTTCGAAACGGTGATCTATGTTCCCTGGATTGCTGTCGCCATCGGTTTTGCTTTGCAGTATTTCCTGCGCACTCCCCTTCTCCTGCTGGCCTCAAGCATTGTCGCTTTGGCCTTGCTGATCGTCCTCGAGCTCTCTCAAGTGAACAGCAGCCTAGAACAAGTACAGGCTGTCCTCGACTCCCAATACTGGCTGATCATCCATGTCCTCTTGGTTGTCGGCAGCTATGGCGTCTTCGCCTTGGCAGGCGTCCTCGGCCATTTCTATCTCGGTGCCTACGCGATTCACCGCAAGGAAACTCAGGCGATGGAGCAGACCGCGAAATGCATCCTCCAGGCGCTCTATATCGGAGTGGCCCTCCTGATTCCGGGCACCATCTTAGGAGGCGTCTGGGCGGCCGAGAGCTGGGGAAGATTTTGGGATTGGGATCCGAAAGAGTCTTGGGCCTTTATCTCTGCCTGCATTTATCTCATCTTCATCCATGCCTATACCTTCCAGCATATCGCCAACTTCGGCTTAGCATTAGGTTCGATAGTCGGATTGCTCGCCATTAGCTTTACCTGGTATGGAGTGAACTATATCCTAGGGACGGGACTCCATAGCTATGGATTCGGTTCCGGCGGCGAGCAATATTATTATTTCTTTTTAATCGCAGAAAGCTTATTCATCGGAACAATTTGCATGGTGCGATCGCCCATCAAAAATTAGTTGCCAACAAATATAGAACTGTGATATCCGTAGAGTATGGGATTATGATTCTCTAACTTTTCAACTTCAAAATTATGGGATTTCTCGATGAGACATATAAAAAGCGAAAGACTCAAAAAACTGGAAATTGAACTCAATGACCTCGAACAATGGTTAAAGCTCGGCCTTGTCCCTAAAAAAGATATCGAGAAACACAAAGAAGAGATTAGAAACGTCAAATCCAAGATCGAAGAAGAGAAAGAGCGGCTCCAATTCTTGAAGGAGAGCGGCGAAGCCGAGGAATACATTACCCCCAAGCGGCCGAGCACGCGAACCGGCTATACCGAAATGCCGACCATTCCCGATATTGACATTGGCGAGACAGCTATGCCTGACACAGGCTTTGAAATGGAAACCGACGCCCTCGATGTCGAATCTTCTGTCATCGAAGAGCGCGAAGAAGGCCCCGAAGAAGAGCCTACGGCTACTGGGACTGGGACGGTGGCTGGGACCCAAGCCGAAGAGGAAGATGAGGAAGACGAATCTTACTTCAGCGATCGCAATCGCTGGCGCCGCGGCGGCATCATCGACCCCGATGCCGACGAATGGTAAGCAGTAGCAATCCTTCCCAAAATTAGACGCAAAGGCTATTTTTTTTTACCACTGAGATCACTGAGATCAGTGAGATGGTATGAGATTGGGAGAGGATTTATATTAGATTAATCCGTCTCTCCGTCTCAATGTTCTCATATCTTCTCACTGATCTCAGTGATCTCAGTGGTAAAAAAAAATAGCCATTGCGTCTAATTTTGGACTAGTTAAGAGACCTTGCGCGATGATGCTTTACATCCACATTCCGTTCTGTACAAAAAAGTGCGACTACTGCCACTTTTATGTCATCCCCGACAAAGAACCCTATAAACAACAGCTGGTCGAAGGGCTTAAGCTAGAATGGCAGAGCTATTGGCCCATGATTGCTGACAAGCAGATCGAAAGCGTCTACTTCGGCGGCGGAACCCCTTCGCTGATTGGCCCGGGTCCTATTCAGGACATTCTCAGTTGGATCCCAAACCTAGCCCCCGATGCTGAGATCACCCTCGAAGCCAATCCCGAAAATGCTACTGTCAAGCTGATGCAGGACTATGCCAACGCAGGAATCAACCGCGTCAGCATCGGAGTGCAAACGCTTGACGACAGCCTGCTCAAAAAGCTGGGCCGCCTGCATGATGGGGCGCGCGCCAAGGAAGCCGTCCGCAATACAGCTGAGGCAGGCATTGAGAACATTTCGATCGACCTCATGTATGACTTGCCTCAGCAGACTTTAGAAATATGGGAAGGCACCTTGGATGAAGTGGTAAAGCTGCCCATCACCCACCTCTCGCTCTATAATCTGACAATCGAGCCTCACACCCCGTTTTATAAGCATCGAAAACAAATCGAAAGTCAGGTGCCCGATGCGGAAACGAGCTTGCAGATGTATGAAACAGCCATCGAAAAGCTAACGCAAGCGGGACTCGCTCAATATGAAATATCTGCTTTTGCCAAAGAAGGGTGCCAGTCTCGCCATAATGTCGGGTATTGGACCGCGCGACCCTTTCTCGGATTAGGCCCCTCTGCGTTTAGCTATTGGGAAGGCCAGCGTTTCCGCAATGTCGCCCACTTGAATAAGTACCATGCGGCCTTGATCGCTGGGAACTCCCCTGTCGATTTCAAAGAAGCCTTAGACCCGAAGTCTAGGGTGCGGGAGCTGCTGGCTATTCGCATTCGCCTTGTCGAAGGCATCGACCTCAAGGACTTCCCCGATCTAGATGTGGAAGGAGAAGAGATTCTTCAACGGCTAGCGCATGAGGGCTTTTTGGAGCGCAGCGGCACCCGTTTCCGGCTCACGCGCCGCGGCATCCTCTTCTACGATACCGTTGCCGTCGAATTGATCTAACATCCTCTATTGAGTATTTCCTCAATTTCCGGCGTTAGAAGGTATTCTGTCGCTTCGCAAAAAGCGCTGATTTGATCAGTTACTGTCGAGGTCAAAAGGGGAAAGTGGTGTTCGACAGCTTTTAGCATTTGGATCAAGACGCGATAAGGGTCTTTGGATTCATTGATGAAGTTCTTGAGCTCAGGTTTTTGCATCAAGGCGATAAACCGTCGAGCCTCTGCAATGTATGTCAACGCTAAATCGCGATTCAAGTCTTTCATGATCCACAATTCATCATATTTGAAGTCTTCTGGTTTAGATAGGCACCGGTATATTTCGAGGCAGTCGGCATCGTGTACCAGTTTTTGTTCTAGGCTGTTTGGTTGTTTATTATCCTTCTCGGCTATACTGAGCTCTAACACTCTTGCCTGCTCAGGTGTCCGGCCTAGGACTGACTGGAGGACAGCGCTGCATTTTGCCCCGCTTTCGGCATCCCAAAAATCGTGGCCATCATTTTGCCGCATGCAGTCATGAAGGCCTCCGGCGATTTGCACATCACCGCTCTTCGATTTTACGTGATGGCCAGCTTGTGCGTATAAATGTTCAAGCGAAGAAGTAAACAGGACAACGCGCATGGCATGGTCGACATTATGGTAGATACGGTTGGTTCCGTTTGGATAAGAGGCTCGATATAAAGGGACAACATGCGTTCGCAGCACGTCGTTCAATTTGGGGTAGTCGATGCGATTATCCTGGGGTTTAGAAATAATCTGATGAGGGGCGTGATAGAGCGGAACTTGAGTTAATCGGATTAGATCGTCCGTCGACCTCACCGTGAGGTTCTCCAAATGATTTGCAACTGCCCATTGTTTTACTTGGGCGACATTCGCGGGGGGAACGAAGAAAACATCGAAGTCGACGCCAACCTTAGCTCGTCTCAACGTGAATTCGCTTTGAAAGGAACTGTGTGCTACAGCCTTAGTTTTAGTAGAAGCTAAGACAATACCAAAGGGGCATTGCACATTCGTTTTATCTTGAGTGTTAAAATAAACATGGGGCTTGGCATGGAAAACCTGATTAAATCTTTCCAATCTTTGTTGGAAGGGCCTGACGTTTTTGTTAATACGCGTTTGAATCAATTTTCTGATATAACTTTTAATATCTTCAATCGTCGGCTGTTCGACATTGAGAGCTGCTTTTACTCTTTTTAAAACATCTTGAGAAAATTTGGATTTGACGGCCCTAGTTTGAATGGCATTTAAAGCTTGGGCTCCAGCAATTTTCAAACGAAAAAGCATATAGATAATCCGTTTATGTGCTTTATAATCCGAATCGATCTCGTTAAAATGCCACTCATCATTTTTATATCTGAAAAGGCGATAGATGATACTTGAATCAGCATTCTTTGAGGGGGAGCAAAACCACTTAGCTTCTGTCATAGGTTCAAGTAAACATTCGTCTGGAAAGTCTGCTTCGATTTGTTTGCGCACCGTCTCATTTGCATCTGCTTCTTTTGCAACTTCGTCTGGATAATCGAGGGCTTTTAAGATCAGCATGTCTCGAGGAGATATCTTACTTAAAAAAGACTGTTCCATTTGGTCAAGTTCACGGGAGTAAGTGTGGCACAATCTTTCAAAGGCAGCAGGATTCCATTGCTTGATGCGCAAGAATTGAAGCAAGAGTCTGTTCCAATTGTCCTCATCTGGGGAGCAGTTAGCCAATTGATCTAAGAGAGATTTAAAATAGGCATCAAAAAAAAATCCAATTGCTTTATTACGGATTATTTTTTCCCTTGTTCGCCTTTCCTACGATTTTGCCTTTAAAAGGTAGATGTTCTCCCCTTGTCAAATTACCATTGTATTGTTTCAACAAATTTTTCCATGTTGTATTAAGAAAGTGTTCTAATGAACGCTGATGCCCAATCTTTTTCTCTGGAGATAAATCTGACCTGACAGGAGAGCCGGAAATCCATCTATTTGAAGTTCGTGAAGAATCACTTAGAGAACTTGATGACTCTCTGAGATTGTCAAGTGCATCATGGCCTATTTGCGATATTTTTGTTGTTTTATTGGAAAGCTTCTGCGGATTGGATATATCTGAATCAGGGACAGGCTGAGCCAAAATATCGTGAGTTTTTCTCTCGGGTGCTTCCATAACCCTCCCTTATGTTTTATTAATTAAAATTAAAAACACCAATAATAACATTATATTAAATTTTTATTTAAAATTGGTACTGATTTTTCTATATAATATCCATTTAAAGGAAAATAAATACTATTGCAGTGGGATTAATTTAAGTTACATCTGCAAAGAAGAAGATAGCCGCCTTTTTTTCCAAAGCCGGCAGCGGGCTCTTTTTCCAGAGGGCGACAGGTTGGGAGACGACGCCCTGCGAAGGCAGGGTCAGATCCCAGGCCACGCACAGCCAGGTCTCTTCCGACAGTGTATGGAGTAAGGACTCCAACAGATGTTTATTGCGATAAGGCGCTTCAATGAAGATTTGGGTATATTTGCTTTTTAGGGCTTCGCGTTCGAGTTTTTTGATTTCCATCTCCCGATTTTTTTGGTCGGAGCTGAGATAGCCATGAAAGGTGAAGCTCTGGCCCGGCAAACCCGATAGCATCAAGCCCAGCAGGAGGGAGGAGGGGCCCACATAGGCCTGGACGATGATTCCCGTCTGCCTTGCGCGCCGCACCAGGTTAGCTCCCGGGTCAGCGACGCAGGGAAGGCCCGCATCGGAGAGAAGTCCCCAACGCTGCCCTTCATGGATAGGCTGGAGCAGAAAATCGATCTCCTCTTTTGGCGTATGTTCATTAAACAGTGCTATCGGGATCGCAGCCACAGGCTTTTTGGTTTCAAAGCGGCTTAAGAAGCGCCGCCCTTCCCTTTCGCTTTCGCAGATCAAGCCATCGAGAGTGAGCACAGCACGATCTACGCTGACAGGGAGAAACACGTCGTGGTGGCGTTGTTCTCCCAATAGGTTGGGAAGAAGAAGCAAGGCAGGTTTAGGTTTTGTTTCCATAGAGATTTAACTCACGAGTTTTAAGATGAGCCTTTCGGCGATGACATCTGGGGTTAGGCTGCTATTTTTTGCGAGCAATTCCGTTTCATCGATCTGCAGCATGGCCTTCTTGAAACGATGCAGGCCATAGCCTTGGGCCATTTGCATGTTGCGGTCGAGAATCTGTCCTCGCATATAAGGGAATTGCTTCGAGACATCCGCGGCTGTTCCCCCACTAGAGAGCAGCGTACAGACCTGAAATTGGGTTTGCATCTGAGCGCGGATCTGCCGTATCAAGCTAATCAACGCTGTGCCATCATCCAATAGGGCTTTCGAAATGCGCAAGGCATTGGGGGCATCGCGACGAAAGAGGGCTTCCCCCAGTTGCCAGCCCGTATCGGTGTTGACGGAAGTACAGATCGCCCCGATGTCTTGCAGGTTGATGTCGGTCCGATCGCCAACATAACAGTAGAGTTTTTGCAGCTCCTGATAGAGCAGTGCTTGGTCGGTGCCGAGCTGCTTGACCAGGTGGGCGGCAGCCTGCGCCTCGATTTTTTTTCCTGAGGCAGCCACTTGGGCGACAACCCACTCTTTTAGGGCTTTCTCTTTTTCCCAGGGCTTAGCCTCCGGGAACTCCAGTGCAACGCCTGCTTTTTCCCCTTTCTTGTAGAAGTTGGTCGCGCGATTCAATGTCGTTGCCGAAAGGACCAAGCAGACGGAGGGATTGAGGTTTTGGTAATAGGATTCGAGCAGTTCGGTTGCAGCCTTTTTCAGCTGATCGGCGTTGTCGACGACCACGACCCGCTTTGGGGTGAAGAAACCGAACGTATTGAGTTCGGTCATCAAGGCTTCAGGATCTAAGCGGTCGCCATCGAAAAGTTTCAGGGCCACATCGCGGGCGCCAGCAGTCAATACCTTCGCCACGATGCGGTCGACGGCCACCTTCCTTTCAAAAGGCTCCTTTCCCAAAATCAGGTAGAGGCCGGCAGGAGTCACCTCGAGGTGCTTTTCAAAGTCGTGAAGCGTTTCGAATTTCATAGGTTGAAGTATAATACACACACGAAATAAACACAAAATTATTTGAGTAGACAAACTTCTACTTAACTTGTTAGCATTTTTCTAGAAGCATCATCTTTACAAGGGAGTATAAAAATGACTGCATGTGTTGACACTACAATGAGGCCTTACCCCTACCATCAGCTGAGAAGTTCTCACGACTCTACCCATCTAAATTCTTCTGGGAAAAAAGTAGATAATATCGCTCAACGGCTATTACCGGAGTTAGCCATTGTTAAAAGTATTATCAGAACAAAGAAAGATGAACATTTTATCCGCGGCTGTTGCTATGTAGCTGCTTTAATTGTATGCCCTCCTTTATTTCTCGCTATAAATAAAATAGAGGCCCGGCAAATTGAAAGCATACGCCATATTAATCGGTGGAGAAAAGTGAAACGCTTAATTCGAGATGAAGGCCACTCTCTTGCGACCGCAAAGAGACAAGTGGGTCTTATTTAGATTCCCAACTGCGTTGTGGTGTTTATCTGAAAATAACGCTGAGAAGGATACTGAGGCTGGCGAAACCCAGGGCCAGGCCGCAAGGCCTGGGTTAGGATGGTATGTGAGATGAGGACCGAAGGTCCGACACCAATACGGGACACATTTGTGCCGGACCTTCGGTCCTCGTCTCTCAGGGTTCTCTAAACCCAGGCCTTACGGCCTGGGCTATACAACTGCCGGGCCTTCGGCCCTGGGTCTAGGAAGCCTCAGGTAGTATTCAATTCCCTCATAAAATTCAACTAATGATTTAGTTCGGCAATTCTCCTTTCAGCCTCCCGGATTTGGATGTTGAAAGCAGTCTTTCTGGCTCTTCCTCTATTCCCCGATCCACATTGATTTCTTTGCAGAATTAAATGATCGCGATGGCCAATCGCTCGTGCTAAGGGGTTATGAGGAGGAGGTGGTGGCGGAGGAGGAGGAGGTGGTGGTGGCTGCGGTTGTACTTGGTCCACAGGAGGAAGAGGCGGTGGCTGGGGTTGTACTTGCTTCACAGGGGGAGGTGGTGGTGGCTGCGGTTGTACTTGGTCCACAGGAGGAAGAGGCGGCTGTGGAGGCTGTGGAGGCTGAGGTGGAGCAAAGGGCTGTATCCGCCGAGGAATGAAAGGTGTTGGCTCTGCTTGTTGTACTAAAGGTGGTGGTGGATTCAACGGAGCCGGAAACGGCATAGCCTGCAATTTGTCGAGTCCAACTTGTGCCGCTTGACGCAGCACTTTTTGCTCCGCATGAGGAATTATCTGCTTTAGACGAAATAGAATATCAGGCGGAAATAGCTCCGGAGTTTTTCCAGGTTCTGGTAACTGTTTTTTCAAGTCAGCTAGTTCTCTACCTAATTGATTCATATGATCATAAGCATTTGCAGCTGCGTTTTGCTCGTTTTTGGCATTTTTATATTGTTGTTCTAGGTTGAGTTTTTCTTGTTTTAATTGATGTAGCTCAGGCGAAAGAGGTATTGAAGTTAAAAAAAAGCGATCACCAGAATAGAAGATCACATCACCCATTTTATGAAAGGTGATGGTATCAGGAAACAGGGCAGAATCGTTTCTAAAAATGACCGTTTCTCCTGCAAGGATTCTCTCAAAAACCGTACGCGTATCATTGTTTGCAAACCCTGGTCTATGTTCGCGATAACCTTCCTTCGATAATTCATTTACAATCTTGTCTACGCTTTCTTTTGCTGATGTCAGGTTTATCATAGAATAATTGCCTGAGTAGAGAGCTTCGTATAAAGAATTAATTTCGGCTGTTATTGCTTGAATTTCGGCTGTTATTGCTTCAATTTCAGCTTGATTTGCTGCAATTTCCGAATCTAGATTTTCGAGTTTTTTCTTCGCCTCATTTAATGCTGCTTCTTTCTCTTTGATTAGTCGTGCTTGCTCCTCTTTCTGTTCAAGATATTTCTTATAGAGTGATTTATCATTGCGAATCTTTGCGAATTTGATTGCACTCCCTATGATCGCGCTGACAAGCATACTCTCCAAAACCCCATCTGTTACTACCTTAACTTTCAATGAGCGATATTCGATTGCGTTGATGATCATGCGGTTAACTCCTGCATTGGCAGCAGCAGCAGTAGCAGCTATAGCGACTTGCAAAATTTCCTCGAGAGCATCATCGGAAAGATTTTCAATTCCAGCACTGACTAGTGCGCCACCACATCCTGCAAAAAAGCCGATCAGTAATTTTTCCATTGTTACCGGATCGCCATTCGCCTTTTTTTCAATGATTTTACCCAAAGTAGATAGCAATCCCTGAGTAAATATCTTGGAGGCAACATGTGTACCAATCGCTTGTACAAGGGGCACAGAGATGATCGATACTAAGGAGTGCGTTGATATTCCAATGCCGAGCCGTTTAAAAAACTCACGGAAACTGAATTGGGCATTTCCTGTAACGGGCGCTTTAATGGCATAGACTGCGGCAGGAACGGCGCCGAGCAATGCCTGTCCTGCTACAGGAGCGACCGGCATTGCCGCAACTCCTGCAATAGCTACTCCCGTTGAGAGGGCTATGGCGACCACTTTGTCTATGGTTGAATTGAGGCGAGCTTCTGCATCATCTAATGCATTCTTTTGTTCTTCGGTTTGTGTGAGTTTATGATGATGGTCCCCTATATCCTTTATAAGCCCTTTGAGTTCGGATTGGCAGTTGTTGATTTGCACTGTTTGATTGGTCAAATTCTCGTGCAGTGTATTCTGGGTAGTTGTGATAATCTTAAAGTCATTGCTTAAGTTAGTCACTTGCCCTTTCAGCTGGTCCAATTGGTCGTTTGCAGCTTGGCGCTTAGCTGCGAACATTGAGGAAATCCGTTTTTTGAAATCTTCAAGTCTCTCAGGGGGAGAGGCTAAAGGAACTGCAGCGGCTGGAGCGACTCCTGGGATATTCATGATTCACCTTTTATTATGGGTTCTTTGGTTGGTTTTCTTTTGGTAGACTAGCATAACAGTTAAATGGATAAAACTAAATGACAAATTAAATTAACTTGGAGATGCTTGTCATACTTGTATTCAAGCTCAAGGCAGTTTGATCTGGAATTCACAAAGTCCTAAAGAAAGGAAAATACAGAGTACGGCATGCGAGACTCAAGGACTTCGCATGCCGCAACTGATGCTGTATAAACACCTCAAATTTGACTAGTTATTTAGATTGGCAATTCTCTCGTTAACGTTGTTGATTTGGAGGTTCATTGCTGCCTTTCTAGCCCGTCCTCTATTGCCCGATCCACATTGATTTCTTTGCAGAATTAAATGATCGCGATGGGCAATCGCTTTTTCTAATGCTGTAGGTTGTGGTGGTGGAGATAGCGGCTGTTGAGGCGGAGGCGGAGGAGGAGGTGGTGGAGGAGGAGGCGGAGGAGGAGGTGGTGGAGGAGGAGGTGGAGGAGGAGGAGGAGGTGGTGGTGCTGGTGGTAGTACAAAGGGGTGTAGCGCTTGGGGTACGAAGGGTTGTGGTGTTGCTTGTTGTATTAAAGGGGGCGGTGGATTCAAAGGAGGCAGTTTAGGCATCGCCTGCAGAATTTTGAGTGATTCTTCTGCGGCTTGACGCAGGATGGCTTGCTCCCCACGAGATGTTTTAGTACCTATGCGCATTTGAATCACAACGGGATAGAGCATTGGCTCTTCTTTTGGAGGTAGGAGGTTTGCTTTCAAATCAGCTACCTCTTTTCCTAATTGACCGACCCTGTTTAGTTCTTCTTGCCGCTCATTATTCTTCCCTTCCAATTTTCTATTTTTGGCTTCAAGGCGCGGTCTAACATTGTCAGGATTGACGAGGTTGCGGTCGAAATCCTTTACCTCAATATAAGGTTTGTGATGGTGGTCAAGACCGTTTCTGATAACTCGGTTGTTCCCGAATTTTGAAAGGACAGCGAAATGATTGTTGTGCCATAATTTGATCTTCTTACCGTCATTGAGAATGCTGTCTATGATAGACTGCTTCGTTTCCCCGAACTTAATATGCTCCGGGCGATAGCCCCGTTCCCATAAATCGTCCCACCACTCCTCCAACTGCTTTCGGGCATCCTCCCAATTCGTTTCTAGAGCCATAATCTCTTGGGACAATGCGTCAAGTTTAGCTTGGAGAACGGCAATCTCCTTATCTAGCTCCGTAAGGTTCTCCTCACCGTTGAGCAACGCTTGTTCTTTCTCTGCAAGTTTTTTTGTAAGCTCGTCTTTCTTTGCCTCATATTCCTTGAGGCGGCTCTTATAATGCTGCATATTGGCGAATTTGACTGCGGCAGCAATGGGCGCGCTGATGAGCATCGCCTCCAAAACTCCATCTCCCAAGTCTCTCTTTTCGATTGCATTGATGATGATGCGGTTAGTTCCTGCGTTGACGGCTGCCGCTGTAGCAGCTACTGCGATTTGCAAAATCTCTTCGCGAAGACTTTCCGTGACCTTTTCTATCCCGGCACCAGCAATGGAGCCTCCACATCCTGCAAAAAATGCGGCGAGGAGTTGCTTCATCAGGACAGGATCGCCATTCGCTTTTTTCTCTATGATGGTTCCCACTGAAGAGAGCCACCCTTGAGCAAACATTTTGGCGGCAGCATGTGTTCCAATGACTTTAACGAGGGGAATAGAAACCATCGATAAGGCGACATGAGTTGCCATCCCTTTGCAAAGCAGTTTGAAAAACTCATGAAATCCAAAGCAATTTGGACCCTGAACGGGGGCTTTAATGGCATAGACTGCTGCAGGAACTATGCCAAGCATTCCTTGTCCGACAAGTGGAGCAACCGGCATAGCCGCTACTCCAGCAACAGCGATTCCAGTGGAGAGGGCGATGGCGACAACTTTGTCTATCGTTGCGTTGAAGGCTGCTTCCGCATCGTCTAAGGCATTCTTTTGTTTTTCTACTTGTGTTAGGTGGGCATGATGTGTCCCTATATCTCTCACAAGACTTTGGAGCTGGGTTTGGCTGTTGTTGAATTGCCCCGTTTGATTGCTCAAATTTGTGTGGACTGCATTTTGTACAGTGGTGATATTTCTCATGTCATTTCTTAGGGTAGCCACTTGACCTTGCAACTGGTTCAATTGATTATCTGCTGCCTGACGCATCGCTGCGAACATTGCGGCAATCCGATTTTGATAAGCTGCAATGGGCTCTGGGGGATTTCCTGGGGGCATTCCAGCCGCTGGAGCAACGCCTAGTATATTCATGATTCACCTTTTATTTATGTGTTAGTTTAACTTTCAATTTAAATAATCTCTGGGCAAATTTGGTATTAGACCTAGATGTGATAAGACCATCAGCCCGCCAACCGCAGCCCCTACTAAAGCGATTGTATTTGCTTTATCTATCGCTTTTTTGCGGCGCTCTTCTCTTTCCTTGTCCGCCTTCATCTCTTCTTCTATTTGGTTAAGCTTGTTAGAATGGTCCCCTATATCTTTTACAAGCGTTTTCAAATTGGATTCGTTATGGTCGTGCTGAACCTTTCGACTGTTCAATTTCGTACGGACTGTATTCTCGGTAGTCGTGATATTCGTAAACTCATGGCTTAAGTTAGTCACTTGCACTTGCAATTCGCTTCATTGATTATTTGCTTGCCTGACGCTTCGCGGTGAACATTGCGGCAAGCCGATTTTGATAAGCTGCAAGTCTCTCCGGAGGATTTCCTGGAATAGCTGAAGCGCCTGTAGCAACTCCTGGTATATACATGATTCACCTTTTCTTTATGAGTAGGTTTTTCTCTTGGTTGTCTAGCATAACAATTAGCCATATAAAACTAAAAGGAAAAAAAGTCGAACTGACTTGACATGCTAATTCTGATCTTGCTAATCTGTCTTCACAACTTTTAACCTAACAAAGGAGTAATGTTATGACTATTTTCCTAAATGAACTTAACCGGGGAAATATAGCCGGAATCAATGAAGCCGTCCTTAATAGGGCTTATCAGGTAATGGCAAATCCAAACGATCAAAGAAGAGAACATGTTCGAGTCGCCCTCACCGAACTATATCTACATCTTTTACAAGATCCGAATCGCGTAAGAGCTGCGGAAATTCAGCAATTGGGCGGGAGGGTGAATGATTTGGTAAACGCTAAAGATGTCCTCGAGAGAAATTACAAAAATCTGAATGCGCATGATCAAGAGCTTCAAGCGCAAGTAAATGCTCAGGCACTACAGATCGCGCAAGCAGCTCAGCAATTGTTAGCAGAAAAAAAGAGACTACAAGTGTATGACCTGGAGTACTGCCAGAAAAAAATTGCAAGTTTGAATAAGAAATGGTGGTCTCATCAAGCGTGTGTAGGAGTCTTCTTTCCAGTTGCTATCGTTTATGGGGTTAATAAAGTTAAACAAGAACGGTGGCAAATCGAGAGAGAAATTAAACAATGGCAAAGAGTTGATAGCCTTATCCGAGAGAAATGGCTCTCGCTTGATGAAGCCAAAAAGCAAGCGCAAGCAGCAGCGGCATAGTCATAAAGGTCAGACCTGATCCTATTCTAAACGGCCGAGTCCTTTGACTCGGCTCTTTTCAAACATATAGCGATAAAAGCAGACCGAAGCGGCTAGGAAAATAATGTCGAGGACAAGGCTCATTGCGATATAGCTGAAGGGAACGGGCTGCCCGTGCAACAGCATGCGCATGCCCTCGAAAATATAGGTGGTTGGCAAGCACCAGGAGATGACTTGCGCCCACTCAGGAAGGATGGAAACCGGATAAAAGACGGCGCTAAAGGGGGCAAAGAGAAAGCCGATCATCCAGGCGAGCATTTCGAGGGAGTGTCCCCAATAGATGATGATGCCCGATGAGAGAAAGCCTAAGGTCCACCCGAAGGCAAGCAGCAGAGCGGCGAATGGAAGAAACGCCCACCCTATTGTAAAGACATTCAAGGCATAAAGCACATAGATCATCAAAGCACCAAAAGCCACCGTCGCCACCAATTTGCACAAGCAAAGCAGAATTACACCTGCAATCCACTCCGACAGCTTCAGCGGAGTCGAAAAGAGATTGACGAGGTTCCGGTGCCAGAATTCTTGGAGCAAATTGAACGCAATATCAATAGATCCGCGCCAGCAAATCTGCCAAAAGATCAAGCCGGTCATCAAGATCAAAGGCAAGTCGGCGACTTGATTTTGACTTTGAATCCAGATGGAGGTTAATCCCCAAAGCAGAATATCGACTAATGGCCAATAAAAGAGGTCAGAGAGCTGATGCGGCCCCTTCATTAAAGTAAAAAAATAACGGCAAAAGACGCCTTTGATGCGACTAAAGCTCATGATTTTGCCTTTGCGATTTGGAGGAAATAATCTTCTAATGAAGGTTCCTCGATTTTAATACTTGCATAAACCACATTAGCTTGGCTTAGAGAATGGATGAAGTTAGGGATTTTCTCTTCATCGAGGCTAATCTCAATCGACCGATGATCCAGGGTATAGCGCAAACCCTCTTTTTCTACGATCGCCAGCGTTCTTTTGAGTCCATCGGTAATGATAAGCTTGATGCGGAAGGTCGACACGCTTTTGGCAAGATTTTCGGGCAGGTCATCGGCGATGATTTTGCCTTTTTTGAGAAATATCGTGCGGTCGCATATCTCCATCACCTCTTCCATTTTGTGTGAGGTAAAGAGAATGGAGATGCCCTGTTTGTCCCGCCGCTCCATGATGAAGCTGCAGATATCGTTGGCTATCTCGGGATCCAGTGAGGCTGTCGGCTCATCCAAAAGGACGATTCTGGGTTCGATGAAAAAGGCCTTAACGAGCATGAGCCGGGTGACTTGGCCAGCTGAAAGGGATCCCACATTGGAATTTCGTTTGTCTAAGATGCCGAAGCGTTCCAAGAGCGGATCGAATAACTTTGCGCTCTCTATACGGCTATAGCCATAAAGGAGCCCAAAAATCTCGAGGTTTTCGGCTACTGTCAAGACGTACGGGAGGCTGGTATAGGTGCTGGCAAAGGAGACTTTTTGTAGGATTGAGGAGCGATTTTGCGCAAAGTCTTGGCCAAAGTAGTGGATAGTCCCTGAAGTATAGGTCAGGGTGCCAAGCAGCATCTGTATTGTCGTCGTTTTGCCTGAGCCGTTTGGGCCTAAAAGCCCTAAAATTTCCCCTTCGCGCAAGGCAAAGTCGATCCCATCGATGGCCGTAAAGGGCACCTTGCCAGGGTAGGTTTTGCGTAGATTTTTTACTTGGAGTATCTGAGACATGAGTGTGAATATAGCCTAAAGCCGATTTTCTTGCAAGTCCCGTAGTCCTAAGTCCCGTTTAATTTAACCACTGAGCCAGTGAGATCACTGAGACCCGTTTAATTTAACCACTGAGCCAGTGAGATCACTGAGATCACTGAGAAGATATGAGAACATTGAGAACATAAAAAAAATAAATGGATTAGAATAGTAATCCTCTCATTATCTCATACCTTCTCACTGATCTCAGTGATCTCACTGGCTCAGTGGTAAAATTAATATTGCTCAGTGGTAATTTTTTTTTGCGTCGCGTTGAATTGTCCCTTTTAGCTGAGGCGGATATGGAGTTTGCCATCGGGGGCTTTGCGGATGCGGTAGCGCGGCGATAGCCGGAGCAGCTTTTCTAAAAAGGTGTCGGGGAAGCCGAGCCACTTGGCGGCGAGCTCTCGCTCGATCCAGGCAATGAGATCCTGCAACCGATAAGACACTTGGGGCTGGTAGAAATAGCTGTTCACCTGGTTCACGATCATTTGATAAGCATCGACCTGCCCGGCATCGGCACAGAAGAGATCGGCATCGGCCGAGACTAAGAAGCGGGTATAGTCGCTCCTATCTAAAAAGAGATCGGTCAAAAAGGCTAGCACTCGGGGTGTCAGTCGCGGATCTTCACTCACTTGCATGAAGCGCTCCTCCAACTCGCGACGGGTGGCGTATCCGCCGCGCGCACGGATCCAGGGCTTGACAAAGACTTCCATGAGGGTGGCAAAATCATTTCTGACTTCGCCTCCCCTCTCGTCCACTATTTTGACCATCTCCGCAATCCACTGTTGCCTTTTTTCTGGCGTCAAGCGGCGCATTTCGGCTCCTTCTGCGGGGGTCAGGGTTACCAGTTCGGTTAGTTCGTACTGCTCCAAGAGGACGAAGCAGCGCTTACGATCTTGGGCGGCGATGAGGGTTTTCATCCAGGAGGCAAAGTCTACTTTCGTTGCCTGCTTCAGGGAGTGGCCTTCGAGATATTGCGTTAATTTCTGTTTGATCTCATCGAGATGTCCTTGTCCCATCCCCTTAAAGAAGACGAAGGAACGCAAATCGGCCTCGATGAGATGGCGGAGCTGTCCTTTGCCATTATCGATCAGGCACTTTTCAGCTTGTTTGGAAAGGTTTAGGATCTGGATGGGTTCTTTGACGATGAAGGGTTCCATCCAGCCGCGATAGGCGCTGCCGAAATCGAACTCCAATTGGTCCTGCAGCACAACTGGTGCGGCAACCTTTTTAGGGGCTTGTGGAGGCGGTTGAGACTCGCTGAGGCGCCGCACGGTTTTGATGTCGACGGTTTCGAGTGAATAAATGGCCTCGAGGCCATGGCTATAAGCTGCTTTATGTGTTTCTTCAAAGGAAAGCTGTTCGACATTTTTCAGGGCGTTCTTGATGATGGGATGGTTAAGGGAAATTTGGCTCTTGGGGATATCATGCGCTGGATTATCTGAAAATTTATTTGGCTGTGATTTTAGCGCATCGCTAACTATCATGGATATGCACAAAAACAATTGGTTTTACTGACCTTATTTTGAACGACATGGGATTAAATGAACAGATTTTTTTTAAAAAAATCGCCTTTTTGAATAGTCCTGGAAGGCTATAGATCTTATATTACTGTATATCAATAACCTATATCATATTATGGAGGAATTGGAATCCTATATCCGTCAAATCTTCGGGATATCCGGTGCTTTCATTCCAGGTGGAAAAGTGCGCAATTTCCCGTTTCCCCTGCGCATCGACGATTTGAATCCAGTGGGGCAAGAAGGATAAATAGTCGGCATTAACTCTCAGATCATGATGTGGAACTGCTTTTTCCTGAACGGCATTGAGAAGGGCGATCGGCACTGCAAAGGTGTGTAAATTGCCTAAGATGCACTGGCGCAATTTTCCGATGTCGAAGGCGAGTTTTATCAAAAGGGATTCTTCAGAGCCATGTGCAGGAGTTTTTCTCCATTCGCGGTAGCGTTGCACCCCTTTTTGGGCGATCAGCAAATCTAAGGACTTGATGGTGTCATCCCAATGCATGACCACATTGAGGGTCTCATCAGGTCCGATGAGCAGTTTCAGCTGGCGCAATCCCTGCATGACAGCAAAGAGAAGGCTGCTGCGGGAGACTCCGCTTTCGCAATTGACGGCAGAGATAGCTCCAAAGCTGTCGATGAGCATTTGCAGGAGTAGGATTTGGTTGCTGAAGCTGAGTTTGGTTGCTTCTGGGAGGTCTAGCTGCGATCCCAACACCATCCGGAACAAAACGACCTTATTTTTGAGCGGCGCCAGTTCCGGGTGCGCTGCCTCGATGGGCTTTATGGCCGCTTCGATGCGGCACAGAACTCCATAATGGGCTTTCAGGTTTTCCTGCAGGTGTTCCTGGGACCGGATTAACTCCTTTTCAATGGCAAAAAACTGCTCTTGCACATCGGTACCGGGGAAACGCTCCAATTGGCTCAGGCGCTTGGCGCAGGTGTCGACCATTTTCCTGTAGTTTTGATAAAGGATGGAATGGACTTCATGTGAAAAGTCCTTGAAGGCGGCTTCTGCGGAGTATTCGTCCAAGGCATCGGGCTTGAAGGTCAGCAGCGACTCTTCCAATTCCTCATTGAGCCATTCGCTGCATTGAGCGAGGGCTTCGGTATTATGGAGGCGCGAAAGCTGGTGGATCGGCTTTTCACGAAATTCAGAGGGCTGTGCGGTCGTTTTTGGCAGAAATAGGGGCTCCAGCGGTAGATTGAAATGGGCCAACTGGATTCTTTCCCTATTCTTCAGGTCGCCTAAGCAATTGTATTGCAAGCGGATCTCTCCCCAGCGGGTTTCGGGGGAATCGAGCTGTATGGAGACTAGGCGAATTGGCTTTGTCAGGTCTTCGTGAGTATCCCTCCAAAAATATTTGGCTGCGGTCATGAGTTGTTGCGCTTTTTCGGGGGTGTCAATGGAGCTCGATCGAATCAAAATGCATCCCTCGATGATGGAGGCAAAACAGTTGGCGAGTTGGTCGGCATTGGGGGCATCTTGTGGAAACGTAACCACTTGATTAAGAGTTATTTGATACTCTTTTTGCGGTTTTGAAAAGGCGATTGGCAGCACTGAGGTTTCAACTTCTTCGATGCGATTCTGGAGTGGTTGTAAGTCTTTGCGCATAAAATTGTGTTTACATCCTTCCTTTTCTCGTTATATAGGGAATTAATAAAAAGTTGTCTATTTATGAATACGATCGATTATAGTTGTTGTACTCCCGAGGAAATTTCACGCCTTGTCTCTTCCATTGATTCCCACAGCGACCACGAGTGGAAGGACCACATTGAAAGAATCTACGTCCATATCCAAAACCGCGAGCAGACCGAAGCCTTTGGCAAAGCGGCTTCCGCTAGCCAAATCCTGCATCTCCTGAGATATAGCGAAGATAGGGATACCTTGCATCATGAAAAGCTATCGCATGTGCTAGTGGGAATGCGGCATGAAGTTTTTCGCGATGTGATCCAGCAGGCGACTCCAGAAGAATTTCGGGTCTTAAAGCTCGAAGCTGTGACAGAACCCATTCAGCATCATTTGACCCTCTTTACCCATGAGATGAGCAACCAAATCCAGGAGTATACCAACACCATCATTGAGCTCGAGAATGAAGTGCAGCTCCTCAATCCCAACTCGTTCAAGAGGGCTGAACTCGATGACCTTTTGCTGAGAATATACAATGCCTCTTTATTCGCCCAAGAGGAGTTGCAGGATACGAATGCGCTCTTAGCTTTGGCCTGGAATACGAATCGGACTGATCTCATTGAGAAATTGAGCGCCATCAAGGATGTCTATCAAAAGTTCAGCAGCTACATCGTCGGTTATTCGCGGCAAGCCGATGAAAATCCCACTGGGCTTTATGCCAAATTGGAATCTCAGCTTCTGAGCGTTTATGGCAATCCGGAAAATCTGCACGATATCGAGGCCGTACAGGATGATGAGCCGGCGATAGAGGCGTTGTCAAAGCTGGGGATATGGTACCTGAAAGACTACTGGGAATTAGGCCTGCTCCCTTTGATTACGAAGGTAGAAAAGCTGAACCTGGGTCCGGATCATACCGAAGCCGAACAGGCAGCCTTTCGGGAAAAACTCTTTGATGAAGCGCGCAAAAATTTAGAGAAGGCTGGACTTAAGAGCGTTAAAGACCTCAAAAAAGCCTTCATCTTTTCAAGGGAGACGCTCAGGGAGTATCTGTCTTAATTTTCTTAATAATCTCTTGGTAGACTTCGTCAGGCGATTTCTCTCCATTGATGTTGATGAGGAGTCCTTTCTTCGCGTAATAATCTTTGACAGGTGCGGTCTGCTGGTAGTAGACGTGCAGTCTCTCCTTGACGACTTCGGGTTTGTCATCGGGGCGCTGTTGGCCGCTGGCGGCTCTTCCCTCGATTCGCTTCATAATCACAGCATCGCTGACATTCAGGTTTAAGATGATGACCTTAGCTGAGTTGCCCAGGTATTTCTCGATGGCTTCAGCTTGCTGGACAGTTCTTGGAACGCCATCGAGCACATAGCCTTTGCTGCTATCGGGTTGGGATACGCGGTCGAATAGCATCTGCAGGGTCACATCGTCGGGTACTAGTTTCCCCGCATCAATATAGGCCTTAGCTTTGCGGCCCAGTTCAGTTTGGTTGCGGATGTTTTCGCGGAAAATCTCGCCGGTCGAGATATGGGGAATGCCTAGCTCTTTTGATAGGCGCATGGCCTGCAATCCTTTGCCTGATCCTGGCGGCCCTAAAAGGATGATCACAGTCTTTTGAGGGCTAGGTTGTTCAACAGCGTGAAGTACAAGAGACAGCGCAGAAGTAGCGATCAGACATAAACCGATAAATAGCATTTTCATAATTCTCCAAAATTTAATGAAACTAAAATATAGCCGATGTGCGAATAAATGGACAATGGTTAATGGACAATAATGGACAATAATGGACAATGGTTAATGGACCTAATGGACACCATGGACACCATGGACTATGGACAAAGGCAATGGTCCATAGTCGATGGTGTCCATTAGGTCCATTAACCATTGTCCATCAGATAAAGCTAAATTGAAAATAGTTGCTGATGTCTGTGGGCGTAGCTTTCGTCAGGTCTTTATCGACTTCGCCAGCGATTATTTGTTGTGTAGGTGTCGATAGCGATTGGCGAAGAAGCCCTAAGAAGCTGGGGCCTGCTGCAAGGTAAAGGGCGTGGAATTTGCCGGTAGAGCGGGCATGTTCAAGATAATTCGAAATCGTTTTGGCAAAGACGATAAATTCATATTGTTGTGGGGTTGTTGCAGGCTCCAAGGCGTGGCGCGTCATGCCGTTCGCACTTTCGAAGGCCCTCCCTGGACTATCGGAAACAATTTCCCTGGAAAGAAGCCGGCTTTCAGGATGGTCTAGCAAAGCTATTTCTGTGAGTTTTTTTGTATTTTCTGCTCGGTAAATCTTGGCTTCGGATGAATTGGCAATGAGAACCCACAGTGTCTTTTTCATAGCTGACCTCTTTTTTGGATGTTGCGAGTATTTCTACTTTATATCAGAATGAGTCTATTGGAACAAATTCTTTATGCGGGTACAGCTATGGCGATTTGGAAAACGAAAATGACCATTGAAGAGCTCTCCAACATTCGAAAGGAAACGATGGATTCCACTATTGGAATCGAATTTTTAGAGGTTGGAGAAAACTTCCTCACTGGACGCATGCCAGTCAATGAGAAGACGATTCAACTTTATGGCATCATGCATGGCGGAGCCTCCTGCACCTTGGCCGAAACCTTAGGAAGCTTAGCTGGCGCCTACTGCATCGATATGTCAAAGCAAGCAGTAGTGGGAACCAGCATCTATACAAACCACCTGCGCATGGCGAAATCGGGATTCGTCTATGGCAAAGCCACACCGATCCATCTTGGTAAAACTACACAAGTCTGGGAAATCCATATCACCAATGAAGAACAAAAGCTCGTTTCGGTGACGCGCCTTTCATTAGCCATCATCGATCGGGAACAGCTTTAGAATTATAAAACTTCTTGCCGCTTTTTTGCATGTCGAGGAGATAGTCGCAAGGGGTAAAGCGCGAAGCTTTAGTCGTCTTGCTGAATTGCTGAAGGCGGTCGACGACGACATCGATGCCGCGTGAATCGGCATAGCGCAGGACGCCTCCGCGGAAGGGAGGGAAGCCGGTGCCCAGAATGAGGGCCATATCGAGGTAATCCGGGCGGGAAACGATCTTTTCTTGGAGGCAGCGGGCGCTTTCGTTGACCATAGAGAAAAGGATCCTATCGATGATATCCTGATCGCTCAGGTTCTTGGAGCTTTCGCTTGAGGGATATTTCAGGACATCGGGATTGACCTTTCTCTCCTTGCCCGAATAGATATAAAAGCCTTTGCCCACCTTTTTGCCGAAGAGCTTGTTGTCATACATGGTATCGATGAAGCGCGGACCTTTGAATCGGTCGCCGTAAGCGGCGACGAATGTTTTGCCGACATGGTAGGAGACATCGTTGCCCACCTCATCGCCCAACTCAAAAGGTCCCATAGGCATTCCAAAGCCGACCACGAGATGTTCGAGGCGTTTCATCTCTACTCCTTCTTGAAAGAGCCACATGCCTTCGAGAGCTGCCATCATGAAGATGCGATTGACTAGGAATCCGTGGCAATCCCCTACGACGATGGGCGTCTTTCCCAATTTTCTGCAGAGATCGATGGCCGTTGCCACGACTTCTGGCAAGGTCTGCTTGCCTGGGACGACTTCGACGAGCGGCATGCGATCCACAGGATTAAAAAAGTGCAGGCCCAAAAAGCGTTCGGGATGTTTCATCTTGGAGGCCATTTCCTCGACGGTAAGGGAGGAGGTATTCGTAGCTAGGATCGCCTTTGGATCGATCACCTCTTCCACTTCGGCGAAGATCTTGTTCTTCAGTTCCAGATTTTCGGTAGCCGCTTCGATGACGATGTCGAGGGTTTTGTAGCCGGAATAGTCCATGGTGCCGCTGACATGATGAAACTTGAGGTTCGCCTCGTTGGGCTTCATCTTTTTAATTTTGATGAGTTTCTTATAGATATTGTTGATGGTTGCGTAGCCCTTTACCAAAAAATCCCAATTGATATCCTTCATCCTGACGCGGATATAATTATTGCTCAGCAGCCAGGTGATGCCGGCTCCCATGGCTCCGGCGCCTATAACTCCGGCGCTTGAGATTTTCCTTGGGGCCGCAGTGACTGGGATGCCCGCATCTTTTTTTAAGGATTCGCTGGTAAAGAAGACCTGCATCAGATTAGGGGCGTTGGCGGAGAATTGTGGAGCGCTGTTTTGGAAAGTCTGAATTTCTTTTTGCAGTCCTTCTTCGAGAGGCAGCGTATAGGTGTGTTTAATGAGATCGAGGGCAACAAGCGGAGAGGGATAATGGCCTTTGGTTTTTGCCAAAACATCTTTTTTGGCTTTATAAAAGAGAAATGCCCTTCCGATTGGATTCTTTTCAAGCAGCAGGCTTTTCATTCCTGTCTGTTGGCGCCTTTCGAGAATTTTAGCTCTGCCTTTGGGCGTGAGAATGAAGGAAACAAATTCGGAAATCTTGATCTCTGCAAATTCAAAGGGAATGATGGCGTCGGCAAATTTCACTTTAAAGGCCTTTTGGGCGTTGATGGGTTTTCCCGTCAGAACCATCTGCATCCCTTCGATCAAGCCGATGAGGCGCGGCAGCCGTTGGGTTCCACCCCAGCCAGGAAAAATCCCTAGGTTGACCTCGGGTAGTCCGATAGCTGTTTTGGGATTGTCAGTGACAACGCGATAGGTGCAGGCGAGCGCTAACTCTGTTCCACCGCCAAAGCAGGCGCCATTGATGAGTGCGATAGTGGGATAAGGAAGCTGCGATATCTTCATGAAGACGCGATGGCCGTCTTTAATCAGCTTAGATGCATCTTCCGCATTTTGTTGTAAGAAGCTTTTTTCGAGCTCATGGACATCGGCCCCTGCGATAAAGATATCTTTCTTGCCGCTTGCAATGATGAGGGCTCGGATATCTTTATGGGTCGCGATATCATCGATGACTTCTTCTAGTTCTTGGATGACCTTGGAAGAGAATTTATTGACCTTTTCATCGGGTAAATCGAAGAGGAGTTGTCCGATACCGTTTGCATCAATCTTCAGTGTAAAAGCCGAACCCATTAGTTTACCTCCACGATGACAGCTTCCCCTTGTCCGCCTCCGACACAGAGTGTAGCTAATCCCCTATTTTTATTTCGTCTGCGCAATTCATTCAAGAGCGTAAGGATCAGCCGCGTACCCGAGGCTCCGATGGGATGGCCCAGGGCGATGGCGCCTCCGTTTACATTGAGGCGGTTGAGATCTATCTCCCCTACGGGCTCATCGCTTCCCAGCTCTTTTTTGGCGAATTCTTTGGAGGCGCAGGCTTTGACGACTGCTAAAACCTGTGCGGCGAAAGCTTCATTAATTTCGATGAGGTCAAAGTCGCTGAGTTTGGCTCCGGCTTTCTTCAGGATTTTGGCGATGGCAAATGCGGGTCCGAGTCCCATGCGGTTGGGGGCTAGGGCCGCTACGGAGTGATTGGTGATGTAGCCTAGCGGAGTTAAGCCCAAGGCTTTAGCTTTCGATTCGCTCATCAGGAGGACGGCGGCGGCGCCGTCAGTGACTTGGCTCGAATTGCCGGCGGTGACACTGCCAGTGAGTTTATCGAAAACGGGCTTTAACTGGGCAAGGGCATCGAGCGTTTGATTATCGCGGGGGCCCTCATCGGTGAATTGGACTTTGGAATAGGAGGGCGGCAGCGGAATCGGGACGATCTCTCCGGTTAAAATCCCATCCTTTGTGGCTTTTACAGCTCTTTGCTGGCTCATCAAAGCAAATTTGTCTTGCTCTTCGCGGGTGATTTTAAACTCGCGCGAAAGGACTTCCGCTGTTTGGCCCATTAAGAGATCGCAAAGGGGATCGGCAATTCCAGGCATGTGAGGTTTCAACATGGAAGGGCGAAATGTAAGAGCAATGCGAACTTTTTCTACAAAGGTTTTGGCTTTGTTTAGACGGGTCAGGAAATCGCGCATCTGATCGGAGAACACAATGGGGAAATGGCTCATGGATTCGACTCCGCCTGCGACGATGACTTCAGCGGCGCCTACTAAGATTTTATTGCAGCTGGTGACGATGGCTTCCATTCCGGAAGCGCAGTTGCGATTGACTGTAAAGGCTGGCGTCTTGAGGGGCAGTCCGCCTTTGATAGCGAGAATTCGGGCAATATTGGTGGCATCGGGGGGTTGAAGCACATTCCCGAATATCAATTCGTCAATTTGCTCGAGGGGAAATCCGGAACGAAAGAGCAGTTCTTGAACGGCCAGGGCGCCTAAATCGTCAGCTTTAATGCTTCGCAACGCTCCGCCTGCCTTGCAAAACGGGGTTCGTACCCCGCTGACTACAGCTATACGTTCTTTCATAATGACCCCCGATTCCCTGAAGTTAGGAGATTCTTAGCTTCCTAACACAATGAAATTACTTCTGTCAACCTATATATTTATTATACACTATCAGCGAATTTCCCAAGGGAAGTTCATAAGTTTTTATAATTTAACCACTGAGATCACTGATCTCAGTGGTAAAATAAAAAAATACCATTGTGGTGGTTGGTGGTAAATTTAATTTTGCTAGGCTTTGCGGGCATGAGAAACGGGCATATGTGGTACAGAAGGCTTCGATCGGTCGGGAGGATACATGCTTTCAATGACGTCATGGAATTTCTTCTCGATGGCATCGCGGCGCACCTTCATCGAAGGGGTCAACTCCCCTTTTTCACTTGTCAGGTGATAAGGAATGAATCGGTAATCGACAATTTTTTCCCATTTGTTCAGGTGAGCGTTCACGGATTCCAAAAAGGTGTCCATCTGGTTGCGAATAAAGTCTGAATTTAAAAACTCTTCATCGGAAAGCTTAGTTTGCCCCTTACTTTCCTTTAAGCTGGCTAAGACTTCAAAATCGGGAAATAAGAGGCAAGTCACATATTTTCTTCCCTCCGCGACGACTAAGGCGATATCGATTAGCGGAGCTTTTGATAAAGCCTGCTCGATGGGCACGGGTGCAATATATTCTCCGGTCGAAGTTTTAAATAATTCTTTAAGGCGTCCTATAATCGTTAAATAGCCCTCCTCGTCTATAGAGCCTTTATCCCCAGTACGCAGCCATCCCCTTGGAAGCATGACCTCCTCGGTGGCTTTTGGGTTCTTGTAATAACCGTCCATGACGACGTCGCCGCGGATTAAGATTTCTCCCTGCTCATCAAGTTTCACTTCTAAATCATTCAACGGACGGCCGACCGCCCCAATTTTATTCGGCGGAGGCAAACTAATCGTTACCGGGCAGCCTTCTGTTAAGCCCCATCCTTCAAAGACTTCGACGCCGATTTCTTTAAAAAAGTGGCCTAAGTGGGGATTTAATTTGGCGCCGCCGCTGACGACGACGCGGATTTTGCCTCCCATAGCTTCGCGGATCGTTTGAAAGACGACGCGATTGGCAATAGGCAATAACAGTTGTTTATAGAGATGGTCTTCTTCATCATTGGCGAGATCGAAGGCCCATTCGCCGATTTTTCGTTTCAGGAAACCTGCCGCGTGGACATTGGCGAGCATCTTGGCATAGACCTTTTCCAAAAGCCGCGGTACCACAAACAGGATGGAGGGATGGAAAGTGCGGCAAGCATGGCCGAAATTTTTCACATCATTTAAATAATAGGTACTGACGCCATTTCCGAGCGCAATAAAGTTGATGTCACGGCCGAAAACGTGAGCCAATGGCAGAACGCTTAGATAGAGATCCTCTTGAGATTTCCATTCAAATACTTTGACATCGACCGTTGCAGTCAGAGCTTTTTGAGCTAAAATCGCTCCTTTAGGTGTCCCCGTACTCCCACTGGTATAGATAATTGTGCAGGTGTCTGTAGGCTTAATCTCAGATCTCAGCTTTTTATAAAGGTCGGGATCTTTCTCTGCTAGAAGACGGCCGACTTTGATTAAATCATCGAGATGCTGTGTCAGAAAAGGGCTCTCGCCGTGTTCCCCAATGTTGATGATTGTTTTAAAACGCTTCACATGTGATTTTAGGAGTTCCCAAGCTCCCGCTCCCGAAACAAAAAGGGTCTTTAGGTTTGTCTGTTCCACTTCGAACAAAAAGTTATCTTCTGCAATGCTTGTGAATAAGGGAACGGTGATCACTCCGATCGCTGCCGCAGCTATATCGACAATCGTCCAGTTGCAGCAGTTAGCCGCAAAGATCCCGATGAAATCCCCCTTTTTCAAGCCGAGGGATATCAGGCCATAAGCGACACTTTCGATCTGTTTCAGCATTTCTTTGGTGGAATAGCCTCGATGGCTATTATCCGGCAGAATGTCCGCAATCGCAACGGGGTTATCAGGACCATTTTCGAGCCGAGAAATAAGTTCAGGGGTAGTTTTGACCATAAAGATGCCCTCATTTCCTATTCATTTGATACCATTTTTAGTATAGTCAAAATTTTAATTTAATGGAAGCCTGAAAAATAACTTAATGGACAATGGACACTAATGGACAATGGTTAATGGACCTAATCGACACCATGGACACCATCGACTATGGACAGAGGCAATGGTCCATAGTCGATGGTGTCCATGGTGTCGATTAGGTCCATTAACCATTGTCCATTAAGTCCATTGTCCATTAAGTCCATTGTCCATTATTGTCCATTATCTAAGTAGGACTTGGAGGATGGTGATGAGAGCGGTGATGAGGACGGCAATGACGACAATCCAGGGAAGGCGGGTCGCTAAAATATGAATGTGCTTGCGATGTTTGTGATCGGGATCCTCATCGTGTGTCATTGGCCACCCAACCACCGATTTCTGCTACCAATTCGCGAAGCAGCTGGATGCCTAGGCGATATAAGACGCGGATCCAAGCCAATAAAAGGCGCAAGAAATGGAGGAAATGGCGTCCTCCGCGAAGAGAAGCTTTGACTGTCGCAACAGCACCTTTCGCAATCATCCCGGGAAGCTTCTTCATGAATTTTGCGAAGGAGCTCAACCCTTGTTTGACTAGGACCAGCATCTTCGCGGCCCCTTTTGCCGCTTTTTTCCCCATGGCATAGAAGGCTTGTTTAGCAGCAGTAACAGTACCTTCAGCAACTGCACCGAAGAAGCTTTTTACGGATTTTCCTCCTCGAAATGCTTTATACCAGCGGCGGATGGGAGCGGGAATCATTAAATTGATCATGAGCTGCGTTGTATCTGTAAAGAACTGCATGGCGATAGGCGCAATGGCCTTAGCGAAATCCACGCTGCGATGAAAAACAGTGGAGGCGATCTCGCTTGCATCTTTGATCTTATTGCCAAAATATTTTCCAGTCTTATCCAGGATTTGCTGTGATTTGTCGGCAAGCCAAGCCAAGTTGGGATTGATCCAGTCGATTACAGGCTTGGCCAACTGCTTTGTCCACTGCGCAGCCTGATGGGCAAGTTCAGCTGCTTTGGTGATGGGAGGCATCAGCTTTTCTTTGACTTTTTCTGCAGCCGCATAGGCTGTGGCGCCGACCCAGTTGACTCCCTGACGCACCACCTGATTAAAGAAGTCGATCTTTTGCGCAGACCAGTCGATGGCAGGCTGTGCGATCTGCTTGACATAGGTCGCGACCTGGTTCCAACCCTTCTCGACTACTGCTGCCATTTCATTGACTTTCAAGCGGACAGCCTGCCCTGCGTTCTGAATGGCTTGTGCTAGCGATTCTACGCCTTTGGCCATTAGGTTATAGGTGTCTCGCGCCATTTCAGCAGCTTTAAAGAAGGGTTGCAGAAGAAAGAGCATCGATTCCTTGAGGCCATAAGCAATCGCCGACCTGACGGCTTGCGTCGAATGCTTCATCATCGTCAGAAAGTCTTGCAAATTTTGTTTTGCAATGGAAAATGGTTTAATGAGTTTGCTGAGAATTTCACTGGGGGAAGGGACCCACGCCACGGCGCGGCTCAGCCACTCGGGAATGGCTTGAAATGCTTTTTTCCCTTTTTTAAAGATGTTGGGAAGCATGCTCATGAGTATCCATTCCGGAATGGTATAAAGCAGGATATAGGGAGGCAGAGTGATGAGGACAAACCCATATTTTCCTAAGAGGGTAAATAATTTGAGCGCAGAGCCATCCTGTTGCATGAATCGGAAATGGCCTTCGCGGAATCGCAATAAGGCTTGCCGTTCAAGTCTTTCCTGCTCCGTTTCCACGACGTCCAGCGTTTTGGCTTCGACGCGTGGAGGAGCCGCATTCGGGTTGCGCACCGCGGAATAAAGATCGTGGGGGTTTTCGCACTTCCCAATGGAGTCTCTGCGATAAAGGCCCGGATTGTGAGGCATATTTTTCCTTTTATAATGTTTATAATAATTATTTTATACTAAATCCGAATTAAATGCAAGAGAAATTCCTTGCATGATATACGCTAATCTCCCTATAATGGCGTTTTTCTGATTTAAGGAGTTAACCCAATGGTACGTATAAGCAAGCAAAATGAAAAACGGAATCGTTCTCCCCGTAGGTGCCGTCCGCCTTCTGAAAAAACCGGTGCACGAAAAGAGCATTTGGTGAAAGGATACAAAGAGCATCCCAATGCTCTCGAAGGCGAATTGGCCAGCTATGCCTATATTCCCAAGATTAAATAGAATTTAAGGTAGAAAACTATGTCTAGACATCCAAGCTTTGGCAAATCGAATAAAGGGGCTAAAAAACGCAACGTTCTCAAGCGTTTTGAGCGCGTTGAAGTCTTAAAAAAATTGGGCCGCTGGAATCCTGAAGCAAACAAGCGCGTCACGGGCCTTCCGAAGACGCCTGTTTCTGCATAAAACAGCTTGAAAATCTACGTCAAAAACGCGCAAGCATGTATTCCCATTTCTGTTAAATTCGTTCGCGCTATCGTCCACCAAGTGATCGAGGAGGAAGGGAAAAGCTGCGATGAAGTCTCCATTCACTTTGTAACAACAAAAAAAATGGCGCAGCTCCATCAGCGCTATTTTGGCGATCCCTCCCCTACCGACTGCATTTCCTTTCCTATGGAGGAGGGCGAAGGCGAGGTCCATCGGATTCTTGGCGACGTCTTTGTCTGTCCCGAGACAGCACTTCACTATGCAAGCCGCCGCAAAATCAATCCCAACCGCGAGATTGCGCTTTACATTGTCCATGGCCTTTTGCACTTAATGGGCTATGATGATATGAATGATGCTGACAGAAAAAAAATGCGTGCGGCTGAAAGGCGGCATATGCGAAAATTGTAAGTAGGCAATAATTTGATTTTGGAGGCCATTTGTTTCTAGTAACGTTCTTTTTGCTGACGCTTTTTTTCCTGCTGGGCACATTTGTCTTGACTGCGTTGATCAGCGCCTTTCGTCGGATCCACAAAAAAGATTCCGCAAAGCAGCTTAAAGCGATGGGAGGGCTCTTCTTTTACCGCCCTTTCCACAACTACTTTTTTTCTAACCACGAATATGAAACGCTCTTTTTTGCGACTATGTGCGCCCTCAGTGTGACCCGTTTCTGCTATTCAGCCTGTGCTATCCTTTTTTTATCCCATACGCATCTTGTCTTCGACTCCCCTATGGATGGTTATTCGTGGTTCTGGATTTGTTTAAGTGTTCTCGGGTTTATCTTGGCCTTTTTTATCATAGGAGATTACTTGCCTCGCAATCTTGGCAACCGCTTTCCCGAGAAGACGGTGCGCGCAGCAGCTCCGCTCTCTTCCTTCTTTCTCCTTCTTGCCTTTCCGATCTGCTATGTCTTTTTAAAGATATCGGAGTCTTTTTCCCGGATTGCAGCTTTCGATCAGACCCAGGAGCCATCGGATCAGGCCAAGCAGGAGATCATGAACATCCTCCAGGAGGCCGAAGTGGCTCCCAGTTTGGATTACCATGACAAAAAGCTGATTGAATCTGTTTTTACCTTTCGCGATCTGATTGTGCGTGAAGTGATGGTCCCTCGGGTGGACGTCTTTAGCCTGGAAGCTTCCACTAGCATTATGAAGGCAGCACAAGTCATTGAAGAGGAAGGATATAGCCGCATTCCCGTCTATCGCAATACCGTCGATAATATCATCGGGATCCTCATGTATAAAGACGTGCTCTATAAATATCAGGAATATGAGCGAAAGAAAGATCCGAAGATTTTAGAAGCCCCGATTGAGTCCATACAAAAGAGCGTTTTATATACCCCTGAGACGAAGAAGATATCGAGCCTACTCCAAGAATTCCGAAAAAAGCAGGTGCACTTCGCCATTGTCGTCGACGAATATGGCGGCACGGAAGGAATCGTCACCATTGAGGACATCTTAGAGGAACTCGTCGGCGATATCGCCGATGAATATGATGAGGAAGAAGAGCTTTTCGTTCCCTATCCGGGAGGAGGATGGATCGTCGATGCCCGCATGAACATTCTGGATGCTGAGGAACAGCTGGGCATTAAAATCCCTCAGGAGGGAGAATATGACACCATCGGAGGCTACATCTTCCATTGTACGGGAACCATCCCTTCAAAAGGCTTCGTCATCCATCACGACGATTTCGAAATCGAAATCTTGCGAGCGAATGAACGCTCTGTAGAAAAAGTCAAAATCAAGCCCCTCCACAAGAAAGCCGAGGAGGCAACCTAATATGCATCCAGATCTGATTGCACAGTTTCTGTTAGCGCTGCTGGCAGGCATCGGGGTGGGAGCCGGCGGGGTGTGGCTCTACCATAAAATGAAGCTGGGAAGCTTCCAAAAAATAAGTCAGGAGATCATCCAAAGGGCAGAACTTGATGCGATATCCCTCAAAAAATCTGCTGAAATGGCGATCAAACAACAGCAGCTGGATCAGCAGCGCGAACTGGATCAACTGTGGCAAAGCGAACGAAAGAAAATCCAGAAGGAAGAAGAGCGAATCAAGCAGAGGGAAGATAAGCTCGAATCGAGGATGAACCTGGTCGAAAAAAAGCTGTCTGATATAGAAAAGCGCGAAGCGTTGCTGACCGCACGCAAAACCCAGCTCGATGAAGAAAAAAAAGGGCTGAATGAAAAAGAGGTCAGGGTTGTACAAGAATTGGAACAGATTGCCGGACTGAGCGCCAACGAGGCGCGCGAGCTGCTCATGAATAAGATCACCCATGAAGTCAAAACCGACGCGGCTCATCTCATCCGCCGCCGCCTCAAAGAGGCCGAAGAGGATGCCGAAAGGCAAGCCAGCTCCATCATTGCGACCTCTATCAATCGGCTAGCCGCATCATGCGTTTCAGAAGCTACTGTGAATACTGTCGCCATTCCCAATGACGAGATGAAGGGAAGGATCATTGGGCGCGAAGGCCGCAATATCCGAGCCTTGGAAAGGGCTACGGGTATCAATTTCATCATCGATGACACACCTGGAGCTGTCGTCCTTTCGGGATTCGATCCGATTCGCCTTCATGTCGCGAAAACAGCCTTCACAGAACTGGTCGCAGATGGCAGGATACATCCGACGCGCATCGAAGAGGTCGTGGAAAAGGCAAAAGAGCTCGTGAAAAAGCAAATCAAAATCTATGGAGAGGACGCTGCCCTGCGCGCGGGGGCCATCAACTTGCATCCGGAGCTGATCAACTTGCTGGGCAAGTTGAAGTTTCGCTATAGCTATGGCCAAAACATCTTGGAGCATTCCCTCGAAGTCTGCCATATTCTGGGCATGATGGCCGCAGAACTGGGACTCGATATCGCACGGGCAAAGCGCATTGGGCTCCTGCATGACGTCGGCAAGGCCCTCACCCATGAAGTCGAGGGTTCCCATGCCGTCATCGGGCATGACTATGCCCTCAAATATGGCGAGACGAAAGAGGTGGCAAACGGAATCGGCTGCCACCACAACGAAATGGAGGCGATGACGGTCGAAGGGAGCCTCTGCAGCGCTGCCGATGCCCTATCGGCATCCCGCCCCGGAGCCCGCATCGAAGCCGTCGAGGAATATATCAAAAGACTGAAGAGGCTTGAGGAAATTGCCTACTGTTTTCCCGGCATTGAAAAGGCCTATGCCATGCAAGCTGGCCGGGAATTGCGCATCGTGGTCCTGCCAGACCAGGTCGACGATGACAGCGTGATCAACCTGGCGCGGAGCATCACGAAGCGGATCGAAGAGGAGCTGAGTTATCCGGGCAAAATCAAGGTGACGGTCATCCGTGAAAAACGGATTGTAGAATACGCGGTGTGATTTTATGAAGCTACCTATTGCTTTGTATGGGGATCCCATCCTGCGGAAAAAGGGAGCCCGTATCGAAGAAATCAATGAGGATATTCGCATGCTTGTTCAAGATATGACCGACACCATACAAGCTGTGGATGGCCTCGGCCTGGCAGCTCCGCAAGTCTTTCGGTCATTAACCCTCTTCATTACCTATCTCCCAATCAAAATCGATGAAGAGACCTGGCAACGTCCCCTGAAAGTGTTTATCAACCCCAAAATCCTTTCCTATAGCGAAGAAACGTGGACCCATTCAGAAGCCTGCCTATCGATTCCAAAAGTTTATGGCGATGTCACAAGGCCCTACACAATTACAGTGGAATATACCGACCTCGAAGGCAAAAGGCTGACGGAATCCTTTTCCGAGTGGCCTGCCCGCGTCGTCCTGCATGAAAATGACCACATCAATGGCGCCCTCTATATAGACAGGATGCCAGCCAAAGAACGCCGGGAATTGGAACCCTTTTTGCGCGAAATCAAGAAGCAATATAAGCCTAAAGCTGGCTAAAGTCTAAGTAGGACTTGAGAATGTTAGCAAGTTCAACATAAGACTTGAGGCTACGCGGATATGTATGCCATTTTGGAAGAGGCGACTTAATTAAATCTTCCAAGGGGAAAAATAGAACCACCACATTTTCCAAAGATTCATTGACTTGGCTAAGTCTATAAAGATGGATATGGGCATTTTTTGCAAAGGTGATGTAAATCCTTCTCGTTCCAGGCGGAATGTCTGGGTTATAGTAGTGGTTATTGTAGTACTCCAGCATCCAATCCAATTCTTCTGGGGTGGCGTCTTTTTTTGATAACCACGCCTCAAAAACATCCCAACCAAATTTTTGAGATTTGGCTATTCCAGCCCACAAGATAAATTCGTCTTTGTGTTGCGTATGGTTAGTTCGATGCCAATTTACTTGGCCATTGTAGGGATCAAACCCATATCGGGTTGCGTGCGGCGGCATCAGAGTGATCTGATCGCTGTAGGGCCGTAGGATATTCCAAAGGGTTTGAGAACGATTATTTGCTCCAGAGCACGCAGGGAAAATCATGTCGCCAGGAGCCAATGGATAAGGAGGCGCATCCTTGTCCAAACGAACAATGGCGCCCCCTTTTGCGAGAAATTCAGCTAATGCGATCTTCAAGGAAGATTGTTCATTTTGTTCTAAATCTTCATCAGCTTCATCGGAAGTAATGACGGTATTGATTTGATGCTTTGTCTGGGTTGCCATAGCATTCGAATTCAGTAACATTATATAACCGAAGATGCAAAAGTTAACAAATAGGCCCTTCATAGGTTTTCCTTGGTTTCAAAGTACCTGAGGCCTTGCGGCCTTCCATATAACGCCCTATTGATAAAGGACAAAAGGACAGCAGTGACAAGAGGACAAGGACCAATGGGACCAATAGGACCTAGAGGACAAGAGGACGAAGAAATATGTCCTTTTGTCCTCTAGGTCCTATTTACGTCCTCTTGTCCTCTAGGTCCTATTGAGACAGTTGCATAAGTGACATTAAATTTTTTCAATTTCTTGAGGTTTGCGAAACCCAGGGCCGAAGGCCCGGCAGTTGTATAGCCCAGGCCGCAAGGCCTGGGTTAAGATGGTCATGTGAGAGGAGGACCGAAGGTCCGGCACAATGTGTCACGTATTAGTGCCGGACCTTCGGTCCTCATTTTCTAACGTCCTCATACCCAGGCCTTACGGCCTGGGCTATACAACTGCCGGGCCTTCGGCCCTGGGTCTTGCAAGCCTCAGGGTCGCATTAGGTTAAATGTCGAGAAGATCCAATGCAGGTGCAAATGCATAAGGATGTAAATGTAGTAATACCTGAGCCTCACTGATCTTTTGATCTAATTCGGTGAGATTAGTTACTGCACTCGCTTTTTGTTTTGCGCGAAGCACTATCTCTTCTACTTCCCTATCATAGGGAGCAAAACTAGAATTACTGCTTTTTATTGGTTGCATATTCTTCTCCTATTAATTGATATTAATTAAAATTCATAATATCAAAAAAGAAAATTAAACGCAATTCAAACTTCTACTGCTCAATGTGTTCCATGGTAAATGGAGCGGCGTTTGGCGCGATCTTAGTGCGGCCGAGCGCTGAGGTCCACAGGGAGAGAATCACGCAAGAGCCTAAAAAGATCACGGCTAGCCAAGCGGTAAATTTCTTTAAGACGTCGGCAGTCGAGGTTCCGAAAATAGACTCGCCGCTATCTCCACCGAAGGAGGCGCCAAGGCCTGAACTCTTGCTTTCTTGCACCAGTACCACCACGCAAAGCAGGATGCACAGGAGCATAAAGAGGCCGATAGACATGAAATAAAAAAATGTCATCATAGTGTTTACTTTACCTTTGGTAATTCACAATTTTGCTGAAGGAGTCCACTGCGAGGGAGGCTCCTCCTACTAATAAGCCGTCAATATCGGGCTGATCCAACAACTCTTTGGCATGTTCTGGCTTGACGGATCCGCCATACATGATGACGAGCCGATCGGCGATCCCTTCGCCCCATTGCGTTGCGATCGTTTTTCTGCAGAAGCTATGGGCCTTTTCCGCTATCTCAGGCGTTGCTGTTCTACTAGTGCCAATGGCCCAAACGGGTTCATAAGCGAGCATCATCGAGCTGACATCGTCAGCAGTCAAGCCTGCCATGCATTGATTAATCTGGCATTGCAGCACAAATTCTGTCAATCCCTGTTCGCGTATGTCGAGAGTCTCACCGATGCACAGAATGGGTTGCAGTCCATCCTTTAAAGCCCTTTTGAGCTTGCCGTTGATCGTCTCATTGCTTTCCTGAAAGAGAAGCCGCCTCTCCGAATGGCCGATCAAAACAAAGCGCGCTCCTGCTTCGACGAGCATATGGGCTGATATTTCGCCTGTAAAGGCACCTTCCGCGGCTCCATGGACGTTTTGGGCTCCGATGACGATATTTGTTCCAGAGGCCTTTTCTGCTGCTGCGTGGATTGCCGTGTAGGGCACCGCTAAATAAACTTTATCGCGCGCGCCTTTGACGAGCGGAGTCAATTTCTCAATAAAATCGACCGCTTGCCGGATGGTTTTATGCATTTTCCAATTGCCAGCGATGACAACGGGCCTCTTTGATTTCGCCATTCGAATAATCTCTTTAGAAAACATCTATCATATAGAGAATCGGCTTGAAATTCAACCCTTTTTTCTGTAAACATTTATAGACGAGTGAATACAATGGATCTTATAAATTTACCATTGTGTCTTCGAGCCCCCTCTCTGTGTCCTCTGTGATCTCTGTGGTTATTAATTTTTTCAACCACAGAGATCACAGAGGACACAGAGAGGGGGCTCGAAGACACAATGGTTCACTGATCTCACTCAGTGGTAAAATAAATAATTTAATAATAAGCAGGAAACATGACAGAAGCGCCCATACTGACCATTACGCAGCTGACGAATGCGATCAAATTTTGCTTGGAGTCGACATTTCCGAATGTCTGGATCCAGGGCGAGGTGAGCAACTGCAAGCTGCACACTTCGGGCCACCTCTATTTTTCTTTAAAAGATGCGAGTGCGCAAATCAGCGCTGTGATGTACCGCGTCGATGCGGCTCAGCTCAAAATCGTCCCAAAAGATGGGACGCAAGTCCTCGTCCGCGGCGAAATCAATGTCTATCCAGCGGGAGGCAAATACCAGATCAACGTGCGGGAGATGAAGCTCATGGGCATTGGGGAGCTTCTGCTGAAACTCGAAGAACTGAAAATTAAGCTGCACAAGCTAGGCTGGTTTAAATCGGATAGAAAGAAACCGCTGCCCAAAATGCCTAAACGCATCGGCATCGTCACGAGTCCGACGGGCGCAGCCATTCAGGACATCCTCAATATCCTCAACCGGCGCTTTGCTGGGGTTCACCTGATCCTCAATCCGGTGAAGGTGCAGGGCGAGGGCGCTGCCCAGGAAATCGCCCAGGCGATCCGGCAATTCAACGAGCACAACTTAGTGGATGTGATGATCGTGGGCAGGGGCGGAGGAAGCATCGAAGATTTATGGGCCTTCAACGAGGAGATTGTGGCGGAAGCGATTTTCTCGAGCAGGATTCCGATCATTTCCGCTGTGGGCCATGAGACCGACCACTGCATTGCCGACTATGTCGCAGACGTCAGGGCGCCGACGCCCTCAGCGGCTGCTGAGATTGTCATCGCCGAGAAGGGGCAGCAGCTCCACCATCTGCAGCAGATCCAGCGGCGCTGCCAGCAGACGATCATGCATTTGATCCGGCACGACCGCAATCGACTCGAGGGCATCAGGCGGCAGCCGCTCTTTCGCACTCCGTATGCGCTGCTAGGCCCTTGGATGCAGCGGCTGGACCACATCAAGCAAGACCTCGACCAAACGGTTGAGCAAAGCCTCATGCGAAAGCGGCTTTTGCTCGATGCGCGATCGCGCCAGCTTCAGACGCTGAAGCCGATGGCGCAGATCATCCACTTCCGGCAAAAGCTGGCCTACTGGGATAAGAATATTCAAACGGCTGTGCGGCGCACTGTTCACCTGAGGGAGGAACGGCTACAAAAGATGAAGGAGGCTCTGCACTCTATTGACCCAAAAAATCTTTTGACGAAAGGCTATGCTATTCTCTTTTCGGAAAAAGATCATTCCGTTATAACTTCTGTACATAAGGTGCAAAAAGAGCAGGAAATCCGGCTGTTTTTAGCCGATGGAGAAATTCTATCAACCGTTAAAGATATAGTTGCAAAGTGACCAAACCAGAAGAAAGTGAAAAAAGTTTTGAGGCGGCCTTTTCCCGTTTGGAAGAAATTTTAGAGAAGATGAATTCATCGTCGGTCAGCCTGGATGAATCGCTAAAACTCTATGAAGAGGCGGACAAGCTCATTACGGCTTGCAACAAGCGACTCACTGACGCGGAAAAGAAAATCGAAATTCTCATCAAAAACCGCAATGGGGATCTCCAGCTTGGGCCCGATCAAAAACCTCAAACTCAGGACTTCCCGTCCAATCCCAACAATGGGCAGAAGAGATGAACAAGCAAATCCTTCCTACGTTGCAATCGCCAAAAGACCTGAAAGGATTGACTAGGAAGGAGCTTCAGCAGCTGGCTCAAGAAGTCCGAGCGCGCATCATCGAAGTGATGTCTATCAATGGAGGCCATCTGGCGTCGAACTTGGGTTCGGTGGAGCTCACGATAGCCCTCCACACTGTATTCGAGGCCCCAACAGATAAGTTGATCTGGGATGTCAGCCACCAAACCTATACCCATAAACTGCTGACTGGACGGGGCGAACGCTTTGCGACGATACGCCAATTCCAGGGGTTGTGCGGCTTTAGCAATCCTCACGAGTCGGAGTATGACCATTTCTTTGCGGGGCATGCGGGAACAGCCCTCTCATTGGCGCTTGGGCTCGCTAAAAACCGCGATCTGCATCAGCAGGGGGAATATGTCATTCCAGTCATTGGCGATGCCACGCTGACCTGTGGGATGTCCCTGGAAGCGCTGAATAACGTCTCCCGCGACCTGAAGCGCTTCATCGTCATCCTCAACGACAATGCGATGTCGATCTCCAAAAATGTCGGGGCCATCACGCGCATCCTGAGCCGTTTGCTGAGCAATCCGACGACCCACAAGCTCTATCAAGAACTGGATTCTTTGGTTTCCAAAATCCCTAGCTGCGGCCCCTTTCTGGCGCAGAAGGGGCAGAAGGTGACGGAATCGCTGAAGAACCTGGTGAGCCCAGCAGTCTTTTTTGAGCAATATGGGCTGGCCTATATCGGTCCGATTGATGGGCATGACATCGGCAAGATGATCGATGTCTTTGAAAAACTGAAGGATTCCCAGTGGCCTGTAGTGGTCCATGTCCTGACAAACAAGGGACAGGGAATGGAAGTCGCCATCAAAAATCCGATCACCTACCATGGCGTGAAGCCCTTTTGCCGCGATACGGGAAAATTCCTTCCGACGCCTACGACAAAGCCGACCTTTCCCAAAATCTTTGGCAAACAGATCCTGAAAATGGCTGAGAGGGATCCCACCATTGTGGCTGTGACCCCTGCCATGTCTTGTGGCTCAAGCCTCGACGACTTTATGGACAAGTTTCCCGACCGCTGCTTAGATGTCGGCATTGCGGAGGGGCATTCAGTCACCTTTTGCGGCGGGTTGGCCTATGGAAGAAAAACGAAAGTCGTCGCCTCGATTTATGCGACGTTCCTCCAGCGCGCTTTGGACAACCTCTTTCACGACGTGTGCCTGCAGGAGATCCCGGTCGTTTTTGCGATCGACCGCGCAGGCATTTCGGGTCCGGATGGCTCGACGCACCATGGCGTCTATGATATCTCATTCCTCAACGCCATGCCGAATATGGTCATCACGCAGCCGCGCAATGGGCTGGTTTTGAAAGAGCTGCTGGAATCGGCCTTCAGCTGGGGGCGTCCGGCGGCCATCCGCTACCCAAACATGGCGACAGAAGATTCTGAAGCTCCCCTCGCCTATCGGCAATTGGGAAAAGGGGAAATTTTAGCGGAAGGGAGCGATCTCCTCATCATTGCTTTGGGGCACATGAATCAAACGGCCCTCAAAGTCCGCGAGCTCCTTGCAGCGCATGGGATGGCATCGACGGTGCTGGATCCGGTTTTTGTCAAACCGTTGGATAGCGAGCTAATCAAGCAGCTCTTGCTGACGCATCAGAGGATTGTCACCCTCGAGGAGCACTCCGTCGTTTCTGGCCTTGGATCTATCGTCAACAATTTTTTAATGACCCAAGGTTATCCCCATATTCAAGTTTTAAACCTGGGCGTCCCAGAGACATTCCTCGAACATGGCAACAACCAGGATCTGCTGAATCAGATTGGATTGACCCCAGAAAAAATTGTTCTGCGCATCCGCGAGCATTTTGTGAACATGCCGCAAGGGGCTGATCAACTCGAAGAACTTCAACCCGCAGATTGGTCCTTACGATGAACATCGCCATTTTTCCCAATACCAATAAAAGCAAAGCAATGGAGATGGCGGGACTCATCCGCGGCTACTTAGTCGAAAGGGGCGTCTCCATTTTCGCCGAGGACAATGTCGCCGAAACACTAAACGCGGCTCCCCTATCCCAAGTGGCCCATGCATCGATCGATTTTCTGGTCACCATCGGAGGCGATGGCACAATCTTGCGCGCGATCCACCACCATCCAGACTTGCAAGCTCCCGTCTTGGCTATCAACTTTGGAGGGCTCGGATTCATGGCCGACATCACTGTAGAAGAGCTCTACCTCAGCCTTGAGAACCTGCTAGAGGGCCACTTTCAGGTTCAACAAAGGCTGGTCATCGATGGAATTACAGCGCGCGGCGATTCCTGCTTCGCCGTCAATGAAATTGTCGTCCATAGGGCCATGAATCCCTGCTTGATCGATATCGCGATCTACGTCGATGACCAGTATCTCAATACCTTTTCCTCTGACGGGCTCATCATTTCGACGGCGACGGGCTCGACCGCCTATTCGATGGCTGCCGGAGGCCCGATCCTGAGTCCCGAGCTCGAGGCCTTGGTCATCACTCCAATATGCCCTCATACTATATCCAACAAGCCTATTGTCCTGATGCCTTCAAAAGAAATACGCCTTCAATATCTCAGCGAGCATGAGCCTGTAGAGATCATCTATGATGGGTTCCCAAAATACATGTTGGCGCGCGGCGAAGAAGTGGCGATCCGCCGTTCTTTAAGGATTTTTCAGCTTGTGAGCATGCTCCATCACGACTTTTTTAGCACCCTTCGCAGCAAATTAGGTTGGACGGGAAAGCTGAAAGCCGAAATGTGATCTTCTTCAATTCATTGATTTTCAAGAATTTATAATTACTCCCATATTTTTTTTAATCTTTATTAAAAAAACTACTGGAAAGATTATTCCCCGTTCCTTATGTAGAAAGATAAATCATTTTCCAACAGTCTTTCTTGCCCGACAAGGCGACTAAAAAGTGCCTAGGGGCCCGAGAGACAGAAGAAAGCGATTAGACGACAACGTTTTTCACTATCTTAAACACTTAATTAGAGGAGTGTAATATGAAACTCATGAAAGCACTAGTTGCCATGTGCGCAACAGCATTCGTTCTCACGAGCTGCTGCTGCGATAACAACCCTTGCTGTGATCCATGCCCAAGACCTTGCTGCCCACGTCCAGTGTGCGCAAAGCCTTGCTGTCCTCCACCGAGCTGTCCAAAACCCTGTCCAGCTCCTTGCTCACCTTGCGGTTGGTAAGATTGGTCTAGCATGGCACCATGCATTTAGGCCGACCGGAAGCAGAAATGCGGAAGGCGGCCTGAATTTTGAAGGCAAAAAATAGCGTTTAGTGTAAGAAGTGAAAAAACAGAAGATAAAATCTGAAAAGTCGGCGAGAGCTACAAGATAACAACCCTTATATTAAGGAGAAATAAACATGAGAACTTTAACCCAAGTCATCGCTTTTGGCGCCACAGCTTTGGCCATGACTAGCTGCGGTTTGTTTCGCGGCAACGATTGCTGTGAACCTGAGCCGTCATGCTGCTATGACAGATGCTGTCCGGAGCCCAGGCCGGAAACATGCTGCCCAAAGCCCCATTTTTGGGATCGGAGCTGCTGCAATCCGAGCAACTATGAATTAGATTAAAAACAAACAGAAATTACAAATCACCATGACCTTTAAAACGAGGAGTCTTTTAATGAGAAAGAAACTAGGTATGATAGCCGCAGTGCTCTTCTTGAGCGTATCGGCACTCATGTGGGTTGGCTGCAACAGATGCTGCGACGAAGCACCTATTTGCGAACAACCTTGTACGCCCGTGTGCCAACCAGTATGCCCTCCGGCTTGCCAGCCGGCCTGCGCACCTGTTTGCCCAACACCATGCAAGCCAGTATGCCCGCCAGCATGTCCCCCAGCTTGCAAACCCGTTTGCCCACCACCTTGCAAGCCAGCATGCCCCTGTGAAGAGCCATGCAAAGCTCCTGCCAGATGCAAACACCCAAGCAGCAACGAACTTTGCTGCAAAGATAGCGTGATCGTCAGAGCCCGCAACCAACAGGTTTGCATGCTCGGCGAACAGTATCCTTTAGAGTTTGAAGTCAGAGCCTGCGATGATGTGTGCGACGTCGAAGTCACAACGCATCTTCCAGAAGGTGTAACCTATGTAAAGAGCCAACCCGAAGCGAAAGTGGAAGGCCGCAAGCTTACATGGAACATTGGGCCGATGTCTAAAGGCGAATGCCGTCTTGCAAAAGTTTGGCTGAAATGCGAATGCGAAGGCGAACAGTGCGTTTGCTTCTGCGCTAAAGCGACTCCTGTTAGATTCTGCGCCCTTATGTGCGCTAAACCTCTCCTTCAGTGCCATAAGTGCGGCCCAGAAGAAGTTTGCCCAGGTGATGCCGTCGAGTACGAGATCATCGTGACAAACAAAGGTAGCTGCGCCGCTGAAGAAGTCGTCGTAACAGATAATCTTCCTGAAGGCGTTGAGCATGCTAGCTGCCAAAGGACTTTGACTTACAAGTTCCCCTGTTTGGCACCTTGCGAAAGCAAGAAAATCAACATCTGCACAACGGCTGTTAAGCGCGGCAAGTGGACAAACACTGCTGTCGTAACGGCATGCAATGCGGATTCCACCTCTTGCCAAGCCACGACATGCGTCTGCTGCTGTGGAGTTGAGTGCTCGAAAGTGGGACCAAAAGAGCAAAGCATCGGCAAAAATGCTGACTACCAAATCACTGTGACAAACACAGGCGATAAGCCTTTGACAGATGTCGTCGTTACGGATTGCGCTCCAAGCTCCACATCGATTGTGTCGGCTAATGGCGCTCAACTTAACGGCAACCAAGCTGTTTGGAGGCTGAAGCAGTTGAATCCAGGCGAGAAAGTATCCTTTGCGATTACTTTGACTACCTGCGTACCAGGCTGCTTCACAAACCGCGTGAATGTCACCGACTGCCAGCAGTGCAATGCTTGCTGCGAGTACACAACTCGCTGGAGAGGCCGCCCTGCCCTTAACGTTTGCGTGACAGATACCGAAGACCCCATTTGCGTTGGCGACCCAACGAGCTACTTAATCACAGTAGTTAACCAGGGTTCGGAATCGGACAATAACGTCGTCGTTGTTGTACGCTTCCCAGCTGAGATCCAGCCTCTGGCTGCTTCCGGCGACTCGCAAGGGACTGTATCGGGCCAAACAGTAACGTTTGCTCCATATAATAACTTCGGCCCACGCCAAACGCTGAAGTACAGAATCGATGCTAAAGGTGTCAAATCTGGCGATGCTCGTATCACTACAGAAGTATCATCAGATGCTATTAAGACGCCAATCACTCAGCAAGAGAGCACGATTGTCAACTAAGAGGTTCTAGCCGCAAGGCTAAAACTGTCGCTACAAAAGGCAGTTCCAGCAATGGAACTGCCTTTTTTATTATGGACATGGTTAATGGACCTAATGGACACCATGGACACCATGGACTATGGACAGAGGCAATGGTCCATAGTCCATGGTGTCCATGGTGTCCATTAGGTCCATTAACCATGTCCATTATTCTCTTTTTTCTCTTGAATTAAATACAAAATAATGTTATGATTAAATCATGACTGTACAATTACAATTTTCAGATAATCTAAACGAGTGTATCAATAAATACACGAAACCTAACCCCACTTCTTGGGACACAGCAAAAAAAGAGATCATCACTCGGATTGCGTCGCTGGTGTTCGGGTTTGCCAATGGAATTGCCCAAGCGACTCTCCTAGGGACCCGTTCGCTCCAGTATTTGATTGGCGGCGCCATCTCTTTTAGGCTCGAAGAAATCCAAAGATCGGCTGAATTGTTCGGAATGGCGATCATCCAAGGAATCTGCCTTCCGATCATTGGAATCATCGGCCTTCATGAACCTAAATTAGCCGTTGATATCAGCAAATACTCTTTTTTTGCGTTCCGTTATGATACTAAGCAAAAATATCCCGGCGTCATTGCGATCATCATGAGTCTTGTGAATGGCTTCACGTTTTCCCCATGCCATGCTGTCACAGGCCTCATGACCTTGGTTGCGGCACCCTTTACAAGCCAGCCTGAGGAATATGCCAAAGAAGCGGGCAGAGATATCACCAAAGCTGTTGGCGACATTTTCTGCGGCATTGTTGGGATATTTCTTACTGAGCCGCGAGAAAACGTGTTCGTTTTAACCCAATAAAATCCCTTGTTTTTTGCCTGATATCGTGGTATACGTAATGCTGGACGGAAGGAACCATGTTTATTGAAACTTTTTTTGATCATTGCAACATAGCCCACCAATCCACATGGCCGATTGAGGAGCAGCCTCCCTTTCTTCGGCATTCCTATTCATTGGCTGAGCAGCAATTTTACTGTCGCATTAGCCCGCTTGCCATCAGCATCATCAGCATCGTTCCAGGCTTTGTCTATCATGCGTTTCGTACCTTAAATGAATTGGCGGCGAGTGTCCTTACCTTCCAGGAAGAATCTTTCCGCAACATCGGCTTGCACGCTCTTGCTGCTGTTGCCCATCTTGTGGCTCTTCCACTTCTTGGCCTTTGGGCTTTCGCAGCGGCCTCCAAAAATAATGAGCTATTTGAAAAGATCCGTTGGGAATTGAAAAAGGATTATGCCCACGCGAGGACTGAGCACTTTCATCCGATTACAGGCCGCATCATGGCGCCCATCCGAGGTATTGTACAGTCCATTGAGTCTATCTCGATGGCGATTTTTTCTTTATGTATCCTCCCCTTTTCGCTTCCAGCCACACGCCAGAGGAAGATCGAACTGCTTTTTGCAGCGAGCTGCCACACTGTCGCGGCTGTGTTCAGTCCCTTTTTTGGGATGGCCGCCATTTTTTCGAAAAACGCGCGCGAATTTTTAGGAATAAGGAAATTCGAAATTCTCAAAGATTGGTATGCAAATTAAGTTGCGGTTAAATAGCGAGATGGCTAGACTGAGCTTTAAGAAAGTTCTAACATTCTACAAACCATTTAAAACCATGAGGTTATGAATATGTATTTAAATGCCCAAGTGACTTTGTTAAATGATGCAATAAAATATAGCAATACCCTTGATCAAGCAGTAAACCTGAATTTTTTCCGCAAAGTAGAACGCTTTGCCAAGCAAGAATATGCCACACGTGTCGTTACGACAGTGGGAGCTGCTCTCAATGCTCTGGCTGGAACCCTTACTTGCACTGTTCGGTCTGTGGAGGAATTGACAGCTAGTATTCTGTGTTTGAATGGTACTGGAATCCGCGAAGGCCTAAAGCGCAGTTTCCTATATCTTTCAGCAGCTCTTGTAAACATTGTGTGCCTTCCTGCCATTGGCGTTGTAGGAATTCTTTGCCCCAAAGGAAGCAGAAGAATGGCTCTCGAAATCGACAACTTCCTAGCCAAAGATAAGTTAATAGGAAGACACATCAATGCTCCAAGAATCTATGATTTTGACTATCCGATTTCAGCCCGCATCTTCAGCCCTATTTTAGGTGCATCTAACAGCGTCGTTCTTACAGCTGATAATGTGAAGACAACTGCAGTCTCTCTCCTTGCAAACTTCCCCATTACGACAAATCGCGTGGATATAGTAGGGAATGATATCGTAATATCACCCTGCACAGCGGATCCTGCATTCGTAAATATTGTTGAAAACTTTACGAATAGTCTTGCAAAAAGTGTAACGTCGCTCTTCGCAGGAACCACAGGAGTTCTATCGAGATCATCCAGAGCTTATGTAGGACTTCGCGTTTAAATTCTTTCCTTAATACGGCGCCTCTTTCAAAGAGGCGCCGTTTTATTTATCCTCTTTATGACCGCTTCCCAACTATCGACAGGCGTATCAGTCAAATTATTCGCTGGCTTAAAGATTACTTCAGAACTGCGGATGCATTTGAATCAGAGCTTGCCCTACAAGCAAGCCAGAATAGGATCTTCCGCCCAGGAAGAGCTGGAGGAGGTCCGCTTTCATGACGAGGAGTATCTCGGCCTCTTTCTGGCGGCTCCAAAGGTGACATTGGCGCATCTTCAAAGTGTGAAGGAGAAACTCGAGTCAAAGCTGCAACTTTATTGTCCCACATTTTCTACGGAATCTGTTAAACTAGTCCTGTTTCCGCAAATCTTTGTGAAATAGGATATAAAAGATGCCCCCTCTCATTTTAGGTTCGCAATCTCCGCGTCGCAAGGAGATTCTCAGTTTTTTTTCACTACCATTTCAGCAAGCGAGTTCATCCTTCGATGAGGATTTAGTTCCTTTTGAAGGGGATCCCCAAGCCTATGCGCAGGCTATTGCCAAAGGAAAATCCGATGATCTGCTTCGCCGCTTTCCCGATGCGCTGATCCTGACTGCGGACACCGTCGTGTACCGCGAAGGGAAGGTCTACAATAAGCCTAAGGACGAGGAGGAGGCATTCCGCTATTTAAAGGAATTAGTCGGCACCTGGCATAGCGTCTTCACTGCTGTCAGGCTGCGCCTCAATGAAGAAGAACATGCGATCACCGAAGAGACCCGGGTGCAATTCAATGCTCTCTCGCCTGCCCTCATCCGCCATTATCATTCGCGCATCCACTGGGCCGATAAAGCAGGCGGCTATGCCATTCAGATGGCTGGAGGCCTGATCGTGAAAAAGATCGATGGCTGTTACTATAACGTCATGGGACTGCCCATCAATGCAGTCAGAACCCTACTCGGAAAATTTGGAATCGAATTATGGGCATATGTCAAATAGTTTGCGCGTTATTCCTGCTCTATTTTATTCCAGGCCACTCCTCGATGGCGGACAATACGCCTAGCCGCATCCTTTATCTGATGCAGGCGGGGCAGCTGGATAATGCCCTGAATCTCTATCGCCGCTATCAGCAGGACTTGGGGCATCACGATTTTGAGTTGCTGGAGCACATTGCCCTTAGCCTTCTGGATCAGGGCTATAAGACGCGCAATCCCGAAATCCAGCTTTTGACCCTGTATGGGGCGGGCATTTCGACAAATGAAAGGGCCCTCTATATCCTTCAGGAGGGCATCACAAGCTCCGTTCCCGAGCACCAGATCGTCTGTCTCAGTTTTCTTTCCCAATACCACAATGACGTCGCCGATGAGTACCTGAACAAAGCCATGGCGTCCCCTTTTCTTCTGATACGCATGGAGGCGGCATTCCATATGTGCAAAAAAAAGCATGCCAGGGCAGTGCCGCAGACCGAGGCTCTCATGAGCAAGGTGGATCCGGAGCTGCATCCCCTATTTCCCCAGCTTTTTGCTTTGGTGGGCACCGATGAGGCCATTCGCGTTTTGCGAAGGCTGATGGCGAGCCCGGATGAAGCCGTTCGGATCGAGGCCATCCTATGCGCCGCCGAAAGTCAGCGCGACGACTTGCTGCCGAAGATTCGGCTGTTGGCGACGCATCACGACCTGGTCCAGCAAGAGGCATGCGCCCATGCCCTTGGCGCGATGAAGGACGAAAGCTCTGTAGGCAAACTGGAGAAAATGAGCCGCTCCCCTGCTTCCTGCGTCCGGCTAGCCGCCCTGCAGGCTCTGTATAAGCTGGGGCGCAAGGAGTCGGCAAAAGAGATCGAGGAGATGGCACAGGCAGGAGATGCATTTGCAATCGAGGTTTTAGGCGAGGTAGAGGAGAGCAAAGACCTCTTGGCCCGCCTTTGCAGGAGCTCTAATCTGCAGATCCGCATCAATGCCGCCTTGAGTCTTTTAGAGCATCGCGATGCCCGCTGTTTTGCGGTGTTATCGGAAATTCTCCTGAAAGACTCGCGCGACTTAGGATTCATCAGGACCTCTTCTCCGGGGAAAGCGTTAGCGGCGTGGAAAGTCGTTCCCTCTTCCAAGCAAAACTGGCAGGACAATCCGGTTGCACCCGAGCTCTCGCTGAGCATGCGCGAAGAGACGTTGATCAAGGCTTTGGAGCTGCCTGAGAGGGAGTTCTTAGAGCTCGCCAACCTGATTTTTGAAAGGAATCAGAACGACCTCGTCCCCGTGTTGACCGATCTTCTACAGAACCATCAGACTCCAGCCGCTATCGCCCTGCTAAAGAAGCATCAGCAGAAAGCGGGCGCGCCCTTGATCCGCAACTACTGCAATCTCGCCCTCTTCTTGATGAAGGAGCCGGGACCCTGGAATGCGAATTTGCAAAGCTGGATCGAAAAGCAGCAAGATGTCGACCTCATTCGCTTCCGGACCTTTTTGCCATGGGAAGTGCGGGAAGCTGAAGTGGAATCCCATTACCAGTTGACTCCAGAGGACACATCGCGGCTCCTCGTCGAATCGTTCGAGGCTTTTGCTTCCATGCAAGATGATAAAGGAATTGACATCCTGCTCAATGCCATTCAAAATGGCAATCCCAACAACAAATATGCTTTGGCGGGATTGCTCATGCGCGCTGTGCAGTAGAGGTTGTGGTATAATGATGATCAAAAGCTATATATTCTTTCTCCTCTTCTGCTTCCCTATGCTGCTAGACGCCCTATCGAATGAAGTCCTCGAAGGCATTTTTGCGCAAGGAGTCAAAGTCGACTTGCGCGAACCCGTCTACTGCGAAGGAGTCCTCACGACGACGAAGGGAGGTGTCATCGTGGGGCCTAATCTGCGCATTCAAGCCCAAAACATCAAATATACCCGCAAGATGGCTGAAGGCAAGCCGATTTTTACGATCGAAGCCGAAGAGGACTTGATCCTGGAATTTGGCGAGTACATCTTTATAGGGAAGCGGCTCGAGTATGATTTTCAGACCAAAACGGGGGTTGTCTACGAGGGCCGCACAGGGATTGAACCCTGGTTCTTTGGCGGTGAGAGAATCCACTTGTGTGCCGATGGCAGTTATATCATTTACAATGGCTTTGTCACGACATCGGAAAACATCTGCAACGACTGGGAGCTGGCAACAGAACAGACACACATCTGGCAAGACCGCTACCTGGAAGCGCGCCACGTCAAATTTAAGATAGCCTCCATTCCCCTGCTCTGGATTCCACGCTTTGAGGCAGACCTCGATGCTATTTTCGACAATCCGATCAGGTATTCGTTCCGCTGGGGAGGCCACCAGGGACCCCGCTTCGGCTTAATCTACGAGATCTTTTCCTGGAATCGCCTGAAAGTGTTTCTCCGCTTTGATTACAGGTTTACTCGGGGGCCTGGAGGCGGCATCGAGACCCATTATCGGTCCGAAGATCATGTCGAGACATTCGATACTATCAACTATGTCGCGCGCGACAACTCTCTCGATACCCCCCATGAGAAGATGCGCTATCGCTTTTCGGGCCTCTACCATAACGCGTGGGATGATGAACGCTCCACATTGGACATCTCCTACGATAAAATCAGCGATATGGATATGCCCACAGACTACAAAGACAAGGGACTCGAACTCGACGTTGCCGGACGGACGAGGTTTTTGGCGCACCACCAGGAAGAGAACTGGATGGCCAATTTCCTGGCCAGCGTCCGAGTCAACAGTTTTCAAACGCTGAAACAGGAGCTCCCCACTTTTGAAGCTAGTGCGCGCCCCTATCATTTTGAGCGGACGGGAATCATTTCTGAAAGCGAGTTCACAGCTTCCTACCTCGATTTTAAATATGCCAACAGCTTGCCCAACGTGCATAATTACCATTCTAGCCGCATCGAAGGATACGAACGGTTCTATCGCCCCTTTCGCTTTTCTTATGCTACCCTAACCCCTGAAGTCGGAGGCCAGATCATTTATTTTGGCAACAGCTCTCACGATGACGCCAAGTTATTGGCGATTGGGACAGCAGGCTGTGAGCTGAACACCCAGCTCCACAAATTCTATGGATCCTGCAAACACGTCATTCAGCCCTATGCCCGCTATGACTATTATACTTTTCCTTCGGTCAACCCCGATGACCACTACATTTTCGATATCAACGATGGATTGTATCGGCTCGATCAGCTGAAGTTTGGAATCTGCCAAAATTTCTACCACAAAAGCGAGGCCGGGTGCGTCTCGCGCTTCTTTAAGGCCGATGTCTTCACTTACGCCTTTTTTGATACGCCCACTTCCCCCGGCACTATACCGAGAATTTTCACGAGGCTTGTCTGGAATGTGACTCCCCGGCTGCGGCAAACTCTGGAAACGGGCTGGAACTTTTTCCGCGATGACCTGGACCACTTCAACTTTCGAACGGAATGGACCGTTTCAGATAATCTCGCTCTAGCCGCTGAATACCGCCACCGCGATGCCTACTACTGGCGCAAAGCCGATAAGACAAATTTTATGCTGGACTCCTTCCGATCCGTCCGCGAGCTATTGGACTCTTCGCTCTCCGACCGCCGCGATACAGTCTCCGTTCATTGCTTCTATCGGTTTCATCCCAATTGGGCGATCGAATATGAGTCGCGCCACGGATGGAATCGACGCTCTGAACCCCATTATAATGAAATCAACCTCGATATCATTACGACGCTGACCTCTTCGATCGACCTTACCATCTCCTACCAGCATAAAGAAAACGACCGCGGCAACGACCGCATCGCCTTTTACCTGTCCATCGGACAAAAACGACCCAATAAACAGGTGGGCATTGTCCCTTGTGCCGAATTTTGACATGGGGTATTCTGTATTCTTCTAAAAAGAGGTAGCAAAGCGATGGATCTTCTCATCATTGGAACAGGATACGTTGGGCTTGTGACGGGCACATGCATGGCCGAGATGGGCCATCGGGTGATCTGCCTGGATATCGACAAGGAAAAGATAGCTGAGTTGAATCAGGGTATCATCCCGATCTATGAGCCTGGACTCGAAGAGATGGTCAAGCGCAACGTCAAGGCGCACCGGCTCCAGTTCAGCACCGACTATGCCGCTTCCCTCCTTGGAACTCATGTCTGTTTTATCTGCGTCGACACCCCTGTAAACCCAGAGGGCCAGGCGGAGCTGGCCTATGTGCGCACGGTCGCCCATTCGATCGGCCAGCATATGCAAGATTACCTGGTGGTCGTCAACAAATCGACAGTTCCGGTTGGAACCGCCTCCCTCGTCAAAGGCATCATCCAAGAGACGCTTCAGAAACGAAATGTTTCCATCGAATTTGACGTTGTCTCTAATCCCGAATTCCTGAAAGAGGGCGACGCCATCAACGACTTCATGAAACCGGACCGCGTCGTCATCGGCACTGACAGCCCGCGCACTGCCGCTCTGATGAAGGAGATTTACCAGCCCTTTATGCTGAATCACGACCGCCTTTTTATCATGGATATTCCTTCGGCCGAAGTGACCAAATACGCTGCCAACGCGATGCTCGCGGCGCGCATCTCCTTTATGAACGAGCTCGCAGGCTTTTGCGAACTGACCGGAGCCGATATCAACAAAGTCAGGAAGGGAATAGGATCCGACAAAAGGATCGGATACAGCTTTCTCTATGCAGGCCCCGGCTATGGCGGCTCCTGCTTGCCCAAAGACGTCAAAGCCCTGCGCATGCATGCGAAGAGCCTGGGATACGACACCTTTCTACTGGATGCGATCGAAGCTGTCAATGTGCGTCAGCGCAAGCTCATGGGCCATAAGATCCAAGAGTATTTTGAAAAGCAAGGGGGCGTGGCCAATCGCACCATCGCCATCTTGGGATTGGCGTTCAAACCCAATACCGACGACATGCGGGAAGCGCCTTCCCTGACCCTCATCCACCAGCTGCTGCAAGCGGGCGCCCAGTTGCGGCTCTTTGATCCAGCTTCTATGGACAATGCCAAGGCGCTAGTCGGCCAACATCCTCAGGTGAAGTGGTGCAGCGATGAATACGAAGCAGCCGAAGGGGCCCACGCGATTGCCCTTGTGACAGAATGGAAACAATTCCGCTTTTTAGACTTTGACAAGCTCCTGGAAACGATGCAAGGCCATGCCTTCTTCGATGCCAGAAATCAATTCAACCCCATTGATATCGCGAAAAAAGGCTTCGATTATATCAGCATCGGCCAAGCTCCCGCATGGGCAAGTCAAGCTTTTGAACTGGACCTGATGCTATAGATGGATATCGAACCCTACTTGCAGCAGCAACGCGATAGAATAGAAAGGGAACTGGAAAGGCTCATCCCAACGCAACATGGCCCTTGCCAACACCTTTTTGAAGCGGCCCGCTACTCTCTTCTGGGTGGAGGCAAACGCCTGAGGCCTATTTTAGCTATAGCTACTGCGGAAATGCTTGGCAAGAACCGCGACCATGTCCTGACGCCTGCCTGCTGCTTGGAGCTCATCCACACCTATTCCTTGATCCATGACGACCTCCCCTGCATGGACGACGACGACTTTCGCCGGGGCAAGCCCTCCCTCCATAAAGCCTATCCCGAAGGACATGCCGTTTTGACCGGAGATTACCTGCTCACACATGCCTTTGAAGTACTGGCAAACCTCCCCTATTTGACCTCGCACAAAAAAGTGGCCCTCATCTCGATATTGGCCACACGAGCAGGAGGAAGCGGGATGATCGCTGGCCAGGTCATGGACCTGGCTGCCGAAGGCAAGGAAATGGATAGCAAAGCCTTGGAATTGATGCACTTGAAGAAAACAGGCGCGTTGATCACTGCCTCTGTCGAATTCGGAGCTATCATCGCGGAGGCCGCCCCAAGTGAAATGGAGCTTCTGCGAAGCTTTAGCCATGATATCGGGCTTGCCTTTCAGATCGTCGACGATATCCTCGATCTCACAGCCAGCGAAAAAAAACATGGAAAAGTCGTGGCTTCAGATGTCATCAACGGCAAAACGACCTACGCCACCCTATTGGGCATTGCCGATGCCCGAGCATTGGCCAATCAATGGTATTGCTCTGCTCTTCGGCATTTGCAGGACTTGCCCTACGATACCACGCGGTTGCAGGTCCTTGCAAACCGCCTCGTCCACCGCACCGCATAAAGGTTCATTTGCATTAAAAGCGTAACATTGCTATATAACTTCTCTGAAGCATTACTTTAACGCACATATGAGAATTTGCTGAGGCATTCAAAACCCAGGGCCGAAGGCCCGGCAGTTGTATAGCCCAGGCCGCAAGGCCTGGGTTAAGATGGCCAGGTAAGATGAGGACCGAAGGTCCGGCACTAATATGGGACACATTTGTGTCGGACCTTCGGTCCTCGTCTTTAAATGTCGGCACTTCCCAGGCCTTGCGGCCTGGGCTATACAACTGCCGGGCCTTCGGCCCTGGGTTTCGGATGCCTCTACAAATTTTCACATGACCTGACTTTGATAGAAGACTATGAGCGATATTATACGAGCCATTCCCCTACCACAATCGGTTGAATACCCGATCAAGCACAACGGTGTAAAGCGCGGATTCGATATTCTCTTTAGCTTATCCATTCTGATTTTGACGGCCCCCCTCTTTATCTGCATTGCCATAGCCATCAGGATATTTTCCAAAGGCAAGGTGGTCTATGCCCACGAGAGAATTGGGCGCGGCGGCAAGCCTTTTCGCTGCTACAAATTCCGCACGATGTATGCCGATGCCGATCAAAAGCTCAGGGAACTCCTTGAGCATTCCCCAGACAAAAGAAAGGAGTGGGAGACCTTCCACAAGTTGAAAGACGATCCGCGCGTGACTCCGATAGGCAAATTTTTGAGGTCAAGCTCTTTAGATGAATTTCCCCAATTTTGGAATGTCCTCAAGGGCGAATTAAGCGTGGTCGGTCCCCGCCCTGTCGTCAGAACTGAATTGATCAACCATTATCAGCAGCGAGCCCACAAAATTCTTTCCCTTAGGCCGGGCATTACAGGCTTGTGGCAAATAGCTGGGCGCAGCGATACGAGCTACGAAACGCGGATGCTGCTAGACGAAAAATATATCGATGAGCGCTCCTTTCTCGTCGACTTAAAAATCATTTCGAAGACTATCCCCTCGATCTTATCCTCCAAGGGCGCCTATTGATGAATCTTCAGAACAAAAACCTTGTTTTGACATTCCTCACAACCCTCTGTTTGACGCTCTTTATCCCCGCTTTATGCCCTTTCATTAGGCTAACCTTCTTCGCCCCTTTTTTGATCATCCTCTATTACCAGCGCCCCTTTCTCGCCTGTCTTTGGTTTTCGTTTCTCTGCGGAGCCCTCCTCGATCTTTTATCGTCGCATCAGCGCTTAGGGGTATTTGCCGTGAGTTATTGCCTGACGACAGCAATCCTCTTCGGACAAAGGCGCAATTTTTTCGCAGATAGCATCACCACCATGCCCATCATGACCTACTTCTTTTGTTTTCTGTCGACTCTTTCGCAAGCGGTTTTGATCTATATTTTTGATAGGGGCTTAACTTTAAGCTGGGGATGGACTCTGGCAGACCTCCTGCTCATGCCTCTCTTTGATGCAGGCTACGCTTTTGGAGTGTTTATCTTGCCCAGCTTGCTGTTTGGCAAACCACAAAGACGCGGGAAGGAATACTTTCTCTAGAAAGAGTCATTAGATCCTGGGCACCCATTCATTCGCAACCATGGCTTGACGTCAGGGTGAGACGCCGTCCAAGTCTTTTTATTCCACGGGCAGCCGTTGTCGCGAGCCCATCGCAATAAGGCAAGGTGACCCCTCCAGGCCGCTTCTTTACAGGTTTCTTCATTCCACGGGCAGTTTTCTCCTCGAGAATTGTAAAAGTTATTTCTATACGATCCCTTATTTAAACTTCATGTACTTTCCAAAATGGCTGCGATTCCCATCCCACCTGCTGTGCAGATAGAAATAAGAAATTTCGAAAAAGTCGAAATCAGAAAAGGAGAGCTTGTTTCGAGAAAGAAGCTGCGCTACCGCCTTGGTTGGCGCCATCAGCAGCCCAGCACCCCGGACGTAATCAACGGCGGTCACTTGGACATCGATCAGCTCTGCTAAAGGCTTTAATCCCAACTTATCCGCGCCATTGGGATTCCCAACTAACACACAAGCTGATCCATCAGTCAGAGGAGAACTATTGCCTGCTGTTAAAGTTCCATTTTCGGGATCAAAGGCTGGTTTCAATTTCGCCAACTTTTCGAGCGATGTGTCGCTGCGAAGGATTCCATCTTTTTTCAAGCCATGGAACGGAAGCACAAGATCATCATAAAAGCTGGCATCATAGGCCCGAGAACCATTGACGTGACTGGCCAAAGCTAAGATGTCTTGATCTTCACGGGATATCTTCCATTCTTTCACCATCAGCTCACAATGCTCACCCATGGAAAGATGGGTTCTAGGCTCATTGACGTTGGGAACAATGGGCTTGAGACTGTTAGGTCGAATATGAGAGATCACTTTAAGCTTTTCCCAGATCGTTTTGGCATTGTAAAAATCAAGGAGAACCATCTGCAAGGAACGCGAAACTTCGATCGGGAGGTCACTATTCGTATCGACCCCACCTGCGATTCCAAAATCAATCGCTCCCGTATGCGCTTTTAGCGCAATCTGCCAAACGGTTTCAAGACCGGTGCCACAGGCTCGCTGCACATTGTAGGCGGGAGATTCGGGGTGAAGGTCCGTTTCAAGTAAGCATTCGCGCGCAAGATTAAAGTCGATGGAGCTATTCAGCACGGCTCCAATGCTCGTGTCCCCTATGAGCCGACCTTTGAGCCCATACTTCTCAATGAGCCTTTTGAGTGAGGGGAGCATGAGGTCTTTTCTCGTGAGATGAGAATATGCCGTTTGGCTTTTCGCAAAAGGAATGCGAGCGCTTCCAAGAATAAAAACTCGATTTTTTTCCGATCTCAAAACCTCTCTCCTCTGAACCTACAATTTTGATAGGTTCATGGCCTAACTTCCATCTAGTGGTCTTGATAAGAGATTCCCTTGCATTTAGCAACTGTTATTATTGCGCAGACGCTTGGTAACTTCATAAAGGTCACCAAGATGCCTATATGTAAATCTGAAGCCATTTAAATCAGGTCTTGCTGAATATCCAACGTCCATTATCCGGAGTGCCGAAACTTTCTCCCACGTTAGGAGGATTGGACAATTGAGAGGAAGATCGATGTCTCTTTTGAGTATTCGTGTAACGGTGTAACCTCTATGACTACTCTGGGCCACACCTTGTGAATAGTGCGTTGTAACGCTCTTATTCAGGATCTTATTCAGGGGAAATAGTGCGATTCTGGAAGGACAAAAAGGACAAAAGGACAGGGACTTAAACGACACCAAGGACTTTAAGGACAAAAGGACGTTAAGGGACAATTGCAAAAGTATTTTGGCACTCTGGAATATTCCCTGAGGCATCCGAAACCCAGGGCCGAAGGCCCGGCAGTTGTATAGCCCAGGCCGTAAGGCCTGGGTAATGAGGATCTTAGAAGAAAGGACCGAAGGTCCGACACAACAAATGTGTCTCATATAAGTGCCGGACCTTCGGTCCTCCTTTTATAAACCCTTCTAAACCCAGGCCTTGCGGCCTGGGCTATACAACTGCCGGGCCTTCGGCCCTGGGTTTCTTAAACCTCAGGTAGAAAGCGAGCGTGGTAAAATACTTTTGCTATTGCCTTCAAGGTTCATTTATAGGTTTATTTAGCCAAGGGCATCCATGCGTCAAAACGACAAAGGGACAAAGGGACCAACGACCAAGGGACAACGACGCAAGGGACGTAAACGACGCAAACGACAAAGGGACAGGGGCATTTTTGTCCTTTTGTCGTTTGCGTCGTTTACGTCCCTTGCGTCGTTGTCCCTTGGTCGTTGGTCCCTTTGTCCCTTACTCAATTGAGGCCTGCAAATCACCCAGGGCGTTGCCCTGGGTAATATACTTCTGGCTGATGAATCGATTAATCTTGGTCGCTCTGGTCTTCGTCCTCGTCGCCTTTATCCTCTTGTGGGTCTGGCTTGCGGGACTGTGCAAATTTCTCTTTTGCTTCCTGGGCGCACTTGTATAAACGGTCGGACTTCTGATGTTGAATGTCCGAAAGCATCCCCTCGATTTGCTTTTCATCGGTGATGCCATTGGCTTTCAATGTATCGCCAAAGACCTGCAGAAGCGTTTCGCGGACTAATTTAACGCCTTCGCCGAGCCGCTTTTGATCATTGAGTGGGTTGGGATTCATCGCCGCGGCTTTTTGTTTGACTAAAGCGAAGATATCCTTCTGTGCAAGGGCGCTCTCAATCGGTTTCCACTTATCTTCAGGCACTTTGAATTTCTTAAGGGTTTCTTTGACCATCTCCGGCGGGAAAAAGGTCGTTCGAAGCTCCTTGGTGCACTCTTCGAAAGCCTTTGCGGCAGGGTTGTTTGGCGCAGGCATATTTGGCGCTTGCATAGGATTAGCCTGTTCGGCCATAAGAGAGGCAGAAAACAGACATAAGCTCAATCCAGAGGCGACAAGGTTGAGAGTCTTTTTAAAATGATATGTGTTCACAGTTTCCTCCTAGCGGTTGAATATTTGGTATCTAAAAACATCTCTTTTCGCACGAACTTAGCTGTTTTGTCAATACTTCTTTGCTAGAACGATAATTCGCTATGCGATAAAGTTGGCTGCAATGCATATGAATGAGGTTGTACATGATCATCGATGGCAAAAAGATTGCCGATGAAATCCAGAAGGAACTGAAAGCAAGAATCAGCCATCTCAAAGGCCGCAAGCCTGCTCTTGCCGTCATTCTTGTGGGCGAGCACCCGCCCTCGCAAATCTATGTCGACCGCAAAGCCGAAGCGTGCAAAGAGATCGGCATGCATTCGATCAAGCGACTGCTCCCCTCTTCAATCAGCGAACAGGAGCTTCTTGACGAGGTCGAAAAACTCAATAGGGATCCTCATGTGGATGGCATTTTAGTGCAGCTGCCTTTGCCGCAGCATATAAATCCGACGAAGATCATCCGTGCGATAAGTCCAGACAAGGATGTGGATGGCTTTCATCCGACTAATGTGGGAAAAATGCTGATCGGAGATACCGATGGTTTCTTTCCTTGCACACCGCTTGGGATCAAGGAGCTGCTCGATCGGTCAAAGATCGAGGTGGCAGGAAAACATGTGGTCGTTCTTGGCCGAAGCAATATTGTCGGCAAGCCGATGGCTGCGATGCTGATGCAAAGCATGCCTGGAGGCAATGCGACCGTCACCATAGTCCACAAACAATCCACCAATATTGCCCCACTTTGCCTCATGGCGGATATCTTGATTGTCGCGATCGGGCAGCCCCGATTCCTCACAGCCGACTTCGTAAAAGAAGGGGCTGTTGTCATCGATGTTGGCATCAATAAAATCGCCAACCCAAAAAAGAAAAGCGGATATGAAATTGTCGGAGATGTCGATTTCGAGCACGTGAAAGCGAAATGCAGCTATATCACGCCGGTGCCAAAGGGCGTCGGCCCCATGACAATTGCCATGCTCCTAAGCAACACCATGCAGGCCTATGAGAAACATCAAAACCATCCCGAATAAATCGCTCCTTCTTCTGTTTTGTTCCCTTTTGCTTCTTACTGCTTGTAAGAAAAAATCGGATCACACGTCTCTCTTTATCGGCAATGAGATGACGATCAACTATCGCATCATCATCGGCAAGGAGGTCACACCTAGGGAAAAAGCGGACATCGAAGGGGTCATCGCAGCCACTTTTGATGAAGTAAACACTATATTCAACAAATGGAATCCCCATTCGGAGCTGTCGAAGCTGAACCGCATGGCGGCCCATACGCCGATCCAGATGAGTCCGCAGATGGCGCATTGCCTTGCCATCACCCATGAGGTTGTGCAGCTCACGGAAAAGCGGTTCGATCCGACGGTCAATCCCCTGCAGAACCTGTGGAAAAAATACCTGTCAAGAGGAGGGATTCCTCCCGAAAATGAAATCAGCGCCCTCATCCCTGCCATCGGATGGGATAAAATCCACCTGAAGAATGGAATGTTCTCGAAAGATCTTGCGTTGACGAGCCTCGATCTCGGCGGGATAGCCAAAGGGCTTTGCGTCGATATGCTCGTGGAGCGCCTGAACCAACAAGGATTTCCCTCTGTTTTTGTGGAATGGGGAGGTGAAATTCGGGTAACGGGAATCCATCCGGAGCCAAGGCCCTGGACGATATCCATTCTCGGGATTCAGGATTCCCTTCCGGAGCATCGCATTGCCTCTGTCGAATTAAAAGATGAGGCAATAGCGACGAGCGGGGATTATTTGCAAAATTGGACGATTGATGGGGTGACTTATTTTCATATTATTGATCCTAAGACCCTTATGCCATTGACCATGCATCCCGGCAGCATCGCAAGCGCAAGCATCAAGGCGAAGTCATGCGCCTTTGCGGATGGGCTTGCAACAGCTGCCATGATTTTTCCCTCGCGCGAGGAAGCTGAGCAATGGCTAACAGGCCTATTGCAACGCTATCCCGATCTTTCATTTTGGATTATCACTAGATGAGACCAAGACCATTTGAAGCAAAGCGTGATATCCCTGAGCCAGGCGATGGTGAAAGTCGGGCATTTGGGTATGGAAGTGAGCGCGGACGCTTTCGATGTACATTTCAAATGGATCCTGATGTGTAGGCGCCCGCTCTTGCATACTTTCTAAAAAGGCGTGCCCAAATTCTTCAAGCGCCTGTTCAGAGGCACTTTCTGCATCGAGAACAGATTTTGGCTTACGTTTATGACTACCCATGTTTATCCTTTATTGAACCCTCACCATTCATTATAAACAAAATTTATAAGCATTATCAATAGATTTATTTTGTTGCGCAAAAAGGCATGCTTTTACTATATTCGGATGAATTATTGCAAATAAGTTTTTTTTATAAATTTTTTCTAGATAGTACGATGGAAAAAGTAATTTTGAAATGCGATAAGCATTCAGGTGCAACTATATGTCTCCGGGTCGCAAGAATAGGATTTTCTTGCCCGATTACGATTATCGTCGGGACATTGAAAATCGACTCATTATGGCAGAACTTACCTCCTTTGAGGTGGAAGTTCTAAAAGAAATCACCAACGGACCTCTGCAGGTATCCGTTGGGCAGATACAAGAATCCCTCGGTGCGACAGATGCCCAACTCCTTCCTCTCCTCAGAAAATTCTCAAAAAATAAACTCCTAAGCCTCCAAAACGATCAGACTATCCTCCTGGAGAAAGAGAGGAGGAAATATTTTGAAATCGAACTGCAGAAATTTGACGCGAATTTTGAACCGGGCTTGGCCTTTTTAGAGAGTTTATTGAATAAAGTCCCGCGCGAAGTCTTGCTGGGCTGGTATTGGATCCCTCGGAATTCCGATCGCATTTTTTTAGGGTTGGTCGAAAAGTACATGCGGTCGCCTAAGATTTACGATCGCTATATCTACGCATTGACCTTTGACAAGCCCGTCTATAAGCAGATCATTCACACCGTATTTACAGCGCCCGATTTCCAGGTCGAAATGGAGGAATTGATGGGCCTGTATAGTCTAACCCGCGAAGAATTAGCCGAATCTATTCTCCTGCTCGAATTCCATTTGGTCTGCTGTTCGCGTTATGTGAAGGAGGGCGAGCGCTGGAGGGAAGTCGTGACTCCTTTTCACGAATGGCGTGAGTATCTGCGCTTTTTGCGCGATTCGGCTCCGCAACCCATCATCAACTTGGAAAACCTCACCTATCAGCAGATGCATCGCTATGATGACATGGTCGACTCCTTTTCCCACAAGCTGGTGTGTGAAATCAGGAGAAGCTTAAAGCGGGTGATCGATAGGGGCTGGGTCTATTTCGAAGACTTCATGAGGGGGTTTCACTCTCCGGTTGGCGAGACGGAGCCTCTCCTTTTAAAAAAGGGCAAGCGCTGGCGATACACAGTGCCATGCTACTCGGAAAAGGAAGTTGCCTTAATCGAAGCGACCATATTCCAAAGGCTCTTTTCTGCAGGGATCGTCATCACCGGCACGCATAACGGCCGCTCCTGCTTTTCCGTCACCCCTTTCGGCCGCGATTATCTAGAAGATTAAGTCCTTCCGTCAGCGATTCCCGCTGTCCTTCCGCTAAAGCTGTCCTTAAAACTCATTGATAAACATTGCTAATTTTGATATTATTCAGAAATTAAACCTGCGATCCAGAAAAACCTAAAAATGTAGTCAATAAAGCCCGATGAATTCTTTGCAATGTGCACAAATAAAAATAGGAATTTTAACCTGCAACGGCCTTGATGAATTTAAAGAAGGTGATAAAGAAATCATTGAATCCTTATCGAATCAGGGTTACAAAGCAGAACATATTATTTGGGATAATCCTCAAAACGATTGGAAATCTTATAAAGCTATAGTTATTTCATCCACATGGGATTATTGCAAATCACAAAGTCAAACTAAGCTTTTTTTAAGTACCTTAAGAAAAATTCATGATGCAGGAGTTTTATTATTTAATAATTTGGATATAGATGAATGGATGCTTCAACCATTTGTTTCGGAAATTGACGAAGGAGAACATTCATTTATATTTATTGGTAAACAGTACTCTCATTGTGTTAAAAAAATGCCTAAACCTGGTAGCTTTCTTGCTGGGGCAAATAGTGGTGCTATTAATTCTGCTGAAACTCCTTCGCCATTGATGCTTGAACAAGCACAAAAAATTATTAATGTTTTTGGTGAAACGAGTTTATTTACACGGCTCGATGTCATTTATCGAAACGATAAACTCGTTGTTATGGAAATCGAAATGATTGAACCCTATTTTTATTCGAAGTTTACAAAAGGATTTGGGGACAAATTTGCATCAGAACTATTGCGAAGATTAAATCAGAGCATTCCGTGTGAACAAACCATGACTTGTTTAGATTGTTCAATAGAGAATTTAAGCTTTGAAAGAGGTATCCCGTCCCCTGATTTTTTTGGAAAAGCCTGGGCTGACGAACCATTGACGAATAGGCTGACAGAAACCAATATTTCGTTTGCTCTTCCAGATCCAGATGAAGATATTTCTCTGATTGTAAAAAATGGGCAAAAAGCTGTTATTGGGCAATGTTCAACCAATAGGACAGTCAAGTATTGGAGTCATGTAGAAAAAACTAATTCAACAGTTCAAAATCTGTCCACCAAAATATTCATTAAAATTCAAAAGAAAGCCGTCGAAGCTGAAAAGAAATATTTAAAGCAAATTGACGAAGAGATAGAGCAATCTTTTCATAATGCTGGTTTGGCAGTTTTACCTGAGTATCGAAGAAATTATATAGGCAGTTCAATGATAAAAAAGCAGATTGAGTTGTGCAAACAACATAAAGCGACAACCTTATTTTGTGAAACAACTAATTATATTTCAGCAAGAATCATGCAAAAGTTCAGCTTTGTTAAAATCGCGGAATATCCATATCCAAAATTAGCCGATGAATTGAATCAACCTAGCTTAGGCAGGCTTGATGACTCTTTTTCAGTATGGTGTTTGAAAATATAATTTCATACTGTCTTCTGTATTCCTTCTTCCGTACTTGTCAAGAATACCTGGCTAAGCTGCGCAATATGCTGCATGAGGCGCTCCTTCCTTTCGTTGTCGAGGCTTATGCCGAAGTCGTCGATGAGCATCAGCGGCAATTCGTTTGACTGCTGCTTGAGGCGCTCCCATTCGGCGAGGCGCAGTGCGGCCACGCAACTCCGCTGCTGACCTTCGCTGCCAAAATGGCGGGCTTCTTGTTCGCCGAGGAGGATGGCGATGTCATCTTTGTGGGGGCCATGCAAGGTCATGCCTAGGTCCATCTCCCTCCTTCGGTTCTTTCGATAAAGCTCGGAATAATAGAAGGCGAGGTCGGACTGGAGCGGCGCTGCCGTTTGATACTTCAGCGAGAGAGCCGCATCGCTGCCGCTCAATTTTTCCTGCAAGGGGCGGCTGATGGCTTGCAACTCTTGAATGGCCTTGGCGCGGTGCAGTGAGACATAGGCAGCCGCTTTAGCCATTTCCGACTCCCAGCTTTCGATGCCATTGCCATTTTTGGCTTTGAGGAGGCAGTTGCGCTGCCGCATCGCCCTGTGGTAGCGCGTCAGGTGGTGGACATACAAGGGGTCGACTTGGGCAAGCTGCATATCTAAATATTGCCGCCGCAGCGCTGGAGCTCCCTTGACGAGGGCGGCGTCATCCGGTGTGACCAGGGCACCCTGCAGTAGGCCTAGAAGGTCGGAAGGAGACCGGCAGGGCGAGCTATTGAAAAAGATTTTGCGTTCTTTTCCGTCGTAGGAGATTTTGATTCTCTGCTCAACCTCATGCTTGAGAAAAGCGGCCTCCACATAGAAATAGGGGGAGCCTTGGCGGATGAGGTCTCCGAGCTGTGCTGTACGAAAAGAGCGTCCCGTCATCAGTAGGTAGATCGCCTCTAAGACCGTCGTTTTCCCACTGGCGTTTGGACCCGAAATCGTGTTGATGCCAGGGGTAAAATCAAAAGCCGCCTCCGAATAGAGGCGGAAGTTTTGCAAGTAGAGGGTTCGCAGATGCATGGCGCGGAGGCTATTCCTCGTTTAGGCGCATCGGCATGAGGACAAAGAGCGGCGAAGCATTCCCCATCAAGGCGGCGCTATTTTCCTGGTCTGTGATCACGCCGGGGTTATAGGCATCGATGACGCCCATGGTCACCGTCTCCTTTTTGCTGTGGCGCAAGATATCGAGGAAGAAGCCTGGGTTGAAGGCAATTTCCAACTTCTGCCCAGCATAATTGACCGGCATGCTGACCTTGCCCTCGCCGATTTCCATTGTATTAGCCGAGAGGCGCAGTTCTCCCTCGCTAAAAGTGAAGCGGACGGAGTCGTTGCCTACTGTAGTAAACAGGGAAATTTGGCGAAGGAGGGACATGAGCTCTTCGCGATGGAGCGCGACGATGGTTTCAGACCTTTGCGGAATGACGCGATTGTAGTCGGGGTAATCGCCCGTCAGAAGCTTGGAGATGATCGTCGTATTCGTGGCTTCGACGGCAATTTTGTCATTCAGCAGGTAGACCGTAGCGTCTCCATTTTCTTCGAGGTTTTTTGCGATTTCTTCAACGGCCTTGAGCGGGATGATAAAGTTTCCAGAGAAATGCGGGTCGATGTCGATTTTCGAATGGGCCTTGGACAGCCGCTTGCCATCGGTTCCGACAAAAGTGGCAATGCCATTTTGAATCTGCAAATAGACGCCGGTCAGCACATAGCGGTTGTCTTCGCGGGAGACCGAAAAAGCCGTTCGGGAAAGCATATCGCGCAGCTCCGCCTGATTTATTTTAAATTGGGTGGCTCCGGCGATATCCGGCAAAGCGGGAAACTCGCTTTTCTCCATGCCGTTGAGGCGGAAACGCGAAGCATCGGCAACAATTTCTGTGATGTGGTTTGAATTGGTGGACACCTGAACAGAAAGGGCTGTCAACTCTTTGATCAGCTGGGCAAATTTCTTCGCAGGCACAGTCGTGGCGCCCTCTTCCAATATCTTCGCTTCCAAATAGCAGCGGATACCGACCGTAAGGTCTGTCGCTGTGATGATGAGCTCGTCATTCACTGCCTCAATCAAAAAGTTGGCCAGAATCGGTATCGTCGGCTTTTGCGGAATCACATTGGAACACTTGTTGATGAGGTAATTTAACTCTTGCGTGGAGATTACAAATTTCATGCTGCCATCCATATCTTCATTTGTCTAGTCAATGAAGATACGGTACCTGCCCGTCACTGTCAAGCGAAACAAACGGTCCGAATCAATTTACCACTGAGACCAGTGAGATCACTGAGAAGGTATGAGATAGGGAGAGAATTTCCACTCAATTTTCTCATATCGTCTCAGTGATCTTACTGGTCTCAGTGGTAAACTTTTTCGAGACCGAGACCGAAAAAATTCTGTATTCTGTATTCTGAATTCTGTATTCTATATCTCACTTATGAATCAGAAAACTCAAGACCTCGTCTCCAATCGACGAGCCACCCACAACTATGAAATTCTCGAAACTTTCGAGGCGGGTATTGCCTTGCAAGGAACGGAAATCAAATCTTTGCGAGACAATGGGGGCAGCCTGCAGGAGGCCTACGTCAAACTCATTCGCGATGAGCTGTGGCTTGTCGGCTGCAGCATCGCTCCCTACCGATATGGCAATATCCACAATCACGAAGAGCGCCGAGAACGCAAGCTCCTCATGCATAAGCGGGAAATCCTACGGCTGAAAACAGCCACACAAGAAAAAGGCTTGACGATAGTGCCACTGGCCTTTTACCTCAAAGAGGGGCGGGTCAAAGTCAAAATTGCCACTGCCAAAGGAAAAAAGAACGTCGATAAAAGAGCGGATATCAAAGAACGCGACGAAAAGCGGCGCATGGAAAAAGCCTTGAAGCAGGGCAGGTAATTCGAGGCTGCATGCTGAAACTCAAAGTCTTATCCGTTGGCAAAACGAAAGAAGAATGGCTCGATCTAGCCATCAAGGAATATACGAAAAGGCTCAGCCCCGTCGTTGCTGTCGAATTCCTCTATGCAAAAACGGATGAGCAGCTCCTCTCTTTAGCCGAACAGGAACCCGTCGCTATTTGCCTCGATGCTGCGGGCCAAAAGATGACGAGCGAAGCATTCGCCTCTTTCGCGATGCACAAATTCGAAGAGGGAGGCTCCCGATTGAGCTTTATCATCGGAGGCCCCGAAGGCTTGCCCGATCGGCTAAAAAGAGAAAGGCCCCTGCTAAGTTTATCTCCCTTGACGATGACCCACCAGATCGTTCGCCTCGTCTTGATCGAACAGATCTACCGCGCCTTCGAAATCAGGAAAGGGTCCCCATACCATAAGTAGACGCCCTGAAATAATGGAGAGCCCCATTGATTAAGGCGGAACCGATGGCCACATCGACAAAGCCACGGACGTCTTGTGGGACTCCTAGCCATTTGATTGACATGCCAAGAAGGACCATCCCGCCCAACAGCAGGTAGTATTTGCGGCTATAGATATCGCGAATGCTTGTGGGATTGGGAAAGGTGCGGATGCGGTCGATGCCTTTCGCTGCTGCCTTTCCTAAAACAAAGCGCCCTTTCATGTAGCCGATATAGAGTCCCAATACGATTAAGGCGAGAGCCGCTTGTTCTACGCCTCCGATATAGGGGGCCATCTTAGTAAAGAGCGGATATTTCAGGCTATTTTCCAGTTGGGTGCCCTCAATGAGTAAATGAAGGCCTACCCATAAGAGAGAGCAGCCAACGGCCAGCCATACCATGCCCGAAAGGATAATTAAGGTTCTATGACTCAGCTTTAACATGAGACCTCCATTTCATTTGCGTTGTTTTGGTCTTTGCATGTTAGCCGAAAAGTCTGTTTTGCAAAAGCAATAGTATAATGGACATGGTTAATGGACCTAATGGACAATAAGGGACAATTAGGTCCATTAACCATTGTCCATTATACTTCGGCCCTGGGTCTCGCAGGCCTCATTCTGAATTCTGAATTCTGTCCTCCAGTCCCCTAGAATGGAAATTTTAATATAGACAAAAAATGAATCTTTAATTTATAAGTAAAGGTTAATCAGAAACACCTATGACTTAAAGGTATAACATGAATCTATCACTTGGTTTTATTCGGCTTTTCTTCGTGATCTTGAGCGTGCTTGTCCTAAGCGTCTATACAACAACGGCATTTGCTGGAGGTCTCACTCTCACCAACCTCATTTTCGGGGTTGTTGGAGGAGCCCTTTTTGGATTAGCTCTCGTGGGCATGGATCAGATTTTCAAGCGCTTTAATTTGAGAGCATTTAATACAGCCCTTCTCGGTTTATGCGTTGGCTTGATTATGGCCGAAGCGATCTTCTTTCTGTTAAATACAGTTCTTGAATTGAGCGCTGCAGGGGTTTCACCAGAAAATATGAAGCTGCTCCGGTCGGCAATTTACCTTTTCTCTATCTATGTCAGCATGATTATGGTAGCGCGGGCTGCAGAAGAGCTTCATGTGAGCTTGCCTTTTATCAAATTAAAACCGACCAGCCATAAAAAGAAAGATATCCTGCTTGACGCTTCCATCTTGCATGACTCGCGGATCATCGATCTTGCATCATCGGGACTGCTGGATCATCACTTGATTATTCCCCGCTTTATTATCAAGGAACTGACAGCTCAGTCTGAAAGCGAAGAAGAATCTGTCAAAACGAAAGCAAGGCGAAGCCTGGATGTCTTCAAGAAATTGGAAAATCTATCTTCGTTAGATCTGCGCTATGCGGATACAGACTTTCCAGAAGTCAAAGATCCTATGTCGAAAATGGTGCGCATGGCGAGATTGCTCGATGCCAATATCATGACGAGCGACATCAACCGCGTTCAGCAGTCGACGATTGAAGGCATCCTGATCATCAATATTCACAGCTTATCTAATGCCCTCAAGCCGATCACGCAAGCCGGAGAGCAGATGAACATCAAAATCCAGCGCTATGGCAAGGAGCCAAGGCAAGGGGTCGGCTACCTGGAGGATGGAACCATGGTGGTGGTCAATGGCGGAGCGGAATACATCGGCGAAACCATCAAAGTGCAGGTCCTTTCGGTAAAGCATACCTCATCGGGCCGCATGATTTTCTGCAATACGATGGATGAACATTCTGACGCGGAATCGGTCTCCCGTCAATTGCCTCAATCGAATTTGGACGACCATCAGCCAAGCAGCTTCTTTGCTCGATAGAACTCGGTGGCGATGATCCTAGGACTTGGAAGCGACATCATTGAAATTGAACGCATTGAAAAGGCGATCGCGCGACGCAGCGAACATTTCCTCGACCGCCTTTTTACACCTTCAGAACAGGTCTATTGTTCCCATTTTGGCAAAGAGTCCGCCCCACGCTACGCCGGGCGCTTCGCCGCCAAGGAAGCGGTCGCTAAAGCTTTGGGCACCGGAATCGGCAGCACCATTTCTTGGCTCGATATAGAAATCCTCAACGATGATAAGGGAAAACCGATCGTCAATATAGCTCCGCATATTGCGCTGCGGATGGGAATCGGCAACCCAAATATATTGGTGAGCATCAGCCACTGCAAAGCCTATGCCACTGCCACCGCTCTTTGGATAAATTCAAATTTACCACTGAGCCAGTGAGCTCACTGAGAACAGTGAGAGGGATTGAGATAGGGAGAGGATTGATATTTAAAGTTTTAGTTATTCCTCTCAATGTTCTCATATCTTCTCAGTGATCTCAGTGTTCTCAGTGGTAAATTTAAACGTCCATTGTCTATTGTCGATTGATCAATTTAAGCGATTCCACTATGCTGTTTCATAAAAAAGGATAGGGCATGACAAAAGAAAAAAAAGAGACGCTTGTCATCATCGGTTCCGGCCCGGCAGGGTACACTGCGGCCATCTATGCGGCGCGCGCTAATATGAAGCCAGTCCTCTATGAGGGGTTCTTTTCAGGACCCGCTGGCGGACAGCTGATGACGACAACAGATGTCGAGAATTATCCCGGGTTTCCAAATGGCATCAGCGGGCCAGAGCTGATGGACAGCTTCCGCAAACAGGCCATCAGATTTGGGACGACAGTTCTCACAGACGATGTCGAAAGCGTCGATTTCAGTAAGGCTCCCTTTGCGATCAAGGGAAAAAATCATCACCACAAGGCCGAGTCGGTCATTATAGCAACCGGGGCCACAGCGAAACGGCTGGATATTCCGGGCGCCGGAGAGGAAAAGGGCGGATTCTGGCAAAAAGGGGTGACGGCCTGTGCTGTCTGCGATGGAGCCATGCCCATCTTCCGCAATCAAAATCTCTTTGTCATTGGGGGTGGCGACTCCGCTGTTGAAGAGGCGACCTTCCTGACGAAGTTTGGAAGCAAAGTGTTTATCGTGCATCGCCGCGACAAGTTGCGCGCCTCTAAGATCATGCAGAAGAGGGCGCTGGAGCATCCCAAAATTGAACTCTTATGGGATAGTGAAATCATTCTGATCGAGGGAGATAGCGTTGTCAGAAGCGTGACGATACGCAATAAAATAAATGGAAAGGAAACAAAGCACATAGCGGGAGGTGTCTTCTTTGCCATCGGCCACAACCCAAATACGTCATTCCTCAAGGACCAGATCGGCCTCCATGACAATGGCTATATCAAAGTGAAGCCAGGAACGTCCCAAACCAACAAGGAGCTGGTCTTCGCTGCCGGCGATGCGCAAGATCACGTCTATAGGCAAGCCGTCACAGCCGCGGGATCCGGATGCATGGCGGCGATGGAGGCAGAGAGAGAGCTCTCCGCAAGAGGGCTGATCGGATGAAGCTTCGCCTGCTTCCTTTATTGCTTTCCTGTCTGTGCAGCATTGTTCACGCCACTGAATTTGCCCCCTGGTTTGATCAAGATCTCGTTCTCAATACCAGAGCGACCTACCTCTATCAAAATTTCCGCAAGGTCCAGATCCCTCATCATGACTGGAAATATCCATCGAATGATAGCTTCCTTAATCTGAGCTCTAACCTATCCTTTGATTTTTTGTGTGCCGAACTCGAGGTTTTAGCGGCTGCTACGCGCCGTCGCAGCTTCGGAGTCGACTGCCTGCGCCTGACGGGACGCTACAGGCTGCTGAATGATAGCGTCGGAGACCCTTTCAGCGTGACAACGGGGGTGACGCTTACGCAAGCGTTTACACTGTCATTGAAAGACATCAGCTCTTTCCACCATGGCAAAATTGAAGGGCTGGCACATGTCGCCATCGGAAAAGAACTCCCCTGTGAGGATCGCTGGTATAAAAGATGGTGGGGAATGGCCGGTATCGGATCGGCCGATGTGGGATCGCCCTGGCTGCAGGGAGAACTCCATTGGGAGCAAAACTTCTGCAATATCCAGCGCTATGACTTGTTTGTCAGAACCCTCTGGGGTCTAGGCCATCGCAATATTTGCCGCCATGACTTTGATGGCTATGGCCCGATCAGGCATCAGTCCGTCGACATTGGCTTCAGCTATAGCTACACGTTCGATTGGAATGGAACCGCGACAATAGGCTATTGCCGCCGCGTCTATGCCCGCAATTTCCCATGGAATGCCAATCAGGTTTTTCTCAGCTACTACATCCCTATCGGCACGGGAATCTAATTCTTCAAAATAATGTCAATTTCTGATAAACTTTTTACAAATTACCACTAAGCCTAGAGCCCCGTCTCTGTGTACTCTGTGATCTCTGTGGTTGAAAAAATTAATAACCACAGAGATCACAGAGTACACAGAGACGGGGCTCTAGGCTCAGTGGTTAAAAATAGGGAGGTCCCGAACAAAAAGAGATGAAAGGCTTTTTTCGCAATTTATTTCATTTATATCCTGGCGAAGAAAAAGGCGCCTTTCTGTTTGCTTGCCTGGCCTTTTTGTGGGCTTTAGCTATATCCTCAGGCCTTAAATTTGCCGATGCCCTCTTCTTGATCCACGTCGGTCCCCAGTCTTTGCCCACGACCTATATCATCATCGCTTGCTTGATGTTCTTTGTTGCCACTCTCCTTTTGCGCTCCTTCCATCTGGCCAAGCCAAGCACTATTTTCATCGCTGTATTGACTGCTGGAATCAGCTTCTATCTCTTAGCCTTCTACTGCCTTTCCTATGATGTGGGAATTGAAAACAAATGGCTCTGGTTTGCCTTAAGGATTTTTGGGTCGGCCTATTTTTCTGTGGTCATCACCTGCTTTTGGACCTTTGTCGACCAATACCATGACCTGCAAGATGCGAAGCGCCTCTATAGCCTGTTTACTTCGATGATCTTCCTAGGCATTGCCACAACGGGTGCCATCATGCGGTCGGGACTATTTGAATTCAAAACGGTGACGCTTGGGATCATCGGCCTGCTTTTCTTCGCTATGTTCTGGATCAAAAAAATTGCGCGGGAAGTCAAACCTGTCCACGAAGATCAGCTGGAGGACTACCCCAGCTCTAGCGAGCAGTCCTTGAGGTCTCTCTTCCGTTCCGTCCTCCAGTCAAAGTTCACTCTGTTTCTCATGTTAGGCAATTTCTTGACCTATGTCTTGCTCGTTCTCACCGAATATAATTATCTTTCGGCTTTTGATGCCCGATTCCATCCGGGGACTCAACTATTAGCCGGCAATGAAGAGCATGCGAAATTGACCCAGTTTCTGGGGCAATGGATAGCCATTGTCAGCGTGGCCAATCTGTTCTTCGGCCTCTTCATCTACAGCCGCCTCGTCAAGCGGTTTGGCAGCACCAGCCTCTTGCCCGTCTCAGCTTTGATTCTTCTGGTCACCTTCAGTGGATGGCAAATCTCCGATGCCTTGGTTTTCCCGTTGCTTGGCTTTTTAGTCGTGGAAGGAACCCTCTATGTCATTGACGATAGCAATTTCAATCTCATGCTCAATGCCGTTCCCTTGAAGATGAAGTATAAAATCCGGGTGATTATCGAGTCCTTCTTTGAGCCAGTTGGCATGCTCACAAGCGCTGCCCTCCTGTCGATCCCCTCTCTCAATAGCAAGATCATTGGTTTGGTCTTGTCAGCCACGCTGCTAATGATTGCCGTGTCGCTGCAGAAGCGCTACTTCAAAGCGATCTACAGCAACCTGACAGAAAACGCGATTCATTTCCAAAGGACTTTTGCCGACTGGTTTCGCAGGATGAATCAAAAGCAGAAAAAATCGACGGAATACAGGCTCCTAGGCATGCTGAAATTGGGCGATGAAGAGGCCCAAATCCTGGCCGCAGAAGGCATTTTGGGAATGAATAATCCAGCCCTCCTAAGGCCGCTGATGCGCGAAGCCGACAAGCTGAGTCCACAAGGCAAAAACAAATTCATCAAGCTCGTGGAGACCACCCCTTTTGCTGGCGATGCCACCATTCTGGATCATATCCACAAGTGGTCTCACGAAGAGGGCGAACCCGAATTGAAGCAAACCCTTCAGTTTTATCTCCTGATCCAGGGAATGATCCAGGAGTGTTCCCCCCACCATATTGAAAGCCTGTTTGAACACTTAAAGGAAGACAATCCCCGAGTAAAAAGGGCGGCGGCGCTCGCCATCGCGCAGATAGCTGACAAACGCTGCCTCCCCTATGCCAACGACCTGATTGCTTTGTTGAAATCCTCGAAGGATAGCGAGGTGCGCACCTCCTGCCTCAAAGCTTTGGGCAAAATCGGCGAGCCATCACTCATCCCCGACCTCATTGCTGCCAGCACCCACTTCCGGCCTGGAGAACGCCGCCTGACCGAGCAGCTCATCTCAAACATGGGGCAAAGCTCTATCCCTATCCTGTTGGAGCTCACCAAGGACACAGCCCTAAACGACCGCTGCCGCCTCCTGGCGGGAAGGACGCTCGGCCTTATCGCCTTGCCGGATCTGCGCGCCCATTTGGCCGAGATCATCCAGGTCGAAATCGAAAGGGCCTATTTCTATAGCTATCATTATAAAACCCTACAGCCACCCCAGCCCGATATCGATCTGACAGTGCTTCGGGAAAGCCTCCTGAGCAGCTATCACTCCGTCTTAGATTTCATCGTTCAGCTCCTCGGCGTTGCCGGCGAAATCGAAGATTGCGAGCTCCTTTCCCGCTCCATGCGCAGCAGCAATCCAAAAATCCGCAGCCAAGTCATTGAAACATTGGAAAAGACCTGCGAACCAAAGATTTACCGGTTATTGTATCCGCTGGTGGTAGATATCCCTGAGGAGGAAAAGCGCGGCGCTTACCTCAAGGGAGGAAGAACGGCCTTGAGCTTCACTGAACTTTTGGATAAACTCAGCCATTCTGCTTCCCAGCTCGATCAAATTATGGCTGCTGCCTACCAGCATCGCTTTGTTGAACTGGAAGCTAACGAAAATAGAGCGGGCAACGGATGAAAAGAATTACATTAATAGATAAAGCTTTTTTATTGAAGCGCACTCCCCTTTTTAACTCCTTGGACCTCGATTTGCTATTGCCCATCGCCGATAAATTAGAGCTGATTGAATATGACGCCGGCGAGGTGATCTTCAAACCGGGTGACCAAGCCAATCGCATGTATATTATTGTGCGTGGAACCGTCACCGTGCAACTTAAGGGGCAAGGAAGCGCCACCCTAACCGAAGATGACTTCTTCGGCGATGAATCCCTCTTCAATGAGCAGACGCGGGCCTATCAGGCCACCAGCAAAACGGACGCGCAGCTCTTTTCGCTTTCCAAAACCAATCTCATGACGACCCTTTTAGAATGCCCTTCCGCGGCACTTGGATTCCTCCAGGTCTATACCAAAGCCCTCCCCTTCCGCAATGCGACCATAAATTAGACGCACAGGTGCAAAGGCGCAAAGAAAGGGGAAGAGCCCGTCTCCCTGTTCTCTGTGTTCTCTGTGGTTAATTAAAAATTTAATAACCACAGAGAACACAGAGAACAGGGAGACGGGCTCTTCCCCTTTCTTTGCGCCTTTGCACCTTTGCGTCTAACTTGTTGGTTGAAGCTTACTCTTCCATCTGGTATGTTGTTTGACTTATCTAACAAGGTTATGGGCAACATGAGTTTAATAATTAGAGATAAGCTGAGCTTTAGTGAATGGATCAGGCACGACCCTCTTGCGCCCATTCGCTATCTCATTCGCTGGATCAGAGACTACTTTCGCGATCGTACGCTCGTCAAGACGGCCCAGGTGTTTGCGAAAGCTCTCGCTGAAGCTGAACGGGTTCCCATTGGTACTTCCTCGCTTAACATAACCATTGAACAAGCTACCGAATTCCTCCCTAAGCTGGCGAAATCGTCGAGAGAAATGGTCCTTGGGGTGCGGCGCCAGCTCGATAGGCAATTGCTCGCCTACAAATATAGAAAAGGCGAGCTGAAACCCATTGCAGAATTCAGCGTCCCCTTATATCGACGCCTAGTGGTTTATGCTTCGAATTACAAAGCCACCACCAAATTTTTCGCTAAAAAAGCGCTGACGCCTGAAGAAGAGCAAAAACTAAAAGAGGCGGCCTGCTATAGGGAATTTGCCGACTACCTGATGGCGGATAGCGAATGGCGCGACGAATTTTTCCGCTGGACTATCGTCAATGACACCCCCTACGAACCCTTTAAAGGCAACCCTGTAGAGGTCTTCGTGAAATTTCCCTCGCTCTATATCGATATATTGCGCGACCTAAGCGGCCGCTTTTCACGCTTTGGGGGCGATAGAGTCCGCGTCCATCCCGAGCAGCAAGTCGTTGAGATTCCCATCGAGGGCAGATTTGTACAGGTCCTGAAAGGAGGCCCGAAACTGGTGCTTAGCGGCTTGCGAGGCAATGGGAAGCGGACCATGACGATCGAGCAAATCTTCAGCGAATTACAAAAGAAAATCACGATTGGATATGCCGACATCGAAATGCTCAATAGGGAGGGCGGCTTCTATTTGCACAATGCTTCGGAAACGGGACCTTACCATGAGGACGAGAAGCAATATAAACGCACTGACCTCACGAAAAAGGATTTCGTCAACCAATTTCCCATCATGGAGACTTTGACCGCGGCTGAAGTAGAAGGGCGCTATGGCTTGAAGGTGAACATCGATTTCAGTCAAATTCCCGGTTATGAAAGCCAGCAATGGATCGGCTGTCCTCCAGGAAAATATCCCATTGTCATCATCAAAGCAACACAAACTGATGATAAACAAATGCGCGGAACCCACACCTTTTTTGAATTGCTGATGCCCAATGAGCAGGGACAGTACGATGTGCGCTCCTGTGGTGAATATGTCGAGCCCTTTCCACAATCGATAGTGGAAATGACCACCTGGACGGTGCGCTATCATCACTCTATCTACCACGATAATGATGAAACAAAATATAGTGCGGGGCGCATGCATGCCGCAAGGGTGCTTCCGATCTCGACTCCGGTTCAATGGGAAGCGCTCCTTGACGAATTCAGACTCAAATTTGAGCGAAGCCGAACCCGAAAGAATGGCTTCCATACGATGATTGATAATTGCACGGGACATATCTATCAAACGTGCAAGCGCATATACGGGAAGGCAACCATTGGAAAGTGGCACATTAGTTACTGGGACTTAAATCCATCGGGAGTAGAGGGGAAGCTCTACAATTGGATGAAAGGCCGCTATTTGCGAACGCGCATCGCCAAAATTGCTTTTTTCTTGCTGGGGTCCTGGCGCTCTATCGCGATACAGACGCACAGCGGCAAAGAGAAAAGCGTCTCCCTGCATTCCTTTTGGAATGACAAGGGAAACGCCTATTTTGAGAAAAAGAAACTGACGCATCCGTCAGTCTTCTTTTAAGAATTGATTTATATCTTCAGATGTGATATATTTTTTTCTTTATACGGAGCTCCATGCATTCAGATTATTTCATTTCTTTTTTTTCTTATTTTTGCATTTTATTGACCATTGGGTTGATATCGCATAAGAAGCTGACGTCTTCAGCCGATTTCATCATGGGGAATCGTTCCCTCAACTATTGGGTGACAGCCCTATCAGCCCATGCAAGCGATATGAGCAGCTGGCTCTTTATGGGATTTCCTGCAGCGATTTTTGCAGGAGGGCTTAGCCACTTTTGGATCGCCATTGGGGTGATGCTTGGGATGTTTGCCAATTGGCATTTTGTGGCTGCCAAACTGCGAACAGCTACCGAAGAGACGAATAGCTACACCCTCTCCACCTTCTTTGAAAGGCGCTTTCAAGATCCATCTGGTACGATTCGGATTCTGACGGCCTTGATTTCCGTCTTCTTTTTGACATGCTACCTCTCTGCAGGGCTGATTGCCATGGGACTGCTCTTTGAATCGGTTTTTGGCATCGACTATTTCCTTGGAATATCGATTGCTACTGTCGTCGTCGTCATCTACACCTTCATGGGCGGCTTTATCACGGTGGCATGGACAGACCTCTTCCAAGCCCTCTTTTTGCTCTTCGTCATCGTGCTCGTCCCTCTGATTGCCTTTACCAAGTTGGCGGATGGCTCGGACTCTATCCTGCAAGCAGCGACGGCCAAGAATATTTCCTTAAGCCTTGTTCCAGATGCCTCTCTTGGTTCCCTTCTCGCGATTCTCTTTTTGCTCCTGAGCTGGGGCTTAGGCTACTTTGGGCAGCCCCATATTATCACCAAATTCATGGGCATCCGCAATGCCAAGGACATGCATAAATCAAAATATCTTGGAATGACCTGGCAAATTATCGCCTTGGCGGGAGCTACATCCATCGCCTTAATCGGGATCGGCTTTTTTCAAACGGGCGCGATCGATCCGCAACTCGTTTTTGTGGACATGGTCAAGTTGCTGTTTTCTCCGGTGGTCGCCGGATTCATTTTGTGCGCTGTTCTGGCTGCGAATATGTCGACGATGGACTCGCAGATCTTGGTCTGCGCCTCGGTTTTGAGCGAAGATTTTTATAAGCATATCGTACGTAAAGAGGCATCCCAAAAGCAGCTTCTGCAGGTATCGCGTTGGGCTGTGATCGTCGTGACGTTGGTCGCCTTATTTCTGGCCTTTAATAAAAGTTCTACGGTACTGGAAGCCGTCCACTATGCTTGGCAGGGCCTCGGCTGCGCTTTTGGCCCTCTCGTTTTAATGGCGCTCTATAGCAGCTCGACAAACCGCTATGGAGCCATCGCTGGCATTGTCGTCGGGGGTGTCGTCTCGGGCACATGGCACCTTGTCAATCCCTTTATTACCGATATGGCCATTCAGAGCATGATCCCGGGCTTCGCTTTGAGCCTCCTCAGCATCTATGCCGTTTCGGCTGTTACGACTGAAAGAAGCATTCAGAATACAGACTTTAAATTTACCACATTTAAATTTACCACTGAGATCAGTGAGATCAGTGAGAGGGATTGAGATAGGGAGAGGATTGAAATTTAAGGTTGTACATTTCCTCTCAATGTTCTCATATCTTCTCAGTGATCTCAGTGTTCTCAGTGGTAAATTTAAATATGGTAAATTTAAATGTCTGTATTCTGAATTCTGTATTCTATTCCCCGGCTCGTTGGTAGGTGCCGACGAGTTGTGTTTTTTCGATGATGCGATCTTTCATGGCAGCTTCGAGCTGCGCTTTCGTGGCGCCTGTGGGCAATTCGAGTTTCGAATCGAGGGCATAAAGCTTGAAGAAATAGCGATGCGGCTTTCCAGGCGGAGGACAAGGCCCCTTATATTTCGCGACACCAAAGCCATTTTTACCTTGGTTTGAAAACTCCATTGTGGAGTCGATTTGCTGGATGCTGGGTAGGATATTCCAGACAATCCAATGATCGAAAGTACCGCTCGGAGCATCGGGATCATCGACGATCAAGGCCAACGCTTTTGTTTCCAGGGGGATATTGCGAATGAAGAGTGGGGGTGGAATGTCTTTGCCCTGACAGGTAAATTCGCGGGGAATGGGTTCGTTATTTTTAAATGCAGAGCTTTCAAGTTCCATAGCGTAGCCTCCAGTAGCTTGTAAGATGAATAGTAGAGCACAAAGCGTGTGGTATGGCTTATTTATTCGACTCGCCACTTGTTCTTTCCGCTTTAATTCCCCGTTTTAAGCCCGTGCGCGGGTCCGATGGCGTTATGGGATTTGTTAAAAAATTCTGCATAATATTTAAAGCAGCCTGAATAGATGCCCGTTTTTTTTCAGGAGATTCGTTGCGATCTATCGACTGAATCGCATCATTTAATGCTCGTCTAATTTGCATATCGTTATCATCTAACATATAGCCTCCTTTTTCTTCAAAATAATACTTTATTCAGATTTAAGTCAATCGACAAAAAAAGGCCGCGCCAGGATAATGATCGCTTATGCATAAAAGCCATCCTAAAAAAAAGACTTCTTGGGAACCAGTCGAAAAATGGTACCGAGGGATTGTCGGCGAGGAGGGCCATTATTTCCACCAGAATGTCATCTTCCCTAACCTTTTGCGCCTCCTAAACTTGTCTGATTATAAGGAAACAAGCCTCTTGGATCTGGGATGCGGGCAGGGGGTTCTCGCCGCACATCTTCCGAGTGAAATCCCCTACATGGGCATAGACCTCTCCCCTTCCTTAATAAAAGCTGCTAAGGCGCACGACCAAAACCCAAACCATGAATATCGGGTAGCAGATGTCACGAAATCCCTCAAGCTGGAACGCTCCTTTTCCCATGCGGTCCTCTTGTTAGCTCTGCAAAATATGGAACATCCGCTAGTAGTCTTTAAAAATGCAAAAGAGCACCTAAGGCCTGGCGGGCAGCTGCTGATCGTCCTCAACCACCCCTGTTTCCGCATCCCGCGCCAATCCTCATGGCAAGTGGACCATGAAAAAAAGATCCAATACCGCCGCATCGATCGCTATGCGAAGCCGATGGCTATCCCCATCGCGGCGCATCCCAGCAAAGGCGCCCAGTCTCCCGCCACCATTTCCTATCACTATCCCCTCTCCTCTTATGTGGGATGGCTCCGGGAGGCCGGCTTTGCCATCGCGACTATCGAAGAATGGTGTTCGGATAAAAAGAGCACAGGAGCGGCTGCAAAGATGGAAAATAGAAGCCGCGAGGAATTTCCTCTTTTTTTGACAATTTTAGCTTTTTCTCATTGAGGTTTAGATGTTTATCTGTTATAAAGGGGGGTAAAAGGGAAAAGGAGAATATTTATGAGCATGCAAACAATTCAAGCAGGGCAAGCGGGCGGCGGCCCCCCAGTTTTTCTTGCGCTTCCTTCATTAGCAGAAAGCTATCATCCTGGAGTGCAACAGGATATAATCGCTACAAGTTTAAAGACTATTGAAGACTTCATTAGATACCCCCACAGATTTGTGATTCCTCCCAATAGCGACATCTTAGAAGAAGCGATTAAAGTCGCCATAGCGGCTAGAGGGCGCTTTAAAGAGATATCTGCTGACAATCAAGATAAGATCTGGCGCCTTACGGGAGTATTGGCGCGCAACGCAGCTGATATCATTGAACCTCTGACATGCGAAAAATATTTCATGGTCTTTGATATCTTTTGCAATCCTGACAAGGTTCTCAAGGCTGTAGAACCCTCCGCTGCCCTGACTCGAGCGGCCCAGGAGCAAATTCAAGTCATTGCTAAATTCTGGAAGGATCTGGTCACACATTACTTGTTAGCCATGCATGAGGATTCCCCTTGTCAAGTATTGAAGGATGAGATTTTGGCCGAATTAAATGAAACCTTACCTGGCATTGTGGCAGAACTCTTTTTTCAAACTCCAAGAAATGTCAATTCATTAGAAAAGCGTTTCATCCTTTGTCTCTTAAGAGAATTTGAAAACTTTTTTTGTCATTATATACAAACCATCAAACCCCGCGCTCTCGATATAACGGATGATGGAGAATTGCAGCTCATCGAAAAATTGAGTAAGAAAAACAAATATAAGATCATTGATGGAACTTATGAAGAAAAAGTGAAAGATCTGCGGAAACAAATGTATAAACACCTCCTCGCCCAGATGCAACGGCTGATCCCCTTTCTTTTCAACAAGTGCTCCAGATCAATTACTGTAGGAGAACGGGTATCGAGTCTCATCATTTCGATGGGTCTGCTGGAAATCTTTAATCGAGCTTTCACTCCAGCTTCGTTCTCCCTGGTGGTTGGCCGCTTCATGACCGACATGTTTAGCTTTGAAACTCACCACCAGCTGCCCTCTCAAACGCGCGATTGCAGCGATAAACAGTTTTCCGATACTGCCGGTGGAATACTGACCGGCATGGGGAGATCGATCGTCGCCATGGGAGAACCGGAGGGTCTCTTGATGACTCCGATGACGAGCCTGCTCAATGTCGTCATGTCCTGCGCCAAAAGACAGATCGGCGATTTCTTTCAGATGAAATTGAATGAAGCCACCCATGACGAATCCCCTTATAAGCCTTTTAGATTTTTGCATCACATCTTCTTTCGCAACGATAATGGAAAAATAGTTCCTACCCTCTTTGAACAATTCCCCACTTCGCAACAAGAAATGAGAGATTTGCAACAACGGGTCAGCGAGTCCCTTTCGAATAACCTGCATCCCATGCTAGTGGGTATCGTCCAAGAGAAAAGTTCTTTGGGAGGCAAGCTGATCAGTTCTGACAGTGTGAGAAATTATTGCAATCGCCTGACTCAACGGCTATACAACCTTTCGCAGCGCGAACTTGTATTAAAAGTCTTTTTAGCGCGCCTGCTTGAAGAAATTGCCGATGAATTAGAAAGACGATAAATCTTTTTAAATCTTTTTAAAATTTTTACCACTGAGCCAGTGAGATCACTGAGATCAGTGAGAAGGTATGAGATAGGGAGAGGATTACTATTCTAATCCATTTAATTTTTTTTATATTCTCAATGATCTCATATCCTCTCACTGATCTCAGTGATCTCAGTGGTAAATTTTTAGGCCAACGAAAAAGGGGCAACAAAAGCATTTACAAAAATGAGTTTTTCTGCTATAATTATGAATTCAGTGTAATAACTAACTTAATATGTAAATGTAAGGCATAAAAAATTATGACGGTAGATATCTCGGGCGTCACTCACCCCCAACTGGGAACCCTTCCTGCAGGGAACCAGCCTACGCCAGATAATAATGACATTTGGCATGGCATTGTTTCGGGTGTCAAAAAAGTCTTTCATGGAACTGTTGGCCAAGAGAACACACCTGCTGATCTCCCGAACCCCAATCCGACAACTCCAGGCAGCTTAAGCGACAGGCAAATCAGTCAGGTTACTCCTTCTGGGCCAGCAGCCCCTGCCGAACGATTCAAGCATGAATGGCAGCGGGTAGGGATCGCGCTAGCCAATGACAAGATCCGCGAGCTTGTCGAAGTGATCTTTGCTCAAGACGTCAAGCCAGAATTAGCGTCCGTAAAAACTGCAGGAGCAGCCCTCGCTAGCGCTATCGAGTTAGCGAAGCTAGTGCCCGACTTCTTCCGCGTCGTAAAGAAGCTATCCGAGTCTATCATCGCAAAAAAGGATGCCGAAACCCCTTGGAGCCTGGAATTTGTACAAACTTTAGGGTGGCTAACGAAAGGCATTGCCGACCCCACAGCTTTCCGCCGTGAAGTGGTGGAAAAAGTGCAAAGAAACCGGGACATCGAAAAAAAGTATGTGGTGCCGCATGTTATTGATTGGCTGCTGCTCCCCGAGCGATCCGATGTGCTTCGGTCCTACTTAGAAAGAAGAGGGATGCACCAAAATGGGCTCATGGATTTGAATGCGTTACTTCCTCCAGAGCGCTTAACGCTTCGGGCCTACTTAGCAACAAAAGGGATACATCAAAATGCGCTCATGGATTTTGAGCTGAAGACGATTTTAGAAGCCTCGCTAAAGAGCCTGCTAGAAGCCAAGTTTGATCGGTTTAAAGGACACCTTGAAGGGCTGATGCACAATTTTGATGACATCGTCCTGCGTTCGATGCAGGAGAAGTCGAAGAAGATCGCAGACATGCAGCTGGCCCAATTAGCCGACATCATGGAAGAGATGGACCTGAAGACGTTAACCGATCAATCGACCCTCATCCTAGTGGAACACATGGATGCTTATTTAGCAGGCAGAAAGCGAGGCACTGAGGCTCTCAGACGTTTTGAAAACGATGAAAACCGCAAGAACGCCGTAAAAAAAGCCAAGCAATGGGCCGGCTTACCTGCTGACGCCCAGCTGACTGTAAAGGAACAAGAACAAAAAGCAAAAGCAGAGACTTATCTAAGAGAAGACTACCCAAGACAAAAGCTAGAAGTATACCGAAAGGGGTTTAGCGAAGGCTTTAAAGAGGCCAAAGGGGAAGATGGCAAGGCATTATGCCACCCGACAGTCCAGGCTATCCTCAATGGGCAGCCTGATGTAGAGCAAAACTACTTTGCCGCCAAAATCGAAGAGGTCCTCAAACTAGCCGACTTTCCGGAGACCGATGAGCAGTTGCGCTCCTGGACCGATATGCTGGCCGATCTGCCCCCAGAGATTACAGAGGTCAAAGAGGCATTGGATCGCTTTGTCAAAGAGGCCACCTGTCCCGAAATACATGGACTCTTGCAAACGGTGAACTCCGCTCTCTTCAGCTTCTTGGATAGCCCAGAAACCCTCGAGACCATTCGCAAGTATTCACGCTCGATGGTCAAAGACCTTCTCTTGAAGAAGGTGACGGAAAAGGTCACGCGCTATACCAACCATGACGTGTTGGCTGAACGCTATGTGAATAAGGTACTGCCCCAAAAATATGCGATGCTTGTCCAACAATTTGCCGATCTCGCTATGCAGCGAAACCTGGGAAGGCTCTCCCCCCTGCTGATGAATTTTACTGCGGAAAATAAAAAGGCATGCCTCGATTTTCTCTATGAGCAGACAGTCAAGATGTCGAAGCATGTCAACTTGGAACAGATTGGCATCGACCGCGCAAAATTTGATGAAATCATGGATCCCGTTCTGGCTGATATTCACGGCCATATCGAAAAGCTAAGAGCTGAACACAAGGGGCCAGCCTCTTCGTTCACGCCGAAAGTCGTCCACAAGAATTTGGTCGAGGTCTACTTCAAATCGAAGAGTATCGAAAGCGTCAATGCGAGTTCGAGTCCGATCATGACTAGGCTCGTTCTCAACCTCAAAGAAATGATTGAAGTGCCTAAGCTAAACTTTATCAAAATAATCATTGGTTGGTTTGCCAGCCTCATTGGAAAACAGCTGAATGGGCTTGTGACGGTCATGACCAAATCACCCGATGCCCTCATGGCTAAAGTCGCAACGGTTACCCGAACTGTCTTGACGAAAACGATGATCCACGACTTATATACGGGAGAAGGCAACCGAGCAAAAGCGTTCCTGCTCCGGGAAAGGGAGATTTTGACTGCCGAAGTGTTGGCCATTGAGAAGAAGCCAAGCCTTTCCCAGGCTGACCTCAATCGGCTAGAGGCAATACGCATTAAGATGGACGAATATCAAGTGAAATTTGGCGAGCTTAGCGCCCTCCACTCTAAAGAGGAGAAAACGGCATCAGAGCTCGCGCAAATCGAAGATATCGAAGAGCGCTTAGCAAACGAAGAGCATGACATCTATAGCCGCAAAAGAGACGAAGGCTTCAAGACCTGTTCTTTGTTAATCGACGATTATCTAAAGAGCAAAAGCGAAGATGGAATCATCGAGACGATCATCTACTGGCTCATTCCCTCAGCCGGAACGATAGAAGCCGCAATGGGAGACATCTTTGCGAAATTTGTCGGCAACCAGGTCCTGACCAAGAATTTCTTATATCGAGTGACAGATTATGGAATCAGGACCTTTATAGAGAAAAAAGAAATTGTTCAATCTCGGAAAGTGTCAGCACACACACTTTCAGGAGCATAATTTAATTTTAATATGTGAGGCGTATGGTTTCATCAATAGATAACGTGCCAAATAAACATCAGCCCCAAGTGTTGCTGACGGGTGTCGCTTATAAGCCATCAGAGCGATCACTCTTCAAGAGAATCTGGGAAGCGATCAAAGATATCTTTAGGTTTCTGTTCACCACAAAATATTCCGTGGTGGATCTCTCCCCTTTTAATCCGGCAGAAGAGCTGGCCATGAAGGGAAGGCCGGACGATTTGCGCAGCAATCCACGCGTTGTCACCTCGCTTCAACCAAAGAAACCAAGTCCAGTCACTTCACCTGTTACTTCTCCAGCCACGGCAAAGAGAAATGAAAGTGCGCCAGCTGCTGCCGCAGCCGCAGCTGCGTCTGTTGTTCCACAGCAGGCAGTCGCCCCGAAAAAATTTGATCTCCCCTGGCAAAATCGAGCTGTTGAGGAGGCCGTAAAAGTCGCGGATAAAGTCACTGAAGCCTTCTTTGAACACAAGCTGAAGGCGCGCCTGACACAAGCTAAAACGGGAAGTGAAGGCATTCCGCAGCTCGTAGCAAGTTTCGCAAAGAAAATCTCCCTCTTTTATCGCGTGGCTCAAAAGCATTCGCAGAGCCTTATCGACAAACAACGGGTGGAGGACCCCGTTTCCCCAGATTTACAAACTCACCTTCAATGGCTTCTTTACGATAAATTCAGCAATATCCCTATAGATGAAGATAAATATAAAGATGAACTTCTTCAAGCTGTTGTTAAAGAAGTGGAGAGACAAGCCTCTCTAGCCAACATTCAGCGCAAGGACGCCATCGGAACTATTGTCGGCTGGCTCGTCAACAAAAAGCATGAAACTCCCCTACAGGTATATCTGGTAGCATTTGGCATTGATGAATTGGAGCCAGCTGAGGTTAAGGACCTCGTGTTGATCGCGATGAACGCCTTGCTCGACCATAAAATTGACAGGCTTAGCGAATATATAGGCAACCTTTTGAATGGCCTTGATACTGTCGTCTTCAAAGTGATGAAAGAAAAGGCAGAGGCCTTAGTCAGAGTACAGATGGAGAAATGGGTCGCCATTCTGCATGAAATCAATCCCATGGCAACAATAGACCAATTTGCCACCATTTTCGTAGGCCACACACAAGCCATGCTGGAAGCTAAAGCTGCTGGAAAAGCCGCTGTCCAAGCGTACGAAAATGATGCCGATACTCAACGCAATCGGAAAAAGAATGTAGATTTCGAACAAACCAAACAGGCAAAAAATAAAGAGGCCTATTATAATACGTTTAAGAGCTCCGGCTCCTGCCATCCACTCGTCAAAAACGAGATGGAAAAAGCGCTGATAGGCAGAGAACAGGATCCAGCTCTCAAAGAGGCGGAATTGGCCTATTTTGACCAGAAGGTTGAGAACATTTTAAATTTGATCGGTTTTCCTTCCACCGAAGCAGAAGTAGACAATTGGATCCATGAGCTAGGCGATGTACCGACTGAGCTTACAAATCTGGCGAATCAAATGAAAGATCTGGCCAAAGAGATTACGAGTCCGACGCTATTTGGCTTTATGACCGATATGTCGAAAAATCTTCTGAATTATGTGAATAGCCCTTCCAATAAGATGGCTATAGTTAATTATGCACGACAACTCGCAAGAGATGAGATAAAGAGGTTGTTGGCAGATCAAGTGAAACACTTCACCGATCCCAATACGATTACAGATCTTTTCGTGAATCAGTTGATGCCGATTCTCTATAATGGGCTAATAAAACTCTTTGCTGATCTTGCATTTCAGGAAAAGATCAAAGAGATCAAAGAGAAAAAACTGACCATAAATCGAGAAGAACTTTTGAAGGGATTATTCGACCGCGTCCAACAGATGGCAAAGCGAGTTGATTTTGAGGCTATCGATATTGATCAAGTTAAATTCAATGCGATAGTCAAACCCATGCTCGCTGATTTGGAACCCATTTCAAGAGAGAAAAGCCAACCCTCTGTTAGTCCTCAAGTTCCTACCAATCAGCAGGCACAAAATACTCAAAGTGGAGACACACCTAAAGAGGGTTCGATGCTAGGTAAGCTCATCGAAAATGTGATTGCCATGATCGATGTCGACTTTGGAGATGGTGGAATAAGGGAAGCAATTGTAAGCTTTCTGTCTAATCTGTTTGGAAAAATGATTATGAGTTCTGTTCGCGAGGTTACTGCGGCACCTGATGTCATCACGTCAAAAGTGTCAGTGCTAGCGAACGAAACTCTCTCTCCACAGGTTTTAAAAGAGATGGTCCTAGGAAACGGCATGACTCAGGCAATGCACTTTTTGCATCGCGAAATGCAGCGTATAGCTAAGGAATTGAACAAGCCGGGAGTTGAAAAAACCCCTCGATTTGATGAGCTGCTTGAAGAGCAAAGAAAATATTCAGATCTTTATGGGCAGTTGAGTACCGTACCGGCTAATGAGGTAGAATCTGTAAGGATTGCTGCTCTTGAAGCGCGTTTAAATGCATTAGAGCCTGTCATTAATGCCCGCAGGCGCGAGGCAAGCTTTACCGATGTGGCGCTCTTGCTCGACGATTATGCGAGAAGCTTGAAGGAAAGTGGCAACTTTTTTAAAAGGACTGTGAAGAGTGTCCTGTACCAATTTGTTCCCGATATTGGTCTCGTTGCTAAAACTTTGTCGAATCTCTATGAGCAACTCGTCAGCGATCCGCTATTAGTTAGAAATATGATCTACAGGACAACGGATGAGGCGATCGATCTTCTAGCCGAAAAGAAGAAGAGCATCGAAAAAAGCAAAGCGATTAGCCCGGCAGCCGCAGCAGCAGCCCCATCCGCATCCAAAGCATAAGCATTAATCAAAATACAGAATGAGGCCTACGAAACCCAGGGCCGAAGGCCCGGCAGTTGTATAGCCCAGGCCGCAAGGCCTGGGTTAGGATGGATTGTGAGATGAGGACCGAAGGTCCGGCACCAATACGGGACACATTTGTGCCGGACCTTCGGTCCTCATCTTCTAACGTCCTCGTAACCCAGGCCTTGCGGCCTGGGCTATACAACTGCCGGGCCTTCGGCCCTGGGTTTCGCAAGCCTCATTCTGTATTCTGAATTCTCACAAACCTTTAATCGCGCAGGACGATGTTGAGCAGGCGATTCGGGACGAAGACCACCTTTTGCACTTCGCGGCCATCGAGGTACTTCAATATAGTCGGGTTTTTCTTAGCGGCTGCCAACACGATCGCTTCTGTTTGGTCCTTTGGCAGTTCGAATTTTCCACGCACCTTTCCATTGACCTGCACGACATAGGTGATCGTGTCATCTTCGAGGTATTTAGCCTCGACTTCTGGGTAGGGCGTCGTATTGATGGATTCATGGCATCCCAGCGATTCCCAGATTTCTTCTGCGAGATGGGGCGCGAAAGGCATCAGGCACTGCACGGCCATCTTGACGACCCGCTTAGGATAGCGCGGCAGCTTGGTAAAGTCGTTCATGAATTCCATCATCTTAGCAATGGCTGTGTTGAACTGGAGCGCCTCGACGTCTTGGCTGACGCCATGGACGAGGCGGTAGCCGAGCTTTAAGGCTTCAGCTTCCGGGCTCTCTTCATCCGACACCTTACCGGAGGTGGCCATATCGTAAAACCGATCCAAAAAGCGGCGGCAGCCGGAAACGGCGTCGGTATTCCACACCTTTTCTTTATCGAGCGGTCCCATGAACATCTCGTAGAGGCGCAACGAGTCGGCCCCATATTCTTCGATGATATCCTCTGGCCTGACGCCGTTGAGCTTCGATTTCGACATCTTTTCGATTTGGCTTTTCAGCGGCTCTTTGGTCAGCCGATGGAAATAGGCCCCATCTTTTTCTTCGACTTCTTCTGGCGGAACGTAGAGGTTGCTGCTGTTGAGGTAGGAGCGCGCCACAATCAAGCCTTGGTTGCGCAGCATTTGAAAAGGCTCCGGGTGGGCGACATAGCCGCAGTCATACAAGACCTTATGCCAAAAGCGGGAATAGAGGAGGTGCAAGACGGCGTGTTCTACTCCGCCGATATACAAATCCACCGGAGACCAATACTTCTCTAACCCCTTATCCCAAGCCGCATGATCATTATGCGGGTCGCAAAAGCGCAGGTAGTACCAGCAGGAGCCGGCCCAGTTGGGCATGGTATTGGTTTCGCGGCGCGCCTTTTTGCCTGTTTTGGGGTCGGTGATCTCTATCCATTCTTTTGCTTGCGCCAAGGGGCTTTGGCCATCCCCTGAAGGCTTGTAGTTGGTCACTTCAGGCAGCAGAAGGGGTAATTCGTCGACGTCGAGCATCCGCTTGGTTCCATCGGGAAAGTGGAGGATCGGAAAGGGTTCTCCCCAATAGCGCTGCCGCGAAAAGAGCCAATCGCGCAGCTTATATTGGATGGTGGCTTTGCCCAGCCCTTTTTTCTCGAGCCACTGTGTGATGGCTTTGGCTGCAGCGGCTATTGTGAGGCCGTTGATGGAGATTTCCGCGTTTTCGCTGCCGATGAGAAGTTCTTGTGGATCATACACGTAAACGACGGGCAATCCGAACTTTTGGGCAAAGGCGAAATCGCGTTCATCATGCCCTGGGACGCACATGATGGCGCCGGTGCCATAGCCCATGATGACGTAGTCGGAGATCCAGATGGGTATCTTCTGGCCATTCACTGGATTGATGGCATAGGCTCCGGTGAAGGCACCCGTTTTGTCTTTGTTGAGTTCTGTCCTTTCCAGGTCGCTTTCGGCGGCTGATTTCTTCTGGTACGCGGCGACTTCAGCCAGTCGGTCGGGTTTGGTGATTTTATTGACGAGGGGATGCTCCGGAGCCAACACCATATACGTGGCGCCGAAAAGCGTCTCGGCGTGGGTGGTAAAGACTGTGATTAGGGCGTCGGATTGTTCCACGGCAAAGTCGACCTGTGCTCCTTCGCTCTTGCCGATCCAGTTGATTTGCAGCCTTTTTAAACTGTCGGGCCAGTCGACGAGGTCCAGGTCATGGATCAGCCGTTCGGCGTAAGCCGTGATGCGCAATACCCATTGCCTCAAGGGGCGCTTTTCAACGGGGAAGCCGCCCTCCTTGGATTTGCCATTTTCGACCTCTTCATTGGCGAGAACGGTCCCTAAAGCCGGACAATAGTTGACAGGGATCTCCGCTTCATAGGCAAGGCCTTTTTCATAGAGCTTCGTGAAAATCCATTGGGTCCATTTAAAGAAGTCGGGATCGCTAGTGGCGAATTCCCGATCCCAGTCGTAGCTAAAGCCGAGGAGGCGCATCTGCTTCCGATAGTTGTCGGTATTGGCCTTGGTGGTGACGGCAGGGTGTGTCCCGGTGCGTATCGCATATTGTTCGGCGGGAAGGCCGAAGCTGTCCCATCCCATGGGATGCAGCACATTAAAGCCGAGCTGCCGCTTATAGCGGGCGACGATATCCGTTGCGGTATATCCGATGGCATGTCCTACGTGTAGGCCCGACCCCGACGGATAGGGAAACATGTCCAGCACATAGTATTTTGGTTTGGAGGAGTGCTGTTCGGCGCGAAATGTCTTATTTTCCAGCCAATACTTTTGCCATTTGGCTTCGATTTTTTTATGGTCGTATTTCATAGTTTCTATATATGAATTCTTGTGATATCCTTATAGTTTAACAGAAGAAAACCAAAAAATCTATGCCAAAAAAGACAAAATTAAAGAAAGTAGAACTAGCAAGCCCTAAAGAAGAGCGCCTCTATCAGAATCTCTTAAAGACAACGCAGCAATTTGTCACGGGCCGGGCCTATAACGCGATGACGAAAAGCGAACTACTCGAGAGGCTGCAGCTGCCTGCGCAGCACCGCGAAATCTTCGGCCATGTCATGGCCGCTCTAGTCAATGAAGGAATTGTCGAGCTGTCGCATGGCAAATATATCTTGAAAAAGAGTTCTGCCGATGTGGTGAAGGGAATCATTCGGATGCATCCGCGCGGCTTCGGCTTTGTGCAGCCGGAAGATCAGACGCTCTATAGCCAAGACATCTTTATTCCCAAGCATTTGACCCAAAACGCTGTCGATGGCGATGCCGTAGAAGTCATCGTCAACCAGGAAGCTGTCTCGGAGAAGGGTCCTGAAGGTCGAGTCGTTTCGATTCTCTCCAGGGGACGCACACATATCGCCGGAGTCATCCGCGAAATCGACAAATATGGGGAGATTAACGCGTATGTGCCTTTGCTCGGCACGGCGCAGCAGGTCTTGGTCGAGCCCTCTCGCGACTTCCCGCTACAGGTCGGCGACCGCGTCGTGCTGGAGGTGACAGAGTGGGGAACCAAAGAATCAGAAACGCGTTGCCGCGTTTCGCACCATATCGGGCATATCAGCGATCCCTCTTCCGACATCAAGGCCGCCATCGAAGAGTATGAATTGCCCAGCGCCTTTTCGCATAAGGCTATTGGAGAAGCCCAGTCTTTTGGCTCTACAGTTTCGGCAAAGGAGATAGGCAAAAGGGAAGACCTACGGGATTTAGAGACATTCACGATTGACCCCGACACCGCAAAAGACTTTGACGATGCCGTCAGCTTGAGCAAAGACCGCCATGGCCATTACCATCTGGCGGTGCATATCGCCGATGTCTCCCATTACGTGAAACCGGGAACAGCACTGGATCAGGAGGCTAAGCAGCGCTGCAATTCCACCTATTTCCCGGGTTATTGCCTTCCGATGCTTCCAGCGGAATTGTCGGACAACCTCTGCAGCTTAAAAGCTAAGGTCAATCGCCTGACGATCACAGTATTGGTCGACTTTGACGGTCAAGGCAACGAGCTCGGCTATCGCATCGTCCGCAGCGTCATCAAGAGCGCGAAGCGCTTTACCTATAAGGAGGCGAAGCAGGTCCTGGATGGCACAGTGCGCAGTCCCTATCGCAAAACGTTGGAGCTTATGGTCGAGTTATGCGGCCACCTGAAGCGAAAACGCTACGAGCGCGGCAGCATCGAATTTGCCATGCCTGAGCTGGTCGTCATCGTCGATGAGAATGGAGTCCCGCAGGGAACCGAATATATTACCTATGATATCACCCACCAGCTCATCGAGGAGTTCATGCTGACAGCCAACGAGATCGTCGCCCGCCACCTGAGCCTGCAAGGAAAAAACCTGACGTATCGCGTGCATGACGAACCCGCGGAAGAAAACTTGAAGGACTTTGCCTCCTTGGCCAATGCCTTTGGATACCAGTTGACCGAAAAGCCTTCCCCGAAAGAATTGCAAAAGCTTTTCGATGAAGCCCTCAAGACTTCCTATGGGCAATACCTGGCCACGAGCTATATCAGGCGCATGCGCTTGGCCATTTATTCTCCGGAAAATATCGGACACTATGGCTTAAGCCTTGCCCATTATTGCCACTTCACGAGCCCCATACGCCGCTATGTCGACTTGGTCGTCCATCGCATCCTTTTTGGCGAACAGGAATCGGTCGAAAACCTCGAAATGATCGCCACCCAATGTTCGGAACAGGAGAGAATCAGCGCAAAAGCGGAAGGCAGCGTCCGTCTCCTCAAAAAGCTGAGGCTGCTCGAAGCCCTTCAACGCAAGGATCCGCACAAGCAATATGAAGCCATTGTCACGCGCGTCAAAAACTTCGGCATCTATTTCGAAGTCCTCGACCTGATGCTGGAAAGCTTCCTCCATGTCTCCGAACTGGAAAACGACTACTATGTCTTTGAGGATAGCCAAATGATACTGAAAGGAAGGCACACCGGACAGCAGTTCAGCGCCGGAGACAGGGTGCTGGTGATGCTGCTGGACGTCGATTTTATCACGCTGGAAAGCCGCTGGGGCTTCGCCGGCAAATTAGGCGTGGAACCAAAAAAGCCCAAAAAGGTACAAAGGCGAAGATGAAAAAGTATTTGATAACAGGCCTGATCATTTTACTGCCCGTGACCTTGACTGTTGCGATTTTACTTTTTGTTTTTAATTTGCTGACGGCTCCTTTTGCCGGCGTTGTCTCTGCTATTATGGCTTATTATGGGGTTGCCGACACTGGGTTTCTCTTCTTTACTCCGCAGGATGTACAGGAGGGTTTAAGCAAAATCCTGGTCCTCGCTTTCTTGTTTTTCTTCACTGTTTTGCTTGGGATGCTTGCCCGCTGGGTTTTCATCCATTATTTCATTCAGATGTGGGAGTATGCCCTTAAGCATATCCCGTTTGTCCATGCGGTTTATCGCACCTGTCAGGATGTGATCCATACCTTTTTTACTTCGAATGGAAAATCTTTCAAGCAGGTTGCCCTAGTCCCCTTCCCCCATGCGGACACCTATAGCATCGGTTTGGTCACAAGGAAGGGGTTGACGAACTTGGGAAAAATATCGGGAGAAGACCTCGTCGCCGTGTTTGTGCCGGCGACGCCGAATCCGACATCGGGATTTCTGGTTTTATACAAAGAATCTGACATCCACTACATCAACATGAAAACTGAAGAGGCCTTCAAATACATTATTTCCTGCGGCGTAATTGTCGCGCCTGTGAAAAGCATACCAAAGGATCAGGCGCAAGTATGAAAAAGCATTTCATGACAGGCCTAGCTCTTTTGCTGCCCATTGCCCTGACGATTTTCATTGTCATCTTTCTTTTGAACCTCTTGACCAAGCCCTTCCAAGGCACCATTGAAAGCGTTTTGCATCACTATGATCTCCTTGACCAACCCATCTGGTTTTTTAGCGGACAGGATATCCTTCACTTTTCCAGCAAGATTTTAGCGCTGATCACGTTGTTTTGCGTGATTCTGCTCATCGGATTTTTAGCTAGAATAATCTTTCTCAAATACTTATTGAATTTTGGAGACGATATACTTCATCGGATTCCCATGGTCAACAAAATCTATAAAGCCCTTCAAGAAGTCACCCGCACTGTGTTGTCTCCGAATAGCACCACATTCTCCCATGTCGTGGTCGCCCCGTTCCCTGCACCTAATAACTATAGCATAGGCCTCGTCACGAAAAAGGAATTGCCAGAAGGATCTGATGAAGAAAAGAAGGAGTGGGTTTCGGTATTTATACCTGGCACGCCAAATCCCACTTTTGGCTTCATGATGATGTATCGGCCTGATCAGTTGATTTATCTCGATATGACAGTGGAAGAGGCGATAAAGTTCGTGGTTTCCTGCGGAATGATCCAAAACAACAAAGGACATACCGGCCATGATGCGAACAATCGCTAGCTTGCTGTTCCTTTTCTCAGCTTCCTTATTCGCCGACGATGAGTTGCCGGATGTAGCCGGCTCGCTGGCTTTCCACACGATGGAGCTGATGGAAGAGGCTGAAGGCAAGGAGGCCGTTTCGATTCCTTTTGCTGTGGAAGATGAGATTCATCTCTGGGGTAAAATTCGCGCTCTAGTTCCCGGAGACCATAGCCTCGAAGAGGCTTATGAGGCCTTTTGGCTCGCTAAAGAGACTTCTCGCGAAAACTCTTTTCCCCTTTATCGCAAAGCCTATCGCATTCTCATGCAGTGCTGGGACAAATCCAAAAGGGAAATTCCTTGCGGCATCGAGCTGCCCATCTATTCGCGCAGTCCGGACCTCCCCTCATCCGTTTTAGATGAGGTCGAACCTTACCTGATCTCTTCTTCACACCCTTGTAAAAAGATGTTGGATTCCCTTTTTACAGCCTCCAGAGTCACCTTGAATGCAGATACGTTTACTCAAGCGGGCTTCAAATGGAAGAAAGTGCAGCCCAGAAGCTTTATCATTGTTGCAAGGCATCCGCTGCTTGAAGGCTATGTCGTCAAGGTCAGTCTGGATAATGAATTGCGCCGAAAGAAGGGAAAGCCTGAATGGCAATGGTTCGCGCTCAGGTGCGAAGGGGCGGAAAAGATCGCTAAGATCATTAAGAAAAAGGAGATCCGCCACTTCGTCGTTGCCAAGAAATGGATCTATCCCCTGCCGCCCGAACCCGCGCCGCCTAGCACCTCGGAATATTCGCGCAAATATGTCCTCTTGCTGGCGCAGGATATGAACCTCGTCTCGAAAACGGAAAACCTCAACCTATGGAAGACCAAAATTACTGCAGGGCACCTCAAGGAACTCTTCAAGATTATCAGCCGCGCCAACGGATCTAGCTACCGTGCAGACAATATCCCCTTTACAACAAGCGGCAAGATTGCCTTCATCGATACGGAGTATCCCGACCGCAAGCCAGATTACAAAAGCATCCGGCACTTTTTGTCAGACGAGATGCGCGACTATTGGGATGACCTCGTCCGCCATAAAGCATAAAGCATAAGGATCAGGGTCTGCCTGGGGATAAGAGCTGGGCGTCTTTGCCTTGGATGTTGATATAGAACATGAGGTCATACCTTTCCACTTCGAATTGCTTTTCGAAGTTTTCGTACTCGTAGTAGCCTTTGCCGAAGTCTTTTTTGCGCACCTTCCAAATGAGCGTGTGCATGCCTTCTGGCAGGAGTATCTTGACCTTCTTTGCTTCAAAAAAGGAGGATTGCTTGGGGAAGACCGATTTGTTATCGATCAGCACATCTTGGATGATATTTTCTCCTATATTGCCGTCCTGGATGGTCAAATGAAGCGTACACGGCTCTATAAACCGGGCTGCATCGGCATTTTTGACTCCGATAAATAAAAGTAGGGCAAAAATAAAACGTTTCATATTATATACCTATTGATAGGTCACCAACTCGATCATGTAGGTAGTTTATGCAACAGCAGAATTTTTCGACAGAGCTTTTAACTGATATTGCCTATCGCACCATGATAGAGCGCAATTTGGATCCCAACTACCCTGCGGCTGCCCTAGCCGAGCTAAGCAAGATCAATGCTCCTGCTGCAGCGACTCCCGAAACCAAAGATTTGCGTAAACTATTATGGTGTTCGATCGATAATGACGATTCCGCGGATCTCGATCAGCTCACCTATGCAGAAAAGTCTGGCGCAGGCTACAAGATCTTCGTTGCTGTTGCCGACGTCGATGCCCTCGTCCTGCAGCAAAGCGCCATCAACGCCCACGCCCAGCAAAATACGACATCGGTCTATACTCCCAGCAAAATCTTCGCGATGCTGCCGGAAAAGCTCTCGACAGATCTGACCTCTTTGGCAGAAAAGCAAGATCGCAAAGCCATTGTTGTCGAAGTGCAACTCTCGCAGGAAGGAATCCAGCAAAACTATGCCATCTACCACGCCTATGTCCACAATTTTGCCAAGCTGGCCTACCCTTCTGTATCGGAGTGGCTCCAGAATGGGGACAGTGCCCTGCCATCTAAAGTAAAGCAAGTGAACGGCCTAGCGCCGCAGCTGCGCCTCCAGGATGAAGTTGCCCAAATCCTAAGAAAATATCGGCATCAATCGGGCTCGCTCACCCTGGAAACGATTGAACCGCGCACCTTGATCAAAGGAAACCAGATTGTCGATATCCTACCAGCTAAATCGGAAAGGGCAAATCAGCTCATCGAAGAATTCATGATCGCGGCCAATACAGCCGTCACACTCTTTCTAGAAAAGAATCGGAAGCCCGTCTTCCGCCGCGTCGTCCGCGTTCCAAAATATTGGGACCGCATCGTGGAAGTGGCTGCGGAATATGGGGAAAAGCTGCCGGCACAGCCTAACAACAAAGCCTTAGAGCGATTTCTGATGCAACGGCATGCGGCTGATCCCCTTCGCTTTCCTGACATTTCCTTGACGATCATTAAACTATTGGGTCGAGGAGAATATGTCGTTCAATTTCCCGGGGAGCCTCCCATCGGACATTTTGGCCTAGCCATTCGCCACTACTCCCATTCGACCGCTCCTAATCGCCGCTTTCCCGATATCATCACACAGCGCCTCATCAAGGCGTGCCTGGGTCAAAAGCCCGTTCCTTATAGCAACATAGAACTGAGTCAACTGGCGCATCACTGTACCGTGCAAGAAACGGCAGCAGACAAAGTGGCGCGAAAACTCACGAAATGCGCCGCGGCCGTGTACCTGCAAAATCAGTTGAACCACGAATTTGACGCCCTCGTCACCGGCGCTGATGACCAAGGCACCTGGGTGCGGCTCTTTCATCCACCGGTCGAAGGAAAAGTCGTGAAAGGCCATAAAGGCCTAAAAGTCGGCGATAAGGTGAGGGTGAAGCTCATCCACCTCGACGTCATGAATGGCTTCATCGATTTCGCTGCCAACGCTGCCCACGCTGCCAACAAAAAATAAATTTACCCACTTTTAAATTTACCACTAAGATCAGTGAGATCAGTGGTAAAAAAAATAAAACACTGATCTCACTGGCTCAGTGGTAAATTTAATGTCCTTTCGTCCCTTTTTCGTTCTGGAATAATGATGTACTAAATATTTGAACTCTGGTAAACAAAGGCTTATGGAGGATAGCCTATGAAATATCTAGGAGTTCTACTTTTAGGTGCCCTCATTAGTGCTTCTTTGCATGCCGAATTGGATAAGCCAATTCCCACAGGAGAGCTGGCCGTGGTTTCGGATCGCGACCGCCTCTCGATTGCCCAAGGGCAGGCCAAGTATCACTTTAACGAGGCGCATGCTTTTACCTTTGGCATTTATCAAGCAGGCACCGAACAAACCCCTGCAGCAAATAACGGCCTCTTTATGGGTTATGTGCTAGGGTTTTAAAGCCTTGACAAAGAATTCATCTATCGTGTATATTTACGATTTATGAATAAAAAATTCATTTCCCTAATTTCTCTCCCTTTGATTATTGGCAGTTAGCTGCCAAGTCATACAATCACGCCCTATACTTTCATCCAAATAACAAACAAATAGAGAGAGAAATCACATGAAACAAAAATCTTTAGTCATCAGCACTGGATTTGCCATGTTTTCGATGTTTTTCGGATCGGGCAATCTGGTGTTTCCCTTGCTGGTAGGCAAGGAATGTACAGGGCATTATCTTTGGGCAGCGCTGGGAATCATCTTGACCGGAGTGTTAGTCCCCTTTCTTGGGGCCGGAGCGATGATGCTCTATAAGGGCGATCACAAAGCCTTCTTCAGTTCCTTAGGCAAATGGGCGACCTTCTGGCTACCCTTCGTCATCTTAGGCCTTATGGGACCCTTTGGCGTTTTGGCGCGCTGCATCACCGTTGCTCATGGGAGCTTCCGCCTCCTTTTTCCCGATACTTCCCTGGCCCTCTTCAGCATTGGGTTTTGCACCTTGATCTTCTGGGTCATCTTCAACAAAAACCGGATCGTTCCCGTCTTAGGTAAGTACTTGACTCCCTTTCTTTTAGTTGCCTTAGCGGCAATAGGCCTTTTCGGGTATTGGTATAGCACACCTCCGCCCTTTCAGGATAGCAGCTGGCCCCTGGCCCTGAAAAACGGCATTTTCCAGGGATATCAAACGATGGACCTCCTGGCCGCCTTCTTCTTTTCCACGATCGTCATCCAGCACCTGCATAGCCATATGAAATCTGAAGAGACCACCTCTTTCATGCCTTTATTCCTAAAATCTGCGCTTATCGGCGGGGGGCTTCTGGCCGGCATCTATGTCTTACTGGTCTATCTCGGTCATGCCTATGCTCCTTTTTTACAAAATGTAGCGCCACAGGAGATGCTCGGAGTGGTAGCGCAGCATGCCTTAGGGGCTTTAGCCTACCCTATCGTCTGCGTGGCAATCGTCCTGGCCTGCTTTACCACTGCGGTGGTTCTTGCGTCGCTGTTTGCCGGATTTTTAGAAACGGAAGTCGCCCAAACAAAATTGTCCCACAAGGTGGCGATCATCATCACTCTCGCCATTGCTTTTTGCGTCTCCACGCTCGACTTTGCGGGTATCGCCCGTTTTATAGGGCCCATATTAGAAGCGATCTACCCTGCCTTGATCGTGCTTACTGCCGTCAATATCTGCAGCAAGCTTTGGGGATTCAAAAATAGCTGGTGGCCAGTAGCTCTTGCATTCGTGGCAAAACTTTGCTATTTTTGAGGAATGAAGCGTTATGATGTCGTCATCATTGGGGCGGGTCCGGCTGGAGGCCAATGCGCGCGCGAACTTTCGGCTTTGGGATTCGCTGTTTTGTTGGCGGAGAAAGCCAAGAGTTTCGCCGTCAACAACTATTCCAGCGGCGGAGCTCCCCTCGATATCCTCGAGCGCTATGCCCTCCCCCATTCCCTCATCGGATCCTATTGGAACAAACTCCGCATTGAGATGACGAATGATCACGAGCTCTGGCAGGCAACCAAGGCGAAAGGCGTGATTCTCGATTTCATGAAGCTGCGCAGTTTTTTAGCTGATGAAACCCGCAAACAGGGCGGCGAAGTACGCCTGGATTGCGCCTATCAGGGACACGAGCTTGGACAAGAGGTGCAGGTCCATTTCAAGCAAGAGTCCGTGCGGACGAGAGTCCTCGTCGATGCGACGGGATCGGAGCGCAAAGTCTTAGCTGCAAGCAGTATACCTTCAAAAACCCTCCATGCCACCGGGATCGAATACCTGCTCAAGGTGTCGACTGCCTCATACGCGGCTTATGCCAGCACCCTTTCCTTCTTTCTCGGTGTGAAATGGATGCCGCAAGGGTATGCCTGGATTTTTCCGATGGAACCGGGTTTGCTCAAGGTTGGAGTCATCCGCTACTTCCAATCCGAAAATATCGTTCCGCATAACCCTTCGCATCTGTTTTACCTCGAGCAAATCCTCCAGGAAAAGATCTCCGAATATGAAATCCTGGATAAGCATGGCAAGACATTCCAGTATGCCTATGGGAGGAAGGATCTCCACTGCCAGGGGCCGATTTTGGCCATTGGCGATGCCATCTCGACGATCAATCCTTTAGCTTCGGAAGGGATCCGGCATGCCCTCTATAGCGGAAGGGCTGCTGCCCATCACATCGGCCGCTATCTCAAGGGGGAAATTTCGACGATGCGCCCCTATCAGAAAGAGATGCAAAACTACTGCGGTGCCCGCTGGCGCGCCTGCGAATATGTGGCAAAGCAAGCCTATAGCCGCCCTACCGATAGGGAATATACCCACATTCTCAATGCTTTCCGAAGGTTCACATTGGATGAGATGATGGACTTGGCCTTCTACTACCGGCCCTTTAAATTCCTGAAGTATTTGTGGTTTTATTACCTGGAAAAGGTCAGGAAATGAAGTCGCTGAGTTGCCTTAGCCCCTTGACGATATCCCCTTCGGTTTCGGTGAAGGAAAGCCGGACATAGCCCTCGCAACCTAATAAGGCCCCTGGCAAAATGCCAACGCTGGCCTCCTCTAATGCTTTTTCGCAAAAGCTGATGGAATCGTTACTCCGAATCCCCAAAGTGGCAAGAGGAACGAAAAAATAAAGTCCCGAAGCAGGCTTCTCGAGCTTTTGGTGGAAGTAGTGAGCAAAAGTCTCTGCAAATAAATCGCGCCTCGCTTTCATGTGGTCGCAGACATAGCGGCTCACACTGTCTGCATGTTTCAAAGCCCCCATAGCCGCGAATTGGCTAATCCAGGCGGTCCCTGTTGTCGTCAGCGATTGGGCATAGGTCATGCTCTGGATCATTTCCCGCGGCCCAAAAACGAAGCCGACGCGCCAGCCTGTCATGCCATAATTTTTGGAGCAGCTCTGGATGATAACCACATTGTTGCGAAAGTCGCGAAAGGAAGAACAGGAGATGTATTCGGCATTATCGTAGACGATGTTGCTATAGGCTTCAATCGCGATCACAGCCATGTTGGCATGGGCAGCAAACTCGAGCAGGGCTGCCACCTCTTTCTTTGTATAGAGGAGCCCCGTTGGGTTGCCTCCATTGCTGAAAATCAGGGCCTTGGTATTCGATGATGCAGCCTTTTCCAATTCGCGCACTGTGAGTTTAAACCCTGTTTTCGGCGCCGGAATAATCTTAGGCTTTCCACCCACTAATGAAACCGTATCGGGGAATGAGGGCCAATAGGGGGAATGGATCAGCACTTCCTCCTTTGGATTCACCAGCGCCTGCAATGCCAGATAGAGGGCATGCTTTCCCCCGCAAGTGACTAAGGTCTCGCTATTTTCAAAGTTCGAATGGAAACTGAGATTCATCTGTTGCGCAGCCAAATTGCGCAATTCGAGGATGCCCTGCGGCGATGGATAGGGCGATACGCGGCTGCGTATGGCCTCATAAGCGGCATCAACGATGGCTTGATGGTTCGGAAGGACCGGGTCGCCCGAGAAAAATTTATAGACATGGACGCCGTGGCCTCTTTTGAGCGCGAGGATCTCCAGAAATCTGGCAAAAGCCGAGGGTGAAAATGTGGATTTTTCAGAGATTTTCACAGTTATTCGCTCGTTTGATCGCTTGTTTTTTTATTTACCACTGAGATCAGTGAGATCCTTCGAGCCCCCCTCTCTGTGTTCTCTGTGATCTCTGTGGTTGTAAAAAATTATCAACCACAGAGATCACAGAGAACACAGAGAGAGGTTCGAAGGATCTCACCGTTTTATTTTTCAAATAACAAATATTTTAATTTATCACAACATTTGACTCCAAGTGAGAATGCGTGGTATCCCGTAAATAGGGAGGAGAAACCACATGAACAACTGGCAGGATGTTCCGGAGCTGGGCATCAAAAAGCCCAAAAAGCTGGAAGAATTTGAAGAGCTGGAACCGCATATCCTCGACGCCATGACTCCGCTTGAGGTTACAGAGCACATTCGCGATATTGCCGAAAGCGTCGCCGACGCCTACCACCGCGAAGTCAACGGCGGCAACTACCAAGGATGCGTCGACATGGTCTCGGTGGCTTTGTCCGTTACCGGAAATGCAATCGGAGGCAAAGTCGGCGCTGAAATGGTCGGCGAGAACGAAAGCGCTGCCAAAGAAGCCTGTAAGCTGGAATTTCCCCCTCCAGAAGAAGAGTTCTAATCCATGCGCGCCATGCTCCTCACCGCCCCCAAAACCCCCTTGAAACTCACAGAAGTTCCTACGCCCACACCCGGCAAGGGGCAAATCTTACTGCAGGTGCATGCCTGCGGCGTATGCCGCACCGATTTGCATGTCTACGATGGGGAGCTTCCCCACCCCAAGCTGCCCCTTACCATTGGCCACCAGATCGTCGGAACCGTTGTCCAGCTAGGCGAAGGCGTCGAGGCCAACCTCATGGGAACGCGACGCGGAGTGCCCTGGCTGGGCGGCTCCTGCGGACACTGCCGCTTCTGTACAACAGGCCAAGAAAATTTATGCGATAATGCTGTATACACTGGCTATCATGTCGACGGCGGCTATGCCGAATACTGTGTGGCCAATGCAGCCTATACCTTTCCCATACCGGAGGGATACTCCGACCTGCACGCCGCTCCCCTCTTGTGCGCGGGGCTGATCGGCTACCGCTCCTATAAGCTGGCAGGCAGCGGAAAGCGCCTAGGCTTCTATGGCTTTGGCGCAGCAGCCCATCTCATGATACAGCTCGCCAACTATCAGGGGCGGGAAGTGTATGCGTTTACGCGGCCCGGAGACCACAAAACACAGAAATTTGCAAAAGAAATGGGAGCGGTTTGGGCCGGCGATTCCACCCAGAAACCACCCCAGCCCTTAGATGGAGCCATCATTTTTGCGTCGGATGGCACCGTCGTTCCCCTTGCTTTGCAAGCTTTAGACAAGGGAGCGACAGCCGTTTGTGCTGGCATTCATATGAGCGATATCCCTTCGTTCCCCTATGACATCTTGTGGGAGGAGCGCGTCTTGCGTTCCGTCGCCAATCTCACCAGGGAAGATGGCCGGGAATATTTGGCTTTGGCACCCAAAGTGCCCATCGAGAGCATCGTCACAGCCTATCCGCTGGAGCGCGCGAACGACGCCTTGGAGGACCTCCGCAAAGGCAGATTTTCCGGCTCCGCCGTCCTCCAAATCAGCCTTATTTCTTGTTGATGGGGTGGCCAGCGGCGAGCCAGCCATCGATGCCTTCGCTATATCGCCAGACATTGGTATAGTTCAACTTGATCAATTTTTCGCACAAGTTTTTGCTGGCGGGGCATTTCAGCCCTGTACAATAGACCACCACGATCTGCTCTCTATTAGGGAGTGCCGCCACGATCTCTTTTTCGGAGGTGGTATGTGGAAGGTACTTGGCGCCTGGGATGCGGTTGCCATCATCAAATTTGGGGCTGCGGGCATCTACGATGATGAAGTCCTCGCCTGAATACAATAAGTCATGCAGTTGTGCAGTCGAGATTTCGTGGTAGTGGTTCCCTTCTCTCAGAATTCCCCCGGCATCGTAGTGGCTATAGCCGCTTCCTGTAATGAAGGCAAACAGTCCGATGAGCATCAACATTATTCTATTCATCTTTAACTCCTTTCTGATTTATACATCAGGTATAGGCTATATGGTAAGTGAACAATTTATTACCGTCAATCGGATAGAACACATCTATGATGCGCACGGACAGTTTCTGGCGGGAGCTTAGTGAAGGGGACATCAACTTTAGGGATGACCTGCAATTTGAACTGAAGTCTGAATTTGTCCTCAATCCCAATGCTCCTAAAAACACGTTGACTCAGGAGTTTTTCATCTTTATACCGAATTCACTCCAAATCGATGATACTTCCTATCCCAAAGAGGAATTTTGGATAGATCAAACCAATCTCATCCGCTATAAGACCCCCACCTTCACCTTCAACGAACTTTTAGATCCAAGCAATGGGCTCTCCCCTCTCTATCGCGTGGACAAACTCAAGGAGCAGTTTGCGGAGCCCAGCACTGCGGCGTCCGTCATCGATGAGTTCAAACTCTTTGGAAATATTGTCCGCAGCGCCTTGCGCCACCGCGTCTCCGAGATCATCGCGGAGATGAAAGGGGCAGTGACTCCGGAAAAAATCGAGCTTATCGATAGGCAGATTTCCAACCTTCATGGGGATATTAAAGCTGTCAGGGAACGCTATTGGTACCTGCAAAACGCGTTTAAGCAGTTCAGCAAGGATACCCTCTCCAAAATCAATATCAATCACATCGATGAATTCATCAGCATCGCCATCGATTTTTTCCTTACGGGCCTGCTGGATACATTGCGGGAGTATGATTCCCATCACTTCCGGAAAAGCGATGAGCTGCTGTGCGCGCTCATCAATGGGGAGAAGGAGCACCGGGAAAAGAACAGCTTAGTCCCCAAAAACATCAAGGGCAGCGAAGAGCAAAACGAGTCGATCCTCTATCGGATCGGGATACTGGAAAAATACATGCTGGAATCGCTGCTGCTGGAGACGCGCCGCGTTTCCTTGATAGAAAAGCATGGGCAGTTCGTCGGGGCCTTTGCTGCTGGCATTGCGATGCTCGTCTATATGGTTTTATTTGTCTGGAAAGCCTCCGAAATCGTCATTACCTCCGCCCCCTTTATTATATTTGCTGTGGTCTTTTATATTTTGAAGGATCGCCTCAAAGAAGGGATTAGAACACTCTTCTTTCGGCAGGCGTTTCGCTGGTTTCCCGACTATTCTACGGATATTATTGGGAAAAATGGCAAAGTCTTTGGAAAGCTCACCGAATCCTTTCAATTCATCGACGAGAAGGATTTGCCCCCAGGATTTAGGGCCATCCGCAACTTCGACTTTCACGAGGAGCTGCAATCGCTCAAGCGGCATGAGAGCATCATGCGGTATAAGCGAGAAATTACCTTGTACCAGCCAGCTCAAATCAAAAAGGCGCGCCGCAGGGAATTGACGATGATTTTCCGACTCAACATCCACCGCTTTTTAGAAAAGGCAAGCAACGCCCTCCAACCCTTCTTTGAACTCGAACCCAGCTCGAATGATATCGTTGTCAAGGAACTTCCCAAAGTGTACCATCTCAATATCCTGATCAAAGACAGCTATTTCGATGCCCATTTAAAGAAGATCGATGAAATCAAAAAATTTCGGGTGGTCGTCGATAAGGCTGGCATCAAGCGCGTCGAGCAGTTATGAATGAAAAAAAGCGCCTCTTTTTTGCATTCGAAGTCCAGGCCCCCTGGCCTGAAAAACTGCCTGGAGGCCGTTTGTTGGATGAGGGGCATCGCCATTTGACTGTCACCTTTCTAGGGAATATCCTCTATCAGCCGCTAAAAGAGATTCTGCCTGCTTTGCCGCGCCCTCCCTTTTTGGTAGGGCTGTCGGGTACTTTCGACCACATGCTATTTCTTCCGGAAAGGCATCCGAATGTCGTGGCATTGCATGCCGATTTGCAGGAAGAATATGCGCGGCTCAATAGCTACCATAAGACGCTGGTGAAATGGCTGAAGGAGCATGGACAAAATCCCTTTGAAAGGAGGGAAGAGCTCCTCTGCCATGTGACGCTTTGCCGCAAGCCTTTTGACTATAAGGAATGGAGAAAAGCCTTCAAACCGCTGCCGATGATGCTGACCCATTTGCACCTCTATGAAAGCGTGGGAGACCTCAACTATCTGCCGATCTGGTCGCACCCCATCCCGCCGCCCTTCGTTGAAATCGACCATACGGCCGACATCGGCTTCGTGATTCGCGGCGAAACCCTGCAGCACCTCTACAGAAATGCCAAAACCGCCCTAGCCTTCAAATTCCAAAGCCTGCTGCCTTACTTCAAAGAGCAGCGTTCTGTCGACAACCTGGACGACATCATCATGGCACTCAATGACCATGTGGCAGCTGCCGATGCTGCGGAGGGCAGCCCCTTAAAGGCGATCAGCTTTCATGGCGAGATAAAAACAAATCCTGATAAAATAATGGAATGGGAGATGATCGTCGATGTATAACCTGGAAAAAAAGGGTCCTTGCACTTTTGTCATGCCGCAGCAGCCGGGAATGAGGGTCCCTGGACTCATCATCGCCAGCGAAGAGCTCATCGAAGAGGTGGAAATCAACGCCCCGCTGGATCAAGTGCGCAATGTCGCCTTCCTGCCGGGCATCGTTGGGTATAGCATCGCCATGCCCGACATCCACTGGGGTTATGGATTCCCTATCGGAGGCGTCGCGGCCATGGATGCGGAAACCGGAGTCATCAGCCCCGGCGGCGTCGGCTACGACATCAACTGCGGGGTGCGCCTGGCTCTGGTTCCGATGCCATTCAAAGAGCTGACGGATAACCAGAAGAAGGAGCTGCTGCGCGCCATCTACAAAAATGTGCCCTCCGGAGTTGGACACGGAACGCGCGGCAAGGGGCTTTCCGATACGGACTATAATAAAATTGCCGAAATGGGATCGCGCTGGGCCATCGAGCATGGCTGCGGCTTCACCCGCGATTTGGAGCACACCGAAAGCAACGGAGTCCTCGCCGGTGCCGGCTGTGAAACGGTCAGCGCTTTGGCCAAGGAGAGGGCCAGAAACCAATTGGGGTCCATCGGATCGGGCAACCACTTTGTCGAAATCGGCGAAGTGCAGAAGATCCTCCTCCCTGAAATTGCCAAGGCGTGGAATATCGAACAGGGCCAGACCTATATCTTGATCCATTCGGGCTCCCGCGGCTTCGGCCACCAGATCTGCACGGATACGCTGCATGTCTTTGTCAAAAAGGGGTTTGCCGAGGGATTGCCCGATCGGCAGCTCGTGGCCGCTCCGATCCAGAGCCCCGAAGGGCAAGCCTACTTTCGCGCCATGGCCACAGCCGCCAACTTTGCCTTTAACAATCGGCAATTCATCCTGCATCATGTAAGGAAAAGCTTCCAGGAAACGCTGGGCATTCGGCCGGAAGACATTCCCCTTCTATACGATGTCTGCCACAACATCGCCAAATTTGAGGAACATAGGGTGGAAGGCCAGCTGAAGAGGCTCTGCGTTCACCGCAAAGGGGCCACCCGCGCCTATGGCAAAGGCAACAAAGAACTCGCCCCGATTTTCCAGGGGACCGGACAACCGGTCCTCATTCCGGGCGACATGGGGCGCGCCAGCTACCTTCTGGTGGGGCTCGGCAATCCCCTCACCTGGTGCAGCGCCCCCCATGGAGCAGGGCGCGCGCGCAGCCGCGTCAAGTCGATGCAGGCGTGGAAGCACCAAGACCCTGTACTCTACATGGAAAAGCAGGGCGTGCAGGTCATGGCCAATTCCTACCGGACCATCGCCGAGGAAATGCCCGATGCCTACAAAGATGTGGATAAGGTGGTGGAAGCCGCCGAAGAGGCCGGTCTCGCCAATAGAGTCGTTCGGTTCAAGCCCCACCTCGTCATCAAAGGATGAAAAAGCTACAATAACTATTGACATGGAATTAATTAATTATATTTGATTAGTTCATTTTAACAAGGAGTAAAATAAATGATTCCATTATCAAATGAAAGAACAAATGAAAATAAAGCGGGTCCCGTTTCAGAGCCTTCTAAGCAAACTGGCTCTTTAGATGGTCGTTGTGTCGAAAAGAAAGAAAATTTCTTTTCCAGAAATCGTCACTTAATCATCGGCGGAATTATATTCGCCCTGGGTCTTGCGTTAATTGCAGGAGGAATACCCCTCTGTTTGGTAAATCCTGTACTTGGCGGTATTACAATTGCTGCAGGGGCAGCACTAACAAGTGGCGTTATTTTGACTATAGGCGCCTTGTGGCTTTTAATTGTTAGCTTCAGAAGCCCACACCGCTGTTGATCACTATAGGCTAAGGAAGTCAGGATTTGACCGAGGCATCGCAACTTATTCACAGATGGTCGCAAGAGAGAGGCCGGATGGCACTGGCACAAGAGCGAGCGGCCTGCGCTGTGGAATTGGCTGCTCTTTTGTTGCATGAGGCTCGGCGTATCCAAACGCATGCAGAAAAGCGTTTGCAAGCTCAGCTTGCTGCCCTGTTGCAAGATCCGTTAGGAAAGACTTTGATTGCTGAGCTCACGGATCCATGCCTCTGGTCTCCAGGGATTAAATGGGGGGTGCGCCCCGGGAGTTTTACCTATGAGAATGAGCTGTTCGGGCCCGTCTTAGGCGTCATGCGAGCGGAGAATCTGGAAGAGGCTATCCGGCTTGCCAATGGCACCCGGTATGGCCTAACTTCCGGCATCTACACCCTCGACGATAGGGAAAAGAAGGAGTGGATCGCGCATATCGAGGCAGGCAATTGTTACGTGAATCGAGGAATTACGGGCGCCATCGTCCGCAGGCAGCCTTTTGGGGGTTGCAAGGAGAGCAGCTTCGGCAAGGGAGCCAAAGCAGGCGGGCCCAACTATGTGATGCAGCTGATGAATGCGAGCCAAGCCAAGTTGCCTGTTGAACGCGCCCCTTTTCCCCTTCCCTTGCCTATCCCGGCTAATCTGTCTCCCGCCCAATTGGACGAATGGAATGCCGCTTTAGGCAGCTATGCCTATCACTGGAAGCATTATTTCAGCAAAGACCACGATCCCTCGCGCGTCTTAGGCCAGGACAATATCCTCAGATACGTTCCTCATCCGCTTGTCGTCATTCGAGTCCAAGAAGGCGATGACCCCCTCGATATCCTGAAATCGAGGGCAGCGGCTTCCCTGTGCGGCACTCCGCTGGAAGTCAGTTCCATCGCAGAAGAAGATGAGGCGACCTTTATCAGGCGATTGAAAAGGGATCGCGTGAAGCGTGTGCGCCTCTTTCGCCCCCCTTCCAAAGCTTTGCTTCAAGCCCTGGCCGACAATGCGTGCACTATCCACCTGGGACCTGCGTTAGCTAATGGCCGCCTGGAGCTGCTGCATTATCTCCGCGAAGTTTGCATCAGCAGCGACACCCACCGCTATGGCAATATAAGTCAATTTTCATAAATTTGATGAGATAAAGCGAATTATAGCCCATAATCCGCTTATAACGCTCTCAATAATGGCCTCTACCCGAGGCTTGCGAAACCCAGGGCCGAGCCCGGCAATTGTATAGCCTAGTTGCCCAACTGCGCTGCAGTGTTTATCAGAAAATACCGCTCAAGAAAGGACAAAAGGACAAAAAGACAGGGACAAAAGGACAAGGACCAAAACGACTTAAAGGACGAAAGGACAGGGACAATGACAAAGACCTAAAGGACAAAAGGACAAACTTTTCGTCTTTTCTGAGGTCATAAGTTTCAATTTACGAATTATTTCGAAAAAGGAAATAAAATGAATATGAAAACTTTCGGCTTCCTGGCAGAGGTGAAATATTGGATTCTCTCTTCCTATTCCTCTTTTTGGATGTTGGATTCCAGCCAGACGAAATCGTTGTCCAGCACCTGTTTGGCTAGTTTATCGCATTTCTCGTCGTCATTGTCAGACAGTTCGTCAAAGCGATTTTCAATCCTTCGCATTGCAAGCGCACAGAAGTAATCGGCCAGATCGAGTGGAGAGCGGTCTGTGGAGTTTTTCTTATAGAGGGTAGCCGCGTAAGAGCAGGTAGCCGCAATAGCAAAGAGGTCGGTTCCGATCTCCATCAGCCTGCCTAAAAAGAGCTGCTTTTTTTCTAGGCCTTGCTGATATTTCGCCATGCCGTGGAAGATGGCTCTCGCCATCCGATGGGCCGTTTCATCGATGTACTGGAAATTGGGAGCCAATTCGCCAATATCGTCATAACTGGAGCGTGTAATCCAACCGAACCACTGTTTGGGATACCATTTTCCATAATAGCCCAGCAGCGGACCCAGCTTTTTGAATTTATCCGAGTTATCTTTCGTTTTCATGAGATCCATGACCCGGCTGAGGTGGGGATCTATCGCTTCGCGCGCTAAGAATAGCTTCATGATCTCGGTAGAGCCTTCCAGAATCATATTGATGCGGCAGTCGCGCATTAACCGTTCGATCGGATACCCAGGCTCTCCGCGTGCTTTCAGCGACCTACCTTTTTCATAGCCGCGGCCTCCGCGCAGTTGCATCGTTTTATCGGCTATCTTCCAGAGCGATTCACTACAAAACATTTTGGCCATTGCTGCTTCGATGCGGATATCGACTTCGCCCTTATCGGCCCAGGCGCTCGTCAGCCAGGTGATGGCCTCCATAGCAAGAGTCGTCGCAGCGACGAACGCCACCTTTTCGCGTCCTGCTTCATGCAGTCCGATAGGCATCCCCCATTGGACCCGCTCCTTACCCCATTTCCTACAGACCAAAAGGCATTGCTTGGCAGCTCCTGTGCAGGCAGCAGGCAGCGTGAGGCGTCCGACGTTAATCGTACCTAGGGCTAGGGCCAGTCCCCTCCCCTCTCCCCATAGCAAATTCTCTTTAGGAATTTTGACATTGGTAAATTTGATATAGGCGTTATAGATGCCGCCAAGGCCCATAAATTCACAGCGGTGCAGGATTTCAATGCCTGGCGTATTGGTCTCCACAATAAACGCCGAAATTTGCCGTTTTTCTTTGCCTTTCACGATTTTCGGAGCCGTTTTGGCCATCACGACCATGACGTCCGCAATGGCGCCATTCGTGCACCACAATTTGTTGCCATTGATGACGTAGAATTTGCCATCTTCAGATATTGTGGCCGTTGTGGACATTTGGGCAGGATCGGATCCCACATCGACCTCAGTCAAGGCAAAGGCTGAAATTTGCCCTTGTCGGAAGCGTGGAAGGTATTTCCTTTTCTGTTCTTCCGTTCCATACAGCTTCAGGGGTTGCGGAACGCCAATCGATTGGTGCGCGGAAATCAAAACAGCCGTGCCGCCACAGTAGGAAGAAACGCGATGCACGACGCGGTTATAGTTGACCTGGGAAAAGCCGAGGCCTCCATATTCTTTTGGCACTTTCAAAGCAAAAATCCCCAGTCGTCCCATCTCTTCAATGACTTTTTTGGGGATTGTACGGGTGGCATCCACCTCTTCTGGGTCGAGATTTTCGACCAGATATTTCATGAATTTTTCAATCAATTCGTCGCCGATTTTTTTATCTTCTTCGCTTTGGAAAGGGAAAGGATAGAGCAGGGAGGGATCAAATTTACCCATGAAAAGCTGCCGGCCGAAGCTAGGATGCGTGTATTCCTTTTGCCGCGCCTCTTCAGTCACTTCGAGCGCCTGCTTCATTCCCTCGGTCGCGCCCTTTGTCGCTGCTGCAATCATGGCGCTTTCATCGTGTTCTTGATGTTCTGGGGGTTTGGTTTCTGTGGTTTTTTCCTTAAGTTCTTGTGGCATAAGCTTACCTAAATCCTTTTAGAGGTCCCTCTGATTCTATTAAAAGCTTAATGCCGATAAATGTAAAGTAATTATTTAATGAAAATACTCACTAGTATCTGCTTAAGAAAAACTTAACGAGATCCTCCTGTGTTGCAAATTCGGGTGACTTACCCACATACTCTTTAATTTCTCTGTTGTAGGTGAGCAAATCGAGTGCTTTGAGAGTTACTTTATCTCCTTTTTTTGTCACAATTTCTATTGTGGAAGGAGTTTTAGAATTTGGAGGATCGATTTTAATTTCTTTGCATTCTAGAAAAATTCCTCGCGCAGTATCTTGCCACTCGATCGTTTGTCCGCGGTCTCTCACTTTAGGTCGAATAGCGAGATGATTAAAAATTTTATCACTATTTACATAATAAACTTGTTCATAGGAATTATTTGTTAAACTTTGCATTTTACCCCCACATTTTTCGTTCTTTCTAATCGAATTGGTAATGAAACATGAATGCACTCGCTCAGAGATTTTCCCCCTATTTGTGTTATACCAGCTTGATTGAGTCTTTTTATAAGATTATCTTTTGCGTATTGGTCTGTGACTACCACTCCCCGAATATGCTTTGGATCGACACGGTTTTTTATCATCACTTCATTATTAGGTGCAGAAGCCCCGCTTGCAAATTGCAAGAGATTTTGTCGAGTAGCATACTCAGAATCTTTTGGGTCCCTGACACCATAGGAATCTGAATTATAAGCATAAGCTCCCTGATTCACAACATCGCAATCATAGAGGACGTTATAGTGACCTCCTAATGGAAGATATCCTCTATCATTAATATCACGCATTACCCTTCCGTTCATCAGTCTCATAAAAACCCGATCCCCACCACCAGAACGAATATCTTGTTCGCACGATTCTCCTTCTCTAATCACACCTGCCTGAAAACGATCCAGGGTTGATAATGCGCCCCCTACAATTATAGCAAAAACTGCATCTTGCGCAGAATTGCTATCCCCTCCAATTCCTTGGATGAGTCCAACAGCTCCTCTTGCTCTCAGTTGTTGCCCTAAATCTTTTATAGCCCAGGCAGATCTTCCAGGATAGACTTCTATGCTTTCCAGTTGATTCGGGTCATCAAGATACTTCTTTAAAATTTCTTTGCTTTCTGGAACTTCTTTTTCCATTCTAGCACGTAATTCGCCTAAAGGCAATTCATAAAAGTCGGATTTATTTTCCATGCGAGTCGCCGTAGCTGGAAAGAACGACCTAAACACAAAGGCCATTTTTATTCTGTCGTTATCTTCTGGCTTTTGTTCTCCTAAAACCGGTCCACAACCCAAAACCGCAAGCATTTGATGTACCCGTTTTATCCCTTCACCCGGCTGCAAGCCATCGGAGGGAATCTCCACTTGGATATCATTATAGAAAGTTTTATATTTCGGATCCTTAGGGATAACCACTTTTCCGATACCAGGAAATTCAATTTGATAAGCTGTTGTTTTGTTTTTTAATCCCTCTGCTGTGGTAAACTTTCCATTTTTGTCTACACCTTTGAAGGTATAAGGAATCTCCGTAATTTTTACTTCTTTAAAACCAGGAGGCAAATTTTTATTGAAAATCTTTACGTTCTGTTGTATTTCAGAAAGTGACTTGTTCAGATTTTCACGAGCTAAATAACTTAAACGCATTTGGAAAATATTCAAATTGCTCTCGCGCTTGCCCTCTTGGACAGTTCTCGCATCAACACGAATATGTCCCCCCTTGAGTATTCCTGTATCAAAATTGCTGAAATGCGCACCATAGTTGGCTTGACCGGCGGGTTGTTTTGCTGCTTGAGCCTTTACCGCACTCGACAAGTTATGTAGAGGATGATTGGGTGAAAATTTGATCACTTGTGCTGCGCTGCTTCTAGCTTGAAAGGCTTTCTCTACCATACCCAGTGCTGAATAGGCCGCTGCCGCTTTATCATACAGTTGATGCAGAGTAGTTAAAGCTTTAGGGTCGGGATTTGGGGTTTTGCTAAGCTCTGCTGAAAATTTTTTTGCTTCATCCATGAATTCATCACCGCTAAATTTCTCTCCGCGAGCACTTCGATAAAGCATTTCTTGCTGTCGACTTGTTACTTGGGAAGGTTGAGTGCCTGTTGCAATAGATGCTTTCGAAGCCGCTGGAGTTGGTGATAAAGAGCTTAGGGCTGCTGGCTGCGATGTTGAAGAACTAGGTAGCGAACTTGGAATAGGAGGAGATGGAGACGCCCTTGGAGCCACCGGTGATAAAGTTTTTATTGCGTTTTGTTGATCCAATGTTAATGTACTTAATGGATTTGATTTCGAACTTGGCATCGGAGGAGGAGGTGGAAGAGGAGCTGTCGGTCTCATCCCTTGTTTCGCAACTGCGGAAGGAACAAGCGGAGGCGGTGGTGGCGTTGTTATACGGGGCATGGCTGAATTAGTAGCGCTTGGAGGCGAATTTGGGCTTAATTTTGCTATAGCTAAAGGGGTGATTGCGCTTGATGAAGCGGCTGCGGCGGCTGGAGCTGTGGTTTGTGCTGTTCTATTCCCAATGCGTGGAGCAGAGCCTCCCGTACGCGGAGGAGACGATCTTTGCTGAGCAGGTGTGAATTGCTGGGTTGGAGGAGTTTGGTTGGCCCGAGTCGCATCCATATAATCCCTATTATATTATTACTACACGTAATAATTATAATATTAATTATATAAATTCTGCAAATATCTTAAACTAATGGGCGGGATTTGTGTATTACCTAAAACGAACTATGAACAACTTCGATATTGTTAATGACCTGGCGTACGCCTCGGACCTTGGCTTTATCCCCCATACGCAGGCGTATTGAATCAGACTCGAGTCTGCCGGTAAGGGTGACGGTACCGTCTAACGAATAAATTTGAATAGAATTGCCATAGGGGGCCAAATAATGGTCATCCCGGATCCGCGCTTCGATCTCCTGGACGATTTGCTGATCCGACTCCTTCTGATTGGCATAGTTTTGAGTAGGTGAATAAGAATAAGGCTGGTAATAGGGGTTCTGATCATAGGGATTTTGATAGTTATAGATGACTGTTTGAGCAGCAAGAGTAGAGGAACCCATAAGCAAAATTGCCAAAGCCATCTTGTTAAGCATCGTTCACCTCCGCGTTTCAACTTTTATTGTGAGGAAAAGCAGAGGCTGTTGTCAACATTTATCTTTGCAGATATAGCTGTCGTCTGAATAATGAAGCCATGAAGCCAAAAAATTCCGATCCACAGAAGAGCCGCAAAGAAAGCGACAGCATGGGAACGATTGATGTCCCCAGCGACCGCTACTATGGCGCGCAAACGGCTCGCTCCCTCATACACTTCAACAGCGGGGTGGAGATCATGCCGCGCTCGCTCCTGCGCGCGTTCGGCATCTTGAAAAAAGCGGCCGCGCAAGTCAATCAAGAGCTCGAGAAATTGGCCGCGGACAAAGCCAAATGGATCATTCAGGCCGCTGACGAGGTCATCAGCGGGCAGCTCGATGACCACTTTCCGCTCCGCATCTGGCAGACCGGCAGCGGCACCCAAACCAATATGAATGTGAATGAAGTGATCGCCAACAGGGCTATAGAGCTTGCTGGAGGGATCCTGGGAAGCAAGGATCCCATACATCCAAATGACCATGTCAACCTCTCGCAATCATCGAACGATACCTTTCCGACTGCAATGCACATCGCTGCCGTCGAAGAAATCCACCATCGCCTACTTCCTGCGCTGAGCGCCCTTCGCGATGAGCTGGCCACAAAACAAGAGGAGTTTCGTAATATCATCAAAATCGGGCGCACCCACCTGATGGATGCCGTTCCCCTGACCCTCGGGCAGGAGTTTTCGGGCTACTCCGCCCAGGTGAATTACAGCATCAGCGCAATTAATGCTGCGCTTCCGGGCCTCTACGAGCTCGCCATTGGAGGAACCGCCGTCGGGACGGGCATCAACGCCCCACCCCATTTCGACACGCTAGTCAGCACCAAAATCGCCGAAATGACGCACCTCCCTTTTATAGCAGCCCCCAATAAATTTGCGGCCTTAGCCGCCCATGACGCCTTTATTTTTGCCAGCGGTGCCCTCAAGACAGCCGCTTGCGCCTTGATGAAGATTGCGAATGATATTCGCTGGATGGGATCAGGGCCCCGGGCAGGCTTGAACGAGCTCCTGTTACCTGAGAATGAGCCAGGCTCCTCGATTATGCCGGGAAAGGTCAATCCGACCCAATGCGAAGCCTTGACGATGGTCTGCGTCCAGGTGATCGGCAACGATACCTCGATCACCATTGCAGGATCGCAAGGCAACTTTGAGCTGAATGTCTATAAACCGCTGATTATTTACAATTTTCTGCAGTCGGTCGCTCTGCTGGCCGATGCCAGCCGCCAATTCACCGAGCATCTTTTGAAAGGGCTGAAGGCTAACCACCAACGCCTTAAGCACTACATGGAACAGTCGCTGATGCTAGTCACTATCCTGACGCCGATTTTAGGCTATGACAAAGCAGCCGAAATCGTTCACAAGGCCTACCACGAAAACCTTTCCTTAAAAGAAGCAGCCCTGAAGCTAGGCTACCTTACAGAAAAGGAATTCGATCGCTACGTCCAACCGCAGAGCATGATTTAACTCTATATTTATCATTAACCTTTAGACCATTTTTGAGGGTCTGTTAATTTAATTAAAGAATTCAAAACATCCGTGTTTCTAAATAGACTTTCCATTAACGATTGGCCTACAAATGCATAAAATGCGACAGGCTTAGTTCCTATGCCCGTTAGATTTACCGGCCCTAACGACCGCTCAATAACCCTATTTCCTAGAGATTGGACATCTTGATCAGTTTTTGGAATCTTTTCAGAAGGGATCATATCCGCCATTGTATTAGCGAAATGTTCGGAAAATCGCTGAATTAATTTTTGTCTCTCATCCCGATTTCCTTCACCCGCAAAAATTTTTTTAGGATCAAATTCTCTTCGGCTTGTTTGGTATTTCTCCTCCGCCTTCTCTGCTAAAGATGCAGTCACTTTGGATTTTTCCTCCGCAGGCGCAGCTACTGTCCCTTGAACACTTGCCCCTTGTTTTGGAGTAGAAGAAGTCGTCAAACTGTTCCAAAACTTGTCTCCGCCTAATATATTTGCTACGGTCTTTCTTTGTTTATAATATAATTCAATCTCATCTATCATTGGATATCTTCCAAAATCTTCGAATGTCGCCTATCAAAGCTTAATCTTTCATCTAAAATAGCTCCCATCTTAGATCCTTGGCTTCTCATTGCAGGATGAGAACTTTGCTCCAATTCATTAACTAAATGGATGAGTTGAGTTCCCCATGCAGTTCCAGAACTATTATATGTTTCTGGCTTAAATTCCGCTCTCATCCAATTTGCAAGTCTTATTAATTCTTGGTCTAATTCCGGATCAAATTTATCTATTTCTCTTGGTGCTTCTTGATGTTTTTTATTAAAAGCACTTAACCTTCCCCGCAAGTTCTGCAACTCTTCAGTTGAATGTTGTTGTGGGTATACGGTATCTAAAAACTGTTTTGCGATGGCTGTGTCTTCTAGTGTTTCATCAGAAATTGCTTTTGAAATAACTTCAACCTTACCTGTATCCAGAAAATTTACTGCTAGGGTTGCATCTGAACTCCAATTTGTTACGAAACGGGTCAAAACATCGTCTTTTTGAGTTTGTATTAATCCCAAAGCTTCCTTCAGTTCTTCCCGGTCAGCAAATATTTCAGTTGTGGGTTTATTTAACTTTCTCATTTCTTTGATGAGATTTTCGGGAGTGAGTGGTTCATTGCGTGCTCTTAAATTTGCAACCGCTGGATCCGCAATCTGTTGATACCATGCACCTTTGATTAGTGCTCTGTCCGAATTGCCGCCAATTCCGAAAGCTGCTTGGGTTCCTGTACTTAATCCTACCTGTGATCGTACGCTCGCTTTAGTTTCTTTTCTTTTGGAAATTGGGCCTTCGAGCTTTCTCTTTGCTGCAAGAGATATCGTTTCTCCCCCCTTAGTAGTAATGTCTTGTACGACAGATAACTTTTCTCCTTCCACAGTAGTTTTCTCTTCACGTGTAACGTTGGTTTGCGTTTCTCTGTTTTCTTCCACTACAGTAAGAGTGTGTTTTCTAACAGCGCGGACGTAAACCCCATTGTCGCTTTGAAATCCATGTAATTCTTTCACTTGAACATTTTTATTAAAAGAAACACTTTTTTTTTCTCCAGCAAGAGCCTTACTCAGGAAAGATAATGCTAACTTAAACTGATTCATAATGCTTGTTATTAGTTTATTCGAGTCTTTTACATCTTCTTTTTCAAATTTTTGACGCTTTTTTATTGGACTCCAATTATGTCCGCCAGTTTTTATACTCCCCGTTTGAGATGGTCCAGTTGGCGGTATAGCACCTGATTTAATTTGAGAAGAAGCTGGAACTTGTGTGGGATCCATGAAGGCCCTCCATTTTATTTACTTACCTACTCTATAATTATATTTTATTTTTAATTTTTTAAGTAATGTTAAATTATTATATTTATTATTTGGTGATGCGAATAAAGGAATAAGCTAGATTCCTAGGGGAAATTGAGAAAAGGATTATTTTGGTGGAGTCGATGGTCCTTTTTCGAGGAACTGCATAAAGTAGGGATGTTCAAAAAATAGATCAAGTGCTTCATTAAGTTTGTCAAAATCTTCGTCTGGGAATCGCTTGAATGTAATGGTCTTTTCCTCACCAGGACGCCAGCCTTCTGCCCTAATTTTATTAAGGGCCGAACGAAATGCCCAAGGTTCCCTAAGTTTTGGATATCTAAAAGAATGGAAGAGCAGATCGTCAAATTCTTCTTCTGTTACCTGCAACTGGACATTGTTTTTTTCTCGAATGGATTGTTTAAAGTCATTCCTGAGTGTATTGGTTTCTGTCCCAGGACTTGGAATTGGCCGTGTTTGCATAAATTGCATCCATTGTTCCATAACAAATGTAATTTCAGAGCTTTGCCAGGGTAATATACTCTCCTGGCCATGATAGAGGGCTCTTTTAAGCGCCAAGTACCCTGCTTCAATAAGCTGGTCATAGCTTGGTTCCGATGGCAAATCCCTTAATTGTATTCCACTCGTAACGAGAGGTTTTCCACCTACATGTGTTTTAACGGACGTATCCAATTTTCCACGCAAAGAGTCATTACTCGAGCGATCTGATAGCACAGTGCCTACGGTCATTCTCCGTGTTGTAACTGGGGTTTGCATTCGTGTTAAAGAATCATGTCCGGCGAGTATGACAATGTCCGCATCGCCTGAAATGCGGTATTCAAACTCCTTGAGTTTTTCCTTAACTAGCTCTTCGACATGCTTTTTCGCCGCAATAGTTAATACATCTTCATGCTCCTGAGGCATCGTAATGTCGACGATTTCTTTTTTCATATCGGAAAGCTCTTTGGAAAGCTTTTTAAGGCTTTGCTTAAGCTCTCGCATGTCATGGATTTGTTTCGCATACTGGGTCTTCAAGGCTGTTTCGTTCGCTTGGTCTCCCTGCATTTTTTCTTCTTGTTCCGCAATCTCTTTTCGGAGCTGGATGATTTTAGACTGAACTTCATGAAATTTTGCTACTTTTTCAGCAAATTCTTTCTTGAGCGCCTCATATTTTGTATCATGCTGCGCCTTAAGGGAGGAGCTCAATGCATCTATGACTTGACGCTTAGCTTCTTGAGAGATCGCATCGACACTACTATCTTGTTTAATCTTAGTTCTTAATACTTTAATCTGTTCGTTTAACCGCGAGACTTTTGGGTTATCGATATCTTCTTCCTTTTTGCTATTTTCGTTTTTCAATTCAGCAATTAACTTATTCAATTGTTCAATATCAGATTTTAATTGCGTTGCTATTGCCTCTACCAGCCTAGATTCTGTTGTTGGCCGGGCTTCCTGCTTTCGTTCAACAGATACTTCGGATGCAGGAGGATTAGATGGATTCTGAGTAGTACCCATTTTCCAGCCCATTAAGCCATCAAAAAAGGCATTGGAATAAGAAGCTTTCTTGTATTTGAATAACTCTTCCATCATCAAACTGCCCAATTTTGTACAAGCTTCTGTCGACAGATTTTTTATGTTGATCGGTTTTCTTTTGCATTCCTCTAAAACTTTAAAGGCCAGGGAAGAAATCTCATCATTCGATTTTGGCACCGGAGCAGATCGCCTATTTTCCGACCAGGAACGCACGAAATGCTCCGCCATTTGTTGGAATATTTGTTTCCTCACCTGCTGTTTTTTTTCTCCCGCAAAAGCAGTCTTGATAAAACTGAGATATTCGTCTGATCCTTCTTCAGGATAAGTGCCCGCCTTGTCCATCCTCTCGGCATCGTTTCTGCTCATCTTGGGTATCCGATTGTATGTTTCCTCTAAATTTTTAATTAAATGTGCAATGACTGCACCTACTTTATCAGCTGTTTGGGCTGTCGGGGAGGACTGCTTCTCTGCTTCTTTTTGAGGTACTGGCAAAGGTGAAGAAGATGAAGATGGAGTAAAACCTGGAAAATTTGCATTGCTGGTTCCCATAAGGAATCTCCTCGTTAATAAAATCTCCTTAATAGTATTATAATTATATTTTAATTTTTAAATAATGATTTGTGTAATGATTTATCTAGAATTGATAGGCGAGATTGAGGGTGTAGCCGTGGAAGCGGTGATTGCCGAATTGGTAGGCAGCGCCGAGGCTTAAGCAATCATACTCGAGCCAAGGGAGAAGACGCGTGGTCAAGAGCGAGATCCCGACTTCACCATAGTGGCGGATAAAGAGTTTATTTCCGGCAAAATAGGAGTCAATGGCCCAGACACTGCCATTCAGTTCCCTTCCGCAAAGGCAAAATCCTTTGCATGTGGTGAGAAATAATCCATTCTTAAAGACAGTGTTATGGAGCCGGTAATTCAAGTTGATGCCTCCCAGCCAAAAATTGGTTGAGGAATAATAGCCGACGGAATCCATTAACGAGAGCACGAGATAGGGCGATAGACGCCAGTTAAAAGCACTCGTGAGCCCGGGGGCAATGAAATTGCCTCCACAATTCAAATCGACCGATCCTCCAGAACCAAAACGCAGCGTTGGAGTCAGCGACCAGGAATGGGTGATAGGAAACCGAAATCCAAGGCCCGCAGAGCCTGTTATGGCATAGGCTCCGCCAACATAAATAATCGAAAGAGGGACATCCACGACGAGAGCCCATGTCCCTTTTGGGGAATAGGAATAGCGATGCGGCAAGGAATAGGCTGCAGAGTCGAATCCCCCTGCGAAAACGCGAGAAAAATTAAAGTCTCCTTGAAACAAATGGGTTACGGGCTGAGCCTCCCAACAATCGCTGCAGCCGCTGAAGGGAGTGAGCCTCCCCATCATAAAATCGGATTGGGCCATTTGGGCTTGGAGACTGTTCGGATTGCCAGCAATCGGATCGATGGGCGTCAAGCGGGCATGGGCTTGCAAAAAGTGCTTATTTTGCTGCTGGACGGTGGAAGTGATGTAATCCTTAAATAACGTCACGCTGTCATCGCGCGTCACTCCAGTAAACGTTTGCGTAATGTCCAGCTGCGGAATGGTAAAGACAAGCGTAGTGGAATTGGCGGCAAAGGAGGCATCCGCGGTGATCCCTCGCAAATTCAACAGAAATGATACAGCCGAGGTGGGCGTGTAGATTGGTATTAGCTTTTGAATGCTAGAAGAATGCAATTCCTGGGATAACCCTAGAACATTTGTGGCGCTCTCTTTAACGCTCTCGTGATCGACGGTAATTTTCGCGCTGTATGGCTCTCTAGAGTGAAGAGGCATCACGTGGAAACAAAGAAGAAGTAGAAATAGGTAGAGGCTGCGGGACATTGAAATACCATCGGTTTTTACAGTCGAGAAAACAAAGGATATAGCAAGATTCAGGGTATTGCACAACAGAAAGGAACGGCGCTTATTTAATTTTCATCGCCGAAAGTGAAGGCATAGGCTTGGATGCCTGCAGGGAAATGGAGGGTAAGAAGATGGCGGCCATAGTGGCCATGCAGGTTGAGAATATCATACTTGCGAGGCTCTTTGACAAAGATCCGGCCTTGGCTATCCATGTCGACCGTGTAATACTCTTTGGGGAGGTGCTTGCCATCGAGTTCTACGGTAATGGGCTGGGAGCTATGGCCTCCGAGCACTAAGTAGACTCGGGTGGCGATAAAGTTGAGGTCCAGTTCGGAAAAGAGGCCATCCGACGTGATACTTTCATCGCCTACCAACCATTCTCCCTTAAGTCCTACCTGGTCATCGCCTAAGGCACTCTGATAGGTATAGTCGGCCATTTTGTCGGGTTTAAGGGAATTGGCTGTTCGCTCGGCCCGCTGATAGCCGAGGTAGGTTTCTGGGGTTATATAGCGATGGGAAAAGGGTTTCTCCTTTTCGGCTATAGGGGGAAGGCCTAATAAGCTGCGGATGGCATTTTCCGTTTCTCCATAGCCACCTTCGCCGTAGTGGACCATGCTAAGATTGCCTTTTTGATCAAAAAGATAGTGGGCAGGCCAGTATTCGTTGTGAAAGGCTTGCCAGGTTTTGTAGTGATTATCCAGCGCGACGGGATAGTGAATGTGAAATCGCTTAATGGCGTCGGCTACGTTAGCTTTATCCTTCTCGAATGCGAACTCCGGGGTGTGGACTCCGACAACGACGAGCCCCTTGTCTTTATAGGTGTCATACCAGTGGGTGATATAGGGCAGCGTGCGAATACAATTGATGCAGCTATAGGTCCAGAAGTCGACGAGGACGACTTTCCCATGCAATTGTTCCAAAGTGAGCGGAGGCGAATTCAACCAGGTGTTGATGCCAACGAAATCGGGCTTGCCAACTTCCGAAGTGTGGTCTTGACTGCGCAATGTGTTGAGTTCTTGCCGGACGAAGGAATTATTTTCGATGGGAATGGCCGGGAAGGCACGGGCCACCCACTGCTGAAAAGCGACGTCGGCATTGGTGGCAATCGCCAAAGCCGTCAGAATCATCAGGACCCCGAACCCTTTGCGGATGCCCTCAGAATGCTTGGCCAAAAAGCGGGATGATTCCAGTGCGCGGTTGCCTCCATAGGCGATGAGAAACATCGGGATGCCAGCTCCGATGCTATAGGCTAGGGTCAATAGGATGGTATTCCAGGAGATCTGGTTGGTAGCGACTAATGTCGAAATAGCAGCCAAAATCGGGCCGGCACAAGGCGTCCAGATCAGGCCTAAGGCAATCCCCAGAATAAAGCCGCTCCAAAATCCCGTTTTGACATGCTGCTCCCCTTCGCTTTGGATTTTGGTGCCAAAAGCGCTAAAGGAGGCAGTTTTTGCAGCAAACCAGTCGCTCAGCCGGGGAAAGATCATGATGAGCCCAAAGGCGGCGATCAGCAGCATGGCGGCGATCCGCAGCCAGCTAGCCGATATCCCAAAGGCTTCGACAAGGGCAGATAGGGTCAAGGTGAAAAAGGTAAAGCTGACCACAAGTCCAACGATGACGCCGAGCGGCCTAAGCCTCCCTCTTGCGGTCCCAGCCGAAAGAATAGCAGGCAAAATAGGAAGGATACAGGGAGAAAAAACGGTCACGATTCCAGCTAAAAAGGCAAAGATAAGCAGTAGCAGCATCAATGAGCCTTAGGCTGATTAAGTTGTTCAAGACATTCGAAAACATCATTGTAATTGAGAGTAGGTGTATTGCCCATTATAGCTCCCATAGCTCCTCTATATTTATTTCGGGAAAATTCTTCAAGATGATCCATGGTCATCCCTTTTTGTACAAGAAATGCGAGGAGGGGTAATTCGCTCTGCTCGCTTATACCAAATCGTCGTGCCCCGGTTAAAAGCCGATCAGCCATTCTTAGCCATTCCCCAAAAAAGCTCTGTTTCAATGTTATTGCTTTATCATGATCATAGCTTGGATTTTCTCTATTTAAAGTCTTCAAATTCGCGAATTAATGATTCTTTTGTTTGAGTAGGCTTTACTTTTAACTCCAGTTTGATACTATTTTCTGGCATGTTTGTGAAATGGTGCGAACTCAAATAACTTTCCAAATCTTTTTCACGTTCTTTGGGATGAAAGATAGTAATTGCAACATTCTTTCCATTTTGTTCCACTTTAATAGTAGTTTCGACAGTAATTTCATTGCGATGAGCATAATCTTTTAATCGGGATTCCACATCTGCCCTAATAGCGTCAATACTTCTAGGCATAGGTTGTACCGAAGAGGGTGGAATCGAGTTTCTTCGAGCTGATCCTGCTACCTGGCTCGGATGTCCCGTACTAGTTCCTAACTGGGATGTAGCCACAGTAGATGCCTTCGTAACTGATAATTCAGGAGGCTGCTGCGATTGAGGCTGCTGCACCCTTTGCTTTCCTATCTGTACCCGCCCTAGTTGGCTCGACGGTTGGCCCGGTTGTATTTGTTCCATAAAACCTCCTTTACTCACAATAATTATAACTATATTTTTAATTTTTAGTCTATTAGCATGTCCAATCCCTAAAGGGGCTGTAAGAAACAACCTAAACGACGAAAGGACCAATGGACAATGGACATTATCGACACCAGGGACATTATCGACCAATGGACAAGGGACAAAAGGACGAAAGGACAAGGACTTAAATTTTAATGGACAATGGTTAATGGACAATAATGGACAATGGTTAATGGACCTAATGGACACCATGGACTATGGACCATCGCCTTTGTCCATAGTCCATGGTGTCCATTAACCATTGTCCATTTTCAGCCGCACTCCAAAAAAAAGCCCCGGGGGATTCCGGGGCGAGAAAAAAAGCTTGGCGGCGACCTACTCTCCCACACTCTTGCGTGCAGTACCATTGGCGATGAAGGGCTTGACTTCTGAGTTCGGGATGGGATCAGGTATTTCCCCTTCTCCATTGCCACCAAGCAAAAAGCGGCAAATGATTGTTTCAGCTAAACTTATTTCACAGATAAAAAACGACGCTTGAAGTCACTTCATACAGTGGCTTTGTTGTCTTTACTTCAGCTTGTAGATATTTTTGTTACTTTGACCACACTTGTCTAGAAAAAAAAGGTGGTCAAGCCAATGGACCTATTAGTACTAGTTAGCTCAACATATTGCTATGCTTACACACCTAGCCTATTTACCATGTAGTCTTCATGGGGTCTCATAGGGATACCTTATCTTGAGGGAGGCTTGGCGTTTAGATGCTTTCAACGCTTATCCTTTCCGAACATAGCTACCCGGCGATGCACTTGGCAGTACAACCGGAACACCATTGGTTCGTCCACTTCGGTCCTCTCGTACTAAAAGCAGCTCCTCTCAAGTATCCTGCGCCCACAAAAGATAGGGACCAAACTGTCTCACGACGTTTTGAACCCAACTCGCGTACCGCTTTAATTGGCGAACAGCCAAACCCTTGGGACCTTCTTCAGCCCCAGGATGCGATGAGTCGACATCGAGGTGCCAAACCGCCACGTCGATATGAACTCTTGGTGGCGATAAGCCTGTTATCCCCGGAGTACCTTTTATCCGTTGAGCGACGGCGATTCCACTTTCCACCGCCGGATCACTAAGCCCTACTTTCGTATCTGCTCGACTTGTTGGTCTCGCAGTCAACTTACCTTATACCTTTACGCTCCACTCGCGATTACCAACCGCGATGAGGTAAGCTTTGGACTCCTCCGTTACTCTTTAGGAGGATACCGCCCCAGCAAAACTGCCCGTCTGACAATGTCCGTATCCCAGCTTCATGGGATTACGTTAGATTCCCGACTTGCCAAGACCAGTATTTCAACGGCGACTCCATCCCGCCTGACGACGGGACTTCAATGTCTCCTGGTTATCCTACACATGGCAAGTCAAGAGCCAATATCAGAGTACAGTAAAGGTTCACGGGGTCTTTCCGTCTTATTGCGGGTAAACGGCATCTTCACCGCTACTACAAGTTCACCGAGTCTCTCGTTGAGACAGTGCCCAGATCGTTATACCATTCGTGCAGGTCGGAACTTACCCGACAAGGAATTTCGCTACCTTAGGACCGTTATAGTTACGGCCGCCATTCACCAGGGCTTAAATTCAGAGCGTCGCATTGCTGCTAACTCCTCCTTTTGACCTTTTGGCATTGGGCAGGCATCACACCATATACTTCGACTTAGGCGTCTTCGCATAGTGCTGTGTTTTTGTTAAACAGTCGCCTGGGCCATTTCTCTGCGGCCGCAAAGCGCTTCACCAGCAAGTGATGTCACGCTTCGCGGCTCCTCTTTTCCCGAAGTTACGAGGATAATTTGCCGAGTTCCTTAACGAGAGTTCTCTCGCGCGCCTTAGAATTTTCTTCCTACCCACCTGTGTCGGTTTTGGTACGGTCGCCTTCAACGACTAGAGTCTATTTCTTGGAAGTATTGCGCTACACCATCGGTTCTGCTAAAAGCTTCCCCTTGGCCGCTACCTGGAATTATGCTGACGGATTTGCCTATCAGCCTTCCTCATAGCGTCACGGACTCTTCCGATCGTCCGCGTGCTTAACGTCCTTCGTCAACCCTTTGCCATAGTTTTACGGCGGCGCAGGAATATTTAACCTGCTTGCCATCACCTACGCTTTTCAGCCTCGGCTTAGGGACCGGCTAACCCAGGGAAGACGAGCTTTACCCTGGAAACCTTAGGTTTTCGGCGAGGGGGATTTTCACCCCCTTTATCGTTTACTCATGCCATGCATTATCACTAGTATGCGCTCCAGCGCTCCTTCCGGTACGCCTTCGACGCACATACTACGCTCTCCTACCGCGCATTCCTTACGGAATGCACCCGCGATTTCGGCTCTATGCTTTAGTCCCGGATATTATCGGTGCAAAGTTTCTCGATTGGTGAGCTGTTACGCACTCTTTAAATGATGGCTGCCTCTAAGCCAACATCCCAACTGTTTTAGAAACTTCACTTCCTTACTCACTTAGCATAGAATTAGGGGCCTTAATCGGCGATCTGGGCTGTTCCCCTTTTGACAATGAAGCTTATCCCCCACTGTCTATCTCCTGAAATCCTCTACAGTATTCGGAGTTTGGTTTCCTTTGGTAGGCCGGTAGGCCCCCGCGTGAATCCAGTGCTCTACCCCTGTAGAGTTTTATTCAAGGCTAACCCGAAAGTTATTTCGAAGAGAACAAGATATCTCCACGTTTGATTGGCCTTTCACCCCTATCCACAGCTCATCCAAAACTTTTTCAACAGTTACTAGTTCGGTCCTCCACAAGGTGTTACCCTTGCTTCAACCTGGCCATGGATAGATCACGTGGTTTCGTGTCTAAGCCAAATGACTATACGCGCTATTAACACTCGCTTTCGCTTCGGCTCCAGAACGTCACTGTCCTTTAACCTTGCCATTTAGCTTAACTCGCTGGCTCATCATGCAAAAGGCACGCCGTCAGCCATTTCCTTAAAAAGGACATAGGCCTCCGACCGTTTGTAAGCTGCTGGTTTCAGATTCTATTTCACTCCCCTAACAGGGGTTCTTTTCACCTTTCCCTCGCGGTACTGGTTCGCTATCGGTCATCTACTAGTATTTAGCCTTGGAGGGTGGTCCCCCCAGATTCAAACCGGGTTTCACGTGTCCGGCTCTACTCAGGTGCCGTCCTTGCCAGGTCATCTTTTCGCCTACGGGGCTTTCACCCTGTGTCACCCAACTTTCCAGAAGTGTTCGGCTAAGATTTCCTAGTCTTTATGAACGGTCCTACAACCCCATCACCATAAAGATGATGGTTTGGGCTCTTCCCATTTCGCTCGCCGCTACTTTGGGAATCTCGTTTTGATGTCTTTTCCTCCGCCTACTTAGATGTTTCAGTTCAGCGGGTCTTGCTTCCTTAACCTATGGATTCAGTTAAGGATGATGGGTGTTTAGTCCACCGGGTTTCCCCATTCGGATATCTCCGGGTCAAAGCTCTTTTCCAGCTCACCGAAGCTTTTCGCAGGTTTCGCGTCCTTCATCGCCTGTTGATGCCAAGGCATCCACCAGCAGCCCTTACTAGCTTGACCAAAAATTGTTTGCAAGGCCTTTGCAGGCCTCCTTTTGATACAAGTAGAAGTAATGAGCTACAATTAAATTTTTCGCCACAAATTGTCTATTTGTTTGTGTATGAAGATTATTCTTCAAGCGTCGATTTTTATCGATGATTGTAATTGAGCCATCTTTTAAGAATGGCTCGTTGTAAGATGCTTTTTCAACGTCATGTCCGAATTTTGGAACCCATTGAGGTTTGCGAAACCTGGGCTCAAGAAAGGACAAGAGGACAGCAGGGACAAGAGGACAAGGACCAAGAGGACCAATAGGACTTAGAGGACAATAGGACCTAGAGAGACAATTGCAAAAGTCATTTGGGTGTCTAGAATTGAATCCTCGGTCGCAAAAGTGAATTTTTTTTCCCGAGATGCTATTTTGGAGAGGTTAAAATTGGCCCTCAGAATGAGGTCTGCAAAACCCAGGGCCGAAGGCCCGGCAGTTGTATAGCCCAGGCCGTAAGGCCTGGGTATGAGGACGTTAGAAAATGAGGACCGAAGGTCCGGCACTAATACGTGACACATTGTGCCGGACCTTCGGTCCTCCTCTCACATAACCATCTTAACCCAGGCCTTGCGGCCTGGGCTATACAACTGCCGGGCCTTCGGCCCTGGGTTTCGCAAACCTCAAGAAATTGAAAAAATTTAATGTCACTTATGCAATTGTCTCTAGAGGACAAAAGGACAAAGAGTTACGTCCTTTTGTCCCTGCTGTCCTTTAATTGATTCCAAAATTCGGACATGACGTCTATTTACGCATTTACTTTACTGATAACACCAACAATCGTTGGTGTATCCGCTATATTAGATTAACTTGATTCAATCATTTGCCTGTCAAGATAGCGGCCTCCAAACAGAGGCTAAGATGTGCGGTTACCAAGACTTGAACTTGGGACCTCGACATTATCAGTGTCGCGCTCTAACCAACTGAGCTATAACCGCAAATGCAACCATGGAGGCTAGGAGACTCGAACTCCTGACCCTCTGAATGCAAATCAGATGCTCTACCAACTGAGCTAAACCCCCGGCGAGGTCAACGAAAGTCATGCACTGCTTTAACAGTGTAAGGAAGACAATATGCAGGCGATAGAGCTTGTTCCAACCTCGAAACCTTAACTAAATAAGGCCTCTGTCCTTTAAAGGAGGTGATCCAGCCCCACCTTCCGGTAGGGCTACCTTGTTACGACTTCATCCCAGTCATCGGCCTCACCTTAGACGCCTCTCCCCTTGCGGTTGAGTCAGCGGCTTCGGGTAAAACCAACTCCCATGATGTGACGGGCGGTGTGTACAAGACCCGGGAACGTATTCACGGCGTTGTTGCTGACACGCCATTACTAGCAATTCCGTCTTCATGTAGTCGAGTTGCAGACTACAATCTGAACTGAGATCGGCTTTTTGGGATTTGCTTCACCTCGCGGCTTCGCTGCCCTCTGTACCGACCATTGTAGCACGTGTGTAGCCCCAGTCATAAGGGCCATGCGGACTTGACGTCATCCTCACCTTCCTCCTGGTTAACCCAGGCAGTCTCATTAGAGTTCCCACCTTTACGTGTTGGCAACTAATGATAAGGGTTGCGCTCGTTGCGGGACTTAACCCAACACCTCACGGCACGAGCTGACGACAGCCATGCAGCACCTGTGCAGCGGTCCCGAAGGAAAATACTATCTCTAGTAGCGTCCGCTGCATGTCAAGACTGGGTAAGGTTCTTCGCGTTGCATCGAATTAAACCACATGCTCCACTGCTTGTGCGGGTCCCCGTCAATTCTTTTGAGTTTCACCCTTGCGAGCGTACTCCCCAGGCGGTATACTTATCGCGTTAGCTACGGCACAGCCAGGGTTGAATCCAGCTACACCAAGTATACATCGTTTATGGTAAGGACTACCAGGGTATCTAATCCTGTTTGATCCCCTTACTTTCGCGCCTCAGCGTCAGGTCTAAGCTAGAAAACCGCCTTCGCCACCGGTATTCTTCCACATATCTACGCATTTCACCGCTACTTGTGGAATTCTGTTTTCTCCGCCTATCCTCTAGGTTTGCAGTTTCAAATGCTGTTCCGGGGTTGAGCCCCGGGATTTCACATCCGACTTACAGACCAGCCTACGCGCCCTTTACGCCCAATAAATCCGATTAATGCTTGCACCCTCCGTATTACCGCAGCTGCTGGCACGGAGTTAGCCGGTGCTTCTTTACCTGGTACACTCAAGTCGACCTATTATTCGTAGGTCTTCCTTGTTCCCAAGCGAAAGAGCTTTACGACCCGAAGGCCTTCATCGCTCACACGGCGTCGCTTCGTCAGGCTTTCGCCCATTGCGAAAGATTCTCGACTGCAGCCTCCCGTAGGAGTCTGGGCAGTTCTCAGTCCCAGTGTTGGCGGTCAATCTCTCAATCCGCCTAGACGTCTTAGCCTTGGTGTGCTTTTACCACTCCAACTAGCTGATATCCCATGGGCCTCTCTTTAACCGCGAGGTCTTGCGATCCCCCACTTTAATGGTGTCAAGATGCCTTGTCACCACCACATTCGGTATTAGCGGTCGTTTCCAACCGTTATTCCCAAGTTAAAGGTAAGTTACCCATGTATTACTAACCCTTCCGCCACTAAGCCTTGCGGCTTCGTTCGACTTGCATGCCTCATCCACGCCGTCAGCATTCAATCTGAACCAAGATCAAATTCTCAAATATAATAGTACTTGAAAACTCGAAGTTTTGAGCCATCCCCTCGGGGATGGCTCCATTGTTTTTGTCGACGTGACCATCATCTCTGATTCTCACATCGCACAAGCTCTATTTTTCAGTCCCCTTATGTCTTATCGAAATAAGGGCTTGTTTGCTTACATATTGTCTTTCTTCCACTGTCAAAACAGGTATAATACAGGGCGCTACGGCACTGCTTTCGTTGCAATTTTTGCTGATTTTGGGAGCGATTTGATTGCAAGATGCTTTTACAATACAACGGATTGAGAATTTTGTGCAAGTATTTCAAAAATAAAATAATAATTTGACTAATTATACCCATGGCCATTATAGAAGGAATTAAGTAAATGTCCCTATTTTGCCCTTTTTTTCACGGAGGAAAAAATATGGAAATCACTGCTCTTAATTCTAAAACTTACCATAAATTTTTAGCTGTACCGGATCCGAATCGTTCTGTGTTGTGGAATAAATGGCGGGTTGTCGTCGTGAAGTTCCACCAGATCACGCATTTTGTCATGCGGTTGTTTCGTTTGCAGTTTGAATGGGTGAACGCACAAGGCATTGTACGAAATCTTTCTAAAGACATGGTGAAGACTTCTTCTAGCGAGGAATTAGCCGCTCTCTATAACACGGCTCTGCGCTGTTTGGGAAGGGATGCTGAGTCGATTGATTATCTCCAACTTGAGAAGTCGACTGATCAGGAGGAAGCCCTTTCTTTTATTTATAATGTCAAAATCGCCTATAAGGTTACGCCCGAGATGTTGGAAGTGCGCGAGGATCCCCTATTATATGGATTTGAAACCGCACTGACGGTAGACGAACTGAATGAATTGCTCAGGCAAAAGTTTCAATCGGTTCCGAACACATTTCTGCTGCCGGTCGTGACCGAGAGGAACCTCGCCCAGGAGTTAAACCAAGACACGCTTATGGAAAAAATAGCGCAGCATAATCCTAACACACGCTATCTGCTGGTTCCATGCATGCAGAATACCCCTAAGGGCCCCCATTTTTCATGCTTCGTGGTGGACATCACAGAAAAAACCAGCCTGAATTTCAATACGCATCATACATTGGAACTCAATGCAATCGAAACGAAAATTAATTACGCGCTCTTGGGGAATACGATGCTTCGAAGGAATAAAAAAGTCCCCAGCAACGAGGATGCATGGAGTTCCGGCTATTGGGTTTTGTTTGCCTTTCAGACCTTTATTGAAGGAAATAGATGGCTTAATACGCCTCAACCTTATAATGCGCGGCACATTCTCGAGTATGTGGAATATCGGATACATCAGCTTGCCCTAAAGCAAAATAAGCTTCCTGAGGAAACTGAGGAGTATTATAAGAGTCTTGCTCCGTATAAACAAAACAAGGAGATTCTCCTGCAAACGCTTAAAGCAGAATTAAATGCCTGGAGATCATCACCGCCGAAATTGAAAGACAAGAAGAAAAAACTCTTAGAAACTATAGCCGTTTTCATCGAAAGGGAAAGGCTCTGGACAGCTGTACACCAGGGCATAACTTCCTGGACCCGTCATGAAAAGGACCTCATTCAACTGTTCTGTACCGAAATAGGAAACCAAAGAAGAGGCATCGCACGCCAGCTGGATGCAATCGCAGCCTCGTAAGGTGTGTATTAAATTTTACCACCGTGTGTTAAATTTTACCACTGAGATCAGTGGTAAAATATAAATAGGCGTAGGCTAGCCCTTTGCGGCGGCGGCGGCCAGGGCTGCCAACAGAAGCAAAGCGACGATGTTGGTGATTTTGATCATGGGGTTGATCGCTGGGCCAGCGGTGTCTTTATAGGGATCGCCCACGGTATCGCCTGTGACTGCAGCCGCGTGGGCGCCTGAGCCTTTACCCCCGTAGTTTCCCATCTCAATGAGTTTTTTCGCATTGTCCCAAGCACCTCCGCCTGATGTCATGGATATCGCGACAAAAAGGCCGGTCACGACCACACCAAGCAGCATCGCGCCAACGGTCACGAAGGCATCTTTTTGGGAAGCAAAATAAGAGACCGCAAAATAGACGACGATAGGGGCCAATACGGGCAGAAGTGAAGGCAAGATCATCTGTTTTATGGCCGATTTTGTCAGCAAGTCGACGGCTCGGCCATAGTCGGGTTTCCCCTTTCCTTCCATGATTCCTGGGATCTCTTTGAATTGGCGGCGCACTTCGAGCACAACCGAACCAGCGGCTTTACCTACGGCCATCATGCTTAGGGCGCCAAACAAGTAAGGCAGGAGGCCCCCGATGAAGAGTCCGACGACCACGAACGCATTTTGCAGGATAAACTGACATTCTTCAAAAGGGAAGTAGTGGTTGAGGTCTCCGAGGAAAGCTGTGAAGAGGACCAAGGCAGCGAATCCGGCGGATCCAATGGCATAGCCTTTGGTGACGGCTTTTGTGGTGTTGCCTACGGCATCGAGCGCGTCTGTTATTTTGCGGACCTCAGGAGGCATATTAGTCATTTCTGCGATGCCGCCCGCGTTATCGGTCACGGGACCATAGGCATCTAAGGCGATCACCATCCCAGCTAGGGCGAGCATCGAGGTCGCCGCCACTGCAATCCCATAGAGCTGGGCGTTGGCATTGGCGACCAAAATACCAGCAGAAATCACAATCACGGGCAGGGCTGTTGACTCTAGGGAAACGGCTATACCCTGAATGATATTGGTAGCATGGCCTGTTGTCGAGGCTTCGGCGATACTTTTTACAGGACGATATTGCGTCAAGGTATAGTATTCGGTGATCTTCATCAGTAGGCCTGTCACGACTAAGCCAGTAATGGCCGATATGAAGAGATTGTATCCGGTGAACGAGACATTATTGACCGTGTAGGTGGCATCGAAGCCGAAGAGGTACTTGGTCAATCCGCCAATGGCAATGGCTGAAAGGAGAGCAGTGGCTATAAAGCCTTTATAAAGGGCGCCCATGATATTCTGGCTTTTGCTGCCTAATCGCACGAAGTAGGTGCCGATAATCGATGCAATGATGCAGACGGCTGCAATGCCAATCGGATAAAACAACGTCTTTTCAAGGGCGTCGCCGTGAAATTGAAGGCCGGCGACAAGCATCGTTCCCACGATGGTCACGGTATACGTTTCGAACAGGTCTGCGGCCATGCCGGCGCAGTCCCCGACGTTGTCGCCGACGTTATCGGCAATGACAGCTGGATTGCGCGGATCATCTTCCGGAATGCCTGCCTCAATTTTACCCACTAAGTCGGCTCCGACGTCAGCTCCCTTCGTAAAGATACCGCCGCCTAGGCGAGCAAAAATCGAGATCAGCGAAGCGCCAAAGCTGAGTCCGACGAGGGCTTCAAGCACCTGACGCATCGGGATGCCGCTATGGCGCAAAAACATATAGTAGCCGCAGACGCCCAATATGCCCAGTCCCACCACGAGTAAGCCGGTGACTGCTCCCGATTTAAAGGCAACGCTAAGGGCTGCCTGCAGGCCCGATTTGGCGGCTTCGCTCGTGCGCACGTTGGCCCGCACGGAAATGTTCATGCCGATATAGCCTGCAGCCCCGGAAAGGATAGCCCCAAGCAAAAAGGCGATTCCCACATACCAGCCTAGCAGCCAGGTGAGGAGCGCAAAAATCACTAGTCCAACGAGGGTTATCATCGTGTATTGCCTGTTCAGATAGGCTCTTGCACCCTCCTGGATCGCAGCCGCAATTTTCTGCATTTCCGCATTTCCAGTGCTTAGCGATAATATTTGCTTCGTTGTGAAAATCCCGTACACGATGGCAAGAATCCCGCACGCGATCACGAGTTCATATGCATATGGAAACATTTAAGCTATCCTTCTTTTTGGTTTTAAACTAGCTAAGATAAAGAATAAAGCTTTAAAATTTCAACAGAAAAAAAGGACAATTAAGGACAATGGACCTTATTTTTTTACCACTGAGAACACTGAGATCAGTGAGAAGATATGAGAACATTGAGTAGATAGATTAATCTAATATCAAGCCTCTCTCAATCTCATGCTCCCTCACTGATCTCAGTGTTCTCAGTGTTCTCATGGTAAAAAAATAAGGTCCGTTGTCCTTAAATGCAGATCGTCAGAAGTTCGGCCCATCGCGTCGTGAAGCGCTTGGTCCGCATGGTTTGCTTCATCTTCCAGGTTTGTTCGACGCCCTCAGCGGCAAAGCGGATCGCTTTGCGGCCGTAGGCGCTATTCGTTTCATCGATTAAGCGCATGATCCTTTTTTCTTTTTCTTGCCGCTGCGGATCCGACGCAAATAGGTCGGGTTGAAAGCAGCTATTAGAGACTAGTCCGCCGAGAAGGACGCCAGCCTTTTTATAGCGAAATCCCGAGTATAAGATGCGGTCTAGCGCCTGCTTGGCATAGGCGATCAGCGTCGGCGTATAGTCTGTTGGCTCCGGGAGCGACAGCTGCACGCTATTGGCATAGTGGTTTTCTTTAAAGCGATCGGTGGTGACAAAGACTTCGACATAGCTGGCAAGGCTCCCCTGCTTGCGCATCTTTTCTGCTGCCACGGCCATGTAGGTAGCTACAGCCTCCTCGACCTCTTCTATTTTCTCGACGGGCCGGCTAAACGATTTGGAGCTCATGATGGCTTTCTTAGGCGGGGGCTCCTCCTCAAGTTCCAGGCAGGGAACGCCGCGCAATTCCCATGCGGTGCGCAAAGCCACCACAGAGAGGTGCTTGCGAATCCACGCATCGTCGAGGTCTTTGAATTGCCCTGCGGTATGGATCCCTTGCCGCTTTAAAAAATCGGCGATTTGCCTTCCGATGCCCCAAACCTCTTCGACAGGGAGCTCCTGCAGGAGCTTCTCCTGGGCCGCCTGATCGAGAAGTCCATATACTCCTTCGGCTTGCGGATGGCTTTTTGCCATGTGGTTGCCGACTTTCGCCAATGTCTTGGTAGCCCCGATGCCTATCGAGACGGGTATTCCGGTGCATGCGTGCACCTTTTCGCGAATCTTGCGCGACTGGTCCATCACCTGGTGGGGCTCTAAAAGCAAAAAAGCCTCGTCGATGGAGTAGACTTGAAGGTCGGGAGTGAATTCCGCCAAAACGTTCATGACCCTGCTGGACATGTCGCCATAAAGGGCATAATTGGAGGAGCAAACGGCTACGCCATGCTTAGCGAAGAGGTCGCGGTATTTGAAAAAAGGCGCCCCCATGGGGATGCCCAACGCTTTTGCCTCTTTGGAACGGGCCACAACGCAGCCATCATTATTGGAAAGGACGACAACAGGCCTGCGCCAAAGGCGAGGATTAAAGACGCGCTCGCACGAAGCATAGAAGTTGTTGCAATCGACAAGCGCATAGAGGAATTTAGAGGGCCCGGTGGATGACATAGGTGACAACCCCCCAGATCTGGAATTCCGAGCCAGGTTTTACTTCAAGCGCGGGATAGGCTGGATTTTCCGGCAGGAGCGTGACGCCTCCCGAATGGATGTGCAGCCTCTTGACGGTGAACTCGCCATCGATGACGGCCACCACAATTTTGCCGTGAACCGCTTCAAGCGCGCGGTCGACCACGAGGATGTCGCCAGACAGGATGCCGGCGTCGCGCATGGAATCGCCCTCCACGCGGACAAAAAAGGTGGCCGCTGGATGCTTGATAAGCAAATCGTTTAGGTCGAGCCTTTTTTCCATATAATCCTCGGCAGGCGAAGGAAAGCCCGCCGCCACGCAGGAAATGAAGAGAGGAAGAAGCTTGCTGCCGGAGACGGCAGATCGATGGATGTCTTTTATACGCATATCGTTATGCTAATTTATTCACAAAGATAGTTGGTCAGACTAACATAACAAAAGAGCAAATTAAATGAAAAGGCTTTTTTATTCGCTTTCGCTTTTTCGCTTGCTGAATGGGCGCATGTCGCTTTGCTGCTCGGCAGCCGCAGTCACCACTCCATCGCTGCTTTCGCTTTTCCGCTTGCTGGACTTTTTCCATTCCTCAAGTCGCGCAAATTGCTGATCGACAATCTCTTTCACAAGCCCTTCTGAGAGTTCCTGAAGGACTCTCAGCTTCGTAAAGAGCAAAACCAGCGCCGGCAATCTGATGCGCTTTTGGCCGAACACCTTGGTTCTGAAATAGTCTTCCCGCCGGGCTTCTTCAAGTTTCTGATGATAGTCGTAGCGATAGTTGGAATTAAATGGTCGAGGGTAGAAATGAAGCTCATAAGCATCGAAGAGAGCTAAGATCTTCCCATGCAATTCCTGAGCTGTATATTTGTCTTCTTTATACTCTTTAATCAATTTCTCTATTTCGCCATGAATGTGTGCAAAGGAGTTCTTTTTTTCTCCAACGGAGACCTCTTTATGATCGGCTATGCGCGTATTTTCCTCGAACCAAGTGCGCACGAGCTGCGGATCCAAAGCGGTCATATCCGATATGTGATAAATAATTTTAAAGGGATGATACATTGCCTGAAACTCGTTCAGTGCTTTGTCTCCCTTGATATCCTTATTATGGGTCCATACCGGGTTAGAAGGCGCAGGTGCTATTTTCTGCGAGGATGCGGCTGCGGCAACAGAGCTAGAGCTTTGGCTGCAAGCGACGTTCTTGTTTGGCTCTAGCCTCCGCTTTTTTTCGCCAAAGACATTGATTTCCCCGCCGATTTCCTTTTGCAATGTATCGCGTTTATGGGCATCTTGATTGGCCATCATATCGAGAAGGCCTTCGCGCAAAATCTTAAGGGATTGATAAACGCAAGTCTCGGTAGACAGCAACTCTCCGCGCAGAATGAGACCCAATTTTTGTTTGACGGATTCCGTTTGTGTATTCTGCTTCCAGCCGACTGAACAGTCGCCCTCCTTCTCGCTGCGGATCAATTCCCGGAGAAGCATAATCCATTGGTTGTGCCGATCAGGATCTGTTGATTGCAAAGCTCTTGCCCGCATCTCCATGAAATCCCTGGTGAAGTACTTCAGCATGGAAAGCATCTTTTTCCAATAAACATCAGGGTCCTCGACGAGTTTGTCAGCCCAGGCAGATTTTTTTCGCTTTCCCCTCCGCACAGCAGGATTATTGGGCGTCGAGGGATTTTTGGGCTTGGGGGGATTTTTGCAAGCTGCAACAAATTCGGCTAGTTTTTGTTCTAGGCCCTCTTTAGTGTTGGCGAAGTCCCATTCGGGGAAAAAAGAGGGATTAAAATAGTCGGGATCCGAAGGGTCAGTGATATTGATAGTATGGAAAATGGTCACCAGATTTTGAATATCGACATTGGGCGCATCTTTGATTTCATCAGCGACTTCTTTTTCAAAATGGGCCTGGTCGACGAGTAAAATATGGTTAAGCCAATATCCCTGATACCCTTTATCCAAGGAATAGTGGTGCATAAGCGCTTCGAAGTAAGAAACAAAGAGTGCGCGCGGTAGCTTGGAATGCACAAAGCGTGTCACATCAGGGAAATTGAGGAGAAGGGCAAAATCGAGAAGGACCAAAAAATGGAGGGGATCAAAGTCGTGGGTAGGATCAATGGCGTAGGGCATCAGCTGTGTGCGAATAAAGGTATGGACATCGCCACGTGTGGCAAACTTCTCCCTCTCCTTAGCAGTAATCAACTTAACGCTCTTAGTCATGGAGCGTTTCATCAGAATATACTCCAGCATCTGCTGAGATTGCAGCACATCAACGGGGGCCAATCCCCTCTCCGTGAGTTCATGCAGCTTTGCTCCGTTCTCAAGCAATTGCCTGCTCATCTCTACGTTCTGATCTTGCAGTGCAATGAAAAGCGGAGTCGTTGCTTCGTTGTCTAACGCATTGACATCGGCAAGTAAAGGGGGAGCCGTTGCGTCTTTGTCTTCTGCTTTGGCTTCCATAACGAGTTTAAAAAACACAGGATTGCGCGTTCTGACAGAATAATGGAGCAGCGTCTCTCCATGATTGTTCTTCATGTTGATGCTGGCGCGGCGCGCGAGGAGTTCCTGTACGATATCGGTCCGCCCCATTTTCGCCGCCCAAATCATCAGACAATCGCCGTCTGTCGAGGGGCGATTAGTATGGGCTATGCACTCGAAGTCGTTAGCTCCCATGGCGAGAAGCTGTAACACAAGTTCGACATTTTCCTGATCGAAGGCGATGCCCAGGGCCGATTGTTTGTTTCCCTTGATGTTGACGTCCGCTTTAGCCGGAAGTTCACGCAAGAATTCAAAGAGTCCTTTATTTCTATTCCGCACGGACCATAGAAGCAGCGTGTCTCCGCCAGGCAAGCGGAAATTGATGCTTTTGCGCTGAATCACTTGAGTGATGATTGATTGAAAATCAAACACCACTGCGCATTGGAGAATTTCGGCAATTACCCTATCATCAGCATCCTTCAGGCGAGATAGTAAATAGGTTTTGAAGGCCTTGCGATTGGGTGCACAGGGAAAAGGAACGCGGATAAGCTCTTTTTCGGTGCTCCTCTTAGTGTCAATGCTTAAATTGCAGGTATGCCAAAGGGATTGCAGAACGGCGGGCATTTCGATTTTGCATATGATGGGCTCTCCGTTGCTGGGAGTTGTGTCATAGAGGTTGGCTCCCCCTCTGATGAGTTCCAAAGCCATCACTTCATTGGGAAAGAGAACAACGCTATAAAAAAGAGGAGATTCCCCTTTATTGGTTTTTGCATCCAAGTCCAAACCTGCCTCAAGGGCCATTTCACAAAACACTGGGTTGTTGACTCTGATCGCATAATGAAGAAAAGTCTCTCCCTCTCGATTCTTGTAACGGCCCGCTCCGAAGCTGAGGACTTGTTGGAGTGCTTCCCTCTGATTTTTTTGTTTTGCCAACCAGATCGCCACCGAATCTCCATCGCTGTTGAGACAATCGTAGGTCACAACCCCACGCTGAATGAGTTGGCGAACAAGTGGGATATCCCCTAATCCAAAAGCTAGGGAAAGGGCTGTCGTGCCATTTAAAGCGACTGTATTGAGGACCCCCGGTTCGGGTTGTAGATCCAAAAATACCTTTTGAAGGTGTATTTCCCTGCGTCGAATGGAAACCATCAAAGGCGTCTCCCCGGTTGATAGTTTTGCGGGCACTCTGACTCCCCTTTTCATTAACAGATCGACTAGATTTGAATCATGTTCCACACCCACTTCAAAAGGGGTGACAGTGTCGCAGCTCACCTCCAAATCGGTGGCACGTGCATTTATCAGCTTCGTAATCATTGCCGGATCGCGAACCGCTACGGCGGCTGCCATAGGCGTGCGCCCTGAAAGGTCCCTGGCATTGACATTGGCTCCCAATTTGATGAGGTTCCCGACAGCAATGTCACGAGAGTCTGCTGGAAGATGGGCAATCGCCCATGTCATCAGGGTCTCCCCTTTGATGTTCTTCTTGTCCATTCGATACTGCAGCTCTTCCGTCAAGTATGTGATGTAATGCTGTTGGAATTTCGTCAGCTTCTCTTGGAGAGCTTTTGCCAACAGCGAATTTTCAAATTCTGATTCAGAATCAACTTTGGCTCCCATGGCGATTAACTGAGAAACGACGACTTTCGTCCTTTGCCCAGGATTATTTTGCCCCTCAAAATAGTTTTTGGGATGAGATTGGAAATACTCGAGAACCTCTGGATGAAGCGAGGGGGTAAATAAATCCGTAATCGATGTCCCTCTGGCAAGAAGTAACCTTATGAGGTTATCATCCCTGTGTTGGAAAGCATAAACGAGGGGCATGCAGTCAAACAAGCCCCGCTGTCCCGGCGAGATTCCCATTTTATCGAAGAGGAGTTCGAGATCCTCTCGATTCGCAAACTCCTGGAAAGGCAGCTGCGGAGAATGGCGCGCCAAATACTGAAAGAGGTAACGATCCTCCTCTTGCGGCGTGACATTCTTAAACGCTTTAATCGTCCGCATGCAACGCGGAATGAAGGTAGGATTATCCTTAAAATAAGCCTCAGCTTTTGCCTGTTCCCCTCGTTGCAACACGCGCACCAGCGTCAGATAGGAAACCATGCCAACTTCAGGGTGGGATTCAGAGGGCACTGCCCGGGGAATGGGATGACCTAACCCCAGAACATATTCTAAAAGGGCACCATCATTCTTATCGAGTGCCGCCTGCGTCAAAGGTGTATGAAATAGTCCTGGCTGAGCCAGGTCAATTCCATTTTCCTGCATAGCTCTGAACTGGTTGATATCGTATTGTGCGGGATTGAGGTTTGGCGATTTTTTTGCTAAATGCCTGAGTAATGTTAGGTAGCCAGGTTTGATTGAGTTTGAAAAAACTTCATTCAATAACAGGGTGACACTAGTGACGACATGTCGAGGATTTTCAGCACACAATTGGTCGGCCATAGCAAGATCTTGCGGTTTGCCTGATGCGAAGCAGTGCGTTATATTCCATCGAAACATTGCAGAAGCTTCGAAAAGATCGGCAATTCCAACACTATAAGTTTTAAAATCCTGAAAACTCAGGTGGTATTTATAATCTATGAACAAATGGCTAAACTTCAATCGGATATTTCGCCTTATTTCCACATCACTGGTTTCATTCGTTAGGCGTACAGCAAGCTTTGCGATGACCTGAAACGATTCCCGGACCATTTCAGATATTCTTTCTTTTTCACCGTCTGCCAGCGGAACAGCGGTTTGTCCGATAACATCTTGCCTGAAGTTATCGATAGCGAAATTTAACATTTCTAATGGATTCACAGGATTCATATCTTAACACATATTAAATAATTGCTTTGTAAAAAACATCATAACTGATTCCAGTAATTTATTTCATCAAAATTGTTATAAAGAGACAAAAAACGTTGATTCTATTTAGTTTACTCAATATTATGAATCTTAAAAGCAAGGATGTATATGAAGGTCCCATTTATTTTTATTCTCTGCCTGATTGGGTTGATTCCCTTGTCTGCCTTTAGCGACAGCCAAGTTCATCCTCTCATCAGCAAGCGCTACAGCGGCGACTCCTTTGATATGGGACAGGTCGTGACGCCAAAGCAAATTCTCGCGCTAGCGGAGGCCGCTCGGCATTCCCCTTCCAGCTATAATGAACAGCCCTGGGTATTCATCATTTGCGATCGCCTGCAGCATCCTGAAGCCTTCGACATGGCTTTTTCTGCGCTTAATCCATCCAACCAAAGCTGGTGCCAGGATGTCCAAGTGCTGGCCATCATCTGTGCTAACGAAAAACTTCGCCGCAACAATAAAACCAACTTCTGGGCCCAATATGATACCGGAGCCGCAGCCATCAGCATGGCCCTGCAAGCCTCTTTTATGGGCCTCATGACCCATCAGATCGGTGGGTTTGACGACGATAGGGTGCGCGAATTATTCCAGGTGCCCGAAAACCTAAACCCGCTCTCGATTATGGCTATCGGCTACGAAACTGAAGAAGCCAAAAAGAATCCGCCGGAAAGAACGAGGCGCAAGTTGTCCGATAATTTCTTCCTCGGCTCTTTCCAGAATGCATTGCAGGAATGAAATGGACAATGGACCAATGGACCAATGGACAATGGTTAATGGACCTAATCGACACCATGGACACCATGGACTATCGACTTTTGCCTTTGTCCATAGTCCATGGTGTCCATGGTGTCGATTAGGTCCATTAACCATTGTCCATTACTTGGAGAAAACAATGAAACGAACACTATTCTTATTAGGCCTGAGCGTAGCAATGGTGGGATCGGCCTCGGCCGTGCTGCCGCCGCTGTATCAAAGCTTGGCAGAGCTCAAGAGCATCATCACAGATCCACGCCTTGGCCAGGTTTTGGAATCGGGCGAGCTGATCAAGGAAATTTCGCGAACCAGCGATGGATATGTGATCGTCACGAACCATCACGAGCTTCCTGTCAAGGTGATATTTAAGAAAAATGCCCATCCAGGGCCAGCGCAATTTACTATTGAGTTTGAAGAGCTTCGTCCAGTTGCCGGAGAAGCTGCCGCCCAAACGCAGTAATATTCGTTTTGGCTTTGTTGGCGAGGATGACGACTCCGATTTTCTTATCGGGCAGCATGCCGATATAACTTGAAAATCCGGGGACGCCTCCATTTTTATCAATGTAAAATAAGCCATTGGCGTGAACGAGCTGCCATCCAAGCCCTATGGTGAGCTTTTGACTTACTTTATAATAGGGCTTCTGCGCCGTCTGCATGGCCTCTATCAGCTCTTGGGTTCCTCTGGCGCCGAGGTTTGCCTCAAGAAAGCTCAGCATGTCATTGGCTGTAGAGCGAAGTGATCCTCCGCCAGGCCATGCCACCATAGGCCACCTTTGGGCAGGCTCTCCGTCTGGCTTATAGCCAGTTGCATAATCTTGTTGCAAGTTGGGAGGCACCACGATCATCGTTCGCTCCATCCCGAGCGGCTTTAGGATATCTTCGCGGATCAACTGCTGGTAGGTCTCTCCTCGGGCGCGGGCCATCGTATAGCCTAAAAGGCCATAAGCGATATTGGAATAGAGAAAATGCGTGCCAATGGGATAGTCGGGCCTCCAATTTTGGAAATAGTGAATCAATGTTTTTTGATTAGGGGGATGATTCTGCCCAGAAGCGGGAGGAGTACGAGGCAAGCTCGAGGTGTGTGTGGCAAGCTCCTGCAGGGTGACATTCTGGATGGGGGCCCCAGGCTGATTTAAGCCAGGCAAATATTTGGCTACGGAGTCGGAAAAGGCCATCCGGCCGCTTTCGACCTGGATGGCCAACTCCGTTGCAGTAAACACTTTGGTTAATGAAGCAATATCAAAAATCGTATTTCCTGTCACGGCTTTTTGTGTTTTTTTATCTGCAACACCAAAAGTATACACCTGGCCATTCTGATTATAAAAGACGCCAATAGCGACTCCCGGGACATTGAGGTCGGTCATAAACTTATCGACGGCTTGAATGACGACAAGCTCGGACTTCGATACTCCTGCCTCTAAGATGCCGCAGATGCTAAAGCAGGCTAATGTTATGATCAGAAACGCTTTCCGCATAGCCCGCATCACTTACTGCCAATATCCGGATACATATTCCCAGCCATGGTGGTGGCGATGGACCCAATACCCCGGCGCATAATAGGCGGTGGCATGAGGCTTGAGCACCCAGGCACCATGTTTCCAGTGCCAATCATTGTTATCCCAACCCCAATCCCCTTTGACCCAAACATAGCCCTCTCCGGGGCTTGAAGGAATCGTTTCGGCGAGAGTGGCGGGAGGCTCGCGGTCTGCATAAACGACTGTAGTCGTGGCAACCGGATAATAGACGGTATGCGCGAGGACAGGTGCTGCTGCGAGGCAACTTAGTATAGTAATATAAAGATATTTTTTCATATATGTCTCCTGTTGTGGCTCCAAAATTTTGCTTAACATTAACTGTTTTTTTTGGCAACAGGAAGAAAGAAGAAAGGGAGAGGTCTTTATGAAATATAAGCTGTTTGGCAGAAGCGGCCTGCGCGTATCGGAGATCTGCTTAGGGACGATGACGTTCGGCCTCGAATTTGGATGGGGCAATTCGAAAGAGATCAGCCGCAAGGTCTTCGATTATTATGTGGAACGCGGGGGCAATTTTTTCGATACGGCCAATTACTATACCCGAGGCACAAGTGAAAAAATGCTCGGCGAATTTATCAAGCCCGACCGCAGCAGGCATATTGTCGCGACCAAATATACCCTCACAACTAATCCTGAAGATCCCAATGCTTCCGGAAACCACCGGAAGAACATGGTTCAAGCGCTCCATGAAAGCTTAAAGCGGCTGCAAACAGATTATATCGACATCTACTGGATTCACGCTTGGGACTATACCACCCCTGCGGATGAAGTGATACGCGCCTTGGATGACATGGTGAAAGCGGGCAAGATTTTGCATGTCGGAGCCTCCGACACACCTTCGTGGGTCGTTTCTCAAGCCAATGCCATTGCCCACTTCCAAGGCTGGTCCCCTTTCATCGGACTCCAGCTCGAATACAGCCTCATCGAAAGGAGCCTCGAAGCCGAGTATTTTCCGATGATGGAATCGCTAGGGCTGGGCATGGTCGCCTGGAGCCCCCTAGGCATGGGAGTCTTGACCGGCAAGTATTTGAAAGCCCCTCCAAAGGAGAGCCGCTTTGGAATCAATCCTACCTGGGGCAAGCAATATGTCGATGAACGCAACAACAGAATAACAAAAGGGGTCGTCGACCTTGCGAAAAGAATCAAAAAAACCCCGGCGCAAGTGGCGTTGAATTGGATCAGGCAAAAGCGGCCTTATATCTTCCCTATTGTCGGAGCCAAAAACGCCGACCAGCTGAAAGACAATCTGGGCTGCCTCGATTTCGAATTGACGCCGGAACAAATAGAAAAGCTGGATGAAGTCAGCCGCGTCCCCCACAGCTTCCCTTACGATTTCCTGGCCAAAGACAATATCCGGTCCATTATCTTCGGCAACCGCTTCAGACCATAAGCTATTTATGCTTATGCGAATCGTGCTTATGCGATTCCTTCTTCTCGCTCGGGTCTTTCTTTTCGTGATCGGCCAGCTTCTTAGCCTGATCCAAAGATTCGTGATTGCAGGGCGGTTCGTCTTTATTAGCCAAGGCTACTGCCGAAGTGGCTAGGGCTCCAATGATTAGCAGATTGATCATCCTAGATTTCATCTTTTCCTCCTTTTGAACTACTAATCTTTTTTTTAACCGCATTTTCAAAATATTTCAATCACAAAATAACGACCAATAAATAAGGGACAAAAGGACAAGGACCAAGAGAGACAATTGCATAAGTGACATTAATATTTTTCAATTTCTTGAGGTTTGCGAAACCCAGGGCCGAAGGCCCGGCAGTTGTATAGCCCAGGCCGCAAGGCCTGGGTTAAGATGGTCATGTGAGAGGAGGACCGAAGGTCCGGCACAATGTGTCACGTATTAGTGCCGGACCTTCGGTCCTCATTTTCTAACGTCCTCATACCCAGGCCTTACGGCCTGGGCTATACAACTGCCGGGCCTTCGGCCCTGGGTTTTGCAGACCTCATTCTGAGGGCCAATTTTAACCTCTCCAATCGCTTTCAAATTCTCAGCGGAAGAAAGGGTTATCGACTCGAAGGTCCAGTTCCACTTAAATTTTGTGATTGTGACTTTATTGGGAGGGGACTGGAGGAGACTTTACATCTGTGACATCGAGAATGAAACGAGCAAAATCCTCGATTTGTCTCATCCATTAGCTTCTTATGAGAATGGCACGCTCGTGGACTTTCCCAATAGTGAGACCACACGACAGATAAAGTTCTATAATTCCTGAATGTGTGCGCCGAAGTGAGCAATATCGACATAGTGGCGGAAAGCCAATTGGCTCACTTCAATAGCCCGTTCTAGCTCAGCGATTCCATGGACCCTCACCTTATTGCCAAGGCCCATTTTCTCTAACCAGGTGCGCGTCTGCTCCGCGTTATCGCCAGGAACGAAGAGATATTGGATGTCATGGCCTAAGCGCGGCGCCTTATTCATCGTGCGTTCTTTAAAAGACTCCTTATCTAGGATAAGGTTCCGACCTGTTGAATGTAGGGTCGTAGAACCAAAGACCATCGCATAGGGATTTTTGAGAGAGTCCATCAGTTCAGGGGGAACAAAGAGCGGCTCGTCCAAAGCATCATAGCAAGAGGCAAGACCTTTTTCAGTAGGAACAAAATGCTTGAGCCAATAATCGGTCTCCTCTTGATACCCAAATTCCCCTATCGGATCCATACTCTTCGGCATGCGATCTTTATATGCCTTCGTTCGTTTAAAGTCTTCAAAGTCCCGCCTAAATTTGGCAAACACACGCCTTAAATCATTTTCCATCGGAGAAAATTGTTCGGGAGCAAACGCGCGAACCCTTCTGATCAACATGGCAATTCCAGGCCAGCAATTTGCCCCTGTTGCTCTATACTCATTTTCAAATCTCGATTTGTTTGGATCTAATTTTATAGCCGCCCATTCTTTTAGTTTCGCGATATCTTTTGCAATGTCAACATGGAAGGGGTTAGCCACTGCATACTGAATAGCCACTCCTCCACTTTCTAATGCACAGGAGGAAAGCCGCTGGTTATTCACTCCGATGGAAGTCGCCCCATTATCTTGCTCACCGGAGCAAAGGACCAACCCCATGCGATAAAGGCGTCCAAAGGGAACCAGTTGTCCAGCAGTTAAAATGAGATTGGGCTTAATAGCCGAGTTCGAACCATGAAGCGCTGAAATTCTGAGGAGATTGTCGACTTGCAACTGTCTTGCCTGATCAAAAATCTGAGCCATTTTCTTCTTCGAATAGCGCACAAAATAGCTGCGCCGAAAAGAAAACATTTCCAAAACCAGCTCTTTTATATTTATCTCGTTTCGTTTCCTTTCTTCATACATGACCTCAGGGCTGCTCTCGCTCAATTTCTCGACAAAAAGACGGTTCAATGCAGGGCCAAACTCAATCTCATCAGCATTATTTAGATTTAAGAGATAACTTTGTTTGAGACCCTCGCTATTGGGATGATGTTCGACGAGATAGGCCATGATAGATTGAAGGCCTTTTTTGAGTTCCCTAAAGGAATCCCGCTGGGCTCGCTCCTCATCCTCGGATAAACGCAGCAAGCTTTTATGCCTTGCTTCTAAATACACAGTCAACTCAGGCAGCGCGGCCAGAAAAGCCTTGTGGTATTCGGGATAGGTTAATTGATTTGATGAGGCTGCTTCGACCAATTGGTGGAAAGAGGCTTCTCCTTGCGGGATTAAGGAAATTCTGTGAAAAAGCGAAAGGAGCAACTCTTTGCGGGATTGTTCATAGGCAAGCCGATCGCCCTGCACCTCAAAAACGCGAGCTAAAAGAAAGGGATAGGAAGCCGCGTCGACCATATGAAAGGCAATTGCTAATCTGTAAAACGCGTCGGGATCGGCATGGGCGGAGTTAGCCATTTCCAACATATTGTCAAAGGCTTCGCTTAGCGGAATTTCATTCTTTAAAAAGAGTCCAATGGTGTCATAAGACAAAAGAGCGCTAAAGAGCTCGCTTTTTGCTTGGGAAATTCCAAGTGTTCTCATCATGCGCTGCATGATCTCTGTGGTCGTCTCCAACTCGTCTGTTTTTAACGCAATCGGCGTTGAAAGGGCATGGCGCCTTTCTACTGCGATCCCTTTGCCACTATCGTGCAGGCAAAGGAATAGCAAAAATTCATTCCAACTACAGAGTGTGCCGATCATGGGCTCTATGGTGTTCCGATATTTAACGGCTGTTTCAAGAACCAGACGGGTATGTTGACCGACCGAATAGCCTTCTCCAGTGCCCGAGTACTTTTGATAGCAGGTATGCAATTCCTCATTTTTGTCCAGGAGCTCAAAGAGTTTATCAACAGAGAGCTCTTTTTCTTCTACGGCCGATTGTATTGACCTTTCCCAGGATTGGGTAGGAATAGGAGAACCCATAATAGGACTTGGCAAAGAACACATAGTTAAGTTAGTTAAATCAACATTCATCGTAATACCTGTTATTTAAATTAATTAATTCGTTACTTTATCACATAAAATATTTATTCGTCAATTCAAAAGTAACGTAAAAACCGATGTGCAAAATCAGACCATTTAATATAATTACTGCCAGATGCGACAATTGCAAAAGAACCCGAGGTTTGCGAAACCCAGGGCCGAAGGCCCGGCAGTTGTATAGCCCAGGCCGTAAGGCCTGGGTATTGCGGATGATAGAAAATGAGGACCGAAGGTCCGACACAAATGTGTCCCATATTGGTGCCGGACCTTCGGTCCTCATCTTACAAATCCATCTAAACCCAGGCCTTGCGGCCTGGGCTATACAACTGCCGGGCCTTCGGCCCTGGGTTTTGCAAACCTCAGGTGCTTTTGCAATTGTGCTTAAGGCCAGTTGTCCATAATCACAGGTAAGACAATGCAAATCAATTCTGCACAAACGGAATACAACAATCGCCTCCCGCCGCAAATCCAAAAGCAGCAGCGGAATATTCAAGCAGGGATGATCAATGCGGAAAATCGGGTTTTTGCTGATCCGATGAATCCCGAAAAACAAAAGAACTATCTCAGGCGCCTGATAGGCCATTGCCATCACAACAAATTCGATTCTTACGATCTCGCCTTTTTATTAATGCTCATCCAATTTGGCCATCTGGGTCAATCCAAAGAACTCATCAAACCACACCTTCCCACTAAATTTGAGCTTTTGGATCCCAATCTCTTCCGCAATATTGACGAAGAATCCTTGGCGCAGCTTTCATCGGCTCTTCCTCCTCAGATTTTGCTGCATTTGCTGCAGACAAAATCTGTACAGTCATCCTTGGACCTCTTGCGCCTTCTCATTATCTTTGCTATTTCGAATGGGTCTAAGGAAAGCGGTGCAGCCTTAGTTTCCGGCATTCGCACTGTTGTCTTTTCTTCTGTCAATGCCGTCCCAAGCCTGCTTGACGATACGCTAACTAAGCTGTTTTGGGCCGAAATCCTGCTCCTCTTGGACCCTCAGCTCAATCCCCAAGAACTTTATTCCCACATCCAATCCTATGAACCTGAAACGCCCTCGGAAGAAAGGCAAAAGGCGATGCTCGAATGGGTGCTAGGGGCCCGCTTTGAAGACACTGAAAAAAAGCCGCCGGCGTCTGATTTCCCTTTTAATATCCCTCATCTTTCAAGAGAAAGCCTGACCAAATCCAATGTCGAGGACTGCTACCGCATCGTTTACCTTTATGCTTCCTATACCGAAGACAAAAGCGAGAAGCAGTCAGCCCTTAAAATGTGCCTGTTGCTGCGCGGAAATGCCCTGAACGCAGCCGAAAAATACATTGAATCCCGGGATCCCTTTGAGCTCCGTGTGGAGCTGAAAGACGGCATACAAGATGTGATTTTTAATTATTTTGTAAGGTATTTAGCCCCCTCTACAAAAAAATTCAAATTTCACTTCGGGATTAAACTACCTCCTGACAACATGAGGTCCTGCGATTTAAGGCATCTCAAACAGCTTTATACATTTGGCCTTTTTGCCAAACTCAGTGGTGAGGGAGAAGAGTCGAAGAACATAGACTCTTCTTTAACTGCTTTGCGGGTCAAGCTATTTTGCCAGACGATTCCACACATTATTTTCCACTCGTTGCTTGCAAGGCATCCCGAGCCTTTCTACTCATTCCCCAACCATGTCCTCAATATGTGCAAGCGCGATATTGAGGTATTGAAGGGAAGCCTTGCAGATCAAGCCGAAAAAAGACGCTGCACGGATCAGCTACTGAAAATCCTTCTCGGGCTTGTCCTATTGGAATGCCAAGGGGCAAGTGGCGTCCTCACCTCTCTTTATGAATACCGAGCGTCCCTGAGAAGCGAGTTCGATCAGTTAAAGATCAATAACGTCAGCATCCAGATCTTTAGGAGGCTGCCCCTGACGTCCATTGCGCGATTGCGGCGCGTATGCAAGTTTTGGAATGCGCGCCTTAGGAGCCAGGAATTATGGGAGGAGATCGCACGAGACTACGCCCTTCCATCGGCTACGGATAATCCGTTGCATAACGACCTTAAAAGATTAACTTCTTTTGCCTCGAACCATCTAAACCATACGCGTTCCTGCTATAATGGTGTTGGTTCCACTGTTTCTTTTCAGTGGGTTCAATTTCCACCTGTGCAGATTAACCCTCACATTGTCATTTCAAGGGCAACGAATGAGTCGCCGCCAAGACTTCTCATGTCGGACATGCGGTGGAGGTCGCGGGGCGAGGCTTCCCCTACTTCCTCACTAAAAGAATTGCCTTTGCAAACCCAGGATCCTATTCACAGGATCTATCCTTGGCAAAACAACTCTTTCTTCGTAAGGGCCGGTGCACGTCTTGGCTGCTATGTATTCAACCCGATCACCCATAGATGGCTTAATGATGTCCTAACAAATGGCTCAATTAAACGCGTTTGGGAAGTGGAGGATTGTCTTCTTCCCAGACTCCATCCGCTTCATTACAAACCTGAAGATGCCCCCCATTTAGATAATGTCTCTCTCTATAAAAGTAAAATTGCCATTTGGACCAAAAAGGGCCCCGTCATTCTCGACTGTTTAACAGGAAAGCCCCTAGTGGAAATTCCTTTTGAACCCAGCATGGGGAGCGGCAGTCTGCATCCGATATCTTTTAACAGGCAGTTCCTGCTCATTAAAACAGCACAGTGGCTGCTCGCCTATCGGCACGCAGGTGAAGCCGTCCAGTTTCTTTTCAATCAACCTGTCACAGCAGAAGCGATACCATTTCAGGATGATTATTTGATCCTTCTAGAAAATGCGCCTGGACAGAGGCGGTTAATCTTGAAAAAGGGAGAAGAGGACGCAAAAGCAATAAGATTAAATTCGAGCCCGATAGAATTTGAGTTGTCCCACACAAAAATGATGGCGCGAGGAAACCATCTAGCGATTGTGGAATATGGCAAGGTGATGGAGGGAAAGAAAAGGCCCAGTCTTCTGAGAGTATCCATCTATCAGTTTAATCCCTTGGGAGAGATCTTCGAGCCCCTCCAGGAATATTCTTTCAAGTTTCCTGAGAAATCTAGCGAGATGCAGTTCGATTCCACGAGTTTTAGCCGAATCCACTTTCATTTGAATTTCGCGGTTGTGGATTTGTGCGGCAATTATCGAACGGAATTGCGCCGGAAACTTTTCTTTTGTAACTTGGCGAGAAGAGAACACAAAGTCGTTCCTGTAAAGAATGCCTGGGCTTCCTATCAAGACGGCATTCTGCTCGATTTTACAAGCCCCACCGATACCGGCACCATGCAGTACTATTGGTCGGAGTAATCTTTATAATATCTTAATGCAAATACTGTATAATAATACTACATAATATTAAAAATAGATGAGGTTACTTATGGTTACACCTATTAGAAGTTTTCCACAACTTGCTGAACAGATGAGAAACGATCTCAAACAAACATGGATCGGCAAGCATGTCGCCTGGCTGAAAGAGCCAACCCAAGGAGCCGCCAAAGTCTTCAAGACGCTTTTGAAGATTACCGAAATTTTCCTGCTATCGGTCACCCTGGTTGGCATTCCGGTGGTCATTAAAGCCTATCAAGCATCTAAGAAATTCGACAAGTATGAAAGGCTAGGAACAACCCTTGGCAACAGGATGTTCACTCCCCCGCAAATCGATCAGGTCACCAACCGCGGTTCAAAAACGCTCTCCTTCAACCACCTGAAAGACTATGCGATACACGACGATGTCCTCTGGTCTAAGCCTAAGGACCAAAATAGGGACGCGTGGCAACTCATGTATTTCGATGGATACTTCGATACCAAGCCGGTGGCGCTCAGCGCCGACGGAGCTAATCTCGCCGTTGAAGACGCCAGAGGCGAGATTCACTACAAAAAGGTTCTAGAGGAATCTAGAATGTGGTGGTTTAAAGATAAATACTCGATGAAAGATTTGACGAAGGAAGACAACTGGTATGACGCCTGGTTCACATTGCCTATCGTCTGCCACATTTACCACCTCTTCAAGTCAAAAGTCCTTAAATTGCCTGAGAATATCATCAGCTGGAGCATGTCGCATCGTTCCTGCTACATCCGCCACTACAATGACCGCTTAGGATTGCGCCATCCGGCATTTGCCATGGTTACTGAAATTGTTGCCTTTATGAAAGATAAAATTTGTTTTGCAGACCCTTTCTTGTGGAATAAATTCAACAATACTATACCGCTCCCCTCGGAAGACTTCATCATCGAAGGCGGCAGTGTCAGCGCTTCTACCGCTATTGTAAAAGGCACAGAAAGGCGCAAAACCAAAATCTGTACCCTTGTCGCTGACTGGGATGCGATGGGGCGCAACCCTTTGTTGCCTTCCCACTACATCAAGGCCCTTCGCTCAAGCAACAAGTGGAAAGAGCATCCTGAAATACCTCTCGAAGGCAAAGCGACCCTCGGCAATGAACCCTCGATCTTCCAAAATAAGGAGGGCGGAGGAAACGCCGCCCGAGAAATCAGCATCGATGGAACCAATGCGAATGGGGATCCTGGCGAATACCACCGCCTGATTGACGCACCGGAATCGGAACCCTGGAAGTTTCGCCCTTGTGCAAAATAGTCCTCCTGGACTATGGACATGGTTAATGGACCTAATGGACACTTAATGGACAATGGTTAATGGACCTAATGGACACCATGGACTATGGACAAAAGCAATGGTCCATAGTCCATGGTGTCCATGGTGTCCATTAGGTCCATTAACCATTGTCCATTGTCCATTGAATGTGAGAATGATGCAGAAGCTATTCCAGAGGATTTTAATTGCTTTACTCGTAGCTCTAGCTCCGCTACATGCTAGCGTCGAAGAGCTCCCGGATGCCTTTTCTTTTTCCGACGAGAAGACTTTCGAGGAAATCGCTCCCTATTTGTTGCCCTCTGATAGCACCTTGCAGGCACCTTTAGATGCTATCTTCAGCGACCCCAGCGTCCTGGACAATCCCCACACATTTAAGCATGCCGGTTTCAAAATCCTCTTTGAGCAGCCAAAATCCTTCATCATCGTCGCCAGCCACCCATTGCTTAAAGGCTACCTGGTGAAATGCTACTTGAATTCTGAACATAGGCGCTGGAAGAGAGAACCTGGTTGGAAATGGCTCGTGAAGCGATGCCAAGGGGCAGAAAATGTGCGGCAGCTGATCCAAAGAAAAGATCTGCGCCTCTTTGTCGTTCCGGACAAATGGCTCTATCCGCTGCCTAACCCAGATGACTCGGCAGAACAAAAAATGATCCTCATCGTCACAGACATGAAATTAGTCAGCCATTCAGACTCAGAGTATGCCTGGAAGCACAAAATAACTCGAGAACACCTCAAGGAACTCTACTGTATTTTAAGCCACGGATTCTCTTCTACCTTCCTGCCTGGAAACATACCCTATACCAAAAAGGGCAAGTTCGCCTGCATCGACACCGAAGTTCCCAAGCGCAAGCATAATTATAACGCCGTCAGGGAGTTCTTATCTAAGGAGATGCGCGCCTACTGGGATGAACTGGTCCGGTCCGGAGGCAAATGAGGACTCGATTCATCCGGACAAAGTTTGATGAGCTTCTTAAAAAGCAAAGGGTTGAGGGCGAGCGAAATTAAAGAGGAGACAACGATGATATCATATCCCTCATTGGGAAGGATGTCATAGCGGGTCGCCTCCTCCGAAAGAATAAAGGAGAACTCCCCGATTTGTGCCAAAGCCAAAGCCACTGTCAGGGCCGTTTTATAGGGATATCTCAGAGCCAACGTGATAAAAAAAGCAGCCAGAGGCTTGCCAATCAGGATAATGGCCAGCACTCCCAGAACCAAGTAAGGATGCTGAAAGATGACATCGGGATTGAATAACATGCCAATGGATAAGAAAAAGATGACCCCAAAGACATCCTTGAGTGAGATTGCATTGATCGAAACGCGCTTCCGCATGTCCGTTTGTCCAATGACCATGCCCCCAAGAAAGGATCCCAGCGCAATCGATGTTCCAAATAAAACTGCAGACCCTGTCGCTATCAAAAAGGTGATAGCCAAAACGGTGACGGTAAATAACTCATAGGAACCGACTTTGCTCACTTGATGCAAAATGAAGCTCGCCACCCTCCACCCAATCGTAAAGAGAAGAACAAGGAGCAAAAGAAACTTTGCCAAGATCCAGAATAGGGAAGAACCAAATTCTTTGACGGCAAACGAATGGCCATGGGCTTCAGATGACAAGATGGGGATTAGAAGGAGTGCTGCCACGGTGATGAGGTCCTCCACAATGAGCCATCCGATGGCTACATGCCCGTGAGAAGTATGCAAGAGGTGGTTGTCCCCTAAAACCCTCACCATGACCACTGTACTTGCCACGCCAATTGCTAAACCAAAGATGATGCTGGCCTCCCATGTCCAACCGATTTGGGAAATGAGGAGGGCTCCCAGCGTTGCAGCCACTAATGTCTGTCCTATGGCTCCAGGGATGGCAATGTTTTTGACGTGGATTAAATCCTCCCATTTAAAATGAAGGCCCACCCCGAACATCATGAGGATCACTCCGATTTCAGCCAATTGTTCTGAAATCTGCAGATCTGCCACAAACCCGGGAGAATAGGGGCCAATGCAATACCCCGCCAGAAGATAGCCCATGATCGGCGAGAGCTTCAAACGCTGCGAGAGATAGCCTAGCAGGCTTGCATAGGCGAACCCCACCGTTAAGATTAAGACGATTTTTAAATTGATCGCTTCCACTACCATAACTCTATAAATACGCCAATGGACCAAAAAAACCAAAAAAAATTACCAGCAAAATTAAATTTACCACTGAGATCACTGATCTCACTGGCTCAGTGGTAAAAAATTATATCCATTGTTGTATTTTTTTCTTGCTGGTAAATCGTCAATAGATTAGAGAAAGTAACAACACAAAAGTTAAATTTGGAGGGTCGAACATGAAATTCTTAAAAAATACAATAGGAGCTGTCCTCCTTATAGGGACCAGTCTATTGTCGCTGCCGCTCACTGCCGATGAAATCTTAGCTGACGGGACTGCAAATGCAAACTTCACCGAAAATGAGAATTTCCAAAGTAATGAGGGCTTCGAAAGTGAGCCGATGGGAACTGATCGCAATATCCTAGGAATGGATAGCTGGTCTTCTTCCTCTTGCTGCTGCACAGATGAATGTCTGCCGCATCAACTCTGGATACGCCACACTGAAGGCAAAGGGTTAGGCTATTCCGATGGCTATACGACCGTAGGACTATTCTTAACGCATGCACCGTGTTGCATGCCCAATTTCTTGACCTTTGTAGACCTCAGGGATCATACCTTCAATAGCGGACGGGTCGCAGCCACCGCTGGGGCAGGCTTTCGTTACCTTTCGCCTAGCTGGGGCAAAGTTATCGGGGCAAACGTGTACTACGATTACTACAATAAACATCACGATTTCAACCAAGTCGGCTGCGGATTGGAGTTGCTAAGCGAATGCTATGACCTCCGGATCAATGGCTATTTTCCTGTCGGAGCAAGACGCGAAACATACCACAAATGCTGCTTCCTTTATCCAGGGGGCTTCAAAGCTTCTTTGCGCCATCGCGAGGAATCCTTGACAGGGTTCGATTCTGAAATCGGTAAGAACATCAACAACTTCCTCTGCTTCCCAGGCAAAAGCCTCTATGCCGCCGTCGGTCCCTATTATTATGGCAACCGCGACCACCACTTTTGGGGCGGACGCATCCGCCTTGCCTATCAATACAATCGCTATCTAGGCTTGGAAGTGCGCTCCACCTATGACCGCTATTTCAAGGGAACAGTACAAGGCGTTGTCACCTTGACTATTCCATTTGGAAAATGTGGCGAAGAAAGCTGCTGCAATACCTGCTTCTGTGACTATCTACAACCGGTTTATCGCAACGACATTGTTGTAACCGACAAAGAAAAATGCTGCTGGCGCTTCAATTGGTAAAATGCCAACAGGCATGAATATCGCAGGACCTAATGGAAACCATTAGGTCCTTTTTTTATTGTTGCTAAAATAGAAGATCTGATAGCATAACTCCTTGTAAATTAACTTGTGTGGGGGATCATATGACAACTACCATTTTACCTACCCAGTATCACTATGATGTCTTCAACTCTAGGAGAAGCCTTGAGTTCCTTACAGACGCAATCAATCAGAAGGAGCTTCCCACCCGCGGCCAGCATGCCAAAATGAGCGTAAGCCACATTTTATTTTATGAACCCTGCCGCCTCGTGAAACGCCTTCTAGAACCAGCAGAGCATGCTTTAGACGCTGTGGGGATACTCTTTAACCGGGAAAATAAACAAAAAAAGCGATGCCTCTTCTTTAAAGCTAGCTGCATTATCTTGCTGAGTCCCTTTCACATCATCTGCCATATTGCATCCGCAGTGACGCGCGTCGCCTCCCTCGTTTTAGGGATTGCAGTCCCCTTCGCTGCGGCACATCTATGGAAATTTGCAGAAAAAATAGAGCTTTTCAACTATGAATTCAAAGCTAACGTCTGGAAGAAAATCGCACCCCGCAATCCCTATAACATCTATGAATCCCTCGAATGTGCACCTGAAGCTGCGATGGTCTACCTAAATGAGAAGCAGCTGCGGTCCCTTGCCGTTAAGAAAATGGATGCCAAAGCAGTCGAACAAGCAAAGCAAGAGATCTCGACTGCTTTTCCAGACTGGTTAGCGCTTCTCTTTAGGGAATCGCCAGCAACAATGGAACAACTGCTTAAAGCACAGCCACCCGAAAAGATTCCCGCATCCTTTGCACAAATCAACAATGTACTACAGAAAATTGCGCCGCAGAACAATCAGACGGTGAAAGATAGTCCCGCCATAGTCACTCAATTGTTAGCCGCAAAAACGCTCTCTTGGCAAGAACTAGACACTTTATTTACATACCTTGATCAGAAAATCCAACAAACAAACGATGCTGACATAAGGAAGCAACTGCAAGAAAATCTGGCTTTTGTCCTTCGGTTTGGAACGTTGAAATTTCCCCCCATACCCGGTCAAACAAAGAGGAAAATATGACTATAAAAATCTTACATAGTAAAGAATCGTACGACGCTAAATGCTCATGGGACAGCATTGCACTTTTTAACGAGAGCCTCAAGCATCCCAAAATGCTTCCTGGGAGGCTGAGCCATTTCAAAGTGACAGTCTTGCGCTTATTGCTGGAACCCGTTTCTATAGCTTCACGAGTGGGTATTATTGCCGTGGAAGCATTGACGATCCTCTTCCTGCCCTTATCCAATGAAAAATACAAGTTGCGATCATTGGCTTTCCGAGTCACCAGCCTCATCCTTCTAACCCCCTTTGATATCATCGTAGGGACTGCAGCCGGAGTGACGCGCATCGCTTCGTCGATTCTCGGCTTTGCCTCCCCTTCCCTTTGTGTGCGTGGATGGACCCTTGCCGAACATATGGATTTTATTAGCCTCCAATTAAAAGCATCGATTTGGAAAAAGCTCACTCCAAACCGCACGACGACATCAATTGTTCTAGCTAAAGGCAAACCAGAAAGGGCTAAGGATTATTTATCAAAAGCAACGAGTTATGACCTTCATCGAATCCTCTATAAAAATGAGATTGAAAATGCTACTGTGGCCCTACCAAGGACTATTCTACAGGCGACTGAGGCTTTGAAAAGGACCGACAGGATGCTCTATCTGGAGATGTTTACTACGAATAACTCCATGCAAAAACAACACGAAATCAAGGAGATCCTGGAAAAGATACAGGTAAAAAAAGAAGCCCAAGATAATTCCGAAGAAACTTTCATGATCACTGAAAATGGCATCAAAGCACTCTCTCAACACGAGATGAATACATTAATCCGTTATATCATAAAACAAGTCAAAACATTTCAGAGGAATCCCAAAAACGCGAATAAAATTGACGAAAGCGACGCCAATTATAAAGAATACGAGACCTATATTTACCAAACTCTGGAAAATGTAAGCTTATGCCTAAAATTCGGTATGACACGGTACTGGGAGTAGGAAGAATACAGAGATGGACAATGGTTAATGGACACCATGGACTATGGACCTTTGTTTTTGACCATAGTCCATGGTGTCCATTAGGTCCATTAACCATTGTCCATCTTCTAGAAATGCCCTGCCTCGATCTGGGCTTGCTCCCGGGCGCGCTGCAGAGTGCTTTCTTTAGCTTCATTGGATTGCAGCGTCGGTTCGATGACGATCAGCTGGATATTCTGGAATCCGATAAATTTCAAAATCGTCTCCATGTAGTGAATTTGATGATCGAAGGCCTCTGCACCGGTGCCTGAGCCATAGGCGCCGCCCCGGGAGCAGATCAAGAGCATTTTTTTTCCGGTGACGAGCCCTTTATATCCCTCCTTAGGAGAGAAGCTAAACGTGTAGCCAGGCTGTGTGATCACATCGAAATAATGCTTTAAGACATAAGGGATGCTGAAGTTCCACATGGGAAGGGAAATCACATATTTATCTGCGCTTTTGAATTCTGCGATGACCTTTTCCACATCTTCCCAGGCCATTTTTTGTTCATCGGTAAACTGCTTGCCTTGCATGATCGCATATTTTGAATCGATGACATTGCCATCGAATGGGGGGAGATTCTTCTTCCACAAATCAATGGAAATCACCTTGTCTTTTGGATGCGACTTTTTGTAGCCATCTAGAAATTCGCGGGCAATGGCGATTGAGGAGGAGCGCTGTTTCCTCGGAGAAGCTTCGATGTAGAGCAGGGTAGCCATGATCACCTCAGGGTTTTGAATCTTTTATATATAACACTAACTTTTTTTGCATTGCGAAAAACAGCACATGCGGTTAAAAAAATGCTATGTTTAAAAATCCCTGTCTTGATCCCTTTTTTTCAACCCATTTAAATCCCCTCTTTTATGAGGCTTGGAAACAGTATTGGGATTTCATCTTTGCGGCAGAGATTCCAGAAGGGCAGCGCGAGGAGTTAGAGAAAACAGAATTGAATTTGCTTCGATTCGGTTTTCGCAACTTATTCAAGCCATTCTTTTTAAATCGTTTAGAGCCTATCGATGGGCGGGTCACCCTCCTCTCGAAAGTCTATGCTGATGGCTTAGGCGATTACTTTGCCCTGCTCAAAAGCGCCCGCGTGCTGAAAGAGGCTTTTCCCAACATAGATGTCCATCTTCTCTATTCGCATCAGGTTCCATTGCCCTCCGTTGCTCTGGAAGAGTATCAGTTGACTCCAGGACAGATGCACCCGTGCCTTGTGACAAACGAGAAAGAACAAGCCTCCTTCGAAAAGAGCCTGATTGAAAATCGCTCCCTGCAGGGGGACCTGGCTCTGGTTCACATAGCGTTGGCTTTTAATACTTTTGATGTTACAGGGCTTGCCGAAAAGTCCTTCTATTTTGCCGAGACCGGCAATTTTCAGGGCATTGCCAATTATCTGCAGCGCAACTGGTATAGCATGGGCTTGCAGCCCTTTGAAGAGGGCATTTTTTTGAGCGGAGAACTCCCTCCGAAGGAAAAGGGCTCCGCCGCCGCTGTCTATTTGTGCTACATCACCAAAACACCCCAGCAGCAACTCGTCTTTATTTATTTAGCTTCGCTGCTGCAGAAAAACGATCCGCGCGACATCGAGATTGTGCTGCCGCAGATCCCGAACTTGGATCAATGGCATTTTAATGATTTATGGCTTTTTCAAATGGGGATTTCCCAAGTGGTCGCGGGAACCCGAATCCTTGTCGATACGGGGCATCCATCGGATAAGCGGGTGGTGCTGAATCAGAGGCTGCCGATTCCGAAGCCTGAATTTCAAAAGATCATGGCTAGCTGCGAAGAGCTCACGGGCTGTACCGGAGACAACTCGCTTAGCGAATGTTTGATTGCAGGGAAAATCCCCTTCTATGAGCAGCGCAAGCATAAGGCGGGGACCATCCAGTCGCTGGTTCACATGGCTAGCTATTTAAATCTTCGCGCTATCTATGATTATTTAAAGGCCATGGATTCATTTGCCGAGCAGCCCACTGAAATCTTGGCGGAACAACTCTTTGAATGCCTTCAACGGCCTCAGTTCAAAAAGCAATGGAAAGAGCTGAGGGAATTTGTCAAAAGGTATTATTGCTTTGAAGATTCGTTTATTTCCCATCTCAATCGCCACTTGACTTTCCTTGCCCATCCCGAGCGCAAGAAACAAGAAGAAGAGCTGATCCTTGGCTTTTACCAAGGCAAACTCACACCCGAACAAGTTTGCCGGCAATTCGTTTAATTGCCGGTTTGCCAAAAAAAGGAGCGGCCTATATAAGGGAGAGATTGATGCGATAATCTACGAAGAGGTTGTTCCGATGAAAAAAAATTATATATTCTTTGCTGGTGTGGCTGCGTTCCTAATGAATGCTCCCCTTGATGCTGGTTTGTTCAATAGCAATTTCGCCTATGGCGAATGGCCGCTTGTAGGGCAAGATGAATTGAATTCCAATTCACATGACAACGAAACGCAAATCAATATCAAGAATGCCAGTACACTTGTCCAGGCATGGAATTTTACAAATCAAGGCAGGGATGTGTCCGTCCTCTCTCAGCCGATGGTAAGCGATGGTGCTGTATTTGCAGCCGACACAGGGGGCCATGTCTATTCATTGGAGGCATCCACGGGCACTCTTCTTTGGAAGACGAAGATTCCCTCACAAGTGTTTAAATCTGCCCCTACATTAAACGCTCAGTATGTTTTTATCGGTTCCAATACCTTCTACTGCTTAGATAAGAAAACCGGAGCCATCGTGTGGTCGACGCAGCTGTATGAATCTGGACATCCCCAAAGTGTCACGACAAGCCATGCCATCATCATCGACAATCTGTTGGTTTTTGGAATAGCCCCCGGGCAATCATCCGGAGCAAGCAATGTGGTGGCCTTAGACATTGCCACTGGGAACACCTTGTGGAAGCTTGCGGTCCCCGATGATGCAACTGGACAGATGAGCTGGTCTTCGCCCGCTGTGGATAATGCCAGAAAGCTTGTCTACTTTGGAACTTACAATCCCGTCAACACAAAAGCAGACGCCCTTCTTGCGATCGATTACTCGAAAGGGACGCTAGCCTGGACGACAAAATTGACAGCGGAACTCCTCCCCTTGCGGCCAACGCTGCTGAGCCATCCCGTGGGAGGACATCCCAACCTCTTCACAGTGAATGCAACGGATTACCTGGGAATCGGCTGCCGCGACGGACACTACCGCATCTATAAGAGGGATCAATCCACTACGCAGAATATCCAACCCGCCGTCGACTTCAAACTTGATCCGGGCTCCTCCTATGGGCCAATCGCCAGCATAAGCAATGGCGTGATCTATATTGTTTCTTCGGCTTATGTAGATCCCGACCAAAATCGACGCAGCATCGATGCCATGTATACTATAATTCAGCTGCAATACGCCAAAAATATCTTTAACAATGCCACTATGAAAGTCACTGCGATCGACCTGGAAAAGCTGATCAAAGCCGGTAAAGCAGATGGAATCCTCCCAAAGACCGCTGTGCTTTGGGTCAACAACTGCAAAGGAGTCAGCTTTAACAATCGCCTGACCGTCGCCAATGGAGTACTTTACGAAACTTCCTGGACGGGATTTCTGCGCTGCTTGAACATCGCCAACGGAAGCGAACTCTGGAAAAAGGTCGTCTCCCCTGTGGTTAAGAATACCGACTACCCCTTCCCGGCTTTCATCGGCGGAGGAGCCACCGTCGTCGATGGCCAAGTGTATGTTGGCTATGGGGTGATCGACTTCGGTCAGGATACGACGAAAGGCGGTATCACAGCTTATAAGCTCTATAATTACGATGACCAACCCGATCCCCTGGATTACATCAACGCGAGCATGGACCTGTAGCCCATGGACAATGGTTAATGGACCTAATGGACACCATGGACACCATCGACTATGGACCATAGCCTCTGTCCATAGTCGATGGTGTCCATGGTGTCGATTAGGTCCATTAACCATTCTCCATTAAGTGTCCATTAACCATTGTCCATTGGGCCTTCTTTGCGTCTTTGCGTCTAATTTGGCAATAATGTATGATTTCACAGTATGACTGCGACGCAAACGACGACGACGACGACCCCGATGATGGCCCAATGGCACCAGTGCAAGGAAGCAGCCAAAGAGGCAATCCTCCTCTTTCGAATGGGCGATTTTTACGAAGCCTTTTACGAAGATGCCGAGCTTCTCTCGAAGGAGATCGACCTCACCCTGACGAAACGCCAGGAGATTCCCATGGCGGGCATCCCCTATCACACGTGCGAATCTTACATTGACAAGCTCGTCGCCAAGGGATACCGCGTCGCCGTAGCGGAACAGATGGAGGACCCCAAAAAGGCCAAAGGGCTCGTCAAAAGGGAAATCGTCCGCATCATCACGCCCGGCACCCTGATCAACTCGTCGCTCCTGACCGACAAATCCAACAACTTTGTCGCATCGGTCACGCGGCAAGGGTCCATTTATGGCCTTGCCGTCTTAGATTTGACGACGGCAGAATTCCGCGTCATCGAATTTGAAAAGGAGAGCGATCTCCTCAACGAACTCTACCGTTTGCGCCCTGCCGAAATCCTGACACCGGATCGCCTCAGGAAAAAACAGGAGGCTTTATTCCAGGAGATCAAGCAGGCCTATGAGTTCTTGCTAACGGCTCAGGAAGATTGGCATTTTGAACATCAGACGGCTTACGATTTTTTGGCGGGACACTTCAACGTGCACAATCTCGATGGCTTTGGCCTGCGCGGCATGGTCGCTGGTGTCAATGCGGCCGGAGCCCTCCTCCACTATATCCACGAATCCCTCTGCATCAACATCGACCACATCAGGGAAATCCTTCCCTATTCTACCTCCCAATATCTCCTGTTGGACCGCGCCACGCAGCGCAATCTGGAGCTCACCGAATCCCTGCGAGACGGCACCAGAAAAAATACCCTGCTGGAGATTCTCGACAAGACGCGCACGCCCATGGGAGCCCGCCTGATGCGCCATTGGGTGAAGCAGCCGCTCCTGTCCACGGATGAAATTGCCAAAAGGCAGGATGCCATTAGCGCTTTTCTAGCGCAGGCGCCGCTCCTCGACCGCTTAGCTCCGCATCTCGATTGCATCAGAGACATCGAACGGCTCATGATGAAGATTAGCTCGGGCTACGCCACCCCTCGGGATCTCGTCGCGCTGCGCCACTCTTTCGAGCCGATGCCGCACATTAAGTCGCTCTTGCAACAGGCGGCCCCGGCCTCCTCCTTCATCGCCAATGAAGCGCAGCGCTTAGATAGCTTAACGGAGATGAGTGCCCTCATCGCAAACGCCATCGTCGACGAACCCCCGATGCGCATCAGCGACGGCAGAATATTTAAGGAGGGGTATCATCCGGAACTCGACGAATTGCGTACGATAAGCCTCGATAGCAAATCGTGGATCACGCGCTATCAGGTGCAGCTGCGGGAAGAGACGGGAATCCGCACGTTAAAAGTCGGATTCAACCGCATGTTTGGCTACTACATCGAAGTGAGCAAAGGACAAGCGGATAAGATGCCCGACTCCTTTCAGAGGCGCCAAACCCTGGTCAACGCGGAACGCTTTATTACACCCGAACTTAAAAGCTTTGAGACCAAGGTATTAAATTCCGAAGAACGAATGAACGCCCTCGAAGCAGACTTCTTTAACCAGCTGCGGCTCAAAATCGCCGCCTATGCCGAGCCCGTCATGCACATCGCCCAAGCCATCGGCCGCCTCGATTGCCTCTCTGCTTTGGCCAGTGCCGCCCGCCACTATGGCTACATCCGCCCCATCGTCGACCACAGCCAGGTTTTGCAAATCATCGATGGACGCCACCCCGTCATCGAAGCCTCCAGCAGCTGCGAAAAATTCATCCCCAACGACACTCTGCTCGATGACCAATCCAATCGGCTCCTGCTCATCACCGGCCCCAATATGGCAGGCAAATCCACCTACATCCGGCAGGTCGCCCTCATCACCATCATGGCCCAAATCGGCTCTTTTGTCCCAGCCAAAAGCGCCCACATCGGCATCGTCGACAAAGTCTTTACCCGCATCGGAGCCAGCGACGACCTCTCGCGCGGGCAATCGACCTTCATGGTGGAGATGACCGAAACCGCTAACATCCTCAATAATGCCACCTCCCGTTCGCTGGTGATCCTCGATGAAATTGGCCGCGGAACCAGCACCTATGATGGCATCTCCATCGCCTGGTCCGTCGCCGAATATCTGCTCACGACCGAAGATAAAATGGCCAAAACCCTCTTCGCCACACACTATTGGGAACTCACCAAACTCGAAGAAAAAGTCCCGGGCGCCGTCAACTTCAATGTGGCTGTGCATGAAACCGGAGACCACATCATCTTCTTGCGAAAAATCGTCCGCGGCGGCACCGACAAAAGCTACGGCATCCACGTCGGACTGCTTGCAGGCCTGCCTGAAGCCATAATCAGCCGCGCGAAAGAGATCCTGATCCATCTCGAAGAAAACGCCAACCGCAAAAGCGCCTTCGAGCCTTCCAAACTCTCCAAACCCAAGCGCGTTCCAAAACCGAAACCTCCGCAGCAAGCGATCCAGCTCACTTTTTTTGGATAAAATTAATTTTATTTAAACTTTTTCATTGACAAGGATTTCTTCACATGCGAATAGATGAATTGTCCTATTTAAAACTTTTAGGAGGTAACATGGACAAGAAAGCAAAAACAAAGAGCTCCTCTTCTCACAAAGGCAGCAAGAGCAAAAGCTCCTCAAAAAAATCGTGCTGGTAAAAAACAGCCGGTCGCAGCCCTCACAAGGGGCTGCGAATCCCTCTCGATCTTAGATAATCTTTACTCTTTATAGCATGAATGATAGCAGGCCGGACGGGAAAAGTTTCGCCTGTTAGGTAGTCTTCAAAGATCCATTCCGAATCAGTTGGAGGCTTATCAGCAAAATGGCCGGTCCAATCCGTGGCCCATAAATCGGGATGCCGCCGCAAGGTATGCAGGTCGGGATCGCCGCATAGCTTTTGTACTGCATAGGCAAGCAAAGGCTCTTCAGTAAAGCGATAGGCCCAGTCTTTGGTGACCATGCTATGGCTCCAAAACAGATAGGCAAGGCTGCAAACGAGCTTGATCACGTCTCTTTTCACAATGAAAAACCCGCCATTGAGCGAATAGATTCTTTGGCTTTTCACTCCTAGTTCCCTCATAAAACTCACGAGTACCGGCAAGGGGCAATTTTTCCATTGGCCTTTTTTTTCAAGCGCCAACGGTGAAGTCAAATCGCTTTCCAGGCAAGCATGGATCGGAGATCCCTGCATGACACTTAAAATAGTGTCGGGTTTCCGAAGGAAGAGGCAGTCGGCATCCAAAAAGACATAGTATTGATATTTCAAAGGGAAAAGGATTTCCGATAAAAGATTGAATTTAAATAGGAAGTGCTTTTTTGGATAATTAGAGTATATATACGTATAAGCGCCATCGATTTGCCGATCGCTGATGGCATAGAAGTCATCGGTCATTCCGACGTCGTGGAATGAGTTCACAAGTGATTGAAGTATAGGCGCATAGTTACCATCTCCGACAGACCAGTAACAAATTTCCTTCATCACACCCCCAAGGATTAAGGGGACATATACCGGATTTTCGCGCTTGACGCTAGGGAATTTTTGTCATACTATCCATCCGAGGAGCCTTATTCCTATGACGAATCGACGAGGGTGCTCAACCCCATTTAACATGTACCATCAGAACAACAGTTTGTTGTTCCGGTTCGTTTTAATTGAATTCATGCTCGCCTATCAAGAGATTCAACCTCTGCCAGCCCTTTTAGACGAGATCAAAACGACTTTCTACCCAGTTCCACAGCTCCAAAAGCGAGAGCACTATCTGCATCTCTTGAAGACCTCGCTGATCAAACTTTCCGGTTATTCCCCTTCGCAACACCTCTTCTTTTCCTGGCATCTCGACCATGGGCTCCTGGCCAAATTAAAGAACTACTCCCTTTTCTTGCGTCAAAATCTGGACCCAAAAAATCCCGAGCTGACCTCCCTGAAGAAGAATGCCGAAAAGGCGTGGTCCTGCTCTCTGCAATGCATCGACATGATCCATTCCATCGAACATGAAGAGATCAGCATCAATGCCTATGATCAAATTCAGGAAATCCTAAATAAAACCATCGCCAGCCTGCACCGGATCGCCCGCTCCTTTATCCGACTCATCTCCTATTTCATCGAAGATGAAAACGTCATCTATTTCCTGATCTGCTATCACACACAAATTGAAAGGCTTTATGGCACAGGATTTCTCAGCAAACTCCTCAATAAAATTTATCCCAAAGGGTTGCAGGATGTGACCCTCTTACTCAAAGAAAAATACCGGCGCCGCGGCTTCGAAAATATTGTCGCCACGATCGACGAAAAAATCGGACAACTCAGCAATGTAGCTCCATGAATAATGTGCAAGACGATTACCTTGAATTAGCCGCTTTAATACAGTGCTACTTGCTGCAAGAATACAAGAAGGAAGAGTGGATCTTCGCCGAATTCGATACCTTCCACCAATTCAAGCAGCAGGCCCAGCAACAGCAACCACAGCTGGCGGTGGCGGCTCCGCAGGCGGCTTTGCCGTCTGCGAGAATACAGAATTCAGAATACAGAATGCAGAATAGGGAATCGCCCGAAACGCACCCCATACAGAGTCCCAAAAAACCACCAGAGATAGCTTCTAAACAGGAACCTAAACCCGAACCATTGCCTCCGGCCGAGCCGCCAATTGCTCCCCCTCCGCCGAAGAAGATCGCGGCAAAACCCGAATTCTTCGTTCCGGAGCCACTGCCGCAGGCGCCAGCCGGAGACTTAACGGACATCCGCAAAATCGTGGAAGAGAAATTTCCGCATCAAAGGATCGTAGAAGAGCCGCCCGCTGCTCCCCAGCCAAAAATCGCGGAGGTGCTCATCTTGAGCATCGACGAATCCGCGGAAGAGCGCGAGTTCCTGGAAAAGATCGCGAAAGCCATCAGGGAGCGCTTTTGCAGCGCCAGCGTCGTCCATGCAGCAGCCATTGAGCAGCGCAGCGGGTGGGACGCCATTTTGAGCACACCCCATGTGCGGCTGATCCTCTCCACAAATAAAATATTGGGAGCCCTCCCCCATCTCATGCAGTATCAACGCGTCCTTTCTAAAGGTTCGAAGCACTACCTCGGAAAGGTCCCTTTGTGTATAATGGCTGAGATTTCGCACTATCTCCAAGACAAGGGCGAGAAGGCCGCCCTCTGGAAGGCGATTTGCGATGCACTGGCAAAACCATGAAAAGCTATGTCTATGCAAAATATGCTTCCGTTATCCTAGATGTCGCTCTGGATAAGACGCTCGATTATGGGATCCCGGACGAGATGCTTGAAAAAGCCAAGCGCGGGGTGAGGGTCGAAGTGCCCGTCAGGGGTCACCTCAGGGCAGGATATATCGTCGCAGTGAAAGGCCAACCCGACTTCACCCCCGTCCAACCGATCGCCAGAATCGCATCCGATACTCCCCTCTTGACAGCCGAACTCTTCGAGCTATCACTCTGGATGGCGAAATACTACTGCGCCCCTTTACGGGACATTCTCCGCATCATGCTTCCTGCCGGAGTCCGCAATGAGATGCAATCTAAGCAGCAGCTGTACGTCATGCGCGCTAAAACGCGGGAGCAGCTCAAAGCGGAATGCGTCTCTATCCGCAATAAATTTCCGGCGCAAGCGGCAGTCCTCGATGTCATGCTCCAAGTCAAAAAAGGCATCCTCTTGACCGAGCTTCTGGAAGAGGCCGAAGCCTCGCGCAGCTCTGTCGATGCGTTGGCAAAAAAGGGATTGCTCCTCCTCGATATCGTCCGAGTCGACCGCTCCCCCCTAGTCGACGAAGAGTATCTATTGACAAAGCCCAAAAAACTCAATGGCGATCAGGCACAAGCGCTAGAAAAAATTTGCTCCAGCTTGGAGGCTAGCCGCTTTGAAACCCACCTCCTCCATGGAGTCACCGGAAGCGGAAAAACGGAAGTCTACTTGCAGGCCATCGATAAAGCCCTCAAACTGAATAAAGGGACGATTATGCTCGTCCCTGAAATCTCCCTTACGGCCCAGACAATCGAGCGATTCCGAAGCCGGTTCGAAGACAAAATCGCCGTCCTGCACCACCGCCTGAGCGAAGGAGAGCGCTTCGACCAGTGGCACAAGATCCACCGCGGCGAAGCCCAGATCGTCATCGGTGCCCGTTCCGCCCTCTTCTGTCCCCTGCCGAATATTGGGATGATCATCGTCGATGAGGAACACGAGCATACCTACAAGAGCAGCGAATTTCCCTGCTACCATGCGCGCGATGCCGCCGTCATGCGAGGCAAACTCAATGGGGCTAGCGTCATCTTGGGTAGCGCGACCCCAAGCATCGAAAGCTTCCACAATGCCCAAAACAAGAAATATCTCCTAAGCAAGCTATCGGCCAGGGCAGCTGATGAAGCCACGATCCCCAAAGTCACCATCGTCGATATGAAAGCGGAATTCGATAAGGCCAAGAGGATGACGAGCTTCTCAGACTTGCTCTTGGAGGGCATTAAGAAGCGGCAAGCCACCGGAGAGCAGACGATCCTCTTCCTCAATAGGCGTGGCTATCATACGACACTCCTTTGCCAAACATGCGGCAAAGGGGTCTCCTGCCAGCATTGCGATGTGGCCCTCACCTTCCATCTTGGGGATAACCACCTCGCCTGCCACTTGTGCGGATATCAGCTTGCGCCGCCGCCCAAGCAGTGTCCAACCTGCCGCAGTCCTCACCCGATGAAATACCGAGGCGTCGGCACAGAGCAAATCGAAAAAGCCCTCCATGCCATCTTTCCGGATATACGCACCATTCGCATCGACGCCGATACGACCCGCCACAAAGGGAGCCACCAGAAGCTGCTCCGCGATTTTGGCACCGGCAAAGCCGATGTCCTGATCGGGACACAGATGATTGCGAAGGGACTCCATTTCCCTGAAGTCACCCTTGTCGGAGTGCTGAATAGCGATGTCAATCTGAGCATCCCCGACTTCCGGGCGTCAGAAACCACCTTTCAGCTGATTACGCAAGTGGCTGGGCGATCGGGACGCGGAATGCTGCCCGGAGAAGTCATCATCCAGACGTGCATGCCTGACAACCGCACCATACAGCTGGCAGCCAATCAGGATTATGAGGCCTTTTATGTGGAAGAGATCCAGTCCAGGCAGCTCTTTGGCTATCCGCCCTTTGCCCAGATGGCGAAGATTTCCTTTTCAGGAACACACCAAAAGCAGACCCTCCACTATGCGGAACAGATTCGCCGCCAGCTCCTGCAGCAGCTCTCTCCAGAGTATAAGATCCACCCTGTCATACCCGCAGGACATGCCAAGGTCAAAGATAAATACCGATTTCAGCTTTTGATTCGCGGGCCCAGCATCTATCCCATCAACCGCGCCTTCGAACATGTGAAGCAGGAGGCGCAGCCGCCGTCACAACAGAGCGTCCGCTTCTCCATCGACGTGAACCCCACCTCCACCTTTTTCTAAGAATACAGAATTCGGAATTCAGAATACAGAATGAGGTCTGCGAAACCCAGGGCCGAAGGCCCGGCAGTTGTATAGCCCAGGCCGCAAGGCCTGGGTTACGAGGACGTTAGAAGAAGAGGACCGAAGGTCCGACACAAATGTGTCCCATATTAGTGCCGGACCTTCGGTCCTCATTTTACATGGTCATCTTAACCCAGGCCTTGCGGCCTGGGCTATACAACTGCCGGGCCTTCGGCCCTGGGTTTCGCAGGCCTCATTCTGATTTCTGTATTCTGAATTCTGTCTTTCTTAAGCACTTGCCCCGTGCGCCCACAGCCACGGCTTTACACAAGCTGCTGCCATGAGCCAGGTATATTTATCCCATGGACAACCGTTTGCACGCGCCCATTGCAGCACTTCGAGATGGCCTCCTGAAGCTGCATTGGTACAGGTCCTTTCATTCCAAGGGCAGCCATTAGCACGAGCCCATTTTAGAACTTCGAGATGCCCATTTGCTGCCGCCGATGAGCACGTTCCCTCATCCCAAGTACATCCATTGGCGCGAGCCCATCGCAACACTTCGAGCTTTCCGCCAACAGCTGCAGCAGAACAAATAAAAGTACGTGAAGAATTATCTAACGGGACGGCCCACTTTACTATTTCAAGATGCCCTTCTTTTGCCGCCATAGCACTTACATAAGATAAAATATGGGTGAGGTAACCTCGACTATAACCCCATTGCAATATTTCTAAATGTCCCCCTTGAGCTATCTCATGAATAAATATTGAAGGAATCCAAGGGCATTTATTTTCCAGGGCCCATTGCAAGACTTGAAGATGGCCTTTTTTGGCTGCGGCTCTGCATGTGTCTTCATCCCAGGGGCAGCCCTGCGAACGCAGCCATTGCAATGTGGACAGCTGATTGCTTTGCGCTGCACGAGTAGAAATTGATTCATCCCATGGACATCGCAGAAAACAATGATACCAAGCAAGTAAGCTATCGCATCCTTCCCCTGCAGCCTTGCGCATTGCAACCAGAAGAACGCTTCCGTGCTCTTTCCGGCGCGGCTGTTTTTCGGCCGCGCAAAGCACCTTAAATTGCTTGCAGACAAACGATACGGGAATCTTGTCTTCCCTGCTCAAATACCTGAGAATCAATTGCTTTAACACATTGTTAGGAAGAGTACTAAATGTGGTATTTGGCAATAAACAGGCTGGCACTAAGAAGGTTGTTATAAGTTTGTTGGATACAACAGCAACAGACATATTATTGTGCTCTGATTAATTAAATGGTTAGAATAATAACATAAAAGATAAGCTTACACAAGCTCAAAATTACCGAATCAAGAATACCAACTTGTCGGCTCAGGATGGCCTTTATCACGCAGCCATTGCTCTAAACTTATATGGGCAGCCGTAATATTCAATTGACCACCATTTTTTAGAGCCCATTCAAGTACCTCGCGGTGCCCTCTTCTGGCAGCATCTCGGACCACCGAATCATCCCAAGGGCATCCATTAGCGCGCAACCATTGCAATACCTCAAGGTGGCCTCCATAAGCCGCCTTAGCACATGCCTTCTCATTCCAAGGGCACCCGTTTTCATGCGCCCATTTTAGGAGTTCAAGATGCCCTTTGCCAGCAGCCCTAGCACACGTTTCCTCATCCCAAGGACATCCGTTGTCATGAGCCCATCGCAATATTTCTAAATGCCCTCCTTCGGCTGCAGCTGCGCATGTCCGTCGATCCCAAGGGCATTGCTGCTCCCGTAACCATTGCAATACATGGATATGCCCTCCTATCGCTGCAGTTGTGCATGCCTCTGGCTTCAATGGACAGCCATTTTGATGAGCCCATTGCACGACTTCAAGATGGCCTCCGCTTGCAGCAGACGAGACTATCCATTCACTCAAAACTTGGTCCACTAAAAGCCATTGCAGGATTTTTAGATGCCCCCTTTCAGCTGCACTTAATTGGCACAACCATGACATCACATCTCCATTTTGTTGTGCCCATTGCAATATTTCCAAGTGGCCTTCTTCGGCTGCAATTTCGCATGTCCGACCCCATTGGCAGTTTTGGGCGCGGGCCCATTGCAAAATGGCTAAGTGGCCGCCTTTGGCAGCAGCTTCGCAGATCCCTTTATTCAAAGGGCAGCCCTGAGAATGCAGCCACTGCAACGCCTCACTTTTGCCATTCAGAGCTGCACTAGCAGCCATGGAAGCAACCCAAGGGCAACGCAAGGTCGTGTGATACCAGTTAAGCAATGCAATATTTCCCAGAGCAGCCGCGTCGCGCATAGCAGTCAAGAGGAGCTCATTTTTGTTGTTCCCCGTTTTACTATTTAAGCCTTTGCAAAGGTGTCTAAAGCGTCTACAAATCAGGGGAAGAGGAATCTTTTCTACCTTGTTAAAATGCTTTGAATTCAGTTCTCTTAAAATATCATTGGGGAGAGTCGCAAAGGTAACTGCTGGAACTTTATTTGCTGGTGCAGCAGTAGGTTGCAAAAATGGTTGTAACATTTTATTTGGATCAAAAGATGCATGCATATTGTTTTCCTGAGTTATACCACCGCTCAAATATACCAACCACGTGGCTTAGGATATCCGTTGTCTTGGAGCCATTTCTCTAAACTCTTATGGGCAGCCCCAAAATCCCAATGGCAACCATTTTTTAGAGCCCATTCAAGTACTTCGCGGTGCCCTCTTTTGGCAGCTTCAAAGCACGTCCAATCATCCCATGGGCATCCATTAGCCCGTAGCCATTGCAATACTTCCAGATGTCCTCCTTTAGCAGCATTTTCACACGCCTTCGCATTCCAAGGACACCCATTTTCATGCGCCCATTTTAAAACTTCAAGATGCCCTCCGCCAGCAGCCATAGCACAGGTGGTCTCATCCCAAGGGCAGCCATTGTCATGAGCCCATTGCAATACTTCCAGATGTCCTCCTTCGGCTGCACTTAGGCATGTCTCTTGATCCCAAGGACATTGCTTCTGCCGAAGCCATTGCAATACATGGATATGCCTTCCTCGAGCTGCGGCTGCGCATGCCTGTCTCGTCAATGGAGAGCCGATTTGATGAGCCCATTGTACGACTTCAAGATGGCCTCCTCCTGCGGCGGATGAGAGGGCATAATCCAATCGGGATTGTTCCTTCAAAAGCCATTTCAGGATTTTAATATGCCCCCTTTCAGCTGCACGTAATTCGCACATCCATAAAATTGTATCTCCATTTGCATATGCCCATTGCATGATTTCTAGGTGGCCTTCTTCGGCGGCAATGACGCATGTGTGACCCCATTCGCAGTTTTGAGCTCGGGCCCATTGCAATATGGATAGGTGTCCGCCTAATGTGGCAGCTTCGCACGTCCCTTTATCCAATGGGCATCCCTGCGAATGAAGCCACTGCAACGCTTCACTTTTGCCATGTAGTGCTGCACTAGCAGCAATTGCAGCATTCCAGGGGCATCGCAGGGTCGTATGATACCAGTTAAGCAATGTAATATTTCCCTGAGCAGCAGCATCCCGCATAGCAGTCCCGAGGAGCTCATTCTTGTCTTTCGCCGACTCACCGTTTAGGCCTTTGCAAAGGAGTCTAAAACGTCTACTAATCAGGGGAAGAGGAATCTTTTCTGGGTTGCCAAAATGATTTGAATTCAATTCTCTTATAATATCATTGGGAAGAGTCATCAAGGGTGCTTCGGCAGGCTTGGTTGCTGACCAACCGATAGATCCTAAAAAGAGTTTTACTATTCTACTGGGATCAAAATATGCATTCATCATTATTTTCCTATGGCCGCAAAATCCAGTTGGATTTTGAACGACCAGTCTCATGAGACCATCTCATGAATTTGAAAACACTTTAACAGAAACTTGAATTATATGTCAACTGAAAAAAATAAAAATTTTTAAATTAGTTCGACTGATATAAATGAGAAAACAATTTGGCAAGTTTCTTTATGTACCAATACAAAAAATATAAACTGGAAATCCAGTATTGGATTTCGTCGTTTTCACGCAGCCTGTAGGGCTATTGGTTTAAGATCTTCCACCTTATTCCCAGCTGGGGATTCTTCCCCAGGAGAAACCGGCAAAGTTACAGCTATGCTGGACGATCTTAAACCAATAGCCGCCCGTTGAAGCCTAGTCATAGAGTTTAAAAGTTTTCGCGGCAACCCCTCCATCTTGACTAGCTTTTTCACTTCTACTGGTAATTTCTCTTCATCTTCTCCAAGCTTCTTTATCTCTTTCCGGATGAGTTTAGCATCAACTTCGGCAAACCTTGCTGCTAATGTGGATTTTCCGTTCAAAATGATCCGTACGTATTCTGGATTATTGAGGTTTTTTACAATGGGCGTTTCTGCAAGCATGGTCTGCAGGGTACGTCCCAACGATTTACCCCCATTTCTTTTACGATTTCCTCGGTTCAATTCTCTGAAGAATCTTTCGAGGATGTTATTTGTTTTTTGTGCATAGATGCGAATTTCCTCACCGTTTGGTAAAGTGACAATGATCGCATCCGCAAAGAGCTTTTTCCAGTACTTTTTGATTTGGCTATACATTTTTTGATAGGATAAATCAGTGTTGTTTTTTATATCCTCTCGTTCAACAAATTTTGAAACCGCTTTTTCAATGGTTGGCATGTCATCATCGTCATCTCCATCGTCATTTAACCCATCTTTTCCATCAGGTAAAGCGATCCGCATCGCATTCCTCAGCTCAGTAAAATCAGCCGTCTTCTTTTCCAGAAGCTGAACAGATTTCTGTATCTCTGGATCTTCGACAACACTCTTCAAAAAACTCTTGAGCTCCGAGAATTCCCCTATGTCGTCAGATATGCCTCTTAGGAATAGGGACACATCCTTCATCCTCTGGAATTGAATAAGATAGCCTTGGTCAAATGGAAACCCATAACCATCCAATTCACTTTCATAATTTCGAATCCACTCTGTGAGGACATAGGCTATAGGTCCGTATGGTAGTGTAGACAGTCCAGATAGTCCGTTTTTTTTAATACACTTATGATACGTTGCTTCGTTGGTACCTATGGTTACTTTTGTCTTTTTGGATATTTCTCGAAGCCTGGTGCACGTTGCATATCGTTTGAGCCCGTTGCGTAAAATTGAATAGTCGTACTCCATTAAATCCTTTCCTATGTCCCTGAGAAAGTGATATAGGCAGACAAAATGCGGAACACCGGGGAATACAATTTCGAATGCAGCTAAATTTGCTTTAAGCATATCGGAAACGCCAGCCAATGGATTACCATACTGCTCCTTGATGGTGGTAAGAAAGGCAACAATTGCCTCCGTGGTTTCAGAGGGCATTTTTACACTTCCTAAGACCAGGTCTACAATCTCCGCCATCGCGCAAAAAAGATGTGGGCTATCACCATCGCAGGTGGCATCAAAATGCAATATATAGCCTCCGATAAGGTGGAGCAATTGCTGGAGTTCAGGAGATTTATCTTTATGAGCATAAGCCAAATAGAATATAAATTTTTTCCCAAGAAACGTGACCTCCCTTTCTGAAATCGTCACATTTTTTTCTCTGAGCTCTTCTATAATTTGTTCGACTGTGCGAAATTTCTGAAACAGAGCACGCCCGACCTGCTCTATAACGTCGTAACCAAAGTTGGAAAACTCGGGGACCAGGTACCGCAGGTCCTCGTGCCTGTAAATTTTTTCGCAATCGGGGCAGTGTTTTACGACTTCATACACCTTAAACTGCCCGATTTGTAAGGTGACGACTTTTTCTCTAGTCATGGTTTTGAGTATACAAAGTTTTTTACCACAACAGCACGCTGTTTCTGTCGCCTCAATCCTGATGGTTGGAGATTTTGGGAAGAGATTGGGTGAGCTCAGCTTAACTTGCGCACGATCACATAACTGCCTTAAGATTTGGATTGCTTTGAATCCAGAGTTTTTTTTTCTAAACCATGTTCACGGAAGACTTGATTAATCTCCTCTCGCGTTATCGAAGACCCCTTTTTGTGGAGACTGTTAGAAACGATACCGGGGGTAATTGAATGTGATGAGAGGCGAATGATTTCTACAAGGATCTCAATTGCAGTCCAATCAGAAACACGTATCTTTCTGCCCTGGTTGGTGCGCGTTCTAAGCTGCTTCGTTCTTGTTTCTGGATCAACACTCACATACAGATACGTTTTTTGGATCACCTTCTCCCTTCCAAGTTTGTTCGCGTTCACAAGGGTGAGCAAAGTGTTTTGAACTCTTGTTTTGAATTTCTCTGCCAAATCAGCATTGGTTAGGCCCGCATCCGATTGATTTACGATGTGCACCAACGCGTTAAGTAGAGTACCGGATTTTGAAAATCCAATATCACCGGGTTGCCATAAACCATTCTGATCAAATTGTGCTACCTCCGGAAGGGTATAGTATTTACCTGCATGTGTGTAGCTTGAGATGTAATCAAGTTTTTTTAGGTAGCGAAAAACCGTTCTGCTAGATTCAGTCCCAAGAGCTGCCTGGAGCTCATTAATAGTCAAGATCGGCCTTTTTTTAAACAGTTTCTTCACGGTTTCAATTTCGCAAACTTTTTTCATGATATTGTCCAGATTGTGTTTTCATAAGTCCTAATATTGACAATACTGGGGTAAAAAGTCAACTCCTTATAAGCAAAGTTTTTGCCGGAAAATAGAGAAATGTTGATGTTCAACGACTTAAAAAAATGATTGAAAGGTGAGGATTGTCAGAATTGTGTTTTAGGGGATAAATGCAACTTGTTGATTCTTATAAACTTGATTCAAAATCCAACTGGATTTTGCGGCCATAGTTATTTTCCTAATAAAAATAGGCTTCTATTCCTGGACATTTGTTCTCTCTTAGCCAATCTAAGACATTCAGTTTGCGCTCCATTTTGGCAGCATGTGGGGTTCTTTCATCCCAAGGGCAGCCATTTGCGCGTAGCCACTGCAATAGGGGGATATTTCCTCCTGCAGCCGCACCGGCGCAAACAATTGCCCTCCAGGCGTAGCCATTTTGTCGCATCCATTCCAAGACAGATGGGTAGCCTCCTTTGGCTGCATGATAAAAGGAATCCTCATTCCAGGGGAATTTCTTTTCCTGAAGCCAATTTAAGACTTCTATGTGGCCTCCTTCAGCTGCAGCTCCAAAGGAAAAGGCATCGCAGGGACATTCATTCGCGTGTAACCATTCCAAAACTCGCAAGTGGCCTCCTTTGGCTGCATAGTAGCTGGTCAAAGAATCCCAGGGACAACCATTTTCATGCGCCCATTGCAATAGGGCAAGATGGCCCCTTTCGGCAGCTACTTCGCAAACTTGACTAGTCCAACGGCAGCCATGAGCACGTAGCCATTGCAGTAGATGGAGATGGCCTTTTCTAGCCGCATTTACGCAGAGTTGAGAAGTTTCGGTATTTACAGGACAGCCATTCTCATGCGCCCATTGCAATACAACCATTTGCCCTCCTGCGGCTGCTTGAGTAAGGGTCCATTCATCCCAGGGACATCCATTCGCATGCGCCCATTGCAATACTTCCAGATGGCCTTCCTTGGCCGCAGTTTCGCATGTCCATTTATCCCATGGACAATTCCTTGCGCGTAGCCATTTCAATACTTCCAGGTGGCCTCCCTCCGCCGCAGCTTTGCATATGTTTGTGTATCGGGTATTTTCAAAAAGTACTCCTTGCTCTTCTGCCCATTGCAAGATGTCCAGGCTGCCTCTTCTGGCAGCAGCAGAGCAGAACGCATTGCCGCAGAAGGCGTCATAGGTATGATTCGGGTCCCTTCTTTCGTTAAGCCACTTCACTATATCGAGGCGTCCTGCCGCAGCGGCCCCTATACTAGCTTCGAAAGCATTCAAAGGAAGGTGCATCTCAAAAAGCCGTTTGATTACATCAAGCTGCCCTGCTTCGGCGGCAGCAAAGTAAATCCTTTCTTCCATCGGGCAACCCCCTGCTTTGAGCCAATTCAATACAGGAATGTGCCCACCTCGTGCAGCGGCTATAGTGGTGGCTTCGTCCGCGAGGCAGCCTTTTTGTTCGAGCCATTCCAATGTAGCAATTTTGCCGTTAAGAGCGGCTCCGGAGGTCATAACGGGATGCCATGGGCATTTCAGGGTGTTGTGGTACCAATCGAGCAACCTTGTGCTTCCATGACCTGCTACATTTCTAACGGCTTTCAAAAGGAGGCTCTGTTGATAGTTGGGTTTTCCTTTCTTATGTGTGGGGATTTTGCAAAGGACACTAAACCGTTTGCTGACTAATGAAAGAGGGATTCTCTCTGCCCGATTGATATGGCTTAAAATCAGCGTTAGCACATCAAGAGGAAGAGTTCCAAGGTTTGGCTGCTGTGCCCGCGATGTGGATGCTGGCAAGGGCGTTGGTTTATTAGTGTCTAAAGAGACATGCATCATTATTCTCCTAAGTTTTAACACAGCACGCGATGCAAAATAGTTAACCGTAAAGCATAAACTATCTTTATTAAGAAATAATAAAGAATTAAGGGTTACTGCCTGAGGTTCGCAAAACTCAGGGCCGAAGGCTCGGCATGAAAACAACGCTCAAGAAAGAACCCGAAAATCGACAGAACCTGACTTATGCAACTGTCTCTCTTGGTCCTTGTCCTTTTGTCCCTGCTGTCCTTTGGTCCTAATTAATAAGCTTTATAGGATCGGTACGGGGATCTTAGGAAGGTGAAAGGGAATATTCGTTTTGGGGACGACAAAGGATGTTTTACCACTTTGCGCGGTCACCGTTGCATGATCGGGTTTACCCGGATACATTTTTCGATCTACTTTTTTGAGATTAAATTGGAGACTGCTCTCCGCTCCTGTTCGGGCATTATTTGTTACCCGATAGCTATAATCGACTAGACGGTCGGTAACTTCCTGGGGTGTCGGGGCGCGTTTGAGTTCTTGCATTAATTCCTGAACAATTCCACTTAGCACTATCTGTTGATATTCACTTGATATCTTTGCATATAATTGAGGATGCTGATGTTTGAGATCGTCCCAATCTTTTATCCCGGATGGGACTTCAAACTTTACCCCTACAGCTCTAACATCATCAAATGACAATGCCAGAGATCTGGGATCGAGGTTGTCGTGAACTCCATCGGTAAAGTGGATTACCATATATCTTCCATTTTTAGGAAGATCTGTAACGCTCAAAGCCATATTGCGCGTATCTGCTCTCCAATTTTCGTCAGGGCCAAGCCTCCCTCCGGGATCATCATGTTGAAGACTCTCCAAACGCGCATTAGCAGTAAGATCCCTACTTTGAATTGCGCCGGACTCATCCTGGGTAATAACGAATGCTTTAGAATCTCCTACTCCCCCGAATATGATTTTAGGGTTAATGGTCCCATCCGGTGCTTTCTCTTCATAATCAATAGTCACACTTAAAGTGGTACTTCCTGCTTCTTCTGTTGTATTTTTATCCTGAATAATGGCTTGATGTGCCTTAGCAAAACCTTGTACTAACACCCGTCCTGCCTCTTCCACATTTTTGATAGGTGGTGGTCTAACTAGACGTTCTCTAAATTCTGAGCTAAAGGTAGCTACTGCTCTTTGAGCTGCTTGCCGAGGTTTCTTACCCCAATTATTGCCGTCTGCAATAACAGAAAAACTAACTCCTGCATGAGCTTCTACATGCAGAACATCGCAATGGACATGAGCCCCTTCTGAATTCTTTGGATAGGTGTTGCCAGTTGTTCCCCCTATTCTTGCGGGTTTCGGATTAACAGGAGTTGCAGATGCCTGCAAAGCCTGAAACGAGGGTTCTGCAACTCCTACTGGAACAGTATTGCCACTTTTGTCTTGCACTCTTCTATCAGGCACATCTTTTGTAATGGACTCAAGGGGTTGTTTATCTCCTCTTATTCCAAAGGGAATCGCTTGAAGGTCTGTTCCTGCTTTGTTGATTGCAGCTAAAGGCGTATCGGCTATTGCTTGTACAGCAGCGGCCTTTTTTTTCTGGTCTACTGTAAGTTCCTTGATAGCAGGAGCTGGCTGAGCTGCGGCTGCAGTAGTAGGTGCAGATTCTGCAGGACGTTTAGTTACGGCAACCCCGGCTGCTACATTTGCTGTAATGACTTCACGAGCGGGAGGAGGATTTAATGCTTTTTCAGTAAAAGCAATCCATCTTTGCGTCCTCTCACTAAGGGCCTGAGTCCTTGCATCCTTTGGCTGTGTAGTATCTATTTGTGTCTTAATGTCTTTTAAAGTCGCTAGACTTTGTCCTATCGATGTTCGTTGTTCAGAACCTAGGTGTAAATTCTCATGAGGATATAATGTTCTTTGGACATAATAGAGCTGGAGCGAATTTGTCGTTTCTTTGAGCCTTGCATACTGTGGATGCTCTCGATTTACCTTATCAGTAAACCCTAATTTTTCAGCAATCGCTATGCCTACCTTTTTTACTGTCGACCATAAAGTAGAACCTTTGGCTGCCTCGCTCTCAGACTTTAGAGTTACCACGCTATGGCTAGAAGCACCAGTGTTAATTGTGTCATGTCTTTTCATGCTCGCAGCCAAAGCAGAACTACTTTTTGCTGACGAAACATTTGAACTCGAAGTTTGAGAGTTTGAGGTAGAACTTTCATCGGAACGACTTGCTAATGATAGAGTACTTTTTTGGACATCAGCTATACGCGAGGATACTGGTGGCATGGACCGAGCTGGAACGGGTTCCTTCTGCAATTCGGGCAGTGCTCCTGCTTGATTTACTTGAGCTACTCCACTAGATTGCTGAGGCAATTGAGCAGCACTTAAACTATTTAAATTATTAGTAACCATAATCCCACCTATTTATTATCATTCATATATTATTATAATATATTTTATAATAATTTGTTGAATTTAAATTTTAGTTATTTTTGATTAGGGAAAATGATCGAAAATTTAAGGGAAAATCCAAGGAACTTGCAGATTTGCAGGCCTGACCTCGATCAATGCAAAAGGACAAGGACTTAAGTCCCTGATTGATGATAATAATCGATATTATTATCGAAAGAGATAGGATTCGAGTATAAGAAGCGGTCTTATTCTCACGGGTGATGACAGAAACCTGTGTTATTATCGAATATTGACATTTTCGATAATAAATGCTACAAAATGTTGACTTCAATAACCCAAGTAAAAAAACTCATCAAAATAAACTTGATCCTGAGGAAAAGGAAATTCTAGCTTCCTTTGAAAGAGGTGAATGGAAGCATGGTCCGTTCTAATCAATTCATAAATACCAAGATTGAGGCTGCTGAGGATAGTTTTTCTCGCGAAACCATTCTCTCAAACTGGCATGGGCAGCAGCAAAATTCCAAGGGCAGCCATTCTCAAGAGCCCATTGTAGTACCTCGCGGTGGCCATTTCTGGCAGCATTCCGGCAAGTCCAATCATCCCATGGGCAGTGATTAGCGCGCAACCATTGCAAGACTTCCAGATGGCCTCGCAAAGCCGCCTCTGCACACGCCCTCGATTCCAAAGGGCACCCATTGGCATGCGCCCATATTAAGACTTCAAGATGGCCCCTGCCAGCAGCGACGTTGCATGTCCAGGCATTCCATGGACAGCCGTTGTCATGAGCCCATCGCAATACTTCAAGATGACCGCCTATTGCAGCAGCTTCACATGTACTTTCATCCCAGGGCCATGGCTGCTGCCTTAGAAATTGCAATACAGGGAGATGCCCTCCTCGAGCTGCGGCTATGCATGCCTCTGAATTTATTGGACAGCCTTTTTGATAAGCCCATTGCACGACGGCAAGATGCCCTGCTCCTGCAGCGACTTGGCATAGCAAATCATCAACTGGACATCGCAAGGTAGTATGAATCCAGTTAACCAATGCAATATTCCCGCTAGAAGCAGCGAAGCGCATTGCACACACTAGGACCCCCTGCTTGTATTTTGCAGATTTATCCTTTAAGCCTGTGCAAAGCCTTCTAAAGCGTTTGCATACAAGGGCAAGAGGAATCTGTTCTTCCCTACTTAAATACTTTAGATTCAATTCCCTTATAATATCATTGGGGAGGGACGTAAAGGTTGCTTCTGGAGTTTTATTTGATTTCGCACAGGCGGATTCTAAAAAGGGCTGTAAAATTTTATTTGAGTCAAAAGTTACATTCATGGAATTCCTATTAATTAAATAATAAAAATAACTATACATGAATTCTGTTAAGAATCAATAAAGAACAGTAAAAAATAACATTATTATGCAAGGCATATAAAAAGGGTCATCTAGCTCCAGGGCAGCCATTAAGGCGTAACCACGGCCTTATTCTTTCCGCTGCTATAGTCCAGGTATATTCATCCCAAGGGCAGCCATTGGCACGTGCCCATTGCAAGACTTCGAGGTGGCCTCCTCTGGCTGCAGCTGCGCAAACTGAAGGATGCCAAGGGCAACCGTTGGCACGAGCCCATTGTAAAACTTCAAAGCGACCAGTTCCTGCCGCTACTATACAAACTAAAGGATCCCAAGGGCAGCCATTGGCTCTAGCCCATTGCAATAGTTCAAGGTGTCCTCCGCGTGCCGCAGCTGCGCAAGTCGAAGTATGCCAAGGACAGCCATTGGCACGCGCCCATTGCAATACATGTAAGTGACCTTCTCTAGCAGCACCATTGCAGACTTCCATTGTTTGCCTACAGTTGCTATTATGATGAACCCATTGCAACACTTCAAGGTGGCCTCCTTCGGCCGCTGCCTGCGCGCATGCCAAACCACTCCAAGGGCACCCCTGAGCAAGGAGCCATTGCAACATGGCCAGATTACCGTTGTAGGCTGCACATGCTGAAATAGAGGCATCCCAAGGACATTTCAACGTGTAGCGGTACCAGGCAAGCAAGTTGTAGGAAGAGCCTCGAGCTGAATCCCACATAGCTCTCAATAAAAAGTTTTGGCGAGCGGAGGAATTTTTAAGAATGGGTGTCGACTTTAAACAGAGGGCTCTAAATCGCTTGCCGGCACATGAAAAAGGAATCCTTTCTTCCCGCGTCAAATGTATTAGAAGATTTTTTATAACATCGTTGGGAAGCGTCCCAAGTGTTGGCTGCAGAGCCTTAAATTCGCCATTAGCTGCAGAGTCTGCCACATAGCAAGGTGCTAAAAAAAATGTGATGAGTCTGTTAGAATCAAAAGAGGCATTCATTTATATTCTCATTGTCCTTATTTGGCCAGGACACCCATTCGCGCGTAGCCAGGGCTTTATCTTTTCATCGGCAACGAGCCACGTATTTTCATTCCAGGGGCAGCCATTGGCTCGAGCCCATTGCAAGACTTCGAGATACCCTCCTGCAGCAGCTTCTTCGCATGTCTTTTCACCCCATGGGCAACCGTTAGCATGCGCCCATTCCAGAACTTCGAGGTGGTCTCCTGCAGCGGCTAAAGAACATACGTTTGGAGGCCAAGGCCACTTATTAGCCAGGGCCCATTTCAATACTTCCAGGTGGCCTCCGGCGGCTGCAGCTCCGACTATGTCGTTAAATCGGGTACTGAGGAGACCATTGTCATATGCCCATTTCACTACTTCAAGGTGACCTCTTCTAGCCGCAGGTATGTAAATTGAAGAATTCGATTGCCCTCCATTTTCAAGCAACCATTGCAGTACGGCACGATGGCCATTTCTAGCTGCAGTTTTCACCATCCCCATTCCTTCAATACCACATTGGCATCCGTTGGCATGTGCCCATTGTAATACTTCAAGATGTCCGCCTGCGGCGGCAGCTTCACATGTTGTTGCATCCCAAGCGCAATCATTCTCTCGCAGCCATTGAAGTATTTGAAGATGTCCTCCTCGGGCCGCATAGGCACATGTCCAGACAGTCAAGGAACAACCGTTGGCATACGCCCATTTGAGGAGTTCAAAGTGTCCATTTTCGGCTGCAGCTGAAGACGTTCTTCCCTCCCCGGGATCATCATCCAATGGATAATAGGTATGCGCCCATTGTAATACTTTAAGGTGGCCACCTCTGGCCGCAGCTACGCATATTTCAGATGATAGTTGAGTGAAGTTGGATTGATGAATCCACTGCAATACTTCAAGATGTCCTCCTTCGGCCGCAGCTGATGCACACGACCATGGTCTCCAAGGACGATTGTTGTTACTGGCCGTGGCACGGGCCCATTCCAGCACTTCTAACTTGCCGTTTTTTGCAGCAGCTTCACACGTCTCTTCATCCCATGGGCAGCCCTTCATCTCGAGCCAATTCAACATGTTCAGCTTTCCGTTTTGGGCTGCACAAACTAAAAGAGAAGAGTGCCAGGGACATTTTAGTGTGACGTGGTACCATTCAAGCAAGCTTGTGTCTGCGCAACCTGCTGCTTTGCGCATTGCAGTCAAAAGCATGTTCCTGCGCTCTTTCATGCGCGGCTGTTTTTCGGGTGAGCAAAGCGCTTTAAAGCGCCTGCTGACAAGTAGGAGGGGGAGCTTATCTTCCTTTGTCAAGTGCTGTAGGATCAGCTGTTTTATAACATCGTTAGGAAGGGTCCCAAGTGTTGGCTGCAGCGCCTTAGATTCACTTGCTTTTTCGGAAGGCAAGCAGGTTGATGCTAGAAAGGGCGCTATTAGCTTATTAGAATTAAATGATGCTTCCATCTTGTGTGCCTTTTAATTAAATTATTAAAAATAACTATACATGAATTTTGTTAAGAATCAATAAAGAGCAGAAAAAAAATAACACACTCAAGCAAGGACAGAAAGGACAAAAAGACAAGGACTTAAAGAGGCAGTTGCAAAAGTACCTGAGGCTTGCGAAACCCAGGGCCGAAGGCCCGGCAGTTGTATAGCCCAGGCCTATCGGCCTTCCATATAACGCTCTCAAAAAAATAACGCTCTCAAAAACGGACAAAAGGACGAAAGGACATTACTCATTGTCCTTTTGTCCTTTAGGTCTTTGTCCTTGTCTTTTTGTCCTTTCGTCCTTTCTTGAGCGTTATTTTCTGAAAAACACTTCAACGCAGTTGGGCAACTGGGCTATACAACTGCCGGGCCTTCGGCCCTGGGTTTCGCAAGCCTCAGGTACTTTTGCAACTGTCTCTTTAAGTCGTTGGTCTCGTTTAATTCCTTGTCTTTTTGTCCTTTCTGTCCTTTCTTGAGAGGCTTATGAAAAGGCTTATTTTGCCCCGGGACATCCATTCTCGCGTAGCCAGGGCTTTATCTTTTCTTTAGCTAGGGCCCATGTATTTACATTCCAGGGGCAGCCATTGGCATGCAACCATTGCAAGACTTCTAGGTGGCCTCCTGCAGCTGCATGTGTGCATACCAGTTCATCCCATGGGCAGCCGTTGGCATGAGCCCATTTGAGTACTTCAAGGTGGCCTCCGTTTGCTGCAGCGCGGCAGGTCTCAAGATTCCAAGGGCAACCATTGGCACGTGCCCATTGCAATACTTCAAGATAGCCGCTCCTAGCTGCAAATGAGCATGTTTCTTCATCCCATGGGCAGCCGTTAGCATGTGCCCATTGCAATACTTGAAGATGGCCACCTGCAGCCGCAAATGAACATGTCACTCGATTCCAGGGGCAGCCGTTTTCGTGCGCCCACCGCAAGACTTCGAGGTGGCCTTCTCCAGCTGCACTTGCGCATGTCCGGAAATCCCAATCACACTCCTGAGCTCGCAGCCATTGAAGTATTGCAAGATGGCCGCCTCTAGCCGCAGCTGTACAATTTTCGCTAGATAATAAATCTTCGTTTTGATGAAATATCCATTGTACAACTTCAAGATGTCCTTCTTCAGCAGCAACAAATGAACAACTATTGGGCCACCAAAGACAGCCGTTGGCGATGGCCCATTGTAAAACTTCTAACTTGCCGTTTTTGGCAGCTTTTTCGCATGTCTTTTCATCCCAGGAACAGCCCTGATTGTGCAGCCACTGCAATGTGTCCAGCTTACCGCTTCCGGCTGCACTTCTTGAGATTGCGGGATTCCACGGACATTTTAGTCGACCACTGAACCACTCGAGCAATTTTGTGTCTCCACGAGCTGCTGCCTGGCACATAGCATTCAAAAGGATTAAATTGTGTTCACGCGAAAGGGACTGTTTTTCGATTGGGGAAAGCGCTTTAAAACGCCTGCTAGCACATACGAAGGGAATTCTCTCTTCTTTCGTCAAGTACTTTAGGATAATCAGTTTTATGACATCGTTAGGAAGGGTAGCAATAGTTGGCTGCAGCGCCTTAGATTCACTGGCTTTTTCTGACGGCAAGCAGGTTGATGCTAAAAAGGGTGCAATTAGCTTATTAGAATTAAATGCTGCTTCCATAGTAGTAGCCTGTTTAGCAAATTGATAAAAAATAACTATACAAAAATTTTGTTAAGAATCAATAAAGAGCAGAAAAAAAAATAACACTCTCAAGAAAGGACAAGGACAAAAGGACAGCAGGGACAAAAGGACAAGGACCAAAAGGACCAAAACGACTTAAAGGACGAAAGGACAATGAGTTATGTCCTTTCGTCCTTTAAGTCGTTTTGGTCCTTTTGGTCCTTGTCCTTTTGTCCCTGCTGTCCTTTTGTCCTTTCTTGAGAAGCTCATGAAAAGGCTCATTTTGCACCAGGACAACCATTCGCGCGTAGCCAGGGCTTTATCTTTTCATCGGCTACGTTCCAGGTATTTTCATTCCAGGGGCAGCCATGGGCTCGAGCCCATTGCAAGACTTCGAGATAGCCTCCTCGAGCAGCTTCTTCGCATGTCTTTTCACCCCATGGGCAACCGTTGGCATGCGCCCATTCCAGGACTTCGAGGTGGTCTCCTGCAGCAGCTAAAGAACATATGTTTGGAGGCCAAGGCCACTTATTAGCCAGAGCCCATTTCAATACTTCCAGGTGGCCTCCGGCGGCTGCAGCTCCGACTATGTCGTTAAACCGGGTACTGAGGAGACCTGTATCAAAAGCCCATTTCACTACTTCAAGGTGACCTCTTCTAGCCGCGGGTATATAAATTGAAGAATCCGAGCGACCTCCATTTTCAAGCAACCATTGCAGGACTGCACGATGACCATTTCTAGCTGCAGTTTTCACCAACTCCGTAATATCCATTGGGCACCCATTGGCATGTGCCCATTGCAAGACTTCCAGATGGCCACTTGCAGAGGCAGCTTCGCATGTCCTTTCATCCCAAGGACAATTATTATCTCGAAGCCATTCAAGTATTTGAAGATGGCCTCCTCGAGCTGCAGCCGCAAAAGTTGCTATAGTCAAGGAACAACCGTTGGCATAGGCCCATTTGAGGAGTTCTAAGTGGCCTTTTATGGCTGCTGCTGCGGACGTGCTCCCAACCCAGGGATCATCATCCAACTGATAATGGGTATGTGCCCATTGCAATACTTCAAGGTGGCCTCCTCTTGCCGCACCTTCGCATATTTCAGATGTTTGTACTGTGTTATATTGATGAATCCACTGCAATACTTCAAGATATCCTCCTTCCGCCGCAGCTGATGCACAGGTCCATGATTTCCAAGGACAACTATTGGAACGGGCCCATTGCAGAACTTCTAAATTGCCGTTTTTGGCAGCCGCTTCACATGTCTCTTCATCCCAGGGGCAGCCCTGAGCTTGAAGCCACTGCAATGTGTTCAGCTTTCCGATCTGGGCTGCGGACACTGAAAGAGAAGGATGCCAGGGACATTTTAGCGTGCCATGGTACCATTCAAGCAATCTTGTGTCTCCGCAACCTGCTGCTTTGCGCATTGCAGTCAAAAGCATGTTCCTACGCTCTTTCATGCGCGGCTGTTTTTCGGGTGAGCAAAGCGCTTTAAAGCGCCTGCTGACAAGTAGGAGGGGGATCTTATCTTCCCTTGTCAAGTTCTTTAGGATTAGCTGTTTTATAACATCGTTAGGAAGGGTCCCAAGTGTTGGCTGCCTCGCCTTAGATTCGCTTGCGTTTTCTGGAGGCAAGCAGGTTGAAGCTAGAAAGGGCGCTATTAGCTTATTAGAATTAAATGATGCTTCCATCGTGTCCCCTATTAATTAAATTATTAATAATAACTATACAGAAATTTTGTTAAGAAACAATAAAGAGCAATAAAAAAATAACTCTATCAAGAAGGGTATCCTGGGCACCCATTCTGGAGCAACCAGGGCTTTACCTTTACATCGGCGACGGACCAGGTACGGTCATCCCAAGGGCAGCCGTTGGCACGCGCCCATTGCAAGACATCGAGGTGGCCGCTTTGGGCTGCATCACTGCATGTCAATACATTCCAAGGGCAGCCATTGGCTCGTGCCCATTTGAGCACTTCAAGGTGTCCATTTTTGGCTGCGCGTTCACACGTATGCTCATCCCATGGGCAACCATTAGCATGCGCCCATTGCAAGATTTCGAGCTGGTCCCCTGCAGCCGCTTCAGAACATGTGTTTCCCCAATGCCAATTATTGGCACGAGCCCATTGGCAAATTGACATGTCTCTTCATTCCACGCGCAGCCATTGGCACGCGCCCATTTCAAGACTCCTAAGTGCCCTCCTCTTGCCGCTTCACTGCAGGTCTTTGTATTCCACGGGCAGCCATTGGCACGGGCCCATTGCAAGAGTTCAAGATTTCCTCTTCTAGCTAAACCCGAACATGTTCTTTCATCCCAAGGGCAACCATTGGCATGGGCCCATTGCAAGATTTCTACATGTCCTTCCCTACCCGCAATTCCGCATGTCATTTCATCCCACGGACATCCATTTTCTTGGGCCCATTGCAATACAGTTAAGTGTCCTGCTTGAGCGGCAGCAGCACATGTAAAAGTACTCCAAGGGCACTCATTGGCACGTAACCATTGGAGAACTTCAAGCTGGCCTCCTTGGGCCGCAGCATTGCAAGTAATTTGATTCCATGGACAACCGTTGGCATGAGCCCATTGTAATAATTCAAGATGCCCTCTATTGGCCAAAGCTGCACTTATTTTCCAATCCCATTGGCAACCATTTGCATGAGCCCATTGCAATACTTCACGGTGCCCTTTTTCCGCTGCAACTAAGGACGTTTTCCCATCCCAAGGGCAGCCGTTAGCCCGTGCCCATTTCAGTACTTCTAGATGGCCTCCTGCGGCAGCCTGATAGCATGTCAGTTCATCCCACGGATATCCTTTCTCATGGAGCCATTGCAACATGGCCAGATTACCATGAGAGGCAACACTGGCTGTAATAGAGGAATCCAAGGGACATCGCAGAGTCTTCTGGTACCAGTCGAGCAATTGGGTGTCTCCGCGATTGGCTGCATTGCGCATAGCAGCCAAGAGAAGATTTCTACGCATTTCAAGGCTCTGCTGGACATCGGTTGGCGTTGCGCAAACCGCTCTAAAACGCCTGCAGGCACATGCGAAAGGAATTCTATCCTCTTGTTTCAAGTGCTGCAGTGCTAGATATTTTATAACATCTCCCGGTAGTCTATTAATTGGAGGCTGTGACGATATGGATTCGCTATTAGAAGCACACGCTGGAGTTGACACATGGGTTTGTGCCAAATAAACTGATAAAAGTTTATTAGAATCAAAAGATACATCCATATTATTCTCTTAATGAAAAGATATAAATTATACCACATAACGATCAGTCATAATACCCTGGACATTTGTTCGCTTTCAGCCACTGTGAGACAAGGGTCCTTTTATGGAAGGAGGCCATACGAGGCGCTTTTTCATTCCATGGGCAGCCGTTGGCGCGTAGCCAGTGCAATAGGCCCAGATGTCCTCCAGCAGCAGCTCCTGCAAATGTGTCTTCCGTCCAGGCATAGCCTTGCTTCCTTTGCCACTCCAACACCTGTTTGTAGCCGCCTTTCGCTGCAGAGAAGGCTAAATGATCAGTCCAGATCAGGGGCATTCCCTTCTTCCCAATCCATTCGATGATATTCAGGCGGCCGCCTTCCAATGCTCCTGCAACGGTTTTATCATGGTAAGGACAACCATTCTCATTGAGCCACTCCAAGACGTGTTTATGGCCCCTTTTTGCTGCCAGCTGGCTAATTTCATAGGGGGATTCTCTATCCAAGGGACAACCATTGGCATGCGCCCATCGCAACATGGCAAGGTTACCTCTTTCAGCAGCCACATTGCAAATCGTTTGGTCCAATGGACATCCCATTTTGTGTAGCAACTGCAACAGATCTAGACGCCCTTTTCTGGCGGCATTGAAGGAATAGATTTCCATTTGCTCTTTGGGAAATGGAAGTTGATTTTCATGCATCCATTGTAAAACCTCAAATTGACCTTCTCGAGCGGCCGTTTCGCCTGCATATTCAGGCCAAGGACAACCATTCGCATGGGCCCATTTTAAAACTTCTAGATGGCCTGTTTCTGCTGCAGCAGTACATGTCCGCGAGTCCCAAGGACATCCTTGCTCACGCAGCCACCGCAATACTGCAAGATGGCCTCCTTCCGCCGCAGCTAAGCAAATGTCTGATGATGCGGGTCCTATAGCGTCACGTGTCCGAAGCCATTGCAAAATCTCGATGTGACCTCCCCTAGCCGCATGCTCATATAATAACTTAGGAGCCTCGACAGTAGAACCTCTTAAAGGGTCATTTTCCAAAAGCCATTTCAGTATATCCATATGCCCCCACCTGGCAGCAGCGGCCCTAGTCCTATTTTCAAGAGGGCATCCATTCTCACGCAACCATTGCAAGACTTCCAGATGTCCTCCTACCGCCGCACCAATACTGGCATTATGATCCGGCTGGCCTCCATTATTTATTAGCCATTGCAAAACGTTAATGTGCCCCCCCTTGGCAGCTGAGGCGGCAGCTGCCCAAGGACCATAGAAGCAGCCTTTCGTCCCTAGCCATTCTAACATGGGTATATTGCCATTTTGTGCAGCACTATAGGCAATAGAGGGACTCCATGGACAGTTCAAAGTATCGTGGTACCATTCGAGCAATTTTATGTCTCCGCGACTTGCAGCATCGCACATGGCACAGTGGAATTTAGTGGAATTTAGTGCAATTTAGTTAATTGTGGCGCAAAAATAGAAATTTGCCAAAGAACGATGAGAGACAAAGCGACAAAAGGACATAGGGACCAACGACCGGACCTAATGGACACCATGGACACCATCGACTATGGACGATTGCCTTTGACCATAGTCCATGGTGTCCATTAGGTCCATTAACCATTGTCCATTACGTAACAATTGTCCTTTTGTCGTTAAGGTCGTTGGTGTCGTTTAAGTCCTTGTCCTTTCGTCCTTTTTGTAGTTATTTTTGTGGGAACTGGGCTATCTAAATCTCATGCGCTATAAAAAATAAACTTACAGTGTTGTAGTATATAAATTACTTTGTCGTTTGCGTCGTTTTCGTCCCTTGCGTCGTTGTCCTTTGGTCGTTTGTCCCTATGTCCCTTTGGCGGGTGGGTTTAATGGAGAGCTGCTGTAACGGCCTCACAAGCTTCAACTTCTGATTTCAGGAGTTCGCCATTTAAATTTGTTTCGGCCCAAACGCGCACTCTTTGCATCACTGTCGAAAATTCTGCTATTTCTTTTAGGATTTGCTGCGTTTGGAATTGAATCATCCAATTTTTGATCAGTAAAGCACTCGCAATGCAGGTATCAAGGGGAGCTTTAGGACCTGTTGTAATAGGAAAATCACACTCCTCAAAGGGTTTAGAAGCCTTAAAACATTCCGCTTTAAAGTCAATTTGAGAGATTTTCTTGCAGTTGTTATTGAGGCCTTCAACATAGCGTTGGATGCGTTGAGCAAACTCTCTTTTCTTTGTGAAAAATCTCGAGTCCTTTTTGTTTAAATCAGTGCAAATTTTTTGACCCCACTCTAAAGCCTCATTCCCAATAGATAGGGAAACCAATCTTCGACTTTCCTGTCTCCACAATTGGATGATGACACAATCCAGATCTTCAGCATTTTGCGGTTTCCTAAAAAATGCTAGTCGTTTCTGACAAAATTCATAAAGGGTTTTGAACTTAACATTTACCCCGTAAGGATCAACGGGGGGATGATATTGCTCTGGGATGATCGGTCGCATAGGGAAGTAGGGCTCATGATTTTGGATCCAAATAAGCAATTCATTTCTCCGCACAGCCTGAGCGCATTCCTGCAAAGAAGTTTGAATATATCTAAGATAGACCTCTACTATGCGGGTGGCTTGCTCTCGAAATTCCTTGCCTGATATTTTTCCAGGAAATGTGAGAAAAACAGGAACACCTCTAAGGTCATTGTATCTTTGGGCAAAACCTTGCAAAGTCTGTAAAAACCAATTTTCGCTTTCACTAACAGGTATGGTAGCCGTTGGATCCGTGGTTTTATAGCGAGATAAGAGTGCAGTTTGTCTTTCTTCGCTGATAATTCCATGAGAAACCCATAAGCCTAAACCACGGTTTGCATCATTGATAAAAGAAACTAGTGGGATCTTACTAGCATCCCTTTTTGTTTTTTTTGCTTGGGGACTTTGCTGGTTATTTTCAAAAACAAGTCTTTGTGAAGCGGAAGCTTTGTTACTAAGAGGTGAAGCCATAATGCGAAATTTTAACTAGATGTGGCATACGTGTCAAGAATTTCCCAATCCCCAAAATTTCATATAAAGAAGAAAATTAATTCGTTCCTAAAAGTCAAACCTCTCTTAGAAAATCAGATAAAGAATTTTTAAATGATGGTGTGATCTTATTTGACAATTCTAGCTGAAAAGCGCATAGCTCAAGTTTATATAACCTAAAAGAAAAAAAGGCGAGTTATGCAAACAAATTCAAGTTTTTCTCCAACTGGGTTCCGATGGTTGCTTGGCACCATTGGGATACTCTGGTTTGTTGTCTTTTTATTGTTGGCAAAGCGTGGGACGTTTGTTGCGGAACCTGGGACACTACCCACCTACCTGACCATTGCAATCTTGTTACCAATCGCGCTTTTTTTATTGGCCTTTTGGCTTTGGCCTCGGTACCAGCAGTTTGTTTTGAATGCTGATGTTTCATTAATTACCAGCATTCAGGCGTGGCGATTCCTAGGTTATTCGTTTTTCGCCCTCTCTGCCTATCGGATTTTGCCTGCCCATTTTGCTTTTCCTGCGGCCATTGGCGATCTGATTATAGCTGTGACAGCCCCTTGGGTTGCCCAACGCTTAAGCCGTCATCCAGGCTTTGCATCCAGCAAATTCTTTTTAGGATGGAACCTCTCTTGAAGTCAAAAGTTTAGAAACGGAAGAATCAAGGCAATCTGCCTCCCGAGCCGTTGAAGCAAGATTGGATCACTTAAACATCAAAAAAAAATTTCTCCTTACCTATTTAATTTATCAATCAAGTGAACGGTTAAAAGCGGCAATTCAAAATATCGATAAAGATGATTTTGCAAATATCATTTTAGATGGTTGTAAATTTTTAGCTCAAGCCATCGTAGAATACGCATACTTTGGTCCTGGCAGCGAGTTTTGTCTTCAAACATCTTTAATCATTCAATTAGTTGAAAAATTCCAACAAGTTTGTAGCAAACTGGGGTGCGTTGATTTTATGCTGCCAATAAAACAACTTATTATTTATAAAAGCAAAGAGCAGCTACACGATGCGACAATAAAATTATTGCAACAAGCATGGAAAACAGGAGATAAAAAGTTCCATAATGAAATACACGATTCAAACAGAACCCACTTCGCATCTAAAGTTAACAAAATACAGGAAGAAGAACTACAACTTAGAGATAATTTTATCGTGGATCAGATACATAGGGATCTTTTACAGTGTTCCGAAAACCGCCGTGGATTTTACGCGGTTGGGACCGCACATGTTATTGGAAGCCATGAAAACCTAAAAAAATTGTTAAAGAAAAGAGGCTGGAAAATTGTGAATGCCTACAAAACCGCTTCGAAGTAAGAGGCAGTTGCAAAAACGAAGGGACAAACGACCAAAGGACAACGACGCAAGAGACGAAAATGACGTAAACGACAAAAGGACTATCCGAAATTAATGTCCCTTTGTCGTTTACGTCATTTTCGTCTCTTGCGTCGTTGTCCTTTGGTCGTTTGTCCCTTCATCCTTAGAGACTTTTTGAACTTATTGAACTCCAGTGCGAGTTCTTTAAGAACATCGTTGATTTATTTACTTGTCAAGGGGTAAATCAACGATGAAAAGTCCATTAGTCTTAAATTTGCGTAAATGTTACTCTACGAAAAAATTTGTTAAGAAGGATACACGATGACAATCTCTCCTGAATTAATAACTGCTATTCAATCTAACCTCTCCACTACCATCTTGGAATTTACTCGCATTCCATTCGACCCTTCCAACTCAACTCGGCTATCCCAAGCCCTTTCTGTCAATACAACAGCAACTCACCTGTTTTTTCGACTGTGTGATTTTAGGCAAGGCACTGCTGCAAGTTGGGAGTTTCTAAAACAAAACAAAACGATTAAAGTGTTAATGTTTAAACACTGCCAACTAACCGAAGAAAATTCCAAGCAATTGCGTGAAGCTTTAAAAGCAAATGGTACACTGGAAGAATTGAAATTATTTGGCCTTGGTTTAGACGCAAAAGGCTTTAAGGTTATGGGTGTTGCTCTCGCGACCCATCCTACACTCAGAAAATTAGACCTTAGCTCTAACAAGCTAGGGCCAGAAGGTGCTGCTCAGATTGGCACTATTCTTGCCTCTAACAAAACCCTCGAATCTCTTAATCTCACCAGTAATAATATCGGTCCACAAGGGTGTACATCTTTATGCAATGGAATGAAAATTCATCCCAACCTTACCCATCTTGATATTTCTTGTAATCAAATTGGAGACGAAGGTGCAAAGTCTATTGGGGACATCATCTCAAGCGTATCTCTCCGCAGTCTCTTTTTACAAGCAAATGCAATCACAGATATCTCTCCTATTACTCATGCCTTAGCGAATCATACGTCGCTTCGCGAACTGCATTTTGATCACAACACTATTGGCTTAGCGGGTATGCAAAAGATTGCTGACATGATAAAAACCAATCGAGCTATAGAAACATTGAGCTTGCTTAGATGTGTTGATGAAAATAGGGTTGAAACGGGTATGCGATCCCTTGTAACAGCTTTAGAAAAAAACACTACACTTACTAACGTACTCATGGATCCTCGTGGAGGTCAAACATACGCCGCTTTACAAAGGCGGTTAATCACCAACAAGCAAGCGGCTCAGCTAAAATGTCAACCGACACCTCCGAAACCGCCCACTCAAACCCCGCCCCAAACACCTCCGCAAGAACCCATCAATCCGAAACAACCATCTATTTCTGATGAGGAATTGGAACAACAGATCGAAAAGTTGGAATATTCTGATTTTGAAAAAAAGTTAACATTGATATTGAAACTGAGCAAAAATAAATATAAACCAGGTTACGCAAACAGACTAAACAATGCTAAATTTATAAACAAATGCTTGTCTTCTTTGTTGTTTTTATATTCTGAAGAACTTAAAGAACGCTTTTCAAAATCATTGCAAATGTTTCTTTATTTAGCTCATTTAAACGATGTAGCTGGGATTGTCTCAAACTCTAGCCTAGATACTAGCGTAGAAGCGATAACGACAAAAAAGATAGAACTTAAGCTTTCTCTTGATCTTTTTGCAAAATATGAGGAATTAGAAGGCTGGGATCCTTTGGACTTTTTTCCCTTAAGGATAGGATTTCTATTAGAACTCTTTATCAAAATCGAAACCGATGTTATTCCTGCAGATTCACTGCCTGCAGAAAAATCATTAGTTAAAGAAAAGTTACTCTACGAATTGATCACGGAGCTTTCGTCCTATTATCTTAGGGCCAATTTCATCCTTGGAAAACAATGGGGGCTAGATGTAAAGCCTTTGTTTGAAGAATGCGCACAAAGCATCGCCATGTTAAAAGATGGACAAGAATTTTCTGTAAGTTCGGGTTATTCAGAATTATCTGGCGGTCACGCTCTCTATGTCAGTTTTATCCGACGCGGCAAAGACATTATTATTCGTGTGGATAACCAAGGAGATGGATCCAAGGATTATCACGAGACCACCACTTCTGACAAAGGGCGTTCTCAGATTGTGGGAGTGCTCCCTCTTGCTGATTTTGAAAGTAAGGCACCCTATTGCCTACACTATATTGAAGACATTTGTGAGGCTATATCACAACCGCGTGCTGTGGCATTTTTTAAGATCTATACTAAAGACTTTGAACATACTCTTAGCGGCGTGAAAAACAACTATCCATTCAAGAAGTTGCAAACAGTAGGAAACTGTGTTGTTAAAAATCACAACGTAGGGCTTCAGTTTAGGATGACGATACCTGGAGCAACCGAAAGGGGGCAGAGACGCTTATATGAATGGATGCGCAATGAAGAACGTAAAGCTTTAGTCGAAAAGAAGCATTTTAAAGAATACCAATATGCTTTCGATCCAAAGGATTCATTTGCAAGTATGAGAAATCCGAATGATATTTTCTTAAAACTGCGAAAAGGCAAAGAAGTGAAAAAATAGTGAGACAACTGCAAAAAATTTTGAAGTAGGGTAAAAAAGGCAATGTTACTCTAAGAAAAAAAACTTGTTAAGAAGGATACACGATGACCATCTCTCCTGAATTAATCAACGCTATTCAATCTAATCTCTCCAATACAGTCTTGGAATTTAATCACATTCCATTCGACACTACCAACTCGACCGGGCTATCCCAAGCCCTTTCTGTCAATACAACAGCAACTCAACTGCGTTTTCGAAATTGTGATTTAAGTCAAACCACTGCTGCAAGTTGGGAGTTTCTAAAACAAAACAAAACAATTAAAGTATTATCGCTTCATCACTACCAATTAACCGAAGAAAATGCTAAGCAATTGGGTGAAGCTTTAAAAGCTAATCATACACTGGAAGAATTGAAATTGTTGAGCCTTGGTATAGACGCAAAAGGCTTTAAGGTAATTGGTGATGCTATCGCGACCCATCCCTTACTCAGAAATTTAGACCTTACCTCTAACAAGCTAGGGCCAGAAGGTGCTGCTCAGATAGGCACTATTCTTGCCTCTAACAAAACCCTCGAATCTCTTCATCTCATCAATAATAATATCGGTCCCCAAGGGTGTACCTCTATATTTAATGGAATGAAAACTCATCCAAGCCTTACCCACCTTGATATTGCTTGTAATCAGATTGGCAACGAAGGTGCAAAATCTATTGGGGATCTCATCTCAAGTGTATCTCTCCGCGCTCTCTTTTTACAGGCAAATGCAATCACAGATGTCTCTCCTATTACTAATGCCTTAGCCAATCATACGTCGCTTCGCGATCTGCATTTCGATCAAAACACAATTGGCTTAGTGGGTATGCAAAAGATTGCTGACATGTTAAAATCCAATCGAGCTATAGAATCATTGAGCTTATTTAGATGTGTGGATGCAAATATGGTTGAAGCGGGTATGCGATCCCTTGTTACAGCTTTAGAAAAAAACACAACACTTACTTACGTACACATGGATTCTCATGGTGGTGAAGTATACTCTGCTTTGCATAGGCAGTTAAGCAACAATAGGCGAGTTGCTCAGCAAAAATCTCAACCGGCACCTCCGAAACCGCCCACTCAAACCCCGCCCCAAACACCTCCGCAAGAACCCATCAATGCGAAACAACCATCTATTTCTGATGAGGAATTGGAACAACAGATAGAAAAGTTGGAATATTCTGATTTTGCAAAAAAGTTAACATTGATGGTTAGACTGAGTAGAAACAAATATAAACCAGGATATGCAAACAGACTAAACAATGCTAAATTTATAAACAAATGCTTGTCTTCTTTATTGCTTTTATATTCCGAAGATCTTAAAGAACGCTTTTCAAAATCATTGCAAATGTTTCTTTATTTAGCTCATTTAAACGATGTAGCGGGGATTGTCTCAAAATCTAGCGTAGATACTAGCTTAGAAGCTATAACGACAAAAACGATAGAACTTAAGCTTTCTCTTGATCTTTTTGCAAAATATGAGGAATTAGAAGGCTGGGAACCTTTGGACTTTTTACCCTTAAGGATAGGATTTCTATTAGAACTCTTTATCAAAATCGAAACTGATGTTATTCCTGTAGATTCTCTGCCTGCAGAAAAATCATTAGTTAAAGAAAAGTTACTCTATGAATTGATCACAGAGCTTTCGACCTATTATCTTAGAGACAATTTCAAACATGGAAAACAGTGGGGGGTAGATGTAAACCCTTTGGTTGAAGAATGCGCACAAAGCATCGCCATGTTAAAAGACGGACAAGAATTTACGGTAAGTTCGGGTTATTTAGAATTAACTTGTGGTCACGCTCTCTATGTCAGTTTTATCCGACGCGGCAAAGATATTATTATTCGTGTGGATAACCAAGGAGACGGATCCAAGGATTATCATGAGACCACCACTTCTGACAAAGGGCGTTCTAAGATTGTGGGAGTGCTCCCCCTTGCTGATTTTGCAAGTAAGGCACTCCATTGTCTACATTATATTGAAGACATTTGTGAGGCTACATTTCAACCGCGTGCTGTGGCATTTTTTAAGATCTATACTAAAGACTTTGAACATACTCTTAGCGGCGTGAAAAACAACTATCCATTCAAGAAGTTGCAAACAGTAGGAAACTGTGTTGTAAAAAATCACAACGTAGGGCTTCAGTTTAGGCTGATGATACCGGGAGCAACCGAAAGGGAGCAGAGACGCTTATATGAATGGGTGCGCAATGAAGAACGTAAAGCTTTAGTCGAAAAGAAGCATTTTAAAGAATACCAATATGCTTTCGATCCAAAAGATTCATTTGCAAGTATGAGAAATCCGAATGAGATCCTCTTAAAACTGCGAAAAGCAAAGAAGTGACATGAATCTCAAACGTGGTATAGCTGACCTACAGAACACTTTTTTAGTTTGCTGTTTCCTATTTCTAGGCCCAACGACACTCACCGAAGCCGTTCAGAGTTCTTCCTGCACTTGTGGAGGATGCGGCTCTATCCCCTATCCTTCCAATACCGGGTATACTACTCCTGATCCCATTATCAATTCCCCGCAAGTTTGGAGCTTTGTCAGTGAGCCCGATTTGCATCCCATGAAAATCGCAGTGAATACCTTGCAACCAGGGACATCGCCCGATTTGATATTTCTTGCTCCTTATGGCTTTTCAGCTAATGCGATGGTTGGGCAACCGGGAGCATTGATTTTGGATAATGAGGGCACGCCTTTTTGGTTTCGCCCTCTAAGCAGTCCCAATTTAATGAATACCGATTTCCGGATGCAAACATTCCGCGGCAAGCCCGTGTTAACGTTTTGGCAAGGAACTCTTGCGACATCACCCGCGTACACAAATTCACCAGCGGGTTCGTCCGAACCAGGCTCATGTTATTATATCCTTGACAACACTTATGCGGTTATCCAAACAGTCTGGGCACGTAATGATTTTATCTCGGACATTCATGAATTCCTTATCACACCCAATGACACAGCACTCTTTTTTTCCACTAAAGCAGTCCAAATGGATTTAACTCCGTATGGAGGACCTAGTAATGGTTATGTTCAAGATTTTGCGATCCAGGAAATCGATCTGAACACGAATCAGCTGCTCTTTTTTTGGGATGCACTACAGCATATCCCACTCACGGACTCCTATGATCCTGCGTCAAGTGCAACATCTACCAGTAACATTTGGGATGCTTATCATTTAAATTCCATTGGCCTCACCGATAATCTCGACGACATATTAGTATCTGAGAGGAATACCTGGACAGTCTATCGAATCAACAAACCTACGGGAAATATTGTGTGGCAACTGGGTGGCAAACAGACGAGCTTCACAATAGAGCCCGAAGCCCAATTTTCCTGGCAGCATGATGCCCGTTTTCTGCCTGATAATCTCATCAGTATTTTTGATGACAACTCCGATGGCTCGTCTGTTCCCGGCCCTCCGTCACACGGATTGATCCTCCAATTGGACCTGGTCAATGCGAACGCTAGTCTGTATCGGTCCTATTATCATGATCCCAATATCACTGTGGGGTCTCAAGGAAATGTCCAAAGTTTAGCCAACGGAAATAAATTTGTGGGATGGGGGGAATCACCCTACTTTAAGGGCTGTGTCATTGGAGCATCCAAGATCGTCAAGTTTCGCGGCGGCTGACGCCTTGACAAAAACCTTGTAAATGTTACCCTTAATAAGTAATAAGTGATAGCATGAAAGGACAAAAGGACAACGACGGAAGAGACGAAAACGACGCAAACGACAAAGGGACTATCCTTGTCCTTAGTCCTTCGTCACCTGCTGAAAAGTAGGCAACTGAGCAGCTCCTCTATCGAAAGTATATGTAAATAGACATTTTTGCTTTTCATTTTGTCTTCCGATAAGGCAGTCCACAAAGTCTACTTTTGACATACTTTCAAAATCTTTTAAGGCTTCCCAAGCAGTTTCTTCATGTTCAAATTCAATTTGCTTTATTTCTAAAAGCATTTTTATGACTTCGACTAATTTTTTCTTTGATAAATGGTAGCAGCTTTCGAGAACCCAATATATTTCACAAAGTGTGATTTGGTTGATCCATACTAATTCCCCTGAAGAAAAAATATCGCCTAAAAGGCGATTTGCCATTTTTGATTGGATCGGATCATCTTGAGTTATATACCTGATCATAACGTTCGTATCTAAACCAATCATCGCACTCCCCGTAAGCTGCGTTTCTTTATGGCTTTTTTCATTTCCCTGAGCGAGATTGGTTTCCCCGTTGGTTTCACAAAGCCTTTGATATCTTCGATATCTCTTGTTCTTAAAAACACATGGATTGATCCATCTTCTTCAAGCTGAAAATCGAGCTGAGTTCCTGTCATGATGTTAGCTTTTTGCCGGATCACTTTAGGTATAGTAATTTGTCCTTTACTTGTTACAGTAGCTTTCATGGGAATAGTTCTTCCTTTCTTTAGATGCTTTCCTTACTTATCTACAATTGTAAGGAATCTCTAGATGTTTGTCAATATTATCTTTTTAGGCTTTAGCTTTTTTCCTCTTTCAGTTGCTGGCATTGCTCTTGAAAGAGTCCTGGATGGATTGTTTCGCGAATCACCCCGAGGGATTCAAGCATATGGATCTTAGCCCCTAGATTGATTTCATTTGTCTCCATATCCCAAAATTCCTCATCGATGTAGTCAAGCCTTCGCTGTTCCTCGATTGCTTGTTTCACGGTTTGAATGGGTTCTAAATAGATCCCTCGAATGCGCAGATAGTTGGATATCTCTTCTCGGGTTTCGATAAGGCGGAATTCCTGTTCGTAGAGATTATGAATGTCACTATTTTGATCGATTTCATATTCTTCTGCCATCTTCAAAGCCTCAGCTACTACTAATTGATTTCCATCTTTGAAGAGGATCCCGTGCTGTTCCAATATGGCCCTTAATTGGTCCTGAGATGCCTTGCCGCCTTGTTCCATTGCAGACCGAAATTCGCGAAATTGTTGTCTGATTCTCTCGCCATTGAGTTCGCGCCCCTTTTGGATGGCGTTGCTTGGCGATTGAATTTCCCTCAGCAAAACGCCCTTTTCCCTCAAAAATTGTGCGATGCGGCCCCTGGGTTCTCCTTGCTTCTCGAGTTCTAAAGCCTTCTGAAGGAGGGATTGATATTCTTGTGCCTTCCATTGTTCGGGCACATGGTCTTTAAACCAATCGACAACGACATCTTTTTCTTCTGGATTTTTATATTTTTCATTCAAGAATGCAGAGAGCACCCTTTCCAGCTCAGGAGCGTAACGCGTTTTCCCCATGTAACGGTCTGTTGATTCCTTCACCAAAACATCCAGGGTCGTGCCAATTGTGGGATCTTGTACATCGAAAAGCTCAGCTCCAGGAAGACCTTCCGTTATCCCTATAGCACGCATGAGAGCACTTTGAGTATGAATGTTTTGCGTATCTGGTAAGGAATTCAAAACGCCATGCCTAAATTTGCGCAGCTCCCCATAGATTTGATCTTCCAGCGTTTCTACACCCTGTTTCAGGACATAAGTCACACACTGCCGATGGCTCTCACCCAACCAGCGGGTGCCGCATTTCCCTGCAGCTATGGCGAGCTCAATCAGGCAATTTTTGCGTATATCAACATCTTGAAGGGTTCCAAAATAGTGGGTTAAATGCCAGAGAGCATTTTCCAAATTGTCGTAAAACTTTTTAAATTCCTTGGGTTCTTTTTTAGGATTAGGAGTCCCTACATAAGACTTTCGTTGATTAACAAAGGAAATGAGCCGTCCTAACATATCGCGAAGATATTTAGGAGTGCGCAGCACAGGTACGCCATCTTCTTCATCGTGCACTGTCTGGGGGGAACGATGACCAGGCTTTTTCTTTTCATCAAAAACGATCTCGTCAAAGCGGCTGACCAAGGCAATGAGATCGATTTTCTGTGCTGGGGAAATCTCTGTAGCCGCTTTTCCCTTCCTAAGATAGGAGGAATCGATGGTGTAGAGAAGCTCCATCAAAAAGCGGCATCTAAAGTTGAAGGGTTTCGGACACTGCTTCTTGACTAGCTCCAAAACATAGCGTCGGTATTGTTCTCGCGTCAACCGCTCACTCACAGGACCGAGGGTTTGAGTCAAAAGGTAGCTGACTTCCAGGGGATTTTTTCCCTGTTGGATATCAGGGCAAGTCAATAGAAAATCGGGGTTGAGGAATTCTTTAAACCTGTCGTCGAGCGTCTCGACAGTGTCGATCCGTTTCACAAGGTCAGGAAACTCTTTCAGAATATGCTTTAAGGGAGCTTTCCAATTTTTCGCTCTGATCTTAGGTAATAGAGTAGGTTGATTAAATTCATTCCTCACATGGGGATTAGCCCGATGTTCTAATAGGAAGAGGCAGAGTCCTTCATTTTCAGCTAAATAGAGAGGGCAAAATCCCTCGTTAGTCTGCATGTTAACATCTGCCCCTCTTGCCAATAAAAACTTTAAGCGGTGATAATCCCCAGTGAATTTAACCACAGCGACTTTGATAGCAGTACTTCCATCAGGAAAAGCAAGATTGATTTTCGCTCCTTTTTCCAAGAGCAATTCCATCAGTTGAATCCATTCTTCCATTAGTTCTGGAGGGATACAATCGATGCACATCCCCATGAGAGGGGTGCAACCTATTAAGCCACCATCATTGACATCAATAGCGTGTTCGTTGAGAACGTCGCGGATGAACGCAGGATCTTGTGTCCTGATAGCTGAGACAAGCAAACTAAACGGTTCTTTTCCTTTTCCTGTGGCGTTTCCTCCAAGGGACTGAAGGAATTTGAGCAAAGCCATTCTGCCTTGAGGGGAGCAAAGATAATCCAATGCATGACTTCTTTGTTCTTGAGGTACATGCTCGGTAACCGCGGGGTTTTGCGACAAGTAGTGGCGCAAGTCGGGATCGACAGTTGGTAAAACTAAGTGAGAAAAAGCAGCTCCACCCTTGAGCATCTGGTTAAATAGATCGTAGCGCCGATGCTGCAAAACCAATTTGAGAAGCGAGTGACTCCAAGTTTCTTCATTGGGCTCTTCAGGGAACACATCGACAGCTGCAATGCGACCGGTTGCCAACAGCTTAAACAGGATCTCCACATGACCCTTGCTAAATGCGTAAGCAATGGGAGACTTACCCAGTTTATCCACCCCATTGACCTCAACCCCTTGAGCTAACAGCAAATCGACGCATCGCACCCATCCTTTAGTACAGGCGACATGAAGGAGAGTTTTTCCCTGTTGATTCACACAGTTAATCTCAAGCTTATTTCCAATGAGAAAACGAATATCCTCTTCATTTTCCTGAATCGCATAATCGACTGCAGAGGGTTGTGGACGATGGGAAAGGAGACATTGGACTAATTCAGTTTTGACACCCGCATTCCTGGTACCAAATGCATAGTGCCAACACCCACTATTTTTATCGTCCAATACGTTGGCATCGGCTCCCGATCGCAAAAGGGTTCTAACCAAAGTGACGTGTCCTTTCAACAAGGCCGTAAGCAAGGGTGTTTCGAGATCGAGATTTCCTTGGTTCTGCCTTAAATATTCGAGCACCTCAATACACCAGTCTATAGGTAAACTTTGCTGATTTTCTTGAACATCTAAAACCATGCTGACAACGCGTGCGCCTATCGGAACTGGATGGTTGAGATTTATAGAAGGATGACTGGCCAAGTAGGTAAATGTCCGGCGATCTTGAAACCAGACAGCTTGAAGAATAAGTGGATGAAAGAGTTCACCTTTCGATGTTCTACACCGGTTGAAGTCATAGCCGCTTACCTCTTTCAAACGTTCTAAAATATCCGCTTCTGGCTGCATCCATATGAAAGAAAACCGGTCTTCTCGATAGTTCGTGATAGAAGCTCCTTCCCTTAAGGCTAATGCCACGAGGAAAAAATTCATGGAGGATAAGAATTTCTCCGGCGGAAGGCCTAAGCTCAATAATAATTTCGCGGATCCTTCATGCAATAGGTTGAAATCTATGGGAAATTGGAGTTGCAGCAGAAATTTCAAGTATTCTTGATCAACCGTACCCATGCGAAACTCTACCAAAGCTTTGGAAAATATGCGTTCCTGCATAGCTGGGTGCATACTACTGCAAACAGCTTGGATATTAGCCCAAGGTCTATCATTTCGAGTTTGGAAAAGCGTCTGGATAAAAATCAACTCCGCTTCGAAGCGCGACAGGACTCCATTTTGGACAAAAAGAGCGGTAATTCTCTTCACTTCCTTTGGAGGAACCTTGAGCTCGACAAATTTTCTTGTCAGGAGCGAAGGTTGAGCATCCTTGCTCGCCATCAATTCTTTTGCGATTGCTTCGAGTTGTGCTGCTTGAGAATTTGCTACAACGGAAGAACGCACGCGATCGATGAAAGCCTCTTGAGTTAATTGGAAAATTATATTTTGAATATCATTCATATTAACATACCTTACTTTTAATAGGAGGCATTATTCACATCTGAAACATTGTCGGCAATGACAAAGAGGAAAGGAAAATTATCGACAATGGACATTATCATTACACATTCTCATTAAATAATAGACAATTATCTCACTTTTTGTTATATTTTTTATTTAATATTTGCGAGAAGATATGGTAACGCTAGAAGCAAAAGAAATTTTACCAACCCTGCATGTCATCTGGTGCGGTAAAGAACTTCCAACAAAGTTTCGTAAGAATGTGCACGATCTTGCAGTCATCACTCTACTAGCAAAAGGGCAGCTCATTTTCTGGACCGACAATGTAGCAAGGCAAGAGGCGATTATCGACGATATCCTGCCCTTTCGTTCAAAAAAAATTGTCATAAGACACATTCGTGAGCTAGATGCTGGAAGCTTGGCAGCATTTAGCGAAAAGGATGGTATACATCAAAAGGTATCACGTGGCATCAAAATCCTTAGCTTTCGCGATCAAGAACTTGCTGGAAAGAAGTATGCCACTTTGAGCGACCTTGTACGCATCGAAGCGCTTCGCCAGTTAAGCGGCCTCTATAGCGATACCGATAATCTTGTCTGTAATAAATACCACCAAATGCTCATCGTTTTTTGTAAGACCTTTAAAGTGGCCTATAAGGCCTTGAAGAGTTCACCTAAACAGGACCATGAAAAAAGTGAGCCCTTTACTGAAAGAAAGCTCTTTCGCGACTGTATAGCACTAAAAAAAGCATGCCGTGATAGTGGTGTACCTCTTTTTGCAAGACTTGAAGCTTTTGCCAAAAGTCAAGCTGAAGCATTGGCTTTGTGGTGTGTACAGTCAAACACAATCCCCTTTCGCCATCTCGAAGATGTCATTTTGCCCATTATCAATTTTCTCTCACTTGAAGAAAGACTTCAGCCCATAAAAGATGTGAAATCACCTGAGGGGCTACTTGCCAATGTCACCGTTAAATCATCTACTCCTCTTTTTCCAGATGTGCCTGACTTAGCTGATCTAGTCTCTTTCTCTTCTATAGAGGGGGGAAATAATGATCTCATGGCTGCAAGCCCTTTACATCCTGTGCTTCACATAGCCACAAGCATGTGGCTAGAAGAACAAGAAGAGCAGCAAAAGAGTTCTTCTCACACAGTTGGGAGCGGTCTTTTTGTTCCTAGCCTGCGGGATCTTCGACGAAATATGTGTGAAGTAGTGGGCTGTATAAAGAGAAAGTTGGTAGATCTAACAGAAGAAGAGGGTCAAGGCCGCCTGCCGAAATTTTTTAAAATACTGCTAAAGGAAGCGACCATAAATTTGGGGCCTGGATGTTTACTCAAGTCTTTGGAAATCTGGGAAAAAGAGAGAAAGGCTAATGGCGCTTGTAGACCAGACTATGAACAAATTGGCCTTACAGTCAGGCAAGATGCCCAAGAAAAAGAAAAGGGAATTCTGACGCTTGGAAATCAAACCTTCTATAGCTACTGCGAAGGTACTTGGCATGCAGAAAGTTCTGAAGAAAGTGACTCAAGACCAAAGCACGCCTTCCAATCTTTTGAAATCTAGCGCTAGGATATTATTGTTCTTTAAATATTTATTTTAAGGGAAATTGATGATTCAAAATTCGATACTAACTTCACAAGGGGCGATTGGACTATGGGACTCAAAAGGGAATGGCATTCCTGTAGTATTTGTGCACGGCAACTCAGCATGTTATCAAGCCTGGCAGAAACAGTTTAACAGTGAATTGGCGAAAAAATATCGATTCGTCGCACTCAATCTCCCTGGTCATGGCATCCCCGGCCAAGGAAAGAGCGATGCCCCCCATGATCCAGTAAAGACTTACACTTATCAAGGTTATGCTGCCATTATTAACGAAGTGATGACAACTTTGAACCTCTCAAATCCCGTCTGTGTCGGCTGGTCCTTGGGAGCCAATGCTGTTTTTGCTTTGACGAAAATCCGAAAACTATCGGCCATTTTGATCACAGGTGCTTCTCCTATTCCCATGGATAGCGATGGAAAAATGGATATGATGCAAGCTTTCAATCCTCATCCTAAAATGTTTGCATTGATCCAAAAAGAAAAATTTGAGCGGGACGAAGCGATAGAATTTATATCTATTGGAGGATTCAATCATGAAAAAGCCCCTTTCATGCTGGAATCTGCTTTAAATACCGATGGAAAAGCACGCAGTTTAATTGTAGAGAGTCGTAAAGAAGGAAGAGGATGCTGTGACTGCAAAGAAGTGGCTGAAACATATGATGCTCCCTTGTGTATTGTCGAGGGAAAAGAGGATCACGGAATCAAATTAGATTATGTCGTTCATGGGATTAAGTATAAAAATTTATTCCAAAATAAAGTTTTTGTTGTTGAAGGTGCTGGCCATGCCGTTTTTTGGGATCAACCCGAAGAATTCAACCGCATCCTATCCCTCTTTCTTGCAGCTTTACAGACCTGACCTCAATCACTCAAAAACAGTAGTGGAAAAAAGCTCTTCTTGTTATGAATAGACCCTAAACTACCACAGAGCCCACAGAGAACACAGAGAAAGGTCTTATGAATTATTTAGCTAATTCAGACATGTCTGAAGAAATAGAGAAAGCACAATCACTGCGTTCGTCGAATGAAGATATGACCTCTCTCTGTGTTCTCTGTGGGCTCTGTGGTAGTATGTCTCCTTAGAGCCCCAATTTTTGCAGTACCTTCGAGGCCGCATCCGCTTTATCCACGGAGAGAATTTGGGTCTGATGCATCGTCAAATAGAGGGTGGAAATGTTTACCCCTTCATCTGCCAAGGCACGGGATAATTTGGCAATTTCCCCAGGTTTATTCTGTAATTTGAGCTCGAATACTTTCCGCGATTCGAATTTGACGTGAGCTTCCTTCAAGGCTGCCGCAGCGGTATCTTCACGATCGGCCACGAGATGAATCACCCCTTTTCCATCATGGGTCACTCCTTCAAAAGCCTCAATATTGATCCCTTTTTTCCCGAAAACTTCTGCGAGAGCCGCGAGAGCTCCTGGACGATCTTCGATTTTGAAGCTGAATTCTGTCACATTTTTAGCCATAACTCCATCCTTTGTTGGGTTAATTTCTCATTTATCAAGAAATGTTTCATGTGGCAAGAAAATCTTTCAGCCTGCTTATCCCAACAAGTTTATTGATTTGCTTGCTGGTATCTGCTATCAGTAAGTTAACATTAAACTTTAATTTATGATGAATATAGTGCCGGTAGTGAATCTCGATTCGTGGATCATCCAGGAACAGAATCGAGAAAAATGCCATTGGGTCATCGAAAAAAATGGCTCCATCGGCTGGAAAAAAATGCAAGAGGATTGCAGAACCTCATCGATTCGCGATGCGTTCACTAGTGTCTTGCAGGAAATGAACAAACAGCTCAAAGCCTACGGCGAAAAGGCCAATCCCCTTCCCTTCAAGGCTCAGCAACTGCGAGACTTGCGAACAAATATTCAGGAACGCCTTTCTCACTACAAACAAAAGAAACTCAATCTCATCGACCGGATCATCCGCTTTTTTATGACCTTCATTCTAGATGCGAGAACAAAGGAAATTGCGAAGAGGATCGATCTTCTCCTTACATTTGCAGAAGAGGCATGTCTAAGGCCACCATCACCCCAGCCACCTAATGCCCCTGCAGTTGAAGCTCGTCCAGTTGAAACTCGTCCAGTTGAAACTCGTCCAGTTGAAACTCGTGCGACTCCATTCCAGATAAGTCAATGGATCATCACAACTCTTTCAGTTGCGAATTCAAGAATCAACTTAGAAAAGGGCGCTAAACTAAAAAAAGCCCTAAAGATTTTATCTCAAAAGCAATGGGTTATGCCTTTTATTGCCCCGATTTTGTATCTCGATCAAGAAGGCGGCTATCGGATCGATTCTCAGCAGGAAATCATTAATAATGTTAATCAAGCGACGGAGCTTGAGGATCCTCAGTCCACCAAAGAATTGGAAGAAGAAGTTTTGAGGCGGGTAAAAGGTACTGTTGAAGATCAGTTAAAAGCAAAAGGTTTAAATGCCACGACTGTATATGCACAGGCAATGCAAGAACTCGGTTATCGACTTTTACGATGGAAACAAGTCCCCCAAAAAATCACAACAGCATCGGGAGATGTCATTTACCTGACTTTGAGGGAGATGGGCAGGCCAATGCCTAAGCTGGCAGATATCCTAAAAGAAAAGCTCGCATTAACTTGCTAAAGGACATTTCAACTCAAAGGCGTAAAGGCGCAAAGAAAAGATAAAATTTAAATTTACCACTGAGATCACTGAGATCAGTGAGGTGGTATGAGATAGGGAGAGGATTGATATTAGATTAATCCTTCTCAATGTTCTCATTTCTTCTCACTGATCTCAGTGATCTCAGTGGTAAATTTAAATTTTACCTTTTCTTTGCGTCTTTGCGCCTTTGCGTCTGCGTTTCAACTCACTTTGTTGGTTCGGGGAATTTCTTCTCGAGGGCGCGCAGTAAAGGCATTCCATGGAATTCCTCAGGGTTTTGGACAAGATGGAGAATGTATTCCCGGACCTCATTTCTCGTGAGCCAATTGGGTTTGTCGAGGAGCAATTGGACCGAGTCTGCAATGTGTGAGAGTCTGTTATTTGGGGCATTCGTTGCCAGTGCTTCCTCTTCTTTCTTCTTTAAGTCAAAATAAAGGGAATAGGCTTCTTTTCTCGTGAGCATTTTTTCTAGACCAGGCCAGAATAAAATCGATTTTCTGTATTCGATGAGCCGGTTTATAAAGTTTTGATTTTCTTCATTATCGATCAGTTTGGGATCGAGAGTTTTGAGTTCGCAAAGGACATCAGTGGCACCGCATTGATTCGCTTTCTCTTCGATTGCCTTAATAAATTGGGCTGGATCATTTTTAATGGGCGAGGGCATAACCATAGTTTTTCCTCCTTTATTGGCTAGAGCATGCATTTAATGTTTCAAGTAAATAATAACATATTTTCATAGAGCTTGTCAAATCCCTATACCTAATCCCTATACCTAAACTGCCTGTTTTAGCTGGCGAATATATTCACCAGAGAGATAGAAATCGGGCAATTCAAATCCTTGCTGTTTTTGTTTAGCTCGTAGTTTCTCTATAAAGCTGGGATCATCAGGATAAACTGTCTCATACCCTTGCGGTCCCGGTTCATAGATAAGCCCAAAAGATTTGGATGCAAATAAAATCTCGTGCGCTGAATGGCTGTGGGAATCGATCAGCCACCCCATAGCTGCAAGCCTTCCAGCATAAAGCTCTTCTTTAGTATTGAAACCTAAAAATGCAAGCTGCGAAAGGATTTTATCGGTCGTCCCCGATGCGCCAGCAAGTAAAGGTACCTTCAAATCATTTGCAACTTGTAAATAACGGCTTGTTGGATTGTCTTTGACTGTTGCGGCCCTAATCCATGCAGCTCCTGCATCCCAAGAAATTTGCATACCCAAATCGCTATCGCGTGTGATAGGTTCTTTAGTCCAATAGCGCTGTTCTCTTTCACTCAATGGGATTCTAGCACTTTTTTTGTGTTTTCCTATCGTTGGGTTGTGCGTCCTTTTCCAATTTTCTGCCTCTTTAGGAGAGAGTTTGATACTTAGTGTTTGGTCGCGATTTGTTCGCGCGTAAATGCCGCAATGATAGACATTGCCCTCATCAGCATAGGTAATTTCCTCGGGTTTGAGAAGCAATTCTGTATGGAGTTGCCAATTTGCGCCAGATTCTCTCAAGCGTTCATTGATTTGACTCGCGAGCTTTTTATCAGCTAATATGATTCCTAAAAAGTCATCGGCCATATAACGGATCAGCATCATGCTTTCTCGAAAATTTCCTTCGCTAAGGACTTTGCGCAAAGCGAGAGGATTGGCTCCAATCTGTCCTGCGTAATTCCACTCTTTTCTCCTACCTTCCAAGTAGACTTTTGCTAACAAACCATTCGCTTCCAATTTGACTTGATCCATTGTATAATCTTTTCCAAATTTCTCTTTGCATCGTATATGGGCCCATTCATCAACGATCATTAATAAACGTTTAGAGGCCTCGCGAATTAATTTTTGCACGGTTTCATCTTCTACAGCAAGGTCAGTATAAGAGTTTTCCAAAGCCTGCATCGCTTCTTCATAGTGGATCATGGCCTTTTTCTTCAGAGATTCCATTTCAGCAGGGGTCGAGTTTTTCGCAACATCTTCAGGTATGATGGGTTCAGGTTTTTGATATGTATAATCAATTGTGCCAAGCATTTGTTTGATAGATTTTTCATGAAGATGAGCTTGCAATTTTGCCGGAGAATGTAATATCTCTCGCACACTACTGATTTTAGAATCTTGTGTGTTTTTTGATTCTATCACCGATGGTCTTTCAGGAGGAGTAACTTTGTGTGAGTGTTTAATCGGATTTGGATTTACTGTCATAAAAATCAACAATTTTATAATAATAACACATAACTAAATACAATAAATTCTAAATAATATTATACACACATTATAAATATTTAGTAAATAAAGAGGTGGCTTTCGAGAACGAATGGTCTAAGCTCGACTTTGTACGATTGAGACAAAGCGTCAAAACGACAAAGGGACATAGGGACCAACGACCGAGGGACAACGACGCAAGGGACGTAAACGACGCAAACGACTAAGGGACAAAGACATTTTCGTCCCTTAGTCGTTTGCGTCGTTTACGTCCCTTGCGTCGTTGTCCCTCGGTCGTTGGTCCCTATGTCCCTTTGACGTTTTGTCGTTTCTTCTTTTTACTAGTCGCTCTGTCTAGAATCTCTTCGTCCAATAGGGTTGATTTCCTATGAATTCGTAATGCCACAGATACCTCATCTCCATGCCTAAAGCATAGGACTGCATCTTATCAGCAAGTGACTCCAAACGGCGTTGCACCAAAGGAAGTGCAGGAGGGATAAGCCCTCTCTTCCTGAGCCATTCTAAAACGGGGAGATGTTTCCCCTCTTCTGGGATGCGATAGCATCTCCATAGGCTTGGACTCCACGGGCAGCCGTTATCGAGCAGCCATGCTAAAACCTCAAGATGGCAATCCCTTGCGGCAAATGCGGTCGCATAGCCATCCCAAGGGCAATTTTTATTGCGCAGCCATTGGATAACAGGAAGATGGCCGCCTCCAGCAGCAGCTTGCATGATTTTCTCATTCAAGGGATCTAGCTTGAGGGCTACTCTGTGTATATTTAGCCATTGTAATGTCGCCAGGTGTCCCCCCTCGGCAGCATATTTCATCGTCTCGGAATGAAAGGGAAAGTTCCTTTGCATGAGCCATTTCAAAGCATCTAAATGACCATTTTTCGCTACGCGACACGTCGTATCGTCCTCCGAAGATGAGAAGACCGATGGAAAAAAGAATCTTCTCAATTTGGTGAGTTCAGGGTTTGGAAATAGTGGGCATCCCTGTTTTTCGAGCCAGTTTAAAGTTTCCATATGGCCCCCTTCAGCAGCCTCACGGAAACAAGAGTTGTGCCATACATATGGCTTCTCGTCTTTAAACTTGTTACCAATTGAAACTAGCCAAGTCAAAATATGAAGATGTCCCCTTCTAGAGGCTGCTTCTAATAGCCTGTCATTTAATGTGAAGCCTTGACCATGTAGCCATTTTAAGACCTCCAGATGGCCTCCTTTAGCTGCGTAACGGTCAATCGACCAGTACGTACGGTCGACAAGTTTATTCAGCGGATACCTCAGCGTAACTTGATAATAGTGCAAGAGATTCAGGTGTCCATTTCGTGCTGCGGATTGTATCACTTTGCGTTGGAAGTGATTCCATTCCTTTCGGGATGCAGTTTCTCTCGTTTCAACGCCAAAGAGCTTGCGGGTATATTCGGCTAAGACAAAGGACTTTTCACGTTTGAAAAGTTCTCCCAATTGCGGATTCGCCCTGAAAAATCTGTTCGTCAGCGACAGAGGGTAAAGCTGCTCTTTGTCGATGCAGGCAAACAGACGCTCGTATACTTGAGGTGGAAGACCGTCGATGGCCGGCAACTCGGTAATGGCTTTGGGCTTTGAAATTGCTTTGGGCTTTGTTGGTGTGGGTTGAGGCTGCACGGAAAGTAAAGGCTGTAGCACTTCTGGAACAGAAGGCATGATAGATTCCACGGCATCCAATAGGGGGTCTAAGCAGGGTCCAATACAATTCAATTCTAAGCACTCCACGCAATCCGCATCGTCATGTTCTTGAATTTTCTGCACGGCTGGCCGCGTAGCTGGCCGCGGCTCCAGCTGTATGAAGGGATTCTTTTTGGACCGGTTAATAGGCCCAGAGACTAGAAATATGGGTATGGAACTGAAGACCGCTCTCGCATGACCATCAACTCTTTGGGTGGTACTGCTGCGGCTGCTTACCACTGGTTGTCGAGTGGAAGCATGCCCGTGGCTGCTAGAGTGTGGATTTGCGGCTGAAATTGGAATGAGATAGGTTGTCATTATACTCTCCTGTCAAAATAAGCACCAGATTATCCCATGGGTAAGTTTACTGCAATGGCAATGATCGGTCACCGATATGAATTTTGTTAAAGCATCCGACATCCAGGGCCAAAGGCCCGGCAGTGTTACCTGAAAATAACGCTCAAGAAAGGACGAAAAGACAAAAGGACAGGGACAAAAGGACAAGGACCAAAAGGACAAAAGGACAATGAGTTATGTCCTTTCGTCCTTTAAGTCGTTTTGGTCCTTTTGGTCCCTGTCCTTTTGTCCCTGCTGTCCTTTTTGTCTTTTCGTCCTTTCTTGAGCGTTATTTTCAGATAAACACCGCAATGATCGTGATACAGGCCTGCCCAGATCAATAATATAATTAAATAAATGATATAATAATAAATGGATTTATATTTATAAACAATTCATAGGTATAATTATGGTTAATCCAGTTAAACCTTCCTCTAACTCTGTACCTTCTCCATTAATATATAAAATCAAAGACCAAAAAGGAAAAACATGGGGTTATATTACAGGAACTCTTCATTTTTCCGATCAAAAAAGCACCACATTAAATGAGAAATTCTTAAAAAAGTTAAGTAAATCTAAAGACATTAATGTAGAAGTTAATCTGGAAAAAATAAGTAAGGAAGAAGTAGAGCAATTCAAAAGAGAGATATGTATTGCAATTGCTAGAGATGTGATAAGGTTGAGCATGGACGAAGTAAACGAAATATTAAAAACATACAAGGAATGTTTCGGACATTTGAATGAGGTTCAAGAGATTTTTAAGCAAATAGAAGTAAAGAATGATGAATATTTTACAAGAGATATGCTTATCGGGTTAATAGCAGACTTGAATCAAATTATCTTTAAAGATTACGCATCCGATATAACATTTTCGAAAGGAATGGAGCAACAGATTATTAACTTTGCTAGAGATAACCGTAAAAATGTTTTGGGTTTAGAATTATTAGCTGAACAGGTCGAATCAGCAGCACCTTTATATTACAACCCGACTTTACCACGAAAACCTTAATTTTTATTTTCAATTCTTTGACACTCAATAGCATAAGTTTTTTTTAGTCAATGAGTTACGTCTAATCAAAATTCTGTTGACATATCCTAAAGATATGTGTAGATTGATATTGTTATCGAAAAATACGTATAATCATTATAAACACTATGGATTTATCTAAACTGCACCTACACTGGGGCGAATGTAGACGGGGAAACATCCGATACCGTTCCTATAGCCTAGCGAGAGCGTATCGTCTGGATGGTAAAAACCGGAAAGAGATCGTCCTTAAACTTGGTAAATTAACTGATAAAGAAGTAGAGCAATGGCGTTCTGCATTGCAAGCTGCTAAGGACCCTGCAAACAACTCTGACCGCCGCATAGTTGGCCACCTGGACCATCTTGGCATAGCTGCCATCTTAGAAGCCTGGAATTTCTGGGGATTGAGCGAACCATTCGATTCGGTAAAAACTCAAAGAGAACGGGACATTCCTCTTGCCGCTGTAGCGGTCGCCCTTACGATCAATCGTTGTGTCAATCCTGTCAGTAAATCAAGGGTATCATCATGGTTTCGAAAAACCACTCTTCCAATCTTACTAGAGGTGAAACCATCTGAAGTCAATCCATCCAGAATATTTCGAGAACTGACATTCATTGAGGAATGCAAGGATCAAATTTGCCAACTTCTTTGCAAGAGAATGACCGAGGCTTACCCAGAGGACATGAATGCTCTTTTCTATGATCTTTCTAGTACCACCTTTACAGGAACCCGTTGTTTGCTGGTCGATTGGGGGCATTGCAAAGAGGGTTATGAAAATCACGTGGTGTTAGCTCTTGTAGTCAATGGCAAGGGTCTACCTATTTATTGGGAAGTCTTGGAAGGTGGGACTGCCGATGCCACAACCATTTCCTGGTTGCTACAGCGTTTACAAGAAAAGCTCCCAATCGCAATCCCTACGATAGTTTTTGATCGTGGTATGGTATCCGATGAGAATCTCAGTCTGCTTGAAGTCAATGAGGTAAAGTACATTACGGCTATGGATAAGAACCAGATCGCAGAGATAACTAAATTTGATTTTTCGCAATGTGAGGAGCTGACATATGACAAAGTGGAAAGTCAGATGGATAGACGTTCCGATTTTATCAAGCTAGATGAGACTACCTATTGCAAGGAAGTGGGCGTTATTGGAGAGCGTCGCTATATCCTTTGTTTTAATGCTCAACTTTTTAAGGATCAAAGAAAAGCCAGAAAGGAACAAATCGCCAAATTCGAATCTTTTGTGAAAGAGCAGAATCAAGAGCTGTTAGAAGCAAAAAAACAAAGGGGCCTGAAGGCTACCGAGGACAAGTTCGGCACATGGCTCAAGAAAGCTTGTCTGAAAGGGTTTGTAAAGGTTCATCTCGAAGAGAAGTATGTGCCGAAACAAACCGAGAAGATGCTAAAGGCTATTCTGACCTACCAAGCCAGTATCTGTATTGACGAGAAAAAGGAACGGGAGGCCGGGAAGCTGGATGGATTCTGGTTACTGGTAACGAATCATTCAGAGAAAGAGAGGGATCGGTTTGTTCGAGATACAGTCTCAGTTGTACAGCCTTATCGTGAAAAAGTTGTGATTGAATCTTCATTTCGAGATATCAAATCGTTTGTTGAGGTCGCCCCTGTTTACGTGTGGAAGTCAGAACATGTGAAAGCGCACTATACAATCTGTGTGTTGGCTCACTTAATTAACCGGACGTTGACCCTTCGCCTTCATCAGATTCAAGGAAATAAGACTTCAGAAATCGTATCGCACGAGCGCCTCTACGAAGAGCTTGAAGAATGTAAACTCAACAGATGCCAAGCAAGCTTTGGAACCTATGAAACCTACGAAATGACTGAACCAACAGAGAGACAAGTTGAGTTGTTAGAAAGGTTGGGCATGAAACATTTGATTGGGCGGGTAGCCGAAGATGAGCTAACAAGGAGAGCATGCGCTACAGTTACGTCTAAGTAAAAAACAGCTTAGTATCCTGAATTCGAACATCTTATGTTTTTTTCGTGGTAAAGTCGGGCTATAACGTTAGAATTGGTGTTTTCCATAGGGTTATTCCTTTCTAAAGCCATTATCCATCTTGTTACCGATATCCTGCAATCTATTTTGTAATTCCATATAACGCTATCGAAAAAGGAGAAGGACAAAAAGGACGAAAGGACAAGGACCAAAAGGACCAAAACGACTTAAAGGACTAAAGGACATAACTCATTGTCCTTTTGTCCTTAAGGGGCAGTTGCAGGTACTTTGATTTACAATTTGGAGCACTGGAGATGATTGCTGAAAGCGCTTTTTAAGGCGGGAGCGACGCGCTGATAAAAATGGTCGGTATCCCTTGAAGGGCTATACAAATTATTTTCTTCGAGAATGCAGTCCACTTTTTTGATCACCTCGTCGAAGTAATTCTCGGGGGTCATCGTTTGATTGGATGTGAATTCTTTTTCTTTTGCTTCGAGTTCTTCTGCTTTAAGGAAATGGCCCGTGGCAAACAAGTTAACCAATTGGATGGTTGATTTGAGCAGATCGAACTCATTCGCTTCGGCTTTTTCGACAGCAGTGTAATGGAAGCCGATAAAGGGAAGCCGTTGATCCTCGGCATACTGTTGAACTTTTTTCACGGCATCGGCTTTATCATCAGCAAAGGCAAGCAAAGCGATATCGGAGCTCTGAAATACATTTTTATCGAAGAGGTCCTTGATAACCTCTTCTTTAGGAGTATTTTGTGTGAAGATCATCGAATGCTTATAAATTTTTGGATGAGTCGGAAGCTTTGACTGAGCCAATTGAATACCAGCTGCAAGCATTTGCTGTTCTGTCAATTCATCAACTCCGCTGATGGGGAGTTGATACCAAGCATTTTTGCCATTCCGTCCTCGAGCTGTGAACACCATCACCTTTAGACCTCGCTGCTGAAGATCGGCAATTAAAGCTGGAGTTATCCCAGGTTGCACAGCAGCTACTCGGGCAGATTTGGCAATGAAGAGCGTGAGATATTCAAATAGAGGAGCCCCTTGCTTGATTTCTTTTTCCTTTTTTAAGTGTTGAATCGTTTTCCTCAGCATATCACGCCACCGGAGGCCTCCCAAATGGCCGGCACACGCATGACCCGTCATGACCATCGTATCGTCAAAATCGAGAAGAAGCAGAGCGATTCCATTGACTTTTGCAGGGAGATATTCTCTTATTTCCCCAAGATCGTTAATGGGAAATGGAGTGTATGTTTGATTATTTGTGGCTGTAACATGCATTGTAATATCCTTATTGTTTTTTATTTTTAATGTTTAATTTTATCAAAATAATTAGAATAAAGTCAATGCAAAACATAAGTTGTTAAGATTTTGTTAAGATTCTATTGACATCTATTTTTGATTCTGCTAGAATATTTTATACTTAAGGCAAGAAATCTTGCCGACTCTGTTCGGCAAAATCCAACGGGATTTTGCAGCCATAGAAAATTTGCGGTAGGCTTATGTCAGATATTCAACACATCATTAAACGCTATTCGATTAAACACGAACGAACGATCAAAAGAATATGTTCTCCGCTGATTGATTATCTGCACACTCCTATGTTTACCTATTCCTGGGTCAATGAAGATGGTACCTTTGGATATCTCACCAATGCGCTAGAGTTTAATGAATACTATTTTACACAGAATGTCTACCTTCAAAATCCTTACAATGCTCATCCGGCTCATTTTCGACAGGGTCACGCTTTTATCCCTTGCCCTGCTCATGAAGAGGAGAGAAAAATCCTCTTAAAATCATTCCGAACAGACCATCTCTTTTTCACTTTGGAGAAAAATGAGTCGACCATGGAATTCTTCATTTTCGCCAATGAAAATGTCAAGTGGAGTGAAGGAGCTCAATTTTTGCCACGGTTGGAACTCTATCGCAAATTCAGCCAATTTTTTAAGAGAGAGGCCAAGGAATTGCTCGGAAAAATGAGAGCCGATCGATTCAACATTCGGCTAGAACGTGGAACGCTCTTTGACACCCTTCCAAAGGTCCCTTTGGCGAATCCTGATCCATCTGAAGTTTCCTTTTTGAAGCGTATTTCCGGACTCTCTAAACAGGAACAGCGTTGTTTGGATTTATTTAAAAAGGGTCACACAGCTCAGTCGACTGCGGCTTTAATGGGTCTTTCAAGACGAACAGTGGAATACCATTTCGAAAATATCAAGAATAAGCTTGGATGTTATTCGAAATATGACCTTCTAAACTATTGAGATTTACACGTTCACAGGCCTGACCCTGATCACTGACCCCGATCGAATAGACAAAATTCACGGCATTAGATATACGGGCCCTATATTCGGTTAACTCGGGGGAAAAGATGCTTGGAAGCCTATGTAAGTTTGTTGCAGTTGTTGCAGTGGCCTTTCTGTGTACAATGACCTGTCTCTCAGCTGTTCAGATGGATGAGTTTCCAGCGGGTCTTGAGGGTCTTGAGCAATTGCTTGCGGACATACCCCCTGAACTGCGAAATCTGCCCTACGCTGTCTATCCTAACGACCCTGAATACAACACCGACAGGCTCATCTTCAATAAGAGGTTTGTTTACTTTCCAAAAGCCATCATCATCCCTGAAACGAATCAACAAATCCAGTTCGTCATCGGGGTTTTGAAAAAATACCATCTCAGCTTTTCAGTAAGGTCAGGAGGACATTGCTTCGAACCGGGCTCTTTATCGTCAGACTTTATCGTCGACATCAGAAATTTTAACTCGATCATCCCCGATATCCCCAATCAACAAGTTTACATTGGTGCCGGCTGCAAATTGGGCACTGTCATCGAAACCTTGGGTCATATCGATTATGCCATTCCTACAGGGACTTGTCCGGGGGTGGGAGTAGCTGGATTGGCCATGGGAGGAGGCATCGGATTCCTTTGCAGAGACTACGGCCTCACATGCGATTCGGTGATCAGCATTACATTTTTAAATGCCGACGCAGAGATCATTGAAGTCAACGCATCGTCGTATCCGGACCTCTTTTGGGCCTTGCTAGGAGGCGGCAATGGCTCCTACGGGATTGCCCTGGGCTTCACCTTTAAAATGTATTACATTCCTGTGGCGACCTTTTATGAATTAATCTGGGAGTGGGATTCGAAATTGGTGACTCCCCTCATGACCGCATGGCAAGAATGGATCCCGACCTTGCCAGACACTATCACTTCAGTTTTAGGGCTGCGCCATCCTAACATTATTACCGCTGAACCGAAAAACACACCCCCAGTGGTGATTCGCATCATTGGGATAAAGGTAGGCCCAGAACCCTTTACAGAGTGGATTTCCGCTTTTGAGAAATTTCATCCTCAAGTCAAGCTGTTCCAGGGCCGGTACGCCTATACAGCACAATTTTGGGCGACTCAAGCGACATTTCCCTTCAATAAGAATAAATCAAGGATTCTGATGAAGCCCGTCTCAAAAAAAGTCATGAAACAGATCACTCGGTTCTTTGAAATGATCGATGAGAAAAATCCTGAATGGCAAGTCTATTTCAATTTCGAAGCTTTTGGGGGCAAGGTCCCACAATTTGATACCTCTTTCTATCCAAGGAATGCTTTTGGATGGTGGCAACAGGCCTATTATTGGCAATACCAAGAGGAAAGTGACGAACTGTTAGCTCTCAGCAACGCATTCTATAAGAGCATCCCCTGTGAAGTTTCTCCCTATTGTTACGCAAACATGGTGGATTACGACCTCGGGAAAAAATACTTAAAGGCCTATTATGGCTCACATGTGGACCGCTTGATCAAGATAAAAAATATTTACGATCCGACCAATTTGTTTCATTGGAAGCAAAGCATCCCGACGAAACCTTTATTGGATTAAGATAATTAGTGATGCATTTGCCTAACATTCCTGTCAAAGCTATGGTAGAACAATTTTTATCCAAAAAGGAATATAAGGTTTCTACAACTTTATGTGCGATCATGACCTCATTTGGAAGCGATAAAGGGGATGAACGGCATAATTATACGACCTTATATTCTAAGTTATTTTCTCCTTGGAAAAACGAAAAGGTTAATCTTTTTGAGCTAGGCATCGGAACCAATTTCACCGACATTCCATTTAATATGGGTCCTGAAGGCAGGCCAGGAGCCTCTCTTTATGGTTGGTCTCTATTCTTTCCCCAAAGTCAAATCTACGGAGCTGACATCGATCGAAGAATTCTGTTTAATGAACCTCCTATCAAGACTTATTATTGCGATCAAAAAGATAAAAAATCGATCCAGGAGATGTTTTTTCAGGGAGATCTAAAAGACATTATCTTTCATATTATGATTGATGATGGATTCCATGAATTCAACGCAAATTTGAACTTTCTCTTAAACAGTTTTTCCAAACTTGAGAAAGGAGGAATTTATATCGTAGAAGATCTGGATGCCCCTTCCAGGGAGGCCTTTATTAAAATCCTGCCCCAAATCAAAAAGTCACTATCGCCTAAATATATCAAGATGATTGAGATCCCATCGCCCTACAATCGATTTGATAATTCCCTGTTGATCATTCAAAAATAGATCATTCTTGCCGTCTTGACAACAAGCGTCATATATCTATAATGCTTGAACAAAAGAAGGGGCTAAGGAGGTAATATGAATATCACAGGAATAGGCGCGGTTCTTCACTCTTATAGAGCCCCTGATTATGACATCCATATCGTCGCTTCATCCGAAGGGCGAATTCGGGCCATTGTTTCAAAGGCATTATCCTTCCGAGAAGTGGCTGTGCAAGGGACACCTCGCCATATCGATCTTCTGAATGAGCAAGAGGTTATCGCTGCTAAAGAAGCTTTGAAAAATTGCCATATTCAGTTGGATTCCTTGCAGGTTCAAGTGAATCCCAAGCTGAAAGGCGGCGGACCGCCTTTAGAAAGGGACCTCGATAGGATGGGAACCTGGCGTACTTATCAATCCAAAGGTACCGATGCTGCTGAGGAAGCTTTTTTTAAAGAGGCCATAAGCACAGCTGTAGCCCTTACGGGCAATCCTATATTGATATTTTCTTATGGTGTCTTGCTAAGGATGTTTGAAGGCATGGATAATGCAGCACAATCTGCGCAAATCGAGCAGAGAATCCGACAATTGGAAACGCGTATGAATGCAGGCGGATCACCTGCTAAGCAAGGATACGATATCTTTATGCAATTCCTTCGCAGCTCTATAACCAATCCCGCCGACCAAAGAAGGGTCGCGAGGAATCTATTCCAAATCATCAACGAAAAGAAACAAGAGGTGATCGATCAACCTCACGCACCTGCGAGGCGCCAGGAATTAAAGGCTCTTGTAGACTGTGTGCATTTTGCCACTACTGCCCTCTCAGACAAAACACTGGCCAACCAGGTTTTAAAGGTCGGAGAAGCCTCTTTGTCTTTTGCCCAAGCTTTCTTTATGGTCAGGGATTTGGGAGGCATCGCAGCTGCAGGGATAAGCGGGATGATAGGCCCAATAGGACTGGCCTTAACAGGAATAACGACTCTTGCTTCTTTAGTTTTTGGTGAAGAAGTTTTCCCAGAAATTGCAGGACAAGTGCAAGGGCTCAACGGTCAAGCCGCCCAATTGCGAACGATGATCGATCTCCGTTTCGACCGGCTTGAAGCCCTGTTCGCTGACTTTGATCGACGAGTTTTTGAACAATTTAGCCAACTCCATGGATCTATAGCCGAGTTAAGAGCGTTCTGCGAGGAGTCGTATCGCGTGATAAATCTCAAGCTGGACAGGATTAATGCCTACCTTACTGCAGGACTCACTCAATTAGCAGTTCTACAATACAACCAACGCAAAGTTGAGGCGCAGAATTATTTGCGTTTAGGAACGATCACAGTAGAGCGGCACGACAATTACCTCAATCACTTTAATGCTTGGGCTCGCGAGCATTCAAAAAATCCGCTATTCACAGGAGCTTTGCACGAAAACCATGAACCTGAAGACGATGTCGCTCTTCTAAGAACAGGTATTCCTGAAAATCTCCTCCATTATCTATCTCACCATCCGTTGTATCACCCCTTAACGGCCATCGAACTGAACTTGGCCAATCCCTATCTCTGGGCAGATGCCGCCGAGGCTTATATGCAAGTACGGCTGAATACTCCCCGGTTTGACGCAACTTACGGCGTCAATCATTTGCCTCTTTTATTGGACATTTACCGAACTGGTCTAGAGCTGAAGCAATTTATTTCAGACCTGCAGCAAAATCATCACTTATTCGATAGGTTGTTGGACGAATACGAGACCCATCTGGCGTTATTGTGTGCGGCCAACCAAGATCCTCATATACGCGCCCATTTCGATGCTGCCTATTATCTTCTCATTGCCTATTGCAACCTTGCTTTTCAACAATCGGTCAAACACGACCTCATTTTTGCTTCTTATTTCAAAAACCAAGGCAACCGTCGCTTACGTCTCGTGAATAGCCAAGATATCCAGGCATTGATTCAGGATGCGAATCAAGCTCCTTATGCCACGCAAAGGGCTCATCTATTACAAGAGTTGAGGACAGACCTTCAGAGAACTTTCACCTATTTTGCTGAAGTGCTGGAGCAAAAGGCTCAACACAGAAACGATTCCCACTTTCTCATCACCTCGACCCTGCAAAGGCTGTGGGATTTCGGTTCACGCTATTTCCCAAACGCTCCCGAGTTTGCTCCGAATGCTTACCCTGCTGCAGCAGCACCTCACTTCACGAATGTCAACGCGATTTTACCAAACGACATTTTCTGGGCGGTTTTTTCGGGCAATCCAACAGCAGTCCAGGGATTGATTGCCAATCACTCTGTTACCGATAGCCTGGGAAGAACGCCACTTCATTACGCTTGTAGGACAGGCCAGCTCGATATTGCAACAAGGCTTGTTGATGCTGGGGCTAATGTCAATGCAAGGGACCAAGGAGGAGAGCTGCCTATTTACCTTGCTAGAAGATATCAAAGGCCAGAAATCGAGAGTTTTCTTCTGTCAAGAGGCTCCTCACGCTATTGCAACCACTGGATTCCTGGAGAAGAAGAGTATCAAGAGGCATTAAGATATTGTACTCATGTGGGAATCCCGCCTAATGACTACCTTACTGGATTTGTTAATACCAATGCACATGATTGGAAAAGAGTCCTCCCTCATCTTCAGAAGGCAGCAGAACAAAACCATGCGGATGCACAATATTGGCTGGGTTGGTACTTAAACACTCGGGCAAAGCCCACAAATGCTCATTCTGCCTATTCTTGGTTTGCAAAGGCAGCGGATCAAGGGCATGCGGAAGGTAAAAAGATGGTAGCCCACTTTCTCAAGTATAACCTTTTGCGAAGCCCTAAAAAACACAAGTAAACGCGGAGAAATTTATGGATGTTTATGATCAAGATCATCACCCTTATTCCTACTACGAAAAAATCACATTGCCGAACAATCAAAATAAACTAAGCCAATCTGTCAAGGAAGAGGCTTTTTTTTACATGAATCAATTGGAAGGGTGGTGTACCCACAATAAAGCTTCCATCCTCATGGATCTCGTTTTCCTGTTGAATCCTACTACTATCGTAGAAATTGGAGTATACGGAGGTAAATCTCTGGTTCCAATGGCTTGTGCACTCAAATTCGCGGGAAAGGGAATGATTTATGGAATCGATCCCTGGAGTCCTACAGAATCCACGAAAGGGATGGAGGGCGCAAATGAAGAATTTTGGAGTAAGGTCGATCATTCACACATCTTAAGAGATTTGGAAAAAAAGATTGCCGAATTTAATCTTCAAAATCAAATTAAACTCATCAAGGCCACTTCAAAAAATGCTGCAAGTATTCCCAATATCGATATTTTACATATTGATGGAAATCATTCAGAAGTCAGTTCGAGTTTTGATGTGCAGAAATGGGTCCCGTTAGTCAGAAAGGGAGGCCTTATCGTTTTTGATGATATTGATTGGAAAACGACGGAAAAAGCTTTGAAATGGCTCGATGCAAACTGCATCAAATTAGTGGAATACCAGGATTCAAATATTTGGGGAATCTGGGTAAAATCCTAAATGATCGGGGTCAGTCCTGCAAATCTGCAAGTTTTGACAGATTCGGTCTCGGACAAGGTATCCTTTCCTCTTGCTTCAAGTAGTTAAGTATTAGATGTTTTATAACATCCGTTGGAAGAGTGTTAATGGGCGCCTGCGCCGTTTTGGATTCGCTATTAGCAGCATAAGCTGGCACATAGGCTTGTGCTAAATAGGACGATAAAAGCTTATTTGAATCAAAAGAGGCATTCATATTATTTTCCTATTAATCAAAGATTAAAATAAAACTATATCATAAAAAAATAGTATTATGCAAGTGCAAATCATGTTGGAAATTTACTGAGCTGAATTTTTTGTTGGCCCTAAGCCATGCCCGAGATAAGGTATTGCTTCTCTCGTCCCTTTCGTTACCTTGGGACAACCGTTGGCCATGAGCCATTTGAATACAGACAGGTGGCCTCCAGAAGCTGCTGCTTCACTAGTCCATTGGTCCCATGGATATCCATTCGCGTGAAGCCATTGCAAAACGTGAAGGTGACCGCCTTCGGCGGCTGCCCAGCTTGCCATTTCATAACAGGGGCAGCCTTGTGTACATAGCCATTGCAATAGCTGAAGATTGCCCGCTCTGGCAGCAGTTGCGCATGTCCTTTCGTTCCACGGACATCCATTGACGCGGGCCCATTCTAATACGGAACGATGGCCTCCGGCAGCAGCGCTTTCGCATGTCGTCTCACTCCATGGGCAGCCATTGGCATGAGCCCATTGCAATACAGCAAGATGGCCTCCATAAGCCGCGGCTTCACACGTCCCCTCGTTCCATGGGCAGCCGTTGGCATGAGCCCATTGCAATGCAGCAAGTTGACCTTTAGAAGCTGCAGCTTGACACGTCCATTCACTCCATTGACAACCTTTCGTCTGCAACCACTGCATGAGAAGAAGATTCCCTTTTTTCGCTGCAGCGCCAAATAGCACTTCTCGCAAAGGGAATTTTAAATAAGTATGATACCACTCAACCAAAGGGATAGATCCATAGGCTGAAGCTTCTTTCATTGCAGTTATTCGCAGTTCTTCGTTAATTGGATTATCCCGAAGATTCCTAAACTTCTTGTTAACGCAATAGAGAGGAATCCTTTCTTCAGGCTTCAAAAACTTCTGAATGAGATAAATGAGAACATCACGAGGAATGTTCGGAAGGGCAAGAGGTCGGGATTGTACAGAACTAAAACCAATAATGCCCGTTTGAAAGTAGGATGATACTTGACTTGACTGCATTTTAACGTAAGTTACTTATTTTAAAGTAATTATATCAAATCAGTATTTAATAAATCAAGTTTTATTTTACTCAAGAAAGGACATAAAGGACGAAAGGTTAATGGACAATGGTTAATGGACCTAATGGACACCATCGACTATGGTCAAAGGCAATGGTCCATAGTCGATGGTGTCCATGGTGTCCATTAGGTCCATTAACCATTGTCCATTATTGTCCATTAGGTCCATTAACCATTGTCCATTAATTGATTCTGTTGCAGCCAATCACAGACTAAGTACATTCTTGCCTTTTGGGCTTCAAGAAACGTGTTTTTATCCCATGGGCAGCCGTTCGCCCGAAGCCACTGCAAGAGAGCGATTTTTCCTGAAACCGCTGCGCCTGTGCAGGCCATTGCAGCGATTCAAAAAAGGACAAAAGGACAAGGACCAAAACGACTAAAAGGACGAAAGGACAGGGACAATGACAAGGACCTTTTCGTCCTTTTCGTCGTTTTGGTCCTTGTCCTTTTGTCCTTGTCCTTTTGTCGTTTTGTTCTTTGTAAAAACCCTTTGCCGGTGCCTAGGTTGCAGCCACAGTCCTTTTGTCGTTTGCGTCATTTTCGTCCCTTGCGTCGTTGTCCCTTGGTCGTTCGTCCCTTCGTCCCTGCTGTCCTTTTGTCCTTAAGCCATTCCACGATAACGCTGTTTAGCGGAAAAATCGCCTTGACAAACAATCGATTTATATAGTAAAGTTATTCTTTCATTAAATTAAATGGAGGTTTTTATGGTTACCCCTTCTTCAAATAGTAATGCTTATTCAAGAAGTGTTGCGCAGGCATCTGCATCTGATATAACAAACGTCAAAATGATTCTAACCAATCTTGTTGGTTCAAACAGTTTGGCTTTACAATGGTTAGCTATCTATATTGGTATCCGAGAAACTGATGTAGAAACAGTTGTAAACAAGTTCGTTGAGCAGGGTAAATTCAATCATATCCCAACCCTACTCCTGGTACTAACTTGCGCGAACGCTTATTGGAGATTGCCTCAAAGTTTACACACGGTAGACCCCCAGCTTGCAAATCAAATTAAGGACCATCCGGCTGTACTGAAATATAAGCTATCTCAACAAATAGATTCTGAACATCGAAAGAGAATTTATGATCTTACTGATGAGCAGTATAGACCACAGCGCGGTCTATCGGAGAGTTTTCGGTTTATAGAATATTTGGATTTATTTAAATTGAAAACCAGAAATGACAATCAGGCCCATGGAACTAATATTTCCCCTGCAGATGCTTTAAAAAATGTGTTATCGCATCCCCTAATTTGTTGTGCCTCCTCAGTTACATTGGTAAGTTCTCGATTATTTGATGACAATTCAGAAACAACTACCCAAGCTAACTCGTCACAAGCGCAGCCAGCTCAACCTCCTTTGCCATCGACTGCAGTAAGTTCTGCTTCAGTCAAAATCCAAGCTATCCCACCATCTCAAGTATTTCCGCCACCTTTGCCTACGAGCGCCCTTCCAAAGTTAACTCCTAGTACCAATACCAATCAAAACAGTTCTTCATGGCGTGTAGAGCAAAAGCCCTACGTGCAGCCTCCTGCAACAGCACCTTCTGTTGCCTCTAATGCGGCCTCGAGTAGCTCATCTTCGCCATATGGTTCTTCCTATTTGCCTTTCGGTTCTTCACATGCGGCACCAGCACCAGCGGCTTCTAATGTTCCATCCTATTTGCAATCAATGTATTCATCTTATTTCAACAGTCATCAGAATTCAGATGCGATGGATGAGGATCCGGTTCCAGTCCCAGCTTATAGCCAACCTGTCATTCAACAACCGGCTCCTGCAGAGTGGCCACCAGCCTATGAGATCACTCTCAATCCGAATATTCCCATTGAAAAGCTGGCAATCGATTATCTGGCCTTGAATGATTCTCAAAGGGCTCAGAAGTTTGTGGAGTTTCGCCTGAGTTTAGGCCGCCATATAACTATAGAGATAAGAAAAACATTTTGCGAACTTCAAGGCATTCCTAGAGGGATAGCTGAGGAATCTACACGCACTTCTTATGCATTTGACAGTCTCATCCACAATAGAGGATTTTTGTCAGAGAACGTGGACAGTATCATGAATTTTATGGCAATTTTGAGAGATTGTTCAGGGACATCCCAGTTTATACCTGCTGCCAGTGCCGCAGCTATACCTGTAGCTGTAGCCAGTGCCCCTGTAGCCAATGCTTCTCCAGTGCTTAATAACCAATCCACTGCAGGAAGGATAGAGGGTTTGGTTAACCTATTCTTGCAAGGGCGAAAGTCGTATGTGGAAATGAAACTTGCTATAGCCGCAGAAATTGATGATCAACTTGCTGCGACATTATTGGTACGCTGTGAAATCCCTGGAGGTGAAGCAGAACGGATACGACATAACAAACTTGACATGATGCATTGTTTTGAGAATAAGTGGTACAAAAATACTAAGACAACGATTTTCTCTAAAGATCCTGAAGTCTTGAGAAGATTCGTTCAATTATGTAAATAAAACCTAGGTTCTAGCTTTGCAACGCGCGGCTGCAGGGAATCCTGTAAGCGCGTGTTGCTTTATCTACCCTTTTATTCACCTATCAGATATAATTTTTCTCGAATGCCGTCATGTGCGAATTGTTGAGGCATCCGAAACCCAGGGCCGAAGGCCCGGCAGTTGTATAGCCCAGGCCGCAAGGCCTGGGTAAGCAAAGGTCTAGGAGAGGAGGACCGAAGGTCCGGCACTAATATGGAATACATTTGTGTCGGACCTTCGGTCCTCATCTTCTAACGTCCTCGTAACCCAGGCCTTGCGGCCTGGGTTATACAACTGCCGGGCCTTCGGCCCTGGGTTTCGGATGCCTCAACAAATTCTCAAGATGGTGTTAAGTTTAGGAGATATGCCATGTTGCCAATGTTTAAAGAGCATAATGATCCTCTCGAACCAGATGTAGAGGATGTCACCGAGGGAAAAATCCGCTTTGATTTTGCGGCTAACAAAATCTACTTTGTGAGCCTTGGCTGTCCGCGCAATCTGGTCGACAGCGAAGTGATGCTGGGGATTTTGGTCAAAGCTGGCTATGAGGTGGCGCAAGAGCTCTCCGAGGCAGACTATCTCGTCATCAATACCTGTGGATTTTTAGAGGCGTCGAGAAAAGAGTCTTCGGACACCATACAGGATGTATTAGACAAGCGCAAGCCGACAGCGAAGCTGGTGGTCACAGGCTGCATGGTCCAGACGCACCATGACGAGCTGCAAAAGCGCTTTCCAGGCATCGACTACCTGCTTGGTTCTGGCGATGTCGAGGGCATCCTTCAGGCTGTGGAATCAACGAAAAAGGGCAAAAACGTCACGACGGCGAGAAGCTATCTCGAGGTCGGCGAAGTGCCCCGCATGATTTCGACGCCGAAGCATTATGCCTATCTGAAAATCGCCGAGGGCTGCCGCAAGCGCTGCTCCTATTGCGTGATTCCGACCATCAAGGGGCCTCTTCGCAGCAAAGGCAAAGAACAGATCCTGAAGGAATTTCAAGCCCTACTCAACCAGGGAGTCCATGAGGTCATCCTGATCGCACAAGACCTTGGAGACTATGGCAAAGACCAGGGATCCAAAAACCAGGAGGCCTTGATCGATCTGCTCAAAAGCATGCTGGCCGTCGACAAAAAGTTTTGGCTACGGCTTCTCTACCTTTATCCCGATGAAATTACGGACGAGTTGATTGCTCTCATCAAGAGCGACAAGAGGATCTGCCCCTACCTGGATATGCCCATCCAGCACATCAATAACCAAATGCTGAAGGCGATGCGGCGCACCACTTCACAGGAAGATATCACACGGACGATCACCAAATTGCGCAAAGAGATTCCGGATATCGTGATCCGCACCAGCCTGATCGTCGGATTCCCTGGAGAAACGGACGAGCAATTTGAAGAGCTTGCCCAATTCATCCAGGACTACCCCTTGGACAATATCGGCATCTTCAAATACTCGCGGGAGCAGGGATCCCATTCCTACAATTTGCCCGACCAGATCCCTGATGAGATTAAGGAAAAGCGGTGGCATCGCCTCATGCAAATCCAGAAGAAAGTCGTCAAGAAGCAAAACAGCAAGCTGATTGGCAAGCGATTGCCGGTCGTTGTGGAGGGGTATCATCCCGAATCGCTGCTGCTCATGCGCGGACGCACCTATGGCCAGTGCCCCGAAATCGATGGGCAGGTCATCATCAATGATGGGCGCAAAGTGAAAGCTTTCGGTCAAATCTACACCGTTGAAGTGACCGACATAGCAGACTATGACCTCATTGGCCGTGTTGTCTAAAAGAATAGAAATGTGTATATATAGTAGTGTATATATAGTAGTATATATAATGTGGAGTGCACTGCATGTTAACCTGGATAGAAAAATATCGAAAGGCATCGGCTCAAACAAAATTTTTCATCCTCAACTGGCTCCTCTACGGCCTGCTGATTGTCGGTTCGACGCTCTTTTGCTATGGGAGACTCGATTTTGTCCGCAGCTATAAAACAGAGCCGCCGCCAGCAGCAACACAATACTCGGCTCAAAATTCTAAATAACCAACCCCTTGATTTCCATGACTACTCCCGAATACCACCAACATGAAGAATTTATCAATCGTACAAAGAAGCTGTCTGATCTGCGCAAGCTAGGCGTAGAGCCATTCCCCCATAAATTCTCCCCAACGCATACAGCACAGGCACTGCACAACACCTACGGCAAAGCCGAGATCGGCCACAGCGAAGAGGCGATGGCAGGGAAAACTCCTGCAGTAAGCGTGGCTGGAAGGATGATGCTCTTCCGTTCCATGGGCAAGAATGCCTTTGGACATATCCAGGACGAGACGGGGCGCATCCAATTTATGCTGAACCGCGACCACATCGAAGTGAGCGGCTATACCCCGTCTGGCCAAGCAGGCGATCCCGAAGCTCTGACGCCTATGAAGCTCTTCGAAAAAAAGATCGATTTGGGGGATATCATCGGCATCGAGGGGTTCCTCTTCCATACCCAAAAGGGAGAGCTCACCATCTTCGCCCGAAAAATCACTCTCCTATGCAAAACGTTGCTGCCGCTGGCAGAAAAACATGCGGGATTAGCCGATAAAGAACTGCGCTACCGCAAACGGTGGCTTGACCTCATCACAAACACCGAAATCCAAGAAGCGTTCCGCAAGCGGAGCCGCATCATCCACCTCCTGCGCAGCTATCTCCACAAGCAGGGCTTCCTGGAGGTAGAGACCCCAGTGCTGCAAAGCATCTATGGCGGAGCCGAAGCGCGCCCCTTCCTTACAAAGCTGAACGCGCTAGACCAAGATATGTTCCTGAGGATATCGCTGGAGATCCCCCTGAAGAAGCTGATTATCGGCGGAATGGGACGCGTCTTTGAGATCGGAAGGGTCTTTCGCAACGAGGGCATTGACCGCAATCACAACCCCGAATTTTCCTTGCTGGAAGCCTATGCCTCCTACTGGGATTACAACGACATGATGCGCTTCGTCGAAAACCTCTTCGAAAAGATCGCGTGGGCCTTATATAATTCGACGAAAGTGCCGGCCACCCTGCCTGAGACAGGCGAGACAATCGAAATCGACCTGAAAGCCCCTTGGAAGCGGATGACCATGAAGGAGAGCCTCGCCCATTATGCCCACCTACAGGTCGATCAGCTCAGCGACGAGCAGATGCGCCAAATGCTGCTCGAAAGCGGCCATGTCGAACCCAAGAAACTCAAGGAGATGTCGCGCGGCCTTTTGATCGCGGCCCTCTTTGCCGTCAAGGTTGAGCACCATCTCGTGCAGCCCCATCACATCATCGACCACCCTATCGAAACGACGCCCTTGTGCAAAAAGCATCGCAACCCCGAACAAAAGGCCGAAGGCCTTGTGGAAAGGTTTGAAAGCTTTATCCTGGGCCAGGAAATCTCCAACGCCTATTCCGAGCTGAATGATCCGGAACTGCAGCGGGAGCTGCTCGTCCAGCAAGCGAAGCGACGCGAAGCCGGCGACGAAGAGGCTAGCCCGCTCGACGAAGAGTTCATCGAAGCGATCTGCCAAGGCATGCCGCCAACCGGCGGCGTCGGCATCGGACTCGACCGCATGGTCATGCTCCTCACCAATGCCCATTCTATTCGCGATGTCCTCTATTTCCCTTGGATGAAACCCCAAGAGAATACAGAATACAGAATACAGAATACAGAATGAGGCTTCTTCGAGCCCCCGTCTCTCTCTGTGTTCTCTGTGATCTCTGTGGTTTATATTTTTCTTAACCACAGAGATCACAGAGAACACAGAGAGAGACGGGGCTTGAAGAGACAGCAGGAATGCCCTACATTCTGAATTCTGTATTCTGTATTCTGAATTCTCTATTCCTCGAGCAAACGCAACACAAGCTGTTCGCCATTGGCTGTAATGGTGAAGTAATTACCATCACCCGCTTTTTTTATGAAATTGGTTTGCATGAGGGTTTTGCAAATGGTATTGGCTGCTTTTTCATGCAGACCCACCAACTTGCCTATCTCGAACTTATCTAGGGGGGTATTGAGGCCTCCGGCCTCCATCGCCTTCTGATACGCCATTATCATAAAGCGTTCGTCTGGTGTATGCCGAGCTGTCATGCTTCACTTTTTTTAAGGCGGGCACCATGAGGGGTATCCTCGATGATATATCCTCTTTTATTAATGAGATCCCGTAGCTGATCGGCCAAAGCCCAATTTTTGTCCTTGCGGGCTTGGATGCGCTTTTCTAAGGCCTCTTGGAGGTCGACTGGGATCTGTTCTTCCTGCTTTTCGAATGTCAAAACCCCTAAGACGGTATCGAAGCGGCGCATCAGCTCGAGAACCGACTGCGCTTCTTCCTTGCCCAATTGCTGCTGATCGGACAGCGAGTTGACTTCCCGCACCAAGTCGAAGACAGCGGCTAGGGCCACAGAGATATTCAAATCATCGGCCAAAGCATCGGCAAAATCGGCTTTTGCCTTTTCCATGTGTACGGCAACCATTCCATAGGATTTGGCATCCTCAATTTCCTTAAGCCTCTGGATGAAATCGTTCAGCCTCTGGATAGCCACCTTAATGCCATCGAGGCCTGCGAAAGTAAAATTGAGCTGCGTTTTATAATGCGTTTGCAGCAGCATATAGCGGATCTGCGTGCCCGTATATCCCTTTTGCAACAGATCCCGCAGCGTAAAGAAATTGCCAAGGCTTTTGGACATCTTCTTATTGTCGACAACGAGATGTTCGGCATGCATCCAGATATTGACAAATGGCCTCCCGGAACAGGCCTCCGATTGGGCGATTTCATTCTCATGGTGGGGAAACATATTGTCGATACCCCCTACATGAACATCGATCGTTTCCCCCAAAATCTTCATGGCCATGGCCGAGCATTCGAGGTGCCACCCTGGGCGCCCTGGACCAAAAGGGCTTTCCCAAAAGATCTTGCCATCTCGCTCCGGATCATACGCCTTCCATAACACGAAATCGGCGACATGTTCTTTGTCATATTCATCGGCAGCGACTCTTTCCGAGGCGCCTACCATAAGCTCATCCAAGTGGAGATGGGAGAGGCAGCCATACCGTGGAAATTTCCGTATGGCATAATAGATGCTGCCATCCCCTCCCTTATAGGCGATGCCTTTCTCGATGAGCATTTGGATCATCCAGATCATCTCTTCGATATATTCCGTAGCAGCAGGATAATGTTCCGCCGGCTGGATATTGAGCGTTTTGATATCTTCGAAAAAGGCCTCTTTAAAGGGCTTTGTAAATTCATCCAGGCTGATGTTCTTTGCAATGGCTCCGCGTATCGTTTTGTCGTCGACATCGGTGAGGTTCATCACCTGTGTGATTTTCATCCCAAAATACTGGATCGTCCTGCGCAGCAAATCCTCAAAAACAAACGTGCGCAAGTTGCCGATATGGACGAAATGGTAAACGGTAGGCCCGCAGGTATACATTTTCACATGCCCGCTTTCGATGGGCTTTAGTTCTTCCTTGACTCTCTTTTCAGTATTAAAAAACTTCAGCGGCGTGTCCATAAGTGCTCGTTATTTCGCCTCGGCAGTAGAATTCAAAAATTGCGACTCCAGCTGGCGATAATTGATTTTACCGGTTCCCATGACTGGCAGCTCGGGAAGGAAATAGACTGAACTCACCTTGACCAAGTTGGTAAAGCCTGCCTCCCGCAGGGTGCGATTGACCTCTTCCGTTGAAGTCGTCATAATGCTAAAGAGATAGATCTTGGGTTTTTCTCCGTGGACCTCTTTAGCGCAAATGGCCACTGAAGGCCCCTCTTGAGAAGCGATTTTACCGCGTTTGAGCGCATCGTGAAGGAGGGCGTCTTCTATCGCTGCAAGGCTGATCATCTCGGGTCCAACCTTGATAAATCGCTTTTGACGTCCCGAAATGATTAAGTGTCCCAATTCGTCGAGATAACCGAGATCTCCTGTCTTATACCATTCCTTGCCTTGTATCGTGATGAATGGCGACGAGAGGCCTGGATTCAAATACCCTTTAAAGACATTGTCGCCATGCGCAAGGATCAATCCGCGAGCTCCCGTCGGCAACACTTCAAAGGTATCCGGATGCACAATCAAAAGCTCCACACCTGATGCTGCTTGGCCGACCCCGACATTCGGAGTCCCAGGACGATTAAAGGTAAGGACAGGCGAACATTCTGTAATGCCATACCCTTCCACCAATGTGTTATGCTTCCCGATATCATCCACGAGTTTAAACAGTTCGGGAGGCGCTTTTTCAGCTCCCGTGGCAAAGAGGCGCACAGATTGCAATTGCCCCGGCTTCGCCGCCTTTAAAATAGACTTCAAAAAGGTTGGGGCCCCAGGCAGAATCGTGATTTTCCATTTTTCAACGCCTTTGGCCAAGTTTGCTCCATCCGTTGGATCTGGAAAGTAAGCCGTCCGAAGTCCAGCTACGAAGGCCACCAGGCTGCCCACAGTAAAGCCAAAAGAATGAAAGGGGGGCAAGAAGCCATACAAAATATCGTCTTCATAGAGGTCAATCGCTTCCACAATGGCCCTTTGGTTGGTTAGGACATTCTTATGCGTCAGCGGCACCCCTTTGGGCATGCTCTCTGTTCCACTAGTGAAGAGCAAGACAGCTTTATCTTCCTCGGTCAGTTTATCGGTGCCGAAGATCTTCAGAATGCTTTGGACGCTTTTTTTCGAGCGCCAGAGGGCTTTCAGCTTAGTGCCCAACGTAAATTTGTGGCGCAAGTCCTCCAGCATCACGACGCGGTCCTCGAGTCCATTGAGGTCGAGGTTTTCCACCCTATCGATAAAGGACCAGGAACTCAGGACGACCTGAACATTGGAAAGTTTGGCGACAGTTTCGAGATGGCGCGGACCGACAGTCCAGTTGATCATGACCGGAACTTTCCCCGCAAGCTGGACGGCAAAAATTAACAAAGTCGCCCCCACGCTAGAAGGAAGAAGGATTCCCACATATTCTCCAGGAAGCGTCCTGATATATTCCGCAAGCAGAATAACCCGCATCTTCACATCAGAGAAAGTCAAGACACCCGAGCGTTCATCGCCCACCGCGGGCGCGTTTCCGAGCATTTCGCATCGCTTTAAGAACACTTCCGGTATCGTCTTTCCTTCCGGAATGGAAGCAGGCACGTGCGGGCTCTTTTTCTGCCACTTCTTCAGGTTTATTTTCGCTTCTTCTTTTTCTTCTTTGATCGTGATCTGCTTAGCCGCCACCGCCATCACCTTGGCTACGGTCGTCATCTCCGTCACAGGCACAGCTTCCAGATCAAATTCATCCTGGACAAAGCTGGCCAGCTCAGCAATGTCTAGCGAGTCCATGCCTAGATCAGCTGCCAAATCCATTTCCGGCTTGATTTTTTCAGGGTCCATGTCTGTCATGACAGCCAAGCGCTGGATGATTTTCTCTTTTATCGCATTGGATATGGCATCGATGTCTACATTTTCTTCTACGTTCTCCCTTTGTTTGACCTCCGGATAAACCTCTCCCCATATGCTTAAAGAAACCAATACGAAGGAATCCCCTGGCAATTCCCCCTTCTGAGTCGTCAAGCCGTCGGGTTTGTTATACCAATTTTCCAGCCATTTGTTCATTTCCAAGCGCGTGCCTTCTCGTGGGAAATTGGCCGGCAGAGGTTCAAACTCTATGGTGACTTGCCGCCGCGGAGTAAAGAATAGGAGATTTTTCAATACATACTTGACGCCATTCCAGAGTGTCGGAAAGAGAGCCGGAGCCCTACCGGTAAAGGCCCTGGAGAAACTGCTTCCCCATAGACCTTTGATGCGGACGAGCACGACATTGGCTTCCGGCACCTCTTTGATGATGCGAGGAACTGCGGATGCTCCACCTATTTGCTCGATGCCAGTGCTTTTTGTCCTCCCTGCAGGATAGATCAAAAAGTTATCCCCTTTACGCAAACTCTCAATGACTAATTGGACCACTTGCTCGGCTTTCTTTCGCTTGAGAACATTGCCAGAAGTGGCGAAGTTAGGAACGGGAATGGCATCCATGCTTTTCATGATGGCATTGACGATGGGGGTATAGTACATGTATTCCACCACCATGGGGCGTATTTTATACTTGGGAAAAACGGAAAGGGTCACCATCGTGGGATCGACAAAGACAGCAGGATGGTTTGGCAAAAATAAGACGCCGCCGGGTTTGTTGAGGGCTTCGGGTGTCAGCTTCTCTAATCCCTTTACTTTCAATCGGTAACGGAACCAAAAGGCGATTCTGAAAAGAAAAACCGTGATATAACTAATGATGTTTTTCACAAAAGCGCTCCTTATCTGCAAAATAATGAAATTGCTATTGTCGCCTAAAATTCCAATTTTTGACTAGAGCAAAAACAGCGGGTAAAATTTAATTTTCTTTTTAATCCAAAATCTATATAGTCTCTTTTGCAACTGCAGGAGAACATATGTCCATTTGCACAAAACCCAGTGAAGAAAGGGCCCCTCTTTATTTAGAACTCGCCTCGCAATTCAAAGGCTCGCGTTTGCGACGTTATTGCGGACTTTTTGGTTTGGTCAACGACCTGCTGCAACAGGCCAAACCTCAGCATATCGCAATGATCGAGCAGCTATTGGCGGGAAGCCGTAAGATTCCGATTACAGTGCATTCCATGAGCGCAGCCTCTTATTTTGAAGAAACACTGCGCCAAGCCCGTGAATCGAGCGATACCAAAGCTACTGAGCTCCGAGAAAAGGAACGCCTTCTTCTCGATGCAATCCAGCATACCCCTGAGGCGCTAGAAAATGCCCTGCTTGCATTTGAGCAAAGTTGGCACGATTTCGCCTATCAAATCGCTTCAGAAAAACTTAAGCAGATGGACACGATTGTCCACATTTGATATGCTATGCTCCATTCGGCCACAAAGTGGGAATTATACTGGCCCCTATGTGACCTGAGGCCTGCGAAACCAAGGGCCGAAGGCCCGGCAGTTGTATAGCCCAGGCCGTAAGGCCTGGGTAATGATGGCCATAAGAAGAAAGGACCGAAGGTCCGGCACCGATAAGAGACACATTTGTGTCGGACCTTCGGTCCTCATCTTCTAACATCCTCGTAACCCAGGCCTTGCGGCCTGGGCTATACAACTGCCGGGCCTTCGGCCCTGGGTTTTGCAGGCCTCAGGTCTAATGGCACTCGCATCAATTTATTTTAAGGTTTGGCTATGAAAGAACTGCCTAAGGCTTACGAGGCGAAGAGCGTCGATTCAAAATGGTATCGTTACTGGGAAGAGAAGGGATTCTTCAAAGTCAATCCCGAATCCAAAAAGCCAGCCTATTGCATTGTCATACCGCCTCCGAATGTGACCGGAGCTTTACACATGGGTCATGCACTCGTCAATACGCTGCAGGATGTGCTGATCCGCTGGAAGCGGATGAGCGGCTTCGAAACGCTTTGGGTTCCGGGCACGGATCATGCCGGCATATCCACGCAAACGGTTGTGGAGAGACACCTCATAGCCACTCAAGGCAAAAGGCGAAAGGATTATCCCCGCGAAGAATTTCTGAAGTATGTCTGGGATTGGAAAGAGGAAAAACAGGAGTGCATCCTCAATCAAATCAAGCGCCTCGGCTGTTCTTGCGACTGGTCCAGACTCCGCTTTACGATGGATGCCGGCAACAACCGGGCCGTTCGCACCATCTTTAAAAAGCTATACGATGAAAAACTCATCTACCGCGGCGACTACCTGGTGAACTGGGATCCGCAAACGCAAACGGCGATAGCCGATGACGAGGTCGAACATGAAGAGCGGCACTCCTTCTTATGGCACTTCAAATACCCCTTGAAAGATGGCTCGGGATTTGCGCACATCGCCACCACGCGCCCTGAAACGATGCTTGGCGATACAGCAATCGCCGTATCCCCAAAAGATCCGCGCTATACCCATCTCATTGGCAGAACCGCTATTCTGCCCCTGATGAACCGGGAGATTCCCATCATCGCCGATGCGCAGGTCGATCCCGCTTTCGGCACGGGAATGGTCAAGATCACACCCGCGCATGATCCGAACGATTACCAAACGGGACTCACTCATCGCCTCCCCTTCATCAACATCATGACGCCTGATGGCAAAATCAATGCAAATGGGGGGCGCTTCGCTGGACTTACCATGCAAGAGGCGCGCGAAGCTGTTCTGAAAGAAATGAAGGCGCTGAAACTCGTCGAAAAAATCGAGCCGCATACTTATCGGGTTGGCCTCTCTTACAGATCCAAGGCCGTCATCGAGCCCTACATGTCTAAACAGTGGTTCGTCAAAATGGGCGGCTTTACTGCTAAGCTTCGCTCCGTCGTGGAAAGCGGACAGGTAAAACTTACCCCTAAAAACTGGGAGAACACCTACTTCCACTGGATCGATCACCTGCGCGACTGGTGCATCAGCCGGCAGCTCTGGTGGGGCCACCGCATTCCCATCTGGTACCACAAGCACGATAAAGAAAAGGTCATCTGCTACGATGGCGAAGGGGAACCCGAAGAGGTGCGCAAACACCCCGAAGAGTGGTTCCAGGACGAAGATGTCCTCGACACCTGGTTCTCGTCAGCCTTGTGGCCCTTTGCCACATTAGGGTGGCCCGACAATACCCCCGAGTTGCGCAGGTTTTATCCCAACTCCGTGCTGGTCACGGGGCATGACATTCTCTTTTTCTGGGTGGCGCGCATGCTCTTGATGGGAGAATATGCCATGGGCAAGCCCCCCTTTCCCGACGTCTATCTTCCCGGCCTCATCTTTGGAAAATCCTACTGGCGCGTCTTGCCGATAGGCGGCATCCAATACGTCGGCGACAAAGAAAGGCATGAATACGACCTGGGGAAACCCATCCCGTCCGACGTCCACGGGCGATGGGAAAAGATGTCGAAATCCAAAGGCAACATCATCGACCCTCTGGAGATCATCGACGAATATGGCACCGATGCGATGCGGATGGCCCTCTGTGCCAGCGCCACTCATACGCGAGAGATCGACCTCGACCTGCGCCGCTTTGAGGAGTTCCGCAATTTTGCCAATAAGATCTGGAATGGAGCCCGCTTTGTCCTGATGAACCTCGATAGCGCACCGGCCCTGGCTGCCGAGGAGTTTAGCCAAGGCATCGATGAGAAGCTGCTAGGGCTCGAAGACCGCTGGATCCTATCGGTATTAAATCGAACCATCAAAGAGGTCAACAGCAAGCTGGCCGTTTATGAATTTGATCAGGCAGCCTTAAAGGCCTACGACTTCTTCTGGAAAGAGTTTTGCGCCTTTTACCTCGAAATTGCCAAACCGGTCCTATTCGGCAAAGCAGGGACGCCGGCCGAAAGGAAAAACAAGCAGAAGCTCTTGGCCATTATCCTCAGCCTTTCGATGCGGCTGATCCATCCGATGGCCCCCTTTATTACCGAAGAGCTTTTCCAGACACTGAAGGAACGCTTAAGCGGCATCAAGGCAATCCCTGGAGTCGATCCCTATTCCCAAGAAGCTGTATCCGCCCTCGCTTGCGAAGCCTGCATCGTCGCACCCTATCCCCAGGTGATACGGGAAAGCGATTGCAATCCTAAAATCGATGAGAGCTTTGAACTCGTGGAAAACATCGTCTATACGATCCGCAACATCCGCGGTGAGATGAAGCTCCAGCCCAGCGTCGCAACGGATATCCATATTGTCGGAAAAGAGGGCGAGCCTCAGTTTACTGCAGTCCGCGACAATACCAAAATCATCGCGGCTCTCGTGCGCACCCATAAAATTGAAATGCATACGACAGAGCCTAAAATCGGTTTTTCTTCTACGGCCATGCAAGGACAGTTGAAGGTGATCATTCCCCTGCCTCCAGAATTGCTTAAAGAAGAAAAGAACCGCCTGGTCAAAGAAAAAGAGCGCCTCTTCTCCTCGCTGGAAAAGATCCGGACTCAGCTCAATAATGCCGATTTCGTGAGCCGCGCCCCACAGCAGCTCATCGAAAAGCAGCGCGGCCTCCTCGCTCAAACCGAAAAGGAATTGAGCGAAATCAACGCAAAGCTAGCTCTCCTAGAGAAATAAAAGTCACCGAATCTTGCATTGTGGTGTTTATCCGAAAAAAACGCTGAGAAGAATACTGAGGCTTGCAATACCCAGGGCCGAAGGCCCGGCAGTTGTAAAGCCCAGGCCGCAAGGCCTGGGTAATGATGGCCATAGGAAGAAGAGGACCGAAGGTCCGGCACAAATGTGTCTCGTATAGGTGCCGGACCTTCGGTCCTCATCTTCTAACGTCCTCGTAACCCAGGCCGTGCGGCCTGGGCTTTACAACTGCCGGGCCTTCGGCCCTGGGTATTGCAGGCCACAAGATGGCACCACCGGGCTTCGCCCCAACAAATTACTGTGTGCTATTTTAGGGGAAACACACGGGTGACGATTTCCAAGAAGAAAGCTTCGGGATCGACATCGGCATATTGCGTCTCTTTCAAAGCTTTTGCTTCGTCATCGGAAAGCCTCATTCCACTTCTCGCCATTCTTCTTGAGGTATTTCCTCCAAGCGGAACATCCTAAACTCATCGAGGAATCGGTTAACACTTCCGCAATATTGAATAGAACGAGCGCCTCCTGTTCCACTTGAGGAACTATCTGTTTGATTTCTGTAATCGGAATAATTTCAGCTACGGCAGCGATATGCCATCCAAAGAACAACGTGATAAGCAGCAGCAGAATATGGCTTTTTATTATTAAGCGCAATGAAAAACCGATGCGAAACAACGGCATGTTTATAAAATTTATCCTTGATTTATTTATGCTGTTTTGATATGCTTTTGTTTTTAAAATGAAAAATATTAAAGGATAATTATGAATGTATCAAGTTCATCATCAATACAATTAACTCCCGCTGCTACTAGTAGTACATCTGAAGTTCGGCAGCCCACCATTGAGACTATTCCTACCGATGTAGTAAGACATGTACTTCTAAAGTTTTTAAATCGGGAGGAAATGATTCCCCTCTCATTTGTCAGCAAACGATTTAGCGCTCTCTGCAAGGAAAGACCTTCTGAAATCAAGCACATTAACCTTCTTGAGAAAGCACTCGGAAATGCAGCTGGTGATTCATACATTGATTTGATTGATTGGTACCTCACGAAACTGAGATGCCCCCAGCACATCGCAGTGACAAACGGAGCGGCTAGCAAGGGCAACGTAGTGATGTTGCAATGGCTGAAGGAGAAGGACTACCCTATGGACAGATCGAGCTGTGTAGCTGCTGCACGGGGAGGACACCTTGTTGCTCTGGAATGGCTGCAAGCACAAGGCTGCCCAGTAGGCGTCGATACTTTGGTCGCTTTGGAAGCTGCTGGGGGTAGAGAGTGTCGAGAAGCAGAAGAGAAACTAGCAGAAGATATATTCAAGGAATGGACCTAAGGGAAAGACAAGATCTGCAAAAAAGCCCCTCTCATCCGCCAGAAGGGAAAGACAAGATCTGCAAAAAAGGACAAAAAGACAAAAGGACAGGGACAAAAGGACAAGGACCAAAACGACTTAAAGGACGAAAGGACATTACTCATTGTCCTTTTGTCCTTTAGGTCTTTGTCATTGTCCCTGTCCTTTCGTCCTTTAAGTCGTTTTGGTCCTTTTGGTCCCTGTCCTTTTGTCCTTTCGTCCTTTCTTGAGTGTTATTTTCAGATAAACACCGCAACGCAGTTAGGAAATTGGGCTATACAACTGCCGGGCCTTCGGACCTGGGTTTCGCAAGCCTCAGGTTCGCATTTTCGGTCTCGGTCTCGAAAATAGACAAGGGACAATTTGCTGGATCGTGCGCCGTAAAAAGTGCTTTCGTCAATTATGCTTCTCATGCGAAAGTGCGAATTTGCGAAACTTGAGACCGAAACTTGGGACGGCACTATGCTCGCGCTATCGCGTCTGACAAAGCGACCACGGGATGTATCGGCGATCCAGGCAGCCTCCATCCTCTATGGAGATTGGGGCACCAGCAAAGCCTATGTGATCGGCTTGGCCTTTGCCCTTGCGGGCTATAGCTCCTTTTGGCTGATCGGCATGCTTGGCATCCTCAATATCCTGGTGGGCCTCAACTACATCAACATTTGCCGCTGCTATCCAGGCGGAGGCGGCGTCTATGCCAGCGTCTATAAGCGCTCGCAGGTGCTGGCCCTCGTCGCCGCGTTTTTCCTCATTGCCGACTACCTCGTCACAGCCGCTTTGAGCGCCTTGTCGGCTTTCAGCTATCTCGGCGTTCCCCATCCGGAGCATTGGGCTATGGCCTCCATCTTAGCCGTAGGCCTCTTGAATTATCTGGGTCCGCACCACACCGGCAATCTGGCCTTTCTCGTATCGGTTCCCACCGTTTTGGTTGTGATTATTTTAGGCTGCTTTAGCCTTCCCTTTCTTGGGACGGCGGTGCACAACCTCCAACCGCTGCAGGGAGGCATTGAACTTAACTGGATGCATTTTGTCGGGGTCGTCGTCGGCATGTCCGGGATCGAAGCGATCGCGAACACGACGGGGGTCATGGTCCTGAATCCCAATCCCAACCCCAATCCGGATCAGCAGCAGCGCCCCTCGGTCACGCGGACGTCGACTCCGGCCATCCTGTCTGTCATGATCGAAGTCACCCTCTTCACCTGCCTGTTTGCTTTAGCCGCGATGGCACTCCCCCATTTAACGTTGAGCAATGGCAATGTCAACGCGCCTGATCAGCCGGAAATACGCGATTCTATGCTGCGCTACATGGGAGAGTACTTTGGAACACACCTCTATGGCTACCATTTTGGAGTCTTCTTCGGATTTATCGTCAGCCTCGTTTTTTGCGTCTTGCTGCTTTCCGCCGTAAATACAGCCATCGTCGCTCTTGTTTCGCTCCTTTTTGTGATGTCGCGGGACGGCGCTGTCCCCTATCGCTTCCAAAAGCTGAACTCCTTTGGGGTCCCCGTGTTACCCCTCATCATCGCGACGATCATTCCCATTTCGCTGGTATTTTTGGTGCATGATGTCGCGGGACTTGCCGATCTGTATGCCGTCGGCTTTGTTGGGGCTATCGCTACCAACCTCGGCTCGACTTCTTCTGACCGTAAACTTCCTTTGACCTGGCCGGAACGGATTTTCATGTTTGGGACATTTCTGATCATGGCAGCCATCGAGGTCACACTATTCATAAGCAAACCGGATGCCCGCAATTTTGCTTTAACGATTATGGCTTGCGGCCTCTTGCTTCGCGCTTTGGTCATCGAGCAAAAGCTCAAAAAGCCCAAACCCAAGCCAGCAGCGGCAATGCCAGCGGCGCCTCCCTATTCTGTGCTGAGCGAAGATCACCTGAGCGCCACCCCGGACGGAGCGATCCTCTGCGCTGTTAGCCATATAGGTAAAACATTAGAATACGCCCTGGAAGAAAGCGCCCAAACCAAGCGACCCCTCTATCTTCTCTTCATCCGCGCGCAACAAGTCATCACCGAGGAAGACCGCGAGCGCAGCTGGTTAGAGGATAAAGCCGCTTGCAAGGTTTTCGACTATGCCAAAGATTATTTAGATAAGGCCTCCATCAAATTCCTCTATACAGTGAGCGATGCCCCCGCCTTTTCGATCATCGACATCGCGAAAAAGCTCGGAGTGTCGCGCATCATTCTCGGTCAGCCTCGCGGCAACAAGTTCTTCCAGTTCATCCGCGGCAATATCATCCGCGAAGTGGGCAGGCATCTCCCCAAAAATGTCGACCTAATCGTCATTAGCTAAAAAAATGTTTATCACATTATTGATCAGTATCTTATAATATAGATAAGAGACGCAATAGTCATAAATAGAGAGAAGATGCAATCGTTAGGTCCTCTTGTATTAGAAGTTGTTCCTCCACCCATCACTTGGGATAAAGACAAAATAGATCGTCTTGTAGATGAGTTCTGCATGCTCTTAGAAAGGGAGAGCATGGATCTCATCATGCTCACGGACCTCGTGAGTGAATCGAGAATCGGCGGGCCCAAAAATGATTTCATCCCCAAAATCGACAACCTGCTGTTTTGGGAAAGCATTAAACAAAAACGCCCCTCTGTCATTCCGATCCCTTGCAAGGTCTGCGTTCTGGTCCCCAAAAGGGAGTTTGCCCGCTGGGTGAATGCCGCTTACGCAAAAGGAGTTAGAAATGTCGTCCTCGTGGGAGGCGAAAGCGATGGGATCCGCTATCCGGGCTATACCGTTTTGGAGGCAGCCGATTTCATCAAAAAACGTTATCCAGACATGAATGTAGGAGGCATCACCATCTTTACAAGGCCGGGAGAAGCTGCCCGCATCGTAGCCAAAAAAAAGCATGGCATCGACTTCTTCTTTTCACAGATCATCTTCGAATCGAGCAACTTAAAACAAGTGCTTCTGCAGCTAACCCAACTTTGTGAAGCTGAAGGGATTGACATCCCCCATATCTACATCTCGCTTGCCCCCGCAGGCTCCGTCAAGCACATCGAATTTATGCAGTGGCTTGGAGTCGAGTTCCCTTCGGCGATACGCGATTACTTGATTTCCGGAGGCGAGGAATGCGTCATGCCGCGCACGTTTGAAATCATCGAGCGAACCCTGGAAGAAATCTTCGCCCTTAAGGAATGTCCCGCCTTTAACCGACTAGGATTTAACATCGAGCATCTCTTCTATCAAAACCTGGATCTCGCAGAAAAACTCCTGCGGATCGTCAAGGAAAGGATCGCCATATGGACCTCTTAATCACAGGACAGTATCCGCGAAGCGAGCCGTTGATCTCGGCCACCCGCGATTTCGACAGGAATCGCATCAAGCAGGATGCCCTGCAGCAGGCCCTGCAAAAAGACTTTCAAGACTTTATGGAGCTCCAAAAAAACCTCAACCACAAATCGCCGGGTTATTTTCACTGGCAAGACCTCCTGCGACCCTATGCCGAACTCATCACCTCGACACAAGCCAGCGTCCTCACCCGCTTTTTTGAGACGAACACCTTTTGGAGGCGCTTGCAAGGAAAAGGAAAGCCTCGGCTCAATCTGGAGCCCCTCGAAAGCTGGGCGAATGGCTATTTCTTTGCCAACGGAGCCCTCGCCGCCGATGCCCCTCTCGTCTTTACCGTGCCCTTCCTCTTTCTCTTTAAGGAATTTTCGAGCTTGCCCATAGAACTCATTTCAGAACTCTTAGAGGCTGTCGTGAAGCACCTGAAATCCTTTCCAAATAAAATCATCTGCTTCTATGAACCGACATTGGGATGGCGCCCCATCACAAAAGAAGAAAAGAAGGCAGGAGTCCACCTTCTCACAAGACTCAAAGGCAGCATTCCCCTCTTTCTCGTCTCCTCTTTCTTCCCTATCGAAAAGGAGAGCCACTTCCTGTATAATCTTCCCCTGGATGGCATCGGCATCGATTTCTCCAACAACTCGCTGAAAACCATTCTGAAGGAATTTCCACAGGATAAATCTCTCATCGCCGGAATCTTGAGTTGCGACACCACCCGCATCGAAGAGAAAGGGACAATCCAGCAGGTCATCAAAACCTTGGAGGAACATCTCCCGCCCGAACAAATCTATATAGGGCCAAGCGGCCCCTGCGAACTCCTGCCGCGGACCGTGATGGACGCCAAAATCAAACAGATCGAGGAGATTTTCCATGCAAATTAAACCCCTGATGACACACGATATCGGATCCCTCGACAAGCCAGCGTGGAGGGTAAAAGCCCTGGCAGATACCCCCCTGACAGAATCGGATCTCCAGGACGCTGAAAAGTGGGGCAAACGGCTCGACATCAAAGACTACCCGGAATTGCTCCAAATTCTGTCTAAGCTCAATCATTTTAGCCCGCAAGAGAAAGAACGAATCTTGCACTTCTCCAGCCTCTATGGAATTCGCCTCCTCGAAAAAGCAGGCTTGGATATCGTCTGGGACGGAGAACAGCATCGCGTGGAAATGTATGAATATCCCGTGCGCAGAATGACGGGCTTTGCCTTTCGCGGACATGTACGCAGCTTTGACAACAAGTATTACCGCAAAGCCTCCTGCATCGAACAGCCCCACTGCCCCAAGCCCTATCACGTCGAAGAGTATGAAGCGATCAAGGCGCTTACTTCACATCCCATCAAAATCCCCATTACCGGAGCCTACACCCTCGTCGACTGGTCTTTCGACGAACATTATGTGGCATCCATCATTCCCGGAATGGAGCACATCCGCGAAGAACGCAAAAAGGCGCGGCGCCAGTTCCTCTTGGATACTGCCAAGGGCATCCTCTATCCCAACATCAAAGCCCTTCAGGAAAAAGGAGCCTTTTTCCTGCAGTTAGATGAGCCGGCCGCCACAACAAAGCGGGATGAAATTCCCGAATTTGTTCTAGCCATCAAAAATAGCATCGGAGATCTCGCAGGAAAAGCCTTCTTTAGCGTCCACGTCTGCTTCTCCGACTATGGACTCCTCTTTCCCGACCTCCTGGAGCTCGAAGGGATTGTGAATGAAGTACACCTGGAATATGCCAACAGAGACACAAAAGAGCTTGGAACAACAGCAGAAAAACGGACAGGCTATGCCATCTTAGAGCAGCTTAAAGAGACAAAATTCCATATCGGGATCGGCGTCCTAGACGTCCACACAGATTTCATTGAATCCCCTCAACTCATTCGAGACCGCATCCTATACGCTTGCGATATCATCCAAGACCCTAAGCGCATCCTGATCGCCCCCGATTGCGGCCTGCGCACCCGCAGCTGGGATGTCGCCTTTCAAAAGTTGAGCAATATGAATCAGGGAAGGCGCCTTGCCCTGGAAATATTAGGATGAGCTATACAAATACTTAAGTTCCAATACCTTAGTATTCTTTTGTACTTTCCGAAGTAAGGCAATGGTTTCCCGCCCAGTTTCTATTAAAAACTGTGCAGATACTTTGATCTTTGTATTATTGAATCTATCGCAATCAAAGAGTCTTAAATTTTCTGAATTGATCAGGACATTATCCGAAGTATGGCATCCATCCAAGTCTTCGTCAATGTCTTGAATAGAATCACAATCCAGTGACCATAAACCCATTATCCTTATCACCACTTCATCCGTGGTACTGAGATCTATTCTTTTTATTTGCAGCCATTTGAAGGTGGTCCATTCATTAAACAGCTCGTTAAATAATTTCTCTCCTTGGAATTCACCAGAAAGTTCGTTAAAGATAACACCGATTTTAAGCAGCAATTCGCTCTCTGAAGGATCCCACTCATAAGTCATCAAACACCTAAACACATCGACCACTGTGTCGCGAACCTTTCCCGCTTGCCGCACTACCATTCTAAGGGTCGAATACAGCTTTTCCACAGACTGGTCAGGGTTAATGATAATGACTTCGGATCCATTTGGAGATGATGCTTCAGGTTCTTTTTGCTGCTGCGGAGGAATAAAGTAGCCCTTTGCGATACTAAAAGCAACTGTTTCGGGTTGCGGCGGTGGAGTTGAAATGCTTAACGGCAATGACATGATAATCCTCGAATTTTTTACGAAAAGGTTTAGCATAACGTGTCCGCTCTAAATAATCAAGGATAAGAAAGATGGAACAGGACATGCAGGCAGGATCACAACAAGCGGCATCAAGGATAAACAATTTACAGGATATACAGGATCGCACGCGGCAGGATATACAGGATTACGGGCTCTTAACCACAGCAAAATAATAAATCCCTTCTTATTGTAACCTGCTGTGGATAAGAGCCCGTAATCCTGTATATCCTGCCGCGTGCGATCCTGTATATCCTGTAAATTGTTTATCCTTGATGCCGCTTGTTGTGATCCTGCCTGCATATCCTGTAAATTGTTTATCCTTGATGCCGCTTGTTGCGATCCCGCCTGCATATCCTGTTATCTTGATGGAAGTGTAAGCGAGCTCATCTAAACCTTGCGGACGCGGCCCTTGAGCGAGAACATCGTGGTGAAGGCGCCCCTGATTGCTGCGGCGATTGCCTGGTTGATTGCGATCAGGTGATCGAGGAACGACTTTTCCTTTCTGGCTATTTTATCAGGCCAGAAGAGGCCGATGATGAAGTCGATGATCCGCTGGAATAGCGACTTGGGCTTCAGCATGCCGAATCGCTGGTTGCGGAGGGCAGCCAGCCTTTCGTTATTCTTGTAATTCTGGGATAGGGCGAAGTCTTTGCCTTCGATGCGCATGACCCTATCTACAACGCGTTGCAGCACGCTTCCATCAAAGGTGCGCAAGCTATCCCGGTGGTGGGCGATGCGGCTGAACAGTTTCATAAAGGCCTCAGACCCCATCTTCTTGATGATGTCGAGAAGGACTTTCTGTTGCTCTTCCGTGTAATCGGTCTCGGCATTGAATAGGCGCAGCAGGACGAGCATCCTCTGCAGGCGCGGGTCATTCTGGAATTGTGCAGCCTCTCTAGCCTTTGTGGACAGCTGGATCTTATTGCGGCGCATATCGTAGATCCATTGCACTCCCCCTCTCGCTTGTCCTCTTGTCTCGCGCATCCGTTTTTCGATCGCTTCCAGATCATCTTCGCTGATCATGGTCACTGAAATTTCATTTCCTTTATCATTGGCATTAATAAATAGATGGTTCAGGGGCTTCTGATAGCGATCGAAGAATTTTGCCTCTCCTATCCTTTGGGAGTAGGGATGGAAGTTTTCTGTAAACAGAACCTTGACATCCTTGCTTTGAAAGAGCGATGCAAAGGCGCCTAGGCCCTTATCTGTATCCATGACGTTCTCTAGAAAATAAAATGGGCAACCCATTTTGAGTTGGGCTAATTCTTGTTGATAGAGATAACTTGCGTGTGCTTGGCTTGCCTTGATCTGATCGACATCGGATCCCTGAGTAAAAATCCACGGTAAGACCCTGTTCGCGTACCTCTTCTCTTTATTTTCTTCGCTCGACTGCAACTCCAGCTGAATTCTCTGCTGCGCTTCCTGGTTGACATGCTTTTGCGCTTCGACTTCGGTGCCGAGGTCCTCGCGCGCTTTGGCGGTTACTTGCGGCGTAACGCGGCCGACCTCTGGAATTTGTATCGCTTGAATGGACTCTTGGATTAGATTCAAAGCCTGCTGCAGCTCTGCTGCCAAGATGGGCGAGATGTTCTTTTGGGCCAATTTAGCCTTAATGCGGTCGCTGACAGTTTTAAGCCAATAATCCTTATATTGCTGCAATACTTCTGGTGTGTCTTTTTTCTCGTCAATTCCTGAGTTGGGCCGCATGAGATTTGCCGTGGCGAAAATGCCATCGGCATCAAGAGTTGAAAAGAGCTCTTGAGCTTCAGTGGGTGCATTCACCTCTAATTTGAGGGTCGATTCCAGGGTGATATCCCTCACCTCGTTCGCTACCCGCTTCTTCGTGCTCTTCTCGAGGTCATCTCCTTGACGATGAGCCTGGTTGATAGCGGAAAAGATCACGATATCGATGAAGGTAATGGGGGTCGACTCGTCGCGCTCCAACACCTTATTGATGAGCAGCTGACAATGGCGCGGAATGATGAAATGTACGGACTGTTCCAAATCTAATCCGCGCATTCTCCAAGAGCCTTGCATCAAACCGCTTAATAGGAGGTTTTCTCCGACTGTGATGGCGGCGCGTCCATCGAATTTTTGCACGATATGGGCTCCGATGGTATGGGGTTCGTCGTAGAAGGTGAACCGCTGATGGGGTTCCAAGCTAGACTGTTCAAAGGGCTTCGGTTTTTTCCATCCCCTCTCCTGGATGAGCAGCTCGTTGGTCTCCTTGTCGAAGAAAACGACGCCCGACATGCCCGGCCCTTCCGGTTGGGTCAGTATGGCTTGAGGGACAAAATCCTCTACTCCTTTAAAGAGGGCGCCCAAGTCGATGATGGTTTGGAATCCACCCTTTACCTTTTTGGACTCTTCGAAAATCTGGTCGACAAGAGCTTGAGCCTGTTCCTCTTTCGTTTTCTCTTCGTTGGAAAGCGATGGGATATAATGGATAGGGTCGTTGCCCTTCTTGATTTCCTGCTGCTCTTTTCGAAGAAGCAGGTCGATCGTCAGGCCATCCGTTCCCTCTTCGATCAAGACGTCGCTGACGCGCGGGTGAAAGGTCCTTTTATTCCAAGAGGCGGTTCCCGCAAAGCCGTAGACGCGATGCAGCATTGAAACGAGGCGGAAGGCATCGCTCGACATCTTCGTTGGGTAGATCGCTATTTTGGGCAGCAAGCACTTTTCAATAAAGGAGAGCAGCAACATGCGATCCCCATTGATGTGGTGGACAATAAGTGTCCAATCCGCAGGCGTCACGGCAAAAAGGCCCTTCTTCGGATAGAATGCCGCAAACCTTTGATAAGCTTGGGTATCGCGCAGCGCTACCCCCTTCTTCATCTCCAGGTAAGCCTCTTGTCGCAATCCATTGACGACCCGTTCGATAATGCGCTCGGGTATTCCAGCTTGGAGACCCATCTGCAGGGTATAGTTGATCGCTTCATAATGGTTGCCGAACTGGGAATTTTCCGACGGCTTGCTATTGAGCGCAGGAATGGCAAACTCGACGCTTGTTTTCTTTGAAAAGGTGTAATTTTGGTAGCCATTGCGCGACAAGGTGAGCGGCAAATAGGTGTTGAGCTGATCCCTGAGGAGGTCAATGAGTTCGCGCTGCATGGCATCCATCTTCTGGATAAATGGTGGAACCTCTTTGAGTGTTTTATCGCAGAGGACATATTTCTTGAATAGCTCCTTCTCACTGTCATTTTTGCAGAAGCGACCCGCAAAGCGGTCGGCTAGCAAGCCCTTGACTTTTGATTCGTAGTTCTTTTTCGAGCGTGACACCTGCTGCCCTTCGCAAAGCCCGATGAGGTCTTTGATCTCGGGATCCAAAGTGAGCATCTGGTAGATTTCCGTGTTGAAGCGAAGATGTTCCGCTGGGATTGACTCGCCCGATCCGACGACGAAATTCAATTCGTAGAGGATATTCAAGATGGTATCGGCTTCATCCAGGACTCCAACGGCGTGCTGCCTGAAGAGGCGTAGGATATCTCCCATAATCAGGATCTTCTTTTCAAAGTCGGGATCATCGATCCTCTCATCGCTATTGATCAGCTTGCGCCCTTCCACGTAGCGCAGTTCCATAGCTTGAAGCGTCTCTGGAGTCATGATGATATATTCGCGATTTTTCCGGACGCGCACGAGGGTGTCGTGAATCTCGGTCAGCGACTCTACTGTAAAGGCCGTATCGCGATCAAAGCTCAGCGTGTTGGCCTCCTGGTCAAAGAGCCGCCCTGAGAGCAGTGTCATGTATTCCTTTTGCGTTTCGACCAGAGCTTTTGGCACGAGCATCAAAGGTAGATTTGTCCCATCGGCCAGCAACATCGCGACAATCGGCAGGATCAGCCTGGACTTGCCCCCACCCATAATCAGCTGGGCGATAAATTCCCTCTCCTTTCCATTGACCTTGCCGTCGAGAATATTTTGGATGATCTCCATCTGCTTCGACCGGATCTGCATATTGCTTAGATATTCGAAGACCTGAAAGGCCCTAATTCTCTCCGGTTTGGTCTGTTCTGTATATTGGCGCTGCGCCATCAACTCCTGCGCCAACTTAGCGGAAAGCTGCCGCTTTTCGCTCTCATATTCGCCCGAAGCAGGGTTCAGTTTAGCTATAGACTCGACCCACTCCAAGCAGCGCAACCGTTGATTTTGACAAGTGACCCTCACCAGGTGGTGTGAGATGAGCTGCATCAAATAGGAGACGTCTTGGTCGTTCAAGCTGGGATTGGCCTTGCGGAATCCCTCTGGATTCCCCTGCAGGTATAATCCCAACAGAACTTCAATGGTAATGGGCTTGTTATTTCGCCCTAAAAGGCCTAGGCGATGCATGCAGCGATCAGCCTTGTCCACTGGCAAGCGATTCGCGAATTTGAGAATCAAGTTCCTCTCATTCTCCAGCTTCGCATTCTGAGTCGCGATCTTGGCTTGCAATTCTGTGCGCAGCCTTTCCAGATTCTGGATGCCGATTTGCTTATTGGACTTCTGCTTCTCGTAAGCCTCAATATCTTTTTGCGTATCTGCAAGATAGGCCTTGATGACGGGGTCGCTTGTGTTGACTGTTAACTGAATTGGAGAGGCTTCCTCCCCTGCATTTTCTTTAGGCGTCACTTGGATGTACCCCTGAACATCCTTGACAGGGGTCAGCGCCGCTTTGAGCTGCAAAGGCTGATTGCTCCTTTCCGGGCGCTTAACCTGCCTTCTTGCCTCCTCATTCAACGACTGGACAATCCTCTTTGCATCAAACGTCAGTGGTGCATAGGCCTCGGGCTGAGTTGCTACAGCCCATACCGCACATTTTCCGAGCTGGTCGAATAATTTGTCGAGGTCATACGCTTGTTTAGGAAATTGGACTTCTTTAAATGCATCGGGATGAACAAGGATAGCCTGTAAAAGATTCTTAACTTCGGTTTCTGTTCTGGCATCTTTTTTCAGCACCATCAATCTTAGGCGATAAGCCAAGGCTAATTTCTCTGGCTCAGTTCCATACAGGGCAATATGCAAAAATGTCAGGTAATGTTGGAAAAATTCTCCCGGGCAGGCACTAACGGGCATTTCCCCTAATTTTTCCCTATCTGACAAATGCGCAGGATCGCAACGAGTTTGCTGTTGAAGCTCATTGAGATAATAGACTATACCTGCGGTGCTATCGAGAGCTTTCTCTTGAAGAGGCATCGGTTTTCCGGAGGCAATGGCCCTTTCCGGATGTTCGCGGGCGGCAAGCAGGCGCTGCAGCTTTTCTGAAAGCCCAATCATCTTCCCAATTTCTTTAGCGATCAGTTCGGCTTCATGTTTGGCCAGCCTGACCAGGCCATTATTCTGTTCACTCTTAAGATAGTATACGAGTAATTCGGACAGGTTCTTGAGCAGCCCCTTTTGCTCCTCCTCATCTTTTTCGGTAAGCTCTTCCTTCATCAGCTGCTTATTCACGAGCATGAAGTAGCCCAACTTTAGCTTCACCGCATTCGCTTCGGGATCGCGCATCGTCGTCGTCGACTTGCTCCTTAATATCCATTGCATGATCTCTATCTCTTCCGGATGGTAGGGCCGAGTCGTCCGCACCGCGGCCAATTCCGCTAATGCTTTTGCTGCCATATCGGGATTTCGCGCCTGGCAAAGAGCAATATAGACGAGGTAAAGGCTCTTTTCGATAGAGTTAGATTTGGGATTGCCTGCCCCATCGAGATCAATGTCGAAATACTCGCGCTTTATCTTATCGGTTTTTTCGGGCGAACGCGTCCTTACACTCAAAGGATCATTTTCATTAACAATCTGCGTCAGCTCTTGCCTTGGAATCAAAACTTTTCTCTGGCCCTTGCCATTTTCCAAAATCAGGTAAGTATCAAAAGGCCTTAAGGCATCCAGCTTTGCCCCTGGAACCCAGTAGTAACCCGGAAATTCCTTGGACCAAGCTTTAGGCTGGGAACCCGCCTCAACCTTAAAATTTAGGCCATAGCGCCATAATTTTATAAATTGCTTGCTATTGTCCGCATTTTTCCAAACAGATATCCACTGCTTATCTTCTAAACGTTCCAAAAGCTTATAGGGATGATTGTCATCATGAACGGTATCCACCAGCTGAAGTTCCTCAGATTTCTCTGTGGCGCATTTCGTCACGAAGGTAACAGACAACATACTCCTATAATTCAAATCGTTCGTCAGGCGGATTGTACACTTTACCTTGCCCTGCTTATTGGTGATATAGATCCAGTCCAAATTCTCTGTTACCCATGCCCTATATCCCGGACGCGTCAACTCATTACAGGAGAGAGCTTTGTCTACTTTCTCTTTAGAAATTAGCTGGCACCATTGATTCCCAAATTTTCTCTGGATATTCACCGATGCGCCGCCATGGTCCTCTCCCATGTAACGCAATCCCTCCTTATACACGACTCGCGTCCGATATTCCGTCTCCTTCTCATTCTCCTTGATCATGTAGACATCGACATCGACCGCCTGGGTGACATAGGGCTTTCCCTTAAAAAGGGAATCAAATTCCACATTATTTCTTATGGCGTCAGGCATTCCCCCTTGAGGTAAACCGTTATGATAGACCCTTCCCGACAGGAGATCGATAACTGTTTCTATGCCCCCTTCATCCTTGGCTCTGTAAAGAGGATACTCGCCGGTCCAGCCAAGGATAGCTTTGCTATCGAGGACAGCAGACAGAATGCTCTGGCAAATGCGGTTGCGGAGTTTCTCATTCACTTTAATCAATTGCGGAGAAAATTTGGCAAAGGCAGCAGACGCTTGCTGCTCTACGAGGGTATTGCGGTCCCCATTGATCAGCGGATAGGATTGGCTGTAGGCATAGGCTTGCACAAAACCGACGAGCTCATCTTCCGATTCTATTTTGTCTCGCGACAGAAAAGAAGCGACGATCTGAGTAGCAATCGCGCTTTTTGTCGATCCATGAGGGGCATTTTGAAACCACTTAGAAAGCAGCGGAAAGCTATTTGGAAACGCCGACCCTTGGCCAGGCAGCGTTTGACGCACATAGTCAGCCAAGTGATCGCTTAGCCTCGCAAAAAAGAGGCAGGTATCGATCTGATTCAATGTCTCATAAAAGCTCAAGCCTTTTTTAACAAAGTCGACTAAATCCTGGGTAAAATCGGGATACCTCTCGAGGTATCTCTTGAGAACCCCAGGCTTAAAAAGCTTGATCATCAAGAATTCCTGATATGCAGGATCTGACAATTTAGTAAAAATCCTTTCAAATTCCGAAAGCGTGTTAAAGGGCAAAACTTCAGAATTAATCGATAAGGTCTCTAAATCTCTCATCTCTTCTGTCTCTTTCTCATTGACAGCCCTTTCGATTACTTTATTTTCACTTTCCCTTCCCCCTAGAAGCCTCGGTTCCCCTCTTTTTTCTTCTTCCTTCAATAATTTGAACAGGGGGTTTTCAGGTTTTTCCTTTTCTTCTTTCAGATGCAAAAAATAGGGAGAAAAGTAATTGTTAAAACTAATCTCCTGAAATTGCACACCCGGATAATCATACCAACCCATCTCTTGCACTTTGCCTTGATAAACCTTTCCCATGAGGGAGATTTTTGGTTTTATTACATAGGCAGTTCCTTTATCGGTACATTCGAACATAATGACACATGAAAAACCGGCAGCCCCGGATTGTTTCTTTTCAGCATTCTGCATGACCCAGTCGCTTCTCAAATATTGCCGCTTCAAAGCGGAAATAGCCGGAGGCAGGATCGGCTGCGAGTCGGAAATGGCGTTGGCTATTTGTTTCAGAATCATTTGCGGACTATTGGTTCCCTTAATGAATTGGCTGAAATATTCCAATTCAGGACTCTTCATCGCATCTTCATTGACTGTGTCCAAGTAGGGAGGAAGTTTGATTTGGATTTGCTTCTTTGAGGGATCCACCCGCAGGACCTCGAGGACCTCTTCATAGCTGCGCACATCTTCAGGATTTGTCAGGATGAAACGGGGATGCTTTTCGATCTTTAACAAATAGCACCAAAGCGTCCTATTTTCCAGATGGTATTCCGGAACGCGCTGAGCCACCCGCAGCATGATCGCCATCGAGCGGTAATGCGCAACAAGATGTGTCGGATAAGGATGGAGTGTGGAAAGCTCATTATGCCGATGAAACGCATTCATCGCCGCCTGAGAAAAGCGATCCAAGGCAGCGATAGAGGCATCGATCTGCTCCTTGGACATGCCAGCCCAAATCCCATTGCTCTTGTCACCAGAAGGCATCGGAAGTTGGGTGATGGCCCTATCAAAAAAGGAGAGCACTTCTCTAGCAGTAGCCAAAGAGGTCCCCGAAGGTTCATTCAAAAGGCCCTCGCAATAGGCTGTCCATTCCGTCAACGACTGGAGAGGATTCTTCACCACAACGCTTGGACGCACAAGATGCGTTCCAACGGAAGGACCGCCGCTAGAGGCTTTCCAATATCTATTAATTGGAGCAAACTCCGCATTCTCAATTCTGCCATAACGATTCGGGCTGTTAGCCAACTGCACTGCCTTTGCTTCCTGGTTCCTGGCATCTAAGCCTTTTTCGTACCGGTTGACAGCCTCTTTCAGCCATTCCAGAAGAGCGATATCAGCGTCCAATTCCCCATCGCGCTGCCCGCGCGCTTCGATGCGCTTTTTCAGTGCCAAGGCGTAGTTCTGGATCCCCTTTTTCAATTGGATATGTTGCGTTTCTGAAAGTCCTTGCAGCTCACGATTTCTTACCAGCGGCTTCACATAGGCTAGGAGGCTTTCCCGCTTGTATTTCAGCTTAAATTCTTTGTACTCCTCCAGGCGATTGTTGCGGACTGCAGCTTCCCGCAAAAAGGCATGCAGCACCTTTTCCGAGCAGACCCCAGAATTTTGCGCCGTGATCAAATTTGCATCATGAACCGGATTGCTGACCGGAGTCAGACCCAAAATGGGAAGAAGCACTTCATAGATGTATTCGACAGTATAGGGAGGATCTTTTTCCGCCCGATTCGGCAACGGGTTGAAGCATTCGATGGCCACCTGCATAAAGTGCTGGAACTTGATCGGATCGAAAGCGATCTTTTCGAATCGGAACACTGGAGGATACTTGATTTTGCTCTTCAGGCTATCGACGTCGCCATCGCCTTGCGCTTTGGAGCGATGGTATTGAAGCCCGTCGCCGGTATTGTACACCTCGAGGGAAAGGGTGCCATCTGCCTCTTTGCAAAAGAGATAGAGCATCGCATGACCGGACGTTTTTGATAAATACCCGCCCGGAATCAGCAGGGAATCACCTACAGCCATTTGAGCCACTTGGTCTTTTAATTTGATGCCCAGTTGATGGATGCGCTTCTTTTTTTCTTCAAAGGGAAGCGAGTCATTATCTAATTGGTCGCGCTCCCGAGCGATGGCAAGGCAGCGGCGTAGGATGGGAAGTTCGGAAGGCGCAGGGTTAATTTTCTCTAGAGATCCAATGAGATGGGATAGGGTGCTGGATGCCGTATTGCCCTCGAGTGGAGTCCCCCCAATAAAGGAATCGCCCATGATGTGGGCGAAGAGCCGGTCATCAATGGCTTGGGCTGTGCTTTGATCAAGGAGGGCCAAGCCTTTTTGTACATAATCTTTTCTTTCTTGTTCGTCGAGGTCCTGCACATAAGGATTTAGGAAGTCGGCAGTCTCGATCCGCTTAGGCAGCACAATCGGCACATGGTGATGCAGCGGCTTTACGGAGAGTGATGAAGTTGCGGCTTGTTGGTTTTTATTCGGTTCATTTAATATTTGGACTTCATTATTTCTATTATTTACATTTGATGGCATATAAATCTCTTATTAAATAAAGAATAATTCTATCAAATTTTTAGATTAAAAACAAGGCGTATGTTAATTTGCTCCCGGGCAGCCATTCTCCAATAACCAGGGTCTTACTGTTGCATCGGCATACGACCATGTCTTTTCATCCCAGGGGCAGCCATTAGCTCGAGCCCATTGCAATAATTCCAAATGGCCTCCTCCGGCAGCATAGGCGCACGTATAACTATCCCAAGGGCAACCATTAGCACGAGCCCATTTCAATAACTCAAGGTGGCCGGATCCGGTAGCAGAGGCGCACGTGTTATCGTCCCATGGACACCCATTAACACGAGCCCATTTTAGGACTTCAAGATGTCCATTTGCTGCGGCCGATGAGCACGTCCCCTCATCCCATGGACACCCATTAGTGCGAGCCCATTGCAATACTTCCAAATGGCCTCCTCGAGCAGCAACCTCGCACGTTCTTACATCCCAAGGGCAGCCATTAGCACGTGCCCATTTCAATGCTTCAAGCTGAGCTCCTCGGGCTGCAGCTTCGCAAGTCCATTCATTCCAGGAGCAGCCATTAGCACGAGCCCATTGCAATAGGGCCAGGTGGCCTCCTTTAGCTGCCGCAGCGCATGTGATTACATTCCATGGGCAGCCCTGTTCGCGCAACCACATCAAATGGGGTAAATTGCCGTGTTCGGCTGCTGCCTCACACGATGCTTCAGTACGAGGATATCGCAAGTTATCATGTAACCAAACCGCTAACGCTGGTGAATGTAGATTTAAAGCATAAGCTGTAGCATCTTGGATTTTGGTGGTTGCCTTTTTCACTACATTAAGTTCACGAAGTTTTTTGCACACAAATCTCAAAGGAAGCGTCGCATTTTGTTCGGCTAGCTTTGTAGCAATGATACGGAGGACATCAACTGGCAAATTCAATAAAGGACTTGGATTACCACTCCCATGATAAAACGATGTAGGCTCCCGTTCCATTTTGCTGGTCGCTTCCAAGCTAGCAGCCGAGGAAGTTGACGAAGGGACTAAAGTTAAATTAGAATTAGTAATTGATTGCATCTATAAATCTCCTATCTGCAATTTAAATAATTATTTTATCATATTTTCTAATTTTTTGTAAATAAAATCTTTTATATTTTGGAGTGCGGCGACTCGTCGCCGCTTTCCCAGAGCGCGACTTGTCGTGCTGGCATCAGCCCGAACGGGAAGACCAGATCTTCAAAAACGCACCTCTCATCAACCCGATGGGCGTGACCAGATCAGAAGATTTGCAATTGAATACGATATTTCTATTTTGCGGCAGCCTTTTTCAGTCTAGTGCGTAAAATTTGCATAATTTTCATAAATATCTTGACTTGACGGCACTCAAGAACGCAAAATGAGAACATGAATACCCGATTTGATAAAGCAAAAACAGTTCTAAAGTCTCATCGTAAAGATCTGTCCCGATTAGGCACCCGACATCTTGCGATTTTTGGTTCTACTGCTAAAAATGAGGCGACTAAGACAAGCGATATTGACATTCTAGTTGACTTTGATGCAAAAAAAGGACTTTTCGTTTTTGTTGATCTCAAGTTTTTTTTAGAAGACATCCTAAAATGTGAAGTAGATCTTGTCAGCACACGAGCCCTTCATCCTGCACTGAAAAAGAGAATTCTCAGTGAAGCCAAGCAAATCTTCTAGGATTGAGACCAAGACCGAATATGAAAACCTGAGGCTTGCCAAACCCAGGGCCGAAGGCCCGGCAGTTGTATAGCCCAGGCCGTAAGGCCTGGGTGAAGAGGAGGTTAAAAGATGAGGACCGAAGGTCCGACACAAATGTGTCCAATATTGGTGCCGGACCTTCGGTCCTCGTCTCACACGGCCATCTAAACCCAGGCCTTACGGCCTGGGCTATACAACTGACGGGCCTTCGGCCCTGGGTTTCGCTAGCCTCAGGTTCGCATATTCGGTCTCGGTCTCGATATAAGGACCTCAGATCAAGGTCTTTAATTAGCCGGGCCAACCATTCTTCGACAACCAAGGTCTAACTTTTTTATCGGCATACCACCATGTCTCTTCATTCCAGGGGGTGGCCTCCTCGAGCAGCAGCCGCGCACGTTCTTACATCCCAAGGGCAACCATTAGCACGAGCCCATTGCAATAGGGCCAGGTGGCCGCCTTTCGCTGCAGCAGCGCATGTGTTTTCATCCCATGGACAGTCCTGTGCGCGCAGCCACATCAAATGTGGTAAATTGCCGTGTTCGGCTGCAGCCTCACACGATCTTGCAGTACGAGCATATTGCAAGCTATTATGTAACCAAACCGCTAACGCGGGTGAATGTAGATTTAAGGCATAAGATGTAGCATCTTGGATTTTGGTGGTTGCATTTTTCACAACATTTAGTTCACGAAGTTTTTTGCAGACAAATCGCAAAGGAAGCGCTGCGTTTTGGTCGGCTAGCTTTGTGGCAAGGATACGGAGGACATCAACTGGCAAATTCAATAAGGGACTTGGATTACCACTCCCATTATAATACGATGTGGGCTCCCGTTCCATTTGGCTGGTCGCTTCCAAACTAGCAACCGAAGAAGTCGACGAAGGGACTAAAGTAAAATTAGAATTAGAAATAGATTGCATCTATAAATCTCCTATTTGCAATTTAATAAATCATTCTATTACATTTTTCTAATTTTTGTAAATAAAATCTTTATAAAATCTTTTATATCTGGAGGCGGCGACTTGTCGCCGCTTTCCCAGAGCGCGACTTGTCGTGCTGGCATCAGCCCGAACGGGAAGACCAGATCTTCAAAAACGCACCTCTCATCAACCCGATGGGCGTGACCAGATCAGAAGATTTGCAATTGAATACGATATTTCTATTTTGCGGCAGCCTTTTTCAGTCTAGTGCGTAAAATTTGCATAATTTTCATAAATATCTTGACTTGACGGCACTCAAGAACGCAAAATGAGAACATGAATACCCGATTTGATAAAGCAAAAACAGTTCTAAAGTCCATCGTAAAGATCTGTCCCGATTAGGCACCCGACATCTTGCGATTTTTGGTTCTACTGCTAAAAATGAGGCGACTAAGACAAGCGATATTGACATTCTAGTTGACTTTGATGCAAAAAAAGGACTTTTCGTTTTTGTTGATCTCAAGTTTTTTTTAGAAGACATCCTAAAATGTGAAGTAGATCTTGTCAGCACACGAGCCCTTCATCCTGCACTGAAAAAGAGAATTCTCAGTGAAGCCAAGCAAATCTTCTAGGATTGAGACCAAGACCGAATATGAAAACCTGAGGCTTGCCAAACCCAGGGCCGAAGGCCCGGCAGTTGTATAGCCCAGGCCGTAAGGCCTGGGTGAAGAGGAGGTTAAAAGATGAGGACCGAAGGTCCGACACAAATGTGTCCAATATTGGTGCCGGACCTTCGGTCCTCGTCTCACACGGCCATCTAAACCCAGGCCTTACGGCCTGGGCTATACAACTGCCGGGCCTTCGGCCCTGGGTTTCGCTAGCCTCAGGTTCGCATATTCGGTCTCGGTCTCGATATAAGGACCTCAGATCAAGGTCTTTAATTAGCCGGGCCAACCATTCTTCGACAACCAAGGTCTAACTTTTTTATCGGCATACCACCATGTCTCTTCATTCCAGGGGCAGCCATTAGCACGAGCCCATTGTAACACGTCAAGGTGGCCTCCTCGAGCAGCAGCCGCGCACGTTCTTACATCCCAAGGGCAGCCATTAGCACGTGCCCATTTCAATGCTTCAAGGTGGCCTCCTCGAGCTGCAACCGCGCACGTATATTCATTCCATAGACAGCCATTAGCTCGTGCCCATTTCAGAACTTCCAAATGGCCTTCTCCAGCAGCTTCAGTGCACGTTCCATCATCCCAAGGGCAGCCATTAGCTCGCGCCCATTGCAATACTTCCAAATGGCCTCCGCGAGCTGCAGCCGAGCACGTATTTGCATTCCAAGGGCAACCATTAGCACGCGCCCATTGTAATACGTTAAGATCTCCTGACCTGGCCGCTAATGTGCAGGTTCCTTCACTCCATGGACAGCCATTAGCACGCGCCCATTTCAAGACTTCCAAATGGCCTTCTCCGGCAGCTCGTGTGCACGTGAAGTCATCCCAAGGGCAACCATTAGCACGCGCCCATTTCAATATCTCAAGGTGGCCGGATCCGGCAGCAGAGGCGCACGTGCTATAGTCCCATGGACACCCGTTAGCGCGAGCCCATTGCAATACTTCCAAATGGCCTCCATAGGCTGCATTCCCAGTGGTTACGTGATCCCACGGACAACCTTTGGCCTTGAGCCATTGCAATATGGGCAGGTTGCCTCTCAAGGCCGCAAATGTAGGTGTTCCAGTGCTCCATGGACAGTTATTGGCCTTGAGCCATTCCAAAATTTCTAAATGGCCTCCTGCGGCGGCAAAACCAAAAGTACTAGAATCCCAAGGGCAACCATTAGCACGAGCCCATTGCAATAGGGCCAGGTGGCCGCCTTTCGCTGCAGCAGCGCATGTGTTTTCATCCCATGGACAGTCCTGTGCGCGCAGCCACATCAAATGGGGTAAATTGCCGTGTTCGGCTGCAGCCTCACACGATCTTGCAGTACGAGGATATTGCAAGCTATTATGTAACCAAACCGCTAACGCAGGTGAATTTAGATTTAAGGCATAAGCTGTAGCATCTTTGATTTCGGTGTTTGCATTTTTCACTAGATCAAGTTCACGAAGTTTTTTGCAGACAAATCGCAAAGGAAGTGCCGCGTTTTGTTCGGCTAGCTTTGTAGCAAGGATACGGAGGACATCTACTGGCAAATTCAATAAAGGACTTGGATTTCCACTCCCATGATAAAACGATGTAGGCTCCCGTTCCATTTGGCTGGTCGCTTCCAAACTAGTTGCCGAGGAAGAAGTCGACGAAGGGACTAAAGTTAAATTAGAATTAGTAATTGTTTGCATCTAAAAATCTCCTATTTGCAATTTAAAAAACTATTTTATCATATTTTCTATTTTTTTGTAAATAAAATCTTTCATGAAATATTTAGTTTTAAATAAAGCGACTAGACAATATCACATACCTGCTCACTGATCTCAGTGATCTCACTGCCGTAGTGGTAAATTTTGTCCTTGTCCTTTCTTGGCGCCTTTGCGTTAAAATTGTCCTTTATATCAGGCCTGTGGTAAACGAAATACCAGAAGGAGGGCACAATGCGCCGATGGAATGGCTGGGGATTCACCCAGGTCCGCTACCCGATGAATCACAAGATGCGCCACCTTTTGGCGCAGCAGATCGGCAAAGGCAAAGGGCCGCGCGACGCCACGCTCAAGGCTGTCATTGCTACCGTTCCGGAGAGCCGCCTGACCGATCACCATCAACCTTTCCCCGCCCCCATCAACAAAGATCCCGAAACCCGCATCCGCTATGCCTGCGGCCAAAGCGTACCCGATTGGATCGCCATGCGCAGCGGCGAGTATCCAGCCTTTCCCGATGGAGTCGCCTTTCCAGAAACGAGCGAACAGGTGCGCGACCTCCTCGATTGGGCGCAAGCGAATCAGGTGGTCGTGATCCCTTACGGAGGCGGCACCAGCGTCGCAGGCCAAGTGACAGCCTACCCGCAGCCGCGGCCGATCCTTACCCTCTCGTTAGAACGACTCAACAGCTTCATGGAATTCGACAAGCAATCGCTGTTGGCCCGGTTTGGCGCTGGCATTACCGGACTCGATTTGGAGGCGCAACTGAAACCGCTAGGTTATACTCTGGGGCACTTTCCCCAATCCTTCGAGCTTTCTACCCTCGGCGGCTGGATCGCCACGCGCTCGAAAGGGCAGCAGAGCCTTCGGTTCGGCGGAATCGAACCGCTCTTTGCTGGGGGCCGCGTCGAAACCATGCGCGGCACTTTGCTGCTTCCTCCCTTTCCTGGCACCGCGGCCGGACCCGACTTACGGGAGTTCATCCTAGGTTCTGAAGGGCGCTACGGGATCATCACCGAAGCCGTTGTGCGCATCAGCCCCATCCCAGAAACAGAAGACATTTACGGCTGCTTCTTCCCCTCGTGGAATGCGGGCCTTGAAGCAATTCGGGAGTTGATCCAATCCGATCTCTCCATCTCCATGCTTCGCCTGAGCAATGCCAAAGAAACCGAAGCGCAGCTCGCGATACAAGTCCCTCTCCTGAAGAAATGGCTGTTGGAAAAATGGATGAAATTCAAAGGAATCGCAGAAAACAAATGCCTGCTCTTGATCGGCTTCTCTGGCAATAGGGATGAGGTCAGCACCACCAAGAACAAGGCTTTCCGCCTCATTAAAAAACAGGGTGGGGCTTCCATCGGCACATCGCCCGGAGAACACTGGAAAAAGAGCCGCTTTACTGTCCCCTATTTGCGGGAAAGCCTTTGGCATGAAGGATACATCGTCGATACCCTGGAGACGTCCTGTCTCTGGAACCAGGTCGAATCGATGGTCCTCCGCATCGAGTCGGCACTGGAAAAAGCCCTCAGCCAGGAAAATGAGCGCGTCTTTGCCTTTTCCCATCTCTCCCACCCCTATCCCGCAAGGCTCCAGCATTTATACGACCTACCTCTTTCGGCAAGGCAAAAACCCAGCCGAATCCCTGGCGCGCTGGAAACTGCTCAAGCAAGCGGCCTCCCAAGCAATAGTCACCGGCGGCGGTACCATCAGCCACCAGCATGGAGTCGGCGTCGACCACAAAGGTTATCTGCATTTCGAAAAGGGAGTGATCGGCATCGGAGCTTTGCGCGCCTTATCCAACTATTTCGATCCTCAACACCTCTTAAACCCTTCCAAATTAATTGAAGAGGATTAAGGTATGACGATGGCGATCTGGAATCCGCAATGGCGCGAAACAACTTTAAACCAGATTGCCTTAGACCAAGAAAAATGGGACCTTCTGATCATCGGCGGAGGCATCACAGGCGCGGGTATTTTTCACGAAGCATCCCGCTCTGGACTGAAAGTCCTCTTGGTGGAGCAACGCGATTTTGCCTGGGGCACCTCGAGCCGCTCCTCCAAGTTGATTCACGGGGGCATCCGCTACCTCATGCAAGGCGACCTCAGCTTGACATGGCATTCCGCACGCGAACGCGAATATCTCATCCGCAAATATCCGGGGCTCGTGGAACCCCTGCCCTTTCTGTTGCCCATTTACCGCGGTCAATTCCCGGGCAAGTGGGTAACTTTAGCAGGTTTGACCTTTTACGATTTTCTAGCGGGTCATTGGAATCATGCGTTTTGGGACCGCGATCGCGTTCTGCGCGAAGTCCCTAAGCTTGCCCCTGAGGGGCTGCTCGGCGCCGCCCATTTTTTTGAAGCGACAACGGATGACGCCCGCCTGGTGCTCCAGCTCCTAAAAGAGGGCTCGCGCGATCGCGCGGTAGCGCTCAACTATGTGTCGGTCGCTAAGCTCGACTCTGACAAGCACGGAGCCACCCTACGCGATGCATGCAGCGGCCGAGAAATGCATGTCCAGTGTCGGCTGATCGTGAATGCCACAGGCGTTTTCGCCGACCAGCTGCGCCAAAACATTAGGACACCGCGCCTTCGCCCCTTGCGCGGCAGCCACCTGATTTTCCCACTCGAGCGTTTGCCTCTAAAAGAATCCGTTACGATTCTGCACCCAGAAGACCGCCGCCCCGTTTTTGCTTACCCCTGGCAGGGCGCTGTGTTGGTTGGAACCACTGATCTCGATTATCAGGAAAACCTAAACCAGGAGCCGACCATTACGTCTGGGGAAGTGGATTATTTGCTGAAGGCTCTTCACACGATGTTTCCAAGCCTGCACTTGAGCCGGAACGATATCCTCTCCACTTTCAGCGGCTTAAGGCCTATCGTCAGCAGTGGAAAACAAAAAAGGCCCTCCCAAGAAAGGCGCGATAGCGCCGTATGGTTGGAAAAGGACCTCTTGACAGTCACCGGAGGAAAACTCACGACCTTTAGAATTACAGCCCGAGAGGCTTTAACAGCCGCCCGCCAGCAGCTACCGGATTTGGTCTTGCTTCCACCCGAAAAAGAAGTCATGCCAATTCCCTACCAGCCTGTCGATCTGCGAACGGCAGCCCGTTCGGAGGCCGTCATTCACCTGGACGACCTCCTGCTGCGCAGAACCAAGCTCGGCCTGACCGAGCCGAAAGGCGCTATTGGAAGGCTTCCCGAAATCGAATCGGTCTGCAGACAGGAATTGGGCTGGGACGAGGCGAAGTGGAAGCAGGAGGTAGCAGCCTATCTCCAAACGTGGCAAAAGCACTATAGCATTCCGGAAAACAAAACATGACTCCAACCCTATTGGCCATCGACATCGGAACGCAATCTGTCAAAGCGCTCCTCTTTGACCTTGAAGGCAATCCTTTGGCCAAAACCTCTGTCTCCCTTGGACCCTATAGATCGGAGCAACCTAATTGGTCGGAACAGGATCCAGAACACTTTTGGAAGGCCCTCTGCCAAGCCTGCCAGCTGCTTTGGAAACAGGGCCCCATCGATAAAAAGGGGATTTTAGGCATCGCCATTACCACGCAACGCAATACCCTTGTCAATGTCGATGCTAAGGGGATTCCGTTGCGGCCCGCGATCACCTGGATGGACAATCGCCGAACGGAGGGCCTTCAGCCTATTGGAGGCCTATGGGGCTTGCTCTTCAAGGTGACCGGACTTTCTGAAGCCATCGCGAATCTTCAAGCCAGCGCAAAAGCCAACTGGATTAGGACCTATCAGCCGGACATTTGGCAGAAAACCGATAAAGTTCTTCTGTTATCGGGCTATCTCAACTTTCGCTTGTGCGGTGAATTCAAGGACTCCATTGGCAGCCAGGTGGCCTACCTCCCTTTTGACTATAAGAGGCACCGCTGGTCCCCCAAGAGCGATTGGAAATGGAAGCTCATGCCCATCGAACCGGAAAGGCTGCCTAGCCTTGTACAACCTGGCTGCATCATGGGCGCCATCACTCCTGAAGCTGCCGCTGAAACGGGTTTGCCGCAAGGCCTTCTCCTCATCTCGGCTGCCGCTGACAAAGCCTGTGAGATGGTGGGCTCGGGCTGCATCCGAACGGATCAAGCATCGCTGAGCTTAGGGACGTCGGCAACCGTCAATATCCCCAATCAAAAGTATCAGGAACTGTATCATTATCTTCCGCCCTACCCCTCCGCTATCCCCAAAGCCTATATCAACGAATACCAGATCTTTAAAGGCTTTTGGATGGTCGAATGGTTCATCCGCGAGTTCGGATTAATGGAAACGAAGGATAAAACGATCCGAGAGCAGTTGGAATTGATGCTTAAGGAGCGCATCCCCGGAAATCAGGGCCTGCTGCTCTACCCCTTTTGGGCTCCGGGACTGAAAGTATCCGAATCTACGGCACGCGGAGCAATCGTTGGGTTCCGAGATTTTCACGGCAGGAAACAGATCTATCAAGCGATCATAGAAGGGCTTGCCTACGGCCTGAAAGATGGCATGGAGAGAATCGAACGGCTCACCGGAGTCAAAGTCAAAGAGGTGCGCGCCTCCGGAGGCGGATCCCAAAGCGATGCCGTCGTCCAAATTACAGCCGATATTTTTGGGCTGCCGATCAGCCGACCCCACCTCTATGAAGCCTCTTCACTCGGCGCCGCCATCAATATTGCCTGCGCCCTCAACCTCTACCCCGATTACCCTGCTGCGGTGGACGCCATGACCCGCATGCGCGATACCTTTCAACCCAATGCCGAAGCGCATTCTGTTTACCAAACCGTGTATCAAACAAGGTACAAAAAAATTTCCTTCGTAAAATTAAACCACTGAGACCAAAAAAATTTCCTTCGTAAAATTAAACCACTGAGACCAAAAAAATTTGCTTCGTAAAATTAAACCACTGAGACCAGTGAGATCAGTGAGAAGATATGAGATCATTGAGAGGAATTTAACTAAATATTTAAATATCAATCCTCTCCCTATCTCAATCCATCTCACTGATCTCACTGATCTCAGTGGTTAATTTAATTTTGCGAAGGATTGCGGCGCTTGTGGTTATCGGGTCCTCTCCCTATCTCAATCCATCTCACTGATCTCACTGATCTCAGTGGTTAATTTAATTTCACCTATAGACGGGGATTTGGTATTGCGCATTCAAGAGAGCGTTGACATCGGGCTCGATTTCTCGAAGACGCTTTGCATAGCTCTTATCAAAGAGATCGTATCCCAATTTAAAGCAGAGGGCTCCAAGCGCAACGACTCCGACTGCAGCGCCGGCAAGCATCAGCGGAACAATGCCTGTGAAAGCTCCGATCAGAGCTAAAGCAGCAGCGGCAACAAAGGTCACGATGATGCTTAGCGTGAAAATATTCCGGTGTTGCTTTGACTTCACAATATCTTTGACGGTGTTTGTCACATGGTCCAACTTATCGATATGCTCATGGCCAAATGGGCCGCTTGCAAGATTCTTAATGCTTTTGCGGAGGTCCTTGACGTCCTTCATTTCTTGATCAGTTTCTTCCTTTTTATTGATGAAAATACCTAATACAAACAAGGCAATAGCTCCAACAGCTGTGGCGCCTGCTCCAACGGCAACGCGTGTGGCTGTATCCGACTCACCCTCGTTCTTTTTTCTGCCATGTCCGTTTACTTGGGTGTTGGCAACGACATTTTGATTTTGATTGCTGATGTTGCTGACCGGACTATTTGTAGCCGCGATGTTGCCATTATTGTTGCCATGAACGTTAATAGTCTGGTTTTGCTGTACCTGATTAATGACAGTCTGGTTAACTACCTGACGGCCTCCGACTCCGCCTCCGCCTCTTCCATATCCGTGTGTTGGGATTACAACAACCGAAGCTGCATGAAATCTTGGAGAAGGACGATGAAAGAAACCATGTTGTACTGGTGGATGCAGCTCTTCTTGGATCACATTGTGAACTTTGAGGAGGAAATTTTCATATTTATCTGAAAAGATGGTCCTCTTTCCGTCTGTTCTTCCCTCAGAGCGATAGATTGCTGGCAATACACCTGTTGTGCCGGTCCCAGAATTTACCTGATTAACGCTTATATTTTGATTAACGTACATAACTAACTCCTTTAGTTAAATTTTGTGATTTGAGCTGATCATATCTTTTGAGGGTTAAGATGGAATTAAATGTTTATTAAGATTTCATAAATTTACATGAGAAGAGAAATTGGGCCCTCCAGATACCTCTGGAGGTCCTTAAGAAAGAGTGAGGCAGCTACGCCATCGATCACGCGATGGTCGACGGAGAGCGTCAGATGCATCGTTTTGCCTGGGACAATGGCCCCTTTTTTGACGACGGGCACCTCTTTGATGCTGCTCACTGCCAAGATGGCCCCCTGCGGCGGATTGATGATCGCAGTAAAGTCCGTGATGCCATACATGCCTAAGTTGGAGACCGTAAAAGATCCCCCCTTATATTCCTGCTCTTGAAGCTTGCCCTCCTTTGCCCTGGCAGAAAGCGCGCGAATCTCCTCGCCGATTTCGGTGATGCTCTTGTAATCCGCATGCTGGATGATCGGAGTGATCAACCCCGCAGGCAGATTGACGGCAACGGAAATATCTATCGTCTGAAACCGGATGATCGTCTTATTGGCAGCATTGAATCCACTATTAATAATGGGATGATCCCGCAAAGTCATCGCACAGGCTTTGATGATGCAGTCGTTATAGGTCATTTTCACTCCCCAGTTTCCTAACTGCTCTTTAAAATTGACAAGGGGTTCCGCATCGATGGTGAGTTGCATATAGATGTGGGGTATGGTCGCCTTAGCCTCTTGAAGGCGCTGCGCAATGACGCTGCGCATCGGCGTCAGGCGCTCCTCCGTAAAAGACCCCGCAGGGATCGAAGGCTTTTCCTGCCTGCCAAGAGTCAGCTTGGCCCCAGGAGCGGCCTTCTCTAAATCGCGCTTCATGATGCGCCCCCCGGGTCCCGTTCCGCGTACACCTGTTAAGTCCACCCCCTTTTCTTGAGCCAATTTCTTGGCTAGAGGCGAAGCTAACACTCTCGTTGCTTCGGCAGAAGGAGCTGGAGTAGGTTGAGGCGTAGCCACTTTAGTAGTAGTAGTAGTAGTAGTAGAGGGAGTCGTAGAAGTAGTGGTCACCATTCCCGCCGGCTTATACCCTTCAATGCTTTCCTCTTTTGTCTCCGTAAAAATCGCAATCGGCTGGTTGACAGCGGCGATTTCCCCTTTTTTGACCAAAATCTTCCGCAGCCACCCCTCATCGATGGCGTTATATTCGACTGTCGCCTTATCGGTCGATACTTCCATTAAGAGGTCGCCGGCTTCGACGCGATCGCCCTCCTTTTTATGCCATTCTGCAATGGCCCCTTCTTCCATCGTTGGAGATAACTTCGGCATCGTCAGGGTAAAGGGCATGGAAAACGTCTCCTTTGATTAGCGATTGAGTACTTTTTTTACAGCGTCCAGGATGCGCGGAACGGTGGGCAGCGTCTCTTTTTCCAGGACTTTGGAGTAGGGCATCGGAGTGTCCCTCTGGCAGACCCGTACGATCGGAGCATCGAGATAATCGAAGCAGTGTTGCTGGATTTCGAATCCGACTTCAGCGGCAATGCCGGCAAAGTAGTGGCCCTCTTCCACTAAGACACAGTAGTTTGTTTTCTTCACAGATTTAGCGACGGTCTCGATGTCGAGGGGGCGGATCGTGCGCAAGTCGATGAGCTCCGCCTTGATGCCCTCCTTCGCCAATTCCTTGACAGCTTCGTGGCAAAAAAGGACCATCCTGCTGTGGGAGACAATCGTGACATCAGTCCCCTCTTCGACGACTTTCGCTTCGCCAATGGGAACAAGATACTCGGCGGAGGGGATCATCATTTTATCCCCATAGGAGAGCTCCGACTCCAAGAATAGGACGGGATTATTATTCCGGATGCAGGATTTGAGGAGCCCCTTGGCATCGTAAGGATTGCTTGGGGCGACGACGATGAAGCCGGGCAGATTTCCGTAAAGGGCCTCGACACAATGGGAGTGTTGGCTCGATACCTGCGCAGCAACGCCGTTGGGTCCGCGAAAAACAATCGGAACGGAAAAGCGGTTGCCAGACATATAATACATCTTAGGGGCATTCGAGATCAGTTGATCCGCCGCCACAAAGGAGAAGTTGAAGCTCATGAATTCGATAACCGGCCTCAAGCCGCACATCGCCGCCCCAATTCCAAGGCCGGCAAAGCCATTTTCCGATATCGGGGTATCGATGACTCTTTTTGGCCCCCACTTGTCCAGCATCCCTTTCGTCACTTTATAGGCGCCATTGTATTCGGCCACCTCTTCGCCCATGATAAAGACGTTGGGGTCGCGCGCCATCTCCTCGTCCATCGCTTGACGGAGGGCCTCGCGCATTTCCACTTCTTGCATGTCGTTTGAAGGATTAGGGGGCATAGACATCCTCTTCTAGGGTGGCAGGATCGGGCCAGGGGCAATCTTCAGCATACTGCATGGAAGCAATGGCTATCTCACGCTGCGCCTTGTCCATTTTCTTATAGGTCTCTTCGTCTACCATTTTTGCATCGATCAATGCCTGCTTCATGATGAGGAGGGGATCCCGCTGCTGGGCCTCTTTTAATTCTTCTTTGGAACGGTAGAGGGCAGGGTCGGAGATGGAATGGCCCCTAAAACGCTCGGAAACGACCTCGACCAGAACGGGGCGGCTATTGCTCAGCACTTCTTTGTGTACATGTTCGAAGCCGCCATAGCAGTTGAAGAAGTCCATCCCGTCAAAGGTATAGCCCTTCATGCCATAGCCCGGGGCTTTGTCCTCGGCAAGGCGCGGCACGCTGATCGCCCGATCAAAGGAGGTGCCCATCCCCCAAACATTGTTTTCAATGACATAGATGCAAGGCAGATCCCACAGGGCTGCCAAATTCAGGCTTTCATGAAAAGACCCTTGCGCAACAGCGCCATCCCCTAAAAAGCAGATGGCTACTTCAATCTTTTTGTCTTGATACTTGATTGCGAAGGCGGCTCCAGTGGCGACGGGGATCTGGCCGCCTACAATGCCGAAACCTCCAAGAAGCCGATCGGAATAAAGGTGCATGGAACCGCCCCGCCCTTTGGCATTGCCTGCGGCGCGGCCATACAATTCGGCCATGATTTCATTGGGAGTGACGCCCAATAAAAGAGCTAAGGCGTGGCAGCGATAGGTGGTGATCCACCAATTGTCTTTTCCAATCACCTCAACAGCAGCCACTTGGATAGCTTCTTGCCCGATGTAGGAATGGAAGAAACCGCCGACTTTTCCCTGCTGGTAAGCCGATTCCGCCCTAATTTCGAAGTTGCGAATCAGCAGCATCTGCTCAAGATTGCGAAGAAGCTTCTCTTTACCCAGCTTTTTGATGATGGCCTGCCTATCGACAGTGAAAAAGGTGTGATGAAAATGCTTATGCTCCATGTACGTAATCTTAACCAGCTAATCCATTATAATCAATGGTCACTTCTAGGCAGCGATACCTGTGGATGGAGCCGCCAAGGCCTCCGTTTCTGTGGTGCTGGTTGCTTCGCCAGCAACCTCCTTGTGAACAATCGCTGTTACGCAGGAGTCGGACCAGACATTGATTGCTGTTTCGACCATATCGATCAGAGTATAGAAAGGCAAGATGACGCCCAAGATATTCAAGGGGACATTCATGGCTGCCAAAAAGGCGCTCGCCAAGAAGTAGCATCCCATGGGCACTCCTGCGTTCCCAACGGCCGCAATCGTTGCAATGAGAATCCAGACGGCCATCTCCGCCATCGAATAGGTCATGCCATGGCTCATCGAAACAAAAAGCACAGTAATGAGGATAAAGGCCGCGCAGCCATTCATATTGATGGTTGTGCAGAGCGGCAAGCTGAAGCTGGCAACTTTGCGCGATATTCCGACATTCTCCTCAGCGCAGCGCATTGCCATCGGCAGAGTCGCGCTCGAAGACTTTGTGAAAAAGGCGACATAAAGGGCGGGCAGCATTCCCTTTGCCATGCGCACTGGAGAAATGCCCTTCCATTTCAATAGCAGAGGCAACACCACGAACCCTTGAGTTAAATTGGCTAGAACCACGCAGGCCAGATAAATAGCCAGCTTTTTTAATTCCAACCCCTTATGCATATCAAGGACAAACAAAGTAATGAAGGCCCAAATGGCTATCGGCATCGCACGGACTACCCACGTTGTCACCTTCATGATCGCCCCATAGAGGCTCGAAAAGAAGGAATGGAGCGTTTTGCGGTTATCATTGGGCAAGCTAATGGTCGCAATGCTGAGAAGCATCGCCAAAAAGAGCACGCCAATCACGTTGTTTTCATTGAAAGGCTGCACAATGTTCGAGGGGATGATGTGAATCAAGTAGCTCAGATAGCTCTGTTGATTCCCCTCTACAGATGGGAAACCATCGGCAATGTTCCCTGTTCCCACGGGATCCAGAATCACAAAAAAGAACAACGCCACGGTCGCAGCAATCACAGTCGTTATCAGTGTATACTTGATCACCCGCTTGCCCAAGTTTTTGATTTCGCTGATATTATCCATGCTAGAGGCTGTGGAGACGATCGATAGGAAAATAATCGGCAAACTCACGAGCTTCAGCAAATTGATAAAGATTTCCGAAGTGGCTTTAGCAGCCTCATTCAAAAGAGGGTGATTCCAATAGCCCGTACAGATTCCACAAGCAATCGCCAAAGCAAAAAGAACATTTGAATTTTGCAAGAATCGCATTAAGGGCGAACGACTTGTGATTTCATGGGAATCGCACATGGCGTAAATCCTAAGTTTAAATAAATTGTTTTAATTTTAACCTTATAGCTATTTCTTTGTCAAGAACCAATGGACAATGGTTAATGGACCTAATCGACACCATGGACACCAATGGACAATGGTTAATGGACCTAATCGACACCATGGACACCATGGACTATCGACCAATGGACAAAGGACTTCGGTCACGGTCACGGTCTCGGTCTCGAAAATGGACTTTACCGGGCATGATTAATTGGACCCAGGACATCCATTCTCACGTAACCACTGTCGTACATGTGGAAAGGATCCGGATCGCTTCCAGGCATCTTCATCCCACGGACAGCCATTAGCGCGAGCCCATTGCAATATTTCTAGGTACCCTCCTTTGGCCGCAGCTTTGCAAGTATCTTTATTCCAAGGGCAGCCATTAGCGCGAGCCCATTGTAATACTTCAAGGCGGCCTTCTCTTGCCAGAGCATGGCACGTCATGGAATCCCATGGACACTTTCTAGCAAGCAACCATTGCAACATCATCGGATTTCCGCTTCGGGCAGCATTTTCAGAAGAGCTTGCTGTAAGAGAATAGTGCAAGCGATCGTGATACCACATAGCTAAGGTTAAGGTTCCTTGGCTTATGGCATTTTCGGCTGCATCTTTGATTATTTGATTTCTGACTTGTGTCACCGTTGTGGCTTTTTCCGCTTGTACCTGTGGAAGAGTGGCAATACGCTTACAGACAAAACGCAAAGGGATGAGGGGGGCTTTTTGTTTAACCAACTCCTGAACAATGAGATTGAGAACGTCGCGAGGAAGCTTAAGAAATGGTGGAAGTTCTTGATTCGCCTTGCCGTAGCCATGGTATACCGATGGAAGCATTGCCGGACTTGGCATTCCTGTTATTGAATTTGTCATGTACCTTCCATTGAGGGTTAATCAACATTCTGTATTAATAACTTATTAATTCTACTATAATTTGAATTGTTTATCAAGTAATTTGTTGATATTATTAAAATTCTTATTATTCGATATTAGGCAGTTGTTTCCCAACTGCATTGCGGTGTATATCTGAAAATAACGCTCAAGAAAGGACGAAAGGACAAAAAGACAGGGACAAAAGGACATGGACCAAAAGGACCAAAACGACTTAAAGGACGAAAGGACAGGGACAATGACAAAGACCTAAAGGACAAAAGGACAATGAGTAATGTCCTTTCGTCCTTTAAGTCGTTTTGGTCCTTTTGGTCCTTGTCCTTTTGTCCCTGTCCTTTTGTCTTTTCGTCCTTTTGTCCTTTTTCGAGGGCGTTATTTTCAGATAAACACCGCAACGCAGTTGGGCAACTGGGCTATACAACTGCCGGGCCTTCGGCCCTGGGTCTTGCAGGCCTCAGGTAAAGTCCAATTCCGAGACCGTGACCGAGACCGAAGTCCTTTGTCCATTGGTCGATAGTCCATGGTGTCCATGGTGTCGATTAGGTCCATTAACCATTGTCCATATCTCGTTGGCCGAAGAGGGCCGACCCGATGCGGACCAGCGTCGCCCCCTCTTTGAGGGCAATGGGGTAATCGAGGCTCATGCCCATAGACAAATGGGGCAGTTCCAATCCCGATGATGTGCGCAATTCGTCTCGCAAATGGCGCAGCTTGTTAAAGCAGAGCCTGACAACCTGTTCCTCGTTGGTATTAGGGGCTATCGTCATGAGGCCGTCGATGCGAATGCCCTCTAACACCGCAAACTGGTTAAAGGCCGAGAAGAGTTCTTCAATGGCTAAGCCATGCTTTGTCAATTCAGCTGAAACATTGACTTGCAGGAGAACGGGAGTGACGATCTTCATTTCCAGGCTGCATTGGGAGACCTTTTTGGCCAATTCCAGGCTGTCGATCGAGTGGATCAAAACAAATTTGCCGATTGCCTTCCGCACCTTATTGCTTTGCAGCGTGCCGATAAAGTGCCACCTCACATCATCTGGAGCGGCAGCTTGCTTATCCAACGCTTCCTGCAAGCGGCTTTCGCCAAAGTCGCGGCAGCCGGCGCGGTAAGCTGGCTCTACTTCCGCCCAAGAAAAGCCTTTAGAGACCGCCACAAGGGTGACGCGAGGCGGAATTTCTTTCCTCAGCTTTCTGTAAGCTTCTCCGCTATCCATCTACTTCCCCTACTTTCCTTTTGGCGGACCCATGATTTCCTGCATGAGCACCATCTCCTTTTTGGAGGGCAGCCTTTTCAGCAAAGCATAAATCCGCGATGGCTGATCTTTTCCGGTCACCTCATAGCTTTCGCCTTGCTTGGATAGATCGGCAGTGACAAATTTGTAGTTCTGTTCCAGAACCCCAATTTTACGCGGCTTATCTTCTTGTCGATAGGCCTTTGCGGGTGGTGGAATGGGTTTGGGGGCTTCAGGCCTCTTTTCTTCTTTTTTCTCCCCATCGATGTCGAGCGAGCTGAGAAATTCCTGCAACTCCCTTTCCTTCTTTTCGACTTCTTGCTGATAGATCTCTGGATGCTTCCGGCGCAAGCGCGCTTCGCGGATGTAGCGATAGGCGAGAAAGCCAATCGCCAGGATTGTGATGGTAAAGCCGATAAAATCTGATGGATTCATGACAAAGCTCCCTACTACTTAGGCCTCTTATCTCCACCTTCTGGCTTGGCTATGGAGGTGCGCATGTCCGTATCGGCCTGGATATTCTGGATGCGCTGATAATCCATGATGCCTAAATGGCCTGAGCGAAAGGCGTCGGCCATAGCCGTCGGCACTAGGGCTTGCGCTTCGATCAGTTTCGCTTCCATGTCCTTGACCTTGGCCATGTTCTCCTGTTCCATGGCGACGGCCATGGCGCGCCGCTTTTCGGCTTCGGCTTGGGCGATCCGCTTATCCGATTCCGCTTTGTCGGCACGCAGGCGGGCTCCGATGTTTTCCCCGAGGTTCATCTCGACGATATCGATCGAAAGGATCTGGAAGGCCGTCGAGGAGTCGAGTCCCTTTTCCAAAACGAGCTTGGAGATGCGCTGTGGGGATTCCAGCACCTGCAGGTGGGTGTCGGAGCCGCCGATGGCGCTGACGATGCCCTCTCCGACCCGCGCGATGATCGTCTCTTCCGTGGCGCCCCCGACGAGCTGGGCGATGTTCGTCCGGACAGTGACGCGGGCCTTCACATTTATCTGAATGCCATCCTTGGCCACACCTGTGATGTAACCTCCGTGGTCGGGACAGTCGATGACTTTGGGATTCACTGATGTGTTGACCGCTTGGCGCAGGTCGCGTCCAGCCAGGTCAATGGCTGTCGCTCGGCGCCAATCGAGTGGGATGTTGGCTTTATCAGCCGCAATGATGGCGATAACGACTTCAGGCACATGGCCTCCGGCTAGGTAGTGCGTTTCCAAATCCGAGACGGTGATCTCCTTCAAGCCTGCCTTGAACAAATTGATGCGGGCATTGACAATGACGCGTGGAGGGATTTTTCTCAGGCTCATGCCGATAATGTTAAAGAGAGGGATGGGCGTCCCCGACACATAGGCTTGAAACCATAAACTAAAGAACTTGCCTAAAATGCTCAGGACGATGATGGCGATGATCGCCAGCACAATCAACAGGAAATAGGTTTCCACGGCGAATTCTGCTGCAAGGATTGGATGGATCATGTTTTTGATTCCTTTGTTCGAGTTTGAACGATGAGTGTTTCTTCTTGGCCCCCGACGACGATGACATCGGTCCCTTTGACAATATAGCCGCTTTTGGATAGGGCCTGATGCTGCTTGCCTTCGATTTGGATATAGCCTCCGGGTTTCAGGTCGGTCACGACAATGCCTATCTTCCCGATAGCCGTCGGATCATATTTCGACGCGATGAATCCATTCTGGGCGTTATCCGAGTAGATGTTAAAGCGCGATTTGGTGTGTCGAATTTTCCATAAGGCAAACTTAATGAGCAGCCCCAGGGAGATCCCTGTGGCTATCAGATAGAAGGCAACGGCTAGAGGAGAGGTGCTCTGATAGGTGAACAGGATGATGCTGGCCAGCAGGCAAATGCCCCCCAATATGCCTAGAACCGCTCCAGGCAAATAAAACTCGAGGAAGATCAGCAGTAAGCCAACCAATAGCAAGGGATAGGGAGTCATCAGTGTATTTGCTCTCCTTCATCGCTCGCGACGACGATGTTTCCGCTGTCGTGTCCGACGACCTTGACTTGCGTCCCTTTTTCGATGAAGCTGCCCGGGCTGATGGCATCGAAGATCGTCTCGCCTATGAGCACTTTGCCGGCAGGACGCAACGTCGCAATCACTTCGCCGTGGCTTCCTACAGGGGGCAGCTCGCGCGCCGTCTCCACGGCAGCATAGCCCACTTGTTCGTTGCCTGTGAGCACAAAGCGTTTGAAGGGTGAAAAAGAGGGAAGCACATACCGGGCTAGCAAGGCTATGATGATTGTCCCTGCCACGATAGTCCCGCAAAGCCATACCAGGTGATGCATAAAGGCCTCGCCGGCAGCATTAAGCGTTTGTGTGTTGAAGTCGAAGCTGACCGATCCAGCTCCTGGCAGCATCAGCCCGAACAGTCCCGCCAGGAAGAAGAGAATGCCTACAAAGCCCAGCAATCCAAAGGTAGGAAGGACGAACACCTCCACCAGAATGACCATGAGCCCCACCACAAGGAAGATGAGCTCAAGGACATTGCCGATCTCCTGGGCAAAACTCGAAAGGATGATGAGGAAAAGGCAGATGACGGCTACAGCTACCAGGAAGGCTAACTCCCGGATTGCTCATTTCGATATAAAATCCGACCATCATCCCCAAAAATAAAATCGAGGAGACGATGGGATTGGCCAAAATCATGAAGAATTGGGTCTTCCAGTCGGGTTTGAACTCGTCGACGACAGCATTGGGAATGGAATCGAAGAAGGGAGCGGTGAAGAGCAGCACTTTAGAGGCAGGCCACTCCCCTTTTTCGCGTTCTTCCGGAGTGATGTGAACCAACTGTTTGGGCTGAACCATCAGGTCAGCGACGCCATATTTCATCAGCTGTACCGCATCAAGTGTCAGCAGCTTCCCTTTTGCCTTGATGAGGACATCGGGATCTTGTCCTGTGGTCTTGATTTGATTCTCCCTGTCCAGCTTGATGATCTCGCCGTGGCGCTGCACGAGGATGACGTCTTTATCGACCATGCCTTCGGCGATGTAGGGATTGCGTCCAAAAAAGCGGGCGCGGTTGGCAAAGTCGGCGCGCATGACGGAGTTGACTTTTTCGGAAGCCTCTTTCATTTCGCCGGTTTCGCTTGCGATGACCGGCTCAGCGGCCCCCATGCTGCCATCGCTCACAACCACAATATAGCGACAGGAATAGGCGAGCATGGCTCCGGCGGAAATCGCCCAATTATTGATGTAAGCCACGACGGGAATCTGGTTTTGCGTGTCTAGCTCTTTCAACGCATCGGATATCATTTGTGCGGCAAAGACCTCGCCGCCCGGGGTATTCAGCTCTAAGATGAGGAAATCGGGTTTTGTTTCCTTAAAGTGATCTAAAGCGCTCTTGACATAAAGCCAAGTCGACTGGCTGATGCTAGTGCTGCGATCCCCTATCTTAATGAGGCCGACTTTGTTGACGCCCTTCGGATGGACCTTGATGTGCTCCTTCAACGAAGCCATGAGCTTTTCATCGGAGGCCGCTGCAGTTCCCATGATGAAAAGGAAAAAGAATAAAAACAAAGGAACAACTTTCATTGCAGATCCTTCTTGAGGAAATCCAACACCAGATCGCGCGTCTTGAGGAGGTTTTTCTCCTCGTGAGCCATCGAGATAAACCAGGCCTCCTGCTGCAAAGGCGGAATGTAGACGCCGCGGGCAAAGAGGTAGCGGAAGAATTTGGCAAACAGGTCATAGTCAAGCTGTGCGATGTCAAGCATATTTTCCACGCACTTTTTTCCAAAGAAAAGGGTGAACATCGACCCCACCTCCTGGAGGCAAGCCTGCACCATATGTTTAGAAATGTATTCCTTGATAGGTTCTGTGAGGACTTTCGTCTTGCGCTCGAGCTCAGCATAGAACCCTTGGGCTTCCAGCAACTCAATGGCTTTCAGGCCGGCAGCCATCGCAACGGGGTTACCAGAAAGCGTCCCTCCCTGATAGACAGGGCCCAAAGGGGCGACGCAATCCATGATGTCGCGCCTGCCAGCAAATGCGGCAGCAGGGAAGCCTCCCCCAATGATTTTCCCAAAGCAGGTCAAGTCGGCTTTGATTCCATAGAACTCTTGGGCTCCGCCCAAAGCCACGCGGAAGCCGGTGATCACCTCATCAAAAATGAGGAGCGTCCCATGCTTGGTACAGACGTCGCGCATCGTCTGCAGAAATTCCGGCTTTCCAGGGATGAGTCCCATATTGCCTGCGATGGGTTCGACAATAACCGCGGCAATTTGGGAACCGCGTTCCCGAAAGGAGTCCTTTAAGGCTTCGCTATCGTTATACTGCAGGCAGATCGTATTTTTGATGCTATCGTTAGGCACTCCAGCGGAGGTGGCCTCAGGGCACATGGTCGCGACACCCGAGCCCGCCTTGACCAATAGGAAGTCGGCATGGCCATGGTAGTTTCCAGCAAATTTGATCACCACATCGCGCTTGGTGAATCCGCGGGCAAGCCTGATGGCGCTCATGGTGGCCTCGGAACCCGAAGAGACAAAGCGCACTTTATCGACGGAAGGGACGAGCTCCACAATTTTGCGGGCGATTTTCTCTTCGATTTCGGTTGTGATCCCGAATGTCGTGCCCATTTCCATGCGTTCGCGAGCCGCCTCTAAGATGGCGGGATGGGCATGGCCATGGATCAAGGGGCCCCACGATCCGCAATAGTCAATATAGGCATTGCCATCGACGTCGTAGAGCATATCTTTGTGGCCGCGCTGCGCCACCATGGGCGGCTGCCCCATCGCTTTGCAGGAGCGAACCGGCGAGTTGACCCCGCCCGGGATGACCTCACATAGTCTTCGGTATACTTCGTGACTTTTAGATAACTGATGCATCGATTCCTTTTCTCCGAGATGATCAAGAGGCAACAAGGATAAACAAATTTACAGGATAAACAAGATCGCAAGGATAAACAAATTTACAGGATATGCAGGATCGCAAGGATAAACAAATTTACAGGATATGCAGGATCGCACGCGGCAGGATATGAAGGATTACGGGCTCTTAACCACAACAGATAATGATGAGAAATAATATATCTTAATTGTTTTGTTGTGGTTAAGAGCCCGTAATCCTTCATATCCTGCCGCGTGCGATCCTGCATATCCTGTAAATTTGTTTATCCTTGTTGCCGCTTGCGCTCCTGCATCCCTGTGCCTTCTTTCTTATCCATGATGTCTTATGCATGCTAATCGCTGATCCAATTATACAAAGCGCAAAGAAAAAAGCTAGCGGATAAACGCTCCCTTGAAGAATAATCGCCACTGCATTTTAGGCGGAAGTATGACGCGTTATCTTTTTGCACTTTTTCTCTTGTTCATCATGTTCGGGAAGGCGTATGGCTACGAGGTAAGGTTTCAGGGCGTCGAGGATCAAGACGCGCTCGACCTCCTCATGCAGGCGTCGCAGCTCATTGCCTTAAAAGATTCATCACCAGAAACTTATACAGGCCTGAAGCGCCGCGCCGAAAACGATGTTCCCCTCTTTCACGACGTTTTTCAGAGCCTCGGTTACTTCAATCCAAAGATCGACTTTGCCATCGAGGGCGATTGCGTCCTTTTTACTATAGAACAGGGCCCCCTGTATACCCTTGCACGCTATGAGATCCGCAACAATCCCCTCTGCATCACCCTAGATGATTTAGACATCGCCATCGGCGATCCTGCCATTCCCTCTGACATTCTAAGGGCCGAAGAGACCTTGCTTTCGCTCCTGGAAGACATGGGCTATCCGTTGGCTCACGTGCAGAATCGCGAAGTCTTTGCCGACCAAACCACCCTCTCGATTTCGGTGGTTCTGACCCTGTCCCCTGGGCCTCAATGCGTTTTCGGAGATACTGTGATCAACGGCAATGCCGATGTGTCCGACTCCGTCATCATGCGCAAAATATACTGGGAGGCGGGAAAAGTCTATGATCCCGAAAAAATCGAAAAGACGCAAAACGCCCTCGAAGCTTCTGGCCTCTTTAGCTCGATCTCCATTCTTCATGGCGACGCCGCTAATGAATACAATGAAATTACCATGATCATCAATGTCACAGAGCGCAAGCATCGCAGCATTGGGGTAGGCTTGAGCTACACAACGCTATGGGGACCCGGTTTCTTGGTGGAATGGGAAAACCGAAACTTGTACCACTCCGGAGAAAAGCTGAGCCTCAAGGCAAATATCTGGCAGAGGCTCCAGGAAGTGAGTGCTGTCTATGTGAAGCCCGACTTCTACCATCGCGGCCAAGACCTGATCTGGAGTTCTGAACTGCAAAGCGAAAGGACATTGGCCTTTACGGATACCTCGTTCAGCTTATCTGGCATGATCCAGAAGACCATCCATGACCACACCCGCCTCTCCTATGGCGTCACCTACAAGCACATTCACGACTTGCGCTCGGACAATAGGCGGCAATATGATCTAGGCAAAATTCCCCTGCAAGTGCGTTGGAGCAAGGTCAACAGCATCCTCAATCCGACTCAAGGATGCATTGCGTCGCTCAAAATCACCCCTGCACTCCAGCTCTTTAGCCCCAATTTTGCTTATTGCACGGCAAATTTAATCGGTTCCATTTATTATCCTGTTGTGGATGATGAGAGCTTAGTCATGGCGTTTAAAGCAAATTTAGGTTCGATTTGGGGAGCGCCCCGGCATGCGATTCCCCCTTCCGAGAGGTTCTACGCTGGTTCGGATACGGTGCTGCGAGGCTACCGCTTCCTGACCGTGAGCCCCTTAAAGGATCACCGCAAACCCATCGGAGGCCGCTCCTTGATGGTCTATTCGTTCGAAGTTCGGATGCGCACCAGCGAAACGTTGGGGTGGGTCTTCTTTTACGATATAGGAAATGTCTACACCCATTTTGTGCCCAGCTTCGACAAAAAAGTCAGGCAGTCCGTCGGAGCCGGAGTTCGTTACCACACTCCTGTGGGGCCTTTGCGCCTCGATGTGGCATTTCCCCTCAACAGGAGGCGCCATCTCGACCACGTCTGCGAGGTCTATTTGAGCGTAGGACAAGCCTTTTAACGAGAGTTAAGTATGATAAAGAAAATGGTCATCCCGCTTTTTCTCGGCTTCATATCCATTGTGGTCGCATTGGCATTCCTAGTGCAAACCGAGTGGACTAAGCAGCAGGTGATTCTTTTGGTTCAAGCTCACATCGAAAAGTATACAGGACTGCATGTCGATCTCGATTCGGTAGACTATACCTTTCCCTTGTCCATTCGCATCGGAGCCATCACCATCAAGGATAAAGACAAAACCCTCATCTCGATGCACGATGTGCACTTTCATGGTCAACTGGAACCCATGTGGAATAAGCAAATTATCCTATCCACCCTTGCCATCTCGGAATTAGCCCTGCACAATGATGCCGAAACAGGTCCATCAGGCCGTTTACTTCCTCCCCCCATCTATTGCCTCATCGAACATTTCGATATCCAGTGTTTTAAATACCATGGCATTCCCCTGGCACATCGCTTAACAGGGAAACTGCTGTCCGATCCGGAAGAAGGGCTAAGCCTCGATTTGCAACATCCCTTTCTCGATATGCAAATCACGATCGATCCAGCCGGATCCATCGATGCCAACTCCAAAGGGGAAACCAGCGACCTCTCCTTTTTGCGCGCATGGTGGGATGAAGAGGTGGAGGGAACGGTAGCCTTCCAGGCGCATGTCTCTACGCAACAAACCCTGAAACTCTCCCTCTCCTCCCCTGGATTAACTTTTGGGGAGCTCAAAACCGACGCCCTAACTTTAGAAGCGACGGTCTCCCACTTGCTAGATAATCCAGAAACCGATGTCTGCATCGCCCTCTCCCATATCCCACTCAAGCTAGCACGCCTTATTAAAGATGGCCTGCCGCAAGTGGAGGGATATCTGGATGCGACTGTCGATCTGCATGGCCCCGCACGGCATCCTCAAGGCCAAATCCACGTGAAACTAAAAGATGTTCTTACAGATAAAGAGGCCTTTTCCAGCCTTCCTAGCCTGGAAGCCGACCTTGTTTTGATAGTGGACGAGAACGGTATCAAAGGGACAGGGACCATGACAGGCTTTGACAAGCAACCTGCCACTATAGCGGGTTCGCTGCCCTTAGCGCTTTCCCTTCACCCGTTTGGCATCACCCTGGATCCCGCACAACCCATGGACCTCACGATGCAAGCCGAGGGAGAGCTCCTGCCCCTGCTCAGACTATTCTATGGAGAAAACAGCCCCTTTAGCGGTTATACAAAAGTTGGATTAGAGTTCGGAGGCACCCTGCAACAGCCTATTGTCCAGGGAGAAGCTGAATTATCCAACGGCACTTACGAAAGCCTTTATAATGGAATCGTGTATAAAAACTTGCATGCCCTCATCGGAATCGATGGGCGCGCTCTAACCATTAAAGAATTATCCGCCACCGATCCATTCGGAGGCAAAATCACCGGACAAGGGACATACACCATCGACAAGAAACTCCAGAATCCCTTTTCCGTCGACTTTGCCTTGGATAAAGTCCATCTCATCAATCGCGATATCGTTTCTGCGCTCTTTACAGGCAAGGTCAACTTTAGCGGCAATGACGCTAAAGCGGCCCTCACAGGGGACCTAGCGGCCGACGAGCTGGAGATCACCCTCCCGGACAAACTGCCTCAGTCGATCCAAACCCTCGAAGTCACATTCATCAACGGCCATCGACACATCCACAAGAATAAGAACAGTTGGCCGATCTCTTTGGATTTGCAACTCGAAACGAGCAGAGCCCTCGTCAACGCAAAAGACCTGAACTCTTCGTGGAAAGGGAAGATTCACCTGACGGGCACCACCGAAGCTCCAGAACTGACTGGCGATTGGAAAGCGATCCGGGGCTCCTATTCCTTCAGCGGCAAGGAATTCCTGATCCAACAGGGCACCATTACCTTTGCCGGCGACCTCGAAAAGAAAACGTCCCTTTATGTCATTGCCAGCCGAGACCTCGATCAGATGACTGCTGAGATCATCGTGCGCGGCCCAATAAAAAGCCCCACGCTCTCCTTCAGGTCCAATCCCCCCTTCTCCCAGCGCGAAATTGTCTCCTGGATTCTGTTCGGACGCGGCATAGCCGATATTACCTCTACGGAAGGAGCCGAGCTCAACCAGTCGATCACCGACCTATCAACTGGAGGCAAAGGCCCGGATGTGCTCACTAAAATCCGCAAAACCTTCGGAATCGACAAGATCGATATTACACGCGGCACCAAAAATGATTCCAGCGACCTCTCCGTTCAGGTCGGCAAATACCTTTCCCGCGGCGTCTGCGTCTCGGTCGCACGAAACGTCTCTTCCGACAGCAATAAGGTGTCCTTGGAAGCTAACCTCACCCGCGAAGTCAAAATCCAAGCCGAAATGGGCGACGATAACGAAGGGGAGCTGCTGCTGAAATGGAAACGCGATTATTAGGTTTAGTTGAATATTTTACCACTGAGAACAGTGAGATCAGTGAGAGGTTATGAGATCAGTGAGGGGTGTGAGAAAATAGAATGTGATTAGAATATAGCCTAATCCTTTCCCATCTAACAATCTCTCACTCACTGGCTCAGTGGTCAATTTTTCTTCTCACTGATCTCAACCTCCTCTCACTGATCTCACTGATCTCAGTGGTAAAAAATATCATACCTTCTCAGTGATCTCACTGATCTCAGTGGTAAAATATTAAAATATTTTTAGCTCAGGCTGTGAGATCACTGGCTCAGCGTGCGGAAAAAATTCTGTATTCTGTATTCTGAATTCTGTATTCTGTTTTCTGTTATGAATGAAAAATATCTCAATAGCAAATTCGCCAAGCTGATTGAAAATATCGGGGCTTACTACCTGATGGTCCTCCAAGTGACCTGGGTAAGCGTCAGGCACCCGCCTGCGCTCTATCTCCTGCGGAATCAGATGTTTGAAATAGGGGTGATGTCGCTGCCCGTCGTCGCGATCACCGGATTTTCCACTGGGATGGTGCTCGCCGCACAGTCCTTCTTTCAGCTTTCGGATAAGGGGCTCGCTGGCGCAACAGGCTTGATGGTCACCAAAGCCATGATGGTTGAGCTGGGGCCTATCCTCACGGCCTTTATGGTGACAGGACGCGTCGGCGCGGCCATCTGCGCAGAGCTTGGAACGATGCGGGTAACAGAGCAAATCGATGCCCTGAAATCGATGGCCGTAAATCCGATACAGTATCTCGTCGCCCCTCGCTTTATTGCAGGGCTCATCATGCTGCCGCTTTTGAATGTCTTCAGCTGCCTCATGGGGGTTATCGGGGGCTATGCCATCGCCGTCTACTACTATGGAATGGCCCCGAATACCTTCCTGGATCCCTTGCCAGTCAACATACACGCCTTCGACTTTATCAGCGGCATGATCAAAGCCTTTGTCTTTGGTTTCATCATCATCACGATCTCCTGTTATCGCGGGATGACAACGCGGGGCGGCGCGGCAGGCGTCGGAAGAGCCACAACGAATAGCGTCGTGATCTGCTATTCGGTCATCCTCATCGGAAATTTCTTGCTCACTATTGCATTGAATAACTCCTATGAATATATCGAAGACTTCCTGAACCTGTGGATTTGACCATGGAAAAGCCAAAGATCATCGTTAAAGACCTATGGAAAAGCTACGACAAGCTGGAAGTGCTGAGAGGGCTGAACTTGGAGGTCTTGGAAGGCGAAACGCTCGTCATCCTAGGGCGCTCCGGAGTCGGAAAGAGCGTGCTCCTCAGGCAAATACTCGGAATCGAAAACCCCGATAAAGGCTATATCGAAATCGACAACAGCCGCATCACCGAACTGAACCAGCAGCAGCGCTACGAAATCGTAAAAAATATGGGAATGCTCTTCCAAGGGGCTGCCCTATTCGACTCGATGACAGTCGGGGAAAATACCGCCTTCTATTTAAAGCAGCACGGACAACTTACTCCGAAAGAGGTAAAAACAAGGATAGATGAAGCCCTAAAATTGGTCGGATTGGAAGGAACGGAAAACAAAATGCCCTCCGATCTCTCCGGCGGAATGCGAAAGAGGGCCGCCATCGCCCGGCTCGTCATCTATCGTCCCCAAATCGTCTTGTATGACGAGCCAACCACCGGGCTTGATCCGATCACGGCCCAAAACATTAACGAACTGATCAACAAAACCCGGGAAGAACTGAAATCCACCTCTGTCGTCGTCACCCATGACATCCATTCCGCTATCGAAGTGGGCGACCGCCTCGCCTTCCATCACGAAGGCCGCATTTTGCATATCGCTCCAAAGGATGAATTTTTAAAAATTGACGATCCCCTCTTGCATACCTTTTTCAAAGATGCCATAGTGACGCAAAAACAGTTAGATATGTAAATATCATGAATGAGCAACTAAAAAACCTGATCAACGGGCTTTTTGTCATATCGGCCTGCGCCATTATTATTTTGATGATTCTGTTTCTACACCCATCTGTGGGCAATGAGGGGCGGACTCTAAAAGTACGCTTTGCCGATATTGACAAGATCAGCAGAGGCACCAGAGTGACTTTTGGGGGCAAACCGGTCGGTGAAGTCATGGCCATCCGCGAATTGCCAGATATCATTACCGAACGGACTACCACTAATGGCTACGTTTATGTCTATGAGTTGACTTTAAAAGTGGACTCCAGCGTCAACGTCTACAACTCTGATGAAATAGAAGCCAAGACCTCGGGATTGCTCGGCGAAAAAACGATCTCTATTACTCCCATGGCTCCCCCGCCCGGCAAACCCCTCATCTTAGTCAATGACAAAGTCCTCTATGCCGTCGAAGCCGGCAGCGTCGAAGAAACATTGAAAGAGTTGAGAGACATTGGTGCCAAACTCGAATCGGCGCTAGATGCTGTAACGGATAATCTCAAAGAATTCAAGCTGCGGGGCGTCTGGGAAAAAGTCAGCGATATCGGCGGCAACCTGCGCGACATCACCGCAGCCCTCAACAAGCCGGAGATCCTCACTTCGACACTCGATAACATGCAAGCGTTTTCGGATCAGTTGGTGCAGTCCTTCAAAGACATTTCCGCTATTACAGGACAAGCGAGAAAGGGTGAAGGGACGTTTGGGAAAATCTTTATGAAAGAGGATATCTACCTGAAAGTCAATGCCTTGCTCGCAAAAGCCGACACGATCTTGAACGACATCAACCACTATGGATTGCTGTTCCACTCGGATAAAGGCTGGCAGCGCCTAAGGGCACGGCGCCTCAACCTGCTCAATCGCCTTTGTTCGCCACAAGAATTCCGCAATTTCTTCAATGACGAAATGGACCAAATCTCCACTTCCCTTTCCCGGGTTTATATGGTATTAGATGAGACAGAGTCCTCCTGCTGTTGTGAAGTTATGATCGAGAATAGGGAATATGACAAAGTCTATGCCGAACTATTAAGGCGAGTCGAAAGCTTGCAAGAATCCCTCAAAATGTACAACCAGCAAGTGATGGACCTAGACATCAGAAACTGGGAGCTTGAGAAAACGGAAAATTAGCCATGGAATCAATGCCTTATTCGCAAATTCAAAAGGGCACCTTTTTGATTGCCACCCCGGAAATCGACACCGGCATTTTTTTTCGCGGCGTCATCTTGATCTGCGAGCATAACCCCAATGGATCCTTTGGCCTTGTCGTGAATAAAACGCTCGACCTAGAGCTTCCTGAAGAAATCATCAACGTCCAACAACTCTCCAATCCCCACGTCGGCATACGCGCCGGAGGACCCGTCCAGACCAATCAGATGATGCTCCTGCATACCTCTGACAACATCCCGCACCAAACACTAAATGTCTGCGAAGGCGTTTTTCTTGGAGGCGACCTCCAATTCCTGCAAGATGCCCTGACAGATGAACATGGACCCGAAATCAACCTGTGCTTCGGCTATGCCGGATGGGGCGCAGGACAACTCGAACGCGAATTCCTCGACGGCAGCTGGTTTTTGCACCCCGCTTCGGCCCAATATATCTTTCACATCCCCCCAGACAAATTGTGGCAAACCCTCCTCCGCGAAATGGGAGGCAAATATGCCACACTCTCCATGATCCCGGAAGATCTCAGCCTGAATTGAGTCTTTTACTTGACAAAATACGAAATTTCGATTACCCCATATAGCTATATTACATAATGTTGAACAGACGCGTAACGAGAAAATTCAATGTAAGGAAACACGATGAAAAGCCTGACATTTCGCCCTATTTTTCAATACACACTTGTCCTAGCCTTAATTGCTATAGCAGCTCCCCTCTCGGCTTGGGTCTACCATGGATCTGACATCAATTTCACTGGAGGAATCAGGTGCGATTACATTAGATCGACCTCCAAAGCATTGAGTCCCCAAGGCAAAGTCCTCTTTTACAAAAAGATACAGGAAGATGACATTGAGCTCTATACGATGGGTATCAATGGCCGCTACGAGTTTGGAGAGGAATGCTGTAGCATTTATACTTGGGCTAACCACTTCTTCGTCCGCGGGCATGCCAATTTAGGATGGATCGGTTCGAGCCGATATCACGAGGACATCGTAGACTCCTACGGCAGGGAAACCAAGATCAGGGCCAGGCAGCATAAAGGAAGAACACAAGACTTCCAAGCAGGACTTGGCTATCTCGGAATCGTTTGTAATGAATGTTTGCGCATCGGACCCATCGTCGGTTACTCTTATAACTTGCAGCGCTTTACAACGAAATTGGCAAGGAGGGACTTAAATCCGTTTAGGCCAGACGATGGAACCGCCTATAGAACACGTTGGAGAGGACCCTTTCTCGGCCTCGATGTCGTCTTCCATGAGTGCAAGTGGTCATTAGAGTTGGGTTACGAATTCCATTGGGCCAAATTGCAAGCTTTTTGGGATCCAAAGCATGACATTCCCTATCGCATATTGCCTGAGGGCCATTTCAAAAACCATCAAAAGGCCGACCATGCTTTCGCCAATGTCATCTGGGCTAAGATGCGCTGGGATCTGTTTGACGACTTCGTCTGCGGTATTGGCTCAAAGTATAGCGAATGGAGATCGCGCCCCGGCGAAATTTTGCCCATCAATGGCGATTTCAGGCGCGTCGGCTCCCCTGAAATTTACCAGTATCACTTCCACCAAGTCATCTGGCGATCCTTCGAATTCTGGGTAGAACTCGGGTATCACTTCTAACAGATGGACAATGGACCTAATGGACCTAATGGACAATGGTTAATGGACCTAATGGACACCATGGACACCATCGACTATGGTCAAACGCAATGGTCGATAGTCCATGGTGTCCATGGTGTCCATTAGGTCCATTAACCATTGTCCATTAGGGCCCTGGGTTTCGCTTGCCTCAGGTATATTGGCTATTGTCAATTTGTTTTGGCTTTTACCCAGGCTTCTTCTTCCTGGAGGACGCGGACGCGCGAAGGCGCTATTTTGCGGTAGATTTTATGGTAAGGCAGGGAGTGGCCTCTATAGCTTAAAAGGCGGTCTATAGGGATCTCGAAGAGCCTTTCATTTTCGCGAAGAAAAGGTAGCATCACCTCCCAATCTTTTGGTGTCACCTCAACATATTCACCTGCATTCAGCTGATCTTTTTCGAGTTTATGTTCCGGATCCCTGATATAGATGGCTCCGCCGGATGCGAGCGAGAAAAGATTGTTGCCTGGATAAGGTGTCGGCAATTCGATGATGGCTCCCTCTTCGTCGAAGGCGATGCCATTGACGATGACAAAGCCTCCACTATACAAAGGGTTTCCCGCCATGAAGGATTCTGCAAGATAATCTAAGCAGGTGCCATTGATTACAACGCGCGGCTTGCCAACGGCATTGATGAGGGGCCTTCCTGCGGCATTTCCTAGAATATAGGCCTCGCCTCCCTTGGCTCCATAGAAGAATGTCTGGCCGACATCTCCGTATACAACCAGCTTACCAGACTTCATGATTTGGCCAAGCTGGTCTTGTGCTGTCCCATGAACGGTGATTTCAGCTCCGTCGATTCCCGACGCGAGGTAATCGCCCGAGGATCCATAGACATCGATGTGGAGGCCTTCCGTATTTGGCCCCATTCCATTGCCAATGAAGCGGTGGCCGCGGCAATTGATGATAATGAGCTTTTTGACTCCTTGCTGGGCCTGGTCAACGATTTCGCGTGCTAAAGAGTTGGGGCCTTCCGAGGGATACTTGTCGGCTCTGAGGACGATGGCCGATGGGAGCCGTGCAGACAGAGAAGCTAAGCCCTTGCTCAGCTTATCCAAAAGGCAGCTTCGGCGCAGATTGCCGGTAGGATAGCGATGGTCAAGCAGCAAGGTCATGACTTCGAAGGCGAGATCGGCATCGGCATGGCCTTGCAAGGCAGCGAGAAATCCGTCGAATTGTTCATAGGTCCAGTGTGGTATCTCCCTTTTGGCCCAGGCATAGAGATCCATTGCGGCCATCACAGGAATGTCCACTGGCGAACTCCCCTCTCCCCCTCCAGTACATGCCGGCTTTTCAGCTTTGGCGTGCACTTCATTGCCGAACTTATCTGTGCATTGCAGAAGTGCCGGTCCTTCTTTTTGCGGATAGACCGAAAAGGCAAAAGCGCCCCCATCGGTGTAGCTGCCGCCTCGGGCATTCCAATAGTGGTCGGCATAGGTCCAAAAGCGGCTATCCTCTTCTGATAGGCTTCTGAGGACGGCATCGATCGCTTGCTTTTCCGATGCCGAGAAGCCGATGGGTACAGGACCTTTTTGCAAGGCGAAGACCTGAGGCCGCAGCATGCTGGTATCGGTGATTCCGATCAAGCGGTAGATTTTCTGCAGAGACTGCACGATCAAAAAGAACCAGGGGCCATCTGGGGAGTTGTGCATATGCGTCTTCTGCAATAGGCTGTAGATGCGCTGTTTATCCTCTGGAAGCAGAGTAAAATCGCGCTCTGTCGTAGGCGCCAAGACCTCGATGACATATTCCAGGGGATAGCCATAAGTTCTGATGAGGAGATCGAAGATGAGCGCTGCCACCTCGGTGTCGGTGAGAAACTGCGGATAGATGCCGCGCTGGGCCAGATATTCACATAAGGAGAAATAATTGGCGAAGTCGCCATTGTGCACGAGAGCTTCGTTCATGCCTATAAAGGGATGGGCTCCACCTGGATGCCACACGCGGCCTTTGGTGGGATAGCGATGGTGTCCGATCCACACATGGGCTGTAAAGTTTTCCAATTGGTAATAGCGGATGACATCGTTGCCAAGGCCGACCAGCTTGAGCACTAACAGATTTTTCCCATGGGAGAGGACAAAAGCGCGCTTTTCTCCAGAAGCACAATAGAAGGTTTGGTTTAGGCGAAAGGAGTTTTTGTAGACGATTTCATCTTCGGTTGAGTCTTCTTGCCTTTTGTCAGGCTTGATCCTGACGAAGTAAAGAATTGCTTCGGGAGGTTTGATGTCTAGGTCGTTCAGTTGCCGATAGTCAGATAGATGAGGCACTGTGTAAATATGATCGATGTCGAATAGGGGGCGGATAAATTCCTTTTCGACTTGTTCGCGGGCATTCATATCCAAATAGGCAATCGCCAAGAGATAGTCCTCGTCTAGCGTTTGTTGTGAAATGCCTAACGTGCTTGGGGATAGTCCGACAGCTGCAATGCCTCCGCCTTTTCCATTGCCACGATTGCACATCTGGGTTAGCGCGGTGAGCAGGTGCCTACCTGCGACCTTTTCGGTGCATGCCAGGCCTATGACACCGCATCCGCCTTCTTGTCCATCTCTCATTGTATATACCTCAATAGATCGCTCCGTCCACGCAAATCCCGGATGCTCTTCAGGCCCAATTTGCGCAGGATCTCGCGCAGCTGGAAGGCGTAGGAGGCATAGAGGTTGCTGATTCTTTCCGCGCCCCAATCGGGATCCACAAGCTTTGTCAGTTCTGGGTCGGTCGTGGTGAGGCCGAAGGGGCATCCTCGGCCGCGCTCGCAGTTGGCGCAGCGCGTGCAGCCCAAGGCGACCAATTCGGCTGTGGCGAGGGCGCATCCGTCTGCGCCTAATGCGATAATCTTTGCGATGTCATCGGCCGACCTGATGCCTCCGCTGGCGATGATGACGATTTCCTCGCGGATGCCCTCAAAGATTAATGTGCGGTGCACTTTTGGAATGGCTAATTCGATGGGCATCGCGATATTTTTTTTTGCGATTTCGGGGGCTGCTCCGGTGCCGCCATATCCCCCATCGATTTGGAGGATGTGGGCTCCGGCATAATAGCTGCCGACGGCCACCATATCGATATCGACAGGGGTGGATACCTTGACGGAATAGAGGGCATGGGGATTGACCGTCTTGATCCAATCGATATGTTTTTTGTGGTCTTCCACGGAGTAAACGCTATGAAAGGGAAAGGGCGAAAAGAGACTCACCCAGGGAACGGCTTCGCGCATCTTAGCTACGGCCACGGTCGCCTTGTCTCCTAGGAGGTGCCCGCCGAGGCCCGGTTTTGCCCCTTGTGCGTATTTGAATTCGACGATGGGAGCATACTGGATGGTTTCCTCGCGCACCCCAAACATGCCTGTGGCGATTTGGGTGATGACATGCTCTTTGAAAGGGACTAGGCAGTCGGGATATCCCCCTTCTCCGGTACATGTGAAAGTATTCCATTTTTGGGCTGCCTTGGCTCTTGCTAGCATGATATGTTCGCTGACGGACCCATAGGACATGCCAGCACCATATAGCGGGATAGGGATTTCGATTTGCTTATTATCCGGCTTCCGGTTCAACGAGATGGAGAGGTCGGGAATAAAATCACTTGGGAGCCATTTGTCTTCAGGTAAAAACTTGAAGTCCAGGCGGTCAAAGCCTCCACCGGAATCGCCTTTGCGATAGTCAAGGCCATTGCTTGGTGGAAGGGCCGTTTCGGCTTGCTTCCACGTCGCTAAGATGAGGTCTGCTGTCCAACGGCGGTCTCCCAAGGCAGGCATCCTTCCATAATCTAACGTGGACCATTCCTCAAACCCTTGCCGCAGACAGTCCGTATGCTTCTGCGTGATCAGCTTTTCGTTTTCACTTTTTGGATTCATAGCCATCGATCCCTACAAAAGCTTCATCTTCAAGTTCATTTTGGAATAGGGCGCGGCCGATCTCCCCGCGGAGCCTCCTCACTTCGCGTAAGCCCATTGCCCCTAATATTTCCAGGAGCTGATCGCGCCAGGATCCGGTTAGATTTTTCAGCCTTTGGATGCCCCATGCTGCGGTTATCTTTTCCGGAAGGGTAAACCGGCTTTCCGTTCGGCTGCGGCATTCACCATGGAATTTGGCTTGCAGGGCTGTCAGGAGAGCAGTATCCAGCGCGACGGCATCCAAGCCGCAGATACTGGCTTTGGGAATATGTTCAGCTGCGATCATTCCTCCGCTTCCTATCAAGGAGACTTCGCTGCGGCATCGGCAATCGACAAATTGCTTGTGGACATCGCGGATCAGATCCAGCACAAAGCGTCCCTGCTGCCCTTGGCCATGATAATCGGCAACGAGATGAAAGAGCCGTACGCCAGCCTCGTAATAGGATAACAGATGGGGATCTTCAAATGGAACGCGCACAATCACTTGTGTATGGGGGAGCGCTGATTTGAGGTGTCGATAAAAGCTCTCGTTCCATCCATTTAACTCCAAGAGGGGCGGCTCCATATCCAGAACCGAATCGTCTCCGGGTTGTACCAAGGGAATAATGTGGGGGCCGTGAAGGGAATATTTCTTGATCGCAGCTGGAGGAAGAATCGCCAGAGATTTTGTTTGATGGGCCGCATTGGCTAAAATCGAACAGGATACTTCTTGCTCCATGATATTGCTAGGAAGAATATCGAAAAGAAAGGGAACGGCCAGCGTCACAGTGTCAGGCAATGGCCCACTTGGCTGCCCGTTATCATCGAATTGGAGGCTTGCGGGTTTGCTTCCGAGGTCGATGTCTGTGGAGATGTATTCCCTACCATGGATGCCATCGCGCGTCGGCCGCACGATTTCAGACATGTCAGTCCACATGCCATCCCACCCTTTCCCACCGAATTGCCCCCTGTACCCAGCCCCTTTGACGGGAATGCGCCCGGACGCTGCTTCGTAAACGACAGTGTCGACATAGTCAGGATTGAAGTAGGAATCCCCCAGCAGGCGCCGCTCCTCGTTATGCAAGATTTCGACGATATCGGGATATTGGGTGGTGCAGCGCAAGCATCCCACGCAGAGCTTCTCCCTGGGGGCAAACCCGCCTAAGGGTCCTGAAAAGACTCCATAGACGCAGGGGCGGCTCGACACAACCTCGAGGTTGCCTCGGTAATGGAACAATTCCTTGAGAAGGAGCTTGGCAAGAGCAAAGCGATTGACATTCACCTTAAAACGATTGGGGTGAGGGACAATATCCGGAGCATTTTTCGTTTCGATGTGATAGCGATGATATACCATAATACCGCATCTATAACTGAACGTCGTTAGATAATACAATAAAAATGGACAATGGTTAATGGACGATAATGGACAATGGTTAATGGACCTAATGGACACCATGGACACCATGGACTATGGACAAAGGCAATGGTCCATAGTCGATGGTGTCCATGGTGTCCATTAGGTCCATTAACCATTGTCCATTCTCCATTGTCCATTATCGTCATTGTCCTTTCGTCCTTTATTATTAAAGGGTTATGAAAATTCTGCACCAATTCATGTAAATAATTTATTTAAATGGTATAATTAGAGCGGGATATTTATATACTACTGCTTATGCAGAAACTAACAAATAATCTTTATGGTTATTTTTAAAAATAAATGTAATTTCAAAAGGAAAAAAATATGAAGAAAAAAATAATTTTCTTAACATCAGCAGGATTTTTACTCATGGCACCAGCAGTCTATTTAGCAGCACAACAACCCGCAACTGAACAAAATGTTCCAGCACAAAACGATCGACAAATCACTCGAGAAGTTCACAAAGCTTTCAGAGCAGATAAAGACTTATCTGTATTTGTGGTGAGGGTGAAAACGGATAATGGCATGGTGACCTTAGTGGGCGCGGTGCCCAATGAAAAATTAAAAGCAGCATTTGAAGCAAAAGCAAAAGCACAACCTGGCGTGAAAGAAGTTCAGAATAAAATTGAAGTCAAAACAGATGCCGTTCCTCAACAATAAAATAGTCCAAATAAAAGGAGAATTTTATGGATCTTGTCAACTTACTGATTAGTTTGGTAAGCGGTATAGTAGGCGGTAATATCGCAGGTGCTGCCATGCCGAATAAAAGCCTAGGTCCCGTAGGGAACTCGATCGCAGGGTTCTTCGGCGGAGGCATCGGAGGCTATATCCTACAAGCCTTGGGTGTCCTCAGCGCAACTGCCGCAACAACCGATATTGGTTCGCTTATAGGAAATGTCGCGGGCAGTGGTGTCGGCGGTGCGATCCTATTATTCATCGTATCGTTTATCAAAAATGCTATGGCTAAAAAAGCCTAGTATCATCCGGCGCCGGCCGCTTCGACTGGCGCTTTTTTATGCCCACAATAGGGCGATAGTCGCGGAGATATCGCTCTTTCGCGGTCTTATTATGGTCTTTTCCAGACTGATTTTATTGGGGTCTACCCGATTCATGATAGCGGCGACCTCTCTATCCATTTGGCTTTTTAAGTCTTGCAATTGCCCCTGGAGGGTGGCAGCGGATTCTTCGGCTTGCGTTGCATCTTGGTGTTCTTTGCCGATCCTTTCCGCTTTTCTAATGGAAGTCCCCGCCTGAGAAATCGATCCTTTTGTGATTTTCTTGCCTGACATGGCCCCTAAAAGGGTCGTGATAATCGAGAGAAGGGCGTCCAGAATTTGGCGCCAGGTTTGGGAGCGCTTGGTTTCCAGCTTGGCTTGGGCGCGGTCGATGCGGTCTTGCAGGTTGCGCATCTTGCTGGAATAGCTATCCTTAACCTTTCTGACCTCATCGTCGTATTTGGCTCTCTGATCCCCTGCGACTCTTTGGCGGAAATCCTCTTCGTTTTCCCCCTGTTTCGAGAGCATCTTGGCATCGGGGGCCGAAAAAAGGGTCAGGGTTTGCGTCTGGTAAAGGTATTCGGCAAAGGATTTTGTAAAAGCGCCATAATTCTTGGCTTGCAGCAGAGCAGAAGGCAATGCGGTAAAGGAGCTATTAGCCGGAGGCTGTTTGGAGAGTTTGTCGAATGCCGCAGTGAGATCTTTGCTCTCTTCCCAATTAATGGCACCCTCAGCAGGCGCTGAGGCAGCGAATAGGGATTGCTGCCACGTATCGACTTTGCTTTTGGGGTCCACAAAGTGGAGTTTGCTGATGCCGAGGATTTTGGCCTGGAAAGGGGCGCCTGTGCTGGGCTGGGCAAAGTACTCCTGAACTCCGCTAGGAGCATTGGGTTTCGTGAAGTCGGCTTCGCCCTTTTTCTGTTCTACAGGCGGCATTGTCAGCGCCTTGTCTATCCTACCGGACATCAGCGTTTGGATTTGGGGCAGAGTGAGAGGCCCTCGCAGATAGGAGAGCGTCCAGCGCGTTTCAAAGAGCAGCGGATCCTTTAAGTAGACGCTGCGCAGGATGAAGACGCGATTGCCTAGCGAAGAGATCAGCTGATTGATTTTAGCCGTATTCAATTCCCCATTCGAAGCAGCGCTCAGTCCCTCTAGCACGCGCGCCTTATCGCGTTCGGTTTGCAGTTTGCCGATGAACCATGTGCCGCAGTTGGAGAGCCCCTTGTAGTCGAGGTCGACAGGGTTTTGGGTCGCCAGCATAATGCCCAAACCAAATGCACGGGCCTGCTTCAGCAGGGTCAGCATCGGCGTCTTCGACGGAGGCATCGAAGAGGGAGGAAAGAAGCCAAAGATTTCGTCCATATACAGGAGGGCGCGCAAGTTTGATGTTCCCGTCTGACGCCTCATCCAGCTGAGCAGCTCATTGAGCAGCAGCGTGACAAAAAACATCCTTTCAGAATCGGAAAGGTGGGCGATCGAAAGGATCGCCAGCCGCGGCTTTCCCTCTTTGGTGTAGAGCAAGTTTTGGATGTCTAGCGGCTCGCCCTGCATCCACGCTTGGAACCCTGGAGAGGCCAGCAGATTATTCAAGCTCATCGAGAGACTTTGCCTTTCCTTCGCAGGAAAGAAGGTGTCTGTGTCAAAGACTCCGACCTTGTCGAAGGGCGGCTTGAGAATCTGTTGGATGAGGCCGGAGATATCCAAGTTCTTTTTGGCTCGCCAGGCCTGATCCAAGATGGTTGAAATGAGGATGTGTTCGCGGCTTTTTATGGGGTCTGCAGAGATGCCTAGAAGGCCTAACAAGCTTGAGGTCGTGGAGAGGATGCGGTCCCTTAATGCTTCTGTATCTTGGAGAACTTCGTCTGGCGGAGCTGAAAAGGAATTCAGAATCGACAACGGGATGCCAGCTTGGCTAGCAGGAGTATAGATGGCGATATCGACGCTATTTTTGAAGGCCTTTATCCGATCTCCATTTTCTCCCCACTTGGCAAGCCCATCTTTCCATGCCTTAGCGGTTGCCTCGGCATATTGCTCCGCTGTTTGCCCTTTGCGCTCGGCATCGGCTTTGTCTATCCAAGGCAAGAAGTCGACCGCCTCGAGACGAGGAAACGCCAACTCCAAATTGCCTAGATCCCCTTTTGGATCGACAATCAGGGCCGGAATCCCATTGAGGGCCACTTCTTCCAGAAGCGCAATGCCCAAGCCCGTCTTGCCGCTGCCCGTCATTCCCACGCAAACAGCATGGGTCGTCAAGTTCTTAGTTTCATAGGCCAGCGTTTTATCGGTTGAAACAACTTTCCCAAGATAAAGGCTTCCGGCTTGCTCTTTGACTAACATAGAGGGGATCCTTATTCTTCAGGACGTTTGACAACGGTGGAATCAACGACGGCTGATAGGGGAATACCCCCATTGTAAAGGTGATAATACTTGTTGACCCCTCCAGGATTCTGTTCCAAAACCAGCTGTCCTGTCAGCTGTGTTGGATCGAGTTGCAGGATGACATAGGATGGAGCATTCCCAAAGTACTTGGCTGTAATGCTATCCAATTGGTCCTTTTTTGCCAGATGGATAAACAGTTGGTCCTCTGCAGGAAGCATGAGCCACTGCTTTCCTTGACTTTCATTCCAATCTTTGACGGATACAACTTTATACAGGAATTCGGGCGTTTTCTCCTCCTCATCGAGAGCATGAAGAACGATCGGGAAGGAAGCGCTTAAAAAAAATAAGAAGAGATGGAACAGGGACCGCATGTTGACCTCCGGCGTGCTTATATAAAACCGCATTCTATGTTCTGGGAATTATTTATTGAAGAAAAATCCACAAAGGCTCTCGACAAAATCTAGATTTCGTTTTAAAAAGTAATTAAACCAAGGAGTCCAAGATGAAATATGTTTATGAGTTCATTGGTACATTCTTCCTCGTATTGACTGTCGGAATGACTGTCATAAATCCAAACGGCGTCGGCAACCTCGCACCACTGGCGATCGGTTCCGTCCTAGCTGTCATGGTGTACGCCGGAGGACACGTTTCCGGAGGCCACTACAATCCTGCCGTTTCCTTAGCTGTTTTTTTGCGCGGATTGCTCTCCTCCAAAGACCTGTTGCTCTACTGGATTGCGCAACTCGTCGCAGGTGTTGTGGCAGGATACCTCACCATCTACCTTAAGGGAGCTCCCCAAGAGACCCCATTGAATATGGAGACCTTAAAAGCCTTCATCGCCGAATTCCTCTTTACATTTGCCTTGTGCTATGTTGTGTTGAATACCGCCACAGCTAGAGAAACTTCGGGCAATTCCTATTTTGGGTTTGCAATCGGTTTCACGGTATTGGTGGGTGCCTATGCCGTTGGCGCTATATCCGGCGGAGCCTTCAATCCAGCTGTCGCTTTGGGGATCACGGTCATGAACCTGAGCATCTGGAGCAACCTCTGGGTCTTCATTCTAGCGAACTTGCTCGGAGGAGCTGCAGCTGCCCTCATTTTTAAGGCAGCCCATACTGAAGCCATCGAATAAAGGACAAAAAATTACCACTGAACTCACTTCTCATTGGTGAATTAAATGTTTAACTTTATCGAATAACCCGAGGAATCGTAGGCACAAGCGCTGCCAGATCGGGCTTATTAAATCCTGGCGGGAAATCGCTCTCAGAAGCAGCAAGCCACGTCTGGTTGCGGCCAAAGAAAAAGAGTTTGCCGCGCACGATGAGATTTCCCCCATCTACCCAGAGTTCTGCGCCATATTTCTTTCCATGCTCGGGATCCAAAATCTCCCCATCGGTAAAATGAGTGCCTTTTGGCTTGAGATTCCAGATGATATCCAATCCTGCATAAGGAGGATTCCCCACAACTCCAGGGGCTCTCTCTTTTGCATCGTAAATGGTATCTTGAACATGGCCATTATCATCATAGGTCAAGATGATACGCCCATAATATTTGCCTTGATATTCATAGACTGCGATGATGCTTTGGGGCTTGTGTGTTTCATCATCGATCGATTTCCAAAAACCGGCTATATCCCCGTCCGCCCAAGCAGATCCCAGGTTCAACAGGCAAGCAAAACAAAATAATAAAAATCTCTTCATATGCTATGTCCTTCTTTTTTCCGAACCATAGCATAAACGATTTATTTTTCAAGAAAAGAATGCAGCGACTGAGAAAAAACTCCGTCGCCGCACGTGGTATAGAACTGGCTATTCGATAACGTTGAAGTTTTCGACTTGATGGCCCTGTTTAAGCTGGCGTTTTTCATGCTTCAAGGCCCGCCGCTCTTTTAATGTCATCGTAGGCTTTTTGCGCTCGTCCCTACGGTGTTTAGTTTCCTTAGCCATAAAAATCCTCCTTATGGTCTAGTAGAACCCATAAAAATAAACATATATGATATTTATTTTTTTGTCAATCCACACTAAGGATCAAACACTTAAGAAACCTATCTATGGACTAGGAAGCTCACCTTGGAAAGGATCTGGAACTTATGCTTCTTGGAATCCTTTGGATCAATGATCAAAGAGACTTGATCTACTTTAACTTCTTTGATATTTCTTACAGTTTTCGCCACTTCGCTATGTGCTGACTTGATTGCCTCATCAATAGTTTTTCCTTCGCTGATTACTTCAATGACTTTTACAACGGCCATATATTCTCCTCTGGTTTTGGGTTGAGAGAATCAACTTACTCCATAAAATTATTTTGCACAAGATCTAAGTTCTGAGGAACCGTGGATTTAATTATTCCGTTAAAATTAAAGTTTAATGTATAATAAAATACGTTAGTAAATGTACTTAATTTGCAGGTAATCATATGATTCCAGGTATTTCTTCAGCTTTAAGGGCCCATAGAACTTACTCGCCAGCTTTATCTTCAGTTCGCTCCCCGACTGTGGCGGTTACCACAGGAACGAGAAGTTTTACTCGATTAAAAAAAACCGAACTCTTTACACATGCCATAGAAGGATTTGCACGAGGTGGCACAGTAGTGCATGCGACGTGCCACGACATAGTGGACTCCAAAAAGTGGCAGCAAACTCTTGACAGAAGCCGTGTTTACAATCTGGCAACAGGTAAGATAGGAAACCGAGCGGAATTTACTGAATTTGTGACCCAAAATGTATTCACCCTTTTTGCGAAAGGTTTAAGTGCTAAATGGCAGGGGGTTTTCAAAGAACAACTAAAATCCATTAGCTTTGACGATGCATTTGAACTTTTTAATAGATTCTCTGCTATCTCGAGACAATATGCCGATTTAGACGATAAAATAAAAGATGCAGAAGCCGCCTCTCTCGAAGCAAAAGATGAAAAGTCTATTTGGGATGCTCAGGAACGCAAAGCCGCGCTTGATATCGACATGAACAGACTAAATTCTCAAATGAGCCTACTGCAGACGGATTGCCTATTGGTAACCTCTATAGCACATGCTAAGAAACTGCTGGAGATGCATAATCCTTCAGAACAAAAGGATGTCACCCACGAGCTGGAACAAGCTGCTGGCCGTCCCATCAAAGAAATGGAGACTCTTTTCCAACTCCAAAGTTTCTATATGGAAAAGGCAAAAGAATTAGGAGAAATCGACCACGGCCTCTATCCCAAAGAATACGAAGCGAAGCAGAAAGAGTGTCGGAATAGCTTACGTGCTATATTGGATTTAGTCCACTTTACCCCCAACAATTTAGCTAAAGTGGCGCTTCGTTTTGAAACAGAATATCGTCAAAAGGCGGGTGAAAAACTCGATCCCAAGCATTATGTTTCGACGGAATATCAGATGCTTTCCAATGTCAAATCTACAGCCCTCTCCTGGCTATTAACATTACTGATCACTTCAACATTGGCCTGGACATTACTTGATGATCTGGATGCAACGCTTGAAAAGGAGGAGGCGGAAAGGAAAAGTTTCATTACGGATGCAACCTATTTGCAGCATAGCATCGCGAAAGAAATTGCCCAACTGAAAAGCGAATTAGAGCATACCATGGACCATCCTGCCTATCAGCAACATGTACAAGCCCACCTCACATCACTAGAAAAATTGAATGAAGAGCTATTGGCAGCGATTCAAGAATATGAAAAGATTTCAAAGAACCAATTGAATCCAAAAAATTTGATGCATGACATGGCTAAGGAAAAAATTAAGGATTATCCAGGGCTTGAAAAGCATATTAAGAAAAGCCACGAAGCAGTTGACCACCAAGGTTCAAAGGTGCGGGACTTGATGCGATCGATCAAAGAAACGCATCACAAGCTCACACGCTCTAACCAAGCCTTCTCCCGCCTTCACAAAGCTCAGAATTTGGCAGATAAATGCCAAAAAAATCTTAAGCACATCGAAGAAAATGCAAAAAAATTAACTCCAAAGTCCAGGCAGCACATTGATGCCTTTTATAAGGATTTAGCTAAGCTTCGAGACGTCGATTTTCATACGATTTCAGAGGATAGGCTCAAACAGATTGAAGCGCTGTCTTTACACATTGAAATGTTTAGGACAAAACATCACATATCACCGATGATTCATGTCCACTAAACAACTAGAGTGAGCTGACTACCACTTTTCAACTTTCTTAGCGGAAAAATAATTGAGATCTATTGGCTTATAATTTCCGCGCCGTACATTTTCGCAAGCAAATTGTTGCGCAATGCGATGGGCCGAATAGGGATAATTCGCTGAAGAAGGAGGAGGGAGTGGAAAAGCATCTTTGCAGTCTAAGATTCCCCTTTGTACTTGATAGAGTTTGAATGCGTCCACTATTTCTCTGGCATCTTGCATATACTCTTTTGGCGGAATGCTCATAAGATCCTCCTTATTTAGGACTTAGCACCAGATCATAGCAAAAGTAGAATATTTTATCCAGAAAAACTTTGGAAAAACTTCGAAAAAAGGACAAAAGGACAAAAGGACCAACGACCAAAGGACAACGACGCAAGGGACGTAAACGACGCAAAGGACAAAGGACAAAGAATGGACCTAATGGACAATGGTTAATGGACCTAATGGACACCATGGACACCATGGACTAAATTTTTAAAACAAAATCGAGAAATGCAACCCATTCTGAGTTTTCAACTTTTCTATTCCAGTCGGAAATTTTTCGATCTAAGCGGACAATATTTTGATAAAATTTAGGAACTTGAAACTCGTCAAGAATGATGGAAGAGGAGGTAATCTTGTCTCCATTAAAATCTTCTGGCATTTCTCCCGGAATATAAACAATTCTTTGAATGCATTCATTTAAACCTCTGATCTCGTAAATTTTACAATAATGATATCATAGGATTGTTAAGATTTGATAAATTCCTGTGGCTTGCACTTATTTAAAACTGGCGTTATGATGAATCGACCAATCGAAACCGAGGAGCATAAAAGATGAATGCAGATGTGAAGCTTTACGCCGCTTATTTAGGAGGGAATGCGCCTAGATCCAATATCGAACTCCATGATGTCGTATTTGTTACGGGAACTTCATTGGCGGAAACCTATCCGAAGCTCAGAGAAAAGTGGTTGGGATATCCCGACTTTATTCCCCATGTGGATTCCTATATTGAGCTGACGCACGCCGATGGCTTTCAAATTAAGCTCAGCAAGGGGAAAGGAGCTTCCGATGCCGATAGCTATAAGCTCTATTTTGTCAATTTTGGGGCCTATACCGAGCACCTCTTTGGCGAGGTACATCAATCTGCTTTCTTTGTCGCGAAAAATAAGGCCGAAGCCACCAAAAAGGCCCGTGAGACCCTTTGCATAGGATTGTATCAAACTCATTTAGACGATCACCTGGAAGTGGAAAAGCTTGTAGAATTCGGTGCATTCGATTTGGATGATCTGCTCGAAATCGAAAAAGTAGATGGCTATCATCTCGAGTTTATCCCATCAGATGCCGCTGCAACCTCCCTAGCCACCGCGGGCTATATCAAGCTGAAGCCAGCTGAAGCGGCCGTTCCAGCCTGATATACCACACGCGCCCCAAAATGGTGAATTTCGGCTTTGCCAAAGCCGAAATTCACCATTTTGGGGCGCGTGTGGTATTAGGATGGCATAAGGACAAAAGGACTGCAGGGACGAAAGGACAGGGACCTTGGTCCCTGTCCAACTCTCTAGTTATGGATTTACGCGGAAGACCGCAAAATCTTTAATAGTGGAGTCTGCATAGTTCACTGTTGTCACTTCTTCGTCGCTATAGCCAGACTGGCCAGCGAGTAACAACTTGCCACAGGGATCAACAGTCGAAGCACGCACAAGTGTTCTCCGGTTTCTCTCGCCATTGATCATCGCGAGACCGCCAGTACCAAAGCTTCTATCGAGAGATCCATCGGATAAATGGTAGCGGGCAATACCCGTACGCATGCTTTGCAGAGCAGAATCTTCAGAAGCCTGGCCGGACGCTGTGATCAAACCGCGGCTATTGTCAATGTTGAGTGCGAAAATCGCATCGTCCCAACCTTTGAAATCTGTCGTGATCGCTCTAAAGGAAACGGTGTGAGTCCCATTAAACCAGTTGAGCACACAGGTATTGCAGTTTTGGAATACCTCGGTATTGCAACCTGACGCATTGCAGGGAAGGCTTGGACCATAATCCACCGGAATCCCGTTTGGATTCAATTTGATCAACAAGAAATTCGCCGTTGGCCTTGATAAAAGCACGTTTGGAGCCACTAACGTAGAGGTGATCGTTGCTCCTGGAGGACCTGAGCCATCATCTGCGATATCTCCACCTAGATAGATATTACCTGCTTTGTCAATGACAACAGAGCGGCAGAGAAGCTGTTTTTGCAACGTGAAATTCTGGGCACTAATGACCAAATATCCATTCACCCCAAAGCTCGTATCCAAGGCTCCATTTGGTGTGTAACGTGCAGCAATAATTCTGGCACTGAAAGGCCATTGCTGATCATTCACATCGCCATCGCCCACAGCAACAACGTAACCTTTAAGGGGGCCGCTCTTATAGACAGTGAGGTTTTCATATTGAGCAAAGCCTAGATTTTGAGCGGGCGTCACTGTGTAATCGGTGAAGCTGCTCAAATCGTTATAAGGAGGAACAGTAGTATTTACAGTACCCTCAACGATAATTCCCGTATGATTAAAGGAGGTGTTGAGTATGCCTGACGGCGTTATACTGACCAAGAGAGGAAAGCCATATAAACAACCTTTCAGATCTGGTGTCGAATAACCAGCGACCAGGATATTTTGTTGCAAATCAAAAGCGCCTGCATTTGCAACATCGCCCTCAGTATTGGGCCCGAACACGAGAGGCAATTTAAAGAGGCCTGCAACGCCAAAGCTAGGATCTAGCGCCCCATCTGGCGTAAATCTTCCGACCGTTAGCTGCGTCTGCCCCAATGGGTTGTGGGGAGGGTTGTTAGGATCTGTTGCAATGACGAAATCGCAAGTTGGCGGTGCAAAAGGATTGGCTGAGCAACCTGATGGAACAGCGTTACCTATAAAACCAGCGCAAGGTCCCACATAAAGCGCAGATGACGCTGTCTCGGTTTGTCCGATGTATACAATGCGATCCGAAGAATCGACAAGGACTGCATTCACGAGAGCAGACACTGAAGCAACGCCTCCGGTTTCCAGATAGACTTTCCCGTTGCCATTCGGTCCAAAGGAATAATCTACGGAGCCATCTTGGTTCAATCTCACTAGTGACCAGCCGCGCTCATCAACAAACCCGTCTATAGTGTCGGGAGTTCCTGGAGGAGGTTCATAGGGATTACCCTGCTGAACGGCATCGCCGCCAACGATAATTTGATAACTGTCTTTCTTTGTCGTTTGTTGACGCTGCAACGCAATCCCTTCTGCAATGTTGAGGAATGGCGACATCGACACTATCTGTAGTCCAGCCTTAGGACCACCTGGGTTGAAGCTGGTATCGAGTGTCCCTGCTCTAGTGGTAGCTGCAAACAGGGATGCGCTTGAGAACATGAGGCTCATCGCGCACAAGATCCCGGCCTTTGTTTTCCAATTTGACATAATGGTAACCTCCTATTGGATTTCTTATGTTGATTCAGTCAAAATCAATTTTGGTGTGAATGTGAACATATACGGAAAAGAAAAAAGAAGGCAATATTTTTTTGGCGCTGGGTCCATTGTCTCTTGGTTCTTGTCAGTTTCAAAACTTTTCTATGGTAAAATTTTCCTATTCCTGATAAACTATTTATATGTTTATCGATGTAAGTCCGTTTCGGCATAAAAATTTTAGGCGCCTTTTTTTGGGCCAGTTGATCTCAGCATTTGGAACTCAAATGACTGCTGTAGTTGTGCCATTTCAAGTTTATTTGATCACACATTCGTCTTTTTATACTGGACTCATTAGCGGCGTCGAATTCATTTTTATTTTCTTTTCGAGCCTATTGGGAGGAGTTCTTGCCGACCGTCTTGAAAAGCGCAAAATTCTCATTTGGGCAGAAATTGGTTTGAGCATTGTGCCCTTAGGGCTTGCTGTCAATTCACTTCTCGACGCTCCTAATTTATGGGCCATTTTTATATTAACCTCCCTGGCTTCCTTTTTAGGGGGCATCCATCGTCCCGCCCTTGAAGCGCTTACCCCGAGGCTTGTCTCAAAAGAGGATATCGCCAAAATAAGCTCTTTGGCTCCGATGCGCCATATTCTGACGACGATTCTGAGTCCTATGATTGGAGGTTTCGCTCTGGTTACAATAGGCGCTTTTTATACCTATATTTTTGATGCCTTCAGTTTTTTCATTTCGTTATTATTTCTTTTAGGTGTGAGCTACAAAACGCTAGAAGGCAATGAAGTCAAAGCCCGCTCGAAGTCGATGATCAATGAAATCGCCGAAGGATATCGCTATATCAGGTCGCGCCAGGAAATCTTTGGCAGTTATGCCAGTGACTTTATCGTGATGGTCTTGTGCAATCCAATTGCCTTATATCCAGCGCTTGCTGCGGCTTTCCAAAAGGAAGAATCGGTGGGGATGCTTTATGCCGTTCCCTCCCTGGGGGCCTTGTTGATGACGTTGACATCTCGCTGGACATTGTCCTGCAGAAGCTATGGGGTTTTTATCATTTGTGCAGCAGCGCTTTGGTCCCTTTCCTTGACATTTGTCGGTTTAGCATCCAGCTTTCATTTCATTTTAATTGGACTTCTTTTCGCCGGCTTTTTTGATATGGTCAGCGGGGTTTTTCGCATGACTTTATGGAATGAAACCATTCCTGAATCCATTCGGGGACGCATTGCAGGATTTGAAATGCTCAGTTATATGAGCGGCCCCTTGCTGGGGAATGCCCTCTTAGGCTTTCTCGCCGATGAGATCGGCATTCAGTCTGCCCTTTTCTGGGGAGCCTTATGCAGCTTAGGCTTGCTCGCTCTATTTAATTTTTCCATGCCCGCCCTCTGGAATTACAAAAGAAGCCCCTCTCACAAGACCGAAGAGGTCCATTGTCCATAAGAGACAGTTGCATAAAGTACCCGAGGTCTTTCTTGAGCAACCACGAATTTCTTCACGGACAGCACCATCTAATAAACATTTTAATGTACAAAAAACTGTAAAATTCGTTAGATCACACTAACCAGAAATAGCGCCGTCTTATAATCAATTATTTCTTTGATAGGCGGAAATCAGGAGCACGATAGGCATACATGAAAAACCGGACCATCGCCAAATATTCACCCTTCATGCTCTATCTACCAAGCTTCGTCACAATAACCTGCGCGGTATTATTAGGCATATTTGCCAACCTAGGCGGGGAAGAGGCCAATCCCATGGCTGTACGCCAAGGCGACAAGCTGATTGTCCCGCCAAACTCGCCCCTGCGTAAGCGGCTGGTCGTCAGGCCAGTTACCGAAGTGGCTTCCCCGCATACGATGACCTTGCCTGGTGTGGTCGAAGCCGATCCGTCGCGCATCGTCAATATCCTGCCGCCGCTGCCAGGACGGCTCATCGAACTGAATGTGGACCTGGGGGACATAGTAAAGCAAGGCCAGGTGCTGGCCGTCATCCATTCGCCGGAACTGGATCAAGCTTATGCGGATATTGATAAGGCGCGCGACGCGATGGACCTTGCGAGCAAAGCATTGAATCGGGCGCGCAGCGTGAACGAAATAGGCGGCAATGCCATCAGAGATTTAGAGCAAATTACTAGCAATTACCAACAGGCACTGGCTGAATTTAAGCGCGCGGAAGACCGGCTCAGGATCTTGGTCGGCAACAGCGGCGACATAAACCCGCGCGTGCTGACCATTGCGGCTCCGATTTCGGGCACGATCACGGCGCTCAACTATGGCATCGGATCCTATATCAACGACCTGAATGCTACCCTTATGACGATATCGAATCTCGACACTGTCTGGGTCGCTGCTTTTGTGCCCGAAAACCTGCTGACCTATGTCACCAAAGGAGAAGAGGTGGATGTCGACTTGTCCTCTTATCCAGGCCAAACATTTCAGGGCACGATCATTTTCATCAGCACGCTGCTGGAACCCGACTCGCACCGCAGCAAAGCACGCATTGCTTTGCCGCTTTACCAGTATAATCATCGGGGTGTCCGGGGTCAGGCCAGGTCAGACCTGACCGGCCTGACCCCGGACACTTCGTATATAAATATATGTACAAAAAAGGCCTAATGGAATATGCTTAAGAATGAGAGAGAAGGATGAAACGGCGCGATCTCGAGAGGAGATTGAAAAAACTTGGGTGGTGGTTCAGTCATCATGGTGGCGAGCACGATAGATGGACTAATGGCAAAGAGCAGGAATCGATTCCAAGACATAATGAAATAAAAGAATATTTAGCGAAAAAAATCTTGAAAAAAGCAGAAGAAAATCCACCTCAAAAGGAGTAATTTATGGAACTTGAAGGCAAGATTTGGAAGGATGGTAAAGAATGGTTAGTTGAAGTGCCTGTACTGGATATATGCACTCAAGGCCATTCGAGAGAAGATGCGTTGAATATGATTAAAGATGCCATAGAAGTACTTATTGAAGGTTATTTTCCAAACGAAGATATAAAGAAATTAGAACTTATCGTGCATGACAACGAAAAAAAAACAATAGGTATTACCTCATCTAATAATGAGTTAATTGCATCTTTTTCATTAATAAGACAGCGTGAGTTAAGTAAGTCAAGTGTGCGCGATGTAGCAGAAAGATTGGGTTCAAAATCTCCTAATGTATATGCGCAATATGAACGCGGAAACGTGAATATTACTTTAAATCAATTTGAGAAACTTTTGGAAGCCGTGAATCCAAAAAATCCATCTAGACTAAGAATAGCTTGAAAATGGACAATGGTTAATGGACCTAATCGACACCATGGACAACAATGGACAATGGTTAATGGACCTAATGGACACCATGGACACCATGGACTATGGTCAAAGGCAATGGTCGATAGTCCATGGTGTCCATGGTGTCCATTAGGTCCATTAACCATTGTCCATTGGGAATCGCTATTCGCTTACCTTTCTTCTGAACATTTGTATTTTTTTGTTTATTACAACTTTGCGTTTTTTTTGCCTCTTGGATTTGCTCGAAACCCTCGTAAGTGATATCATCGATTGTGAATGATATTAGAACCGGACATGCATCTAAAATTTTTCGAATATTACTGTCTGTCATAGGATCCTTATTATTATAACTTTTTCCCCTCTTGATACTCAATCATTAATTCAGTCACTTCCTTACAATAAGGAGCATCATGATGCAATCCATATCTCTGGCGATCGTGAGAATCACACGCATAGACTATCTGTAAGGAAACCTCAGGAATGCCAGAGGGAATCTTCTTTAAAAATTTCTCCAGAAAACCCCCTCCGATCAAGTAATAGGGAGTTTTAATTGTAAGTTTCTGAAATAGATGCCATTTAGGAATTAATTTCGCGAGATCGAGAGTATCATGTGTCGCCTCCAACCAATAAAGATCACGGGATTCCATATGAACTTCTAAGCTATTTACTCCTTCAAGTTTGGCTAGTTCCTGCCAACCTTGCTGCGACACCCATCTCATATTCCAATACCCGCGCTGACTGTAGCGCCCTTCTTTATCCTCCTTTTGAACAGGGCCAATGACCAATGATGTGATTGATGGACATTGTTGTACGAGGGAGGCTAAATCTCTATCACACAACTCTTTACCAGCATCACTCAGGTCTAGATGCTAGGCAGTAGCCTTAGAAAAGGGTTGGCGTAGGGATTCCATGCAATATTAGATTTATTTTTACCGCTAAACCTTTGCTCATCGCCATGCCTAGCAAGAAGAATATTGACTACAGCCTGAGACCAGCAGCCTGAATCTCCCAAGCTTTCAAGGAAATCCCAAATGACTTCATCCGCTGGGTTTTCCCAAAGGTCCTCAATACAAACCTTGTTGTCGGCTGTCTTCGAAGTTGTGATTACCCCTTTATAATGGGCATTCGCGACAGAAAGGCATATTTCCAGAAGTTTATCCATACTATACTGACAAGCAACTTTTATCATAAAAGTAAGATTGCTAACATGGAGTTTAGTCATCAATACTTTCTGGATAGCTGACTTCATTTCCTCATGCGAGCTTAGCCCTTGAAGAAGCGTAAAGCAGTATTTCTCTACAAATGAGATATTTAAGCGATGAGCAATTTCCGCTATCTCACAAATTTTGATGTAATCATCGATGTTCTTTGGAGCCTCTAACTCAAATTCGGCAAATAAATAGTTTCGAAAGAGGTTAAAGGCTTTAGGGAAGACTCCTTCGAGCCGTTTTTCTAATGCAACGGAATCTTGTGCAAAATAAAAGTATAATATGTCGTCGACGTTTACTTTATACGAATGGAAAGTAATTTCTCGATTATAGTAGGCAGTTTTCAACAAACGGTAACACAATCGATTGGCTTTTAACAATCGATTCCAATCCTTGGCGACAATATTATAGCCGCGTTGATGCAGCACATGTTTTTGCATCCAACCTTTAATCTCTTGTATAGCAGCTCTAACTTCTTCAATGGCTTTTTGAGCGGATAGGATTTTGAGTTGCGTCACCGCTTCTTTAGGATTTTGAAAGTTAACAGGTACACTTTTTGCAGTTTCTAAAGTTATTGACATAAGGCCCTCCTTAAGTTATTCCCCCAAAGATAGTGTGAGCCACATTTGCCAAAATACCGTAAAAATTACTCTACCGCAAAAATTCAATGGATTTAATCTTTCAGCTTCACTTAAAGTTGAAAATCCTGGGTTTTCTATGTAAGTCAAAAAACAATGGGTAGATTTTTTATGCGATGGTTCTTTATAGCAATAATTTCAATTAGCATTTGTTATGCTAGCGGACCGAAAGCAGGATTTTTCTCCAATCCTGAAGTCATTTCTTCTCATGTTATTCTTGAGCAACTTGATTCCAAATCTCTTGATATGTGTTGGCAGTTTGGAGAAAATGACTTCCTTTATTTTATTAGCAAAAAGAATGAAGTCTATTTTGAAATTGTATTAGATAAAATACCTAGTTCTTACGATGAATCGATTAAAAAGCTTTTTCTAGAAAAGTCCAGTCATTCTGATAGCAAGGAGAAAAAGTATTATATTTTTTCCTATGAATGGAAAAATGATGAACGACCTGTCATCAATCTACCTCGCGAGCCCAAAAAAGCTCGCGGTTCTAATACCCTCTCCTATTGTGTGGATAAAAGACGCATCTTTGAACATTCTAAGCCTCAGAATATTGCGGAAGCTGAGATTTTATCGATTATTTCCAATAAGAATGTTCTTTTCTATACAGGAGCAGGGCTTTCTGTAGCTTCTGCTGTACCCTCAATGACTCAATTAAACGATTTACTTGGATTAAAACCGGGAAAGGAGATTGTTTTATCATTACAGAATGCGCTTCAAAATCCAGAAAAATTCTCTCAAAAAATCCTTATCTTTCATAATGCTTGCTTGTTTAGCCGACCTACGGAAGCCCATCGGGCGTTAGCAAAATTAGCTGTTTTCAAAAATACTAAAATTGTGACTGAAAATTTAGACTGCCTTCATGAATATAGTGGAATTTTGCCCTATAGAATTAACGCGGAAGAATTAAGAGAAATAGGCGGCTCTCATTTAAGCACTATAGACTATGTGATATGCATTGGATTAAGCTATGATGATAAAGGTTTTTTGGGTTGGTATAAAAATTGTAATCCTAAAGGAAAAATTATTTCAGTAGATTTAGGGCATCCCTCTTATTTGGGAGATGAAGATTTCATTATACATATAGATTTACAGCATTTAGTCCCTTCTCTGACAAATCAAATCTTAGAGAGCAAAAATCTGGAAAATGCAAACGCAAGTTGCTATATCTTAAGCTTCAACCAGCAGGCAATATATGGATAATAAAGCTTTGTATTCTATACGGGGTCAGGCACTTGCAGATTTGCAGGCCTGACCCCGATAATAAAGTTGATAGTTATTGTGTGACTTGTTACTATTTTATCTTCCTTAATTTCTGAGGTTTACAATGTTTAATATCTCTACCATCTCCTCTTGTTCGAGCATTCCTTTGATGTCTCGTCCTCCTTTAATAGTTCGCCAGTTGCATGGACTGCATTACGTGCCTCACCAATTTTCACGCGCAGAAGCGTGTAAGCGTTTTGTTGAGAATGACAAAGCGCGATTATTTGCTCCGGTCTATAAGGAAACGACACAGCCTGTCTTGCACATATCGAATGTGGAACCCTTGCGAAAAACTTTGGTGCCGATGTATCGCTTCCAAGCCGAAACGCACGCCTCGGTATACAAGGGGGAATTTGGGATCGAAAGAATTGTGAATTATTGGGTATCGGATGGAAAAGGGGGAGGCTACACGGCTACCCAAATTGTCATTGATTGGCATCCTATTTCAGGTATTATTCCAGGGCGCCGCTATGCACCAGAAGAAAAAGCGATGTCGATTTACGGAGGCTTCACTTGGCCTTCTCATCTTATCGAAAAAGCCTTGCGACGCCGTCCGATTGGGCAGCTCAAACCCTTTGACGAAGCGTCAGTGGAGTCCGATATTTTCGTTGATCCCTTCCTTAAGCGTGCGGCAATAGCCCACGAGATAGCGCAAGAGCGCATCAGAGCCCTTGAAATAAAACGCGCTTGCGAGAATATTTCTACTCAGACGGGATATTATCATACACGAGTGAACAGAATCAAAATCGTCTATAACTCCTTTCAAGCCTCAAGCCTTCTTTTGCCGGCATATGTCCTCCAATTTCCTGGAACTCCCCCGCGCGTGATGTCTGCCTTTGGCGATAAGGTGAAAATTGCCGGAGCTGGTTCCTTATCCATTTCCAAGTGCATGTCGGCAGGTATGGCTGCCGCATCGATTCTTTCCTTGATCATACCCGGCGCCCTCCCCATACGCCTTGGCACAATTGTCGTAGGAGCAGCTGTCAGCGGGTTATGGGCAAGTTATGGCCCCACTGTCCGGCAAGCCTGGCAGAAAAAAAGGCTGGCTGCGGAAAGGGAAAATAATGAATCCGTTGCTGAGTCCAATGCCGACAAAAGCAGGCGTGAGGCCACCGAAAAGTTTCAACCGCAGACTGCAGAGATAGAAGGTCTGGATCCTGCTTTATTGGAACTCGTCGGACTTGACCCCGCCGAACCCGTTACAGAAGAAAAGCTGCAAGCAGCCTTTCATCAAAGGGTGAAACAGATTCACCCGGATCGTCAACCCGGCTCGTCAAAGCAAACGCAAGCGGTGATTCACGCTCGCGATAGGCTGCTAGCTGACTTAAGACGGGGGAAAAGGCACTATTCGCACGCCACCCAAGTTAAGGAGCCACCTCGAAGCACAGCCCATCCGCGAGCAGGCGAATTGATCACTGCGGTTCTAGATGAAAAGAACTATTCCAAGGCTTTAGCCTTAATCAAACAGGAAGTGCCTGTGGATGGCCACGATGAGGGAGAGAACACTCTTCTAACGGAAGCCGCTAAGCAAGGCGACATAAAAGCCATTCGCTTTGCTATCGAGAATAAGGCCTCGCCCGATACCAGTTGTGATTGTCCATTCCATCGCACTGCCCTTCATTATGCTGTTGCCAACGGACATGTTGAAGCGGTCAAAGTCCTTCTAGAATTAGGCGCAAACCCGAATCTGATCAACAGCCATGGCCAGACACCGCTTGATCTTGCTAAAACTGACGAGCTCAAGCATCTTCTCCAAAGTTATGGAGGAGTTGCAAATCACGCGAGTATTTGGAGAAAACTGCGTGGATTCCTCATTGGCTATAGCTCGAACGACCGCACGATCTTGCTAACGGATAGCAAAAAAGAGAAGGCAATCCCTCTCCCGCCCTCACAAAAATAAATGTCCTTTAGCTCATATAATATATAATTTAGATAGGCCAGAAGGAGGAAGTTATACCATGTAGGCACATGTAGGCTATAACTTTCATAAAACTTTCATAAAACTATCTTTTACTTGCTTAAGTTACCATTTTTTGGTATTATAAAGAAAACGGTCTGCGCATGACCTCTGATACTTGGACAGTAGAACTTTCAACTCCAGCAAAGAAGGAAGTAAGGAGGCTTTTAAAGGAGCATCCCGATGTCTATGCCCAATTTGCTACATTAGCAAAAGAAATTGAAATACTCGGTCCATATCGAAAAAACTGGCCTCATTTTTGTGCACTTGGAAGAGGAAAAGGCATTCCCAAAGACTCCTATCATTGCCATGTTAAGGGTGGCAAGCCAACCTATGTGGCTTGCTGGTATATAGAAGATAAGAAAGTAAAAATAGTCGAGATTTATTATGTCGGCACACACGAGAAAGCACCCTATTAAAGAGACCTCCTACAATCTTTCTGAAAAGGTTATTTCAGAGGTAAGCGTCCCTTGGAGGGATGCATTTAATGAGGGTATCGAGAAATTTTCAGAGATCGGCCTTATGCTGAAAGGTGGCCGCCACAAAGCAGGTCTCACACAAAAAGCCCTAGCTGGTGAGATTGGGGTTAAGCCCCATCATATTTCAGAAATGGAACATGGCAAGCGTCCCATAGGGAAAAACATGGCCCACAGGCTAGCCAAAATCTTTAATGTGGATTATAGGGTGTTTCTCTAATTGAGCCTATTCAGTTGTTGTCTTGGCATCTTTATTAACTCCAATTGGATTGATCGGAACAATCGGAACACATCTCTTGGGATGCACCGCTGCAAAATGCGCCGAGCTCTATACGCGTTGGAAAAAAGGGGAGCAACTCGAACTCCGAGCAGACCTTTATGCTGCACAACAATCACCACAGATCGCTTCAGGAGGTATCAATCATTTCCATCAAGTACAGCAAAACAATTTAGAGCTCAAACAGAGATGGCTTGCTACTCCTGAGCCCAACAGACTTCATACCATTCTAAAACAACTGATTCTTGACATTGTTATCACTTCAAGTGGGGACATCCGTTTTGGCGACCACCCTGCTGGTCAAATTCGCATTGCTCAGATAACCCCTTACATTGAAAAAAGTTATGGTGCATCAACACCATAACTTTTTAGTTTTGCGATTCCCTCTGGAGATGCTTATCGAGTCAATGCATCGGGTATGAAAGCGATACACGAAATCTCAACAAGAGCATCGAGTGGGAGTTTGCTTATCTGCACCGTTGCTCGAGCAGGCTTGATTTCATATGAAAATTTCCCTGCATAAATGCTATTCATGGCAGAAAAATCCTTTAAATCTTTTAAGTAGACCTCACTTTTTACAACGTTTTCAAGCGTCAATCCCTGAGCTGCCAAGATAGCTTCGATGTTTTTTAATACTTGTTTTGTCTGCTCTTCAATTGTTTCACCTGCTAGTTTACCTGAAGCAGGATCGATTGCAATCTGTCCTGACACGAAAATGTAAGGTCCTGCACAAATTGCTTGAGAATAAGGACCAATGGCATTCGGAGCCTGATCTGTTGCAATTTTGGCAATATGGGGATTAGCTAATAATGGCAAACTCGCTGATGCAAGACAGCATGTTGCTAACAAGAACGCCATTTTTTTAAAATTAATTTTCATTTTAATCTCCTTTGATAGTTTAATTCACAATTAACAATTAACACAAACGTGTTATGCGTCTATTGTGTTTAATTAACGAATAATTTACAATACACTAAATCATTAATAGTTATTAACAAATCGTTAATAATATGAAATGGCAAAGTTAGTGTTATGATAAATCCCATTTGGCTCGTTTCCTTCATAGAGGTAGTAAACCGTTCCACAATGGCCGATGCGGCACGGCATTTGAGAATTACACCTGCAGCAGTAAGCAAGCACATTCTAAGCTTAGAAAATGAGCTTGGTATTCAACTATTGCAACGGTCGACTCGTCGAGTTGATTTGACGCATGAAGGAATGTTATATTTTGAACATGCCAAACGCATCCTCGAAGCCTTTCAACAAGCTGAAGCTGCAGTTTCTCATTCCAAAGAAGAGCCTTCAGGAATATTAAAATTAGTTTGTGGACCGCAGATTGGCAATTTGTTTGTCATTCCTTATTTAAAGGAATGTAAATGTTCACCTCCCTCCTTCGTCGGGAGGTAAAAAATTTGTCGAAGTGCATAAATTTCTATTAAATTAACAATCAAATCTTTAATATACCGTGGCATGAACCCCACGTACTCAGAACTTGAACTAGAACTTCACCAGACCAAGGCCGAGCTTAATCAAACCAAGTCGTTGCTTGAGCAGACTAGGGAGCTTCTCAAAAAGGCCTTCGAAGAAGTAGGCAAGCTTTGCGATGAGGTAACCAAGCTCAAAGAACAGATTGCTCGAAACTCCAAGAACAGCTCCAAGCCTCCTTCTTCTGATCAAAAAGGGAATACTGGCCCCAATCAATCCAAGAAAGAACGAAAGAAGAGAAAAGGCAAAACTCGTACTCCTTTTCCGCCAGAAAGAGTTGACTGCTCTATCCAGTGCTCACAGGAAAATTGCCCTCATTGTGGTTCATCTGCCATACAATTGAATGGACAACTCCCGGAAATTTTGCAGCAAGCTGAGCTTCCGGAAATAAAAGCGACTGTCACTGAGTATCAATTATTGAAGTATGGCTGTATAGCCTGCGGGAAAAATTCTGTAGCACCTCTTCCTGTTGGTGTTCCTGACTCTGCCTTCGGTCCGAAATTGATGGGGCTATTGGTGACTTTGACTGGGGTGTTTCACCTTGCTAAGAGAGAAGCAGTCCTATTGATAAAAGAGCTGTATGGTGTAGATATGGGTGTAGGGTCTGTCTCGAACATCGAAGAAAGAGTATCAGAAGCTTTGGACCCCATCTATCAACGAATCCATAGCTTTGTCATTGAAAGCAAATTTTGCAAACACTTTGACGAAACCGGGTGGCGGGACGGAGGCAAACGTCATTTCGTATGGTTAGCATGTTGTGAGCAAGCGGCATTTTATATGATTGATCGTCATAGGAGCTCTGAGGCATTTTTAAAACTGTTTACAGTCAATCCTGATAGCGTTGCTGTCGTCACAGATCGCTATGCAGTTTATTCAATCTTTACGGTACATCAGTATTGTTTGGCCCACCTTATCAGAGAGTTTCATAGCTATGCGGAAAGAGATGGTCCTGATAAGCAAATAGGAGAAGCTCTTGAAAACGAGCTAATAATGACCTGTCGCATTCATAAGAAGTACCGAGAGGGAGAACTGAGTTTGGAAGAGAGAAATAGGCGTATAGGGCATCGTAAGCGAAAATTGGAACGCCATCTTGAAGATGGTATGGCTAATGGCAGCGACGATTTATTCAAACTAAGCCAGGCTTTACTGGATGATTTCGACAAGCTGTGGACGTTTACAAAGACGCCAGGGATGGAACCAACGAATAATTTAGCTGAAAGAGACTTAAGAAAGCTGGTTATTTGGAGACGAAAGAGCTATGGGACAAGAAGTGCTCGTGGTAAGAGGTTTGTAGAGAGAATAACCACAGTAGCCCAAACATTGAAAAGACGATCGCAGAGTATTCTTAGCTTTATCCAGGAAGTAATCGTGGGATTCTATAACAAGGCTGCCACGCCATTCATATTCGAAGCGCTAGGGTTTTAGCCCCATATTTTTCACCTCCCGACGAAGGAGGGAGGTGAACATTTACCATTTGCGAACCTTATTTGTATTTTAACGACACACGAGCCATAAGAAGAAGCGTATTGCAGGGTTTGGGGATAGCTCAGCTTCATGATTATATTATTGCTGACGATTTAAAAGAAAAGAGGCTTGTAGAGGTTTTGAATAAGTATACTGAACAAAAAAAGACGATTCCCATTCATATTTCCTATTTTCCCGCCTCGCATGTGCACATCAAAATACGACGGTTCCTAGATTTTATCGTAGAGGTGGCAGCTAGACTAAATTGATAGAGCCTAAGTCATAAGAGTGGCAATCAAGGCAGTGTATTCATTTCCATTCCTATTCCTATTCCTATTCCTAAATCCCAAGGAGACTTGCTCGCTTTAACAAAATAATGTTCAAAAAGTTGAACATAAAACGCAACATCTGGCATAATGGAGTCAAAGGAAGGTGACATGTATGCATTTAGGAAAACTAAGAAATGAAAGTTTTATCAAGGAATATAAACTCTATGGATTTTCCACGGTAACGCAACTTGTTGATGTTGCATGCGATGAACTAAAGCGAAAAATCTCCCAGGAAAGGCGAGCTAAATGGCGCGAAGAAGCTCACAAAGAATATGCAAAATCAAATCCGAAATACATATGGGAGAGTGTAGATGGAGAAGATTTCGTTAGAAATTGAAGTTGGTGACATTGTAAGAGTTGGTTTAGATCCTACGATAGGTCATGAAAAGAAAAAAGAACGATTTTGTTTGGTGATCGAAAAAGGAAATAGCTTTCTAAATTTGATGATTATATTGCCAATAACAAATGATACAGGAAAAAGAAGTAGTCAGTTTTATGTTCCGATTACTAATCTAAAGCAAGCTGGGTTGCACAAACCATCTGTTGTTGATTGTTATCAAATCCGAACAATCGCTATTGAAAGACTTGTAAAGAACAAATCTGGGGTCTTTACAAGCGGAAAAGTTGGCGAGGCTGTTATGTTTGAAGTTAGAAAAAGATTGGCATGGTTATTAGATATAGGTGAAGAACTAGGGTGTAGATTTTAAGTATAGGCCACCGCTCTAGAGTTCTCGCTGTTTTTGTTCCTTTTTTTGTGTGGAAAAAATTTGCGCCGTAGACTGGCAAGGGAGTCACCTATGTACTTTTTCCCCCATTCCAGCACCTGTCCCATCGTTGTGGTCTCCATTGCATTCTTAACATCCGCCGCTTCATTGCTCGCCATAAACGTGGGTATGCCAAGTGCGCCAATTGTAATCCCCTGCAGTTGACTGCTTGTCGATTGTTTGAATTTCCCAAAAACCGATTCTATGACTCTGCTATCACCAAGTACCACCTGCCTTGGTTTCAGCTTCTCCACCTCATCCCATACGGCGTTTAGTGCAGCGTCGATGAAATCAATCACTGTAGACGATGCATCTGGATATTGAACGGCAATCACATCTTCCAACTTTTTGTAAATCGTGTGCGAGTATCCATTAGTATGTATAAAATCTTTGATTGTTTCTCCGATAGCAACCATTTGCTTCCAACATTCTATGTACGGTTCTAGTGAGGGGAGCCAGCCAAAATATTCATTAAAGCGTTCTTGAGAAATCGAATTCATAGTCCCCGCCTTTTTATTTTCTTGAAACCGTATGATCCAATTCATTAAAACGTCTACACTCATATATCGCGCTTGGGAACGAAGTTTGGGAGGCATTAGTGCAGCCAAATCAAGAGTTTGCTGTACAGATTGCTTCGTAGCCGTTAAATGCTCGCAGAAGAGTTTCCAGTGCGTATCGTTTTTTAATTTTTTCTCCAGAATGTTAGCTATTTTGTGGCTGATATCGTGGACGACAATGGTGTTTTTTGAATCTCTCTTATAGTTGTTGGCTCCTTTTGTTACATCGGAGCCTTGATCCAACAGGAGAGATGCAAATGGCGATCCTATCTTTTCCTCTGCCTCTTTTAAGGATGCATGGACAAATTCTCCTGAGGATGTGGTGTTATAATAAAGGCCTATCACTTGCACATCGTGATGGGAAAGGGAGAATCCATCACCACGATCTTTGAGGTAACTAAACCTCACGCCCAAGACAAGTAAACATTTGAGGGCTCCCACTCCTACAGTGAGATCGAAAATTCCTACCCAGTCCTTAGCTTTTTCAAACGTCTGGTGTACAATCTGACAATAGCCTCTTTTCAATACCCATTGTCGGACAGTTGTATGGTGGGGCACCGTGCTGATATCTAATTCCTGTTGCAATACACTTAAGACACGGTTAACGCCTCTGCAGCCCAGTCCACTAATATTGGAGTAAAGAAGGAGTGCTATTCGAATAATCCACACAGAATATCTGTAACCTTTGGGGCGCTCTATGTCGTTTTGAGTTTTTTTTTAAGCTCCTCACATTCCTTTTGCAGTGCTTCTTGGTTCGCCTTAGCCTCAACCAAGGCCTGCTGCATATCCTGGAGTCGTTCCCTCTCATCCTCAACTTGTTCAGTAGCAGTCTTAGCCTTGTCTTTCCAGAGATTACGACTTACTTCCAAATCTCGAACGCGCGCTTGCAAATCTCTTATTTCTCGTCTCCTTTCTTTAGCCGTTTCTTCCCATTTATCGCGGCTTTCCTTAAAAAATTTAATCAGCTTGTGGGGTGGGGACTTGTATTCTTGGTCACTCATAAGCAATTCCATGTGATAAATCTCGAATCACAAGAATATAGTAAAAATTGCGTTATGTATCTAGGATGTTTTTGGATTTTATATAGAAAAGGAATAGGTTTGACGGTAACTTACATCATTTCAAAGTGACTAAAATATGGCTAAAATCTACACCCTAGTGAAGAACATGTCAATGCTCCGTAAATGTCCACTCCTGATGACCGAATGTATTACCATTCCCACTTTTCCTATTCGAGGATCTAAAAATATGGAGCAACTTGCGATCATTCAACCCCGGGGCTTTGGCAAAGCCGAAATTTGCTATTTTGGGCCGCGTGTGGTATAGCTTTCTCTTTAAGTTCTATCATTCTGTAAGGATTATCGGTGTACACTGCATCTATACCCAAGTTAAGAGCCTCTTCCCATTCATCTGCTTTGTTAATACCGAACAATACCAAAAATAACTTAGGGTTAGCCTTCCTTAAATAGGAAACGAGTGGTGGCGTCCACAAATGAAATTCCACTGTACTATTTCCACTTCCTAGTGTGAATGTTTCTGTAACCATCATTTTTCTTTCAAGCTCAAAACCCATCCAATTAGAGCTTATGGGTAAATCAGAGTGAGCTGTTTGGCTAAATTCTAAAAGTCTTTGGCGTGTAAGATCTCTTTTTTCAAACGTTCTCCAGTGCGGTTTGTAGAAATTCAATAAATCGATATGTTCGGCATTAGTTGAGTAAAAAATAAGACGACTCGATTCTTCGTCAGAAATTGCTTCTATTAAAGCTTTGACCAGAGTTTCAGCAGGTAAAGATTTCATGTCGATAATGATCAAAGTCTTCGGAAAGAGATGTAAAACCTCTTCAATCCTAGGTATATGTAAATTTTTTTCTCGAAATGGATACCCATCTTCCGGCTTATACTTATAGCCAGCATTGAGAGTTGCTATTTCTTCCCAACTATGCGAGGAGATTGAACCACAACCATCCGTCCATTTTTTTAAATCTTCAGGATGATAAACCACAACAACGTTATCTTTGGTGACCTGTACGTCTAGTTCAATGGCATCGCATCCCATTTCAATGGATTTTGCAAAAGCGAAAAGTGTATTTTCTGGATTGTTCTCTCCCCCACCTCTGTGAGAGATAATCCATGGGCTAGCATAAGCAGATTCAGCGATTAAGATGATAAAAATTAATATTCTATAAATCGATGGCTTCATTTTGAATGACTCCTTGAGCTATTACTCACCACAATTCCCCATCGTCATCTTCTGAACAATCGCATCTGGAAGCACGTTGTGGGTTAGTTGTGTGTGTAAGGTCAAGCCCCAATTGTCGGGGGTTTAGTTGGATGGAAACAGGCTTTCCATCTTCAGGAAACTCTAAATGAACGCCATTGAGCCGTGTTGACACGATCTCAGAGGGATTATTCGGATCATAGCAGGCCATCGAAACGGCTCCACCCGCTTTAAAGGCTGTCAATGTACAAATGGGTTGTTCACCATCACGTTGAGAATGGGTTTGAGGAACAGGCGAGACATTTAAGCCTATGCTTTTAGGATCTTCGATGATGATTGTCACGGGTTTTCCGCCTTCTCTAACGCCTAAATCAATCCCCATCACTTTTGCAAGTGTAACAGCCGTAGGATTGTTGCGATCGAAGCAAAGTTGTGAGGTCTCATCGGGTTTTAGGGAGGAAAGGGCGCAAACAGTCTTATCACCCGATGGAGTTTTCGCCACTGCATCATGAAAATTACCACAACCTATTCCATCTGAACGGATTGCTATATGTCGGCTACTGTATCCCACATCCAAACCTTTATGTGCCTGTGCTAATGTTATATTAAGAACATCAACTGTCCTATTCGTGAGATCATTAAGGTTAGGAAAACAGATTCTTGTGGCATTTTCAGTAGCACTAAGAGCACTCAAAAAACAAACTCCATCGCCATAACTGACAATTGAGACAGGATCAGCGCCATTGCTGGATGGATGGCGGGTAAATACATAAAGATCACTATCGACATTTTTTGGAACGAGTGAACGGCATTGTTCAAACTCGTTTCCCGTTTGAAGGCAGGAGGCAGAGGGTCTAATCAGCTCATCGATGGGACCCGAGCATCGACCTCCGCCGTATTTATTCTTGGCTTCAACAACCGATGAATACTTTATCCCTATTGCTTGTGCGGCGGGTACAGAACAAACCCCTGCAATGACTACTGCGTAAAATACCCCTTTTATAGCTCTTTCCAAGGCAGTTTGGGCATTGATCGATTTGCCAAGTTGGATCAAGGTTTGGCCATTGCGCACAGCTCCAACTGTTGCGAAGGCAACGGGAATCCATTCCGATAGCTTTTCTATCCCTGTATAGCCGAGAGCTAACGAGCCTGCAGTAAAAAAGGCATCTGCGGGATGGTCTTGAATGGCACGACCAATGCGCCGCATAATTCCGAGAATGCCATCCTGCTTAATCTTTTTAACAGTATTCGCTAGGAGTGTCCGATTTGTGCTCGTGAGTGGATTTAACGGTTCAAAAAGCGTTGAGAAAAAAAGTGTTGGGACTGAGGCAACACTTTGCCACACCCTAGTTTGAGTGGGTTGGATTACGTTATGTGCAGTGCTGACAATATTCATAGAAGTCTCCTAGTTTATGTTGTGATTCTAGAAGTGTTGCGAGTTGTTGTCTAGATATGATCTTTTCTTTGTCCTTGAAAAGGTACACCGGGAATGGCTCTATCTTGAGCTCTCTTGTCCCCAAAAGAGAAACTGTGATATGGCTCCTAATATACGTGTTATAACTAGGAGTCCCTTTATGAAACTCTTTTCATTATTTCTAATACCCCTCTTAATGTTAACTGCAATCGCTTCAGCGGCAGATTGGAAACAGCCCATTGTTTTAGAGAATGGCTATTCCTCCGAACCCGAAATCGCGATGGCATCCAATGGCTATGCCGTTGGCGTCTGGTCCTATTTTGATCCCAATACTCAGCGCTATGGAATCTAATCTGGTGTCTAAAACACAGATAAAAAATGGACCTTATCGATGATCACTCTTGCATCAGATCTTGTCAGCTCTCCAAAGGTTGCACTGGATAGCAAAGGAAACGCCATTGCGATTTGGAAATCTGCATATGAGGAGTTTGAAACAGTCCATTGGGCAACGCTAGAATACATTTTGCAATTGTCTCTGTTAGCGCAAAGTAGAAATGTCGTAGACTGGGCAAAGTAGAAATGTCGTATTTGCACATTTCTATTTCAATTAAACCGAAGCTTACATCCAAAGAGGTAAGCCCCGGCTCAATTGGTTTTTTCCCTAATCACAATTATAACATAATTTAATCTTTATTTTACAATTCCACAACTTGTTCTATACATCTCCTCCATCATCTTCTTCAGCAGTGCTTTCTTCTTAAAAGGATGGTTGCTAGATGGTTTGTGTACCGTTTTCTTTTTCAGAAAACGTTCTATTTCTTTTGAAGTCACCTCTTTTCCGTTAAATTTTTGTTTTGCAAACTCTTTGAATTTAAGTGGTTTACCCCTATATTCGATTGATATTTGTCCGTCAGGTCTCTCTAAAACTGTCACGATAGCTCTTATCAGTTGCCTCGAGGGCTTTTCCTGAATAATTTGATAAATCACATTATTATATTGTATTTCGAGGTTCTTCGTTACTTTTCGGGTTTCCTTTTTACAGAAAATCCTCTCTAAATCTGTTTCAGAGGATACTTTTTTATGTGCATCGTCATCTTTTTCGGGTCTTACGGCGAACCTTTTATTGTATTGTTCCAGAAATTCGGGCAAATACTTATTTCCCTCTTCTATATTACTAATCCCCCTGATACGCATTTCTTTTACAAGGCGGTCTTGAAAGGTTTCGTTAGCTCTTTCTACTCTTCCTTTTGCCTGGGGACTATTGGCACAAATCAAGTCTATGCCCATCTCCTTTGCGGCTCTACCAAACTGGGTCAATGCATCTTGTCCAGTCGAATTATGGTTATCCCTAAAAATTCCGTGCCGATCAGAATAAAAAGCCAAAGGACAACCATATTTCCTAATATAGTCGATTGATGTTAGCATATAAGCATTGGTAGTTTCTGCTTTGAAAAATCTAGCTAATATTTGCCCTGTGGCATCATCGATGTAGACAATTAAAACGCATGGATCGCCACGATCTTCAAACCAAGCATGTGGCGATCCGTCAACTTGCACAAGCTCGCCAAAACGAGCTCTGCGTTTGCGTTGTTGATGTATTACAGGGCTTTTTTTCTCCTTATTTCTCCATACGCCTGCTTCTATCATCCATTGGCGAGTTGTTTCGCGGGAAATGGAAATGTTGTGATATTCAAAAAGTTTTTCAGACATGAATGTGGGTCGGAATCCGCTGTATAACTCGTAGGTAAATAACTCTAATGTTCGTTTTTTCGTGATGTCTGGTAACTTGTTATTGCTTCTTTTTCCACGTTTCTTAGAGGTTATTCCTTTGGCTCCGTGAATCTTGTATTCGGTGTACAGGCGCTGCACTTGTCTCAAAGATAATTTGAGAGTTGCGGCGGCCTCTTTTTGGGTGATTCTCTTAAGTGTTATTCGACAAAAGATGTCGCAACGTTGAATCTCTTTTGTTGTCATATAAACTCCTTCTGGCATGCTTAACTCCTTTGGGTTAGTTGAGTTAACATCCAGATAATGAAATTTGCTATTTTTGACAGGAGAAATACGACATTTCTACTTTGCTGGAATACGACATTTCTATTTTGCGCCTACATTTTGCAATTGTCTCTTGACTTTTATCAAGTTTTGTTATAAAATAATTTTTCTATTACAAATAATAAATATGTTAGTGGAGATTTTATGTTTACTCAAGATTTCCAATTTATAACTCAGCCGATTTCTACAGTTTATAATCTTTGTCGGTTCGAAGAGACGCAAAAGAAAAGTAGGGAAAATTTCATGTCGACTTTGACAATAACACAACTTTATCAAATATATTTAGGAAAAGCGCTCCCCAATGAGGTAGAAACAGAAATCAGAAATTTTGTCGTTTCTGAACTTAAAATGGATTCGCAAAACTTGGTCTTTCGTGTTTTTGACTTCGAAAGTGATGCGGGAGCAGGTGGTTCTACCCTGTTAGGCGAGGGAATCGTTTATTTATCTCCCAAATTTGTAGAAGAGCTAAAAGTTGAATTCAAAGCCTCCCATAAATTTTCCATTGCCCATGAACTTGGCCATTTGCATTACGACGACAATTTCAAAGGCAAAGCCGAGAAAGAAAAAGCCGCTCAGTTGGCTGGGTTAGGAGCCTATTCTGTTGTTGTCTTGGCATCTTTATTAACACCAATTGGATTGATCGGAACACATCTCTTGGGATGTACCGCTGCAAAATGCGCCGAGCTCTATACTCATTGGAAAATACAGGAGCGACGCGAACTCCGAGCAGACCTTTATGCTGCACAACAATCTACTGAGATCGCTTCTGGGGGTATTGATGCTGTCCGTCAATTACAACAACACAATATAGAGGTTAAACAGAGATGGCTTTCTGCTCCTACTCCTTCAAGAGTCCTTACAGTTCTAAAAAACCTGGCTCTTGATATTTTAATCACTTCAAGTGGGGACATCCGTTTTATTGACCACCACCCAGATGGTCAAATTCGCATTGCTCAGATAACCCCTTACATTTAGTAATTTATTATCTATTAATAGAGGTTTTATGGTAAATGAAATGACAGACTCTCAAGCTTTAACAAATCTTCGGGAGATGACCCACTCTTTTTCTGATAGCGTGATCAAACCTGTGTCAAAACCTGAAAATCTTGTCTCGAACTGGGCCTGCACTTCTCTTTATATGAAAAGCTCATTTCTAGGACGTTTGTGGCAATGCATTCACTGGCTTGCAGGAACATCTGAAAGTTCTTTGCGCAGGACAATTATAAAAACAGCGAAGGTTGCGAATCTTACAATTCAAATAGAATTGAAAAAGCAAAAACAGGAGCTTGAACAGATCAACGCCCCTGGTGTTTTAGGTTCTTTTTGGAAAAGTCGTTCAGTCAGCCAAATGCAAATAAATCTTGCAGAAGCAGTACGCTACCGCTCGTTGATAAATACAATCGAATGGGCTAACGGAGGTAGTCCTGGAAGCCTTTCTAATGGCGAAGAACAAAACCTGGAACAGGCCTTGAAGAAAATATCAACCGCAGTAAAACTTGAAAATCAATGGAAGAAGTTTGCTGCCAATATTCCAATTACCTTTTTATACCGCGAGCTACGATCTTCTTATCCAACCTCCCAAAAAGAACTAGAAAAGCATCGAGATCTTCTCCAGCAAACAACCTGTGGTGAATATCCTAGAGAAACAAAATGGTTTGGAGAACGTCCTGAATATGGAAAAGAAACAAAATGCCCAGAAGCGTTATTATATAGTCCATTAGTCGCTGTGGCTCAGCAGTTAGCAACAAACCAAGAGCTGCCAAGAGAAGAGCTCACCGAACTCTTTCATGGATTGATGGAACAATCCTCACTTCCCAATGAACAAATCTTGCTCGATTTGGCAACTTTTCTTAGAAACCCAACCATTATGCCTATACCCAGCCAGCTTCCTTCCTCAGTGGCAAAAGCAGTGATGAATCCAAACTGGGTTCGCAGATGTCATTTAGAAGGGACAACTGATGATAGCGGTATTCTCGGTTGTCGTCGAGATTGGATAAAAAAACAGATAGTCTTTCATTACCCTCTGTTCGCTGATGATCCTTTAGCGCATAGATATCCCTTTGAACACTCATACGCTCCTGAAGAATATATGCAAAAAAGACACATCAGAAAATTTTATTGTTATGAAAAAAAGTTAGATGGTTCGGAAGCTATTAGTGTTCGTGAATTTGCGGAAGAGGTATCGGGATGATGATATACCACTCGTGGTATAAGTTGAGTGATAGTTAATCCGATCATTTACAAATAGTTTAATATGTGATATGCTCTATATTTTTAAATAGAGCTTTAATATGCAGCCACTAGGACCAATTTTTAAGAGTATTCGCACTCTTGAAGAAGATTCTTTTAATCCACCCGACACCTTTAGAGCCTTTACAACCAAAACCGGCATGGGATATGGCACCTTATCGCAAGCCCAATTTAATTCGATGTCTTGCGACATACTCCACCGAACTGTAGATCGCATCCGAGAGGTTTACAGAAATAGAGGAAATCTCGAAGAGTGTTTTTTTGAATTGAATACGACGCTTGGCAACTATAGACACTGGATGGCCCTCCAAGCCAAAGACAAGAATGCAGATCAGTTTGGCCGTTTAAGGACCCAATGTGATGATGCTGATTGGTGGTCAACGGGGTTTGCCGATGATAATCAACTTGGTCAATATGAACAAGCGGCGAAAACTTTGTGGCAACTTTTTCAAAAGGCGCTAGCGGCACACACTCCGCCAAACACATGTCTAAGCGTTGAGGAAACTCCAACTGACGTTTTCACAGTGAAGATTCTTACCCCGGATGACGAGCTCAATTTTGTTAAAATGCAGGGATACGAACAAAGGCGCTCCGATCTAGCCCTAGTCTGCGAAAAATTGCAAATCAAACGTCTAGCCAAGCTGGGAATTTTGAAATGCAATGAAAAACATGAGGTAATCTGGCATGCCAATACTACTGAACAGAAAATTATTCAGCGAGCAGTACGAGGCGCCTCTTATATTCTGGGGATACGCGAACTCAAAACAGGCGAAGGGAAGCGAATTCTTATGACTCAATATTTGGCCTGTCTCGTACAAAGAGGGGATAAATTCGAACTCGATGCCCGTTATGTGGCAATTGAGCTATTTCATACGCCTAAGGCTAGTATTCCAGAATTGACCCCACTCCTTGCGAAACGTTGGGTTCAAATCGTCCTTTGGGATAAAAAAGATACCCGGTATTTGAATGAACTCATGACCCGATTTACCCATCGTTATGCCCATACAATGCCCCAATCCAGAGGATCTGGTTGGGCCCTGCAGGTTCATATCAAAGCTCTGTATATGGCACATTGGTTTCATATTATCCATTTTGCTCCTGGAGTTCAGCTGGATGTGAAATCTCTGGAATGCCCTCATGAAGATGACTTGGTAAAACACTATGTGTCTCTCTTTGAATTGGATCCCACCTCAATTCCCACTCCTCAAGTACTCCCCTACCCACCCAATGCCTATGGGCGATTGCCCCCAGAGCTGTGAAGCATTTTACTATAAACAGCTGTCCCTTTGTCGTTTACGTCGTTTTCGTCCCTTGCGTCGTTGTCCCTAGGTCGTTTGTCGTTTTGTCCTTATACAATGGCAGAAATGGATATTGGGCCGCGCGTGATGTGCGCCATGATTCTGTTAATGTCCTTGACATATATATAATAAATATTTTTTAATAATAGTGTTGTTTAATTTATGATTAAAACGGGGTTTATTTTTATGAATGAAGTTAGAAATGAAGTTAAACTAACAGAATTAAAATCCCAATGGGATACTCTTATCTACAACAAGCAACAGCCAACTTCCAAGTTGGGGGGAAAGAGTTACATCTATTACGAGAAAACATCTGGAAAATTTTTCAGTGAGCAATTATCGATTTTTGGTCGTATAGGCCATTGGTTGTTTGGATACCATAGCTATCTGAATAAAGATAATTTATGGGAGGGCCTTAAAGCGAAAAAAATCGTGGATGAGAGAGAACGCCCTCCATCCGATGGGTTCCGGAGAATTGTCCACGAAAAACTCCATGGTTTGTCTAGCCAGCAAAGCCAGCCTATGGCAGGAGCCGTTCCTACTCGAACAGAGGCGCACTCCCAATTATGGCAAGCGGTTAGAAATCAAAACCCCGAAAACGTGGAGGAATTACTTCGATCTAAAGTCCAAGCACTACCAGGTGAAAATCTCCTTATTGCTGTATTGGGTACCCCGCCCACTGGAGTAAAAACAGTGGATCGTCAACGTAGGTTAGACGTCGTGAAAAAAGTATTAGCTCATGGCGCAAAAGTTAATGATAAGGATTCTCTCGGAATTCCTCCCATAGCCTATGCTATAAGAGATTATCGCAGGGATAATAGAGACTTTGCGCATAAGGAGATTGTGAAGGAATTAGTCCGTTTAGGAGCCAAGCTCACGCCTGAGGACCTTACCCTTTTTGTAGGCAACCCTTCAAGTTTACCTAAAGGCCATCCCTATCATAAACTATTAAGTTCTGACGACAACCCTTTAGTAGCAGATGAAGAAATGATCAATCTCCTCATGGCAGAAGGAGGTGGTTCTCTCACAGCAGATACTCTTGCGAATATAATGAAACTTCTCTTTACTAGTATTAGCAGTGATTACAGGAAAAAAAATAACGGGCTAATATATGTAAACGAAAAGAATGTAACTTCCTACTTTGAATCATTTTTACGGGGATGCTCAAAGTCATCGACAGATAGCTACTACCACGAGGATAGAAAAATCATCTATTGGTTTTTGGGATGCTCACAAGTCAAGGCAACTGTCAAAATGCTCGAGGCTGCTATACAGATGCAAGACAAAGACAACACCTTATTAAAGAACCTTTTGCATCGCCTTAGAGAGCCACTGACTCCCGCTCAAAAGGAAAGTCTGAAAAATCTCGCAACCGAAAGGGACAATCAAGTCGCCCGAGCACTCATTGAGCGCCAGGATTTCATGTAAATGTTCACCTCCCTCCTTCGTCGGGAGGTGAAAAATTTGTCGAAGTGCATAAATTGGTTCTTCGGAAGAATTGGGGGAGACGGATACAGCCAAGCATTTTAGGTGGCTGATCTGGCACTAATTCGTTGTATAAAAATTATTTTGAATAAAAGGAGAAAAGGAAGTAGACATTGGTGGTAAACCAATATCGACAAAGGTTACCCTATGTCTACTTCAAAATTTGCCAAACTTCTTAATAACGGATTTGGAATTAAAGATGTAATCCTAAAATCTGTAGATTTCATCGACAAAGTTGTCACCTTCAGATGTGCGCTGAAGAAATCCCTTAAAAAGTGTGCAAAGTGTTGTTCTAAAAATGTTCAGATCAAGGACACTAAAGTGCGCCGGCTGCGGATGGTTCCGCTGGGGATGATGAAGTGTTTTCTGGAGATCACCATCCATAAGTTCAAATGCAAAGACTGTGGTGCTTCCGCTTGGGTGAATTTACCGTTTGCTGTTGGAAAATTCCCTCTGACTAAAGCCTTTATGAATTATGTGCTGGCCCTCGTCAAACTTGGCACAATTCAAGCCATATCTATATTCGTTGACCTCCAATGGAAGACGGTAAGACGGTAAAGAACATCCACAAAGACTATCTGAGCCAAAAGTATCAGAAAATCAGCTACAAGAAACTCCGTTATGTGACTGTAGATGAGTTCAGCATTAAGAAGGGGCACAAATACATGACTGTATTTGCCGATCTTTGTACAGGGCGTATTGTTCATGCTGTGGAGGGACGCAGTGTTGAAGACATCAAACCATTCCTTGAAAAACTGTCAAAACGAGCCCGCAAGTTAAGGGCGATTGCAATGGACTTAAGCCCTTCCTACACATCGGCTGTTAAGCAGTACCTTCCGGGCGTTGACATTGTCTTTGATCGTTTTCACGTCATGAAGCTACTCAATGAGGTTCTTGATGAATTGAGAAGAAAGGAGAGAGAAAAATATAGTGCCGCGGGAAGCGATATTGGGAAGGGAGATCGCTTTCTTTTCCTTAGGAATTTTGAAGATCTCGACGACAAACAACGCAGCAAGCTCGACAGGCTTTTTAAGGTTAATGAGTCTCTTGCCAAAGCCCACACGATGAAAGAGCAGTTTAGAACGTTATGGGATAAGCCGTCAAAGGAAGAGGCGGCTAAATTCCTTTGCCACTGGATCTACGAGGCAGTGCATTCGCGTATCAAGCCATTGGTGCGAGTTGGAAAAACCATTCTAAGGCACTACGAGGGGTTGCTGAGCTATTTTGATCATTTCATCAGCAACGGAAAAGCTGAGGGTATCAATAACAAAATCAAGGTTTTGAAGCGCTCAGGATACGGGTATCGGGATATGGAGTACTTCAAGCTGATGCTTTATGATCTGCATGAAAAAACCACCGCATTGGTTGGCTAAATAGTCAGCAAGTACGAAGAAACAAATTCACTGTTGTTAGCTGAGGGGTGAAAGCCACGGCTACTCTGCGTCCGGGCCCGGAGGGCATCTCGCGTTAGAACCAGCTGAAATAAATTCGCCGTGTCCCTTCGGGTGTGAAGAGCCACGGCTACTCTGCGTCCATTTCTTTGCATATCAGATTTTAGATCGGGCATCAATTATTTTATAAGCCCTCCGGGCCCGGACGCAGAGTAGCCGTGACTTTCACCCCTCAGCTAACAACAGTAAATTTGTGACAATCAGGCTCCTACGCTTTTCGTTCTGGTAAAAGCAGATCGGTGATTACGGCGTGGCGTAATCCCTCCCTTTTAGGTTATGTTTTGAGCGGTCTAAAAAAAGGACAAAAGACAGCGAGGACAAGAGGACAAGGACCAATAGGACCAATAGGACCTATTGAGACAGTTGCAAAAGTGACAATATATTTATTTATTTTTTTGAGGTTTACGAAACTCAGGGCCGAAGGCCCGGCAGTTGTATAACCCAGGCCGCAAGGCCTGGGTTTAGATGGCCATGTGCGAGGAGGACCGAAGGTCCGGCACAATGTGTTTCGTATTAGTGCCGGACCTTCGGTCCTCATTTTCTAACGTCCTCATACCCAGGCCTTACGGCCTGGGCTATACAACTGCCGGACCTTCGGTCCTGAGTTTCGTAAACCTCATGTTGAGGGCCAAATTTAACCTCTCCAAAATCACATTTCGCGAAAAAAAAAATCATTTTTGCGGTCGAGGATTCAATTCTAGACACCCAAATGACTTTTGAAATCGGCTCTCTTGGTCCTATTGGTCCTTGTCCTCTTGTCCCCGCCGTCCTTTTGTCCTTTGTCCTTTACTTAGCGTTATTTTCAAACAAACACCGCAAGGCAATTTGGAAACTAATAGTATTCCAGTGTGTCAAAATACTTTGGCAATTGCCAAAAGCAAGTTATTTTTTTCATTGAATTTAATTTCCTCTATGTGTATAATTCGATTTTAAATAAATCATAAGGATATTAAATATGCAAGCTCCTGGTTCAGCAAAACGTAGCAGCCTTCATTTTAAAGATGTCGAAGAAATGATTCGCGCAGAAGCGAGTAAACAACCTCAGGCTACTATACAAAATGGCCTCTCAGAGATCATCCAAGCCGTTGGCTTGAATATTCTAAAAAACTTTTCTCTCGAGCAAATTGAAAAGCTAGAACGTGAATGTAAAGAAAATCCTCCGAAATTAGCGAATTTGAATGGACTGGTAGTATTTGGAGCAGCTGTTGGGCTGGTCGATGGCCTTGTTCCCGAAAAACGGAAAATGGTGTCTTTTGAAAAGATAGCACGCCCATGCGTAGAAGGGAACTTGGATTTAGCTTTGCATTACACCCGAGCCCTTTCTCCCGAAAGCGACATAAGAGAACCTGCCTATCACCTCCTTATAGACATCTACCTGATAAAAGGGGACGCTCAAAGAGCAGCACTTCTTGCTCGCGAACTGCAGCAACCAGGTGTTTTCGTTTAAGACAGCTCTTGAAAACAAACAAGAAGAAATGAAGGAAAACTATCGCATTGCCTGTATAATTGATGCCAAAGAAAAGCAGTCCGAACGAACTTCCACTCCTCCTCCACCCTCGCAAACGGCGCAACCCAAGCAACCGCCCCAACCTCCTAAACCAACAGATGAAGGTGTTTGCTTGATCAGTTAACAAAATTAACAAAAGGAAAAATATGCAATCATCAAATTCGGGAATTAATTTGAATGGAACATTAGATTATGGGCCACCCTGTCCCCCCAAGCAGGGAGGTAATCTAGCCAACAATCAGGTCCCTCCATTGGCCGATAGAATTTCAACTACACATCGCGATGTCGATACTTGCCTGACTCAAATAGCTGAACTCCGTTTTGTACCTATTAGCCTAGAACAAACTCATTCTATGACAGCATTGAAAACAAGAGTCCATCAGTTAAGATTAACCATTGAACAGCAAGAGCTAGAATTAGAGACCAGTCAAATGCGGGAGAAGGAACCAAAGACTCATTATACACTTCTTTTAAAGATTGATGATTTAAGAGGGCGTCTTTCAAACTTGGAAAGTAAAATTCGATTCATATAGAGATTATTGACTTGGGCGAAAAAGTGAGATCAGTAAAAAAACGAAAAGCCCCGGGAAACCCGAGGCATAGACAACAGCCTGTTCAGGGTTAAGTAATGCCTGCCGATTGGATGTGAGATAAGGTCAGCAATTTGAAGTTTTCTATCAAGGTTCTTACTAGAATTAGGCTATTTCGGGTATAATTAAGAGCAAGTGGGCTGGGGATTCCTAGTCGCGTCTATGCCTCGGGTTTCCCGGGGCTTTTCGCTTTTTCGGTTTTAGGGAAATCTTTTAAACCGTTTTAGGTTATCATCAGAATTCCTGATCTAATTGACTATACAAGATGTTGAAATTGCGATCTTCTGCAATCGCCCTATGGTCTTTTTCATATTCAGGAAGGGCTTTTAGATATTCACGGAATTCTTCTAGGGTAGGTCTTATCCCATGGCAATGCAATCCACATTGGGCCATGGGGATCCGATAGCGCTCGAACAGTTGCTGAAACTCCGGTGAATTCTTTATAGGAATACGGGTGTTCCTAAGGAGGATCTGATCGATGAGATTAGAAATATGCCTGCGCCAGAGAGTTGGTCTCTCATCTTGCCTCTCTTTCCGTAAGTTAGGGGCATTATGACATTTTCGGGCAGCCCACTTATCCTCCCAATCTTTTTGGTCGCAGAAAAGGGGTTGTTCTTTGAATGTATAGGAACCATTCGGTTGTTTCTCCAGTCGCACAAATTTTATCATATGTCTGGCTACCTTAGACAATTCACGCAATTCATGATCGTCACTTTTTTCAAACTCTGTGCATAGTTTATAAAGTCTTCTTAATTCGCTGTGTGTAATGAGTCGATTTAACGGTCGTACTTTGGAGAGGATTGTTTCTGCGGAAGTTTTTCCACTGGAGGGACAATCAGATGCTTCGATGCAGAAGAGTAAGGGAATGGGTGTGTTGCCTTCTTTCATTCGGTGATAATTCTCTAAAGCAAGACTTGTCATCGCTGCCTTATACAATCGGGTCGTTTTGCGATGATCTTCCAACTTAACCACCTCTCTCGTTGTGGAGTCTACGATATTACCGAGTACCTCATACATTGTCGGTACTAGTCCAATCATTCTCCCTTCAATTGTTGAGTCTACATTGTACTGCAATACTCTCTTTATCGGCGAACCCGGTTGTATGTTCAAAGCCTGACGGACTTGTTGGTAATGACACGATTCCCATCCGCAAACCATCACTTGGGTGGCGTTAGGGCAAATTTGTTTGAAACTATTCATATTCACGCGAAATGAATGACTTGATGCAGCAGGTTGCATTATCTTTCTCTTTTTTTTCTAGAGCCTATACAAAGAGTGGGGGGTAGTATGACACTATTCCAGGGGGTTGAGGACGAAATCCTATACCCCGCTACTCCGGGTGTCCAGAGCGGCTTTGCCCCTTTAGGGGACAGCGTCGCCTAAATAAGGGTACTACTACTCTAACCAACTTTGCTTCTGGTTATCATAATATCCACTATTGCAAAAATGTCCACTATATGGTACATTGAAAGTATAGGGTGACAATGCAATACAGAATCAAAAAGACTATTGAATATGATGAATGGATAGCTACTCAATCAGCAAAATCAAAAGTTCAAATAGCTAAACGACTGTCGAATATAGAACAACACGGTCACTTCGGAACGATCAAGGATGTCCATGATGGTGTGTGGGAATTAAAATGGCAAAATGGACGTCGGGTTTATTATGTTTATATACCCGAAGCTAACATCTTGCTTTTAATTGGAGGAAGTAAAAATGGTCAAAGTTATGATATCTCGCAGGCGAAAAAAATTCTCAGGAAGTATGCGGAAAATGAAACATAAAACAGAAATCAGACTTAAAAAAAACGCGAAGATTACTGACTACAGCCCGACCCAAGAGCTTCTCGATGAAAATTTCATCGCGACGGCTATATGGGAATGTCTCAAGAATAACGACCCTGATGGGGTTATGGAAGTTATTGAGGCTCATCTAGAGGCGATCAATAAGGTTAGGGCTGCGGAAAATTCAGAGCTGCCTCGGTCCACCATGTACAATGCTTTTAAAGGAAAGAATCCAACTGTAAGGACATTAGCGAAATTGGTAAATTGCTGCGCTTAGATCAACTATGGAAAAAAGGGTTAAGAAATCAGGGAAGAAATATCGGCACGATGGCGAGTTTTACATAGCCGAAGACGAATCGCACATTATCTACCGCGATGTTAAATATAATGGGTTTTCAAATTACTATAGAAGGCACTATTTTTCTGGGGAGATTCCATCCATCTGCAAAGAGCTGTTCGCGTAGAGCATATCGGACCGATTCCAAAAGATCATCACATTCACCACAGGGACGGGAATCGTAAGAATAATCACATTGAGAATCTGCAATGCCTTTATGTTTATTAGCCATATAAGTTCCTTCCTATCATGGAGATTTTGAATAATTTGTTTTTGAATAATGCGGAAAAATGAAAGCGGTAGATTATATCCCTCGACTTAGAGATCGTTTCCCTAGGGAAATCCGAATATTTCTGTTAATGTAAACTCTTGAGAATGAAAGACTGGGGGCGGTTGGACGATTTCAGAACTTTTGATTGGAATAGTATCGAGCGGAAAATTGCCATTATGAACTCGTTTGCGGTTCACAGATCGCCACACGAAGGTTCAAAGAAGGTGTATCGTAGCCCCATTTCTAAGCGTTATTTTTCGAAGTCCCCAAAAACATTGTGATCTCATTGACGAGAGTCCTGAGTCCTTTTTTAAAAAGATCCTTACTGAAAATACGAGGCTCTCTTTTTGGATCCTTACCGGGATATTTTACCTGAGCAATTTCCTTCCATGCTTCCCCTGTACTTAAAGCTTCGAGAGGATTGTTTTCAGAAAGCGACTGCAGCTCTCGCTCGATATCTGACTCTTTGATATCCCAGAAATACAAGGCAGTCTCAAAATATTTCCAAACTACAAATGGCTCTTGAACATGTCCTGAATCAAATATCTTTTCATGGTCAGCCGCCTTTTGTACGGCCGGCGCGAAAGTAAACTCTAAAATGCAGGGCTTCATACTAGGTTGTCGGATGGCTCCAACTTCATCAAGGTTAGGAATTGTTCCTAAAATGGCGTATTTGGAACAAATCTCGATTTTTCCAAGCCTCAAAAGCATTTCCAGCAGATCTTTAACTCCCCAATATATCTTTAAGCGATCCTCGTTTTCTAGCATATTGCTTTGATCCGATATTTTCAATCTTCCGCCTTTCCTTGTTACACTGTTTGCAACCCACCCTAACTCTAGTATATACACTAATTTGTGCTTCATGCCCATTTGAACATTGCCACCACACTTTTCGTCTGTCATAAAGAGAAAGATTAGACATTTGAAGAGAGTTATTCTTCGTTGGATGAAGCTCACCCATGACTTGGGGATATTTAATAGCAAAAAGATTTTGTTCCATTGTTTCTATTTAACCTTTCGAGATAAAAACTCTGTTGATACTACAAACTTCTCTAAGCGAGGAAGTACAATTCCATATACCCCATTGAAGGTAATAGATAAGCATTGCCAACATTTTCTATTAAGATATTCTTAGCTAAAAAATTTAAAATTTATTAGAAATCCTCTACTGTATCTTCTGCAATGGATAATTCCTCACCCTTTCTAATATCACGTAAGGCAATGTTTGCCTGCATTTCGAAGTTCGGTACGACATTTGGATTTTTGAATCGGTTAACATGTCTTTCGGGATCAGGATAGAGCCAATGAGTATCATCTCGTTTATGACAAAAATTTTCTTTTTCATATAAAGGCAGATCTTGATGTTGCTGTTCAGTTAGAGTTTTAAGATTCCATTTGATTACGATTTCACCTGCTTTAAAATCTCTGCTAGCAAAGACACCGAGACCATCTTCAAATTGTCCAATGCCCGATTTCTTTAATTGTACATCGCCAAAATCTTCTGGATTTCACTGTTTCCATTCTCATTGCAAAGATAAGAATATCGAGCATCTCAAAAGCTGGCTTAAAACTAACTTTTTCAGCTGTATTGAATAATGATTGGGCTATCCCAATTCCTTTACCAGAAAGTTTGCCAGAAGTCGCGCAATTTAATGAAGCTCTTCTTCCGAGTTCTTTAAAGAGTTGGATTTTGGATATTGCCGAACGGATGCAGATTCCTCCTGATTTTTCAGCTGCGGCATTGTTTGTGATTCTGGGATCATTAATAGGCAGAAAACTTGGTATCTATCCAAAACAAAAGGATAATTGGATCGTTGTTCCCAATCTCTGGGGCGCAGTGATTGGCCGTCCCTCTCTTCTTAAATCGCCTGCCATAGCCGAAGTTATGAAACCCCTTGAACGATTAATTTTGGAATCGATGGGAGAGCATAAAATTCAACAATCTCATTTTGAGAAGCAAAACATGATTATGGATGCACAAAAAGCGGCCTTAAGAGAAAAATTGAAACAAGCCGCGAAAAAAAATAATAGCAACTTAGAAGAAATGGTCAATAGCTACAATGAATCAGTGATGCTTAGTGAACCAATTTTAAAACGCTATAAAACTGAAGATAGCACTGTGGAAATGTTAGGACAGATTCTCTTACAGAATCAACAAGGCATATTGGTTCATCGAGATGAACTGACGGGATGGCTGAAATCATTGGACCGCTATGGAAGAGAAGGCGATCGCTCATTCTACCTAGAATCATGGAATGGAACTGGTAGCTTCACAGTCGATCGGATTGGAAGGGGCTCTTTACATATTCCTGCTTTATGCTTATCAATTTTAGGCGGAATCCAGCCAGGACCCATTGGTTCTTATGTTTATCAAGCAACTGCGGGTGGTACTGGAGATGATGGACTCCTTCAACGTTTTCAAATGACTGTATGGCCTGATGCTCCAAAGAATTGGAAAAATATTGATCGCTTTCCTGATAACCAGGCTAAAACTCAGGCTTATGAAATTTTTAAGCTATTAGATCTGCTTGTTGTTGATCATCATAGAATGGAAGAAAGCGAAATACCTGCATTGCGTTTCTCTCTAGAAGGACAGGAAGTTTTTAATGCGTGGCGCACAGATCTAGAATTGCGCTTAAGAAAAGGAGAGCTCCTTCCTGCTTTAGAAAGCCATTTGGCAAAGTATCGCTCTCTGATGCCAAGCATTGCTTTAATCTTTTATGCTGTGGAGGCTCTTTCAAAAGGCCAACCGTTAACTTCCGTTAACCATGAAGCTGCTACTCAAGCTGTTGCGTGGTGCGTCTATTTAGAAAGCCATGCAAATCGTCTCTATTCCTCTGCTAAGGATCCTGCTATGGAAGCTGCACGTGCTTTATTAGATCGAATCAAAAAAGGGGATATTCAAGATAGTTTTGCACTTCGAGATATTTATCGGAAACAATGGTCTCAGTTGAATTCATCAGAGCTCGTACATCAAGGAGCTAAAATTTTAATTGATTTTGGTTGGTTAAAAGAAGGTTCCATAGCGCAAAATGGAAAAACCATGCTTATTCATCCAAGCCTAAAGGGAAAGCCATGAATAATTTGTACACATCAGTTAAGGAACTGACATCACTGACATGTATAAGCCTGTCAGTGATGTCAGTTCCTTGACTTAAGCTTCAAAAAAATAAGGCATGAGGAGAAACCATGACCACCCCCAAAAAAGACATAGTTATCTCAAACCAAATCACTCTTTTAATTGAGGCAATCAATTGCGACAATCAAGAGACTGCAAGACTATTGGTAAGACGGGCATTGAATGTGGTGTATGACAACAAAAAATCTCAATGGTCCTTTGATGATAAAGCTGATGTCGAAGTTGACGGTGGCGAATTCGATGCAGTAGTTGCTTTAATTCGAAGTGTGAAACCCAGGACTCTGTTGAAGCTATTTTAGCTGCTCAATTTGTGGCTCTTCACCTTCAAGGGATGAACGCATTAGCCAATGATTGTGGAGCCACAAAGGTCATGGAATGATGATGGTTCGCTTAAGCCATCAAGCTTTAGAAGTGCTTCAACGATACCGAGAGAAGAGTTAAACAATCCTTGAATCGAATTAGGAATTAAAAAAAAGGAGAATAGCCCATGGCGTTTGATTTCAAACGACTACCCCGATGCGGAGCCAAAGCACGAAGTAATCATCATCAGCCTTGTCGTCAAGCGGCAATGCCAAATGGGCGATGCTATTGGCACGGTGGGGCAATATTGATAAAGCATGGCCACTGCACAAAAAAGGCAAAAGCTAAGCGCAATGAGTACCGACTTTTGATCAATGACTTGAGAAAGTCTCTCGTTTCTTTGGAGGATTTTATCTATGTGGGATGACTTAAGATGCCTTGATAAGGACTTTGATATAGCCAAGGCAAATAAACATCATTTGAAGTATCTCCGAAAGATGCGAGCTGAATCCCCTTATCTACCTGAGAGTCTAGCTAAAAAACTGGATCTATGGGAACGACATTTTTTGGGAGACTTAGAGGCAACTAAAGAGGTTTTGATTTTGTGTGGATTAGCCAAACGAAGCGATTTTGATTTTGAACAAGAAGCATGGTTTCAGCCCGATTGAGCCGAAGATATTCTTGTTGCAAAGTTTTATAAGCATTGTTATTGTTTAAAATCAATAATGGAGGACATCATCATGGAGAAGATTGACGATTATCTACAGATCAATGAAGCCGCAGCTTATCTAGGTATTTCGCCCAGCACTTTGCGTAATTGGGAAAAACAAGGAAAACTCTCCACTTATCGCAACCCTATAAACAGCTATCGCCTTTATAAAAAAAAGGACCTTGAAAATCTTCTAAAGTCCATACGCAACTCAAGCACCTCTAAATAATCTACAAGGACTTTTTATGGATCTACTAGAATTTGAAGAGCTCTTGAATCTCATACAGAATAGCGATGAATCAGAAAGAGTTGAAGTCAAACGATCGGCGGAAAAAATTGGAGATAGCGCTTTAGAAACAATTTCCGCTTTTAGCAATGAACCTGGCTTGGGTGGAGGGTATCTGGTTCTTGGACTTACGAAAAATGATTCTACCAAGACTCCTCGCTATAAAGTCACTGGAGTATCTGATCCTGATAAGCTCCAAAGTGAACTCGTCACTTTATGTCGTCAGAACTTTAATAAACCAATTCGTCCGGCAATAGATGTTCTCATGCATCCTCAAGGACCTATTATTGTTGCGTATATCTCTGAAGCTGAGACTTATGAGAAACCCATTTTCATTAAAAGTCGAGGAATAGAGAAGGGCGCTTATCGGAGAATTGGACCTACAGATCAATTATGCACTCAAGAAGATCTTGACATGCTTTACCAACTCAGATCTCAGAAAAAATTTGATAAAACAGTATTAGAAGAGGCATCCTGGAAAGATTTCGATCCTCAAGCTATAGCGGCCTATCGTGTATATCGAAAGGAAGTTAATGCCAAAGCTAAAGAGCTTGTATGGAATGACCAAGAACTCATGATTGCCTTAAGAGCCGCTGTAGAGATCAAAAACGTGATCAAACCTACGGTGACGGGGATTATCCTGTTCGGAACTGAAATGGCTCTGCGTCGATTGTTTCCAATCTCATCGAGAATCGATTATATCACTGTCGAAGGAAGAGAATGGGTGCCGCATCCTGAAAAACGCTATTCGCAATGTTATGAATTTGGCGAGGCACTTGTGTTGGCCATCCCTCGTGTGATTGCAAATATTATGCGAGACATTCCCCAAGCTTTTTCGATGCAGCCAAACAGTATCTTCCGTAAAGATATCCCTCTAATCCCCGATGTTGTTATTAGGGAAGCTGTGTGTAATTGTGTTATGCATCGTGACTATCGAGACTGATATTACTGACACATCACTTTTTTGATGAAAAAGACATTGAATGGCTTAAAAATTTTAAGGAGTGCGATCTCACGGATGAGGAAGCTCGGACTCTCATAGTGGTCAGGGAAATGGGAGCGATCACTAATGTCGATTATCGAAACATCAACTGTGTTGAAACTTTAGCGGCCAGCGCAAGTTTGAGGCGTTTGAGGGATCTGGGTCTTCTGGAACAAAAGGGGCGAAGCAATGCTACTTATTATGTCCCTACGAATAAATTATTAACCGGTCCTATAAAATCTAACCTTCAGAGTTCAAACCTACCCAGCTCGGTTGAGTTAACTCCGAAGATAAGCGCCTTATCTTCAGAGTTCCCATCGTTATCTTCGGAGTTAGCCGCCTTACCTTCGGACCTTCAAAGTGAACTAAAAGTAGTAGGAAAGCGAGTTAATCCTCAGAAAATGAAGGAATTAGTTAAACGTCTTTGTGCCATTCAACCATGGAAGCTTCCAGAGCTGGCGCAACTACTTCATCGGCATGCAAACTATATTAGACAAAACTATCTTTTGCCTCTTATTGAGTCAAATGAGCTTGAATATGTGTTTCCTCATCAACCCAATCATCCCCAACAAGCTTATCGGACAAAAAAATAATGAAGGCTCTGCTACTGGCTCGCGTTTCAAGCAAAGAACAAGAGGAAGGGCAATCGATTCCAGCCCAGGAACGGCGTTTACGTGAGTACGCCGATAGGAAGGGGCTTGTTGTTGACCAAGTTTTTAAAATCACTGAGTCCTCCACTAAAGATACGCGTAAGGAATTTGAAATTAGATGACAAAAACTTATCTATAGATACGTGTGAACCATTTACTACCCTAGTGGACTATAAGAGGTGTCCAAAAGGATGGGGGTAGTTGGATTCGAATCAACGAAGGCCGACTCGTTTCACCCTGCCAAACACCAGCTTAAACTAACGCACATAGGCCCAATACAATCAAAGGTTTATAAGACACTAGATAGTGCTAAATTGCGCCATTTCATGCCAGTTTTTTGCACTCAAGTGCGTAGAATTTAGTGAAATGTTCTTGCAAACTATAGTTCATAGTGTTATATTTATATCAAAAGCGAGGATATTTTGCGGGTTTTTAAAACGAAGTCGTTTGCGAGTTCATTAGGAGCCCGTATTGATGATGATTCTTTGAAAAAAGCAATAGAACGAGCAGAACGTGGGTTAATTGATGCAGAATTAGGAGGAAACCTTATCAAGCTGAGAATCGCCAGAAAAGGACAAGGTCGATCTTCGGGATATCGTGCGTTAGTTGCTTATCAGAAAAATAAAAGAGCTGTATTTCTCAACGGATTTGCGAAAAACGAACGTGAAAACATTACTGATGATGAATTAAGGTCTTTAAAAGAAATTGCAAGGGCATGGATTAAGGTAAGCGATGAAAAGCTTAAGCACTCGCTTTCTAAAGGTCTTTTACAAGAGGTAAATTATGGCAAAGAAACCTAGTCGATTGACAAAAGCTATCCTTGAAATGTCTAAGGATATGTTGGATGGAGGGATCCTTGATGAGACGGCTTATGAAAAAATTACCATGCGCCATCTTAGTAAAGAAAAGATTCCTAAAATAGATCCTATAACTAGTGAAGAAATTCGCATGTTAAGAGAAAAAGCCCATATCAGCCAGGCTGTATTCGCTAATTACCTCAACCTAACAGTTGGATATGTCTCGCAATTGGAAAGAGGTATAAAGCAACCAACAGGCGCGACACTTGCATTACTGAATGTTATTCGTCGTAAAGGCTTCAACGCTATTCTCAAGTAAAATTCTGTACTAGAAAGTGGCCTATCAAGTGGCCTAACAAGGTTCTTGCTAGAATTAGGCTATTTCGGGTATAAAATAAGAGCAAGTGGGCTGGGGATTCCTAGCCGGCGTCTATGCCTCGGATTTCCCGGGGCTTTTCGCTTTTTAGGATTTAGGGAAAACTTTTTAACCTTTGCCATTGTGTCCTGGGTATCTGTGCGGGAAAAAGCGAGTGGCCTCTCAAAGTGATCGGCACTCCCGAACAAGGGATTATTGCTTGGTTTTTGCAGTTCTGATGCCGCAGGACGAAGAGGCTGTCAGGAAGTTAAGGTTCAGTCGATTTTCGGGTTCTTTTGAGCCGATTTTCGACTTAAAATTGCAGGGGTAATATCGACAAGAGTATATTACCCCTGCAATTTTAATCGAAAATCGGCCAAAATAATCCCGAAAATCGACGAACCCTTAATTTCCTGACAGCCTCGAAGATCACATTACCTGCTACTTGAACCCTAGATGGCCACTCAATGGGGGTAGTTGGACTCGAACCAACGAAGACCGAAGTCGAGAGATTTACAGTCCTCCGCACCACCGCAAGCTACAACACACCGCTGATCATAACAACAACGCCATTAAAAGTTTACCTGAATTTATTTTTTGTCGACATATGTCCTTTTCAGTGATTTGTTGCGGGCAAGTGGGGAAAAATTGGGGAATAGCCTCTTTTGAGAATTCTTCTTGTAATTATCCCTAATATTGGGGATAATGGAATTTGGAGACAGATTTATGCAAATTAAACCGATTATCTGGATTGCCTCGACCAGAAGTGATCTTATTTCCCTTCCCGATGACGTACAAGATGAAATAGACAAGATGAAATAGGGCATGCCCTTTACCAAGCTCAGAGAGGAGAAAAAAGCGATAAGGCCAAGCCTTTTAAAGGATTTGGAAGTGCTGCAGTCTTGGAGATTGTAGAAAGCGACTCTAGGGGTACTTATCGAGCTGTTTATACAGTAAAATTTAGAGAAGCTATTGCTGTGCTTCATGTATTTCAAAAAAAATCAAAACAAGGTATTGCAACACCAAAGCAAGATGTTGATTTGATTAAAAGCCGATTTAAGCTGGCCGAACAAAAATATGAAGCATGGTTGCTCGAACGGAGGTAAATATGAAAAGAAAAATAACACGTGAAGAGGAGCTCAACGATAACAGAGCAGAAATAGGCTCTGGAAGCGTCTACGCTGAACTCGGATTTAAAAACTATGAGGAGATGGAAACAAAATCTAATCTAGTTATGGAGATAAGCAAAGTCATTAAGAAAAAAAAACTTACACAAACGCAAGCGGCTGAAATATTCGGTATTTCTCAGCCTAAATTGTCTGAACTTTTAAATGGACATTTTAGAGGATACTCAATCGAACGTTTAATTCATTTTCTCAATGAGATTGGCCAAGATGTAGATATTCTTATTAAATCTAAGCCTCGTAATCGGAAAGCTCGTGTAGCTGTTTACCATTCTACTACTCAAACTCGCAATAGCATAGCGATGGTAGCAAAAGCGCGAAATTCATAAGGGGTCGATACAATGCAATCCGAACAAATCATAAAACCGTCAATATGACCGGGGTTAAGCCGGTCATATAACGCTATCGAATCCATCTGAAGAAAAAACTATCAAAATGAGTATACACTTTGACAAAAATTGCCTTTTTGACCTATCATCTTGACAGGTTGAAAATATTTCGATTATCGTAAGGATAGAATGGAAAAACGAATTCCTTTTAACCCGAACACCCCTCCATATACTTTAGAGGAGGCAGTTAAAAAAATACACGAAATAGCCAAGAAATCTGAAAATGTTTTTTTTCTATGCAATCATGCTCAAGAAAGAGCAAAGAACAGAAAGGCCTCATCGCTGCAAATTTTTGACGTGTTAAAAAATGGAAAAGGAATTGATGGCCCCAAATTGGATAAATATGGTGATTGGAGAATCAAGTTGAAACACTATACATGTGGTAGAACAGTACAAGTTGTAGTAGCCTTGAAAGAAAAATCATTGATTGTTGTAACGGTAATTTAGAAATACAAGTGGTTATGGAAAAGTTTTATCAATATATAGAATGTGGTTTAAAGAACATTTACCTGGTAAATGGATTCAATACAATTGCTACTTCCCAGGGAAAAGCAACATCCATCCACAATATTGATGGATTGCATAAAGCAATTGGTATATTCCTTGTTTTTAACCAAAAAGACTTGTCTGGTGACGAGATTAGATTTTTGCGCCATGAAATGCTAATGTCTCAAAGTACTCTTTCTAACTTACTTGGAGTGAGTGAACAGGAGGTTCGTCGATGGGAAAGAGGAAAAATAAAAATTCCAAAACCTTCTGAGAATCTTTTAAGATTGCTTTATCGAGAACATGTCAATGATAAAAGCGGAAAGATTGAAAAACTTCTAAGAGAAGTATCTGAGCTAGAGGAAAAATTAAGCGAGATTATTTTTAGAGATACAAAAAACGGGTGGAAAGCCGTGGCTTAATGACCGGGGTCAGTGACCGGGGTCAGGCCTGCAAATCTGCAAGTTCCTTGGATTTTCCCCTTAACTGTCAAAAACTTGCAGATTTGCAGGCCTGACCCCGATCATTCTTGAAAGATATTTCGCATGAACCTGTCCATTGGAAAAAATCATGATAGATCTAAGAACGTTCTTCAAGGATTTGATTTAAGCTCATTCCGTTTAGTGGACAAAATCCAAAAAGAACTTTTAACTGATCGATATTTCATTGAGAAGATTGAAAAAGAACAAGGAAAAAAGAACCTACGAATTTATATTCCAGGTTTATTAGAAAACCCATTTAAGGATCTATGTGATGCTGATTACATTCATTTTTCCACGTTCGGTATGCGTGATCCTGTTACTTTAGAGCAAAGAGCAGGAATTATGTTCACCGCTGACAAAAAGGAAGTTGTATATACAAGACTAGTCTTACAACTTTCTGTAATGAGATTTTTGCGTTCAGCTGAAAAATCAAAATTACAGTTATTCCCTGGAATAGTATTTATCATCGATCCAAATTCAGGGTTAATTATAGATAAAATTGACGTCTCGACAATTGATGAAAATGCGAATATTCAAATTATCATTGACGAGCTTGGTCCTGGTGAAGAAAGTTATGTTACATTTAATAGATAAAATGACTTCTAATCTAGCTCAGCACGAGATTCTAGAATTATTCGTCTCACTGTTTTAGCTTCCTAACCTACAATGGCTTTGCCACCATCGTTCACATTAACATGCTGTACAACAACCTTCTGTTTACCTTTTCGACTATAGCGTGTCCAAACTTCCACTAAAATGAATGACTTGATGCAGCAGGTTGCATTATCTTTCTCTTTTTTTTCTAGAGCCTATGAAAGAGTGGGGGTAGTATGACACTATTCCAGGGGGTAGAGAACGAAATCCTCTACCCCCCTACTCCGGGAGTCCAGAGGGGCTTTGCCCCTTTGGCAGGGGTTTTTAGGGGACAGCGTCCCCTAAATGGGGGTAGTTGGACTCGAACCAACGAAGACCGAAGTCGAGAGATTTACAGTCTCTTGCCATTGCCGCTAGGCGATACCCCCGTAGGATGGTGCTGGCAGTAGGACTTGAACCCACAACCGTCCGATTACAAGTCGGGTGCTCTACCAGTTGAGCTATGCCAGCACAGCGGTTATACCACGCATGGTATTGCGCAACTTATATCAAAAGCCTTGTTAATCCACAAGAAATAAAAGGAAATAGATTACTCCGTCTTCTCGCTATCCTCGGACTTGTTTTCCTCGGATGGTGAAGGGGTAATGGGCTTGAATGGACCTGGCGTAGCGGCTGCTCCGAAGGTCCTCTCCATGAGGTTGGGTCCAGCTGGTGCATTGACCCATTTGGCTGTGAGCTTGCGCTTAGTTGCTGGAACTTTCTGCTTGGTCAAGCAGCATTGCTTATACTTCTTTCCTGAGCCGCAGGGGCAAGGATCATTTCTTCCAACTTTTTCTGTCATAATTGCCTCAATATTGACTTCCAATCGTAATTACTATACCATAATTCCCTTGACTTTGCAAAATGTTTCAAATTGTAAGGAGCTAATCCCACTGTGAATTTTCCTCTTGCGCAGCCTCCCTGGTCCGGACTTGGCAAACGTCTGGAAAGCGCGATACGCAAAGCCCTCTTCGATTACACAATGCTGGACAATGTGAAATCGGTCGCTGTTGCCCTAAGTGGGGGCAAGGATAGCCTGACACTCTTGTATATGCTGCACGCTATCCGCGGAAGGGGTTTCCCCGATTTCGACTTAACGGCGGTCCATGTCACGGGCGAATTCAGCTGCGGCGCAGGGGTCAATCTCGAGTATCTCCATGGGATCTGCAAAGGGCTAGGCATTGCCTTTATCCTGCGGGAATCGAACCAAAAGCTGGAAACGCTGCAATGCTACAGCTGTTCCAGAGAAAGGCGCCGCCTTCTCTTTGAAGCAGCAAAAGAAGCAGGCTCTACGACGATTGCTTTTGGTCACCACCGCGACGACCAGGCCCAAACGGTGCTGATGAATCTGCTGCACAAAGCGGAATTTGCGGGAAATCTGCCTAAACTTTATATGCAAGAATATGGCGTGACGATTATCCGGCCTCTGATCTATATTGCTGAAGATGCTATCGAAACATTTGCGAAACAGCATGGTTTCTTGCGGGTGATGTGCCGTTGTCCGGTGGGACAGGTTTCGATGCGCAAAAAAGTCGATCAACTGCTGAGCGATATCGAAACGCTGTTTCCGAATGCCAGGGAAAATATCGCCCAAGCTGGTCTTAACTATGGATCCGACAAAGCTTCTCGACCGTAATAATTAGGAGTAATAGATGAACTATTCGATGCCTAGCGAACATGAAAGCAAAATTAATATCCAAGGGGTGGAAATCGCCTTGGGCTTTCCCGATGACTTCAACTTCCAGTGGATCGGCCAGCGCGATGTGATGGATCAGCTTCTGGCGGCATGGCTTGTCATTGACAAAGACGACATTCCCCTCAATCCGCGCCTAATCGGGAAACCGGGTGTCGGCAAAACGACCTTGGCTTATGCTGCTGCCAAAGTATTAAATAAAGAGGTCTACATCTACCAATGCACCATGGATACGCGCCCTGAAGACCTGCTGATTACCCCAGTGGTCGACAAAGCGGGAGGTATCCGCTATGTGGCCTCCTCGTTGGTCACAGCTATGATCCGCGGGGGCGTCTGCATCCTGGATGAGGCCAACCGCATGAGCGAAAAGTCGTGGGCCTCGCTGGCGGCTCTCCTGGATACCCGCCGCTATATCGAATCGATTGTAGCTGGCCTGAAAGTGTCGGCGCATCCGGACTTCCGCATCTGTGTGACGATGAATGACGATGCGTCGACGTTCGAGATCCCGGAGTATATCCATAGCCGGCTGCAGCCGCAAATCTACCTGGACTTTCCCGAAGCGGAGGAAGAAAGGAGGATCCTGAAAGAGAACTTGCCGTTTGTCGATGAGGCGATCCTGGATTATGTCGTCAACTTCCTCCAGAGGGCCCATTCGAGCAATGAAAATTACACGGTGCGCGATGGGATCAATATTGCGCGCTATGCGGCAAAGCGCCTGAAAAGCTTGAATGGCAATAAGGGAAATATCGAAAGCCTGCTGAGGCAGGCGATCGTGATGACTTTAGGCGATGAAGCCCTCGTCCACATCATGTGAAGACCATGAGAGAGCCCTTTTTTCTGCAAAAAGACAATCTTTATGCGGTCCCTATCATCCATTACAACATGGAAATGGCGGCACAGGTCCGGCGCGCCTTCGAGCGGATCAAACCCGACTGTGTGGCTGTGGAGCTGGCGGAAACGATGCAGCTGCAGCTTTTGCATGCGGCTTCGCGGCTTCCCGACATCAGCATCGTGATCACCTATGACCAGCAGCATCAGCCGATTTACTATATGTGCGAGCCTTGCGAGGGAGCATTCGAGGGGCTTAGGAGCGCCTTGGAATCTCATGTCAGGGCCTTTTGCATCGACCTCGATATCGATTACTATCCCGACGTGCATGAACTGCTGCCGGATCCCTATGCGATCAAACGCATCGGCTTAAAGAAGTATTACGAAGTTTATAGGAAAAGCCTTTCGAAAAACCGCATATTGCCATCCAAGCAGGATCACGAAAGGGAATTGCACATGGCCAAAAGGCTGAAAGAACTGTCCCTTTCTTACGACAAGATTTTGTTTATCGGCGGAATGGCGCACGTGGAAAATGTTTTGAAGCTGACGGAGAGCTCCTCTTTTCCAGTTCTTCAACATGCTCAGAGGGACATGATTGAGCTTTGCACGTTGACTGAGCATTCTGCTCAAGAGGTGCTGGCTGAGTCCGGATGGATTTCCAAGCACTATGAGGAGGCGCGATCTGATGTTGAGAGCTTTCCTCCGGACCGCCAGAAATTGATCTTTCAGCTCTATAAAGAGGCTGCCGAAAAGTACAAAGCCAACACGGGCCACCATTTCCCTGGATATCACTTGCGCAATATCATGAAATTTGCCCGCAACTACGCTTTGATTAAAAATCGCCTCATGCCCGACCTGTATCAAATCTTGAGTGCCGCAAAGGGGTGTGTCGACCACAATTATGCGTATGAGGTTTGGGCTCTTGCAACGGAATATCCTTATCGGCGCAATGTCGATAGCTTGCCTGAAATCGATCTCTCCATCGAGGATGTTTGGGGCCATAGCAAGATCATCCGCTTCCATATGCGCGAAAAGGGGCGCAAAAATGGCTTTTTCGAAAAGAGGCGGAAAGACCGTTCCCAATTTCGCTTCAAGCCTCCGGGCCCCTTCAGCATTTGTTCTTATCCTCCGGAAGACCTCATCATCGAAAAATTTGGCGACTTCCTAAAGAAAAAGGGAACGCAGCTCCTGACTGAAGAGGCTGCTAAAACGATCCCCTTCTCCACTTCGCTCGAAGATGGAATCGATACGCGGGAAACGATCCGGCATTGGCACGAAAAAAAGCTGTACATCAAAGTGAGTGGGAAGCCTCCAGGGGGCGTGGGTTCTGTCGTCGTCATTTTCGATGAGGACTCTCCAGAAGAGGGAGAGCCCTACAGAGAAAAATACACGTGGCGCACAACCTGGCTTGGAGAACATACGCAAGAATCGGATATGGCATTCTACGCAACAACGTTGGGGAGCAATGTGGTGGGGCCTGGCATCAGCCGGTGCGAATATGGGGGCTTTATGATGTCCTATCCTCCGCGGCGCATGATGAATGTGTGGAACGATCCCGACTACGAGGAGTGCAGGTCCAAGCCTGAAGTGTTGCTAATGGCCGCCATCGATTATGCGACGAAGCCTCTTGTGGTCTATGTGGCGGACAAACCGCCTCGGAGCATCCTGAAAAGCTTTGCCCGGCGCTTTGGAAAAAAGATCGTCTACATCCCGATTGGGCAGCTCTCCCCTGTGACCTTAAATAAGCTGCGGGTCTTTCATGTCTTGGATGGCCATGACAAAAGGTCTATTGCTGATGAATATATCTATTAAATATGAGATAATAGAGTGTCGATGCGCTCTTTGTGTTTGCGCAGATAGGCGTGATCTGTAAGCTCTTCGACATGGATAGGGGCTGCTGTGGCATATCCCTGGCGCAGCCAAGCGATATCGCTCTCCTCGTGCTCTTCAAATTCCATGAGCTTAGCCCCAAGCCAGAAGTATTTGTGGCCTTCCGCAGGATGGACCCGTTCATCGGGATCGGCTGCCCAGTATTGCATGCCTTGCCTGGCGAGTTTGAATCCTTTAATGGGAATTTCTCTGGTGGGGAAGTTCACATTGAGCAAAGTCCCCTTCGGCAAAGGATGCTGCAAAGCATCCTTGACGATGAGAGGGATATAACGCGTTGTGGAGTGATAATCAGGGTCAAAGTACTCCCAACAAGAAAAAGCGATGCCGGGAATGTCGTTCATCACGGCTTCGATGGTTCCCCCTACTGTCCCACTGTACAAGATATTTCTGCCGGCATTAGTCCCTTTGTTGATGCCTGAGAGGACGAGATCTGGCTTTCGCTTGAGGAGTACCCCCAAAGCGATTTTGACGCAATCTGCAGGCGTCCCAGACAACGACCAGGCTTCTGTTTCGCCGCCCCACTCAACTTTTGAGATGTGGAGCGGATCCCGGATGGTAATGGAAAGCCCAGCGGCCGATTGCTCGGTAGCAGGAGCCACAATCACAAGATCGGCTTCCCCTTTCAGGGCATTGCAAAGGTGTCTGATTCCATGGGCATGGATGCCGTCGTCGTTTGTGATGAGAATGTAGGGTTTCATAGGAAAGATCTTACCCCAATTGCCCTTATAAATGCAATACCAATGGACCAATGGACCAATGGACAATGGTCTTACTGAATTGTTATTAAATTGATCGAATGGTAAAATAACAGAGAATCATAATAGAAAATTAGGGCTGATATGCGAGAAGATCTAACAGGAAAAGTAAGATCCCTGAAACAGCCCTCGCTGTTTGAACGGTTTACCCGAACGATCCAAAAGAGTTTGTCTCTCTTTCAAAAAAAAGGCGAGCAAGACATCCAGCTCATCGGAAGAATCCAGGAATTGAACCGGACTTCCAAAGAGGTCCTCCAAGAGCTGGTGGCCATCAAAGGAGAACTGCAGATTCAAGTAGATCCCCTGCTCTTCTCTCATATCGAGTCGGTTGTCGATCCCTTGATTCGCGATATCAGTAAGATCCAGGCGACATTAGATAATGAAAAATCACCTGCACAACAAGTGCATGTGCTGAAACGCTACAACCAATGGATCGAAAAAGCAAGGGCCTGGATCAAACTCAAAAACCATAACAGCGATGACAAAATCAAAATTATCGATGCGGTCATGAACCACCTCTTCGCCGATTTTTTAGAACGAATCGAGCGCGACTTGCAGGTGATCAGGGACTATCAGCATCATATGCTCGAGAACCTGGCCATAGAGGGCCAAGAGGTCGATGGCATCCGTGCAGAAATCGAAAAAAAGGTGGAGCCATATCTAAATAGCCTCCATTCCTTAAAACAGATTCCCAATCACCTTTCGGTCAAGAACTTGCCAAAATGGAAAGAGAATGTGGATAGGAGAAGGCAGAAGTATTTTGATGGCGCCTTATTTGCCATAGACCGGATCGTCCAATCGCATCAACCAGAATCGCCTGTGGCAGAAGAACATGGCCATCTCGTCGAAATTTTTACACATATTGCCCAGCTGGAAGAGCAGCTGCCTCAGCTTCACGATGAAGCCGTAGAGGCTACCAGCCCTGACCTCTATGATGAAGAACGGATCGCTGTCATCGAATCGCGCTTGGGGGAATTTGAAGAGACAAATCGAGATGCTCAATATGGACCTGCGGCTTACGCCAGAGCTGATTGATAGGCTCCAGTCCCTAATGCAGGACCTTGCGACCATCCGGTATATCCTTTCACAATAGCCAGTAATCCATGTCCATCAATTAACCACTGAGCCAGTAAGATCAGTGAGAAGAATTAATTAACCACAGAGAGCACAGAGACGGGACTCTACTATACCACGCGCGGCCCAAAACAGTAAATTTGGGCTGCGCGTGGTATATATAACTTTAGGGATTTTTCTCTCTCTGTGTTCTCTGTGCTCTCTGTGGTTAATTAATTCTTCTCAATGATTTCACTGATCTCAGTGGTAAATTTTATCTATGGTCTATGATCGCGGGAGACGGGGCTTGAACCCGCAACTTCCGACGTGACAGGCCGGTGCTCTAACCAATTGAACTACTCCCGCATATTTTGCAAAGGATTGGGCGCAACAGGACTCGAACCTATGACCACCTGTGTGTAAGACAGGCGCTCTACCAACTGAGCTATACGCCCAAGCAAAATAAGGATTCACTGTAACGCATCGTTTTTTTTCTCACAAGGACTTTTTTTAGTTTCTGTTTATATTTCAAGTATGATATTATATTTTCTTTTTGGAGAGATGATGCATTTATCGCAGCCGGCCTATAAATCGATTGGAACTACGGTGTTCCATTACACCATGATTACTTTGGGAGCCTTCCTGTCGGCTTTTGCCATCGAAGTTTTTTTGCTTTCCAATAAGCTGATCGACGGCGGCATTGTGGGTATTGCGATGATTTTCGCGAATATTTTTGGGACCCAATTCCTGGCCTATTTCATCATGCTATTTAACTTGCCCTTCGTATATCTAGCCTATCGCTCGATTGGGAAGGTCTTTGTTATCCATATGTTTTACGCGTTGTGCTGCTTTTCAGGATTTGTGTTTGTGCTCCATTACTTTTTAAGCTTCCTCGTCTTTCATGGGGAGATCTTAGAGGTCGTTGTCATTGGGGGCGCCATCTTGGGCATAGGGATCGGCCTGATCATCCGCTATGGGGGCTGCCTGGATGGCACAGAAATTTTGGCGATCATCATCAATAGGCGCATCGGCCTTACGGTAGGCAGCACAGTGCTTGTCTGCAATATCTTTGTGTTTGGTGTTCTCGGCCTCTACCTGCAAGATTGGCATCCGCCCTTGCTTTCCCTCATCACCTACATGGTCGTGACTAAGGTCATGGACACTGTCATCGTCGGCTTGGATGAAACAAAATCGGTGCTGATCATTTCCCGCAAATCTAAAGCGATCGCCGATGCGATCATCCATGAGCTTGGGTTAGGCCTCACGGTCATGTATGGAAGGGGCGGCTTCTCGGGAGATGAGAGGGAAATCCTCTACGTCATCGCAGAACGCCTTCAGCTTGCCGAATTGAAAGATTTGATCCATCGGGAAGATCCCTCTGCTTTTATTGCCATTGAAAACCTGCATGAGGTCGCTTATGGAAACTCTGGAAAGAGCATCGGCGGCAAAACGCGCATGGAACATTTATTTAAGCAAGTGTTCAAAATTGGAACATGATTTCTTTTGAAGAGATTAAGGAAAAAGCGCTTCAGCTAGGTTGGAATGATGTGGGGATTACTGCTGCAAAGATTCCGGAGGAAGATTTAGCTGCCTATCGGGAATGGATCAAAGGAAAGGGCCACGCCGATTTAGGATACATGGAAAATGAGATCCGTTGCTATCCGGAGAGGCTATTTCCTGGAGCCCAATCGGCTATCATCTTTATTACAGCTTACAAGCAAAGGCGCGTGGATTTTCCTTCCGAAGGCGGGCTTATCGCTTCGTATGCAAGGGGCCGCGATTACCATCATGTGCATCGCAAGCGCCTAACAAAATTTATTTCGTGGCTTGAAGAGCGGTCTGGAGAAAAACGCATTGCGAAGGGTTTTAGCGACTCCACACCTATTCTTGAAAAAGCTTTGGCGGTTCAGGCGGGTCTTGGATGGTTTGGCAAAAACACATTGCTCATCCATCGCACTTATGGAACTTTTGTTCTGCTTTCAGGGGTATTGACCACCTTACAGCTCCCCTCTACCGGCAAACCGATGCGCCTGCCACGCTGCGGTTCCTGCTGCCGCTGCCTGGATGCCTGTCCGACGCGAGCGCTTTCTCCTTTTCATCTCGATGCAAACAAATGCCTTTCATACCATTTAATTGAATCCAAGAAGCCAATACCCGATGCGATCCGCCATCAAAATCCGGGGTATATTTTCGGATGCGATATCTGTCAGGATGCCTGCCCTCACAATGTCCGCTCTCCCCTCTCTTTGCTGGAGGAATTCTCCCCAGAAAAAGGGATGGGATCGACCTTGACGCTAGCTCAGTTGAAGGATTTGGAAAAGGCGCCTGAAAAGCTATTTGGCACGCCTCTCCAACGAAGAGGAGTCCAAGGGCTAAAACACAATATCTCTTGATCATTTATCCTAATTTCTGTATGGACTCCTCCATGACAAACATACTGCCAGCAGATCAACATAACGATCCTTTTACGGCCGACTCATGGAGAGTCTTCCGCATTATAGCCGAATTTGTCGACGGATTCGAGACGATGACGCATATTGGTCCCTCGGTCTCGATTTTTGGATCCGCACGTCTTAAGCCTGCTTCCATTTACTATAATCTGGCGATCGATATCGCCCAAACCCTGACGAAGAGGGGCTTTGCCATCATAACTGGAGGAGGTCCGGGGATTATGGAAGCCGCCAATAAGGGAGCCCAAGCGGCAAAGGGCAAGTCGTGTGGATTGGCCATCGACTTGCCTTTGGAAGAAGCTGTCAATGCCTTTGTAGATCCAAAATTCAATCTCCACTTTCGTTACTTCTTTGTGCGCAAAGTCATGTTTATCCGCTATGCCCAGGGCTATGTCTTCTTGCCAGGCGGATATGGCACCTGCGATGAGCTTTTCGAAGCCCTTACCTTAATTCAGACGCATAAAATCCATCCTTTTCCAATCTACCTGATGGGCAAGGAATATTGGTCTGGCCTCATGGAGTGGATGGAAAAAACCCTTCTGGAAGCCAACGGCTGCATCTCGCCTGAGGATCTCAAGCTCATTCAAGTCACAGACGATCCCGAAGAGGTCGCAAATGGCATTGAGCGCCATTTTCAGCGCGACCGCTCCCTCCGCAATTTTTAATGGCTTTAAAAATTTACCACTGAGAACAGTGAGATCAGTGAGAAGATATGAGAAAATTGAGAGGAATCTAAAACTATAAATAGCAGGACAATCTTAAGAATATATCACTAAGCGTGAGAATATAAACCTCTCCCTATCTCAAACCCTCTCACTGATCTCACTGGTCTCAGTGGTAATAAAAAAAAGAGTTATCGCAGGCGCGCGCCACGGGCATGCCTGAGGTCATGCACGTTTAAAAGGATATAGGGATTGAAAGATTTCCACCAGCCATCGTTATAGCCTAAGATGACCATATCATCCGGCTTCCATTTTGCTATGATCTTGTCATCAAACCAGGACATTTCCCAGTCGGAGCCATCGGAGAGGGTTAGTTCATTCTGCTCATAGTCAATTTGCTGGATGCGATAGGTGTAGGGGCTATCCAGAAGAGGGGGCAAAAAGAGGTTGACGCGGGCGTTCGTGAGGGTGATCAGGTTTTTAAGTTGATAGTCATACGAAGAAAACCAGTTATCATTGGGAATTAGATTCAAGGTATCGCTGCGGAGCCATTCTTTTACTATCTTTCTATCTTCCTCGCTAATCTGCCAGACGGAGCCATCTTGTAATTCGATGATGTCACCCATGGGCGAAACATTGACGGCATAGTGGTCGGCACCGGAGTGGTAGATCAAGTTAGGGAACAGCATGGCATTCGTATGTTCTTCGGAAAATGCCGGAGCGAGAATTAGAAGGAATAATAGCAAAAAAATTTTCATTGTTCAACCTATTCAAAAGAGAGGCAATTGGCAGTCGCATACTTTTGCAATCTGACATTAATCAAGATATTAGGACGAATGGATGAATTCCATCCATCATTAATCCCGATGATGACAAAATCATCGGGCTTCCATTGTTTCACTAGCGTTTCATCATCGGAGGATAAAGCCCATGTAGAATCGTCCAGCCGGACGATGTTGTTGTCATAATCGATTTCGATAATTTGAAAGGTATATTGCCCTGCTGGTTTAGGTCCAGACATGATATAGGCGTCGATCGATTCTCCGGTATTTTCATTAATCATATAAAAATCATAGGAAGAAAACCAGCTTCGATTGGGAACGATCACGAGGACATCGCTCGGCAGCCAGCCTAGGACCTTATACCGATCGGTATAGGCGATCGACCAGACAGTACCATCTTGACCTGTAACCGTTTCAGCAAAGGGTGAAATATGGACAGCTTTGTGATAAGCTCCTGGATGGGAACTGTAATGGTAGACGGCCGAGGCAGTCCCCAGGAAACAAATCGCGACGAGGAGGAGGAAAAATCTATACCCAAACATCTTCTAAATCCGCTTTTTCAGGGTGCCGGGGTACAAATTGGCACCCTTCAGCTATGAGTATATCGATATAATTGAGGTAAAAGTCCCCCGATAAAAACTTGGGATCTTCCAGCATATACAAATGGAAGGGAATGGTGGAATGGACGCCTCCAATATGGAACTCGCGCAAAGCACGGCGCCCTACAGCGATAGCCTCCTCTCTGGTCTTGCCATGGACAATCAACTTGGCAATCATGGAATCGTAATTGGGAGGAATCACATAACCTGAATAGCAGGCGCTGTCGACCCGGACATGGGGCCCTCCAGGGGGCAAATAATATTCTATTCGGCCTGGAGAAGTGGCAAAGTTTTGCTCTGGGTTTTCGGCATTCACGCGAAACTGGATGACATGCCCATTCATCTGGAGGTCGCCTTGTTTCATATTCAATGGTTCGCCGGCTGCAATGCGGATTTGTTCGCGCACGAGGTCGATTCCGGTGAGCTCTTCCGTTACGGTATGCTCGACTTGAATGCGGGTATTGACTTCCATGAAGTAAAAATTCTTGTCGCTATCTAAGAGGAATTCCACGGTACCGGCTGAGTAATAATCGGCTTCTCTGACGGTATTGACAGCGGCCTCCCCCATTTTCTGCCTCAGCTTTGGATTCAACAGCTGGCTTGGGGCTTCTTCGATGAGTTTTTGCCGCCGGCGCTGGATGGAGCAATCCCTTTCGCCTAAGTAGAGATAGTTTCCCTGCTTATCTCCTAATACTTGGATTTCGACATGGCGCGGATTGAGGATCATCTTTTCTAAGTAGACGTCGGGATTGCCGAAGCTAGCTTCGGCCTCTGTCCGGGCTGCTACAAAAAATCGGGCGAATTCTTCTTCGTTATTGGCAATGCGAATCCCTTTTCCGCCTCCGCCTGCTACTGCTTTTATGAAAATCGGATAGCCAATCCTTCTGGCTTCTTGGAGGCCCTCTCTAAGATCGGCTACTGTTCCTTCGGTGCCTGGAATGACGGGACAGCCCGCCTTTTTTGCCGTGGCCTTTGCCTTGGCTTTATCGCCAAGCAAAGCGATGGAAGAGGGCGAGGGCCCAATAAAATTCAAGCCGCAGCTTTCGCATATGGAGGCAAAATTGGCATTTTCACTGAGAAAGCCATAGCCGGGGTGAATGGCATCGGCTCCGGTGATTTCGCAGGCCGAAAGGATATTGGGGATCTTCAGATAGGACTTTTGCGAAGGGGGTTCTCCAATGCAAATGGCCTCGTCGGCATGTAAGACGTGCAGGGCTTCGGCGTCGGCTTCCGAATAGACAGCGACAGTCTGCAATCCCAAGTCGTGGCAGGCTCGGATGATTCTTACGGCTATTTCTCCGCGATTGGCAATTAAAACTTTCTGCATTGTGATATAAATACTAAGTCGTTAATTGATCCTGAATAGTTTAGTACCGAATTCAACGGGGTGTCCGCTCTCGACGAGGACTTCGACCACAGTACCAGCGATACCCGCTTTGACTTCATTCATCACTTTCATGGCTTCAATGATGCACACGACGGTATTTTTATCGATTTTGTCTCCAATTTTAACAAAAGGAGGATCTTCAGGAGAGGGTTGGCTATAATAAGTCCCGACCATCGGCGATGTGACGAAATGTCCAGGATGTTCTACTTTTTCTTTGTTGAGTTCCACGGGATGGGCAAGGGTCGTGGTGCTTTCAGACGTCGCCCGTGAAAGGGCTGCGCTGGTTTTCTTAAGGCCTACCTCCGATCGGATGGGCAGCTCTTCGCCGAAGTCTATAGGAACATCGAACTGTTTGAAAGCACCCGATTCGCTTCTCTCTAATTCGAGTTCGAATCCCTCTTTCTTTATAGACAGCCTCTTCATCCCTGTACGGGTCATCGCGGCCATCAGTTCTTTGATTTGTTTATTTTCCACTTTTACACCCGTTGTATGTAGTCATCCGTTTTGGTATCGACTTTGATGATATCCCCCACATCGATGAAGGGCGGCACCTCGATTTTAGCCCCTGTTTCGAGGATTGCCAGTTTAGTGCCGCTGGAGGCAGCTGCTTTGCCCTCGCCTTCCGTCTTAGTTACCATTAACTCCAAGAACTGGGGCAAGTCAACAGCAAAGATTGTATCCCCATAAAACGAGGCTTTAATTTCGACGCCTTCCTTCAAGTAATTGACCTGAGGGCCGATCACTTGGGCAGGCACCAAGCACATTTTCCAAGTTCCCAATATCCAAAAAGAGGAAATTTTTGCCTTCCGGATAAAGAAATTCCAAGCGCCTTTCTGCCAAAGAAACATCTTTAAGGGCTTGATTGAGCTTAAAGTTCTTCTCGGTCAATTCGTTAGAGGTGAGATCGCGCATCTTCGCCTTGATGAAGGGAGTCCCCTTAGGGACAGTGACTTTAACGCAAGACTCAACGCGATAAAGTTTGCCGTTGATCGAAAGTGTCATACCAGGCGTGATATTGTTGCTTGCTACCATATGTTTTTAGACCTCGGGTTGTCCGTATGAAATTCCGCCATTCTACTGTACTTCGCTAAGATTGTCAAACATCTCGGAGACTTCTTACTGCCTCTTTTAAGTCGGGAGCATGAAAAAGAAACGAACCGGAAACAAGGATATTGGCTCCGGCTTTCACCGTTTGTTTTGCTGTTTGCGTGTTAATGCCTCCGTCGACCTGTATGTCGAATGGGGGCAGCTCTTTAAATTCTTTTGTTCCTGGCTTTGGGGTTATTCCCCCTTGCCTAATGTCTAATTTGTCGCAAATTTCCCTTGTAAAACGAATCTTTTCGAGGACTTCGGGCATAAATTCCTGGCCGCCGAATCCGGGATGTACCGTCATGAGAAGGACCATATCGCATTTATCTAAGTATTTAGGTATCAAAGACATGGAAGTTTCTGGACAGAAAGCCAAACCCGCCTTTACGCTGCATTTGCGGATGTAGTGAAGAGTATCCTCGACATCCTCGGTCGCTTCGAGGTGAAAGGTGATATTGTCAGCTCCTGCTTCCACAAAGCGTTCGATATATTCATAAGGGTTATAGATCATCAGGTGGACATCCAAAAACATATTGGTTGCCCTGTTGATGGCCGCAACGACTTGAGGACCAATGGTTAAGTTGGGAACAAAATGGCCATCCATCACATCGATATGCAAGCGGTCAGCTCCGGAGTCTTCAACCCGCTTAGCTTCATCAGCAAGAAAACCGAAATCACCGGAAAGGATGGAAGGACATACTTGTATGGTAGGTTTAACCATTTCCCTCATAATTTTAAGGATATAACTATCTTATTGATAACCTAAAAGCCATCAAAAGTCAAGGACACCTTGCAGCGATTCCCGCCAGATCATAAGTGCAAAAAGATAAATAGGTTAGAGAAAGGAGAAACAGGATATGCAGGATCGCAACAAGCGGCATCAAGGATAAACAATTTACAGGCTGCATATCCTGTAAATTGTTTATCCTTGATGCCGCTTGTTGCAATCCTGCATATCCTGCTTCTTTCTTATCCTTGATATCGCGCGGCAAAACTGCTGCTGCTTATAAGGATGATCGCAACGGTAAATATAGTTTAGGTATTGCATTTCGTTTTGGGTGACAGTTCCGATAGCCAATTCAGAAGAATGGAGATGGAATTTATTCAGCATCCGGTTGATCTCTTGAAGGGTATTACGCTGTTGGCAACGGATGACGATATAGGCGAAATCCTTGGTGCATTTCGCAAGGACGTTTTTCCCTCCCTGGCCTACCAGTTGAGAGAGCAATTTAAAAGCGTTTTGCAAAACTTCCGGTTCCAGCATCGTGCGCATGACGAAAGGGTTTAGAGAATAAAAGAAATTCTCCAGGAGCAATTCATCATATTTTCCCTTTTTCCCGATCAGTTTTTTGATTTCAGCCAATTTTTCCCCTTGCTTCGAGATCATTCCCCCATTGTAATCGCGAAACTCTCCTATGATGCGCATCAATTCCGCACAGATCGCCTGCCGGGCTTTGACTAAATCGACGGACTGGTCCCTCCTCAGGAATTGTTCTTTGGGCAGCTTTAGCCTGAACACGGTGGCCTCTTTAGAGTATTTCTTGCGCACATCCCCTACCGCCCTGCTTTGGTCGGGTATATACTCTAAGCTCGTACGCGAATCTTTGAACAGCTCCTGCAGCGGGGGCATCCCGGGCTTCATGACGCGGACGACAATGACAGTAAAATAGAGCGAGGCCGAGGTCTGTTCATCAAACGTCATCGAAACTTGCGGGATATCCCGCAAATAACGAATTTGGCTGCTGAGGCTTAAGATCATCCGCATGATCTCTTCATCATTTCGCGGCATAAAAACCGCAGGAAATAAATTCTCCACGCGCTGTTTCACATCCTGCGGCAGCTCTGTGCGCAGCAGCAGCATCTCTTCTTTTGTCAGAGACCCCGCATCTGGTTTGACAAACTCTAAATAAAGGGTGCAGATATTTTCAGCACCTCTTTTGCAAGCAAAAAAAGAGTCCTCAAGGGGGTGTAAGCTTGGTATCAACTTTTGAACAGCGGCGACCAGCTGCCTCTTGCTTAAGATCTCCTTATCATGCAAGAAATTAACCCCTAAGACAATCCCTAGAACTTTTTCTTTTTTTGGAAAAACCTTCAGGCAAAGATGGCGCTCATGCGGAGCTTTTTGCAAAGCTTCGCAAATGCCTTTTCGAAATAAATGATGCACCTCATCGACGTCCGACATTTCACTCATCTTCATAAAGGAGAGCTTTTGAGCGTACCCCGCCTTCTTCTTGGATCAGGGTCCCCTCCACTCCATCTTGATTAAACGATTTGACATGTAAAGGAAGCTGATTTTTCCAAGCAAGCGAAATACAACGCGGATGCAGGACTTTTGCGCCATTCAGGGCAATATCGAGGGCTTGCTGATACGTTAACGCAAGGTGTCTCTCCGCTAAGGGATTCTTTTTGGGATCTTCCGTAAAAATGCCTGGTACATCCTTGTAAAACTCGACCCTAAAAGCCTCTAATGCAATCCCTAAAGCAACAGCCGTGGTGTCAGAACCACCGCGCCCTAGCGTCGTGATCTCGCCCGCCTTGCTAACCCCTTGAAAACCCGCCACGATGGCAATCTTTTCTGACTCCAGAATGGGAAGAAGCCGATGGGGCCGCACTTCAATAATGCGGGCATCGGAATGGCGTCCGCACGTGATAATGCCCGATTGGCTGCCGGTAAAGCTCACGGCATCTTGCCCTTTTAATGCTAAAGCCATGGCTAACAACGAGATGCTGATTCTCTCTCCGACGGTAACCAACATGTCATATTCGCGCCGTGGTGGATCGGGATGCACCTGCTTGGCGAGCTCGATGAGCTGATCCGTCGTTTTGCCCATCGCGCTTACCACGATGGCAATTTGGCGGTAGTCTTTCTTTTTTGCTAACACAATGTCAGCGATTCTCGCAAAATGTTCCGGAGTCGCCACCGCTGCTCCGCCAAATTTCATGACTAGTCGATTATTCATTCTTTATGCTATGATGCGGTATACCAAGTATATCTGAAGAAAGTTCCCGACAATCGGCTTCACTTACCCTCAGAAAGATACAATAAATTATGAGTAATGTCAAAGGATATTCATCTCGATGTACGCACTAGAAAAAACATTTAGATTTGAAGCGGGACACTGTCTCGAGCATCATGACGGCAAATGTAAAGATCCGCATGGCCATTCTTATGTCTTGGGCGTTTGCCTCAGTTCCGATTCGCTAGTCGCTACAGGCCCCAAAACGAATATGATCCTGGACTTTGCAGATATTGCGGCTATCGTGAAACCTATGATCGAAGCCTATTTTGACCACAAATGGCTCAACGATACCCTCAAAACGGACTCCCCTACCATTGAGTTCATGGCAAAATGGATCTATGATTATCTTCAACCAAAGCTGGCACATCTATCGGCTATTACCATTTGGGAAACAACAAGCTGCAAAGTGACCTACAGCAGATAGATCACAATATCTTCGACGCCCTGTTTTGAAATGTAAAAGCCGTTGTTTTTTCTGATTAGAATCGGCTCTTTATCGTATTCTGTGAATTTAAGATTCTTTATCCGTTCCAATAAGGGAACTACTTGATTCAATGCTTCCTTATTTTCCTGATATACCTGTTGGTAAGAGCATACTGAATCTAAACATAATAAAAGATCGTTTTTGTATTCCAAAAGCTTCGATTTAGTCTTGGAAAGTTCCGCTAAAGTCACTAAACGATGGGTAATGGCATCAATCCAATTATGGTAAAGTGCTGCTTGTGGAAAATCGCCAAGATTATATAAAAAAATTGCTTTACGGACTAAAGCTATTGAAGGCTCGCAATAATATTCCATGCATTTGGATGCCGACTGCCATCTTGTTTCGGCTTTGCGCTTGAATAAATTCTTAAAAAATTGTTCATTTATACGAAAAGGCTTTCTTAGTAGCACTAGGAGAGTTTTTCTACCATTTTCCGAAACCGATTGATTTTCGATAAGAAAATTCAAGATTTCCTGTAACTTTGTCACCTCAATGGATTCGCAGCAATCCAGCCATCGCCGGTAATAGCAAAGCAGCAAGTCTTCTAAATGAGCTATTACTTTATCTGAAAAATGAGCTTGATGAATTTGAATTGCCAGGAGGAATCGCAGAGCATATATCCACTGACCTAACACTTGAGCGGGAGAAATCTGGCTATCTAATCCGTAGAGGCTGGCAATTTCCCATATCAAAGCAGTGATCTCTTCGAAATAGTGTTCGATGGCCAGTTCCCTATTCTTTTGCTGTGCAGCCAATCGAGGATACAAAGCATATTCTACAGGATCAAGGGAAAAGCCTCTGGAAATAAACTGTTTGATCAAAAGGATTAGGCTATTTCCAAAACTATTCGGGCCTATGCCTTCTCTGTTCTGAAATTGTCTCAAGCATCTCAATACGGCGTGAAATCTCTCCAGTGAGGGCATTAAATTTTTATTCGTTCTGGCAAGAAGAAGCTCCAAAGTAAAGAGGGCCAGGGAAAGATCAGGGTTCATAACTGTCGCCTGGGCCAATGCTAGAGACACGTAAAAATCTGGTTCGCACCATACAATGCAGCCCCTGAATTGCCAAAGCTTTTCCCTTACTGCTTTTTCTGACTCAAGTGCGATGAATGACAAGCGACAGGTCATAATCCGTTCAAAAGGGGTTGGAACAGAGCCGGGCGTATAAATGTGCATCATCAGTTCAAGGCAAATCCTCGAAATATAATATTGAGTGCTTTCCCGATCTTGTGTGTGTAAAATTAAATCTCCCAGTTCGACTACTCTTCCATAAACCTCTAGAAAGTCTATCGATCTCTTGTCTTTTGCTCTGTTTTTTGCATTGTCACTCGCTGTTTTGCATACGAGTATTGCCTCTTCGATCCAGTTCACATCGATATGGAAGATATTGATAAAATGGGTATAGATGACGTCCCGATCGCTTGGCAAAGAGTCTTTAAGGGTCTCGAGAAAGCGAGTTAGGATCGTAACTTTTAGAGTAAATGAAAAACCGCCTTCTGAAATGGGAAAAGGGGTGTTTGCAAATAGTCTATTATAAAAGACAAGGGCGGAGCATTTCATCCCATTACTTTTCACTGCTGGATTTCCTAAAAACTGTAATAAAGATAATAATGAAGTGTTCACCCATTCATCTTGAGTACTCGCGGACTCCCCCCAGCATAAAATATGCATCACTTCTTTACAGAAAGAGTCGATATTCTCATTGACTTCTTTCAGTGTGGAATTATCCAGCACATCCAGCTCAGCATAGTATATAGCAGCCAGCTCTATCAGCAATATGCGTTCATTCACTGTCATTTCATCAGCTCTGAAAAAACTGTAAGCATGCTTTAAACAAAGGAGCAACTTCTGAGGGGGAAGGCCATTATCTATTTGAATAGTGAGAAATTGAAGAAAATTGCTGAAAAATTTCAGTCGACTTTTGCGGTCAACCAGAGACTTTGAGTCTATTTCAAGGGCCAAGATCCTTGGCCGCTCCTGCGGCCAGATCTCGAGCAAATCGCGGAAACATGAACTCGTATCAATACGTGGGGTTAAAACATTTATTGATGTGCTTATCGGTGGGTAAACTGTATTTATTCCTGAAAACATCTGCTACTGCTACCAATAATCACTGGGGTAGGGCCAAGGAGTCTTAAGAGTGCGGCCGATGAGTTTGCTCTCTTCCGCAGTATCCTCGGCGAAGGACCAAACCTCTCCGCAACCTCCATAATAGGTTTGTCCGGGAACAATCGTTGGTCCCGCAATAGCGGCTCTCATTTTTATGTCGGGTTGCCATGGCTCTTCCGCCTTTGACATTTGATCGATATAGAGTTGATAATTGACAACCGTCTCGGAGGAAAAATCCTCTTCATCATCCATCATAGCCGACTCCTGTCAATATCATTATACTCTATTTCGGAATAAATTGTTGCAGGTAAATTTACCCTTTAATAAGGCGAGATTTTCTTCGATTTGTTGCCCTTCGTGAAAGATTTGCTGGCGGTGTTTTCTTCTTTGAAAGATCCTTGCTCATTTCATACAAAACATCAGGACAAATGTCGGCGCCATTCGGCCAGCATATGCTCAGTTGAGAATCATCTAGGGCAACCCTTTTGAAGTAAGCCATATCTTTCAGTGGCAAAAAAATTCTACCTGAATTTTGTATCATATTTTCCAAATCTACAACCTTGACTGCATTATTGCCGAATGTCAGTTTTAGTTTGTAATCTCTCAAATAATCGACTTTTTTGACTCTCATTAATCAACCAAAGGTTTAATTTACAGATGTAAGATACCATTCTAGTATATTTCCAGGAAATGCTAAACAATAATTTATTTCTATTGGTGTGATTTTGCTAGCTAGAGCAATTTTCCTTGCAAGACCCAAGGCCGAAGGCCCGGCAGTTGTATAGCCCAGTTGCCCAACCGCGTTGCAGTGTTTATCTGAAAATAACGCTCAAGAAAGGACGAAAGGACAAAAAGACAGTGACAAAAGGACAAGGACCAAAAGGACCAAAACGACGTAAAGGACGAAAGGACAGGGACAATGACAAGGACCTAAAGGACAAAAGGACAATGAGTAATGTCCAGTGCTTCAGAATAAGTAGGATGGAAAAAATTGGAACAGGATAGCCCTCAGCCAAGGCGATCCAGCTCAAATAGAAGCTTCCATAGGTGAGGAACTAACAATGGGCCCAAAGCTTTATTTTCATGTGCTTCGATAGAAATTGTTCGATATTCCTCCTTGTTGGCCATTCGTTCCATTTCGTTGAGTAGGACAGTCTTTCCAACCCCGCGAAGACCCGTGAGTAGCATGCTTTTTTCAGGGCGTTTTCGCTTAATTCGCCGCATTAAAACTCGAGCATCTTCTAGAATAGGATCTCTACCGACCAGCTCCGGAGGGGGTGCACCAGCCCCAGGAGAAAATGGGTTTTGGGTTCGGTCCATAATTTTACTCCTGTTCTAAGTTATCCTAAGTTATGCATGAAATCAACAATAACTATCCATAACTAACAATTTCTAAGCCAGAAAAATGATTTCATCTAATGAGAAGGATTTACATCCTCTATGAAATGGTGTTCACCCACGCTTCGTGGTCAGGAGCTAGCATTAGCTTGTAAAATCACTTTAATAAATATGATTTTTTCCTTGGAACGAACAGACATTGCAAAGCTTTCGTGATAGTGATAATCAAGAATTTGCAGAAGCAGTCCTCGAAATCCTGAAATATGCTCTACTTATGCAACTGTCTCTATTGGTCCTTGTCCTTTCGTCCCTGTCCTTTTGTCCTTTCTTGAGCGTTATTTCAGATAAAAACCGCAATGCAGTTGGGGAACTGGGCTAATGGACTTTATCGTCTGCCGCACAATTATGACGTAAGGAAAGATCTATAATATTTTAAGTATTTTTTTTATCTGTTGAATGCCCATGAATGCCAGGTAAGCCACTGCAACAGTCGTTGCATTACCCACAAGAGCTCTATATTTTCGACTATCGCAGTATTGGTCTGGAAAATTCATGCGCAGATGATCGGCATGAGGCCGACACAGCCAGACGATTGCATGGTTCATGGTCAGGCAAGAGTCATTTAACGTTGACCTAGTGAGCCATTTGATCCCGGCGCGCAACCGGTCCCAAAATTCTGCGTTGCTATCATGTAGAATTTCATAGTCCGTAAAGATCTGTCTGTCCCTCCGAGCACATTCTTCAGAGCGATTCTGGAGAAATTCAGCAACGCTTTGATCGATTCGGTGCGGCTGCTGGGTTATCCTCTGGTACCACCTTAGGGGGTTTGCCTCCTCATATTCAGCTAAATCTTTGGCAATGAGCAAAAGGCGAGCATTAATCACCAGCAACCGAGGAATATTAATAGGGTCCAAGACTCTTACTCTTCTCGCTTGACACCCCAGACCAGGAATCACTGTATTTCGATCATTAGTAGGGTTCAACGTTCCTGTATACTGCACGAGGGTTCTCCTCTCACAATAGCGAGTATCTTTGCTCCCTTCAACTAGGATCCCCACCGGATAACGAATTGGACGCCCTGTTATAGAACAGCGGTTATTGGGATCGTTCAAGAATGGGTCTAACAAAAATTCATGATCTATATGTCTCGTATTGATCACCTCATAAGAGCGCATGCACCGGCTTAGAGCCACGATCATGGCTCTGCTGATTGGGTGGTTCCTTGCTGCATCGAAGTAATCTTTAGACATCTCGAGGGGTGCCCACTTAGGATTGAAATAACAACTTTGAGGCAAAAAATAATAACTGTAGATGCTTCTCAAGACATAAATACCTAAGATGTATGTGAAACTGTAATTCCTAAGGCTCATATAATGTTGGACTCCGGCAAGGAGTGCATCTCCGATATCTCCGTGGATCGATCTTCCCTTGGCTATATTGTCTTTGGCTCTTATCCAGATCGTGAAAATTTCGGCGCTAAAAACGAGCAGGCGGATCGTGCGGGCCTTCAAAAAAGCTACATCCTCGCTTTGAATAGCTACCTGTTTGAGGCGATGCGCCAGAAGATAAATTTTGTCTGTCACAGAGCCTTCGAGAAACCAATCGATCTGCCTTGCAGTCAGATGGGGAGAATTGTTTATCAACCTCTTGACTCGATTGTAAAGCCTGAAAAGAGCGAAGGCCGTTTTTTCCCGATTCGAAAAGAACTCTTGGTCGTCGGCTAAAAAGAGAGCATTGACCCCATTTTTTAGAATAAGGACTAGAGGGTTTGGATTCTGAAGGGGTTCACTCCTTGCCGTATAAACTGTTGAGACCAGCGATTGCCTTGCACCGACTGTGGCAATGGGTGAAATGAGAGGTGTCGGCTGATGGACGCGATTGGCTCGCGAGTCGACGACTGAAAGGGACATAAAAACTCCTATAAAAGTCCTTGATAGCTGGTCAATTCGGTTTGTAATCTACCTATTGGATTCATAGAACCTCTTATTTTTTAGGCCATATACCAAGGAATACTTACGGTTTCAGCCGCTAGCTTAGTTGCAGTTTCAGCCGCTAGCTTAGTTACAGTTTCAGCTGCTTGCTCCGCTTCAGTTGCAATCACCTTTTTTAAAGCTACAAGATCCACAGTTTCATTTCGGTCATTATTGAAGTGGCCATTTCCATAGTGATCTCCTATAATGAAATAGTAAATCTCCGTTGTAAACCAACTAAACTTTTTAAACAATTTCTCCAAACTACCTCCATTTTCTTTTAATGCGTTTTTAATGGCATCATGTTGAATTTCAACTGTAAACTTAATTGTTTTACGATGTGCGTAAGATAATCCGCAAACAAATTCTATAGCTTTTGATTTCATCCTACTATAAGCGACCCAGCAGGCCCAGTAGTCCGTTCCCAAGTGTAAAGGAATATTTTCTGACAGGGGTGGCGGTGGAGGCTCTGAGTTAGCGTCTTCGGCATTTGTTGAAGGAGGTGTTGATTCAGAAGGTTTCAACGTTGGTTTATCGGCATCGGGTTGTGGTGGAGGCCCATTGAAATTAATGGTAGAAGAATTAGGTGCTTTTCTAAGTACAAAATAAGCAACGGCAGCCACGACCAAGGCACCGGCAGCAACTGTAAGAGGAACCGCATTTTCAACAGCAAATTCTCTCAGTTTCTGCATGTATCCTGGACGCATCCTCGCTGGATCCTCCTGTTCTTGTTGAGGAACTTCCTGTTGAACAGCTGGCGCTTGGGGCGGAACAACAGCTGCCGGAGCAGCTGGAGGTTGCACTTGAACTAGAATGGGTTGCTGGACTTCCGGCTGAGCTGCTTGTGGTAATGCAGCTGCCGCTTGGGGCGGAACAACAGCTGCCGGAGCAACTGGAGGTTGCACTGGAACTAGAATGGGTTGTGGATTTACAATGACTTGTTGTATCGGCACTTGTCCTTGAAGGATGTTGATTCTATGAGTAAGATTGTTGATTTTCTCCATGAGGCTTCTGCGCATCATTCCTCCTAGCGAACGCTGATTCGGCGGAAGATTTGCGGCTTCTAAAGATGTATCTAATCCTGCTAGAAGTCTCTGATAGGAAGATAATTCAGTTTGCAACTGCCCTATTATATGCATAAATACTCATATTGTTTGTTATATTTTGTTTACTTTAAATCTTTTTGCGCTACTCATACGCTCGTTATAGTGTTAAGCCAGAATAAGAGGTGTGCCTTCTAGTGTCAGTATGGGGGGAATTTGTCTTTTGGCCTCCTCACAGAGAAGCCCTCTTTCTTTGATAAGGGCTTCCACTCTTTTCCAATAGGTGATCTGCAGATCGTAGAGATCTAGTCTTGGCTTGGGGCCGTTATATCCGATTGCAAGAATGGTTGGAATAGGGGCAAGAGACCAATAAGGAAACGCTATAAAAAGACCTATGGATAATAGCACTGCGTAGGCTCGATATTTTAATCGTTCATGATCTCTTTTCTCTTCATAGAACGTGATGGATTTCTTTATCAATTCGAGTTCTTTCAGATGGACTTCTTCCTTTTGTCTGAGCAGCTCTCTAGCTAAATCATCAATACATCTTTGCTGCTCGTTCATTTGATTCTCTAGCATTTCATTCTTTCTTGTCAGCTGTTTAGCATTTGTCAGGAGTTCATTTTTTTGGGTTGTCAAAACGCGCACTTGATCGGTTAAATGCTTAAATTCGGTGACGCTCACACGATCTGGATCTTGCAAAAGATGCAGTGTCAGTTGAACAATGCAGGAGCGAAGTCGATCTTTTCGCTCCTTTGGGCAATTTGAATTTTCCAAAACTTGATAGGCTTCAATCAAGACCTCTCGATTAATTCCTGCTATTTGCCCTTTTTCTACACATGCCATTAAAACTGTCATTTGAATCCTCTTATGCGTAAAATAGTGAGAGGATGCTAGCATAATAGAAGTCGACATGTCAACTCTATTCCTTCTATTTCCTATTTAAGTTTATTTTCTCTTTATGTTAGGCTAGCTTCAAAATTGAGGTTAAACATGAGCGTAGAATTAAATTCTCAGCAACTTTTGTCTCCGTATGAAAGAGAAATCGCCGCTATGTTCGAAAAGAAGCGTCAGATTTCAGAAGAGCGTTTGACCAAAATGAAAGATGAAGTGACCATCCTCAAGCAGGGGTTTAGCTCTATCAAAGTTTTACAGGAGAACCTCCAAACCCGTTTGACAGGTCAAACTGCGCAACTCGATCAAAGGGAAAACGATCTCGCTGAAATGAAAAAAGACCTAAAAACCCTGCGCAAACGAATTACTCATTGGAAAGCGAAAAGAACGATTTTGGACCTAGCTGAAGCTCGGCTGCTTGCGAATAAACAAAAAGTAATGGCCATTGCATTATCGGCTGGCATTGTGTTTTTGGGAACATCAACAGCTCTACTTATATTACGCCAAGGACTCATCGGGGGTGGCTGTCAAGCAGCTCTCTTTGCTCAAAGAAAGGATGAATTTTTCACTTCAAGCGCTTTTTTTCAACTTCTTCGTTATCAGATTTCCTTAAATTGTTTCCAGGCCACACTTCATTTCGCACTCTTGCGAGTCCTGGGAACCAAGTTTATGGCCAGAATATTGGTTCATGGATGTAAAGCTACTGTGGATAAAATCATTAAAAAAATGGAAAGGGGCAATCCTCTCAAGAAGAAAAAAATCGGGATGTGCTTTGCTGGGAATTGTGGAGCTGCTCTTACTGTAGCGCCGGTTATGGTGCCGATTGAAATAATCTCTAATTATGCAAATATTGAAATCTTAAAGTTTGTTGAAAATTTCTCTGCGAAGATGGCAAGGGCTAGAGTTTACAAATTGATTAAGAAGCGGATGGGACCTGATAGGATTCTAATTGCATAGATTTTGCCAGTCATTATATAATAAACGTTAAGGTTATCAAGAATGTGTCTCGTCTGAATTTCTCTCCATTGTTTTCGATGTGACAAAAACCTTCCGAATCCTATTGCTTTTTTTCTTTACCATCTGATAATCTACATGCTTTAGTTGAAACCTGAGGAGAAACCTTTAAATGTCTAAAAACCCACAACACACCTGGGATGAAAGCAAAATCGTCGATGATGTCGAGTTCCAGGAACATGATGCTGAACTCTTCAAAAGTCTTTTGAATGGAAGGGCCAGCAAAACCGTCAAAGAAACCGAACCTGCAATGCTAACCCCTGGAACGATCCTGAAAGGGCGAATTGTTGAAATTACCAAAGACCATGTCGTCGTCGATGTAGGGCTGAAGTCCGAAGGCCTTGTGCCGATCCAGGAATTCTCCGACCCATCGCAAGTGGTTTTCGATGGCGAAGTGGAGGTTCTGCTCGACCAGGCCGAAGATGACAATGGCCAGATCGTCCTCTCGCGCGAAAAGGCGGAAAGGATGCGCCAATGGGAATATATTCTGGAGCATTGCGAAGAGGGTTCGATCGTCAAAGGGCGCGTGTTGCGCAAGGTCAAGGGCGGCTTGATGGTGGATATCGGCATGGAGGCTTTCCTGCCGGGTTCTCAGATCGACAACAAGCGGATCAAAAACCTCGACGACTATATTGATAAGACTTACGAATTCAAGATCCTCAAGATTAACATTGAGCGGAAAAACGTGGTCGTTTCCCGCCGCGAATTGCTCGAAGCGGAACGGATCTCCAAAAAAGCGGAAGTACTTGAGAACATTAAAGTGGGCGACGTGCGGGAAGGGGTGGTCAAAAATATCACCGACTTTGGCGTCTTCCTGGACTTGGATGGCATCGATGGCTTGCTCCACATTACGGATATGACGTGGAAAAGGATTAAGCATCCGTCTGAGATGGTCCACCTAGGCGAAAAGCTGGAAGTGATGATCCTGAGCGTCGACAAAGACAAGGGGCGGGTCGCTCTTGGCCTGAAGCAGAAAGATACGAATCCATGGGATCTGATCGAGCAAAAATATCCGCAGGGAACGCGCGTCCGCGGCAAGATTGTCAACCTGCTGCCCTATGGCGCTTTCATCGAGATCGAGCCGGGCATCGAGGGGCTGATCCACGTGTCGGAGATGTCCTGGGTGAAAAATGTCACGGACCCGAGCGAAGTGGTGAATAAGGGCGACGAAGTGGAGGCTATCGTGCTTTCCGTACAGAAAGAGGAGGGCAAGATCTCGCTAGGGCTCAAGCAAGCGGAGCACAATCCGTGGGATGATGTCGAGAAGAAATATCCGATAAGCAGCAATGTGAAGGCTGAGATCAAGAGCTTGACCAATTATGGCGCTTTTGTCGAGCTGGAGCCTGGCGTCGAGGGGTTGATCCACATTTCAGACTTGAGTTGGATCAAGAAGGTTTCCCACCCGTCAGAAGTGCTGCGCAAAGGGGACGTCGTCGATGCGGTGATCCTTTCTGTAGATCGGGAAAGCAAGAAGATCACCTTAGGTGTGAAGCAGCTGAGCCGCAATCCGTGGGAAAGCATTGAAAAGACGATTCCCGTCGGTTCGCTTGTCAAAGGCAAGGTGACGAAGATTACGGCTTTTGGCGCTTTCGTCGAGTTAGACAATGGCATTGAAGGGTTGATCCATGTCACGGAACTGTCGGATCAGGCGTTTGGCAAAGTGGAAGATGTCGTCTCAAAGGGCGATGAGGTCACTGCGAAAGTCATTAAGCTGGATCCAGAGCACAAGAAAATCGCCTTGTCAATCAAGGAGTACTTGATCGAGAAAAACGAATATAGTGAAGATGATATTGTCGTCACTCCAAAGCCGCGCAAGAAGAAAGAAAAAGAAAAAGAACACGATCAAGAAAAAGAAGACGAAGAATCATAATTAACCAGCGGCTTCCTTTGCAGAAGCGGGTAGGCGGGAGACATTGTCTTCTGCTCTCTGCCTACCAGTTGACCAACTCTAATTAAAGCAAGCCGCATCATCATAGTATAGAGGCAAACCACAATGAACAAAGATCTCATAGCTATCTTTGAATATTTGGAACGGGAAAAAGGGATCAAGCGTGATATCGTCATCAGCGCAATCGAAGAATCTCTCCGCGCCGCCGCGCGCAAAAGCATCAGTGGCGCCTCGAATGTCACGGTCACGATCAATCCCAAAACCGGCAATATCGATGTCTTTTGCGAAAAGGAAATTGTCGACGATGTCGAAGTAACGGCACAGGAAATATCGCTTGAAGACGCGCGCCAGATCGACCCCGATTGCCAAATCGGGCAGTTTATCGACGTGATTGCGACGCCCAAAGACTTTGGCCGGATTGCGGCCCAGAAGGCGCGCCAGATTATCACGCAGAAGCTGCGCAGCGCGGAACGGGATGTGATCTACGAAGAGTATCGCCATCGCCTCAATGAATTGATTTCAGGGACTGTTAAGCGCTTTGTCCGCGGAGCAAACATCATCGTCGACTTAAGCAAGGTGGAAGCGATCATGCCGATGAAGCACTACCCGAAAACGGAGAAGTACCACATTGGCGAAAAGGTGTTGGCCCTATTGCTCGAGGTCAATGACACGGAAGTGGGGGGCGCCGAGGTCATCCTTTCGAGGAGCCATCCCGAATTTGTGCGGCAGCTCATGGTGCAGGAGGTGCCCGAAATCAGTGATGGCACTGTCGTCGTCGATCGGATCGTGCGCGAAGCTGGCTATCGCACAAAGCTGACTGTGAGGTCGACAGACCCGAAGGTGGATCCGGTTGGCGCGTGCGTTGGGATGCGCGGTATCGCGCGTCAAAAACGTCGTGAGGGAGCTCCACAACGAGAAAATCGACATCATCCCCTTCTCGCAAGATCCTGTTGAGTTGCTGCAAAATGCGTTGTCGCCGATTGAAATCCGCAAAGTCAGCGTCAGCGAAGAGGATGGAACGATATCTATTGTTGTCGATGACGACGATTTTGCTGCAGTCATTGGCAAAAAAGGGATGAATGCCCGCCTAAATAGCCAGTTGATTGGCTATGAGCTGGATATTCAGCGGATGAGCGACTATAACCGCGCGATGGTTATCCAGAGGACCGAATTGGCTTCTTCCGAAGATCCTGCGCTTGATGAACCCTTGACGGAAATTGAAGGGATTAACAATCTCATCTTTGAGCACATGGTTGCCGAAGGTTACAATACACCGCGCGCGCTTCTCATGGCATCGCCTGAAAAGCTTGCTTCAATACCAGGCATCAGCCTTGAAACGGCCGATAAAATTTTAGAACAAATCCGAAAACAGAGGATGTAAGCGTTGGCCAAAAACCTTAAATTGAATATCAAGAATGCTCAGATTGCTGAAGCGTTTAATCTGGGCAGCTTAAAGGATAAGCTTGCTAAGAAAAAAGGGGCGGCTGCGGAGACCCCGAAGGAGGAGGAGGCCCTCACTGCCTCAAAAGGAGCCAGAAAAACTGCAAAAGCTGAAGCTGAAGAGGGGGCAAAGGCCTCCGATCTTCTGAAGGAAGAACCGCCGCGCATCAAAGCCCGCTCCAAGTCTGCATTTTCGGAGGGAGCTACTGCAGAAGCCAAAGCCAAAGCTGCCAGCGAAGAACCCTCTGCCTTTGCTGAGACTCCCTCATTAGAGGAGTTGGAACACCCCACTGAACCACCCAAACCCAAAGCTAAAGCGAAAAAGAAATCAGGCGACGAGCTGCGCAAAGAGATATTCGGAGAAGAGGTCAGCCTGGAGTCCCAAGCGGCTTTCGAGCCTCAAAAAGCCGAGGAAGAAACTCTTCCTGACGTAGAAGCTCCAAAACAGGAGACAGGAAAAGAGGGGCGCAAGTTCCGCGAAGAGCCGCAAGCAAAGGTGGTGCATGCTCCGCGAGAGCCTCCTCCGCCTCAGACAAAAGCCCATGACAAGCCGCATGCCAATGTGCCAGAGAAGCTGGGGCCCACGGGACGCCATATCAAAGACTTGATGCCCATCAGGAAAAAGCCGGAGCCCGCTGGCGGCCCGCCGCCGCATAGGCAGCCGCCCGGAGCTACAGTGGAGAAGGCTCCGCCAAAGCATATCCCTGGCGAGCCCATTGAGGAAGAGGTCCGGGGAAAAGGGAAGGCAAAAGTAAAAGGCAAATCGGATTTTGCGGCTGACCTTGAATCGGAAATGCTGTCGAAAAAGACTCCGGCAAAAGTGAAAGAATTCCGCGATATCAAGCCGGCGCGCAAAACGGAAGAGCGCACGTTCGATGCGCGGGACCGCCACGGCTTGCGCGACGCCGAAGAAGACCAGAGATGGCGCAAAAAGCGTCCGAAAATGAAACAGGTGATGGAAGAAGTGGTGCCGGTAAGGCCGACTTCCCTAAAAGTGAGGATTCCGATCAGCATCAAAGACCTGGCGTCGGAAATGAAACTCAAGGCATCGCAACTGGTTTCAAAGCTATTCCTCCAGGGTGTCATCGTCACCCTCAACGACCTGCTCGAAGACGAAACGACGATCCAACTGTTGGGCCAGGAATTTGGGTGCGAAATCTCTATCGATACAAAAGAAGAGGAAAGGATACGCATCACAGATAAATCGGTGCGCGAAGAAATCGTAGCGGCTTCTTCGGATGCCTTGCAGCTGCGCCCCCCTGTGGTGGCCTTCATGGGCCATGTCGACCATGGAAAAACGAGCCTGATCGATGCCATCCGCAAAAGCAACCGCGTCGCAGGCGAAGCCGGGGCTATCACGCAGCATATCGGGGCCTTTTTGTGCTCGACGCCTGTTGGGAACATTGCGATCTTGGATACGCCTGGCCACGAAGCCTTTTCGGCTATGCGTGCGCGCGGCGCCGATGTCACGGACATCGTCGTCCTGGTCATCGCAGGCGATGAGGGGCTGCGCCAGCAGACTTTAGAAGCTATCCAGCATGCCCGCGCCGCGAAGGTCACCATTGTGGTGGCCATCAACAAGAGCGATAAGCCCAATTTCAATGCGGAAAATGTCTACCGCCAGCTGGCGGAACAAGAGCTTTTGCCTGAGGTGTGGGGAGGACAAACGATCACGATCAATTGCTCTGCCGTCACCAATGAAGGGATTCCTCAGCTTCTCGAAATGCTGGCTTTGCAGGCGGAAGTATTGGAACTCAGGGCAGATCCCTCGACGAGGGCGCGCGGACGCGTGCTGGAATCGGAAATGCACAAAGGGATGGGCTCCGTCGCCACGATTCTCGTCCAGAATGGAACGTTGAAGCTTGGGGATTCCCTGGTGTTCGACCAATACTGGGGCCGGATTAAAACGATGCAGGATGAGTATGGCCGTCTGCTGACGGAAGCGCCGCCTTCGACTCCGGTGGAAATCACTGGCCTATCGGGACTGCCTGAAGCGGGTCAGGAATTCATCGTCGTGAAGAGCGAACGGGAAGCGCGCGAAATCTCGGAAGTGCGGACTCAAGGGTTGCGCCAATCGAATCTGCTGATTAAGAAGAAGATCACGATGGAAAACCTCTTCCAGGAGGCATCGGAATCCACTAAGAAAATGCTCAATGTGATCCTCAAAGCGGACGTGCAGGGCTCCTTGGAAGCGTTGAAAGCGGCTTTAATGAAGATCGAATCGCAAAAAGCCGAGTTGAGTATTATTTTAACGGGTGTGGGCGAGATTTCCGAATCGGATGTGCAGCTGGCTGCCGCCTCCAAAGCCCTCATCCTTGGGTTCCATACGCAAATCGAAAGCCATGCCGACTCCCTGATCAAGCAGCTAGGGGTCCAGGTCCGGCTCCATGACATCATCTATCACGCCATCGACGATGTGAAGCTCATCATGGCGGGCCTTCTCGATATGATTCCTCAGGAAACGGATAAAGGCAAAGCCCTTGTCAAAGCGACCTTCAAGTCCTCGCATCATGGCGTCATTGCAGGATGCCTCGTCACAGAGGGCGCCATCCACCGCAATTACCATATTCGCCTCCTCCGCGAAGGCCAACCCATTTGGAAGGGAACGATCTCTTCGCTCAAGCGCCTCAAAGACGATGTCCGCGAAGTCCAGAAGGGCCTCGAATGCGGGATCCTGCTGAACAACTTCCACGAAGTCCAAGAAGGCGACATCATCGAAGCTTATGAAGTGACCTATATCGCCCAAGAACTGTAATAGAAAAATAAAGCGAAACCAATGGCAAAGCAACGCACAGACCGGCTCAATTCATTGCTTAAAGAAGTCATCTCAGACGTTATCAAAAGGGAGGTGCGAAACCCCCACGTGAATGAGCTGATGACCGTAACACGCGTAGAGATCACTAAGGACCTGCGCCAAGCCAAAGTCTATATCAGCGTCATCGGCAGCGAAGGGCAAAAGGCGGAAACCATCGAAGCCCTGCAGACGGCTGCCGGATTTATCGCCGTCAATGCCTCCAAGAAGGTGGTCATGCGCTACTTTCCCGCTTTGACTTTTATCCTCGATGAGAGCGTCGACAAACATATGCGCATCGAAAAGCTGCTGGGTGAACTCAGTGAGGAAAGAAATGCACGCAATGAAGAATCCACCTGAAATCCAGGGAATCCTACTCGTCAATAAAACCAAGGGCAAAACCTCCTTCAGCCTCGTTGCGGCTTTGCGCCGGAAGTTTGGAGTGCGGAAGATCGGACACGCGGGCACCCTTGATCCCTTTGCGACTGGGGTGATGGTCATGCTCATCGGCAGGAATTTCACAAGGCTTTCCGACCAGTTTCTCCGCGAAGACAAAGAATATCTGGCGCAGGTCCGTTTAGGCATAGCGACCGATACCTATGATTGCGAAGGCCAGGTGACAAGCGAATCCCCTCTCAACCCCACTTTCGAGCATATCCAGATGGCTCTCGGCCATTTTCAAGGCGAGGTCGAGCAAATTCCCCCGATGTATTCAGCCAAAAAGATCAATGGACAAAAACTGTGCGACCTGGCACGAAAAGGCAAGACAGTGGAGAGGCAGCCGGCTCGAGTGAAGATGCATTGTTCTCTCTTGAGTTATTCCTATCCTATCCTCGAATTGCATGTCCGCTGCAGCAAAGGCACCTATATCCGCAGCATTGCCCATGACTTAGGAATGCGATTAGGATGCGGCGCCCACCTCAGCGCCCTGGAACGCACCCGCTGCGGCCTCTTCAAACTGGAGGATTGCGTTTCGGGGGATGCTTTGTCGAGCTTGGATGCTGACATTTTGAGCCAAAAAGTCATTCAAAAGTAGATATGGAAGTGTTTGACAACCTAGAAGATTATCCCAAAAGCCATAAGCAGCCAGTGGTCCTGACGATCGGCAATTTCGACGGCATGCACCGCGGCCATCAGGCCATTTTTAAAAGGCTGAAGGAAGAAGCCAAAAAGCGCAAAGCCCATACGGGAGCTATCACCTTTAAAAACCATCCGACAGAGGTCCTGAAGCCAGCCCATCCCACCCCATGGATTTGCACGCTTCCCCATCGCCTCAAGTTATTGAAGGAACATCATGTCGATACGGTCTTCGCCTTAACCTTCACCAAATCCTTTTCAGAACTAAGCGCCGAAGAGTTTTTGCGAGAAGTTCAAGGCTCCGTTCCGATAACCAAGCTCATCTTGGGGCACGATGCGACCATCGGACATGAAAGGCATGGCAATCCGGCTATCGTACAAGCGTTAAGTCAAGAATTGGGCTTCGAAGTCGAGTACCTTCCCGAAATTACTGAGGAGGGAAAGCCGATCTCAAGCTCACTCTTGAGGCAAGCCATCAGAAAAGGCGACTTTGCCGCCGCTGAAAAGCTGTTGGGGCGGCCCTATTCCTTATACGCCCAGATCATTACAGGACAAGGCAAAGGAAAGCGCCTCGGCTATCCGACAGCCAACATCAGTTTAGAAGGGCTTTGCCTGCCTCCCCTTGGCGTTTATGCCGTCAAAATCAAGGTGAAAGACTCTCTCCTGAATGGAGTCGCCAACATGGGCATCGCCCCTACAATGCGATCCGATAATATTCCCCTCTTGGAAGTCCATCTGTTGGATAGCCAAAAAGAACTTTATGGGCAGATGGCCGAAGTCTTTTTTACTGCCTACATCCGCCCAGAGAAGCGATTCGCCTCAGCGGATGACCTCAAGAAGCAAATCGCGCATGATATCCAATCCGCCCGAGATGCGTTTTGTTAAATTTAATTTTAAATTTTACCACTGAGATCAGTGAGATCACTGAGAAAGTTTGAGATGGGGAGAGCAAAAAATGCTAAAAGTTAGTCACCTAGTTTATCCCTCATTTTTCTCATATTTTCTCAGTGATCTCACTGATCTCAGTGGTAAAATTTAAAATAAGATCAGGTGATGACATCTAGGAACGGCAGCATCTGTTTGGCCTCTTCGATCACAAAGTCGGGGATATTGCATCGCGTTAGGATGAGAACCTTTAGCTGAAGGGCCTCTTTTACCGTTTCGAGGATTCCCTTTTTGGTGATATTTATGCAGCGCGTGAGATCCAATCGGGCCAGGTTTTTGCAGCGGGTAGCAATTTCAATGAGGCTGGAGTCATTGATTGTGCAGCGTGCAACATTAAGGGAAATGAGTCCGGGCATCATGCGGCCGATATCAAAAAAGGCGTTTTCATAGAGGGTGCTGCAATCCTCGCAACTGAGGGTGGTCACTCCGCGGCAAGCCATGAGGATAAGTTTAAAATCATCGTTGCTGAGCAGATGACAGCGGCTAATATCCAGTGTTTTTAAAGTGTAAAGCTTCACGATTTCGCCCCAGGCAAGATAGGTCAGCTGCGGATTGCTGCTGATGTCCAGCGACTTCAAGTAGGGGCAGGTCTGGAAGATCTCCCTGAGATTATTTTGATTTAGCCAGCCGCATTTGGATAGACTGAGTTCCTGCAGTTGGGTTGGCATATAGCGCAAATGTTCACTGAAAGCATAGGAGTGGGCGATATCGATCCCGACCAAATAGGGGCATCTGTTGACTACATCGCGAAAAGCGACATCTTGAGTGAGAAGCCCCCCGATGATCAAATGGGTGATATAGGGGCGCAGCCGTTCGAAGTAGTCCATTGCCTTATCTTTGAAGTCCAAAAATTCAAAGGCAAGAACTTCTACCCCTTTGTCGGGCAGGCGAACTCCAATGGATTCGGTATCAATAAATTCGCTGCAAGCCCGCTTGAGGATAGGCCATCCTCTTTCGTGGGACATGATGAGCAAATCCAATACGTTGCCGGATTCGATATAGCGCTTCATCGAGACCTGTGCCGCATCGATGAGGCCAGGCAATTCCCACGCTACCGCTTGCTCTAGCGTTTGCAACAATTCATCCTTTGTTTTTCTCCAGAGTTTCCAAGCAGAGCCTGTATTGATGAATTCTTCAATAAAAAGGAATAGAGCATAGGTAATTCGCTCAAGCTTCAAGTGATAGCTCTTCTGGTCGCGGCATTCTTTTAGCATGCGCTGGCGCAAGTAAGCGCTGCTCGTTCCTATCAGAACGCCATTCATCTCGATGTCCTTGCCTTCCACCTCTACAGTGATGTCTAACGGCACAAAGGGGCTTAAGGTGCTGTAATGGTTATGGATGACCTGTGCGATGCGCTTGGCATAGTCTGTTGAGAGGCGGTCTAGATAGTATTGATCCGTTACCCATTGCAGGATGCCGTGCATCAGCTCCAGATGCTTTTCGCACCAGGAGTCAAATTCCGTGACATTTTCAAAAAAGGAGAGCAATTGCTGGGGCTGTTGGATTAAAAGGGACAGCAGTTCGGCATCGGTTTTGACCTCTTTAAGCACTTGAAATTGAACTGGCATCAACAGGGGAAATTCCATCGGTAACCTCTATACTTTTATTGAACAATAATTAGTAGACAATGTCAATGCAATCATTGTAAACTGTGCGGCATGAAACAGAAAATCAAACGCTGCGACTGGGTTCGCGAAGATATTGCATGCTGCCTCGACTACCATGACAAAGAATGGGGTGTCCCTTTGCATGACGACCAAGCCCTCTTTGAGCTATTAGTGCTCGAAGGGGCGCAAGCTGGTCTGAGCTGGCTCACCATCCTCAAAAGAAGGGAGGGCTATCGCAAAGCCTTCGACCATTTTGATGTCAAAAAAGTGGCCAAGTATGGTGAGGCTAAAGTCGAAAAGCTCATGAATAACCCCAACATCATCCGCAATAGGCGGAAAATCGAAGCAGCGATTGAAAATGCAAAGCGATTCGTCGAAGTGCAAAAGGAATTCGGCAGTTTCGATCGCTATCTATGGCAATTTGTCGAAGGAAAACCACGTCACAACAAGTGGAAGCACAAGGGCGAACTGCCCTGCCAGTCGGAAGAAGCGAAACTGCTTAGCAAAGACCTCATCAAACGGGGCTTCCGCTTCGTTGGCCCGACCATCATGTATGCCTTCATGCAAGCCGTCGGCATGGTCAACGATCACACGACCGATTGCTTCCGCTATGCGCAGCTGCCATAGAATACAGAATTCAGAATACAGAATAAGCCCCGTTCATCAGCCCGAACCCCTCTCTGTGTTCTCTGTGTTCTCTGTGGTAAAATAAATTTAACTACCACAGAGAACACAGAGAACACAGGGAGGGGTTCGGGCTGATGAACGGGGCTTATTCTGTATTCTGAATTCTGTCTTCTGTTACCACACCTCGAATTCGAGGAGGCGCGATTCGATGCCGCTATTGCTCATGACGTGGCGCTTTTTTGGGGCGAGGCCTATTTCTTTTGACAAGGGTAGGCTCCCAGTAATGATGTAACCGCGGCCGGGCTTGGCCATTTTCCGCTTGAGGAAATCTCCGAGGGCACGGTAGAGGGGTTTCAGCGGCTCTTCCTCCTCCATGCGTATCCCATAAGGGGGATTGGCCACGACAACATGCGGAAGAACAGCCGGCTCATAGTCCCGGAAGTCGGCTTGAATCACCTCTACAACTTGGTGGAAACCCGCCGCCCTGAGGTTTGCTTTGGCAATCCTGACGGCATTCTTATTGATATCGATCCCCAAAAAGAGCCCCTTAGGCAGTTCCCGGCGATCTTTATCGGCCTCGTTCTTTACCTTAAGCCAGCCTTGCGGCTCATACTCGGGCAGGTGCTGGAATCCCCAATCCTTACGCAAATATCCTGGAGGTGTGCGGCTTGCCATCAACGCAGCCTCAATCAAAAAGGTCCCAGAACCACAGCAGGGATCGCATAGGATCTCGTTTTCCTGGCGGTTGACGATGCGCAAGATGGCAGCCGCCAGCGACTCCTGCAAAGGGGCTTCCACAGCCTCCAAGCGATATCCCCGTTTGAATAGGGGCATCCCAGAAGTATCAAAGCTGATAATGGCCTGATCTTGATTGATAAAGAGATTCAGCTGCACATCGGGATGGCGCGGATTCACATCGGGGCGCTCCCCTCTTTTTTTTCGCAGCTGATCGCAGATGGCATCCTTCATCACTTGAGCGGCAAATAGGCTATTGCGCAATTCGCGGTTGTTGTTGACGTTGGCATCGATGGCAAAGCTCTTTCCGCGTGAGAGATAAAGGGACCAATCCACCTCCTCGTCACAGCCTTTATAGAGGGACTGGCGATCCTTGCATTTAAAGCTTGCTAGCGGAAGCAAAATCCTGCCGGCTATGCGCGAACAATAGTTGAGCTGGTAAATCCCCGATGGGTTTTCGACATCGACATAGACGCCGCGAAATCCCTCCTTGACCTCAGGATAGCCCAGCTCGCGGAGCTCTTCAGCCAACAGAGGCTCCAGACCCTGGGAACAGGTGGCAAATAAACGCATATTTCCTGAAAGCCTCTTAATGGTGCATGAATAGAATGACGTCGCCATCTTTGACGACATAATCGCGCCCTTCGGCACGGACTTTTCCCATTTCGCGGGCTCCGACTCGTCCCCTATAGGAAACCATATCCTCATAGCTGACGACTTCGGCGCGGACAAACCCTTTTTGGATGTCGGTATGGATCTTTCCAGCTGCCTCAACGGCGTGCGTTCCCCGCGTAATCGTCCAGGCGCGTGTCTCGATTTCCCCTGTGGTGAGATAGGTAATCAGCCCTAGCATCTCAAAGGAAGAGCGGATGAGGCGCTGCAATCCGGATTCGGTTAAGCCGAGGCTTTCGAGGAAAGGCTTGCGTTCCGCGGGAGGCAGCTGGGCAATTTCCTCTTCGAGGCGGGCGCAGATCGGGATGACGCGGTTGCCTTCGGCTTCGGCAAAGGCCCTCACGAGGCGGACATAGTCGTTCTCCATTTCGGGGAGATCCGACTCCAAAACGTTGGCGGCATAGAGCACTTTTTTGGCGGTGAGCAATGGATAGGGTCTGAGCAGCTCTTGCTCTTCGTGGGTCAATTCGAGGGTGCGGGCCGGTTTGTTGCTGTTGAGGTGCTCCCGAAGGCGTAAAAGCAATTGGTAAGTAGGCATCAGCTCTTTCTTTGCTTTGACCTGCTTTTCCATTCGACTGATCACATTCTCGATCATTTGCACATCGGCAAGGGCCAATTCCAAGTTGATCACTTCGATATCGCGGATGGGGTCGACGCCTCCAGATACATGGACGACATCTCCCGATTCAAAGCAACGGACGACGTGTACTATGGCGTCTGTTTCCCGGATGTTGGCCAGGAATTTGTTGCCCAGCCCCTCCCCTTTCGAGGCCCCGGCGACCAGTCCGGCAATGTCGACAAACTGCATCGTCGCATAGACGATCTTTGCGCTCTTCGACAGGTCTGAAAGTACTTGAAGCCTCGGATCATACACTTCAACGATGCCAATATTCGGATCAATCGTGCAGAAAGGATAGTTCGAAGCCGGAGCTTGATTGGATGTCAACGCATTAAAAAGAGTGGATTTGCCTACATTGGGTAAGCCTACAATTCCACAGGAAAGACCAGCCATATTAACTCCAGTTTAGCGCTCACCACCTGAGGTATGCGAAACCCAGGGCCGAAGGCCCGGCAGTTGTATAGCCCAGGCCGTAAGGCCTGGGTAATGATGGATATGTGAGACGAGGACCGAAGGTCCGATACAAATATGGGACACATTTGTATCGGACCTTCGGTCCTCGTCTTCTAACATCCTTTTAACCCAGGCCTTGCGGCCTGGGCTATACAACTGCCGGGCCTTCGGCCCTGGGTTTCGCAAACCTCAGGTAGCTACAGCAGGAATGGTTCCTGACATTATCCTGATAAACCTATTTTTTGTAAAAGCGAAATGACTTAGCGAAATGACGTAGTCATTGCGTGGAAATGGGTCTTGAAGCTTCCCGTTTATGGTAGCGATAAGCGATCAGATTCATTTCCATGGGGTCTGTCGGTAGCTTATGAACTCTAAATTTTGTTGCTTTGATGACTTTGGCCAATTCTTCAGGCGATTTAAAGACGAGGGCTTTGAAAGAGAAATTGGGATCATAATAAGCGATGGAGCCATTTTCCAAAACGTGAGCGCTTGTGGCATGTTTGCCACCGCCAAATTCCAAAATGGTACGAGGAGAACGCGACCAAACTCGAAGCATTTCAGCAAGCTGCTCCTCAGTCATCTTATTATGTTTTCTAGGAGGCAACAGATATTCTAGTGAAATATCCCCCTTTCCAACGAGGTTGAACTGTTCAAGGCGATTTTTCTGGCCTCCTCCGACAAATTTATTTTGAAACAAAACGACATCATTAATCCATTGATCAAAGAGCTCATGAAGATTGGCATAATTTCCCGAAAGATCTTTAACTGCAGCGACAGCAGCCTCACTGACTAAACTTTCCGGTTTTCCATCCCAAGAGGCAAAGAGTTCCATTACTGTAAAAAATTCATCCTCTTTATCTTGCGCAAAATAGTATTGGGCTAGCATAGAGAATCCATTGCAATGCCCCCGAAGAGGCAATACGCTAAGGTCTCGATTGTTCTGTTTTAAGAAGTCTGCCATCTTCTTGAGGACTTTTCCTTGAGCGATTACAATGGGTGGGTGGGCGGCGGAGATCTGAGGGTCGAGAAGCTTTGCCACTTCGACGTGTCCGTCAAGGACTTGACTTTGTCCAAAATAGCAAAATCACCCAATTCAGCAGCTAAGTGCAGGACATTCGTTGCAGTTTCCTCATCTGAGGCAAGCCCCTGCTGAGCTGTGCTTCTTAAGAGCAGGACTTTTATTTTATCGCTCAGATACGTTTTCTTCTCTTCTGGGGATTGTGCATTCTTGATCAATTTGTTAGAAATTTCGTCGTGAATTTTGTTCACCTTATTAAACAAAGATTCAAGTTGAGGGAGTAAGGTTCGACGTTTGAGTTTCTTTAGGGTAACTTCCAGGGTTTTAACAGAGGCTTCATTGACCTCTTCAGGATGCGTGATCATCAGGCTGCCCACTTCCTTCAAGGTGATTTTGATGACTTCCCGAATTTTATTCTCGAGCTCTACCTTTTGATAGCTCTCGTTTCTGGTTTTAATGAGTGCACTTTTGAGTCTGCTAAAGCGCTCAGGGCACTTATCGATGAGTTTGGCGTAAAAGGAATCTAAGATCTCTTGGTGACCCTGAAAAGCTCTGGCAAGCTTATCTGATAATTCAGTAAGCTCCTCCGGATTTGTTATTTCGAAACCATTAAAAACAATAGATGGAGGGATGTTTTCGTTTCCTAAAATGGCAACTGTGTTATCTTCCCACTTACCTTTATGGTTGTAGGAGGCAACAAGGGAATTGGCTAATGTATTAATAGGATCCATAACTAATTAAATTTTATGTTTAATAAAACTAATCCAGATACCTGTTCGAATGCAGCCAGAGAAGGTAACCTCACACTGTTGCAGTGGGCAAGGACCAAAGGCTGTCCGTGGGATCAAAACACTTGCGTGCAGGCAGCTCGAAATGGCCATCTTGCCCTTCTGCAATGGGCTTATTCCAAGGGTTGTCCTCGTCATGCATTGACTTTTGCTGCTGCAGCCGAAGGGGGCCATCTCCCTGTATTGGAATGGTTGTTCAAAAGCGGCTGCTCCTGGGACCCCACTGCGTGCTCAGCCGCCGCTGGGAAAGGCCACCTTCATATCTTGCAATGGCTTCGCAAAAAATGCTGCCCTTGGGACGAGGAAACATGCAATTCGGCGAACCGCAACGGCCATGTCGAAATTGCGAAATGGGCTCGTGCCAATGGCTGCCCCAGGAAATAGCAATTCCAAACAAAAACTCATTGATAAATATATATTGGTATATGTATAATTGGAGAAAAGAGAGGTTTCTATGAAGGTAAAACCTGTAACATACACAATTCCAGAGCAATTGGATGCTATCCTACATGCTAAGGTAGGTCGAGGCCACATGAGTAAATTCGTGACTCAAGCTCTATGGGAAGCACTAAGAAAAGAAGAAGAATCTTTATTAATGGAGTTTTTGGAAGCCGATAAAGATCGTGGAAACATTGAGGTTAGAAAAAGCTTTTCCGGTATTGAAGGCGATGACTTTATTGGGATAGACGATTTTGACTTTGGAGACAGTAAATGAAAAATGATTACCCGAAAAGAGGGGATATTTATTGGGTTCGTTTGGATCCAACTGATGGAAAAGAAATAAAAAAAAACAGACCTTGCCTAGTCATTTCTAGCGAGATTGCCAATCGTTCCGAATTGATTGTTGTCGCTCCAATTACAAGTACTGTTGATCGAGTTTTTCCGCGCATTGAAGTGCAGATCACTTTGAATGGAAAACCTGGGAAAATTATACCAAGACAGATGAGGTCCATAGATAGAACTAAAAGACTTGGAAATAAAATAGGATCCATATCTCAGGAAGAAATGAAATTAATTGACGAGGCCATAAAAATAATCCTGGGATTATAAGCAATTGTAAAGTTGTTTTTGGTGATTGAAAATGAGTGAAATGTTCGAACTTTTAAAAGATGGTTTAGAAAGTATTCTCGAGCATCAAAACGGTAAAAGAAAATTGCGTAAGCGTATTATTCGCTATCAAGAAAGGACGAAAGGACATAACTCATTGTCCTTTTGCCCTTTAGGTCCTTGTCATTGTCCCTGTCATTTCGTCCTTTTCGTCCTTTTGGTCGTTTTGGTCCTTGTCCTTTTGTCCCTGTCCTTTCGTCCTTTCTTGAGCGTTATTTGCAGATAAATACTGCAACGCACTTGGGCAACTGGGCTATACAACTGCCGGGCCTTTGGCCCTGGGTTTTGCAATCCTCAGGTCCTCAATTTTCGGTCTCGGTCTCGGGCTCGGTCTCGGTCTCGAAATTTCCCGCGGCATTCTTGCTAAGAAATACGGATTGTCCATTTCCGAGACCGAGACCGAGACCGAGACCGAGCCCGATGTTATCCCTTGGTCCCTTGACCTATGGTAATTTTTTCTTGACACTCCCTAGGAGGGAGGCTATAATTAAAGTAGTCGGATAATATATTATTTATCCCGAGGAAAAAAGATGGCCGAAAAAAGCGAAAAGGCGACCCCAAAGAAGCTACGCGATGCTAAAAAGAAAGGGCAGGTAGCTAAGTCTCATGACCTTCCTTCCGCCTTCACCTTTATTGCTTCGATTGCGATCGTATTAGCTTGCAGTAATTATCTTTATGAGTATTTGGGAAACTTTATTATTAGCGCTTTCAGGATGATATCCCAGGGCAATTTGAACATAGCTTTGGGGGATCTCTTCCAGGAAGCCTTTATTGTCATTTACATGTGCAGCATCCCCGTGATGGCGCTTGTCGCGTTTATAGGTGTCGTCATCAATTTTCTCACTGTTGGCCCCGTATTTGCATTGGAAGTATTCAAGTTTGACCCTAAAAAGTTCGATCCAGTCCAGAACTTGAAAGCGAAATTCAAGATGAAAACGTTAATGGAACTGCTCAAATCGATCCTGAAAATATCGATAGCCTCCTATCTGATTTATACGGTGATGTATAAGAGCATACCCGTATTGATCCAGACGGTTTCCATGCCTGTTGCCGATTCACTGCTCGTCTTTCACGCCTTCTTGATGGAAGTCGTCGTCAAAGTTGGGCTCTTTTTCATCACCGTTGCCCTGCTCGATTTCATCTATCAGAAGAGGAACTTTGCGAAGGAAATGATGATGGAAAAATTTGAGGTGAAGCAGGAATATAAAAACACGGAAGGCGACCCGCACATCAAGAGTAAACGGAAGCGCCTGGCCCAAGAAATCGCCTATTCTGAGGGTCCGGCTGGCGGCGTGCGAAAAGCCCAGGCCGTTGTGACCAATCCGACGCACCTGGCTATAGCGATTGGATACAAGAAAGAGCTCGATACGGCGCCCTATGTTTTGGCGATGGGCAAGGATGGACTAGCTGCCCGCATGATAACAATTGCGGAGCAGTATAATATTCCGGTTGTCAGGAATATCAAACTAGCGCATAAATTATTGGATGATGGGGAATTATATGAGTATGTCCCGGAAGAAACCTATGAAGCGATTGCCGAGATCTTGCGCTGGATTGCATCCCTTAATTCAGAATATGAATTGGAAAAACCCTCTGAATACGCTGAGCTAACGGATTTATCCGATAAAAATAGATAATAACGAGTGAATCATATGAATTCTATAAGAAAAGTTTTGGATGGCATCACTGCCCGGCTTGGGGGTGAACGTTCTATGGAGATGATATCGCGTTCGAGCGATGTGGCTTTGGCCTGCGTCGTGATCGGCATTTTGGCGATGATCATCATTCCGATCCCGCCCACCATGATCGACTACCTGATCGCCACCAACCTTACCGTTTCTGTTGCCCTGTTGATGGTTGGCCTCTATATTCCCAGTGCCGTCCACCTTTCTATGTTCCCTTCCCTGCTGCTGATCACCACTTTGTATCGTTTGGGGCTTAACATCGCCTCGACCCGTCAGATTTTGCTCCATGCCAATGCTGGGGATATCATTTCATGGATTCGGTAACTTGTGGTCGGGGGCAACTTCGTTGTCGGTGGCGTTATCTTCTTAATCATTACCTTAGTGCAGTTTATCGTGATCGTCAAAGGTGCTGAACGGGTGGCTGAAGTGGCGGCCCGCTTTACTTTGGATGCCATGCCCGGTAAGCAAATGAGTATCGACGCCGACATGCGCGCCGGCATTATCGATTCCAACCAAGCCCGTGAAAAAAGGCTGAGCATCCAAAAAGAGAGCCAACTCTATGGTGCGATGGATGGTGCGATGAAGTTCGTCAAAGGAGATGCCATTGCAGGTATCGTCATCACCCTCATTAACATCATTGGCGGTTTGATTATCGGGATGACGATTAATGGCATGACCTCACAAGATGCGATCGCTACATATTGCATTTTGACCATTGGCGACGGTTTGGTCACTCAAATTCCGGCTCTTGTTGATTGCGATCACTGCCGGTATTGTCACGACCCGGGTCTCTTCTGAAAAATCCGATTCCAACCTCGGTAGTGAAATTTCAGGCCAGTTGCTCAAACAGCCCAAAGCATTTCTTATTGCTTCGGGATTCCTTATGGGCATGGCGATCATTCCCGGCTTCCCCACCTTCCCCTTCTTGATTCTGGCTTCTGGTATAGGCATTCTAGGTTATTCGCTCTGGATGCACCAAAGACGTCAGCTGGAGGCTGGGGCAGCCGCAAGTGGATCTATTTCTTCAGCTGCTGGCAGCACGATGGATTCGCCAACAACTGAAACATCAGTGAAAGGACATAAAGTCATTACAGGCGGCGGCGTCGACAGTTACGCCCTTACGCTGCCCGTCGTTCTGGAATGCGGAAAGAGCATTAGCTCGGATGTGCAAAGGGCCCAAAAGGGGCTTAGCTTTGTGGACCAGATGATTCCGAAGATGCGCCAGGCGCTCTATGCGGACTTAGGCGTGCGTTTCCCTGGGGTGCATGTCAGGACTGACTCCCCTATCCTGGAAAAAGATGAATATTCCATTCACCTCAACGAAGTACCGATCGTCCGCGGAAAAGTGCTGGAAGGCTATCTCCTGACCAATGAAAGCGAAGACAACCTGAAGCGGTACAATCTCCCTTATGCCACCTATAAAAACTCGTTGGGAATGCCGTCTCTCTGGGTAGAAATGAAGTATAAAGAGCTGCTGGACAAAGCGGGCATCAAGTCTTGGAGCACTTTGGAGGTCATCATTCTGCACATCTCCTACTTCTTCCGCCATTATGCCAACGAGTTTGTTGGAATCCAGGAAGTGAAATCGATGCTGGAGTTCATGGAAAAATCCTTTCCGGACTTAGTGAAGGAGGTCACCCGCCTGATCCCGCTGCAAAAAATGACTGATATCTTCAAGCGGCTGATCCAAGAGCAGGTGTCGATCAAAGATTTACGCACGATTTTGGAATCCTTGAGCGAATGGGCCCAAACGGAAAAAGATACCGTGCTTTTGACAGAATATGTACGCTCATCCCTCAAGCGCTACATCAGCTATAAATACTCCCAAGGACAATCCGTCCTCTCCGTATATATCCTAGATCCTGAAATCGAAGACATGGTCCGCGGTGCGATCAAGCAGACCTCCGCGGGATCCTACCTGGCTTTGGATCCAGACTCAGTACAATTGATTCTGCAGGGAGTGCGCAATACCGTTGCTCCGCCTCCGCCAGGGGGCCAATCCCCAGTGATTTTAACGGCTATCGACGTCCGACGTTTCGTCCGCAAACTGATCGAAATGGAATTTACCGATATCTCCGTCGTCTCTTACCAAGAAATCGTTCCGGAAATCCGCATACAGCCATTGGGGAGGATCCAAATCTCTTAAAATTCTATCTGCTTTAACAAATGAGTGAGGATGTTATGTCTTTCGAGAGCATCCAAAGAAGTGTTACAGGCGAACATGTGAATAAGACCATTGCAGCCATGCAAGAGGTCGGCAAGGAAGAGCAAGTCATCCAGCGCGCCGAGCAGCAAGAAACCTCAGCAGCCTCAAAAAGCCAGCTTGAAGAAACGATCAACCCCTTTGCAGCCAAATTTGCCACAAAGCAAAAGCCCATCAAAACCCAGAAAACGCGCATTCAAAAGATGGCCGAAGGCGGCGAAAAAGCTCGCATGCTGCCCATCGCGAAGCTCAAAGATCTGGCCGGCGAGTTTCAGCGCCGCAATCCCGAGCTCAAAGCCAATTCTCTCATTCTCCTGCGCGAATATATCAAGCCGGGCGACACCAAAGATGACATCTTGCGGAAAATCAAGGAGTTTTACAGCGACGTCACGCTCGCCGATGAGGCATTGGAATTCCTGCTTGAAACGACAGAAGGCGCCCTCAATGTTGCTGTTCAGGAAGCCAAAGAAGAATTCAAACAGGGCTTCGAACGGGAGATCGCAGCAGGCCGCAACATCGGCACCGAAGCGCGGGCCGCTGCAGAAAAAGGGTTGGGGACTCCGACGACGCTGCGGGACCTCTACCGCGACATTACCGGCAATCCACGCGATTCCACTACTCTCTTCGAGGAACTCTCGCACAGGTATGGCTTCGAAGACCTCAAGAAGGTGGTCGACTTTCTGCTCCACTCCCTTGGCACAGATATGAAGGCGAAGGGGCCCTCCATCCCGCGCGGACAGCTGCACAGGCTGCTCACCGAAACGCGCTCGCTGCAGGCTATTCTGGGCGTCTATCGCTTCTTTAAGGGAAGGATGCACCTGATGGAGTCGCTATTCCAAAAGAATGGGCTGAGCATGCCTTCGCAGCTTACCTTTGAGACCATGGCCAAACAATTCATGAGCTTGGCTTCTGAACGCTATCCGACGTCGGATAAAGTGCTCCAGGGTGCTGTGAAGCTGGGCATCGAGAAATGGATCTTAGCGAAAATCATCGCCCTAAGCCAACTGCGCGATGCGATCCGCGAAGTGGCCGTCAACCAGGTCTACCGCTCCCTCCAGCACCGCGACGAACTCTACATGGCGATCATCGAAGCCCTGGAAGAGCTCGAAGATGAATTGGAAGAACTTATCGGAAAAGAGGAAGAGGAAGAAGGCAAGGGCAAAAAAGGGAAAAAAGGAAAAGGCGAAAAAGGCGAAGACGAAGAAGAGGAGTAAACTATGGTCAAAGATATTTTCGGTTCGCTATTGGAAGAATTGGGAAAAATCCTGGAAATCGAAGACTTGCATCCCGACCGCAATAATGCCTGCCTCATCAAATTTCCTGATGGCTTTAGCGTCCAGCTTGAAATCAATACAACGTCAAATGAATTGACTATTCTAAGCAATTTAGGCGAAATCCCGGCAGGAAAATACCGCGAAAATATCTTCCGCGAAGCTCTCAAAGCCAACGGCATGCCCTACCCGATCAATGGCATCTTCTGCTATAGCAAAAAAGCCGATAATCTTGTCATGTATGAACGCATCCCTCTCCAAGACCTCAGCGGCGATAAGATCAACGTCGCCCTCACCCCTTTCCTGGAAAAGGGCCGCGCCTGGAAAGAGGCCATCGTCCATAACGAAATACCGGTCGTCAGCAGCGGCCTCTACACTAGCCGCAGCGGCGGCGCAGGCACTGGCATGCTCGGCCTCAAGTAAGCTTTGACTTTGACATCTCTCGATTTATTTACCACTGAGATCACTGAGATCAGTGGTAAAATGTAACAATACCGTTGGAAATCGCTTTTCGGAAAAGGATATCCACCTTTATCATATTACGTATGAACTCACCTCCTCTTTTAACATCTCGTGCGGGACCCCAGTGGCAGCGCATCGGAGTCAAACAGCATGACGGCGTCGACCTGCCCCTCTTTTCGCTGCATACCAAGCAGAGCTGCGGCATCGGGGAATACAAGGACCTGATCCCGATGATCGACTGGTGCCGCGAGATCGGCTATGACGTCCTGCAGCTGCTGCCCCTCAACGATACCGGACCCGATACCAGCCCCTATAGCGCACTATCGGCCTTTGCCTTAAATCCGCTCTTTCTTTCGTTGGCCGACCTGCCCAACCTGTCGGAGGATTTGAAAGGGCTGCTCCCTCCCCTGCAAGATTTAAGCAAAACCCAAAGAATCGACTATGGCAAAGTAGGAAAAGGAAAAGAACAATTTCTGAGGCACTACTATAAACGCATGGGAGATAGCACCAAGTCGAAGGAGCAATACCAGCAATTCGTTAGGGAGAATCCCTGGCTGGAAGCCTATGCCCTCTTCAAGGCCATTAAAATTAAGGTGAACTGGAAACCCTGGCAGGAATGGGAACCCGAATGGCAAAATCCCGATGAAAAAGTCTATAGGCGCCTTGTAGAGCAATACAAGGATGAGATTGCCTATCACATTTTCTTGCAGTATTTCTGCTTCCAGCAAATGGAAGAGGTGAAAGCCCATGCCGAAGCAAAGGGGGTATTTCTCAAAGGCGACATCCCAATCCTCATCAGCCCTGAAAGCGCCGATGTCTGGCTCTATGGCAAGCTTTTTTTGATCTACTATTCGGCAGGGGCCCCTCCCGATATGTACTCCAAAGAGGGGCAAAACTGGAAATTCCCCATCTATGATTGGGAGGAAATGGAACGACAAAACTACCAGTGGTGGAAACTGCGGCTGCAAGTGGCATGCCGCTATTACCACATTTATCGCCTCGATCACATCGTCGGATTCTTCAGGATTTGGGCGATTCCCCAAGGGGCGCAAGGAAACCAGGGCCGTTTTATCCCAGAAGATAAGAGCCAATGGATCCCCCATGGTGAAAAGATCATGTACATGATGCTCGACAGCAGCCCCATGCTGCCGATCGGAGAAGATCTCGGGACTGTTCCCAATGAGGTCAGGGCCTGCCTGAGAAGATTGGGCATCTGCGGGACCAAAGTGATGCGGTGGGAGCGACGCTGGGAGGGGGACAAAGGTTTCATCGATGGGAAGGATTATCCGATCGAAAGTATGACGACAGTCTCGACGCATGATTCTGAGACCTTGACGATGTGGTGGAATAGCGAAACAGGAGAAGTCAAAGAATACTGTCAGTTTAAAGGATGGAATTATTCCAAACCCCTTCCGACAAAGCTCCTCTATGCCCTGCTGAAGGACTCACATCATTCTGCGAGCCTCTTCCATATCAACCTGCTTCAGGAATATTTTCCACTGGTACCGGGATTTTCTTGGCCTAATCCCGATGACGAACGGATCAATGTACCGGGAACTATCTCGCCGCGCAATTGGAGCTACCGCTTCCGCCCCTCTGTCGAAGAGATCGTGCAAAACCCAAAACTCAAAACCATCATGGCAGAACTAATCAAATGAAAAAGGGACTCATTGCACTAGTATTATGTTTGCCTTTGTGGCTGGAGGCCTCCCCAAAAGGGAGGGTTCTTTACAATAGCTTAGATCCCCTCTCCATTTCACAGCACCTTGCCTTCTATGAGCTTTACCCACAGACTCAGGAAGGAAGGGAAGCCCTGATTCAAGCCTGGAGACTGCTTTCGGGGTCTAATCCCTCTTTTGATCCAGACATCAACCACATTCCCTATTTCATTTCCGCTGTCGACTCGATCGTGCGCCTTGTCAATAAAAAGCCGCAGGAAGAAAGCGGCATCCTCGATGACAATGCCCTGAAAGTCATCGAAAGCCTTGCTAGCCACCTTCCCAACCGGAAACTCAAAGGAAAAACCGCCCACACGGAAGCGGAAGTGCTTGCGTTGACACCGGAACAGATCGACCTGGCCCGCGGCTTATTCCTTTCGCAATTTAGCCAGGAACCCTTTCCGATGCAAAAAATCCGCAGCTACGAAGCGATGATCGACCTGATGGCTTTGCAGCTGCTCGCTCGGATTGGATTCGATGCCAAGCCAGAAGAGAAAATCAGGGCGATGAATGACTTTATCTTTTATGAGATGGGCTTTCGCTTTCCGCCCCATTCCCTCTATGCCAAAGATGTCGACTTATACACGTTCCTGCCTTCCGTGCTCGATTCGCGCAAAGGGGTTTGCTTAGGGGTCTCTATCCTGTATATTTGCTTGGCGCAAAGGCTGGATCTGCCGCTGGAAATGATCACTCCTCCGGGACACATCTATGTGCGCTACCGCAACGGAGACCATATCATCAATATCGAAACGACGGCCCGCGGCATCGACCTCGATTCCAAAGAATACCTCAGCGTCGACACCCGCTCTTTGCAGCAGCGCACGATCAAGGAAGTGATCGGCCTTGCCCACTTCAACCAGGCGGCCGTCCACTTGCAGGCCCCCGACTATGAAAAAGCGGCGGCCTGTTATGAGAGGGCTGTGCCCTATCTTCCTCAGGATATGCTTTTGAAAGAATTTCTGGCCTTAAACTACCTTTTTACGGGGCGCACAAAGGAAGGCGAAGCCCTGCTTAAAGAGACGGCCCATCACATTCCGGATTATGCCGTTTCGGGCGATAGTATGGCCGAAGACTATTTGAAAGGTTATGTCGATGCCGAAGGGTTGAAGACCATCCTGATGAGCGTCGACGAAAAACGGGAATCGATCATAAAGAAGAGGGAAGCCCTCGAAAAAACGATGGCGCGCTGCCCCCAATTCCGCGCCGGATATTTCAATCTAGCCATCACCTGGCTCCAATTGCATCGGGTAGGCGAAGCTTTAGAGATTCTCAATAAGTACCATGAGATGGATCCGACCGATCCAACAGCGGAATATTATTTGGCGATGATCAATGGGGAGCGGCTCAATTATGCCAAAGCGTGGGAGCATCTGAACCAAGCCAGGCGCCTTGCCGCCGCGCGCAACCATGATCCCGAAGCCTTGGATATGTTGCGAAAGGAGCTTGCCGCGATCTCCCCGGAATGATATAACGGAACTTCAAAAACGAAGAGGTATCGTATGAAAACAAAAATCTATACCAAGACGGGCGATAAAGGAGAAACATCCCTCTATACAGGACAGCGCGTCCCCAAGAATGACCCGTTGATTGAAGCTCTGGGAACCGTCGATGAATGCAACTCCACCATCGGAGTCGCTGTGGCGCAATTGCCAAAAGAGAAGAAGTTTTCCCCAGTACGAGAACAACTCGAAACCATCCAGCATGCCCTTTTCGATGTGGGGGCAGCTCTGGCTACGCCGCGTACCCGCGCCGTCAATGCCAAGATAGAAAAGACCCGCTTCGACCACGAGGAAATCGAGCTGTTGGAAAAGTGGATCGATGAGATGGATGTCCAGCTTCCTGCCTTGAAAGCCTTTATTTTACCCGGAGGCCACCCCGCGGGCGCCCTGCTCCATCTGGCGCGCAGCATCTGCCGCAGAGCCGAAAGGCTTGTGCTCCCTCTTAACAGCCGCGCCGATGTTTCGGACGACGTCCTCATGTATTTGAACCGCCTTTCCGATTATCTTTTTATGGCCTCGCGTCTTGTCAACCAAATGACCAATGCCCCTGAAACCCTCTGGGAACAGCACAAAACCAGCCAGAAGGAATAGGGCTAGTACATCTTCATTTGTATCCTTGTCTTTTCTGTATTTCATCTATTTAATACTTATGCGGTTACCTTTTATTGCTTGTAATGTTACTCAATAAAAAATACTTGATAAATAAACTAACTTTCTGATATAATTTTTATTTAAACATTGTTTGGATACTCGTGTATTTAACCAATCGAAATGAAATAACAGTAAATTTTACTGGAGAAATAATAGTGATAAATCCAACAAGCAATCAAGTTGCGCTCCCTTCGGCTTACCTTGGTTATGGTGAGGCAAGCCAAGGGCTTCCGCCAATTCTGAGGCTTCCAAAAGAGGTGCTAGATCTGATCGTTGATAAGCTGGCTAATCAAAACACCCCCCTCATTCCTTTGCGTAATGGACGTGCATCAACGCGGCTGGTAACGGCCACCTGGAAGTATTACAATGGGCTCGTGCCAACGGTTGCCCGTGGAATAAAGAGGTATGCACACTTGCGGCCGAAGGAGGACATCTCGAAGTCTTGCAATGGGCCCGTGCCAATGGCTGCCCGTGGAATGAAAAGATCTGCTATTGGGCGGCCAACAGGGGCCACCTTGAAATATTGAAATGGGCTCGAGCCAACGACTGCCCTTGGGATGCAAATACGTGGCAAAATGCCAACGAGAGTGTCAAGCCATGGTTACGCGAGAATGGTTGTCCGGGGGCTCATTGAACCATTTCATCAGCCCGAAGGGATAAAACGTTCTTCCTGAGGTTTGCGAAACCTAGGGCCGAAGGCCCGATAGTTGTATAGCCCAGTTGCCCAACTGCGTTGCGGTGTTTATCTGAAAATAACGCTCAAGAAAGGACGAAAGGACAAAAAGACAGTGACAAAAGGACAAGGACCAAAAGGACCAAAACGACGAAAAGGACGAAAGGACAGGGACAATGACAAGGACCTAAAGGGCAAAAGGACAATGAGAAATGTCCTTTCGTCGTTTTGGTCCTTTTGGTCCTTGTCCTTTTGTCACTGTCCTTTTGTCTTTTCGTCCTTTCTTGGGCGTTATATAGAAGACCTTGCGGCCTGGGCTATACAACTGCCGGGCCTTCGGCCCTGGGTTTCGCAAACCTCAGGCCAGCGTCCAAGCGAAAATATAAGACGCTACACGAACGTTTGTTTGTGAAGCAACAGTAAGTATAAAAAATATAAACTTAAACGGAGAATAAGATGACAAATTCAATCACAGGCACACAAAATCCACTAGTGCTTCCTTCGGCGTACCGTGGCTATGGCGTGGCTAGCAAAGACCTTCCGCCACTCTTGAGTCTTCCAAAAGAAGTGCTCGATCTAATCACGGTACATATGATTTATCAACACTCACCCCTTATCCCTTTGCGTTTTGTCTGCAAACGCCTTGCTAATCTTCCATTGGTAAAAGCTCAATCAGACACAATCAGAGAACTCACCATAAAGACAGCGGAAGCAGAAAGGGCCATAGCCCAGGGAAACATCTCATTAGTTGAATGGTATCACGAGCGTTTGCACTATCCTCTTACATATGAGTCTTCTGTTGCTGCTACCAAAGGCGGTAATCTGGCCATGTTTCAATGGCTGTATGAAAAAGAATGCCCGTGGGATGCAAGAACAACCACAGAACTTTCAAAAGGTGGACACCTTGCAGTATTGCAATGGGCTCGCGCTCACGGCTGTCCTTGGAATGACGGGACGTGCACAGCGGCAATTAAAGAAGGCCATCTTGCAATTTTGCAATGGGCACACGCTAATGGCTGCTCATTGGATGTAGAGGGAGCCTGCACCGATGCGGCCAGAGGAGGCCACCTTGAAGTATTGCAATGGGCGCATGCCAACGGCTGCCCATGGAATGAAAATACGTGGGACAATGCCCATGAGAGTGTTAGAGCATGGTTACGCGAGAATGGATGTCCTGGTGCTGATGAATGAACCTTTTCACAGCCATTCGGGATGAAGAAAAAGTGTGTTAAAATAATAGGGCGAAACAAGTGTTTGTGAAGCAAGAAGTATAAAAATACAAACTTAAATGGAGAACAGATGAATTCAATAACAACCACACCAAATCCACCAGTGGTCCCATCGGCGTACCTTGGCTATGGCGAGGCTAGCAAAGCCCTCCCGCCAATTCTGAGGCTTCCAAACGACGTTCTCAATCTTATCGTTCGAGAAATGATTAAACAGAACACTCCCGTTATCCCCTTGCGTTTTGTCTGTAAACGCATTGCCAATCTTCCAGCGCTACAAGCTGAAAAAACCACAAATGAGGAAGAAATCAGAAATCGAATCTATTACGCAGTACAAAATGCCCTAAGCCAAGGATCCATCTCGTTAGTAACGTGGTATCACGATCGCTTGCACTACCCTCTTATAACTCAGTCATCTGTCATTGCTGCCGGAAACGAAAAACCAGTCATGCTGCAATGGCTGCGTGCAAGAGAGTGCCCCTGGGATGAAAGGACTTGTGCAAATGCAGCCTGCGGAGGCCACCTTGAAACATTGAAATGGGCACGCGCCAATGGCTGTTGGTGGGATGAAAGGACGTGCTGGAATGCAGCCCGAGAAGGTCACCTTGAAGTCTTGCAATGGGCTCGTGCAAATGGCTGTCCATGGAATGACATGGTATGTGCAGCTGCGGCCAAAGGTGGCTACCTCGCAGTCTTGCAATGGGCGCATCCCAATGGCTGCCCTTGGGATGTATGGACATGTGCAGGTGCTGCAGAAGGAGGCCACCTTGAAGTCTTGCAATGGGCTCGCGCCAATGGCTGCCAGTGGAATGAATGGACGTGCGCATGGGCGGCCCGAGGAGGCCACCTCGCAGTCTTGCAATGGGCGCATGCCAACGGCTGCCCTTGGGATGAAGCGACCTGGATAATGGCCCAAGGAAGTGTCAGGCCGTGGTTACGCGAGCATGGTTGCCCAGGGGCTAATTGAACCTATTCATCACCCTGAAGAGATGAAACGTTCTGGCTGAGGCTTGCGAAACCCAGGGCCGAAGGCCCGGCAGTTGTATAGCCCAGGCCGCAAGGCCTGGGTCTAGATGGTCAAGGGAGATGAGGACCGAAGGTCCGGCACCAATATGGGACACATTTGTGTCGGACCTGCGGTCCTCATCTTCTAATGTCCTCGTAACCCAGGCCTTGCGGCCTGGGCTATACAACTGCCGGGCCTTCGGCCCTGGGTTTCGCAAACCTCAGGCCAGCGTCCAGGCGAAAATATAAGAGGCAACACGAACGTTTGTTTGTGAAGCAGTAAGTATAAAAATATAAACTTAAATGGAGAACAGATGAATTCAATAACAGGCACAACAAATCCAACAGTGCTCCCAACGGCTTACCATGGTTATGGCAACGCGAGCCAAGAACTTCCGCCACTATTGAGGCTTCCTAACGACGTTCTCAATCTAATCGTTCAAGAAGTAATTAAACAAAAATCTCCCAATCTCCCCTTGCCTTTTGTCTGTAAACGTATTGCCAATCTTCCAGCGCTACAGGCTGAAAAAACCACAAATAAGGCACAAATAAGAAATCGAATCAAAGGTGCTGCAGAAAATGCCTTAAGCCAAGGATCCATCTCTTTGGTGGCATGGTATCACGATCGTTTGCACTACTCTCTTACACCTGAGTCATCTGCCGCTGCTGCCCGAAACGAAAAACCGACCATGCTGCAATGGCTGCGTGCAAATAAGTGCCCCTGGGATAAAAAGACTTGCGAAGCTGCAGCCCGAGGAGGTCATCTTGAAACATTGCAATGGGCTCGCGCTCATGGCTGCCCATGGGATGAAGGGACTAGCTCTGCTGCGGCCCGAGGAGGTCACCTTGAAGTCTTGCAATGGGCTCACGCCAATGGCTGCCCTTGGGATGTATGGACGTGTGCAGGGGCCGCAGAAGGAGGCCACCTTGAAGTTTTGCAATGGGCGCGCGCCAACGACTGCCCTTGGGGAGAATGGACATGTCAATTGGCGGCACGCGAAGGCCACCTTGAATTATTGAAATGGGCTCGCGCCAATGGCTGCCAGTGGAATGAATGGACGTGCGCATGGGCGGCCGAAGGAGGCCACCTTGAGGTATTACAATGGGCGCGCGCTAACGGCTGTCCGTGGAATGCAAGAACGTGCGCCGCTGCGGCTGAAGCCGGCCACCTTGAAGTACTGCAATGGGCTCGTGCCAACGGCTGCCCATGGGATGAAGGGACTAGCTCTGCTGCGGCTGAAGCCGGCCACCTTGAAGTACTGCAATGGGCTCGTGCCAACGGCTGCCCATGGAATGAAAACACGTGCGAAAATGCGGCCCTACGAGGGCACCTTGAGGTATTGCAATGGGCACGAGCCAACGGCTGCCCTTGGGATGAATGGACGTGTGCATATGCGGCCCAAGAATGCCACCTGGAAATCTTGCAATGGGCTCGTGCCAATGGCTGCCCGTGGGATTATCGGACTTGGAAAAGAGCTCATGAGAGTGCCAAGCCATGGTTGCGCGAGAATGGTTACCCTTGGGCTGAATGAACCTTGCTCTTGACTGGAAATGCAACAGCCAAGAGGTTGAAAGATGTGCGAAAAAGCCCCTCTCATCAGCCCGTAGGGCTGATGAATAGGGGCTGCGCTAAAAATATACCAGAATATGGACGTTTGTACCGAAGCTATTTGTAATGTGAAGCAGTAAGTATAAAAATATAAACTTAACTGGAGAACAGATGAATTCAATAACAGGTACACCAAATCCAGCGGTGCTCCCAACAGCGTACCATGGTTATGGCAAAGCGAGCCGGGAACTACCGCCAATTCTGAAGCTTCCTAAAGAAGTTCTCAATCTAATCGTTGAAGAACTGGTTAAACAAAACAACCTCACTTCCCTTATCCCTTTGCGTTTTGTCTGCAAGCACATTGCCAATCTTCCAGCAGTACAAAAAACCACAAATGCGACACAAATCAACGTTCGAATACAGGACATAAGCCAACCATCCATCCCTTTGGTTGCATGGTATCATGATTGCTTGCATTGCCCTCTCACAGAATATTTATCTGCCGCAGCTACCAGAAGCGGTATGCTGGACTTATTGCAATGGCTGCGCGAGAAAGAGTGTCCGTGGGACGCATTGACATGCTTTGCTGCGGCCAAAGGAGGCCACCTTGAAGTATTGAAATGGGCTCGCACCAACGGCTGCCCCTGGGATGCCGACATATGCTCAGCTGCGGCCAGTGCAGACCATCTTGAAGTATTGCAATGGGCTCGCACCAACGGCTGCGAGTGGAATGTCGCGACGTGCGCATATGCAGCAAGAGAAGGCCACCTTGAGGTATTGCAATGGGCTCGAGCCAATGGATGCCCGTGGGGTGCAATTTACCTGCGAGTTTGCGGCAAGAGATGGCCACATTAGAGTATTGCAAGCCTGGTTGCGCGAGCTAATCGGTTGTCCCGTGGGATCAAAGAATCATGTTCATATGCTGCCTCAGAAGGCCAACTTGAAGTATTCTGCAATGGGCTCGTGCAAATAGCTGCCCGTGGGCTGAAGGACGTGCTCAGCTGCAGCCTTTTTAGCCCACCTTGAAGCACTGCAATGGGCTCGTGCTAATGGCTGCCCTTGGGACGAAAAGACGTGCGAATATGCAGCCGACCGAAGGCCACCTTGACAGTCTTGAAATGGGCTCGTGCCATATTGGCTGCCCTTGGGACCTGACAGGACCGTGGAGACATGCTCACATGAGTGTCTAAACCCATGGCCTTGCGGCCTGAGAATCGATGTCCACGTGGCTCAATGGGCCTTGCAACAACCAAGGGCTTAACAGATGTGCAAAAAACTACTCTCATTAGCCCGTAGGGCTGATGAAAATGAGCGCGTAAAAAAAATATAAGAGGCTACACGAACGTTTGTTTGTGAAGCAAGAAGTATAAAAATATAAACTTAAATGGAGAAACAGATGAATTCAATAACAGGCACACCAAATCCACCAGTGCTCCCAACGGCTTACCACGGCTATGGCAATGCAAGCCAAGACTTCCGCCGCTCTTGAGGCTTCCTAACGACGTTCTCAATCTTATCGTTCAAGAAGTGATTAAACAGAAAACTCCCATTATCCCCTTGCGGTTTGTCTGTAAACGTATTGCCAATCTTACAGCGCTACAAGCTGAAAAAACCACAAATGAGGCACAAATAAGAGATCGACTCAAGATGCAGCAGAAAATGCCTTAAGCCAAGGATCCATCTCTTTAGCTGCATGGTATCACGATCGCTTGCACTACCCTCTTACATCTGAATCATCTGCCGTGCTGCCAGAAGCGGTAATCTGCCCTTGTTGCAATGGCTTCGCATGAAAGAAGTGTCCGTGGGATGAAAGGACGTGCACAGAAGCAGCCCTGGGAGGCCACCTTGAAGTATTGCAATGGGCTCATGCAAACGGTTGCCCGTGGGATGCAATGACGTGCGACATATGCGGCCCGAGGAGGGCATCTTGGAATGTTGCAATGGGCTCGTGCCAACGGTTGCCCATGGGATGAGAATGACGTGCTCAGCTGCAGCCGAAGGAGGCCATCATGAAGTATTGCAATAGGGCTCGTGCCAATGGCTGCCCATGGGATGAATGGACATGTGCAAATGCTGCCAAAGGAGGGCATCTTGGAATGTTGCAATGGGCTCGTGCTAACGGCTGCCCGTGGAATGAATGGACGTGCAGAGATGCGGCCCATGGAGGCCACCTAGAAGTATTGCAATGAGCGCTCGCGCTAATGGTTGCCCGTGGAATGAAGATACGTGCGAATGGGCAGCCTTAGGAGACCACCTTGAAGTATTGCAATGGGCGCGTGCAAATGCCTGCCCGTGGAATGAAAGTGACGTGCACAGCTCGCTGCCGCAGGAGGCCACTCTTATGGACTCAGTCATCTGTCATTGCTGCCGGAAACGAGACCACCTTGAATCATGCTGCAATGGGCTCGTGCCGATGCCTGCCCGTGGGATGAATGGACGTGCGCAAATGCGGCCAGAGGCGGCCACCTAGCAGTCTTGACAATGGGCGCGTCGCCAATGGCTGCCCTTGGGATGTATGGACATGTGCAGGTGCTGCAGAAGGAGGCCACCTTGAAGTCTTGCAATGGGCTCGCGCCAATGGCTGCCAGTGGAATGAATGGACGTGCGCATGGGCGGCCCGAGGAGGCCACCTCGCAGTCTTGCAATGGGCGCATGCCAACGGCTGCCCTTGGGATGAAGCGACCTGGAGAATGGCCCAAGGAAGTGTCAGGCCGTGGTTACGCGAGCATGGTTGCCCAGGGGCTAATTGAACCTATTCATCACCCTGAAGAGATGAAACGTTCTGGCTGAGGCTTGCGAAACCCAGGGCCGAAGGCCCGGCAGTTGTATAGCCCAGGCCGCAAGGCCTGGGTCTAGATGGTCAAGGGAGATGAGGACCGAAGGTCCGGCACCAATATGGGACACATTTGTGTCGGACCTGCGGTCCTCATCTTCTAATGTCCTCGTAACCCAGGCCTTGCGGCCTGGGCTATACAACTGCCGGGCCTTCGGCCCTGGGTTTCGCAAACCTCAGGCCAGCGTCCAGGCGAAAATATAAGAGGCAACACGAACGTTTGTTTGTGAAGCAGTAAGTATAAAAATATAAACTTAAATGGAGAACAGATGAATTCAATAACAGGCACAACAAATCCAACAGTGCTCCCAACGGCTTACCATGGTTATGGCAACGCGAGCCAAGAACTTCCGCCACTATTGAGGAAAGGACATTCGAGGAAGCTGCCCGAAACGGCCACCTTGCAGTATTGCAATGGGCTCGTGCTAATGGATGTCACTGGGATGAAAGGACATGCATAGCAGCTGCCATAGGAGGACACCTTGAAGCATTGCAATGGGCTCGCGCTAATGGCTGCCGGTGGACTGGAGAGACGTGCTCAGCAGCAGCCCGAAACGGCCACCTTGAAGTATTGCAATGGGCTCGTGCCAACGGCTGCCCGTGGGATGAAGGGACGTGCACAGCTGCTGCCGAAAGCGGCCGCCTTGCAGTATTACAGTGGGCTCGAGCCCATGGCTGCCCGTGGAATGAAGAAACGTGGAGAAATGCCCACGCGAGTGTCAAGAATTGGTTACAAGAGAATGAATGTCCAGGAGCTGTTGAAGAGAGGCAATGTTCAGTAATGTAGAGCAACGCGTACGCGTTAAAAATAATAGAGCGATACGAACGTTTGTTAAATGAATGCATAAATATAAAAATAAAATATAAATTTAAATGGAGAACAGATGAATTCAATAATGGACACATCAAATCCAGCCGCGCTCCCGTCGGCTTACCATGGCTATGGGAACACGAGCCAAGAACTTCCGCCACTTCTGAAGCTTCCCAGAGACGTTCTCAATCTCATCGTCAAAGAGTTGGTTAAACAAAAAACTTCCCTTATTCCTTTGCATTTTGTCTGTAAGCGCATTGCCAATCTTACCGGGGTAAAAGCGGAAAAAAATACAAAGGCCATACCAAGGACCGATCGCATCAGAGATGTGGCAGAAAATGCCTTAGGCCAAGGATCCATCTCTTTAGTGGCATGGTATCATGATCTGTTGCACTACCCTCTTACATCTGCGTCTTTTGCCGTTGCTGCATGTAGTGGTAAAAGGGTTATGTTGGAATGGCTGCAGGAGAGAAAGTGCCCGTGGGATACAAGGACGTGTGCAGCTCTGGCCAGAGAAGGCCACCTTGAAGTATTGAAGTGGGCTCGCGCTAATGGTTGTCCCTGGGATGAAAGCACCTGTTCAGCAGCTGCCGAAGGAGGCCACCTAGAAGTCTTGCAATGGGCTCGAGCTAATGGCTGCCCATGGGATTCAGGGATATGCAAAGGTGCGGCCAAAGGAGGCCACCTCGAAGTATTGAAATGGGCTCGATCCATCGGCTGTTCATGGGATGATTGGACGTGCCCATCTGCGGCAGAAGGAGGCCACCTTGAGGTATTGCAATGGGCTCGAGCCAACGGCTGCCCGTGGGATCAAGGGACGTGCACAGCTGCGGCCGAAGGCGGCCACCTTGAAGTCTTGCAATGGGCGCGCGCAAATGGTTGTCCGTGGGAAGAAGAGACCTGCACATTTACAGCTAGAGAAGGCCACCTTGAGATATTGCAATGGGCTCATGCAAACGGCTGTCCTTGGGACGAAAGTACCTGTTCTGCAGCAGCTCTAGGAGGCCACCTTGCAGTATTGCAATGGGCTCGTGCCAACGGCTGCCCTTGGGACGCTCAGACGTCCATAGATGCGGCCCTAGGAGGCCACCTTGAAGTATTGCAATGGGCTCGTGCCAATGGCTGCCCATGGAATGAAGTGACGTGCACAGCTGCCGCCGAAGGGGGTCACCTGGAAGTCTTGCAATGGGTTCATGCCAACGGCTGCCCTTGGGATGAATATACGTGGAAAAACGCCCACGCGAGTGTCAAGAGTTGGTTACACGAGAATGGATGTTCTGGAGCTCATAAAAACGGGCAATGTAGAATCATGTAGGGCAATGCGAATGTGAAAAAATAATCGGACGACTTTGAAGCCAGAAATAAAAAATACAATATAAACTTATATGGAGAACATATGAATGCGATAACAGGTACAGCAAATGGAGCAGTACCCCCATCGGTATACTATGGTAATGGGGCAGCTCCCTCATTGCTGAATCTACCTCGAGACGTTCTCAATCTCATCGTTAAAGAGTTGGTTAAACAAAACGCTTCCCTTATTCCTTTGCGTTTTGTCTGTAAACGTATTGCCACTCTTCCAGGGGTAAAAGCTGAAAAAGATACAAATGCTGCACAAAAACGAGATCGTATCAGAGATGCCACAAAGGCTGCTGAAGTCAGAGATCGAATTACAGTGGCAGCAGAAAATGCCTTAGGCCTAGGATCCCTCTCTTTAGTTAGGTGGTATCACGAGCGTTTACATTACCCTCTTACATCTAAGTCTTCTGCCGTTGCTGCCAGCGGCGGTAATCTGGCCATGTTGCAATGGCTGCGCGAGAAAAGGTGTCCGTGGGACTCTGGGACCTGCTTTGATGCGGCTGAAGGAGGCCACCTTGAAGTATTGCAATGGGCTCATGCAAATGGCTGCCCGTGGGATGAATTGACGTGCGCATATGCTGCCTCAGGAGGCCACCTTGAAGTATTGCAATGGGCTCATGCAAATGGCTGCCCGTGGGATTCAGGGACATGTGCCTCTGCGGCCAAAAGAGGCCACCTTGAAGTATTTCAATGGGCACATGCAAACGGTTGCCCGTGGGGTTACGGGACGTGTGCATGTGCAGCCAGAGGAGGCCACCTTGCAATATTGCAATGGGCACGTGCCAATGGCTGCCCGTGGAACGAAATGACGTGCGCAAATGCAGCCGAAGGCGGCCACCTTGCAATATTGCAATGGGCTCGCGCTAATGGCTGCCCATGGGATGAAGGGACGTGCACAAATGCGGCTCATCGAGGACACCTTACAATATTGCAATGGGCGCGTGCTAACGGCTGTCCTTGGGATGAATCGACTTGGAAACTGGCCCACGAGAGTGTCAGACAGTGGTTACGCAAGTATAGATGTCCTGGGGCTACATGAACTTTGTCATAATTTAAATGGTGAACATATGAATTCAATAACAAGCGCCTCAAATCCTACAGTGCTCCCTTCGGCATACTATGGCTATGGTGAGGCAAACCAAATCGTTCCGTCATTGCTGAATATTCCGCGCGACGTTCTCAATCTTATCGTGAAAGAGTTGCTTATACAAAAAGCTTCCCTTATTCCTTTGCATTTTGTCTGTAAACGCATTGCCAATCTTCCAGAGGTACAAGCTGAAAAGGACACAAAGGCCACATTAATGTCCGATCGTATCAGAGATGCGGCAGAAAATGCCTTAGGCCAAGGATCCATCTCTTTAGTGGCATGGTATCATGATCTGTTGCACTACCCTCTAACATCTGCGTCTTTTGCCGTTGCTGCAATTGGTGGAAAAAGGACGCTATTGGAATGGCTGCATGAAAGAAAGTGCCCGTGGGATACAAGGACGTGTGCAGCTCTGGCCAGAGAAGGCAACCTTGAATTATTGGAATGGGCTCACGCCAACGGTTGTCCATGGGATGAAAAGACGACCATTAATGCAGCCCGAGGAGGCCACCTTGAAACATTGCAATGGGCTCGCGCCAACGGCTGCCCGTGGCATGAAGGGGCTTGTTCAGCTGCGGCCCATGGAGGACACCTGGAAGTATTGCAGTGGGCTCACGCTAACGGTTGCCCGTGGAATGATTCGACATGCGAATGGGCAGCCAGAGAAGGTCACCTGGAAGTATTGCAATGGGCGCGTGCCAATGGTTGTCCTTGGTCTGCAGGGACGTGCGAATGGGCAGCCTTGGGAGGCCACCTTGAAGTATTACAATGGGCGCGTGCAAATGGCTGCCCGTGGAATGAAAGGACGTGCGCATCCGCTGCCGAAGGAGGCCATTTTAATCTATTGCAATGGGCACGTGCCAATGGCTGCCCGTGGAATGAATGGACGTGCGCCTATGCGGCCAAAACAGGCCATCTGGAAGTATTGCAATGGGCACATGCAAACGGCTGCCCGTGGAATGAAAAAACGTGCGCACTAGCGGCCGGAGGAGGCCACCTGGAAGTATTGAAATGGGCTCGTGCCAATGGCTGCCCGTGGGATGAATGGACCTGCTCATTTGCAGCTGAAGGCGGCCATCTTGCAGTATTGCAATGGGCTCGAGCCAACGTCTGTCCCTGGAATGAAAGGACGTGCACTGAAGCAGCCCGTACAGGCCACCCTGAAGTCTTGCAATGGGCACATGCAAACGGCTGTCCTTGGGATGAAGATACTTGGAGAAGATCTGAAATCTTTCCAAAAATGCGACAGTGGTTACGTGAGAAAAGATGTCCTGGGGCTGAATGAACCTTTCCCAGCAGCCTCAAACGGTTGGAAGCGCAATAGCCCTGTTCCTCAACCGCGTTGCGGTGTTTATCTGAAAATAACGCTTTAGAAAGGGCGAAAGGACAAAAAGACAAAAGGACAGGGACTAAAGGACCAAAAGGACCAAAACGACCTAAAGGACGAAAGGACAGGGACAAGGACGTAAAGGACAAAAGGACAAGAGTTAGGTCCTTTCGTCCTTTTGGTCCTTTTGGTCGTTTTGGTCCTTGTCCTTTTGTCCCTGTCCTTTTGTCCTTTTGTCCTTTTTTGAGAGCGTTATATGGAACATTTTAAACAAATATAAATTAAATAGTGAAACAGATGATAAACTCTATAAACACCCCAATACCAAATCCAACGGTGCTCCCGTCGGCATACCATGGCTATGACGAGACAATAACCCGTCCCCCACTTCTAAAGCTTCCTCGCGACGTTCTCACTCTCATCGTTAAAGAGTTGGTAAAACAAAAAGCTTCCCTTATTCCTTTGCATTTTGTCTGTAAACGCATTGCCAATCTTCCAGAGGTACAAGCTGAAAAACCCACAAAGGCTGTTGAAGTCAGATATCGAATCGAAAATGCAGCAGAAAATGCCTTAGCTCAAGGATCCATCCCTTTAGTTGCCTGGTTTCATAATCGCTTGCGCTATCGACTTACAATTGAGTCTTCTGCTGCTGCCGCCCGAAACGATAAACCGACGATGCTGCAATGGCTACGCGTGAAAAAGTGTCCTTGGGATTCAAGGACAGCCATAGAAGCAGCTCGGAGAGGCCATCTTGAAGTATTGCAATGGGCTCGTGCTAATGGCTGCCCTTGGGATGAAGGGACGTGCGCATCGGCGGCCAAAAAAGGCCACCTTGAAATATTGAAATGGGCTCGAGCCAATGGCTGTCCATGGGATGATAGGACGTGGAACAATGCCCACGAGAATGTCAGAAAATGGTTGCGCGAGAATGGATGTCCAGGGGCTAATGAACCAGCATCAGCCTGTTTGGACTGATGGAAAGTGTGTTAAAATATTAGGGCGATCTTTCTAACGGCCTTATAGGGTGCCTTTTTATCGTTGGATTCTTCTAGTATATCCATTTGTTCATCAGCATTCTCGGTAAAAACAATCTCAAATCTCATCTTCTACATACTTAGCAAAAGAACCACAGCTCTTAACTTTGCCTTCTTTAGATTGTTGAATGGCCTTTTCCAATCTTTTCTTTAATTGCTTTTTTTCTAATTCCTTAACTCCATCATGGACTAAATGTTGTAAGAATTCTTTCATTGACATCCTTGAAAAAGCACAAGCAGCTTTCAATGAAACATGCTCTTCTACAGGAATATCGAAGCTTAGTCTTATCATATTTTCGCGCATATATACCTCCTTTCTCTAATTATAGAAGAAAACATATTAGTATGCAAGCATACTTGTATGTCATACACTCGTAGGGTTTATTGACTTACTAAAATTGACTAATAATAATCCAATAAAGACTAATAAATTACTGTTAGCGCAAAGTAGAAATGTCGTAGACTGGGCAAAGTAGAAATGTCGTATTTGCACATTTCTATTTTGCGCCTACAAGACTAATAAATTACTTGATAAATAAATCAAATTTTTAGTAAAATACATTATTCTTATTAACACTGAAGATAGATTAAACTCCCATGGAGGTCACATGACAAATGCCCTAACAGGAACACCTGATCAAACTGTGCTCCCTTCGGCTTACCATGGCTATGGAAACGCAAACCAAGAACTTCCGCCACTTTTGAGGCTTCCTCGCGACGTTCTCAATCTCATCGTTAAAGTGTTAATTAAACAAAACACTTCCCTTATTCCTTTGCATTTTGTGTGTAAACATATTGCCAATCTTCAAGGAGTACAAGCTGAAAAACCCACAAAGGCTGGTGAAGTCAGAGATCGAATTACGGTGGCAGCAGAAAATGCCTTAAGCCGAGGATCCCTCTCTTTAGTTAGGTGGTATCACGAGCGTTTACACTACCCTCTTACATCTAAGTCTTCTGCCGTTGCTGCCAGCGGCGGTAATCTGGCCATGTTGCAATGGCTGCGCGAGAAAGGGTGTCCGTGGTTGGACCTGCTTTGATGCGGCCGAAGGAGGCCACCTTGAAGTATTGCAATGGGCTCATGCAAATGGCTGCCCGTGGAATGAATGGACGTGCACGGCCGCGGCGGAAGGAGGCCACCTTGAAGCGTTGCAATGGGCTCGGGCCAACGGCTGCCCGTGGACTGATAGGACGTGTGCATATGCTGCCTCAGGAGGCCACCTTGAAGTCTTGCAATGGGCTCGCGCCAATGGCTGCCCTTGGGATGAATTGACGTGCACTGCTGCGGCCGCAAATGGCTACCTTGGAGTATTGCAATGGGCTCGTGCCAATGGCTGCCCTTGGAATGAATCGACGTGCAAAAATGCCGCCCATCGAGGACACCTTACAATATTGCAATGGGCTCGGGCTAATGGCTGCCCGTGGGATGAATCAACTTGGAAACTGGCCCACGAGAGTGTCAGACAGTGGTTACGCGAGAATAGATGTCCTGGGGCTACATGGCCATAATTTAAATGGAGAACATATGAATTCAATAACAAGCACATCAAATCCAACAGTGCTCCCATCGGCGTACAATGGCTATGGCAACGCAAACAAAGAACTTCCGCCACTTCTGAAGCTTCCTAAAGAAGTTCTTAATCTGATCGTTCTAGAACTGGTTAAACAAAAAACCTCCCTTATTCCTCTGCGTTTTGTCTGTAAGCGTATTGCCAATCTTCCTGGGGTTGTGCAAACTGAAAAAGACAAAAAGGCTGCACAAATCAGAAAAAGTATCAGCTATGCAGCAGAAAATGCCTTAGGTCAAGGAACCATCTCTTTAGTTAGGTGGTATCACGAGCGTTTACATTACCCTCTTACATCTAAGTCTTCTGCCGTTGCTGCCAGCGGCGGTAATCTGGCCATGTTGCAATGGCTGCGCGAGAAAAGGTGTCCGTGGGACTCTGGGACCTGCTTTGATGCGGCTGAAGGAGGCCACCTTGAAGTATTGCAATGGGCTCATGCAAATGGCTGCCCGTGGAATGAATGGACGTGCACGGCCGCGGCGGAAGGAGGCCACCTTGAAGCGTTGCAATGGGCTCGGGCCAACGGCTGCCCGTGGACTGATAGGACGTGTGCATATGCTGCCTCAGGAGGCCACCTTGAAGTCTTGCAATGGGCTCGCGCCAATGGCTGCCCTTGGGATGAATTGACGTGCACTGCTGCGGCCGCAAATGGCTACCTTGGAGTATTGCAATGGGCTCGTGCCAATGGCTGCCCTTGGAATGAATCGACGTGCAAAAATGCCGCCCATCGAGGACACCTTACAATATTGCAATGGGCTCGGGCTAATGGCTGCCCGTGGGATGAATCAACTTGGAAACTGGCCCACGAGAGTGTCAGACAGTGGTTACGCGAGAATAGATGTCCTGGGGCTACATGGCCATAATTTAAATGGAGAACATATGAATTCAATAACAAGCACATCAAATCCAACAGTGCTCCCATCGGCGTACAATGGCTATGGCAACGCAAACAAAGAACTTCCGCCACTTCTGAAGCTTCCTAAAGAAGTTCTTAATCTGATCGTTCTAGAACTGGTTAAACAAAAAACCTCCCTTATTCCTCTGCGTTTTGTCTGTAAGCGTATTGCCAATCTTCCTGGGGTTGTGCAAACTGAAAAAGACAAAAAGGCTGCACAAATCAGAAAAAGTATCAGCTATGCAGCAGAAAATGCCTTAGGTCAAGGAACCATCTCTTTAGTTAGGTGGTATCACGATCGCTTGCACTATCCGCTTACCTCTGAGTCTTCTGCTGCTGCTGCCCGAAACGATAAGCCGACCATGTTGCAATGGCTGCGCGAGAAAAGCTGTCCATGGAATGAAGAGACGTGCACACAAGCGGCACTTGGTGGCCACCTTGCAGTATTGCAATGGGCTCGAGCTTATGGCTGCCAGTGGACTGCATTGACGTGCACTGCTGCGGCCTCAGGAGGGCACCTTGCAGTATTGCAATGGGCTCGCGCCAATGGCTGTCCTTGGGATGGATCGACGTCTTCTGGCGCGGCCTTGAGAGGCCACTTTGAGGTATTGCAATGGGCTCGAGCCAATGGCTCCCCTTGGGATGAAGGTACCTGCGAAGGGGCTGCCTTGGGAGGCCACCTTACAATATTGCAATGGGCTCGCGCCAATGGCTGCCCTTGGCATAGACATACGTGTTCACGAGCGGCCGAAGGAGGCCACCTTGAAGTTTTGCAATGGGCTCGGGCCAATGGCTGCCCTTGGGATGAATGGACATGCGCCTATGCGGCGAAAGGGGGCCATCTTGCAGTTTTGCAATGGGCTCGGGCCAATGGCTGCCCGTGGGATTCATGTACGTGCGCCTATGCGGCCAAAACGGGCCACCTGGAAGTATTGCAATGGGCACATGCAAACGGCTGCCCATGGAATGAAAGGACCTGCATAGAAGCGGCAGGAGGAGGCCATCTGGAAGTATTGAAATGGGCTCGTACCAATGGCTGTATGTGGGATGAATGGACGTGCTCATATGCAGCTGAAGGCGGCCATCTTGCAGTATAGCTGAACCTCTCTTAAAAAAGGGACAAGGACAAAAGGACAGCAGGGACAAGTAATGGACTATGGTTAATGGACCTAATGGACACCATGGACACCATCGACTATGGACCATTGCCTTTGACCATAGTCGATGGTGTCCATGGTGTCCATTAGGTCCATTAACCATAGTCCATTACTTGTCCTTTTGTCCTTTCGTCCTTTTGTCCTTTCTTGAGGTCCTTTGTCGATAATTCGCACATCGCGGTAAACTTAGAAACTATAATTTTAGCTAGAAGAATTGGTCTTTTCCTTCATCCAGGCTTTTTCTTATCTTCTTCTGCTTCTTCTGCTTGTTCCTCTAGCATTTGCTGTTTCATTAATTCCGCAAGTTCTGCCTTAGCTAGTTTGAAAGTATTAGCTCCCGGTTTTCTTTGAGGTTCTTGTTTCTCATCTCCACCTGTTGCCCATTCGTCGCTCTCTGTAACCAACACCTTAGGTATAGAGGGTGGTCGTGGTACAAAAGATTGTTGTCGAGAGGCTGGTTCATTAGATTTATTTTGTTCCTCCAGTCGAGCAAGTATCTTTAGTATCTTTTGTCTGCGATCAACCGTTGGAACTCCATGATAATGGGATTCCTCGCTTGGTGTGCTTGCACCACTGTTATTAGATGAGCCTATATAGGATGATGATCTGATTTCTGATCCACCGGGTGAGGAAGGCTTACTGATATCCGGTAATAAAAAGTCCGTCGAGGGAGGTAGGGAAGTGGGTGTTAGGTTGGGCTTAAGCAAAGGAGCAACCGGTTGTGTTGGTGGTTTAGGGGCCTCCTGTTTTGCATGGGGTGGCCTAGGTGTGGGTCGTGTTGGTGGTTTTGGCGCCCCCGGTTTAGCAGTTGGTGGCGCAGCTGGGGGTTGTTCCGGTGGTTTTTCCGCAGGTGGTTTAGGAAGCCTTCTTAGAGTAGCCTTCATACGTTTAGGTGGTAGTGGAGGTGGAGGTGGACTATTAGATGAGAAATCTCGAGTCGGTGAAAGTGGAAGATGCTCTACATCATCGGTCTTGGGTAGGTCATCTTCATCATCGATCTCGGGTGGTAAAGGTTTTTCTTTATCCTCAGTCATATTGGGGAATTTGTAATTGCCAAGAACGGTTCTTCTTTGGAGTAGTTCTCCACCTGTCTCCCAAACCTCATCATTCCATGTAACGACTATATTCGGTACAGGTTGTGGTGGACGGGGTTGTGACTGTTGCTCAGGAGGAGGTTCTGTAAGAGGATAATGCAAGCAATCGTGATACCATGACACTAAAGAGATGGATCCTTGGCCTATGGCATATTCTGCAGCACTTCTGATTTGCTCTCTGATAAATTTCTTTGAGGATACTTCAGCTTGTACCGCTGGAAGATTGGCAATATGCTTACACACAAAACGCAAAGGAATGAGGGAAGTTTTTTGTTTAACCAACTCTTTAACGATGAGATTGAGAAGTTCTTTAGAAAGCTTCAGAACTGGTGGAAGTTCTTTGCTTGCGTTGCCATAGCCAAGGTAAGCTGATGGGAGCACTGTTGGATTTAGTGTGCCTGTTATGGCATTTGTCATGTGTCCTCCATTCGTACATAGTAGTAACTTTAGTAGCAACTGGAAATTTTAGCTGGAAGCATTGGTCTTTTTCTTATCTTCTTCTGCCTTTTTCTGGGCTTCTTCTTCTGCTTGTTCCTCTAGCATTTGCTGCTTCATTAATTCCTTAAGTCCTGCCGTAGATATTTTGAAAGTATTAGCTCCTGGTTTTCTTTGAGGTTCCTTTTTCGCTTCTTCACCTGTTGGCCACTCGTCGTTCTGGGTAACCACCACCTTAGGTATAGAGGTTGGTTGTGGTACAGAGGATTGTTGTCCAGAGGCTGGTACATTAAGCTGTATGGTTTTAGTCGGTTTTCCGCTTGGTTTAGGTAAATCCTCCTTATCTTCTTGAGATTTTTGTTGTTCCTCCAGTAGAGCAGCTATCCTTTCTCTGCGCGCAGCCGTTGGAACTCCATGATAATGGGATTCAACGCTTGGTGTGCTTGCACCACTTGTAGTAGATGATCCAATATAGGATGACGATCTGATTTCTGATCCACCGGGTGAGGAAGGCCGACTGATATCCGGTAATGAAAAGTCCTCTGAGGGATGTAGGGAAGTGGTTGTTGGATTGGGCTTAAACAAAGGAGCAACCGGTTGTTTTGGTGGGATTGGTTCCATCGGTTTTGCAGTGGGTGGCGGAGGTGGGGGTCGTGTTGGTGGTTTTGACGCCCCCGGTTTAGCAGGTGGTGGCTGAGCTTGGGGTTGTTCCTGTGGTTTTTCCGCAGGTGGTTTAGGAAGCCTTCTTAGAGATGCCTTCTGGCGTTTAGGTAGTGGTGGAGGCTTACCATCAGGGAAATCTCGAGTCGGTGGAACTGGAGGATTCTCTACATCATCGGTCTCGGATAGGTCATCTTCATCATCGATCTCGGGTGGTAAAGGTTTTTCTTTATCATCAGTCTTCTTGGGGGATTTGTAATTGCCAAGAGCGGTTTGCATATTGATATTGATTTCCGACCCTCTGTTCCAGAATAGCGCAATGCCCGTAACAGAGGAAAAAATCCCCAGAGTTTGAGCACCGGCTCGGACAGCGCTTGAGCCACAATCTTTAAAAGAAGGTAGCTTGTTGGACAACTTATTCAAAAGAGGTGTACTCGTTATCTGGCGCACCCCGTCGACCCCCAACTTTATGACAGCAAAAGGAAGCTGAAGAATCGCGGCGAATATTTCCCTAGCCACTGAGGCAATGTTCAGTACTAAGGCAAATATGTTCATCCCCAACTGTGCCGGCTTTTTAAGGCCAATCATTTTTATCTTGGACCCTTTGAGTTCATTCAAATTCTCCAAAGATACGAGGGCACTTTGTAATATATTGGGAGGGTCAAAACGTTCTATTTGAGATCTTAATTCAGTCATTTTTACCTCGTGTTTGTGCTTTTAGTAGAATTTTAACAATGATAAGAATTTGATTCCAACAAAATAATCACTGTTCGCAAAAAAGATGAACCATGCTTGTAAGTTTATGCCTACTTAATATAAATTAATAATAAACTAATTAATTACTAATTAATTACTTGATAAATAAGTCGGTTTTTTAGTAAAATCTATTTTTTCTTAACGCAGAAGGGCTATTGGTTTAATTTCGTCCAATTTTCTGGCTGAGCGAGAAAAACCAGATGTTGCAGTTTGCGACGAGGGAATAGCTTCAGCTATTTCCGAGGAGAAAAATGCAACAGATGATTTTCGCAGCCAGCTAGAAATGGACGAAATTAAACCAATAGCCCGCAAGGTAGATTTAACTCTCCATAGAGGTCGCATGACAAATATAATACCAGGAGCACCAAATCAAGCAGTGCTCCCGTCGGCATATCATGGCTATGGCAACGCAAGCAAAGAACTCCCGCCGCTTCTGAAGCTTCCTAAAGATGTTCTCAATCTCATTGTTGAAAAGCTGGTTAAACAGAAAGTTTCCCTTATTCCTTTGCGTTTTGTCTGTAAGCGTATTGCCAATCTTCCAGGGGTCCAAGCTGAAAAACCCACAAATCCAGCACAAGTCAGAAATCGGGTCAGAGATGCAGCAGAAAATGCTTTAAGCGAAGGATCCATCCCTGTAGTGGCATGGTATCATGATCGCTTGCACTACCCTCTTACAGCCGAGTCGTGTGCCATCGCTGCACGAAGTGGCAATCTGGCCACGTTGCAATGGCTGCGTGAAAAAGAGTGCCCGTGGGATGCAAATACATGCTTACAAGCTGCGAGAGAAGGCCACCTTGGAATATTACAATGGGCTTTTGCGAAAGGCTGCGATTTGAATTCTAGAATGACGTGCGCAAATGCGGCCCAAGGTGGCCACCTTAATGTATTGCAATGGGCGTACGCCAACGGCGGTGCTTGGGATACATGGACGTGCGAAGGCGCAGCGAGAGGAGGCCACCTTGAAGTCTTGCAATGGGCTCGAACCAATGGCTGTCCTTGGAATGACATGACGTGCACCTATGCGGCCAAAGGAGGCCACCTTAAAATATTGCAATGGGCTCAAGCCAATGGCTGCCCGTGGGATGAAATGACGTGCGAAGAAGCAGCCCGAGGTGGCCACCTTGAAGTATTGCAATGGGCTCGAGCTAATGGCTGCCCCTGGGATGCGGAGACGTGGAGAAATGCCCACGACAGTGTCAAGTCATGGTTGCGCGAGAATGGTTGCCCTCAAGGGCCTAACAGACTTTATCTACGACGAAGTCCGCATACTCTTCAACGTTTCTTAATTCTGTACTAGTGTTTTTAACCATCAATCAGATACTCCTCTCTTTGCAAAAGCATTACAACCAGCAGGACCCCTTTGCTCAGCAGACATTACTCTGCTTTCATTGCTACTACGGATCCATCTGACTTCCGATAAAGCCGAGATGGCGTTATGTATTCCGCCAACCCGTTTGTGGATAACTTCGGTTACCACTGTCTCTACCGGATCTCCCAGGACCTATTGTTAACTTTCGACACGCGCCCTCTCCAATCACCCCGGTTGGTTCAGTAAGTGCACCTGCATATTACTTCCTTACTGATGTAGGTTTCGCCCTTTTCGGGAGGTTGACCACCAACATTGCGTCTAACGAGGCCGAATCGAGTTCACTTGTATTGGGCTCATGTCTTTGCTATCAGAGAATGCGCTTCTCTTCGCCGTTCAGTCGACCGCAATGTTTCGCGTGGTGTGTTACCAGCCCCCACGCCAATGCGTAGCTAAATGTAGAATATGCAATTTACATTGTTAGTACCTCTCAACTAACGAGTTAACAGGGTTTCGTCCCTTTGTCGTTTGCGTCGTTTTCGTCCCTTGCGTCGTTGTCCCTTGGTCGTTGGTCCCTTGGTCGTTGGTCCCTATGTCCCTATGTCGCCGCGCCATAACTTTTTGAGGACTTACATCAAGGCGATCCTCCAAATTTAGCGGAACTTGTTCGAAGTCGTTATCAAATGGCTGCAAGCTAAAGAAAGACTCCCATTTGCTTCAATTCTAAATCATCAAAGAGTTATGGCGCGCGCAGCGCCATAACTCTTTGAGGACTTACAGATTTATCAAATGGAGAACAGGGATAAAAGGACGAGGACAAAGAACGACAAAAGGACAAGGACTTCTTAAGCGTTACTTTCAGATTTATTTGATTTCCTAATGAAGCCCATTAAATAATTAATAAAGATATTGATAAATAAATAAATTCCGAGTAATATGCTTAATTAAATCATATCGTTGGCGATCATGTGAATATAAATGGAGAACATATGAATTCGATAACAAACACATCAAATCTACCAGCCCTACCACCGGCCTACTTTGGCTATGGCGAGGCAGACCGAATGCTTCCGTCGTTAATGAGCCTACCACACAAGGTTCTCAATCTCATCATCCAAGAGTTGATTAAAAAAGAAACTTCTCTCATCCCTTTGCGTTTTGTCTGCAAGCTCATCGCCAATCATCCAGATATAAAAGCAAAAACTGAAATGGGTTTTATGACAATTATCATCAATAGTCGAATTAAAGATGCTGCGGAAAAGGCCATCGGACAAGGATTCATCTCTTTAGCTGCATGGTACCACGATCGATTGCACTACCCTTTCACAATTGATTCATCAACCATTGCTGCACAAAACGGTAAGCTGGTCATGTTGCAATGGCTGCAAGCGAAACAGTGTCCGTGGAATGAATTGACCTGCGCACATGCGGCCCGAAAAGGCCATTTGGCAGTCTTGCAATGGGCTCGCGCTAATGGCTGCAGGTGGGATACCTTGACATGCTCAGACGCGGCCTTTGGAGGCCACCTGGCAGTATTGCAATGGGCTCGCGCCAACGGTTGCCCGTGGGATCTAACGACGTGCGAAGCAGCAGCCGCTGAAGGCCATCTTGAAGTATTGAAATGGGCTCGCGCTAATGGATGCCCCTGGAGTGAAGGGACGTGCACATGTGCGGCCCAAGGAGGACACCTCGAAGTCTTGCAATGGGCACGCGCTAACGGTTGCCCATGGGATGCATGGACGTGCGGATATGCGGCCAGAGGAGGCCACCTTGCGGTCTTGCAATGGGCTCGAGCTAATGGCTGTCCGTGGGATGCGTCGACGTGCGAAGTGGCGTCCGAAAATGGCCACTTTGAAGTATTGCAATGGGCTCATGCCAATGGCTGCCCATGGAATAAATGGACATGGGAAAAGGCTCCTGATAGATTCAAGAGGTGGTTACGAGCGAATGGTTGTCCTGGTTCTACTTAACAGAAGCTCGAAGAATAGAAATATAAGATGCAACTATGAATACAATGACTTGCACATCAAATCCACCAGCGCTTCCATCGGCATACTATGGCTATGGGGAGGCAGACAGAATGCTTCCGTCATTAATGATCCTTCCTCGGGACGTACTCAAGCTCATCGTCAATGAATTGATTATACAAAAAACTTCTCGCATTCCTTTGCGCTTTGTGTGTAAGCTCATTTCCAATCTTCCTAATGTAAAAGCTGAAGAATCCTCAAAGGCAAAAATAATCAATGAACGCATTAAAGATGCTGCAGAAAAGGCCATAGGCCACGGCTCCATCTCTTTAGTTGCATGGTACCATGATCACTTGCGATACCCTCTTACACTTGAATCATCAGCCATTGCCGCACAAAACGGTAAGCTCTTCATGTTGCAATGGCTGCATCAAAGAAAATGTCCATGGGATGAAAGGACATGCGAAGCAGCAGCCAAAGAAGGCCACTTCGAACTATTGCAATGGGCTGTTGCTAATGGCTGCCCTTGGGATGGTATGACAGGCGCAAATGCCGCCCGAGGTGGTCACCTGAAAATATTGCAATGGGCCCTGGCCCATGGCTGCCCGTGGAATGCCTGTACGTGCCCCTATGCGGCCGAAGGAGGCCATCTGGCTATATTGCAATGGGCTCGTGCTAATAGCTACTCGTGGAATGAATGGACGTGTGCCTCTGCAGCCAAAGGGGGCCACCTGGAAGTATTGCAATGGGCGCGTGCTAATGGCTGTGCTTGGGATTTACACACTTGCTTATATGCAGCCGAAGGAGGCCACCTCGCCGTATTGCAATGGGCGCGTGCCAATGGTTGTCCTTGGGATAAAAGGACATGCGAAATGGCGGCCTTATATAACCACCTTGCAATATTGCAATGGGCTCATGCCAATGGCTGCCCTTGGGATGAAAGAACGTGCGCAGTTGCGGCGGAACGAGGCCATGTTGAAGTCTTGCAATGGGCTCATGAAAACGGCTGCCCGTGGAATGAATGGACATGGAAACGGGCCCACGCGAGCGTTAAACCTTGGTTACGCGAGAATAGATGTCCTGAAGTTGGTTTTTTCCTGTGGAGTTGAAGCACCGGACATGGAATAGTGTAACCTCCTCTAATGCTTATTTCTTCTAATACTCATCAGATCATTTAAAAATTACCAAATTACAATAAAAAACACTTTGACCAATAAATAAATTTTAATTACAATATGCTTTTAATTTAAATGCGATCAAGCATATGATAAATTCACTTACCAGCAAGTCTTATCCCGCTGTGGCCCTATCGGTGCACCCCGGTGATGGCAAACCAAACCAATCTCCGCCACTTCTTAAGCTCATCAAGCTCCTTCCTAACATTTTCAATCATCGAATCGTTAAAGAATTGGTTAAACAAAACGCGGCGATCCCTTTGCGTTTTGTCTGCAAGGATATTGCCAATCTTCCAGCAGTAAAAGCTAAAAAAGCTGAAAAATCATCAAAGGCAATAATCAGAGGCCAAATCAGCGATGCAGCAGAAAGCGCCCTAGTCCGAGGATCTACCCGTTTAGTTGCATGGTACCATGATCATTTGCGATACCCTCTTACAGAACAGTCATTTGCCGCTGCAGCACAAGGTGGTAAAGTAGCCATGTTGCAATGGCTGCGAAAGCAAGAGTGCCCGTGGGATGCCTCGACATGTGAAGCTGCGGCACGCGAAGGCCGTTGTGCTATATTGCAATGGGTACGCTTCATGGGCTGCCCCTGGGATGAAGGCACTTGCAAAGCTGCTGCCGAGGGAGGCCATTTGGCAGTATTGCAATGGGCACGAACAAAAGGCTGCCCATGGAATGCAGAGACATGCAAAGCGGCGGCCGAAGAAGGCCACCTTAAAGTACTGCAATGGGCTCGAGCTAACAGGTGTCCGTGGAATGAAACGACATGCGAAGCAGCGGCCACGAGAGGCCATCTTGCAATATTGAAATGGGCTCGCCTTAACGGTTGCCACTGGGATGTCATGACATGCGCCTATGCTGCCGAAAAAGGCCACCTTGCAGTCTTGCAATGGGCTCATGCTCATGGCTGCCCATGGGATGAAAGGATATGCTCCTATGCAGCTTCAGGAGGCCATCTGGATGTATTACAATGGGCTCGTGCCAATGGTTGCCCATGGAATGAATTGACGTACGCAGCTGCGGCCGCAGGAGGCCACTTTAAAGTGTTGCACTGGGCTCGAACTAACGGCTGTCCCTGGAATAAAGCGACTAAGTTGTTGGTCAAGAAGCTGGCACAGTCACGAAAAATTGGATGCGCTTCTCCAACTGGGCTACCATAATGGACAATGGACCAATGGGACTTAATGGACAATGGTTAATGGACCTAATGGACACCATGGACACCATGGACTATGGTCAAAAGCAATGGTCCATAGTCCATGGTGTCCATGGTGTCCATTAGGTCCATTAACCATTGTCCATTAAGTCCTTGGTCCTTGTCCTCTTGTCCCTGCTGTCCTTTTGTCCTTTATAAATAGGGCGTTATATTGAAGGCCGCAAGGCCTGGGCTATACAACTGTCGGGCCTTCGGCCCTGGGTTTCGCAAGCCTCAGGTACTTTTGCAACTGCCTCTATGGTCCATTGTCAATTGGTCTATTTGAGTAGAATAAGAATTTAAATGGCTAACATATGAATTCAATAACAAGCACATCAAATCCATCGTCGCTCCCCTCGGCTTATCATGGCTATGGCGATATGAGCCGAACCTTACCGTCATTGCTGAATCTTCCTCGCGACTTACTCCCTCTTATCGTTAAAGAGCTGATTCAACAAAACACTTCCCTCATTCCCTTGCGTTTTGTCTGTAAGCGTATTGCCCATCTTCCTGAGGTGGTAGCTGAAAATACCACAAAACCGCGGGATATCAGGGTTCGAATCAGAGAAGCTGCCGTAAATGCCATTGGCCAAGGATCTATCCCTTTAGTTGCCTGGTATCACGATCAATTGCGATACCCTCTTACAGTAAAGTCGTTTGCTGCAGCTGCCCGAGGCGGTAAACAAGCCATGATGCAATGGCTGCGCGAAAAAGACTGTCCCTGGAATCCAAAGACCTGCGAAGCTGCGGCCGAAAATGGCCACCTAGAAGTGTTGCAATGGGCCCATGCCAATGGCTGCCCTTGGGAGGGATGGACGTGCGCATCTGCCGCCAAAGAAGGCCACCTGGCAGTGTTGCAATGGCTTCAAGCCAACGGGTGTCCTTGGTATGAAGGGACATGTACAGAAGCAGCCCGTGGAGGCCACCTTGAAGTACTGCAATGGGCTCATGCCAATGGCTGTCCGTGGGATGTACGGGTGTGCGAGGCTGCGGCCGAAAATGGCCACCTAGAAGTATTGAAATGGGCACGCGCTAATGGTTGCCCTTGGGATGAAAGGATTTGTCAAGGTGCGGCTGCAGGAGGCCACCTGGAACTGCTTCAATGGGCTCGTGCCAATGGCTGCCCTTGGGATGAAAGGACCTGTACATATGCAGCCAAAGGGGGCCAGCTTGAAGTATTGCAATGGGCTCAAGCTAATGGCTGCCCATGGGATGGATGGACGTCCGCCAATATAGCCGAAGGCGGAAACCTTGAAGTCTTGCAATGGGCTCGCGCCAATGGCTGTCCGTGGAATGTTTGTGTTGTTCTTCCTGATTTTGAATATATTTCCACAAGGCGTCTACTGCAGACTGTCCAATTGAAAAACCACCATACCCCCTTTGCCAAGAGAAATCCCTTTATTCTATTCCTTTGGTTTTGATCCATTTTGAAGATCCCTTTTTGATTTCCTCAACGAGTTTGCTTAAGGATAGGATTCTAGGCAACGATACAAACACGTGCACATGATCTTCGATGCCTCCGATCTCATAGACACACGAGCCTTGTGCGCGAGCTATGGAAGCAATGTAATGATGCAGTTCATTCTTAATTTTGCGATGAATGATCATTTGCCTCGACTTTGTGCTAAATATAAGATGAATGAGAATAGAAGATAACGACTGCGACATATATCCTCCGGAATGGTTAAAATTTCCCGGAGACTCTATTCATGAACGAAATTTAAGGTAAGACCATTTTGCAACGGGTTCGGTCCAGCGGCCGTGGGCTTTGATGAGGGAGACAAGGCGGTCGTCGGCTTCCCCAAAGGGAATATCCTTTTCGACGCACTGCTTTCCGACATAGAGGTCGATCATATGGGGCTTCGACCCGACATAGCCGAAATCGGCATCGGCCATCTCGCCTGGGCCATTGACAATGCAGCCCATGATCGCGATTTTGACTCCGGCCAAATGGGCTGTCCTGGCCTTGATGCGCTGGGTGACATCCTGCAGGTCGAATAGGGTCCTGCCACAGCTTGGGCACGAAATAAAATCGGTCTTGAAGATGCGCATGCGGGCAGCCTGCAAAATATTAAAGCTCAAACTTCGCAGAAAACCGGTCTCATAAGGCCCTTCCAGCCATAGGCCATCGCCCAATCCATCGCAAAAGAGGGCTCCGCATTCTGCGGCAGCCTGGATGACAAGGTCCTCTTTTGAACAGGAATACGAAAAATGGAGAATAACAGGAATATCGATAGAACGCTCCTTAAGCCAGTCGAAGAAGCGGCGAGCCTTTATCATGCGGTTGTGGCTGGGTCCCAGAAAGATGACCGACGGCCGCAGATGTTCTATGGCTGACCACGCTTCTTCTGCTTCTTCCGCAACAAGAATTCCCATCCTGTTAGAGGCTCCCAGAGAAACTGCAAAGCGCCCGACAGAGAGGCGTTTGGCGGCCTCTTCCAGCGTAACAAGTTCCAGCGCTTTTTCCATTGGATAGGTCGCCATCAAGCCGATGCCGGCTTCCTGCATACGCTTCAAGGCATTGCCCTCATGGCGATGGCGGTCTCGCAGCACAATGCTATCGACACTGGTGGGTTTGACTTTGGAGCGGCCCAATTCGACGTCGCAGCCCAGATCCTGGTATAGGTTTGGGGATTCCAAGAGTTCACGGGACGCGCTGACAACGACCGTCCCATTGCGATGCAATGCGACATCTTTAGGGAAGGCGACTGTGCGCCTCCGATATTCTTCTATAGATTTTACGCCCTGATAGCCGCCGACAATTTTGGCCAATCGCTGGCAGGGATCGATTTCGTTCCAGGCGTCTTCCGTCAGGGAGACGCGAATCGTATCGCCAATGCCTTCGAGCAAAAGGGCTCCGATGCCCATAGCCGATTTGATGCGTCCATCTTCGCCGTCGCCGGCTTCCGTCACGCCCAAATGCAGCGGATAGTCCCATCCCAGGCGGTCCATTTCAGCGACTAATAGCCGATATGCCTGGATCATCACTTGCGGGTTGGAGGACTTCATGGAAAAGAGGAAGTCGTGGTAGTCGTTTTTGCGGCAGATGCGCGCAAATTCGAAGGCTGATTCCACCATTCCGCGCGGGGTATCGCCATAGCGGTTCATGATGCGGTCTGATAGCGACCCATGATTCGTGCCGATCCGCATGGACCTGTTGAGTTTCTTGCATTTTTCGACGAGCGGAGTAAATTTCTCTTCGATTTTCAGGAGTTCTTGCGCATAGGTCGCATCGTCGTATTCGATCACTTTGAAGGAGGCGCGTTTATCGGCATAATTGCCCGGATTGATGCGCACTTTGTCGACGAAGTCGGCGGCTTTGAAGGCTGCCGGAGGAAAAAAGTGGATATCGGCAACCAGTGGGATCGTCATAGCCGCGGCGCAAGAGCCCATTTTTGATCTGCTCGCACGCATCGGCTTCTTTGATGCCTTGCACCGTGACGCGCACAATTTCGCAGCCGGCATCGGCAAGGCGAACTGCCTGGTCGATTGTCGCCTCCACATCGCGCGTGTTCGATGTCGTCATCGACTGGATGCGGATGGGATTGCTTCCCCCCACCCCGACATGTCCAATCTTGATTACACGCGTTGGTCTCCTATGAGTCATAATAAAACCTCTGGTATAATACCATATCATATCTCGACTTGGCTTTCGAGTGGAAATTTGGTAGCATGAGGTTTTAAGGAGACAATCTATGGCGCAATCGACGCAAAATTTTACCGATGCAGTGACGGAAGCTCTGCAATTGGCCTTCAATGAGGCGCAGCGAAGAAAGAATACCGAAGTCACTGATAACCACCTACTTTGGGCTTTTTTAAACGATCCAAACGGCTACTTTACCTCGATCCTCGAGAACCTGAATACCAATCCGGCCGACCTCTTAGATAAAACGATCCAAAGCCTCAATAAACTGCCCACCTATAGCAGCGCGTCAGCAGAGCCGCCGGCTACCGCCCGAAACCTGCAAATGCGGATCGCCGAAGCGCAAAACATCGCCCAAAAGTGGAACGATACCTATACCGGTAGCGACCACTTCCTCATCGCCTACTGGAAAGGGGGCGGCGAACCCTTTGCCACTTGGAAAAAGGATACTGGCATCTCCTTAAAGGATCTCGAGGAGCAGATCAAAAAGATCCGCGGTCCGCGCCATCTCGATTCTCCCGGAGCTGAATCCAGCATGCAGACCCTCGAAAAATATTGCAAAAACCTCACGGCGATGGCGCGAGAAGGCAAAATCGACCCTGTGATCGGACGCGATGAAGAGATCCGGCGCACCATGCAGGTGCTTAGCCGCCGCACCAAGAACAATCCGATGCTCATCGGCGATCCCGGAGTGGGCAAAACTGCCATCGCCGAGGGATTGGCCCAGCGCATCGCCACCGGAGATGTTCCCGAAACCCTCAAAAATAAGCAGCTGCTGGCTCTCGATTTAGGAAGCCTTATCGCGGGCACGAAATACCGCGGGGAATTCGAAGAGCGTCTGAAAGGGATTCTGCAAGATATCGAAAAGAGCGAAGGGCAGATCATCCTCTTCATTGACGAGGTGCACACCCTGATAGGCGCGGGCGCCACCGAGGGAGCTATGGATGCCGCCAACCTGCTCAAGCCGGCCCTGGCGCGCGGGACGCTCCACTGCATCGGAGCCACCACCCTCAGTGAGTACCAGAAGCATATCGAAAAAGACGCGGCCTTAGAGCGCCGCTTCCAGCCCGTGATGATCAACGAGCCCAGTATCGAAGACTCGATAGCCATTCTGAGGGGCTTGCGCGAGCGGTATGAAATCTTCCATGGCGTGCGCATCACGGAGTCTGCCATCCATGCAGCCGTTTTCCTGTCCTCCCGTTATATTACAGACCGGCGCCTTCCCGACAAGGCGATCGACCTCATCGACGAGGCGGCCAGCTTGATCCGGATGCAGCTGGGAAGCCGCCCGTTGCCTATCGACACCAAAGAGCGCGAGCTCAGCAGCCTGATCGTGGAGCAGGAGGCTCTGCGGCGCGAAAACACCCCCACATCAAAGGCGGAATCGCAAAAGCTCGAGGCGCAGATCGCCAAAATCAAAGAAGACTTGGCCATTCTCAAGCAGCAGTGGGAGAGCGAAAAGAAGCTGATCCAATCGCTAAAAGAAAAGAAAAACAAGCTGGAACATCTCCGCTTTGAAGAGGAAGAGGCCGAACGCAAAGCCGACTACAATAAGGTCGCTGAATTGCGCTACAATGGCATCCCTAAAATGCAGAAAGAAATCGAACAGGCCGAAGCCGAGCTCAATAAGAAAGAGCATCGGCTCCTGCAAGAAGAGGTCGACGAACCCCTCATCGCACACATCGTCTCAAAATGGACGGGCATCCCGGTCCGCAAGATGCTGGAGGGCGAAGCGGAACGCCTGCTGCACCTCGAAAAAGATCTGGAAAAGAGGGTTGTCGGACAAGATATGGCTGTCACGGCCGTGAGCGAAGCGATCCGCCGCTCCCGCTCTGGCTTAAGCGATCCTGGACGGCCCATGGGCGCCTTTTTGTTCCTGGGCCCAACCGGAGTCGGCAAAACGGAATTGGCTAAAGCGCTGGCGGAGCAATTGTTCAACCAGGAAGAGGCGCTGATTCGGCTCGACATGTCGGAGTACATGGAAAAGCATAGCGTCTCAAAGCTCATCGGATCGCCTCCGGGTTATGTCGGCTATGAGGAGGGCGGCCAGCTCACGGAAGCCCTCAGAAGGCGTCCTTATGCCGTTGTGCTGCTCGATGAGGTGGAAAAAGCCCACCACGATGTCTTCAATATCCTACTGCAGATCTTCGACGATGGGCGCATCACAGACAGCAAAGGGCGGGTCGTCAACTGCAAGAATGCCCTCTTTATTATGACCTCTAACTTGGGTTCCGATATCCTGCTCGAGAAGAGCGAACATTCCAAAGTCCCGCTCACTAAGGAAATCATCCTCGACCTGCTCGAACCCGTCATTAAAACCCACTTCAGACCAGAATTCATCAACAGGCTGGATGACATCCTCCCCTTCCTGCCATTGCGCAGAGAGGACATGGAAAAGATCGTGACCATCCAACTCGAACGCCTGGCCAAACGCCTGCATGAACGAGATGTCAAACTGACCTGGGACGATGAAGTCCTAAAATATTTGGCCAAAGAAGGCTATGACCCTAGCTTTGGAGCGCGGCCGCTGAAGAGGCTCATCCAAAACGAAGTAGTCAATATGCTGTCCAAAGCAATCCTGGAAGGGAAAATTGCTCCTAAGTCCACTGTCGAGCTGAAGATGGCCAAGGATAAAATCAGCTTTAAGATTAAATAACACATACATTAGACGCAAAGAACGGACATTTTAACCACTGAGCCAGTGAGATCACTGAGATCACTGAGAAGATATGAGAACATTGAGAGGAAATTAACTAAAACCTTAAATAACAATCCTCTCCCTATCTCAATCCCTCTCACTGATCTCAGTGATCTCACTGGCTCAGTGGTTAAAATGATGTGTCGGGCTCACTTGCGGAATTTGATCTTATTGAAGCCGTTCAAGGCGGCGACGCGGTACCCTTCCGCATAGGTGGGGTAGTTAAAGATTTGGTCGATGAAATAATCGATTTTGGCGTTAAAGGTGGTGGCGACCTGTCCGATATGGATCACTTCTGTCGCCGATCTCCCAATGATATGGATGCCTAATATCTCGAGCGTCTCAGCGTGAAATAGAATCTTAAACATGCCGATATTGCTTCCTGTGATATGGCTCCTGGCAATCTCATAGTAATAGGCCCGGCCTACTTCGTAGTGGAATCCTAAATCGCGCAATTCCTCCTCCGTGTAGCCACAACTGGAAATTTCCGGGATGGTATAGATGCCGATCGGATAAAAAGTGGGAAATTGATGCGAATTGTAATTAAAGGCTTGCCGCGTTGCAAGCCGGCCCTGTTCCATGCTCGTCGAGGCTAAGGAGGGGCCTCCGATGACGTCTCCGACAGCATAAATAGTGGGCTGGCGCGTTTGAAAGAAGGCATTCACTGGGATGTATCCCTTTTCATTGACTTCCAAGCCGGCATTTTCGATGTGGAGCGCATCGACATTGGCGGCTCGGCCAAGGGCGTAGAGCAGCACCTCAGAATCGAATTCCGTCCCGTCAGTGCATTTCACATAGGCCCTGCCATTGACAGCCTTAATCACATCGGGTTCCTTTTTTCCAACGAATTTCAAGCCTAACGCTGTCAATGCAGTCTGCAGGTGAATGCCGATTTCACCGTCGAGCAACGGCAAAATATGTTCTTTGCGATCAATAATCGTCACTTCGGTGCCCAAAGCGGAGAAAAAGCTGGCATATTCGGATCCGATGATACCGCCTCCCAGCACCAGCATCGTTTTGGGAATGGAGGTCAATCCCAGCAGCCTTGTCGAATCGAGAATCACCTTGTCATCAAAGGGCACATTGTTGGGATTGCGCGGCTTGGAGCCTGTGGCAATGACAATTTTTTCGGCTCGAACTTGGGCCAGCATGCGATATTCCGGATCGATAACCACAAGCGATCTAGGGCTCTCGAAGCGCGCCGTCCCCTGGAGGAGGCGGATGCCATTCTTTTTGAACTGGCGATAGACCATGTTCCTCTCTTCTTCAATAACTTTGTGAAGCCATCGGTAAAGATCGTTGAAGGTGATTTCGCTTGGTTTAATTTCTTCGCCATAGAACTGGCGTTCATTAAATCTCGATAAGTCGATGATGGCTTCGCGCAAAGACTTGGAAGGTATCGTTCCATTATAGAGGCAGTTGCCTCCAGGTTCGACAAATTTTTCGACGACGACGACTCTCTTGCCTAGCTTAGCTCCTTGGATGGCCGCTTTTTGCCCAGCGGGTCCCGAGCCGATCACAGCTAAGTCGACATTAACTTCTTCCATTTATACCTCTCTATTTTAATGATATAAGATCTGCCTTAAAATGACAATTTTTGAATTTATAATCTCTTTATGATAAAATAATAACTAGATAAAAAAGGAGTCCCCTATGTCCAAAACCAACTTCTCAAAAGTCGAGGAGGCCCTCAAGGAGGGACTCCTAAAATTGACAGTGAAAAACTTGCTGGATCTGGCCGATGTCGCTTCTGGAAAAGGCGGAGAAAAACCCGAGAAAATCGCCGAAGCCCGCAAAACGATCGCCCATGTTCTCCAGCTTGAGCTTAAGCATTTAATCAAGCATGAACCTGAGATTTATGAAAAATTGCAATTAAATAAGGAAGAACTTCAGAAGCTGATCGAGCATTCTGACTCAATGACAAATCCCGAATGGGAGATCCTGTCCCAAGCCAAGACAAAGGTCGAAGCCTATAGGGAAGAACAGCGAAAGGCCCTGACTCCTGAACAGAATGAAAAGCTTGTGGAAGAACAGAGGCAAAAGCACATCAATAAAAGATTTAATGTAAATGACAAGTGGCTTCCCCTTCGGTAAATTCTTCGATAAATTCCTTGTGAAATAGGTCGATATTCTGTTATCATCACGCTATCAAAAAGATGCGTGGAGAATAATCATGTCAAAAATATGCCAAGTTACAGGTAAAAAACCCTCTAGGGGTTATAAGTATACCATTCGAGGTATTGCCAAAAAGAAAAAGGGAATCGGGCTCAAAGTGACGGGTAAGACTAAGCGCCGATTTAGGCCTAATCTCATCACCAAAAGGCTCTGGTTCGGAGAAGAAAACCGCTTTATCTACCTGCGGCTTTCCACAGCAGGACTGCGCACCATTGACAAAAATGGGCTTGGCTCTGTTGTTCGCGAAATGCGCGCTCGCGGTGTAGCGGTGTAATCGTTTAACTCTATAGAATTTAGGTACAATACATGACAACAAAGAATGATAAAAAACCTAGCGAATTATTATCAGAACTTAATGACAGTCTCAACGAGTTACTAAAAACAATGAAACTGGATCTGGAAGAAAATCCCGATCCCGCTTTTGCAGAAGAGACTCGCGTCCTGTGCGAAATCATCAAAGATCTGCTGCGCAAAATCGAAGCCTACCAAAAAGGCAATAAGTACATTGCTAAAACCGAACTCGAATGTGTGATCTCCGTGCTTGGGATCATGGGCTTCGTTGCCGGAGAGGACCTCTTCGGTGATGACGATTTTGATGACGACGACGATTTTGACGATGATTTCGATGACCTGGATGATGAAGATTTAGAAGACCTAGATCTTTCCGAGTGGGACGAGGACGAAATCTCCGTCCACGACGAGAAGTAAGCCCTCAGGGTTACCACCACGCTACTTAATTTTACCACTGAGATCAGTGAGATCAGTGAGAAGATATGAGAACATTGAGATGGATTTATCAATCTAATATCAATCCTCTCCCAATCTCATACCTCCTCACTGATCTCATTGATCTCAGTGGTAAAATTAAAGTTGCGTGGTAAATTTGTCCTTTCTTTGCGTCTAATTCTCAATTCACAGGGCTGCCGGGAGGCAGATCATTCACGCTGAGGATTTCCAAGGCATTTTCGTGGGAGCCTGCGAGGATCATGCCGTGGCTTTGAACGCCCATCAAGGTAGCAGGCGTCAGGTTGGCGACGACGACGACATTTTTTCCTATGAGCTTTTCTGGCGGGTAGAATTTGCTGATGCCTGCCACGACAGTCCGCTGTTCGAAGCCCAGGTCGACCTGGAGCTGCAGCAAGTTTTTGCTTTTAGGGACTGGCTGAGCGCTGAGCACTTTGCCGATGCGCAGGTCTAGCTTTTTTATATCATCGATGGCGACCAGAGGCTTTAAGTTGGCCGACTTGGCCGCCTTTTGCGACAGCTGATACAGCTTCTCTATTTCTTTCGCTATCTGTTCATCCTCGATCTTCTGGAATAAGATTTTGGGCTCTTGCAGCTTCTGATGTGCCGGCACAGGCGTTCTAGCCTCCTTTTTCCAATCCTCGATGGCTCCTGGAATACCAATCAGCTTCCATACCTTATCGGCCGTTTCCGGAATGATGGGATAGGAAATCAGGGCCAGCGCTTTTAAGCATTCGATGCAGCAGGCTATTGTGGTCTCCATTGTCTGGCGGGCTTGCGGATCGGGATTTTTCGCATCGAGCCACGGCTTTTTGGCATCGAAATAGACGTTGCCGGCTTGCGCCAACTCCATGATGATTTGGCTGGCCCTTCTGAGCCTGAAACCCTCATAGGCCTCTGCAGCCTGATCGACGAGGGACTTAATATGAAGCAAAAAGTCGCTGTCAATGGGTTTTAGCTCCCCTTTTGCAGGCACTTGGCCTCCGCAGTTATTTTTGGCGAAGACCAGGACGCGGTTGACGAGGTTGCCATATTTGCCTAAGAGGTCGGTATTGCAGCGGAGCTGAAAGTCTTTCCAGGTGAATTCGGAATCGGCCGTTTCGGGGGCGTTCGCGGCGATGGCATAGCGAATCTGGTCGGTGGTATAGCGGGAAAAGAAGTCCTCCAGGTCGATATACCAGCCATCGGATTTGCTGAATTGCCTCCCCTCCAGGTTGTAGAACTCATTGGCGGGCAGTTCTTCGGCGAGGATATAAGGCTGGTTTTGCCCCATGGTCATTGCAGGAAACAGTACGGCATGGAAGGGGATGTTATCTTTTCCAATGAAGTGGACGAGTTTTGTCGCGGGATCGAGCCAATAGTCTTTCCATCGGTCGGGTTTCTTCTGCAGGAGGGCCCATTCTTTTGTGGCTGAAATATAGCCGATGCAGGCTTCAAACCAGACGTAGATGACCTTTCCTTCGGTATTGGGAAGCGGGATTGGGACTCCCCAAGCCGAATCGCGCGTGATGGCCCTGGGACGCAAATCCTGGATGTATCCCTTGATGAAGTTGACCACATTGGGCTTCCAGTTTTTTGTTTCGATCCACTCGATTAATCGCTCTTTGAATTTGTCGAGGCGCAGAAACCAGTGTTTTGTCGGCTTCAGGGTCAGGGGGCTATTTGTAAGCTTTGACCGCGGATTGATGAGGTCTGTCGCTTCATAGCTGGCGCCGCATTTGGGGCATTCGTCGCCGCGCGCATTTTCGAAACCGCAGCGCGGGCAGGTTCCGACGACATAGCGGTCGGCCAAAAACTTTTTATCGGCCTCTGAATAGAGCTGATCCGTCACCTTTTCTTCGATGTAGCCATTTGCCAAGAGGTCAAGAAAAAACTGATGGACAGTTGCGGCATGTCCTTCCCAGGTGGTGCGGGAATAGTGATCAAAGGAGAAGTTGAGCTTCTTGAAAAGCTCCTTATTCACTTCGTGAAAGATATCCACATGCTCTCTAGGGCTTCTTCCGGCTATATCCGCGCTCATGGTGATAGCGACTCCATATTCGTCCGACCCGCACACATAGAGGACGTCGTTCTTCATGAGCCGTTGAAAACGGGCATAGGTATCGCCCGGCAAATAGGCGCCTGCGATATGGCCAAAGTGGAGCGGCCCGTTCGCATAGGGAAGCGCCGAAGTGATCAAGATCTTTTGTGTCATTTTAACTCAAAGATTTTTCTGGGTTTTTGGGCGATTAATACCTCAAATTCTGTGTTGGGCACGCATTTCCATCCGAGCACCACATAGGTCGTCAGATCGACATAGAGGGGTCCTGGCTTGGCAAAGGCAAATTCGGGTTCGATCATGCGCGGCGAGGCCTGCCCCGAGGAAAAATCTGTCTGAAAGCCCTCAAGGCTATAGTGGGCATCTCGGATAGCCTCCTGCTGCTGTTCGGTCAAGCTGCCCCAGGAAACATATTGGCCTGGATAGCGCTTTTGCAAGAAGTTCCAATCCACGTGTATCGTTCCAAATAGTCCCACCGCCTTAGGGAAGACGCGGCCCGTTTCCCTGCAATAGGCCGCTTGATTCAGGTCGAACATCCGATTGTCATATTGGTGTAGAGTGTACAAATAGCGCAGGATCTTCTCCATGCTGCTATAGGGAAGATCGGATCCCCTCCTCAATGGCAAGCTGCTGTAGGGGCTGGGACAGGTCCTCCTTCGGCTGATCCAATAGCCGAAAAAAAATGTCGCGACAAGCACCAGGAAGGAAAGCAGGACAAGGAAGCTAAAAAAAGCAACATCAGTATAGGTGACTGCGAGTATCATGCCCGTCCAGTTTAATCTTCGGTTAATCTTCGCTTAAAATCTTGCGCGGCTTTTTCTTCTCAGCCGGTTTAGGTTTATGAGACTCCTTTTCTTCGCGCCAACCAAATTTCGACGAGGGCGCTGGTGCTGCAGCAGCTACTGCTGCGGGCGGAATGGCTATCGGAATATCCTCAAAGGCATCTTTGCCAGCCAGGATCTCCGCCAGCACCTGCATGGCTGGATTATCGATATCCATTTTGATGCGCGGTTCGCGTCCGCTTCTGATCATGTTTTCGGCCAATCTGATCGAATAATTGACCAATTCGAACTGGCTCTTGAATTTGAGCCTGAGCTGTTCTGTCGTCAGGTTTTCTTTCATTTGTTCAGCTGGCATGCAATAACTCCTTGTTTAATATAAAATTTAGTGGAGACGATGTTCTTCGGCGATGACAATGCTCTTTAATATTTCGTACGCCGTGTGCAAATCGTCGTTAATAATCTGGTAGTCATACTTGAGTCCCTCTTTCATTTCTTTGCGCGCCCAGGCAATGCGTTTGGCGATCATCGCTTTTGATTCCGTTTTGCGCTGATCGAGCCTTTTCCGCAAAGCGGAAAAGGAGGGCGGCCTGATAAAGATAAAGACAGCTTCGGGCAGCTTTTTCTTTTTGAGGAGGAGGCCCCCCTGGGTATCGATGACGAGGACAACATGTTTGCCTTTTTTGAGCCTCTCTGCAACCCATTTAGCGGAGGTCCCATAGGAATCTCCATACAAGTGGACATGTTCCAGAAATTCCCCTGCGGCTATTTTCTTCGCAAAATCAGCGCGCGAGATGAAGTGATAGTGGACTCCAGTCTTCTCGCCAGGGCGCGGCTTGCGCGTCGTGAAGGAGACGCTCTGGACGATGTTTGGAAATTCTTCGGTCAGCATCTCCACCAGCGTCGTTTTGCCCGTGCCTGCCGGAGCGCTCACCACAAAGATGCGTCCCCTTTTTTGTTTCCCTGCCACTTTTTCCGTCATCATCTATTCAACGTTTTGAATCTGTTCCCGCATCCGTTCCAATTCCGCCTTGATCTCGACAACCAGGTGGGAGACGTCAACATCCGACGATTTGGAACCGATCGTATTGGCCTCCCTGTTGAGTTCCTGCAGGAGGAATTCGAACGTCTTGCCGACGCTCCCCTCTTTTTTCTCCAGGAGGCTTTTCGCCTGTTTGAGATGGGAGCGGAAGCGGGTGATTTCCTCTGCGATGTCGATTTTTTCCGCATAGAGGGCGATTTCCCTTAAAATCTTGTCTTCATTCTCTACGCTGCCAGGCAAGACCTCCTCAAGACGCTGCTTCAATTTTTCCCGGTATTTCAGGGTAGCTCCCGGAGCCCTTTCCGCAATTTTATCGAGGCAATGGTCTAAGTTCTTGAGCCGTTTGTTGAAGTCTTCGTAGAGTTCCCGTCCCTCTTTTTGTTTCATTTCGAGGAAAGGCTTCAAGGCTTCGCTGACTACAGAGTGGAGTTCTTGGAGCACCTCTTCGGCATTTTGGAGGTCTTCTTCATAGACCAGGATTCCCGTTTCTTCTTTGAGCAAATCCAAGCTAAACTCTTGCTTTATCTGCAGGTCCCTGGCGATCTCATCCCAAGCCCGTTTGATTTGGCGTGCCAGGGGAAGGTTCGGCCTCACCAAAAGGGGGGCCGTCCGGTCAAAATAGGCCGAAATCTTTACTGTTACTTGCCCTCTCTGTACGGCCTGTCCGATCCATTTCCTGATTTCGCTTTCAAAGCGGGTCAGCTCTTTCGATAAAAAGATATTAATTTCCAGGTATTTTCGGTTGACAGATTGAATTTCTGCCGAAAAATGGCCAAGGGGTGACGCTTTCGAGGCCCGCCCATAGGCCGTCATACTTTTTAACATATTTTTCACAGTTGGCGTAAATATTCATTATTTTATGCCAGATGCCCAAAAATTACCATACAAATTTTGCCTAAGCTATCCCCCGAATTGAATAATAAACAAATATAAAAAAATATAATGATTATTTTTTAAAATAATCATATAATAAATAGTTGGATAGAATAGGAATTAAAGTGGTTTTTGTAATGACTAGTAAAATAAACTCTAGTTCTCCGAGTTCTGATGGCGGAAACCTATCGCCGCTTTCGCAGCTTTCGCAGTTTATCAGTGCTAAGAAAGCTCAGGAAACTCAAGGGGCTTCCGCTCCTGCACAGCGGACCACTCCTGGGAGGAGAGCCCTTCCTCCAATACCAAATACCACAAACAAAACCGCAGGAGCCGCCACTTCAACAAATCTGCTGCCACCGAACACTCCACCTTCCAAAATAATTCATCAGGTAAATAAATCTTCTATTCCTCCGAATACCTCAAATAACAAAGATACAGACCCAAAGGGAAATCCCTTAACAGAAGTTGATGTAGTCAAAAGCCTAAGCAAGCCTTCGCGGAATATTATTATAGGGCAAAGGGTAAGAGGAAATACTCAACCAAGTTCCCCCGCACAGAATTCCGAACAAACAGTGCCCACAACGTCCCCTAGAATACCCCCAAAACCCAAGGGACCGCCTCCTCCTCCCCCCCATAATCTGCCTCCCCCGCCTATTCCATCAACAGCCCAACTAACCAAACTATCGCAACTTAAACTTCAACCTCCTCCAAGTGGTTCTACTCCTATTTCGATTCCCCGTACAGTTGGTGATAATAAACAAACCAATACACAGACTTCTTCAAGTGCTCCTACTGCGATTCCCTCTCGCTCTGCCTCTAAGTCAGTTGGAGAGGTTACCCTTCCTCATGGTCCCAGTAGCCTTCCCGATAAGTTGGCAACGGGACTTTCAAGAATTATTGATTTAACTTCACTAGCTTCATTCGCAAGATCTGTAAGAAAAAACACCTCAGATCAGTCGCAACAATCACAAAAAACAGAAAAGGTGCGTCAAAAATATAGGGAAATGGTTTTTTCAGAATTTTTAAAAGATCCAGATTTTCGAAAAAATTTTATGGATAAAGAGGAGGATTTCTCAAAGCTTTATGTCGGGAAAGGCCGCGCGTTTGAAAGCATGGAAGAATTTTCTAAGCTATTGAAAGAGTTTGTGAATGTAACTGGCCAAACTCAAAATGGTTCTCTTAATGAATTTGATGATTGGCTAAAAGAAAGAGGTTAGTCAATAAACTAAAGTAAACGAACAGATGAAGAAATAATTAACCTTAGCATTAATTATCAAAAAAAAGGAAATTAATATGGAAAGTTCAGAAAGAGCTGCAGAAGCTAAAAACAGTGGGGTTGCGTGGACTCAAGCAAGCATCGGTTCATCAATACCCGAGGGAGAAAAGCGAAAATATATTGGTCTAAGGAAAGCGATATCCGTCGCTGATAACATATTAATTCCTTCTCCTAAAACTTTAACTAATGTTACATCAAAGATTCATGATATGCAAACGCCAAACGCTACGACAGAGCTTCCGCAGCATGGGCTCGAGCTCGATGATGACGCCATAAAATCTTTTCACGCCATGCCTCTTCACCGGGTGATCATTTTGGAGGCAAAGGAGAAAAAGCCAGCAGATTATTCAACAACTCCTAAAACCATGGCTGAATATCCCATTCTCCAAGACTTTGAATTGGCTGGACAAATCGATTCTCTAATAAGCCAAATTGGTCAAAAAGCTGAGTTTTTACATCGGAATCCTAACCTGAGTGATAAAGCTAAAAAAGCAGCTGAAAAGGAAGCGAAGGAACTCATCAGTCAACTGAAAAACACCATTAAGGAAGCTGAAAAGAAAGGAACTCCAGAACAAAAAGGTGCTCTTTTTACAAAATACAGCAATTTAGTATCGTCACCAAATTTCCAAAATGAATATAGGGCAACAATTGATGGTTTATTAGTTAAACATCTATCTCCCTTGTCCGCAGAATAAAATAACGCTCAAGAAAGGACGAAAGAACAAAAAGACAGTGACAAAAGGACAAGGACCAAAAGGACCAAAACGACTTAAAGGACGAAAGGACAGGGACAATGACAAAGACCTAAAGGACAATGAGTAATGTCCTTTCGTCCTTTAAGTCGTTTTGGTCCTTTTGGTCCTTGTCCTTTTGTCCTTGTCCTTTTGTCTTTTTGTCCTTTATTAATAGGGTGTTAAATGGAAGACTGTAAGAGCCCAAATTGTGGAAATGTTTTGTTTTCCATTGTCAGGGCACAAAAAAGCCCCTCTCATCAGCCCTTCGGGCTGATGAGAGGGGCTTTTTTGCACCTCAAGCCCTTATGTGTGGGTGGAGGGGCTTTTTTCACAGAAAGTCATGCCCTAAGCGATTTTACAGGGCTCGAAGGAGCGGCGGTGGATGGGGCAGGGGCCGTGGAGCGACAAGGCTTCGAGGTGCTGAGGCGTCCCATAGCCTTTGTGCTGATTGAAGCCGTAGTGGGGCCATTGGAGATGGAAGTCATTCATGAGGGCGTCGCGGGTTTCCTTGGCGATAATGGAGGCAAGAGCAATCGATTGGGATTTGGCGTCGCCTTGGACGATCTTTTGCGAGGGAATGGACAACATAGGCAGCGCCATTCCATCGATGAGCAGAATTTCGGGTAAGGTTTGCAGGGCCCGGATGGCCTGAAGCATGGCCTGGATGGTCGCCTGATAGATATTGATCCGATCGATTTCTTCCGAAGAGATAATGCCTATGGCATAGTGGACCTCTGGCATCTTCTTCACTTTCTTAAAAATAGCCGCACGCTTTTGGGGTGTCAGTTTCTTGCTGTCGTCGACGCCGGAGATGAGCAGATCGGTCGGAATAATGCAGGCGGCAGCCACGACGGGACCGGCGAGCGGTCCGCGCCCTGCTTCGTCGACTCCGGCGACGGTGCGATAGCCCTGCTTGCGGGCTGCGCGCTCAAAGAAATTCATTTCCTGCAGCCTCTTCCGTTCGATAGCGTCAATCACGATCTGTCACTTGTCACAGCTTTTTTTAGCTAGTGGTTTCTTGTGTCTGCTCCTGGAGTTCCCCCTGGCTTGGAGAGGGAGAGCCCTCTTCTGCGGCTTCGCTCTCCATGGCAGCGCGGCGGCCAGCGCCTACGCGTCCTCTGACTTTGGCGGCTTTACCTGAGGTTCCTCTCAAGTAGTAGAGCTTGCCTCGGCGGACGTGGCCCTCTTTGACGACTTCGATTTTGGCAATGCGGGGGCTATGGAGGGGAAACACCCGTTCCATGCCTTCGCCGTAGGCGACGCGGTGTACGGAAAAGGTTTCCGAAAGGCCTCTGCCTTTCCGCGCGATCACTGTCCCTGTAAACACCTGGAGGCGTTCTTTGTCGCCTTCGATGATGCGGGTGTGGATCCGAATGGTGTCGCCGACATGGAAATTGCCGGCATTCTTTTTCATCTGTTTCTTTTCCAGCTTTTGAATCAATGCTGCTTTGCTCATTTTATGTTCTCCTCAACAATACTTAATTTAGCAAATCGGGGCGCACGCGCTGCGTTTTGTCTCGTGCTGCGGCTTGGCGCCATTCCGCGATTTTCTGATGGTTTCCACTCAGAAAGACTTCAGGCACTTGATGTCCTTCGAATATTTCTGGCCGCGTATAGTGGGGATAATCCAAGATCCCCTTCTCAAACGAATCTTCGGCTGCGGCGTCTTCATGTCCTAGCACCCCTGGCACAAACCTGACGACGGCATCGACGAGGACGATAGCGGCGATGCATCCATTGGTCAGCACATAGTCGCCGATGCTGATTTCCTCGTCGACGTCGCTTTGGATCACGCGTTCGTCGATGCCTTCATAGTGTCCGCAGAGGACGACGAGGTGTTCGGCTGCAGCCAATTCGCGGCATTTGGCTGCTGAGCGGAGCTTTCCCTGGGGCGACATGTAGACGACCTTGGAGCCAACCCCGTTGGCCCCGCCGGCCCTCTTGACGCTCCGTAGGGCGCTGGCGACAGGCTGCGGCATCAACACCATGCCGGGGCCTCCTCCGTAGGGGCGGTCATCGACCTTGCGGTACTTGTTATCGGCGAAGTCGCGTATGTCGATGAGGCCGATGTCGATGATCCCCTTCTTAATGGCTTGTTTGATGATGCTCTCATCAAATGGGCCCTTAAAGTAGTTCGGGAAGAGCGAGAGGATATCGATCCGCATTCATCGTCAACGCTTACGCCGCCTTTTTGCGCGCTTTCCGCTTGGCGTTCGCTTTGGCACGGCGTGCGACTTCCCTTTGGGTCTTTTCGCGCACAACGTGTGGGGCCACTTTTCCGACCAAATTTAGCACGCATTCCGAAAGCTGCGCCCCTTGACCTACCCAATGCTGGATGCGATCCACCTGGAGGTTGAGGCTTTTGTCTAGCTCGGTTTCGAATGGGTTGTACCATCCTACCGATTCGACATATTTACCGTCGCGCGGGAAGCGGCTGTCAGAGACAACCACCCGGAAAAACGGCCTGTTGATGCGACCTTGCTTTCGCAACCTGATTTTTAACGCCATAGGGATCCTCCCATCATCTTTTCTAAATTTTTCATATTTGGCATGTTTTTAAAAAATTGTTTTGATTGTTTAAACGATTTGACTAACCTGTTGACATCGTCGATGGTCGTTCCGCTTCCTTTCGAGATGCGCTTGCGGCGCGGGACGCTCAGCTCGCATTTTTCTATGCGTTCGGCTGGCGTCATCGACTGGATCATCGCTTCGACTTTGTAGAACTCTTTGTCATCAAAGTCCATGTCCTTGAGTTTGTTCATACCGGGCAGCATGCCCAGCAAGCCCTTGATGGAGCCCATCTTTTTGACCATCTGAATTTGCTTCAGTAGTCTTCATAGGTGAAAGTGGCGGAGCGCAGCTTCTGTTCCAGTTTCTTGGCATCCTCCTCGTTCATGTGCTCTTGCGCCTTGCGCACGAGGTTGATGGTATCGCCCATCCCCAGGATGCGGTCGGCCATCGACGCCGGATTAAAGGGCTGCAAGTCTTCGATTTTCTCGCCTACCCCTTCAAATTTGAGCGGCTTGCCCGTCACTTCGCGTATCGAGATGGCCGCGCCGCCGCGGGTATTGCCATCCAGCATCGTGAGAATGGAGCCCGTAATTTCGACCCGCTTGTTAAACTCAGCGGCGACTGTTGACGGCATCCTGGCCCGTCGTCGCATTCGCCACAAACAGGATTTCGGATGGATTGGCCGCCTCTTTGACTTTTTCGAGCTGGGTCATCAGCTCTTCATCGATATGGAGCCGGCCCGGCGGTATCGAGGATGGCGGCATCGTGGTGCTGGGCCTTCGCATGGGCAAGCCCCGCTTTGGCTACCTTGACCGGATCTTTTTCACCAGGCAGCGAAAATACGAGGATGCCAGCTGCTTTGCCTAGCATATGGAGCTGCTCGATAGCGGCAGGCCGCTGCAAATCGCACGCAATCAATAGCGGGTTACGGCTTTGCCCCTTCTTTTTCATCAGGTAAGCCAGCTTGGCGCATTGGGTCGTCTTGCCAGAGCCTTGCAGGCCGCATAGCATGATGACAGGCAGGCTTCCCTCGAGCTTGAGCCCCTCTTCGCTACCACCCATGAGGGCGACCAGCTCATCGTGGATCACCTTGATGAATTGCTGCCCAGGCGTCACGGATTTGATGACAGCATCGCCTAAGGCTTGTTCTTTGACGCGCTTGACCAGCGTTTTGGCAACGCTGTAGTTGACGTCTGCTTCGAGCAGGGCCAACCGCACTTCGCTGACTGCTTCGCTGATATTATCTTCGGTCAGCTTCTTCTTGCCTGCCAACGCGGAAAATAATCCCTGCATCTTTTCTGTTAAAACGCCTAGCATCTCTGCTTACCTTCCAAAACGGACTAAACTTTGTTGCACTTATAATTTACCACTGAGATCAGTGAGATCACTGAGAAGGTTTGAGATAGGGAGAGGTTTTCAGTGTTGTATACCTCTCAATTTTCTCATAGCTTCTCAGTGATCTCACTGATCTCAGTGGTAAATTATACAACTTAAAGAAAAAGCATACGCAAAAATTCATTCAATTTCAAGGAAAAAGAAACGGTCGTGTCCTGCCCAATCCTTTTCGACGCGCGCCTGTTTCCATGGGGGCATTTGAAAGAGGTTGAGGATCTTGTCTCCTTGGCCTGTCCCCATTTCCATCCAGATGTGCGCTTTGGGCTGCAAATGGGGCGGCAAGGCGCGGGCCAGGCGCGCATAGTATTCCAATCCAGTGGGACCGGCGACCAGGGCTTGCCGCGGTTCAAAATTTTTTACCTGGGGATCGAGCTGTTCGTATTCCTTTTCCGCGACATAAGGCGGATTGCACACCACACAATCGGCTTTTTCTCCGGCAAAGGGCTGCAGGAGGTCGCCTTGCTTTAGGGAGATCTGCACCTCATTGAGGCTGGCATTCCGTTTGGCGACGGCAAGGGCTGCGGAGGAGAGGTCGGCAAGGGTGACATCCAATTCCGGAAATTTCTTTTTTAAAGCAATCCCGATGCATCCGGAACCGCAGCAGAGGTCCCACAGCTTTTTTCCTTTGAAATCGGTATGCTGCAAGCTGGCTGGCGATTTTATCCACTAAAATCTCGGTCTCCTGGCGCGGAATCAGCACATCGGGCGACACCTCAATGCGGCATCCGTAGAAGGTTACGTTTCCGCGGATGTAGGGTGCCGGCTCCCCTTTTGCACGGCGCTGCAGGTGGTCGCGGCAGCGCTCCAATTCCACTTCGGTGAGGGGGCGGTCGTACTCCATGTAGAGGTTAAGCCTTGGAACGCCGAGGACATCGCTGAGCAGCTCTTCGGCTTCGCGGCGGGAGTTTTCGACTCCCCTATCGCTCAAGTGTTGTGTGGAGAGCTTTAGGACTTCCAGGATCGTTTTCATAATCAGGTCAGGCATTAGGTCAGTTTTTCTTGGTAATAATGGCCGACGAGGGCCGACGTCACCTCATCGAGCTCCCCTTCCATAATTTGGTCGAGGTTGTATTTGGTGAGGTTGATGCGATGGTCGGTGAGGCGGTTCTGCGGAAAATTGTAGGTGCGGATCCGCTCGGAGCGGTCTCCAGAGCCTACTTGCTGGGCCCTCGAGGAGGCTATCGCCTGCTGCTGTTTCTGCTGCTCGACCTCGACGATCTTGGCTTTGAGCAGCCGCATCGCCTTCTCTTTATTTTTATGCTGGCTGCGCTCTTCCTGGCAATAGACGACGATGCCCGTAGGGAATGTGCGTGAGGCGAACCGCGCTATCGGTCGTGTTGACGTGCTGGCCTCCGGCTCCGGATGAGCGGTAGGTGTCGACGCGCAGGTCCCTGTCCTCCACTTTGATATCGACATTTTCATCGGGCTCCAAGAGGATGGCGATGGTAATGGCCGAAGTATGGACGCGCCCCTGCGCTTCGGTTTCGGGGATGCGCTGGACGCGGTGGGTTCCGCCCTCATATTGGAGGAAACGGTGGACATTGAGCCCTGAAAGGACCATGACATATTCCTTAAAGCCGCCTAATTCCGATTCGGTACAGGAAAGCAGCTCGTACTTCCACCCTTTTTTGTCGGCATACATCTTGTACATGCGGACGCAATCGCCCACAAAGAGGGCCGCCTCATCGCCCCCTGTTCCGGCGCGCAACTCCAAGATCGTATTGCGGTTGTCATTGGGGTCTGGGGGAATCAACAAGTCGTGCAATTTTTTGGAAAGGGCCTCTAAAGCCTTTTCCAGCTGGTCATTATCTTCTTTCAGCACTTGCGCGAAATCGGGATCTTTTTCCACTTCGAGGAGTTGGCGGTTATCGGCCAGCTGCTTGCGGCAGCTCTCCATTTCCTCCCAAATCCCTTTGATTTCGCCGAGATTAGCATGCTCTTGGGTGAGATCGCGGTACTTCTTTTTGTCTTCGAAAACGTCGGGATGGCCAAGCTGCTCTTCTACCTGATGCAGCCTGGCTAATAATTGTTGGACTTTGGCTTCGAGCATCGAGGATCTTACTTCTTCTTGCCCTTTTTCTTATCTTCTTTTTGCTCTTGCTTCTGATCAGCTGCCCCTTTCGCTTGGGCTGCAATGTAACGCTTCTTGAACTTATCTACGCGGCCTTCCGCGTCGACAAGGCCCTTGCTTCCCGTGAAAAAGGGATGCGATGCCGATGATGTCGCTAAGCGATACATGGGATATTCTTTGCCTTGATACGTTTCCGTTTCCTTCGTCTGCAAAGTCGTCCCGCAAACAAATTTGTAACCCGTGGCAGAATCAACGAATAATACCTGCTGATATTTCGGGTGCGTTTCTTTTTTCATTGTTGTCTCCAGATATAGAATTTTGGATTACAGAATACAGAATTCAGAATAAGGACGCAAGGAGAGAATAAATGGACAATGGACAAATGGACAATGGTTAATGGACCTAATGGACACCATGGACACTTAATGGACAATGGTTAATGGACCTAATGGACACCATGGACACCATGGACTATGGACCATTGCTTTTGTCCATAGTCCATGGTGTCCATGGTGTCCATTAACCATTGTCCATTAGTCCTGCATTCTGTATTCTATGAAAAAACACAAAGGAGTGCGTCACAGATGAGATGGGGGCCTGAATTCACCCCGGTACCAATTTCCATGATCATCGGGGCAACAGCGATTTTAAGTCTCTTTGCCGGCTTGACAAATTCCCTTTTTGTGAGCCTTCTAGGAGCAAGCCTTAGCGATTTCTTCTGCCTCTCCTGGTATGGAATATCGCATCTCTACATCTGGCAGCCTTTCTCCTACCTTTTCCTGCAAGACACCGGGTATAATGGCATCACCCTGTTTTATTTGATCGGCCTTGCCTTCTCCCTTTATATTGTCTGGATCATTGGCTCTATGTTATGGGAGTCGCTTGGGGAACGGGGTTTCTTTATCCTCTACTTCGGCAGCGGCATCTGCGCTGGGATTGTAGCCGTACTGTTTATGCCGGTCATTGGACAATATTCCATACTGTCAGGCCCTTCAGCAGCCGTTTTGGCAATTCTGATGCTTTGGACTATGCTCCATCCTGAGTTGGAGCTCTGGCTTTTCATGGCTATTCCCATCAAGGCGAAATGGCTCATGGTGGCTATTGTGGGGACTGTCCTCCTCATCGACTTGTCACAGAGGGACTGGATCGGCCTCATCCATAGTGCGACTGGACTCGCATGGGGCTATGGCTTTGGCCTCATCGTCAATGAGGTGGAGGGCCCTTTTGCCTTCACACACCGCTTCGACACTTTGGTTACAAATATTGGGAATAAGTTGCGGCACATAAAAATTAAGAGGAGCAAGACGAAGATTATCGATATTGAAAGCGGGAAGCCTGCTTTAGATGATGATAAGTTCATTGACGAGATGCTGGCAAAGATCTCGCGTTTCGGAGAAAAGTCACTCACCTGGAGCGAAAAGCAGCGCATGAATCAGATTGCTCAAAAAAAGAAGCAGAAAAAATAGGGTTGAATAAATTAGCAGGAACGGGTACAACAAGGGTTCAAATTTAACAGGAGGAGAATATGACAACTATAGATGATCAGATAAATAGCATAACTACATCTACAGATGCCCTTAACGGAGCCCATCGCCTATGTGATTTAAATATCGATGACAATAACAATCGAATCAGCCTCCGCTTTTATGCCAAGTATAAGTATCTGGGCAAAGTGATCAGCTGGATTGTCTCTCTGTTTACGCACCAAGAATTCTACGAATATAAATTGAATCGATTAGCTCTAAATTTAATCAATCAATACAATACGTCATCTAAAGACGCTGCGGTTAAAATATTGCAGAATGGGGACGAAAATACGATCCAAGCCATTCGGGACTACCAAGCAAACATTGGCTTTTTCCTCGGAGAAGCTGGGGGAAAATTGCCAGAAGCATCGGTAAGAGACCTTCCTCCCATTGTAGATCAAATGAAAGAGGCAGTGAAAGAGATTCTCAACTCCCATATTGACTCTGCAAATACCGATGGAACGCCTCCAACCGATATACGTCACCTTCCAAAAATTATAGACAGGATAATCTCGATCTTTGAGTGCGCGACGATGGAAGAATATTTTAACGACCTTGAAGCATCTGAAATGGAAAAGCTAACACAAGCGATCACAAAAGTTAAAAATACAACCCAGTTGATCAATGAGGCAACAAATGACGTTTTCGTAATTATCAATGAAATGTTGAAAAATATTGAGAAATTTAATGTGGATAACCCCTTTAAAGCACTTGAAGAAAGTGTTGATTCCTTTTTAAGTAATCCTCAAAATGCAACCGATGATGACAGAAATACCCTCAAAGAAGCTTTGAATTTAATCCTTGAGGATCCAAACATCGTGGAAGTCGTTGAGATTGCAACGACGAAGAATTTTAACAAAGCCAAAGATCTATTGGGTCAGGTCAAACCACCTGCTCCTCAGCCTGAGCCCGAGAAAGCTCCTGTAACTCCAAGACAAGGTGAACTGCAAACGCTTACACCAGGATTATTCCGCGATGTGGAAAATATGACCTTTGGATCGCCCTTATCTATCCGTTATGGAAAAGAACTCCTGAAGGATGTGGAGAGATTAGAGAATAATACAGCAGCCCTCTTCTCAGTGGAAGATTTAGTGGCACAAAGGAGAGGAAATAAAGCCGTTGAGGCTTTTAGGGCGAGCCTCACAGAAACTCCTGGAAAGTCCGAGACACCAAAGCCGCCTGCAGCGGTGCAAAGGACTGATACGCCAATGCCACCACCAAGTACACCGAGCCAAAGAAAAGTAGTAGGCTGGTCGTATACTTCTTTATTCGGATCGGCTAGCAAGACCAGAGGCGTAACCCCAATGGGCCCTGCTACTATTTTTGGGAAGGCAAAGCGCAAGATCAACTTCGCACAGGGACAAGAGGTGTAGAGGCTAAATAGTACTCTGTTGGGCCTTTTGGGCCCGGAGGGCCATCTGAAGGGATTGATAGCCGTGTAAGATCCCCTCTTCGTAACGGAAGAGGGGGTTATTCTCAAGCTGAGGAAAGTCATTGGGCTGCCAGAGGTCTTCCATGGTAAGGGTCGGCACGATGCGCTTTCCGCAGGCAAAGAGGGTCTCCCTCTGGTTTGTTACCATCTCTTCGACAAGCTGTTCAATTGTCTCCCAATCCATTGTTCTCATTGTTCCCCGTGTTCGATCCTTTTTCTTTTTTTGTTTCCCGCCGCTTCTGAAAAAATTGGCGTAAGAGGTCGGCGCACAGGTCTTCCAGGACGCCTCGGCGGATGGTGATGGAATGGGTCGGGTGGCTTTTAGCAAATAGGTCTACCCAGCTTCCATTGGCTCCGTGGCGGATATCCGGGGCGCCCCAAACGAGGGTGGGCACGCGCGAAAGGAACATGGCCCCTGCGCACATGCTGCAAGGCTCGATGGTGACGTAGAGGGTGGTGTCGGCTAGCCGCCAGTTTTCCAGGGCCGCGGATCCCGCTGTCATGCATAGCATTTCAGCATGGGCTGTGGCATCCTTAAGCATTTCGACCTGATTATATCCTCGCGCGATGACTTTCCCTTCCTGGACCAAGACGGCCCCAATGGGGACTTCGTCGGCTTTGAAGGCTTTCTTGGCCTCTTTCAAGGCCTCGAGCATGAATTTTTCGTCATCGTTCTGTTTCTGCGGCTGCATGAGGTTCTACTGGGCCACTTTGCGCTGGAGGGCGGCGATCTGCTTCTTTAGGCCTTCGACATCGGTGATGTATTTTTTCTGTAGGCCGGCGAGCTTCTTTTCATATTTGTCGGTGAGGCGCGCCATTTGCTGTTCGTAAGACTTTTGCATCGTCTCTAGCGTCATGCGCTCCTGGGCTTGAGTTTGCTGGTGCGCTTCCTGTTCCACATGGGCTTTGGCTTGCTTGTTCAATTGGTCGTAGACCTCTTTCGGGAACACAACCGAATTCATGACCGCAAAGAGATACGTATTAGGGGCTCCGAAATGGGCGACAGAGCCTTTGACGATGTCGGATGCTTTCTGGTGATCGATTTCTTCGAGTTCATTGAAATCTGCAGTGATTTGCTTGAGCTGTTCTTCGAAGAAGTGGTAGATATCGGAATGTTTGAGGAGCCAGCGGTTTGTCACGAATTCGGCGATTTCTTCCGAGGTCTCTTCTTCCGCAATAGCGTTTTGATAGGCTTCTGCAAGCTCTTCCGAGGTCACTTTATGGAGGTTTTTTCCCTGGAGATACTTTTTAGCAAAGGCCCAATCCTTTTTGAGGTGGTCATTTTTCAGGTCTTTTTTAATGGTTTCGACAATTAAAGGCATCCATGGCTTAAGCATGGCGAATTTATCTTTCGTTGTGATATTTTTCATCATAGGGAGCTTCCTTTGGTTATAGACGCAAAAATATAACAAGAAACTAAAGAAAAAGCAAGTGGGGAAAACCGCATGAGCGAAGAAGTAGAACACCCCTTTTATGGGCAGTGGATCATCCGGCGCACACAACAAGAATATATCCAAAAGCTGCTGCAAAAATACAAGCATGAACCTGCCAGCGAAGAGCTCAAGAAGAAGATCTGGGAAGAACTGCAAATGGAAAAGCATTTCGGACGCATTACCATCCCCTTCAAAGTTGCGTTGCGCCTAGACAAAATGGGCAAATTTCCCGATTATGTCGAGGTGATTCTGGACACAAAGGTCTAAGGGACATCGTCCCTTATCCAAATTCCCCCCTTGATTTTTAATTCAGAAACTGCTAAAATAGATTCAGATTGCTATAAACTCTGAATAAAATAACAGCCCATCCAGGCTATAAATTGGGGGATTCGCTGAAATGTCACTAGATAAAGGTACGAAAGAAGAAATCACCAAAAAGTTCCAACTCCACGAAAAGGATACGGGTTCAGCTGACGTCCAGATCGCCATCCTGACCGAGAGGATTGCGGAACTGACTGAACATTTGAAGCGCGCGCCGAAAGATCATGCTTCCCGCTTGGCGCTATTGAAGCTTGTCGGCCAAAGGCGCCGCCTGCTGGATTACCTGAACTCGACTGATACGAGCCGGTACCAGACATTAATTACAAAGTTAAAACTCAGAAGGTAATATAACCTTTCAGAGCGATAAAAAGCAGCTGTTCAAGCAGCTGCTTTTTGCTTACCTAAAAACTTGAAAAATTAGACCTCTTGCCTTGGATATAGAAATCAGAAAACTCTCTTTAAAATCTAGCTTTGAACTCTTTGAAGTCTGTTTTCTGAATTCTATCCCTCCTCAAGATGTCTACATAGATCCCAACATAACACACAACACATTGAGGAATATCATATATGGAATTAAAACGTCACATCATGAAAGTGACTGTCGGTGAACAGGAAATCACCTTTGAAACAGGAAAGATAGGCCGCCAAGCTGGTGGATCCGTGCTGGTTCGCTCCGGCGAGACCATTCTCTTTAACACAGCGTGCGCGGCGCCTGATGCAGATCCCAATACAGACTTTTTGCCGCTGCGCGTCGACTATCAGGAGAAATTTTCTTCGGCCGGCAAAACGCTAGGCGGCTTCATCAAGCGCGAGGGAAGGCCTACGGAGCGCGAAACGCTCATCTCAAGGCTGATCGACCGCCCTTTGCGGCCGATGTTTGAAGATGGGTATTATAATGAGACGCAAGTGCTTTCCTATGTCTGGTCTTATGACGGCATTAACTTGCCAGAGCCCCTCGCTATTTGCGGCACTTCGGCAGCTTTAGTCCTTTCGGACATTCCCCTCATTAAGCCTATTGGAGGCGTCAGGGTGGGATTTGTCGAGGGCCGGTTTGTTCTCAATCCGACGAACCAGCAGATGGCGAATTCGAAGCTGGATCTGATGCTTGCCGGCACCGAGGATGCGGTCCTCATGATCGAGGGCTACTGCAATTTCTTGACGGAAGAGCAGGTCATTGAAGCGATTGAAGTAGGCCATCATGGCATCAAAGTCATATGCGAAGCTTTGCATCGCTGGCAGCAAGAGATCGGCAAATCCAAAAATCGGACGACGCTCCGGGTTCTTCCGCATGAGGTCGTAGAAGCTGTCGAAAAAGTGGCGGCTCCGAAGCTGGTCTCTGCTTTGCGCATTAAAGAAAAGGCAAGGCGGGAAACTGCCCAGGGAGAAGTCAAACAGGCAGTCTGGAATGCCCTATTGCCCGAAGGCCAGGAGCCGAAATATCCGGAACACGATGTCGCCGCGGCGCTCAAACACGTTTCCTCGAAATATATGCGGAAAATGATACTCGACGAGAATAAGCGCAGCGATGAGCGTTCGTCGACACAGATCCGACCGATTGACATTGAACAAGGGTTGCTGCCCAGGGCGCATGGGACCTCTCTCTTTACCCGCGGAGAAACGCAAGCTTTGGCGGTATGCACCCTAGGCGGCGAGAGTATGGCGCAGCGCTATGAAGACCTCGATGGTGAAGGAAACAGACGCTTCTATTTGCAATATTTCTTCCCTCCCTTCTCTGTGGGTGAAGTTGGGCGCATCGGTGCACCGGGCCGCCGCGAGGTTGGCCATGGGAAGCTGGCTGAACGGGCATTGATGGCGGTGCTGCCATCGAAAGAACAATTCCCTTATACGATCCGGTTGGAATCGAATATTACCGAATCCAATGGCTCTTCTTCGATGGCTACCGTGTGCGGAGGCTGCCTTGCCTTGATGGATGCCGGGGTGCCTATAAGGCGTCCGGTGTCGGGCATTGCGATGGGCCTGATCTTGGAGGGAGAACGCTTTATCATCTTATCGGATATTCTAGGCATCGAAGATGCCCTGGGAGATATGGACTTCAAGGTGACTGGAGACCATGAAGGGATTACTGCCTTCCAGATGGATATCAAAGTCGAAGGGATTACGACCCACATCATGCGCGCCGCATTAGCGCAAGCCAAGCAGGGGCGCATCCATATTCTGGATAAGATGCTGGCCGTATGCCCCACGCATAAGGAGTCGATGTCGATTTATGCGCCGCGAATTGAAACCATTCAGATCAGGCCTAGCAAGATTGCTACTGTGATCGGCCCGGGCGGCAAGATGATCCGTTCGATCATTGAAGATACGGGGGTCCAGATCGACATCGATGATGATGGACTGGTGAGCATCTCCTCTTCGAGCCTGGAAGGCATCGAAAAAGCTAAAGCGATTATCAATGGATTGACCGCAGAGGTGGAGATCGGCAAGACATACAGAGGCAAGGTGACCTCGGTGGTCGCGTTCGGCATCTTTGTGGAGATCCTCCCCGGGAAAGAGGGGCTCTGCCATATCTCGGAATTTGATAACTCGCGCATTGCCAACCTAAACGACTTCGTCAAAGAGGGCGATATGGTGAATGTCAAGGTCCTGGATATCAACGAACGGGGTCAATTGAAGCTGAGCCGTAAAGCTACTCTGGTATAATAGACGCAAAGGCGCGAAGGCGCAAAGGCGCAAAGAAAGGACAAAGGACAAATAAAGACCTGAGGCTTGCGAAACCCAGGGCCGAAGGCCCGGCAGTTGTATAGCCCAGGCCGCAAGGCCTGGGTTAGATGGCCATGTGAGACGAGGACCGAAGGTCCGGCACCAATATGGGACACATTTGTGTCGGACCTTCGGTCCTCATCTTTTTAGATCCTCGTAACCCAGGCCTTGCGGCCTGGGCTATACAACTGCCGGGCCTTCGGCCCTGGGTTTCGCAAGCCTCAGGTCTTTATTTGTCCATTGTTTATTATTAAGTGCCTTGGGGGCTGGGGCTGGGATTGGTCTCGTCGAAGGATTCGCGGGAAGGCAGCGGGGGTGGCGTAACGGCCGTTTTCTTGTGGAGTTCATCGGCCCGTTTCAGGCGGGCGCGTTTCTCTTCTATATCCCACTGGTTGGTGATGATTTTTTGGACGTCTTCCGCATCTAAGGTTTCGAATTCCATGAGCATGCGGGTCATGAGTTCGACATGATCCTTATGGTCTTTGACGATTTTTCTGGCAGCGGAGAGAGCCTCATCGAGGATGCGGCGGACTTCGTCATCGATGGCTTTCGCTGTTTCTTCGGAATATTTTTTCTCGTGGTAGCCGTTCATGCCGAGGTACTGTCCATTGTCGGTGCGTTCGTCATAGGAGACAGCGCCTAGGCGTTCGCTCATGCCCCATTCGCAGACCATGCTGCGGGCGAGGTGAGTGGCCTGTTCAAAATCTTGTTTTGCTCCGCTGGAAACATCGCCAACGAAAATCTCTTCGGCGACGCGGCCGCCCATCAGGACGGCTAGCTGATCGATGATCTCCTTCTTCCAGTAGCTGACGCGATTTTTCTTGGGCAGGAACATCGTGGAACCAAGGGAGACTCCCCGCGGAATGATGGTGACTTTTTCCACTGGATCGGAGTGTTTCACGATAAGACTGACGATGGTATGTCCCGATTCATGGTAGGCGGTCGTCAGCTTCTCATTTTCATCTAGTTCGAGGCTGCGTCTCTCCTTGCCATAAAGCACCTTATCGCGGGCTTCCGCTGTCTCCTGGGTTGTAACGGCTGTCCTGCCGCGGCGCGCGGCAAGCAGTGCGGCTTCATTGAGGAGGTTGGCGAGGTCGGCTCCGGAGCACCCAGGCGTGCTGCGCGCTATCGACATGAGGTCGACCGTTTGATCCAATTTGATTTTCCGGGCATGTACCTTGAGGATGTCAAACCGGCCCTTGATGTCGGGCAAACCGATGACGACGCGGCGGTCAAAGCGACCGGGCCGCAAGAGGGCTTTATCGAGGACATCGGGCCTGTTAGTAGCTGCCATGAGGATGACGCCATCGTTGGTGTCGAAGCCATCCATTTCGACGAGCAGCTGGTTGAGCGTTTGTTCCCTTTCGTCATGGCCTCCGCCGATGCCAGCGCCGCGGTGGCGTCCGACGGCATCGATTTCATCCATGAAGATGATGCAGGGGGCATTCTTTTTCGCCTGGTCGAACATATCGCGGATGCGGCTGGCTCCTACGCCGACGAACATCTCGACGAAGTCGGAACCTGAGATCGAGAAGAAGGGGCGATCGGCTTCTCCGGCGACAGCTTTGGCGATCATCGTTTTCCCGCATCCTGGTGGACCGATGCAGAGGACGCCTTTTGGGATGCGGCCGCCGAGGCCTGTAAATTTCTGTGGGTTTTTGAGGAATTCGACGATTTCCTGCAGTTCCTCGATGGCTTCGTCGACCCCCGCCACATCTTTGAAAGTCACTTTATTTTTATCTTTGGTCATCAACTTCGCAGGCGATTTGCCGAAGTTCATGGCATTGGTGCCCATTCCTTTCATTTGCCGAGAGAAGATGAAGTAGAGGACGAGGACAACCATGAGGATAGGCAGCATCGTGAAGAGGTAGCTGATGTAGTTGGGCGATGGCTCTTCGCTCTTGAAGGTTTTTTCGAGTACGGTATTGAGGGGCTGGTCGGGAGCCTTAAAGATGCCGCCGGCATTATGGGTGAAGTTCTCCCACTCTTCTTTCGCTTTGGTGAACCAATGGCTATATTGTTCGGGGTCCTGCTTTTCTAAGCTGCGGCTAGAGAGTTCCTGGTTGTTGAAAAACCAGATGACATGGGCCACATCCTGCCGCGATTTGTCGAGCTGGGCCTGGTTGTCATCGAGTTTGGTGAGAACCTGATTATATTCATCGACAGCTTCTTTGTAGTTGCGGACGCTGCGCAATTTGGACAGGCGGACGTGGTCTTCGACCTGATTGAGTTCGTTGACAATCTGCTGGAGTTCATTGAGATCTTTGTCATAGATGGCCAAGCGCTGCGAAGGAGGCAATGTCGAATCATTGGCTGTGGAGATCTCGCCCTCCATATTTTTGAGGGTCTGCTTCAGATTCTCGTTCCCAATGCCAAGCCGCGGAGCGCGGAAATTGATCACGAGATTGGCCAATGACTTGCCAAATTCTTTGACACTTCCTTCCGCCGGGGCTGATTTCAGGCTAGTGAATTGGGTTTGGAGATCTTTGAGGCTCGTTACATTTTTATTTGAAATGGCGGTAATCGCAATGCTATTGTCTTTATCGGGCGTGTTGTAGAAATTGTCGACGATGACATAGCCGCCCTGAGGGATAGGGGTGCCGCTCAGGGAGAGGAACCAGTCTCCAGACTCTAGCACTTTGACGCGCATATTAATCAGGTCGTTGGAGACTCTTTCTTTTTCGTTGGTCAGCTCATGGTTGGAGTTTAAAAGCTCCAGAAATTTATATCTCTTCTTCCCCTCTTCAGTCTGCCTGTCGCGGAATTTTCCGCTGAAAGTCACCAAATTATCATTTAGCGCAGTCTTGCGGCTGTCTTCTGGCTGCAAAAGCTGGAGGTTGACAAGATGTTCGAGTTGATAGCTAAAGGAAACTTTAGCAAATTTTGTATCGATAAAATTCTGGACCATCATGGCTAGCAGAAACGCTGCCATTAAGAACCAGATAAAGCCATTGGGGAAGCCTTTTTTATAATCAGGTTTTTTGTCGTCGTTCATGATGCTCTCAGTATGGATCTTTTTATCTATATCTTAAATTATACCACACAACTTATTCGCATTCAACACTTAACTCGACCTAACTCGGGGTAGACGTCCCTACCTTTCCGTTTCCTTAAATATGACCTGTATTAAAAAAAGAATTATAAAGCTAGGAAAATTTTGAGGCTATTCCTTTTTATCTCCGTTTCCTGCAGCTTTATCTCCATTATTTCCGTTGGTGCAGGTGGGCGCAGAATTGTTATTGGACGTCGCTGATAGCGTCAGTCCAAAAGATTGAGGTGGGGTGGGAGAGCAGCTCTCCAGTCATGCATAAAAGGGCGAGTGCTAGGTATAAATATCTCATGTCCTGCGTCCTATTTGAAAATTGAGTCTTGTGTAATCGTTATTCTTTGCGCAAGGGCAGTATCAGAATAAATTCTGTGCCCACCGGTTCTTTGTTGTGGATGAGCAGTTCCCCTTTATGGGCTTCGGCGATCGATTGGGCTATGGCCAGGCCTAAACCTAGGCCTGAGGAGGGTGATCCTGGGAGATGGACAACTTTTTCGGGGCTGACCCCTCCTCCCCTGCCCTGGTCGGTGATCGTTAAATAGAGATAATCCTCCCTGGTTTTCGCTTCGATCTCAATCGCAGAGCCATCCGGAGAGTACTCTATCGAATTGAAGAGAATGTTGTAAATCAAAATTTCCAGAAGGGAAAAGTCGAAGGGCACGGGAGGGATTTGGGGATCTATTTTCACTTTGAAAATGTGTTTATCGTGGGCTCTGCGAATATTTGTGAGGCAGACATCCAAGAGGTCTTTGATGCTGTTGGGTTCCAGCTTGAGGGTGACGAGCCCAGAGCAGAGGGTGGACATCGCGGCGATGTTATCCGTGATTTTGCTGATGCTTTCCGCGGAATCCTCGATCGAGTGCAGGGAAACGCTTCCGACTTTATCTGAAGCAAGCGTCGTTTTCTTTTTAAGCTTTTTGAGTCCCTCCTTCATAGAGCCTAGCGGCGATTGGAATTCGCTGGTAATGGAGCGGAGAATCGTTTGATAGACTTTTTCGACTTGCTGCATGTATTCCACTTTGCGGGCGCGTTCTTCCGACATCGACCTTTCGATATAGTTGGCGAGCTGTTTGCCGACCGTGAAGAGGAGGTTGATTTCCTGGTTGGTGAGGAGGGTGGCAGGATTAATCGGCTGGAAGGAGAGGATGCCGACGATTTCGGTGAATCCTTTGAGAGGGATGTAGAGATTTTTCACGGAAGGGAGGGTATCTGTGGACCATCCAGCCTCCTTGCCGTGCGTGAAAACCCACGAAGCCACCGCCAGTTCTTTTTCATCGCGCAGGAAAGGCGGGGACGTTTCAAGGTTCAATCCATCATCCAATGTTTTCAAGATGATATCGCATTTCCCTGCCAAGATCGTTCCTAGCCGTTCTTTGACGGCGAGGAGAAGTACCGGAGTCGTCGGGGCGCTGGCGATCTCGCGCACGATTTCGTAGATGGCCTGGGTAGAGTCATCGCGTTTGCGGAGCAGCAGTTCGCGCTCCCTGATTCTACTCGCCAAGATCCCAGTGACGACCGCAGTCAGGAAGAAGACGCCAAACCAGAAGTAGTCCTCTTCGATAGTGGCGACATAGGTTCTATGAAAAGGAATAAAGAAAAAATTGAGGATAGCGGCACTCAGAATCGCCGCGACAAGCAGCGGTCCTTGGGAAAAGAAGAGGCCGAACACCAAAATGGAGATGAGGTAGATGAACCCCACGACGCGAAATCCGACGAAGGGGATAAGGAATCCGTTAAACAGGGTAATGAGAAGCACTAAGGATACGATGGTCAAATAAGACCAGATTTTCGAGGTAAAAGCCAGCGACCTGATCAAGCGCTCCTGTCTCTTTGGTGAAACGTGGTCGTGCATGACATGGATATCGACATCGATCGATTCACGCATCAGGCGACTGAGCAGGGCAGAACGCAGAAAATAGTTCCAGAACGTTTTGCGGGTCTTTCTTCCAAGCAAGATCTGGGTGACGTTGCGCTGCTTTGCGATGCGTTGGATGGCTCCGGGGATATCCGGATCGGTGATCGTCAAGACTTCCGCCCCCAATTCCCGTGCCAGCGACATATTTTTGGCCAACCAGGATTTTTCTTCCTCGTCAAGAAACGATCCGTCATCGACATAGAGAGCGATCCATGGAACATTTAAATTAAAAGCCAGGCGGCGTCCCGCGCGAATCAAATGCTGGGAATGGGGCGATGGGCTCACACACACGAGGAGCTTGTCTCCCGCCTTCCAGGGCCTTGGGCCTCCTATTCGGGCTTGTATCATTTCGTGGAGATCGTGATCGACTTTTTCGGCGGTGAATCTTAGGGAAAGCTCCCGCAGGGCTGTCAAGCGGTCTGCTTGAAAAAAGTTGCGGGCAGCGATTTCCGATTGCGGACCCAGATAGACCTTGCCCTCTTTAAGCCTGACGAGCAGCTCTCTGGGAGTGATATCGACCAATTCGATATCGTCGGCCCTTTCCAGAATGAGGTCAGGGACTGTTTCGTAGACGGGGATGCCCGTGATATTTTCGACTAACTCTTTGCGGCTTTCGATGTGTTGGACGTTGAGTGTGGTATAGACGTCGATGCCGGCGTCGAGCAATTCGATGACGTCTTGCCAGCGTTTAGGGTGGCGCGATCCAGGAACGTTGGTATGGGCCAATTCATCGACGAGGATGAGTTTCGGCTTACGTTTCAGGGCTGCATCGAGGTCAAATTCAGAGAAGGTGGTGCCCTTGTATTCAATTTGGGCAAGAGGGATGGCAGTCAGACCTTCCGTAAGCTTGATCGTCTCTTGGCGTCCATGAGTATCGACGATGCCGATGACGACGTCGACGCCTTCCGCGCGTTCTTTTTGCCCTGCTTCCAACATGGTATAGGTTTTTCCTACGCCGGCGGACATCCCCAAAAAGATTTTGAGCTTGCCTCCTTTTTCACGGCTCTCCTCTTTTTTGATGGCTCGAAGTATCGCGTCGGGATCTAATCTTTCGTCGTCCATTATTGCAATTCATCCAGAAATAGATTTAATCTTAAGACATTGACACGATTCTTTCCAACAAATCCCCAGAATCGGCCATAAGTTTCTGAAGTGATGAGGTCGACTAGAAGTTTTTGGCCGGCAACGCTGTCGAGTCCGCGGGCTTTGATAATGCGGTCGACCTGAAAAAAAGCGGCTCTTGGACTGATATGGGGGTCGAGGCCGCTGCCAGAGGCAAAGAGAAGTTCAGGAGGGACCTCCGGTATTTCCGAATAGGGCAAACTAAGGGTTTTGAGGATTTTATCTTTCCTTTCAACCATTAGATCTTTAAGTTTTCGGCTTGTTTGGCTTAGATTGCTCCCACCCGACAACAGCGGATTGTAATCCGTTGCAGAAGGGCGCGGCCAGAAGTACTTGTCGCTTTCGAATTTTTGTGCGATGAGTGCGGAGCCCACTACCTTTCCGTCTTTGGAGAGCAGGCTCCCTTGCGCCTGTTTAGGGAAGAAGGCATTCCCAATAACCAGCACCGTCAATGGGTAGACCACTCCCGTAAGGAGTGCCAACCACAGAAATAATAGAATCGCTTTCATACATCCTGCATTTTTTTTACAATAATGGACAATGGTTAATGGACCTAATCGACACCATGGACACCATGGACTATGGACCATTGCTTTTGACCATAGTCCATGGTGTCCATGGTGTCCATTAGGTCCATTAACCATTGTCCATTCATCCTACAAGTTCAAAACTATATCAATCAATTTGATTCCAAAAAAAGGCAGGATAAGCCCGCCAAAGCCAAATTGGAGCAAATTTTTTTGGAGCAGCTGGTTTCCGGAACGGTGTTTCAATTCGATGCCGCGCAGAGCCACCGGAAGCAAGGCGATAATTACGGCGGCATTGAAAATGAGAGCGCTCAGGATAGCGCTTTGGGGCGTTTGGAGCTGCATGATATTCATGACCGCCAAGGGACCAGAATCCCCATCGGAGAAGTAACCGCTAAACATCGCCGGAAGGATCGTGAAATAATTGGCTACGCCATTGGCTATGCTGAAGGTCGTGAGGGATCCGCGCGTCATCAGAAGCTGCGTCCCGATTTCTACAATGTCGATCAACTTTGTCGGATTGCTATCGAGGTCGACCATATTTCCGGCTTCGCGTGAGGCTTGGGTCCCTGTATTCATTGTCAACCCCAGGTTTGCCTGAGCTAGGGCTGGTGCATCGTTAGTGCCGTCGCCGGCCATCGCGACGCGGAGCCCTGCCGCTTGTGCTTTGCGGATATAGTCCATTTTCATTTCGGGCGTCGCTTCGGCGATGAAATCATCGACGCCGGCTTCAGCGGCAATAGCCGCTGCGGTGAGGTTATTATCTCCGGTGATCATCACGGTCCTGATGCCCATTTTTCGCAGCTCGACAAAGCGTTCCTTGAGGCCCCCTTTGACGGTGTCCTTGAGGTAGATGATCCCCAGGATTTTTTCCTGGTCGCTCACGAAAAAAGGAGTTCCGCCTTTCCGGGCTATCGATTCAGCCATAGAGGTCAGCTGTTCAGGACAGGTTCCGTGCAGTCTTTCGACATGCTTTTTGATGGCTTCGACAGTCCCCTTTCGGATTTGCCGGATGGTACGGCCATTGGCATCGAAAAAATCGAGGCCGCTCATGCCGGTTGCGGGATTGAAGGGAATGAATTTGACATTGGCTTCCAACGATTCCCCGCGCAAATCGAAAAGGCTTTTGGCTAGCACCACAATGGATCTTCCCTCTGAGGTTTCGTCGGCCAAAGAAGAGAGCTGGGCCACAGTCGCCAATTCTTTATCCGTGACTCCTTCGGCAGGCAAGAAGGCTGTGGCGATGCGATTGCCGAGGGTGATGGTCCCCGTTTTGTCGAGAAGCAGCAGGTCGATATCTCCGGCGATTTCTACAGCTCGTTCATTTTTTGCGACGACGTTTTTGCGGATGAGCCGCTGCATGCTGGCGATGCCTACCACATTCAATAAGGCGCTTATTGTCGTGGGAAGTAAGCAGACAAAGAGGGCAATCAGGATAGGGATGGTTATCAGCACCTTATCTTGATGCTCTGCTGCGGCGATGTAATCGGAGAAAAACTTGAGGGACATCGTGCATAAGAGAAAGATAATCGAAAAGCCTGATAAGACGGAATTCAGGGCTACTTCATTCGGCGTTTTGCGCCTTTTTTCACCCCCCTCGATCAATTCGATAATGCGATCGGTAAAGCCGCGTCCTGGTTCTGTGGTGATTTTAATGACGATTCTATCGCTGACGACTTGCGTTCCCGCCGTCACCGCATTGCGGTCGCCTCCGGCTTCGCGTATGACTGGAGCAGACTCCCCAGTAATGGCCGATTCATCTACCGTTGCCAATCCTACGATGACTTCTCCGTCGGCGGGTATGATGTCGCCTGCATCGCAAAGGACGATATCCCCTGCTTTGAGGTCGGCGGAAGTAACTTGAATGATTGCACCTTGGATTAATTTATGGGCATTAGCATTGATCTGGCTTTTGCGAATGTTAAGGGCCTGGGCTTTTCCTTTGTTCTTAGCAACCACAAGCACAAGGTTGGCAAAAATAACTGTAAGCCATAGCCAAAAGGCAATTTGCCAATCAAAGGCGGAAGGGCGCTGCTTCACTGTTTCTACCAGGGAATAGAGGGTAGTGAAAATAGCGCAGGTATAGGTGGCGAAGATTTCGGGATTGCGAAACTGAAACGTCGGATTGAGCAGCTTAAATGCTTGCCATAGGGGTGCTAGAAAGGCCATGTTTGCTCCTTCAGCATTAAAAGATGTTCTAAAATAGGGCCTAACAATAATGCCGGAAAGAAGATGAGTCCACCCATCAGCAATAAGATGCTGACGAGGAGGAAGCCAAAGGTAAAGGTATCTGTGCGGAACATCCCTGCGGTTGGAGGCGTCACCATTTTTCTGTTTAAGAGAGTCGCCAAAGCAAAGCTGGGTATCATGACAGCAGCTCTCCCAAGCAGCATCAACACAGCAAAAAACACATTATAGAAGGGTGTATTGGCTTTGAAACTGGCAAAAGCGCTTCCATTGTTTATTGTTGTGGAGGTAATGGTGTACACGATCTCCGTAAAGCCGTGCGGCCCCTTGTGGGGGGCTTCAGCAAGCACCTCAGGAAAGGCGCAAATCAATGCCGCTCCAAAGAGGATCAAAGCGCTGGGAAATATCACTGCCAGAATCACCCATAGGATTTCCTTCTTCTCGATTTTCTTTCCGAGGTATTCTGGAGTCCTTCCCGCCATCAAACCCGACAAAAATACGGCGAGGAGGAGAAACATGAGCATGTTGCCAAGGCCTGCTCCGACTCCGCCAAAAATCGTTTCCCCCAGCATCATATTGAGGAGGGCGACGCCTCCTGCCAAAGGAGAGTAACTCGAGATCATGGAATTATAAGATCCGTTAGAGGTCGCTGTCGTTGAGACCCCCCAACTGATGCTCCTGCTAATCCCAATGCGGATCTCCTTTCCTTCCCAAGCAGAACCTGGACCCAGTATGGGATTGACCAGATTCTCCGACCAGAGGGAAATCATGCCGCCGATGATCCAAAGGGTGAGCATCACGGTGAACAGCATCCAGCCTTGCCTGTGGGAACCCACCATTACCCCATACATGTAGGGGATAGCCGCCGGGATGAGCAAGATAGCGAGGAGTTCCAGGACATTCGAGAGGGGGGTCGGATTCTCGAAGGGATGGGAAGCGCTGGCCCTAAAGAAGCCGCCTCCTCCCGATCCCAGCTGCTTGATGGCGGCTTGAGAGGCTACGGGTCCTAGAGGGATCGTTTGCTCCCTGCTTTCCAAGGTCTCAATGGCGACGGGCGGAGAAAGGGTTTGGACGACGCCCTGGCTAACGAGAAAAATGGAGAGGATAAGCGCCAACGGAAGAAGCAAATAAACGATCGAACGGACGAGGTCCACCCAGACATTGCCGAGGTTTTCATATTTCGTGGGGCTGATTCCCCGGATCAATACGAATAGAACGCAGAGGCCTGTGGCAGCCCCCAAAAAGTTCTGGACGGTCAATCCGACCATATGGCTGAAATAACTCAGGGTCGTTTCAGGCACAAAGGGCTGCCAATTTGTATTGGTGAGATAGGAAACGGCTAAATTGAAAGCGGAACTGGCGGAAAGGCCCGGAAGATTTTGGGGATTGAGCGGCAATAGATGCTGGAAATAGAGGATGAGAAAAAGGAAAAGAAAGCCGATAGCATTGAAGCCGAGAAGCTTTAACGCGTAGGTTTTCCCATCCATTTCTTCCAGGGAATGGATCCGGCATAGCCTATAGGTAAAAGTTTCGATGGTGCGGAGAACAGGAATCCGCGCTTGAGAATAGAAAACCTTTCCCATGTACTTGCCGAGAAGAATCGCACTCCAAACGAAAAAGAAAATAAAAAGAATGTATTGGGCCCAATCATATAAAGTCATATTCTATCCTTACACTATCGGCCTTATAACAAATCCTAGGAAAAAAAGAGGATATTTTTTATGTATGTCTCATAACGATTTTAGGTAAGACGATGAATCCAAAGCCTGTAACTCCCAGATCCTCATTAGAAGGGCTATTGGAAGTCAATCATCCAATAGGCCTACCTGGGTTCGATGATAACCATTCAGATTTCTTCAAGAAAATCTTCGAGGCATTTTCTAGTATGCTCTTATGGGCTGAGTCGAAATGCGCAGCCCATCGCAAAATTGCCTTCAAACATTTTAAAACGATTAAGAGAGAAGAAGAGGGGAAGGAGAACTTCCACTATCGAAGGGTATTAGCTGATGCTTTAGAAGACTATAAAAGCAAACATCCAATAGCAAGCGGCCTCGCCCAGCGGCTTCACCTATTATGGCTGGGCCAGGCGATGAATGATAAGAATGTTGCCCAAATAGATAAAAATAGGAGAGAGATCCAAACGCCCGTTTTCTCACAAACATCTTTGTTAAGTATAGAACCTTGTTCAAAAATCATCGAACCGCAAGAGATGCAGTTTACCTCAGAGCGTTGGCTAAGGCTAGCCTACGATGTCCTTCCAAGGGAGCATCGGGATGTATGCCTTCCCAAAATCCTTCATACGCAGGATCAGGACCTATTGCTTGCATGGATCCAACAAAGCCGAGGCCGCTTCTATTCCCCTCCAAGCAGCGATTCAGAAAAAGAGAAAAGGGAAGAGAAAAGACCCGCCAGTGATAATCATGGCACTTCGGCTGAACATGCAAAATGCGTCGTTTGGATCTGGGTAGCTAAATCGACATTCCTCGAATTCGAAAAAAAATATGCCAATAGCTTTCTTGCCCTACACTCCCACGAGAACGTGAAAATTCAGTTTAGTTATATGCTGTGCCGATTGCTGATCCTAACTGAAAAGATTAAGATGGAATATTTTCCAAATTTAGGGAAACGTTTTGATAGCCCCCGCTTGATGTTTGATGTCGATGTCGCAGTAAAGAGCTCTTTTAATCATCTTGAGGGAGCTGTCAAAGCTGTTTTTTATCCTTGGCAACAGGATGCCGATTCCAAAACACCTCCTCAACAAGCTCGAGGGAGAACGTCCCTAAATTTAACTCAAAGGAGGATCACCCAGTTTGCCCCTTGGAGGTCTTTTGCCGAGGATTGGAATAAGATGGTCGAATTTTTAACCGACTTCCGAAAGTGCGTATCAAGTATGATTTCGCCTCCAGCGAGTCCCGAAGTCGTGACCATGGCATCGGTAACCTTAACCTATCCGCCCTCCTCCTTCCCCTCTTCTCGGTCTAGCGCCCCCAGCCATCCTTTCACCAGTTCAGAAAATGATGTCAGTTCTCGCGGATTGCCCATGCGTAGTTCGCTAAAAAAGCTGGATCAAAGCAATAGCGACAGCAAAAACAAAATCATAACGCATTCAGGAATGACAAAATCGGCCACGATGCATTTTGACAAAGATGTTCCTGCACCAACCCCTGCACGCACTCCTAGCGGACCCATTCATGCTCGAACCCGTTCAGGAAATGATGTAAGCCCACATGGATCTCAGATTCGCACTTCACAACAAAAAATGGATCAAAGCAATAGCAATAGCAAAGACAAAACACCCTATTCAGGCAGCCCAAAATCTGCAGCGATGCATTTGGAGAATCTGGAAATCACTTTGGGTTTAGCCTTACAGGTTTGTAAAGCGGTGTCCAAAAGCTTTGAAAGCATTCCAAAAGACATCGAAAGGCACAAATCTGTCTCCATTGCCCCTACAGAAAGCGTGATCATCAATCCAGTGCCAGTGGAAAGGAAGTGGGTTCCGGATATTGTCGATTTTGACATCCCTGAAGCGGATCCCATTTTCGCCCTCTACGATGAGCTCATCCGCCAGATGGATTATGTCCTTGGGCAATATATTAGAATTTTTGATGATGTGAGGCCGGCAATTCCTGTGGCCTCTTATGTCAAGTATTTGAAAAAACAGGAAAGAAAATTCTTCGAGGACAAACAAATAGGCCAAAAAATGGCAAAATTTAAGGAGGACTTTGAAAAAAAACCTGAAAATATCATCCTTCAGAAGGAAAAGCCGGAAAGATTTCAGGATCTCTTAGCCTTTCATCTTTGGCAAAAGGAGCGCGAATTAATCAAGACATTCAAAATGGAGAATAAAGGGAATCGGCTTTTGCCTCTATGCAATGAGGAGTTAACAGGGCCATTCCCATCAAGGACACTGAGATCGATCTTTTATCAATTTCCTGAAACTGTCTCGTTTGAGGAGTTTGAGAAGTCTGTTAATTCCACAAATCTATCTGAGGGCCTAATGGCCTGTTCAGGATATGGTGAAGAATTGAAACGAACCTACAGTACGCCGATGACCCTTTTGTGGAATGAGGCTTTTGCACACCTGGGCAAGAAGAATAGGAAAATGTGTGAAAGGAAAAAAATTAGTCTCAATGCCTCCTATCATGAACAGGTTCCCCTTTTGAGTCAATTGATGCCCAAAAGATTAAAAGCTTTAATGATCGATGATTTAGCTTTAGCAGTCACTCAAATCTGTAGGATTAAAGATCTCCACGCCCAATGTTTTCCCTCGCGGGGAAATCCCCTAGTAAAAAAAGCACAGGCTCCCATGAGCGACCAAAGGCGAAAGGAGATTGTTGCAGCGTTGGCAGAACTGAAAAAAAGGGTTAAGCCCCTAAGCGATAAAGAATGGATAAACTGTTGGTTAGTTCGAAAGGACAAGGCAGACAAAACCACCTTAGCTATATTGGAGTCACAAGATGGCCTGAGTTATAATCTGAGGGGCAATTTAGCTGCGTTATTACTAAAAGCCCAAAGCGTGTATAGGCTGAACAATCTGATTAATGCAGTAGAGGAATCACCTTCTGGAAACCGCAAGGAGTCCTCGTTGCGCGATGATATGATGGATCTCATTCCCCTTCTTCAAGATACTTATCTGATGCTGTTGAGCCTCCCCCCCAGTAGATGAGAATTAGGTTTTATGCACAATCTTGATATTGTCGCTGAAAACGCGAAATTGGTAATCCATGCTGTCCGGAGTGATCTTTTTTAGCTTAGCCCGCCTTTCCGTATAGGCCATTTCCTTTTCGGTGCGGAATAGTTTTCCGGCGGGAGATTCTCCCAATTGTTTGGCTCTTTCTCGGATCCAGGCGGATACCGTTTGGCGAGCCTGTTCTAATTTTCCTTGGGCCTCTTGGCTGATGATCGGTTTGCTTCCAGGCGGCTGGAAGAAGTTCAACTCCCCTATTTTTTTCTTCAGAAAATCTAACAAATCATTCAGATAGATATTCGATTCTTCCAGCCCTCTGCGCATATTGTCGAGGTCATAGGTATGTCCTTCTTCATGCAAAACTTCGAAGATGACAAGTTCGACAGCGCTTCTGAGCTCCTGATCCTCGATAGCATCAATTTTGCGCTGAAAGAAATCTTTCGTTTCTTCCCAGATCTCGAGATTTTCCAAAGGACTCAATCCCGCTTCGATCATGGAGATATAGCTTTGATAGATTGCATCGAAAAAGTGGTTGACATCATGAATGGCAAATTCATAGGGAGTCATCAAAAATTCATCGCCAAAAATGACGTCGCTCACCATCCCCATCAGCCCTACAGGTGCATCGCCTGTTTTGCGGAAGAAGGGAATATCCAAAGGAGAGAAGGAAGGCAGAAGGATACAATCCGAAGACAAAACATCCTTGAGGTGCTGTTCAAAGCGGATACTATGAAATCTGGGAGGCAGAACCATTTCCTTGAGGATAAGGCGATGCAGGGCAATATCCTGGTTTTTTACATCTTCCGGAGTGATTTTCGATAGCCCCTTCAATTTATTCTGAAGGCTTTCATTGCCCTGTGATTTTTGCAGCAGCTTTTGGTAGGCTTGGGCATAATCTCTTTGTTCGAGTTCGCCATCGATCATCTGATAAAGCGCCTTGAGCGCATCGGGATCGGAACCATCGATCTTGTCAATCCGCAAAGCCTGCATGACCCGGCTTTCACAGTCTCTATAAAAAGCTTGGCGTTCTCCTTCAGGCAGTAATTGATTCATCCTTCTCTCAATGCGAACGATTTGATCCAATAATTTTAAATAGTTCAAGCAAAGGGTTATCGAAGCTTCATAGGGATAGGCGACAGTGCGGACTTTCCCCTGATCATTGACGATCTGTACCCCTGCTTCTAAGGAGTGAAGTTCTTTCTCCAGTTCGTTCAGATTTCTTCTCAGTGCTTGCAGGAGAGGAAAAGGAGAGCGGGCCAGAAGCGCTGTTTTTTCTGGAATATGGCGTTGCATCTCTTGAAAGGCTTCTGCGATTTCTGGGAAGGTAAAGGCATTCCGATCATATCCATGAAACGTGGCTTCCACCCTTCTTGCCTGTATTTCCTTGTAAAATTGTGCGGGGTATTCAATAAATCTCTGTAGCAAAGGACTGATGGATGCCTCTGTTTGCCCTGATTTTGGCTCCTTGCCGCCCCCCATCATTTTAAGTAGTTCGTTTAACATGCCCCTTTCTATCGGTGATTCCGCAACCTGTTCCATGAGGCGAAGTTCTGTTTCTGAAGCCAAGGCGGACGCTCTTTGCACATGAAAGGCAGTTAAGATCGGATCAATCTTGTCCATGGGAACATTCGAAGGATTCAGGAGATAGAGCCGTCCTGATTTCACCACCATTTGCAAAGAAGTCTTTTTGACTTCTTCGTTAGTATTAAATAACGAAACTAATCTATCGTTCGTAATACTATTCATATAATATAAACAACGTTAGTTTAACGATATTTATATTATACTAAACTATAATTTAATTAAAAAATAAGTTTGCGTCAAAACGACAACGACATAGGGACCAACGACCAAAGGACAAACGACCAAAGGACAAACGACCAAGGGACAACGACGCAAAAGACGAAAACGACGTAAACGACAAAGGGACAATGGGATAAATACTCCATTAGGGGGTTCAGTCCCTTAAGAATTAAATTATTACTTAAATCTTCCTTGGACCTACACGGTAGAAAATGAAGTACATAAAGGCAAAAATTATTTCATCATCCGTGTGAACGAATTGCCTGGAATATGCACACACAATGTGGATTTAAACAAGGGAATGATCGAGATTAAAGAAGCTATTGCCCTGGCTGTTGAAATTTATCAAGAAAAAGGGGAGCCGGTCCCAGAACCCGTTGACCGTACTCAATACACAGGAAAATTTTTATATAGGCCTGGCAGTGAAAGACATTACTTACTTGCTAAGGCCGCGAAATTACAGCACAAACCCATAAGCAGACTATTGGATTCCATTGTTGATAATGGTTTGCGTCAGCTAAGAATTAATTAGTATTGCAAATAGTAATCCATTGAACGGTGGTGATATCCACCTCTTCCCGATAAATATAATTATTTTGAACTGAGAGTCGTATCAACTCCTAACAAATGATTGAGAGGATTTACAATGAAAAGCCAGCAAAGAGCGTAAAAAATGGGGGCAACGATCAGGGGAAGGTAAGTCACGGAGTAGGGCATTCCCAATAAGGATGGAATGTGTTCTACAAAAACTTCATACAGGGCGATAAGAAAGCCCAAAATCGCTCCCGTAAGCAATAATTTTATGGTCGAATTTCCTGGGAGAACCTTGGAAAGGAAGGCAAAGTATACGATATTCCACACTCCCCAGATTAAAGGGACAAAATAGATAGCAGGATGGGTGTAAACCGATGGATTAAATTCCGAAGAAATAAACAGAAGCCAAAATGGGAGAACAATGCAGGGGAAAGTGAGTCCTGCTATAAATACCTTTAAATATTTCATAGGGCCATCCTCGGGTGCATATTAAAATATTTCTTAGCTATATATTCGTACGAGGAGGATGTCAAGAAAAAAGGACGAAAGGACAGAAGGACAATTTCTGTCTCGGGCCCGGCAGTTGTCAATTTTCGAGACCGAGACCGTGACCGAGACCTAGACCGAAAATATCAAACCTGAGGCTTTCGAAACCCAGGGCCGAAGGCCCGGCAGTTGTATAGCCCAGGCCGCAAGGCCTGGGTTAAGATGGCCATGTAAGATAAGGACCAAAGGTCCGGCACTAATATGGGACACATTTGTGTCGAACCTTCGGTCCTCATCTTCTAACCTCCTCGTAACCCAGGCCTTGCGGCCTGGGCTATACAACTGCCGGGCCTTCGGCCCTGGGTTTCGAAAGCCTCAGGTTTGATATTTTCGGTCTTGGTCTCGAAAATTGACAACTGCCGAGCCTTCGGGCATATGAGAGGGGCTTTTGCTCACAAAATTTCGCAGCATCCGGAGGTCTCTTTTCCTTCTTTGTATTTAGCTAAAACCTCCCCATTGCGTGAATATACACCATTCCAAAGGTCCACGCCGCTGTTTCTAAATTCTCCCTCAAATTTCTCATTTTGGCTTTTGATTATAGTGCCTTTTATAAAACGACCGTCCTCAAATTCTCCTATAACCGTTTCGTTCCTATGTGTCGTTGCATATCCTTTTCCATGCCTCTTGTCATTTGCAAAATCTCCTACATAGACATCTCCTATAGGCGTCTCCTCATTACCTTTTCCTTGCCTCAAACCTTTCACCCAATCGCCGTCATATTTTCTTCCGTTGATATATAGCATAATTCCTTTACCGTGGAAAAGTCCGTCAGCAAATTCTCCCTCATATTTTTTACATCGATTCTGTGTGTCTGGGTAATCCAAAACCCCTCTACCGTGAGGTTCTCCATTCTCATTGACCTCTCCCGTATATTTGCTTCCATCCGCGAATGTGATAGTCTGGCCTCGGCAGTCCCCCATGCTTTGTGTTAAGGGAAGGCTAGTTGCTTGATTTTGTGGGGGAATTTTCTCCCCTCCGGAATCATTGCGATTATACCAATCATACGGGCCCTGTTGATGAGTTGGGTTTACGTTCATTTTTAACCTCCTTTAACTTTGAGGAACAAATATAAAGTTACTCTTCCACATTTTAATATGCAAATACGTCTACGCTAGGACGTAATTGGACAATAAATACTTGACTTTCAGTGCCGACAAATTCGATTTCGACGGGAGTGTTGAAGCGCTTTTCCACTTGTTTCAGGAGCGAAGCGATATCCTTGGCTATCCCGATAGGGCAAGGCAGTTTTTGCCCTTGAGCCAGGTGCATCTCATCGAGAATGCCCCCCTGCTGCATATCGATAAAAGATCTCTGCCGGGTATCCATTTCCTTCGACGCCGCAGAACTTCTGGGATTGATCTCCGAGCGCTCTTTTCCGCATTGTTTAAGGGACTCTGTAAGATCTCCTCGATTTGTTTTCTCTTTTCGGGATGCCGCTTCCACATGAAGTCCTGGACATTCCATGAAATGCTGGGCATGGGCATCGGACAGTAGCGCAATCGGAGGTGCGGAATCGGGAGCAACAGTCCCCTCCCCTTTTTTGCTGGCTACAGGAGGGGCTGATGCAAAACTTGAGCCTATTAATTGACCTGGTTGAATATTGTTAATAAACATAAATTAATATTTTATCATAATAACTTTTAAAAATCAAATGGACAATAATGGACAATAATGGACAATGGTTAATGGACCTAATGGACACCATGGACACCATCGACTATGGACCATTGCCTTTGACCATAGTCCATGGTGTCCATGGTGTCCATTATCCATTAACCATTGTCCATTATTGTCCATTAGGTCCATTAACCATTGTCCATTATTGAATCCCTTTTTATACTTGAAAAATTATGAGTAATAACTAGACTAAAGATATCAACTAGTTGGAAGGTGGGCGTATGAAAAATATTGGGGCTTTTCAAGCCAAAACACATTTTTCTGAAATTCTTGCTGAGGTTTCTGCCGGGGAAGAATTTATAGTAACTTTGCGAGGTAAAAAAGTCGCAAAAGTCATTCCATTTTCTGAGGAAGCAAAAGAAAGTTCACCCCAAGCCTCTATTCGATCTATCAGAGAACTGAGAAAAGGACTTAGACGAGGAAAACTGAATCTCAAAAAATTACGGGCTGAAGGAAGAAAATAAGCATCATCATGAGAAAAAAAGAATTTGATTTTGTTTTAGATTGCTCTGTTACCATGGCTTGGATATTTGAAGATGAAATGACTTCAATGACAGAAAAGATTTTAGATCTACTTGAAAAAGAGAAAGCTATCGTACCTACAATTTGGCCTCTTGAAGTTGCTAATGTCTTGCTTGGAGCTATACGAAAAAAGAAAATAACTGATATCCAATCGTCTAATTTTATCCTTTCTATGATAGATTTATCGATTCATATTGATGAAACAACAACGTCTAGGGCCATGCATAGTATTTTTATTTTAGCCCAACAAGAAAGGTTAACGATTTATGATGCAGCCTATCTCGAGCTAGCAGGGCGCATTCCCATTTTACGGGTAGCTTAAGCCGCATTGAGTAATCCCCCTCTAGTATGTGACGCTTAAAGGTAGCTGCGTTCCTCCAACGAATCTGATCTGAACAAGAGCTCGCCCTTTGTTGACAAGTGATTTGTGGAATGCACGAGCAAGTTTTGTACTTTGGGCGTGGAGCTCTTCATTGGTATCTATCTGCTGTTGTACTTTTTGGGCAACAATCAAATCCCCAAGTTCATTAAGGATCGATCGAATTTTTTGCTCCAATTGTTCCAGGGCTTGGTCATCATTGATCGTGCATGTTTGTGCACTCAGTTCCATAAGCTGTTGATTTACTTCTTGAATTCTTGTGCTGAGCTCGTTAAAATGTTGTCTCGTGTCTATTTGCATGATATCTCTCTTTGTGTGTTGTTATTCAAAGAGTTTTTAGTGCAATAGACACTTTTTTGTGAACAAATATTTTACTTTATTGCATTACCCAGAAAATGGGATTGCGCCCAGCTAGCAGCTCGTGAAAGGATTCCTATTGCAACCAAAGATCTGGATTTGATAAAAGCTGCTAAGAATCTCAAAATTCCTATTTTATAATATAAAACCTCTGATTACAAAAGGAAATTGAAAGAGTATTGTCAACAACCACGGAAAACGCCCCCTTGACGGTCATCTAAAAAGACCCACCTGGCGGTCATGCAAAATGACCCGCCCCGCGATCACCAAAAACGACCCACCTTCCCATACCAAAGATAATCCGAAGTGTTTTAAAATTTTTTCCCGTTCTATTTGGTAAGGACAAAACGACAAACGACCAAATGACAACGACGCAAGGGAATAGAGTAAGGAAGGCCGTAGCCTTCCTCCTCATCGAACCGTACGTACAGATTTCCAGTATACGGCTCTCCTAGTTGCTTCGGTTAATTGTGACCTCGTATTTCGCACATTTGCTACCAAGGCGTACCAGCCCAAGTTTCTGAAGGTGGGTATACCACGTCTGACCCTTGGGTTTCTTGTATCCTCTTTGGCTTCTTCTACTTAGGTGTTTTATGACCTTAGCGCTAACGTAATTATCCATCTTCCTAAAGACTCGACTCGGGTGCCCAAGTTTAAAATATTCACTCCATCCATTCAGAAAGCTGTCGATTCTTCTTATGAATTTATCAACAGGGACATGATTCATTGAACGCGATGTGAGTTCGCGTATCTTGTCCCTGGCTTTTTCAATGCTTTTCTTCTTGGGTTCTATCCGGATATAGGTGTCGTTATTTCTATAAAGACATCTTTCTACTCGAAAGGTGTAACCCAGGAAGTCAATGGAGTTTCCTATTTCATTCAGGATAACCGTTTTGGTCTTTTCTTCGTTGATCTCAAGTTTCAGCCAGTCTGTTATCAGATGTTTGACTGAGCTTACGATTTTGGTTCCAATGTATCTTGCCATTATGAAAAAATCGTCAGCGTATCTTATTAACCTAGCGTTCGCAGTGCATCGTGGACCATCTTCAGCGTGGAAAAGCGTGGAAACGCTTGTCGAACCAGTGTAAGTAGATGTTGGAAAGTAATGGAGATATGACCCCGCCCTGGGGGCTCCTCGAAGTGATTTTGTCACTTTGATGTTCCATTTGCCGTTATCAATCTTTCTCTTTTTCGACGATGGGAGCCTTCAACCAAGTTTCAATTAGTTTAAGGACTGTTCCATCTGTTATACGCATCTTCACGCATTTCATGAGTTGATCATGAGGGATGGAGTCGAAATACCCTTTTAAATCGGCGTCGTAGATGGCTGTTCTCCCATTCTTGAGATTCGTGGTAATTTCTTGGATGGCGTCATGGGCCGATCTATTTGGTCGGAAACCGTACGAGCAGTCCAGAAAATCCTTTTCGAATATTGGTTCAACTATTAGGAGTGTTGCCATTTGGACTAACCTATCTTTGATGGTAGGTATGCCGAGCGGCCTTTTCTTACCATCAGCTTTGGGTATATATACTCTGCGGACAGGCATTGGTTTGTAAGTTCTTGATTTCAGTTCTTCTTGGACTTTCTTCAAATAGGCTTCCACCTTTACCTCCGCTAGGAGGCTGGCGGCTGACGGATCCTTGATGTCTTCGACAGATTCGATGTCATCATAGGTTATGCCGTCGACACCAGGTGTCTGACCATTTTGTCGGATTAAGTACCAAGCAGTTCGGAGTGTTTCAATGTGATAAATGTGTCCGTATAACGCGTAGAAGCGAAACTGTGGTTCATTCTGGGCCTTTTCACCCAACTTTTGCCTTAGACGAGCAAGGCCTGGAGATCGGTTTGCGACTTTGTCTACGACGAAGTCCGCATACTCTTCAACGTTTCTTAATTCTGTACTAGTGTTTTTAACCATCAATCAGATACTCCTCTCTTTGCAAAAGCATTACAACCAGCAGGACCCCTTTGCTCGGCAGACATTACTCTGCTTTCATTGCTACTACGGATCCCTCTGACTTCCGATAAAGCCGAGATGGCGTTATGTATTCCGCCAGACCGTTAGTGGCTAACTTCCGTTACCTCTGTCTCTATCGGATCTCCCAGGACCTATTGTTAACTTTCGACACGCGCCCTCTCCAATCACCCCGGTTGGTTCAGTAAGTGCGTATGCATATTACTTCCTTACTGATGTAGGTTTCGCCCTTTTCGGGAGGTTGACCACCAACATTGCGTCTAACGAGGCCGAATCGAGTTCACTTGTATTGGGCTCATGTCTTTGCTATCTGAGAATGCGCTTCTCTTCGCCGTTCAGTCGACCGCAATGATTCGCGTGGTGTGTTACCAGCCCCCACGCCAATGCGTAGCTAAATGTAGAATATGCAATTTACATTGTTAGTACCTCTCAACTAACGAGTTAACAGGGTTTTATACCTGGCGTAACCGAAAGGACGAAAGGACAACAGGGACAAGAGGACAAAGAGGAGGACCTAGAGAGACAGTTGCATAATGGACAATGGTTAATGGAATCAAGTCACAAATGCGAGATAGTTTTCCGGGGTGATGACTTCAAAAGATGAGGAGGGATAACTTTCTTTCCAGCGCTTAGGTGGGCCGACTTTCTTTGCTGCAGACCATTTAAACTCATAACCAACTAGATGATCGTTTTCTTGTTCCACTAGATCGATTTCTTTGCTATCATAAGTTCGCCAAAAATATCCGTGCGTCAAAGATTTTGTGTATGTCTGTTTTTTCAAACGCTCCATCATCAAAAAGTTCTCCCATAAATTTCCCACATCATTGCGAAGCTCTAGTGCATTGAAATGAGAGATCACAGCATTGCGAATTCCATTATCAAGGAAGTAGTACTTACATTTTTGGGTGATTTCATTTCTCAAGTTTTTACTGAATCCACTCAATTTGTAAATGACAAAGGACTTCTGCAAAAGATCGAGATAGCGTCCTACAGTCTTAACATCCAAATGGAGTTGGGTGGCCAGTTCATGGAGTGAAACAAGCTGGCCCACCTGGAATGCCAGGAGTTGAACAAGTTTTAAAAGAACGTCAGGCCCTTTGATCCGTTCAAAAGCTAAAATATCTTTAAGAATATAAGAATCAACAAGCTCTTGTAGAAGTTCAATTTTTTCCTGGCGAGTTGGGGCAAGAAGTACTTCTGGATAGCTTCCAAAAAGCAAATATTCCTCTAGTTTTCCTTTCAGATCAAAAGGATTATAATTCTTCAGGAGTTCGAACTGCGATAGTGGATAAAGAGTTAAAGTTCTTTTTCTTCCAGTGAGCGGTTCCCCGAGATGTTGGTGAAGATCAAAGGAGGATGAACCCGTGGCTATCACTCGCACTTCGGGAACATGATCGACAATAATTTTTAACGCCTGTCCAATATTTGGTATACATTGGGCTTCATCGATAGCAATGAGCTGATAGCCTTCCGAATATTCGAGAATGCGTGGAAAGTCATTAGACCCCAGAACATTTTGAATGCGTATATTCTCACCTGAATCGAGACGATATTTAAAAGGAGTCTTTTTAAGGTAATTTTCTAACAGCGTCGTTTTTCCAACTCGGCGAGGGCCATAAAGAATAAGCACTTTTTTAGACTTAAGGTATTCCTCTAAATCCTGATAGATTCTGTAGAGCATAAATCAACCTCTTTTTTACTTAGTTTGCCATAAATTCCACAAATTTGTCAAAATTTATGGATGATTGATCCAAAGATTTTGCTAAATTTGTGGATAAATGAATCACAAATTTTTCAAATTTGTCTGTAAGCGGCGATGTGGTTAAGGCTCACGTCGATGAGTGAAAAAATGCTCAAGCTAGTTGTAAATTTCGCTACATTTTTCTCATGGCAGTAGCGTAATTTCCTTATAGAGATCCAAAAATTATCCCAAATTTGATGAAACGCAACATTAGCTTATCACTATCAGTCTTATTTATGGAAATTAATATTAAATTATGATAAAGTATTTTTATTAGGTGAAACACAAAGTGAATCCTTCTCGATTACAAAGGAGCTGAAGATGCTACCTATTCCACATATGTCACGAGCTATTTCCTGGAATTTTGGGAAACTCAAAAACCAAATTGCCGGAACTCCCTATGCCACCCCACCAAATAATGGCAGTGATTTGACTTTAACGCTCCCCCCTGATTGCTTAAGAATGATTGTTGCTCTCTGTTTCAGTGATCAGAGTTTAAAGACCCTAAGACTTCGGCTTGTCAGTAAACGCTGGAAGACAGTCACGGATCAGATATTTCCAGAAGATGCAAAAAAGATCTATCTCACTGCACTCCCTCTACTTTGCTATCAGATCAACGGGAGCAGAAGTGAAATCACATAGAAGGAAAATGGGGCACCGGATCTCGTTCTAGGAAATAAGAATGAAATCCCTAATCCAGACTTTTCTCTCTCTGATTACCTATAGGCAAACAAATCGTTTTCATATTCATAGGGATTTAGCAGTGATTGCTTCAGGAACAATTCAATATGCATCTCACCTCTCTTTTATAGGTCGGCCAGGATTATCAGGACAAAATGAAAGATTATTGTTGATGTTGGCCAAAATATTGATAGAAAAACTTAGCAAAGAGGAATCCAAATGCCAAAAAGAATGGAAAACTCTGAATGGCGCGGAGCATAAATTTACCGAATGCTAAACTTCTATTTTTCAATAGAAATTCGCAAAATGCAAGAAATTCCCGCAATGTCTGTCTCTTTTGGTAAGTCCTACCGCTAGTAGAAGGCAATCCTGCCTACTAGCTCATGCAATTTCCCTAGAGATTCGAGCCGCAAATAGTGCTAACTCTACAATAGTATTTAATATTTTATTTTTATAGCCATCGCTGTATAATAAAGAAATGTATATATATATATTAGTCGACTCGATTTGCTGGTAAGGATTCTTTATGAGCGAAGAGGCACATCTAAATCCTGTAGAGAAAGCTTGGTTATTGCTAGGCAAATCCGAACAGAAACTTCAAGAACTGCAAGAGAAGCTGGATCAATTGCAAAAGGGGCAAAATGAGCCGATTGCAGTGATCGGGGTGGGGTGTCGCTTTCCTGGGGGAGCCAATTCGCCAGAGGAATTTTGGGAGCTTCTGAAAAAAGGGTTCAATAGTGCAAGCGAAATCCCTAAGGAGCGCTGGAATTTAAACGAATATTATGACCCAGATCCTGAAGTTCCGGGGAAAATCTACGCGCGCCAGGGCTGTTTCCTCTCGACAGCCGATCGATCAATTTGATGCGCAGCTATTTGGCATTAACCCTCGCGAAGTGGAATTCATGGATCCCCAGCAAAGGCTGGCCCTAGAAGTTGCTTGGGAAGCGCTAGAAAATGCTGGGATCAATCCAAGAAGCCTACAAGGGATCATCGACAGGTGTCTTTTTAGGTCTTTATGCACATGATTATAATGATCTTCTCATCAAACAAGAAAAGAGCGATATTGATTCCTATCAATTTACTGGCAATTTGGGAAGCGTTGCGGCTGGAAGAATCTCCTATGCATTTGATTTGGCTGGCCCAAGCCTTGTCGTCGATACGCACTGTTCTTCTTCATTAGTTGCTGTGCATTTAGCTTGTCAGAGTTTGCTGTCGCAAGAATGCGAATTAGCTCTTGCCGGAGGGGTTAATTTGATCCTCTCTCCGGATGCGATGATTTCCCTTTGCAAAACGCATACTTTATCTCCAAGCGGGTCCTGCAAAACCTTTGATGCCAAAGCAGACGGTTACGTCCGCGGAGAGGGATGCGGTATTGTCGTCTTGAAAAAGTTAGAGAATGCATTGCGCGATGGGGATCGAATTCTAGCTCTGATCAAGGGTTCAGGAATCAATCAAGATGGAGCCACACCCGGAATAACGGTGCCTAATGTAACCGCGCAAACAAACTTACTGAAAAGCGTTTGGTCCAAATCAGGAATTAGGGGTCCTCGAGATCGACTATATCGAAACGCATGGTACTGGAACGATTATGGGAGACCCTATAGAAGTCCAGGCTATAGGCTCCGCTTTCGACAAGGTTCGAGAGACTCCCCTCTTGTTAGGATCGGTAAAAACAAACATTGGCCATTTGGAGGCTGCCGCAGGTATAGCCGGCTTAATCAAAGTAATCTTATCTCTCTATCATGAGGCTATCCCCCCTCTGGTCAATCTAGAAGAATTAAATCCGAATATCAACTTCGACAGGATTCCTGCAAAGGTGCCGCAGGAACTTCTGACTTGGAAACGGAATCCTCGTCCTCGCATTGCAGGTGTGAGTTCCTTCGGCATTTCGGGAACCAATGCGCATGTCGTGGTCGAAGAGGCGCCCTTGCGCGAAAGACAAGTCGATTCTATCGACCGTCCGGCACATCTCTTGACTCTTTCCGCCATGAGTGAAAAAGGCCTAGATACTTTGGTCAATGCATACCTCGCCCATATCAATCAACATCCAGAAGAATCCCTTGCGGATATGGCCTATACCGCTAATACGGGAAGGGCGTCATTTGACTATCGCTTGGCTGTTGTTGCCAGTTCAATTGAAGAGCTACAAAACAAATTGAGAAATAAAGAATTTAAGAAAGGACAAATACCTGAGAGCACACCTAAAATCGCTTTTGTTTTAAAAGGAGAGAGATTGCCCTCCCCTGATTTAGGAAAACAGCTTTATGATTGTTATCCGGTTTTTAGGAACGCAATCGATCATTGTACAAAAATAAATCGTTCTACAGAGTCTGCTCTTTTTGCATTTGAATATGCCCTTTATGAGCTTTGGAAAAGCTGGGGCATTTTACCTGATTTCGTTATCGGCGATCGTACAGGTGAACTTGTCGCGGCTACAGTTTCTGGCAAGATGAGTCTGGAAGAGGGGCTTAAAAACAGCGCTGCAAGGAAAGATCTAAATGAACTGGAACCTTTAAGGAATCGAATCAAACGGATTAAAGAACAAGGGTGTGAAGTCTTCCTGGAAATTGGCCCTGAGGCCACTGATCTATTAGATCAACTCTCCACTCTCTATCTCAAGGGATTTCCACTTGATTGGAAAGCCTTCGATGCTCCCTTCCATCGTCAGAAAGTCTCCTTGCCCACCTATCCATTTCAAAGGCAGCGATTTTGGGCCAAAGCCTTAGATCGGGAGTAACTCCGAATCAGTTCAAAAACAAAAACCAGTGGAATCGGCAAAGAAAGAGGAGAAGATGGGGCTTCCCTTCTCAAACTTTTGCAGGAAGCAGAGCCCGCACAAAGGAAAATGCTCCTCAAGGAAACTCTCACTCAATTTATCCGGGATATTCTCAATCTCAATCCTGAGCAAATGATCAAACCGAAACAGGGCTTTTATGCGATGGGTATGGACTCTTTAACGGCGATGGAATTTAAAAATAGGCTTCAAAGTTCAATTGGAAGTCGCTTTCATCTTCCCATGTCATTCATTTTTGATTATCCAAACTTCTCCGCCGTCATTCAGTATTTCGAAACAACCTTATTTCCCTCACTTGACCAGAAAGAAGACCTTCCAGAAGGTATTTTGATGATGATTCCGAGAGAATCACAAAATGGGAAAAAGAGCTTACTGAGCCCATAGCCATATTGGGAATGGCCTGCCGCTTTCCTGGTGGGGCAAATAGTTTGGCAGAATTTTGGCACCTCTTAAAAGAGGGTGGAGATGCCATCAGCGAAGTGCCTAGCGAGCGGTGGAGTCTGGAAGATTATTATGATCCTAATCCTAAAGCGGCCGGAAAAATGTATACGAAATATGGGGGATTTTTGAATGTCCCTATCGATCGCTTTGATGCGGAATTTTTTAGTATCAGCCCGAAAGAAGCCGAGTTAATGGATCCGCAACAAAGGTTGCTGTTAGAGGTGGCTTGGGAAGCTCTAGAAAATGCTGGGATTGATCCGACCCGTTTAGAAGGTTCCAAGACGGGTGTTTACATAGGCAATTGCACACAAGACTATAAGGATCTTATCTATAAATATGCTTCTCCAGAAGAAATGAATTTCTATTTGACTACAGGCAATTTCACAAGCCTTTTATCTGGACGCATCTCTTATTTTTTGGGTCTACGAGGACCAAGCGTTACTGTCGATACGGCTTGTTCTTCCTCAATTGCTGCCATTCATCAAGCCTGTCAAAGCTTACATATGAATGAGAGCGATTTAGCTTTAGTTGGTGGTGTTTCCTTATTGCTAAACCCGGACTATACTGTGAGCTATTGCAGAGGGATGGCCCTTGCTCCTGATGGGCGCTGTAAGACATTCGATGCCAGAGCTGATGGATTTATCAGAAGTGAAGGCTGCGGTGTTGTGATCTTAAAGCGCCTTTCACGAGCCATTCAGGATAAAGATCCAATTTTGGCTGTCATTCTTGGAACAGCACTCAACCAAGATGGAGCATCATCTGGCCTTACGGTTCCAAATGGAATTGCCCAACAGCAGCTTATCCACACTGCTTTACAACAGGCAAAGGTCAAACCGGAAGAAATCGATTTTATCGAAACGCATGGGACAGGAACATCTCTTGGCGATCCTATCGAAGTGGGATCTCTGGGGTCTGTTTTCGCAGGTCGTAAAAATAGTCCATTGTTTTTGGGGAGCGTCAAATCGAATATTGGACATTTGGAGGGGGCAGCTGGTATAGCGAGTCTCATCAAAGTTGTACTCTCTTTACAAAATGAGACGATTCCTCGGCAAATCCATTTTGAAAAATTGAATCCACTGATTGATTTGGATGCAATTCCTGCGCAGATACCCATTCAGAAAACACCTTGGAAGCGCAGAGAGCGGCCGCGCATGGCAGGCGTCAGCTCTTTTGGGATCAGCGGAACTAATGCCCATGCCATACTTTCCGAAGCTCCTGTGCGTGAACCTAAGAAGGGCTTAAAGGAGCGCTCTTTCCATCTATTCACTCTTTCGGCAATAAACCAGGAGGCCCTTCATGATAGGATTCGGGGTCATCTTGCGTATCTTGAAAAATGTCAGGAAGAAAACATTGCGGATATCGCCTATACAGCGAATGCGGGGCGTACCCATTTTGAATCGCGAATAGCCCTTATTGTGCGGTCCAAGGCAGAATTGATAGAAAAATTGGGCTCTATAGATCGAGGAGAACAAATTCCTGTTGTACCCGTTCAAAATACTTTGAACCAACAGGAGCAAGAGGAATTGAAGAATCTGGAAACCCTATCTCAATTGTATTTGGATGGTGGAGAAATCGATTGGAAGGCATTTGATCAACCCTATGACCGCAAGATTGTTTCCTTGCCTACCTATCCCTTTCAAAGGGAAAGTTATTGGCTGGAGTCGCTGAGAACGAAAAAGCGCCATGTACTAGAGAAAGTCCATCCATTGCTCGGGGAACTAATTCCATCTCCTTCTGAAGAGAGGCTTTTTAGAAACGATTTAGATTTAGATTTTCTTCCTTATTTAAAAGACCATAAGATCTTTAACACCCTCCTATTTCCCAGTACGGGATTTGCAGAGCTTATGCTAGCAGCAGGTCGGGAGCTTTTTCATGGGCAATCATATACTTTAAGCAATCTATCCATTGATCAGCCTCTAGCACTTGATAAGAAAAAAACGAGAACGATAGAACTTCAAGCCAAGCCAAAAGAAAAAGGATATGCTATTTCCGTTTATAGCTTCGATAACCAAACGTGGCTGTGCCATGCAAAGAGCGACTTGACGATTGGGGAAATCATTTTGCCTGAAAAAATGGATTGGGGGCAATTGAACAGGGTTTGTCAACATAGTGTATCTATAAAGGAATTCTATAAGAAATGCGATGCGATGGGACTTCATTATGGAGAACACTTTCAAACCATCCGTAAAATCAGAATTGGCAACAACGAAGTCATAGCCGAAATAGAAGGTGATGCCCTTCCAGCTATAATGGATGGCAGTTTGCAAGCATTATTTGCTCTTTTAACTGGAAATACACAGACCTATCTTCCTGTTAGCATGGATTCTTTAGTGAGCTTTGCGGAACTACAACCTGCCATCCGGGTTCATGGAAGATTAACCCAAATGACAGACTATGATATGACCGCCGATATCGCGCTTTTTGCTTTTGATGGAACACCGCTCATGAAAATCCAGGGTTTCCATGCCCGGAAAACCGACCAAGAACACCTGCAACAAATGATGGCAAAGAAAGATCAGATAGCTCCCTGGTTTTATCAGATCTGCTGGGTGCCTAAGCCTTTAGAAAAGAATACAGAATTCAGAATTCAGAATTCAGATTTTTGGTTGGTTGTTTCTCAACAAGAAGAGATGATTGAAGGATTGCACGCTAAAACAATAAAACCAGAAGCTGCTATAGCCGAGGTAGTCAACAACTCGCCGACTGGTGTGTTATGGTTTGCCTCTGGGGAAGAATCATTGAAGCAGGCGCTTTACTTCGTCCAGGCTCTTGCTAAACTTGAGGCTAAACCGAGCCTCTACTTTATTACCCATGGGATCCAACCTGTGGGCCCTATTACAGACCTTCCGAATGCGCCTTTCAATGGTTTTTACAAGACATTAAAGCTTGAAATGGCCAATCTCAACTGCCATCATATCGACCTTGCACCCGATGAAAAACTTCCACTAGAAGAACTCTTAGCCAGCGACCAAGAGGGTCAAGTCGCCTATCGCGATGGTGTCCGCTATGTGTCCCGCCTTTTGCCAGCCCAAAGCGTCAAACGATCGGGTAAAAAGCTCATGATTCCTCTGGCCCCTGCATTCCGCTTGGATATGTCAGCTAAGGGATCCTTTACCAACTTTTACTTAAAGCCTCAGGAAAAGAATAGCGTGCTAGGCCCTGATGAGATTGCCATAGACGTTAAGGCAACGGGCTTAAATTTCCGCGATGTTTTAGATGCCATGGGTTTTCAACTTGGGGTGCAAAGTCCTTTGGGGATGGAATGTGCTGGTGTCGTGACAAATGTCGGAAAGGATGTCATCGATTTTAAACCTGGCGATTCTGTTCTAGGATTTACCTGGGGATCTTTTGCTTCGCATGTTGTGGGTTCTTCTGAGCTCTTTACATGCATGCCAGATGGCCTCAGCTTTGCTGATGCTGCAGCTATTTCCATTGTATTTTGCACGGCTTATTATGCTTTATTTGCGCTAGCTAAAATAAAAGCGGGAGAGAAAATCCTGATACACGCGGCTGCTGGTGGCGTCGGATTGGCTGCCATACAGATCGCCCAGCTCGCGGGCGCTGAGATATATGCAACGGCAAGTACAAAAGAGAAAGAGGCTTACCTAAGATCTATGGGAGTATCGCATATTTATAATTCTAGAACGTTGGATTTCGCTGATGCTATCCTGCACGATACGCATGGGAAAGGAGTGGATTGCGTTCTCAATTCCCTATCTGGAGAAGGTTTTATCGCTAAGTCTTTAAGTATTTGCAGTCAGGGTGGATGCTTTATAGAGATTGGCAAGAGACACATTTGGACCAAGGAAGCCATGACATCTGTCCGACCTGATGTGACCTACCACATCATTGCGATTGACGAGATGCTAATCCATCAAAAGAAAGAGATGCACAATCTGCTTAAAACAGTCATCAAGTATTTTAGTGAAGGAACCTTCAAACCTCTTCCTTGCACTTGCTTTGCTATTTCAGATGCTGAAAGTGGTTTTGAATACCTTCAGAGGGCCAAGCAGATCGGAAAAGTCGTCTTGACATTCCCGGAAGTAAATCAATTCAAAATAGATCCTGAAGCTAGTTACTTGATCACGGGTGGGATGGGAGGCTTGGGTTTCAAGGCAGCGGAATTGCTTGCGAAGCATGGAGCAAAACATCTTGTTTTGGCAGGTAGGAGGATCAACCAAGACATCGAGATCCTCAATACAGTAGTGGAGAAAGTAGCCATTGATATCTCCCAAAGGCCTGAAGTCGATGCACTCATGCAAAAATTTGGAATGGAGTGGCCAGAGTTGAGAGGGATCATTCATGCTGCTGGGATCATTGATGATGGTGCCATCGCATCGCAAAATTGGATTAGATTTGAGAAAGTCTTTTCGTCGAAAGTGAGCGGAAGCTGGAACTTACATGAAGCTTCCCTAGCCAAACCTTTGGACTTCTTTGTCCTCTTCTCTTCAATTACTTCTACATTAGGGTCTCCGGGACAAATCAACTATGCTTCAGCTAATGCCTTCATGGATGCTCTTGCAGCTTATCGGCAAGACCGTGGATTGCCTGCTTTATCTATTGCATGGGGACCCTGGGCAGAAATTGGCCTTGCGGCTACCTATACGGAGCGCTATAAAGCCAGCGGTATCCATTCATTTAAACCAGATGAAGGAGTGAAAGCCTTTGCTTTAGCCCTTTCTCAGCCTTATCCTAATCTCAGTATCGTCAATGCGGAGTGGAAATATTACCCCTATCGCCACTCATTTTTAAGCGAGCTTGTAGAAACTCAAGGCAAAGAAACGCCTATTCTTCTGCAACGCCTGCAAGAGGCGTTGCCATCAGAAAGAAAGGGTATCTTAACACAGTATTTAGAACGCACCATTGGCAAAATCTTAGGCGTTAGTACTCTCAATTCCGATGTTGGCTTTTTTGAGGCTGGCATAGATTCCTTAATGACAGAAGAGGTGCATGAGAAGCTACAGGCAGATATGGGAAGTTTGTATCAATTTCCCTCTACAATAGCCTTTGACTATCCGAGCATACAGAAGCTCATTGGCTACTTTGAAGAACATCTATTTCCCCTGATAGGAATAAAGGCAGAAGACCGAAAGCAGGACATGCCCATTGTCAAACAAGTCGAAGCGGATAAGATAGCCATCATTGGCCTTGGCTGCCGATTTCCAGGAGGAGCTAATAATCCACAACAATTCTGGGAACTATTGAAACAGGGATTTGATGGGACGAATGAAATACCTCGAGATCGGTGGGATATCGATGCCTATTATGATCCCGATCCTGAAGCACCGGGAAAAATCTATGTGCGCCACGGCGGCTTCCTGAATACTCCAATCGAAGCCTTTGATGCCTTCTTTTTTGGGATTAGTCCCCGCGAAGCAGAATATATGGATCCGCAGCAGAGGCTTCTCTTAGAAGTCACTTGGGAGGCTTTAGAAAATGCGGGTATCAATCCCCTCTCTTTAAATGGCTCTAAGACGGGAGTATTTATCGGCGTGTGTAGCCATGATTACTTCGACCTACTCACCAAAGCAGAGACAGAGGAAGGTATCAATGCTTATCTTGGAACCGGAAATGCCGGCAGTGTCTTAGCTGGACGCTTGTCTTATATTTTAGGCTTGCACGGTCCAAGCATAATCATAGACACAGCTTGTTCTTCTTCCCTTGTTGCCCTCCATAACGCGTGCAAGAGCTTACAAAGAGGAGAATGCAAGCTTGCTCTCTCCGGCGGAGTAAACGCGATTTTGAATGTCGATATGGTAATTAACTACTGTAAAGCGCGCATGCTATCAAAGGATGGCAAATGCAAAACATTTGACGCCGATGCAGATGGCTATGTGCGCGGTGAAGGCTGTGGAGTCATTGTTTTAAAGCGTCTCTCAGATGCGATGCGCGAAGGTGATTCCATCTTGGGAGTGATTCGTTCCTCGGAAATCAATCAGGATGGAGCCAGTTCAGGATTGACTGTACCCAATGGCGAGTCACAAGTCCAACTCATCCGAAGCGCTCTCGAACAAGCGAATCTTGAACCCGATACCATCGACTATATCGAAGCCCATGGCACGGGCACTATATTAGGCGATCCCATCGAATTGGGTGCCATCCAGGACATTTTTAAGGGGCGTATAGAGAATCCGCTCTGGATAGGTACTGTGAAAACAAATATCGGCCATCTCGAGGGTGCAGCAGGAATCGCGGGCATAATTAAAACAGTGCTTGCATTAAACCATGAGGTAATTCCCCCTCATCTACATTTCAAAAAGATTAATCCACGCATATCTCTCGACACTATTCCGGCCAGAATTCCCCTAGCTTTAACCCCATGGAAGCGATCGGCACGGCCACGGTTTGCAGGAGTCAGTTCCTTCGGATTTAGCGGAACGAATGCGCATGTAATCCTTGAAGAGCCTCCGATGATTGCATCTGAGAAAAATGTTATGGATCGTTCCTGGAGCCTTTTGACGCTTTCTGCCAAAACTCAGGCTGCCTTAGACCAACTCATTGATCGCTATCTAGAGAAACTTCCAGAGGAAGGGCTAGCCGACATTGCTTACTCTGCCAATGCAGGAAGAGCTCATTTCCCTTATCGCCTTACATTGCTTGCCCCAACGAGAGATGAACTTCTACATCATTTGCAAACTGGGGAATATCTGACCGCAAAAGTCTCTGGAAGGCCTAAAATTGCCTTCCTATTTACAGGGAAATCTGTGGACGATGATGAGTTAAAAGAGACTTCTCCTGTCTTTAAGGATGCTTTGGAAAGCAACGGCAATCTCTATGAGTATGCTTTATCAGAACTTTGGAAAAGCTGGGGAATTATTCCAGACTATGTTTTAGGAGATGGTTTGGGGGACATATTGGCCGCAGTTGCGGCTGGTATGATCAGTTTAGATGAGGGCTTAAAACTGATTGCTTCCTGGGAAAATCCTGATGAAAGGAGGAGAATTGCCAAAGGAATTCCCTACCGCGAGCCGCTGATTGGGTTTATCTCCAGCTGGACGGGGCAAGTTGTACGCAAAGAAGGTTTGACCGCTGACTACTGGAAGCCCCATGAAACGATCAGAAATATCCCGGATGGCTGCCTGGTCATTTCTTTTCAAAGTCATTGGAAAGAGCTACTGCAAACTCTATCGCATCTTTATTTAAATGGTTGCGAAGTTGATTGGAGAGCCTTTGACAGGCCTTATCACCGCAAAATGGTGAATTTGCCTACCTATCCATTTCAAAGAGAAAGCTACTGGGTTGAAGCTCTAAAGATGAAAAAAAAGCTGCATAAAGTGGCGCAAGTCCATCCCCTGCTGGGAGAACTTATCAGCTCTCCGTCGAAGGAGAGGTTGTTTAGAAACGAATTAGATTTAGATTTTCTTCCCTACCTTAAAGACCACAAAATCTTTAACACTATCCTTTTTCCAGGCATGGGATTTGCGGAGCTCATGCTGGCAGCAGGTCGGGAGCTTTTTAAGCAGTACTCATTCACTCTGCACAATCTTTTTATCGAGAAGCCTCTTGCCCTTGATATGAAAAAATCAAGGACAATAGAACTTCAAGCCAAGCCAAACGAGAACGGATATGCTGTTTCCGTCTATAGCTTTGATAATGAAACTTGGACTCTACACGCACAAGGTGAATTATCTAATGAAGAGGTTATTCCGTCTGAAAAATTGGATTGGGGACATTTATCTGAGGTTTGTCGGCAAGCTGTAACAGTACAGACATTGTATCAACAGTTCGATTCCCTGGGACTTCACTACGGAGAGCACTTTCAAACTATCCAAAAAATAGGAGTTGGCGACAAAGAGGTCATTGCCGAAATCGAAGGAGATACAGTCCTATCAGTTATGGATGGCAGTTTGCAAGTGTTATTTGCGCTGTTAATGGAAGATGCCCAAATCTATCTTCCAGTCAGTATGGATTCTCTAGTTTGCTTTGCGGAATTACAACCCGCTATCCGCGTTCATGCCAGATTAACCCAAGTGACTGACTATGAAAAGAGAGCAGATGTCATGCTTTTTGCTTTTGATGGCACACCGCTCATGAAAATCCAGGGATTTCATGCTCGGAAAACAGACCAAGAGCGCCTGCAACAAATTTTAGTCAAAAAGGGCGAGATAACTTCTTGGTTTTATCAGATCTGCTGGATGCCCAAGCCTTTAGAAAAGAATACAGAATTCAACATACAGAATTCAGGATTTTGGTTGGTTGTTTCTCAAAGAGAAGAGAGAGTTGAAGGATTGCTCGCTAAAACAATAAAACCTGAAGATGCTATAGCCGAAGTGGTCAACAACTTACCAGCTGGAGTGTTGTGGTTTGTTTCTGGAGCTGATTCGTTAAAACAAGCTTTACTCTTCGTTCAGGCTATTGCTAAACTTGAGGTTAAACCGAGCCTTTATTTTATAACCCATGGGATTCAACCTGTGGGACCCATCACCGATCTTGTGAATGCACCTTTCAACGGGTTTTACAAGACATTACAGCTTGAAATGGCTGATCTCGACTGCCATCATATCGACCTTGCAACTGATGAAGAACTTCCACTGGAGGAACTCTTAGCTAAGGACCAAGAGGGTCAAGTCGCCTATCGCGATGGCATCCGATATGTTTCTCGATTGTTACCGGTCCAAAATGTAAAGCGATCGGGTAAAAAGCTCATGATTCCTCTAGCTTCTCCATTCAGCTTGGAGATACCAGTAAAGGGATCTTTATCAAACCTATTCTTAAAGCCGCAAGACAAGAATAGGGTCCTAAGACCCCAAGAAATTGCCATCGAAGTCAAGGCAGCTGGATTAAATTTTCGCGATGTTCTAGATGTCATGGGCTTTCAACTCGGAGTGCCCGCTCCTTTAGGTATAGAATGTGCTGGAGTTGTGACTAGTGTTGGAAAGGATGTCATCGATTTTAAACCAGGCGATCAAGTTCTCGGATTTGCATCTGGTTCTTTAGCTTCGCATGTTGTGGGTTCTTCTGATCTTTTTACATTAATGCCAAATAAGATGAGCTTTACAGATGCAGCAGCAATTTCCACCGTATTTTCCACTGCGTACTATGCTTTAATTTCTGTTGCTAAAATAAAAGCAGGAGATCGAGTTCTAATACATGCTGCAGCTGGAGGGGTGGGATTAGCAGCTATCCAGATCGCTCAATTAGTCGGGGCCGAAATTTTTGCTACGGCCAGCAGCAAAGAAAAACAAGATTACCTGAGATCGCTGGGCGTTTCTCATATTTATAACTCTAGAACTTTGGATTATGCGGATTCCATCCTGCTCGACACGCAAGGAAAAGGGGTAGATCTCGTACTCAATTCTCTATCTGGAGAGGGTTTCATCGCTAAGTCTTTAAGTATTTGCAGCCAGGCAGCACGCTTTATTGAGATCGGGAAGAGAAACATCTGGACTCACGAGGCGATGGCCTCTGCACGGCCAGATGTCTTCTACCGCATTATTGCTTTAGATGACATGTTGATTCATCAAAAGCAAGAGATGCACGACCTGCTTAGATTAGTCACCGATCACTTTAATGAAGGCAAATTCAAGCCTCTCCCCTGCACTTCTTTTCCGATTTCAGATGCCGAAAGCGCCTTTGAATATTTGCAGAGAGCCAAAAACATCGGAAAAGTCGTACTGATAATGCCCGAAGTTAAGCCATTCAAAATAGATCCCGAAGCCAGTTATTTGATTACAGGCGGACTTGGCGGCTTAGGTCGAAAAGTTGCTGAATGGCTTGTTAAACAGGGAGCAAAACATTTAGTTTTGGCTAGTAGAAGAGCCTCTCAAAAAATCGAGATTCCCGATACGATAATTGAGACTGTAGCAATTGATATCTGCCAAAGGCCTTCTGTGGAGGCCCTGATGAAAAAATTCGGAACAGAATGGCCAGAATTGAAAGGGATTATTCATGCTGCCGGCATCCTTGACGATGGCATCTTGGTTTTCCAAGATTGGAGTCGGTTTGAAAAAGTCTTTGAATCTAAAGTCCAAGGAAGCTGGAATTTACATGAAGGCTCTTTAAACAAGCCTTTAGATTTCTTCGTCTTATTTTCTTCCATTGCTTCCTCTCTAGGGTCCCCAGGTCAAATCAACTATTCTTCAGCTAATGCTTATATGGATGCTCTGGCCCACTTCCGCCATGATAAGGGGTTGCCAGCTCTAGCAATTAGCTGGGGCCCATGGTCTGAAGTTGGCTTAGCAGCAAAGCTTACAGAGCGCCTTCGTGCTGATGGTTTTTCCGCTTTCAAACCCGAGGAAGGGATTAAAGCTTTGGAAATCACCCTTATTGGCATCCCCTGCCCTCACATAGCTATTGCAAATGTGGATTGGAAATTAGTTCCTTATAAGCAAACTTATCTTAGCGAGCTAATTGCGACTAAATTTATAAAAACGCCTATTCTTCTCCAACGCTTGACTGAGGCACTTCCTTCGGAAAGAAAGGACATCTTGACTGATTATCTGCAACGAACCGTAGGTAAGATCCTAGGCTTATCTTCTATAAATACAGAGATCGGCTTCTTTGAGGCCGGGATGGACTCTTTAATGGCCGTTGAGTTGCGCAATACCCTTCAGACCGATATAGGCAACATAAACACCATTCCATCTACTCTGGTCTTTGACTACCCTAGCGTGCAAAAACTAACTCAGTACTATGTAAAACATATTTTGCCCTTGATCGGTATCAAAGCAATCATCCAAAAAGCAGCTGCAACCAAAAGCACCGCTGAATCTGATCTGATCGCCATTATCGGGATGGGGTGCCGCTTTCCTGGAGGGGCAAATGATCCCCAGGCTTTTTGGGAACTTTTAAAACAGGGATATGATGGAATTATCGAGATACCTCAAGATAGATGGGATATTAACTCTTTTTATGATCCTAACCCCGAGGCGCCCGGAAAAATGTATGTGCGCCGAGGAGGTTTTTTGAATGCAAGCATCGATAAATTTGATGCTAATTTCTTTGGAATCAGTCCGCGAGAAGCCGAATACATGGATCCGCAACAAAGGCTGATTCTAGAAGTCGCTTGGGAAGCTTTAGAATCCGCTTGCATCAATCCCCTATCTTTAAATGGCTCGCAAACGGGAATTTACTTAGGAGTAAGTACTCATGATTACTCTGACCTGATCAGCAAATCGTCATTGGAAGAGAGCAATGTTTATCTTGCTACAGGGAATGCAAGCAGTATTTTAGCCGGACGTTTGTCCTATTTCTTTGGTTTGCAAGGCCCCTGTTTAGCCATAGACACCGCCTGTTCCTCTTCGCTTGTCACTATTCACACAGCATGCAAAAACCTACAAAGCGGAGAATGCCCATTAGCTTTAGCAGGTGGCGTAAATTTAATGCTGTGTCCAGATGTTACGATTAACTTTTGCAAGGGACGTATGCTTGCAAAAGATGGATATTGTAAAACCTTTGATGCAGAAGCGGATGGTTATGTGCGCAGCGAAGGCTGCGGTGTTGTAGTCTTGAAACGGCTTTCCGATGCAATCCGAGATCAAGACCTCATATTCGGCATAATTAGAGCTGCAGAGGTCAATCAAGATGGCTCCAGCTCCGGACTGACCGTTCCAAATGGCGAGGCGCAAGCTTCACTTATTCGCCAAGCGCTAGAGCAGGCTAAGCTTGAACCCAACGCCATCGACTATATAGAAGCTCACGGCACCGGCACATCATTAGGCGATCCTATCGAAGTAGGCGCTTTAAGCAACGTATTCAGCAAACGGATTGACCATCCTTTGTGGATAGGAACCGTCAAATCTAACATTGGCCACTTGGAAGCTGCTGCTGGTGTTGCAGGATTGATCAAAATCGTGTTAGCCTTAAAGCATGAAGCAATTCCTCAAAATCTTCATTTCCAACATCTCAATCCTCACATCTCGCTTGATGCGATCCCTGCCCAGATCCCTTTGACATTAACTCCATGGCAACGTTCTAGCCGACCGAGGATCGCTGGAATTAGCTCCTTTGGATTTAGCGGGACTAATGCGCATGCCATCATTGAAGAGCCTCCGGTGATAGAAATCAAAAAAAGTCTTATCGATCGCTCTTATCATCTCTTGACACTTTCGGCCAAAACCCAACAGGCCTTAGACCAGTTGATCGATCTCTATACAAAAAAACTGCCGGAAGAGGATTTAGCCGACATTTCCTTCACAGCTAATACAGGAAGGGCTCATTTTTCCTATCGCGTCACTGTAATTGCTCAAACAAGAGATGAACTTCTGCAATATTTGCACAAAGGCAATTATTTGATTGGCTTAGAATCCGGTAAACCTCCCAAAATCACTTTCTTTTTCACGGGTCAAACTTTTGCCAATACAGAATTGATGGAAACCTCTCCCATTTTCAAAGAATCGATGGAGCGAAGACATGGTCTCTACGAATACGCTCTCTTAGATTTGTGGAAAAGCTGGGGAATTACCCCAGACTACGTGGTAGGCGAAGGTATTGGCGATACCATTGCCGCCATCGCAGCCGGGATAATCACTCTTGAAGAAGGTTTGAGGCTTATTGCTTTTGCTGATAAACCATATCAAATTGAGTCTGTTGCTAGAGAGATCCATTATCATGAACCACAGATTGGATTCATGTCCAGTTGGACAGGACAGGTCATTCGCAAAGAGGGTTTGACTGCCAACTACTGGAAACCCCATGAAAACATCAGAAACATACCTGAAGGCACATTAGTCATTTCAACTCAAAAAAGTTGGAACGAGCTTCTTCAGACGTTAGCCCTACTCTACTTAAACGGTATTCAAATCGACTGGAAAGCCTTTGATAAACCTTACAACCGCAAAAAGGTATCATTGCCCACATATCCTTTCCAAAGAGAAAGGTATTGGGTTGAAGCCTTGAAGGCACAAAAGAAACACACCATGCCGCCGGAGGCTCATCCATTGTTAGGGGAATTTATTCCGTTGCCCTCAGAAGAAAAGCTGTTTAGAAATGACATCGATTTAGATCTCCTTCCCTATCTAAAAGATCATAAAGTATTCGATAGCATCTTGCTTCCCGGAGCCGTCTTTACAGAGCTTATGCAAGCAGCAGGAGCTAAGTTCTTTCAAGATAAGACTTTTTCAATCAATAATCTTATGATCGAGCAGCCTCTATTACTCGACATGAAGAAAGCAACTCCAATTGAGCTTTTTGCAACACATAAAGAAGAGGGGTATACCGCTTCTATATATAGCATCGATGAACAAGCATGGATCCTTCATGCAACAGGTGAACTTTCATTGTCAGAAGCTATCCCTACACTAAAAACAGAATGGGAGCAGCTACATAGTATTTGTCAAAATTCAATAGATATTGATGCCTTGTATAACCAATTTGATGCCATGGGATTGCATTATGGGAAGGAATTTCAAACTCTACGAAAACTATGGACCGGAAACAACGAATTCATCGCTGAACTCGAAGGAGAGGCATCCTCTGCGCTGATCGATGGCAGCTTCCAAGCCTTGGCCTGCCTCACAAAACAAGAAAACGATCAAGATAATCAAGAAAATAGAGTTTATCTGCCTTATAGTATCGACAAGATCGGTTGTTATTCTCAATTAGGAACCTCCATACGCGTTCATGGCAAATTGACGCAAGTGATAGACACCGGCATCACTGCTGAGATTGAAATCTTTTCCTACGGCGGCAAGCCGCTCATGACAATTGAGGGATTCCATGCAAGGAAAACAGATCGAGCCCATCTTCAACAAATGTTAGCAAAGCAAGCAGGGCTTGAGGTTGCTTCTTGGTTTTATCAAATTTCTTGGTTGCCTAAGTCATTAGAAAAAACCGAGGAGCAATTGAAAAGTCCCTGGCTAATCGTCTCGCAAGAAGATGAAAGGATTGAAGGTTTGCAGGCTAAGACAATAAAACCAGAACACGCTGTAAAAGAGATTGTGAAAAGTCCACCGACTGGCGTTTTATGGTTTGCTTCGGGAGAAGGTTCGTTAAGATATGCGCTAGAGTTTGTTCAGGCTCTTGATAAACTCGAAGCTAAACCAAGTCTCTACTTCATTACCCACGGTATCCAACCCATTAGGCCTATCACTGATCTCGACAATGCAACATTCAACGCCTTTTATAGAACATTAAAACTGGAGATGCCGACCCTTGATTGTAGGCATATCGACATAGGGCCCAATGATAAGCTTCCTGTGGAAGAGCTCCTATCTGCAGACCAAGAAGGACAAGTCGCTTATTCCCAAGGTATGCGTTATGTCCCTCGATTGCAGCATAGTTCGCTAGTCAAACGTTCGGCTAAGAAGTTGATGATCCCAATGGTCCAAAACTTCCGGTTGGAAACATCCTACAAAGGCCCCTTAGAGAATCTCTACTTAAAACCAGAGGACGAGAACCCAACAATAGGCCCTCGTGAAATTGACGTAGTTGTAAAAGCTGCGGGTTTAAATTTCCGCGATGTCTTAAATGCGATGGGACTTTATCCTGGCGATGCGGGCCTCTTAGGAGGAGAATGTGCTGGTATTGTACAGGCTGTTGGGTCTGATGTCACTGAGTTTAAAGCAGGCGATCGGGTTTTAGGCATTTCTCCCGGGTGCTTTGCCTCACATGCAGTGGGCCCTGCTGAATTTTTCACTTTAATGCCACCCAAGCTTAAATTTACCGAAGCCGCAGCTATCCCTATTGTATTTTCAACAGCCTACCAAGCTTTAATTCATTTAGCTAAAATTAATGCGGGCGAAAAAGTTCTCATTCACGCAGCAGCTGGAGGCGTTGGCTTGGCTGCCATTCAAATTGCCCAACAAGTGGGGGCTGAAATTTACGCTACAGCTAGCAGTCAAGAAAAGCACGCTTACCTTCGATCTTTAGGCATTAACCATGTTTATAATTCCAGAACATTGGACTATGCGGATGAAATCTTACGCGATACCCAAGGGCAAGGTGTAGATATCGTTCTCAATTCTTTGTCCGGAGAAGGCTTTATCGCCCAGACTGTAAGCGCTTGTCATCAAGAGGCTCGCTTTGTGGAAATTGGCAAGAGGGACATCTGGCCCAAAGAAGTGATGCATAGTGCTCGGCCGGATATAAACTACGTCATATTAGCCTTAGACGAATGGATGATACAGCAACCTCAAGAAGCGCACAACTTACTGCAAACAGTCACTGATCAGTTTGATGAAGAAAAATTCAAGATTCCCCATTGCACATGTTTCCCTATCACTGAAGCAGAAAGCGCTTTTGAATACTTACAAAGAGCTAAAAATATTGGAAAAGTTATTTTAACATTTCCTGATAAAAGGTTGAAAATAGATCCTGCAGGCAGTTATTTGATTACCGGTGGGCTTGGTGGTCTAGGCCTCAAAGTTGCCGAATGGCTTGCTAAACAAGGCGCTAAACATCTCGTGTTAGCGGGTAGAAGGGCTTCTCAAAAAATCGAAATACCCTATGCGACAGTTGAGACAGTAGTCTTAGACATCTCCCAAAAGCCAGACGTTGATGCTCTGCTGCAAAAATTTGGAAATGAATGGCCGGAATTGAAAGGGATTATTCATGCCGCAGGAGTAGTCGATGATGGAATTTTATCTTCCCAAAATTGGAGCAAGTTTGAAAAAGTTTTTGCACCAAAAATCCAAGGAAGCTGGAATTTGCATGAGGCATCTTTAACTAAACCTTTAGATTTCTTCGTCCTGTTTTCTTCCACTGCATCAACCCTTGGATCTCCAGGTCAAATCAACTACGCTTCAGCCAATGCCTACATGGATGCTCTAGCTGCCTTCCGGGATGATAAAGGATTGCCTGCTTTGGCGATTAGCTGGGGCCCGTGGGCTGAAGTTGGCTTGGCAGCCAAGCTTACCGAACGCCATCGAGCAGGGGGCTTTACGGCTTTCAAACCCGAGGAGGGAATAAAAGCTCTTGAAATTGCGCTCACAGACTTCAACTATCCGCATGTGTCTATTGCCAATGTGAATTGGAATCTAATTCCTTTACCGCAAGCTTATCTTAGCGAACTGATCGTTGGCAAATCTGCAGAAGCGCCAATTCTTCTAGAACGCTTGGCGAATGCACTTCCTCAGGAACAAATGAAGATTTTAACCAATTACCTACGACAACTCTTGGGGAAAATCCTAGGTATACCATCTTTAGACCCTGAGCAAGGATTCTTTGAGGCAGGTATGGACTCCTTAATGGCTATTGAATTACGCAATAAGCTTCAAACTGACATAGGGTATGAATATGCGCTGCCTGGCACCTTAGCATTTGGCAATTCTACAATTAATAAACTAGCATATTATATATTAAACTTAGTAAATATTAAAAGTAATAAAAATGAAAATAATGAAATATTCAACAAAACAATATTAGAAAACAAGCTAAAAGAAGCTAATAAAAATGCTGCAAGAAGTGAGAAAGCCGTGTTGGAAGTTTCTAATATGAGCTCAGAAGATATTGATAAATTAATAAGTTAATTAACTTAGCAGAGATAGATCCCATGTGCTTGTATGCCAGAGATTTTGAAAAAATTCATAGACTTACAGCATACAGAGCATACTTGATATTAAATAAAATAACAATTAAAATTATATATATTATATAGATAATTGTAGAGGTTTGTAATGACTGATTTTAAAGAACAATATTGGAATGATTATAAAAATATTATCACCTCTGTCTTTAGTCAAAAGTCTATTACTGAGCAACCTGATTATTTATTGTTTTTCGGGCTAGAAAACACTGATTTGATCAAATCAACATACACTACTATTCGAGATGATACCGAACGCGGTAAGGTTATAAACAAATATCCCATTTCATTTCTGATTGTGACAACAAACGGTGAGTACAATACCCTTGGTGGGGTACCTCATGATTTCATCCAAGCTGACTTTACTCAACCGCAGCAAGTACAAAGCGCCCTAATAAAATTAGGGATTCTCAATTTTGAAAAAGTTTTGTCAATATACCTTGGGATTCTACCAAACTTAACAAAATCTCAATTGGTAGAGAACTTTAAAGCATGGAATGGGGTGTTACAAAAGATTATTATCTACACCCACCATCTGCCGCCGCAAACGACAACTCCGGATGACTTTGTTCTAGCGCTTGCTGAAAGTGGATTTTTCCCTAAGGCACAGCATCAATATCGCTATCCTATTCAGGGAGAAAAAACTGAATCTACTTTAAACTTTTTTGAAGCAAAATCTTATATTTTAAGACATCCGAAAATTGAAGATATTCATGATCTTCTTGAAATTGAAAGACAAGTTTGGGCACCTCATATTCAACAATCTCAAGAAGAAATTGAAAGGTTAATTCGCCTATATGCGCAAGAGTCATTAGTTTTCGAGGAAGAAGGCAAAGTTGTTGCGGTCAATTTTGCCCAAGCGCTTCCTTCTATTGACAGCTTGGCAAAGGGGACTTGGAAAGCATTAGCAGAGGCACCACAAACTTCAGGCCCGGTCATTCGTTTGATTACCCTTAACGTTGAGAATACTCGCTGGGTCAAAGAGTATGGGTACAGATTGATTGAATTTTTACTTTATTGGCGTTCATTGCAAGCGAATGTAACCTCAGTCATCGCAGCAACCCGTTGCAACCAGTATGCTAATCATGCCAATGTCCCGTATGAAAAATATGTTCTACTGAAAAACAATCAGGGCCTTCCCTTTGATCCTACGCCACGTTTTCATGTTCAACATGGAGCTAAACTCCTTGGATTAATCCCTAATTATCGCCCTAAGGATACCGAGAATAAAGCTTATGGCATTTTAATTGAATATGATGTCAAAAAACGGGTTTCACAGAAGCCCCTCCTAGGAGCCACCTCTATCTCAATATTCAAAAGTCGTGAAGAAATCCAACAGGTTGTTGAAGAATACATTTTAATGCTGCTCGGAGATGAGCAAATGAAAAGGTATACTTCGTCAGCTCCCTTAATGAGTATGGGTTTGAATTCTTTAGACTTTATGGAGCTGAGAAGTCTCCTTACTGCACGTTTAGGTTTCGAAATACCCGAAACATTTTTCTTCAAATATGGAACAGTCGATAAAGTTATCGATTATTTTGCAGAGACTTTTTTAGAAACTCACAAAGATCAACTTTTAGTAAGAGAAGAATTATCCACAACCAATGTCAATGAGCCTATTGCCATCATTGGGATGGGATGCCGTTTTCCTAAAGGAGTTACTGATCCTGAACAATTTTATCAATTTTTAAAAATGGCAATTGATGGAATTACAGAATTTCCTAAAGAACGGCTGAATAGTGAAGATACACCCATTCCCTATGGAAGTTTTTTAAACAATGTCGATTTATTCGATTCAAATTTCTTTGGAATCAGTCCTCGTGAAGCCAAATACATGGATCCGCAAGCTAGGCTCTTATTAGAAGTAAGCTGGGAGGCGTTGGAAAATGCCGGCATTGCACCTGCATCTTTAAAGGATTCTGATATAGGTGTTTTTGTGGGAATTACTACAGATGACTATACACATTTATTACGGATAGCCGTTGATGAGGATTCACATAATGCCTATATTGGCACAGGTAATTTTGCAAGCGCTGTCGTGGGCAGAATATCCCATTTTTTAGGATTGCAAGGACCTAATATGGCAATTGATACAGCTTGCTCTTCATCACTTGTGGCTATCCATCAGGCTTGCCTTAGCCTTCATGTAAAAGAAAGTCAGCTCGCCATAGCTGGTGGTGTACAACTCAATCTTCTTCCCGACTGGTATATCGATTTTGATAAAGCATCGATGCTGTCTCCTGATGGACATTGCAAGACGTTTGATGCCTCGGCAAACGGTTATGTGCGCGGTGAAGGCTGCGGCATTGTCATCCTAAAAAGGCTTTCCGATGCCATTCGGGATAGCGACAACATCGTTGCTGTGATCAAAACCACACATGTAAATCAAGACGGGACTAGCAGTGGATTTACAGTACCCAATGAACAAGCCCAGGAGGCTTTAATTAAAAAGGCGATGAAAAAGGCAAATGTAGCGCCGGTAGATGTAGACTATATTGAAGCTCATGGAACGGGAACGCCTTTAGGGGATCCAATTGAGGTTGAGGCAATCGGAGAGACTTATGGCCAAAATCGAACGGAGCCTCTTCTTCTGGGTACAGTAAAATCGAATATAGGGCACCTAGAGGCTGCCGCAGGAATTGCAGGATTGATGAAAGTTGTCTTATCCCTACAAAAAGAAACAATTCCAAAAAACTTAAATTTCAAGCAACTGAATCCTAAAATCCATCTAAACTTCCCAGCTCAAATTGTTTCCGAGGAAACTCCATGGCCTAAAACTTCAAAGAAACGGATGGGAGCAGTGAGTTCTTTTGGATTTAGCGGTACTAATGCTCACGCGATTATTGAAGAAGCCCCGTTAATTGAATCGAAAGAGATCGAAGATAAGCCTCTGCACGTTGTGGCACTATCAGCCAAATCTGAACAAGCTCTCGCTGATTTAGTGGAACATTATCTAGTTTTCGTCAAAGAGCATCCTGGAATCCAGCTAGGGAATTTGGCCTACACAGCTAACACGGGCCGAAATCATTTTAAGTATCGCCTAGCGGTTCTAGCAAAAGACTTGCTTCAGTTTCAGGATAAATTACAAAGTCGCGATTACATTTCCGGCACTGCTTCAGACTACGTCAGAATTAAAGTTGGCTTTGTCCATGAAAAAACAGGGAATTATCACATAGATAAAACTGATCCTTCCAACCATAAAATCCATTTAACTAGAGATATTGCATGGGAGGAGTTTTTGCCTATCCTATCTGAATACTATATTCATGGCGCTGAGATAGACTGGAAAGCTTTTGATGATCCTTACAACCCTAAAAAGATACCTTTGCCGACATATCCTTTCCAAAGGGAAAGATATTGGGTTGAGGTAGTAAAGACTCAGAAAAAACGCACGGCACATGCTGATCCATTGCTTGGAGAATTTATTCATTCCCCTTCTGATGAGAAACTATTTAAGAACGAAATCGATTTAGTTTATCTCCCCTTTCTTAAAGACCACAAAGTTTTCGATCGCATTCTATTTCCAGGAGCAGGTTTTGTAACACTTATTCAGACAGCTGGAGATATACTCTTCAAAGGGCAATCTTTTACCATCGATCATCTCATCATAGAGCAACCTTTGGCTTTCGACATGAAAAAACCCACAACGATAGAACTTTTAGCAAAGCCAAAAGAAGGGGGGTACACCGCTACAGTATATAGCATTGAAAAACAAGCATGGATTCTCCATGCAAAAAGCGATATTGCAAACTCAGAACCAGTTCCAAGCAAAATGGATTGGGATCATCTACATAGCATTTGCCAAAAACCTGTAGATATTGATGCTTTGTATCATCAATTTAATGCCTTAGGATTACACTACGGTAAGCAATTTCAAACTCTTCGAAAAATATGGACAAGCGATAATGAAATCATAGCCGAAGCTGAAGGTGAATCCAGCACTGCATTGATCGATGGTAGTTTACAAGCTATTATGTCCCTTGCAATGGATCAAAGTCATATTTATCTACCTATCAGCATTGATCGATTGATTTGTTTTTCTGAACTAGGGTCGTCCGTCCGAATTCATGGCAAATTGTCCCATTCAACAGAGAATGAGCTAACAGCCGAGATTGAGATCTTCTCATACACTGGTCAACAGCTTATTAAAATCCAGGGTTTCCATGCCAGGAAAACTGATCGGTTACATCTTGAACAAATGTTAGCAAAACAGGCAGGAATGGGAGCTGCTTCATGGTTTTATCAAATTTGCTGGCAGCCGAAGCCATTAGAAAAAAACGAAGGGCCCCTGAAAATTCCATGGCTGATTATCTCCCAACAGGAAGAAGAAATTAAGGGCTTGCAATCCAGGACAATTAAACCCGAAAATGCTCTAGAGACGGTTTTGGCAAATCCTCCCGCAGGTATTTTGTGGTTTGCGTCGGGAGTAGATTCCTTAAAACATGCCCTTGACCTTGTTCAGGGTTTTGACAAACTTAGGACCAAACCAAGCCTCTACTTCATAACTCGCGGCATCCAACCTATTAGCCCCATCACTGATCTTGCAAATGCACCATACAACGGATTTTATAAGACAATAAGACTTGAGATGCCGACCCTTGACTGTCGACATATCGATCTTGGGCTCAATGAAAAGCTTCCTTTAGAAGAACTCTTAGCCTCAGACAAAGAGGGACAAGTCGCTTATGCCAAAGGCGTCCGTTATATACCGCGGTTGCTGCCTGCTCGGAATGTCAAACGCTCTGGCAATAAGCTGATGATTCCTATGGCTACAAGCTTCCAATTGGAAACATCTTATAAAGGCTCCTTAGAAAATCTTTACTTAAGACCTAAAGACAAGAACCTAACAATAGGTCCTCGTGAAATTGCCGTTATTGTAAAAGCTGCAGGCTTAAATTTCCGCGATGTTTTAAACGCGATGGGGCTTTACCCTGGCGATCCCGGCCCCTTGGGAGTAGAATGTTCCGGGATTGTGACGGCTGTTGGGTCGAATGTTACCGAATTTAAAGCGGGCGATCCTGTTCTGGGATTTGCTAACGGTTGCTTTGCCTCCTATGTAGTAGGCCCCTCCAAATTGTTCACTTTAATGCCTCCCATGCTTAAATTTACTGACGCTGCCGCTATCCCTATCGTATTTTCAACAGCCTACAGGGCTTTAATTCATTTAGCTAAAATTAAAACAGGTGAAAAGGTTCTCATCCATGCAGGAGCTGGCGGAGTAGGATTAGCAGCCATTCAAATCGCCCAACAAGTCGGAGCTGAAATCTATGCTACCGCAAGCAGTCGAGAAAAGCGAGCTTACCTTCTGTCTTTAGGCATCAACCATATTTATAACTCTAGAACCTTGGACTATTCGGATGAAATCTTACGCGACACCCAGGGAGAGGGTGTGGATATTATACTCAATTCTTTGTCAGGGGAAGGCTTTATCGCCAAGACTGTAAGCGTTTGCCATCAGGGAGCTCGCTTTGTGGAGTTAGGTAAGAGGAACATCTGGCCTAAAGAATCGATGCATGACATAAGACCCGATATTGACTACTTCATATTAGCCTTAGATGAATTGATGATACAACAGCCTCAAGAATTGCATAATCTTTTGAAAACAGTTATAGCTCAGTTTGCTGAGGGCAAATTAAAAGTTCTTCCCAGCACTTGTTTCACTATTAACGACGCAGAAAGCGCTTTTGAATATTTGCAAAGAGCCAAAAACATCGGTAAAGTCGTTCTAACCTTGCCAGAAGTTAAACAATTGAAAATTGATCCCGCAGGGAGCTATTTGATTACCGGCGGACTTGGGGGCTTAGGCCTTAAAATGGCCGACTGGCTTGCTAAACAAGGCTCTAAACATCTCGTTTTGGCAGGCAGAAGTGCCTTTCAAAAAATTGACCTTCCCAATGCTATCGTGGAGTCCGTGGCAATTGATATTTCTCAAAGATCAGCTGTAGATGCCCTGATGAAAAAATTCGGAAGGGAATGGCCTGAATTGAAAGGGATCATTCATGCTGCGGGTATTATTGACGATGGTATCATGGCCTCCCAAGACTGGAGTAAATTTGAAAAAGTCTTTGCTCCTAAATTACAAGGAAGCTGGAACTTGCATGAGGCCTCTTTAAATAAGCCTTTAGATTTCTTCGTCCTATTTTCTTCCATTGCTTCATCCTTAGGATCCCCGGGTCAGATCAACTATTCTTCAGCCAATGCCTATATGGATGCTCTAGCTGCTTTCAGGCATGACAATGGATTGCCTGCTTTAGCTATCGCTTGGGGTCCGTGGTCTGAAGTTGGTTTGGCAGCCAAGCTTACAGAACGCCAGCGAGCGGGTGGCTTTATCTCTTTCAAACCCGATGAGGGAATCAAAACCTTTGAATTGGCTCTCGCACAAACCTCCTACCCTCACGTAACTGTAGCCAATGTGGATTGGAAGTTAGTTCCTTATAAGCAAACTTTTCTTAGCGAGTTGATCGCGACCAAATCTGAAGAAGCGCCTATCCTTCTCCAACGCTTGATTGATGCACTTCCTTCGGAAAGAAAGGACATCTTAATTGATTACTTGCAGCGAATTGTAAGTAAAATCCTTGGCTTATCTTCTATCAATTTAGAGGTCGGTTTCTTTGAGGCTGGTATAGACTCCTTAATGGCAGTTGAGTTGCGCAATAAGCTTCAGACTGATATTGGCAGCTTATGCACGATCCCTTCAACTCTGGGTTTTGACTATCCAAGCGTTAAGAAACTTACTCAGTTCTTCGAAGAACATATTTTCCCCTTGATCGGCATAAAGTCGATCGTCCAAAAAGCAGTTCCACCCAAAGCTACCGTAGAATCCGATTTAATCGCCATTATTGGGATGGGGTGTCGTTTCCCCGGAGGCGCAAATAATCCTCAAGTCTTTTGGGAACTTTTAAAACAGGGATATGATGGAATTAGCGAGATCCCTCAAGACCGATGGGACATTGATTCTTTTTATGATCCTGATCCTGAAGCCCCAGGAAAAATGTATGTGCGCAAAGGAGGTTTCTTGAACGAAAGCGTCGAGGCATTTGACGCTAACTTCTTTGGAATCAGCCCTCGTGAAGCGGAATACATGGATCCGCAGCAAAGGCTGCTCTTAGAAGTAGCTTGGGAAGCTTTGGAGCAAGCCTGCATCAACCCCTTATCTTTAAACGGCTCGGCAACAGGAATATATTTAGGGGTATGCAACCATGATTACTCCGACCTAATCGGTAAATCAGCAGCATTGGAAGACAGCAGTATTTACCTAGCTACAGGAAATGCAAGTAGTATTTTAGCAGGGCGTTTGTCCTATTTCTTAGGTTTGCAAGGACCCTGCTTAGCTTTAGATACGGCTTGTTCCTCTTCGCTTGTCGCACTCCACACCGCATGCGAAAACCTGCAAAAAGGGGAATGTCAATTAGCTTTAGCTGGAGGAGTGAATGTCATACTGAGCCCAGATGTGACAATGAGTTTTTGCAAGGGGCATATGCTTGCAACAGATGGACATTGTAAAACCTTTGATGCGGATGCGGATGGTTATGTGCGCAGCGAAGGGTGTGGAATTGTAGTATTAAAAAGACTTTCCGATGCACTCCGAGATCAAGACAACGTATTGGGTGTAATTAGAGCGACAGAAATCAATCAAGATGGCGCTAGCTCTGGACTTACAGTTCCGAATGGAGAAGCACAAACAGCGCTGATTCGCCAAGGGCTAGAAAAGGCTAAGCTCGGACCCAACGACATCGATTATATTGAAGCCCATGGCACAGGTACATCTTTAGGTGACCCGATCGAGGTAAACGCATTAGGCGCCATATTCAAAGGACGAACAGATCATCCTCTATGGATAGGAACAGTGAAAACCAATATAGGCCACTTGGAAGCTGCTGCAGGAGTCGCCGGTGTCATAAAAACAGTGCTAGCCTTAAACCATGAAGCGATTCCTCAAAATCTCCATTTCCAACACCTCAATCCTCAGATCTCTCTTGATTCTATCCCGGCTAAGATTCCTCTTACTTTGACTCAATGGCAACGCGCTAGCCGGCCGAGGATTGCAGGCATCAGCTCCTTTGGGTTTAGCGGAACTAATGCGCACGCCATCATTGAAGAGCCCCCGGTTATAGAACTCAAAACAAATCTTATAGATCGCTCCTGGCATCTCTTGACTTTGTCAGCCAAAACCCAACCTGCCTTAGACCAATTGGTCAATCTCTATTCCAAACAATTGCCTGAAGAAAATTTAGCCGACATCTCCTTTACAGCTAACGCAGGAAGGGCCCATTTTCTCCATCGCGTCACTGTGTTGGCCCGGACAAGAGACGAACTTCTACAACACTTGCAGAAAGGCGATTATTTGATTGGTCAAGCATCCGCCAAACCTCCTAAAATCATCTTCATTTTCAATGGACAAACTATCGAGAATGCAGAGTTGATGGAAACCTCACCGGTCTTTAAAGAGGCGATGGAGCGAAGCCGCGGCCTCTACGAATATGCTCTCTTTGCGTTATGGAAAAGCTGGGGAATTGTCCCCGACTATGTAGTAGGCGAAGGCATTGGAGAAATAATTGCCGCGATTGCTGCTGAGATTATCACTTTAGATGAAGGATTAAGGCTAATAGCAGCAAGCAATAATCCAGCTGAACTCGATCAAGTAGCTAATGAAATCCATTATCTTGAGCCGCCGATAGGATTTATATCCAGTTGGACAGGGCAAGTCATTCGCAAAGAGGGTTTGACAGCTGACTATTGGAAACCCCGTCACGAAAAAGAACCCAATAAAAACATCAGAAATATTCCAGAAGGCACTTTGGTAATTTCAACACAAAACACTTGGAAAGACCTTCTTCAAACGCTAGCACAACTCCACTTAAACGGTATTCCAATCGATTGGAAAGCCTTTGATATACCTTACAACCGCAAAAAAGTATCTTTGCCCACCTATCCTTTCCAGCGCGAACACTACTGGGTTAAGGAGCTCAAAGTGCAACGGAAACGTTTCTTCTCAGGAGATGCCCATCCGCTTCTCGGAGAGCTTATCTCCTCTCCTTTAGAAGAAAAGTTGTTTAGGAATGAAATCGATCTCAATGTACTTTCTTACCTTAAAGGTCATCAAATCTATGAGACAATTTTATTTCCAGCAGCTGGTTTTATGGAACTCCTCCTGGCAGCTGGAGCTAAACTCCTCGTAGAACGTGCCATAGCCATTGACAATCTTGTTGTCGAACAGCCTCTTGCTCTTGATCAGAAGAAATCAACTACTTTAGAGCTTATTGCGAAAGCAGAAGAAAAGAAATACACTGCTTCCGTTTATAGCATCAAAGATGAAATATGGACTCTGCATGCTAAAGGAGAAATTAGTTTAGCTACCGCTCCTTTACAAATAATCGATTGGAAACACTTATGTAACCTATGCACAACTGTGATCGATGTTGAGGCTATGTATCAACAGTCAGACAAACTAGGCCTTCATTACGGAAGCACATTTCGGGTGATTCGCAAGTTGTGGAGGGGTGACAAAGAAGTGATCGCCGAACTCGAAAGTCCTAGCTTCTCATCTCTTATCGATTGTTGTTTCCAAGCCCTCTTGTTGTTGAAGAAAGAGCATACAAGCGATACAGACGTTTATCTTGCTTCCAGTATCGATCAGGTCATTTCTTTTGCAGAGCTCAGTAACTCCATTCGGCTCCATGGCACATTGAGGCAAGCAACAGATAGCATCTTCTCAGGTGATATAGACATCTTTTCTAACTCAGGCATGCTGCTCATGAGAATCAAAGGCTTCCATGCAAGAAAAGCAAGCCAAACATACTTGCAACAACTACTGGAAAGACAAGGAGAGAAGGGCATTTCTTCCTGGTTTTATCAACTTTCTTGGCTACCCAAGCCATTAGAAAAAATTGAGGAACAGCTGAAAAGTCCCTGGCTAATTGTCTCCCAAAATGAAGAATTTATTGAAGGCTTAGAATCCCAGACGGTTAAGCCCGAACATGCTGTCAGAGATATTATGGAAAATCCCCCCGAGAGGATACTGTGGTTTGTTTCGGGAGAGGGTTCGTTAAAACATGCCCTTGAGCTTGTTCAGGTTCATGGTCAACTTAAAACACAACCCAGCCTCTACTTTATCACCCATGGCATACAACCCATCGGCCCCATAATCGACCTTGAAAATGCGCCATTCAACGGATTTTATAAGACATTATGCCTTGAAATGCCATCCCTTGACTGCCGACATATCGATCTAGGCCTCAATGAAAAGCTTCCTATAGAGGAACTTCTAGCTGTAGGCCAGGAGGGGCAAGTCGCTTATCGGCAAGGTATACGCTATGTCTCAAAGCTGTTAAAATCCCCGTCAAGAGGCAAAGAAATAAAAATTGATCCTATAGGCAGTTATTTGATTACCGGAGGACTTGGCGGCCTTGGCCTCAAAGTCGCCGAATGGCTTGTCCAACAAGGGGCTAAACATCTCGTTTTGTGCAGTAGAAACGCAAGTCAAAAAATCGAGATTCCCAACGCAGTGGTAGAAGCTGTAGCAATCGACATCTCTCAAAAGCCAGCTGTTTATACCCTAATTCAAAAATTCGGAAGCGAATGGCCAGAGTTAAAAGGGATAATTCATGCTGCTGGCGTCATCGACGATGGTATCTTATCCTCTCAAGATTGGAGAAGATTTGAAAAAGTTTTTGCTCCTAAAGTCCAAGGAAGCTGGAATTTACATGAGGCCTCTTTAACTAAACCTTTAGATTTCTTCGTCCTATTTTCTTCTATTGCATCAAGCCTAGGATCTCCGGGTCAAATAAACTACGCTTCAGCCAATGCCTATATGGAGGCGCTGGCATACTTCCGCCATGATCGAGGATTGACCGCTTTGACGATTAGCTGGGGACCGTGGGCTGTAGTAGGCTTGGCAGCCAAGCTTACAGAACGCTATAGAGCTGGCGGCTTTATCGCTTTCAAACCCGAAGAGGGAATTAAAGCCTTTGAATTAGCCCTCACCCAACCCAATCCTCATGTTACTATAGCCAATGTGAATTGGAAGTTAGTGACCTCTCAGCAATCTTTCTTAAGTGAGTTGATTGCCGCCCAACCTCCAGAAGCACCTATTCTTCTCCAACATTTGACTGACTCACTCCCCTCCGAAAGAGAAGATATCTTGACCGATTATCTGCGACGGACCGTCGAGAAAATTCTAGGACTATCATCAATAAATTCTGAGCAAGGTTTCTTTGAGGCAGGGATGGACTCCTTAATGGCCGTTGAAATGCGCAATAAGCTCCAAGCTAATATGGGAAACATACATATATTTCCTTCTACCCTGGCCTTTGATTATCCAAGTGTGCAAAAGCTTGCTTATTACTTTGAAGAACACATCTTCCCATTGATCGGCATAAAAGCGATAGCCAATAAAACAGCTGTAGGTAAAGCCACAGCAGAAATCGATCGGATCGCTATTATCGGTCTAGGTTGCCGCTTTCCCAAAGGGGCAAATACTCCTCAAGCCTTTTGGGAACTACTTAAACAAGGTTATGATGGCATTACCGAGGTCCCTCAAGATCGATGGGACATCGATGCATTTTATGATCCTGATCCTGAAGCCCCTGGAAAGATGTATGTGCGCCGCAGTGGTTTCTTAAATAGCAGCATCGATATGTTTGATGCAGATTTCTTTGGGATCAGCCCGCGCGAAGCGGAATACATGGATCCACAACAAAGGCTACTCCTAGAAGTCGCATGGGAAGCCTTAGAAAATGCATGCATTGATCCACATTCATTAAGTGGCTCTCCATGTGGGGTTTTTATTGGCTTAATGACGCATGATTACAACGACCTGATAAGTAGTTTGGGATCAATGGAAAAGAATAATGCTTATGTACACTCAGGAAATCTTGCTAGCGCTTTAGCTGGACGTTTATCCTATTTCTTAGGGTTGCAAGGACCCTGCTTGGCCGTAGATACAGCCTGCTCCTCTTCGCTTGTTGCTCTTAATAACGCATGCAAAAGTCTTCAGAGCGGAGAATGTCAATTAGCTCTAGCCGGGGGCGTAAACATCATGATAAATCCCGATACCACAATTGATGAGTGCAAAGCCCATATGCTATCAAAAGATGGATATTGCAAAACATTTGATGCGGAGGCGGATGGTTATGCGCGCGGAGAAGGATGCGGCATAGTCGTCTTGAAACGGCTTTCCGAAGCAATACAAGATCAAGACCGTGTTTATGGTATAATCAGAGCGACCTCAGTCAATCAAGGAGGCACAACTTCGGGATTTACTGTCCCGAGTGGAGAAGCTCAAACAACACTGATTCGTGAAGCCCTTGCACATGCAGAATTGGAGCCAAACGCTATTGATTACATCGAAGCCCATGGCACTGGCACCTCACTAGGCGATCCTATCGAAGTGGGAGCTTTAAGCAACGTATTCAGCGGACGAAAAGAACACCCACTATTGCTAGGGACTGTTAAAACCAATATAGGCCACTTGGAAGCCGCTGCCGGTGTTGCTGGTGTGATCAAAACTGTATTAGCATTAAACAATGAAGCGATTCCTCAAAATCTCCATTTCCATCATCTCAATCCACACATCACGCTAGATTCTATTCCCGCCAAGATTCCATTGATATTAACACCATGGCAACGCTCTAGCCGGCCGAGGATTGCAGGCATCAGCTCCTTTGGCTTTAGCGGAATCAATGCGCATGCGATCATTGAAGAGCCTCCGTTGATAGAACTCCAAAAAAATCCTATAGATCGCCCATATCATCTCTTGACTCTGTCAGCCAAAACCCAACCTACCTTAGACCAATTAGTTGATCTCTATACAAAACAACTGCCCGAAGAAAATATAGCCGATATCTCCTTCACTGCTAATACAGGAAGGGCACATTTTCTACATCGTGTCACTGTAATTGCCAAAACGAAAGACGAACTTCTGCAACATTTGCATAAAGGGGATTATTGGATTGGCCACGCATCCGACAAACCTCTTAAAATCACCTTCATTTTCACGGGACAATCTATCGAGAATACTGACTTGATGGAAACCTCACTCGTCTTTAAAGAAGCAATGGAAAGAAGTCAGGGCCTATACGAATACGCTCTCTTCGAGCTATGGAAAAGCTGGGGAATTGTCCCAGACTACGTATCAGGAGAAGGTATCATCGGCGCTATCATCGCTGCAATCGCCGCCGAGATAATCACTTTAGAGGAAGGTTTAAGGATTATTGCAGCAAGAAGTAATAATCCAACTGAACTCGATCAAGTAGCAGAAGAAATCCGTTATCGTGAGCCACAGATAGGTTTCATATCCAGTTGGACGGGTCAAGTCATTCGCAAAGAAGGCTTAACTGCCGACTACTGGAAACCTCATGAAAACGTCATAAATATTCCCGAAGGAACATTAGTCATCTCGAGTCCACACAATTGGAAAGATCTGCTTCAAACTCTAGCTCAACTCTACTTAAACGGCATTCAAGTCGATTGGAAAGCTTTTGACAAGCCATACCACCGCAAAAAAGTCTCTTTGCCTACCTATCCTTTCCAAAGAGAGAGCTATTGGGTTGAAGCCCTTAAAACGCACAAGAAACGCATCATGCCGCCGCAGGCTCATCCATTGCTTGGAGAATTTATTGCCTCCCCATCAAAAGAGAAGCTGTTTAGGAATGAAATTGACTTAGATTATCTCTCTTATCTAAAAGATCATAAAGTTTTTGATAGTATACTGTTTCCCGGGGCTGGTTTTACTGAGCTCGTGCATCTAGCAGGCACTAAGCTTTTTCAAGGTCAATCTTTTACAATCAACAGTCTCGTTATCGAGCAACCTCTTACCCTAGAAATAAAGAAAGCAACTCCAATAGATCTTCTTGCAGCAACAAAAGAAGGTGGATTCACCATTTCTATCTATAGCAAGCAGGAAGAGACGTGGATCCTTCATGCAAAAGGCGAACTTTCAATGACAGGACCTATCCCTCCACTAAAAATGGAGTGGGAGCATCTACGCAATGTTTGCAAATCTTCTATAGATATTGAAGCCTTGTATAATCAATTTGATGCCCTAGGATTACATTATGGTAAGCAATTTCAAACTCTTCAAAAGCTATGGACCGGAAATAACGAGTTTATAGCTGAACTTGAAGGCGATGCTTCCTCTGCGCTAATCGATGGCGGCTTGCAGGCCCTAGCCGCCCTCACAATAAAAAAGGGTACGCAAGATAGTGTTTATCTGCCTTATAGTAGCGACAAGATCAGCTGTTATTCTGAAATAGGAACCTCCATACGCATTCATGGAAAATTGACGCAAGTAACCGAAGATAGTACCACTGCAGACATCGAAATCTTTTCTTACGATAGCAAGCCGCTGATGAAAATCGAGGGCTTTCATGCCAGGAAAACGGATTACGCCCATCTTCGACAAATGTTAACAAAACAAGCCGAGTTTGAGGCTGCTCCCTGGTTTTATCAAATTTCGTGGCTGCCTAAGCCTTTAGAAAAAAACGAGGAGCTGCTGAAATGTCCCTGGCTGATCGTCTCTCAAAAAGAAGAAGGAATTGAGAACCTGCAGTCTAAGACAGTTAAGCCCGAACAGGCTGTAACAGAGATTATAGACAATCCACCGGCGGGTGTTTTGTGGTATGCATCCGGAGCAGATTCTTTAAAACATGCCCTTGCGCTGGTTCAGGCTCTTGGAAAACTCGAGGCCACGCCAAGCCTTTACTTCATTACCAACGGAATACAATCCGTTAGACCCATTACCGATCTTGATAATGCGCCATTTAACGGATTTTTTAAGACATTAAGACTGGAGATGCCAACCCTTAAATGCAGGCATATTGATCTAGGGCCTAATGAAAAGCTTCCTGTGGAAGAACTTCTTGCAGCAGACCAAGAGGGGCAAGTTGCTTATTTCCAAGGCATCCGTTATGCCCCTCGATTGCAGCTTAGCTCGAAAGCAAAACATTCGGCTAAGAAGCTGATGATCCCATTGACACAAAGCTTCCAGTTGGAAACATCAGCTAAAGGCTCCTTAGAGAATCTCTACTTAAAACCTATGGACAAGAACCCCGCTATAGGTCCTCGAGAAATTGCCATATTTGTAAAGGCGGCGGGTTTAAATTTCCGCGATGTTTTAAACGCGATGGGGCTTTACCCTGGCGACCCAGGCCCCTTAGGAGGAGAATGCGCCGGTATTGTGACGGCTGTTGGGCCCAATGTCACCGAGTTTAAAATAGGCGATCAAGTTGTAGGTTTTGCTTCCGGATGTTTTGCCTCCCATGTAGTGGGTCTAGTTGAATTGTTCACTTTAATGCCCCCGAAACTTAAATTTACCGAAGCCGCATCTATTCCTATCGTATTCTCAACTGCCTACCAAGCTTTAATTCATTTAGCAAAAATTAAAGAAGGCGAAAAAGTCCTCATTCATGCCGCTGCCGGAGGCGTGGGATTAGCAGCTATTCAAATCGCCCAGCAAATGGGGGCTGTAATTTATGCTACCGTAGGTAGTCAAAAAAAACATGCTTATCTTCAATCTTTAGGTATCAATCACATTTATAACTCCAGAACCTTGGACTATGCGAATGAAATCTTACGCGATACCCAAGGACAAGGTGTGGATATAGTTCTCAATTCTTTGACCGGGGAAGGCTTTATCGCTAAGACTGTGAACGCTTGCCATCATGGTGCTCGCTTTGTGGAGATTGGCAAAAGGGATATCTGGCCTAAAGAAACGATGCATGATTTGCGACCGGATATTGACTACTTCATCCTCGCCTTAGATGATTTGATGAAGCAACAACCTCAAGAAGTGCACAACTTGCTGCAAACAGTGATAGCCCAGTTTGATGAAGGGAAGTTCAAGAAACTTCCCTGCACATGCTTCCCTATCACAGAAGCTGAAAGTGCTTTTGAATACTTGCAAAGAGCCAAAAACATCGGCAAGGTCGTTCTCACATTACCCGAAGCCAAACACTTAAAAATCGATCCTGCTGGTAGTTATCTGATTACCGGCGGTTTTAGCGGCCTTGGCCTAAAAGTGGCTGAATGGCTCGCCAAACAAGGTGCTAAACATCTCGTTTTGGCAGGGAGAAATGCATCTCAAAAAATCGAGATACCCAACGCCACAGTTGAGACAGCGGCCTTAGATATCTCGCTAAAGACAACCGTTGATCACCTGATGCAAAAATTCGGAAACGAATGGCCCGAATTGAAAGGGATCATTCATTCTGCCGGCATCATCGACGACGGTATCTTAGCTTCTCAAGATTGGAGCAAGTTTGAAAAGGTCTTCGCCCCAAAAATCCAAGGAAGCTGGAATTTACATGAGGCCTCTTTAACTAAACCTTTAGACTTCTTCGTTCTGTTTTCTTCCATTGCTTCATCATTAGGATCCCCGGGTCAGATCAACTATTCTTCAGCCAATGCCTACATGGATGCTTTAGCAGCCTTCCGCCACGATAGAGGATTGCCCGCTTTAGCGATTAGCTGGGGCCCGTGGGCTGAAGTCGGCTTAGCAGCCAAACTTACAGAACGCCATCGTGCCGGGGGCTTAACGGCTTTCAAACCTGATGAGGGGATTAAAGCTTTAGACTTCGCGCTGACAAGCATTTCCTTCCCACACGTATCAGTAGCCAATATGAATTGGGATTTAGTTCCATCTCAGAACACCTTCTTAAGTGAACTGATCACGACAAAAGGTGTAGAAGCACCCATTCTTCTCCAACGCTTGACTGACGCGCTTCCATCAGAAAGAAAAGACGTATTAGCCGATTACCTGCAACGAACTGTAGGTAAAATCCTAGGTTCACCTTCCATAAATCCGGAGATCGGCTTCTTTGAGGCTGGATTGGACTCTCTTATGGCTGTTGAACTGCGCAATAAGCTTCAAGCTGATTTAGGCAAAATAGCTTCGATTCCCTCAACTCTTGCCTTTGACTACCCCAGCATTCAAACGCTTTCTCAGTACTTTGAAGAGCATATCTTCCCTTTGATCGGCATCAAGGCAGTCGTCCAAAAAGCAGCTCTAACCAGAGGAGCCGTAGAATCCGATATGATCGCTATTATCGGGATGGGATGCCGATTCCCCGGTGGAGCAAATGATCCTCAAGCTTTTTGGGACCTGCTAAAAGAAGGATATGATGGAATTACCGAGGTCCCTCCAGATCGATGGGATATTGACTCTTATTATGATACAGATCTTGAAGCGCCCGGAAAAATGTATGTGCGCTTCAGCGGTTTCTTGAATACCAGCATAGATTCCTTTGACGCTAACTTTTTTGGAATCAGCGCGCGAGAAGCAAAATACATGGATCCGCAGCAAAGACTGCTTTTAGAAGTCGCATGGGAAGCTTTGGAACAAGCCTGCATCAATCCTTTATCTTTAAACCGCTCATCTACAGGAATATTTTTAGGGATATGCACCCATGATTACTCAGACCTAATCTCCAATTCGGGTTCGTCAGAAGATCACAACATGTATCAAGCTACAGGAAATTCAGGGAGTATTTTAGCTGGACGTTTATCCTATTTCTTAGGTTTACAAGGTCCCTGTATGGCCATAGACACTGCCTGTTCCTCTTCACTTGTCGCACTCCATACTGCTTGCAAAAGCCTGCAAAGCGAGGAATGTCAATTAGCTTTAGCTGGAGGCGTGAATTTAATACTGAGCCCAGATGTTACAACGAGCTTTTGTAAGGGGCATATGCTTGCAAAAGATGGGTATTGTAAAGCCTTTGATGCAGAAGCAGATGGTTATGTTCGTGGAGAAGGCTGCGGAGTTGTTGTCTTGAAGCGTCTTACTGATGCCATTAGAGATAAAGATCCCCTATTGGGTGTAATCAAAGCAACAGTAATTAACCAAGATGGACCAAGCTCAGGGCTTACAGTTCCGAATGGAGAAGCGCAAGCTGCGTTGATTCGCCAAGGGCTAGAGCAGGCTAAACTAGAACCCAACGCTATCGATTATATCGAAGCTCATGGCACAGGTACATCATTAGGCGACCCTATAGAGGTACACGCAATAAGCACTATATTCCAAGGGCAAAAAGACCGCCCTTTATGGATAGGTACAGTAAAAACCAATATAGGGCATTTGGAAGCTGCTGCCGGAGTCGCCGGTGTTATAAAAACTGTACTAGCCTTAAACCACGAAGCGATTCCCCAAAATCTCCATTTTCATCATCTCAATCCACATATCTCCCTTGATTCCATTCCTGCCCAGATTCCTCTTGCTTTGACGCCTTGGCTGCGATCTAGCCGGCCGAGGATTGCAGGCATCAGTTCCTTTGGATTTAGCGGAACTAATGCCCATGCCATTATTGAAGAGCCACCTTTGATCGAATATGCAAAGAGTGCTGTAGATCGACCTTGGCATCTCTTAACTATTTCGGCCAAAACCCAACCTGCCCTGGACCAACTCGTTGAACTCTATACAAAACAACTTCCCGAAGAAGATTTACCCGACATCACCTTCACAGCTAATACAGGAAGGGCCCATTTTCTATATCGCGTCACTGTAGTTGCACAAACAAGAGATGAACTTCTCCAATATTTGCAAAAAGGCGATTATTTCATTGGCGAAGCGTCCGAAAAACCTCCTAAAATCACCTTCAATTTCTCAGGACAACCTATCGTGAATGAAGAGCTGATGGAAACCTCACTGGTTTTTAAAGAAGCCATGGAGCGGAGCCACGGCCTCTTCGAATTTGCCCTCTTCGAGCTTTGGAAAAGCTGGGGAATTGTCCCAGACTACATAGCAGGCAAAGGCATCGGCGAAATTGTCGCAGCAATCATTGCCGGAATCATCACTTTAGAAGAAGGGTTAAAGCTTATAGCTGCAAGCAATAATCCTACTAATCTCGATCAAGTAGCCAGTGGTATCCATTATCGAGAACCGCAGATAGGATTCATATCAAGTTGGACAGGGCAAATCATTCGCAAAGAAGGCTTGACTGCCGACTACTGGAATCCTCATGAAAGCGTCAGCAATATACCCGAAGAAACATTAGTCATTTCTACTCAAAGCACTTGGAAAGACCTGCTTCAAAAGCTAACTCAACTCTACTTAAATGGCATCCAAATCGATTGGAAAGCATTTGATAAACCTTACCACCGCAAAAAAGTATCTTTGCCTACTTATCCTTTCCAAAGGGAGAGTTATTGGGTTGACGCAATTAGAACACACAAGAAACACATCTCACAGGCTCATCCATTGTTAGGAGAATTTATTCGCTTGCCCGCAGAAGAAAAGCTGTTTAGAAATGAAATCGATTTAGATTTTCTTCCCTATCTTAAAGATCATAGAGTATTCGATAGCATCCTGTTTCCTGGAGCCGGCTTTACAGAGCTTATGCACGCAGCTGGAGCTAAGCTCTTTCAAGGTCAATCTTTTTCAATCAATAATCTCCTGATTGAGCAGCCGTTGGCCCTCGATATAAAGAAAGCCACTTCCTTACAGCTTCTTGCAACACCAAAGGAAGGGGGATACACAACTTTTGTATATAGCATTGAAGATCAAACATGGATCCTGCATGCAAAAGGCGACCTTTCAATGTCCGGCCCTATTCCTACGCTAAAAATGGAATGGGAACATATACGCTCTGTTTGCAAAAAGTCTATAGATATTGATGCTTTGTATATTCAATTTGATACCCTGGGACTGCATTACGGAAAGCAATTTCAAACTCTGCAAAAACTATGGACCGGAAACAACGAGTTCATTGCTGAACTCGAAGGTGAGGCTTCTTCTGCGCTGATCGATGGCAGCTTGCAAGCCCTATTGTCCCTCGAAAAAGACGGTCGAGAGAAAAGTGTTTATATGCCTTATAGTATCGACAAGATCAATTGTTATTCTGAAATAGGAACCTCCATATGCATTCATGGCAAATTGACGCATGTAAGAGAAGATAGCATTACTGCAGAGTTCGAAATCTTTTCTTACGACGGCAAACCGCTTATGAAAATCGAGGGTTTCAATGCCAGAAAAACCGATCAAAACCATCTTCAACAAATGTTAGCAAAACAAACCAGGCTTGAGACTGTTTCCTGGTTTTATCAAACTACTTGGCTGCCTAAGCCATTAGAAAAAACCGGGGAGCTGCTGAAAAATCCCTGGCTGATTGTCTCGCAAGAAGAAGAAGAGATTGAAGGTTTACTGTCTAAGATAGTTAAACCCGAACAGGCTGTGACAGAGATTGTTGAAAAGCCACCGGCTGGAGTTTTGTGGTTTGCTTCGGGAGCAGATTCGTTAAGGCATGCGCTAGAGTTTGTTCAGGCTCTTGGTAATCTCGAGGCCAAACCAAGCCTCTACTTCATTACCCATGGCATCCAACCTGTTGGCCCCATCACCGATCTTGAGAATGCCCAATTTAACGGATTTTATAAAACATTAAGACTGGAGATGCCGGCTATTGACTGCCGGCATATCGACCTAGGGCCTAATGATAAGCTTCCTGTGGAGGAACTTCTCGCCGCAGACCAAGAGGGACAAGTTGCTTATTCCCAAGGAGTCCGTTATGTCCCTCGATTGCAGCTTAGCTCGAAAGCAAAACATTCGGCTAAGAAGTTGATGATCCCAATGGCCAAAAACTTCCATTTGGAGACATCCTCTAAAGGATCCTTAGAAAATCTCTACTTAAAACCAGAGGACAAGAACCCCGCCATAGGTCCTCGTGAAATTGCCGTGTTTGTAAAAGCAGCGGGTTTAAATTTTCGAGATGTCTTAAACGCGATGGGGCTTTACCCTGGCGACCCTGGCCTCTTAGGAGGAGAATGTGCTGGTATTGTGACGGCTATTGGGCCCAATGTCACCGAGTTTAAAATAGGAGATCAAGTTGTAGGTTTTGCTTCCGGTTGTTTTGCCTCCATTTCTGTTGGCCCTGCCGAATTGTTTACTTTAATGCCCCTGAAACTTAAATTTACCGAAGCCGCATCTATTCCTATCGTATTCTCAACTGCCTACCAGGCCTTAATTCATTTAGCAAAAATTAAAGCAGGCGAAAAAGTCCTCATTCATGCTGCTGCAGGCGGCGTGGGGCTGGCAGCCATTCAAATAGCGCAACAGGCCGGAGCTGAAATTTACGCCACAGCCGGCAGTCAAGAAAAGCAAGCTTACGTTCAATCTTTAGGGGTCAGCCATATTTATAACTCCAGAACCTTGGATTATGCGGATGAAATCTTACGCGATACCCAAGGACAAGGTGTGGATATAGTTCTCAATTCTTTGTCCGGGGAAGGGTTTATCGCTAAAACTGTGAAAGCTTGCCATCAAGGTGCTCGCTTTGTGGAGATTGGCAAGAGGGATATATGGTCTAAAGAAGCGATGCATGATGTTCGGCCAGATATTGTATACTTCGTCTTTGCCTTAGATGATTTGATGAAGCAACAACCTCATGGAGTGCACAACTTGCTGCAAACAGTGATAGCGCAGTTTGATGAGAGAGTATTCAAGGCGCTTCCCTGTGTTTGTTACCCTATTACTGAGGCAGAAAGTGCTTTTCAATACTTGCAAAGGGCCAAAAACATCGGTAAGATTGTTCTCACATTTCCCGAAGCCAAAAAGTTAAAAATCGATCCTGCAGGTAGTTATTTGATTACCGGCGGATTTGGCGGCCTTGGCCTCAAAGTGGCTGAATGGCTTGCTAAACAAGGCGCTAAACATCTCGTGTTAGCGGGTAGAAGGGCTTCTCAAAAAATCGAAATACCCAATGCGACAGTTGAGACAGCAGCCTTAGACATCTCGCAAAAGCCAGAAGTTGATGCTCTGATGCAAAAATTCGGAAACCAATGGCCGGAATTGAAAGGGATTATTCATGCCGCTGGCTTAGTTAATGATGGTATCTTAGCTTCTCAAGATTGGAGCAAGTTTGAAAAGGTCTTCGCCCCAAAAGTCCAAGGAAGCTGGAATTTGCATGAGGCCTCTTTAACTAAACCTTTAGATTTCTTCGTTCTATTTTCTTCCATCGCTTCGACATTAGGATCACTGGGTCAAATCAACTATGCTTCAGCCAATGCCTATATGGATACTCTGGCCTACTTCCGTCAGGAGAAGGGATTGCCAGCTTTAGCGATTAGCTGGGGCCCATGGGCGGAAGTTGGCTTGGCAGCCAAACTTATAGAAGGCCATCGAGCCGGCGGATATACGGCTTTCAAACCTGATGAAGGAATAAAAGCTTTTGAATTGGCTCTCAAAGACCTCTTCTGTCCGCATGTGTCTATAGCCAATGTGAATTGGAAGCTGATTCCTTTCCCGCAAACATATCTTAGCGAACTGATAGAAACCAAATCTGCAGAGCCACCAATTCTTCTAGAGCGCTTGGCTGACGCACTTCCTTCGGAACAAACGAAGATTTTAACCAATTACTTACGACAACTCTTGGGGAAAATTCTAGGTGTATCATCTTTAGACCCTGAGCAAGGATTCTTTGAGGCAGGGATGGACTCCTTAATGGCCATAGAATTACGCAATAAGCTTCAAACTGACATAGGCAATGAATATGCGCTGCCTGGCACAGTAGCCTTTGACAACCCAACAATCAATAAATTAGTGCAATATATCATTACTACAATATTAAAATATAATATTGACAATGATATAATAAATATAAATCAAGAAGATTCAAATAACGAACTAGCAAAAATCAAATCAGAAATAATGAATATGAACTTTGAAGAACTTGATAAACAATTAGATTCTTAAAGTTCATAAGGGTCAATTATGGATCAAGAGAATAAATTATTCCAAAGCTTACAAAAAGCAGTTCTTAGAATTAAAACTCAAGAATTAGAAATTCGCAACCTTAAAAATCGAGTTAATGAACCTATCGCTATCATTGGAATGAGTTGTCGGTTCCCAGGAGGGGCAAATAATCCTCAGGCTTTTTGGGATCTATTAAAAAATGGGCGTGATGGAATTACGGAAATCCCTCCAGATCGATGGGATATAGACTCTTTTTATGATTCTAATCTGGATGCGCCCGGAAAAATGTATATACGCCGCGGCGGCTTCTTGGATAGCGGCATCGATACCTTTGATGCCAATTTCTTTGGAATCAGCGCGCGTGAAGCGGAATACATGGACCCCCAACAAAGGCTGCTTTTAGAAGTTGCGTGGGAAGCTTTAGAAAATGCCTGTATTAATCCTTTATCTCTAAAAGACTCTAAAACGGGAGTTTTTTTAGGCATATGTACCCATGATTACAATGATCTACTTTCTCAAGTGGAAAAGGCAGAAACAATAAACGTTTACCAAACTACAGGAAATACAAGTAGTATTTTAGCTGGACGTTTGTCCTATTTCTTAGGATTGCAGGGCCCTAGCTTGGCTGTAGATACAGCTTGTTCTTCTTCGCTTGTCTCAATTCATTATGCATGTAAGAGCCTGCAAAGCGGGGAATGCCATTTGGCAATAGCTGGAGGGGTGAACTTAATCCTAAATCCAACCGTAATGATAAGCTTTTGCAGTGGCCATATGCTCGCAAAAGATGGAAATTGCAAAACATTTGACGCGGCGGCGGATGGTTATATACGCAGCGAAGGCTGCGGAGTGATAGTCTTAAAACGTCTCTCAGAGGCACTTAGAGATCAAGATCCGATCTTAGGGATAATTAGAGCAACAGAAGTCAATCAAGATGGAGCAAGTTCCGGACTTACAGTTCCAAATAGAGAAGCTCAAGCAGCTCTGATTCGCAAAGCACTGGAACTTGCTGTGCTAGACTCAAATGCAATTGACTACATCGAGACCCATGGTACCGGCACACCACTAGGCGACCCCATCGAGGTAGGAGCCTTAAGCAACGTATTCAGTGGACGACAGGGTCTTCCCTTGTGGTTAGGAGCTGTCAAAACTAATATAGGCCATCTTGAAGGCGCTGCTGGAGTCGCAGGAGTAATAAAAACACTGTTAGCGTTAACACATGAAGCGATTCCTCAAAATCTCCATTTCCAAAATCTCAACCCACATATCTCGCTTGATTCCATCTCCGCTAAGATTCCTCTTACTTTGACCCCATGGCTGCGCTCTAGCCGCCCAAGAATCGCAGGAATTAGCTCCTTTGGATTTAGCGGAACTAACGCGCATGCCATCATTGAAGAGCCTCCAGTAATAGAACTCAAAAAAAATCTTGTAGATCGCCCATGGCATCTTGTCACTCTTTCAGCCAAAACCTCTGAAGCCTTAGATCAACTGGTAGATCTCTATACAAAACAACTTCCGGATGGAGATTTACCTAACATCGCCTTCACAGCTAATACAGGTAGGGCTCATTTCCCTCATCGCGTCACTGTAGTTGCACAAACTAGAGATGATCTCCTGAAGCATTTGCAGACAGGCGATTATTTGATTGGCAGATCTCCCTCCGAACGACCAAATGTTGTTTTTGTTTTTACGGGTCAAACTGTTGAGTATGCAGAGTTGATGGAGACTTCACCAGTCTTCAAAGCAGCAATGGAGCTAAGCCATGGCCTCTACGAATATTCTCTTTATGAGTTGTGGAAAAGCTGGGGAATTGTTCCGGACTATGTGGCAGGCGAAGGCATAGGCGAAATTATCGCTGCAATAATCGCGGGAATAATCACGTTGGAAGAAGGTTTAAAATTGATTACAAAAAAGGATGCCGCGGGCATCTCTTATCGTAAACCGCAAATAGGGTTCATATCAAGCTGGACAGGACAAGTCATTCGTAAAGAAGGATTGACTGCAGATTACTGGAAACCCCATGAAAGTATCAAAAACATACCTGAAGGCACTTTAATCATTTCCTTTCAAAACAGTTGGAAAGATCTTCTTCAAACACTCTCCCAATTATATTTAAATGGTATTCAAATCGATTGGAAAGCCTATGATAAACTATATAACCGCAAAAAGGTGTCCTTGCCTACCTATCCTTTTCAGAGGGAAAGGTATTGGGTTGAAGCTTTAAAGACACAAAAGAAACATATTTTGCCGCTAGAGGCCCACCCATTGCTTGGGGAATTTATCCCCTCCCCTTCTGGAGAGAAGCTCTTTCGGAATAAGATCGATTTGGATTTTCTCTCTTATTTTAAAGATCATAAAGTGTTTGATAGCGTCCTGTTTCCCGGAGCTGGTTTTGCTGAGCTTATGCATGCAGCAGGAACTAAGCTCTTTCAAGGTCAACCTTTTACAATCAACAATCTCGTCATCGAGCAACCTATGGCCCTGGACAATAAGAAGGCAGTTCCGATTGAGCTTCTTGCCACACCAAATGAAGAAGGATATACCGCTTCAGTATATAGCATTAATGAACAGGCATGGATTCTTCATGCAAAATGTGATCTTTCAAGGTCAAAACCTAACCCTACATTAAAATTGGAATGGGAGCATCTACGCAGTGTTTGCCAAAAATCTATAGATATTGATGCCTTGTATCATCAATTCGATGCCCTGGGATTGCACTACGGAAAGCAATTTCGAACTCTTCGAAAACTATGGACCGATCACAATGAGTTCATTGTTGAACTCGAAGGCGAGGCTTCCTCTTCGTTGATTGATGGCGGCTTGCAAGCTATAACTGCTCTTAGGGAAGAAGATGGCAACGCTTATCTTCCTTATCGTATCGAGCAGATCAGGTGTTATTCTGATATAGGAACTTCCATACGCATTCATGGCAAATTAACGCAAATAACTGAAGATAGTACTACAGCAGAGATCGAAATCTTTTCCTACGACGGAAAACCCCTTATGAAAATTGAGGGATTCCATGCAAGGAAAACAGATCAAGCCCATCTTCAACAAATGTTAACAAAACAAACGGGTGTTGAGGCTGCTGCCTGGTTTTACCAAATTTCATGGCTGCCCAAGCCATTAGAAAAAACCCAGGAACCACTAACAAGTCCCTGGGTCATTGTCTCGCAAGAAGAAGAAGAAGGGATTGAAGGTATACAGTCCCAGATTGTTAAACCCCAACAAGCTGTTACAGAGATTGTGCAAAATTCCCCGGCTGGAATTTTATGGTTTGCATCCGGAAAAGATTCCTTAAGGCATGCGCTAGAGTTTGTTCAGGCTCTTAGCAAACTCGAGTCAAAACCAAGCCTCTATTTTATCACTCACGGCATCCAACCTGTTAGACCTGTAACCAATCTTAAAAGTACACCGTTCAATGGGTTTTTTAAAACGTTAAGACTAGAGATGCCGTCCCTCGACTGTCGGCATATCGATCTAGGGCTCAATGAAAAGCTACCTGCAGAGGAACTCCTTGCTGAAGACCAAGAGGAACAAGTCGCGTATTCTGAAGGAGTCCGCTATGTACCTCGATTGCAGCTTAGCTCGAAAGTCAAACGTTCGGCCAACAAGCTGATGATCCCAATGGCTCAAAGCTTCCAATTGGAAACATCCACCAAAGGACCTTTAGAGAATCTTTACTTAAGACCTATAAATAAGATCCCAGCAATTGGTCCTCATGAAATTGCCGTAGAGGTAAAAGCAGCAGGGTTAAATTTCCGCGATGTTTTAAACGCGATGGGGCTTTACCCTGGCGACCCTGGTCCTTTAGGTGGAGAATGTGCTGGGATTGTGACGGCTGTTGGGTCGGATGTCACTGTGTTTAAACAAGGCGATCAGGTTCTAGGCTTAGCTCCCGGATGCTTTGCATCTCATGCGGTGGGCTCTGCCGAATTGTTCACTTTAATGCCCTCCAATCTTAAATTTAGCGAAGCTGCTGCTATTCCTATCGTATTTTCAACAGCCTATCAAGCTTTAATCAATTTAGCTAAAATCAAGGCGGGAGAAAAAGTTCTCATTCATGCTGCTGCAGGGGGTGTAGGGCTGGCAGCCATTCAAATCGCTCAACAAGCCCAAGCTGAAATTTACGTTACTGCTGGCAATCAAGAAAAACACGCTTACCTTCGATCTTTAGGCATCCACCACATATATAATTCTAGAACCTTGGACTATGCGGATGAAATCTTACGCGATACCCAGGGGCAAGGTGTGGATATTGTACTCAATTCTTTGTCCGGAGAAGGCTTTATCGCCACGACAGTAAGTGCTTGTAATCAAGAAGCTCGCTTTGTGGAGATTGGCAGGAGGAACATCTGGTCTAAAGACTCGATGCACGACATTCGGCCGGATATTGACTACTTCATATTAGCCTTAGATGATTTGATGATACAACAACCTCGAGAGGGGCACAACCTACTGCAAACTGTCACAGCACAATTCGCTAAGGGAAAATTCAAACCGCTTCCCTGTGTTTGTTACCCTATTACTGAAGCAGAAAGCGCTTTTGAATACTTGCAAAGGGCTAAAAACATTGGCAAAGTCGTATTAACTTTGCCAGAAGGCAAAAAGTTAAAAATCGATTCCACAGGCAGCTATTTGATTACAGGGGGCCTAGGAGGCTTAGGCCTAAAAGTGGCTGAATGGCTTGCCAAGCAGAGTGCTAAGCATCTCGTTTTGGCAGGCAGAAGAGCCTCTCAAAACATTGAAATTCCTAATACTACTGTAGAGACGGTGGCAATCGATGTTTCTCAAAAACCAGACGTTGATGCTCTGATGCAAAAATTCGGAGCAGAATGGCCCGAATTGAAAGGGATCATCCATGCTGCTGGCATTATTGACGATGGCGTCTTAGGCTCACAAGATTGGAGCAGATTTGAAAAAGTCTTTGCGCCTAAAGTCCAGGGCAGCTGGAATTTGCATGAGGCATCTTTAACTAAACCCTTAGATTTCTTCGTCCTCTTTTCTTCCATTGCCTCCACTATAGGATCTCCTGGTCAAATCAACTACGCTTCAGCCAACGCCTATATGGATGCGTTAGCAACCTTCCGTCATGACCAGGGATTGCCCGCTTTGACAATCAGCTGGGGGCCGTGGGCTGAAGTTGGCTTAGCAGCCAGCCTTACGGAACGCCATAGAGCCAGCGGCTTTCAAGCATTTAAACCCGACGAGGGAATTAAAGCTTTTGAATTGGCGCTCACAGGCACTTCTAGCTCTCATGTATCTATAGCCAATGTGGATTGGAAGTTGTTTCCCTTCAAGGAAGCTCTCCTTAGTGATCTGGTCGAGGCCAAAACTACAGAAGTGCCCATTCTTCTACAACGTTTGATAGGCGCCCTTCCCTCGGAAAGAAAGGGTCTATCAATCAATTATCTGCAACAGATTGTCGGAAAAATCCTAGGATTATCCTCTATAAATCCCGATGCTGGCTTTTTTGAGGCAGGTATGGACTCTTTAATGACTGAAGAGTTACAAGAGAAGCTTCAAGCGGATATTGGCAACTTGCACAGGCTTCCTTCAACTCTAGCCTTTGACTACCCAAGCGTGCATAAACTTACTCAGTATTTTGAAGAACATATTTTTCCCCTGATTGGCATCAAGGAAGTAGTTCAAAAAACAACCCAAACCAAAACCACATTTGAAACCGACCGGATCGCCATTATAGGCCTAAGCTGTCGCTTCCCCGGTGGAGCAAATAATCCTCAAGCCTTTTGGGAGCTTTTAAAACAGGGATATGATGGAATTACTGAGGTGCCTGATGATCGATGGGATATTGAATCCTTTTATGATTCTGACCCTGAGGCGCCCGGGAAAATGTATGTGCGCCGCAGCGGTTTCTTGGATGCAAACATTGATACTTTTGATGCTAATTTCTTTGGTATCAGCCCGCGTGAAGCGGAATATATGGATCCGCAACAAAGATTGCTTTTAGAAGTTGTTTGGGAAGCACTGGAACAAGCCTGTATCAATCCCTTATCTTTAAACTGTTCGTCCACAGGCGTATTCATAGGCGTATGCTCTCATGATTACACTGATCTTCTTGCCGAATTAGGAAAACGGGATGAGATTAATGTTTATCTAACCACAGGGAATGCAAACAGCATTTTAGCTGGACGTATATCTTATTTCTTAGGCTTACAAGGTCCATGCTTAGCTTTAGATACCGCTTGTTCATCATCACTTGTCGCCATCCATTCTGCATGTAAAAGTCTGCAGAGCGGGGAATGCCAGTTAGCACTCGCTGGAGGTGTGAATTTGATGCTGAATCCAAGTATCGCGATTAGCATGTGCAAGGGGCGTATGCTCGCAAAAGACGGATATTGTAAAACCTTTGATGCTGAAGCCGATGGCTTTGTACGCGGCGAAGGATGCGGAGTAGTTGTCCTAAAATGCCTTTCTGATGCCATTCGAGATCAAGATCCTATCTTAGGAGTAGTAAGAGCTACGGACATCAATCAAGATGGCGCCACCTCTGGACTCACTGTTCCTAATGGAGAGTCTCAAACCACCCTGATACGTCGAGCCTTAGAACATGCTAAGATAGAACCCAATGCCATCGATTATATCGAAGCCCATGGCGCAGGTACATCTTTAGGCGACCCTATCGAAGTGGGAGCTTTAAGCAATGTATTCCATGGACGACAAGATCACCCTCTATTGCTAGGAACAGTTAAAACTAATATAGGACACTTGGAAGCTGCTGCTGGAATGGCCGGGGTCATAAAAATAGTGTTAGCTTTGAATCATGAAGCGATCCCTCCTCATCTTCATTTCAAACATCTCAATCCTCGCATCTCGCTTGATTCGATTCCCGCTCAGATTCCTTTGACATTAACGCCATGGCAGCGCTCTAGCCGACCAAGGATCGCAGGAATTAGCGCATTCGGATTTAGCGGAACTAACGCACATGCCATCATTGAAGAGCCTCCAGTAGTAGAACTCAAAGAGAATCTCATAGATCGCCCCTGGCATCTTGTAACTCTTTCGGCCAAAACACAGCCGGCCTTAGACCAACTAGTTGATCTTTATGCAAAACAATTGCCCGAAGAAAATATAGCCGACATCGCCTTCACAGCTAATACAGGTAGGGCTCATTTCCCTCATCGGGTCACTTTGGTTGCACAAACAAAAGACGAACTTCTGCAACATTTGCAGACGCGGGATTATTTGATTGGTTTTGCATCCGCTCAACCTCCTAAAGTCACCTTCATTTTCACGGGGCAATCTGTCGAAAATACAGAATTGATGGAAACCTCGCCGGTCTTTAAAGAGGCAATGGAGCGAAGCCGTGGTCTCTATGAATATGCTCTCTTAGAGTTTTGGAAAAGCTGGGGAATTATCCCAGACTACGTATTAGGAGAAGGTATCGGCGATATCATCGCTGCTATAGCTGCAGGAATACTCTCTTTAGAGGAAGGGTTAAAACTGATATCCACTATCAACGAACCGGGTAAACTTGAGTCTGTAGCTAGAGAGATCCATTATCATGAGCCACAAATAGGGTTCATATCTAGCTGGACAGGTCAAATCATTCGCAAAGAGAACTTATCTGCCGACTATTGGAAACCCCATGAAAGCATCAGAAACATTCCAGAACGCACTCTAGTAATTTCCACACAAACCACTTGGAAAGACTTGCTCCAAACGTTAGCCCAACTCTACTTAAATGGCATTCAAATTGATTGGAAAGCCTTTGATAAACCGTACAACCGCAAAAAAGTATCTTTGCCAACCTACCCTTTCCAAAGAGAAAGATATTGGGTTGAAGCGCTTAATACACAAGGTCATAAAACAACTTCCCGTTTTTATCAAATTGAGTGGCGGCCAAAGCCATTAGAGATGAATACAGAATTCAGAATACAGAATTCAGAATTATGGCTGTCTGTTTCTCATAAAGAAGATACATTTGAATGGTTACACTCCAAGACAGTTAAGCCCGAAGAATCTATAGAAGAAGTGATTAGAAATAGATACACAGATGTGTTGTGGGAGGTTTCAGGAAAAGATTCCCTAAAAGTAATACTCAGCTTTGTTCAAGCGCTTGGTAAACTCGAGACTAAACCCAGACTCTATTTTATTACTAACGGCATCCAACCCATTGGCCCCATCACTGATCTTGCGAATGCACCATTCAACGGTTTTTATAAGACCTTAAAGCTAGAAATCCGCGATCTTGACTGCCGCCATATCGACCTTGCACCCAATGAGAAACTCCAGCTACAGGAGTTTTTGGCTACTGACAAAGAAGATCAAGTCGCCTATCGTCATGGCATTCGCTATGTAGCTAGGTTTGTTCATAAAAACCCCGTGGTAACAAAGAAATTCAAAATCGATCCTACAGGGAGCTATTTAATTACCGGCGGACTAGGCGCCTTGGGGCGAAAAACGGCTGAATGGCTTGTTAAACAAGGGGCGAAACATCTAGTCTTGGCAAGTAGAAGGACATCTCAAAATATTGAAATTTCAAATGCAACAATAGAGACACTTGCTGTTGATATCTCCCAGAGACCGGCTGTTAATGCTCTAATGCAGAAATTCGGATGTGAATGGCCAGAGTTGAAAGGAATTATCCATGCCGCAGGGATAGTTGGTGAAGGGAACTATTTAATGTCACAAGACTGGGGTCAATTTGAAAAGGTTTTTGCACCTAAGGTCCAAGGAAGCTGGAATTTGCATGAAGCCTCTTTGGATAAAGCTTTAGATTTCTTCGTTCTTTTTTCCTCTCTCTCTTCCGTATTAGGACTTCCGAGGGAAAGCGGATATGCAGCAGCTAATTCCTACATGGATGCTCTTGCCTATTTTCGCCAGGAAAAGGGATTGCCTGCATTAGCAATTAATTGGGGTGCTTGGGCCGAAATCGGCAGGGCCGCTAAACTAGTACGCCGAGTAGCTGGCCAAGCCGGATTCAAGCCAGATGAAGGTGTTAAAGCTTTGGAATTGGCCCTCTCACAAACCACTCCTCAAATATCTGTGGTAGATATGGAATGGAAGTCATACCCCCATCACCAAACCTTCTTGAGCGAACTCATTCCGGCCAAACGCGCAGAAGCACCTGTTCTTCTCCAACGCTTTACTGATGCGCTTCCTTCGGAGAGAAAAGATATCTTGACAGATTATTTGCAACAGACCGTCGGTAATATTTTAGGAACATCCGCCTTAAATCTGGAGCTTGGCTTTTTTGAGGCAGGTATGGACTCCCTGATGACCGAAGAACTCTATGAAAAGTTACAGACTGACATAGGCAACTTGCATAAGTTTCCGTCAACTGTGGCATTTGACTTTCCCAGTATCCAAAAGCTTTCTCAGTACTTTGAAGAACATATTTTCCCCTTGATCGGAATCGAGACGCTCGTACAAAAAGCAGCTCCCACAAAAGGCCTTGTGGAAGCAGATCGGATAGCTATTATCGGCCTAGGCTGCCGTTTTCCCGGAGGGGCAAATCATCCTCAAGCCTTTTGGCAACTCCTTAAGCGGGGATATGATTCAATTACTGAAATCCCTCAAGACCGCTGGGATGTCGACTCATTTTATGATCCTGATCCTGAAGCCTTGGGTAAAATGTATGTGCGCCGCAGCAGTTTCTTGAATACCAATATCGAAACTTTTGATGCTAATTTCTTTGGAATTAGCCCGCGTGAAGCGGAATATATGGACCCCCAACAAAGGCTAATCTTGGAAGTTGCCTGGGAAGCTTTAGAGAATTCCTGTATTGACCCCCTATCTTTAAATGGCTCACCTACGGGAGTTTTTATAGGAGTAACCAATCTTGATTATTACACCCTTATCAGCAGTTTGGGAACCCATGAAGATATGAATGCTTATATTGGTTCAGGAAATACTTCTAGTGCTTTAGCTGGACGTCTGTCCTATTTCTTTGGTTTGCAAGGCCCTTGCTTTGCTGTAGACACAGCCTGCTCATCCTCACTTGTGGCCCTTAATTCTGCATGCAAAAGTTTGCAAACAGGAGAGTGTCATCTCGCACTTGCCGGAGGCGTAAACTTAATGTTAAATCCAGACGACACAATTAGTGCATGCAAATCCCATATGCTATCAAAGGATGGATATTGCAAAACTTTTGATGCCGAAGCAGATGGTTTTGTACGAGGTGAAGGATGCGGGATGGTTGTCTTAAAACGCCTTTCAGAAGCTATTCGGGATCATGATTCTATTTTTGGAGTCATTAGGGCAACAGCTGTCAATCAGGATGGCGCAACTTCCGGGTTTACTGTTCCGAATGGAGAAGCTCAAGCCACACTTATTCGCCAAGCTCTCGCAAATGCTGAACTGGAGCCAAACGCTATCGACTATATCGAAGCCCATGGCACCGGTACCTCTCTAGGCGATCCTATTGAAGTGGGAGCTTTAATCAACGTATTTAGAGGACGACAAGATCATCCTCTATTGCTAGGAACAGTCAAAACCAATATAGGCCACTTGGAATCTGCTGCTGGAATTGCCGGGGTTATTAAAATAGTTTTAGCCTTAACCCATGAAGCAATTCCTCAAAATCTCCATTTCAAAAATCTCAATCCTCGCATTTCATTGGATTCGATCCCTGCTAATATCCCTCTTACTTTAACCCCATGGCAACGATCCAGCAGACCAAGAATAGCAGGGGTCAGCTCTTTTGGATTTAGTGGAACTAATGCCCATGCCATTATTGAAGAGCCACCCTTGATTGAATATCAAAAGAATGCTGTAGAACGACCTTGGCATCTCCTAACTATTTCGGCCAAAACCCCACTTGCCTTAGACCAACTAATTGAACTCTATATAAAACAACTGCCGGAAGAAGATTTAGCCGACATAGCCTTCACAGCAAATACAGGAAGGGCTCATTTTCAACATCGCGTCACTGTAGTTGCCCAAACTAAAGCCGAACTCCTGCAACTGTTACAGTCCGAAGATTATTTGATAGGCCAAGCATCCGCCAAACCTCCTAAAATCACCTTCATTTTCACAGGGCAAACTGTCGCTAATACAGAGTTAATGGAAACCTCACCCGTCTTTAAAGAGGCAATGGAGCGAAGTAAAGGCCTCTATGAATATGCCCTGTTCGAACTTTGGAAAAGCTGGGGAATTGCCCCAGACTATGTTGTAGGAGATGGTATAGGCGATATCACGGCTGCAATCGTTGCCGGAATGATGACTTTAGAAGATGGATTAAGACTTATAACTGCATACAATAATCCAACCGAACTTGAGTCTATCGCTAGAGAGATCCACTATCATGAGCCGAAGATAGGGTTTACATCTAGCTGGACAGGCCAAGTCGTTCGCAAAGAGGGTATAACTGCTGACTACTGGAAACTCCATGAAATCATCAGAAACATTCCAGAAGGCACTCCAGTCATTTCAACACATGACAATTGGAAATATCTTCTTCAAACACTCTCTCAATTATATTTTAATGGCATTGCAATAGACTGGAAAGCCTTTGATAAACCTTACAACCGTAAAAAAGTATCTTTACCCACCTATCCTTTCCAAAGAGAAAGGTATTGGGTTGAAGCCCTAAAAGCACGTGGACTTAAACTCTCTTCTTTGTTTTATCAAATTGACTGGCAGCCAAAACCATTAGAACAAACTGAGGAGCAATTGAAAAATCCATGGCTGATTATCTCGCAGGAGGAAGAAGAAGTTGAAGGCTTGCAGTACAAGATAATCAAACCCGAAAAGGCTGTAGAAGACGTTGTTGATAATATGCCCACTGGGGTTTTATGGTTTGCAACGAGAGAAGATTCGCTAAAACATGCCCTTAGTTTCGTTCAGGCTCTTGACAAACTTGACACTAAACCTAGCCTCTACTTTATCACCCGTGGCATCCAACCCATTGGCCCTATAACCGATCTGGCAAATGCAACATTCAACGGTTTTTATAGGACATTAAAACTCGAGATGCCCGAACTTGACAGCCGCCATATTGACCTAGGGCCAAATGAAACACTACCTCTTCAAGAACTTCTAGCAGCTGATAAGGAGGATCAGATTGCCTATCATCAAGGCATCCGCTATGTTGCTAGACTGATCCATAAAAAAGATGTTCAACAGCTTTCCCCGGAAAAACTCTTTAAAATTGATCTCAATGGAAGTTATTTAATTACTGGAGAACTTGACGGCTTAGGTCGAAAGGTTGCCGAATGGCTTGTCAAAAAAGGAGCTAAATATCTGGTTTTAGCAGGCAGAAAAATATCTCAAAATATCGAGATTCCCAATGCTACAATTGAACCAGTAGTCCTGGACATTTCAGCAAGGCCTGCAGTAGATGCCTTGATGCAAAACTTCGGTACAAAATGGCCCGAATTAAAGGGAATTATCCATGCAGCGGGCATATTTGGTGAAGGTAACTATTTATCTGCCTTAGACTGGAGTGAATTCGAAAAAGTTTTTGCGCCTAAAATCCATGGCAGTTGGAATTTGCATGAGGCATCCATAGATAAACCACTAGATTTCTTCGTTCTGTATTCTTCCCTTTCTTCTGTATTGGGACTCCCAAAGCAAAGCGAATACGCTTCGGCAAATGCCTATATGGATGCTCTGGCCCATTTTCGCAATGAAAGAGGATTACCTGGATTGGCGATAAGCTGGGGTAATTGGGCTGAAGTTGGCATGGCCACAAAATTTGAAGGGCGTTATGCAGGTCAAGCTAGTTTAAAGCCCGATGAAGGTATGAAAGCTATGGAACTAGCGCTTTTACAATCCAATCCTCACCTATCTGTAGTAGATATGGATTGGAAGTCATATCCTCATCAGCAAATTTTCTTGAGCGAACTAACTCCGGCCAAACGCGTAGAAGCGCCTATTCTTCTTCAGCATTTGGTTGATGCTCTTCCTTCGGAAAGAAAGGACATTTTAACCAGTTATCTCCAACAGTCCGTAGGTAAAATTCTAGGTTTACTTTCCATCAATCCTGAGATCGGCTTCTTTGAGGCTGGGATGGACTCTCTTATGGCCGTTGAGTTGCGCAATAGGCTTCAGAATGATTTAGGCGGCATAACTACGATTCCTTCAACTCTGGCCTTTGACTACCCAAGCATGCAAAAACTTAGTCAGTACTTTGAAGAACATATTTTCCCTTTAATCGGCATCAAGGCGATCGTCCAAAAAGCTGCTCCAACCCGAGCCGTTGTAGAATCCGAAGCGATCGCTATTATCGGAATGGGGTGTCGATTCCCTGGGGGAGCAAATGATCCTCGAGCTTTTTGGGAACTCCTTAAACAGGGTTATGACGGAATTTCTGAGATTCCACCAGATCGATGGGACGTTGACGCATATTATGATCCCGATCCCGAGGCCCCGGGAAAAATGTATATGCGCCTTGGAGGCTTTTTGAATATCGATCTCGAAGCTTTTGATGCTAACTTTTTTGGAATCAGCCCCCGAGAAGCTGAGTATATGGATCCGCAGCAAAGATGGCTCTTAGAAGTTGCTTGGGAGGCTTTAGAACAAGCTTGCATTAACCCCACCTCTTTGAAAGGCTCCTTAACCGGAGTTTTTATAGGCTCGTCTTCACATGATTATTTCGATCTAATCGGCAGCTTGGAATCCTTAGAAAGCATAAACGCATATATCGGCACAGGAAACGCAAGCAGTGTTTTAGCCGGACGTTTGTCCTATTTCCTAGGTTTACAAGGTCCATGCTTTGCTGTAGATACAGCCTGCTCATCCTCACTTGTGGCCCTTAATTCAGCATGCAAATGTTTACAAAATAACGAATGTAAACTAGCTCTTGCTGGCGGCGTAAACTTAATCCTGAGCCCAAGTGGTACGATTTACACCTGCAAAGCCCATATGCTGGCAAAAGATGGCTATTGCAAAACCTTTGATGCTGAAGCAAATGGTTATGTTCGCAGCGAAGGATGTGGTATTGTCGTTTTGAAACGCCTTTCCGATGCTATTCAAGATCAAGACCCTATATTTGGAGTTATCAGAGCTACTACAGTCAACCAGGATGGGGCTAGCTCCGGACTTACAATACCCAATGGAGAAGCGCAAACTGCCCTGCTTCATCAAGCACTAGAACATGCTAAACTAGAACCAATTGATATTGATTATATTGAAGCCCACGGAACCGGTACCTCGCTAGGCGATCCCATCGAAGTGGGAGCATTAAGCACCATCTTTAGCGGAAGGAAAGATCTTCCCTTGTGGATAGGTGCAGTGAAAACTAATATCGGACACTTAGAAGCTGCTGCAGGCATTGCAGGGCTCATTAAAACTGTATTGGCTTTAGACTATGAAGCGATACCTCCCCATCTTCATTTTAAACACCTTAATCCACACATTTCACTTGATTCCATCCCGGCCCAGATACCCCTTACTTTAACCCCATGGCAACGATCCAGCCGACCAAGAATAGCAGGGGTCAGCTCTTTTGGATTCAGTGGAACTAATGCCCATGCCATTATTGAAGAGCCACCCTTGATCGAATATCAAAAGAATGCTGTAGATCGACCTTGGCATCTCTTAACTATTTCGGCCAAAACCCAACTTGCCCTAGACCAACTAGTTGAACTCTATATAAAACAACTGCCGGAAGAAGATTTAGCCGACATCGCCTTCACAGCAAATACAGGAAGGGCTCATTTTCAACATCGCGTCACTGTAGTTGCCCAAACTAAAGCCGAACTCCTGCAACTGTTACAGTCCGACGATTATTGGATAGGCCAAGCATCCGCAAAACCTCCTAAAATCACCTTCATTTTCACAGGGCAAACTATCGCTAATACAGAGTTAATGGAAACCTCACCCGTCTTTAAAGAGGCAATGGAGCGAAGTAAAGGCCTCTATGAATATGCCCTGTTCGAACTTTGGAAAAGCTGGGGAATTGCCCCGGACTATGTTGTAGGAGATGGCATAGGCGATATCACAGCTGCAATCGTTGCCGGAATGATGACTTTAGAAGATGGTTTAAGACTTATAACTGCATACAACAATCCTACCGAACTTGAGTCTATCGCTAGAGAGATCCACTATCATGAGCCGAAGATAGGGTTTATATCTAGCTGGACAGGCCAAGTCGTTCGCAAAGAGGGTATAACTGCTGACTACTGGAAACCCCATGAAATCCTCAGAAACATTCCAGAAGGCACTCTAGTCATTTCAACACATGACAATTGGAAATATCTTCTTCAAACACTCTCTCAATTATATTTAAATGGCATTCCAATCGACTGGAAATCCTTTGATAAACCGTATAACCGCAAAAAAGTGTCCTTGCCTACCTATCCTTTCCAAAGAGAAAGGTATTGGGTTGAAGCCCTAAAAGCACGTGGACATAAACTCTCTTCTTTGTTCTATCAAATTGACTGGCAGCCAAAACCATTTGAGATGAATACAGAAAGAATACAGAATTCAGAATTATGGCTGGCTGTTTCTCATAAAGAAGAGACATTTGAATGGTTACAATCCAAGACAGTTAAGCCCGAAGAATCTATAGAAGAAGTGATTAGAAATGGATACACAGATGTGTTGTGGGATGTTTCAGGAAAAGATCCCCTAAAAGAAATACTCAGCTTTGTTAAAGCCCTTGGTAAACTTGAGACTAAACCTAGGTTTTACTTTATCACCCGTGGCATCCAACCCATTGGCCCTATAACCGATCTTTCAAATGCAACCTTCAACGGTTTTTATAAGACATTAAAACTCGAGATGCCCGATCTTGACTGCCGCCATATCGATCTAGGGCCAAATGAAACACTCCCTCCTCAAGAACTTTTAGCAACTGATAAGGAGGATCAGGTTGCCTATCGTCAAGGCATTCGCTATGTTACAAGACTAATTCAGAAGTCTCCGGATAAGTTCAAACAACTGACAATCGATCCTACAGGCAGCTATTTGATAACGGGTGGACTTAGAGGCTTAGGCCTAAAAGTGGCTGAATGGCTTGCCAAAAAAGGAGCTAAACACCTCGTTTTGGCAGGTAGAAGGATCTCCCCAAAAATCGAGATCCCTCACACGACAATTGAAACGGTAGCAATCGATATCTCTCAAAAGTCAGCTGTAGATGCTCTCATGCAAAAATTCGGTAGCGAATGGCCGGAATTGAAAGGGATCATCCATGCTGCAGGAATCATCGATGATGGCACTCTATCTTCTCAAGATTGGAGTAAATTTGAAAATGTCTTTGCGCCTAAGGTCCTGGGAAGCTGGAATCTACATAAGGCCTCTTTAAGTAAACCTTTAGATTTCTTCGTCCTATTTTCTTCCGTTGCTTCCTCTATAGGATCTCCGGGTCAAATCAATTATTCCTCAGCCAATGCCTATATGGATGCTCTAACCTACTTTCGTAAGGAGAAAGAATTGCCTGCTTTGACAATTAGCTGGGGACCTTGGGCTGAAATTGGCATGGCAGCCCATCTTTCTGAACGCCATCGGGCGGGCGGCTTTATCGCTTTTAAACCCGATGTAGGGATAAAAGCTTTGGAATTGGCGCTTACACAAATCCATCCGCACGTCTCCATAGCCAATGTGAATTGGAAGTTAGTTCCCTATAAGCAAACTTATCTTAGCGAACTAATCGCCGCTACACCTGCAGAAGCTCCTATTCTTTTCCAACATCTAACTGATGCTCTTCCTTCGGAAAGAAAGGACATTTTGACCAGTTATCTCCAGCAGTCTGTATGTAAAATTCTAGGTTTAACTTCCATAGATCCTGAAATCGGCTTCTTTGCGATTGGAATGGACTCTCTCATGGCCGTTGAGTTGCGCAATAGACTTCAGAATGATTTAGGCGGCATAACTACGATACCTTCAACTCTGGCCTTTGACTACCCAAGCGTGCAAAAACTTAGTCAGTACTTTGAAGAACATATTTTCCCCTTAATCGGCATCAAGGCGATCGTCCAAAAAGCAGCTCCCACCAGAGGCACTGTAGAATCCGAAGCGATCGCTATTATCGGAATGGGGTGTCGATTCCCTGGGGGAGCAAATGATCCTCGAGCTTTTTGGGAACTCCTTAAACAGGGTTATGACGGAATTTCTGAGATTCCACCAGATCGATGGGACGTTGACGCATATTATGATCCCGATCCCGAGGCCCCGGGAAAAATGTATATGCGCCTTGGAGGCTTTTTGAATATCGATCTCGAAGCTTTTGATGCTAACTTTTTTGGAATCAGCCCCCGAGAAGCTGAGTATATGGACCCGCAGCAAAGATGGCTCTTAGAAGTTGTCTGGGAAGCTTTAGAACAAGCTTGCATTAACCCCACCTCTTTGAAAGGCTCCTCAACCGGAGTTTTTATAGGCGCGTCTTCACATGATTATTCCGATCTAATCGGCAGCTTGGAGTCGTTAGAAAGCATAAACGCTTATATCGGCACAGGAAACGCAAGCAGTGTTTTAGCCGGACGTTTGTCCTATTTCCTAGGTTTACAAGGTCCATGCTTTGCTGTAGATACAGCCTGCTCATCCTCACTTGTGGCCCTTAATTCAGCATGCAAATGTTTACAAAATAACGAATGTAAACTAGCTCTTGCTGGCGGCGTAAACTTAATCCTGAGCCCAAGTGGTACGATTTACACCTGCAAAGCCCATATGCTGGCAAAAGATGGCTATTGCAAAACCTTTGATGCTGAAGCAAATGGTTATGTTCGCAGCGAAGGATGTGGTATTGTCGTTTTGAAACGCCTTTCCGATGCTATTCAAGATCAAGACCCTATATTTGGAGTTATCAGAGCTACTACAGTCAACCAGGATGGGGCTAGCTCCGGACTTACAATACCCAATGGAGAAGCGCAAACTGCCCTGCTTCATCAAGCACTAGAACATGCTAAACTAGAACCAATTGATATTGATTATATTGAAGCCCACGGAACCGGTACCTCGCTAGGCGATCCCATCGAAGTGGGAGCATTAAGCACCATCTTTAGCGGAAGGAAAGATCTTCCCTTGTGGATAGGTGCAGTGAAAACTAATATCGGACACTTAGAAGCTGCTGCAGGCATTGCAGGGCTCATTAAAACTGTATTGGCTTTAGACTATGAAGCGATACCTCCCCATCTTCATTTTAAACACCTTAATCCACACATTTCACTTGATTCCATCCCGGCCCAGATACCCCTTACTTTAACCCCATGGCAACGATCCAGCCGACCAAGAATAGCAGGGGTCAGCTCTTTTGGATTCAGTGGAACTAATGCCCATGCCATTATTGAAGAGCCACCCTTGATCGAATATCAAAAGAATGCTGTAGATCGACCTTGGCATCTCTTAACTATTTCGGCCAAAACCCAACTTGCCCTAGACCAACTAGTTGAACTCTATATAAAACAACTGCCGGAAGAAGATTTAGCCGACATCGCCTTCACAGCAAATACAGGAAGGGCTCATTTTCAACATCGCGTCACTGTAGTTGCCCAAACTAAAGCCGAACTCCTGCAACTGTTACAGTCCGACGATTATTGGATAGGCCAAGCATCCGCAAAACCTCCTAAAATCACCTTCATTTTCACAGGGCAAACTGTCGCTAATACAGAGTTAATGGAAACCTCACCCGTCTTTAAAGAGGCAATGGAGCGAAGTAAAGGCCTCTATGAATATGCCCTGTTCGAACTTTGGAAAAGCTGGGGAATTGCCCCAGACTATGTTGTAGGAGATGGCATAGGCGATATCACAGCTGCAATCGTTGCCGGAATGATGACTTTAGAAGATGGTTTAAGACTTATAACTGTATACAATAATCCCGCCGAACTTGAGTCTATTGCTAGAGAGATCCACTATCATGAGCCGAAGATAGGGTTTATATCTAGCTGGACAGGCCAAGTCGTTCGCAAAGAGGGTATAACTGTTGACTACTGGAAACCTCATGAAATCCTCAGAAACATTCCAGAAGGCACTCTAGTCATTTCAACACATGACAATTGGAAATATCTTCTTCAAACACTCTCTCAATTATATTTAAATGGCATTCCAATCGACTGGAAATCCTTTGATAAACCGTATAACCGCAAAAAAGTGTCCTTGCCTACCTATCCTTTCCAAAGAGAAAGGTATTGGGTTGAAGCCCTAAAAGCACGTGGACATAAACTCTCTTCTTTGTTCTATCAAATTGACTGGCAGCCAAAACCATTTGAGATGAATACAGAAAGAATACAGAATTCAGAATTATGGCTGGCTGTTTCTCATAAAGAAGAGACATTTGAATGGTTACAATCCAAGACAGTTAAGCCCGAAGAATCTATAGAAGAAGTGATTAGAAATAGATACACAGATGTGTTGTGGGATGTTTCAGGAAAAGATCCCCTAAAAGAAATACTCAGCTTTGTTAAAGCCCTTGGTAAACTTGAGACTAAACCTAGCCTCTACTTTATTACCCGTGGCATCCAACCCGTTGGTCCTATAACCGATCTTGCAAATGCAACATTCAACGGTTTTTATAAGACATTAAAACTCGAGATGCCCGATCTTGACTGCCGCCATATCGATCTAGGGCCAAATGAAACACTCCCTCCTCAAGAACTTTTAGCAGCTGATGAGGAGGATCAGGTTGCCTATCGTCAAGGCATTCGCTATGTTACTAGGCTAATCCATGAAGATCTCCAGAGAGTTCTCCCCAGAAAAACACCTTAAAATCGATCCTACAGGCAGCTATTTGATTACTGGTGGACTTAGCGGCTTAGGCCGAAAAGTGGCCGAATGGCTTGCCGAAAAAGGAGCTAAACATCTCGTTTTGGCAGGTAGAAGGATCTCCCCAAAATATCGAGATCCCTCACACGTACAATTGAAACGGTAGCAATCGATATCTCTCAAAAGTCAGCTGTAGATGCTCTCATGCAAAAATTCGGTAGCGAATGGCCGGAATTGAAAGGGATCATCCATGCTGCAGGAATCATCGATGATGGCACTCTATCTTCTCAAGATTGGAGTAAATTTGAAAATGTCTTTGCGCCTAAGGTCCTGGGAAGCTGGAATCTACATAAGGCCTCTTTAAGTAAACCTTTAGATTTCTTCGTCCTATTTTCTTCCGTTGCTTCCTCTATAGGATCTCCGGGTCAAATCAATTATTCCTCAGCCAATGCCTATATGGATGCTCTAACCTACTTTCGTAAGGAGAAAGAATTGCCTGCTTTGACAATTAGCTGGGGACCTTGGGCTGAAATTGGCATGGCAGCCCATCTTTCTGAACGCCATCGGGCGGGCGGCTTTATCGCTTTTAAACCCGATGTAGGGATAAAAGCTTTGGAATTGGCGCTTACACAAATCCATCCGCACGTCTCCATAGCCAATGTGAATTGGAAGTTAGTTCCCTATAAGCAAACTTATCTTAGCGAACTAATCGCCGCTACACCTGCAGAAGCTCCTATTCTTTTCCAACATCTAACTGATGCTCTTCCTTCGGAAAGAAAGGACATTTTGACCAGTTATCTCCAGCAGTCTGTATGTAAAATTCTAGGTTTAACTTCCATAGATCCTGAAATCGGCTTCTTTGCGATTGGAATGGACTCTCTCATGGCCGTTGAGTTGCGCAATAGACTTCAGAATGATTTAGGCGGCATAACTACGATACCTTCAACTCTGGCCTTTGACTACCCAAGCGTGCAAAAACTTAGTCAGTACTTTGAAGAACATATTTTCCCCTTAATCGGCATCAAGGCGATCGTCCAAAAAGCAGCTCCCACCAGAGGCACTGTAGAATCCGAAGCGATCGCTATTATCGGAATGGGGTGTCGATTCCCTGGGGGAGCAAATGATCCTCGAGCTTTTTGGGAACTCCTTAAACAGGGTTATGACGGAATTTCTGAGATTCCACCAGATCGATGGGACGTTGACGCATATTATGATCCCGATCCTGAAACCCCAGGAAAAATGTATGCGCGCCTTGGAGGCTTTTTAAATATCGACCTCGAAGCTTTTGATGCTAATTTTTTTGGCATCAGTCCCCGAGAAGCTGAGTATATGGACCCGCAGCAAAGATGGCTCTTAGAAGTTGTCTGGGAAGCTTTAGAACAAGCTTGCATTAACCCCACCTCTTTGAAAGGCTCCTCAACCGGAGTTTTTATAGGCGCGTCTTCACATGATTATTCCGATCTAATCGGCAGCTTGGAGTCGTTAGAAAGCATAAACGCTTATATCGGCACAGGAAACGCAAGCAGTGTTTTAGCCGGACGTTTGTCCTATTTCCTAGGTTTACAAGGTCCATGCTTTGCTGTAGATACAGCCTGCTCATCCTCACTTGTGGCCCTTAATTCAGCATGCAAATGTTTACAAAATAACGAATGTAAACTAGCTCTTGCTGGCGGCGTAAACTTAATCCTGAGCCCAAGTGGTACGATTTACACCTGCAAAGCCCATATGCTGGCAAAAGATGGCTATTGCAAAACCTTTGATGCTGAAGCAAATGGTTATGTTCGCAGCGAAGGATGTGGTATTGTCGTTTTGAAACGCCTTTCCGATGCTATTCAAGATCAAGACCCTATATTTGGAGTTATCAGAGCTACTACAGTCAACCAGGATGGGGCTAGCTCCGGACTTACAATACCCAATGGAGAAGCGCAAACTGCCCTGCTTCATCAAGCACTAGAACATGCTAAACTAGAACCAATTGATATTGATTATATTGAAGCCCACGGAACCGGTACCTCGCTAGGCGATCCCATCGAAGTGGGAGCATTAAGCACCATCTTTAGCGGAAGGAAAGATCTTCCCTTGTGGATAGGTGCAGTGAAAACTAATATCGGACACTTAGAAGCTGCTGCAGGCATTGCAGGGCTCATTAAAACTGTATTGGCTTTAGACTATGAGGCGATACCTCCCCATCTTCATTTTAAACACCTTAATCCACACATTTCACTTGATTCCATCCCGGCCCAGATACCCCTTACTTTAACCCCATGGCAACGATCCAGCCGACCAAGAATAGCAGGGGTCAGCTCTTTTGGATTCAGTGGAACTAATGCCCATGCCATTATTGAAGAGCCACCCTTGATCGAATATCAAAAGAATGCTGTAGATCGACCTTGGCATCTCTTAACTATTTCGGCCAAAACCCAACTTGCCCTAGACCAACTAGTTGAACTCTATATAAAACAACTGCCGGAAGAAGATTTAGCCGACATCGCCTTCACAGCAAATACAGGAAGGGCTCATTTTCAACATCGCGTCACTGTAGTTGCCCAAACTAAAGCCGAACTCCTGCAACTGTTACAGTCCGACGATTATTGGATAGGCCAAGCATCCGCAAAACCTCCTAAAATCACCTTCATTTTCACAGGGCAAACTATCGCTAATACAGAGTTAATGGAAACCTCACCCGTCTTTAAAGAGGCAATGGAGCGAAGTAAAGGCCTCTATGAATATGCCCTGTTCGAACTTTGGAAAAGCTGGGGAATTGCCCCAGACTATGTTGTAGGAGATGGCATAGGCGATATCACAGCTGCAATCGTTGCCGGAATGATGACTTTAGAAGATGGTTTAAGACTTATAACTGTATACAATAATCCCGCCGAACTTGAGTCTATTGCTAGAGAGATCCACTATCATGAGCCGAAGATAGGGTTTATATCTAGCTGGACAGGCCAAGTCGTTCGCAAAGAGGGTATAACTGTTGACTACTGGAAACCTCATGAAATCCTCAGAAACATTCCAGAAGGCACTCTAGTCATTTCAACACATGACAATTGGAAATATCTTCTTCAAACACTCTCTCAATTATATTTAAATGGCATTCCAATCGACTGGAAATCCTTTGATAAACCGTATAACCGCAAAAAAGTGTCCTTGCCTACCTATCCTTTCCAAAGAGAAAGGTATTGGGTTGAAGCCCTAAAAGCACGTGGACATAAACTCTCTTCTTTGTTCTATCAAATTGACTGGCAGCCAAAACCATTTGAGATGAATACAGAAAGAATACAGAATTCAGAATTATGGCTGGCTGTTTCTCATAAAGAAGAGACATTTGAATGGTTACAATCCAAGACAGTTAAGCCCGAAGAATCTATAGAAGAAGTGATTAGAAATAGATACACAGATGTGTTGTGGGATGTTTCAGGAAAAGATCCCCTAAAAGAAATACTCAGCTTTGTTAAAGCCCTTGGTAAACTTGAGACTAAACCTAGCCTCTACTTTATTACCCGTGGCATCCAACCCGTTGGTCCTATAACCGATCTTGCAAATGCTTCATTCAACGGTTTTTATAAGACATTAAAACTCGAGATGCCCGATCTTGACTGCCGCCATATCGATCTAGGGCCAAATGAAACACTCCCTCCTCAAGAACTTTTAGCAGCTGATGAGGAGGATCAGGTTGCCTATCATCAAGGCATTCGCTATGTTGCTAGGCTGATCCATAAAAAAGATGTTCAAGAGTTCTCCCCAGAAAAACACTTTAAAATTGATCACAATGGAAGCTATTTAATTACTGGAGGACTTGGCGGCTTGGGTCGCAAGGCTGCCGAATGGCTTGTCGAAAAAGGAGCTAAACATCTGGTTTTAGTAAGCAGAAAAATATCTCAAAATATTGAGATTCCCAATGCTATAATTGAAAAAGTGGCTGTAGACATTTCAGAAAGATCTGCTGTAGATGCTCTCATGCAAAAATTCGGCAGCGAATGGCCGGAATTGAAAGGGATCATCCATGCTGCAGGAATCATCGATGATGGCACTCTATCTTCTCAAGATTGGAGTAAATTTGAAAATGTCTTTGCGCCTAAGGTCCTGGGAAGCTGGAATCTACATAAGGCCTCTTTAAGTAAACCTTTAGATTTCTTCGTCCTATTTTCTTCCGTGGCTTCCTCTATAGGATCTCCGGGTCAAATCAATTATTCCTCAGCCAATGCCTATATGGATGCTCTAGCCTACTTCCGTAAGGAGAAAGGATTGCCTGCTTTGACAATTAGCTGGGGACCTTGGGCTGAAATTGGCATGGCAGCCCATCTTTCTGAACGCCATCGGGCGGGCGGCTTCATCGCTTTTAAACCCGATGTAGGGATAAAAGCTTTGGAATTGGCGCTTACACAAATCCATCCGCACGTCTCCATAGCCAATGTGAATTGGAAGTTAGTTCCTTATAAGCAAAGTTATCTTAGCGAACTAATCTCTGTCAAAACTGCAGAAGAGCCTCTTCTTCTTCAGCATTTGGCTGATGCCCATCCTTCAGAAAGGAAAGTCATTTTGAGTAATTCTTTACAAAAGACTGTTGGGAAAATCCTAAAATTACCTTCCATAAATCCTGATCAAACCTTCTTCGAGCTGGGTATGGATTCTCTTATGGCTGTTGAACTGCGCAATAAGCTTCAAGCTGATATGGACAACATACATATGTTTCCAGCTACTCTAGCGATGGATTATCCATCTATACTAAGACTTGCTCAGTACTTTGAAGAGCATATATTTCCAATCCTCTGTGTTAAAGAAAAACTGCGAACAGGGACATCCCTTTCCGAATTGATTGTACCTATTCAACCCAATGGATCTCATGCTCCATTATTCTGCATTCATGGTATTGATGGAAAAACTTTGAATTTTGTGGAATTATCGCGTGCGTTAGGGGATGATTATCCCCTTTATGGAATTCAAGCACAAGGTTTAAACAATGCTGAAAAGCCTCTCTATAATAGTCTGAAAGAGACAGTAGATCTGTATTTAGAAGCTGTTCGATCCATTCAAAAAGAAGGGCCTTATCATCTTGGGGCATACTCGGGCGGGGGACCAATAGTTGCGGAAATCGCTTTTCAATTGGAAAGTAAGGGAGAAATAGTCAATTTACTTACATGTTTTGATTCCATGGATATCTATCATAACAAGAATCTTTTACAAGCTGTGAATCCTCTTATTGTTCTTGTGGCGAATATTGATAAGGAAAATTTGTCTGACATTATGCTTACTCTGAATCAACACTCCGATTCAGATATGGTGAAATTAATTTACGAAAAGGAACGGCATTTAAAATACAATAATTTTAAATTTAATGACTTCAAACATTATTGTAATATAATAAAAAACATTGGACTTATTTCCCAGGAATATATACCAAGACATTTCAAAAATATTAAAAACACATGTATATTTACAAGCAAACTTGGTTTTTACGAATCGCTTGGCTTTCCTATTCATGTTAAAAGTCTTATGATCGATTCCGAAAATACGGTTGATGAATATATATTAGACTGCGATCACTTTAACATATTACAATCTCCGCATGTTAATTTTGTTTCTGATATTTTAAGGAGATATATTAGTCCGAGTGTTAATATAAGTTTATAAGACATCGATTAAGTTAGGCGTCAATATATGGATGAAAAATTAACCAAAGCCCTCATAAAACTCAGAACAACGCAATTAGAACTCGAAGATTTAAAAAATCAAATTAATGAACCTATCGCTATAATCGGAATGAGTTGCCGTTTCCCCGGAGGAGCAAATAATCCTCAGGCTTTTTGGGATCTTCTAAAAAATGGGCGTGATGGAGTAACTGAAATACCTCCTGATCGATGGGATATTGACTCTTTTTATGATCCTAATCTTGATACACCTGGAAAAATGTATGTGCGGCGCGGCGGCTTCTTGGATATTGACATCGATACCTTTGATGCAAATTTCTTTTCTATTAGCGCACGTGAAGCCGAATACATGGATCCACAGCACAGGCTACTCTTGGAAGTCGCATGGGAAGCTTTAGAAAACGCCTGCATTAATCCTTTATCTTTAAAGAATTCTCCAACGGGAGTTTTTTTAGGTATATGTTCCCATGATTACAACGATCTTTTATTCCAATTGGAGAGAACAGAAGATGTTAATGTTTATCAAACTACAGGGAATACAAGTAGTATTTTAGCCGGACGTTTATCCTACTTCTTAGGCTTGCAAGGTCCCAGCGTGGCTATAGACACAGCTTGTTCTTCTTCGATTGTCTCTATACATTATGCATGCAAAAGCCTCCAAAGCGAGGAATGTCAGTTGGCACTCGCTGGTGGTGTAAACCTAATTCTAAATCCAACCCCCATGATAAGTTTTTGCAATGGCCGTATGTTGGCAAAAGATGGAAATTGCAAAACATTTGATGAAGAGGCTGATGGTTATATACGCAGCGAAGGCTGCGGTGTAATTGTCTTAAAGCGTCTATCAGAAGCACTTAAAGAGCAAGATCCTATCTTAGGGATAATACGAGCGACAGAAGTCAATCAGGATGGTGCAACTTCCGGACTTACAGTTCCAAATAGTGAGGCTCAAGCAGGGCTTATTTGCAAAGCCCTAGAACTTGCTGCATTAGAACCAAATGCCATTGACTATATTGAAGCCCACGGAACTGGAACACCCTTAGGAGATCCTATTGAAGTAGGAGCCTTAAGCAATGTATTCAGCGGGCGGCAGGGTCAGGATCATCCTTTGTGGCTAGGAAGCGTCAAAACCAATATAGGCCACTTAGAAGCTGCTGCTGGAGTCGCAGGAGTCATAAAAACAGTTTTAGCTTTAAATCATGATGCGATCCCTCCCCATCTTCATTTTAAACATCTCAATCCACATATCTCGCTTGATTCCATCCCAGCTAAAATTCCTCTTACTTTAACGCCATGGCATCGCACTAGCCGCCCGAGGATCGCGGGCATTAGTTCGTTTGGATTTAGCGGAACTAACTCGCATGCAATCATTGAAGAGCCTCCAATAATAGAAATTAAAAAAAACCTCGTAGATCGCCCATATCATCTCTTGACTCTGTCTGCTAAAACCCAACCAGCCTTAGATCAGTTAGTTGAACTCTATATAAAACACTTGCCGAAAGAAGATTTAGCTGATATTGCCTTCACATCTAATACAGGCAGGGCTCATTTTTCCCATCGAATCATTATAGTGGCACAAACAAAAGATGAAGTGCTGATGAATTTGCAAAAAAGGAATTTTTTGATTGGCAAAACTCCTGCTTCGCCCCCAAATGTTGTTTTTATTTTCACTGGACAGTCTGTTGAAAATACTGAGTTGATGGAAACTTCCCCTGTCTTTAAAGAGGCAATGGAGCGAAGTAAAGGGCTCTATGAATATGCCCTTTTCGAACTTTGGAAAAGCTGGGGAATAACCCCTGATTACGTAGCAGGCGAGGGCGTAGGCGATATCACTGCTGCAATCATTGCCGGAATTTTTACTTTAGAGGAAGGTTTAAGACTTCTAGCGGTACAAAATAATCCCAATGAACTTGAGTCTGTTGCTAGAGAGATCCAATATCATGAGCCACAGATAGGGTTTATATCCAGCTGGACAGGTCAAATCGTTCGTAAAGAGGGTATGACTGCAGATTACTGGAAACCCCATGAAAATATCAGAACCATTGTTGAGGACACATTAATTATTTCCTCACAAAGCAATTGGAAAGATATTCTTCAAACACTCTCCCAATTATACTTAAATGGTATTCAAATCGATTGGAAAGCCTATGACAAACCATACAACCGCAAAAAAGTGTCTTTGCCTAACTATCCTTTCCAAAGAGAGAAATATTGGGTTGATGCTCTTAAGAAGCACAAGAAACGCATTTTACCTCCAGAGGATCATCCCTTGTTCGGAGAGCTTATACACTCCCCTTCCAAAGAAAAACTGTTTAAGAATGAAATCGATTTGGATTCTCTCGCTTATCTTAAAGATCATAAAGTCTTTGAGAGCGTCCTGTTTCCCGCAGCAGGTTTTGCTGAGCTTATGCATGCGGTAGGATCTAAACTCTTTCAAGGTCAACTTTTTACAATCAACAATCTCATCATTGAGCAGCCTTTGGCCCTGGACAATAAGAAGGCAGTTCCGATTGAGCTTCTTGCCATACCAAATGAAGGAGGATATTCCGCTTCAGTTTATAGCATCGCTGAACAGACATGGATTCTTCACGCAAAATGTGATCTTTCAGCATCAAAATCTATCCCTACTTTACAATTGGAATGGGAACATCTACGCTGTGCATGCCAAAAATCTATAGATATCAATACCTTGTATCATCAATTCGATGCCCTTGGATTGCATTACGGAAAGCAATTTCGAACTCTTCGGAAACTATGGACCGATCACAATGAGTTCATTGCCGAACTCGAAGGAGAGGATTCCACTGCGCTGATCGATGGCGGATTTCAAGCTCTAGCTGCACTTATGAATGAAGGTGCGGGCGCTTACCTTCCTTATAGTATGGATCAAATCTGTTGTTATTCTAAAATAGGAACTTCTATACGCATTCAAGGGAAAGTAACACAAGTAACTGAAGATAGCACTACAGCACAGATTGGAATCTTTTCCAACGATGGAAAGCCCCTTATGAAAATTGAGGGATTCCATGCTAGGAAAACAGATCAAGCCCATCTTCAACAAATGTTAGTAAAAAAACAAACCGGTGTTGAGGCTGCTTCCTGGTTTTACCAAACTTCATGGCTGCCCAAGCCATTAGAAAAAATCGGGGAACCGCTAAAAGGTCACTGGCTCATCGTCTCGCAAGATGAAAAAGGGGTTGAAGGTATACAGTACAAGATAGTTAAACCCGAACAAGCTGTCACAGAGATTGAGGCAAATTCCCCAGGCGGGGTTTTGTGGTTTGCTACTGGGGAAGATTCATTAAAACATGCCCTTGAGTTCGTTCAAGCTCTGGTCAAACTTGAGACCAGACCAAGCCTCTATTTTATCACTCATGGCATCCAACCCGTTAGACCCATAACTAATCTTGAAATTACACCATTCAATGGGTTTTATAGAACATTAAGATTAGAAATGCCGGCCCTTGACTGCCGCCATATAGATCTAGGGCCCAATGAAAAGCTTCCCCAGGAGGAACTCCTAGCCGCAGACCTAGAGGGCCAAGTTGCTTACAACCTAGGCATCCGTTATGTCCCTAGATTGCTGTCAGCCGTAAATGCAAAACGCTCAGGTAAGAAGCTAATTACCCCTATGGCTGAATGCTTCCAGCTAGAAACATCCCCCACAGGATCCTTTGAAAATCTATACTTAAGACCTAAGAATGAGATCCCCACAATAGGTCCTCGTGAAATTGCCGTTGAGGTAAAAGCAGCGAGTTTAAATTTCCGAGATGTCTTAATCGCTATGGGATTTCAAGTTGGCCAACCAGGCCCATTAGGAGGGGAATGCTCTGGTACTGTAACAAGAATCGGTCATGAGGTTACTGAGTTCAAACAAGGTGATAGAGTTGTTGGATTTGGCTTCTTTGCTTCCCCTATTACAGTTCCTGCTGAATTCTTTACTTTAATACCGCCTAAACTCAATTTTACTGAAGCCGCGGCAATCCCTATCGTATTTTCAACAGCCTACGAGGCTTTAATTCATTTAGCTAAAATTAAGCCAGGCGATAAAATTCTCATTCATGCTGCTGCAGGTGGTGTAGGGTTGGCAGCCATTCAAATCGCCCAGCAAGCAGGAGCTGATATTTACGCTACAGCCAGCAGTCAAGCAAAGCATGCTTACCTCCGCTCTTTAGGCATCAAGCACATTTATAATTCCAGAACTTTAGACTATGCAGAAGAAATCTTACGCGACACTCAAGGGCAAGGCGTGGATATTGTTCTCAATTCTTTGTCCGGTGAAGGCTTTATCGAAAAGACAGTAAGTATTTGCCATCAAGGCGCTCGCTTTGTGGAAATTGGCAAAAGAAAGATCTGGTCCAAAGAATCAATGCAAGCTGTGCGGCCAGATATTGACTACTTCATTTTGGCCATTGATGACATGCTAGTCCATCAACCTCAGGAAGTTCAAAAATTACTGCAAACAATCATGGCCCATTTTACTGAGGGCAAATTCAAGGCTCTTCCCTCCACCTGTTTCCCTATCACTGATGCAGAAAGCGCTTTTGAATACTTGCAACGGGCCAAAAACATTGGAAAAGTCGTTCTAACCTTCCCCGAAAGCAGAAAATTAAAGATTGATCCTGCAGGCAGTTATTTGATTACCGGAGGGATGGGAGGACTGGGCCTTAAAGTTGCCGAATGGCTTGTCACACAAGGTGCAAAACATCTCATCTTGGCAGGCAGAAGAAACTCTCCAAAAATCGAGATTCCCAACGCTACTGTGGAGACAGTGTCAATAGATATCGCTCAAAAGCCTGCTGTTGATGCCTTGATGCAAAAATTCGGTAGCGAATGGCCGGAATTGAAAGGGATCATCCATGCTGCCGGTGTCCTTGATGATGGTCTCTTGGCCTCCCAAGACTGGAATAAATTTGAAAAAGTCTTTGCACCTAAAGTCCAAGGAAGCTGGAATTTGCATGAGGCCTCTTTAACTAAACCTTTAGATTTCCTCGTCCTATTTTCATCCGTTGCTTCCTCTATAGGATCCCCGGGTCAAATCAACTATGCATCAGCCAATGCCTATATGGAAGCTATAGCCCAATTCCGCCATGATAAAGGATTGCCAGCTCTAGCAATTAGTTGGGGCCCCTGGACTGAAGTCGGCTTAGCAGCAGGTCTTACAGAAAGGCATAGAGCTAGTGGCTTTACGGCTTTTAAACCCAATGAGGGAATTAAAGCTTTTGAGTCGGCGCTCAGAGAGATAACGAGCCCTCACGTAACTGTAGCAAATGTGGATTGGAAATTAGTCTCTTATAAGCAAACTTATCTTAGCGAGCTGATTGGAGCCAAATCCGCGGAAGAGCCTATTCTTCTCCAAGGCTTGACTAACACGCTCCCTTCGGAAAGAAAAAACTTTCTAATCAATTATCTGCAAAGGGTAGTAGGTAAAATCCTAGGTTTATCTTCCATCAATCCTGAGATTGGCTTCTTTGAAGCAGGGATGGACTCCTTAATGACTGAAGAGCTGCAAGAGAAGCTACAGGCAGATATAGGCAATCTGCACAAGTTTCCTTCTACTCTGGCCTTTGATTACCCAAACGTGAAAAAACTTTCCGAGTACTTTGAAAAAAATATTTTCTCCTTGATCGGCATCAAGGCGACCACCCCTAAAGCTGCTCCAACCAAAGCCACCTTAGAAACAGACCGGATCGCAATCATAGGCTTAGGCTGTCGCTTCCCCGGAGGGGCTAATAATCCTCAAGCCTTTTGGGAACTTTTAAAACAGGGTTATGATGGTACTACCGAAGTCCCTAAAGACCGATGGGATATTGATTCTTTTTATGATCCTGACCCTGAGGCACCTGGAAAAATGTATGTGCGCCGCAGCGGCTTCTTGAGTATGGATATCGATACCTTTGATGCTAATTTCTTTGGAATAAGCCCCCGTGAAGCGGATTACATGGATCCGCAACAAAGATTGCTTTTAGAAGTTGCTTGGGAAGCTCTGGAACAGGCCTGTATCAACCCTTTCTCTTTAAATGGCTCCCAGACTGGGGTTTTTTTAGGCATTTGCTCCCATGATTACAATGATCTGCTTTCCGAATTGGGGCAAAGAGATGAAATTGGTGTTTATCTGACAACAGGAAATGCAAGCAGCATCTTAGCTGGACGTTTATCTTATTTCTTAGGTTTGCAAGGCCCTTGCATAGCCTTAGACACGGCTTGTTCCTCTTCACTTGTCGCCATCCATTCTGCATGTAACAGTCTGCAAAGCGGAAAATGCCAGTTGGCACTAGCCGGGGGCGTCAACTTGATACTGAATCCAAGTATCGTGATAAGCATGTGCAAGGGACACATGCTCGCAAAAGATGGCCATTGTAAAACCTTTGATGCTGAAGCTGACGGTTATGTGCGTGGCGAAGGCTGTGGAGTTATCGTCTTAAAACTTCTTTCAGATGCCATTCGGGATCAAGACCCGATCTTGGGGGTAATCAGGGCGACTGAAATCAATCAAGACGGTGCCAGCTCCGGGCTCACGGTGCCAAATGGAGAGGCGCAAGCGAGTTTAATTCGCAAAGTACTAGAACAGGCTAAGCTCGAACCTAACGCCATCGATTACATTGAAACCCATGGCACTGGTACCTCATTAGGCGACCCTATCGAAATAGGAGCGATAAGCAATATATTTAGTGGACGACAAGATCGCCCTCTATTGCTAGGAGCAGTCAAAACCAATATAGGTCATTTAGAAGCTGCTGCAGGAATCGCAGGGGTCATAAAAACAGTGTTAGCTTTAAACCATGAAGCGATCCCTCCTCATCTCCATTTCAAACAGTTAAACCCTCGCATCTCTATTGATTCAATCCCTGCTCTGATTCCTCTTACTTTAACACCATGGCAACGCTCTAGCCGACCCAGGATTTCAGGAGTCAGCTCCTTTGGATTTAGTGGAACCAATGCGCATGCCATTATTGAAGAACCTCCGTTGATAGAACTCCAAAAAAATCTTATAGATCGCCCCTATCATCTTTTGACCCTGTCAGCCAAAACCCAAACAGCCTTAGACCAACTAGTTGATCTCTATACAAAACAACTGCCCGATGAAAATATAGCCGACATCGTCTTCACTGCTAATTCAGGAAGGGCACATTTTCTCCATCGTGTTACTATAGTTGCACAAACTAGAGATGAGTTGCTGAAGCATTTGCAGACATGGGATTATTGGATTGGCGATGCATCTACTCCACCTGCTAAAGTCACCTTCATTTTCACGGGGCAACTTATCGAAGATACAGAATTAATGGAAACCTCGCCGGTCTTTAAAGAGGCGATAGAGCGAAGCCATGGTCTCTATGAATATGCTCTTTTCGAACTTTGGAAAAGCTGGGGAATTGCTCCGGACTACGTATTAGGAGAAGGTATCGGCGATATCATCGCTGCAATCGCTGCCCAGATAATCACTTTAGAAGAGGGTTTAAGAATTATAACAGCAAGAAGTAATAATCCTACTGAACTCGATCAAGTATCAGAAGAAATCCACTATCGTGAGCCTCAGCTAGGTTTCATATCCAGTTGGACGGGTCAAGTCATTCGCAAAGAAAGCTTGACCGTCGACTACTGGAAACCTCATGAAAACGTCAAAAATATTCCCGAAGGAACATTAGTCATCTCGAATCAACACCATTGGAAAGATCTGCTTCAAACGCTAGCTCAACTCTACTTAAATGGCATTCAAATCGATTGGAAAGCTTTTGATAAGCCATACAACCGCAAAAAAGTTTATCTGCCTACCTATCCTTTCCAAAGGGAGAGATATTGGGTTGAAGCCCTTAAGAGGCAAAAGAAACGCATCATACCACCGCAGGCTCATCCCTTGCTTGGAGAATATATTGCCTCCCCATCGAAAGAAAAGCTGTTTAGGAATGAAATTGACTTAGATTATCTCTCTTTTTTAAAAGATCATAAAGTTTTTGATAGCATATTGTTTCCCGGGGCTGGTTTTACTGAGCTCTTGCATGCAGCAGGCACTAAGCTTTTTCAAAGTCAATCTTTTACAATCAACAGTCTCGTTATCGAGCAACCACTTACCCTTGAAATAAAGAAAGCAACTCCAATAGAGCTTCTTGCCACACCACAAGAAGAGGGATACATCGCTTCTGTTTATAGCATTGAGGAAGAAGTATGGATCCTTCATGCAAAAGGGGAACTTTCAATGACAGGCCCTGTCCCTCCACCAAAAATGGAGTGGGAGCATCTACGCAGTGTTTGCGAATCAGCTATAGATATTGAAGACTTGTATAATCAATTTGATGCCCTAGGAATACATTATGGAAAGCAATTTCAAACTCTTCAAAAGTTATGGACAGGAAATAATGAGTTTATAGCTGAACTTGAAGGGGAGGCTTCCTCTGCGCTAATCGATGGCAGCATGCAGGCCCTCGCCGCCCTCGCAATAAAAAAAGGTACGCAAGATAGTGTTTATCTGCCTTATAGTATAAACAAAATCAATGTTTATTCAGAAATAGGAACCTCTATACGCATTCATGGAAAATTGACGCAAGTAACCGAAGATAGCACCACAGGAGAGATCGAAATTTTTTCTTACGACAGCAAACCGCTTATGAAAATTGAGGGCTTTCATCTCAGGAAAACGGATCAGGCCCACCTTCGACAAATGTTAACAAAGCAAGCCGAGCTTGAGACAGCTCCCTGGTTTTATCAAATTTCTTGGCTGCCTAAGTCATTAGCAAAAACCGAGGAGCAATTGAAAAGTCCTTGGCTAATCGTCGCGCAAGAAGAAGAAAGGATTGAAGGTTTGCAGGCTAAGACAATTAAACCAGAACACGCTATAAAAGAGATTGTGAAAAATCCACCGACAGGCGTTTTATGGTTTGCTTCAGGAAAAGCCTCGTTAAGATATGCGCTAGAGTTTGTTCAGGCCCTTGATAAACTCGAGACTAAACTAAATCTCTACTTAATTACCCACGGTATCCAACCCATTAGACCTATCACTGATCTTGAAAATGCAACATTTAACGGCTTTTATAGAACATTAAAACTGGAGATACCGACCCTCGACTGCCGGCATATCGATCTAGGGCTCAATGAAAAGCTTCCTGTAGAGGAACTCCTAGCTCCAGACCAAGAGGAACAAGTCGCGTACGACCAAGGCGTTCGTTATGTCCCTCGATTGCAGTATAGCTCTAAAGTCAAACGTTCGACTAAGAAGCTGATGAACCCAATGGATTCTACAGGCAGCTATTTGATTACAGGGGGCCTAGGAGGCTTAGGCCTTAAAGTGGCTGAATGGCTTTCCCAGCAGGGTGCAAAGCATCTCGTTTTGGCAGGCAGAAGAGTCTCTCAAAACATTGAAATCCCAAATACGACTGTAGAGACGGTGGCAATCGATGTCTCTCAAAAACCAGACGTTGATGCCCTGATGAAAAAGTTCGGAGCAGATTGGCCCGAATTGAAAGGGATCATTCATGCTGCCGGCGTCCTTGACGATGGGATTTTACCCTCCCAAGATTGGAGCAGATTTGAAAAAGTATTTGCGCCTAAAGTCGAAGGTAGCTGGAATTTGCATGAGGCCTCTTTAACTAAACCTTTAGATTTCTTCGTCCTCTTTTCTTCCATTGCCTCTACTATAGGATCTCCTGGCCAAATCAACTACGCTTCAGCCAATGCCTATATGGATGCTTTAGCAACCTTCCGTCATGACCAGGGGTTGCCCGCTTTGACAATTAACTGGGGGCCTTGGGCTGAAGTTGGTTTAGCAGCCAGCTTTACGCAACGTTATAGGGCCAGCGGCTTTATAGCCTTTAAACCCGATGAGGGGATTAAAGCTTTTGAATTGGCGCTCACAGAAACCTCCATCCCTCAAATATCTATAGCTAATGTGAATTGGAAGTTGGTTCCTTTTAAGCAATCTCTCTTAAGTGATCTGATCGTATCCAAAACTGCAGAAAAGCCTATTCTTCTCCAGCGCTTGACTGACGTGCTTCCTTCGGAAAGAAAGGATCTTTTAACCCATTATCTGCAACAAACCGTTGGGAAAATCCTAGGTTTACCTTCCATCAATCCTGAGATCGGCTTCTTTGAGGCTGGGATGGACTCTCTTATGTCCGCTGAGTTTCGCATTAGGCTTCAGACTGATTTAGGCAGCATAGCTACAATTCCCCCTACTCTGATCTTTGACTACCCAAGCATTCAAAAGCTTTCACAATATTTTGAAGAACATATTTTCCCTTTTATAGGTATCACAGAGATCGTCCCAAAATCAGCACCTACCACAGGGGTCCAAGACAATCATCTAAAAGGCATAACAACTTATCCGCTAAATGAAAAAAAACAGGAATTTATTTGGTTGCAACTTCATGAACAAAAATGGAAACATTTTTCTTATAAGCTAGAAGAAACGTGGTTTTTTAAAGATGTTCTACCTAACTGTGGATATAGAATACGTTGGAATATATGTTTGGATCCTTCATTATTAGAAAAAGCAATCAATGACTATATAAAGGTTAACCCAATTTTTTTTCTAAAGTTTGCAAGATTCTCATTGCGTTACAAAATACATCCCTTTGTTCCTATACATATTTCTCTGGTAGATCTAAGAAAAAAAGAACAGCAAGACAAATTCTTGGAAAAAGAATTTGCACTATTCATAAAACAAAAATTCAACTTTTACAGGCCTCCATTTTTTTCAGCAATTTTTTACCAATTATCCGAAAACTGTTTTGAACTATTTTATTGTTTTCCACATCTTATTTCAGATGCTGATTCTATACAAATAGCATTTAAAGCTATTTTTGATAACTATAAATTATTAACCAATGGAAACCAATCAAAATCATATCAATATTCTAAAGACTATCTTAATTATTGCGAAGAATTTGATAAAATTGTAGAAGATCTTTGGAAAAAAGAAGAAGGCAATTGGGATCAACAAATTAATGAGGTAGATGGTTGGTATATTAAAGGTAAATACAAGAAAGATTATCCTTCTTGCACTCATCTTGTTCTGCAGAAGGAATTAATGAGTAGATTTGCTCAATTTTGTAAACAGATTAATACGTTGGAATCATTGTCTCTAAACGCCATCGCCTCACTTAGCTGTTCTTTACAATTGAATCCATATAAGTTTTGCGTAATGCGAACATTAGATTGTCGAACTAGCAAAGTATTAAAAGATGTGTTGGGTCCAATTTATGGACGTAATAAAATAATTATAGATTATACAAACGAAACTAAACTCTTAGATTATATAAATTTGTTTAATGTTAAAGATACTAAGAACATATCTTTGATCCCAATACAATTTATTTATAATATTTTTAATTCACGAACAGAATCCTGGTCAAAATGGGATTTTTTATTAAGATGGATTGTAAAGAAATACTTAGGACTAATTATGCCTAAAAACCATCAAAAATATTTTTTAAATAGATTGGCAACATTTCTTGTAAATTACAAAATAGAGAATAGAAAAGATCAAAGTAAAATGAAAAACATACCATTATCTTTCAATGATTATAGAATTTTTTCTTCAGTAATTATTAAATCTACCGAACTATCATTCGAAATTCCAAAATTTGAAGCACGCAACTTACAAGACATTATGTGGATAAATCTGCTAAAACTACCAGATGATAATGTTGACTTGTTTATGTATAGTCCTTTAATCGAATCTATGGAATTAAAAATTATGGAGAATACAAAAACAATCATAGAAATTATATTGAACAATCCGAATATAACCATCGGTGAATTACGGAAGTTGTTGCCCCTCGAGGAGTAGTAAGATCGAGTACAAGTCCAATCTGCTAACTGGACCTGAAAAAATCTTTTTTCATTATTCTTGTATGTCTAAAAAGAAGTATCTCATCGATGTTATAATTGACAATATTTATTCCTTAGCTAAAAATTAAACAAAACAATTCAAATACTAGGAATGCTATGCAATTAGACACATCTCAACTCCCCAAATATTCATTAGATTTTGCTATCATCCCCCGTCAAGCGCCTTCTCCTGCCGAATTAAAATTAATGGCAAAATCCTTATCCCCTTTAAAACCCAAAAGCAACATACCCTCTATCGTTCTGGAATGGCTGGAATCAATGGCAAGTGACTATGTGAGGGCGATAGGTAAAACAGAAAGATTTACAGCCACAGCCGTTGTCACTTTTTCACGAGAACAAGGAATCCAATTTCACTCTTGCAGCGATGACAAAATAAAAGCCATCTTTGAGCGAAAACCCAAAGAGTGTCATCTCATTTCAACCAAGGAAGCCTATCAATTGGGCATCGGAAACCTGAAGCAAATTGAACCTACTGAGCAGCAAAAAGAGGAAGCTAAGAAATTTGGAAAGAAAAAGGTTTTCTATATGGATTTGCAGGCCTTTAAACTCTTTGAGGCGGGAGTAAAGGAGCCTGTCCGCATTGCCCTCGAAGTGAATGGACTCATCGCCTCGGAAACAGGCGGAGGCCAAACCACTGGCGTATTGCGATTCCCTCATTTATATAGGGATCTCGAGAAGCACTATGGAACTGATCTCCTGAATATATGTATCGTTGGCCCAGGTATTCAATGCGAGTTCATGACCTCGCCCAAAACGAATCAACAACTGCCCATTTTATCAACCCCGCAAGTTGCGGAACTCTTTGCGCTGCGCCCTAACTCACAGTTTCTTTTGCTGGACAATGATCCTGTTATCTTGGGAGTCTTAAAAGATATACTTACAGAACGTATAATGACCTATAACCCTTTCTTGCTAGTCCAGCAAATGTCCAAGTCGGGACAGAATGCGCATGCTGCTGCCCCACAACACTACCAAGAGCTATTCCGGAAAATGGCACACACAATAAAGACAAAGGCCCTTTTGCCCAAAAAAGCCAGAGAAGCCCTAGAGGGAAAAACAGAAACGGATACCGTTCTACTTAAAATCGAACCTGAGAAGTACGCCGTGCGTCAATTTGATATTCTGACCTCCATATTTAATCCGCAAGACCAAGGGAAATTCGATGTTGTTTTAGCAACCATGAGTATCAGTGTGGCCCTTGCGAAAAAAGTATCTGAGGGATCTACAGGCGATTATTTCGGAATCCTAGGAAAATTTTTGAGCCTTCTGAAGGAGGGAGGTTCTCTTTATATAGATAGCGTCACCCTCTCTCTGTTCTTAGAGATTTTCGATGAGAAGGGCATGCGGATGGGAATGCACTATCTCGAATCATTGATAGGAAATCGATTATCCATCGAAATTATCCCCCTGTCAGACTTCCTTCCCCAACATCAAGGACTACAAGGGATTATTTCTAACGCTTCAAGACAAAATCCAGAGGCTAAAGTCACGTCTTCTGATGTGACGAGGATCACAAGACAACGCGAAAAGGTTGTAATGACTTCTGAAGAAAAGGAAGCGATTCGAAGCGCATACTTGCAACTCATTGCCCTCCAAAAACAAATTAATCAGTTAAGAGAGCTGGAAACTATCATGGGAAAGCTTGAGAATCCACCTGGCACGAGTTAAGGCCAAGGAACAACGACGCAAGGGACGAAAATGACCCAAACGACAAAAGGACTCACTATGGCCCTCCCATAGTCCTTTTGTCGTTTGGGTCATTTTCGTCCCTTGCGTCGTTGTCATTTGGTCGTTTGTCATTTTGTCCTTATGCATAGGCATAACATTTCTATTATGGCCTACCAATTTTATTATTGCTTTTATCTGAAAAATTTGATATTATTTACTTTTAAAAAACAAAATCAGTAATAATATGCAAGTTTACATAGCTGGGAGTAACAACACTTCTAATAACATATCAAGTCATCAAAACAACACCGCGCCGCAATCTACTGACGAAAAAATTAAGTACATTGCGAAAGCAATTTTTTTGACAATTGGTATGATTTTTGATCCGCTGCTCGATTTTTTCATAAAACAACCACTCGCTGATCTACTTGCTTTGGAAACATTAAGACATGGTACGTCCTATCAGAATTATATTAATATCCGGATTAATGGCCCCGATCCAACTTTAGGAGGGGGAAACATGGGTGCTTGTGAAGGAATCAATGACGAGAAATACAAGGAAAGATCGAAAGGGTATTTTCATGTTTCAAAAGATAGCGAAGCCTATTTTTCATTTTTTGGAAGTCTATGGACTCAGATTTTCGTGCGTCTGATTCCCTCGCGTATGTATTGTGCCTTGTCCTCTTTAAATACCGTCAGAGGTAACGGATTTGTTAAAACCGTCCTAAAAGTAGTGATTGTGGCATTGAATATCCTTTTAGTCCCAACGATCAAATTTCGGTTTAAAACGGAGGATTTGAAGAATTTTGAAAATGATCCGGATAATGCCGATCCTAAAGATCGTACTCAAGGTACAGCGTACCGTACTACAGAGCGAATTGGAATCGAACACATTGGTTTTCGCGGTATTTTGTCCCAAGGTTTTGACGGAGATGTTGGCAAACGCATGAAGGCTCATCCTGGCAAAGTGGCTTGGGGATTGGTAGGATTAATCCATCCTATCGGATTACTCATCTTGGCAAGCGTGGGTGTTTACTTTTTACAAAAGAAAATTGGCGAATCTCTTTCCCACCGGAAAATTAGTACTCTTTCTCCGGCTATGGCTGCCTAAAAAGCGGCCAGCAGGACTTACCTTAAATCAAACCAAGTAATTCCAGGACACTCGTTCTCTAGTAACCATGTTTTCATGGCCACATCTCGACGCTTAACTGCTGCCTGTCCCACCCCTTTGTTCAAAGGACATCCCTTGGCATGGGCCCATTGCAACATTTCCAAATTCCCTTTTTGTACGGCAATTTCACAGATTTTCTCGCTCAAGGGACAGCCATTCGCCTGAGCCCATTGCAAAAGAGCAAAGTGGCCCCCTTTCGCAGCTTCTTCAGAGGTCTCAATGCCCCAAAGACAGCCATTGGCATGCACCCATTCTAAGATCTCAAGATGGCCCCCAGCTGCAGCTGCAGAGCTGGTCTGTTTATCCCAAGGACATCCATTTGCTCGCGCCCATTGTAAGAGGCTAAGATGACCCGCACCCGCCGCAGCTGAAGAAGTGCGGGCATCCCAAGGGCATCCCTCTTCCCGTGCCCATTGCAAAACTGCAAGATGATCTGCGTGTGCTGCTGCTTCACATGTCTCACTATCCCAGGGACATTTCTGAGCTTTAAGCCATCTTAAAATGGATAAATCGCCATGAGAAGCTGCAGCTTTAAAGGTCGACTTATCCCATGGACAAAGTTGACTATGGGCCCACTTCAAAATGTGGAATTGACCTTCCCTAGCGGCTTCTTCACAAACCCCTTGGGCTCCCGAACAGTTGTGAGCCAAAGCCCATTCTAAAACTGCAAGATGTCCTTTTCTAGCCGCTCCTAAACAAGTTACACTATCCCAAGGGCAGCCATTCGCTCGGGCCCATTGTAAAACAGTCAAATGGCCTGCTTCTGCTGCCGCTGCACATGTTGTGGGATTCCAGGGGCATCCATTGGCATGGGCCCATTGCAAGACTTTGAGGTGGCCGCCTTTAGCGGCAGCGGCACAGGTCTTTGCATTCCAAGGACAAGTAGATACCTTCAAAGAAAGGGATTTAACGATCGAAAACTTAGCAAGAAAACCGGGAGGCTTTTCAACAGTGCGAAGTCGCTGCAGCACGTTTAGTTTGCCTGTTAAGGCTGCTGCTTCACAAGTGGATTCATTCCATGGATATTTGAGATCCATGTGATACCATTCCACTAATTTTACAACGCCTTGAGCTGCTGCATAATTAACCGTCTCAATCCCTTTTATCCCTTTCGCTTTTTTTGTGTAGAGTACTCTAAAGCGCCTATTGATAAAGGGCAGCACGATTCTTTCCTGTTCTATTAAGTAATTGTTACAAAGATGAGTGAGAAGATCGGGAGTAAGAGAGAGGAGATTATAATTCAAGGTAGACCGATTCATGAACTCTCTCCTGATTTAACAGAATTTTAATAACCTAACTGAAATGAGTCAATAATTACCTTTGAGTTATGAGTTTCCAATTTTATAAATATTAGTATATAATAAAAAGGAGCTTGATTCTTTTATTGGTATTGAAGATGAGCGAAAACAAAGACATTGCCATTATCGGGCTAGCGGGACGTTTCCCAGAAGCTAAATCTACGGTGGAATTTTGGCAAAATTTGTGTGAAGGGAAAGAAGGCGTCACCTTTTTCTCGGAGGAAGAGCTGCTCCTCGAGGGAGTGGATGAAAAGCTCTTGCATAACCCCAACTACATTAAAGCAGCCCCTATTTTAGCTGATGTCGATCGATTTGATGCCGAATTTTTTAAATTTTCTCCTTTTGAAGCAGAAGTTGTGGACCCTCAGCAGCGCCTTTTTTTAGAGTCCGCCTGGGAAGCCTTAGAAAATGCCGGCTACTCCCCCTTTGACTATACCGGCTCTATCGGAGTCTTTGCTGGATCCGGAGGGTTCATCACCAGCTATTTACTCGAATACTTCAAAGCCCACCCCGACATTCAAGGAACGACCGGCAGCGTTCCCCATTTAGGCAATGATAAAGATTTTTTACCCACACGGGTCTCCTATAAATTAAACTTGCGAGGCCCCAGTGTGGATGTCCAAACGGCCTGCTCTACAGGCGCAGTTGCTGTGCATATGGCCTGTCAAAGTTTGTTGGAGAGGGAATGCGACATGGCCTTGGCCGGAAGCGTCAACATCCGCATCCCCCATCAGGTCGGATACCTGCGGCAAGAAGGCGCTATTTATTCTGCAGATGGCCATTGCCGGCCCTTTGACGCTGAGGCCTCAGGGATCGTCTTTGGAAGCGGCTTGGGGATCGTCGTACTGAAACCCTTGGAATTTGCTTTGCGCGACCGCGATTCTATTTATGCGGTCATCAAAGGCACAGCCATCAACAACGATGGAGGGAACAAGCTAAGCTTTGCCGCAGCCAGCATGGAAGGGCAAGTTCGGTGTATGCAAAAGGCCTTTGAGAGATCGGGAATCTCCCCGGAAACGATTTCTTATGTCGAAACGCATGGAACCGGAACCGCCATGGGCGATCCCGTGGAAATCAGCGCACTCAGCCAAGTCTTTAGACAGTTTACCGACAAAAAGCAGTTTTGCTCTTTAGGTTCAGTTAAAGCCAATCTGGGGCATTTGGATATTGCCAGCGGCATTGTCAGCCTCATCAAAACAGCCTTAATGCTCAAATACAAAAAAATCACCCCTCAGATCAACTTTAGCCATTCCAATCCCAAAATCGACTTCCAAAATAGTCCTTTCTTTGTCACCACTAGCCTCATGGATTGGGAATCCTATCCACGGCGTGCTTGCGTCAATTCTTTGGGCATGGGAGGAACCAACGCCTTCCTCATTTTGGAAGAGGCTCCTGTGCAAGAAGAACCGAGCCGTTTACCAGAAGGGACTTCGTATCGCATTGTGCTTTCCGCAAGGACAAACGAAGATCTGGATGCGCTGATAGAAAAATACATTCACTTTCTACAGGATAATCCAGAGCCAGATCTAGCCGACATCGCCTACACAGCCAACACTGGCCGCTATCGTTTCAATCAACGCCTGGTGGTAAAGGCTGCCACGAAAGATGAATTGCTTCAAAAACTCATCAGAAAAGATTTCAAGAGGATGACAGGCCCTCATAAAGAGATCGAAGAGCAGAAATATCAAGGGCGCAAAGTCATGCTTCCTAGCTACCCTTTTCATGGACCTCGCTTTTGGATCAAAGGCGGAGCGACGCAACTATTTAAACCCGATAGGCATCCATTCCTTATGCAAGCAATGGAAACCCCTTTGCTGGAAGGGACGAACATTTTTTCCACTGAAATTAATGCAAAATGGCCAGACTTCATGCAAGACCATCTGATTTATGGCGTCTCGATAGTTCCTGGAGCCACCTACCTCTCTGCCCTCCTTTCAGCCGCAAAGTTATTGACGCACCAAGAACAATACACGTTGGATCATATTGAGTTTCTCAACCCCTTGACTTTGCCTTCCGGGACCACGCGTCAAGTCCAGACAATCCTCCACCCCAACGAAAACGGAAGACGACGCTTTGAAGTCATCAGTAGGGCCCTAGGCGATTCGAAAGAATGGACGCAGCATGTGCAAGGATGGCTCAGTGCAGGGCGTGAGATGTCCCCTGTCAAAGAGACAATCGAAACAATTAAAGCACGCTGTTTCGATGAGTGTCCTAAGGAACGCTTTTTTCAATTTGTCGAAACGATTGGGTTAGCCCTAGGACCTAGATTGCGCTGGTTGGAGCATCTCTATATTGGTCCAAATGAGGTACTTGGAAAGCTGCGACAACCCCAGGGAGAAGAAGAGGAAGGTTATATCCTCCATCCCGGTTTGCTGGACAGCTGCTTTCAGACAATGTTTGGAAATCAGTTAAAGGATCAGAAGGGTCTATTGACTATCCCCTTTACCATTAAGGAATTTGCTTATGATGCACGCCACGGGAGGCCTGTCTGGGTGCATCTTACCGGGTATCCTGAAAAGCACGAAAATACTGTAAGGGCCGACTTGACTTTGTTTAACAAACAGGGTCAGCCCATAGGTCAAATCACGGATTTTCTTGCGCGATTCCTTTCTCATGATAGGCTCCTCAATAGCATGAGAGAACCAACCGAAGAGAAACAGCTGTTCTATGAAATCGAATGGAAAAAAGCAGTTTCAACTCAGCAGAAACCTGCGTTGCAAGGCACTTGGCTGATTTTTATGGATTTGTATGGCTTCGGAGAAAAGTTAAGCGAGAAGCTCAAAGCTGCGGGATGTTTTCCGGTGCACATTGAATATGGAAACGCCTTTACTAAAATTTCTGAGGAACGTTATCAGATCAATCCCGAAAGGAAAACCGATTTTATTAACCTTTTCCATGCCATCGATTCAATCCATGGTATCATTTATTTGCGAACACTCGAAGAGTCCCCAAACAACCTGACTAGAGAAAGCCTGATGCAGGCTCAAACCTATGGAGTGGAAAGCGTTCTCTACCTATTTCAGGCTTTCATCGAAGCACAATGGCAATACAATCCTTCGATCTGTTTTATCACGAATGGCACGCAGTCCCTGAAAAATGAGCCGATTCTCCCTTATCACTCCCCTCTCAGCGGACTCATTCGAACAGCCCTTCTAGAACACCCGGACATTCATTGCAAACTGATCGACTTGGAATCCCACCTAGATCCTGAATCCCAAAGTACTCTCATCCTAAAAGAGCTAGTACAGGAGGACTCTGAAGAACAAATTGCCTTCCGAAAAGGAACCCGATATGTCCCTCGCTTGGTACATCAGAAAAATGCAAAACTTGGTACCACTGCCATCGATGTGGCAGGCAGTTATTTGATCACCGGAGGATTAAGCGGGTTAGGTTTAAAGGCGGCCGAATGGCTCGCTGGAAAAGGGGCCAAACATCTTGTTCTAGCGGCTCGGAGTCAACTCCAGGACCAAGCTAGGCAAACCATGGAACAGCTAAAAGATCAAGGTGTACAAGTTGAAACTATTTCTATTGATATCACTCGCCAAAAGGAGGTCACCTCCCTCATTCAGAAATTTGGACGCTCGTGGCCTGAGCTTAAAGGAATCATTCACGCAGCCGGTGTCATTGACGATGCCACACTGCTTTCTCAAGATAGGTCGAAATTTGAAAAGGTTTTTGCCCCAAAAGTGACAGGGACATGGAATCTACACCATGCCACATTAGACAAGCCTTTAGATTTCTTTGTGCTTTTCTCCTCGATAGCCGCAGTATTGGGTTCTTCTGGCCAAAGCAATTATGCTGCCGCTAACGCCTTTTTGGATGGATTCGCGCATTATCGACATAACCAGGGTCTGCCTGCTGTTGCCATTAATTGGGGTCCTTGGGCTGAAGTGGGAATAGCGGCCGAATTGACTGATGTCCTCCAAAGGAAAGGCTGGCATGCCATGAGCCCCGAACAAGGGATTAAAGCATTGGAATTTGCCCTGCGACAGAACAGTCCAAACTTACTGGTGGCCAATATTGATTGGAAGACCTACCTAGAAAAGCAACCCCAACACTTTAGCTTGCTTCATGAGTTGGTTCCACTAGAACCGAAGAAAGTGGATAAGGCATCCTGGGTTAGCCATATCCAAATGGCAAAACCCGAGGAAAGGAAAGCCCTCATAAAAGAGCGCTTAAGCCAACTTGTGAGAGAAATGTTAAATTTGCCAGCAAACCACCCTCTGCGAGATGAGCAAGGTTTTTTTGATCTAGGCATGGACTCTTTGATGGCCGTCGATTTTAGAAACAGGCTCCAAGCGGACATGGGAACCTCTGCGATCCTTCCCGCTTCGCTTTTGTTCGATTACCCTAACATAGAAACATTAACGGTCTATGTGCATAGCCTGCTATTCCCCGAGGAGGCCAAGAAGGAAATAGCCGCGAAGACGGCAGAAGAGGAACAGGATTTAAGCCTGGATGAAATCAGGGAGCTTCTGGAGGGCTAAATTTGGAGTGCGGCGACTTGTCGCCGCTTTCACAGAGCGCGACTTGTCGCGCTCTAGCGACTGATCCGATGGGCAGTGCGACAAGTCGCGCTGTGGGAAAGCGGCGACAAGTCGCCGCACTCCAAATTTTTCTTCTTAGGGCCCTCCTTGCCAAGCCAATAAAAAAGGCGTCAATTCGGTTATTGGAAGTTGGGAACATTCCTTAGATAACTTTAACTTTTTCCCATCATACGTCACGACAATAATTTCTTTGAGCTTTGGGAATGTCTTTGCTAGAGAAGCAGGCACTTTGATTGGATCGACACTATGGATCCCTAACTTGGCATCCATAGCTAAAATATCTCCCTTTTCATTTTCGATGATAAAATCGACTTCTTCACCTTCTTTTGTCCGCCATACCGAAATTTTCCAATGATACCCAAAATTCGTGGAGCATTTGACGATTTCTGCAAGCACAAGCGTTTCAAACAGATGGCCTGCTTGAGGACTTTGCAATAGAGGATGCATTTCCAACCATCCTTGCAAACGAACAGCCAAGCCTGTGTCTAAAAAGTAAACTTTTGGGGATTTGATAAGCCGCTTATGGAGATTGGCTTCTACTGGAGGAAGAATATACACCAGCTGAGTCCTTTCAAGGACCGAAATCCATTCATTTATTGTTACCGACTTGACCCCACTTTCTTTTCCAAGAGAAGAATGATTGAGAAAGCTGCCTGTGCGCGCTGCTAACATTCCTAAAACTGTGTGGAATTCCTTCTTCTTGACAATTCCGGCACTCATAACAATGTCTTTTTCAATATAATTTCGAATATAATCATTTAAATATTGAATCACATTAAGCTGTGGATTGGAATATAGCTCCGGCCATCCACCCTGAAACATCACCTGATTGAGTTTCACGTCTGGCAGGGCTTTCTTAATTTCGTGGACGGATAAGGTGTTCATATAAAAATAACTGGCTCGGCCTACCAAGGTTTCTTTGACATTCTCATCTAATAGAATTTGATTTGATCCCGTGAGACGAAAAAGCACTTCAACTTGCGCTATATGTCTCTCTAGCAATTTTTTCCTTTTTATCTCGTCCACAATGCGTTTGATTTCGGGGAAAATATTAGGGGCATACTGCACCTCGTCTATTAGAAGCGGTGGAGCATATTGGGCTAAAAACAGAGCAGGATCCCGCTCAGCCAATAAGCGCAGTTGCAAGTCATCGAAGGTGACCTCTTGAAAGCGACTTCCGCTTAAAACAGCAAATTGTGTGCTTTTTCCACATTGGCGCGGCCCAACGAGAATCTGGACGTATGAACCACGATCCTTACTTAGGCGCTGGCCTATATCTCTTTCAATGAATCCCATAATTGACCAATCTAAGTTATGAACTTAAATTGGTCAAGCTAAAGAATAAGAAAAAAGCTTGCAAAACGTAAGTTGAACTGATTAATTTTGTGTAAAAGTGCAAGTTGGACTTACAAAATGCTATTCTTCTGACCCGTTCCGCGCTATTTTCCTTTATGAGTGGTCTAAACACATTATATGAATTAGCTGGAATAACTTATTCCAGAAATAAATCCGTTATTAATTTTTCCTTCGGATTGAGTGCATACTCAGAAAAATCAGTCATTCCGCATTTCCGCAAAAAGTCCTCATCGATAAAGAAATTTCCGGTCAATTCTTTGCTTGGGCTTGTGATAATTTTATAGGCAGCTTCTGCCACAATCGCAGGCTTCCGACATCCCGATAATGAATCCTTAAAGAACACCTCAATGGCAGCTGTTGCAATAAGCGTTTTTGGCCACAAAGAATTGACGGCAATCGCCCCTTTCCATTCTTCAGCCATGCCTAACGTGCACATGCTCATCCCATATTTCGACATCGTGTAAACCAAGTGGTCCTTAAACCATTTTGGATTCATGTTGAGAGGAGGCGACATGTTCAAAATATGGGGATTTGTAGCTTTTTTCAGCCAAGGAATGCAGGCTTGGGAACAGGCGAAGGCAGCACGGACGTTCACACCAAAAATCAGGTCAAATTTCTTCATCGTCATGTCTAAAGTCGGCGCGATAGCAATAGCGCCGGCATTGTTGATTAACACATCAATGCCCCCAAAGGTGGAAACAGCTTGATTGACACAATCGTTAATTTCAAGCTCATTTCGCACATCAAGCCGCAATGGGAGTGCTTTCCCCCCAGCTTCTTCCACTTCTTTAGCTACCGAATAAATGGTTCCTGGCAATTTCGGATGCGGCTCAGCAGATTTTGATGCGATGACAATATTTGCCTTTTCTTTGGCGCAACGCAGAGCAATTTCACGGCCTATCCCGCGGCTTGCCCCTGTTATAAAAATGGTCTTTCCAGCTAGAGGTATCATATCTTGCACCATAAAGAATTTCTCTCAGATATAACAAGAAAAATTTTAATTATTAGCCTGAGTTGCTATAATTAAGTAAAAGTTTTCAAGCTGATTTTATGCTAAATTTTTTATTCAACGACACAAATGCCAAACAGGAAGCTTTGATTTGGAATGCCCAATCTTTTACCTATCAGCAGTTATCCGACTTAAAACACTCTTGGACAAAGTGGATCAAAGACAAGGGAGTGGCTTCTGGCGATAATGTCGGGCTTTTCGGAAATTATTCTCCCAATACCATCAGCTTATTTTTTGCCTTGATGGAGCTGAATTGTATCGTGGTCCCCTTAACCTTTGCCATAAAGCCAAAGGCTAAGGAATACCAAGAAGTCGCTCAAATGGAGCGAGGAATTTTTGTCGATGATGAGGACCATGTATCATTCGAAAAATTCGATACCGTTGTTGACAATCCATTGTTACTGAATATCAAAGCTTTAGGACATCCAGGGTGGATCTTCTTCTCTTCCGGAACGACGGGCAAAAGCAAAGCATCCCTGCATGATGTTTTGCCACTACTCGACCCCTATCAAAAATCTAATCGAAAGCCCAAAAGAATGATTCCCTTTTTGCTTTTTGACCATATGGGTGGCATTAATACCCTTCTCAGTACACTTGCAGATGGCGGATGCTTGATTTGTCTCAAGGAGCGCACTCCCGAAAAGGTTTGCCAAGCCATCGAACAATTCCATGTGCAGGTGTTACCAACTTCTCCCACCTTCATCACTATGCTCCTCATGAGCGGAGTTTTCAAAAAATATAATTTAAACAGCTTAGAACTCGTCACCTATGGAACAGAAGTCATGCCGGAAAGCACTTTAAAAGCCTTTCATGGGGCGTTTCCTAACGTCAAACTCAAGCAAACCTACGGATTAACCGAGGTAGGAGTTCTCCCTACACAATCCAAATCCTCGGAATCCCTGCTTATCAAAATCGGAGATGATGGCTGTGCCACTCGTGTTGTCAATGGCCTCTTGGAGATTAAAGCCAAAACAGCCATGATGGGTTACTTAAATGCACCCTCTCCTTTCACAGAGGATGGCTGGCTTAAAACAGAGGACGCTGTGGAGAGGGAAGGAGATTATTATCGCATCCTTGGCCACAAGACAGATATGATCAATGTCGGCGGGGAGAAGGTTTATCCGGCGGAAGTGGAAGGCACACTTCAAATGATGGAGGGGGTTGAAGATGTCATCGTAACAGGTGAGCCCAATCCTATTACAGGGCAGATCGTAAAAGCTAGCGTACGCTTAAATAGGGAAGAGGACCTCATGGATTTCCGCACCAGAATGATTACATTTTGCAAAGACAAACTAGTGGCCTATAAGATCCCCCAAAAAGTGGTGTTGATGAATCGCTTATCCCATAGCGAAAGGTATAAGAAAATAAGGCATCAAGAGGTGGAAAATGGAAAGCAAGCCTAAGGTGATCGTGGTGACAGGCGGAAGCAAGGGACTTGGCCAAGGATTTGTTCGCAGTTTTCTTCAAGAAGGCCATATCGTAGCAACTTTTAGCCGCAGTCAAACTCCTTTCATCAAGGAAATGCAAAACAGCGAATATGCTGACCGCTTCTATTGGGAAAAGATTGATATGACAGATTTTAACAAGGTCAATGCCTTCATTAAAAAAGTGTTTAAGAAATTTGGCAAAATTGATGGGCTGATCAATAACGCAGGCATGCTGGTTCAAGGGGTTTTGACTTTAATGAATTCTCAAGATATCTCAAATCTGGTCGCTCTCAACTTAGAAGCTTGCATCCGGACGACACAGTCGTGTGTCAAGTGTATGCTGCAGCAGGGAAGCGGTTCTATCATCAATATTTCGTCTTTGAACGCCATCAGAGGAAATCCGGGAGTCAGTGTGTACAGTGCAACCAAGGCCGGCATCGATGGATTTACTCGGTCTTTGGCACGGGAGTTAGGGCCGCGAAGCATTCGTGTGAATTCGATTGCTCCTGGTTATGTCGAAACGGAAATGACCAGTATTCTTCACGAGGCATTGAAGAAGCGTATTCTAAAAAGAACGCCTTTGGGCAGATTAGGAACGGTAGAAGATATTGTGAATGCAGCGCGCTTTTTAATCTCGGATGAAAGCCAATTCATAACAGGACAAACCCTTTCAGTGGATGGAGGCATTACATGTTAGCTGTTAAACCGATTGTGATTGAGACCATCCTTCAACTAGCGAAGGAACAAAACAAACCCATCAAACCTGTTCAGGATGACGACAGTTTAGTCGATACTTTAGGTTTCACCTCCCTAGAGGTGGCGACCTTAGTCTCCCTGCTGGAGACGAAGCTCGAAGTAGATCCTTTCACTAGCGGCATAGCCGCTATCACCGATATCCGCACAGTGGAAAATCTGTGCACTGCCTATGAAAAAGCTTTAAAGTGAAAAATGGTCGGCGACTTGTCGCCGCTTTCCCACAGGGTTACCTATCTTAAATGTCCTTTGCGCTGTGTATAGTACTATATTTAGCGCAAAATGGTTTTATTTGTCAGGTTTGCGCTGGATATAGTACTATATCCAGCGCAAAGTACAAAAGTTGTATGCCGTTGTCTAGGGACAAAGGGACATAAGGACCAACGACCAAAGGACAACGACACAAGGGACGTAAACGACGCAAACGACAAAGGGACAAAGACCTAATGGACAATGGTTAATGGACCTAATGGACACCATGGACACCATGGACACCATGGACAATGGTTAATGGACCTAATGGACACCATGGACACCATCGACTATGGACTATGGTCAAAGGCAATAGTCCATAGTCGATGGTGTCCATGGTGTCCATTAGGTCCATTAACCATTGTCCATTACTGTCCATTAAGTCCATTAACCATTGTCCATTACTGTCCATTACTCCCAATAATTTGACAAGTATATATTTTAATATATATAATATATAGCAATGCAACCTATTAGTTTTAATCTACTTGAGGTTCGCGATGTCGATGGAGCCTAAGCACTTAAGCCCAGAAGAATCCTACCAAATGCTGCAGCAGGCAGCGAAAAAACTCAAGGCAGCCCAAAAAGAACTGAATCACTTAAAAGAACCGATTGCCGTTGTGGGGATTGGATGCCGCTTTCCTGGAGGGGCTAATGATGTCGATTCCTTTTGGTCGTTATTGGCACAGGGCTACGACGCCATCTCTGAAGTTCCGAAGGAGCGCTGGAATATCGATGAGTATTACGATCCCGATCCAGAGGCTCCTGGAAAAATGTATGTGCGCGTAGGTGGATTTCTGACGACTCCCGTCGATCAATTCGATCCGCAGTTCTTTGGGATCAGCAATAAGGAAGCGGAAGCAATGGATCCGCAGCAACGCCTTCTTCTGGAGGTCATTTGGGAAGCATTAGAAAACGCCGGAATCAATCCCAAAGACCTTTCGGGATCCCCCACCAGTGTGTTCATTGCCGCCTGTACCCACGATTATGACGATCTCCTCTCTAAGCATGTTCCCGAAGAGGAACTTAACTTCTATTTTTCTACCGGCAATGAGTCCAGCATTCTATCAGCCAGAATTTCCTATTTATTAAATTTACAGGGCACCAGTTTAACATTAGACACAGCCTGTTCTTCTTCCCTTGTCGCTCTACATGCGGCATGCCAGAGTCTGCATCTTGGAGAGAGCTCTTTGGCTATTGTAGGCGGCGTGAATGTCATCCTCAATCCGGAAGTCACCGTCGAGTTTTGCAAAGGGGGCGCCTATGCTCCAGACGGCCATTGCAAAACATTCGATGCCAGGGCTGATGGCTATGTCAGAGGCGAAGGATGCGGAGCTGTCCTCTTAAAACGCCTTTCGGATGCACAGAAAAATAATGACCGAATTCTAGCCGTCATTCGCTCCACAGCAGTTAATCAAGATGGCGCCAGTTCAGGTTTGACAGTACCCAATGGGGAAGTACAAGCAGCTCTCATTCGCTCCGCATTAAAGGAAGCTAACCTGGATCCTTTTGCCATCGATTACATCGAAGCGCATGGTACTGGCACTTCCTTAGGAGATCCCATTGAAGTCAGAGCCTTGGCCTCCGTCTTTTCGGGACGCAAAGAAAAGCCGCTTTTGATCGGATCCGTCAAAACCAATGTCGGGCATTTGGAAGCCGTGGCTGGGTTGGCTGGTTTTATTAAACTTGTCCTCTCTCTTCAACACGAAGCCATTCCTCCCCACCGCAATTTTGAAACCCTCAACCCCCATATTGACTTAAATGCCATACCAGCCGCGATTCCCCTCTCGCTCATTCCATGGCCCAAAAGAAACGTCCCGCGATTGGCTGGAGTAAGCTCCTTTGGATACGGAGGAACAAACGCCCATGTCATTGTAGAAGAAGCACCAACCGCTGAGTCCACAAATAAAGCACCAGATCGCCCTTGGCACATTCTGACACTGTCGGCCAAGACTGAACCAGCATTGGATCAGTTAATCGATACTTATAAAAAGCAGCTGCCAGAAGAAGATGTAGCGGATATTGCTTTTACAGCTAATACAGGGAGATCTCATTTTCCTCATCGAATCGCCGTAATAGCCCAGACCAGGGAAGATTTGCTGAAAAGATTGGAGAGTGGCGACTATTTTATAGGAACTGCCCAGGCAAAACCGCCTAAACTCATCTTCTTTATGACCCGAGAAACTCCCAAGAACGGCGAGTTAATCGAGGCTTTTCCCCTTTTAAAAGAGGCAATGGAACGTAACAATGGCGCTTATGACCAGGCCTTTCTAGAGCTTTTGAAAAGTTGGGGAATTATCCCGAATGATGTCCTCGAAAAAGGCATTGGAGAGGCTCTCAATATTCCGGAAGACACCCTAATCCTGACGCCAAAAGATAACTGGAAAGATCTCCTTCAGGCGCTGGGTCAACTCTACGTCAAAGGCATTCCCATTGACTGGAAAGCTGTTGAAAAGCCATTCAACCCTAAAAAAGTGACCTTGCCTACCTATCCCTTCCAAAGACAGAGGTACTGGATAGAGGCTTTAACAAAGCAAAAAAAGAAACAGCACGTGCAAGGAGAAGTTCATCCTTTGCTTGGGGAATTGATTCCCTCCCCTTCCGCTGAAAAGCTGTTCCGTAATGAAATCGATTTAGATGTTCTGCCTTATCTTAAAGATCACCGCGTGTTTGATACCATTCTGTTTCCTGGAACAGGCTTTGCAAAGCTGATGCAAGCAGCAGGCACGCAGCTATTTCAGAGTCGACCCTTTACAATAAACAATCTCATGATTGAGCAGCCTCTCGTCCTCGACATGAAGAAATCAAAACCCATCGAGCTTCTTGCCAAGACAAAAGAAGGAGGATATACAGCTTCTGTATTTACCCTTGATAAACAGGCCTGGATCCTCCACGCTAAGGCTGAGCTTTTAGAATCTGCACCCATTCCTTCGCCCAAGATGGAATGGGAGAAATGGCTTAAAAATTGCCAAGAATCCGTTGATATCCAAGCCTTCTATAGTCAATTGGAGGCCATTGGGGTCCAGTATGGAAAGCAATTCCAAACCCTTCGAACACTTCAAATTAACGACAATGAACTCATCGCCGAGCTCGAAGGCGATGAGGGCCCTGCCCTTCTCGATGGATGCTTTCACTCCATTTTCTCACTATTGAAAGCGGAATATGGAAGCTTCCTTCCCTTCAGCGTAGATCAGCTGGTCTCCTTTTCCAAACTGGAGAAAGCGATCCGCATCCATGGAAAATTGCTGCATGCCACAGAACAAGATTTATTGGCAGATATCGATATTTTCTCCTATGAAGGCAAGCCGTTAATGAAAATCGCGGGTTTGCATGGGCGTAGGATCGATCAAAGCCGTCTTCAGCAGATGCTAGCAAAACAATCAGGTGTGGGGATTGCTTCCTGGCTATATCAAACGTGTTGGATTCCACAGCCTTTCGAAAAGAATTCAGAATTCAGAATTCAGAATTCAGAATTTTGGTTGGTTGTTTCTAACAGAGAAGAGAACATGGAAGGCTTGTCCACCAAAAAAATAAGACCCGAAGAGGTTGCAAATGAAATGGTAAATGATCAACCTTTTGGAGTTTTGTGGTTTGTTACAGAGGAACACTCGCTGCAAGATGTCCTGAGTTTTGTTCAAGCTCTCATTCCCCTTCCGACTAAACCTGTAGTCTATTTTATTACTCGGGGAATCCAGCCCGTAGGCCCTATCGCAGACCTTGAGAATGCCCCCTTCAATGGCTTTTATAAGACATTAATACTAGAAATTCCCGACCTTATCTGTCGCCATATTGACCTTGGACCTTCGGAACAATTTCCTATTGAAGAGCTTTTAATCGATGACCAAGAAGGTCAAGTCGCCTATCGGGAAGGCATCCGCTATGTGGCGCGCCTCATGCCTGCTCGAAATGTAAAGCGTTCAGGCAAAAAGCTTATGATTCCAATAGCCCCCTCATTTCAGCTAGACATATCTCCCAAGGGTGCCTTCACGAATCTTTACTTACGTCCTCAAGATGAGATGAGGAGAGCAGGTCCCCGCGAAATTGTCGTTGAAGTGAAAGCGGCTGGATTAAATTTCCGCGATGTCATGGATGCTAGAGGATTTCAAGTGGGACATCCTGCTCCTTTAGGAGGAGAATGCGCTGGAGTTGTGACCAGTGTGGGCAGCGACGTGACCTACTTTAAGCCAGGCGATGCTGTCGTAGGTTTTGGCTTAGGAACCTTCGCATCCTATGTTGCAGGCCCTTCTAGACTTTTCTCACACATGCCTGAAAAACTAAATTTTATAGAAGCAGCAGGCATACCCATTGTCTTTTCAACGGCCTTTTGCGCCTTAATTGAGCTAGCCAAACTGAAACCGGGTGAGAAGGTTCTTATCCATGCCGCTGCCGGTGGCGTGGGATTGGCAGCGGTCCAAATCGCCCAACAACTCGGGGCTGAAATATTCGTTACTGCAAGCTCAAAAGAGAAGCATGAATATCTAAGATCGCTGGGAATTACGCATCTCTATAACTCCAGGACTTTGAACTATGCTGACGAGATCCTGATCGACACGAAAGGAAGAGGTGTAGATGTCGTCCTGAACTCCCTAACTGGAGAAGGCTTCATCGCCAAGACTATAAGCATTTGCAATCAGGGTGCCCGGTTTATCGAGATTAGCAAGAGGAACATCTGGACACAAGAAATGATGCATGAAGCACGTCCCGATGTGAGCTATTCCATTCTGGCTGTAGACGATCTGCTCATCCACCAACCCGAGAAAGTGCAGAAGTTTCTGAAAACAGTCATCGAACAATTTCGAAAAGGAGAGTACAAACCTCTTCCCTGCATCAGCTTCCCTATTGATGATGCTGAAAACGCCTTTGAATACCTACAAGGAGCCAAAAATATCGGCAAAGTCATCCTCACCATACCTGAACGCCAACCGGTTCAAATCGACCCAACAGCCAGTTACCTGATTACCGGAGGACTTGGAGGCTTAGGCCGAAAAGTGGCCGAATCGCTCGCGCGGCAGGGAGCTAAACACCTCTTTTTAGCTGGTAGAAGGATTTCTGAAAAAATTGTGATTCCCAATGCAGTAGTCGAAACCGTGTCCATCGATATCTCCGAACGAACTGCCGTCGATGCCCTCATGCGAAAATTTGGAAGAGAGTGGCCCGAATTGAAAGGGATTGTGCATGCCGCAGGTGTCCTGGAAGATGGCATCCTCCTCACTCAAAATTGGGGCCGATTCAAACGCGTCTTTGCTCCGAAAGTCAAGGGGAGCTGGAATTTGCACGAAGCCTCCCTGGATAAGCCCCTCGATTTCTTCGTCCTCTTTTCTTCAGTGGCTTCCACTTTGGGCTCTCCTGGACAAATCAATTATGCAGCAGCCAATGCCTTTATGGATGCCCTGGCAGCCTTCAGACACGATCAGGGACTCCTCGCTTTGTCTATCGCTTGGGGCCCTTGGACTGAAATCGGCTTGGCAGTGCCCTTTGTACAACGCCTGAGAGCTCAAGGGTTCATCGCATTTAAACCGGAAGAGGGACTCAAAGCATTTGATTTAGCTCTTGGACAATCTTATCCAAATCTCTGTGCCCTGAAAGTGGATTGGAAGCTATACCCCTATCGACAAAAATTCTTAAGCGATTTAGTCGCAACTAAAGCCTTAGGAGCGCCCATTTTACTGCAGCGCTTACAGGAAGCCCTGCCTTCAGAAAGGAAAGGCATCTTGGTCGATTACTTGCAACGAACTGCTAGCAAAATCCTGGGCATTTCCAAACTCAGTCCCGAGCTAGGTTTCTTTGAGGCAGGCATGGACTCCTTAATGACTGAGGAACTACAAGATAAGCTTCAAGCTGATCTCGGCAACCTCCATAGGTTTCCTTCAACTCTGGCTTTTGACTATCCAAGCGTGGAAAAACTCGTGGACTACTTTGAAGATTACCTATTTCCTTTAATTGGCATCGAGACAAAAGCTAAAAAAGCCGCAAAACCTCTAGCACCAGTTTTAGAAACAGAAAGGATCGCCATCATCGGCTTAGGATGCCGATTCCCTGGCGGAGCCAATGATCCACAAACTTTTTGGGAATTGCTGAAACAGGGATATGATGGCATAAGCGAAATCCCAAGAGATCGGTGGGATATCGACTCATATTATGATCCTGATCCCAATGCTCCAGGGAAAATGTATGTGCGGCGCGGCGGCTTCCTGAACATTCCTGTCGATAGCTTTGATGCCTCCTTTTTTGGAATCAGCCGGCGCGAAGCAGAATATATGGATCCGCAACAAAGGCTCCTCTTAGAGGTCGCTTGGGAAGCACTTAGAGTATAGCTGTATCGATCCCTTATCTTTAAAAGGTTCACTGACAGGAGTGTTCATTGGCTTATGCGCCCATGATTACTCGGACATCATCGAAAAAACCCAACACGCTGAGGGCATCAACGCTTATCTAGCCACTGGAAATGCCAGCAGCGTATTATCAGGGCGAGTGTCTTATATTTTGGGCCTGCAAGGCCCCTGCATGACTTTAGATACGGCCTGTTCTTCATCGCTTGTCGCTCTCCATTCCGCCTGCATCAGCCTGCAGAGGGGCGAATGCCATCTCGGCCTTGTGGGTGGCGTCAACATTATCTTGAACCCCGATATGACCATCAACTTCTGCAAGGCGCGCATGCTAGCCAAGGATGGACAATGCAAAACATTTGACAAAGAGGCGGATGGCTATGTGCGCAGCGAAGGCTGCGGTATGATTGTCTTGAAACGCCTCTCCGATGCAATGCGAGACCGGGACAATATCTTAGGAGTGATCCGGGCTTCTGAAACCAATCAGGATGGCGCTAGCTCCGGATTGACCGTACCCAATGGCGAGTCGCAAGCTGCCCTCATCCAAAGCACCCTGCAGCAGGCGAAGCTTCAACCCGCCGACGTCGACTATATCGAGGCCCATGGAACTGGCACTGCATTAGGGGATCCCATCGAGATAGGCGCTTTAAATGATATCTTCAAAGGACGAAACGGCACCCCCCTGAGGATCGGAACCGTAAAAACCAATATCGGCCACCTAGAAGCCGCTGCTGGAATAGCAGGAATCATCAAAACTCTCCTTGCTTTACTCCATGAAGCTATTCCCCCTCATCTTCATTTCAATCATCTCAATCCCCGTATTTCGCTTGATGCTATTCCTGCCCAGATTCCTTTGTCGTTAACCCCTTGGAAAAGGTCTGACCGTCCGCGAATCGCAGGAATCAGCTCCTTTGGATTTAGCGGAACGAATGCACATGTGATCATCGAAGAGCCCCCTGTCACTAACAGAAGAAAAGTGAGATGGATCGCCCTTGGCATCTTTTGACGCTTTCTGCTAAAACGCAAGCCGCCTTGGATCAGCTCATCGATCTCTATAGGAACGATCTTCCTGAAGAAGATTTAGCGGATATCGCCTTCTCTGCCAATACAGGAAGAGCCCATTTCCCCCTGCGGATGACAGTGCTTGCCCAAACTAAGGATGAACTCCTGCGCCATTTGCAAACAGGCGATTATCTCATTGGCGAAGCCTCTGCTAAGCCCAAAGTAGCCTTCATATTCTCCGGAGACAATGGGGAAAGCAATGAATTGATGGAAACATCTCCCGTCTTTAAAGAGGCAATGGAGCGCAGTCATGGCCTTTATGAATATGCCCTTTTTGAGCTATGGAAAAGCTGGGGAGTCATCCCAGACTATGTGGCAGGAGAAGGCAATGGCGATGTGATCGCTGCTATAGCTTCAGGCATTATAACATTGGCAGATGGTTTAAAACTGATTGCTTCTAAAGATCATGCCCAAGCGATCTCTTACAGCGAACCCAAAATCGCCTTAATATCCAGCTGGACCGGAGAGCCCATTCGCAAAGAGGGATTAACTGCAGACTACTGGAAGCCTCATGATAACGTAAGAAATATTCCAGAGGAAGCGTTTGTCATTCCCCTTCATAGCAATTGGAAAGACCTTCTCCAAACATTAGCCCAGCTTTACCGTAATGGCTATCCTATCGATTGGAAAGCCTTTGATAAGCCCTACTACCGCAAAAAAGTCTCCTTGCCTACATATCCCTTCCAAAGAGAGCGTTACTGGGTGGAAACCCTCAAGATCGCGGTATCTCCCCAAAAACAGGTCGAAGGAGAACTGGTTTCCAGAGTCTCAAAATCTGAGCCAAAACCCTTTCTTCGCACTCAACTAAAAGAAGCACACCCATCGGAAAGAAAGGAGATCCTCATGCGCTATTTGCAACAGATGGTAAGCAAAGTCCTGGGTTCACCCTTCTTAAACCCCGAACTTGGTTTCTTTGATGCAGGGATGGATTCTTTAATGGCCATTGAATTGCGCAATCAAATTCAAAGTGAGTTTGGCGAAGAAGTTGGGCTACCTGGCACTTTAGCATTCGAATATCAGACAATGACTAAAATAGCTGATTATCTGATAGATACGCTATTCAAAGAGAAACATGATATAATCGTTAAAGAAGAAAAAGAAATAAAAAAAGAAATTAAAAGAATTGAAAATGAAGTAAATAGCATGAGTTTAGAAGAAATTAGTAAGTTTTTAAAGAGATAAAAGATGGCAAATCGAGAAGACGAGTTACTTCAAAACTTGAAATTGGCGGTCATCAAGATTAAGACGACCCAACTGGAACTTGATCGCATTCAAAATAAAGATAACGAACCAATCGCCATCATCGGAATGAGCTGTCGCTTTCCAGGAGGAGCCAATAATCTGGAAAGCTTTTGGTCACTCTTATCTCAGGGATATGATGGAATTTCAGAAGTTCCAAAAGAGCGATGGGATATCGAAGCTTATTATGATCCTGACCCCGCAGCCCCTGGCAAGATGTATACGCGAGCGGCTGGATTTTTAAATATTCCGGTTGATCAATTTGACGCCCAATTTTTTGGCATCACCCCTCGTGAAGCCGATTACTTGGATCCACAGCAAAGGCTATTCCTGGAGGTAGCCTGGGAAGCTCTGGAAAAAGCCTGCATCAACCCTTTATCTTTAAAGGGGTCCCCCACTGGAGTGTTCGTAGGACTCTGCAGTCATGATTATGGAGATCTCCTTAACCAATCTGGGGTCTTGAACGAAGGAGTGCACCTCAATGCCGGCATTTTTGGAGGCATTTTAGCTGGGCGGTTGTCCTATTTCTTAGGTTTGCAAGGGCCCGCATTAGTGATTGACACCGCTTGCTCTTCCTCGCTCGTTGCCCTCCATGCAGCTTGCAAAAGTCTGATAAGCGGGGAAAGCCGCTTGGCCCTGGCTGGCGGAGTCAACTTGATGCTGGTTCCAGATATCACAATTAATTTTTGCAAATCTAGACTTCTGGCAAAAGATAGCCATTGTAAGACATTTGATGCTGCGGCAGATGGCTATATCCGCGGTGAAGGCTGCGGAGTCATTGTCTTAAAACGCCTTTCAGATGCTCTTCAGGATCAAGATCCCATTTTAGGAGTCATTAAAGCTGAACAAGTAAACCAGGATGGCGCTTCCACCGGACTTTCTGTTCCAAATAGGGAAGCACAGGAAGCCCTGATCCATCAAGCATTGGAACAGGCACATCTGGAAGCAAATGCCATTGACTACATCGAGGTGCATGGTGTGGGTACTCCTCTCGGTGACCCAATTGAGGTAGGAGCTATAAGGAATATTTTTAGAGGTCGTCCAGATCCTTTATGGCTGGGCTCTGTGAAAACGAATATTGGCCACCTCGAAGCTTCAGCTGGAATTGCAGGCGTGATCAAAACAGTTCTAGCTTTAGACCATGAAGCAATACCTCCTCACCTTCATTTTCATCATCTCAATCCAAACATTTCATTGGATTCTATCCCTGCAAAGATTCCCCTCGCTTTAACTCCATGGAAGAGGTCTAGCCGCGCTCGAATAGCGGGGGTGAGCTCCTTTGGATATAGTGGAACCAATGCCCATGTGATTATCGAAGAGCCCCCAGTTGTGGAATACCAGAAAAACGCCATTGACCGGCCCTGGCATCTGTTGACGCTGTCAGCCAAAACCCAGGCTTCTCTGGATCAACTCATCGAACTCTATACCAAACAATTGCCGGAAGTAGAAGTGGCCGACATTGCATTTACAGCCAATACAGGAAGGGCCCAGTTTCCTTATCGCATCGCATTGCTAGCACAAAATAGGCAAGAGCTCCTACAGAAATTGGAAACTCGTGACTATTGGATGGGTGAAATACAGCCTATCCCACCTAAGATCGCTTTCCTTTTCACAGGACAAAAAGTAGAGCTGGAGTCCTCTCCAGTCTTCAAGAAGGCACTACAACGCAGTCAGGGCCTCTATGAATATGCCTTCTTTGAACTGTGTAGAAATTGGGGAATTGTCCCTGACTATGTCGCAGGCGAAGGTATCGGCGATATCATAGCCGCTATCTCTGCCTTAATCCTCTCTTTAGAAGAGGGACTAAAACTCATCGGCTCCCAGGATAATGCCACTAAAATCCAGTATGGTAAACCGAAGATTATGTTCATCTCGAGCAGGACGGGAGAAGTCTTGCGCAATGAAACCTTGACTCCTGAATACTGGAAACCACATGAAACGATTCATACAATTCCTGAAGGAACCCTTGTTATTCGTCCACCAAGGAACTGGCAAGAGCTTTTGCAAATTTTAGGCCAACTCTATGTGAATGGCATTTTTATCGATTGGAATGCCTTTGATCAGCCCTATCATCGCAAAAAAGTTTCTTTGCCCACCTATCCCTTCCAAAGAGAGAGCTATTGGGTCAAGGAACTCAAACGGCAACAAAAACGTGCTCGATCTCCGGAAACCCATCCACTTCTTGGAGAATTGGTCTCCTCCCCCTTAGAAGAAAAGCTGTTTAGGAATGAAATTGATCTCCATGAACTTCCCTACCTCAAAGGCCATCAAATCTATGAGACCGTTTTGTTTCCGGCAGCTGGTTTTGTGGAACTTCTCCTAGCCGCTGGAACTCAACTCTTATCGGGACAATCGATCGCCATCCACGATTTTATCGTCGAGCAGCCTCTTGCTCTCGACGAGACGAAACCAACATCCATAGAGCTTCTTGCGAAACCAGAAGAAGGAGGTTACACGGCTTCCATTTATAGTATCGAAGAAAATGCATGGGTGCTTCATGCAAAAGGTAAAATTACCCTAGCTGAAACTCCCCCTATACAAACAGTGGAGTGGGAGCACCTATGTCGCGTCTGTCAAACATCGATTGACGTGGATGCTATGTATCTTGGATTACGAACATTTGGGTTGGAATTTGGAAAACAGTTTCAAACCCTGAGCAAATTGTGGAAAGGTAAAAACGAAGTGATCGCTGAAGTCGAAGCCGAAAATGCCACTACTCTAATTGATGGAAGCTTTCAGGCTCTAATTACCCTTGCACAAGAAGAACTCAGTATGGAATCAGCAAATATTTCTCTCGCCGCGAGTATCGATCAGATCGTTTCCTTTTCTGAGCTAGGTAGATCCATACGCCTTCATGGCAGATTAAGGCAACTGACCGAAACTAGTGTTACAGCTGATTTCGATCTTTTTGACCATTCCGGCAAGCTGCTCATGCAAATCGTTGGGTTTCGTGCTCGAAAAACGGATCAGTCTCATCTGCAGCAAATGCTTGCTAAGCAGAAGAAACAACAAATGGCTAACTGGTTTTATCAGGTCTGCTGGCAGCCAAAGCCATTGGAAAAGAATACAGAATTCAGAATACAGAATTCAGAATCATGGTTGGTTGTTTCTCAAAGAGAAGAAACAATTGAAGGACTGAAAGCCAAGACCATCCAGCCACATGGGGCTATTGCCGAAGTGAGCAATAATCCGCCTGCCGGAATAATATGGTTTGTGACTGATGAAGGTTCTCTACGCGATATCTTGGGCTTCGTTCAGGATCTTGTCAAAGAAGAGTCAAGGGTCAAACTCTATTTTATTACACGGGGTATCCAATCTGTAGGTCCTATTCTAAAACTGGAGCAGACGCCCTTCAATGGCTTCTTTAAAACCTTAAGAATAGAAGCTTCCCATCTGGTTTGCAAACATATCGATCTTCCCATTAACGAAACAGTTCCCTTAGAAGAACTTCTGGCTGCTGATGGGGAAGATCAAGTGGCCTATCGCAATGGCATCCGTTATGTTCCACGCTTGCTACAAATCCAAAACGCTCATCGGTCGGGAACAAAATTGCTTCTCCCTTTTGCTCCGGAGTTTCAGCTCGAACAATCGACAAAGGGCTCCTTTGCAAACCTCTATTTGAAACCAGTCGACCAACTGCCAACCCTTGGATCCCATGAGATTCTCGTCGAAGTAAAAGCCGCAGGCCTGAATTTTCACGATGTATTGGATGCCAGGGGGTTTCTAGTAGGAGAGGCAGCCCCTTTAGGAGGCGAGTGCGCTGGCCTTGTGAGAGCTATCGGGCAAGAGGTGTCCGAATTTAAGCCGGGAGATCGGGTTGTCGGATTTGCACCGGGATGCTTTGCTTCCCATGTCGTTGGGAATGAAAAACTCTTTTCCAACATTCCCCATCATTTAACATGGACAGAAGCCGCAGGAATTCCCGCCGTCTTTTCGACAGCTTATTGCGCTTTAATCCAATTTGCCAAACTAAAAGCAGGCGAGAAGATCCTGATTCATGCTGGAGCAGGAGGAGTGGGATTGGCCGCGATTCAGATTGCCCAGCAAGTGGGAGCCATTATTTATGCCACGGCAAGCACTCCGGAAAAGCAAGCCTATTTGAGATCAGTTGGTGTGAAACATATTTACCAATCGAGGACGCTAGCCTTTGCAGAGGAGATTTTGCGCGATACCCAGGGAAAAGGCGTGGATGTCGTCCTCAATTCCCTTTCAGGTGAAGGATTTATTGCAAAAAGCGTCAGTGCTTGCAGCCAAGGAGGACGGTTTGTTGAGATTGGCAAAAGAAACATCTGGACACAAGAGCAAATGAGGCCTGATATCCGCTACTTTATCATCGCCTTAGATGAGATGGTGCTGTACGAAGTAGAAGAAGTCCACAATCTACTAGCGACTGTCATCGGACAGTTTAAAAAGGAACGCCTCTATCCTCTTCCCAGCACTTGTTTTACTATTGAAGATGTTGAAACTGGTTTTGACTATTTGCATCGGGCTAAAAATATCGGCAAGGTCATTATCACAATCCCTGAACATCGGTCAGTCACAATAGATCCAAAAGGGAGTTATCTCATTACTGGGGGCCTTGGGCACTTAGGCTTCCTAGTGGCTGAATCCCTGGCAAGGCAGGGAGCCAAACATCTGGTTTTAGCAAGTAGAAATATCGGAAAAACAACAACAATCCCTGAAGCCATTGTGGAAACTGTTGCCCTCGATATTGCTGAAAAACCTGATGTCGAGTCACTCATGAAAAAATTTGGGCAAGAGTGGCCAGAGTTGAAAGGAATTGTCCAGGCGGCCGGAATCATTGACGACGCGGCACTCCCCTCTCAAACCTGGGACCATTTTGAAAGGGTCTTTTTATCAAAGGTTCGAGGAAGCCTCAATTTGCATGAAGCCACTTTAAATAAACCTCTCGATTTCTTTATTTTCTTTTCATCGGGATCTTCTACTTTAGGTTCTCCAGGACAAATCAACTATGCCTCAGCAAACGCCTTCATGGATGCCCTTGCTGCCTACCGACAGGATCAGGGACTCCCTGCTTTGTCTATTGCATGGGGCCCTTGGGCAGAAGTAGGTTTAGCTGCGAAATTCGCGGACCGGCTTAGAGGGTATGGATTGATTCCCTTCAAACCTGATGAAGCGATTAAAGCTTTTGAACTCGCTCTTGGGTATCCCAATTCGAATGTGAGCATCCTCAATGCTGACTGGAAGCGCTATCCTTATCGACAAAGCCTTTTGTATGATCTTCTTAATGCAAAAGTGGGCAAAGGACCCTTGCTTCTCCAGCTATTGCAAGAAGCCCTTCCATCAGAAAGAAGGGGTGTTTTAACCCATTACTTGCAGCAGATAGTGTCTCAGATTGTAAGAATTCCTCACATAAAACCCGAGCTCGGTTTCTTCGAAGCTGGCATGGACTCTCTCATGACAGAAGAGCTTCAAGATAAGATTCAAGCTGATCTAGGGAACATTCACAGAGTTCCTTCCACACTCGCTTTTGATTATCCAAGCGTACTAAAGCTCGTAGCCTATTTTGAAGAACATCTCTTTCCACTCATAGGTCTCAAAGTAGAAACTCAAAAGGGAGTGACTTCCCAAAAGCTTTTAGAAGATGAGAAAATCGCAATAATTGGCATGGGATGCCGATTTCCTCGAGGAGCCAATGATCCAAAAGCTTTCTGGGATCTTCTAAAGAATGGATTTGATGGCATTAGCGAAGTTCCGCGCGATAGATGGAACATCGACGCCTATTATGACCCCGATCCTGATGCTCCAGGAAAAATGTATGTACGCAAAGGAGGATTCCTGAATACACGAATCGCTGATTTTGATGCTCCCTTTTTCGGAATCAGCAGACGTGAGACAATCTATATGGACCCTCAACAGCGATTGCTTCTGGAAGTGGCGTGGGAAGCTCTAGAACATAGTTGTATCAACCCCTTATCATTGAATGGTTCAGAAACAGGTGTCTTCATTGGTTTGTGTAGCCATGATTACGCGGATCTCATTGCAAAAGCGAATGCAAAAGAAGGCCCCAATGCCTATATAGGAACAGGCAATGCCGGAAGTGTTTTAGCCGGCCGTTTGTCCTATATTTTGGGATTGGAGGGCCCAAGTCTCATTGTAGATACCGCCTGTTCCTCGTCGCTTGTCGCGCTCCACTATGCCTGCATCAGCTTGCAAAGAGGCGAATGCCAACTGGCTCTAGCGGGTGGAGTCAACATCTTATTGAATGCCGATATGACGATTAACTTCTGCAAAGCGCGCATGCTGGCGAGGGATGGGCATTGCAAAACTTTCGACGCTGAGGCGGATGGCTATGTGCGCAGCGAGGGATGCGGAATCATTGTTTTGAAGCGCTTCTCAGATGCCGTACGCGACCATGATACGATCCTTGGACTGATTAGAGCCTCCCAAATGAATCAAGATGGAGCTAGTTCAGGACTAACCGTTCCAAATGGCGAATCACAAACGATGCTCATCCGCCGCACACTAAAACAGGCAAAGCTAGATCCAAGTGACATGGACTATATAGAAACACATGGGACTGGAACAGCCTTAGGCGATCCCATTGAGGTAGGCGCAATAAGTAACATCTTTGGCAAACGTAGAGACCATCCCTTCTGGCTAGGATCTGTCAAAACTAATATTGGCCATCTAGAAGCCGCGGCAGGCATAGCCGGGGTTATTAAAACGGTGCTTGCTTTGAACCACGAGGCGATTCCCCCTCATCTTCATTTTCATCAACTCAATCCTCGTCTCTCTCTCGATACAATACCAGCTCAAATCCCTCTAGCATTGACTCTTTGGAACCGTTCTAGCCGTCCCAGAATTGCGGGGGTCAGCTCCTTTGGATTTAGCGGAACGAATGCGCATGTGATCGTCGAAGAATCTCCCCTCATGGAAACAATAAATAGGACCATGGATCGTCCCTGGCATCTCTTGACACTATCTGCTAAGTCAGAGAAGGCCCTGAATGAGCTCATCGAACGTTATCAAAAAGAGTTGCCTGAAGCAGAAGTGGCAGATATCGCCTTTTCTGCCAATACAGGAAGGGCCCATTTTTCGCATCGCCTAGCCCTGTTAACCCAATCAAAAGAGGAATTGCTACACCACTTGCGAACCGGGGAATATCTGATTTCAGAAGGTGCTATCAAGCCTCAAGTGGCTTTCTTTTTCACAGGGCAAAATAAAGAGAACCCAGAACTCATGGAAACAGAGCCCGCTTTTAAAGAGGCAATGAAGCGCAGTCAAGGCCTCGTTGAATATGCCCTATTCGAACTGTGGAGGAGCTGGGGAATAGTTCCTAACTATGTCTCTGGAGAAGGAGGCGGCGATATCATCGCTGCCATAGCCGCCAGAGTAATCACTTTGGAGGAAGGACTAAAATTAATCGATTCCATTGAAAATGCCCAAGCGATCACCTATTGCGAACCAAAGATCGGATTCATCTCCAGCTGGACAGGAGAAGTTGTTCGCAAAGAAGGGATAACGGCTGACTACTGGAAACCTCATAAGTCCATCAAAACGATCCCCGAAGGAATCTTCATCGTTCCCCTACAAACCCAATGGAAAGAACTCCTCCAAACGTTAGCCTTGCTCTATGTCAATGGATGCGAAATCGATTGGAATGCTTTCGATAAGCCCTATAACCGCAAAAAGGTCCATTTGCCTACCTATCCCTTCCAAAGAGAACGCTATTGGATTGAAGAGCTCAATAGACCGCGAAAAAGTCTGACAAACGCAGTCCATCCCCTATTAGGGGAATTTATTCCTTTAGCTTCTGAGGAAAAACTATTCAGAAATGAATTGGATTTAGAGTTATTTCCCATCCTTCAAGAGCATCAGATTTATGAAAGGCTGATCTTCCCTGCTGCTGGTTTCGTCGAACTCCTTTTCGCTGCAGGTCGGGAACTCTTTAAGGGAGAATCTTTTGAAATCCGGAATCTCTCCTTTGACCAACCTCTTGTCTTTGAAAGGAATAAATCGACTTTCATAGAGCTTCTCGCACAACCGAATGAAGGGGGCTTTTCCGCATCCATTTATAGCCAGCAGCTTCAGGCATGGCTTCCCCATGTTAAGGGAGAACTTTCCAACTCAATTCCTGTCACTCTCGATAAAATGGAATGGGAAAATCTGCGCCATCTCTGTCAAAAGCCTGGCGATGTAAAGGATCTCTACCAGCAACTTGACGCGCTTGGGGTCCATCTGGGAGATCAATTTAAGACTGTCCGTCAATTTTGGACAGGGGAAAATGACGTCATTGCGGAGATTGAGGGCAATGAAGCCCTAGTTGTCATCGACGGCTGTTTACAGGTCCTCAATACCCTGATGAAAGAGAAAAGAGCTACCTATCTGCCAATTAGTTTCGATCAAATCGTTTGTTATGGCGATGGCAACCTGGATCTTTCCCTTCGCATGCATGGAACATTATCGCTTCAGACAGATCAGGAGCTTATCGGAGAGATCACTCTTTTCTCTTATGACGGCAAGCCCCTAGTCAAAATCGAGGGTTTCCATGCTGTGAAAACAGATCAAATCCATCTTGAGCAAATGGTAAAAAAACAAGCTCAAACAAAAGCCATCCCATGGTTTTATGAAGTGAGCTGGATACCAAAGCCTTTAGAAGAAACTGAAGAACAACTCATAAGCCCATGGCTAATTGTTTCCTCAAAAGAAGAGGAACTTCAAGGGATACAGTGCAAAACGATTCCCCCTGAATTAGCCCTCATTGAGGTTTTGAAAAATCCTCCAGCCGGAGTTTTGTGGATAGCAAAAGGGAAAGAGACATTAAAGCAGGCCCTTCAATTTGTGCAGGTCATCGACAAGCTGGAATTGAAACCGAAACTCTATTTTATCACGCATGGCATACAGCCCGTGGGTCCTATCACCGATCTCGATAATGCCCCCTTCAATGGGTTTTATAAAACATTAAGGCTGGAAATGCCCACTCTGGAATGCCGGCTCATCGATCTCGCGCCAGATGACCCGATTCCAGTGAAGGAATTGCTTGCTTCCGATCAAGAAGATCAAGTCGCTTATCGCCACGGCATTCGATATGTCCCGCGTCTAATTCCTGCAGAGACCCCGCAACCAATTGATTTAACACTCGATCCCCAAGGCAGCTACCTGATTACAGGCGGGCTTGGGGGTTTAGGCCTTAAAATGGCGGATTGGTTAGCAAAAAAAGGGGCTAAACATCTGGTTTTAGCATCGCGTAGAATAAATCAAGAAATTGCAATACCCGACACAGAAGTTGAAAGTGTAGCCTTAGATGTTTCCGACAAAAAAGCTGTAGAAGCTCTAATGCGCAAATTCGGAAATGAATGGCCTGAATTAAAAGGGATTATTCATGCTGCAGGGATTATTGATGATGCACCGATAACCTCTCAGGATTGGTATAAATTTGAACGTGTCTTGGCTCCTAAGGCTGAGGGAAGCTGGAATTTGCATGAAGCTTCTTTGGGCAAACCCTTAGATTTCTTTGTCCTCTTTTCTTCTCTTGCTTCGACAATCGGTTCTCCAGGTCAAATGAACTATGCTTCTGCTAATGCATACATGGACGCGTTAGCCTTCTTCCGTCATGATCGAGGCCTTCCCGCTCTAGCCATTAGCTGGGGCCCCTGGGCTGAAATCGGCCTGGCAGCGCATCTTACTGAAAGGTATCGGGCGAATGGTTTTATTGCATTCAAACCTGAGGAGGGAATCCATGCTCTCGAATTGGCGCTGAAACAATCCAAAACCCATTTGGCCATAGCCCACGTGGATTGGAAACTCGTTCCTTATCGACCATCATTCCTGAATGAGTTGATCCAAGCCAAGCCTACTGAAGTGCCAATTCTTCTCAATCGATTGAGCGAGGCTCTCCCCTCTGAAAGAACCGAACTCTTAATCGATTATCTCCAAAGGATGGTGGGAAAAATCTTGGGAGTCTCGTCCATTAAGCAAGATCTAGGCTTTTTCGATGCAGGAATGGATTCTTTAATGGCCGTTGAATTGCGCAATAAGCTCCAAGCAGATATAGGGAACATTAAAACGCTTCCCCCAACATTAGCCTTTGACTATCCGAGTGTCAATCAACTCTCGAGCTATTTTGAAGAACAGATTTTCCCTTTAATTGGCATTATAGAAAAAGTACCAAAAACTATTGCAACTAGAATAAAGGAGGAAATCGATCAGATTGCGATTATAGGATTAAGTTGCCGCTTTCCAGGCGGAGCTAACGATCCTCAAGCTTTTTGGGAACTTCTAAAACAGGGATATGATGGGATTACTGAAATTCCCCCTGATCGGTGGGATATTGACCCCTATTACGATCCGATGCCTGATACCCCCGGAAAGATGTATGTGCGCTTGGGCGGCTTTTTGAATACGCCCATCGATGCTTTCGATGCCCCCTTCTTTGGAATCAGCGCACGCGAAGCTGAATACATGGATCCGCAACAGAGGCTGCTTCTAGAAGTCGCATGGGAAGCCTTAGAAAATAGCTTTATCAATCCTTTATCTTTAAAAGGATCTTCAACAGGGGTTTTTATGGGAGTGAGCTCCCATGATTATGTCGATTTGATTGATAAAATAGGCACTCCAGAGAATAACAATATTTATTTAATCGAAGGAAATACAGGAAGTGTTTTAGCAGGACGTCTATCCTATTTCTTAGGCCTTCAAGGCCCTAGTATTTCCTTAGATACGGCTTGCTCTTCTTCCCTCGTCGCTCTTCATACAGCATGCAAGAGCTTACAAACAGGTGGATGTGATCTGGCCCTAGTCGGTGGGGTAAACCTGATCTTGAATCCAAATGTGACAGTCTCTTTTTGCAATGCCCGAGTACTTGCAAAAGATGGCCATTGCAAAACCTTTGATGCTTCGGCAGATGGTTATGTGCGCAGCGAAGGCTGCGGAGTCATTGTCTTGAAGCTTCTTTCGGATACCCTTCGCGATCGAGATCAAATCCTAGGAGTGATCAAGGCTACTGAAGTGAATCAGGATGGTGCAAGCTCAGGGTTAACAGTTCCAAATGGAGAGGCGCAAAGCCTGCTCATTCGCCATGCGCTCGAACAGGCGAAGCTAGAGCCAAACGCCATCGATTACATCGAAGCACATGGCACTGGCACATCTTTAGGAGATCCTATTGAAGTCGGAGCCTTAGGATCGGTTTTTGGCGGACGGAAAGACCGGACTCTAGTGATAGGCAGTGTGAAAACGAACATAGGCCATCTTGAAGCGGCTGCAGGCATCGCTGGAATCATTAAAACGGTTTTAGCTTTAAATCATGGGGCTATTCCGCCGCATCTCAATTTCAAGCAGCTCAATCAACATATTTCGCTTGATGCCATCCCCGCACAAATACCATTAACGCTAATCCCATGGCCGCGTTCAGACCGTGCGAGAATTGCAGGAGTGAGCTCTTTTGGGTTTAGCGGAACCAATGCACATGTCATTATTGAAGAAGCTCCAGTGATTGAATCCCAGAAAAATGTGTTAGATCGCCCCTTGCATCTTTTGACTCTATCGGCCAAAACCGAGGGTGCATTAGACCAACTCATTAATTCATATATAAAAGATCTACCGGAGGCAGATGTGGCAGATATTGCTTTCACAGCAAATACAGGACGGGCCCATTTCCTCCATCGCGCGACACTCATTGCCCAGACTAGAGAGCAACTGCTGCATGAGTTGCAAACAGGCGAGTATTGGATAGGTCAGGTGCCTGCAGCTTCACCCAAAGTCGGTTTTATTTTTTCGGGACAAATTCTTGAGAGCAGAGAGCTGAAGGAAAGCTCCCCTGTTTTCAAAAAGGCAATGGAACGCAGCAAAGGCCTTTATGAATATGCCCTCTATGAACTTTGGAAAAGCTGGGGCGTGGTCCCAGACTATGTCGCAGGAGAGGGTTTGGGAGATATCATCGCTGCTATAGCTGCTGAGGTGATCACTTTAGAGGAAGGGCTAAAACTGATCGATTCCCCTGAGAATGCGCAAGGGATCTCTTATCGCAAACCCCAGATCGGATTAATCTCCAGCTGGTCAGGAGAAGTTGTTCGTAAAGAAGGGATAACGGCCGACTACTGGAAACCTCATGAGCGCATCAAAAAGATGCCAGAAGGAACATTCATCATTCCCCTACAAAATCAGTGGAAAGAACTTCTCCAAACCTTAGCCCTGCTTTATGTCAATGGATGCGAAATCGATTGGATGGCCTTTGATAATCCCTATAGCCGCAAAAAGGTCCATGTGCCTACCTATCCCTTCCAAAGAGAACATTATTGGCTTGAAAAGCTCAACAGACCTCGAAAAAATGTATTATCAAAACAAGTGCATCCTCTATTAGGGGAATATATTCCTTTAGCTCCTAACGAAAAGCTATTCAGAAATGAATTGGATTTAGAGTTATTTCCTATCCTTCAAGAACATCAGATTTACGAAACTCTGATCTTCCCGGGAGCCGGTTTTATAGAACTCCTATTCGCAGCCGGTCGTGAACTTTTTAAGGGAGAAGCTTTTGCAATCAGGAATCTCTCCATTGATCAGCCTCTTGTATTTGAAAAAAATAAATCCACACTTATAGAACTTCTCGCACAACCGAATGAAACGGGCTATTCTGCCTCAATCTACAGCCAGCATCTTCAGGAATGGCTTCCCCACGTTAAGGGAGAACTTTCCACTTCAATTCCTGTTACATCCAATCTAATCGAGTGGCAGAGTCTGCGCGATCTCTGTCAAAAGCCCGGCGATGTAAAGGAACTCTACCATCAACTCGACATGCATGGACTTCATCTTGGAAATCAATTTAAGACTATCCATCAATTTTGGACAGGAGATAACAACGTCATCGCAGAGATTGAGGGAAATGAAGTTTTGGTAGTCATCGACGGCTGTTTACAAGTCCTCTATACCTTGATGAAAGAGCAAAATGACATCTATTTGCCAATCAGCTTCGATCAAATCATTTTTTATGGCGACTTGGATCTTTCCCTTCGCATGCATGGAAAATTAACACATTTGACTGATCATGAGCTCATCGCAGAGATCATTCTTTTCTCTTATGACGGTAAACCCCTCGTCAAAATCGAGGGTTTCCATGCGATGAAAACAGATCAAATCCATCTTGAAAGAATGGTTAAGAAACAGGCTCAAACAAAAACCATTCCATGGTTTTATGAAGTGAGCTGGATACCAAAACCTCTAGAACAAACTGAAGAGCAACTCATAAGCCCATGGCTGATTGTTTCATCAAAAGAAGAGGAACTTCAAGGAGTGCAGTGCAAAACGATTCCTCTTGATTTAGCCCTAATCGAGCTATTGAAAAATCCTCCAGCAGGAGTTTTGTGGATTGCTAGAGGTAAGGAGACATTAAAGCAAGCCCTTGAATTTGTGAAGGTCATCGATAAGCTGGAATCGAAACCAAGACTCTACTTTATCACGCATGGCATACAGCCCATAGGTCCTATTACCGACCTTGATAATGCTCCCTACAATGGATTTTATAAGACACTCAGGCTGGAAATGCCCACTCTGGAATGCCGGCACATCGATCTCAATCCAGATGAAGCGATTCCTGTGAAGGAATTGATTGCCTCAGATCAAGAAGGTCAAGTCGCATATCGCCAGGGGATCCGATATGTCCCACGTCTTGTTCCTGCCGAGAATGCACAGCCAATTGATTTAATAATCGATTTCCAAAGCAGCTACCTGATCACAGGAGGGCTTGGCGGCTTGGGCGTTAAAGTGGCGCAATGGTTAGCGAAAAAAGGGGCTAAACATCTTGTTTTAGCCTCACGTAGAGTGACTCGAACAATCGCAATACCCGAAGCAGAAGTTGAAAGTGTAGCCTTAGATGTTTCCAACAAAGAAGCTGTAGAAGCTCTAATGCGCAAATTCGGAAATGAATGGCCTGAATTAAAAGGGATCATTCATGCTGCCGGGATCGTTGATGATGCACCGATTGCCTCTCAGAATTGGTTTAAATTTGAACGAGTCTTGACTCCTAAGGTAGAGGGAAGCTGGAATTTGCATGAAACTTCTTTGAACAAACCCCTAGATTTCTTTGTCCTCTTTTCTTCTCTTGCTTCAATCCTCGGTTCTCCCGCTCAAATCAACTACGCTTCGGCTAATGCATACATGGAAGCATTAGCCTTCTACCGTCATGATCGCGGGCTTCCCGCTCAAGCCATTAGCTGGGGCCCTTGGGCTGAAGTCGGCATGGCAGCATCTCTTACAGAACGTTATCGAGCGAATGGAATTATTTCATTCAAGCCTGAGGAGGGAATCAATGCTCTCGAATTGTCTCTCACCCTACCTAAAGCTCATTTGGCCATAGCTAATGTCGATTGGAGGCTCGTTCCGTATCGGCCAGCATTCCTGAGCGAGCTGATACAAGCCAAGCCAACTGAAGTGCCTATTCTTCTCAATCGATTGAGTGAGACGCTTCCTTCCTTAAGAAGCGAACTCTTAACCGATTACCTTCAGAAGATGGTAGGAAAAATCTTAGGTGTTTCGTCAATTGGACAAGATCTAGGCTTTTTCGACGCAGGCATGGATTCATTAATGGCTGTAGAATTGCGTAATAAGCTCCAAGCTGATATGGGAACCATTAAAACACTCCCTCCCACGTTAGCCTTCGATTTTCCCAGCGTCAATCAACTCTCTCGCTATTTTGAAGAAAACATTTTCCCTTTAATTGGCATTACGGAAAGAGTTCCAAAAGCTGTTTCAACAAAAATCAAGGCAGAAACTGATCAGATTGCGATTATAGGTTTGAGCTGCCGCTTTCCAGGAGGCGCCAATGATCCTGAAGCTTTTTGGGAACTCCTAAAACAGGGATATGATGGTATTAAGGAAATTCCACCCGATCGGTGGGATATAGACGCCTATTATGATCCAATGCCCGATATACCCGGAAAAATGTATGTGCGCTTGGGCGGTTTTTTGAACACGCCTATCGACGCCTTCGATGCGCCTTTCTTTGGAATTAGCGCGCACGAAGCGGAATACATGGATCCACAACAGAGACTGCTCCTAGAAGTTGCGTGGGAGGCCTTAGAAAATAGCTGTATCAATCCGTTATCTTTAAAAGGATCTGCAACAGGGGTTTTCATGGGAGTCAGCTCCCATGATTATGTCGACTTGATTGATAAAACGGGCGCTCCAGAGGATATCAATTTTTATTTATTAGGAGGAAATTCAGGCAGTGTTCTAGCCGGACGTCTATCCTATTTCTTAGGCCTTCAAGGCCCTAGCATGGCCTTAGATACTGCTTGCTCTTCTTCCCTTGTCGCTCTTCATACGGCATGCAAGAGCTTACAAACTGGCGGATGCAATCTCGCACTAGCCGGAGGCGTAAACCTGATCATGAATCCAGATGTGACTGTAGGGTTTGGCAATGCCCGCATACTCGCAAAAGATAGCCATTGCAAAACTTTTGATGCTTCGGCTGATGGATATGTGCGCAGCGAAGGCTGTGGAGTGGTAGTTTTAAAGCCTCTTTCTGACGCTATTCGCGATCGAGATCGAATCATAGGGATAATCAGGGCTTCGGAAGTGAACCAGGATGGAGCAAGCTCAGGATTAACAGTTCCCAATGGAGAGGCACAAAGTCAGCTCATCCGCCATGCCCTCGAACAGGCGCGATTGAAACCAAATGCCATCGATTACATCGAAACACACGGCACCGGCACACCCTTAGGAGATCCTATTGAAGTCGGAGCTTTAGGATCGGTTTTTGGCGGACAAAGAGATCATCCATTGTGGATTGGAACGGTCAAAACCAATGTGGGCCATTTAGAAGCAGCTGCAGGAATGGCAGGTCTGATCAAAGTCTTGCTTTCTTTAAATCAAGAGGCTATCCCTCCCCATATTCATTTCCACCAGCTCAATCCCAATATTTCCCTCGATTCCATTCCTGCCAAAATACCTTTGAAATTAGAGTCCTGGACCCGATCTAAACTACCCAGAATCGCAGGTGTGAGTGCGTTTGGATTTAGTGGAACTAACGCACATGTCATTGTGGAAGAACCTCCTCTCATCGAGCATCAGAAAAATGAGGTGGACCGTCCCTGGCATCTTCTCACCCTTTCTGCCAAAACCCAGCCAGCTTTAGTGCAGCTGATCAATCTTTATAAAGACCATCTTCCCAATGAAGATTTGTCTGACATCACCTTTACAGCCAATACAGGTAGAGCGCATTTCGGTCATCGTATGGCCGTCCTAGCTCGAACCAGAAAAGAATTGCTGGAACAATTGCGAGCAGGCGATTATTTGACTGGCCGCTCCCCTGCTAAACCACCTAAAATTGCCTTTCTTTTCACGGGGCAACATTTTGACTCTAAAGAGTTGATCGAAACCTCACCCATCTTTAAAGAGGCAATGGAACGCAGTCGAGGATTGTATGAATATGCTCTCGCTGAACTTTGGAAAAGCTGGGGAATCATACCCGACTATGTAATAGGAGAAGGCATCGGCGACGCCATTGCGGCTATTGTGGCTGGCATCATCACTTTGGAAGAGGGATTAAAACTCATTGATTCTCAGGAAATGAAGATCGCTTATCGCGAACCGAAGATGGGGTTCATCTCCAGCTGGACGGGGGAGGTCATTGGCAAAGAAATCTTAACTAATGAGTATTGGAAACCCCATACAAATATCCGAAATATTCCTGAATCCATCATCCTATCAGCTCAAAATAATTGGAGAGATCTTCTCCAAATCTTATCCCAGCTTTATTTGAATGGGTGCGATGTCAATTGGCAAGCCTTTGATCGCCCTTACAACCGTAAGAAAGTAACCCTGCCCACCTATCCTTTCCAAAGGGAATCCTATTGGGTAGAATCTCTCAAAATTCGTAAGAAACGCCATCTACCGCCAAAAGCCCATCCATTACTAGGTGAATACATATTCTCTCCCTCTGATGAGAAGTTGTTTAGAAATGAAATCGATCTAGATTATCTCCCTTATCTTCAAGACCATCAAGTCTTTAATAATGTTTTGTTCCCCGGTGCTGGCTTCGTAGAACTTATGCAAACGGCCGGGACTAAGCTTTTTCAGGGGCAATCGATTGCAATCCGCAATCTCGTGATTGAACAACCTCTGGTCCTTGATAGAAAGAAAACCACTGTTATTGAACTTCTAGCCAAACCAAAAGAAGGAGGGTATGAGGCCTCCATTTATAGCATCGAAGGAGAAGCGTGGTTCCTGCATGCTAAAGGAGACCTATTCCTAGGAGGGCCTATCTCTACGCCCGTGATGGAATGGGAACGCTTGCGTACCCGCTGTCAAAAGCTAGTGGACAGGGAGGCCTTTTATCGTGAATTAGATGCACTGGGTTTACACTATGGCATGAAATTTCAAACGATTCAGAAAATAGGTATAGGCGATCGCGAAGTAATTGCCGAACTCGAAAGTGATACAAGTTCTACACTAATTGATGGCAGCTTACAGACTCTATTTGTATTGGCAAAGGAAGAAATCGCGTCCGATCCTGGAACCATATACCTGCCCTATCGATTTGATCAACTCAATGCTGTTTCTGAACTGGGAACCTCCATAAGGATTCATGGTGCCTTGACACAGATAACAGAAGGGGGATTTACTGCAGAGATCGAGATATTTTCTCATACTGGAAAACCACTCATGAAAATCGAAGGCTTCCAGGCCAGAAAAGTCACCCAACAACATCTGCAGCAGATGTTAGTCAAGCAAACGAGTCTTGAGGCAACCTCTTGGTTTTATCGACTTTGTTGGCAGCCAAAGCCCTTGGAAGTGAATTCAGAATTCGGAATTCAGAATTCGGAATTCTGGCTTGTTGTTTCTGAAAGGGAAGAGATCGTTGAAGGGCTTCAATCCAAGACTATTAAACCTGAAGAGGCCATTACTGAAGTGATAAACAATCCACCAGCAGGAGTGATCTGGTTTACTTCTGGAAGGGATTCTCTCAAACAAGCCCTTGGATTTGTTCAGACTCTTAGCAAACTCGAATCTAAACCTCGGCTTTTCTTTATTACGAGAGGGATTCAGCCTATAAGCTCTATAACTGATCTCGACCAGGCCCCCTTTAATGGCTTCTACAGAACTTTAAGAATAGAAATGCCTACTCTCAACTGCCGGCATGTCGATCTTGCTCCTAATGAAACTCTGCCGTTAAAAGAGCTCCTAGCCGATGACCAAGAGGGACAAGTTGCGTATACCCAGGGCATCCGCTACGTGGCTCGACTACTCCCAGCTCGGAATGGGAATCGGTCGGGCAAAAAGCTCCAGCTTCCCATTGGCAAAGACTTCAACCTCGAAATATCTTCCAAAGGATCTCTAGAAAATCTCTACTTAAAACTTAAGGATGAGATTCCAGAACCTAACCCAGATGAAATCACTGTTGCCATCAAAGCCGCTGGCTTAAATTTCCGCGATGTCTTGGATGCGATGGGAGTTCAGGTTGGTCCCAAAGCGCCTTTAGGAGGAGAATGCTCCGGTGTTGTGACAAGGGTAGGCAAGGCTGTCACACATTTTAGACCGGGAGATAGGGTGTTAGGATTTGCACCAGGATGCTTTGCTTCAATTGCAGTAGGGCCTTCGGAATTATTCACTTTAATTCCAAACCAACTTAACTTTAACGAAGCAGCGGGTATTCCCATTGTATTTGCAACGGCCTATTATTCCTTAGTGGAGCTAGCTAACCTTAAAGCCGGTGAGAGAGTTCTCATCCATGCAGCTGCTGGAGGCGTCGGATTGGCAGCTATCCAGATCGCCCAACAAATGGGTGCTGAAGTTTACGCCACAGCAAGCTCTCATGAAAAGCAAGAATATCTTCGTTCTTTAGGCATCAGCCACATCTATCAGTCTCGTAGTTTAGAATTTACTGAACAAATATTGCTAGATACCCAAGGAAAAGGGGTAGATGTTCTTCTCAATTCCTTGTCAGGCGAGGGCTTCATTGCTCACTCTGTAAAGGCTTGCGCTCACAACGCCCGATTTATCGAGATTGGCAAGAGAAACATCTGGTCCAAAACTGAAATGGAGGCAGTGCGACCCGACATTGCTTACACCATTGTTGCTTTAGATGAACTACTGATTAACCAACCTGAAAAAGTGCACAGTTTACTCCATAAGGTGATCGAGCAGTTCAAAGAAGAGAGATTCCAACCCATCCGTTGTACCTGTTTTAGCATAGAGGAAGCCAAAACTGCTTTTGAATATTTGCTGCGAGCTAAAAACATCGGTAAAGTCCTTCTCACCTTGCCAGAAAACAAGCCCATCGATCCATCGGGCAGCTATTTGATCACGGGAGGACTTGGAGGCTTAGGATTGAAAGTGGCTGAATGGCTGGCTTCCCAAGGGGCAAAACACCTGGTTTTAGTAGGCAGAAAGATAACAAAAGCTATTCAAATCCCCAATGCAGTTGTAGAGGAAGTTTCAATTGATATCTCGCAAAGGTCGTCTGTTGATGGGCTAATGCAAAAATTCGGAAGCAAATGGCCTGAATTGAAAGGGATCATCCATGCCGCAGGTCTGCTCGATGATAGCCTCTTAGCTTCACAGGAGTGGAGTCGATTTGAAAGAGTCTTTGCACCAAAAGTGCAAGGTAGCTGGAATTTACATGAAGCTTCATTAGATAAACCCCTCGATTTCTTCATTCTCTTTTCTTCGATCGCCTCTATTTTGGGATCTCCGGGTCAAATTAACTATGCTTCAGCCAATGCTTATATGGATGCGCTTGCTTCTTACAGACAGGAGCGAGGATTGCCCGCTTTGGCAATTAACTGGGGACCCTGGGCAGAGATTGGCTTAGCCGCTCCCTTCGCAGAACGTCATAGAGCCAGTGGATTGATTGCGTTTAAGCCTAAAGAGGGAATCCAGGCATTTGAATTGGCCTTAACTCTCAGTGATCAACAAATTTGTATCGCCCATGCCGATTGGACACTCTATCCCATGAAACAAACCTACTTAAGCGACCTGATCGGTTCAAAATCTATGGAACCCCCTCTCCTTCTTCAACGTTTGATGAAGGCACCACCTCTAGAACGCAAAGAGATTTTAACTGATCATCTGCAACGCGCAGCGGGCAGAATTCTAGGAATACCTGCTTTGAATCTAGAGATCGGCTTTCTTGAAGCGGGTATGGATTCCTTAATGACCGAAGAGTTTTATGAAAAAATACAAGTCGATCTTGGACCTGAAATCAGACTGCCGAGCACAATCGTTTTTGATTATCCATCCGTTAATAAAATGGCCGATTTTATTCTAGATAAAACATTTAATGGATATAAAACTAAATCTGAATTTGATATACTAAATACAGTAGTTTCTGAGGAAATGGCTCATTTTGAAAAGGAATTAACAAATATGAGCTTAGATGAGATTAATCGTTTACTGGATGGTTGAATGGACAGAGAAAATGAACTACTTCAAAGTTTACATAAGGCTGTTCTTAAGCTTAAAAAAACGCAACTAGAATTCGATAGCTTTAAGAAACATATCAATGAACCGATTGCAATCATAGGAATGAGCTGTCGCTTTCCGGGAGGTGCTAATGATGTTAATAGTTTTTGGCATTTATTAGCGGAAGGTGGAGATGGAATCTCTGAAGTACCTAAAGAGAGATGGGATGTCGACTTTTATTATGATCGTGACCCTGATGCTCCTGGAAAAATGTATGTGCGCAGCGGAGGATTTTTGGGTATCCCAATTGATGCCTTTGATGCCAGCTTTTTCGGAATCAGTCCGCGCGAAGCTATACATATGGATCCCCAGCAAAGGCTCCTTCTTGAAGTCACTTGGGAGGCCTTAGAAAATGCCTCTATCAATCCCTTATCACTCAGTGGCACTAAAACAGGAGTTTTTTTAGGGATATGCTCCCATGATTACGCAGATCTTCTTTCTGGAGCAGTCGAAGACATTGATATGTATCTCGCGACAGGAAATGCAGGTAGCATCCTAGCTGGCCGCCTATCCTATTTCTTGGGTTTAAAAGGGCCAAGCGTTGCTGTCGATAGTGCTTGCTCCTCATCACTTTTCGCCCTCCATTCTGCATGCAAAAGCTTACAGAATTGTGAAAGCCAGTTTGCTCTTGCTGGGGGCGTAAACATCATCCTTAATCCAGCTGGCACAATTGCTGAATGCAAGTCACATATGCTATCAAAAGATGGTTACTGCAAAACTTTTGATGCTGATGCAGATGGTTTTGTGCGCGGAGAAGGTTGTGGAATCGTTGTCTTGAAGCGTCTTTCCGATGCCATTCGAGATCAAGATCGCATCTTAGGGATCATCAGAACTACTGCAGTTAATCAGGATGGTACCACCTCAGGATTGACTGCTCCCAACGGAGAATCTCAATCGGCTTTGATTCGAACAGCATTGGCACAAGCAGAAATCGAACCCTCTGCAATCGATTACATCGAAACACATGGCACCGGGACTCGGTTAGGCGATCCCATTGAAATAGGCGCTATAGGCTCTATTTTTAGTGGAAGAAAAGACAATCCATTGTGGATTAGCAGTGTTAAAACTAATTTTGGACATTTAGAAGCGGCAGCAGGAATTGCTGGAGTCATCAAAACAGTCTTGGCCCTTAATCATGAAGCCATTCCTCCCCACCTTCACTTTAAACAACTAAATCCTCATATTTCACTAGATTCCATCCCAGCCCGGATCCCGCTGGCCTTAACCCCATGGCCTCGCTCAAACCGGCCAAGGATTGCAGGCGTCAGCTCCTTTGGATTCAGCGGCACTAACGTCCACATCATCATTGAAGAGCCCCCCCTCATCGAACAAACAAAAAATGCGATAGATCGACCCTGGCATTTACTCACCCTTTCGGCTAAAAACGAAGCTGCATTAGAACAATTGGTCGAACTCTATGCAAAACAACTACCCGATGAGGATTTAGCTGATATCGCTTTTACAGCCAATACTGGCCGAGCCCATTTCCCTCAACGCATCACTCTCATTGCCCAAACGCGAGAGGAGCTGTTGAATCATTTGAAAGCAGGCGAATATTTGATGGGTCAAGTCCCAGCCAATCCTCCAAAAGTGGCTTTTCTCTTCACTGGTCAAAAGGCAGGTAGCCATGAACTCATGGAAACCTCTCCAGTCTTTAGAGAAGCCATGGAGCGCAGCCTAGGACTCTATGAGTATGCCCTCTTTGAACTTTGGAAAAGTTGGGGAGTCATCCCTTACTATGTCGCTGGAGAAGGCGAGGGCGATGTAATCGCGGCCATTGCAGCTGGAATCATCACGCTAGATGAAGGTTTAAAATTACTCGCTTCTAAAGAAACAGCCTACGAAATCTCCTATCACGAACCGAAGATCAGATTTCTATCTAGCTGGACTGGAGAAGTCATACGACAAGAGGGCTTGACTGCTGACTACTGGAAACCTCACGGAAACATAAGAAAAATTTCGGAAGATACTCTCGTTATTTCCCCACAAAGAAGTTGGAAAGAGCTTCTTCAAACGCTGAGCCATCTTTATTTAAATGGCGTTGCAATCGATTGGAAAGCCTTTGATCACTCTTATCATCGCAAAAAGGTGATCTTACCTACTTATCCCTTTCAACGCGAACGCTATTGGGTCGAACAGTTGTTGACCAAACGGGCGGAAGCCAAGGCCGCTTCCTGGCTTTATGAACTCATATGGCAGCCAAAGCCGTTAGAAGATAGGAATACAGAATTCAGAATACAGAATTCAGAAGTCTGGCTATCTGTTTCTGAGAAAGAAGATTTTACATTTGAAGAATTGCAATCCAAGACGGTGAAGCATGAAGAAGCTCTAGAAGAAGTAATGAGAAATAGCCCCACCCATATCTTATGGGATGTTTCGGGGAAAGATTCCTTAAAAGAAATTCTCAGCTTCGTTCAAGCCCTTGTTAAAATCCAGATTAAACCTCTTCTCATCTTCATCACCCATGGCATCCAGCCTGTTGGCCCCATTACCGATCTCGAGAACGCCCCATTCAATGGCTTTTATAAGACATTAAAACTCGAAGTCCGCGATCTTGAATGCTGTCATATCGACATCGGCCCCCTTGAGATATTTCCTCTGGAAGAGCTTCATGCAACGGATCAAGAGGATCAAATCGCTTATCACGCAGGGATACGCTTTGTTCCCAAACTCCTGCATGTGCAAGATAAACAGCTTGTGAATAAAATAAAAATCGATCCCTCAGGAAGTTATTTGATCACAGGCGGACTTGGAGGCCTGGGTCAGAAAGTTGCCGAATGGCTCGCTCAACAGGGAGCTAAACATCTTGTTTTAGTGGGTCGTAGGCCTTCACAAAAAATCGAAATTTCAGGTGCTGACGTTGAGACAGCTGCAGTCGATGTCTCACAAAGAGCAGCCGTTGATAATCTAATGCAAAAATTTGGAAGCGAATGGCCGGAATTAAAAGGCATCGTCCATGCGGCTGGGGTCCCTTCTCTAGGCACCTATCTACCAGCACAGGATTGGAATAGCTCTGAAAAAGCTATGGCTCCCAAAATTAAGGGAAGCTGGAACTTGCATGAAGCCTCATTGGGTAAGCCCCTCGATTTTTTTATCCTCTTCTCTTCCCTCTCCTCAGTCCTAGGACTTCCTCGTGGAAGCGAATATGCGTCAGGAAATGCCTATATGGATGCCCTAGCTTACTTCCGCCATGAAAAAGGCCTGCCCGCCCTGTCAATCAGCTGGGGGCCTTGGTCAGAAATTGGCATGGCTAGTAAATTACAGGGCCGCGTAGCCGGCCAAGCCGGTTTAAAACCTAATGAAGGTATTAAAGCGCTTGAATTAGCTCTAAATCAAAGCAATCCACATCTATCCATCGTTGATATGGATTGGAAGCAATACCCTCATCGACAACAACTTTTCTTGTCCGAACTCATTCCAGCTAAAGAAGCACTTCTCCCTATTCTGCTCATCCGTTTGACTGATGCAGTTCCTTCCGAACGGAAAGAGATTTTAACCCATTATCTGCAAGAGACTATCGGCAAAATTTTAGGCGAACGCTCTTTAAATTTAGAGCTCGGATTCTTTGAAGCCGGTATGGATTCCCTTATGGCCATTGAACTCTACAACAAACTGCAAGCTGATATGGGCACTCTCTACAAGTTCCCTACGACTCTAGTTTTTGACAACCCAAACATTTTGAGACTTATACACTATTTTGAAGAGCATATCTTTCCCTTGATCGGCATCAAACCTCTTGTTCAAAAAGCTGCCCCAACCCCAAGTATCGTAAAAGCAGACCAGATCGCTATCATCGGCTTAAGCTGCCGCTTCCCTGGAGGCGCCAATGATCCTCAAACCTTTTGGGAACTCCTGAAACAAGGACAGGATGGCATTACCGAAGTTCCTCCAGACCGATGGGAGATCGACTCCCTTTATGACCCTGAAGCCCATGGAAAAATGTATGTGCGCAGTAGTGGTTTCTTGACTGTCCCCATCGATAGGTTTGATGCCCATTTCTTTGGAATCAGTCCCCGCGAAGCAGAATATATGGATCCGCAACAAAGACTCCTCTTAGAAGTCACCTGGGAGGCGTTAGAAAATGCCTGTATTAACCCTCTATCTTTAAAAGGCTCTCAGACGGGAGTCTTTATAGGATTATCGTCTCATGATTACTCTGATTTTCTTATCGCAAAACCATCAGTTGAAATTGAAAACTTTAGTATTTATGCCGCAACAGGAAATTCCAATAGCATATTAGCTGGTCGTGTATCCTATTTCTTCGGTCTGCATGGTCCTTGCTTGGTCATAGATACGGCCTGCTCCTCTTCGCTTGTTGCCCTCGATTCTGCATGTAAAAGCTTGCAAATGGGAACATCTCAAATTGCACTCGCCGGAGGGGTAAATCTCATCCTAAATCCAACAATTACCATTGCTCTTTGCGAAGGCCATTTACTTGCAAAAGATGGGCATTGCAAAACATTTGACGCTGAAGCTGATGGTTATGTAAGAAGCGAAGGTTGTGGCGTTGTCGTTTTGAAGCGCCTTTCTGATGCTATTAGAGATCAAGATCCCATCTTAGGGATTATCAAAGCCACTGCAGTCAATCAGGATGGCGCTACAGCCGGACTGACTGTACCGAATGGAGAATCCCAAATAGCACTGATCCGCACTGCATTAGGACAAGCTGAGCTTGATCCTCAAGCGATCGATTACATCGAAACACATGGCGTTGGTACCACGCTTGGCGATCCCATTGAGATAGGAGCACTTAGCGCTATCTTTAGTGGACGAAAGGATCCCTTACTCATAGGGACAGTTAAAACTAACATTGGTCATCTTGAAGCTGCTGCAGGAATTGCTGGATTGGTCAAAACAGTATTGGCTTTACAGCATGAGGCCATTCCCTCTCATCTTCATTTTAAAAAACTCAATCCTCACATTTCCCTAGAAACTATTCCCGCTCAGATCCCACTCACGCTAACACCATGGCCGCGTTCTAACAGGCCAAGAATTGCCGGTGTAAGCTCCTTTGGATTTAGTGGAACGAATGCCCATGCCATCATTGAAGAGCCTCCGATCATTGAACAAAAGAAAAATGAAGTGAATCGCCCGTGGCATCTATTAACCTTATCTGCTAAAAGCCAAACTGCCTTAGATCAATTAATCAGTCTCTATACAAAGCAAATGCCATCAGCAGAATTAGCTGACATTGCTTTTACAGCCAATACCGGTAGAGCCCATTTTCTCCATCGTATTACTCTCATTGCCCAAAATAGAGAAGAGATGTTGAATCATTTGCAGACAGGAGAATATTGGATAGGCCAAGCACCCTCCAATACTCCTAAAGTAACTTTCTTATTTACTGGTCAAAAGGTAGAGACCCGCGAACTGTTCGAAACCTCTCCACTCTTTAAAGAAGCGATGGAACGCAGCCAAGGACTTTATGAATATGCCCTGTTTGAACTTTGGAAAAGCTGGGGAATCATCCCGGACTATGTCTCTGGTGAAGGCGAGAGCGATGTCGTCGCTGCAATTGCTTCAGGAATCATAACACTGGAAGAAGGCTTAAAACTGCTTGTTTCCAAAGGAACAGCCCAGGAGATTTCCTATCGCGAACCGCAGATCGGATTTCTATCTAGCTGGACGGGAGAGGTCTTAGGTAAAGAGAGTTTGACAGCTGACTATTGGAAGCCCCATGAAAGCATTAGAAATATCCCCGAAGGAACGCTTGTTATATCAACGCAAAGCAATTGGAAAAACATTCTTGAACGCTTAAGCCAACTCTATTTAAACGGCGTTCCCATTGATTGGAAAGGCTTTGATAAGTCTTATAACCGCATAAAAGTCTCTTTGCCCACATATCCTTTTCAAAGAGAGCACTATTGGATTGAAGGGCTGAACGTGCTAAAAAAACGTCACGTGCCAACAGAATCCCTGTTTTATCAGATTCGCTGGCAGCCTAAGCCATTAGATAGGAATACAGAATTCAGAATTCAGAATTCAGAAGATTGGTTGCTTGTATCGGATCAGGAAGAGCAAATTGAAGGCTTAGAGTATAAAAGAACTAAACCTGAACAGGCTGTGACTGAAATGGCGGATCATTTACCTGCAAGGGTTTTGTGGTTTGTCTCAGGACTAAAATCCATTCTTAGTTTCGTTCAAACTCTTGCAACATTAGAAACGAAACCGCTCCTTTATTTTGTCACTCATGGCATTCAACCCGTTAACCCAATCGCTGACCTGGAGAATGCGCCATTTAATGGCTTTTATAAGACACTCCTATTGGAAATGCCTACCCTTGTCTGCCGACATATCGATCTTGCTCCCGGTGAGAAATTTCCAGTCGAGGAACTCTTAGCTGCTAACTATGAACCACAAGTCGCTTACGCCGAAGGGATCCGCTACGTCCCTATGCTAATGCATCAAGATATACCGCACACTCAAAGCAAAATAAAAATCGATCCTGCGAGTAGCTACTTGATCACTGGCGGACTTGGAGGATTAGGCCTTAAAGTTGCCGAATGGCTAGCCCAACAGGGTGCTAAACACCTGGTTTTGGTTGGTAGACGGGCCTCCCAAAAAATCGAAATTCCCCATGTAACTGTGGAGACAGCTGCCATTGATATTTCCCAAAAACTTGCTGTTAATGCCTTGCTGCAAAAATTTGGAACAGATTGGCCAGAATTAAAAGGAATTATCCATTCAGCAGGCGTATTGGGCAATGGCAACTATTTGCCTTCCCAGGATTGGAGCCAATTTGAAAAAGTCTGTGCACCTAAAATCCAGGGAAGCTGGATTGTGCATGAGGCCTCTTTGACTAAACCTTTAGATTTCTTTGTGCTTTTCTCTTCCCTTTCTTCTGTATTAGGACTCCCGCGGGCAAGCGAATACGCCGCAGCAAATTCCTATATGGATGCTCTGGCTCATTTTCGTCATGAAAGAGGATTGCCCGCTTTGGCCATTAGCTGGGGTCCTTGGTCAGACGTCGGCATGAGTGCTAGCATGCAAGGTCGAAAAGTTGGCCAAGCAGGGTTAAAACCTGAGGATGGAATTAAAGCCTTGGAAATGGCGCTCACACAAACCCATCCTCACGTATCTGTAGTAGATATGGATTGGAAGTCATATCCTCACAAGCAAAAATTCTTAAGTGAACTCATTCCTGCCAAATCTTTCGCAGAACCGATTCTTTTCCAACGTCTAACTGAGGCGCTTCCTTCGGAAAGACGAGACATCTTGACTGATTACCTGCAAAGGACTGTCGGGAAAATCATAGGAATAAATTCCTTCAATCCAGAGATTGGATTCTTTGAAGCTGGCATGGATTCTCTAATGACTGAAGAACTCTATGAAAAGCTTCAAGCTGACATTGGCGGTTTTTACGAGTTTCCTTCAACTATAGCCTTTGACCATCCAAGTGTGCTAAAGCTTACTCAGTACTTCGAAGAACATATTTTTCCCTTGATCGGCATTAAGGCAATAGTCAAAAAAACTGCTCCCGCCCCAGTCACCAAAGAAACAGACCAGATCGCTATTATTGGCCTGAGCTGCCGTTTCCCCGGAGGGGCCAATCAGCCTCAGGCCTTTTGGGAGCTCCTCAAACAAGGCCATGATAGCATTACTGAAATTCCCCCAGAGAGATGGGATATTGATGCTTTTTATGATCCCGATCCTGAAGCGCCTGGAAAAATGTATGTACGTCGTGGAAGCTTCTTAAACACCAGTATCGATGCCTTCGATGCCAATTTCTTTGGAATTAGTCCTCGAGAAGCAGAATACATGGATCCACAACAAAGATTACTCTTAGAAGTCGCTTGGGAAGCCTTAGAAAATGCCTGCATAGATCCTCTTTCTCTAAATGGATTGCCTGTAGGGGTCTTTATAGGCGTCACTTCTCATGATTATGCAGACCTAATGGGTAGTTTGAGTTCTTTAGATGACGTCAACGCCTATATGGGTTCAGGAAATGTCGCCAATGCGTTAGCCGGGCGTTTATCCTATTTCCTAGGCCTGCAGGGTCCCTGTTTGTCTGTAGACACGGCCTGTTCTTCTTCGCTTGTGGCTCTTAATTGCGCCTGCAAAAGCCTCCAGGACGGTGAATGCCAAAGCGCCCTCGCCGGCGGCGTAAACCTCATACTGAATCCAGCTGGTATGGTTTACACCTGCAAAGCCCATATGCTCTCAAAAGATGGCTATTGCAAAACATTTGATGCTGAAGCGGATGGCTTTGCCCGCGGTGAAGGCTGCGGAATGGTTGTCTTAAAACGCCTCTCTGATGCCATTCGGGATAAAGACCCTATTTTTGGAATAATCAGAGCCACAGAAGTCAATCAAGATGGTACCACTTCTGGGTTTACCGTTCCGAATGGCGAGGCTCAAACAGTATTGATTCGGCAAGCCCTTGCACATGCTGAACTGGATCCCTATGCTATCGATTACATCGAAGCTCATGGCACAGGCACATCATTGGGCGATCCGATCGAAGTAGGCGCGTTAAAGGCCGTATTCAACGGGCGAAAAGACCACCCTTTGTGGATAGGAGCGGTTAAAACCAATATAGGACATTTAGAAGCCGCAGCGGGTGTTGCCGGAGTCATAAAACTTGTGTTGGCTTTAAACCATGAAGCGATTCCTCCCCATCTCCATTTCAAACAGCTGAATCCACGTATATCCCTGGATTCAATCCCCGCCAAAATTCCCCTTACGCTAACCCCATGGCAACGCTCTACCCGGCCGAGAATTGCCGGAGTCAGCTCTTTTGGAGTTAGCGGAACTAACGCTCATGCCATCATTGAAGAGCCTCCATTGGTAGAATATAAGAAAAATGCCATAGAACGTCCGTGGCATATCTTGACCCTATCGGCAAAAACTCCAGCAGCCTTAGATCAACTCATTGATCTTTATGTAAAACAGCTGCCTGAAGAAGAGTTAGCCAATATTACTTTCACAGCTAATACCGGTAGAGCCCATTTTCCCCATCGCGTCACTGTACTTGCCCAAACGAGAGAGGAACTTCTGCAACATTTGAAAACAGGCGAATACTTGATAAGACAAATTGCCGACAAACCTCCGAAAATCCTCCTCATTTTTACCGGACAAACTTTCGAGAATGCAGAATTGATGCTAACCTCGCCCATATTCAAAGAGGCGATGGAGCGCAGCCAAGGACTTTATGAATATGCATTCTTTGAGCTATTAAAAAGCTGGGGATTTATTCCTGACTATGTCGCGGGCAATGGCATTGGCGATATCATCGCCGCAATCGTTGCTGAAATCATCACTTTAGAAGATGGCTTAAAACTGATTGGTACCCAAGATAATCCGGCTGAACAGATTAAGATTGCTAATGAAATACAGTATCGCGAGCCACAGATTGGATTCATCTCCAGTTGGACAGGAGAAGTCGTTCGCAAAGAAGGCTTGCCTGCTAACTACTGGAAACCCCATGAACAAACGAACAAGATTCCAGAAAATGCCCTCGCCATTCCTGTACCAAGGAATTGGAAGGGCATTCTTGAAACTTTAAGTCAACTCTATCTACATGGTATTTCAATCGACTGGAAAGCCTTCGATAAACCTTATAGCCGCAAAAAAGTGTCCTTACCTACCTACCCCTTCCAAAGAGAGCGCTATTGGGCTGAGGGCATTCGACAAATAAACAACATGCCTCAGTCTATAGGTCATAAAGCTGCAAACCGCCATCCTTTTCTGATTCATCAAATAGACTCCTTTGCTTTTGAGGGAACCGTTTTTGAAACTGAAATCAATACAAAATGGCCAAATTTTATCAAAGATCATCAGCTTTACCAAGTTCATCTTGTTGCGGGTGCCACATATCTTTCTACAATTCTCTCTGCTGCTAAAATCTTGTTTAACCAAGAAACCTACGAATTGAACGCGATTGAGTTTGTTAATCCCCTGATTTTACCGGCTGGAGTTACTCAACTTGTTCAAACCATGATTCATCCTCTTAAAAACGGACAACGCCGTTTTGAAATTGTCAGTCAACCGAAAGGAGAAAAGGAATTTTGGACAACCCATGTCCAAGGTTTTCTCAATGAATCCAAACCCCTATCGATAAAAGAAGGGGAAAGTCTTACGACTATTCAGGAAAGATGTCATCTAGAATGTTCAAAGGATCAAATCTATCAATTGACGCAGGAATTTGAGCTCGCTTTAGGTCCACATTTCCGTTGGATTGAGAAAGTCTATATCGGGGAAAATGAATTATTAGGTCAATTGCGCTTACCCACCGGAGAAGAAGATCAAGAATACATCTTGCATCCTGGCTTCCTTGATAGCTGTTTTCAAACTATCTTCGCCCTATTAATCAATCAGCATCTGGAATCAAAAGACAAAGAAATAAATATCCCCTTTAGCATCGGACAAGTGTCCTTTGATGAACGCTTTGGTAGAGCTGTTTGGGTTCATGCCCGCTATTCCATTTCAATAGAATCCGAAAAATTTCCTTCTATCAATTTTACATTGCTTAATGCGCAAGGCTATCCGATCGGCCAAATTGTCCATTTTACTGCACGGCCCGCACCTAGAGAAACCTTACTAAAAAATCTATCTTTTAAAAAGGAAATCAATTGGCTTTATAAAACAACCTGGATACCAAAGCCTTTAGAGGCAATGGAAACGAAACCAGAAAATCCTTGGCTTATTATCTCAGAAAAAGAACAACAGATCGAAGGCTTGCAGTGCAAAGTAGTGAAACCGGAACAGGCTGTAGCAGAAATTGCAGAGCATCCATCTATAGGCGTTTTATGGTTTGTTTCTGGAGGACTTCGTCAAGTCTTGGGCTTTGTTCAAGCCATTAGCAACCTTCCGGATCAACCAACTCTCATCTTCATCACCCGCGGCATCCAACCCGTCGGCCACATTGCCGATCTCGAGAATGCACCATTCAATGGCTTCTTTAAGACATTAAGACTGGAGCTGCCTACGCTTAATTGCCGCCATATCGATTTGCCCCCCACTGAGAAATTTCCTATTAAGGAACTTTTAGCCTCTGACCAGGAAGATCAAGTCGCTTATTGGGAAGGAGTCCGCTATGTTCCACGACTGGTCGCAGCGAGGAATGCAAAGCATTCAGGCAGGAAGCTGATGACTCCAATGGCTCCGGAATTCCACCTCGTGACTTCTTCTAGAGGTTCTTTGGAAAATCTCTATTTAAATCCAAACCATAAGATTCCTGAGCCAGGACCTCGTGAGATAACTGTCGAAGTCAAAGCTGCAGCCTTAAATTTCCGCGATGTTTTAAATGCCATGGGACTTTATCCAGGAGAGATGGGCCCATTAGGAGGTGAATGCGCTGGAATTGTGACCTCTGTTGGCAAAGATGTGACTGAATTTAAATTAGGCGATCGGGTTGTAGGCCTTGCTCGCGGCAGCTTCGCTTCCTCTGTCGCCAACAGTGCCGACTTATTCACGCGCATCCCTTCACAACTCTCCTTTGCCGAAGCCGCTAGTATGCCTGCCGGATTTTTAACAGCCTATTATGCTCTTGTAATGCTAGCTAAGCTTAAAGCTGGCGAAAAGCTTCTCGTTCATGCCGCAGCTGGAGGCGTAGGACTGGCAGCCATACAGGTTGCCCAGCAGATAGGAGCTGAAATTTTTGCTACAGCCAGCACGCCAGAAAAGCAGAACTATCTGCGCACTTTAGGCATTTCGCATATTTATAACTCCAGAACCTTGGACTTCGCCAAAGAAATGGAAGGAATGGATGTGGTTCTTAATTCCTTGACCGGCGGGGGCTTCATCGCAAAATCCGTAAGCGTTTGCAGCCAAGGCGCTCGTTTTATAGAAATCGGCAAGAGGAATATCTGGACGAAAGAAGCAATGCATAAAGTGCGTCCCGATGTGGAGTATCACATTCTGGATTTAGATGAAATCTTCCTTCAGACTCCTCTTGAAACCTGCAACAACTTGTTGAAGAGCGTGATTGCTCAGTTTAAGCCACTTCCCTGCACCTGCTTCCCTATTACAGAGGCAGAAGCAGCTTTTGAATACTTGCAGAGGGCAAAGAATATTGGAAAAGTCATTCTCAAAATGCCAGAAAACAAACCATTGAAAATCGATCCTACTGCCAGTTATTTGATTACCGGCGGATTTGGGGGACTCGGGTTTAAAGTGGCAGAATGGCTTGCTAAACAAGGAGCTACACATCTCGTTCTGGCTGGGAGGACAACAAAACAAATCGACATCCCTAATGCAACTGTTGTAACAGTCGCCATCGATATCTCCCAAAAAGCCGCTGTTGAAGCCCTCATGCAGAGGTTCGGAACCAAATGGCCCGAATTGAAGGGTATCATCCATGCGGCAGGAGTCATCGATGATGGGGTCTTAAACACACAAGATTGGAGCCGCTTCGAAAAGGTCTTTGCACCTAAAGTTCAGGGAAGCTGGAATTTACATGAAGCTTCATTAGCTAAACCTTTAGATTTCTTCGTCCTCTTCTCTTCCGTTGCTTCTTCCTTAGGATCCCCAGCTCAAATCAACTATGCTTCCGCTAATGCCTATATGGATGCTTTAGCCTTCTTCCGACAGGAGAAGAGATTACCTGCCTTGGCAATTAGCTGGGGCCCTTGGAGCGAAATCGGCATGGCAGCTAACCTTACGGAACGCCATCGAGCAGGCGGCTTGATCGCTTTCAAACCTGATGAAGGAATTAAAGCCTTGGAATTGGCTCTCACGCAAACCTATCCTCACCTCTCTATTGCCAACGTCGATTGGAAGCGAGCTCCTTCTCAACCATCGCTTTTCTTAAGCGAACTGATCACAGCAAAATCCACCGAAGGACCCATTCTCCTCCAACGTTTGACTGAAGCGCTTCCTTCTGAAAGGCAAGGCATCTTAATCGACTATCTGCAACTCACCGTCGGCAAAATTTTAGGAATATCCTCTTTAAATCCAGAGCTTGGCTTCTTTGAAGCAGGCATGGACTCATTGATGGCTGTTGAACTGCGAAATAAACTGCAAGCCGATATCGGAAAGATCCATCTCTTTCCTCCCACCATTGCTTTTGATAATCCTAGTGTAGTAAAGCTCGTTCATTATTTTGAAGAATATGTCTTCCCATTGATCGGCATCAAGGCTATCACCCATAAAGCTTCCTCTTCTCCCAAGAAAATGGTAGAAGCAGACCGTATTGCGATCATTGGAATGAGCTGTCGCTTCCCTGGAGGCGCAAATGATCCGGAAGCCTTTTGGGAACTCCTGAAGAGAGGATATGATGCTGTTTCCGAGGTCCCTTCCAACCGATGGGATATAGATACTTACTATGATCCAGATCCCAACGCACCTGGGAAAATGTATATGCGCCGTTGTGCATTCTTAAATACGCCGATCGACACCTTTGATGCCCAATTTTTCGGGATCAGCCCTCGTGAAGCCGAATACATGGATCCACAGCAAAGACTACTCTTAGAAGTCTCTTGGGAGGCCTTAGAAAATGCTTGCATTGATCCCTTATCTTTAAAAGATTCTGCGACCGGGGTCTTTATCGGACTATCCGTGTTTGATTATTCCAGTCTAATCTTCCGCCTAGAATCAATAGAGAGCATTAACCCTTATATCGCTACAGGAAATGTCGGAAGTGCTACAGCCGGACGCTTGTCCTATTTCTTTGGTCTTCAAGGCCCCTGTATGGCTGTAGATACAGCTTGTTCCTCTTCTCATGTGGCCCTTAATTATGCCTGTAAGAGTTTGCAGACCGGAGAATGCCGACTTGCCCTTGTAGGAGGCGCTCAACTATTAATTAATCCAGGAAGCACAATTGGCGAATGCAAAGCGCATATGCTAGCCCCAGATGGATATTGTAAAACCTTTGATGCCGATGCTGATGGATTTGCTCGGGGTGAAGGATGCGGAGTTGTCCTCTTGAAGCGACTTTCGGATGCAATTCAAGATCGCGATCCTATCTTTGGAGTGATTAGAGGCACCTCGGTGAATCAAGATGGGGCTACCTCCGGTTTTACCGTTCCGAATCGAAAAGCTCAAACATCCCTGATTACCAGCGCACTTGCAAAAGCAGAGCTCGATCCAATAGCAATCGATTACATCGAAGCCCATGGGACTGGCACATCTCTAGGAGATCCTATAGAGATCGGCGCTCTCACCAATGTTTTCCATGGAAGGGATGACCATCCCCTATTGATAGGAAGCGTCAAAACCAATATCGGCCACCTTGAAGCTGCTGCCGGAATAGCTGGACTTATCAAGACGGTACTAGCATTAAACCACGAAGCCATTCCTCCGCATCTTCATTTAAAACAACTAAATCCACACATTTCTCTCGATGCAATTCCTGCCCAAATTCCTCTTGAACTCACTCCATGGCTTCGCTCCAACCGTCCAAGGATCGCCGGAGTTAGCTCCTTTGGTTTCAGCGGCATCAATGCACATGCCATCATCGAAGAGGCTCCGATAATCGAGTGTGAGAAAAATGCCTCGGATCGCTCCTGGCATCTGTTGACTTTGTCGGCTAAAACCGAAACCGCATTAGACCAGCTCGTCTCTCTCTACTCTAAGAAAATGCCTGAAGAAGAGTTTGCCGACATCGCATTTACAGCCAATACAGGCCGAGCCCATTTCCCTTATCGCGCCACACTCATTGCCCAGACGAGAGAAGAACTGCTGGACCATTTGAATAAGGGAGAATACTTGACCGGAAAAGCACCTGAAACCCCAGCTAAAGTGGCCTTCCTCTTTACGGGAAAAAAAGGTGATAGTCATGAGCTCATGGAAACATCTCCAATCTTTAAAGAAGCAATTGAAACCAGCCAAGGATTGTATGAATATGCACTTTTCGAGCTTTGGAAAAGCTGGGGAGTGGCTCCTGACTATGTCTTGGGTGAAAATGATGGCGATGTCATGGCCGCCATAGCCGCCGGAATTATTACTTTGGAAGAAGGTTTAAAGTTGATTGCCTCCAAAGAAATCGCCGAAGAGATCCGCTATCGCGAGCCTCAGATTGGATTCCTATCCAGCTGGACGGGAGAAGTCATACGCAAAGAAGGCATCACTGCGGACTACTGGAAACCCCATGAACTAATCCGAAATTTTCCTAAGGACGCCTTAATCATTTCCACTCAAACGAGCTGGAAAGAACTTCTTCAAACGCTTAGCCACCTCTACTTAAACGGCGTACGCATCGATTGGAAGTCCTTTGATAAACCCTATCACCGCAAAAAAATCTCCTTACCAACCTATCCTTTCCAAAGAGAGCATTATTGGGTCGAACAATTGCTGGAAAAACAAGTGGGACTTAAGACTGCCTCATGGTTTTACCAAATCAACTGGCTACCAAAGCCACTAGAGAATACAGAAGTCGGAACACAGAATAAAGAGATGTGGTTGGTTGTTTCTCAAAGAAAAGTGACAATTAAGGGGCTTCAATCCAAGACAATTAATCCTGAAGAGGTCGTAGAAGAAATTGCGAAAAATCCGACTCCAGGAGTGCTGTGGATTGCTTCAGGCGACAGCTCGTTAAAACAGATACTCCCCTTTATCCAAGCTCTTGGCCAAATGGAAACTCCACCACCCCTCTTCATAATCACACAGGGCATCCAACCGATTGGCCCGATCACTGATCTAGAGAATGCGACATTCAATGGCTTTTTTAGGACATTAAAACTCGAAATGACCCAATTTGATTGCCGCCATATCGATCTTGGCCCTGAAGAAAATCTTCCCATAGAGGAGCTTTTTGCAACAGATTGCGACGAACAAGTCGCTTATCGCAAAGGGATCCGCTATGTACCCAAACTTTCACGAATGCAAAATGTTGCACAAAATCAGAAAAAAATAAAAATTGATCCAACTGGAAGCTATTTAGTTACTGGCGGTCTAAGAGGGATAGGACTGAAAGTTGCCGAATGGCTCGCTAAACAGGGTGCTAAACACCTCGTTTTGGTTGCCCGAAGGGCGCCCGAAAAAATCGAGTTCCCTAATGCTACTGTCGAGACAGCAGCAGTCGATATTTCCCAAAGATCAGCCGTCGATGACCTGATGCAAAAATTTGGCAGCGAATGGCCCGAATTGAAAGGAATTATCCATGCAGCAGGAATTGCTGGGGAAGGGATTTATCTCCAACAACAGGATTGGAGTCACTTTGAAAAAGTCTTTGCCGCAAAAGTTCAAGGAAGCCGCAATTTGCATGAAGCCTCGTTAAATAAGCTATTAGATTTCTTCGTGCTCTTTTCTTCTCTTTCCTCAGTTTTAGGGCTTCCGCGAGGAAGTGATTATGCTTCCGCAAATGCCTATATGGACGCCTTAGCTTACATGCGACATGAAAAGGGTTTACCTGCCTTGGCAATCAGCTGGGGCCCTTGGGCAGAAATTGGCATGGGGGGGACAGCAAAAAGTAATTTGGCAGCCCAAGTTGGATTGAACCCGAACGAGGGAATTAAAGCCCTTGAACTGGCTCTAAATCAAAATAATCCTCATCTAGCAATCGTTGACATAGACTGGAAACGATATCCCCATCAACAACTTTTATTGTCCGAACTCATTCCAGCTAAAACAGAGCAACTCCCTACTCTTCTCATCCGTTTGACAGAGGTAGTACCTTCAAAACGAAAAGAGATCTTAACCCATTATCTCCAAGAGACTGTTGGCAAAATTTTAGGACAACGCTCCTTAGATTTAGAGCTTGGGTTCTTTGACGCCGGTATGGATTCCCTTATGGCCGTTGAACTCTATAACAAACTGCAAGCTGATATAGGCACTCTCTACAAGTTCCCTTCGACTCTAGCCTTTGACAACCCCAATATTTTGAAACTTGTATATTATTTTGAAGAGCATATCTTTCCCTTGATCGGTATCAAACCACTCGTCCAAAAAGGTGCTCCAACCTACAGTATCGTAAAATCTGATCAGATCGCCATCATCGGCTTAAGCTGCCGTTTCCCTGGAGGGGCCAATGATCCAGATAGTTTTTGGCAACTCCTCTCTCAAGGATACGATGGGATTGTCGAAATACCAAAGGACAGGTGGGATATTGAAGAGTATTATGACCCTGATCCAGCAGCACCTGGCAAAATGTATGTGCGCCGTAGTGGTTTTTTAAATAGAACAATCGATACGTTTGATGCTCAGTTCTTCGGAATTAGTCCTAGAGAAGCTAATTACATGGACCCTCAGCAAAGGCTACTCTTGGAAGTCGCCTGGGAGGCTTTAGAAAACGCCTGCATTGATCCTACGACTTTAAATGGCTCCCTGTCAGGTGTTTTTATTGGAATCTCCGCTGGGGATTATTCCACTTTTCTTAGCAGTTTGATATCCATAGAAAGTATTAATGCTTATATAGTCACGGGAAACTCTAGTAGTGCAGCAGCCGGGCGCCTATCCTATTTCTTAGGCCTCCAAGGCCCCAGTTTGGCCATAGATACAGCTTGTTCCTCATCCCTTGTAGCCCTAAATTATGCCTGCAAAAGCTTGCAAAACGGAGAATGTCACCTCGCTCTTAGTGGAGGCGTAAACCTCATGATCAATCCTGGTACTACAGTTTTAGAATGCAAGTCTCAAATGCTCTCCAAAGATGGCTATTGCAAAACATTTGATGCTAAAGCGGATGGCTTTGTCCGCGGTGAAGGCTGTGGTATGATCGTATTAAAAAGACTTTCAGATGCACTCCAAAACAGAGATCCTATACTTGGTATTATCAGAGCAACATCCGTCAATCAGGATGGCGCATCCGCAGGATTTACTGTTCCGAATGGAGAAGCTCAAACAGCTCTGATTCGTTCAGCCCTAGCCCAAGCAGAACTCGATCCCAAAGCAGTGGATTACATTGAAGCCCACGGAGTAGGAACAGTACTTGGCGACCCTATTGAGTTAAGGGCGCTAAGCTCCATCTTCAGTGGACGAAAAGACCACCCTTTATGGATAGGAAGTGTCAAGACCAATATAGGCCACCTCGAGTCTGCTGCAGGAGTTGCTGGAGTCATTAAAACCGTCTTGTCTTTAACCCATGATGCTATCCCTCCTCACCTTCATTTCAAACAGCTCAATCCTCATATCTCACTTGATTCTATTCCAGCCAAAATCCCATTGACTTTAACCCCATGGCTTCGCTCAAACCGTCCAAGAATTGCAGGCGTCAGCTCTTTTGGATTTAGTGGAACAAATGCCCATGTCATCATTGAAGAACCTCCAGTCTCTGAACAGAAGAAAAACGAAATGGATCGTCCTTGGCACATCCTGACCCTTTCAGCTAAAACTCCCGCTGCCTTAGACCAGCTTATCAATTGCTATATCGATCAGCTTCCTCAAGAAAATTTAGCTGACATAGCCTTTACAGCTAATACCGGACGTGCCCATTTTCCCCATCGAATTACACTCGTTGCCCAAACAAGAGATGAACTACTTAAACAGTTGGAAACCGGAGATTATTGGATCGGTGAAGCGCCTCCAAATCCACGGCCAGTCGTTTTTCTTTTTTCCGAAAGAAATACAGAGAGCCCGGAATTATGGGAAAGCTCGACAGTATTTCGAGAAGCAGTAGAACGCAGTCAAGGTCTTTATGAATATGCTCTCTTTGAACTTTGCAAAAGCTGGGGCATTCTTCCTGATTATGTTGCTGGAAAGGGCATTGGAGATATCATTGCGGCCATCGCTGCAGGAATTATCTCCTTAGAAGATAGCTTAAAATTGATTACTTCTAGGGAAGATCCTGCTGAACAAAGTAAAACTGCTGAGAATATGATCTATCACGAGCCACAGAATGGGTTCCTATCTAGCTGGACAGGAGAAACTATTCATAGAGAAGGTATAAGTTCAGACTACTGGAAACCGCATGAAAATGTCAGAAATATACCCGAAGGAGCACTTATCATAACTGCACAAAGTACATGGAAGGAACTCCTTCAAAGCTTAAGTCAACTCTATCTAAACGGCATTTCAGTTGATTGGAAAGCCTTTGATAAATCTTACAACCGGAAAAAAGTGACATTGCCAAATTATCCCTTTCAAAGAGAACATTATTGGTTTGAAAGAAAAGTACATAAAGCTCGCCGACTCTCAGCAGAAATCCATCCCGTACTAGGAGAGCTCATTCCCTCACCATCTGAAGAGAAACTCTTTAGAAACGAAATTGATTTAGCTGTTCTTCCCTATTTGGAAGACCATAAAGTCTATGAGCAGATTCTATTTCCTGGGGCTGGTTTCGCAGAATGTTTATTGGCTGCAGGAGGGGCGCTTTTTCAACGTCAAACGATTTCCCTGCTCAATTTTGTTATTGAACAACCTCTTGCTTTAAACAGGTCAAAATCAACGCCCATTGAGCTGCTTGCTAAACCAAGGGAAGGAGCTTATGAAGCTTCAATCCACAGCCTACAAGAACAGACATGGGTTCTCCATGCAAAGGGAGAACTTACTATAGTCGAGACGACACCCATACCCGATACCGATTGGAAGCACTTTCAGAATCTCTGCCAAAAAACTATAGATCCTGAATTTCTTTATTCTCAGTTAGATGGTTCAGGATTACATTATGGAAAGCAATTCCAAACCATTAAAAAAATTAAAATCAGCGACAAGGACGTCATAGCAGAACTTGAAAGCGATACTCCCGCTGCTTTGCTTGATGGAAGCTTTCAGACTCTTGCCCCATTCGTAAATAAAGAGGACCATGAAGCTGTTTATATTCCATATAAGATCGATCAAATCACGCAATTCTCTGAACTGGAAACTTACGTCTGCGTCCATACCCAATTGACGCAAGGCACCGAGAATAGTTTAACAGCAAATATTGACATCTTCTCTCTTATAGGCAAACTTTTGATGCAAATCGAAGGCTTTCATGCTAGAAAAACCACCCAACAATATCTTCATCAACTCCTAACTAATCAAACAAAACCACTGGCTGCATCCTGGCTTTATCAAATTGACTGGCTGACTAAACCCCTAGAAAAAACAGAAGAACAGTTCAAATCTCCCTGGTTTATAGTCTCGGGAAAGGAAGAGATTATTGAAGGCTTACCATCAAGATCAATTAAACCTGAAGAGGCAGTGGAAGAATTGATTAAAAATCCTTCCAAAAATATTTTATGGATGGCTTCCGGCGATGAATCGCTAAAACAAGCCTTGCCGTTTGTACAAGCCCTCAGCAAACTTCCCACTCAATCTCGCTTCTGTTTGGTCACCCATGGCATCCAACCTATTGGTTCTATCACGGATCTACCCAACGCACCCTTTAATGGCTTTTACAGGACATTAAAACTTGAGTTACCCAATCTTGACTGCAGACATATGGACCTTGCTCCAAATGAAAAATTTCCTGTCCAGGAACTATTTGCAGAAGACCATGAGTGGCAAGTGGCTTATCGGGAGGGTATACGCTATGTGGCTCGCTTAAAATTAGCTCAGAGAGAATCTCAACTTGATTCATCAGAGAAACGTATAAAAATTGATCCTGATGGCAGTTATTTGATTACAGGCGGGCTTGGAGGCCTAGGACTTAAAGTGGCCGAATGGCTTGTCAAACAGGGCGCAAAACATCTCGTTCTAGCTGGAAGAAAAACAAGACAAATTGAGATCGCCGACGCGACTGTTATCACAGCCATCCTAGATGTTGCCCAACGACAATCGGTGGATGAGCTCATGCATCAATTTGGAAATGCATGGCCAGAATTAAAAGGCATTATACATGCTGCTGGCGTTATTGATGATGCCATTTTTTCCTCACAAGATTGGAGCCGATTCGAAAGCGTCTTTGCAAGTAAGGTCAAAGGAAGTTGGAATTTACATGAAGCCTCTTTAAGCAAACCACTCGACTTTTTCGTCCTCTTTTCTTCCTTTGCGGCTCTAGGATCTCCTGGTCAAATTAACTACGCCTCAGCAAATGCTTACATGGATGCCTTAGCCTACTTCCGCTATAACCAGGGACTTCCCGCTTTATCCATTAGCTGGGGACCCTGGTCAGAAGTGGGCTTGGCAGCCAATCTAACAGAACGCCATAGAGCCAAAGGGGTCATTCCCTTTAACCCGAAAGAGGGTATTGAAACTTTGGAAGTGGTTCTTACACAAGCCAAACCCCATATCATCGCAGCAAAATTAGACCGAACGCTATTGCCCACTGATCAAAGTTTTTTAGACGAGTTGATTGTGGCCAAGCCTACAAAAGCCCCTCGTCTATTGGAACGCCTTCTCCATGCGCCTCATTCCCAAAGAAAGGATATCATAACCAACTATCTTCAGAAAAATGTTTGTAAAATTTTAGGCACTTCCTCCTTAAATCCTGAGCTTGGCTTCTTTGAAAGTGGAATGGACTCCCTAATGACCGAAGAGCTCTATGAAAAGCTTCAAGGGGATATTGGTCAAAAACATCGTCTACCAAGTACAGTCGTTTTTGATTATCCTTCGATCAATAAAATGACAAATTTTATTCTCAATATTCTCTTTCCCGAACAGAAAGAAGAACATCTTGAAGAAAATTTAGAGCTTGTATCCATTGAAAAAGAGGTCTCAACAATGACCTTAGAAGAAGTTGATAAGATGCTAGACCGGCTGGGAGATCATTATGGATGAAAGATTACAAAAAGCCATCATAGCGCTCAAAAAAATAGAACTAGAATTCGACAAATTTAAAAAACAAACCAAAGAACCGATCGCTATCATTGGAATGAGTTGCAGGTTTCCTGGAGGGGCTAATGATCCTGATCTATTTTGGCACTTATTGGCCAGCGGCTATGATGGAATCTCCGAGATTCCCCAAGAACGTTGGGATGCTGACTCCTTTTATGATCCTGACCCAGAAACTCCGGGAAAAATGTATACCCGCCACAGTGGCTTTTTAGATACCCGAATCGATACTTTTGATGCTCATTTTTTTGGAATCACACCACGCGAAGCCGAATATATCGACCCCCAACAGCGACTACTCCTAGAAGTGGCATGGGAAGCCTTAGAAAATGCCTGCATTAATCCCCTCTCTTTGAAAGGCTCTTCCACTGGTGTATTTATAGGTGCTTCATCTCACGATTACCTCGACTTAATGGGCAGACTGGGTTCAATTGAAGATATCAACGTGTATCATGGCACAGGAAACGCCAGCAGTATTTTGTCAGGACGCTTGTCTTATTTCTTAGGCCTGCAAGGCCCTAGCGTTATAGTGGATACAGCATGTTCCTCATCTCTCTTTTCCCTTCATTCAGCTAGCAAAAGTTTGCAAAGAGGAGAATCTCAACTTGCCCTGGCGGGTGGAGTCAACATCATTTTAAATCCAGCCGGCACTATAGGAGAATGCAAGTCTAATATGCTTTCCAAAGATGGAAAATGCAAAACCTTCGACGCAGCTGCCAATGGCTTTGTCCGTAGCGAAGGATGTGGAGTTGTGGTCTTGAAACGCTTATCTGAAGCACTTAAAGACCAAGACCCCATCTTAGGGATTATAAGAGCTACAACCAGCAACCAGGATGGAGATAGCTCCGGAATTACAGTTCCTAATAAAGAAGCTCAAATAGCCTTGATTCGCCAAGCGCTAAACGACGCTGATCTAACTCCCAACGCTATCGATTATATAGAAGCTCATGGCACCGGCACACCACTTGGTGACCCTGTCGAAGTAGGGGCGCTTAGTGCTATCTTCAGTGAACGCCAAGACCACCCCTTAATCATAGGAACTGTCAAAACCAATATCGGTCATCTTGAAGCCGCTGCAGGTATAGCTGGTCTTATCAAAACAGTGCTTGCTTTCCAACATGAAGCCATACCCCCTCATCTCCATTTTGAAAGCCTTAATCCTCGGATCCCTCTTGATTCCATCCCAGCCAAGATTCCACTTAACCTGACCCCTTGGAAACGCTCTAGCCATCCTAGAATTGCCGGCGTCAGCTCCTTTGGATTCAGCGGGACCAATGTCCATGCCATTGTGGAAGAGGCGCCCCCACAAGCAGTACAGAAGAAAAACGATACCGACCGTCCCATCCACCTTTTGACTTTGTCAGCCAAAACAGAGGCCGCCTTAAATCAATTGATTGAGCTCTATACAAAACAACTGCCCGATGCAGATTTAGCCGACATTGCCTTTACCGCCAATACCGGAAGAGCGCATTTTCCCTATCGCGCGACGGTCATTGCAAAAACCAAAAGCGAACTACTTGAAAAGTTGCAAGCGAAAGAATATTCAATTGGCCGCGTCCCTGATATTCCTCCAAAAGTAACCTTCTCCTTTACAAAAACTCGAGGCGCTGGGGGAGAAGAATTAATGGAAACATCTCCCTTCTTTAAAGAAGCTCTCGAACGCACTAATGGTATCTACGAATATGCTCTAATGGAACTCTGGAAAAGTTGGGGGATTGTTCCGAACTCCAACATAAGCGAAGACATTGGTGATAACATTCCTCCTGCAGAGACTATGGTCATTCCAGCACAAAGCAATTGGAAAGATATTCTTGAAACATTGAGTCAACTCTATTTAAACGGCGTTCCCATTGATTGGAAAGGCTTTGATAAACCTTATCACCGTGAAAAAGTGAAATTGCCTACATATCCCTTCCAAAGAGAACACTATTGGATTGAAGCACTGAACGTGCTAAAAAAACGTCACGTGCCGACAGAATCCCTGTTTTATCAGATTCGCTGGCAGCCTAAGCCATTAGATAGGAATACAGAATTCAGAATTCAGAATTCAGAAGATTGGTTGATTGTATCGGATAAACAAGAACACATCGAAGGCCTGCAATTTAAAAACATTCTACCTGAACAGGCTGTGCCTGAAATGGCAGATCATTTACCTGCAAGGGTTTTGTGGTTTGTCTCAGGACTAAAATCCATTCTAAGTTTCGTTCAAACCCTTGCTACATTAGAAACAAAACCGCTCCTTTATTTTGTCACTCATGGCATTCAACCCGTTAACCCAATCGCTGACCTGGAAAACGCACCCTTCAATGGCTTTTATAAGACACTCCTACTGGAAATGCCTACCCTTGTCTGCCGACATATCGATCTTGCTCCCGGTGAGAACTTTCCTGTCGAGGAACTCTTAGCTGCTAACTATGAACCACAAGTCGCTTACGCCGAAGGGATCCGCTACGTCCCTATGCTAATGCATCAAGATATACCGCACACTCAAAGCAAAATAAAAATCGATCCTGCGAGTAGCTACTTGATCACTGGCGGACTTGGAGGATTAGGCCTTAAAGTTGCCGAATGGCTAGCCCAACAGGGTGCTAAACACCTGGTTTTGGTTGGTAGACGGGCCTCCCAAAAAATCGAAATTCCCCATGTAACTGTGGAGACAGCTGCCATTGATATTTCCCAAAAACTTGCTGTTAATGCCTTGCTGCAAAAATTTGGAACAGATTGGCCAGAATTAAAAGGAATTATCCATTCAGCAGGCGTATTGGGCAATGGCAACTATTTGCCTTCCCAGGATTGGAGCCAATTTGAAAAAGTCTGTGCACCTAAAATCCAGGGAAGCTGGATTGTGCATGAGGCCTCTTTGACTAAACCTTTAGATTTCTTTGTGCTTTTCTCTTCCCTTTCTTCTGTATTAGGACTCCCGCGGGCAAGCGAATACGCCGCAGCAAATTCCTATATGGATGCTCTGGCTCATTTTCGTCATGAAAGAGGATTGCCCGCTTTGGCCATTAGCTGGGGTCCTTGGTCAGACGTCGGCATGAGTGCTAGCATGCAAGGTCGAAAAGTTGGCCAAGCAGGGTTAAAACCTGAGGATGGAATTAAAGCCTTGGAAATGGCGCTCACACAAACCCATCCTCACGTATCTGTAGTAGATATGGATTGGAAGTCATATCCTCACAAGCAAAAATTCTTAAGTGAACTCATTCCTGCCAAATCTTTCGCAGAACCGATTCTTTTCCAACGTCTAACTGAGGCGCTTCCTTCGGAAAGACGAGACATCTTGACTGATTACCTGCAAAGGACTGTCGGGAAAATCATAGGAATAAATTCCTTCAATCCAGAGATTGGATTCTTTGAAGCTGGCATGGATTCTCTAATGACTGAAGAACTCTATGAAAAGCTTCAAGCTGACATTGGCGGTTTTTACGAGTTTCCTTCAACTATAGCCTTTGACCATCCAAGTGTGCTAAAGCTTACTCAGTACTTCGAAGAACATATTTTTCCCTTGATCGGCATTAAGGCAATAGTCAAAAAAACTGCTCCCGCCCCAGTCACCAAAGAAACAGACCAGATCGCTATTATTGGCCTGAGCTGCCGTTTCCCCGGAGGGGCCAATCAGCCTCAGGCCTTTTGGGAGCTCCTCAAACAAGGCCATGATAGCATTACTGAAATTCCCCCAGAGAGATGGGATATTGATGCTTTTTATGATCCCGATCCTGAAGCGCCTGGAAAAATGTATGTACGTCGTGGAAGCTTCTTAAACACCAGTATCGATGCCTTCGATGCCAATTTCTTTGGAATTAGTCCTCGAGAAGCAGAATACATGGATCCCCAACAAAGACTACTCTTAGAAGTCGCTTGGGAAGCCTTAGAAAATGCCTGCATAGATCCTCTTTCTCTAAATGGATTGCCTGTAGGGGTCTTTATAGGCGTCACTTCTCATGATTATGCAGACCTAATGGGTAGTTTGAGTTCTTTAGATGACGTCAACGCCTATATGGGTTCAGGAAATGTCGCCAATGCGTTAGCCGGACGTTTATCCTATTTCCTAGGCCTGCAGGGCCCTTGTTTGGCTGTAGACACGGCCTGTTCTTCTTCGCTTGTGGCTCTTAATTGCGCCTGCAAAAGCCTCCAGGACGGTGAATGCCAAAGCGCCCTCGCCGGCGGCGTAAACCTCATACTGAATCCAGCTGGTATGGTTTACACCTGCAAAGCCCATATGCTCTCAAAAGATGGCTATTGCAAAACATTTGATGCTGAAGCGGATGGCTTTGCCCGCGGTGAAGGCTGCGGAATGGTTGTCTTAAAACGCCTCTCTGATGCCATTCGGGATAAAGACCCTATTTTTGGAATAATCAGAGCCACAGAAGTCAATCAAGATGGTACCACTTCTGGGTTTACCGTTCCGAATGGCGAGGCTCAAACAGTATTGATTCGGCAAGCCCTTGCACATGCTGAACTGGATCCCTATGCTATCGATTACATCGAAGCTCATGGCACAGGCACATCATTGGGCGATCCGATCGAAGTAGGCGCGTTAAAGGCCGTATTCAACGGGCGAAAAGACCACCCTTTGTGGATAGGAGCGGTTAAAACCAATATAGGACATTTAGAAGCCGCAGCGGGTGTTGCCGGAGTCATAAAACTTGTGTTGGCTTTAAACCATGAAGCGATTCCTCCCCATCTCCATTTCAAACAGCTGAATCCACGTATATCCCTGGATTCAATCCCCGCCAAAATTCCCCTTACGCTAACCCCATGGCAACGCTCTACCCGGCCGAGAATTGCCGGAGTCAGCTCTTTTGGAGTTAGCGGAACTAACGCTCATGCCATCATTGAAGAGCCTCCATTGGTAGAATATAAGAAAAATGCCATAGAACGTCCGTGGCATATCTTGACCCTATCGGCAAAAACTCCAGCAGCCTTAGATCAACTCATTGATCTTTATGTAAAACAGCTGCCTGAAGAAGAGTTAGCCAATATTACTTTCACAGCTAATACCGGTAGAGCCCATTTTCCCCATCGCGTCACTGTACTTGCCCAAACGAGAGAGGAACTTCTGCAACATTTGAAAACAGGCGAATACTTGATAAGACAAATTGCCGACAAACCTCCGAAAATCCTCCTCATTTTTACCGGACAAACTTTCGAGAATGCAGAATTGATGCTAACCTCGCCCATATTCAAAGAGGCGATGGAACGCAGCCAAGGACTTTATGAATATGCCCTCTTTGAGCTCTTGAAAAGCTGGGGAATTATTCCTGACTATGTCGCTGGCAATGGCATTGGCGATATCATCGCCGCAATGGCAGCCGGAATGGTCACTTTCGAGGAAGGCTTGAAACTCATTGATTGTAAAGGTAATCCGGATGAACTCGAGCAAGTAGTTAAAGAAATCCCCTCTCGGGAGCCACAGATTGGATTCATCTCCAGTTGGACAGGAGAAGTCATTCGCAAAGAAGGCTTGCCTGCTAACTACTGGAAACCCCATGAACAAACGAAGAAGATTCCAGAAAATGCCCTCCCCATTACGACACAAAGTAATTGGAAAAACATTCTTGAAACTTTAAGTCAACTCTATCTACATGGTATTTCAATCGACTGGAAAGCCTTCGATAAACCTTATAGCCGCAAAAAAGTGTCCTTACCTACCTATCCCTTCCAAAGAGAGCGCTATTGGGCTGAGGGTATTCGACAGATTAACAACATGCCTCTGATAGGCCATAAAGCTGCAAACCGCCATCCTTTTCTGATTCATCAAATAGACTCCTTTGCTTTTGAGGGAACCGTTTTTGAAACTGAAATCAATACAAAATGGCCAAATTTTATCAAAGATCATCAGCTTTACCAAGTTCACCTTGTTGCCGGTGCCACATATCTTTCTACAATTCTCTCTGCTGCTAAAATCTTGTTTAACCAAGAAACCTACGAATTGAACGCGATTGAGTTTGTTAATCCCCTGATTTTACCGGCAGGAGTTACTCAACTTGTTCAAACCATGATTCATCCTCTTATAAACGGACAACGCCGTTTTGAAATTGTCAGTCAACCGAAAGGAGAAAAGGAATTTTGGACAACCCATGTCCAAGGTTTTCTCAATGAATCCAAACCCCTATTGGTAAAAGAACGGGAAAGTCTTACGACTATTCAGGAAAGATGTCATCTAGAATGTTCAAAGGATCAAATCTATCAATTGACGCAGGAATTTGAGCTCGCTTTAGGTCCACATTTCCGCTGGATTGAGAAAGTCTATATCGGGGAAAATGAATTATTAGGTCAATTGCGCTTACCCACCGGAGAAGAAGATCAAGAATACATCTTGCATCCTGGCTTCCTTGATAGCTGTTTTCAAACTATCTTCGCCCTATTAATCAATCAGCATCTGGAATCAAAAGACAAAGAAATAAATATCCCCTTTAGCATCGGACAAGTGTCCTTTGATGAACGCTTTGGTAGAGCTGTGTGGGTTCATGCCCGCTATTCCATTTCAATAGAATCCGAAAAATTTCCTTCTATCAATTTTACATTGCTTAATGCGCAAGGCTATCCGATCGGCCAAATTGTCCATTTTACTGCACGGCCCGCACCTAGAGAAACCTTACTAAAAAATCTATCTTTTAAAAAGGAAATCAATTGGCTTTATAAAACAACCTGGATACCAAAGCCTTTAGAGGCAATGGAAACGAAACCAGAAAATCCTTGGCTTATTATCTCAGAAAAAGAACAACAGATCGAAGGCTTGCAGTGCAAAGTAGTGAAACCGGAACAGGCTGTAGCAGAAATTGCAGAGCATCCATCTATAGGCGTTTTATGGTTTGTTTCTGGAGGACTTCGTCAAGTCTTGGGCTTTGTTCAAGCCATTAGCAACCTTCCGGATCAACCAACTCTCATCTTCATCACCCGCGGCATCCAACCCGTCGGCCACATTGCCGATCTCGAGAATGCACCATTCAATGGCTTCTTTAAGACATTAAGACTGGAGCTGCCTACGCTTAATTGCCGCCATATCGATTTGCCCCCCACTGAGAAATTTCCTATTAAGGAACTTTTAGCCTCTGACCAGGAAGATCAAGTCGCTTATTGGGAAGGAGTCCGCTATGTTCCACGACTGGTCGCAGCGAGGAATGCAAAGCATTCAGGCAGGAAGCTGATGACTCCAATGGCTCCGGAATTCCACCTCGTGACTTCTTCTAGAGGTTCCTTGGAAAATCTCTATTTAAATCCAAACCATAAGATTCCTGAGCCAGGACCTCGTGAGATAACTGTCGAAGTCAAAGCGGCAGCCTTAAATTTCCGCGATGTTTTAAATGCCATGGGACTTTATCCAGGAGAGATGGGCCCATTAGGAGGTGAATGCGCTGGAATTGTGACCTCTGTTGGCAAAGATGTGACTGAATTTAAATTAGGCGATCGGGTTGTAGGCCTTGCTCGCAGCAGCTTCGCTTCCTCTGTCGCCAACAGTGCCGACTTATTCACGCGCATCCCTTCACAACTCTCCTTTGCCGAAGCCGCTAGTATGCCTGCCGGATTTTTAACAGCCTATTATGCTCTTGTAATGCTAGCTAAGCTTAAAGCTGGCGAAAAGCTTCTCGTTCATGCCGCAGCTGGAGGCGTAGGACTGGCAGCCATACAGGTTGCCCAGCAGATAGGAGCTGAAATTTTTGCTACAGCCAGCACGCCAGAAAAGCAGAACTATCTGCGCACTTTAGGCATTTCGCATATTTATAACTCCAGAACCTTGGACTTCGCCAAAGAAATGGAAGGAATGGATGTGGTTCTTAATTCCTTGACCGGCGGGGGCTTCATCGCAAAATCCGTAAGCGTTTGCAGCCAAGGCGCTCGTTTTATAGAAATCGGCAAGAGGAATATCTGGACGAAAGAAGCAATGCATAAAGTGCGTCCCGATGTGGAGTATCACATTCTGGATTTAGATGAAATCTTCCTTCAGACTCCTCTTGAAACCTGCAACAACTTGTTGAAGAGCGTGATTGCTCAGTTTAAGCCACTTCCCTGCACCTGCTTCCCTATTACAGAGGCAGAAGCAGCTTTTGAATACTTGCAGAGGGCAAAGAATATTGGAAAAGTCATTCTCACAATGCCAGAAAACAAACCATTGAAAATCGATCCTACTGCCAGTTATTTGATTACCGGCGGATTTGGGGGACTCGGGTTTAAAGTGGCAGAATGGCTTGCTAAACAAGGAGCTACACATCTCGTTCTGGCTGGGAGGACAACAAAACAAATCGACATCCCTAATGCAACTGTTGTAACAGTCGCCATCGATATCTCCCAAAAAGCCGCTGTTGAAGCCCTCATGCAGAGGTTCGGAACCAAATGGCCCGAATTGAAGGGTATCATCCATGCGGCAGGAGTCATCGATGATGGGGTCTTAAACACACAAGATTGGAGCCGCTTCGAAAAGGTCTTTGCACCTAAAGTTCAGGGAAGCTGGAATTTACATGAGGCTTCTTTAGCTATACCTTTAGATTTCTTCGTCCTCTTCTCTTCCATTGCTTCTTCCTTAGGATCCCCAGCTCAAATCAACTATGCTTCCGCTAATGCCTATATGGATGCTTTAGCCTTCTTCCGGCAAGAGAAGCGATTACCAGCCTTGGCAATTAGCTGGGGTCCTTGGAGCGAAATCGGCATGGCAGCTAACCTTACGGAACGCCATCGAGCAGGCGGCTTGATCGCTTTCAAACCTGATGAAGGAATTAAAGCCTTGGAATTGGCTCTCACGCAAACCTATCCTCACCTCTCTATTGCCAACGTCGATTGGAAGCGAGCTCCTTCTCAACCATCGCTTTTCTTAAGCGAACTGATCACAGCAAAATCCACCGAAGGACCCATTCTCCTCCAACGTTTGACTGAAGCGCTTCCTTCTGAAAGGCAAGGCATCTTAATCGACTATCTGCAACTCACCGTCGGCAAAATTTTAGGAATATCCTCTTTAAATCCAGAGCTTGGCTTCTTTGAAGCAGGCATGGACTCATTGATGGCTGTTGAACTGCGAAATAAACTGCAAGCCGATATCGGAACTCTCCATCAGTTTCCCGCTACTCTCACCTTTGACCATCCGAGCGTTCTAAAACTTGCTCACTATTTTGATCAAAACATCTTCCCATTGATCGGCATAAAAGCCATCACCAAAAAAGTAGCTCAACCTAAAGGTACAGTAGAAACAGATCGCATTGCGATCATTGGAATGAGCTGCCGTTTCCCTGGAGGCGCCAACGACCCTCAAACCTTTTGGAAACTACTTGAAGAGGGATATGATGGCATCACCACAGTTCCTCCTGACAGATGGGATGTGGAAGCATTAGAAATGGATATGCGTTTTGGAGGATTCTTAGATACAAGGATCGATACCTTTGATGCTCACTTCTTCGGAATCAGTCCGCATGAAGCAAAATATATGGACCCACAACAAAGGCTGCTCTTAGAAGTCACTTGGGAAGCTTTAGAAAATGCCTGCATCGATCCCCAATCTTTAAAGGGTTCGGCAACGGGGGTATTCATAGGAGTCTGTTCTCATGATTATGGTGACCTAATGATGAGCTTAGGATCACTTGAAGACGTCAATATTTATCAAACAACAGGAAACTCAAGCAGTATTTTAGCCGGACGAATCTCCTACTTTTTAGGTTTGCAAGGCCCTAGCGTTGCTGTAGATACAGCTTGTTCCTCATCCCTCTACTCCATCCATTCAGCATGCAAAAGTCTTCAATATGGAGAAAGCGAGCTAGCCCTGGCAGGAGGTGTCAGTATCCTTCTGAATCCAGCCATTACCATGAGCTGTCATGACTCCCATATGTTCGCAAAAGATGGACATTGCAAAACATTTGACGCTGAAGCAGATGGTTTTGTGCGCAGCGAGGGCTGCGGCGTTGTCGTCTTAAAACGCCTCTCCGATGCGATTCAGAATCAAGATCCCATCTTAGGCGTCATCAGAGCTACAACAGCCAATCAAGATGGCGCAAGCTCCGGACTGACCGTTCCCAATGGCGAAGCTCAAACAGCACTGATTCGCACTGCATTAGCACAAGCTGAGCTCGATTCTCAAACGATCGATTACATCGAAACCCATGGTACGGGCACCTCATTAGGCGACCCTATCGAAGTAGGTGCTTTAAGTACAATTTTCAGCGGCCGAAAAGACCATCCCTTATTTTTAGGAACAGTCAAAGCAAATATCGGCCATCTTGAAGCAGCTGCAGGAGTCGCTGGAGTCATCAAAACGGTCTTGGCCCTGAATCATGAAGCCATTCCTCCTCACCTTAACTTCAAACAACTCAATCCTCACATCTCTCTAGATTCCATTCCTGCCCGGATTCCCCTCACGTTAACCCCTTGGCCCCTCTCTAGCCGCCCCAGAATTGCTGGAGTAAGCTCTTTTGGGTTTAGCGGAACCAATGTCCACGTCATCATCGAAGAACCTCCACTCATCGAGTATGTGAAAAATGCCTCGGATCGCCCCTGGCATCTGTTGACTTTGTCGGCTAAAACCGAAACCGCATTAGATCAGCTCGTCTCTCTCTACTTTAAGAAAATGCCCGAAGTAGAGTTTGCTGACATCGCATTTACAGCCAATACAGGCAGAGCCCATTTCCCTTATCGCTTCACACTCATTGCCCAGACGAGAGAAGAACTGCTAAACCATTTGAATACGGGAGAATACTTGATCGGAAAAGCACCCGAAACCCCTGCAAAAGTGGCTTTCCTCTTTACGGGGCAAAAAGACGATAGCCATGAGCTCATGGAAACATCCCCAATTTTTAAAGAAGCAATGGAAACCAGCCAAGGACTTTACGAATATGCCCTCCTTGAACTTTGGAAAAGCTGGGGTATCTCTCCTGATTATGTTGCTGGTGAAGGCGAGGGCGAGGTCATCGCTGCCATTGCTGCAGGAATCATTAATCTAGACGAGGGCTTAAAACTGCTTGCTTCCAAAGAAGCAGCCCATCAAATCTCTTATCGCGAACCGCAGATCGGATTCGTATCCAGTTGGACGGGAGAAATCATCCACAAAGAGGGCATCACAGCTGACTACTGGAAACCTCACGAACATGTCAAAAATATGCCGGAACGCACTTTAGTCATCTCACCACAAAGCAGTTGGAAAGAACTCCTTAACGCATTAAGCCACCTCTACTTAAATGGCGTTCCCATCAATTGGAAGGCCTTTGATCAACCTTACAACCGCAAAAAAGTCTCCTTGCCCACCTACCCCTTCCAACGAGAACGCTATTGGGTCGAACAGTTATTTACAAAACAGATGGAATTCAAAGCCGCTTCCTGGCTCTATCAAATCATCTGGCAACCAAAGCCGCTAGAAAGGAATACAGAATTCAGAATGCAGAATTCAGAATTATGGCTATCCGTTTCTCAGAAAGAAGATACATTTGAAGGGTTGCAATTTAAGACAGTTAAGCCCGATGAATCCCTAGCAGAATTAATTAGAAATAACCCCACCCATGTCTTATGGGATGTTTCAGGGAAAGATTCCTTAAAAGAAATCCTCAGCTTCGTCCAAGGCTTTGGTAAAATCCAAACTAAACCAAGCGTCTACTTCATTACCCACGGCATCCAGCCTATTGGCCCCATTACCGATCTCGAAAATGCTTCATTCAATGGCTTTTATAAGACATTGAAACTCGAAATGCGGGACCTTGAGTGGCACCATATCGATATCAGCTCAGAGGAGAAATTTCCTCTGGAAGAGCTTCTCGCAAAAGACCAAGAGGATCAAGTCGCTTATCGCGTAGGGACACGCTATGTTCCCAGACTATTGCATGTGCAAGAGCTAAAACAGATGACTAAAATAAAAATCGATCCCTCAGGAAGCTATTTGATCACAGGCGGACTTGGAGGATTAGGTCTGAAACTTGCCGAATGGCTTGCCAAACAGGGAACTAAACACCTCGTTCTAGTAAGTAGAAGGCCTTCTCAAAAAATCGAAATTCCAGGTACAACCGTTAAGATTGCTGCCCTCGATGTCTCGCAAAAAGCCGCAGTTGATAGCCTGATGGAAAAATTTGGAAGCGAATGGCCAGAATTAAAAGGCATTATCCATGCCGCTGGAGTCCCTTCTCAGGGCGCTTATCTAGCTGAACAAGATTGGAGCCTATCTCAAAACGCTATGGCTCCAAAAATCGATGGAAGCTGGAATTTGCATGAGGCCTCTTTAAATAAGCCTTTAGATTTCTTCATCCTCTTCTCTTCTCTCGCCTCAGTCCTTGGACTTCCTCGCGGAAGCGAATATGCGTCAGGAAATGCCTATATGGATGCCCTGGCCTACTTCCGCCATGAACGAGGCCTGCCTGCCTTGGCAATCAGCTGGGGCCCTTGGGCAGAAATTGGCATGGCCGCTCAAATAAAAGGCCGCATAGCGGGCCAGGCCGGTTTTAAACCTAACGAAGGAATTAAAGCTCTTGAATTGGCTCTAAATCAAAACATTCCACATCTATCCATCGTTGATATGGATTGGAAGCAATATCCCCATCGACAACTTTTCTTGTCCGAACTCATTCCAGCAAAAGAAGCGAAACTCCCTATTCTTCTCATCCGTTTGACTGATGCAGTTCCTTCCGAAAGAAAGGGCATCTTGATCGATTATCTCCAGCAAACCGTCGGCACAATTTTAGGAATCTCTTCCTTAAATCCCGAACTTGGCTTCTTTGAGGCTGGAATGGACTCCATAATGACAGAAGAGCTCTATGAAAAACTTCAGGACGATATGGGCTCTCTCTATAAATTTCCTGCAACTCTAGCTTTTGACAATCCATCTATTTTAAAGCTTGTTCACTATTTTGAAGAGCATATATTTCCATTGATTGGCATCAAACCACCTGTTAAAAAAAGTGCTCAAACACACCCTATTGTAGAAGCAGACCAAATAGCCATCATCGGCTTAAGCTGCCGCTTCCCTGCAGGCGCCAATAATCCTCAAGCCTTTTGGGAGCTCCTGAAAAAAGGACAGGATGGCATTACCGAAGTTCCTCCAGAAAGATGGGATATAGACTCCATTTCTGATCTTGATATCCCTGGAAAAATGTATATTCGCTATAGTGGTTTTTTGAATATCCCCATCGATAAGTTTGATGCCCACTTCTTTGGAATTAGCCCCCGAGAAGCAGACTATATGGATCCACAACAAAGACTACTCTTGGAAGTCTCCTGGGAAGCTTTAGAAAATGCTTGTATTAACCCTCTAACTTTAAAAGGCTCTCAAACGGGAGTCTTTCTAGGTTTAACATCTCATGATTACGCTGATCTGCTTATCGCCGCAGCTTCGGCCGAAAATCTTACTGTCTATGCCTCTACAGGTAATGCAGCTAGCATATTAGCTGGCCGCTTGTCCTATTTTTTAGGTCTACAGGGCCCTAGTTTGGTCTTAGAAACAGCCTGCTCCTCCTCTCTTGTTGCTATGAATTATGCATGCAAAAGCTTGCAAAGCGGAGAAAGCCAATTGGCAATTGCTGGAGGCGTGAATCTCCTCCTCAATCCATTCAATACCATAGCTGTTAGCGACACCCCTATGCTCTCAAAAGATGGATATTGCAAAACATTTGATGCTGCAGCCGACGGTTTTGTCAGAAGCGAAGGCTGTGGAATTGTCGTCTTAAAACGCCTTTCTGATGCTATTCAAGATCAAGACCCAATTTTAGGGATTATCAAAGCCACAGCAGTCAATCAGGATGGCGCTAGCGCAGGACTGACCGTTCCGAATGGAGAGGCCCAAACAGCCTTAATACGCACTGCATTAGCACAAGCAGAACTTGACCCTCAAGAAATCGATTATATCGAAACCCATGGAGCCGCCACCGCACTAGGCGACCCCATCGAAGTAAGTGCCTTAAGCTCTATTTTTAGTGGAAGAAAAGAACATCCCTTAATGATAGGATCTGTCAAATCCAATATTGGCCATCTTGAAGCAGCGGCAGGTATTGCCGGAGTCATTAAAACAGTCCTAGCTTTACAGCATGAAGCCATTCCTCCCAATCTTCATTTTAAAAACCTCAATCCTCGCATTTCTCTAGATCCCATCCCTGCCAAGATTCCGCTTACGCTAACCCCATGGCCGCGGACTAACCGACCAAGAATTGCAGGGATCAGCTCCTTCGGATTTAGCGGAACGAATGCCCATGCCATCATCGAAGAGCCCCCGATCATCGAACAGAAGAAAAACGAAGTCGATCGCCCCTGGCATCTCTTGACCCTGTCAGCCAAAACCCAACCTGCCTTAGACCAGCTCCTCGACCTTTACATTAGGCAGCTGCCCGAGGAAGAATTAGCTGACATTGCTTTTACAGCCAATACTGGCCGGGCCCCTTTCATCTATCGTATAACTCTCATTGCCCAGAATAGAGAAGAACTGCTCAAGCATTTGAAAACAGGAATATATCTGCTCAGCCAAACCCCTACCGATCCTCCAAAAGTGACTTTCTTCTTTACCGGAAAAACCCGAGAAAGCCATGAGCTAATGGAGACCTCTCCAATCTTTAAAGAAGCAATGGAACGCAGCAAAGGACTCTGCGAATATGCCCTCTTCGAACTTTGGAAAAGCTGGGGATTCTCCCCAGATTATGTCGCAGGCCAAGGTGGGGGCGATGTCATCGCCGCCATTGCTGCAGGAATCATAACACTGGACGAAGGCTTAAAACTACTTGCTTCCAAAGAAGCAGCACAGGAGATCTCGTATCGCGAACCGCAGATCGGATTCCTATCCAGCTGGACAGGCAAAGTAATCCGCAAGGAAAGCATCTCTGCTGATTACTGGCAACCTCATGAAAACATCAAAAAGATTCCGGAAAACTCTTTAGTCATTTCACCGCAAAGCAGCTGGAAAGAACTCCTTCAAACATTGAGTCACCTCTACTTAAATGGAATTCCCATCAATTGGATGGCCTTTGATCAACCTTACAAACGCAAAAAAGTTTCCTTGCCCAACTATCCCTTCCAAAGAGAACGCTATTGGGTTGAGTCGCTTAATATGAAAATGAAACGACATCTGCTACATCTGCCCTCGGATGCCCATCCACTACTGGGAGAATTGATCCCCTCCCCTTCCGACGAGAAATTATTTAGGAATGAACTCGATCTCGATTCTCTCCCTTACCTTAAAGACCATCAAGTCTTTGAACACATTCTCTTTCCAGGAGCCGGTTTTACAACTCTTCTTCAAACAGCTGGAAATAAGCTTTTCCAAGGCCACTCTTTCTCCATCCAAAATCTCATCATCAAACAACCTCTAGCACTCGAAATAAAGAAATCCACTCAAATAGAGCTTTTAGCTAAGCCAAAAGAGGGGGGATATACAGCTTCTATTTATAGTGTTGCAGATCAAACGTGGGTCCTACACGCAACAGGTGATCTCTCTATGTCTGCTCTCTTACCATCCCTGAAAATGGAATGGGAACACTTACGCGCTGTTTGTCCCCAATCAGTTGATGTCGATGCATTTTATCAGCGACTCAATGCCGCAGGATTGCATTTCGGGAAGTCATTTCAAACTATTAGGAAAATAGGGGTCGGAGATGGCGAAGTCATTGCCGAGCTTGAGGGTGACTCTTCCCCTGCATTGATTGATGGCAGCCTACAGGCTCTAACCGCATGCATCAAAGAAGAATACACCAACAACGAAGAAAAGGGTATTTATCTTCCCTATAGTATAGATCGCATCCACTGTTTTTCAGAAATAGGAACCTCTATTCGCATTCATGGCAAGATAACTGATTCCGATGCAGAGGTTCAAATTTTTTCTGCCGATGGCAAGCCGCTGATGAAAATCGAGGGGTTCCATTCAAGGAAGAGTACGCAAAGCCTTCTTCAACAAATGTTAGCACAACAGAGCCAACGTGAAGCCTCCTGGCTGTATCAGATTTGCTGGCAGCCAAAGCCAATAGAAAAGAGTGTAGATCAGCTAAAGATCCCCTGGCTGATTGTTTCTGAAAAGGGGGAATCGATCGAGGGCTTGCAAGCCAAAACCATTAAACCCGAAGAGTCTATCAATGAGATAGGCGTAAATCCTCCCGCAGGAGTCTTGTGGTATGCTTCTGGAAAAGAATCGTTAAAACAACTTCTTAGCTTCGTTCAAGCGCTTAATAACCTCGAGACTAAACCTAGCCTTTATTTGATTACACGGGGTATCCAACCCATTGGCCCCATCACAGATCTAGAGAATGCATCTTACAACGGCTTTTATAAGACATTAAAACTGGAAATGCCTTCCCTTGACTGCAGACATATTGACCTCTCCTTGAACGAAAAGCTTCCTCTTAAGGAGCTCCTAGCTGCCGACCAAGAGGGACAAGTCGCTTACGCTCAAGGAATCCGCTATGTTCCTCGGCTTCTGACTTCTCGGAATGCAAAACGTTCAGGAAAAAAACTGATGATCCCCGTTGCCCCGACATTCAATCTCGTCCAAGCTTCCAGGGGATCTTTCGAAAATCTCTATTTAAAACCATCACTTGAGATTCCGAGACCAAATCCACGTGAAATAACCATTGAAGTCAAAGCGGCTGGCTTAAATTTCCGCGATGTCTTAGAGGCTATGGGAGTTATACCCAAAATTCAGACTTCATTAGGCCGAGAATGCGCCGGTATCGTGGTGAGTGTCGGCAAGGATGTTAGCGAATTCAAACCCGGCGATTCAGTTGTGGGAGTCGCCCCAGGCTGCTTTGCTTCCCATGTTGTAGCCCCTTCTGAAAGCTTCGCACACATGCCACCCAAAATGAAATTTACTGAAGCCGGCTCAATCCCCATTGCATATTCCACTGCCTATTATGGCTTAATCTCGTTAGCCAAACTTGAAGCTGGGGAAAAAGTCCTCATCCATGCAGCAGCGGGAGGGGTTGGGTTGGCTGCCATCCAAATCGCTCAACAAGCAGGCGCTGAAATTTATGCAACAGCTAGCTCCAAAGAAAAACATGAATATCTCCTTTCTTTAGGTGTTTCCCATATTTATAATTCCAGGACCTTAGACTATGGTGAAGAAATTTTGCGCGATACACAAGGGCAAGGAGTGGATGTCGTCCTAAATTCTTTGTCAGGCGAAGGTTTTATCGCGAAAAGTATAAGCATTTGCAGTCAAGGGGCCCGGTTTATCGAAATAGGGAGGAGAAATATCTGGACTAAAGAAGCGATGCACGCCATGCGGCCTGACATTCTCTACTCTATCCTCGCTTTAGACGAAATAGCCCTTCATCAAACGGAAGAAATGTACAATTTGTTTAAAACCGTAATCGAGTTGTTTAAACAAGAAAAGCTTAAACCGCTACCTTGTACCTGCTTTTCTATGACTGACGCAGAAAGTGCATTTGAATATTTGCAGCGCGGGAAAAATATCGGCAAAGTCATTCTCACTATACCCGAAAGCAAACAAGTAAAAATTGATCCCAATGGCAGCTATTTAATAACAGGTGGACTCGGAGGGCTAGGTCTAAAAGTCGCTGAATGGCTTGCCAAACAAGGGGCTAAACATCTCGTGCTAGTAGGTCGAAACCCTTCTCAAAAAATCGATATTCGAGGCGCAGCCGTCGAGGCTATAGCCATGGATATTTCTCAAAGGCATGACGTCGATACCCTAATGCAAAAATTTGGATGCGAATGGCCTGAATTAAAAGGCATTATCCATGCTGCTGGAAGCATTGACGATGCAATCATACCCAACCAAGAGTGGAGTCATTTTGAAAAAGTCTTTGCTCCTAAAATCCAAGGCAGTTGGAATTTGCATGAGACTTCGTTAACAAAACCCTTAGATTTCTTCGTCCTCTTTTCCTCTCTTGCTTCCTCTATGGGATCCCCCGGTCAAATCAACTATGCTTCAGCCAATTCTTATATGGACGCCTTGGCCTACTTCCGTCATCAACAGGGTTTGCCGGCTTTATCGATTAACTGGGGTCCATGGGCTGAAGTGGGTCTAGCGGCAAATCTGACCGAACGCCATAGAGCAAACGGCCTCATCGCTTTCAAACCCAGTGAAGGGATCAAAGCTTTGGAATTGGCCATGACACAAAATAGTCCTCAAGTGTCGATAGCCAATATAGAATGGAAGTTACTACCCGGGTTAATCAGTTTCTTCCATGAGCTGATCCCCTCCAAACCTGCAGGCCCTCCTATTCTGCTCCAACGTTTGAACAACGCCCTCCCCTCGGAACGAAAAGCCCTCTTAATCGATTATCTGCAACAGACCATCGGCACAATTCTAGGAACAACCCATCTAAGTCCCGAGCTTGGCTTCTTTGATGCCGGAATGGACTCCCTAATGACCGAAGAGCTCTATGAAAAACTTCAAATAGACCTAGGAAAGGATTATCCTTTACCAAGAACAATCGCATTCGACTACCCAACAAGTACTAAATTGGCAGACTACATTCTGGATATAATATTCAAAGAATCTGAAACCAAAAAATCGACTGACGAAGCCAATATAGAAAAAGAAGTTGAAAATATGACTTTAGAAGACATAGATAAATTAATAGAATAAAGAGACAGTAGGTTTTGTGTATGGATGAAAGACTGAAAAAAGCAATAGTAAAACTAAAGAAGACACAGCTGGAATTAAACACTCTTAAAAAGCAAACCAAAGAATCTATTGCAATTATTGGAATGAGTTGCCGGTTTCCAAAGGGTGCGAATGATCCCGAGCGCTTTTGGCAACTCCTATCCGAAGGATATGATGGGATTGTCGAAATACCAAAGGAGAGATGGAATATAGAGGATTTTTATGATCCTGATCCAGCAACTCCAGGCAAAATGTATGTGCGCCGTAGTGGTTTTCTAAATGGAAGCATCGATACATTTGATGCTCGTTTCTTTGGAATTAGCACTAGAGAAGCTAACTACATGGACCCTCAGCAAAGACTTCTCCTGGAAGTGGCTTGGGAGGCTTTAGAAAACGCCTGCATTGATCCCCTATCTTTGAATGGTTCCTTATCAGGGGTTTTTATCGGAATCTCCAACGTGGATTATTCCGCTCTTATTAACAGGTTGGGATCCATAGAAAGTATTAATGCTTATATAGCCACTGGAAACTCTTATAGCGCCACAGCTGGGCGCCTATCCTATTTCTTAGGCTTACAAGGACCCTGTCTGGCCATAGATACAGCCTGCTCCTCATCACTCGTAGCCCTCAATTATGCATGCAAAAGCCTGCAAAGTGGAGAATGCAACCTTGCCCTCAGTGGAGGAGTGCACCTCATGTTCAATCCCGGTACCACAATTCTCGAATGCAAGTCTCAAATGCTCTCCAAAGATGGTTATTGCAAAACATTTGACGCTGAAGCGGATGGCTTTGCCCGCGGTGAAGGTTGTGGTGTGATCGTATTAAAAAGACTCTCAGATGCCATCCAAGATGAAGATCCCATACTTGGAATCATCCGAGCGACATCCGTCAATCAGGATGGCGCCACCGCTGGATTTACTGTTCCGAATGGGGAATCACAAACAGCTTTGATTCGTACTGTGCTCGCACAAGCAGAACTCGATCCAAACGCAGTGGATTACATTGAAGCCCACGGAACAGGTACACCACTTGGCGATCCCATTGAAATAAGGGCTTTGAGCTCCATTTTCAGAGGACGAAAAGACCAACCTTTATGGATAGGAAGCGTCAAGACAAATATAGGCCACCTCGAAGCTGCTGCAGGTGTTGCTGGAGTCATCAAAACCGTTTTATCTTTAAACCATCAAGCCATCCCTCCCCACCTTCATTTCAAACAACTCAATCCTCATATCCCGCTTGATTCCATCCCAGCAAAAATCCCATTGACTTTAACCCCATGGCCCCGCTCTAATAGACCAAGAATTGCTGGCGTCAGCTCTTTTGGATTTAGCGGTACCAACGCTCATGCTATTATTGAAGAACCTCCAATAATCACCCCTTCGATAAATGTTATTGATCGACCCTTGCATCTTTTGACTCTGTCAGCCAAAACCCCAGCTGCCCTAGATCAATTAATCTCCCTATATATAAAGCAAATTCCTAATGAAGATTTAGCTAATATAGCCTTTACCGCTAATGCGGGAAGAGCGCATTTTTCCCATCGTGCAACTGTCATTGCTCAGAACAGAGAAGAATTGCTGCATCATTTGGAAACTGGGGAATATCTGATCGGTCAAGCACCTGCCTCACCCCCTGAACTTATCTTCTTTTTTACAGGGAAAAAGCCAGAGAATCAAGAACTCTTGACTGCCTATCCTGTCTTCAATGAAGCATTAGAGCGCAGCAAAGGACTTTACGAGTATGCTCTCCTTGAACTTTGGAAAAGCTGGGGAATCGCCCCCAATTATGTCGCTGGTGAAGGTGAGGGCGATGTCATCGCCGCTATTGCTGCAGGAATCATAACCCTAGATGAAGGCTTAAAACTGCTCGCTTCTAAAGAAGCTGCATCTGAGATCTCCTATTGCAAACCTCAGATCGGATTTATATCCAGCAGAACAGGCGAAGTCATACGCCAAGAGGGCATCACTGATGACTATTGGCAACCTCACAAAAATGTCAGAAATTTTCCCCAAGGCGCAATCGTCATTTCCAATCAGAATAATTGGAAAGAACTCCTCCAAACACTCGCTCAGCTCTACCTAAATGGGATACGAGTCGATTGGAAAGGCTTTGAAAAACCTTACCACCGTAAAAAGGTTTCCTTGCCCACCTATCCCTTCCAGAGAGAACGCTATTGGGTCGAAGAATTTTTGACAACACAGTTGGAAATCAAGGTTGCTTCCTGGTTTTATCAACTTGTCTGGCAACCAAAGCTGCTAGATAGGAATACAGAATTCAGAATACAGAATTCAGAATTCTGGCTATCCGTTTCTCAGAAAGAAAATACATTTGAAGGGTTGCAATCCAAGACAGTTAAGCCTGAAGAAGCTATAGCCGAAATGATTAGAAATAAACCCACAGATGTCTTATGGGATGTTTCGGGAAAAGAGTCGTTAAAACAGATTCTTAGCTTCATTCAAGCTCTTAGTAAAATCCAAAAAAAACCCCGCCTTACCTTCATCACTCATGGGATCCAGCCTATTGACTCCATTATCGATCTCGAGAATGCCGCATTTAATGGATTTTATAAGACACTAAAACTCGAATTACCCGACCTTGAGTGTCGTCATATTGATCTTAACCCTAATGAGATGTTTCCTCGAGATGAACTTCTCGCAATCGAGCAAGAAGATCAAATCGCTTATCGCGCAGGGATACGCTATGTACCCAGACTGTCCCATGCGCAAGAGTTGAAACACAATGAGAACAAAATAAAAATCGATCCAGATGGGAGTTATTTGATCACAGGAGGCCTTGGAGGCCTTGGTAAGAAAGTCGCCGAATGGCTCGCCAAACAAGGAGCTAAACATCTCGTTTTAGTGGGTCGAAACCCTTCTCAAAAAATCGAAATTCCAGAAGTAACCGTTGAAACAGCAACCGTCGATATTTCTCAAAAGCCTGACGTCATTGCCCTGATGCAAAAATTTGGAAACCAATGGCCTGAATTGAAAGGCATCATCCATGCCGCTGGCATCATTGACGATGCGATCTTAGCCAATCAAGAATGGAGTCGTTTTGAAAAAGTCTTTGCTCCTAAAATCCAAGGCAGTTGGAATTTGCATGAGGCATCGTTAACAAAACCTTTGGATTTCTTCGTCCTCTTTTCCTCTCTAGCTTCCTCTATTGGAGCTCCTGGTCAAATCAACTACGCTTCAGCCAACTCCTATATGGATGCCCTAGCCTACTTCCGCCATCAGCAAGGCTTGCCGGCTTTGGCAATTAGCTGGGGTCCCTGGGCTGAGGTTGGCCTAGCAGCCAAGCTGACAGAACGCCATAGAGCAAGCGGCCTCATCGCTTTCAAACCCAATGAGGGGATCAAAGCTTTTGAATTGGCCCTCACACTTAATGTACCTCATATGTCAATAGCTAATATAGATTGGAAGTTATTACCTACGCTACCCTCTTTCTTCAGCGAGCTGATCCCCTCCAAACCTGCTGGAACACCTATTCTTCTCCAACGTTTGAGCAGCGCTCTTCCCTCAGAACGAAAAAACCTCTTAATCGATTATCTCCAGCAAACCGTGTGCAAAATTCTAGGAACAACCTCTCTAACTCCCGAGCTTGGCTTCTTTGAGGCCGGTATGGATTCCCTCATGGCAGTAGAACTCTACAACAAACTTCAAGCTGATATCGGCAACCTATACAAGTTATCGCCTACACTAGTTATTGAGAACTCAAGTATACAAAAGCTTGGACACTTTCTTGAAGAGACTCTTTTCCCACTCCTTGAAAGCCACAAGGAGATTCAGACAGTTACCTCCAAATCATCTTTAATCATACCCTTCCGAACAGAAGGATCTCATTATCCTTTATTTCTTATCCACGGGGCAGATGGACACACTTTTGGTTTTGTAGAGTTAACAAAGGCACTTGGAGATTCTTACCCCCTATATGGAATTCAACCCCAGGGATTTAATCTCGACGAACCTTTCCATACAAGTCTTGTAGAGGCAGTCAACCATTATATTGAAGTCATATGTTCTATTCAAATAGAAGGTCCCTATCATCTAGGTGGGGTATCTGCAGGAGGGGTTGTTGCTACAGAAATTGCTTTTCAGTTAGAGAAACAAGGAGAATCTGTCAACCTACTGACCTGTTTTGACACTGTCGATCCTATAGGAAACAAAAAGGTGTTCAGCAAGTTAAATTCTCTTGTCCTTTATCTTGCCTTTATAGACAGGCATTTTGGTACAGATATATCTAGTTTGTTTGGTGATTACTCTCAGTTAGATCCTCAAAAAGCACTGAAATTGATTTATGAAAATGTCATTCAAAAGGATGAAAAATTTAGAGATTACACCCTTGCAGACCTCAAACACACTTGGGATCTGTCGTTGAACATCTCAAGTTGGATAAATGCTTACACTCCAAAACATTTCGCCAAACTCAAGCAAGCCTGCCTCTTTATATCTAAACATGGACTATTTGAATCACTAGGCCTCCCAATTCCTACGGTACCTTTTAAAATTGATAACGACAATGCAGTAGATGAATACACGTTAGATTGTGATCACTTTGCGATTATTGATCCTCCCCACATCAATGTGATTGCAGACATCCTCAAAAACCATATACCACGCGCGGCCCCAAATAGTAAATTTGAGCAATGCGAAAGCTCCCGCGGTTGAATGATCCCAATTTTTAAAGAGTCAATCGAGTTTCCCGGAGGCTTTCAAGAACCCTTTATATCCAGAGATTTGATTTCGATGACCATGACCTCAATGGGCTCATCGGATTCGCTGATATCGCCATGAAGGGTGTTCCGGTAACGACTGCCATTTTACCGGTTAATTTCGTCCTACTATGTTAACTCCTAATTGCTACCAATTTGTGTACGCAAGTTATTGCCATCGAGCCATCGCCAACGGCAAAACCGACTCTTTTTGTGGAACCACTGCGGATATCACCAGCGGCAAGAATTCCCGGGATTGTAGTTTCCAACGGGCAAGGCTCACGGTCTTTTAAGGGCCATTGGCCGGATTGCAGTACATCGATACCCGTCAAAATATAACCAAGCGAATCCCTTGCAACAGTTTCTGGTAACCAGGAACCTCCTGGATCAGCACCGATGAAAACGAAAACGGCAGAAGTAGGGAGAGTTTCGCATGATTCCTCACCTAGTCTTTCAGTGCTGTTTGGATTGAACGGGCGCAACGTGATACTTTCCAACCGTTGTTCGCCATGGACGGCGGCAATCTCGACACCTTCGTGTAACACAATATTGCGAGCTGCGCGAATCCGATCAACGAGATAGTCAGACATTCCTGTCCCTAGTTTTTTTCGCACTATCAGGTGAACTGTTCGATCAGGACAGCATTCTGCTAGGAACATGACCGCCTGCCCTGCAGAGTTACCAGCGCCGACAACGGCAACGTCTTGTTTGTCGTAGAGGATTGCCTCGACGGTTGTACAGGCATAGTGGATTCCAGCTGATTCGAATCGCTCCGCGCTTGAGGCTTCGAGTTTTCTCCAATGCACGCCCGCTGCGACCAGGACTGTACGGGCAAGGAGAATATTTCCGCAGTCAAGATGCAATGCATGAAAATCATCTGGAGTCGCAGCGGGTTCTATCCGCTCTACAGATACTGGAGCCACCATTTTTGCGCCGAATTTCAACATTTGTAGAACGCTACGCGTTGCTAGTTCAGCACCTGTAAGTCCGCTGGGAAATCCAATAAAGTTTTCAATTTTGGAAGATGCTGCTGCTTGGCCCCCTGGGCCAAGACTATCAAGCACCACGGTCGAAAGTCCTTCTGAAGCAGCATAGACGGCAGCGGTCATTCCGGCTGGTCCTGCACCTATAATGGCAAGATCAGTCTTTTCAGTTGGACAATGACGCCAGACACCTATGTTTTGAGCGAGTTCGCGAAGTTCGGGATTCAACAGCAATTGTCCATTGCTGCATTCTATAACTGGCAATTTTTTTGGCGATCCCCAGCCATTCAGGAGCTTTTTCCCCGGATCAGAGGTCGAATCGTACCAGGTGAATGGGACGAAATTTTTGAAAAGGAACTCACGGACACGCATGGTATCGCGACATTTTCCTGGCCCAACGATCTTCAGCCCGACTACGCCTGCTGCTTGAAGAAGTCGACGCCGTTCCTGTAGAGCGATCAGAATCTTTTCAGCTAGATTGGGGACTTTGCTCAGGATTTCACGCAATTGAGCGGATTTTATGCGTAACAATTTTGTCTGGCCGCTCGCCACTCCAGTCACCATCACGGGCCGGTGCGTCAGTAAATCAATGTCTCCTGCAAATTGGCTAGGCCCGTGCGTTACAATCGGTCGATTTTCATCAGAGGGATTCAATATTTTAATCCCGCCGGTTTCGACGACAAACAAATCCAGATCGACATCGCCTGCACGGAAAATGATCTGCCCATCGGAGAAGGAAACGGTGTCGGATAAGGGCTTGAGGATCATCAGATCATGAGCTTCAAGTCGGGGAAAGGCTATTGGATTAGATATTACAATGTCGTTGACCATAGAACGATCCTAAGCTGGAAATTATTTGGTGCTCATCTAGGCTAAAAAAATTGAAATTCAGTTTGATTTCTTGCTTCCTTCAATTTTTCATTTTACTAACTCATTCAAGGCGGCCAGGACTTTGTGGTTGAGGTACTTAAAAAAATCCTGAAAAATATCAACAAAAATCAAGCGAATCTTAATTTTTTCGGAGCCTCTTCATTAATTTCATAAAATTATTTACTGAAACAGTCAAACATTTTTATTTTAAATCGAAGTGATAACTTTTTCAAATGCGGCGCCATAAGGCTTGCAGATCAAGTTTGGGGGCAGCACTCATCTGCCGAATTGCATCGCAATTAAAGGAGGGATAGGGTTGTTTTCATAAGATGTTAAGAAGGGGCCTTGTTCTTCTCTTTTAAAACGGAGCGCACCTTGTCTTCCCTCATCATCCACCATCAATAAAAAATCAATCTCCTTTAAAGCCCGCGCAGCCCGCTTCTCATGTTCGGCTTTTTTCCTTTCTGAGCGACGCATGAGCAATCTTCCCCAACGGTCAGGCGCCGAATCATCAAGCGCTCCAAAAAGTGGCTTGTCAAGCGATGCATGAAAGGAGCCAGCCACCAAGTTTAATGCTGGATCTAACGGAAATCGCTGAGGATGATTCAACCAGTCGCGGTCATACTCAAAAGACATACTTTCACGGCCCATGCGTGAGCGGCTCCACAGCTGGCCCACTTTAATCAGTTTTCCCTCAAGATCGAGATAAACTAAAATGGCCTGTTCCATTTATTCTTCCCCTCTTTTCTTTCGGGGAATGCGAATGCGTTTCGGTAAACTTTCCGCTTCTAATCCCAAGCCTAATTCATCAACGGATGGGTCGGCCAGTTCAGCCAATCGGTCAATCATCCCTAAAACAAATAAGACCTTGGCATATGCCCCTAATGAAACGCCCTCCTCCCCTTTTTCGATTTTGCTTAAGGTCGCGCGGCTGATCGCTGCTCTTTCCGCAGCCAATTGCATGGGGATCCGCCGCCGCCTTCTCGCATCGCACAGATCCTGACCCAATTTTTTTAGTGCTCTTTTGACCGGGATGGGGATAATTTTAATGTCCATAATATGACTCCATATAATCATTATGGTATAGGATTATAGTCATTAAGTCAATTTAACTGTTGTGTGAGTATACAACCAACGATTTAGGTGATTTCTGATTTTGCTTTGTGGAATAGAGAAAAAATACTCATAAATACTCATAAAAATACTCATAAATACTCATAAGATACTTATATAACAGAAGCTAAAAGATCTTTTGAGAAAATTCAAAAGTACCTGAGGTTTGCGAAACCCAGGGCCGAAGGCCCGGCAGTTGTGTTGTAAAGCCCAGCCGCAAGGCCAGGGTTAAGATGGCCATGTAAGATGAGGACCGAAGGTCCGGCACTAATATGGGACACATTTGTTTCGGACCTTCGGTCCTCATCTTCTAACTTCCTCGTAACCCAGGCCTTGCGGTCTGGGCTTTACAACTGCCGGACCTTCGGCCCTGGGGGCATGATGCCTCACGATGATTCAGACAATCAAACTGCGTGAGTTAACTTTCCTGCTTTTTGTAGAACCTTTCTCTGTGCTGTCCATGTCCACCATGTGGTAGGCTCTCCTGTCTTTGCTTCATGTATAATGGCAGCAAATACATCCCACATACAAGGGTCATGACGTTTTCCTGTCTTTTTTTCTAATTGTTTAAACAATTGAGTAGCATCATGATGGATTAAATCTTCTACGGAATGAATACCTAGAATATGTAAATCCCGTAGAGTTGCTTTTCCGACATTTTTCAGGTCTTCGAGTTTCTTTTTTTTGACTGCCATCTGCTATCCATTTATCGCATTACAAATTTCGACAATGAAACCATTATTGTCACGTACATAGGAGACTATTTGACCCCATGGCTTTTGAGCGGGTTTGAGAATTTCTGTGGCTCCAGAATCAATCGCACGTTTGAATTGTTGCTCGACATTATCGACTACAAACGCAATTTCAGCACCAGCAGCTTGTTCTTTTTGTCGATTTGGCCGAAATTGATGAGAAGCCATCACAAAATCTTCGTTAGCAAATGCTAGAATTGTTTGCCCAGTTTCCATTTCCGCATATTGACTGCTTTCATGAATGAATCGACGTTTCAACCCAAATGCTTTTTCATAGAAAGAAACTGTCGTAGGTACTTCTGCAACATAGATGATAATATAGCCAAGATGCATGTTAGGCTCCTAGGTGTTTATTTTTTCATTAAAAGAAATTCCCCATTTCCATTGTAGACGAAATACAGAAAATTCCGCAATTGTTGGATGAAGTGCATTGGCTAATCGAAAATACTCTAGCTTACTTTATTCTTTGCGGTTCCAGCGCTCGTAAGCTCAAGAGGGAAGGTGTGAATCTCTTAGGAGGAAGAGCCTGGCGTTATGAGTTTTTCCCTCTTGTCTACCCAGAAATTCCCGATTTTGATCTCTTGCACGCCTTAAATGCAGGACTTATCCCATCGCATTACGGGTCGAAACATTGGTATAAAACAATAAAGTCCTATGTCAACGACTACTTAAAGGAAGAAATTAAAGCAGAAAGCCTTGTTCGCAATCTAAGAGCTTTTGCTCAATTTTTGGATGTTTCCGCTTTTTCTAATGCGGAAATTCTGAACTTTTCCAATATTAGCCGAGACTGTGGTGTGGACGCCAAAACAATCAAAGAGTATTATCAGATTTTGATCGATACCATGCTGGGTTACTATATCTTTCCCTATAAAAATAAAGTAAAGCGGGAGGATCTTGTCGCTACGCCCAAATTTTATTTCTTTGATGTCGGCGTTGTCACTCGTTTGAATAGAATAACGATTTCTGAATTGAAAGGTATAGAAGCCGGCAAGGCCTTTGAACATTATATTTTCATGGAATTATGGGCCTTTAGAGGACTGAACGAACTAGAATTTGACATTCACTTTTGGAGGACAAGTAGCGGCCTTGAAGTGGATTTTATTCTGGGTGATGCAGAAGTGGCCATCGAGGTGAAAATTAGCGATAAGATCAAAGCGGATGATATTAATGGCTTGATTGCCTTTCAAAAAGAATATGAACCACAAGCTGCGATCGTAGTGAATACTTCTCCGCGCCATCGAAAAATGACTCTTTCCACAGGAAAAATAATCGATATTATTCCTTGGAAAGCATTTCTAGAAATGCTTTGGAGCGGGAAGATTATTTCCAAAAAGCCTCCCGCTTAAGATCTTTTCATCTGCGACCAGGCGAAGTAGAGGTCGTCCTTGGATTTGAGGCCTTTTTGGGGAAGGGCGTGGTTGAGGACATAGTTGGCAGCGCGGTGACGGTTCTCCCACATTTCCTGATGGGCTTCGGCAATGCGATGGAATTCGACGACTTCGGGATCGTCGACGGTCAGGAAGCCGCTGTTGACCAGCTCATTCATAGCCTGAATTTCATAGGCATTTGAGAGGTGCGATCCGAAAATGCTCACCGTCGGCAAATAGATGCGCCGCTGCCTCATCCAGAGCTGCGGCGCATAAAAACTATACCGCCGATTGGCCATATCTTCTACGTAAATCACACGCCCCGTATAGGGCTTCACCAGCATCGTACTCAACGCGAGAGTATCCTGTGAAGCTCTCTCCACGATCAAATCGGGATTATTCCGCGACCCGAAATACTTTCCTACACGCGAAGCAAACGGCTTAAAGACAGACTCCTGATACCACCTGACCGCCTCCTTAAATCCCTCTGTATCCTTTCGTGAATCGGGAAGGGGCGGCATCGTCTTAGGTAAAATAAAGCGGCCCCCTTCATGCTGGATCAATTCCTCCATGCTGAAAACACCGCTGATGGCCTCCCCAAAGCCCAAACTCTTCACAAATTCGCGCTGCACATCCCTAGCCGTACACACCACGATCTTGGCCCCCAACTCCCTGGCCGCTTCAATGCATTCTAAACCCACAGAATCTAAGGGATTACCCGATTCATCTCCATAATAGATCAACACGCGTTCTCCAGGGCGCAGCTTCGCCCTCCTGAACACCTCGGGTGGCGAGACCGATCCCGGTTTCCCCATAAAGGTAAAATGATATCCTGACGAAGCTCCATAAAAGGTGAGGATACCCCCTTCATTTAAAAGTTGAAAGCTTCGCGGAAATGAGGTCTCACCTGCATGTGAAACGACATAGTCGGCCAAGCGCCCTTCATTCTGCTTCCGATACAACGCTAACAAGGGTTCACCGGCTTTTTCCCATTCCTTCCACTTCGCCGGATCCTCGGGTACTAGGGTATAAATATCCTTGAGCGCCGCATCTTTCCGGTTGATGACCCCCTTAGCCCCACGCTCCAGAACATAACGGGCACGCTCCGGAGTGGACACTAATCCAGTAACCATCAGTCCATTCCGTATCGCGATCTTCAACGCTTCCAACCCAGTGCCTGTCGATGCCCCCTCAATAAAGAACGTTTTTCCTGCTTCGATTTTCAAAGTGGTGTAAAGGGCACGGTAAATGGTCCCCAGGTTGAGCATGTAGCAACCGGCCGCCTCCAGCGTCAAATCGGGCACTTTGGGGAAGATTTGGGGTCCTTGCGCAATCATAAATTGCTGATGCGACCCATCCGGCCCCTCATACCCCTGAATCTTTTGATCGGCAAACATGGGATCCAGACCGGCAATAGGCGAAAGCAGGTGAGACTGACCCGAAAAGATGGCTACCAAATCCCCGACCTTAATGCGGCCCTCCCTTTCTACTTCCGACCCTACAGAGGCCACCAGCGCCAATCCGCCGCTTCCGGTCACATGCCAATCTTCATCGTGGCTGTCAAACGGAGAGACAGGGACGCCGGTAATGGCCCAGATATCATTGAAATTGATTTCGCTCGTGAGCATGTAGAGAAGCGCTTCATTGGCCATGGGGGCAACGACAGGAATAATCCGGCACACTTCCGCCTCTTTGGGATCCCCATGGCGCACTTTACCCGTTTGCCAATCGCGCTCGGCCAGCTGCGCATACTGATATTTAGGTATTGGAGTAACACCAGGAAAAAAAGGAGTCCCAATGGGGAGAAGCTCCCCGCTTTCGAGTAGCAGTTTTTCGTTTTCCCGGGCCGCTAAAAGCCCCGGATCATACCGCGCTGGCAACGGGGCGCTTCTCCGATCAAAAAACGCCTGAATGCCATATTTCCCGGCCTTCGGATTGACCACAAGCTCGGCAAACAGTTGCGCCTCCCTCTCCAATCCCTTTTGAAGGCCATTTTCATAGCCAAAGCGCATCGCCTCCAAAGCGGCATTCAACGGAAGCTCCCGTCCTGCCGATTGGCTCTGTGCGATGAGACGCTTGACTTCAGGATGCGATGAAAAGAACGCAGGAAAGGGCCTTGGTTTCATCCATTCCCAATTCCACTGCAACCTTTCCGCATGGGTGATAGATAAGAGATCTTTTTCAGAACCGGGATTGAGGATGTAATACATGGCGACTTCGACGGCACGCGAAAGGGCATCCCCTGACGCCACCTCATGGATCAATCCCAACTGCAACGCGTCCTCAGCGTCTACCATCCTGCCCCCCAAAATGATCTCTGCAGCCTGAACGAGTCCCTCCGTTTCCCCTAAATGTGCCGAGAGCAATCGCGGAAGCCTTTGCGTACCGCCATAGCCTGGAATCATATGGAGATTGATCTCGGGCTGGCCAAACCGCGCTGCCGCCTCGGCTATGCGATAATGGGCAGCCATCTGGAATTCGTTACCCCCTCCTAATGCCAGCCCATTCACCGCCGCGATAACCGGCTTCTGCATGGTCTCGATATTGCGGATGATGATGTCGGCCATCTTGGGCAACGGCAGTACATCTTCGACGGTATGCATCTCCTCCAAGAACTGTTTGATATCGGCTCCGGCAATAAAGGATTTAGTCCCAGCTCCCGTCAAAATAATTACCTTGATGTCATCCCGCCGCGCCAAGTGCTCCACCATGGTATTGAGCTCATCCAAAACATGCTCATTGATGGCATTGACAGGGGGACGGTTGATAGTGAGAATCGCGATATTGGCATCGGGCTTCACCTGATGATATTCGACGCGCAGGGTAGCATGGATCTCCAAAACGGTTTGCTTATCCTTGAGCTCCATTTTGAGGCGCCATTGCCGGATCGCCGCCTCGATTTTCTTGAGGGATTCCGGATTTTTTAAGGTGCTGGTATCGCCTAGCGGTTCCTGTTCCAGTAGTTTCCGCAAAAAACGGCGCATATACTTGCCGGTGCTCGTCTCGGGAAATTGGCTCAAAGGGATAAATCCCGCAGGAATCGCGATCGATCCCTTTTCCTCCTTGACCAGTGCGATGAGCCGATTCTCTACTTCTAAAGAGAGCTTCTTGCCCTCATCGGTGAGCACAAAGGCCAAAGGCACTGTCCCTCTTTCTACATGAGGCGCCCCGACGACGATCACATTTTTGATGGGACTGTCAGGGTTGATTTGCTTATCCTTGAGAATCGCCCCCTCAATTTCTTCAGTCCCAATCCGGTGTCCGGACGTATTAATCACATCATCGGATCGACCATGAAGCGTCATGCTTCCATCGGCATATTTGCAGGCATAGTCGCCTTGTGTGTAGGCCCATGCGATTTTTGATCCATTGCTACCAGGAACAGCCCAATGTTTGTAGTAGATGTTGACGAAGCGCTCGGCATCCCCTTTCCAGCCAGGTTTTCCCAAATTCTCTGCATCTCCCCAAATGGTGCGGGCCAGATAGGGGTAGGGCTGCGTGATCACGATCTCCCCTTTTTCTTCAAAATCGGCTACGCGATATTCTGAAAGGGCCGATCCCTCTTGTCCCACCCAAACATCAGCATGTATCCAGGGAAGAGGATAGGTATGGGCATCGGGCAGCAGCTTAAAGTCCTCGTTGCCATAAAAATGTGTCAACACAATGCCCCCATGCTCCGTCGACCAATAGGAATTGATGTACTGCGGAGTGATCAGCTCCATCGACAGCTTCTGAATGGAAGGGCTCACAGGCTCTGCACAAAAGGTAGCAACCCGCACCGAAGACCTGTCGTACAGCTTGATGTCGGCTATATTTTGCGGATCTGAAATAACCGTCTTTAAAAAGGTAGAACCGGCTTTAAAGATGTTCACCTGATACCTTTCAATGATGCTGGCAAACCTTCCCGCGTTGGGAAAAAGTGGAGACCCCTCCGTCACAATGCTCGTCGTGCGTGTCGTCAAAGCTGCGCTAATCATGTAGGATTGCCCTGTGATCCATCCAGGATCGGCCACCACATACATCACGTCTGGCTTTTCAGCCTCAGGGTCCACATCAAAGGCGACGCGCATGGTATGGGCTAACCCCGCCACATACCCGCCATGCACATGGACAACCCCCTTAGGCTTGCCCGTGCTTCCGCTCGTATACATGATGAATAAAGGAAATTCGGCATCGACGATCTCCGGTTGACAGACGGCATTGACCAATCGCATGAACTGCTCGACTGGAAGGCTGAGGATTTCCTCCTCAGATCTAGCCCCTATTCCCAAAGGCGCGGCTTTCTTGACAATCTCCTGCACTGCCTTTTCAAGCAATTCGTGGACCCATTTATCGCGATTTGGGATCCAGTTGAGTTCAGGGACTTTGGTAAACTGGACGACAAGCACTGACTGCACTGAAGGCTGCACTTCGGTCAACGCTTTGGCAATGGCTGTTCGCACCTTAGACTTGAGGCTGGAATCCCACCCCTTGAGCTCATGGAGGGCCATTCCCACCCCATGCATCGCATCGGAGCGCTCGACGGTAATTTCTCCTTCCAAAACCCTGGCCACCGCTTTTTGGATGCTCTGCGCGACTTCAGGCGCCTTGTTCACTTCAGGCAGAGTCTTGAGTACTTCGTCCACCTTTTTTATGGCCGCGGAAGCCGGGATATAGTCATTTAATGCCCGATCGATAAACGTCTCTTTAAAGGGGACAACCTCCGCATTGCGATGCGCCCCATCCACAGTGACGACCACTTTAGCACCTGCATCCTGAATCCTATCTGACAGCGTTTTTGCGCTTAAGCCTCCAAAAACCGGCGTATAGATAATCCCCAACCGTTTGGCAGCTTCGGTAAAATAAATTTGCTCCAAGATATTGGGCATGTTCAATATGAGGCGATCCCCTTTTTTGAGGCCTATGCTTTTCAACACCTCGGCATATTTGACGACCTCCCATAACAGTTGTTTGCGCGACACCTCGATTTGTAGAACGGGGCCTCCCTTTTCATCGTTCAGGGAGGGATCCCAGCGATCCCCTTCAAAGATAAAGGCGACCTCATCGCCATGTCCGGTAAGCACATGTGCATCGACCTCATTAAAGCAGGCATTGGTCAATCCCCCTTCAAACCATTTGTAGAACGGGGGATTCGAATCATTGAAGGCCTTCGACCAAGGCTCGTAATCAGCGGGAAGGCCAATGGAATCGAGCTCCTTCCCGCTTTTCGCATCAAAACCGATCCATTTCCTCGGAGTATCGACCCTCTTGATCCAAGCCTTCAGCTTGGGTTCAAACCAAAAGATTTCCCGCTTGGCGATCTCCCCATGGAAATGTCCAGGGTTGGCCTTTGCAGCCTTCCGCTGTTCTTCCCATTCTTTTCGCGTTCTAATCGGATTAGACCTCAAAACCTGTACCATAGGCATATCCTATATACTTAAAATTGTTCCCGTATGAAGAGGAAATTTTTCCTTTGTTGGATTTGTCGGAGACTCATTTTTTAATAAAGACAAAATCATCAAAGCATCGATTAACCTCTTTTGATAAGAGTCGCGATTCGACGACAAATCGCAATCGAGCTGATAAAAGACAGCCTGATGTGCCAACCGTGCTGCCTCTTGCGCCGCTGTGACACAAAGCGGAGCTAAGGCAATCTGGATAAATTTCGCAAAGGCAATCGCGATGGGATCGGCATTCTTTGGCAAAGCGTGCGTGATGAAAATCACCTTGCAATTGTCGATTAATGATCCTCTCTGTGCGATCTGGAAATGGTTCGTGATCTGGTTTTCGATGATCCCTTTAAAAACCGATAAGTCAGGCAACTCTATCCCACTAGAAGAATCCTGAAGAGGCGCCAGAGGCATACTAATGAGCACCTGTGGCAACCCGCACGCATCAAATACGCGATCCAATGATCCCAAAGTTTCCAACCTAGTCTGGACCTTTTCTGCTGGCCCATATTCTTGTAGTAAAGCATCCACGCGCTCCTTTCCCTTCGTTGAACCGACCACAACCACAATATCCTCAACGCTCTTTCCCTTTTGATAGGCCAAAGCGATTTTAGCCATCTCCTCATACATGGAATCTCCCACGATCATGACCCTCTTAATCAACATGGACGGATAAAGGGCCGGATCGAATATTCCGATAAAATCTCCTTTGGCCGAAACGTGGTCTAGGGTATATCCACACGTCGGATAGAGCGTTTCTCCTGTCATGCATCCGTCCGCAAGATTGAGAACAACTTCCCTTCCGATGTCATATTCAGAAGGCATATGTTTCAAAACAAGCGCCTCATAGGTTTTTTGCAAAATCAACCCCTTATCCCTTCGGATTTCGGCATCGCTGATGAAATGGCCCTGCGGCTCCGAAAAAGAGGCAAAGAATCGGTCATCGGAATAATCGGCAGACACCTTGCGGGCTTTTCGGAGGCGGTCCAAAAGCTTTGTCGCAAGAGCCCTGGTCAGCAGGTGCGTGGCAGAATCGGATTTCTCGTTGAATACACTTTTTGAGACCTCTTCCATGAGTTTTTTGATACCTGCTGGCACATTTTCACCACCCGCGAGACGTTGGATGTCATTGAGGGCCATGCTGTCTAAAAGGGCTTCCACATCAGCACCCTCTCGGCTAATCTTAATGAGGGCATTATAAATCTGGTTAAGACGCTTGTTTTCAAAATTCACTTTCGCCCGGCGCTGATAAAGTCCAGCGTGAATGCCCGCCTTATGCCCCCCTCTCAAACGCGCCCCTTCTACAGGGCCTGGAGCCAATGTATTGATCAGGATATCCGGCCCTAACAAACTGGAAAAAGCAGTCGCCATTCCCCTTTGTCCTGCTTTTGTGACGGCATAATCGCCCCGGTTCGGATAACTCGGCGTCATGTTCTCCATGCCGCCCAACAGGGAGCTCACACTGATAATATGGCCCTCCTTCTGTTTCCTCATATAAGGCAGTGAACGCTTGAGCAAGTCGTAATTCGAAATGAGATTGGCCTGCATGGTTTGCATCCATCCCTCTAAGGACATATCGACAAGGCTCTGTTCCTGGCCCGGTATTCCTGCATTATTGACGAGAAAGTCAATCCGTCCCAATTGGGGTATCGATTGATTAAAAGCCACCTCGACCTTATTCTCATCGATAAGATCGCAAACCATTGTGACTATTCTCTTCTCCGGATCCTGTACCCCCCTATCCTTTAATTCTTGAATAAAGGAATCGCGTGCCCTCTCTAACTTATCTTGAGACCGCGAGGCAATCACTACTTTTGCCCCCCATTCCAAGAGAATCCTGGCGACTTCCCTTCCAATCCCTTCGCTTCCACCGGTAACAAAGGCAACCCTTCCTTGCATATCGCTTAACAGCTTCTTATTCGGAGCAAAGACTGCCTGCTGAATCGCATCACTAACAGCCATGTCAATACCCTTAAACTGGTTTTCATAACGCCAACAGCGAATCATTTCATGAATGGCTGCCTTGCGGATGTTCGCGAACTTTTTCTCTTTCGCTGCCGGCTCATTGCCCAGAAAGAAAATCGCAGGCTTTTCCTTGCTGGCTTGAAATGTTTTAGCGAGTCCGCGCGCAATCACAATCGGATCCATGATTTCATCAATTAAAAACCCCTGAATTTTTTCGAAGGGAAGCCGAACCACCGAATCCCCATACCGTTCCCTCATCGAACGGGCTCCATTGCGGGGCAAAACAAAAATCGCCGTTGGATAGAAACTCTTGGCCTCAAATAATTTGGGGATGTTCTCCCAGTCCTCTGGCTCTTCGGGATCGAAAAAGACAAAGTGGCATTCGGTTGCCCATGTTTTTTTCTTTGCCGCCTCTACCAGATCCTTCTTACGAAAAGTTAACAAAAGCTGCTCACCCTTCCGGACATGCTTTTGAATAGTGGAATGGGCTTCTTCGATATCGTCTCCGGCCAGAATCCAGGTAAATTCCCCATTTAAATTTACTTGCGACAGGTCCATGTCGGCATAAGACAGCGCATGTGTCGCCTCAAAATCCTGATTGGACACCCCACTGCTTTCCGCCGACCCCAAAAACAGCGCAACATTGGCGATCTCTTCCTTCGATAAGTAGGCGCCCTGATTCCCCTTTTCTTTCAGTAGCATCTCCGAGAGAATTTCTTTCTCCGTCGTTCCTGGTTCTACTCCTTTTAAGCGATCCATTACCGCAAGGACCCTGTGAATGCGTTCGCTTTCTACAGGCCCTGGGAAAAGGGTATTCACTCTCATCGACCAGGGTTCTTTGCCCAACTCTTCTGCTAAGAAGTGGCTCAACCGATTTAAAGCGGCCTTCGGCACCACATAAGGAATCCTGCCGCAATAATCCGTCCGCGAGAAAATGGTCGAAACATTGATGATGCTCGCCCCCCGTTTTAAGTAGGGCAATAAGGCAACTGTCATGAACCAGGGGCAGCCCAATAGCGAACCCACAGCATCTTTTAAAGTCTCTGTATCACTAAATCCCTGCTTCTGAAGTTCGACAAGCGCCTCTTTAGATAGGGGAATATTGGCAAGAAGCTGCATCGGACCTGCCGACCCCGCATTATTGATGAGAACGTCCACTTTCCCCACTTTTTCTATAAAGGGGATTCCTTCGGCAATGGAACGCGGGTCAGCCCCATCCATCACAATGAGGTGGATCCGCTCCTTAAAGCTATTATTGCTTTGGATTAAATCTGCTGAGGCCTTTTCCAGCTTTTGATGATTGCGCCCCGTCAGGATCACAGTGGCTCCCTCTTCGAGATAGCGCCTGGACATGACCTGACCAATCCCTCCCGATCCCCCTGTGATTACTACTATTCGATTTTTTAACCTCATAGAAACTGACCTTACGTAAGGACAAAGGAGACCCTCGTCCCTGGGTTTCACAAACCTCAGGTCGAGTCGCGTTTATTAATTATTATATATATAATCATTATTTTATTACAAGAAAGGCTTGGAAGAGCGATCTTTCATCAAATTCATAAGCCTAAGAGGATGAGTATGATGGAGAAATCAAAATAAGTCATTATAAGCAAAAGAAGAAAGGATTCTTGCATGCTTTGCAGATGCCTCTTCTCGAAGAGTTGTTTTCTTTTCTTGAAAGCAGAGTTTTTCAAGAACTAGCGGTTTTTTCGTTTCGATGCACCAATCAATTATCAGTTTCGCTGCATCTCCGATAGTAGCTTTTACTTGATGCGAATTTTTTGCGTGTAATGGGAGTGGTATTTTCTTATGTTTGACAAGATTGCCATACCTGTCTAGCTCGGCAACAGCAAGGTGATCGACATTGATATCAATCCCAATGGCACCAATTCCAGAAAGGGTTATTTTCTGAGGTTTTTGTAAAGGAGTTGTTACGAATATCTGCCACCCCTTCTCATCTTGTCGAAGGCGATAGCTAATGGCAACACCTGACTCTTTGTCGCCTTTTTTTCGGTTTAGACAGCTATAAAGACTTGCTAGAACAGCTTCATGCCCATATTGAAATTTGACGTTAGAAATTTCAATATATTTGCCAAATTCCGAAGCCATGCTATTTGGCAAACGAAGCCTCAGCGTTAAATTTCCATCCTCTTTAATGTGAGCAGTACAGGACTGGTTTCCACTGGTTTCATCCTTTGAGCCCAAGAGAAATATCTCGTTATTGCGAGACTCTTGCCACTTTTCTTTCCAATCTTCATGTGAGTGGAATCTGTTTTCTTCCAGATGAAACTGTTCTCGAAACAGCCTACGAGAACCAAAGCAAAGAGGAACTTTACCGGATGCTTCGTCTTCTTGGAGTTGCTGTCGTTTTGTCCTTAGATGGCAAAGACGACGCTTTTTCTGATGAGCAGTATGCTTGTTTTTGATCTTTGGTATCTTTTTTTCTAAAGATATGATGCGCCGATTCAGTTCTGTTATGTGATCTTTACGAAGTTCTTTGATGGAAGCAATTTTTCCTTCTACTTGAACTCTCAGGGAATTAAATTGGCGCGCAGTGATTCCAAAGCGCTTAAGGTAGCCAGATTTTAGCAAAGACGACTCTTTTCCCCTTTGCAGATCAGCAAAGAGAGTTCTTTGGATTTTGCCCATCAGTCCTGCATAAATCAAAAGAATGTGCGAAAAGTTATCATCTAACTTAACACGCGTCTGGTAAGTGAACATTTGACATTCAGATTTGGTTTGCAGCATCTTTCAGGGCATCCAATATCTTTTGATTTTTACGACTTCGAGATCCGTAAAGTCTCGCGGAAAATACTGTAATAATTTCTAAGACATCCTGGACAAGATCATCTTCAAAATTGACTTCGCTTGAAGCGTTGATTATCACTACTTCAGTGCCGAATTGTTCACATAAATAATGTTCCTGCCGGTGAACTGATTGAAATTGAAAAGGGAAAAGCCTATCAATTCGCCTACTATCCAGACTATCACGGATCATCTGTTTCTCTAAATATGCCTACGCAAAAAAGGATCTATTCCTAAAAAGGACAAAGAGTTACGTCCTTTCGTCCTCTAGAGACAGTTGCATAAGTCAGGTTCTGTCGATTTTCGGGTTCTTTTGGCCGTTTTTTCATTATTTTTTGGGGGGTAATATCAGCTTTCGTATATTACCCCCCAAAAAATAATGAAAAAGCGGCCAAAATAATCCCGAAAATCGACGAACCCTGACTTATGCAACTGTCTCTCTAGGTCATATTGGTCCTCTTGGTCCTTGTCCTTATTGTGTAAGCAGTTGGTTGAAATCAATTATATGCGAGAAAAATTCCTGCTCTACGAGTTCGTCTGTGACTCCATTAACATGAATTAACACAGTTCGCACGGAAAAGCCTCGTGGTATAGTGAGAGCGTTGAATTTCTCTTGCATCTCTTTTATTATCTCCATGCCAACGCGTTCCCTGTAAAACTTTATTTCGCATAAGTAGAGTGTGTTAAAACGCGTTTGGATCATATAATCAATTTGTACTCCTGGCTTTTTCTTTGTGGATCGTTGAAAATAAGGATTATCGATCTTGATATCCGCTGGAGGAATGCTTAAGAGCTTCTGAATGACCTGCCGATTATTGAGAACTAGATTTTCGAATTGCAAACCCATGATTGTTGTCCAACCTACTGGCAACAAATCGCGATCTTGTAAGATGTTCGGTTGGTTTGGTTCTATATAGCGCAGATAGAACCTGAGATAATTATCACAAAGACGATAGTGGCTTAGCTTGGAGAATTTGCCAGATTTTAAGCTCCAGGTATAATCCCGAGCAAGATAGCCCGTTTTCACTAACTCATCTAGGTAATCACTATAAATCCCGCTTTTCTCAGAGCCTATTGTTTCTAATATTGCTGCCTGATCTTTAGGACCTTGAGCCAAGCTCGAAACAATTTTTTTATAGATAGGAGCTCGTTTTCCAAATACATCAGAAAAAATGCGATCAAATTCCAAAAATAGAAGGCCTTCTTTCCGAAAACATAAGCGACGAATATTTTCTTCTGCAGAAATTTTTGGATTGATTGATTCAAGATAGAGTGGCACTCCACCCATAACACTGAGAACCTTGAATTTTTCAAAGGAGGAAATTTTGTTTTCATAGGAGCGCCAAAAATGCGAACATTGGTACAAAGGCAGTTCTTGCAGAACAATATCCAAGGCAATTCTACCAAAAAATCCTGTGCTTCGCAAAATGTGTTTTTCGATCCATGCCGACATGGAACCACTCAGGAGAAGTACCAGTTGAGGATTTTTCTTAAAATGCACATCCCAAGCAGTTTTGAGCTTGCCCAAAAATGCTGGATCGAGCGATCCCATCCAATTAATTTCATCTAAAACGATCAGGGTCCTGCCTTGTTGTACAGCACGACCCAGATTATCGAAAAGAAAATCCCAGTCATCAAAACGTAAAGAATACTGATTTGTTTGTTTCTCTAACTCATTGACAAAATGGCGTCTTTGGATTTCATCTGTTACACCCTCTTCGGGTGGAAGGCCCACGAATGTGAAGTGTTTGTCGAAAAATTTCCCATATTGTTCTGCAAGACGACTTTTGCCAATACGTCGACGTCCTCGCAAAACGACCAAGCGAGCAATATTCGAATCGAGAAGTTCTTTCAAGATTTCGAGTTCTCTTTCACGCCCATAAAACGGATCTATCATCATCTTCATTTCACCAAATCGGATTTTTTCTTTTTAGTGTAACACTTATTACTATAATACACTTCACCAAAATGGACAAGTGCGATTTGGTGAAAGATGATTTTCCCACATCTTATCCCCTATCCAGAACTAACTTACCTTCAGAAGGCTCTAAGAAGGCGTTGACGGCCTTGAGTGCGGAAAATGCCCGATGATAGTCATCAAAAGGGATAGAAGCTGTGAATTTTTGAGCCAGACATAACATTTTAACATAAGGCGCAGGATCTTGCTGGCGGGAAAGCCGACGCAGAGTCAGCAAATAATCTTCCCGGTAGACTGTTGGAATAATGATTCGACTTTGCTGGGCGGCATCGCATTCGGCATTCATCATGATCCTGGCAATGCGGCCATTCCCATCGATAAAGGGATGGACTTCTGCGATCAGGAACATCATGAAAATGGCGCGCGGTATCCCTGGCTTTAGCTGTTGATAAAAGGAAAACCCTTTCGATAATGTACCACGAACTTCTTCCGGCTTAACAAAAATCGTGTTGCCGGCCCGATTGATAATATCTTTGAATTGACCAGGCAAATTCTCTTTCCTGGCTTCCATTAAAAGCGCGTGCCTTTCGAGCAATAATTTAAACAATTCCTCTTCCGACGCAGGGACTTGCAGTGTTGCGTTTCTCGCGGAAATGATTTGAAAGGTACTCAAAATATCATGAGAGTCTTTGTCCCGATGTGGGATGATCTTCCCATCAAAAATAATCTTCTCGGCCTCTTCAACTAAGAACTCCGTACCTTCAATATAATTGGAGAAGTAAGCCTCAAAAAAAGATTCATTGATCCGACTTTTTTCCGTGATCGTTGTACGCGGATAGATAATAAAATCGTATTGCTGCAAATAGGCGGCTAAAACGGCAAAAAGCTCCAGTCGATGAGGATCATAAGGCTCTCCTTTTGCTCGCGAAAGCGCCAGTTGTGATTGCAATGTGGAATCACTTCTTGTTCCTAGCAACGCCCCAATCAATCTATCTAACCGAGAAAATTCCTTCTTCATATTAAGGCGGAGGGCAATTTCACGGGCCCCATCTCGCAAACGATTCAGTTCTTCGGTTCCATACACGCGTGCCATGCGATCCAATCTCTCCTCGATCTCAACTGCTGATAATGTTTTTGCCTCTTTGTTGCGAGATCGGCTTTGGTGCAGATTTTCCAAAAGAGCTCTTCCCCTAGAAGCGATAAAAAGATTTTCAAAGAATGGGGTGTCTTCTTCATCGGCCATCGGGCCTTTTATCAATTGAATTTCTAAACCCGGAAGCGAAACGCTGCGGGTGTATTTATAACTCAATATGACGGTACCTTTTGGGGAAATGCCTCCTTCTAAAGCAGAACGATGACTGATAACAGCCTTTGGAAAAAGTTTGCTCAACAGTTGGTAGCGATGTCTTTTTATGATCAGTTCCGGAGAATCGACCAGGTTCGAAGTATAAATTTTAGGTCCGATCTTCCGCAATATTCCTTTCTTCAATGCCCTGCGAATAGCCTGCGATTCCCGATTGGACTTGGAGCTGAAGACAAGCTCTGGCCATTCAATGGCAGAATGCTTACGTGATCTTTTTTTTTGCATAAGAGACCCATTTTATCTTCATTTTGTCATTTTTTTCCTAATAACACAATGATTCTGTCATTTTTTTTGATATTAAGGGGTCAGATTAATTTAATCCGAAAACTAGTTTTATAGCGTCTTCTGCTCTCTGCATTGTGTCTATGTCAACATGACCTATTTTATCTTTCAGTCTAGACTTATCGACGGCCCTGCATTGATTTAACATGATTTTTGCAGACTTACCTTCTAGTTTAATTTTTACTTCAAATGGATAGATATTCTTGATTTTGCTTGTAATTGGGGCCACCATGATAACATGTGACACCTCGTTGCCGACATCATTAGAAACGATAAGAGCCGGCCGTGTTTTTTTGGTTTCCCCTCCAACCGCTGGATCCAAGTTTACCCAATAAACTTCACCGCGTTTTGGATATTCCTCACCATGCATCTGTGCCATCAGCTAATGTACCTTGCCATTCGTCTGTTGCTTCGATTTGCCCAGGATCTTTATTTGCCGAGATATAAGCATCGCGAAGCTGTTGTTTTCTAGATTCGAGTTCCTTGCGTATGGCATCGGCTACAAAGCGGCTTCTCTCGTTACGTTTAACCATTGACTGGAGCTCGATGGAAACTTCGATAGGAAGTGAGAAGGTCTGATTTTTGTATGTATGCTGTCTCATACTTCCATTCTAACAGTTATTGATTATGTAAGCAATAGTCTCAAACTTTCGCAAATAAAGAATATACATCTACATTAGCGGAACCTTAAGAAACAAATCTGGAAGTGTCAACTTCAGGCAATCAATCAATGCAGCTAATCAAGGAACTTATGCACTTATATTGGAAGATTGGTAAAACAATCGTTGAAAAACAAGAAACTAGCGGATAGGGCAGTAAGTTTATTGAGAAATTGACAAAAGATTAGATCCAGACCCTGGACATTTATTGTAAATAAGCCAATGTTGTACGCATAGGTTGCTGCTGGAGTCCCAGGACCAGAGTTGACATTGTTTAAAGTTATTCTAGTTCTATCAGTTTTTCTAGCTCGGGAATAATTTGGGGTATTTCATAGCTGACTGCTTCCCAAACGACATCATAGTCTATATCAAAATAAACGTGAATTAATCGGTTTCGCATACCGACAATTGCTCGCTAAGGAATGTGAGAATGTGCCGCTCCTAAAAATATACACAAATCTACACATTATGCCCTCTGGCTATAACGTAGAATGAATGGCCCCCAGAATGTCAGTTTTCGAAGTACATTCGCCCAAGTATTCCAGATAGAAATGCGCTTGATCCTAAAAATGGAAATCCAGATGTCAAATTGATTGAATCCACCTTTGATTACGTAAGGGGAAGATATCTTCTCTGGCAAGCTCCAAGAGAGGAAGCAAGATGGAGAAAGGTGGTCGTAACAGCCTTAAAGCTAGAATGGGTTTTGAGAAATGTAGAAATCCTGTATCCACAAAAAGATCGCTTTGAGGTTTCTGAGTTAAACGGCATGGTCTTATGGGATGACAAAACCAACAAGGACAAAAGATACAAACTCCTCGAGGGAAATCATCGAATCTCTGCCTGGTTAGCCTCTCAAAAGCCGGAAAGTGTTCCAGCCATTATGTTTATTGGTAAACCCAAAAAGCAAGCAAGCCTATGACAAAGACTCTCTGTCGCGGTGTTGTCTAAAACATTTCATTCGCTCGTTCAGCTTGTAATGCTCTAAAGTGTTTTATCATGTCTTGAGCTTGGGGTTCTAACCGTTGGGCACACGTTCTCGTAAGCAGCCAACCAATTCCGGAAATCGTGGTACATATTAAAGGAATGGTTGGGTCAGAGTTAAAAAGGAAACACACAGCTGTAGTAACTAAGCCAGCCACTGCTACAACTTTGGTTAGTTCTCTTGCGTAAGTAGAATAATCAGCCAGTTTGACTGTCATTATTTGAAAATCGTTTTCTTTAGGCAATCCTCGTGATTGCTCATAGTAGTTTGATACGTTAAATATCTTCATCAATTCCTCATTAATTGTTCAATCGTGATATAATGTTGGCTAATCGAATATCACCGGCGGCAATGCTGCCTGACGATCAAATTCACCCCAGTTTTTTTCGTATTCTTCCTCGCGCTGTCGGCTTATTTTCCTTTGTTCAGCGTCATTCGTCTTTTCTGCTTTTTTAAGAGCCTCGTTAGGATCCTGATTTTCTTTAAGATATTTTTCAAATAGCTTTGAGATATTCGCAATTTCTTTAGCCTCTTGCTGTCTATCCATCGCATCGAACCATCCTAGAAGTCCTGGAATGATCAAGATAGCACCTGCTATAGCCCGTATTACCGCCTGGCGTTTTTGTGTTTGCTTCGTCCACAATTGATTCTTAAAATCATTTCTAATTTTTGCGATTTTCTCATTCAGCTCCGTTTGTTTCCGTGCAATTTCTGCTTTTTCCTTTTCTGCTTTTTCTTTTGCTTCTATCGCATCGAGCTTAGCCCGTACTTGTTTGTTATCAGCTTGTGCTCCTTTAAGTTCTTCTTGAAGCTTAGGCAATTCTTCTAATGTCTTAGCTTGATCTTGAATATTGACATTTAATTGGTCGATATCTTTTTGTCCTTTTTCTACGTTCTTTTTTAGTTCATTCACTTCGAGCACTTGTTGAGCCACTTCATTCACTTTGTTAATTAATTGCTGCTGCAATTCACCGATTCTCTTTTCCTGGTCTGCATTAAGCTTTTGCTCTTTCCCGATCTGTTTTTTCGCTTCGTCTAGCTGTTTCATGACATCACGCACATCAGCGGATAGTTGTCTTATCCTTCCTAGAAGTCTATTTTTTTCTTCTTTAAATTCGGCCAAGTCAGTGAGTCTTTGAAAATGGATCCTCTCGAAGCAAAGTGCAACAAGGTCAAACCTATCATCTACAGGTATATCTCTATTTTGCAATATTCCGGCTGCAGCTACTAAATCTACAGGATTTGCTACGCGTGTATCCGGGCTTTGATTAACGATCATATTTTTTCTCCTTTCCAGTTATTCTACAGTTTTTTTTTTCATACTTAATCGAGCACTAGACTGACGTGGGTCTGAATATACCCCACACTTCTCCAGTTTTTTCATCCAGGGCAATATCGATGTCGTACAGTTTGTTTGCTTTATTGTAAGTTGTCCGAACTGGCAGCGAAGTATCGTCATTCACATGCGCACAAAAGTAATTTTTAGCTTGAGTCAAATGTGATTTCATATACCTATCCACTTTTAATTCCACATATTGATAACGCGAAACTGCCCATCCTAATACTGGCACTACAAGACCTACAACACCAATAGCTTGTCTTTCTTTTATTTCCTTCTCATAATGATTAATAAAATGCTGATATAGCTTGATGATTACATCAATTTCATCGTCTCGCTTTTTTTTTCGTTCCGCTTCTGCTTCTGCTGCTTTTTCTGCTTTTTGTTTTGCTTCCAATGCATCAAGCTCAGCTTTTACTTTTTTGTTATCAGCTTGTGCTCCTTTAAGTTCTTCTTGAAGCTTAGGCAATTCTTCTAATCTCTTAGCTTGATCTTGAATATTGACATTTAATTGCTTGATATCATTTTGTCCTTTTTCCACCTTCTCTCTTAGTTTGTCCACTTCGAGCACTTGTTGAGCAACTTCATTCAGTTTATTATTTAGTTGCTCCTGGATTTCTTCAATTTTCTTTTTTTGGTCTGCACTAGTCCCTTGCACCTGCCCGAGCTTATTTTTCGCATCGTTTAGCTGATCCGTTAGGGTACGTGCATTAGAGGTTAGGTCTCTTATCCTTCCTAGGAGCTCACCTTTTGCTTCTCTAAAACCCGCAATGTCATCGAGTCGTTGATGATGGATCCTCCCAAAGCAAATTGCAATGAGGTCCAATCGATCATTGACTGGCATATCTCGATTTCGCAAAAGTGCTGCGACATCGACTAAATTAACAGAAGGGAGTACGACACGACCTTCTTGATTTGATCCTACAATCATATTTTCTCCTAAACATATATTTTAAATAGTCTACTAACTTCTTCTACTGCTTTGTTTGGTTCCATATTCTCTTTTTTTACTAGATGCTCAAATTTCTTGATCGCCTCGTTTACCTTCCTGATTTCCTTATTGCATTCGATAAGCTTCTTAAGAAAAAAGGCAAAGGAACCTATTCCAGCAGCAACTTCTATAGTACCGGTAACTATGCACGTATGAGTGAGTGGTGATGCAAGACCATAATATTGGAACATTGAAATACCATTTTTAATAAGTGGTATCCCCGTAAAGCACCCTAGTGGTGGTAAGGGAGATGTGACTACGGTTCCAGTACCTACAATCCATTTTCTATTTCTTATTGTTTGCATTTGAGCATTGTAGCGTTGTAGTATGCTGTTGAATTGCTTATCGCGATTTTCCGCTGCTTTTCGATTGCGATTCTCTTCGGCGATCCGGTCAACCGCTGCAGCTCTTTGAATCACTACTTCATTCGGAGCGAGCTGTTGCACTCCTTGTCGAATAGTGTTAATTTGTTGGGCTTGCTGCTGTTGCTGTTGTACTTGATTACCCATTTGGCCTACGGCTTGCTGTTGGTTGTTGACACGTTCTTGGACCGGATTCTGTGCTGCTCGAAGACGATTCATTTCAGCTTCTAATTCTCTTTTCAATCCTTGGATTGCCCGATCTATATCTGCTTGCCCAACTCTTCCTGCAGTTAATTCTCGCCGCTGTTGTTCAAGTTGCTGGATCCGGTTTGTTAGTGTTATAATGTTTGCGTTCGCGTGGTCCAAACGTTGTTCAAACTGTCCTTTTTGAGCGTTCATTGCTGCTAAGTCATCGACACGCACTTGATGTATTCGCATTAAAGCAACACCAACGAGATGAAATTTATCGTCAGTATTTAAGTCTGCTCGCTGTAATCGATGAGCAAGTTGAATAAGTGGTGGTTGTTGCTGAGCAGGTAAGGCGCCTATTGGCTGATTTGGTTGTATATTCATAAGAATACTCCCTTTTGAATTTTGTAATTTTTCTAGTCTCACACATTAGATAAGACTTACTTCTATGTTTAAGAAACTGATTGTTTGCCAATATTAATCAAACCTGGCTATTTCGATCAAGAGCAATTTTTTAGCATTAGGAGAAACGTGGGCTCCCGCTCGCGCAAATGCTGCTTTCCCGTGAGGAATTCGTGGCGGATGAGGTTGCCCTCCCAAACAAGAGGGGCGGCATAGCGCAGGAAAGCCGGAACTTTGGCGTCGGTCCACCACTTGGTCAAAGGCGAACTGCCCGGATAGCTCGCTTGCAGCTGAGGTGGACCCAGGGAATAGCTACCAGGCGGAAGGGCGATCCGCAGCTCTCCTTTCCACACATGCTCCCATCCCGTCAGTATTTTTGTTTCCTTGAAAGGAGTCACTTCAACCTCCCACATTCCATAATACTGCTTACCTTCGTGCAATAGCTGTAAAGGAGGTAAAGCAGGCAAAGGCTGGCGCAAGAGAAAGGCGCGATGGCGATCCATCACCAAAGCCCTTTCCCCCATGTTAAAAAACTTATTGGCTTCATTCGCCAGCAAAAATTGCGCTGCCGAATCAATCAAGTGATGCGTGAAAAAGCAGTCTTCCTGCTCGCACAATCTTCTCAACATAAACTTCGCTTCAAAAAGAGAAAGAGATTCCCTCGCAAAATAACTGCCAAAGGGACCTTGGATAAAGTGGGGCTCCAGTTTGCTTTCCAGATACTCCTTCAATTCTAGGGCTTCCATCCCTAATCGACCCAAGCTTCCCGCCACCTCTTTGCCGAATTCCTTAGCCAAATAAGGAATAATCTCCGTTCTGAACCTTCCCCTCAGAAATCGCGGATCCCGATTGGTCGCATCATCAAAAGGGACGAGCTTCCGCTCCTTAAGCCACTGGATAATCTCCTTCTTTCTTATGCCAAGCAAGGGACGCCATAGCACAACGCCCTGCACCTCCGATACAGGCTGCAGTCCCGAAAGATAGGGAAGGCTCGACCCTTCCAACACCCGCTTCAAAACCGTTTCAGCATGGTCATCAGCCTGATGCCCGAGCAATACGGCCTGATACCCATGTTCCTGACACAAGGCTCTGAAAAACTTAAGCCGCTCCTCGCGGCTCGCCGCCTCCAGGTTGCCCTTCAGTTTAGCCGGATCCAGCCTAATCGCATGAAAAGCCAAGCCCAACTGCTGGGCCAACTCCTCGATCTGTCGCGCCTCCTCCCCGCTCTCCGGCCGCCAGGCATGATCCACGTGGGCAATCCCCAATTGCAAGGGAGCCGTTTTCCTATATTCGAGCAGTAAATAGAGAAGCGCGAGTGAATCGGGCCCCCCGGACAATCCCAGCAAAACAGGAACGTCAGGTCGATAATGGAGCTTTAAAAAGTGAAAAAGATCATCTTTCATTCAGCCAATAAACCAAATAGGAAAGCAGCGCGACGAGCAGTAACAGAATCCATATTAACAACGAGGGCGGCAACCGCCGCATATCCAGAGCCAACTGCTCATCCTGGTTTAAGATGGGTCCCAGTTTGGGTTTGTTGTTCTCTTTTGGTGGCGATGCCTCTTCGGCATCCTCAAAAACCGATTTTAACTCCTTCACTTTGCGGATGGGAATCCACTCTTTGAAACCCTCTTTCCACACCAAAGTATCAGGGGTGACGCTCGGGTGGCGACGCAAATCGAGAAGGCTGAAAGGCCCCTCTTCATGAGAATCGATTTTGATAAACCAGATCTTATCCATGGCCGCGATTGTATCAAATCGTCCATTTGTTGTATGCTGATTCTTCGATTTTACTCGGTATGGACGATGCCCATTATTTGGCGCTTTTTGTTAGGACAATATCTCAAGGTATTCATTCTCTGTACCCTCTCATTTATCGCAGTTTTGCTCACGATGCGCCTAGATGAGATCGCCCATTTTGCGACGTTAGGCGCAGACACGCTTTTTGTTCTTTTGTATACCCTCTATCAAATCCCCTTTATATTGCCGATCGCCATCCCGATTTCCGCCCTCATCTCAGTGGTGATTCTCATCCAGCGCCTATCCACCTCCCATGAGTTGACGGCATTAAGGGGCTGCGGCATGTCCCTCCAGCAAATTCTGGCTCCGCTCCTCATGGCGGCCCTCTGGCTTTCCCTTCTCAACTTCTTCATTGTTTCGGAGCTGGCGACGCACTCCCACCTCTCCGGAGGCCTCTTGAAAACGGAACTGCGCTCCGTCAATCCCCTTTTGCTCCTCCATAACAAGCACCTGATGCAAATCAAAGGGATGTACTTCGATACTCTGGGAGCTTCCCACATCGGGGAGAACGCCGCGGACGTGATCGTCGCTTCGCCAAATAAGAACAACAGCAGAATCAACGTGATGATTGCGGAAAACCTGCAGGCCAATGCTTCAGAATTTATAGGAACCGGAGTGACCCTCTTGACCAGCTTGAAATCCGATGACAAAACGAAATTCGACCATCTGATGATTGAAAACATTGGGGAAGCCAAGACCTCGATCCAGGATTTTGCTCAAATGCTGCAAAAGAAAGTCTGGGTCGTCAACAATGATCACTTACAGCTCCCTCTTCTCATGGTCCGGCTGAATGAAGAAAAGGCGGACTGGGAAAAAGCAAACAAGGAAGGCAGACCCATCGTCGAACAAAAGCAAATCGAGCGCTGCATCAATCGCTGCTATACCGAGATCTTTCGCCGCCTCTCGGTCGCCATGGCCGTTTTCACCTTCACCCTGATGGGAGCCGCTTTCGGCATCAGCATCAGCCGCTATAAATCCAACCGAAGCATTATCTACATCGCCCTATTGGCGGCCCTCTTTCTCATGGCATACTTCATGGCTAAGGGAATCGACCACCTCATCGAAGCCTCTACACTTTTATACTTTGTTCCTCATGTTCTCATTGTGATGCTCTCTCTTTTTGTTTTGAGGCGCGTCGCCAAAGGAGTCGAGTGATGGTCCTCACCAAAATCTGGGAACGGTATTTCGTCAAGGAGATGCTCAAAACTTTCCTCCTCTTTGTCGTTGGATTTTATGGATTGTATGCCTTAGTCGACTATGCGACCCATTCCAGGACCTTTAATAGTCATCATAACAGCTTCCAATGGGAAGACATCCTCGTCTACTACTGCATGCAATTTGTTGAAGTGAGCGAGGTCCTCATCCCTTTCGGGCTGCTGCTCGCCACCATTAAGACGCTGTGCCAGTTTAACATCCACAACGAGCTGGTCGCCCTCATGACAAGCGGCCTCACCATCAAGCGATTGATGCGCCCGTTCTTGTTCATGGGCTGTGTGTTTACGGCTCTGATGTATCTGAATACGGAATTCATCCTTCCAAAAGCGATGAATCAGATCAAATTTTTCGAAACGACAAAGAAGGGCAGCAAAGCTCTTAGCAGCCAATCTGTGAAGCATATTATGCTGGAAGACCGCTCGACGATCCTCTTCCAAGAGTATGATTCGATCCAACACTATTTCTTCGATGCCTATTGGATACGGTCCGTCAATGATATCTATCGCATCAAATATCTCTATCCCAATGAAAAGATCCCTATAGGCTATTCCGTCGATCACTTTACCCGCGACAAAAATGGAGACCTCGTCGAAAAGGAGGTCTTTGATCAGAAAATATTCCCCTCCATCAAATTTAATAAAAAGGTTCTCTTTGAAACGATCACGACTCCCGATGAACAGTCCTATATCCATCTATGGAATCAGCTCCCGAAGGGAAATCAGCTTCAAAGCGAAAAAGAGGCGGAAATGCTCACGGTCTTTTACAGCAAACTCGCCATGCCCTGGTTTTGCTTGCTGGCCGTGCTGGTCCCCATCCCTCTATGCATCAAGTTCACGCGCCATTTGCAAACGTTCTTTATTTATGCTATATCAATCTTTGGCTTGGTCGGATTATTCCTCGTGATGGACGCGGCGCTAGTCCTGGGAAAAAGGCAGGTATTATCCCCTTTTTATGTCGTCTGGGTTCCTTTTTTCCTAGCCTTCTCCTTCATCGGAATCCGGTATTTGAAAATAGTGAATTGAGAATTCAGAATACAGAATTCAGAATGTGTCTTCGAGTCCCCTCTCTGTGTTCTCTGTGATCTCTGTGGTTCAAAAAAATAATTAACCACAGAGATCACAGAGAACACAGAGAGGGGACTCGAAGACACATTCTGAATTCTGTATTTCTGTATTCTCTTACGTGGTGGTACTCAATGGAACTCTTTGATTTGCGGATATGGCCTGAATTTGCTGCTGCCGGTGGCGACACGTCCCATCCTGCCTTTACGGATCAGATTACCATCGATTCGCGGCGCATAGATTCGCCCCTGTCGTTATTTGTGGCCCTGCAGGGCAACCAGGATGGCCACAAGTTCGTGATGAATGCCGCGCAGGCCGGAGCCAAATATGCCCTCGTCAGGAAGGATTGGCACCCCCCTCAAACCTCCAACCTCATCTATTTGCGGGTGAAAGATCCCCTGAAAGCCTTTCAAGAGATTGCCCATCACTACCGCAGGCAGTCCAAAGCAAAAATCATCGGCATCACGGGGTCGCATGGAAAAACCATGGTCAAAGACCTCCTGTATGCGATGTTAGGCAATACGCGGCAGGTGGTAGCCTCCCCTGAAAGTTTCAACAGCCAAATCGGCGTACCCCTGAGCCTTCTCACCATCACCAAAGACCATGAAATCGCTTTGATCGAAGCGGGGATCTCCAAGCAAAATGAAATGGATCGCCTGGCGGAAATCATCGCTCCGGATTGCGCCATCATGACCCATATCGGGAAAAAGCATGTGACGACCCTGGGAAACCAGAGCAGTATCGCCAAAGAGATGGCCAAGCTGCTGTGCAAAGCCTCCAAAGACCATTGGGTCATCCTGCCCGATGACCCTCTCCTGGCGCCCTTTTGCGCTGAAATGCCTTCAGCAACAGTACCTGTGGAATGCCCACGATCCCAGCCTCCCCTTTGCGAAGGCCCTTAGCACCGAACACACCGCCCGAATGCCCTATCAAGTCGATTTTCCCGATAAAAATCAGCACCTCGGCCAGATGACTTTCGGCTACTATTACTATCTCGATCTCATCAACATCACCGTCAAAGCCGCTTGGCTGCTTGGCATTTCCTCCGAGGCCATTTGCCAAACCCTCAAGTGCTATACCCCAGAGCCCATGCGGACCGAAATTTGGAAGTCTCCGACGGGCACCACCTTCATCAATGACACCTACTGTTCCGATCCCTTATCGGTAGATAAGGCCTTGAGATACCTCGACCAGTCTCCGAACCAAAGCCGCAAAGTGTTTGTCTTCGGAGGCATGCGCGGCCAAAAGGGCCAGCGCGAGACCGACTACAGGAGCATCGGCAAAGCGATTCTTCGCTCTCAGGTGCAGATGCTCTTCCTCGTGGGCAAACATGACTTTAAACCCTTCGTCGACGTCGTCAAAAGCCAAGCCCCCCAAACGGAAATCTCCTCCTGCAGCACCTTTCAAGAAGCGCTCACCCAGATGCGCGCTCGCATTAAGAAGGATGATGTCGTCTTGATCAAAGGGGAGAAAAAGGAATCGCTGGATATCCTCACAGAAGCCTTCAATGACAGCATCAGCAATAACCAATGTATCATCAACCAAGCCGCTATCCAGTCCAACATCGAATCGATCCGCAGCAAATTGCCTCCAGGCACGCGCATCATGGTCATGGTGAAGGCTCTAGCCTATGGGACCGACGATATCCGCATGTCGAAATTCCTCGAAACCTGTTCGGTCAACATTTTGGGAGTCTCCTATGTCGACGAAGGGGTCGCCCTGAAGCGCGCCGGAGTCAACCAAGCGATCTTTGTCATCAACTCCGCGATCTACGAAGCCCCCAAAGTGGTCAAATGGGAATTGGAGGTTGGCGTCAGCGACAAGGGACTCATCGAAGCCGTCGCCAGCGAAGCTGTCCGCCAAAACAAAAGGATCAAAGTGCACCTTCACGTAGACACAGGCATGAGCCGCTTTGGCTGCCGGCCCGAAGAGGCGATCGTCTTGGCCAGGCTCATCTTAGACTGCCCCTCCCTGATTCTGGAAGGCATTATGACCCACTTTGCCTGCGCCGACAACCCATCCGACGATCCCTTCACCCTGTCCCAAGCCCGCTGCTTCGAAAATATCATCAAAGAACTCGAAGAACAGGGCATCACCATTCCCTGGCGCCATGCCGCGAACTCCAGCGCGGCCCTCCGCTTCGACTTCCCCGCATTCAACATGGTGCGCATCGGATTGGCAGTCTTTGGACTCTACTCGAGCGAAGCCACAAAAAAGGCGATGGACCTCCGCTTAGCCCTGTCGCTCATCTCCCGCATCGTCGGAATCAACGTCTGCAAGGCCGGCGAAACGATCAGCTACGGCCGCAGCTATACCGTGGATCGAAACGAACAGAGAATAGCTGTGCTCCCGATCGGATACTTCGACGGATTGCACCGCAACTACAGCGGCAAGGGGCAAGTCATCATCCGCGGAAAAAAGGCGCCGATGGTCGGCAAAATCTGCATGGACTTCATGATGGTCGATGTGACGGATATTCCCAATGCCTCTATCGGGGACGCCGTATTGATTTTCGGCGAAGACGAATATGGACACTATCTCTCGCCAGAAGATCTAGCCATGCGGGGCGACTCCATCGTCTATGAATTGGTCACCTGCCTAGGGCCCCGCATCCAGCGCATCTTCGTCCATGAGGAGATCCACCTCAATCTATCGCCCTTGTTAAATATTCTTTAAGGCGGGGATATTGGAAGGGAAAGCCATGAACGGAAAGCGCGTTGGGAAGCGCCACTAAGCTGCTGAGAAGCATCTCATCGGCCATTTGACCAAAGAGAAGCCTTGCGGCAAAAGCAGGCAAAGGCAATATCGTGGGCCGATGCAACACGGCTCCCAATGTCTTCGTAAATTCCCGATTGGTCACGGGATTAGGCGTTACCACATTGACAGGGCCATGGATTTGCTCCTGGGAAATAATGAAGGAAACGGCATTCAGCCAATCTTCTAAGCTGATCCAACTCATCCACTGCTTCCCAGAGCCTATCACCCCTCCCAGACCTAGCTTGAAAGGCAGGAGCAGTTTCCCTAAGGCACCGCCCTTCGGCGTCAAGACAAGACCCGTGCGCACTAACACCAGCCGCACATCCGACGGAGCTTTTGCGGCGGCTTCCCATCGCTTGCAGACCTCCGCCAAAAAGCCTTGGCCGGAAGGGCTATTTTCATCCACAGGGCGATCTTCCTGGTCCCCATAGAAGCCTGTTGCGGAACCATTGATCCATAACTTCGGAGGCTCCTGCATTTCAAAAATAGCTCTAGACAAAGCCTCAGTCGATTCGACGCGGCTCTGATAAATCTTCCGTTTTTTTCTTTTTGTCCAGCGGCCCGATACGACGTTCTCCCCTGCCAAGTTGATGACGACATCGCACCCATTTAAATCAGTATTTGCGACACTATAATGCCCCTTTTTGTTGCGCTTCAGCCGCTTCACTTCGTGCCCACTCTTCTGCAGGAAGTCAACCAGAGCAGAACCAAGAAGGCCGGAAGAACCCATCACAGCAATCTTTGCCATCGTCTACACCAGATCACAGGCTTCGGGCGGCATCCAATGGCGGTCTTGGCCCTCCCATTTGACATTGCAGCCAATCGGGTTCGTGCGCGGAACGGAAATAGGCTTATTGGCCAGGTGTTCTTCCAAAGCCAGTTCCAGGTCATTGGTAGTCATCTTGGAGGTATCCCGCGGCTTGTCGACGCCCCGTCCGGTATAGACCAGCTTGCGGTCGCGGTCAAAAACGTAGAAGTGCGGGGTTCTCAGCGCCCCATACTTCTTGGCAATCTCCTGCGATTCATCGTAGAGATAGACCCAAGGGAACTGCTGTTTCTGCATCCGTTGGACCATGTGATCGAAGTCATCTTCGGGATAGCTATGCTTGCTATTGGAGTTAATTCCAACAAAAGCGACCCCCTTGCTTTTGAATTTGTCGGCGGTCTTGCGCGTCACCTCATCGGACCCAATAACATAGGGGCAATGATTGCAGGTAAAAAAGACCACGAGTACCGGAGAGGAATCGAAGTCCTTCAGGGTATAGGTCTTGCCGTCCGTCGCCGGCAAGCGAAACGCGGGAGCCTTTGCCCCCTGCTCTAAAGTAAATGCCATATGGATGCCGCCTTCTTATGAGGGAATACAGAATTCAGAATTCAGAATGTGTCTTCAAGCCCCGTCTCTGTGTCCTCTGTGATCTCTGTGGTAGATATTTTTTTTACCACAGAGATCACAGAGGACACAGAGACGGTACTCGAAGCCTCATTCTGTATTCTGTATTCTGAATTCTTTATTCTTTATTCAGAATTCTGTATTCTATCTTCATAACAGGAGCCAGAAAAATGGTAAAGCTGGATAAAGACATCATCAAATATTTGACGCAATTGAGCCGCATCGACTGCACGGAAGAGGAGCAAGCGGCGCTTCTCAAAGACTTAAAAAGCATTCTCGATTACTTCGAAGAGCTGCAAGAAATCGACACAACCGGAGTCCCTCCCTGCAACCAAGTATTAGCCGAAATGCACAATGTGATGCGGAACGATGAGGTAGGCTCCGTCATGCCTCGCGACCTATTCCTCAATAATGCCCCGGCTCAGGCCGGCGGCCTCATCAAAGTCCCCCCTGTCCTCAAGCAAAACTCATAGGCCCGCCATGCACACAAAATCAGCTCATGAAATACGCGACCTTTTTATCAAGGGAAGCCACTCCGCCGTCGAAATCACTGAAACGTTTCTGAAGCGGATTGACAAATCCGACAAACAAATCGGCGCCTTCCTCACTGTCCTAAAGGAGAGAGCTCTGACAAAAGCGAAAGAGCTCGATGCCAAGCGAGCCGCCGGCAAACCCTTAGGCAAATTGGCTGGCATTCCCATCGCCATCAAAGATAATATGCACATCAAAGGCGAAATCTCCACCTGCGGATCCAAATTCCTCACGAACTACCGCGCCCCTTTCGAGGCGACTGTGGTCCGCTTGCTGGAGGCCGAAGATGCAATCCTGATCGGCAAAACCAATATGGATGAATTCGCCATGGGTTCCTCGACGGAGAACTCGGCCCTCCAGAAGACGCGCAACCCATGGGACCTCAAGTGCACACCCGGAGGCTCTTCAGGGGGATCAGCGGCAGCGGTAGCCGCCCGGATGGCTCCCCTTTCCCTTGGCAGCGACACGGGCGGTTCCGTACGCCTCCCTGCCTCCTTTTGCGGCATCGTCGGCTTCAAGCCTACCTATGGAAGGGTTTCCCGCTATGGCCTAGTCGCCTATGGCTCCTCCTTCGACCAAATCGGCCCTTTTGCCACCAACACCGCCGACGCCGCCCTCGTCATGGAAGTCCTTGGACGCCACTGCGAAAAAGACTCGACGAGCATCCCACAGCCTCCCGAAAACTACCTTTCGCAAATTACAAAAGGGGTCAAGGGGATGAAGATCGGAGTCCCCTGGCAATTTTTGGAGGGCCTTGCCCCTGAATCGCTCAAAATCTTCAAAGAGGGCTTGGAAGTCTATAAGAGCCTAGGCGCCCAGATCGTCGACATCGACCTGAGCATCCTGAAATACTCCTTGGCCGTCTATTACATTCTGGCGACAGCCGAAGCCTCGACCAACTTGGCACGCTTCGATGGAATCCGCTACGGCGTACGTTCCCCCAGAGCCAAAACCCTCGAAGAAGTCTATGACTTCTCGAAGGAAGAGGGCTTCGGCAGCGAAGTGAAGCGGCGCATCCTGCTGGGGACCTTTGTGCTTTCATCGGGGTACCAGGATGCCTACTACAGAAAAGCGCAGCGCGTCCGGACAGTGATTATCCAGAAGTATCAGGAAGCCTTTGAAAAGTGCGACATGGTGGCCACTCCCGTGAGCCCCTTTGCGGCGTTTGAAATCGGCTCGATCAAGGATCCCCTGCAGATGTACCTGGAAGACATCTACACGATTTCAATCAATCTGGCTGGGCTGCCCGCCGTCAGCATTCCGGCAGGCTTTTCGACAGAGGGCAGGCCCATCGGGCTGCAGCTGATCGGACCCCAAAAGCAGGATGTCGACGTCCTGCGCTTTGCCCAAGCTTTTGAAAGCGCGACGCCCTACCATCAAGCCATCCCTGAACTAGCCAAATAGGAGCGAGGAATATAGCCATGACTCAACATGCCAACTGGGAAATCGTCATCGGGTTGGAGATCCACTCCGAGTTAAACACCAACTCCAAATTGTTCAGCGTCGCCCCCAACCGATTCGGAGACGAACCCAATACCAACATCACGGAAGTCTGCACAGGCCAGCCCGGAGCCCTTCCCGTCCTCAACAAAGAAGCCGTGCGCAAAGCGGTCCAATTCGGATGCGCCATCAACGGAAAAGTCGCCAAGTTCAGCAAGTTCGACCGCAAATCCTATTTCTATCCGGATAGCCCGCGCAACTTCCAGATCACCCAGTTTGAAGAACCGATTGTCATCGGCGGCACAGTCATCGCCGAACTCGAAGGCCAGGAAAAATCCTTTGTCCTCAACCGCGTCCACCTCGAAGACGACGCCGGCATGCTCAAACACTTTACCCACTTTGCCGGAGTCGACTACAACCGCGCCGGAGTCCCCCTCATCGAGATCGTCTCTGAGCCCTGCATCCACAGCGCAAAAGAAGCCGTCGCCTACTGCATGGCTGTCAAGGCCATCCTGCAATATATCGATGCCTCCGACTGCAACATGGAAGAGGGCTCCCTGCGCGTCGACGCCAACATTTCCGTCAGGCCCAAAGGCGAAAAGGAGCTGCGCAACAAGATCGAAATCAAGAACATGAACTCCTTCAGCAACATGGAAATGGCTATCGAATCGGAAATCAAACGGCAGATCCGGGAATATAACAACCATCCCGGCATCCCCCATCAAGAAGTCATTAAACAAGCCACCTACCGATGGGATCCGGAAAAAAAAGAAACAGTCCTCATGCGAAGCAAAGAAAGGGCCGAAGACTACCGCTACTTTCCCGAACCCGATCTCGTCCCGATCATTCTGACCGATGCCTATATCGAAGAGGTGCGGCGCTCCCTTCCCGAACTGCCTCTCCAGCGCGAACGCCGCTATGTCCATGACCTCGGGATGCCCCCAGACCACGCCTTCCTGCTGACAAGCGATAAAAAGCTCGCCGACTATTTCGAGGAGGCGCTCAAGCTCTGCAAAAATGCCCGAAGCCTCTGCAACTGGATCGTCGTCGAATTCGCCGGACGCCTGAAAGAGACCGGCAAAACCCTGGCGGAATACGGCATCCCCTCCAATCAAGTGGCTAAACTGGTCAATATGATCGATCAAGGGGTGATCACGGGAAGGATCGCCAAAGCCGTTGCAGACGACATGGTCGCCCAACCAAACAAAGACTGTGAACAGATTGTCAAAGAAAACCCCGACTACATGCCTGTGCATGACCAGGGAGAAATCGGAAAACTCATCGATCAGGTCATCGCCGAGCACACCCAGAGTGTCCAAGATTACAAAGCCGGCCGCGACAAAGCCTTTGGCTTCCTGGTCGGCCAAGTGATGAAACTATCGCGGGGCAAAGCCTCCCCGCAAGTCGTCAATGAGCTTCTCAAGGAGAAAATTAGTAAGCTTCAGCTTTAACAACTTTAATCGATTTCCACATGTCAAAGATCTGTTGAATCATTCTCATTTTATAAAGTGCCCATGCAAGGTCTTCTGATCCCTGTTCTTTCTGCTCATTAAACTCTTCTGGTAGAGTCTCAAAGTTAATCTTTCTGATTTCGTTTAGATCAAACTGCAAGGCATAATGAGTGGAAGCGTTGAAAGCTGTCTGCGGGAGGGTTTCTAGAAACTTAAGCCATAGCTGTTGTCTTTCTTTATTGCCATCCTTATTACCACCCTGCCTGATATCAGAAGCTAAACCTTGGATGACTTTATCCATTAATAGGACGATCCCAGATAAAGACTTCGATCCATTGTTTGTGATTAGATTATCGTTTGCCCCCTTTAGGATGGACATCAAATGTTCCAATTTAAGTGTCTGCCCAATTAACCCCGGCGGCACCACAGCTTCTGTAGTCTTATATTGTGCCGCAAATTCTTTTCCATGAGATACCTCTTCCGCGGACAAAGCATCAGATCTTTTCATCACAGCTCTCTGATGATCCCAAGCTGCCATTCTCGGTTCCAAAGAGCTATTTATATCATGTTGGATTTTCTGGATATACCCCGACCTAAACCTATCGAAAACCATCCTGCGCAATAGGAGAGGATTGTGAGGCTGATCAAATTCGCTCTTATACATGTTCTCTTTATACATTTGCCCTAGTATAGCTCCAAATCGTCTCCGATCTATCTCATTAGGGATAGAGTCTAGAAAATCAGAGGCAAACTTCCGCCAATTCTGATAAGCTCCGTTGTATTGCATGTCCTTTTCTGCTGGGTTGTCTCCGCCAAGACCAAAAATTTTAATTGATCTCTCTACGTATAGGTTCTGTTCCCAATAAAGGCGGTCTTTTGCTCTAAACTGTCTTCTCATTTCTTTATACTCTATTCTCTGCAAAACACCGGGTAAAGCAGAAGTAAGCTCTGTTCTCAACGTTTGTCTTGCTTGATATTCTTTTCTAGCCTTGTTTCCACGGACTAGACTCTGGATATTAGTCGCTAGCTCTTTCTTCTTACTTTCTGCCGCAGCTCTTTGTTCTTCTTGTCTTCTTTCTTGCTCTAATCTCTGAGCTTCCGCAGCTCTTTCAGCCTCTATTCTTTGTTCCTCAGCAGTCTTGGGTAGCTTGCCTTTCGTGGCCTCCTCAACCTTGTCTGCAGTCGCTTTTAGCTTTTCTGAAAGATTGACCTTGGCTTGCATCGCCTTGTTTGCTGAGCGCCATTTAGTCGGCATCACCATAATAAATTGGAAGGGCAGTAAGATCGGAGAAGCGATGACCATGATAAAAGCGCCAAGGATGCGCAAAGGAGTCGAATATTGGGGTTCTCTTCTAAACTGGGGATTTTCTGAATCTTTCGGATTGAGCCATACAAAACTATGGCCGCCAAATATCCATCTGACTGGACTATTAATTGTATCGACAAACCGATCAATAAAGGGCTTGTTTTCCCATTCACACTTACCAAAATAAAGATCTTTATTATTCATAGTAATAACCCAGTTTTATGTTAAAAAAATATTCTAACATAAAATGGATTTATTTAGCAAGAATAAAAGCAGGTGATAGATTACATCTTAGACTTATCTCTTTCCAACAAAGCCTGCGCAGCGAGGGCCTGCTGCTTAAGCTCTGCAAATTGAGGCTGATCTTCCGCATATTCGATCGCAAGGGAAAGCGCTTGCATCGCATTGTCGCGATCATGTATGGCAAAGAAACATTTGGCTAAATAGAAATAGGGCACGGGATTCTCCAGTTCATAGACAGCCGCCATCTCATAGGCATCGACAGCCGCCTCGAAATCCCCGCACATTTGGGAGGCCATCCCTAACCCGAGCCAATAGTCATGAATATAGGGATTCAAGGTCACCAGAAAGAGAAAAGCATTACCCGCATCGACATAGTGGCGATGTTCAAATAATTGGTAGGCGGCTCGGTAGAATTTTGCCATGGTTTCATCGGAAAATCCCATAATTTCCTGGGCAGTTTTGCCCAAAGCGAGCTCCTCCTTGAGCAGTTTTTTGTTCTTTAATTTGTCGCGGATTTTCTTAGAGATTTTGAATTCGCCGATGTCGTCATCCATAACAACCTCCAATTAATAATAGCTTGATTTTCTGGCCTTGTCAAGGTTAATATTTTTTACTATTTTTACACTGTTAATATTTATAAGCTTGTCGAGCTAAGGGGTATTGTGTATACTGAGCTCTAAACTTTATTAATGGAGGACATATGGTCACACCCACTGAAAAAACAACCCAGCAAACACAGCCACCGCGCATACAAACGGATCCTGTGCCTGTAAAGCAAAACAAAACGACATTTAAAGATATTATGAAGAAAATATGGAATGTCGCATCCCTGATTTTTCAGGTGGCCGCTGCAGCTGTGCTGTTTTATTTTAATCCCAGCCTATTTGCCATCAGCTTTGCCATTGGAGTCGTCTGGAGCGACAAAGCACAAAATGTCATCGATCGCGTTCATGCAGTGATCAAGAAGCAGAAGCTGCTCGGCGGAGCCATCGCCATCGCCGGAGCGCTTATTTCGCTGCCGGTCACCTTGGCGTGCGGTTCCATCTATGCCGGCCTCAGATTAGGCTGTGCGTTTGCCGACGGAGCCCACCTCAAACAGCAGCCTCCGGAGCAAACTGCAGCAGCTTCCGCAGCCTAGAAGGGCGGGATTAGATTACCACTGAGCCAGTGAGATCACTGAGATCAGTGAGAGAGTGTGAGATAGGGAGAATTCCACTCAATTTTCACCTATTTCCTCACTGATCTCACACTCTCTCAGTGTTCTCAGTGGTAAATTAAATTATACACAATACAACTATCCTCTGGGATGAAACGCATCAAAAGCTTCATGCAAGCGGCTGCGGCTAATGTGCGTGTAACGGTCCGTGCTGCTGATGCTCGCATGGCCGAGCATCTCCTGGATCACGCGCAAGTCTGCGCCATTATCCAGTAGGTGCGTCGCGAAGGAGTGGCGCAGCGTATGAGGCGAAATGTTTTTGGAAATCCCCGCCTTTTTCGCATAGGCCTTTATCATTTTCCACACGGCAATGCGATTTAAGTGTTTTCCCCGCTTCGAAACAAAAAGAGGCGCCTCTTGCTGATCGACAATTCCTCTAAAATGGGTGATATAATGGTCAATCGCTTCAATGGCTTTAGATCCAATGGGGATCAAACGTTCTTTGCTCCCTTTACCCATGACTTTAATGAATTGGTCATCCACATCGAAGAATTTTAGGGCGCAGATTTCCGAGACGCGCAGGCCGCTTGAGTAAAACACCTCCAGAATTGCCCGATCGCGAGCCCCCATTGGCGTCTTAGCATCAGGCTGAGCAAACAAGCGTTCGATCTCTTGATAACTCAGGATATCGGGAATGATCTGCCAAAGCTTTGGCGTCTCCAGATGCGTCATAGGATCTACAGCGATGAGGGATTCCCGCTTCAGAAAGCGAAAAAAAACCTTAAAAGCCATGAGAGCCCTGGCGATGGAAGCCGACGCATACCCCTGCTCTTGAAGCAAAGCGAGGTAGCGCATCAGATGCTCCTGGGAAACATCGCGCCAGGACAACACGCCCTCCCTATGCAAAAAATGCAAAAGCGCAGAGCCATCCCTCCTATAAGCTTCAATCGTATTTTGGGAAAACCCCTTCTCCGAAGCAATATAGATGACGAATTCTTCCAACTCCCGCAGCATATTATACCCTTAAACAAAAAGCAATAATGGACAATGGTTAATGGACCTAATGGACACCATGGACACCATGGACTATGGACTATTGCCGTTGACCATAGTCCATGGTGTCCATGGTGTCCATTAGGTCCATTAACCATTGTCCATTATGGCTAAACTCCCTTCAATTTAAGGGCCACCCGTTCTTGCACTTGCGCAATCTGCAATTCCGAAAGTTTGATCTTGGGCACTGCGATCATCTCCTCGGTCGCCGCCACTTCATAGAGGTTTACCGTTTGCTCTTTCCCTTTATCCACGAGCTCCCTCCGCAGCAAAAGGAACCGCCTTCTGGCCAAATAGAGGGCCAGCACGAAGGCTTCCTCCTTGGACTCCCTGCTCTCGCTCAGTAGGGCTTCCCCCAGTAAATAGAGAATTTTCTCATCGCGATTGAGGTGCTGCAGCCTGGAGGCGGCAGAGGCAGACTCCTCCTTTTTGGAGGGAACGCGCGACTTCCAGTACAACCGGCCCTCAGCCACCTCACCCTCCCCTTCCTTCCAGCAAGCCGGACAGTAATCTTGACGCGCAAACGTCCCATTTTCTGCCTCAGTCACACACGAGAAATAGTCCATTCCAGGGATAAATTCCTCACCGCCCTTGGCACACCTGCTTGCACGCCTCGGGATTTCCAGTTGGAAAGAAGGCCTCATCTTACAAAGACTCCAGCTGTTGGAGATAGGCATCTCCTAAGGGATAAGGCTCATCGTTGCCTTTGCCTTTTTTAGCGGCAAAGCGCGCGATCAACCTATTGGCTGTCGATTTACCCAAGGTAACGCCCTCTTGGTCAAAGGAGTTGATCCCCCAGATAAACCCTTGGAATGCGATCTTATGTTCGAAGTAACCCAGCAGAGCTCCCAAGCTAAAAGGCGTTAGCTGCTTTGCCAGCAACAGATGGGAAGGCCTATTCCCTGGGAAAACGCGGTTGGGATTGTCGTTCGTTTGACCTACGGCAAGAGCGATTTCTTGAGCAAAAACATTGGATAACAGCTTTTCTTGGGACGACGTCCCTTCCCAGACAAAGTCATCCTGGTATTGGCTCTGCTTATAGGCGACAAACTCCAGAGGCACAACGGTTGTCCCTTGATGGATCAACTGGAAAAAAGAGTGTTGGGAATTGGTCCCCGGTTCGCCGAAGATAATTGGCCCTGTATCGAAATCGACTGCTTGTCCATTCTGGTCGATGCGCTTTCCATTCGATTCCATATCGACTTGCTGGATATGGGCTGCATAGCGCAGCAATCCCTGAGAATAGGGAATCAACGCTACAATCGGATAGTGCAGGAAGTTGCGGTTCCATATGCCCAGTAGAGCTCCAAGCAGCGGCAGATTGGTTTTGGTGTCAGGGTTCAGAGCCGCCTTGTCCATTGCGTTGGCCCCGCGCAGCATCTCCCAAAACACATCAAAGCCAAAGGCAAAAGAGAGCATGACGCCTCCGACCATAGATGTCGTAGAATAGCGCCCGCCTATCCAATCCCACATGTGAAACGCTTCCAAATAGCGGTTGGGATTGTCCATAGGGCTTCCTGTACAGGTGACAGCCACAAAATGTTCTTCTGGCTTCAGTCCCGCTTTGCGGAAGCGTTCCCGGAAAAATTCTTCATTCGTCAAGGTTTCGAGGGTCAATCCCGTTTTGGACACAACCACGACTAGTGTTTTCTTCAGGTCGATCTGCCGCAAGACAGCTGCAGCGTCATCAGGATCGACATTGGACACAAAGTGCACCTGCCTTCCTTTCTTTTGCAGATGCTGTAACGCAAAATAATGAGCGCGAGGCCCCAGATCCGACCCCCCAATGGCTACCATCACCAGATCAGTATACTTGTTTTCCCGATCGATTTTGGCCATAAAAGCCTTCAATCTGTCGCATTCGGCTTTTGCCAGCTGCGTCGCATCTTTTGCGGTTTTGGCCGTATTGGGGTTGTCCCAAAAATCTCTTACTGCCGTATGAAGCACCGAACGATGTTCACTCGGGTAGTCTTTGATATAGTTCATCATTTCCCCGGCCTGCATCTTTTCCATCTTATCGAGAGCATGCGCTTGCGACGCCAATTCCAGCAGGAGTTGGAGCGTCTGTTCATCAATGCGCTCCGTCCCATAAAGGAGCTTATACCCCGCCGCCTCTGATATAAAGCGCGCCAACCTTTCCGGCGTCAGGTTTCCCTCTTTTGTTAAATCGAAGGGATTCTCCGCCTGCTGCATGAGCTTTTTGGTGGCCGGATAACGATCAAAGTCAGAACCGGTAGTCGTTGGATTTTGGGTCGCCGTCATAGTTAACTCCTTGGAAGTTTAAATTAAACATGCAAAAAAAGCCCATTTTCTGCAAGAAGAGAAAAGAATTTTTATTATATTTATCAATTAATTATTAAAATGTAATATAATAATAAATAAAAGGGGAGTGCTACTATGTCTACTATTGATTCTTCAAGTAAACTTCCATTAGCGCAAACACATGACTATAATATAAAACCATTAAAAGAAAAAAAATTAGAAGGAAAAGATCAAGACACCGATAAAAAAATGGCGGTCTTTTCCCGGCAAGGTGTATTAACCACTGTGGGAGGAGGACAAAAAGTATTTGTGACAGTTTTCGTGAGCTCCAAAGAAATTAAAGACGCATTAGATAAAAAACCCGAGCTTAATGCTTCGGACAAAAAAAATCAGAAGTTAATCAAAGAAATACTTTTTACAGAAAAGGTAAACTCTATCATGCAAGTTGCTGAGGTAGCAATTCCTAGGGGTTTTACAAAGATTGAGGAATCAAGAGATCAACAATTAACCCTAACTGGAAATCTAACCCAAAAATGGGAAGGCACCCGTGAGCATTTTTTTGCTTTTGTTCAAAATACAGCTAATGTGGGTACAAGAGCTTTAGGAACTCAACAGCAACAGCAAACAGAGCCCCCCGAAGGAGAGCAAACGCAAGCACAAGCACAAGCTCCTGCGCAACTGCCCACATCTTCACCTGCACCTGCGCCTTCACCAGCAGCTCCTGCATCCTCACCGGCACCTACGCCAGCAGCCCCTGCCAATGCTCCTACCAGAGCTCATATACCACAGCCTCCAATCCCTTCACCGTCCCAACACCAGCAATCAGCGCACCAGCAATCAGCGCCTACATCAGCACCCATACCTCCGTCAGTACCTTCACCTGCGCCAGCACCCACAACAGCATCAGCACCCGTTGCTGCTAGAGAACAACAACGTCCAAGTTCACCTGCACCAGAAACATCTCCTTCACCTATTAATAATATTCTTAATCAACCTGCCACTTCTGCAGATTTATTACCTCGTTCACCTGCAAGGCTTCCGGCATCGCGTACGAATTCTTCAACAACGGATTCTCCAACAACAGCCTGGGTGATTAGTTCATCCCCCGGAACTTCTCTATCAAAGGTTGGAAAAAAAATTATTCAAGGGATTATTAGTCGTATTAAGAAACCACAGTCACAAAGTCCCGTATCTACAAGAACTCTTTCTCCAGAACTAAAACAAGATATGCCAACAGCACCTTTAGTGCAATCTAACACCTCAACTCCTCGGAGGTCCCCCGCACCACTCCCACCACCCCCGCTACAGTTAACAACACCTCCTTCATTTGCCGCTCCTCCCACACAAAATGTAAATATTGCCACTCAAACCACTCAAACCACTGAATCATCTTCTACAAAACGACCTCTTCCCTCATTAGACAAAACACTGGCTGAATTGACCAGGACCACCGAACAAATTGCATCCATTAAACTTCATCCTGATGAAGATGCTTTGAAACTTATGCGAAACCTATTTGCACAGAGTAAGACCGTTATGCAGATGGCACGTCAGAATCCTCAATTAGCAGCAGAAAATGACGCTTTGAAAACAGCTTATGTTGAAATGGATAATGCAATACAAACGCTCCAAGGACAGGAAAGCAAAAAAGGGGACCAAAATACAATGTTTGATCAAGGCCATGAAGATGAAGAGTCCAGGACTATGTTCGAAATTTTATCACATGATACAGTTGCTACAGCAATCACCCAATACCAGGAGGCACTCCGGCAACTGAAGTTAAAACTGGATGAATTGCCTCCGCCACCACCACCTCGCTTGGCTAGCACCACCTAAAACAAGGGCCCGTTACCTTCGTTACCTTTCCCATTTCTTTTCATTGGCTAATCCCAAGGATTCCCCGATATTAAGAACAGTCCCTCCGGCTGCACAAAAGCCTTGGAGCTTGCGTTTACCTTGCGGGCTGAGGCCAGATGGCGTTACAATGAGGGCATCGAGGCCTTTCCATTCCGCGATCAAGAAGCTTTCAGGGATGATTCTAAAAGGGATCTGCTTTTCCAGAAGATGATGCAAAGCCTCATTCAAACCTGTATAGTGAATCGGATCGTGCATGTCTATGGGAGGGAAACATACTCCCAAAGGGATTTCGGAATGGGTCTCGATAGGCAGTCTGCCCCCTTCCACGATTATGTTTAATCGCTCGTATCTTTCGCGCGTGAGCAGCTGCGCTTCTTCCAGTGGCTCGGCAATGCTGCTGGCATCCAGCATCACATAGACATCCAATCCATCGGGCAGCCGATTGGCAAGGAGCTGGATGTACTCCACGCAGGCGTCTCGGCAGTAAAACAGATCGTCTCGATATCTCTCATCCCAAAAGCCGCGGCGGAAGTCAGCCGGGCCCTGATAGATGCATAGTCCTTTCGTCTGTTCCGCAAATTCTTTCCAGAGGGTATCGCGAAAATGCTCTAAAGAGAGAGCCAGGGAAAGAAATTGCGCCTGATCCGCGATTGGATGGAGCAAATCCTGAAACAGTCCGAGATTTATATTCCACAAGATGGACCCTTGTGTTTCCTGAGCTTGTTTCCTTGCTGCTTTCCAGTCGAGGCCGGAATTCGTCCGGCCATCGATGTCGATGATCTGTCTCTTCATAAATAACAATAGCGGTGGCTGAAATCTGCGAGGCTGTTTTCAGTATGTTTGAGCAGTTCAAGAACTAGATTTTCCTCACTCTGCGCCTGAAATCCCCACCAATTCAAAAGGCGATCCTGAGGCTGCTGATGGGGACGAATCAGGTTTTGGAGATAATGAAGGGCATAGGAGGGAAGATCACGCCTCTTCAAACGCGACTTGACGACGCGCCGAGCAAGCTTGCGCAATCCCTGCTTGGCATAGCGTTGAATGGACTCAGGGAGCAGGTCCTCCTTAAATGTATTGAGGGCTGTGGCGTTCCATTTCTCGACCACTTCCGCTACCCCTTTCTCCAGGGAGGGAAAAAGCTGATTCCAATGGACAGGCAAGTCATCCCAGGGATTGAGATTGCATTTTTCCAAAAGCTGCGCCGCAAACGGGGGAAGAAACGTAGCTGAAAGGCGCGGATAAATCCAGGGCATCGCCACCCCATGGAAGGCGAAATAGTCGCGGAGCTGCCGGTGGTACTTGATTTCAGTAGGACCCGCCACGTAGGCCAAAACCGGCAACAAAATGCTTTGCAAGACGGTCCTCGCAGCGGCATTAGCACTAAAAAGAGTGGGATCGCGGTGGAGAAGTTGAAGCGCTTCAGGAACCTGCTCAGGGGAAATTTTGCGTCGTAGACCCTCCCGCTTCCAAAATAGATTCGTCCCGCCCTTGAATTCCAAGATGGCCTCGCCTCCGGCTTCGACAAGGCGTTCTGTCGCCCCTCTCAAAAGCTGCCTGATGCTTGCTTCTTCCTTCAATTCTTTTTCAAAAAAAGGCACCGCCAGCGGCCGAAGGAGCTTTGGCTCCAAAAAGACCATCCCCGTTCCTGCAAAAAGGCGGGCTAAAAACCCAGCCATAAAGGAGGCATAGGGAACTGGGGCTGCTTCCATTTCCACAGGAGTCTTGTTTCCACACTCTTGCAAGAAAGCCCTGATCACTTGCAGATTCTTTTCATTTAAGACGAGATCTTCGACAAAGCGCCCCTCTTTAGGAAGCGACAACTGAAATTGCTGGAGATTGCCCAGTGGGTTCAGGATATAGGTGTGATCGATTTCGCTGACATCATGGTCTTCCGTAGCCAGCCAAAAAACGGGAATCGCGTTGGTCTTTTTGGCCAAAGCGAGGCAGGTGATCCCTTTCAATACCGTATAGAGCGGTCCCCCCATAAACCCGAGCTGCTGCCCCGTAACGACGCAATAGTTCCCCTCTTGCCCCAGCTTCTTAGCATTGTTCAAAGCAATAGCATCATTGCCAATCGATTGATTATAGCGAATCAAAGCCTCAACCAAACTCTCTCTTGGATATGAACGCCCCTTCAACGTATCCTGCGCCTTTTGCAAGGCGGCTGGATCCTCCGGTGCTATCTCCAGGAAGGCATTCAAGGGGCTCGGATGGTAAATCTTCGGGAACGCATGGGCGACTATCCGCATAGGTGTCTCTTTTTAAACTGATGATAGCGGATCGTCCTTCCATTTTCACGCCATAATTTTTCAAAGGTCGAGGACCCATACCCTTCGAGGCTCGTCGTAAAATAGGGTTCGGGGTGGAGAGAATCAAAGGTAGCATCAGATAGCACAATCTTCAGACTCCAGCTGGAAAAGGGGGCATCGTCGGTCACCAGTGTCAATCCCCCATCCGGCTTGAGAATCCGGCTTATCTCCTGGACAAAAGGGGTTTGGATGATCCGATTTTTGAAATGGCGCGTTTTGGGCCAGGGATCGGGAAAATTGATGTAGACTTGCTGAATGGAACCTCCAGGGAAAAAATGGTGGGTCACCCGGAATCCCTCGCCGCATATAATGAAGAGGTTTTGCACTCCCCGATTTTTAGCTTTTGACCAAATTCTGCGCACGCGGTCGAATTTGCGTTCGATGGCCACCCAATTGGTGCTCGGGTCAGCCTCTGCCCTGTCGGCGATCCAGGCGCCATTTCCACTGCAGTATTCCACATGGATGGGATTCGCGTTGCCAAACAGGGCTTCCCATCCCGGAAAGACAAAATCGGCAGGCGGTTCCTTTGGCAAAAGGGGCACATACCAAACCCCATCGAGGATCTGGAGTTTTTTTTCATACCTGGAAAAAGGCCATTTTAAATGTTGCGGTTTCATAAGCTTTTGGCAAACAATTATATTTTAGGATATAATATTTGTAAATTGGTGAAGACTATGATTGGACGCAATGATCTATGCTGGTGCGGCAGCGGAAAAAAATGGAAGAAGTGTCACTTTCCTGAAGAAAGCCCCAAAAAACAGATTCAACTGAAAGACACCTACTACAAGCAGTATCACATTATCATAAAAAATGAAGAGCAGATCAAAGGCATTAGAGAAGCTTGCCGCCTTGCCTCCCATATTCTAGAAGAGACCTGCAAAATGGCTATGGAAGAGGTGACGACCCTCGAATTAAACGACTTTGCCCATAAACTGCACCTCGATGCAGGGGCTATTCCGGCTCCTTTGCATTATGGGAAACCACCCTTTCCGAAAAGCATCTGCACCTCTTTAAATGAAGTGATCTGCCACGGCATTCCCGACGAACGTCCCCTGGTAGAAGGAGACATCGTCAATATCGATGTGACGGCGATACTCCATGGCTATTTTGGCGATTGCAGCAAGATGGTGACGATAGGCAAAATCAGCCCAGAAAAACAACGGGTCGTCGACGTCTCTTATGAATCCCTCATGCGCTCGATAGACATTCTCAAGCCGGGCATCCCCGTTTCAGTCGTTGGCGACGTCATAGAACCCTACGCCACATCGCAGGGCTGTTCCGTAGTCAACCAGTTCGTCGGCCATGGCGTCGGAGTCGAATTCCACGAGGGCCCGCAAGTGCCCCACCATCGCAATTCCGTGAATATCCTCCTGGTCCCCGGGATGACCTTCACCATCGAACCCATGATCAACGCCGGAGTGCGCGAGGCCGTCATCGATACCGTCGATCACTGGACAGCGCGCACCCGCGACGGCAAACCGAGCGCCCAATGGGAACACACCCTCCTCATCACCGAACAAGGCCATGAAGTCCTCACCACCTGGACCCGCTGAGGACAAAAGGACAGCAGGGACAAAAGGACAAGGACAAAAGGACAAGGACCAAAACGACGAAAAGGACGAAAGGACAGAGACAATGACAAGGACCTAAAAGACAAAAGAACAATGAGTTATGTCCTTTCGTCCTTTTCGTCGTTTTGGTCCTTTTGGTCCTTGTCCTTTTGTCCTTTTGTCCTTTCTACACCACTGGCGGGCCTTCGGCCCTGGGTTTCGGGTACCTCAACATCGAAACGATAAAAAGATCCTTGCATAAAAAACGGTGACTTTGTTACCAACAAGATATGCTTATTGATGTGGAGAATTATGAATAAGAAAATAGATACGATGATTTACGAGGGCTTAGGGTTTCCTATACGCCTTGTGAACGTTCCCATGAAAAAAGTTTGTGGGGAATGGGCATTTGACATTAACTTTAATGATCTTCACGCAGCAGTTCTAAACATGCTTGCAAGAAAGCCAACCTCATTAGCTGGAAAAGAAATCGGATTTATCATTGATTATTTTGAGATGTCAATTCGAGATTTTGCTAAATTATGTGGGGTGACGCATGCAGCTGTCTTGAAATGGACAAAGGAAGAGGCAAAAATGAACCCAAGCACAGAAGTCTATCTTCGCTTGTATATCCTAGATTATTTAAAGGTTAGCGATAAAGAATTCAGAAAACTTTATCATAACATTAATCCAGAAAATGTCTCACATTATGAAGATGAGAATTTCCCATTAGAAATTGATGCCGAGAAAATTGCTTGCTAACATGGAGATTGTGCAAAAAAGCCCCTCTCATCAGCCCGAAGGGCAAGACAAGATCTGCAAAAAAGCCCCTCTCATCAGCCCTTCGGGCTGATGAGAGGGGCTTTTTTTTCATATCCCGCCTCTTCTTGCAAATGAGAGGGGCTTTTTTACACATTTTCCATTGGTCTATTTTGAATTCTATCAATGATCTGATGCAGCGCCTCACGTTCTTGCTCTTGTTGGGAGAGCTCTCTTTCGAGCTTGAGGATATGTGCAATTAACTTTTGTTCCGTTTTATTAACGGCATACTTTTCCGATTCTTCGGTTTCCCGCTGTAATCTGAGGAGCTTTTCTTGAGAATGGAAAAGCTCGCGTCTGGTCTCGTCGAGGATGGCCGATTTTTCTGCAAATTGTTCGCGAAGTTGCAAGTATTTGGCTGCAACTTGGCGCACTTCAGGTGTCAGGCTGGACAAATCAAAAGGCGTCTCTTCGGCTTCCAGGTCTTGCTGCTGCTCCAGCTCCTGTATACGCTGCTCCTCTGCGAGCGCAAGCTCCCCCTGCAGCGTGGCGATCGTTTGCTCGAGGCTTGCATTCTTTTCATGTTTTTCTCGCAGTTCCCGCAGTTCCCGCGTACTGGTATCGCTTTTGCTCTGTAATTGAGACAACTGCTGTTGGAGATCGGCCTTCTCCCTCTCCTTTTTCTCGGAGAGCTCGGCCTTCTCGCGAATATTCAGAGCATAGGTATCGACCATGCCTTGGATTTGGGTCAGCTGACCCTTAAGCTCAACGATCTCTCCCTCCTTTTTCAGGAGGAGTTCGCTCTTGTCATTGCACACGTGAACGAGGTTCTGGTAGTTCTGCAACCGTTCTTGAGCGGCGGCTTCCCTTTCCTGAAGGCGGGCATTCTCGTGATTCTTGTCGACAAGAGCTTGGTTGAGCTGTTCGTTGCGCTGTTGCGATTGGATGAGATCCTCACGTGCCAGTTCCACCAACTGTTTGAAGTTGGCAACTTGTGTTTCATTTACACCCATTTCCTGCTTGATCGCGTTGAGCTCACCAGCAAAAGCCAGCACGGGAGCCGTCGCCTCTTCAAAAGAAAGAACTGTCACCACGTAGACAAGGGCCAGAGAGCAAGCCATGCCAAGCTGCCAAAACCATTCGGACCAGTCCATCGTCAAAAAGTGATAGAACACGATCGCCGACAATACCGTGAGGCTGATGGCCAGCCCCCTGCGCTGCCATTTCCAGCAGGCCGCGACGCCTCCGATCAGCGCACAAGCTAATGCATACGCATTGCCTGGAGCTGTTGCTAATAAGACAAAAAATGTTAAGAAGGCGGCCAAGGGACCTATGAAGGCCCACGTCTGGATCTGAAACTCCAATTTTTTTTCTGCACTATTCACGCATTCGATTCCTTAGACTTAATGAAATAAAAGCCAGTATACAATTCGGGAATTTAGAACTCAAACTTAACAATGGAATAATCGTCATGATAGGGCCGCTCCTTGAGGATGGAGGCGGCGAATTGCAGCAAAAGTTCCAGATCGTTCTCCTTATGGGAAACCTGGGTTAACACTTCTAAAAATTCCTGAAATGTAAGGACACTGCCATCCCCCCTAATCAATTCGAAAACGCCATCGCTGAAAAGATACAGGCGGTTCACCGACTCTTTTAAGGTAAGCGTTGCATTTTGAAACTTGGTATTGGGCATGGCCCCTATAGCCAAAGCATTCTCTTTCAATAGGATAGGTTTTTTTACATTCTCAAAAAGAACAGCTGGTGGGTGTCCTGCGCTTGAATAGGTGATCTCCCGCTTTGACACATTATATACTCCATACCAGAGAGTAAAAAACATGTTGTGATGGGATTCCATTTGAAACGTCCTATTCAACGCTTCCAAAACCTGGCTGGGATTGCAAAAATCGGCAGCCAAAAGGGAAGAGGACCTCAACACATTCATGGCAGAAATGGATAAGAGGGCTGCCCCAACGCCATGACCGCATACATCGAGAAGATAAAAGGCAAAATGTTCGGAATCGATCCAGTGGTATCCAAAGGCATCGCCCCCGACTTTAGAAGAAGGGATGTAGCGCCAAGCAGTTTTGACCTGATCCTGCATCGGAGGAGGCAATAAAGCCTTCACATAAGCGGCGGCATCCGTGAGGTCGGCATTGATCCGCATCTGGCTCTCCTTGAGTTGCGAATAAGCCTCATTGCGCTCTTGTAGTCGGATGTAAGCCGCTGAATGATAACGGATTCTGGCAAGCAATTCCACCTCGTCCGGCAACTTGACAATATAGTCATTGGCTCCAAGGGCAAAGGCTTCGGCCTTGATTTGCGGCTCCTCTTTGCCCGAAAGGACAATCATCGGAACTTCTGAAGTCGACTTTTCATTGCGAAAGCGCCGCAAAAGATCGAGTCCATCGAGCTGCGGCATGATCAGATCCTGTAAAATAACCGTAGGCTCAATCTCTTTAGCCATTGCCAGGGCCTCCAGGGGATCTTGGCAATAATGAAAAGCGATATCGGATTGGCTCTCCACCATTTTCTTCACGGCTTCAGCGACGATCGCCTGGTCATCAATGAGTAGAACCCTATTTTTTTTCATATGCTTTTTAAACCTTTTATCCCATCGACATCGAGAATGAGGATCGGTATTCCCTCTTCTATAATGGCTCCAGCTAAAACGGCCGGAATCTTTCCTACTGTCTTTTCCAGATCTTGCACCACAATTTCTTTTTCCCCAACAAAGCGGGTGACGGCCAACCCATAAGACTTTGCTCCATCGCGCAGCACCACGACAGCTTGAGCCTCTTGCTTTTCTTCAAAGCCTAGCAGGTGCGCCCCAGATACGATCGGAAGGGTATCTGACCTCGGTTCCCCAACCCTCATGACTCTTTCTACGCGGGCTAAGGGAAAAGCGTAGAGCTCTTCAGCGATTTCGACGATCAGCGCCTGCATCAGGGAAAGGGTCAAAGGCAGCTGCAAATGAACGGTTAAGCCTTTGCCCCAAGCGGACTCTAGCCATAGGGTTCCAGAGACCTCTTGGACCATTTTTCGGACGATATCGAGTCCGATTCCCCTGCCCGAAATTTCGGTCACGCGTTCTGCCAGTGTGAAACCCGGCAAATAGAGAAATTCCATCAGTTCGGGATCCGACAATGCCAGGGCTTTATCCAGGTCGACCAGTTTTCTTTCGACGATTTTTTTCCTGACCCCTTCCAAGTCGATGCCTCGGCCATCATCGGCAAGAGTGATCGAGAGGATGCCAGCCCTCTGCTGGGCTTCAAGGAGAATTTTTCCCTCAGCCGGCTTCCCCGATGCGATCCGCTCTTGCGGAGGTTCAATCCCATGGTCGACGCTATTTCTCAGGAGGTGGATGAGCGGGTTTTCGAGCTTTTCCAAAATATCGCGGTCGATCAAGGTTTCCTTTCCGGAAATGACCAGAGAGACCTCTTTATTTAGCTGCTTCGCCATGTCGCGCACCAACCGAGGAAACGCTTCCGTCCCATCGGAAAAAGGGCGCATCCTGCTGTCAACCACTTCTGAATAGAGCTGGTCGGTCAATCCCAGTTGCTGCGTGAGCATCAATTCTAATACATCCAGCGGGTCTTTAAGGAGCGTGCGGCATTCCGGATGCTTTTTCTGAAGTTCTTCCATCCACTTTTTGGTATAGCTGGACAACCGGCGCGATTCCACCATCGCCTCTCCAGCCAACCCTAACATCTGGTTCAACTTTTCGGCATCGATCCGCAAAACGACCTGTTCTGCCGAAGGTTTGGGGGCATCGATTGCTTTTTCTACGATCATTTCCAGGGAATAATCCCCCTTTGACTGTGTCAACTTTTTCATGAAAGCAGCGAAGCTGGATTGTTGGGACTCCATCCAGGAGAGGTGCTCCTGCTCTGTGACATGGGGAATTTTGGAAAACAAATCGACGATCTGAAAGAAGAGGTCGGCGTCCTGCCCATCAAGGACAATCTTTCTATTTCGAGCGGCCTCAAAATAGTCTTCCAAGGCATGGGCCAATTGTACAATAGGTGTGAGGGCCACAACGCGGGCAGCTCCCTTGATGGAATGGGCGCTGCGCATCAGATCCTGTAAGACAGCGCCATCGTTAAAGCCCATCCGTTCCAGGCGCAAAATCCCCTCATTGAGCAAGCCCGTTTGGGTTTTGATCTCGTTTTGAAATAGTTCCCAAAGACTTCCTTCGCTCATAAGGACTCCTTTGCGATCAGTTCGGCATCCAATAATTTTATCGGAGCTCCATTCCACAAGACAGTGGCGTCGGAGACCTTTTCACAGAGGTATATTCCGGCAACCTCCTCGACGGGAAATACGCGCATCCGCTCCTCGCATTGAATGGCGATCAGCCGATGAAAGGGGCCGGACTCGACACTATTCAACAAGCGATGCAAGGAGACGCCTAGAATCAAACGCCCCTTTAGATTCGCAATACCCAAGATCGATGAATTCCGACAGAGAGGAACGCGATGGAATAGCTCTTTCTTATAGGAAGTGATTTCTTTCAGGGCCGCAGTCGGCAAAGCCATCCATTGCTTTCCAATGCGAAAAATGAGGACTGAAAAGGGCGCGGATTCTTTTTCTATAGGTGAAGCAAGAAACTTACTGCTGGTTTCCATCAGTTTGTTCGTCGATATAGGATTGGGCTCCCTGGAGAAGATAGGCGGCAAGCGTAGCATCGCCCTCGTAAGTCATTTCGACCTGCATATCGCCATCTTCGGTCGGTTCTTCACAAGTAATGAGTACATAACAAGCATGGTTTTTTCCTAATGCTTTTCGAATTTCCTTTTGCTTGTCACGATTCATTAACACTCCTACAACTAGTTCTCAGCCACTTTGGCTTGTTTGTTCGTCACATTACAACATAGATCAATTTTATCGGAAGCAATATACTAGGATCATGTGAAAATTTTACAATTTATTGTTTTGTGAATTCTTCGAACCAGGCGTCTTCGTCTTTTCCGGGCCAGGAAACGGGCGGCTCGGGCGGCTCGTCATTGACTTTACTATCTTCGTAATCGCCCTGGCCTTCGTTTTCACAGACGCAATCGCATTCGGAATAGAGGGAGACCGATCCTAGAGAAAGGAGGACTAGCAAAAGCATTATCCGGATCTTCATAAACACCTATAGTTAGGCCTATATTTCTATCTATTACCCTAGTCTATAAATTAATTCAATAAAAAAATAATGGACAATGGTTAATGGACCTAATCGACACCATGGACAAGAATGGACAATGGTTAATGGACCTAATCGACACCATGGACACCATTGACTATGGACTATTGCCTTGACCATAGTCCATGGTGTCCATGGTGTCGATTAGGTCCATTAACCATTGTCCATTCTTGTCCATGGTGTCGATTAGGTCCATTAACCATTGTCCATTATTATCGCTTACCCGCCAGCCACTTCATCAATGAGGGCTTTATCAATGATCGCTCTGACGCCAAGGGCTTTTGCTTTTGCCTCAATATGAGATTCCAAAGAGGGATCTAGAAACGCATGAAGCAGTAAAAACAGATTCAATTGTTTCTCATCTTTTGAGTTTAGCTTCTTCTGAGCCATTTTCGAGATTTTAATAACAGAAGCGTAAGTCTCTGTTGTGACGCGATCTAATAAATTTCTAGATTTGTATAGCTTCTGCAAATCCTTTTGCTCTTCGGATAATTCATTTTGGAGCTTTCTCAGTTGCGCTTCAAGTACAGCTATTTGTTGCTGCACATCTTTTTTTCTACTGCGACAGGCTGCAGCCTGGGAATAGAGGGATTGAATTTCACTGGATTTTTTTATTATATCTTTTTCTCTAGTGGATTTTTGGGTGTCCCTAGTCCGATTTATGCATCGTTTTAAAAGCCTAAGCGAAGTCTCTGGTTGGGGAGCATTGACATCTGTGGTGGCCTTTTTAAAGATTTGCTCGAGCGCCCCTTCTTTTATCGGAGGCCTAGAAGGGCTTCTCAATAATGTGTCGCCTAATACATTCAAAGTCTCACTTTCCTGCATACTTGTAATATCAACCCGATCAAAGCGCTGCGAGAAGGCATTATTTTCTTTTACATGCTTGTAATCTTCAACTGTGGTAATTCCGATCACGTGCGGGAATGCTCCGCCTTCATCCAAAAATGTTTTAAGTTGGTCGGCAATTTTTTCTTTGTTTTTGCAAGCCATGTGAATTTCATCGAGGACGAGAATGACATCATTGCGATGCCGTCCCATGGCCTCACTAATTTGGGTCAGTATGTTACTTCCACCACCCAAAAACGAAGCCTTTTGATCTATAATATCTGTTGTGTTGATGCGAAAAACAACTTTTCCTTTCAGCTCAGGATAATCGCCTCTTTCTATCGCTCTAACAAAAGCTTTTGCCGTCAGACTCTTGCCCACTCTGGAAGGTCCTACTAAAAGGGCATGGCGATTCATTTTCAGAATGTTGGCAATCTCATCCAGAGACTCTTTCCTTCCTTCCGCTACAAAACCCCCTTGTTGAACTTGCTTGGTCCAATTCTCAGCATTTGCGGGAAGATAAGATGGCTTTGGCTTGATAAAAGGCCAAATAGCGCTTAAGGCTGCAATAGCAAGAAGAGTTCCACCAATAATCAGCCCTCCAGTAGCAGCCCCGAGAATAGGAAGTATCATTGTCGTAATCATGCCGAAAAGGCTAAGCAGCACCATAATTTTTTGTGCTTTAAAATCAGCATGAATTTCGCTATCTGCGGGTTTAAAAAAATCCTTTATTCCAAATGAATTGATTATACTCTCTATCACTGAGATGATTCCATCTAAAATCGATGAAAGATGGGCTCGGAAGCTTGGAGAGGTATTTCCACGAGTCATCTTCAGATGGTGTTTTGCGTCCTTAAACATCTCTTTAGCCTTTTCCAGGGCATCTTTGACCTCAGCAGCTTCTTGTAACTTCCCGAGAGGAATCACTGAGGCCATTCGATCTAAAAATTTAACAGGATCTGTAATTTCACCTTTCTCCACCATGTCCATAAAGAAGCATCGCAATACTTTCGTCAGCTCGATCGGATTTACATCTTTCAGCTTTTTCACTAGGGTTTTATCAGGACAGAAGAAAAACCCAGAATTGATCTTCTTCAATCGTTGCAAAATATCAGCAGACTCCTCACACAATTTAACTTCAGAAGTTAGCTGAGGCAGTGGCTGGAAAGTAGTATGGTTTGTACTAATAGTTGTCATAAAATCACAAAAATTTTAAATTTTCTAAACATTTATAAAAGAAAAACAGAGACGCGTTATCAATAATATACATTATCTAATTAAACTCAAATAAAAAAACCTGTCCGAAACCATGCCCCCCTCTCTGTTTTCTCTGTGATCTCTGTGGTTAATTATTTTTTAACCACAGAGATCACAGAGAAAACAGAGAGGGGGGCATGGTTTCGAACAGGGACACTAAATAACGGATGGACACAATGGAATTGTACTTATTATCGTCATCTTGATACTATATTTCTTTTAAATGAGGACGCGGTGCGATGCACGAAATTCAGGGGTATATTGAAAGGATCACCTTCCAAAACCCGGAAAATGGCTACACCGTCGCCCAGCTGCAAGAGCCAGGAAAAAGCGATGTCACCTGCATCGTGGGGCATCTGCCTTCCATCAAACCTGGCGAAACCCTACGCTGCCAGGGAGAGTGGAAGCATCACATGCTCCATGGCCGCCAATTTATGGTGGAGTCGTATAACGTCGAGCATCCGGCCGACCTCGTGGGCATCCAAAAATACCTCGGATCTGGGTTGATCAAAGGCATCGGGCCCACCTATGCCAAGCGCATTGTCGAAAAGTTTGGGGTTCAAACCCTTACAATAATCGATCAAGATCCTCAAGCCCTGCTCGAAGTCGAAGGGCTCGGGAAAAAGCGGCTTGATAAAATTCAGACGTGCTGGAGCGACCAGAAGTCGATCCGCGAAGTCATGGTTTTTCTGCAAACCTATGGAGTCAGCCCGACCTATGCCCAGAAGATCTTCAAAAACTATGGCGCTCAGAGTATAGCAAAAGTGCGCGAAAACCCCTTTAACCTCGCCAAAGACATTTTTGGCATCGGCTTTAAAACGGCCGACGCCATCGCCGCCAAGCTAGGGATCGCCAAAGAGGCCCCCCAGCGCATCGACTCGGGCATCGAGTATGTCTTGTCGGAATTATCCAACGAGGGGCATGTCTGCTATCCCGAAGAGGAATTGCTGGAGGCAGCAGAGCAAACCCTAGAGGTCAAAAAGGAACTGATCTCAGAGCGGCTGCGCAGCATCCAGGCCGAGGATCGCATCGAGCGCTTCGAATTGGTCCATTCCGGCCAATTGAAAACCTTTGTCTGGATCAAACCGCTATTCAATGCGGAAATCGGCATTGCACGGGAAATCCATCGGATCAAAAACGGCAGATCGCATCTGCGCAGCGTGGATACGGAAAAGGCCTTGGAGTGGGTCCAGAAAACGCTTAACATCCAGCTGGCGCCCAACCAGAAAATCGCCGTAGCCAAAGCCCTTGTGGAAAAAATGCAGATCATCACCGGAGGGCCAGGCACGGGGAAAAGCACCATCACCAATGCGATCCTGACCATTACCGGCAAGCTCACCTCGAAAATCTTGCTGGCGGCACCGACGGGCCGCGCCGCAAAAAGGATGAGCGAAATCACCGGCAAAAAAGCCTCGACAATCCATAGCCTTCTCGAATTCAACTTTAAAGGAGGCGGCTTCAAGCACAACCGCGAAAATCCGCTCGATTGCGACCTCATCATCATCGATGAAGCCAGCATGATCGACACCTTGCTGATGAATAGCCTCCTGAAGGCGATTCCCACGCATGCCAGAGTCATCTTTGTCGGCGACATCTACCAGCTGCCCAGCGTCGGTCCTGGCAATGTCCTGAAAGACATCATCAATTCCAATACCATCACAGTCACTCTTCTGAACGAGATCTTTCGACAAGCGGCGGGCTCAGAAATCATCACCAATGCCCACCGCATCAATCAGGGCCTTTTCCCCTTCATCAACAATCGGCCGAATAGCGACTTCTTCTTCATGGAATGCTTGGAACCCGAAGGGGTTTTGCAAGAAATTCTCTCCCTTGTGACGGTGCGCCTCCCCAGAAAATATGCGCTTAACCCCATCCAGGATATCCAGGTGTTGGCTCCCATGCGAAAAGGAGTCATCGGCAGCGAAAACCTCAACAAGGTGCTGCAGGAGACCCTGAACCCCAAAGATAACCCCCTCCTTACTTCGGGAAGAAAATTCCATGTGGGGGACAAAGTCATGCAGATCCGAAACAATTACCAAAAAGAGGTCTTCAATGGCGATATCGGGCGCATCAGCAAGATCATCCCGGCGGAAGAGGAATTGATCGTCACCATGGATGACCGCGAGGTCACCTATGACTTCGCCGACCTCGATGAGCTCGTGTTGGCTTATGCCGTTTCCATCCACAAGTACCAAGGGAGCGAATGCCCCTGCGTCATCATTCCGGTCCATACCTCCCATTATAAGCTGCTTTTCCGCAATCTGCTCTACACGGGAGTAACCCGCGGCAAAAAATTGGTCGTGCTGGTCGGAACAAAAAAGGCGCTGTCGATCGCCGTCCATAATGATGAAGTGCGCAAGCGCTATACGGGGCTGCAGCAAGCGCTGATCGGGACTAGGGCATGAGAAAGCTTGCCTATAGAGCAATGCTAGGGATCGCTTTTGCGGTCCTCTTCGGCTTGCTCATGTGGATGACTGAGGAGAAGCCTCCCCTGCCCCAGGAAAAGCAGCCGGCGGAACTCTATTTTACTCCGACGCAATCCCTCATCAAAGAATCCATCGATAAGGCCAACCGCTCCATCCTCATCATGATCTACTCACTGACGGATCCGGGCATCATCCAAGCGCTCAACAGCAAAAGCGAAGCGGGACTGAAAGTCGAGGTCATTAGCGATTCCAAGGCTTCTCCCAATCTGGCGCGCAAACTCAATCCGAATGTCACCCTGATCAGACGCAAAATCCCCGGACTGATGCACAGGAAAATTCTGGTGGCAGACGCCGAACAGGTCTGGGTGGGATCGGCCAATATGACTGCGGAATCGCTCCGCCTGCACGACAATTTAATCATCGGGATGAATAGTCCCCAACTCGCCCAGTTCATCTATGCCAAGGCCGCGGATTTGGACGGAACTCTCCCCCATCTGGATCTGACGATTGGGAATCAAAAAGCGGAATTTTGGTTTCTGCCCGACGACAAGAGAGCCGTCGGAGCGATCAAAAGGCTCATAAGCCAAGCAAAAAAAACGATCCGCATCGCCATGTTCACCTGGACAAGGAATGACTTTGCAAAGGCGGTCATCGATGCCCACCGCCGAGGGGTGAAGATAGAAGTAGCCCTCGACCGCAACTCGGCTCAGGGAGCCAGCGCCAAAATTGTCGAACTCTTGAAGGAAAATGGCATTCCGGTGATGCAGAATCGAGGAGCCGGATTGCTGCATCATAAGATGATGATCATCGACGACCAGATCTTGCTGAATGGTTCTGCCAATTGGACAAAAGCGGCATTTACCCAAAATGAGGATTGTTTTATGATCCTGTATGACTTGACAGATGAGCAAAAACAGACGCTGAACGGACTTTGGGAGAAAACCATAATGAAAATAGCTCTCCTCGGCCATGGTAAAATGGGCAAAATGGTAGAAGGGATTGCATTGAAGAAGAATTACACCCTGGTTCCTATCGACGAGGCCGAAGTCTGCATCGACTTCAGCCATCCCTCTGTAGCTTTGGAACACATCCACACCTGCGCAAAGAAGAAGAAAAGCCTCGTCATGGGAACGACAGGCTGGTATGAGCATCTGGAAGAAGCCCGCAAAATTGTCGAAGAGGCTAAGATCGGTTTTCTCTATTCGCCGAATTTTTCGATTGGAGTTTCCCTCTTCATGAAAGTCGTCGAGGAAGCGGCTAAGCTGGTGAATGCCCACCCAGCCTATGATGTCAGCCTGATCGAATACCACCACAACCAAAAGGCCGACAGCCCTTCAGGGACGGCAAAAGCCCTGGCCAAATCCCTGATAGCCCATGTCGAGCGCAAAACACATGAAGTGTGCGACAACCCGAACCGGCCGATCCAACCCCACGAGCTCCACGTCTCCAGCATACGCTGCGGCCATATTCCCGGAAATCACCAGGTGATCTTCGACTCCCCCGCCGACACCATCACGATTTCCCATGAGGCGCGCAACCGGGAAGGGTTTGCGATGGGAGCCGTTCTTGCTGCCGAGCGGCTGAAGGGGAAACGGGGATTTTTTACTTTTCAAGAAGCATTAAAAGGATGCTAACTATGCAGATCAAAGGTTTATTTTCTTGCATTATCACTCCCTTCACTCAGTCGAGAGAACTCGACAAAGAGGGATTAAGGGAAAATATCCGATACCAAATCAAACAAGGTGTCGATGCTATTGTCGCTTTAGGGACAACTGGAGAGGCTCCAACCCTCACCCATCACGAGAGAGAAGAAGTCATCGCGATTTCCCAGGAAGAATGCAAAGGCAAAGTCCATTTGATGGTCGGGACGGGAAGCTATTCTACCGCGCAAACCATTGAGAATACGCGCCACGCCCAACGCATGGGCGCCGATTCCGCTTTGATCGTCTGCCCCTATTACAATAAACCGACCCCCAATGGGTTGTATAGCCACTTTAAAGAAGTGGCGGAAGCCGCCCCTAATCTCCCCATCCTGATTTACAACCATCTCGGAAGAACCGGCCAAAATATGCCAACCTCAACCTTGCTGCGCTTGGCGGAAATACCGAATATCGCCGGAGTCAAAGAGGCTTCTGGCAATATCAACCAAATCATGGAAGTCATCGAACACATTTCCCTCCGCTATCCCCAATTCAGCGTGATGTCCGGAGATGACAGCCTGACCTTCGCCCTGATGGCCCTAGGAGGCCATGGAGTGGTCTCCGTCGTCAGCAACTTGATTCCAAGGGAGGTCCTCGACTTGGTCCGCAAGCTTCAGCAGCGCGACTATACCGGCGCCCGGGCCCTCCATTATAAGCTCATGCCCCTATTCCGCGACCTCTTTATCGAAACCAACCCGATACCCATCAAAGCGGCCATGTCGCTATGCGGAATGGCTGCCGGAGGCTGCCGCTTGCCGCTTTGCGATCTGACTGAAGAGAGCCAACGCAAACTCGAAGAAACCCTCCAGAAGTCGGGCCTGTTGACGGGAGCCTGCCGATAGATGGTCAAACGCAACCCCTGCTTCGCACAGCTGAACTCAGGCTACCTCTTTCCCGAAATCAACAAGAGAAAGAGAGCTTACCTGGAGAAAAATCCCACGGCCCAACTCATCAGTTTGGGCATCGGCGATACGACAGAGCCGCTCACGCCCCATATTACAGCGGGGCTATCCCACTTTGCAAAGCGTCTAGGAACCTTGGAGGGCTATTCCGGATATGGACTCGAGCAGGGACAGCCGGAACTTCGCCAAAAGCTAGCCGAAACACTCTATAAAAGCAGGCTATCCCCACAGGACATCTTCATTTCCGACGGCGCGAAGTGCGACATTGGACGCCTCCAGCTCTTATTTGGGTCGCACTGCACCATCGCCGTGCAGGATCCTGCCTATCCCGTCTATGTCGACTCGAGCCTCATGATCGGACAGCCGCCAATCGTCTACATGCGGTGCGCGCCCGAAAATGACTTTTTTCCCGACCTCGCAACAGTTCCCAAGACAGATCTCATCTATTTCTGCTCGCCCAACAACCCGACAGGAACCGTTGCGACAAGGGAGCAGCTGGAACAGCTCGTCAGCTTTGCTAAAGCCAACCACTCCATCCTCATCTTCGATGCCGCCTATGCGATCTACATCAGCGATCCAAGCCTCCCCAAATCGATCTACGAAATAGAGGGTGCCGAAGAGGTGGCAATCGAACTGGGCTCCTTTTCTAAAATGGCAGGCTTCACTGGAGTGCGTCTAGCCTGGAGCGTCGTTCCGGAATCGCTCCGCTTTGACGATGGCACGCCAGTCAAAAGGGATTGGAGCCGCACTGTCTCCACCATTTTCAATGGAGCCTCCAATATCGCCCAAGCCGGCGGCCTCGCCGCCTTGGAACCGGCAGGGCAAGCCGAGATGCATCGGCTCATCGCCTTCTACATGGAAAATGCCAAGATCATCAAAAGCACTTTCGAAGAGCTCGGCTATAAGACCTATGGCGGAACCAATGCCCCCTACCTCTGGGTCGACTTCGGCGAGGCCTCTTCCTGGGACATGTTTGACCAGCTGCTGCATCACATGCAAATCGTCTCTACTCCAGGGTCCGGATTCGGCCCCGCCGGCGAAGGCTTCCTGCGCTTCAGCGCCTTCGGCCACAGAGCCCACATCCTCGAAACCTGCCGCAGAATTCAGACAAAGAGCGTTATTATAAATAACCACTGAGATCAGTGGTAAATAAAAAAAAACTGCTACATACGGGTGGAGACGGTGATCCGCTTTGTTTCGAGAAGGGAGGCCTCCTTGACGATAAGTTCGAAGGGGCCGATCTGAATCGATTCTCCCTCTGTAGGCTGATGGCCCAAATATTTTTCCATGAGTTCGGCCAGCGTCAAATCCTGGTCTTCGTCGAGCACGACATCATACTGTTTATTAAATTCGCCCACGCGCATATCTGCGGGGAAGGTGCGCTCCACGAGCAAGCGATCTTTTGGCAGGCCCAGGCGCCTGCTCGACCCAAATTCAGTCTTTCCGAAAATCTCTTCCATAATATCATCGAGATGAATCAGCCCAATAGCCAGCCCCTCCTTATCGAGGATGATCGCCAGACTCTGGTTGTTGCTGCGAAACTGCTTTAAAATCTGCAGGACGTTCATATCGCGAAGAACAAACCAGGGCGTCAACAGGTAATCCCGCACCTTGCGGTTGCCAGGAATGCGTATGAGATCCCGCGGCTGGACAATCCCGACAATGTTTTTTGCGTCGCGTTGATAGACCAAAACATAATTGGCCGAAGTTTTCATCAGGATTTCGCGAATCTGATCGACAGTACAACTCAATGGAACGGATTGGGCAGAGGTCAGCGGCTCCATAATCTGGTAGGCGCTTTTTGAGCGCATGCTGAATATGTTGGCGGCAATCGTATTAAAGTCGGTGTCTCCGCCGACCCGCGCAATGTCTTCGTCTTGCTCTTCGATGATTTTAAGAAGCTCTTCCTGGGTCAGGAAGATGTTCGTTTCCGATCCTTTGCCCCCAATGATGAGGTTGCATAGGCGGGAGATCCAATCCACAATCCACAGAAAAGGGGCCATGATCTTCGAGGAAAAATAAATAAGAGGTATGCCTAGCATCGCGACATCTTCCGCATAGCGCCTTGCGGCAAACATGGGGGCGAGCTCCCCAAAAATGACGACCAGGATGACTTGCGTTATAGGGGCAAAGTCGGGATCCAGCCCTATGGCTCTGTAGAACTCCCTAGAGCATTCTGAACCTGCAAATAGGGCGATATTGACTCCGAGCAGGGTGGTTCCGAAAAGGCGAGAGGAATTATTCAATAAATAGTTGAGCCAAATGGCTTGCCGAATGCCTTTGTTCACGTAGTATTGCAAACGCACTTTATTGAAGGTAACGCAAGCCATTTCCAGCATTGAGTAAAAGGCAAGGACCATGATGGAGAGTATATTTAAAAAAAGCCACCATCCTGCAGAGTATTCCATTATGCAGCCTTTTTGGTTGGCGGGGATTTTGCCGGCAGCTTTCGGATATAGACGCGCCTGATGCGGTTAGGATCTGCGGCTAGTATATTGAAAAAAAAGCCCTCCAACTCCATCTTCGTTCCGCTTTTTGGAATGTCGCCCAAGCGTTCCGTCAACCATCCCCCTACTGTGACCATATTGTTAGGGCTTTCTAATTCAACCCCAAAAATCTGGTTAAATTCAGATAATTCAAGCTTGCCGCTTGCGAAGATTTCATTCTTTCCAACCTGGTTATAAAGCGCTTCCCGATCGCGCAAGTCTGTAATATTGCCTATGACCACTTCGACGATATCCTCGTATGTGACCAACCCGGAAATAAAACCATATTCATCCACGACCATGGCCAACTCCTGATTGGCCTCTTCAAGGCTCCGCCTCAAAGCACGGGCTGTCGTCGTCTCAGGAACATAGTAGGGCTTGGTCGTGAAGCGCCTCAGATCCGCCGGAGTCTGGATTTCTTCCCGATATATAAAATACTGCTTAGCACTGATGATGCCGATGATATTCTGGATGTTGCCTTCGCAGACGGGCAAGCGGGAGCACTGCTTATCGACAAGCAGATAGACCAACTTTGTCAAGGGGTCCCCTATATCGTAATAGAGGATGTCCTCCCTTGGCCACATGACCTCCTTGACGGTGTCGTCTTGAAGGTTCAAGTATCCATACACCAGCTCTGCCTCATCTGGCAAAAGAACCCCATGCTCCTGCGATTGTTTCAACACATGCTGCAGCTCTTCCTTCGAAATGCTCTTTTCCCTTTTCAAAAAGAAAAAGAGAATGCGCGAAATGGGTGCAGTGACTGCCACAACAACTTCGCGAATGGGTTTCATCAGGTTTTGCAAAAAGTTGATCGGCGGCGCCACCAGATGAGCGATGCTGGTATTGTTCTGAATGCCGATATATTTGGGGATGATTTCCCCAAAAATGAGAGTAAGGATCAAAGGAAAAATCACCTTTAAAAACCATCCTGCCTGCTCTCCAAAAGTGCTGGAAGCCACGTTTTGCAGAAGGATATTGACCAAAGTATTCAACATGAACACCGTGACGAGGAGATCGCGCGGATGGTGCAGAAGGTGCGCAATGAGCTTTTTGCGCGGCTCACGACTTGTTCCATAAGCCTTAACTCTCAACGAGGAAAGGGAAAAGAGGGCTGTTTCCGAAGCGGAAAAGTACCCCGATAAAAAAATGAGGACGAAAAAGGCAAACGCAGGGAAAACCCAAGAAATCATGTGTTATTCTTCTTTTCTGAAAAATACTTTTATCTGCCCCTCGGGGACTAGCCCCAGCCCCTTCATCAGGACGAGCTCAACCCATGCCGGATCGCTTTGGCTATTCACTTGCCGAAGGAGCTTTTCATTAAGGGCCAGGGCTTCCTCTTTTTGCTGATGAAGCTCCATCAACTTTTGATAGAGCTTGCCATATTCCCTATTGCGCTTCTTCAACCCCTGCTCATATAGGGCGCTGCAAAATAGTAAAAACAGCACCACCCACCACCAATTTAAACAAAAGCTCTCCACCCTGGCTATCATGATACGATCTCATCTCCATTGGCTACCTGTTATATAACACCCTTTCGAATTCTGACAAGGACTATGGATATAGATGTGGTTGCATTAATTTACCACTGAGATCACTGAGAAGATATGAGAACATTGAGTGGAATAGCGTCACAAAGCATGATAATAGAATAATCCTTTCCTATCTTACATACTCTCACTGATCTCACAATCTCTCACTGATCTCAGTGATCTCGGTGGTAAATTATTACAAGCCATGACGATATGAATCGTGAGAATTAGCTTGCGAAAAATGTCCCTTTCCAGTAAAAATTTCGAGTACACTGAATTGAGAAAGGATTCCAGCCATGAAAACACACTATCTGTTGATTGCATTAGCTGCCTTGATTGGCTCTCCGGATATGGCGAGCGCCCATTGCCAAATGCCCTGCGGGATTTACCACGATGAAATGGTCTTCGACGAAATCGACCAATATGTGGAAACCATGTACAAAGCAATGGGTGTCCTCAATGACAACCACTTCGAAACAGTGAAAGAAAAGAACGAATTTATCCGTTGGGTTGGAGAAAAGGAAAAAGAGTCCTGCGATACGGCAAATCTAATCACTAAATTTTTCCTTCAGCAAAAAATCAAACCCGGCGAACCGGATACCGCCAAAAAAATTGAGTCGGCACACAAAATGCTCTTTGAACTGATGCTGATCAAACAAAATACGGACAAAAAATTCGTCGATACCTTCTCCGAAGAGTGGGATCGGTTTAAACTGATGTTCCATGTCGAGAATTACGCCTGCCGCATCGAAACGATCAAGCGCCAGCGCGCTGAAGAGAAAAAGGCGGAAACAGAAAAAGCTAATGACACGAAACCTGCGGCGCCAGCGGCTTCCGCTGCGCCCGCAGTACCTGATAGTATCAAGTCCCCACAAAGAAAATAACTAAAAGCGAGATTTAGAATAAGCAAGACTTTTACGCAACATTTTTTAAACTAGGCACATGACACATCACGCTAGGTGTTGCTCGACGTTATTTTCTTCCCTGTGCGGAGCTAACAGCTGTTAGCTCCGCCAGGGATTTTTATTTGTTGATCGGGAAGCCGAGCCGAGATAAAAGAAGGCGCAGCACCCAAATGGGATGCCAGCAAAAATAGAGAAACAACTTCCAATACGTAACACTTTTGATAGGCTTTTGAATGACAGCAGATGAATGCTGAAGGGCATCATCCAGCCATTCTTTGTGAATGGTAAAAAAATTCTTCGGCAAACGCTGGACATCGAAAAAGGCGATTTGGGCCGTCTCTGAACCTATCGCAATCTCCCCGCCGGTAGGCTTGCATTCGAATGTTTCCGTATAATAACTCAACCGGTTGATCGGAGTATACTCGCCTATCTTTCGAGCTATCTTTACACAGAGCCCAGTTTCTTCGAATATCTCGCGCACCATCGCCTCTTCCATTGTTTCATTGCCGTCCACACCACCCCCTGGAAGAACCCAGATAGGGACATCCCGGCGCTTGATGCAGAGCACTTGAGTCCGATTCTCATTGAGTACGATGCCGATGACAGAACGCTTCATAAGAGTGTAGTATGAATGACTAGAGAGTATGCTTGCAACAAATATTCGAATTTGATTAAGATGATTGCCCACTGGAGGACATGAGTATGTCTATACATCAAAGATTTAGTGTACTTGCTGCAGGCCTCGCCTTGTTTTCCATGTTTTTTGGAGCAGGCGACCTCATATGGCCCCTTATCCTAGGGGGACAATCTGGTGATCAAAACTTTTTCGCTATGATGGGACTTCTGGTTACGGGGGTGTCCCTCCCCTTATTGGGATTAATTGCCATGCTCCTTTTTGAAGGAGATTATCACGCTTTTTTTGGGAGGCTAGGAAAAATCCCCTCTATTCTCCTCATTTTCACGATCCAAGCCATCCTGGGGCCCATCGGATCCATTCCTCGCCTTATGACGTTGTCCTTTGCTACGCTAAAGCCCTATCTGCCTGAGGCAACATCCATGGGCCTCTTCAGTCTTATCTTTTGTATCATCGTGCTTGGCTTTACTCTAAAGAAAAGTAGGGTCGTTGACCTCTTGGGTTTAGTCTTGACCCCTATTCTGCTCCTGTCGTTGGGCTGCATTCTCATTTTGGGATATATGAACCATCCCGAAGCTCCAAAAGTGGATTTGGAGCCTGGAGACTCTTTTCTCAACGGCTTAAACGTCGGATACAATACCCTTGACCTCATCGCCTCTTTTATTTTTGCTCCCTTTGTTCTCTACCATTTTACTGTGGATCAAGAAGAATTAGATCCGAAAGAAGCGCGGCGGCAATCCTTTAAGAAGATGTTTAAAGCAAGTCTAATTGCAGCGTTCCTTCTTTCGGTCATGTATATCGGATTGACACATGTCGCTTCCTGGTATACCCCTTTATTGAAATCCGATCACGAACCCGTGGAAAGGCTTTCCTTGATATCCATGCACCTGCTAGGGCCTATCGGTGGTTTGATCTCTTGCATTGCGGTGGCCATGGCCTGCTTGACAACGGCAATTCCCTTGACCTCCATTTGCGCCGATTACATCAAAGATGACATATTGAGGAACAAATTCCAATTCTTAGTGCCCTTATTGCTGACACTCGGGATATCCGCCATAATAGCAACGCTGGGTTTCAGCGGCATTGCCAACATGCTTTCGCCGATTTTGACGACGCTATGCCCTGGGCTTATCGTTTTGAGCGTCGTCAACATCATCCACAAAATTTATGAAATTCGCGTAGCCAAAATGCCGGTCTACGCCACCTTTGTCCTGTCTACGGTGGGACACTTAATATAATGCCTGCACATTATTTAATGGCCTGCACATTATTTAATGGCCTGCACATTATTTAATGTGCAGGCCATTAGGAGCGCAGTTTCATGGGTGGAGCGTAATATCCGATATACTTGCGCTCCCACCACTCCCCGGTCCTGGACTTCGTTTTGAGGTTGGTGAAATGATACTGATAAAAAAGGGCCCTCACATATTGCGGAGGCTGATCCGGAAAGGGATTGACCTCAAGAAGGGCCAATACCTCAGGACTTCCCTGCAAAAGGCGCGTTAAAAAAGAGGGAAACCAGCGCTCGCCGCGAAAAGGACCGAGCGCCGCAAACCACATCTGCCAATCCAAACGGGGTTGGTGAGGGGCTACTTGGCGCGGAGCCTTTTTTAGGTCTCCAGGCTTCCATTTGAATTCATAGGTTTCCCATTTTTCTCCATCGCGGCTGCCTTGTACGATGATTTCGTTGCGTTCGAGGGTCATCCGCGCAAACAATCCATAAGGGTTGAGGATCCGGAAAGGGGTGAGATACCGCAGATATTTGTAGAAGGGCTCTACACCCAACACTTGAGAAGCCAGCTCCAAGCCATTTAAAACGAACATCAGGAATGCAAAAACATTTAAAAAGGCTTCCAGCCCTATGTTCGGGCTTAAGGCAACCCCTGTTCTGAGGAGCGAGGGCACCCATTCCCAATAGGAATTGTCAAGCAAGGTAAAGCAGAGCGCCGTCGATAGGATATTAAAAAAGGCATAATTGCCCGTAAGAAAAATCAATACCTGCAAGGCAAGCAGAAAGGCAAAGCTGACAAAGCGAAAGGGCAGAGGGACAAAAATGAAAAAGGGAATGACGAGTTCAACGAAAAGGACGGCTCCCTGCGACAAAAAGGCAAACCAGCGCGGAAGCTGGTGCATGTAGTAGGCTATCCGATTGGGCAGGGGCTGCGTTTCATAGTGATATGTCATCGCCGTAAAGCTTTTCCAAGCCGGGCAGCGCGAAAGAAACTTGACCATCCCAGAAGCAAACATAAACCGAAAAAGAAAAAACCAGAAGAGCAGAATCATCGAAAAAGGGGGCGGCGATTGAATCGAGAAAAAGATTGTCAAAAAGCCGACCTCAAGAAGAAGAGTATCCCACTGGAAGGATAAGAATTCGGATCCCGCTATTTGATAAGATAGATAGAGAATCCATAAAAATAAAAAGATGGGAGCAGGATAATAACCAATAAATGCCAGCAGAGAGCCAATCATGCCGACAATGGCGGCCCATTTTAAAACAGCATCGGAAGACTTCCACAAAAAAAGAGTGGGATAATGCACATAAGGCCTAAACAGCTGGGAGAGCCAAACGGCAGAAATAAACTCTCGAATGGGCAGAATCCCTTTCGATCCGTAAAGCCCCAACACTTGGCTGTGCAAAGACCAGAAGGCTAAAAAATAGGTCAGCGCTATACACCTAAGAAAAATCCACTGGGTAAAAAGATAGGCATTGTCTGCGCTGAAGAATTCATACATGAGAGCAAATTATTTCAATTCTGGCACTTCAGGATAATCAATAGCCGTATTGAGAATGATATTCAAATAATTAGTATAAACGCTCTCGGAAATCACCAAGATGATTTCAACCAATTCCTTTTCGCTAACGCCTGCTGCCCTCAGCATTTTGACTTCCTCATCACTGACATGGCCTCTCTTCTCGATTACAGATTTCGCAAATTTTAAAATGGCCTGCGTCTTCGGATCCTTGGCTTCTCCTTTTCGAGCCATCAGGATTTCCTGGTCTGGCACGCCATGGCTTCGAGCCAACGCCGAATGAGCGGCTAAACAGTAGGTACAGTTGTCGATCTGACTGATAGATAGGGCGATTTCTTCTCTCAATTTCGGATTTAGAGACGTATGGCTAGCTGCGCCGCTCATATTGATAAAAGCCTTCAATGCTTCTGAGGAATGCCCCAAATGCAGGACCATGTTAGGCAGCCTGCCCATTTTTTTCTGCAGAGCATCATAGAGTTCTTTTACCTCTTTGCTTGCTTTTTCTGGGGTTACGGTAGAAACCCGTGGTTCTTGCATAACATTTGGCATAATAACCTCCCTTTATTTCTTGTTCTCTACTTCCATTATTTATACCTAGCCCCCCTTTTATTCAAGTTATTATTTTATTGCCAAAATTGCAAGGGACTCACATGATGAGGAAAAAAAGGTCATTATGCTTAAATACCTCGCTCTCCTTATCTTGTTGATACCCCCACTCGTGGCAGAGGAATCGGAGAATGATAACGAAAGCGCGGAAAACAAGTGGGACCGGGTCGCCATTTTTGGCGATAGCCGAGGCGAACTTGGCGAACCCAGTGGATTAAACGAAGACATTCTGGGAAAATTGCTGAAATTGATCCAAATCCAAGAGGTCAAAGCAGTTTTTTCCACTGGAGACATGGTCTTAGGTATTGGGAAGAAAAATCATGAAACGCCAAGCCCAGAAAATCTCATGGCTCCTGCGCCCGAGAAAGATATCTATGGCAATCGCTGGGCGAAAAAGGGCTATGTGTATAGCACTGAAATTTTTCGAAAACAACTCCAAGCCTTTTCTCAACTGTACAAAGAAAAATTGGGAAATACACCCTTTTATCCCTTAATTGGTTATGACGAGGCTCTCGGCCCCGATTCCCTTCTGATTTTTAAAGACCACTTCGGACTGAAGAATGTGCAGATCATCGACCATTACCTCGTCTATAGCGTCACCATAGGAAATGCCAGCTTCATCATGCTTTCAACCAACTATTACGATATGGGGCAGAAAAAAATAAAAGAACACGTTCTCTCAATTCCCGTTTTGGAATGGCTTAGCCGCGAACTCAAAGAAAAAGCCAAAACAAGCCCCTTCCTTTTTGTTTTGGGACACGAACCCGCTTTTTCTACGACAGCTCCTTCCGGAGATTATCGCGGACTTGACCAGGAACCCTTTCTCAGGGATGTTTTTTGGCACCTCTTACAAGACAATGGCGTGCTTGCCTATATCTGTTCGGATGAACACCTTTACGACCGTACAGATCGGCAAGGGGTCTGGCAAATCATTTCAGGAGGGGGCGGAGCCCCCTTGACAAAGCGGAATCTGGAAAAGGCCTTCTTTCACTTTCTGCTGATGAACATCCCTGTCGATGCCGAAGAGAATCCGGTCATCGATGTTTTGGACGTCAATGGAAGAATCAGGGATTCCTTCGAATTAAAGACAAATAGAAGGCCCATCTACCAGCTCCGCATCTCTAAAGAGTAATCCTTAACTAGCGCCAAGACCAGCCGAATGATATGCTATTGAAGAGGCTAGGAAACGCCGGATAAACGTAAACAGGAGCGGGAGCAGGAGCCACCGGCACTGCGACGACGCGGCCATAGCTCGGAGCTGGATAAGCATAAACAGGCTGCGGATAATAGTAAGGCTGTGCGTAAGGCTGTGCGTAAGGCTGCGCGACAAGAGCTGGAGCAAAGACATTGCCAAAGCTCAAGGATACGCTTTTGCGGGATCTCGCTTCGGCGGTCATGCTGAAGCCAAAAACGAAGACGCAAGCTAGAAGCAAAGCACAAGAAATAGTTTTAATTTTCATAAAATACCCCATTAATTAGGAATTAAAGTTATTAGACATGCTTTATTTTATCTTATATCCAAATTAAAGTGAACAAAAAAGTAGAAATGGACAATGGAGTTAATGGACAATGGAGTTAATGGACAATGGAGTTAATGGACAATGGAGTTAATGGACAATGGTTAATGGACCTAATGGACACCATGGACACCATGGACTATGGTCAAAAGCAATGGTCCATAGTCCATGGTGTCCATGGTGTCCATTAGGTCCATTAACCATTGTCCATTACTTTGGTGACCGCCTCAATGCAAGCGTCAATTTCCTCCTCGGTGGTAAATCGGCTTAAGGAGAACCGCAACGAAGAACGAGCCAAAGCCATAGGCAAACCCATATTGAGCAAAATCCGGGAAGGTTCGAGGGCTCCTGAGTGGCATGCAGAGCCATGGCTGACGGCAATCCCCTCTAAATCGAGGCGCATCAGCAGCGCTTCGCCATCCAGGTTCCCAAAAGCCAAATTGGACGTATTGCCTATGCGGGGCCCAGCCCCGTTGACCATCACAAAAGGCAATTGGGACAGGATCCCCTTCTCTAGCCTATCCCGAAGGCTTGCCATCCTCTCCGATGCAGCAGGAAGCTCCTTCTTTAACAGCCTGACAGCCTCAGCCATTCCTACGATGCCGGAAATATTTTCCGTGCCGCCCCGCTTATTGTTTTCTTGCACACCTCCCGTCAATTGCGGTTTTATCTGCAGTTGACTGCTCAGATAGGCAAACCCAATCCCTTTGGGCGCATGAAACTTGTGTCCGCTAAAAATCATGGCAGAAACCCCTGGGGGTATTGTAAAGGGCTCCTTGCCCAATAAGGCGACCCCATCTACGAGCAAAGGGACTTTTGCCTTTTGGGCGATTTCAGCAATGGCTGCGATATCGGTTTTGACGCCTGTTTCATTGTTCACAGCCATCAAGGCGATGAGGCGCGTGTCGGATCTCAAAGCAGCCTTTACAGTCTCGGGGGTCACGGCCCCCCAGAGTCCGGGCTGGAGAAAACTGCTGCTTATCCCTAAGGGTTCCAATGCCTTTACAGTGCTGTATACACAGGCGTGCTCGACCGATGAGGTGATGATATGCCCCTTGAATTCTTTTTCAAAGAGGCCTCGGATGACGAGATTGGCCGCTTCCGTGGCCCCTGAGGTAAAGACGATTTCGCTTGGCTTGACCTCCAGATAGGAGGCAATGGTTTGCCTTGCCTCTACCAGGCGCTTGCGCGATTCTTGTCCAAAACTATGTGTGCTGGAGGGATTAGCGATCGAAATGCGAAGATCCTGTGCGACGACATCGAGGATGCGCGGATCGAGAGGCGTGCTGGCATTATTATCGAGATAAATCCTTTGTTTCATCGTTTACCTTTACCATAACGACGGTGACATTATCGTGGCCGCCCCTACTGTTGGCTGTTTCTATTAGCAATCTGCACCCCTCCTCGATGGAAGGACTCTCATTCGTGATCTGTTCCATTTCTTTGAGTGTGAGCAAATCCGTGAGCCCATCGGTGCACATCATCCAAATATCGCCATCCTGAATGTTGCTGAGGCTTATGGTAGGTGCCACAGAGGGCTCGGTTCCCATCGCTTTTGTGATGATATTCTTATAGAGAAAATCATCCGCTTCCTTTTCATTGAGCTGGCCCAAATCGAGCAACTCGCACAGCAGAGAATGATCCCGCGTCAAAAGCTCCAGCACACCCTCGCGATTGCGATAGATGCGGCTATCGCCGACATGCGCATAAATCACTCCCTTCGGATGAAACAGCAAACAGCAAAGGGTGGTGCCCATTCCCTTTAAATCCGGATCAGACCTTCCCAGCCGATAGACAGCTTGGTTCGCTTGTTCTATGGCAAGCTCTAATATCCCCTTCGCCTCTTCTAAAGAAGCTGGAGCCTCTTTTTCCAAGGTCTTGCCGATGATGTCGCATAAAGTATCAAGCGTCGCATGGGCGGCAACTTCGCCTGCGCGGTGGCCGCCCATTCCATCCGCAAGGGCAAAAAAGCCCACCTCAGGAATTTGCGACCAGTAGTCTTCATTATTTTGCCGGACAAGCCCTATATCGGAAAGGCCATAGGCCGCTACACTAAAAGGCATTACAGGTACTACCATAGTCTTATATTCTTCGAGGCAGTTGCAAAAGTCGGGTTCAGTCGATTTTCGGGTTATTTTGAGCCGATTTTCGACTTAAAATTGCAGGGGTAATATCGACAGAGTATATAACCCCTGCAATTTTAATCGAAAAGCGGCCAAAATAATCCCAAAAATCGACGAACCCTGACTTTTGTAACTGCCTCTTAACCAATAATGGAAGAAGTATAGCAATTGTTAACTTATTTTTCCAGGCAAAAACTTCTTCTTCTCTATGTAGTGGGATTCGTCAGACGCCCCGCAAACAAAATGACCCCTGTGGTTTTGTCGTAAATGACATAGATGAATGGATGATCCGCACGGAATTCTACCGGACTTTCTCCTCCAATGGCTGTCATATTGATCGTCACTGCTGTAGCAGCTACAGCCTCCGTGCCCGCCTCATCGACATCGATGATGGCTTTGTGGAGCACATCGCTTATCTTAAGATTTTTAGCGCCGCTGATGCCGGAAAAGTCTGCTTCATCGGAAAAGGGATTGAACATTCCCATGTGCTGGAGCGTGTCGGTCAGATTCAAAGACTTCGTGATTTTGAACTTTGGCAGGAAGACATTGATGCGTTCCTTCTTTAGGCTGTCGATCCATTTTCTAAGATTTTCCGAAGTAAAAATCGATTCCAATTCAGGCAATCCGTCGCGTTGATTGGGCAGCAAAATGAGCATGGCGAGACGCGTATTGCCGTTTGTTGCCGGTACATAATCCAGCTGCAGCATCGAGAATCGGTCCGTATGATAGAAGGGGTAAGTGGCTGTGGAGTACATTGTAGGAACCGAAAGGGTAGTGTCCGAATCGGCAAAAAAAGGTTGAGGAGAGGTATTGTGTGAATTAAATATTTGAGCCCATTTTGCTTTCAAATAGATACAGCTTACGACCACCATGCGCGTTGCAGACTTGATATCTCCAGGACCAAGCAAGTCGGCAATTTTACCTAGCGTATGCTCTTTGACCCAATGGTTGATTTCAAAGCGGGAAGATTCGGGCTGCTGCATGAAATCGGCCCTATAGAATCCTGACTTATAGGATCTCTTGACCGTGTCCAGGAATTTATCAGTGACAATGAGGCCATTTTGCAACCAAAGGGAAGTCGCCAGCAAAAGGCGGTAGTCATCCGAAACATCGCTAGGCCGGCTCGCCAGCTGTCGGTTCAACTCCGCAAAGCTCTGATCAACAGTTCCTGATGAGATCTGGAGGTGAAGGACTTTTTCCATTTGAAATTGGGTAATATCCTGAGATCCCAAAAAGGGAATAGAGAGAGCGCTCTCAATGCCATAGGGAGAATAAGCTAGATTGCCTTTGCTATTCTTGACTTGCGCATAAAGCTCTGTAGCAAAAGCATTGTTCCCTTGCACAATCCTCTGAGTATTTTCCTTCAGTGCTGCATTGGTTTCATTCTCCTGTCCAATAGCAAATGCAACGTAAAACATTGCAACAACGAACGCGATGTGACGCATCATAATTTTCCCCCTTAGGTCTTTGTTAACTTAAGAATACAGAATTCAGAATACAGAATACAGAATTTGTTGTGGCTTACGAAACCCGGGGCCGAAGGCTCTGATCAGATGAGTAAAGGGACATAGGGACCAACGACCAAAGGACAACGACGCAAAGGACGTAAACGACAAAGGGACGAAAGTCTTTGTCCTTTTGTCGTTTGCGTCGTTTTCGTCCTTTGCGTCGTTGTCCCTTGGTCGTTGGTCCTTATGTCCCTTTGTCCCTGTCATTTCTCGAGCGTTATTTTCAGATAAACACCGTAAGGCAGTTGGGCAAAACTGGGCTATACAACTGCCGGGCCTTCGGCTCTGGGTCTCGTAAGCCACAACAAAATTCGCCCATCGCGTTAATTCTGTATTTTGAAAGGATGCTGATTTTTGGTGGGAAGCGCCATAGTAAGCTGCGGCGGACAGTAGGGCAACATAATAGTCAGCCTGCATATAATCCATTAGAATGGGAGTGAGTTCTTCGGCAGGAATGCAGCCATAAGCCTGATGCTCCGGTGGAACAATGACATAAAGTCCACTTGCAGGACTTATGATTTCACTACGTTTTTTTGCACGGTAGACTGACGTTAAAATATTGCCTCTCTTAAGCCCTAAGTCCTTCATAGCTTGATCGAGCGTAAAAGAGCGTTTTCCTTTGCTACGGATCTCTTTAAGATAATTTGAAAACCTTTCCATGTGGTAAAAATGTTCCTTTTAGACATTATAAATACATGTTGAGGTTTTTTATGCTTTTAGTCAATGTTTTTATAGTTGCTGTCGACTAGCCTTTATGTAAGAAATGTTAGTGTGTTTTTCTTACAACAACAAGAGGGATCTTCAGATGATGTTCGCCCGATATCTTCTGTATTCTGTATTCTATTTCAGCATGGCAATGCTGACGATATTGAAGGTTGAATGCAACGCAATAGGTGCCCAAAGGGATTGTTCCCTTTCATAAATAAAGCCCAGGAAGCTAGCCAAAACGAACAAAGCGCCAAGCAGTTCGATATTGCCTAACCCTTGTGAGGTCGAAAAATGAAAAAGGGCAAATACTGCGGAAGATAATAGGATGGCCCTTTTCGTTCCCAAGGATTGGCGGATCCAGGTCTGGAGATAACCGCGAAAAAGCATTTCCTCGACAATGGGCACCAAAAACACCACCAGGAACCAGGTAGTCGCATATAATGGCGGCGACTGAAAGGTGCTTTTTACTTGCTCGACAGCCATTTGTTCCAAGCGGGATGGGTGGAAAAGTTCGGATACACTCAAAGAGATCACTTGACTTACCAGCAATACTAGCGGATAGCTGATCAGCCAGGAGGCAATGCCAATCAAGACATGGTGGAGATTGAATCTCCACCCCTTGAATGAACCCTCTCCCCAAACGGTTTTGAAGGCGGATCGATTCAAGAAATTGTAAGTGATGACACTCAAGGTAACGAGAAACATGGCGCCCGCGTTGAGCCATCCCTTTAATATAGGGTCCTTAAAGAGAGTCTCTTTTTCACTTGGAAGATGGGGAAAGAATATAATAAGCACCAAGAGTGGAAGCAGGATGAACTCAGTGCCCAAAAAAACAAAAAAGGCCCCCACAAGATCACGAGTACGCAAGCGGGGCATATCGGGATCTCTTCGATAAGGGAATTTAAAATAGCCCAGGTTCCACGCAAAAAACCCTATCAAAAGGGTAAGGACCCCGGCAATCGCAATAAAAAGAAGCTGTTCGTGCACCAGTTCGGGGGTAAGCGTCATGTCGTCTATTTAGCTCCCCACGACGCCTCTTCGATGCGGCGCACAGCTTTGTCAACCAAAACCTGATGAGCCTGTCCATAACAGGTCCTGGAAAAAGCTTCAGATCCATAGGGAACGGACTGCATTTTTTTGCTGATATCGCTAGGTACGGCACACTCTTGGCTGATAATTTCCTGCAGGACAACTTCTGGCTGGCACGAGCGGATATCGAAGATCCTGATTCGCATTTTCAAGTTCAGCGTGTAGCAACCCGGATTAATTTGCCCTGGAACGATCTTCACATTTTTTTTCGGAGGAATAACTTCATGTTGGAAGAGATCCATGAGCACGACAAAATCTGTATTATCAAAATTTTGGAGGAAAGAGAAATCGGATCCCATGACATTGAGATTGCTCATCTTTGACAAGCAAGGTCCAAGCTCCTCTCGCGACAGGAGGTAAAGGTCGCCATGATCCATGATTTTATAGCGCATCCCTTGTGTCAGTTCCTGAGAGAGACTCCAAGGCACATCGCTTTTCGAACTGTCGAAGACAGGAACCAGCGCAACGCGAGGCTTCATCGTGCCATCATCATGATAAGGAAAAAAATCGACATAATGTGGCCCCCCACATCCCACCAGGGTCAAACAACACAACACTAGCATAGCAATCCTAAACATGGCCTTTCTCCTTAAATGTAATCTGTCTAGAAGATAACAAAGTCCTCTAGTAGAATACAAATTGATTTTTTTCTCAGCTTTGTCCAATTTTGAATTCACGGTCTTGGACGTTTTTGTTTAAATTACCACTGAGCCAGTGAGATCAGTGAGAAAATATGAGAAAATTGAGTAGGATTAGCAGCCTAATCCTCTCCCTATCTCACACTCTCTCACTGATCTCAGTGGTAAAATAAAAATAAACTTCTCAAAAGAGGAAGATTATGAGGGGAATGAATGGAATTGCGGGGGTGATTTACCCGGATGTATTTCAAATTAGCCACTGGATCAATCCCCTCCTGAATATGATGAACCCGTCAGGTGCCAATGAATCCTATTCCAATAAGAATGTGCAGATCGGAAGCGCGGGTGAAAAAATCGCCTTTAATTCCCAAAAAAATAGTGCCGCCCTCTTTGCTGGCCATCTCGAAAATCGGGAAGGAATGCTGAAGCAGCTGCAAAGTCACGGATACCAACCCTCAACCGATGGCGAAATCATCGTGAATGCCTACGAACTGTGGGGCAATAAAGCCTTTCGGCGACTAGAGGGAAGTTTTTCCTTGTGCATCTTGGATATGGCAAAGGAAAAAATCATAGTGGTGCGCGACTGCATCGGGGAAAAGCCTCTCTATTGGTACCAGGACCAGCATCACTTCCTCTTCAGCAGCAGCCTAAAAGCCCTTTTGGCGACAGGAGCCATCCCTCAGACAGCAGCTGTCGATGGTTTGTCCTCCTTTCTCTATTTTGGCTATATCCCGCAGGAAATGTCTCCGATCAGGAACGTGAATAAGCTGCTGCCGGGCCATTATCTGCAAATCACCCTTAACCAGGTGACCTCGATCCACCAATATTGGTCTTACAGCTCCCACTTTGAGAGAAAAGAGGGCCCATCGGAAACGGCCATCGTCCAGCATCTCGATCACCTTCTTGAACGAGCCGCAAAATCGCTCGTTGCGGATCACCAAAATGTCGGGTATTTAAGTTCATCAGAACCGGGATCGGCCATCGTCGCTCATTACCTCGAAAAAGCCCTCCAGGGCTATGCTCAGGAAATTCCAGTCCAGAAAAACCTGGATGCGCACGTGGATCCCAATGCGCTGATCGAAATCGCCTGGCATTTGGAAGAACCCCAGGCCGACCAGGAAGTGTTGGCAACCTGGAATTGGGCCAAGCAAGCGTCCTCTGAAATCAATGTCCTATTTACGGATATAGGCTGCGACGAGATCTTGGCCATCCACGATAGATACCACGTGCGGAAACACCTCACAGAGTCTTGGAGAAGCGCTTTCAATCAAGAATTGACGCACCGTTTTCTCCTGCCTGCCCTGTCAGCCCTTTATAAGCCAGCCGCTTTCGCCCTGCTCAAACGCAGCCGCAGAAAACCTTGGCAATTTGAATATTTAAATCAAAATGCCCTCTTTGATGAACAGGCTATGCGGCAGGCAGCCCCCCACTTGGCTTCCCAGTTTGATCCGGAAACCTTCCTGCAGAAATTCCATAACTTATCCAAAATCAAATCGAAAATTGGCTCCTTCGTCTATTTCGATGTCAAAACACGCCTTCCCGATTTGACAATCGCACGCTATGATCGACTGATGGGAGCCTATGGTATCCGCTACTGCTCTCCTTTTCTCAATCGCCCTCTCATCGAATATTTTGCGGGGCTCCCCGCAGGGGAGGGAAAAGCCTATTTGCAAGCGCTCTTGCCTGGCGCAATGCAAGGGAACAAACAACGGATCAACGTGAAGGAAGATTCCCCCTTCTTTCAGCTCTTCCCCCTACTGAAAAAAGGGGCTTTGATCGAGGCGGGAATCCTATCAGAAAAATGGTTGAAGGAGGCTTTGACGACGCCAAAAGAGCATTATAGGCAGCTCTGGGGCCTATTCTTTCTCGAGGTCTGGCACCGCCTATTTATCAACCGCCCCATGGAAACAGCGCCTCCAACGCTTAGTTTGAAGGAATTGCTTCTGGAAATCTGAACATAAGGAAACGTCATGTCCAAAGATCGCTTGAATGTCATCGGAACCCAAAACGCGCCTTCCAATCCCCCCTTAGAATCCCCGCGCCCAGGATCGCTGCGCCTGGAAGCGCAAGCCAAATTTGAGAGGCTCTGGATGGTGGATCCGGAACAATTCAATCCTCTCCGCAATTGCAAGGAACGGGAGCGGCTCGCGCGCACATGGGACCTCATGAAGGAATTTGCAGATCCAAGCGGGAAGCTTGCAGCCGATTTAGGATGCGGCTCAGGAATATTTTCCAGGAAGTTGACCGAAGGAGGAGCCGGGGTCCATGCTGTAGATATCGCCCATCAGGCCTTGCAGCGGGTACAAGAAATGGGACTTTCGGGAATCAAGACCTTTCAAGAATATGTACCCAGGACCTCCCTGAAAGATGAAGCCTACGACATCGTGGTGGCCACCGAAATCATTGCCTATTTGCCTCATACGGAGCAACGCTTGCTGATGTCAGAACTCTGCCGCCTCGTTAAGCGGAAGGGCATCGTCATCTGCTCAGCCCCTATCGACATCAACTCCATCGATGCCCTCCAACGCTTTGGCGAATTGGCCGAAACCGAATTCAAAATAGAAAAATGGACCTTCAGCTACCATCGCCTATGGATCCGGATCCTGGATTTCTTCCAAGCTCCACGACGCTTTGCAAAAGCTGCGCAAGATGCCGAATACCGGGAGCGAGAGCTTTCCATGCGCCAAGCCTTAAGCCATTGGTGGTTCAAGTGGAATAGCAAAAAGCCCTTTTCTCTCGTTTGGTCTTTAATGCAGTATCTGACCAATCCCCTTGCCGATTTCCTTAAACAACAAAGAAGTCTCTTACTTGGGTTGGAAAAAATCTGCCGCTTTTTTTGGACCGACACCGGAATCAGCCATGCACTTTTTGTGGGAACCCGCAGGCCCCTCATTGTGGTCAAACCAGAGGAAATTCCCCAGGAACGCAAACACAAAAGAGAGGTTTGGGAGTGAAATGACAAGTGATCGGAGATTGCCCAAGGCATAAAACGTCATCCTTAAGGCTGCTACATTCCTGTCCTGACCTGGTTCGGACTGTTCTATTCCATGAGGTCCCCGACCAACAAAAATCATAACAGAGTGAGCAATAAACAAGCAAGGGACAAGGGACATAATTTGGAGTGCGGCGACTTGTCGCCGCTTTCCCACAGCGCGACTTGTCGCGCTGCCGCCACCGACTCATCGCCTGGTTGTCTTGAGTTTTAAGACTTTTGAGCGCGACAAGTCGCGCTCTGGGAAAGCGGCGACAAGTCGTCGCACTCCAAATTTAAGTCCCTTTTTGCTGATTTTTTTGTTGCAATTAGATTAATAATTTATTATTATAGGAATTTTAAAATTGGTTTTTAATTACAAAATACCATGCAAAACATAACAAACCCGCAAAACAAATCACCACCGCCGCTCCACCAGCCACTCCCCTTGCGTTTAACCCTCCCTAAAAACCCCAATGGAAAGCGGGCCCGTGAAAACCCACCTGTCACCGATGTCGTCGCCCAAGTATTAAATAATTCAGCAGACGCAAATGGCCAACCTAATCCGGCACAAAAGCAGAAACCAACGATCACTTTGGTACCTAAATCGGCTCCTGCTGAAGGCAATCCTACTACAGGCAAAGTGACTTCTATTGCTGCTCCTCCGATAGAAAAGCTTGTCGTCCATATTCCGACAAGGAACATCGAAGCGGAATTAACACTACATATTCTCAATTGTAGAGGAGAGCTCAGTTCCTTTCTCAGTGAGTACGCCAAGATTCACGTTGTGGGAAATGGAACAGAATATGTCCGCCATTTACCAAGCGCTCTACTCGCAAAGCAATACAAGCTTATAGAGCTGCTTAACAGACTCAAGCTAATAATAAAACAGCGTACAGAACACTACGCTAAGCTAAATTTGGATCCTGGAACATTTCTTGATGCGAACCACTCTCTCTTCAATTTATTGACAATATGGCATACATTTATTTCCATTATCTCCTCCATCCTAGAAGGGAACCCTGTAACCCTTAAAAACTCGATTTTTAGTAAAATCTTGGGTAAGCCTATTCCCTATGAAACTGAATGTTCTATTCTCAAAGCCTATGTGGTGCACGACCCAATTGGGAAAAAATTACAGGTTGCAGGTTCATCTTGTTCTCTTATCCCAGATGCCTTCATGACAGCTATCGCTTGTTTTTTTTGGAAAAAAGAGAGCCTGTCATGGAATGAAAGGATGGTCTATCAGGAATTAGAGACACTGCTAAAGGAAACTTATGGTGGGTGGCAATCTTATGGGGAGAACGCCCGCTTTGCCTTTACAGTAGATATCATCAGAGAAAACAACCTTTTTGACCGATACACGTTATATAACTATAACTGGGCTGGATTGAGAAGTCTTCTATGCCTCATCTATAACGAGCCGATGGTCGTTACCGAAATACCCCGTGATGAGAAGCCTGAAATTCTCCAGGAACCCGTTCTGCATTTTGATTCCCACAATAACAAAGGCGCTTTTGTACCCTTAACGCGGCTTGTTTTGCATAATTTAATAAAATTCCAACAATCCTCAAGAATAAACCCTAATTACCATCAGACACTTCCCCACACGCTAGGCCAGTTTTTGCTTCCCTTTTATTTACACATCTACCTGGATCAAAGAGAAACGAACCCCAAAGCCGTTCTGGAACTCTTCTCTTTTCTTAGAGACTTGCAATCTTTAGGAGTGAATTACAGATGTATAGAGTTGTATAAACATAAGAATAGGATTCTAGAAGATTATGCTCAGCTTAATCCGTTTGATAAGGATCCCTTAGGGTTAGAAAAGGGAGGAGCCAATTTCTCTTGTCAGTCTAGCTATGATTCGTCTCAAGAAAGATGTAAACTTTTGCAAGATAAACCACGTCCTCTCATTCTGCAAAAAAATCCAGATCCCAATGAATATGTTAAGAGTGGCCGCTACGTGAAAAATTTCGGGGCGCTTATAATAGCAGCTGATCGAGTCAAAAGGGATGCTCTTCAATTTTTAGCGACTTATAGAGTAGAAGACTTGCCGGCTCGGCGCTTAGCCTTTTACAGAACGGTAACTCAATTGCTCGACTTTGCGGGTGGGGAGTTGTCAATGTTCTATCAACGCTATGTAAACCTAGCAAGGGCTCCAGATAGGATGCCGAGGCAAAAATTTGGATTTTCCATACCAGAATCTCCTCATTACATGTCATTTGATGCCAATCATGCTGAATTTCCCTCTTTTGAGGTGAAATTCGAGTCTGATTTCCTTCCGTTAGAACGTGTGGTAAACATCTTTCTTGCATATAACGCGAATCAACTCCTCCTCCGGACATACACTGAAATGGCCTTGCAAGCAGTTTCCCTATTTATACCTACAAATAAAGATGATGCTGTTAAACCCCAGCAAAAACTGATGCGTCAAAAAGGCCGCCTTTTGTTTGCCTTTTCAGATGGGCAGCAGATGGAGCTGCCAATGTCTTTAAATGAGCTTCTTCAAAAGTCTTGGAATTCATTATGTGAGTTTGTCTGCTGGACAAAACTCCTGCACATCTTAGCTGATGAAGAAAGAGCAAAACAAGTCATCGCAAAGTACCCCTCAACTATTTTAGCTGTGAGGCGCCTGTTTAGCTTTGCCATAGCAAAACATGAGCAGCTGATGAGAAATTCGCCTCATCTTTGGACTCCTGAAATATACACCAAAGCCTTTTCCAATCTGATCTCCATCTATGGAAGAGATTCCCCATTCATCCAGGAAACGATCCTGAAAGTACCGCAATTCCCCGCGTTCAATGCTTTGATGCTCCAATATGCGTCTCATACTACCGATCGTCCAAATACAACAGTTCTTCCAAATCCAACAGTTCCCCCAAATCCAACAGAAGTTACGATGAAACAACCTGCGGGAGCTCAATCTCTGGTCTCTTCAGGTTCGGGTCCTGATTTTAACGTTGAGGAATGGCTTGGTCGCCTTTTTGAAGAAGACTCTCTGAATAAACTCGCCGAAATGCCGCCAGCAGAGAAACCCAGCGAGCCTCCCCTTACGAAACCTAGTGAACCAGGCGTTTCTATTGTTCGATCTCAAAATGGAGAAGATGAAATGATCGCATCAGGATTTACAAATCATGTGGCTTCGACTGCAGTGACAGAACAACCAAACGACCTAGCGCCATTGATCGAAAAAGCAGGGATTACTGGCCTACCCGAAGTTGCGAACTTCTGCTGCCTCAATGCGGGCTTGCAGGCTCTGATGAGTTATAAGGACTTTGCACAGATGCTAGAGGGCCCTGAAGTCGCTGACCCAGATTTCCGTGAAATCAAGCCTGCGATTCGAATGCTGTTGCAGCATGTAAAAAGCAGGGATACGGCTGCAGCGTATGCCGCTTCCATTTCTTTGAAGGAGCGCTTGCTCCAAATGAAGACTTTTCAGGAAAAGGCGGGAACCATCGGAGGCAATCAAAAAGATGCCCAGGAAATCATGTCCGTCATCTTAAATGCCTGCGGCCACACCTTCCATGAGCGCTTTACAAGGGTCGGCACGCATCAAGGAAAGACCCTCGTTCTTTCGACACTGGAACAGCTGGGACCCATCCTTCCCATTGAATTGGGATCGAGAAAAAAAGGGCAGATGCTTGAGGATGCCATCCCTTTATTGGATCTCATCAAACATTCACTAAATGAAGTAGTCACCGAACCAGCGACCTATCAGATCGCCAATAATAAAAGTATCATCTTCAAGGAACACACCTGTCACAGGGCATTAATCGAGCCGATTCCTCGCTTACTCGTCCTCTTCGTCAAGCGCTTTTATAATGAACGCAATCAATTAGCAAAAAGAACCGAAGACATCAAAGTGCCAAGAAACGGCGTTCTCGATCTGACCCAATTTTTCGATCCTTCGCTGTTAAGCAAAGAAAAAGATATGCGCTATCAGATCATTGGCACGGTGAACCACATGGGAAATCTAGTTTCCGGCCATTATGCAGCCCACACATTGAGGGAAGGAGCCTGGTATAAAGTCAGCGATAATTCCTACATCGAACAGGTTTCATCAAACCATGCCTTTGGGCAAGCCTTCATCTTTGTCTGTTCGAGGCTAGAATCGACTTAATAATTTTAAAATCTTTAATTAAGAACTATTATGCAAAACATAACAAACTCACAAAACAAATTACCACCACCAGCCACACCCCCTCCACCCACCCCTAAAAACGGAAAGCGGGTCCGGGAAATTGAATACCCATCTGGCATCGCCCATATTATAAAGAGTTTATCAGAGCCAGATAGCCAACCTAAACCTGCGCAAAAGCAGAAACTATCTGCTGTCAAAGTGATTTCTACATCGGCTGCTGCAGCACACAAATTGACTCCCATTGTTCCACCTCCGATGGAACAGCTTGTCGTCAATATTCCTCCAAGGAGCTCCCTAGAAGAATATCAAAAGTGTATTGACGATTGTAAAGAAGCCTTCCGATCCTATCTTGAGGAGTACAGCAGGATTTACATGACGGGAACAGCTGAAACAGAATATTCACGTCAATATCCAGCTTTAACGCTTAGGGAAAACAGGCTAAAAAATCAGTATAACAATCTCATTCAAGTAATAAAAGAGCGCACCGCACACTACGCCAAGCTGAATTTGGAGCCGGGGACCTTTCTTGATACAACCCATTCTACCTTCCATTTACTCACCGTATGGCACACATTTATCGGCTCTCTCTTAAGCATCGAAGAGCCCTCCCAATTAATTAAGAACTCGGCTTTTAAAAGACTCTGGGGTAAGCCTATTGAGTTTGAAACCGAAAATTCCATCTTAAAGGCCTATCGTTCCTACAACCGACTGGGAAAGAGTATTCTTATCCCGGATGTCATCATGACAACTTTCGCTCATTTTTTCTGGAACAAAGAGTTTTTGTCATGGAATGAAAGGATCGTCTATAAGGAATTAGAGAGTTTGCTAAAGTCCTTTTATGGACACTCCTACTTTACCTTTACAATAGATACCTTCAGGGAAAACCATTTTGACCGCTACACACTCCATAGGTATAACTGGACTTCATTGCGAATGCTTCTCTGCATGATATATAGGGAGCCGTGGGTGGTTACCGAATTGCCTTTTGATGAAAAGCCTGAATTTCTCCAAGAGCCCGTTCTTCATTTTGCTACCACCAATGAGCAAGATTCTTTTGTACCTTTAGAGCTACTCGTGGCATTGAATTTAGTAAAAATTCAACGATCCTCAATGACGTCTCATTTCCATCCCACACTTCCCCATACAATAGGGACGCTTTTGCTTACTTTTCATTTATGCAAATATCTGCAACTAAGAGAAAAGAACCCTGCAAAAGCCATTGAGGAACTCCTCTCTGTTATTACAGACTTGCGATCTATAGGGGTGGATTGCCAATGTGTTGAAATGATGCATATTTATAAGAATAGGATTTTAGAAGATTGTGCAAAGCTAAACCCGAATGATCCAGATCCTTTAAGATTAAATCAGGGAAGTGGACATTTCTCTTTCCAGCTAAACTTTGAATTGTATAAAGAAAGATGTAAACGTTTGCAAGATGAACCGCGTCCCCCTATAGCAACTCTGAAAAATCCAAACCCCTCTGAATATGTTAAGAGTGGCCGCCTCTTAAAAAATCTGGAGGAGATAGTCGTAGCGGCTTATCGACTAAGACAGGAAGCGCTTCTGTTTTTTGCGACTCATAGACGAGAGGAATTGCCGGCTCGACGCCTATCCTTTCAACAAGCCGCAAAAACATTGCTCGAGTTGACAAAGGGCGAGGAATTGTCAACAGTTTATCAACACTATGTGGCTATAGCAAGGCTTCCAGAAAGCCTACCCAAGTACAATTTTGCCCTCCCCATAATCGGACAAGAAACCCCACAACACGTGTCATTTGAGGCCGATCATCCTGATTTTCCCTCTTTTGAGATGAAATTCGTAGCGGATTTCCTCCCGATAGAGCTTCTCGGAAACATTTATTTTGCCGACCTGAATACACACCTCATCAATCGAATTGTTGACATAGCCTCTAAGGCAGTATCTCTTTATATACCAGTAAATCAAACACCCAGATATAAACTGTTGCACCAAAAAGGCCGCCTTTTGGTTACCTTTACAGATGAGCAGCAGATGGAGCTTACGCTGTCTTTTGTTGAATTTTTGCAATGGGCCAATATACGTAATTATATCTGCTTGGCAAGAGTCTTGCACACTTTAGCTAATGAAGATAGAGCAAAACAATTGATAGCAAAGCATGCCCCAACTCTTTTTGTTATCAGGAAATGGTTTAGCCTTTCCATAGAATGGCATGAGAAATTGATTAAGAATTTTCCGGGCCTTTGGACTCCTGAAATATTCACCAAAGCCTTTTCCAATCTCATCTCCATCTATGGGATAGATTCTCCATACATCAAGGACACAATTCTGAAAGTGCCCCAATTTCCTGCATTCAATGCTTTGATGCGCCACTATGCTACTCCTAGGGTTGATCGTCCAAATACAGCGGTGGTTCTCCCTAATACCGCAGATGTTACGATAGTTCAACCACCTACGGGAAGTCAATCTCTGGTCTCCTCATCTTCCGGCCCTGATTTTAACTATGAGGAATTTTTTGGTCGAATTTTTGCACAAGATTCCATGGCGCAACTCAGCGAAACACCGCCACAGCCAGCAGAGAAACCCAGCGAGCCTCCCCCACAGCAAGTAGAGAAACCAAGCGAACCTCCCCCAACGAAACCTAATGAACAAGCCGTTTCTACTATACCTAGCGAACCAGCCGTTCCCGCTATTCAACCACAACAAGAGGGTGAAAATGAAATCGTTTTGTCAGGATTTATAAGAAATGCGGATTCGGCAGCATTACCTGACCAAACAAGAGAGCAAACAAGAGAGCTGGCGCCATTGATGGAAAAAGCGGGAATTACTGGCCTTCCGGAAATTGCGAACTTTTGCTGCCTTAATGCGGGCTTGCAGGCTCTGATGAGTTATAAGGACTTTGCACAGATGCTAGAGGGCCCTGAAGTCGCCGATCCTGAGTACCGTGAAATCAAGCCAACGATCCGAATGCTGTTGCAGCATATAAGAAACAGGGATACGGCTGCAGCGTATGCCGCTTCCATTTCTTTGAAGGAGCGCTTGCTCCAAATGAAGACTTTTCAGGAAAAGGAGGGAACCATTGGAGGCAATCAAAAAGATGCTCAGGAAATCATGTCTGTCATCTTAAATGCCTGCGGCCACACATTCCGCGAGCGCTTTACAAGGATTGGCACGCATCAAGGAAAGACCCTCATTCTTTCGACACGGGAGCAGCAGGGACCCATCCTTCCCATTGAATTTGGACCGCGAAAAAAAGGTCCTCAGATGCTTGAGGATGCCGTCCCTTTAATGGATCTCATCAAACTCTCTCTCAATGAAATAGTCACCGAACCAGCCAACTATGAGATCAATTATAAAAGTATCACCTTCAAGGAACACACGTGCCGCAGGGTATTAATCGAGCCGATTCCTCGCTTACTCGTCCTCTTCGTCAAGCGCTTTTACAATGAAAACAAGCGGTTAGCCAAAAGAATCGAAGACATCAGTGTGCCAAAAAATGGCATTCTCGATCTGACCAAATATTTCGATCCTTCCCTGTTAAGCAACACACAAGCATTGCGCTATCAGATCGTTGGCACAGTGAATCACATGGGAACTCTCGCAGGCGGCCATTATGCAGCCCATTCATTGAGAGAAGGAGTCTGGTACAAAGTCAGTGATAACGCCTATATCGAACAAGTTGCTCCATCCTGGGTCTTTAAGCAGGCCTTCATCTTTGTCTGTTCAAAGGTGGACTGAATAAGATAAATTGGGTACATTTGCACTAATTTACGGAGGGAAAATGGAAAGACACTTTACTGCAACCGTTTACATCATCCAGGATGACAAAGTGCTGCTGCTCTATCATCGGAAACTGCAAAAGTGGCTTCCAACAGGAGGCCATATCGATCCCAATGAAACGCCCGTCGAAGCAGCCAAGCGGGAAGCCCTCGAAGAAACCGGATTGGAAATTGAGTTGATCAGGCAGGAGAATGTCTGGATTGAAAATTGGAATGCCGCAAGCCTGGAACGCCCCTATTTGTGCCTTCTGGAGGAGGTCCCCGCTTATCAGCATGTACCGGCGCATCAACATATCGATTTCATCTATGTGGGCAGGCCGAAAGGCGGCAGCGAACTGCAAAATAGGGAAGAGACGGATGGTTTGCGCTGGTTTACCTTAGAAGAGGTCGAGCAGCTAAAGCCAGACAGCGAGATGTTTGCAGAAACGCAGGAAGTACTCCGATCGATTTTTACTTCCTTCCTACCTTTACTGAATGAGGTGTAAGCGATGACCAAAGAGAATGTCGTCTTCATTGCAGCTACAGGGCAGAACGTGGGAAAAACCACCCTGTGCCTAGGTCTCATTGCAGCCTTAAAAAAGCGCTATTCGTCTGTGGGATTCATCAAGCCCGTCGGACAGAAGCATGTCCCTGTCCCAGGGAATATCAATGTCGACAAAGATGTCGTCCTATTTAAAGAGTACTTTGGGCTTCCCGCCGATTGGTCTGATATGAGCCCTGTGATTATTCCCGCTGGCTTTACACGCGATTTCATCGACCAGAAAGTCACCGAAAGGGAGATGGAAGAGAAAATCCATCACGCCTTTCAAAATATCTATACCCAAAATGAGTACACCGTTGTCGAAGGCACAGGACACGTTGGGGTTGGTTCCATCATCAATATGAATAACGCAAAAATTGCCTCTCAACTAGGCTTAGACATGGTCATTATCGCACCTGGGGGACTGGGATCTACTCATGATGAATTGTCTCTCAACATCGCTATGTGCAGGCATTTCGGAGTCCGGATCCGGGGAGTCATCCTGAATCGCGTCTACGATGACAAACGGGAAATGCTCTTAGATTACTTCCCCAAAACACTGCGCAAGTGGGGCATTCCACTAGTGGGAGCCGTCCCCTATAGCGAATTCTTGAGCAACAGGACCATGCGCGATTTTGAGAATCTGTTTGAGACGCAGCTAATCTCAGGCATCAAGCAGCGGTATCGCCATTTTCCCTCGATCCGGCTCGTCGCAGGCTCTTTGGAAGCTTATCTCGAAGAAACCCATTCCCATGAATTGATTATCACCCCCGCCACCCGCGAAGATATCATCCGAGCGATCCTAGAGAAGGGAGGCGGAGCCATCATCTTGACAGGACACCATCCCCCTAAACCCGAAATCATCGAGGCATTGCAGAAAGTCGATCTTCCCGTGCTCTACGCCCCCATTTGCAGTTACGACGCCATGAAAATGATCACCTCCTACACAGCTAAAATCCGCAGGGAAGACCACGCTAAAGTCGAGGCCGCTATCGCCCTCGTCGACACACATGTCGACCTCGATTTGC
>CAWDEQ010000002.1:0-272957 GCA_963801335.1 uncultured Parachlamydiaceae bacterium | reverse complement strand
AGTAAGGAAGGCCGTAGCCTTCCTCCTCATCGAACCGTACGTACAGATTTCCAGTATACGGCTCTCCTAGTTGCTTCGGTTAATTGTGACCCCGTATTTCGCACATTTGCTACCAAGGCGTACCAGTCCAAGTTTCTGAAGGTGGGTATACCACGTCTGACCCTTGGGTTTCTTGTATCCTCTTTGGCTTCTTCTACTTAGGTGTTTTATGACCTTAGCGCTAACGTAATTATCCATCTTCCTAAAGACTCGACTCGGGTGCCCAAGTTTAAAATATTCACTCCATCCATTCAGAAAGCTGTCGATTCTTCTTATGAATTTATCAACAGGGACATGATTCATTGAACGCGATGTGAGTTCGCGTATCTTGTCCCTGGCTTTTTCAATGCTTTTCTTCTTGGGTTCTATCCGGATATAGGTGTCGTTATTTCTATAAAGACATCTTTCTACTCGAAAGGTGTAACCCAGGAAGTCAATGGAGTTTCCTATTTCATTCAGGATAACCGTTTTGGTCTTTTCTTCGTTGATCTCAAGTTTCAGCCAGTCTGTTATCAGATGTTTGACTGAGCTTACGATTTTGGTTCCAATGTATCTTGCCATTATGACAAAATCGTCAGCGTATCTTATTAACCTAGCGTTCGCAGTGCATCGTGGACCATCTTCAGCGTGGAAACGCTTGTCGAACCAGTGTAAGTAGATGTTGGAAAGTAATGGAGATATGACCCCGCCCTGGGGGCTTCCTCGAAGTGATTTTGTCACTTTGATGTTCCATTTGCCGTTATCATCTTTCTCTTTTTCGACGATGGGAGCCTTCAACCAAGTTTCAATTAGTTTAAGGACTGTTCCATCTGTTATACGCATCTTCACGCATTTCATGAGTTGATCATGAGGGATGGAGTCGAAATACCCTTTCAAATCGGCGTCGTAGATGGCTGTTCTCCCACTCTTGAGATTCGTGGTAATTTCTTGGATGGCGTCATGGGCCGATCTATTTGGTCGGAAACCGTACGAGCAGTCCAGAAAATCCTTTTCGAATATTGGTTCAATTATTAGGAGTGTTGCCATTTGGACTAACCTATCTTTGATGGTAGGTATGCCGAGCGGCCTTTTCTTACCATCAGCTTTGGGTATATATACTCTGCGGACAGGCATTGGTTTGTAAGTTCTTGATTTCAGTTCTTCTTGGACTTTCTTCAAATAGGCTTCCACCTTTACCTCCGCTAGGAGGCTGGCGGCTGACGGATCCTTGATGTCTTCGACAGATTCGATGTCATCATAGGTTATGCCGTCGACACCAGGTGTCTGACCATTTTGTCGGATTAAGTACCAAGCAGTTCGGAGTGTTTCAATGTGATAAATGTGTCCGTATAACGCGTAGAAGCGAAACTGTGGTTCATTCTGGGCCTTTTCACCCAACTTTTGCCTTAGACGAGCAAGGCCTGGAGATCGGTTTGCGACTTTATCTACGACGAAGTCCGCATACTCTTCAACGTTTCTTAATTCTGTACTAGTGTTTTTAACCATCAATCAGATACTCCTCTCTTTGCAAAAGCATTACAACCAGCAGGACCCCTTTGCTCAGCAGACATTACTCTGCTTTCATTGCTACTACGGATCCATCTGACTTCCGATAAAGCCGAGATGGCGTTATGTATTCCGCCAACCCGTTTGTGGATAACTTCGGTTACCACTGTCTCTACCGGATCTCCCAGGACCTATTGTTAACTTTCGACACGCGCCCTCTCCAATCACCCCGGTTGGTTCAGTAAGTGCACCTGCATATTACTTCCTTACTGATGTAGGTTTCGCCCTTTTCGGGAGGTTGACCACCAACATTGCGTCTAACGAGGCCGAATCGAGTTCACTTGTATTGGGCTCATGTCTTTGCTATCAGAGAATGCGCTTCTCTTCGCCGTTCAGTCGACCGCAATGTTTCGCGTGGTGTGTTACCAGCCCCCACGCCAATGCGTAGCTAAATGTAGAATATGCAATTTACATTGTTAGTACCTCTCAACTAACGAGTTAACAGGGTTTTATACCTGGCGTAACCGTAAACGACGTAAACGACAAAGTGACTGAACCCTAATGGAGTCTTATCCCATTGTCCCTTTATCGTTTACGTCGTTTACGTCTTTTGCGTCGTTGTCCCTTGGTCGTTTGTCCTTTGTCCTATGAGAGATGTATATGCTAAGGGCTCTCCTGTGCACATTTTTTCCATCCTACTTATTCGGCAGCACTTATGTTCCAGCGGGAATCACTGCATAAAAATCACCACTGAGCCACTGAGATCAGTGAGAAAGGATGCCAGAATAAATACAGATCAGGTCACGCCAAATAAAAAGCGAATCCACAGGCCTACGGATCCATGGATCATCCAAACTCCCAAAAGGGAATGATAACGTTGATAGAAGAGTCCCAGGAAAAAACTGGCCGCAAAGCTCAATGAGATTTGGATTAATGAAAATTGATACCAAACAAAAGGCAGCACCGTCATCAAGAGCGCTGTGATGGCTGCTGAGTAAATCCCTCGAACGTCGGTTAAGATTTCCTGAATCGAATTCTGCAAAATGACACGAGCTATAAATTCATAGATAAAACTATACACAATGTATAAACTCGCGCTTAACAGAGTCATCGAAACCGCCCCAATCTGGGTTTCTGGAGATGGAATAAGGGGATAGGCAATGAGGCATACAGCGCAAAGCACAAAAGAGGTCATCAGAGAATTTTTTAATACTTCCGGATTTTCCTTTTCTTTTTGCACCCCGGCTAATGGATGAAGATGATGCCTCCAGAGCAGGATGAACAAACAAAAAATCGCAACCAACCAGTAAAGAAAATAGAGATTTGCTTTTGCCGGTCTCATTTCAGGGAAATAATATAATAAAGATAAGAAAAGGATATTCAAGATCCCTAATAGTCCAATGACTTGTAGCAAAAGATTAGATCTTTCTGTTTTCTGTTTGAGAATTTTCATGGGGGCTCTGATGGCACCGACATGGGCGACATTGGCTGCCATCAACCGTTTGTAGTCCTCCCAAAACATCGTTTCTCGTATCTGCCTGTAGATTTCTTCATGGTTTGGGAGGGATTGAATGGCATCGGTATGCAAACTGTACGTCACCGTGCTTTGTAGAGCCTCAATGGAATTTGAATAAGGAGCATCAGCAAAGAGGGAAATTTCTCCCACCAATTCTCCTGACTTCACTAAGGCGATTGGGATCTTAAAGTTATGATCCTCATCCCATTTCAAGACGCTGCATTCTCCTTCGACAATGAAAAACATTTCCGTCGATATTTCCCCTTCTTCGAGAATGCTATCTCCTGGAGAAAACTCCTTTCTAATAAAGAGGGTACATAAATTGGAGAAGTCTTCATCCGTTAAGTCTTTAAAAAAAGGATTTTTGTGTAAAAATTCTATTTCCTTTTCAGTCATACTCATTCCATTTGAGGCACTTGCCCCCCATATATACCAGCAATTCAATTGCTATGGAAATAGTCTTTGATTGTTTCTTTCCATTTTTCGATTCTCCACAGAGAAAAGAAATAGTACAAGGGGGAAACACGATCCGGAATGGTCAGGATTTCCCCGACAGTACCCGTTGTGATTTGCATGTTGGGACCACGACTCGAGGTCCATTTAAAACCCGATGGGGTGCTAGAATCGAGGGTAGGCTTGACAATGACTTGGATGACAGAGGGGGAGGGTTGGATGAGGTAATCGACTAAGTTGGGGTTGCGAATCACCGTTTCCATGCTATCGCGGGAAACGGGAAAGGGCGAGATTTCCGAAACAGTTCCGATGAGCGCTCCATATTCTTCGCGTCTTACGGTCGATAAAATCACTTCCACGTGTTCGCCGAGGGTGATTTTGTCGCCCATTTCCACAGGAAAATAGGCATAGATCAGCAGCTGATGTTTTGTCTCCGGAGCAAATTCCATATGAAACAGGACTGAACCCGGGTTGACTTTAGAGCCGGCAGAAGTGACAACTTCCAAAACTCTTCCTGAATAGGGACTATAAATTTCCTCAAAATGAAGAGATAGTTTGACAATGGCAACTTCATGCTTTGCCTTGAGCAGGTCGCGTTCCTTTTGTTGGAGTTCTTCTTCCCGGTAGCTTTTATTGAGATCGGCCTGCAATTGGGCCAAGACTCCTCTTGTTTTCGCCAGCGCGATTTTCCGTTCAGACAATAGCTGCCGCACTGTATATAGTTCATTTAAACCGATGAGTTTTTCTTGGTATAAGCGTTCTTTGAGGGCAACCTCTTTTTGAAGCGACACAATGCTCTCTTCCAGGTCTTTGATCGAGAGTTCTGATTCGGAAATTTCTTTTGTAAAGGAGGTTTTACGCGCCTCTAATTCCGTATGAATCTGTTTTTGCAGTGTATCGACTTCAAGCTGTAATTCCTTCTGTTTCGCGAGAGCATTTTGATACTTGATTTCATCCTCGGGCTTAGTCAACCGAGCCAACAACTGACCTTGAGGGACTGTTTCATTTTGTGTGACAAAAATGTCTGTCACAATGCCGGCAGTTTGGGTTTGGACGCTGAATACCCCTTGAGAGCTTAGAATAATCCCCCGTCCTTGAATAAACAGGGGAACGGAGCCAAGAAAAAGCCAAAGAACAGCCAACAAGAGGGTGGCAAATAAACCCCAATGAAATAGCCAATAAGGAAAAGTTGTGGGTTGAAACAGGATATTCACTTCTTCTGGAATCGCAATCTGTTTTAGAGCTTCTTCCCTAAATTCTATTTGCGAATCGGAAGGGTTCTCGCTTGATTCCGCGGGAGAATTTTTTTCTGTCATTTTTTGCCAAGCCCTTTCTGTGTGATCACTGATGCATAAAAGAGACCCTTTTGTTGCATCAACTGCTCAAAGGTCCCCTCCTCGACAATTTTTCCTTTATCCATGAAGTAAATACGGTCGGCATTTTGGATTGTACTCAGTCGGTGCGCCACGACAATGCGAGTCATATTGAGTTTTGTGAAGTTCGTTTCAAGTTTTCCTTGGGCGACATTGTCGAGTGCGCTTGTGGCTTCATCAAAAATGAGGATGTTGGGCTTTCCAATGAGGCTGCGGGCGATCATCATCTGCTGGCGCTGGCCTCCTGAAAAGTTGGGGGCCCCATTCATGGTCAATGTAAACAATCCCATTGGAAGCTTTTTCAATTCTGTAAATCCGGCCAGGTTCAAAGCTTCTATGATATCCTCATCACTATAAAATTCACCTTTGGAAATATTATCCCGAATATCGCCGTCGAGAATGGTATTGGTCTGCAGGACGATTCCCATTTGCTTGCGCAGATGGCGCTTGTGCAAACTTTCGAGATCATGTCCATCATAGTAAATAGCGCCGCCTGATGGCTTTTCGAAGCCGACGAGCAGCCTTAAGAGAGTGGATTTGCCGCAACCCGAGGCTCCTACGATGCCAATGAATTCTCCTGCATTCACATGTAAGGAGACGTCATCTAAGATGAGCTGATTGGTTCCGGGGTATGTAAAAGAGACATGCTCAATGGAGATCTCTCCATAGAGCTCCGGCAAGACGATCTGGTTGAGGCTATTTTCAGGAGGATGCTCGAGGATAGGCTTGGCGCGCCTCCACAAAGTTAAAACTCCGACGCTGGTCACGAAGGCAAGGCACAATTCCATCAAACTAGAAGAAAAGAGGACAAAGGCCGTGACAAAAGCTGTGAGTCTTCCCACGGGGAGTGCCTCGTTAATGTATTTTAAGTCGATAAAAAGGAGGACTGCCACATAGATTAAAAGGATGCCGAACTCCATGTGGCTAAAGATACACGTCTTAGCAAGATTCAATGTCTTTTCGATATGCCATTGTTGGGATTTTAACTTCTGGAATATGTGACTCCATAAAACAAATCCGAGATTTTCAGATCCCGTAATCCGAATCTTTGAAATCCCATTGAGGAGTTGCAGAACAAGTGATTGGTTTTCTGCGTTGAGTTGGTTTAAGGGAATTTGTTGTCTGTAATTATGCAGTCCAATAAAGACCGTCAAAAGAAGAATCGGCAGAATCAGGGCAACGCTGATCCCTGTCAACATCGGACTGAAATAGAACATCGGAATCACAAAGAAAAAGGAAAAAATGCCATTCGTCCATATTCTCTGGAAGGGCCCTATCAGTCTATTCCTTATTTCTTCTACGGTAAAGGCGCGAAGGAGTATATCCCCAATTTCAAAATGTGAAATGAACGTGGATGGCAGATTTAAGATCCTTTGCCAAACGCCGCATTCCATATCATGTTGCACGAGAACCGTCAAGCGGATGAGAAATAATTCTCTCAAGAAGCTAAAAAAAGTCGCTGCAATAGCCGCGACAAGAAAACCAAAGGTAATCTGCAATAAAAAATTGTTGTCCGCATAGGGTAGAGCAAAGGAGTAAATGAAATCGGTACCAATAGGAAAAAAGAAAGTAAATAAAGTCACCAATAGGCTTAAAACGCCCACGAAAAAGAGCGGGCGTACCCCTAAACTTAAAATATAATTCACTATTTTAAGTTGAGGGGGAAGAGTTCGATAAAACATCACCGCAGTGAGGGAAAGTTGGTCGTCTATTGTCTGATCGATCAGCTGATCTTTATGGTTTTCCAGGTCGATCATGCGATAACCCTTTTCCGTTGGCATGAGGGCAACGGGTTGATCGGAGGAACCATAAAATCCCAAAAAAGGTCCAGAATCCCCCTTCCACCAATTTCTTGTTAATTTGACAACGCGATAATAGATCTCAGAATCGGAACACAATTGGTGAATATGATCCATTTGATTCCTGAAGGTTCTTTTCCGCTCAGGCTTAAATTGAAGTTGCAAGGGGTTAGCTACAATCTGACAGGTTCTTAAGAGAAGATCCCCTTTGAGATAGTGCTTTTGTGTGTGGCGATAATCGAACTCTAAGATCCCTTCAAATTGCTGATAGGATTGTCCTAAGCTCTCCTTTTCTGATTTGATTTTCAACTCAAGATCGCTCTTCATTTTTTTTAAGGTCAGATTTCGGTGCAAAAGGAAGAGTTCTTCCATGTGTTCATTGAAAAGGTGGATGCCTTTTTCTATGGAAAGAAGGTTGTCTTTTTGGGGAAGCAGCAACTCCTCTTCGCTTAAGGGAAAGGGCTCAAAATAAGAGGAGTAGAGGCTCACCCATGCTTTCAGAGCCTTTTTAAGGTCTGATAGGAAGCTAGGATTGCCTTTTACTGCTTCGAACAAACAGTTGATGGGAATTTGATAGACGAGAGCATTTCCCTTAGCCCGGATAATCTGTTGCACCTGTTTTGAGGAATCAAAGCGTTTAGGAAAGAGAATCCCGCCGGAAGAATAGGAGGAGAGGTAAGTCAGCCAACCCAAATTTTCTATGGCGGAAAATTCTTGATTGGCTAGCGCCTTGATTTCTAGAAGGCGCTGCTCCTCTAGCGATGGGGAATGGCCAAAATCAAAAAATAACAGCTCAACACTTCCCTCTTGGACATAATAGATGACATCATGCCCTTCTAAAAAAAGCAGATTTTGGTGGGAGAGTGGTATTGTTATCCCTTCTTTTACACACAGATCTATCCACAGTGATCTATCGTTTGTCATGCGAATTGCTCGTATTCATAGAGCTTTTTGAACAGTGTCTCTTTTTGCAAGAGCTCCTCCTGTGTCCCTTCTTCGACGATTCTCCCCTTATCCAGAACGATGATGCGGTCGCAGTAGCGGAGAGAGCTAATCCTTTGGGCAATCAAAAGGCACGTACAGCCACGCTTGCGAATATTTGCCATCACTGTATCCTCCATCGCAGGATCCAGATAGCTCGTGGCTTCATCGAGGACTAAAATAGAAGGCTGTAAAGCGAGTGCTCGCGCAATGTCAATCCGCAGCTTTTCTCCGGAACTCAAGTTTTTGCCATTATTGTGCAATACGGTATCATAACCTCCCATATGGGAGAGGATCGCATCATGGATGTCGGCATCTTTGGCGGCCTCGATCACCACTTGCTCTTCAATAGTGGGATCAAAAAAGGTGATATTTTCTTTTATCGTTCCCGCAAAAAGATAGGTGTCTTGTTCAATTCCGGCAATGGAATTGGTCAGCAGATGCCTTGGCCACTCCTTCCTGGGCTTATTGTCAAAGAGGATTTCTCCCTTCCAGGGTTCCAACAATCCTAAGATGAGTTTGGCTAAAGTCGATTTGCCGCTGCCTAAACCCCCGACAATGCCCACTGTGGTACCCGGATTCACACTCAATTGAATATCCTTTAGCAGAGGTTCGGAATTGGGATCATACCCAAAAGTGACATGGGAAACCTCGACGGTGCCTGTCAATTTGGGATAGGGCAGCTTTTTCACGGATTCTTTATGAATCTCTTCAAGGGCAGGATCTATGGGATTTGCCATCACATCCTCGATGCGCGCATAGGAGACTAAGAGAAGTTGGATAGTTTGATTGAAATTCACTAAGCGGGTGATCGGCTGAATGAAGAGTTCCATCAGAAGGAAGAGGGCCAATAGCATGCCTACTGTCAGAGTCCCTTGAAGGACTTTATATCCCCCCAAACTCAAAACGGTGATCCGCGTCAGCATTTGCAGAAAACCGGGCAGATGGGCCATGTAAACATCAAGCCGACCAATACTTTGCAGGGCTGTTAAGGCCTTTGTATAATAACCTGCCCAACGGCCAAAAAGCGAAAATTCCGCCCCTGTCGTTTTGATGGTCTCAAAAGAAGCTAATGTGCCGATCGAATAAGCCCTCGATCGACTCATCGTCTGTTGGTAATAATTGCTCTTGTCCAGGCGAGTACTGAAAAGATAGCGCAAAATAAAAGCGTCTCCTAGAGTAATCGCAATGCCAATCGCGGCAATCAACGGATCATAATAAAACAGGGCGAGGCCAAAAAAGATCGCAAGAAAAGCATCGATGAGAATTCCGGATAAGCTAGAGGCTAGTGTGTGGTAGAGGCCTTCGATAATCGGCAAACGGTTTGCAATTTCACCGCTATAACGCATCAGATAAAAGGAGTAGGGAAGCCGCAGCACATGCCAGAGGAACTCTGAAGAGGCTGAGGTTGACAGCTTAATATACAGGCGGCTGATAGCGCTCAACTCGAAAAAATTAAAAGTAAGCGTCAGATAGATCAACAGGAAACAAATGAAGATAAACCATTCATTCCAACTATAAATATTATTGATTAGAAAATCGTCGACAAAGATCTGTGTCAAAGCGGGCATCATGATCTTTGGGATCACTAAACCAAGGCCGGCCAATAGGGCAAACGCAACGGCCTTTGCCTCTTTTCTGAAAATCTTTTGGAGGGCTTCAAAAACAGGAAGAGGAGGGGCCGACTTTTGGAATTCCAAAGTCGTATCAAAGAGGATGACAAGCCCGGAGTACATCGCATTTAGATCTTCATACGTGATCGTGACATGTCCTACCCCAGGATCCATGAGATAGACCTCATCCGGGGAAAATCCTTCAATGATGACGAAGTGTTCCAGCCGCCAAAAGACAATGAAAGGGGGTGTCAGATCATAGAGATCTTCGAGTTCCACCATGTGAGCTTCCGCAAGCAAGCCATAGCTTTGGGCTGCCTTCATAATGCCAAAAACGCTAGCTCCATCCCGTGTCACCCCGCACGCCTCTCGAAGCTCAGCCAAGGGAACGAATTTCCCAAAATAACCCAGAATGCTGCAAAGGGCAGCTGCGCCGCATTCAACCCCTTCCATCTGAATGACAACGGGAACCTTTTCGCGCTCATATTTTGTCGCTTTAGGAATCTCTTTTTTATATTTATCCTCCTTTTTATCCACGTTTTTCCTCTTTCTGAGGCGGTGGACCATACTCCTTAAATCGAGGATTCGGAAGGAGGTAGAAAATGGGTCTAATTCGCTCTATAGTTGCTTCCAGATCGCCTACCGTCCCTGTGGGAATGGGAAGGGGGGGTACCAACCCCGAAGTCCATAAAAAATGGTCGGGATGCTGCGGATTGGGATCGGGCTTGATGATGGCCTCTACTACAGCTGGATGGCCATTTAAGAGGTAGTTGACGAGCGAGGGATTTGCTATCGTAGAGAGAATGTTGTCCTTTGAAACTGCAAAGGGGGAAACTTGGATCACATGTCCCAGAAGATAACCATATTCATTGAAATTAATTGTAGAGATGCGCATTTCCACTTCCGCCTGAGGAAAGAGCCGCTTTCCTGTGTCCACGGAAAAATAGCCATAAATGAGTTCATTGTGTGCGGGCATTTCCACAGCAGGCCCCATATTCTCTGCCCAAACCAAGTGAGTACCGGCCTCCACGTGATCGCCCTCAGCAACAAAGACCTCCAAAACATGCCCATCGCGAGGACTATAGACATCCCCTTCAGAAAGCAGTACTTGATACTGGTCTAACTGATCCTTTTCAGCAAGCAGCTTTTGTTCTATTTCATACAGGTCCTCAGGGCGATACTCCTTTTTCTCTTGGGCTAAAAGATCTTCAAGTTCGCTATTTGCCGTTTCTAGGTCTATTTTGCTGTGCATGAGATTTTGCTCCTCCATATGGAAGACAGACCCGCTGATCAATCCCTTTTTTAGCAATTCTCCATGCTTTTGGAGGCTATTCGTTAGAAAAGCGATCGTTTCCTTTAATTGATCCACATGGAACTGTGCTGCTTGGATCTTCTGGCGCAAAGCCTCGACATGGGCTCTCTTTTCCTCCGTGATTTCCACTCTCAGCGCAGCAACCTCTTCTTGAAGGTCTAAAACGCGGATTTGAGCCTCCTGAAACTTCAATTGCACCTCCGGATTGCGAATTTGAAGCAAAAACTCCCCTTTTTTAATGAAAGCTCCCCTGGAAACCCGCAACTTAGCCACCGTTCCTGTCACCTTGGCCCTAACACTAAAAAGGCCCCTGTCACTTACGAGAATGCCCCGTCCTTCGATTTTGATGGGTATATAGCCAAAAAATACCCAGATCACTAAAGTCACGAGAAGCGCCCCAGAGAAACCCATCAACCACCACGTCAGATGGGGTATCGTAGAAAAGCGATGATGAGGGTCTCTGAAAGCTTGGTTCATGGTTCGCTCCTGCTAGATCCTATAGACGAACCATTTTCCTTAATTTCATTCCATTCAAGGGGTACAAATTGATTATTTTTAAAGATAGCCGGCCACGCCCTATGCAAAGCTTGACGGTTCTCCTTGCTTATTGAGATTTTTACGCCAATGCCAATATCAATATCCCTTAAACTTTCAAAAGTATCGATAAGCCCTTCCCTTGTGAGTTGATTTGCTGCTGCGGCTTGCCTTAAAGCAATCACTAGAAGCTTTGTCGATAAATAACCTTCCAAGGCATATAGGAGATAAATTGAGTTTGGGTTATTTTCTTTCAAGGTGAATTTTTTCAAATCTTCATGAAATTCACGAATGGCTGGTAAATCGGAATTTAGCATGGGAATTGGAGCAATCGTTATGATTTTTATATTGTTTGCTCCCATTTCATCTACAACATCATTAATGCCGCTTAAAGTATCGTAATTGCAATAAATAATAGCTTGGGGAAAAAGTTGATGGGCTAAACGAAAAGCATTTATTGTTGTTCCCGTTGTAGCTAAGTATAGATATCGAATGGTGTCATTACTTATTCGGGCATTTCGCAGAATCGAAGCAAAAGCACTTTGAACATTCCTAGCCCATCTATCATAAAAGCCAAAAGACAGCGCTGCTTCATTTTCAAATCCGGTCTTTTTTAAGGCATCTATGAAAGCCTTATATTCGCCGGCTCCTTCAGCCTCTTGCGTAAAAACAAAACCCATTTCCTGCGGTTTAATTCCTATAGAGAGCAATCCCTGAACATACTCATTCACGAGATCTGTAAGGCCCGCACGAAAATTGATCACATACCGATCTGGCGGAATAGAGCGCAGTAGGTTAGTAAATGAAGTTGCTCCATAAAGTAAAACATGGCTCTGAGTGACGATGGGTACAGAGACGACAATTCCGGGAGTACCATTATTTCCTGTTATGCACAAAACTTTATCTTTTTCTATGAGTCTGTGCATATTTAATGCTGCTAACCTAGGTTCGTCATTATCATCCAGTAAAATGAATTCAATTTTTTGCCCGTTGATACCTCCCATTGAATTTATTTTTTTAAAATAAAGATTGATTCCATCGGATATGGCAAATCCTTCAAAATCCTTACCCTCTTGAACCGTTGCGTCTGTCGAACTTCCTATCTTAATAGTATCAAGACCGAAACAGGGTATATTAAATAAATTAAAAATAATAATTATAAACAGATACAGTGATTTTGCATTATCCATAGTCGGTCTCATCATCTTAGCCCTGCTCTTCAGGTGTTTATCAGCTCATCCGCTTTACCTGTTCACACTATTGAAACATAAGTTAGCATTTTGCATAATTTATTTGACAGTTTGACTGGCTTTTGCAAATCTGATGCCTGTATCCAATACTCCTTTATTTAATGAATTTGGCTTTTTATAAGAAATGAAACTTTCACTTAAGAATATCTTTACCGGCCTTCTGATCGTATCCATTTTTTCTCTGCTGGCATTGGGAAGTTTGGCATTGATATTCAATATCCAGCTTGCCCATAACCAGGAAAATTTCCTGCAGGCTTCCGCCATAGACAGCTCTCGTTTTACAATGAGCAATGCTCTATCAAGCTTTTTAGCCAGACAGTCTTCTATCCTTGCACGGCAGAATCTAGGGCAAGGGGGTGCCGCAGCAACCGCTATAACGGCACGCCATCCTATTGAAGAACAATTTAAGGAGGGTTTAAAGACTCTGGCGCCGGTAGCACAAAGCAACCCTAAGATTATGTCTACCGTTACATCCCTACAAGACACCTATAAAGATTTTTTAGAAAATGATCAGAAATTATCGGATATTTCGCAGTCTATTTTGACAGTTAGAGACCGGTTAAACAAAGCTGCAGAAAAAGAGGACCTGGACATTAGGGATCTATTGCGTTTATCAGAAAACATCAGTGGAGACCTGGAGTTACAGTATGAGATTCTTCAGTCCAAAATCCAAGACTCTTTAAAAAACAAAGACAAGTTGAAGACTCCTGAACAACTTGAACTATTCTTCTCCGATGTGGGCAAACTAACCACAAGCAATATTACTTATGCCCACAGCAGCGCTTTAAAACTTGAAACGGAACTTGCCAAATTAACGACCCTAATGCAGCAACTCACACAAGAATCCAATCCAGACCAATTGAATAATTTGAAAGGAAATCAAATCGATCAGCTCGTCAACTTGATTCGCATTGAACTCCATACCCTTCGAGGCCAGCTGCAAAATTTCAAAGACTTGGTCTCTAGCGTGGACAAGATGTCTACAAAATTTAATGGGATTGTAGCCAATATGCTTGAAGCTCCGGGCAATATGTTTGAATTGCGGAAAGCCTATAACAGTTTGCTCATCGAACAGAACGAAACGGTTCAACAAATCGAGCAAAACTTGATAGACGTCGATGGGCAATTTAACCAACTCAGCACAATTTCCACAGAGATAAAAAACCGATTAGTTAATACAGCCGAGCGGCTCATCCAAAGATATCGCTTCATTATCATCAGTATGGATGCGGTAATCCTTGCCTTCATGGTCTCTGTAGGCTATTTCCTGCAGCAGGCCGTTTCAAGATCCTTGAATTTGTTGACGAAAGTCATGAAAAAAATGTCTCACGAAGAAGGGGGGTTGAAGACTCGCCTGCAGCCGACGAATTATTCGGATTTGAACGAGGTGGTCGACTCATTTAATATCATGGCTACCAATTTAGACTTTACTCAAAGCCATTTGCAGGAATTGGTAGAGTCTAAAACGGCAGAGTTGACTCAGGCCAATGTCAATTTGAAAGGCTATGTGGAAGCCCTCAAGGAGGCAAAGGCCCAGGCTGAGACAGCTAATAGGATCAAGTCGGAATTCGTCGCTAACATGAGCCATGAATTGAGGACACCGTTGAATGCGATTATCGGATATAGCGAATTATTGTTGGAAGAGGTGCAGGAATCGAACCAGGAAGAATATGGCAGCGATTTAAAAAAGATCATCGGTTCATCCAGGCATCTTTTAAACCTAATCAATGACGTGCTCGACCTTTCTAAAATCGAGTCTGGCAAGATGGATATCTTCCTGGAAGATGTGCCGGTGGACAAACTGATTAGCGACCTGGAAATGATCATTCCCCCTTTGATCGAGAAAAACCACAATCAGTTCAAACTGGCCCTGGAGCCTAATTTGGGCGTGATGCATACCGACCTCGTCAGGGTACGCCAGTGCTTGCTCAATTTAATCAGCAATGCCAGCAAGTTCACTAAAGATGGAGTGATCGCATTAAATGTGAAAAAGTTGATTGAAAATGGGAAAGAATGGGTCCGGTTTTCCGTAAGCGACACCGGCATTGGCATTCCCGCGGAAAAGCTGGGAAAACTCTTTCAGGCATTTTCTCAAATGGATTCCAGCACGACGCGTAAATACGGGGGCACCGGTCTCGGACTCTTTCTGACAATGCAATTTTGCACCATGCTCAAAGGATCGATTACTGTGGAAAGCGAAGTGGGCAAGGGGACTACATTCCACCTCACCTTGCCTGTCAAGAGCGAACCTCTGGGCGCACAGCCTGCCCTGGCCCAGCCGCTTAAAATTTCCAAGGAAAAAAGCGCTTCATCAAAGAAGGTGCTCGTTGTCGATGACGATCCTGCCATCCATAAAGAGATCCATGATGTCTTAAAGCAAGCTGGTTTTGTGCTTTTCAATGCATTCACAGGCGAAGAAGGGATCGAATTAGCCAAAAAACATAAGCCGGATCTCATTGTACTGGACATCATACTGCCTAGGATGGACGGTTGGACATTGCTGTCCCGCCTAAAAGCGGATTCGGAGCTTTCCGCAATCCCTGTCATTGTGATGACGATCACGACAGAAAAAAATCTGGGATATGCCCTGGGTGCAATCGACTATATTCAAAAGCCTGTAGACAATACAGTCCTTGTAAATAAGATTAAATTGGCCATTCCTGAAGCCGCTTCAGGCGTAATCCTGGTTGTTGACGATGACCCTAATGCGCGGGAATTACTGGCAAAAATGGTAGCAAGAGAAGGCTGGGCTGTCGAACAAGCTGTCAATGGATTAGAAGCGATACAATTTTTGAGGGAAAAAGAACCGCTGCTCATCTTGCTGGATTTGGTCATGCCTGAAATGGATGGGTTTGCAGTCATTAATGAACTTCAGAAAAATGAGGCCTGGCGTAAAATACCTGTCTTCGTCATCACATCAAAAGATTTGACCAAAGAAGAGCAGGCCATGCTGGGGCAATACAGCAAGGCGACCTTCATTAAAGGATCTTATAGTCGCAAGGACCTTATCAATGCGATCTGCGAACAGATTAAAACCAAGATCAGTTGAGCAGGAAGAAATTGTTCAAACCGCACAAGTTCCAGAATTGTAACAAATTGCTGGTTTTTCGGTAAGTGGATCCAGCTCTTCTTCTAGTTGAGGAGAAAAGGTGCCTTGAATTTTATTCTAGTACTGTGATAACTTACCGACTTGTTGACCCATTGGGTTACTCCTTGTTCAGATGTGTTTGTGGGTTGTTTTGCTACATCCACAGCATATCAGAAACCGAATTTTATACAATGGCGTCAACGGCAAAAAAACTCATCTCAAAAAGGTGTGAGTATGAATTTAAAGGGTGTTTTTTTCAGCATGCTTATCCTATCAAGCATAGGATTAAATGCAGCTACTTTCACCGTTACCAACACGAATGACAGGGGGCCTGGTTCCTTTAGACGGGCGATTTCAGCTAACAATGCGACTGCGGGTCCTAATAATATCAACTTCAATATTCTCGGAATTGGACCATTCGTTATTAAGCCTTTAACACCTCTTCCGAGCGTGACAACAACAGTCAATATTAATGGTTATTCACAGCCAGGAAGTTCTCAAAATACCGACCCTTTGGCAACCAATGCTGTTTTGCAAATTGTCATCAACGGCAACAATTATGCCGGGAAGGTTATTATTGACGATCAGGGAAATATCATTACTTCAACTGGAATTGGATTAGATATAGAAGCAAATAATTGTGTCGTGCAAGGCCTTGTTTTTAATGAATGGTTATATATTGGGTTAATGATTGGGGGAAATAACTGTATTATTCAGGGCAATTTTATTGGAACAGACCCGACGGGCACAGAATGCCTGGCTAATCAAATTGGCATTTTACCCTTTGGTAACAATGTTCTTATCGGCGGCGAATCGCCCCAGGATCGCAATCTAATCACGGGTTCCTTTGCCGCGTTTGAGGATGGAGCCGAAATCTTAAATGCAGGATTTGAGCTTCTGATTCAAGGCAATTTAATCGGGGTTGATGCAACTGGCACCCGTGCCCTAGGAAACTCTCTCACAGGTGTATTGGACTTTGGCACGGGTACGGTAATTGGAGGAACTACTCCTGAAGCACGCAATGTTATTAGCGGTCACACAAATTATGGCATCCTTGAGTTTTTTTCTACTTCAACGACCCTTGCAGATAACTATATCGGCACAGATGTCACCGGCACGGTAGCAATCGGCAATCAAACTGCTGGAGTCGCTTTTTATTATGCTCAGAATATGACTGTTGCAGGTAATGTCATCTCAGGAAATGGCCAAGGCATTATTTTGGGTTCAATCGTCGAACCAGGGACAACCGGCAATCTCATTACTGGAAACTTAATCGGAACAGATTTCACCGGAACCCGGCCGCTCGGTAATTTGGAAAATGGCATTTATGTTCAAGACAACGGCAATACCATCGGAGGTACGATACCGGGTAATAGCAATGTGATTTCAGCAAATGGAAAAAATGGGATCTTATTCGGCTTTGGAGGAAACGGCAATACCGTGATAGGCAACCTCATTGGAGTCGATGTTACAGGTACGTATGCATTAGGCAATTATCAAAACGGGATCCAAATTGGAGCCCAAGGAGGGAAAAATTCAGTTGATTATAATCAAATAGGCGGAGTGTTGCCTAACGAAGGCAACATCATTTCTGGTAACTGTGAAAACGGTATTTTGATTACCTATTATTCTGAAAACAATAGTGTGCAAGGAAACGTAATAGGAGCTTCGAGCCTTTTAACTCCTTTGCCAAATGGAAAAAATGGTGTTGAGATCTCCTGCGCCTCAAAAAATGGAATCGGAGCCGATTCCTCAAGTGCGGGCAACATCATCGCCTTCAACCAAAAATTTGGCGTTCAAGTAAGCTGCGACCAAAAAGAAAAGGAAAGCCATTGTAATTTCATATTGACCAATTCCATCTATCAAAATAACCAGGGGGGCATTGAGCTTGGCGATTGCAGCAGGCATTGTCAAAAAAGCCCCCAGCTGGAAGAAGCGACTTTATCAGGCACCCAGATCATTGTAAATGGGAGCCTAAGCGGCGTCTGCCCAGGTGAATATCTGATACAAATTTTTCAATCGGTAAATGGTCAAGGCAAATTGTTTTTAGGCGAGGAACGGGTGACCGTAAAAAAAAGAGAATGCAAAACCTCTTTTCAATTTACTGTCAATGCTATTCCAGCTGGAAATTCGATTACTGCTACTGCAACAGGAATTCAATCCTCAGGCAATTTTGAAGCAACTTCTGAGTTTAGCGTTCCCGTGGAGGTAAAAAATTAATGATAAAGCTACACATGAAACGATTTAGAATGATTCTGATCCTTGCGTTCACTTTTTCCGCTTTACAAACATTTGCTGACATTCATCAGAAGCCGATTATTGATTCCGTGAAGGTGCAATATTTGGGGACAAAATCGGTTTCAGAACTTAATGGTCATTCTCCTCCCCTGCCGCCTTTCAAAATTCCACACATGGAATTGCAAGCTCACGCCTCATTAAAATCTATGGCAAACCCTTATGCTCCTTTTAACATTGGACTTAACTTCATCGCAGCTAATCAGCGTACCGATATGAGATTCACAATCCCCTTGAATATCAATGGGGCCGTTGGCAGAGAACAATATATTCTGATGATTTACCAGACATTTCGCAGTTTCAATAAAAAAACCGGTCTTCCAGATGGTATTTTAGAAACAGATTCATTCAGCTTTTTTGGTGACCAAGCCAACGATATCAGATTTGAATATGATCATTTTTCCCACCGTTGGTATGCTTCTTGCGAAATACAAACAAATGTGTTGGATTCGAGTACGTCGCTTGACATCGTATTGGCAGTGAGCTCCGAGGATCCAATAAAACTGAATACACCATGGTCTTTCTTTAAAGTCCGTTTTGCAGAGATCTGTCCACAATGCTGTCTCGATAGTATTTACCCCCCGCCTCGTCCTTATCCTTATAATGCTTCGGATTATCAACAGCTTGCGATTGATCGGAATGCTGTTTACATAGCCGTAGATGTGCAAGGCCGCGGCGGATCCCTTCTTATCTTTGAAAAAAAGTCTCTTTTAGAAGGCCATCCGCAACTGACAGTGATCTCTGGAATTAACCCTTCTCCTACATTTGAATACAATACGCCCGCGGATAATTTTGACAATAATCCCAAGTACATCTACCTGGTTCATACTCCATCTTCCCCTTTAGGGTTTGCGACAACCTTTCCGAGCAACATACTGCTTCTTTATCGGGTTGTTAATCCTATAGGCAAATGCACCAAACTTGTAGGACCCATTTATATCCAAGTCCCTACCTATGCCTGGCCGCAACGTGTACCTCACAAAGGCAATGTGTATCGAGAATATGGATATCTGCAAAATTCAGGGCAAGTCTGGGCCCCTCATGTCAGGGATAATCAACTTTACCTCTGTCATGTCAGCCAGCTAGATGCTGCTGGCAATGGAACGCCAGAAGGGGATCGTACGGGCATCATATGGTATCAATTGGATTTGACTGGAGACCCAACGGGTAAAGGGAGATATAAAGAAAAGCCTGATACAGTCCCAGCCATTGTCCAGAGAGGCGTCCTATTCGATCAAGACCCTACAACAGCGACGCCCCTATTCTATTTTTTGCCGGCAATCATGACCAATCAATTTCATGATCTTTTCATTGGAACAAGCGTGTGCGGTAAAAACGCCTATACAAATATAGCCATCGCTGGGAGAGCAAAATCAGATCCTCCAGGGACATTGCGCGGGCCTGTTTTAGTGACTAATAACACCACCAATCCATACAATTTTGGACCTTTATATGATTACTTGATAGGGGGCATTGGTCAACGTTGGGGGGATGAATCCTCTATGGCGCTGGATCCCGATAGCAAAAACGTTTGGTATACCGGTGAATATGCCGGCACCCAAAACTTCTGGACCGCACAGGCAATAGAAATAAAACCTTTTGAGGAATAAACCGGCTCCAAGGAATTCTTGATATGCTTACATCATTACGCAGCTTATGTCAGAGGTCTTTTGTTCTTCTATGCGGAGTTTTAATTGCCTGGCAGTCGCATGCGGAAGGAAAAATCGTCAAAACCTTAGGCAAACCTATCCGCATTAGTCCGACTCCAGGCCCCTCAAGTCCAGATCCTATTCTGCAAAATTTGCAAGAGGTCATGGATAATCATTACCAGAAGCCTTATTTTCCCGGAGGAAGACATGATTATTTGAGCCAAATATGGTTGCAGACCAATACCTATTTCTCAGGCACTCCTCTTGTGATTAATCCAATCGATGATAGGATTATGGGTATCCAAATTGGGCAGAATTCGATCTATGAAGTGCCCTTAGATATCGCAAATATCGAGCTTTTCCCTAATGGAGCCACGTTCCAGCGTCAAATCATTGGAACCAACATTATAGCTCAATCTTTTGATGGGGGTCTTACCTGGAGTTATGCTCCACCCATCCAACAGATTATTCCCCTTGGAGGCACAATTTCCCAAGTGATCAATGATAACCAAGGTCCTGGGTTTTTCATTGAATACAATAAATTTGGAAGGCTTTTGGCTTCGGGTCAAGGATTTTTTGACATGGTGGGAAATATCCCGGGCTTCTTTCCAGCCAATCCCTTGACAGGCTGGCTTTTCACAGCTTCTGACAACAACGGTAAGACGTGGCCGACACCCCAGATCCTTTTGACTTCCGAACGGGATTATGTCTTTAATTTCGAATCCACGGGATTTGGGCCCTTTGGATTTAATACAACTGTTTATCCCCCTAAGCCAGACCTTATTCATGCCAGCACTTCTAAGACTTCGGCTTTCTTATATCCATTAAGGGGCCTGTACGGAGAGGTACAGTATTGCCGTTCAAAAAATGGCGGGAAATGCTTTTCAAAACCTAATACAGTCTATCGTTTAATTAATGATCCAAAGTGGAAAGCTAAGTATTTTGATTCAGCTTTCAAAAATCCCAATAATGAAAAGTTTGGGGGGCTTGTCGTAAGCTCGGCTCATCCGCAAGTCGTAGACAAGAATGTTCTTCTTCTGCCCGTCATGCGGGCCTATCCACAAATCGATTCTACGGTTTACACGGCTTCAAATCTTGATTCCTCGTTTGACCAAGCTGTCGTGAGGTCCCTAGATGGCGGAAAAACCTGGTTAAAGACGGCTGGGGCCACCCCTCAATATTTTTTTGCGGGAAATGTCAGTGATCCTGGTTATATACTTCCCTACGCTCCCAGTTTTTTCTATCCTGCCGGAGTTTACAATCAGGGCACAAATCAAAGCGCCACGTATATCACCAGTCCCTTTACAGGGCGGGTCTATGTGATCTATGCCGCCGGAAATCCAAACGCGAATGCAGACACATTGACTGCCGAAACGTATAATACTGTGCTTTTAAACGCATCGTCGGATCAAGGGGCTACATGGTCTAAGACTGTCCAGATCAACCGCACACCGACAAACCTGTCATTTGGTCAGCAAATCGCCTTTGGGCAAAACGCTATTATGACTTTAGATGGCCATCTGGCTGTAGTCTACTACGATTTTAGAAATTGGACCGGATTTCCGGGTGAAGATGTACAAACGCAGCCCCTTCAAACTGACGCTTGGCTTGCGATTTATGAGGAAGTAGATAATCCAGAAAGAGGAAGCACTGGAGTTGGGCTCAATTTTGTGGAAGAAAAGCGAATCACTCCACAATCATTTGACGCCCGGATCATGAGCCAATCTTTTACGGCCGAATTCAACCGTCATATTACCTCAGGAATCGGTACATCGGCTGTCAACTTAACTGGAACTCCCCAGTCGATGCAACTTGCCATGAATCATCATAATGTTCTCTTTGTAGTGTTTTCTATGACTGGTAGCCGCTCCTCAACAAATACAACGATTGGATATAAGGGAATGACCATTGATACGAACAACCTTTCTAATATCTTCATTCAACGCTATCAATTTCCTCGGCCAAGCAACCAGTAGAGGTATTTAAAACAAGGAGAAAAGAATGTTAACCCGACTCTTACTTGCAGCAATCTTTGTATTTGCAACATTCCTACCTTTTTTGAGCGCTGCGGATCACAATAGAGAAAACCGTCGTCCGATACCCAATTCGGAAGGGGTGAAATATAAGGAGAAAAACCGGAAACAAAAGAAAAGCCGGAAACAAAAGCAAACACGTTGCTGCTCTTATCTATTCCAGTTAGATTGGCATTATCAGAGCCATGAATAAAGTTAGGATTGTTGACTATGAATTGCATTTCTCAAAGTGGCATGGCGACAGAGTGATTGAAGGGCCTGAATATGGGAGGCTCATCTTTGGATGGACGACAGGATATAGCAATAAACGCCATAAGCATTTCAATTCATCTTCGGCATATCCTCACCCTCTTACGGGCTGACACTCTGATCATCCTGAAAGCTTCTTGATAATTATACTTGCGATCTGATCTTCTTTTTCATCAGAATGAAATGCAGTCCAAAGGGGATTGGGATTGCATTCCAAGCAAAAGAGGCCTTGTTCATTTTTTAATATATCTATTCCGGATATCGTCAAATTGTCTATTGCAGTAATGCGCGTGCAAAATTCTTTAATCTTTGAATGAGGCCTAAAGTCCCTAAAAAAATTATGTTCTTTAGAAGTAAATTTCCAATCAATGCTATCTCTGACATGCTGGCAGCCTGCCCAACAACGATTATCAATGACATGCACACGTATTTCTGAGCCTAGAACGCATTGCTGGAAAAAAGTAGGAAGATATTCTAAATTTTTCCAATCCCATTTTTGAAAAGTCTCATCCGCGACAACTCTGCAGTGTAGATTAGAATTAGACTTTACAACGAGCATTTTTTCCTTTTGCAATAATTTCTTCAATGTTTCCGGCTTTCCCTTAATAATATAGGAGCGGGGAAAAAGCATGTCGATGTTCTTAGTCTGTCTTATTGCTTTCTTGATCGAAGTCATTGTTTGATATGCTTTAGATGAATTGAGGATGTCTTTATTGAAAGCTCCCATGATTGGCCCCTGCCATGAATCTAGAGCCGCGTTAAAATTAAGCATAACTTGATAATGAGGATTGTCGGGCCGAGGATTGTAAACAAACCTAAAGCAACCTGTGGGAACAATGACTTCTCCATTTACATAAAAAAGAAGTTGCTGCTTGTAAAATGAAAAACTCCATCTCTTTCCAAAATCCTTATAGGTCAAAATCAGCAAATTATCATTTTCAACCATCCTTATAAGATATTTTGCCATGCGGTGTTTATAGACCAGGACAACGATTGCCTTTCTCCAATTCGAATTTGAGGGAATTGTGAGAAGATGTTTCCCCTTATTCAGCCGAAAAATATCATTAAGGGGAAATAAACGAAATTTAGCGGGTATGAACAACTGCTTCATTTTTAAACTTAGATTTACTGTATTTAATTGATTTTAAGATCATTTCTTCGAAATTTTGCAATTTTCCCGTAAGCTCGGGAATATTATGGATCATCCCAAAAGTGACATCTTCGCCATCAACAAAAAATAACATTTCAGAAGTGAAGAATCTAAACAAAGCATGGATTTGGAGTGAAAGGTCTTCGATCTTTTTTTGCAGTAATTTGGATTTAATGCCGGGATTTATAAAGGTCTTATCCAAGACAGTAAAGATAGTATAGCGTTCTCCATGGGGCAAAGAAATGGCAAATACGAAATCCTCTTTATTTTTAGCAAGATTGGCCTCCCAGTCATAAAAATTATCAATTTGACTGCACATGACGTTTTCCGGACTCCAGTGAGGTGGAATCATTCTTCTGTCGCCTAGAAAGTAGTCGGGAATGTTGACGGGAATTCCTTCTCCTTCAATCATTTTCCATTGCGCCGGCAAAGTGTAATAGCATTCATAAACTAAACCATTAAGATAAGGAGACTCTGTCTTATTAGGAAAAGCGTTTAAAGCAAACTGTAGATAAGCCATCAGCTCTTTCCTTGCTAAATACCTGTCCCCTTTTACAAAATCCTTAAACCATTCAGGGGGGCATTTTAAGACTCGATTAATGAGGAATATGTCCTTAGAATTGGTGATCACTCCAATGCCTGGAATTTCCCAATGAACAGAGACTTCTTCTTCCGTTATTTTATCAAAGACTGTCGCCTTATCCAAAAAATCGCGCATGGATAGAGAAGTGATCCCTAAAGCTTTTTTATGCTTTAAAAGCACCTTTGTCACTGGTTCTAGGGGATCCCCATAAAATAGCAAATTCATACTCTGCCTTCTACCTCTTAAAGAGCATTCCCTAGTCATCTTTTGATCGGATCAAATACAGGTTGCCCAAACATACTGTAAGGGATATTGAATAAGATAGCGGCAAGACAATCCATCAGTAAGTTTCAGGTTATAAATAAAAAAAACAGGTAAATGTATAGACCTTATAAACACCAAATAAGATCTACTCATTACCTGTTTCACCTAACATTTGTTACCCCGAAAGATTGTATTCTTTTTTTTGTTTTGCAGTAGGTTTATAAGGTAGCGTAGTTGGAGGCCCACCCCCTCCTCTTATCTTAGAAACATCTTTAGGCCTAAGCGTTCTTTTATTTTTGGAAGCATTTTTTGCTTTCATTTGATTGACCTCCTTAAAAGAGATAAAATTATAATATCCCTTTCAATTTGATAATGTCATAAGTAAAATTTTTAGTGCAATATTTTTCTTTAATATTACCACTTTTCTCTATGATAAACTGGATTCTTCTTTCCTTTCCCGGGGAAGGGCTAACGACCCCATCCCTGCACCTCGGATAGCTAATCGGGATTAAAATTCCTATTCATAAAAAAAATGAATGTTAATATAGAAATGGATAGGTAGGAGGAAAAGGATGTTCTTAGAGGTCTGGGAACTGATTCAAGCAAAGAAATATAAGCTTGCAGAAAAGAAGCTTATCCTTATCTCCCCTGCCACCCCATATCAAAAGCATATCATCACCCTTTTAAAAGCTGAAATTGCCCTCAATCAAGGAAAATTCAAAATTTGCCTTAACCTAATAAAATCCGCTTACCGCTATTTTTCTTCAAAAGCCTTCACCCTTAAGGACTTAAAACAGGACCTTACGGATTTGCGCCTTAATTGTCTTGAATGCTGCTATCTCAAATGGATCTATGCCCGATGTTTAGCCGGTCAAAACAAACTCAGAAAAGCGCAATTACATGCAGAAAATGCCTGGCAGGCTTGGGAATTTTATTCAAATGCCCGCCTCCCTTTTATTTCCTTTGATCCTTTAGAAATCTGGGGTTTTCTTCCCCACAAGATCAGGGAATTTATTCTCTCTCTCGCTTCTCTATGGAAAAAAGGAGGGCAAAGGCCTTACAAACCATTAAAGAAGTTTTTTTTGGATTTGCTGGTCCCGGACGGGTTTGAACCCAAAAAATATAAACCCAAGCTAAATGGCCTAAAAACATCTAAACCTACAGTGAGCGTATGCATTGCCAGCTATCGGGATGGTCCATGGCTTCAGAAGACTGTGGATGCGGTCTTAGAAAACGCCGGCTACGATAACTATATCATCCATATTGTCCTGCAGCAAGACGACCCAGAGGATACTTCAGGAAATTTTTTAACTACACCCAAATATTCTTCTAATCCTCAAATTAAAGTATTTAAATACCCATATCCTTTAGGTAATGAAACTGCAAAACAAATTTGCTACGAGACCTCGAAAAGCCAACTTATCATCAGTTTGGATGCCCATATTATCCCCAGCAGAGATTTTATTAAGAAAACAGTTGATGTTTTTTGTGAATATCCTGAAGTCTCTTTGCTTGTTTATGGGCTTGTGCATACACGAGAGGATGAAAAGCTAAGAAATTTTTATTTTAATGAGATCCCATATCATATCAGTGGGATCATAGTACGTACAGTATTGACGGATCCTGATCTCAGCCTCTATTATAAACCAGGATTGTATCTCAGGCAGTCGCTTGTTGGGACCTTTTGCATCACTCGCAAGCTTTTTGAAGAGATAGGGGGATATGTTGTTGAATATTCTTGGGCAGATAAGATGTTAGGCATGCATGCTTATCTACTTGGTTATTCCATTTATTTTTCTCCGGACCTTATTTGCATACATAAATTTCATGACGATGATACATGTATACTTTGGAGACAATCCTTGAGAAAGACAAAACGATTTAAATACGAAACCGATACACCCATGAACGCTCTCATCTCTGGGTATTTCTATTACTCAAAGGAATATTTTGAAGATTATTACATCCCCTTTGTTAAAAGTATCACTGATGAGGACTATTTTAAGCTACAGTGGAAAAAATTCCAAAAGGTCAGGCCTACTATACAAATCAAGAAACAGAAATTTTTTAAGAAGGCTGTGCGTAGTGTCCGTGAATATTGGCTGGAAAATTGGGATTTCATCTGGTCACGCCTCAGCGCTCAAGAACGCATGTTTTTATGCGAGCATTTTGATCCGTAGCAGCCTTCTTCGCTCACTTACATAGCATCCAGAGAGAAACTTTTCTTCAGTTTATGTCCCGCCAATTCGCTTAAGCCATCAAAAGCTGAATAAGCCTGGACTTATCCCCTGTAAATGCAAGTAAAATCATCCTTGACTAATTGTGCTTCCGGAAATGTTTACCTTACCTGGCTCCCCACTGCTTTCCATGCGAGACGCAACGTTCACAGTGTCTCCCCAAATGTCATAAGTAAACTTTTTAGAACCGACTACTCCTGCTATAACCTGTCCGGTATTGATCCCAACTCTAATTTCAAAAACTGATATTTCTTAATACTTATTATTTCTGGTTAAAAAGGGGAAAAGAGCGCATCCAAGGTTATCTGGGAGTGAATGATAGCACGGCTATAGTCGTTCTCAGTAACACCAGAAGCTGTTATTAATGTAGTAAAGGCTGTTTTTCTTGTTTTTGTGACGTTGCGAAAAATACGCGCCTTTCGTTCCAGCTCGCTAGCAAATTTTTTATCTATCGTGATTGGATCATGGGAAAATTTGATGTCGCAAAGATTGATGCATTTGTCTGCACGGTCAATGACAAGATCAATCTGCGCTCCTTCTGACCCTTTCTGAGCTGGATGACCGTACAGACCTTTTTATTGCATAATATTCTTTATCATCCAGGAGGCGGCCGACTCGCATACTACAAGGACGATGCGGTTATCCCGTGAAAAATAGTGGTTCCAAGCATACTGAAAGGCAGAGAGAAATCCTGACCGTTTCGAAGCAAGCCAAGGAAGTCCATCAAAGAAATTATCTTTTTTTGCTCTTTGGCTATATCTTCAATTGCATGACGCAGTTGACTGAAGGCTTTTGGCCACGTTTTTGGGGTGGGCTGTGGAATGCCGTTGAACATTTGTTCAGGAAGAGCCTCCGCTTTGCCACCCGACTTTTGGCTAAATATAACACGATAAATAGCCAAATGTTAATAAAATATGCAGATTTGGCTGAATTAAGTATGAAAATCAACTTACAAAATACATATCTATTTGTCCTGTGCCTTTTGTCTGGATTTTTCCCCTGTAAATGCAAGTAAAATCATCCTTGACTAATTGATAGGTGCTTCCGGAAATGTTTCTTCCCTGACTCCCCGCTGCTTTCCATGTGGGAAGCAACGTTCACAGTATCTCCCCAAATGTCATAGGTAAACTTTGTAGTGCCAACGACTTCAGCGATAACAGCGATAACAGGACCGGTGTTGATCCCTTAGTTTTAGGACTACCAGGGCGCGTACAAGTGGCTGGTTCAAAGTCATGCTTGCAAACATGCTAAGATCATAAATGTCGCGGGCTTTGTTTCGCTGATAACAGGCATGAATTTTCTTGTAATAAAATTCATGATATTATCCGTCACAAAACCCCAAAAAAACTTGGGTTTTGATCTATAAATTAGCATTAGGATATAAAATCGTCAATCTATTTGTAAAGTTAATTTAGCCTATGAGCCATTCCCGCTGTGCCTTTTCGAAAAGTCTCAGCGGGAAGGGCTCTCAAAAGGATAAGTTGTCACATCTTCGACTTTGATATCTTCAAAGCAGCCTGGCGTATCGATGAGGGTATTTGTCAGGTAGCGTAGGTTTGCAAGCCCTTGGTCGTAAAGCTTTATGATTTGAATAAGATCCAGTGTAGCGTGAATCAGTCGAGTTTCAAACTCCAAGAGAACAAACACCGTACTAAATCCCGATTCCAATTTTTCTGTTTCATTCTGCACTAAAAGGTTCAACTTCTTGACCAGCTCTTCGGCATCGGTGCGCCGTTTGATTAAAGAGACTTGGTTATGAATTGTCTGGTTCAATAAAGTAATAACATTTTGTTTTAAAAGCTGAGTCTTCAAACGAGTTTGATTCAAAATGGCTTCTTGTTGTTTCAAAAAGCCTAGTGCTGAATCGTTATAAAGAGGCATGGAAAAATTGAGTCCGATCGTTAAATTTGTCGAATAATTTTTATTTAGCGCCGCTTCTTCAGCAGCGAGAAGAACACCTGTAGTGACCACTGTGGTTTGAAAATAGGGATATAAGTCGTTGACTGTTACAGACCCAAAGACATCCAAAGTAGGGAGAGTTTGATTCTCGGCTCCTACGACCAAAGCTTCTGCTTTTTCTTCTCGTAGGTACGAAGCGAGGATATCGAACCTGCGATCCAAGGCCATTCGCGTCCAGAAATCTCTCTTTTCTTCAAGTGATAATCCATTCAGAGAAGGAGTGGGAAGCTCTTCTAGGAGGTTCATTTCCTTATCGAGAAATTCGCATGCTTCCTCATCGACCACACCCATGGCAAACAAGAGCTGTTGCTTGGCCGCATATAAGTTATTTTCTACATTGAGAAGATATAGCATTTCTGTTTTGAGGGTTGCCTCAGGTTGTTGGATATCGGAGGCAGCCAGTTCTTCTCCTTCTATTAAGCGTTGGGTCAAATCCTTGAGATGGTTTAAGCGCTGAATCCCATCCGTTAAAGTCTTCATGCTTGCTTGGTTGGCGGCTACTTCCCAATAAGCCACTACAGTATTGAGGATTTTGAGAGAAATTGTCTGGAGCGTGTCCCAGCGTGTTGCTTCCAGTTCTAGTTCATTGGACTTTTCAATTTGCCGATTGAGTCCGTTTAAAAAGTTCTTCAAGAGAGGTTGGTCGATTTGAAACCAAAGCTGGGAAGCACGGGTATTTCCAATTTTGCTTTTAAAAGATTCCACTTGGTTGGTTAATGTAAAGGAGGTCCCTGGGCGCGTCTGCTTCGTCAATGTTGTGAGAGAAATACATTCGTTCGCCGTCCAATGGCTATTCGGATTCTTCTGAAAACTATTGGCTCCTGTGTCCTGGGCTGATTCCGAGAAGACCGGATCAAAAGGACCTCCTGATTGCTGCAAAACACCCACTTGCTTTTTCACGTTTAAGATAGAAATCCCTATCTCTCGCTGATTCGCTAACGTGAGAATGATGGCATCGTTCAAAGTGATCGATAGCGCCTCTTTGGGTTCTTCCGCACGACCAAGAAATGGGAAAACAGAAAGGCATAAAAAAACAAGATAAACGCACATAATCGAATGTCACAATGCTTAAATTGCCCCATTAGAGCGCATCTTTTCTCTTTATATCAAGAACTTTCCTTTCCTAACAGCCATTCCCGCAGTCCACCAGTGTGTGAATTTTTTAACGCAAAGCAAAAAAAGACGCGCAAAGAAAGGACAAAGAGGAAGGTGCGATCGATGGCCTGTCCTTATGTCCTTTGTCGTTTAGGTCCTTTGTCCTTCGTCCTTTGTCGTTGTTCGTTATTATCCTGTTTTTTCTTGCGAGACTCCCGTGGGATGCCGTGCTCTTTCATCATCGCTTCCCAATAGTCTTGGTTGTCATCACAGAGATAGTGCTTGATGAAGCGCCAGGCGACGTGCCATTTGTGGTGATACTCCGTATCAATAAAAGCAATGCGCCCGTCTTTGCAGAAAGGAATGTTGAAGACCTGCACGGAATCGGGCAGGCCTATCTCATTGATGATCGTGAATACAGCCCGGAGAAAATCTTTTGGAAGGGAATGCGATCTCCAGCGCGCTGAGTTTTTTCCCCACGAAAGGATATTCATGTCCTCGACAACAAGTACAAAATGATTGCCTTCCATCCCTTGCTTTGGGGCTGGATTGTCTGGAATGCAGTAAATCCATTTGTTTGGGACTTTCATCATCTTTTGATAGCCATGCTTGTATATCGCTTCGTGAATGGCTTCTGCGCCTGATGCCCGCTTGACACACTGCTTCCAATCTTTGCGGCTGGTCTTTTCATCTCGGAATAATTTCAGGAGATAGCCTTTGAGCTTTTTATGCCGTGCCACTGTAATATGGCTCAGTTTTCCCACTTTGACATGGGAAAAACCGGCCATTTCCATTGTCTTGATGGTCGAGGTGACGCGTGTTTTTTGGAATATGCGGTCGAGCTTTTCCTTGACAGGATGGTTTTCAGGCATGAGGTAAGGGGTAATTTCTTCCCAGATCTCTTCAGAGACTGTAGAAGGTCGATTGAGGGAAAAGGCGCTGTTGAGGCTGAGAGTTCCTTTGAATTTCGAGGTCTTGCCAAAGGCTGCTCGCCGGATTTTCGTTCCCACTGTTTGCAAGACATTGCGGCGCAAAGCGATGTTATCGGCATAAAAACGAATGATCGGAGATGGGACGGAATAGACGCCATTGCGTTCGGCAATGATGCGGTAATAGGCATATTGTGTGCCGACTCTGATTTCGTTTTTGTCTGTGGTGAGCAGATGGTTTTGATTAGGCTCGCAGGCAGTGACTTGGCCATCTTGCATCTCCAGCACCTGTTGATCCCAATAGAGGGAAGGGATAAAGTCTAACGCATTCGAAGCAAAGATGTGATATTGCGTATGTGGACTGGAATCTCCCTCCCATGAAATGACATATTCGCCCTCCCCATTTTCTGAGAAAGCGATTTCGCGCACCTGTTCAGGCTTGTCGACAGTGAATGCAAAAGGTTCCGACCATTCCGTCCAACCCTCTTGGTCTAACGTTTTTGCGCGGAAGTAATAGGTATGCTTAGGATTTAAAAAAGTGCATGTGAAAGAGTCGAGGATGATTTCGCTTGCATTTTCTTGAATGCATTCAAAGTTGGGTGTGAGCAGGGTTATCGATTTAATGCCAAATGGCTGAGCTGAAATTTGCCAGTGGATGTGCGTGCCGGCTGCATCCAGAAGAAAATAGGGGGTGCCGTCGATAAAGACATTTTCCTGGTTGAGAATGACTGCTGGAGTCTGCGACGAGGCTTTTTCTGATAATGCCAGGCGGTGTGGGGTTGCATCTTTTTCACCTGCACAAGGCACTTCAATGCGCGCGAAATATTCTAGAGAGCGTTCGATTTTATAAGGAGTTCTCCCAATTTTTGTTCTTAATGCGAGAAAAGGATCCAAAGCTACATCATCAACGCTAGCGATTGTTTGATTATCTAAATTGATGAATGTGGTTTCCGTCTCGGCATCAACAAAGTGCCAATCCCCGTTTTCAAAATATTCGGTTCCATAATGATCCCAAAGAGGGATTTGACGTGTAGGCCCTTCGCCAAAGGCAAGGGTGTTAATAAGAGAAAAGACGCTTCCAGGGATGTAATCGACCCAGATGGGCGAGCTCCAGGCCATATGGCCGTCGGCTTGGGTGACCCGTAGGTAATAATAGACGAAGGGGGGCTTTTTGTCTTTGGCGTCTGTAGTGACTTTTTCGAGAGGCGTCATATCGTCATAGGTAAATTCAAAAGAATACCCTTCGGGTTGAAAGGTCTTGATTGTCTTACCGTTACGTACAATTTCGACCTTTTCTAGCTTAGTTGTTCCCGCGACATATCCCGACAGGTGGCGGTTGATGCCGAGCTCATGCTTTTGCGCTGTCGATGTTTCGCTTCCCATAGGAAGGCCTGCCAAAAAAAGCCCGACGATAATGCGTTCGCCTGTCGTGGCATAGCAGGAGCGGTTGTAAAGGGCTTCAGCAAGAGAGGCTTTAGTATGTTCAGGAGCGATAATCGCCGTTAATCCGGGTGTATACTGGATCTGATCGCTATCATAGAGGTCGCTATAGATGCCGCGGTCATCAAAGCCTCCGGCAACAAATCCGAAGCGGCAGTTGCGCAGCAAAGCCTTCTGGATGGAGCCTTCAGGGTCTTCTTGGACGCCCGTTTTTCCTGTTGTCTGAACCGGACGTGTATTGCCTTCCTTTTTCGTGCGCTCGGAACAGCCCCACGCATTATAGATTTCGACCACGCGCTCATAATCGGGATCATAATCCTTGAAATTGTAGGAATGCTTCTTCGCCATTGTGAATGAGGGGATGGCAATCATCTCTTTTGGAGAAAAGCACTTGTAGAGCTTCTTCAAAGTGGAATATTTGATATTTTTTTTGCGCACCATCTGCTTCTGATCTTTCGTGAAGAGGATCGTCCTTACCCCTTCGGTCCCCGAAACGCCTACCCACTGGTTTCCTAAGTATGTTATGAACTGTTCTGCCTCATCGAATTCGGCAATGTTCTGGGAGATCAGCTTCCAAATGTCATTGGAGGTCTCCTCCTGGCTTTCAAAAGGCGAAGCCCCGAAGAAGTTGACCGCCTTTTCATCGCGGAAATGGCGCAGGCAGTTTTCGATATTTTCCGTTGAATCGTAGCGTTCGGACTCGCCGTGCAACAGCCCCCAGAATAGGTTGCGCTGTTTTTCCGGGAAGCATTTGATAGGACAAGAGCGGAAGATCTTACTGTTCTTATTGTTCTTGAGCTGAATGGTGTAGACGCCCGCTTCTTTGAAATAGAGATTGGGGAGGGCGATAAATCCCGTTTCTGGAACTAAAAGCTTCCAGGTGATGTTCTCGCGCAGATTTTCGTAGGAGAGTTCGACGAGGGTATCTTCTGGGGCGTTGTTTGTTAAGTTGCCAAATTGGTCTTCAAAACGGACAATCACATCGAAGCGCTTGTTTCGCACGACAAAGGAGGGAGTCAGCACTCGTATAGAACTCAGCTTGTTTCCGCGTATGTCTAGCATGAATGTTTCGGGTTCGTCATACTTCCCTTTGCCGGTGGTGTCAATGTATAGAAGGAAATTGCGCCTGCGCTGCGCGATGCATTGCGCACGATTTCCCTTTTTTACGGCGGAAGGATCCTTGATCTTTGCCGTTCCCATGACGATGATAAAATTGCCTCCGGCTTCGACCTGATTAGGCAGCACAAATTCATATTGGGGAGTAAATCGATCGGGCAACTGAATCTTTTTGGCTTGCAAGATTTTGCCATTATCGAGACGGGCATAGATTAAATTGCCGGCTTTTTTCAAATTCGCTGAGGGGATTTCCCAATCGATATCCCGCCCCTTGCTCAAGACATCAAATTTGAGCTTAGTGCCTTTAGGCAAGTTGACTGAGGTGGTGTAGATGAATCTCCAGTTATTGATTTCTCCTGCCGTAGCAGTATTAGGTTCACAATAGCAAATCGATCGACGCATGTAAGGTGCTCCATTAGAGTAAACAAATTTCATGCCCCATTTTTGTTTTTCAAGCGACAAAAATCATTCGAGGCCTCAGAATAGAAAATTCTACCGAAAAATCTACCACAGAGCCCACAGAGAACACAGAGAGAGGAATTAACTTTTCTCTCTCTGTGTTCTCTGTGGGCTCTGTGGTAGATTTTTTTTGTCCTTTCTTTGCGCCTTGGCCTCTTTTTTTGCTTCTTTGCGTTAAAAAATTCACACACTGGTGGACAGCGGGAATGGTTCCTAACTACGGCGGCCCACGAGAATATAAGTGGGAATATTTCCCAGGCCCTTAACATGGATGATTCTGGGTTCTTCGAAGGTATATTTGTCTTTCAATAATTCATAGGTGTTTTCGGAAACCTGGATCTTTCCGGGGACTCCATGGGATTCCATGCGGCTAGCGAAATTGACGGTTTTGCCCCATAGGTCATAGGCGAGTTTTTTTGTGCCGATGATCCCTGCGATGATGGGGCCGGAATGGATCCCAATCCGCATCTGGAGGGAATACCCATGCGCTTTATTCAATTGGTCCAGGGAATCCAAAATTTTTAAAGCGACTTCGGCCATGGCTTCCGCTGGATTTTCAAGGGCCACAGGAACACCGGCGGCAGCCATATAGCTATCCCCAATCGTCTTTATTTTTTCAATATGGTATTCTTCGACGAGAAGGTCGATCATGGAAAAAACTTTGTTGAGCATATCGATGAGCTCACGGGCTCTGATTTTTTCGGCTAAGCCGGTAAAGTTCACAAGATCGGCAAAAAGGATGACTGAGGTTTCCACCCGGTCTGCTATGAATTGTTCTCCTGTTTTTAGCCTCTCTACATTGGCTGCGGGTAAAATATTTAACAATAATTTTTCAGACTTTTCCTTTTCCTGTTTTAAATTGGCCAAATAGATTTGCTCTCTATCCAGCAATTTCTTTTTTTCCATATAGTTATTTATTTTCGCCTTGAAAATGACTGAACTGAATGGCTTTGTCAAATAGTCATCGGCTCCAAGTTCATAGCAACGGACGGCGGCGTCATATTCTTTTAAGGGAGAGATAACAATGATCGGAATCCGGGAGTAGGCCGCGTTTTTCTTTAGATTCTTTAAGATTTCATAGCCGCTCACACTCTTCATCACAATCTGCAAAAGGATGAGGTCAATCTTATGCTGATCCAAGGCATTCAGGACCTCCTCCTGCTTTTCACAGGGATGGCATTGTAGCCGCACGATTCGACCAGACGGACGAAAAGGTCCATCTCCATGTTATTATCATCGATGATTAAAACGATCCCTTCTTTTTTCACCGAAGGAAGTACCTCGATTTCTACTAGGGAGGGAATGGAAGTCACTACATTGCGGATCATGGAGGAGATCTGCTCATATTGTGATGCCAAATTTCCGCCTTGGAACTTTGTCTTGGCGATGGAGCTGATTTTTTTGATGAAGCCGATGAACAACTGTGCAGACTCAAGGATCTTCTTTAAGTCGTTCCCCATCTGCCCACCACAGAGGGAAAATTCCTCTTCGAAGAGCAGCTCGCAATAACCGATAATGGAATTTAATGGCGTCGTAAGAGTATATTCCAGGGTGCGGATAAATTCAGAAACATCGGTCAATTGTTTTTGTTTCAGGATAGCCAGATTAAAAGCATCATCGACTTCTTTTTGAAGGGTTTTGCCTTCATGCAAAATCTTCCGAAGATCTGGGCTGAAAATATCTCTCAATTCAGGCTTTAGCCTTAAATTTTCGAGAAGAAGCTCTGCATATGTGACGATCACATCGAGAGGCAGGGAAAACTCGCCGCGAAGGTCTTCTAAAAAAGCGTTCTTTTCTCGTTCGCTAAAGTCTTCTGTCATATGAAAGAGGCCATATCGGGACTCACAGGAGCCGACTTCGCATGCTGTTAATTATCGATTGCATATGGATCCGTTCCCTATCCAGCAATTTCTTTTTTTCCATATAGTTATTTATTTTTGCCTTAAAAATGACTGAGCTGAATGGCTTTGTCAAGTAGTCATCGGCTCCAAGTTCATAGCAACGGACGGCGGCGTCATATTCTTTTAAGGGAGAGATAACAATAATTGGAATCCGGGAGTAGGTCGCATTTTTCTTTAGATTCTTTAAGATTTCATAGCCGCTCACACTCTTCATCACAATCTGCAAAAGAATGAGGTCAATCTTATGCTGATCCAAGGCGTTCAGGACCTCCTCCTGCTTTTCACAGGGGACGGCATTGTAGCCGCACGATTCGACCAGACGGATGAAAAGGTCCATCTCCATGTTATTATCGTCGATGATTAAAACGTTCCCTTCTTTTTTCACCGGAGGAAGTACTTCGGCTTCTTCTAGGGAGGGAATGGAAGTCACTACATTGCGAATCATGGAGGATATCTGCTCATATTGTGATGCCAAATTTCCGCCTTCGAACTTTGTCTTGGCGATGGAGCTGATTTTTTTGATGAAGCCGATGAACAACTGTGCAGACTCAAGGATCTTCTTTAAGTCGTTCCCCATTTGCTCACCACAGAGGGAAAATTCCTCCTCGAAGAGCAGTTCGCAATAACCGATGATGGAATTTAATGGCGTCGTAAGAGTAAATTCCAGGGTGCGGATAAATTCAGAAACATCGGTCAATTGTTTTTGTTTCAGGATAGCTAGATTAAAGGCATCATCGACTTCTTTTTGAAGGGATTTGCCTTCTTGCAAAATCTTCCGAAGATCTGGGCTGAAAATATCTCTCAATTCAGGCTTTAGCTTTAAATTTTCAAGAAGAAGCTCTGCATAGGCGACGATCACATCGAGGGGCAGGGAAAACTCGCCGCGAAGGTCTTCTAAAAAAGCGTTCTTTTCTCGTTCGCTAAAGTCTTTTGTCATATGAAAGAGCCGATTTTCTTCAAGAGCAATTCCATGTCGATTGGCTTAGTGAGGTAGTCATTGCATCCTGCTGCAACAGCCTTATCGAGATCGTCGGCCATGGCATGAGCCGTTAAGGCGATGATGGGAATTGTTTGCAGATTTTCGTCCGCTTTAATCCGCCTTGTGGCTTCCCAACCATCTATGACTGGAAGGCTTAAATCCATCAAAATAAGGTCGGGGTGCTCTTTTCCTGCCATCTCAATCGCCTGTTGCCCATCCAGGGCGCAAACGACTTCGAAATTGCGCTTTTTAAGCCGTCTCTCCAGCATATCCCTGTTTAATTCATTATCTTCGACTAGTAATATCTTTTTCATAGTGTTGGCCTCTTAAAAAAATTATACCACACGCGGCCCAAAACAGTAAATTTATTTTAGAATGGTGCTTTCGCCGCCGAAGTTGTAGATCACGCCAAGGATTAGGCTATAGTTTTGAGCAACATAGTCGTTCATTCTATGGTATTGCGTAGGCGTGAATTGTCCTGACTTCACCACTTCTCGGTTGCGCTGCAGTTTGACGGGCAGCCTATGCGTATTGTAGGTGATGTTGTAGTCAAATTCAAGGCCGATTTGCCATGATTTGGTAACGGCATAGAAGGCTGCGATCTCAAAATCATGGTTGATCATATCTCTGAATTTGATATGGTTGCCATAACGGCTTGTCGCTGGGTTGTCCGTGACAAAAAAGAAGGGAACCTTGTTTCTGCCATGTCCTCCGCCATAACCGATCTGATAGCTGATAGCATATTGGATGTCGACACACGTAAGCAAACGGCTCTTGAAGTCAATTTCTATACCAATATAAGGAAACCAAAGGGTTGTGCGGTTTTTGTTCCCATTCTGACTTACAAAGCTATCTGGGGTCTCATGGTTAAAATGTTGATGCTTGATCTTAGTGTCATAGACATCATATTGATAGCCGATAAAAGGGATTAGATCGAAGCGATCATACATATTCTTAATATAACCCGTTTCGATATAGAAGCCTTTGGTATTGCCATCGACGTTCCAAACTATGGGGTAAGTTTTAACCTTTCCGGAAATGACCCAGCCATAATTGCCGGAAGCTTTGGCATACCAGGTTTTACTTTTATTGACCCAGATGAACTCAGGTTCGAGAATATAAGTGGTAAAATCTCTGCTTGAAGTCCAATCTGTGGTACAGGCTGTGAAAACAAATTTGTCATGATCGAGATGTTCGATAATGTTATTCGTTTTCGTAAAGGTAAAGAATTGATTCAGTCTGAATGAGAGTTCGGCAGAGCAGGTCGAGACTGGCAAAAGAGTGGCTAGCAAGAGGGTTAAGAAACGACTAAACTTGATCATTATTGTCTCCATTTTTTTACTTTAAAATACTTTGCCAATCGAAACCGTCGCTGCAAAAGAACGCCACCACAATCCATCGACGTTTGCGTAAGTGAAACGTTTAAGCAAAGGTCTTCTGGTCTGCGAGTATTTACCATTGTCTCCGCTATAGAATTTGTACTTCAACTCAAGGCCTACTGTCCAACAGTCACAAAGTTCATAATCCGCTTCGAGTCTAAACACAGATCCATAAACGCGATTCAGATTTCGTACATTGCTGAATCCTGTTGTCCAACCAAAAGGAGGATTCCCGTATTCGTGGCCTTGGATGAGACGTTCTCCATGCCAGTTGGAAAAGTGGAATTCATAGGCGAATAAATACGTGAAACAATCGTTTGGTTGGAATAAGAGGTCAAATCCGAGAAAAGGTCCCAAAAAACGTTGATGAGCCTTGATGTCAGATAAATGATAGGTCTGACCATTAATGGCTGTACTGATTTTCTCGCCTTTGAGTTGAAGGGAGTCATAGCTCCAGCCTACGAAAGGTGCTATCCAGATGCCTTCATGCATAAGGAAATAGCTGCCTATGGCTCCTTCAATGTCCGAAGTATGCCCTCTAGAGTTGCCGAAAAAGCCTCCTTCGCTATATTTGCCATCCCCGACCCATCCATAGTGGCCATCGGCCCTGACAAAAAGGCAATCGTTATAGTCCCATTGGCCTCTTGCGCCTAATTGATACGAATTGATTTGTCGCAACAGTTGTGTTGAGCTTTGAACAGTAGCGGTAGGGCCGCCTAAGCTTACGTGGTTGCTGATTTTATCCCATCTGTAGCCATTGTCTAAAGCCACATAGAAATTTGAATCTGCAAAACAAGATGTGGTCGATAATCCTATTAACATCCCCCATAATATATTAACAAGCGTTTTCATCACACCTCCTGGGTAAAGAGGTACGTTAAGATAAAAGTAAAGTTTTTGTCAATATAATGAGCGAATCAGCAGCAGCTCCCTCGCCTAAAGGATTACGCCCAGGCCATCAAATCCGAGGGCCAATCTGCTTCGCTGACACGCTTTAACGCGATGATGTAAGCTGACCTATCGTCTTTTTCACCCCAATGGAAGTGTTGGCCTGATGTGACTTCAGAATCATTGCATCGATACCATTGAGGCTCTCCCAGCCATTGAAACTCTTTCAACACATCAGTTGTGTAGTGTCCTCTATCCAGATCACCCTCATGGTTAATCCGCCCCACTATCTCATACTCTCGCTTCGATTCAAAATTTGGAAAGAAAGAGGTGAGATCGACGCGTCCAGTTTCCGGGAGCACAACCGGCTTCTCATCTTTTTCATGGATCACATGTCCTTTCAGATTCCTGGGTTTAAACCTGACGAGATGCAAATAGATGTATTCCGGATTCCCCTGCATGAAGTTTTGAATTGTTGTTTCCGAACCTTCCGGTTTGGTCGGAGCAAAAGCTCTCCGAAGCATATTGACCAGGGTGTTTTCTGTTCCTTCAAAATGGAGGTGATACATCGAGCTTTTCTGATCAGCTTCTCCAGCTTCTCCTTCAGTTAAAATGGCTAGAACATGACTTAAGAATTCTTGGGCATCTTCTTGTTTCCCTTTTTGGATTTTTAAACCTGATGTGATACAGGCATCTTGGAAGCGCTCTAGATTCAGGCGCGTTGGTTCGGCGAATAGGTCTTGCAATCTCTCAATCACCTTTAATTCCTTTTTCTTATCCCTTTGCAGCAATTGATTTTTTCTGTTTTCCAATTCAGCCATGAGGTTCTTGTTGTGGAATAACAGCTGTAGAACAGCATTCATGTAGCAGCTATTGCCGATATTCTCTAATCCAGCGGGAGTTAATAAGATTCTCTCAACCTCTTTTCGATCTTCCTTGGGAAAGGTGTCAAACACCATCGGGAATTGCATAGGGTCATAATCCTCCGACTTACAATAATGGGTGAGGAGGTTGAAACCAAGACTTCTAATTTCCGCTTGGGCCTCTGAACTGAATTTTCTTGGGAGTTCCGAGCTTTCAAAAAAAAGCGAAAACGTTTCAAATTCATCCAATTGTTGAAAGACGCGATTTGGGCTAAAATCATTTTTGGAAATCATGTATTCAATCTTCGCTGCAAAATGGCTGAACAAAACAGGGACTGCCTCAAGGATCTCTACATTTAGGGAGGTAAACTTCCACCCCTCTATCGCAGTTAGGTTGATAATCTCACCCCATCTTTGTTTCTCTTGTAACTTCCTGAGTTTGCTTTCAAAGTAAAATAAGCGTGCCTGCTTTTTTATGGGGCTATCCGAACTCTCTCTTCGGTAACTGTGATTTAAATAATAACCCAAGTTTTTGAGTGAAGCTTTAATCTTGCGATTTCTCGCTTCTCCTGGTGGTTGTTTCGCATAGTAGCGGCAGTTTTTCATGATGGCATCCAAAACATGATCGGTATATCTATCACCCCAAAAAATGTTGTAAGCCCAAATTCCCACCTGGGCAGCAGCATCGCCTAACATTCTAAAATTGTGCTTTCCGAAAAAATTGCCAAAATAGGCCAATCCTGCCGCAGTAAATAGTTCGTTCTTCATGTAGTAAGTCCTATTTTCGGGCAAATTCCCACTAAAATCGAGCCAATCGGGAAAACGTTTTTTCAGAGCATGACTCCACGAATTAGGGTCCATTTCAGTCAGATCTGTAGCCAAAAAATCATAGAGGCCCAAGCTTGACAGAAAAAGGCCTATCCATCCCTCTCCAATCTTGTGAACTTTCGAAGCCAGCATTCCAGGCTTTCCCGTTCTGATATAGCGATATGTTCTGTTGATAAGGCTAGCATGGTTTAAGGTACCTGCAACACCACTTGCTAAGGCGGAAACGTTTGTCGTTGTGCTAGAGACTAACCGAGGGACGCGGGCGGAGAATCTAGTGGGAAAAATTGTCGGTGCCCTAGCCACCAACTGAACCACAGCTGCGACCTCTCGGGAGAGGTTGGCGGCTTTATTGAGGGAGGTCACTTTTCCAAGAACATCTCTTGGATGAAGCATAAGAGACCCTGTCGTCACAAGAGCATTGTTACGAAAAAGGGAATCGATGAAGGCCGTGCCTAACGGCTCAACTACCTTCACATCATTCCTTAATACGGCGGCCAACATGTAATCACACCCGGCCGGTAATGCATTTGGAGCCAGTGAGTGCAGCGTCGAGAGGAGCTGTCCTCCAATTAGTTGCTGATCATTTAAAATGTGTAAGAGAATACGCACAAGGGGAGCAGAATAGAGATGATGGATGCGCTCCTGATAGTCCTTGACTCTTTGATAGTGGGGTTCGTTATCACGCGTTTCCTTAACCAACGCGAGGATGACTTTGCCCCCTTCTTGCCCAACTTCAAGATCTTCCTCACAGAGACAGAGTTCCCCTAATTTGTTAGCGGCTTCGACACGCTTTAGATGCAACTCATCGGATTCCTTTTTCTTGAGGGAGGATCCGACCATTTTGTTATGAGCGTTGAAGAAGTCGTTCAGAACGGATTGGATCTCTTTTCTCCGGTCTTGAGCTTGAAGAAATGTTTTAAAGTCTGGATGACGAGTCCTCTTCGATTTTTCTACAAAGCTTCGTTTTTCTTCTTCTGTTTTGATTTTGTCTGGATACCCCTTCAAACAAAGTTCGCCAACCGCATCACGTGCGATCTTATATAAGCGCTCTTGTTCGTCTGGATTACTCTTATCTGATTCATTTAATCCGGAGAAAGCATTATCAAGGGTCCCCAAAAGTACAGCAATATCTAGGTCATCAATTGTCTTATCTTTTTGAAAAGTATGACAGATATTTTCATAAAGCAGTTCCGCTGGATCCGGCTTGACCGGCTCGCATGTTTTCTGAGATATGATGTCGCACACTCGATTATAGGCTGCTTCTCGTTCTGTTTTACTCTGGCTTTTATCATAGGCAATGCAAACATCCTCATAAAGGGATGTTTTGCGAAACTCTTTTTCCAGGTTTTCAAAGGTGTTATATTCTTTCCACTTGTCGACTTGTTCAAATTGTTGTTTGTCTTGGGGAGTCGGTTTGTATTCGGATTTTTGAAGTTGATCGTACCTCTCACACATGGATGTATAGGCGCTTTCTTTTTCTGTATCATTCTTTTTTGGATCTATGACAGTACGCTGGTACTCAAACATCTCCTCTTTTAGCCGATCGTTTTTCAAGTTTTCATAGGTCCCATGCTCTATACATTTCCTAATGGATTCAAGCAATGGTTCCTCATTAGAAGTGGGTTTGTATGTTGTTTTAAGGAATTGCTCATACCTTTGACACATGCGTGGGTAGGCTGCTTTTTGTTCGTCCTCATTCTTTTTTGGATCTAGGACAGTGCGATAGTCCTTATATAAGTTCCCTAATAACCTCAGATTTTCCAGCGATTTATAGGACCCCAACTCTGCAATAGAGCAGGCGATTTCAAAACAAGTTTTTGCTGCGTCAGAAGTCCCTGTATAATCCTTCTCCTTCTGCTTCAATTTGGCCACCGCATCACAGAGGGTCTTATAGGCTACTTCTTGTTCATCTCGACCCTTATTAGAGTCCTCCTCTAAAATTTCCAATGCCCCATAAAGAGTACTTTCTAAACAGGCGATTTGGTAATTTTTGTCGCTCTTAAAATGGCTCTTAATCCCGCTGTAGTGTTCGAAAAGTTTTTGTTCTTCAGGAGAATCTCCTGTATAGCCTAAAGATTTTAAGCCAGCTACTGAGCCTCCCATCCTTGTTAGGGCATCCTCTCGTCTTGTATCTCCTGATTTCGGATCGGAGTATATCTGGAGATTTGTATAGAACTCCCCTCGGTGAGCCCCCACTTTAAAGTTTTTGATTTGTTTAGGCGTAAAGATTTTGGCTATCTTTCCTTCTTTCCATGCTTTTGCCTGTTTTAGAGCCTTTTGTGTCTGCTTCTCAATCTTATTTCTAAAGGTCCCATAGTAATCTGCAACAGTACGACAATCGGGAACTTTATCTACTTCATATTCTTCCAGCTTTTTTGCTGTAGTTATCTGATCGTTAACGGCTTTTCCTGCTGCGACAATGTCATCATATTTGCTGCCATCTATACATTTTTGGCAAAAATGAACATATCTTCTGTTAAGCTCTTCTGCACACTGTTTTGATTTGTCCCTTCTTCGCTTAGCACTCGCATCGCTTCCTTTAAAGTGATCAGATCTGATATGGCTGGGTTTAGCAATGCCTGCTGGAGCAAGCGAAATCCCGACCGGTTTGTTGGCCAAAAGATCAAGACATTTTAAGGAGTCAGGAGTCACTGTCACTGTTTGACTTCGGCGACTGATTTCTTCCCGCAAAGCGCTTTGCTGATATTTCTCTTGAGTTGTCAAAATTCCTTTCCCAGACAGTTTAGAAAGAGTGTTGACAATAGTCTTAAAGGGCATGTTTTTCAAATGAGGATTTTTAGCCTCTCTTTTGGCTATCTCCTCCCTTGCTATATGTTGTAGGTCTATCTCCATCTGTTCTAAATTCGTGCAGCTTTCAAAATAAGAAAAGGCCGCAGTTTGTCCTTGTTTATGATTATCTGCATATCGAGCTCTCCCTCCCGATTTTTGGGCCTCCTTCAGAACAACAGAGGAGACCTCTTTCACTTTTCTCTCAAAAGTAGCCTGATCAATCTCACCTCGTTGGAACATCCCAATAAACTGATTAACCCCATTGACTTCAGAACTGACTCGACTGGAACCCTTTTTGGCGTCCTTCTGATCCTGTTTCAGGTGGTCAAGGACTTTCTTTTCATGATGTTTCACACAGAGATAAGCCGCCATAATACCAATGGCCACGGGAGCTGCCCAAACAGCAGAGGCGCCAAGAGCCACGAGGGCCGCCCCTGCCCCTTTAGCAAGAGGAATTTGCACAGCGACCAGAGCACCATTAGCCGCTTGAGCAAGACCAAAATAAACATCAGACCCGCTTTTTGTTGACATTTTGACTCCAACTCCGCCATCAATGCCAGGCGCTATCTGAACTTTGGTGATGGTAGCAAGCTCTGTAAATGTGGGTTTGGGAGGTCTTACCGGATTTTCATTTCGATGAAGGAAAAGAGGATCCTTCATAACAGATAAATTTTCTGGCAGATTTTTCGGTGGGATCATGCCATTCATACGATTTTCTGAGCCTGCAGACCCCGAAGCAGGATCCGCTTGAGGAGATGGATGTCCCTGTGCATGATTTTCAACAGGTTCATTTGATAATGCACTTAACCACCGATCCGGATCCGGCAATTGATCCGCCGGAATTGTGAAAGTCGTTTTCAGAGTTGTAATCCCTGTCTTAGGGTCTTGATAGGATTGCCAAGGCAATACTGTACCGGATAAACTCCACATATTTAACGGATGGGACATAGGAGGCATTAAAGTGGCAGGAGAAACGGAAGTCAGTGTAGATAACTCAGGTCGAAAGCGATTGTCGACATATCCTCCGGCAGCAAGATGGTAAGAACGTTGCCTATTTGCGTTTCTCTCAGGATGTTCACTCATTTCTCTTCCAAACTCTTGTATTCTTCTACCAAAATCGCGGAGAGAATCCATACTTCCATGGAAGTCTGCTTTCAACTGCAAATCGGCCAGGTAGGATGCCAAAGGTCCTTTGATGAAATTGTCTAGTTCATTCAAGGCGACTATCATCTGATCCATCTGATTTTGAAGATGGGATTGACGCCATTGATAATCGGGAAAATAAGTCTTGATAAGACCATCGATGCCCTCTCTACAATGTTCGTTGTAGAACTGGCGTAGATTGGGAAGTTTTCGAACCCATTTCTGAATAGGTCCAAAAAAACCGCAAAAATCTCTTTGACGTTCATATTGCAGCTTTACTAGGTAACCAAGTGGGGTATTGCTACCATACTCCTGATCCACCTCTTCGGGAGTCGGAATCTTAGCGGCAACTGCTGTTAAATCTGGACAAACATCAGCTGAAACCTTGCCAGAATAAAGTCCAATACCAATTGGACCGCCTCGAGCATAGAGCGAAATGGTACTCATTTCTAATCTCCAATTGATGGGGCCATGGATAAGTGCTTTCTCTATTCCACGCTCCTGATCTTTCAAGTTAAGAAGAAATTCGATAGGTATACCATATTCTGCCTTCCCTAATAGTGCGAGCATCTTTGCGATACAGTTACCGACCGATTTTAATCCATTCATAGCGGGTGATAAATGTGTGGCTTGATTGAGTTTTGAAAGAGAAATCTTGATTCCGCCTTCTGGAGTTGGAATGACATAAGTGGGTCTAGAATGCATTTGCGAAAGAGGTGGTCTAAGTCTCGATGAAAGTGGATTCAAAGATTGTTTAGCTCTCTTCGACTCCAAAAATTGGATCACAGTATCAAGTTCATTGGTCAATTCAGGACTGAATTTTTGTAGACTTCCTGGAAATGTAAGTTGGTTTTCCAAGCTATGTGCAATTATTTCTTCAAGCCAGACTACCCTGTGAGAGCGGAAAGGAGATTCAAAAATACTACTATACAGAAAAGCGTGGCGTGTATGTGCAGGAGACATTTTAGGATAAGGGTTTACACTGAGACGTTGTCTTTCTCTTTCAAAGAGTAGAATAAAACTTTCTTCAATCTTCTTGGACAACCGGGCAAATGGATAGCAATCGGGTACACTGAAGCGGCGCAAATAAAAATGGACACTTTCATGATTGAAAATATACTGAAGGAATATAGGTATTTTGTTGTTTGGATATATTTTTCCTCCAAGAAAAGAGTTATGAGATCCATCTTTAAGGGCAATCTCAATCCATGCCTCGCAGGTTGCCCCATGAAAAGTTTCAGGATGAGGGATATATTCCCCTAAGCCTCCTCCCTTGCCAATGTATGTGGAAATCCCTCTTATCCCAAGTTTTTTACTATGCAGGAAAACCTCCATCTCTTTCTGAATTGCTCGGCCCAGCCTGCTTTTTTCACCCAAGTTTCTATAATGCTTGTATAAAAGTTCACATCCTTCAGGCGAATCGGCATAGATTGGCAAACCCTTAACCTGGTACTCCCCCTGGCCTATCAGAATGATTGTTGGGGGTTCTGCTGGTAAGCTGTGTGGTTCTGGATACATTTCACCAGAGAATAAAGAGGGCTTTTTGGTTTTCTTTAAAGCTTCTGCATTTTCGAATTGGAAATCGTCTAGAAATAGAGGAGGTGTGTTGTTGGAAAGAGGTTGAGGGATTGATCTCGGAGCTTGATGACTGATAGGGTTAGGCCTCGTAGCTGGAGCATCACCTGGGCAACTGCCCTTTATCGATTCAGGTAATCGATTAAGAGAGGTGCTGTCACTATGGTTTGCAGTAAATTGCTCTGCAGAAGTTTTTGGGAAAAGTTCGGGACGGATTGGCTGATTATCTAGAGAGTAGGCTCTGCGCCAATGCACGGCATCTGCACCAGCGCGATTATAGATCACCGCAAAGCGATCGCTAGGAATGGCTAAATTGGCCTGTTGCGCTCCGCAGATTTCCAAGATATCAAAATTGCTTTGGATCATATTTTTCAGGGCAGAATTCTTATGCCAATCAGCAGGCCAGATTCCTTTTAGAAAGTCTGTGGGTTGATTTGGACGGACAACCTTGATACGTCCAACAACAAAAGGAGTGTTCCGATTAAGGGATCCCTCTAAAATGGCAGGTGTTCCTTGAAATTGTGTCTTGATAGTTGCATATTCAATGGCTAAGTGTTTTTCATTTATAGCGACATAAAGCCCTTTGCCACCGGGACCTTTTAACACACTCTCGATTTCAGACAGGTTTGTCCCGTGATATAGAGTACAATTGACTAGGTCTGCTGCTCCGTCAGGAACTTTTATGGATTTGGCAATCTGCTCTAAATGCGCAGGCGTTAATGCCTTTTCGTAATCAAAGGGAATTCTTGTATTGGTATTTATTGGCAAGTTTGGTTCCATAAAAAATAACACTCCTTGTTAATGCAAATTAATTAGTTTGTTGAAATGATCGTAATCCAACCTCTGTATTTATTAAAAATTAATAGATTTTATATGAGCTATAAGTTAAACTTATAGTACGAATTTAAAAATGGAAGTTTCGCTAATGTCATATGACTTCTTAAATTTGATTAACCTTAAATACTTTTGCGATGCGGTCAAGCTGGGAAGCCTCTCTGCATCAGCCAGAGCTAACTTTGTCACACAATCTGCGATAAGCCAAGGCATCGTTAAGCTGGAAAAATCGCTGGGGCTCGCCCTTGTCGCCCATCATCCGAATCGATTCAGGCTAACACCAGAAGGCGAAGTGACCTACAAACACGCCCTCTCTATATTGAATCGAGTCGCAGAATTTAAAGGTGACATTTCCCAAGAAGTGAAGGCTAACATCGGCGACCTCGAATTTGTTTCGACCTATAGCTTCGTATTAGCCGTGCTTCCACCCCACCTCAACAGATTTCGCAGCGATCACCCCTGCTCCAAAATCAATTTTGGGCTTGGTAAAAACGATGAAATCAAGAAGATGGTCAAAACCGGTGCAGTCGATTTTGGAATCCTCCCCGATGAAGGAGATCTCGATGAATTCCAGAAGAGAGATATTTATGAGGGCAAATTCAGATTATATGTTTCGCAAAACATACAACCTACAGAACATTCCAAGCTAGGATTTATCTTTGCCCCATCCAAAAGAAAAGAAACGAATTTAATGAAAAAGTCGTTGAAGGAATCCTATTTTAAGAAATATAAGAGAACGCCCGAAGTCATTATGGAAATCGGGAGCTGGGATGTGATTGTCAACCTTGTGGCCGAAGGAATGGGCATCGGCTATTTTCCCGATTTTTTTGGAAGAACCCGAGCTGGTTGCTTGCAGGAATTTGATTTGGATATTCACCCCCACCATTATTGCATGAGTGCGATTTCTCCACGAGGGATGAAATTGCGCAAGAGCAGCGAAATTTTTCTTTCATACTTTGACCATTTAGGAGCCCCCGCTTTTTTATAGACGTGAACGGCGCGCGAGTGGTTCAGGTAAGTATTTACGTAAACATCACTTTTAAGTATAATAAGATTAAAAAAGGGGGATCTTATGAGGCAAGGGCAACATCAAGAAAAAAAAGTCAGACTCAGCGTTGATTGTACTGACAAAGAAAGGATGTATATCAAGATGCTGGCGACTAAAAATCACATGACTATTAGTGATTATCTCTTGTCTCAAGCACGAAAGGAAATGCCTAAGTGCGGACACCATTGCAAGCACAGCCACGAACCAAACGAGGAAACGGCTAAGGTTTTAAGGGAAACTGACAATGGAGAGAATCTAATAGAGCACGAAACATTGGATGATTTCTGGGATGCGCTAGGATTCAACAAATATGCTTAAGCCTAAATATTCAAAGAATACCTAACTAGTACACTCATCGACACGCCAGGCTGCTTTGAAGATATCAAAGTCGAAGACCTGATGGCCTATCCCTTTGAATATGACGAGTATTTACGAGTAAAATGATCCTCCGCGCTTACTTGAGGAGTTGTTCGCAGCCTGCAAACCTGTACTACAATAGCTTGTGCCTAACTCCACCACTTCCTAACGAATAGAATGCCTTGAATGTTTTCAACTGTTGGTATAAAGTCTGAGCCTTTGAAGATGTCAGGCAGACGATACAAACAACTCAAAATTTTAGCGATTACTTAATTTTTGCCGATGAAAGCGGGGACCATGGCTTAACGTCCATTAACCCGGAAAACCCAGTGTTTGTCTTGGCTTTTTGCATTTTCAAAAAGTCTGACTACATCTCAGCGGTAAAACAAACGATTACGAAATTGAAGTTGGATTTTTGGGGGCATGATCTTGCTATCCTGCACAATCACGAGATCAGAAGGTCAAAAGGGGAGTTCAGCTTCCTTTTTAACGTAGAGGTACGTCCGGTATTTTTAGCTGCGTTAAATGACGCCATAGCTACAATCCCCTTCTCGATCATCGCAACCTCTATTGACAAGCGAAACCTGAAAAAAAATTACCCCAACCCCGACAACCCCTATTTGATTGCTTTAGGATTCTGTTTGGAGCACGCATATATATTTTTAAAGGACAAAGGTCAGTTAAAGCATCTAACCCACATCGTTGTTGAAGAACGAGGGAAGGCTGAGGACTCGGAACTTAGCACATGAGATATCCTTTTTAAGTCCTTTTGTCCTTTTTAACTTTTACCAAATTCAATTCTGTGGTAAATTAATCGTTTTAATATTAAATCATATGGTTCATAAATGAATAATATCGAATTCAAGCGTCAATGCCGAGAAACACCACAATATGCCAATGTACCGAATCAACCAAACACGGGAACATTAGGTGGACATGCAGTTGAGAGGATAGAACCACTCTCTTCACAATTGGGATTGCAAGCTCCTACATTGCATAGCCTTCCTATCGATCTCATCAATTTCATCATTGAGAAATTCCTTGAAGAATCGGCAAGGCTTCCTCTGCGCTTTGTCTGCAAACGCATTGCCAATGCTCGTGCAATAAAAAAAACACCCAAGCTCCCACCTCTTGTTTGTATGGATTATGCTATCAAACTGGGATCCTTAAGCTTACTTCAATGGTATCACAAAGAACTGAAATTTCCATTTTCAGAGAATTTGACTGGGGCCGCAGCCAGAAACGGTCAGCTTGCCATCCTACAGTGGTTACGACTACCAGAGAACAATTGCCCCTGGAATCCATTTACTTCTGCACATGCAGCATCTGGAGGCCAGCTTGAAGTCCTGCAATGGGCGCATGCCAATGGATGCGATTGGTCAGTTGAAACATGCAACAGCGCAGCCAAAAATGGCCACCTTCACGTATTGCAATGGGCTCATGCAAACGGCTGCCCTTGGAATGAATGGACATGCGAAGCAGCAGCAAGCGGAGGCCACCTTCACGTATTGCAATGGGCTCGAGCTAACGGCTGCCCTTGGGAGACTACTGTTCCCGAAGTCGCTGCCCGACGAGGCAACCTTGCCCTATTGCAATGGGCAATAGCAAATAGTTGCCGATGGGATTCGACCACATGCGCGGTTGCTGCAAGTTGTGGACAGCTGGAAGTATTACAATGGGCTCATACCCATGGCTGTGAATGGAATGAATGGACTTGTCATCACGCCGCATCAGACGGCTACCTTGAAATATTGCAATGGGCTCGAGCTAACGGCTGTCCTTGGGATGAAGTAACTTGTGCTTCAGCATCGCAAAGCGGTCGTCTCGAAGTATTGCAATGGGCTCGCGCCAATGGCTGCCCTTGGAATGAGGATACATGGAACTGTGCCCATTCAAGTGTAAGATCCTGGCTGCTAGAAAATGGCTGTCCCGGGGCAAAGTGAAGGACCTTTTAAAATGAACACTATATCATTATCTTCGATCGTTGAGAGGTTAGAACCAACCTCTTCACAATTGGGCTTGCAAGCTCCATCATTGCTTGGCCTTCCTATCGATCTCATGAATTTCATCTTTGAAAAATTCCTTGAAGAACCGGCAAGGCTTCCTTTGCGATTTGTCTGCAAAAGAATTGCCAGTACCCGTGTAATAAAAAAACTAGAACGCCCATGGCTCTCATCTGAAGTAGAATATGCCATCAAAGAGGGATCTTTAAACTTAGTTCAATGGTATCACAAAAAATTGAATTTCAAATTTTCAAAGTCATCTTCTTTCGTCACAGCTTTATACGGTCAACTGGCTATCCTGCAATGGCTGCGGCTGCCGGAGATCAATTGCGAGTGGGATAAAAGGACATGCTGGGCTGCAGCTACAAGAGGTCACTTTGAAGTCTTGCAATGGGCGCGTACCAATGGCTGCCCGTGGGATGAGTGGACCTGCGCATATGCAGCCGAAGGAGGCCGACTTAACGTATTGCAGTGGGCTCGTGCAAACAGCTGCCCATGGAATGAACAAACGTGCATACGCGCAGCAGCAGGAGGCCACCTTCACGTATTGCAATGGGCTCGAGCTAACGGCTGCCCATGGAACTGGAACGGCATCTGCAACGATGCTGCCCGGTGGGGCCACCTTGCGGTATTGCAATGGGCTCATGAAAACGACGGCTGTCGTCAATGGAATGTATGGTTGTGCTCGTCAGCTGCCAGAGGTGGACATCTGGAAGTCTTGCAATGGGCCCGACAAAATGGCTGCCCCTGGGATATACAAACGAGTTATGCCGCTGCCCAAAGCGGCCATCTTAGGGTATTGCAATGGGCTCATGCAAACGGCTGCCTTTTTAATGAAGGTACATGCACATTTGCAGCCCAAAGCGGCCATCTTGAAGTATTGAAATGGGCTCGCGCAAACGGCTGCCCATGGGCTGAGGAGACATGGAACTGCGCCCATTCAAGTGTAAGAGCCTGGTTGCTCGAAAATGGATGTCCCGGAGCTAAGTGAATCTCTTTTCTTTCCCTTTTATCTAATCATATAAATATTTTAACTTGCTTTTTATTTATCAAATCTTTATAATATTTTTTTATAACTTAACAAAATAGTCAGGATATGAAATTAATAAAATTATTAATCCTCCCAGCGCTCTTGTTTTTTCACATTCACTTGTCCCTTACGGCGAGTTCCGAATTGTCCATTTATACCGCCGATGCTTATCCTGCTATAGAGGCCATACAAAAAATGGCTGAAATCCGCAAATTGATCGACGAAGTCCAACATGATGGCGACATCGCTGTGCGCGTCGAAAGCATGCCGCATGAGAATTTCGATGCCTTCTGGGATGGCGATAACCGCCTGATCAAGATTAACGCTGTCTATAACAAAACATTGGGACGCATGATCGGATCGCTGCTATTCGAATTGCATAATGCCCGTTCCAACGACCACTTGCAGCGTTTGTGCGATTTGGCTTCAAATAATCTGATCGGGATCGAAGAATTTGTGATGAAAGTAGAAAAAATGGAGCATCAAAATGCGCTGCAAACCTCTCGCTTAATTGAAAAGGGTATTGCAAAAGGGATATTTCCTAACGACGCTAGATGGCCTGTCTTCCCCAATTTTGACGACCATTATAAAGTGCAGCAGCTTCATGGCCACTCCCAATGGATCGCAAAGCATTATAAGCAGATCAATCCCTTTAGCTTTGCTCGGGATCGTTATGTGGGAACAATCGAAGGGTTGAGCCAATTATCCGAGCCAGATAAAAAGGATATGCTGAAATATCTCGCCATCAAAAACGATCTGGAAAATCCGTTGCCCGATCTCCGGCAAAAAGGATTTAAGGAACTCAATGAGGAATATCGCAAGATTGAAAACTGCTTTCTAGGCAAAGGGGGCGGAGACTGCGCCCGCGCTTCTCGCCGCGCCACTCTTCTGGCAGCTGTTTTCAAAGGAAATTCCTCCTTTGAAACGCTCACCAAAGACTCCTCTATTTATGCGGCCTTGTAAGATCGACATACCAGGTCATTGTTTCCAGATATACCACACGCGCCCCAAAATGGTGAATTTCGGCTTTGCCAAAGCCGAAATTCACTATTTTTGGAGCGCGTGTGGTATAAGTAGGCAAAAAAAAGATTGCGTACTTTTTTCGTTTCTCTTATGTTTTAAATTTGTCGACAAATTGATTTTGAGAGTATCTACATAAACTCATAGGAGGTTGCGAATATGTCTAATTGGAAAAAAAGGGCTGGAATATTGTGTGCAATGAGCCTGATGTTCTCAAGCGCATCCCTGTTTGCCGCCAAGGCAGGGGCACTCGATACCAGCTTTAATCGAGGAGGCCCAAAACCTGGACTAAAAATAGTTTCAATGTCTCCTTTCCTAAACATTGCCGAGGGTATGGGACTCCAATATCATCAAACGAAAAAGAAAGGCAGTTATAAAATTATTGTAGGCGGCGATTCCGTTCAACAGGCTAATCCATTTGAACCCTTTCCTGAAGTTCCTGGCGCAATAGACGGGTTTATTGATGAACGCGGCTGGTCTTTGGTAAGATTGAACCAAGATGGCTCTATAGATACTTCATTTGGACCTACCGGCAACGGAAAAGTCTGGTTGGAAACCGGAGGTGTTACTTCTTATACCGCCCTCGCACATGGAATTCTTGTCGATTCTTCGGATCGCATCGTTTACGTTGGAGATACCCAGACATCGGCAGGGGCACTTTATTTAGGGCCTTGTGCGGGCTATATAGGTAATGGTTACCCTTCAGGTTGTTTTGGCGATACTTCCTCACCGCCGACTTGCGATTTTGTTATTGCAACAGATCCTAATAACCCTCCCTTTAACCCTATTGGTCAGTCCCAACTGACAGTGGGAAGATTTACGCCAAATGGCTTACTGGATACTAGCTTTGGCGTTGGGGGCCTCTTTAAATTACCTCTCGTTTTTGGTTCCAATTCTCTTGGGGATGTTGCCTTTTCAGCGGTGTTTGATTCGCAACAAAATATCGTTGTCTCTGGATATACAACGCCAGATCTTAAAGGTTGCCTCTATGGCTTTCCTCTTCTTCTCAATATAACTCCAGAAGGAACGCTCAATACATCCTTTAATTCTACGGGGATTATCGTTGAGGGTTCTATTAATAATACCGTTCCCCCCTATAACGATTTGAGTAATTTCACCGATTTTACAGTAACACCTCCTCAAAATCTCGGCTTTGCTGAATATGAAGCAGTCACTGTTTATAAGAGCGGTCCCCTCAAAGGTTATATTGTCGCTGTAGGTGATGGCGATGTGAATGACCAGGAGTGGCCTTTCAGTGCCAGGATTATTGCAGCCCGTTACAAACCGAATGGGGCCTTGGATACCACTTTTGGAGTAAATGGATATATGGTCATAAGTGCCCAAAATTTCGCATTACAAAAACAGCTGTTGTGTCGTGCTGTTGTCATTGATAAGAAGGGTAATATATATCTTGGTGGTGACATTGCAGATAATGGTTCAGGAGAACCTGGAAACACTGTAGTTTCTTCACTGGTTTCTCCAGACGTGCTTTTATCAAGGCCAACTGGGAATTTCTTGTTGATCAAATTAAATCCTAACGGGATTCCAGTTGATTATGGATCAGGTCCCGCCTGCAATCCATCAGATTGCAATACGGGTATATTCGTAGCCTGTAACTCGTGTGTTCTCAATTGGTTTAATGGAACAAACATCGTTTCCTTTAGAGCAGTCAATTCAGATTTCACAGGTTGGGACAATGCGATTTTCCAACTTAATATTGACAATAGGCGCGGTCTAATCACGGCATCTGGTCAAGCTTCGGAAGACTCTGCATTGCAAAGCATGCGTGTGGGTATTGCCCGCTACCATCTATCCAGTGGAAATCTCGATACAAGCTTTGGTACTGGAGGCTTAGTGATGATCGATGGCGGGAGAAACAAGAGAACGCTCGTACGGAATACGGTCGTTGATCCTTGCGGCAAGTTGATTCTCGCAGGTCAATCGGGCTTTAGCGACGAGGAAGTGACGGTCAGTAACTTCCTAGACTCCACTGTTAAAGATTTTGCGATCTTCCGCATTCATCAATAAAGTTTCAGCAAAGTGATCGATCCTTAGGGATCGATCACTTGTCATTTCGACAACCTAAAACCAACTACCTGGCTTACGATTGATGAATTGTACAGATCGGGCGAAGGGTACACTGTCAGGGGCTTTTTCACCCAAGCAGAATAGAGCTGTGCCGGATCCCGTCATGGTGACTGCATGATAGCCGCTTTCTGAGAGCTTATGCTTGACGTGGCTGAGTTCTGGCAGAAGCTCAAAGGCGGGAATTTCCAAGTCATTAAAACAGGGCCATTCCCCTTCCTGAAATCGTTTGAGAAGGGCTTCGGGATCCCTTTTTCTCACCTTCGAAAGATCTAAATGGCGATATACCAAGGGGGTTGATAGGCCAAGTGGGGGTTTTAGAATCCAAAAGCTCTTTTTTGGAAGAGGGGGCATCTCGCGAATGATTTCCCCTCGCCCGGTACAATAGGCTGTCCCATGGGTAAAGAAGAAGCTGATGTCGGAACCGATTTCGGAAGACCATTCTCCCAATTCTTGCAAGGAAGCGGGCTTCCCGTGCCTTTCATTTAAAGCATAAAGAATCGTCGCTGCATTGCTGCTGCCTCCTCCAAGGCCAGATTGATGGGGGATGTTCTTTTCAAGATGGACCTCCACGCCAAAGCGCAAGCCTGTTTTTCTTCGAAAGAGCTCGGCCGCTTTGAGGATTAAATTAGCCGCGTCCGTAGGAATAGAGGGATCGGTGCAGGTCAAATGATCCCGATTGGAGAGAGCGAAGTGGATTTTATCGTAGAGGTCTATGGTTTGAAATAGCGAAGCGATAGTATGGTATCCATCGGGACGCTTGTCAACCACATGAAGAAATAGGTTGATCTTTGCAGGTGAGAGAAAAAGCCCCTTGGTCATAGCTAAACCTCATTTTAAACCCAACGTTCTCTGCCTGAGGTTTGCGAAACCCAGGGCCGAAGGCCCGGCAGTTGTATAGCCCAGGCCGCAAGGCCTGGGTTTAGGTGGCCAAATAAGAGGAGGACCGAAGGTCCGACACTAATACGACAGATATTAGTGCCGGACCTTCGGTCCTCCTCTCACAAGACCATCTTAACCCAGGCCTTGCGGCCTGGGCTATACAACTGCCGGGCCTTCGGCCCTGGGTTTCGTAGGCCTCAAACAGATAGATGCACCATTTCTGGACCTTATTCTTTCGGGCTTTTTTCCGCTGGAGGGGCTTCTTCTTCTGGTGCGCCTTCAACCAAAATCTTGAGCAGGATGGTGCTTGTGACACCTTCTTTTAGCTTGAGAGGGATCGTATGCTCTCCGAGTTCTTTGAGGGCATGCTTGAGTTGAACGAAGCGCTTTTCCAGATGGATAGAGGCTTGTTCGTGCAAGAGTTTCGCGATGTCTCCAGTGCTCACCGAGCCATACATGTTGCCTTCGTGGTCGACCTTTACGGTCGTTGTCAGGACAACCCCTTCAAGGGCGTTAGCCGTTTTTTCCGATTCTTCCTTATCGACGATCGCGCGTTTGCGGCGCTCTTCTTGCAAGCGGGCCTGCATGCGCAAGGCTGCTTTATCCGCTATCACAGCGAGCCCTTGCGGCAGCAAATAGTTGCGCGCATAGCCTGGCTTGACGTTGACGATGTCGCCGCTGCGTCCGAGGACTTCCACGTCGTCGAGCAAAAGTAGCTTATTTCCCATAATCTTATTCTCCTCTCTTATACTTCTGCTACAAATGGCAGCAAGGCCATATGTCTAGCACGTTTGATGGCTTCAGCTAGCCGCTTCTGATGGTAAGCCGAAACTCCTGTAATGCGGCGCGGCAATATTTTGCCCCGCTCCGTAATAAATTTCATCAGGGTGTTGATATCTTTGTAATCAATGTGGTGAATACCCGCAGCGGTAAAAGGGCAGCGTTTGCGCTTTTTTCCGCGAAAATCCCCCATTTCTGTTGGGTATGAGGTTCTAGGTCTTCTATTCATCATCATATTTTGCTCCTTATTGCTGTTCCTCTAAGGATTTAAACTCGATTTTCTCCATCACTTTTTCTGAGCGCAACGTGATGAAACGGACGAGATCCTCATTGAGGTGATAATCTTGCCAAAGCTCGGCAATGGCTTGCGGCTTTGAATTAAAGTAGATCAAAAAATAGTAGCCTTCGCGATGCCCATCAACTTCATAGGCAAGGCGGCGGCGCCCTTGTTCGTGGATCTTCAGGATTTCTCCTCCGCGGTCGACAATCCCTTTCTGGATTCTATCCAAGGCTTTATTTCGGGCATCATCGCTGAGTGTGGCGCTGATGATGTACATTCCTTCATAAAGATTTTGTTTCTCTTGACTCATTCTTTTTTCTCCTGACCCTCAACATGAGGTCTGCTAGGTTGCTTCTTAGTTAATTTCTTGTTCACATCGTTCATCACATGCGATAGCGCTTCATGCATGAGGCGCTGAACAACGGTAATTCCTTTGCGCAAGATATCGGGCAGCCTGCCCAGCTCTTGCTGCGTAAACGTATCGAGGACGTAATCGACTAGCGAACCATTCTGCTGTTCTAAGCCGATGCCCATCCTAAGCCTCACAAAATCGTTTGTACCCAGATGAAGGGCGATACTTTTCAGTCCATTGTGGCCGCCGGCGCTTCCGCTGCGCCTGAGGCGCATTTCACCAAACGGAAGAGCGATATCATCGACCACTACAACCAGGGCCTCTTTTGGCAGTTTGTAATAATCCAAATACTGCCGGACGGCCCTGCCGCTCTCGTTCATATAGGTTGTGGGCAAAACGAGATGCATCATCACATCCCCTTCGTGCCCTTTTACTGTCAGCGCATGCAGGCTTTTTTGTTCCTTAAAGTCCCATCCCTTCAGCTGCGCAATCCCCTGAACGACCATATAGCCCAAATTATGGCGGGTCAGTTCATATTTTCTCCCGGGATTACCCAATCCTACAATCACGCGTTGTTTGACAGCTTTCTCAATCACTCACTCTTATCCGCTCTTAATCCGCTCTTATCTTCTCACAACGACGACGGCAACTTCATGGAGGTCGACTAAAGGCCTGACTGTCGGTGGGATCTCCAGGTCTTGCAGGCGGCGCAAGTCAGCCAAGTTGAGCTGGCTGACATCAATTTGGAAAGCCGTTGGAATATCTTTCGGCAAGCAGCGCACTTTCAAGTAGCGGATCACCTGGCGCAAGACTCCGCCGAGCTTAACGCCGATGCAGTCGACAACCCCGGTGAATTCAATGGGCACTTTGATATTGACCGGCACATTGTCGAGAAGCTCTTCAAAGTCCAGATGGATCACCTCATAATTGGTGATGTGATACTGGATTTCTTTCAAAATCGCCCTGTGCTCTTTGCCTTTTTCATCGACCAGAGTGAAAATAACTGTGGATAATCTTCCCGATGGCAGCTGACGCACAATGGCTTGGTAAGCACTCTTTTCGACAGCGATGCTATGGGCTTCTTTTTGGTGTTGGTACATGACCGCTGGAATAAACCCCTCGCGTCGCAGCTTATTCCGTTCGCTTTTGTTTTCAGCGGGTCTGTTGATAAATTTTAGCTTCATGAACGTTGTTCCTCCAAATCGCCTGCAGTTCAATGCAGGCAGTTAATCTAATATAAAGAAGAAATGGACTCTTGCGAAAGGATGCAGTGAATAGCTCGTGCAAAGAGAGGGGCTGCGGAGACCATTTTTATTTTGGTCGATCCCTTTAGCCGATCCGTATGCGGGATCGTATTACTCACGATCAGCGCCTCTATCGGACTTTGCTCTATGCTTTCGACGGCATCGCCGACGAATAGCCCGTGGGTGACCACAGCAAAAATACGCTTGGCGCCCTTCTCCTGGCACGCTTTCGCAGCTGATGATAAAGTTCCTGCTGTAACGCACATATCATCAGCGAGAAGTACATTTTTTCCTTCGACATTTCCCATGAGAGTCATTGACTCTATCTGAGTGCTATTTAGCCGTTGCTTGTCAAAAATAGCCAATTCCACGCGAAGCTGCTTCGCATAATCGCGGGCTAATTTGATGCTGCCTATATCGGGACAAACGACCAGTTCATGGCCAAGTTTGTGCTTCTTATAGGCTTCGACTAAAAAAGGCCTCCCATAGAGGTGGTCCACAGGAATATCGAAAAATCCTTGCAGCTGTGCGGCATGCAAATCCATCGTTAGGATGCGCGTTGCCCCCGCCGTAACGAGCAGGTTGGCAACGAGCTTTGCCGTAATCGGCACGCGCGGCTTGTCTTTGCGATCTTGACGGCAGTACCCGTAATAGGGAATCACCGCGACTATATTCTTCGCCGATGCCCTTTTCAGCGCATCGATGATGATCAGCAGCTCCATCAAATGCTCGTTTGGCTCTAGAGCCACCGTCTGCATCACAAACACATCGCGCCCACGCACGCTTTCCATAATCTGGACCGCTATTTCCCCATCCGGAAATCGATCCAGCTTGATTTGCCCTAGCTGCCCTCCTAATAAACTGACAACCTCCCGAGCTAACTCAGGATGCGAAATGCCCGAAAAAAGGAGGACGCCCGGCTCTTCTACTTGCATGAACGACCAGCTTCACTTTACTTTTGGGGTGGAAGGATTCGAACCTCCGCGTGGCGGTACCAAAAACCGCTGCCTTACCGCTTGGCGACACCCCAGCGTTTGGAAAGTCACAATGCTACACTAGAGTATTTTTATTTTGCAAGGACTTTGTGCGCGGAGAATTCTATATTTCTGTATTCCCCTTTTATGCTAGCTTGCAGCTATGACTGCGCGAATTCTGTCCCTTGGCGCCTTATTGGCAGCTGTTTTCATCTTCTTTTCCCCGCCCAAATATCAATATGAGCTATCTGTCGCCGCGATTTTCCAAAATGAAGAGCGCTTCTTAAAGGAATGGCTGGACTACCACAAAGCTGTCGGCGTCGAGCACTTCTATCTCTACAACAACCTTAGCATGGATAATTATTTGGCCATTCTGAAACCTTACATCGACCGGGGTGAGGTGGAGTTATACGATTGGCCTTATCGAAATCCGGATGGAAATGAAAAGGAGTGGACGCGCATTCAATCGGCTGCCTATCGCCATGCTCTTGACTTAGCCCGCAACAGGACAAAATGGCTGGCCATCATCGACACAGACGAATTTATCCTTCCCATGAAAACCGATAAAGTCACCACCTTCCTCAAGGATTACGAAGACGCGAGCGGCATCCTCATCAATTGGCAAATTTTTGGCACCTCCAATGTGCAGCGCATCCCTGACGACAAGCTCATGATCGAAACGCTGTTATACAAGAGTCCGGAAGACCATGAGATGAACAGCTTCTGCAAAAGCATCTGCCGGCCCGAGAGGGTTCGTACCTGTAACGATCCCCATACGATGGTCTATTATCCCTGGTGGTTCTCTATAGGACCCGATAAAAAGACATTCCATTGGAAGTTTCACAAGACGCGAAAACCCCAAATTGATGTGATTCGCATCAACCACTACTGGGCTCGGGACGAGGAATTTTTCCAAAAGGTTAAACTGGTCCGGTATCTTCGCTGGGGAATCAATCCCGATGGCTGCCTTCAGCGCAACCGCGATGCCAATCAAGTAAGGGATACAGAAATTCTCCGTTTTGCTCCCCTAACTCAGAAAAATTAAAAAAATGATTTTATTGATTGAAATAAATATACGGTTATGCTATAATTTGTTTTAAACATTAAAAACATGAAAAATTGTTTTTGTAAAATAAAAGTAATGTTATAATAACATTTGAAATTAATGAGGTATTAATATGACTAGTGCTATTTCAACTCCTACTTCGGCTCCATTATCTGCTCCGTTATCTTCATTACCCGCAACATCGGGAAGCGCTGTTGCTCCTAACCCGGCAACGATTACTTTCAGCCGACAAAACACGTTTACGACAGATCCGGACGATCCAAAAGCAAGTCGCTTAATTGAAGGGACAGCCGCCTTGTTTGGAATTGAAGAATTCATGAGAAGCAAACTAGGGATCGCAAGTAATCATGATATACCTCCGAATTCTATTCAGAGTGTGCAAGGAACGTTTCGAAATGAAAATGGAAAATTTGATGACGTTTATAGTCCTACAAATCGTCCAACTATGCAAACGAAACCCTTTGATCTCCAAACAACAGATGGCAAACCTGTACTGCGCGACCCCAAAAATCCCAATTCAAATACGAAGGCCTTTTGCTTTGAAATTGAATGGAAAATTCAACTCACAGGTCAGCCCGAAGCGCGACTACGCCAGACGGTCTATACAAATGTTGAAATTCCCGAGATCAATGATCCTGTTGTCTATGAACGAGCCAAAGAAAGAGCCAAAGATGTTGCAATTAATTACATGTATACGATTCAAAGCGCTGCTGATCCTAATAATCCTGATCATCCGACTGTTAAACCTTTACTCATTATGTTGCGTACTCATCATTCATTAAGCATCACATACAAAGGTGAGGGGAAAAAAGATTTTGAAGAGAAAAAATACCTCAATGCTACTTGTAATAAAACAGATTTTTCTGATGTCACGATTACAATTGGCGATCCCACTAAACCAAAAGAATGCCATTCTGTCCATTTGAAACTCCATAAACATGCACGCTGGCGAAGAGCCAGGGTGGCCACAGCACCCCATACCGGTCTAGCCCAAATGCGTCAGTTTGAAATGCTTCATAAGAAAATTCAAGAAGCCAATCTTAACACTTTTAACCTTCAAAAAGAATTGACAGAAGCGGGCATCACAGCAGAGACCTATGTCACCTACCTCACCGATAAGCTGAGGGAAGATCAATTGAGATTTGAGGACCTCTATGCTGAACTTATTCCAAAGAAACCCTCCTTTTCACAACGCAGCAAGTGGGGATTTGGTGATTCTGAATTAGAAAGTGTGATCAAGATCCAGTCTTCGGGATCCCCACCCTCTAAAGAGTTGCAAGAAAGGATTGATAAACTAAAAGATCTATACAATCAATTAGAGCAGCTTCAAACCAGCATCCAAAAAAACTACGATATCTCGCAAACATTTGTGAATAAAAAACTTGTTTCGGATGTAAAATTAAGTTATTTTATCACAAGAGACCTCAGGAGAAATATCGAGAAGCTGGCATTCCACCAATTACCAGAGAGAAAAGCTCAATCTTTCACGTTGCTTTTAAAACAACCCTTTTGAGACAATCCAGAAGAGTTTATTAGGTTCAGCGTGCTTCAATTATTAGTGCCAGCTATAGAGATCATCATCATTGCGATTATGATCAACTACCTTCTTTCCTTCTTTTGGAATACCCGGGCGATGGACCTTGTCATGGGGTTGTTGGCATTTTTGGCGCTTTATTCTGCATCGACCTGGTTCTATCTGCCTGTCCTGCAGAAGTTAACACTCTATTTTGTCAATGTGGCGGTCATCGCGCTTCTCATCATCTTCCAGCCGGAATTGCGTTTAGCTCTGGCGAAATTAAGCGTCAAAGGCAAAAAATATCGGGAAATGACGGAGTTTGATAAATTCCTCGAGTCCCTTGCCCAATCGATATATCGCATGGCCGACAAAAGGATTGGGGCCTTGATTGTCCTCGAGAACCAGGACTCCTTAGACGAATATGCCAATAAGTCGGTGATGCTCAATTCTCAGTTTTCTCCAGAACTGTTAGAGTCGATTTTTTCCACGACTACTCCCCTGCACGATGGGGCTGTCATCATACGCGGAACGATGATCTTATCGGCTGCCACCATTTTGCCCTTAGCGGATGATAGCAGCCAACTTTCGAAGTCGATGGGAACGCGCCATCGGGCGGGTTTGGGCATCAGTCAAATTACGGATGCGTTGATCATCGTCGTCTCGGAAGAAACTGGCAAAGTTTCGATAGCGCGGGATGGCATTATGACCCGAAGCATCAAGATTGATCGCTTTAAAGGGATTGTGAGAAGTATCTTTACGCCTCCGAAAACAGCCATTGAAACGGGTTTTGATGCCCTAGGACGTCTGAAGCAATGGAAGCATTGATCACAAACATTTTCATCGTGAACTGGCAACGGAAGCTTGTCTCATTACTGACAGCCTTGCTCCTCTGGTTTTTCATCAACAATTCCATCTTGGAGACTAAAACGATTCCTGGCGTCCCTGTGCACATTGTCAAATTGCCCCCTGATAAAACCATCCTCGGATTGCTTCCCAATGGCAACTTGAGCAAAAGGATCACGTTGACCTTGACTGGGACAAAGGATGTCATCAATGAGTTGGAACCGGGAGATCTGCAGGTTGAAATCGATGCGACGATGATCGACCATGATGACTGGGTCGCGCAGATCAGCAAAAAGAATTTGGTGAGCCTGAATCCCTCTATCGATCTCTTGCGCCACATCACGCAGGTGGAGCATTCCGAATACTTGATCCGTCTCCGTCCTTTGGTCAAAGCCAAAGTCGTGATCAACATCATGCCCCCTGTGGGGGATCCTCCGGCAGGCTATGAACTTCTCGACATCTGGCCGCAGCGCCTCTACCAAACCCTGAGCGGTGCTGAAGAGGAAATTCAAGCCCTTAAAAATAGTGGATTGGATCTGACATTCGACTTAAGCCTTATCTCAAAGAGCGATCTCGATAGCATCAAGAGCACGCATCTCAACTATCAGGATGATGAAATCAGTTTCATAGTCCCAAATAAATGGAAGCAGGTCGCCATCCCTTCGCATCACTATGCCTTGGAAGAAATCAATGATCCTGAAGCCCAGAATCTGAGGATCGATTTTCTGCGCAAGGAATTCCTGCCGATAGGAAATCAGATTCCCATCCATGTGTTTTATCCTTTGAAGCATTTGCCTACGATCAACCCGGAAACTTATCCCTTGGGCAATTCTGAATCGCAGGTCGTCCCTGCTTTTGGAATTCACCTCTTGACGACTCCCCTCTATGTCAAAGATGTCAGCAGGCTCTTCTTGAATATTGTGAAAGAGAATTTGGAGATCGCGGTGATCGCGGCTCCAAAGACGGAACGGGAAATTTTGCATTGGAATGTCAACGTCGTGGATCCGCGGGAACTCGAAGACACCTATGTTGCATTCCTGACGGCCAATAGCGGCAACAATAAAACGACGGCGATGACCAAAAACCGCGAAGCTGTCCTCAGGAAAAGGTTTCGGGAATATGTGCAGAGGCTTATTTTATATACATCGCCCGACCAAAAGCTGCAGATTGACAGCTGGCTGGAGAACAATCACATCGAAGTGATCAGCGACATCAAGTAATAACCTATGCCTGCAGAACGCTACTATATTGGCACTCCTTTGGAAATGGATGCGGCGCTCGCATTAGAGGGGCAGGAGTTTCATCATCTGGCGCACGTCATGCGCGCAAAAGAAAATGAGACAATCGAGGTCGTAAATGGCTTGGGAACCTTAGCTGAAGCCACAATCGAAAGGCTGGAGAAGAAGCGGGCCCTTCTGCGCGTCCACTCCATTCGGAATACCTCAGCACCCGATTTCGAAGTCATCCTTGCCCAAGCAATTCCCAGACTTAACCGCCTGGATTTCATTGTCGAAAAAGGGACGGAACTGGGCATGACCCAATTGTGGTTATATCCAGGGGTATTGAGTGAAAGAAAAAGCTTAACGGAGCATCAGCTAGAACGGCTGCAAGCAGTTGCCATAGCGGCAATGAAGCAATGCGGCAGTCTGCATCTGCCGAAAATAGCCTCCAAATCGGCTCTTGAAGCGTGGACTGCTCAGGATTTTCCTCTTTTTTTCGGGGATACCGCTCCCGAGGCGCCATTATTCAAGAAGCAATGGAAAGGAGATCCTCAGGGCAAAGGGATTATTTTTGTCGTGGGACCAGAAAGCGGGCTGACGATTCCAGAAATGGAGCATCTGAGGCAGATGGGCGGCATTGGAGTCAAATTGCACCGCCACATTCTTCGCACGGATACGGCCGCCCTTGCGGCTCTGACCCTAATCAATCATTCAAGTTCTTTTTTTCTTTAATTTAATTAGAAGTTTCGCTATACTAAATCTTATTTAATATTACATACTACTAATTAATGAGTGATAATACTGTTTCATCTTTAGGATCTCGCTGTGAGGAAGTCTATACTGTAATTAAGAAAACAGTACATGATCCCTATGGCCAATATTACATCTCTGAGCTGGCTTTATCGATATTGGATCTCCTCCATGCGCTGGGAAAAACCATTCCCTCGTCGATCCGAAATCTCTATAATGTTCTGAGCATCTATACCAATTTTACAACGAGCATCACCGTTATAAGCAAGGTGGCTGGTTTGATCACACCTGACAGCAAAGGCCGCAGGTTCTGGCAGAGGCCTCCGACTAAGATGATGTATCAAATTCTGTATGCAGTCAATGATGCGATCAATGGCGTCTATCTGCTTAATACCGTGAACCTGGTCCCGTTGGGAACACTCCTGAGGCCTCTCGATTATATCTCGACTACCCTTAAGATCGCCATCTATTCCCTTGAAACCATCAACTATGGACTCAGCATAAAAAAATGCATGCGCAAAGAGAAGAGGACAGAGGAGAAAATGCGCGTCTGGCAACAGCGGTCAACGCTGGATAAACAGGCATGGGAGGAATTGGCGAGAGAAAAGATTGGGAAATGGAAAGCGAAAGAATCCGAAGGCACTCCTTATGAACAGAAGCATGCCAAAGAGGTCGAAAAACGCTGGGTAGCCCTGGAAAAAGATTCGGCCGAAACAGCTGTGAAAAAGAAGATGGAAAAATGGCAAACGGTAAACATCAATTGCCAGAATAAAATCAAAAAGTGCTGGGCCGCCATTGCCGGTGATGTCCTCTATATAGCACTGCTGGTCTTTGCGACGATCGCTGAAATCCTTCTTCTGCCCGTTACAGTGCCTATCGCATATGCCACGGTGGCAATCAATGCCCTCTTTATCGGATACATTCTCTTCGAAAAATGCTTGGATAAACGAAAGGTCCACCATTAATCCACAGGCCTGCCATCGCATAATTTTACCACTGCCGTCGCATAATTTTACCACTGCCGTCGCATAATTTTACCACTGCCGTCGCATAATTTTACCACTGCCGTCGCATAATTTTACCACTGAGATCAGTGAGAGATTGTGAGAGCAGTGAGAGTATGTAAGATAGGAAAGGATTATGCTATTATTCTCACGCTTTGTGACACTATTCCACTCAATTTTCTCAGATCCTCTCACTGATCTCACAATCTCTCACTGATCTCACTGATCTCAGTGGTAAAATTATGCGGCGGCGGCGGCGGCGGCGCGGCCGGCGATGCGCCCAGAGAAGAGGCACCCACCTAAAAAGGTGCCCTCGAGCGATCGGTAGCCATGGATGCCTCCGCCGCCGAAGCCGGCCACCTCACCGGCGGCATAGAGCCCTGGCAATGGTTCTCCATCCGCTTTTAGGACCCGGCTTGAAAGGTCGGTCTGCAATCCCCCCAGTGTTTTTCGGGTCATCAGAGTCAGGCGGACCGCAATTAAGGGGCCATGCTTGGCATTTAACAAGCGGTCTGGAGAGGTGATCCTGAGCAGACGGTCGCCAAAGTAGCGTCTGGCCGATCGGATGGCCATGATTTGGGCATCTTTACCTAGGTCTGAGGCGACATCGCGATCCCTGGCGACGATTTCCCTTTCCAGAGCAGTGAAGTCAACCAGGTTTTCTCCGACTAAAGTGTTCATCCCTTTGACAAGATCGGGAAGATTATCCTGAATGACAAAATCGGAACCCTTGTCCATAAATTTGGCAACCGGCTCAGGGGCCCCCGCCCAGGGAAGGGCTCGGTTCAAGAGGCCTAAGACATTTTTCGAGGTGAGATCTGGATTCTGTTCCGAGCCCGACAGGGCAAATTCCTTTTCGATGATCTTTCGATTGAGGATAAACCAGGAGTGGCTATAGCCTGTCCGATTGATGTGAGAGAGGGCTCCAAGGGCATCATATCCAGGGAAAAGAGGGGCAGGAAGCCTCCGGCCATGGGCATCCAGCCAGAGTGGAGAGGGTCCAGACAGGATGCGGATGGCGTGGTTGGTCCAGATCGGCGCATAGTTGTGAAGCCCTTCTGGATAGTGCCACATGCGGTCGGAATGGGTGAAGTTTCCTCCGGCAGCTTGAGCGACGGCCAGCATGCTTCCATCGACGTAGTCGGGTACTCCCGACAGCATGGTTTTTGGAGGAGGGCCCAGGCGAGGTGGCCAATTCTTTCGGACGAGGTCGTGATTTCCTCCGAGTCCTCCAGAGGTAATGATGACGGCTTGTGCCTTGAAGCTGAAGTCACCAATAGCCTTGCGTGAGCTCGGAGCCCCTCTTTCCGCTTGGCTCGGTTCCAGTACTTGCCCGCTCACTCCTGTCACAGCCCCCTTTTCCAGGGTCAATTGCGTCACGCGATGCCTGTAGAAAATGCGTATCAATCCTTTAGCTTCCGCTGCCTTGACCCTTCGGATAAAGGGCTCCAGTAAGCCAGGGCCTGTCCCCATGATGATATGAAAACGGGGAACCGTATTGCCATGGCCGGAGGCCCAATAGCCTCCGCGCTCGGCCCAGGCAGGGATGCGAAGGAAGCGAATGCCCTGATGATGAAGCCAAGACCTCTTTTCACCTGCAGCAAAATCGATATAGGCCTCGGCCCAACGGCGCGGCCAAAGATCGTCTGGTCGATCATAGCCTGCGGCTCCAAGCCAGTCTTGCAGGGCCAATTCGCGGAAGTCGCGAATGCCAAGGAGGCGCTGCTCAGGGGTATTGACGAGGAAGAGCCCTCCAAAAGACCAAAAGGCTTGGCCGCCAAGCGATGCTTCCGGCTCTTGATCCACTAAAAAAACGCGGCGGCCCGCATCGGCCGCTTCAGCGGCTGCCACGAGCCCAGCAAGCCCAGCCCCTACGATGATGATATCGGCACTTTCATTCATAACCTCTGTATAAGGAATTTGCGATATTTAGGCTCGGAGAAAATAAAGCAAAGTCGAAAGGCCGAACGTGACAAAGACGGGGACTTTGAGAGGAAGGAATCCCGTCAATTTATGGAGGATGTTTAAGAAGGTGAGAACAATCAATCCTGGGTAGCAGATTTGCAAAATAGGGCCCAAAAAGGCGGAAATCCCGGTAAATTGGTAGGTCGATATCAGGAAGGTAATGCTTAGTGCGCCGAGGAGGGTCATATTATAGCTAATCTTTTCCTGGAAGACCTCCTTTTGGACAAAATCGCTAAAGACTGAAATCAAGGCAATGGCTGTGGTGAGACAGGCCAAAGCTATCGTCGTACAAACGAGCAGTCCCGCGGCAGGGCCTGCAATTTTCAGACTGAGGGCAGTCAAGAGCTCGTCTTTGCTGTTGACGGCAAGGTCCGGCCCATGAAAGGCAGCGACAAAACTAAATCCGACATACACCAAAGCCAAGAGAAAAGCCCCGATGAGACTCGCCTGGAGAGATAAATTGATATATCCCTTAAGGTGTGAATTATCCTCGGATACTCTCTCTTTTAGGATAGCTAAAATGGTCGAGGAAAAGAAAAAGGCCGCCAATAGATCCATTGTATTATACCCCTCTGTCAAGCCATGGAGGAACATATTCCCCTCCGCACTATTGGCTTGAAGATCGGACGAAGTGAATAAACCCAATGCGACGATGACACCTAAAGTACTGAGTAGCAAAGGGGTCAAAACCCAGCCGAGCAGTTTTAAAATCTGATTTTTTCTGACGGTGAAAAGATAGATGACAAGGCAAGATAGAGCACTGAAAGAAATGGGTTCCAGTGTAGGAAAGACACTCTTCAGCGTCGAATAAGTCAACGCAATGCAGCGCGGAGTAGAACCGAGAGGCCCCAGCAACGTGATGACGGCTAAGGCCAGAAGAAATCCGGGAATTTTCCCCAAGCGGCTAAAAAAGCCTCGATAGTTCCCATCGAATAAAATCATGGCAAAGACTCCCGCAAACGGCATGACGACGGCGGTGATGAGCAGCCCCATCACAGCTAAAGTGTTTTTGTCACCAGCATATTGCCCTAAAGCCAAAGGAAAAATGACATTGCCGGCTCCAAAAAACATGGAGAACATGGCCAATCCTATCGGGAGAGCTTCCAACGTGATCTTCTTCTGCATAAACACAACCTTATCTTCCTTTATTTATTTTTGATTTGCTGATGAGTGTGAGGGAAACGGGTATTATCTGTGCGCGAAGCGCACCACAAACACCACTACAGAAGAAGAGACAAGATGTGCATTTTTTGTACGTGTAAACATATAAGTAAAATATACCAGTTTGAATGATAAAAAGTCAATAGCAAATGGCTCATAGCAAATGGCTCATAAACGATTATTGTTTGAAATAATTTATTATATGTAGCAATAAAACAAATGAACCATACTAGTTCATTGTCCCATCATTCTTATCTAATTGGATTTCCTTTTGCGATTAGAACTTTTCCCATTTGAATACCTTGTGGATCATTTTCATTGTCCTCAAGAGTATCAAAGGGCATTTCCCTGTATTCATGAAGATGAAAAAACGCATAGGATTTTTTGGGGGTTTGAACCACTATTTTTTTACAACCTTGTTGCGATAACCAGCGTTCACAAAGCCCTAAAAGCCGACTCCCAAATCCAAGATTTCGATTCGATTTATCGATGACAATCATTCGTAATATTGCTCCGCCTTCAGTCCAAAGCTGTAGATGTGCATAACCAATGATCTCGCTATTCTTATAGAAGACAAAATGGATATGATCTTTGTGTTCTAAAGTCCACGTGTAGGGATCCGTTTTCAAATTAAAGAAGTATTGTTTTCGCAAAATACATACAGCCCTCCATTCTCGATCTGTCAATGCCTGCACGATGCGCCATCCATCATAGCCATCTTTGGCGTCAATATTTGCAACAAAAGCATCTTTGCCAAAGCAATATTGGAGAATATCCTGAGGAAATTTCGAAGCCAATTCTAACTTGAGCTTCGCATAGCTTCTAGCGTCATCATCATGAGTGCGCATCCAATCGCGAAATCTTAGATGCCTATCGATTTCAGTATCTCCTTCTTCAAAAACATGTACATTATGGGTCCTAACATCCTTGCCCTTTTGAAAGAAGCGTCTAAAAGCAATCCCATACTCCCCTTTGGCTTCATATCCAAGGCGTTCCATAGGTTTTGTCGCTTTATCGACCTTTAAAATATCCTTTACAACAGGAAGGATATCGATGATAGGTTTTGCACTTAAACCGGGTACAGAAGTCGAGCCGATATGATGAATAGCTATACAGTTACCGCCAAGAGCTTTTTTGATGAATTTGGCTTCCTCTTCGAACATCTTTGGCCAATCAGGATTATAATCCACGACTTCAATTTTTCTATTCATTTGCCTCGAGTTGTCAACATTATTTGCTTGTTTTGAATTTCTTCTTGGTAAAATTTTAAGCGGCTATCCAAATCGCCTGTATGCAATTCAAAAAGATGGTTGTCGTAATCGTAGAAATAAATGGATTGTCCTTCTCTTGGATCTCGGGGTCTGCCAGGCAAGAGGCTCAGTTCATATTTTTGAATTTTGGCTTCATAGCAGGCCAATTCATCTTCGGCTATGTGAAAAGCAATATGATTATAGGAACGCTCAATCGGTTTTCCCTGCATCAATGCAATCCAGAGATCGCCAATTAACAAAAACTTCTCCTTTGAAATCGAGAAGTTATGCTCATCGCTAGAATAGACTTCTTCTGCACCCAATAAATCGCAAAAGAGTTGTGAAGACTTGACGATGTCTTGACAGATCAATGTAATATGGCTAATTTTCTGCATCTCTTAATCCTGCTTCAGCATATTGTTAGAATTTCCATTCTTTTTTGCAATAGCCCAAAAATGGTTCATCACAAATTGTCGTACCACTCTCTAGGAAAATGACGCTCTCGAGAAAGGACAATTATCGACAATGGACAAATGGACAATGGACATTATCGACACCAGGGACATTATCGACCAATAGACAATGGACCAGATGATTGTCTATTGGTCGATAATGTCCCTGGTGTCGATAATGTCCATTGTCCATAAATAGTCCTTTCTTTGAGCGTTATTTTCAGATAAACACCGCAACGTGTTGGGGAACTGGGAATGAGCGAAGTTTCCTATTTTAGTTGCATGGTACTACAATTTGCGATGAACCCCAAAAATGAGATGAAGAAGATTCAGGCTTCTGCTATCACTTTTAGAGTTACAAATGGAAGATATATAGATGATCCGAATTGCAGCTTTTCAAGGAACCCCAAAACCAACTTTCGATGATCGAATAGAGCAAATTGTCGACATTTTAAAGAAAGCTGATCGAGAGCAAATTGATTTCCTTTGTTTTCCCGAAGGATTTTTAACTGGATACTACGCCGAAAAAGAGCTCGCTGAAAAAACGGCAGTGAATATTGCAAGCCCCATTTTCCAAGATTGGCTCAAATCAACATTCTGTTTCAACACGACCTTCGTTATGGGTTTTAATGAGCGAGAAGGCAACCAAATTTTCGATTCATCAGCCATTATTGAGAGAGGCAAGATTCTTGGGATTCAACGAAAACACTACCTCTACCATGACTACTTCACCTCAGACAACCACTTTGCAACCTTTCAAAGCAAAGGTCTGACGTTTGGCGTCGTCATCTGTCTCGATACAAATTACTTTGAACCTTCTCGACTATTGGCTCTTCAGGGAGCATCTATTCTTTTTACGCCAATGTGCAATAAGGTAGCTTTAGATCACCCGTTTGTTGATCGTCCACCCTATTATAGTCACTTTGTGGCACGTGCACATGAAAACCGTTGTTGGCTTGTAGCAGCCGATTGGATTTGGCATAACGATGGCAAAACGACCTGTCCTGGCCATAGTGCAATTTATGATCCAGATGGCCATGAAATTGCACGAAGCCGCGAAGGTGAACAACACTTTGTTATTGCTGACATTTCAGAAGATCGTTTGTTTCACAATAAAGGTCGTAGAATGCATGGAAGCCCAATTTTAGCGCAGAAGATCACACAATTTACTCATGCTGCAGCTAAGCTTTAGCTATTTAGACTGATTGAGCGACCGAAACTCCTCTTCTGAAAGCTTAATTTTCAGGGCGCCGAGGTTATCGAGAAGATGGGGTATCGATTTCGTTCCAGGAATGGGTATAATATTATCGGACCGCTTCAAGAGCCATGCCAAGGCAATTTGGGGAACGGTTGCCCGGTGAGCTTTTGCAATGTGATGGATTGCTCCCGAAAATTTTTCAGGTCCAGACCCTAGCGGATACCAGGGTATAAAAGCCATCCGATGAGCTTTGGTAAAATCGACTACGGCATCCCATTCTTGCTCTTGCACATTGTAAAGATTCTGAACGGAAACAATAGGCACGACTTTTTGCGCTCTTTTGATCTGCTCTATAGACACTTCAGAAAGACCAACATGCTTGATCTTTCCGGCCTTCACAGCATCTACGACAGGGCCTAGAGTTTCTTCGAGAGGTACGGTACTATCTACTCGATGAAGCTGCCACAAGTCAATTGTGTCGACGCGAAGTCTCTTTAAACTTCCTTCAATAGCCTTGCGAATATGCTCAGGGCGCCCATTGACTGTCCATATGCCAGGACCCGGCCTTTCATAACCGGCCTTGGTGGCGATCACAAGGTTCTTCTTTTTATAAGGATAAAGAGCTTCAGCAATCAGCGCTTCGTTTGTGTAAGGGCCATAAGAATCGGCAGTATCGATGAAATTGATGCCGGCGGCAACAGCGGCTTTTAACACTTCAATCGCACCAGCATGATCAACGGGATCACCAAAAATGCCAGGGCCTGTGAGCTGCATGGCTCCAAATCCGAGGCGATTGATTTCTATCTGATCTGCCAGCTTAAATGTCGTTTTCATATCAATATTCCTTTAGAATGAAAGTCCCCTACGCCCTCGTAAGAAAGGACGAAAAGGATGAAAGGACAAGGACTTAAACGACACCAACGACCTTAACGACAAAAGGACGGAAGGACAATTGTCCTTTAGTCGTTTAAGTCGTTGGTGTCGTTTAAGTCCTTGTCCTTTCGTCCTTTAAGTCCTTGTCCTTTCTTGAGGGCGTTATTTTCAGCTATAGAAATATATTTTATCTAAGCTAATTAAAAAAAGCAAATTGAGGAAGGCTTTCTCTCAGCTGGATCAAAAAAGCTTTTTTTCTTTATAGATAAGCCAAGCGAGGCAAAGATGCGCAAACCATTCACCGTTTTTTATTTCGTTCTAGTCATTTTCTCTTCTTTAATAGCCCAAGAAAATGTCCTACCTTCTTGGAAGGAAGGGGCGGCTAAACAAGCCATTATGGAATTTGTGCACGCCACATGCGATCTTGGAAGCCCAAAATATGTACAACCTGCAGATCGCATTGCGACCTTTGATCAGGATGGGACTCTATGGGTGGAACATCCGCTCTATGTTCAAGCAATATTTGCTTTAGACCGCGTGAAAGAGCTTGCTCCTGCTCATCCGGAGTGGAAAAATAAAGAGCCTTTCCAAGCGATTATGAGTGACGATAAAAAAGCGATAGCCAAATTTGCTGAACATGATTGGGAGCTCATTATTGCTGCCACTCATTCCGGCATGAGCACCGATAACTTTTCACAGATTGCATCGCATTGGCTAGCCTCGGCCAAGCATCCGCGCTTTAACCAACCCTATACGAAGTTGGTCTTTCAACCGATGCTTGAGGTCATGGAGTATCTTCGTGTGAATGGTTTTAAGATTTATATCGTCACAGGCGGAGGGCAAGAATTTGTTCGTGTGTATGGTCAGCCTGTTTATGGCATTCCTCCAGAGCAGATTATTGGCTCAAGCATAGCGACCAAGTATGAATATCAACAAAATGGCACTCCTATCCTGATGCGCTTGCCGAAGGTGTTTTTTATCACCAATTTTGACGGCAAGGCCATTGGAATCAATCTATTTATCGGCAAAAGGCCTTATGCTGCTTTCGGCAACTCGGATGGCGATAGGGAGATGCTGGAATGGACTCAAGCGGGCCCAGGTACCAGACTCATGATGCTCGTTCTTCACGATGACGCCGAACGCGAATATGCCTATGGTCCAGCAGATGGCCTGCCGGACACAACTGTGGGGACGTTTTCAGACGCGCTCATGGCAGAAGCAAAAAAGCGGAATTGGACCGTGATCAGCATGAAAAATGACTGGAAGCGCATTTTTCCCTTTAGTAAATAAATCCCGTTATGCTTGCAGGATTTTTCTATCCACGCTATACTTGGCGCTTCTTTTATAATCAAAGACGAGGAAATTATGCATGCATCTTCTCTAATGGCTACAACCATCGGCATCACATCTCTTTGCACAGCCCATCCAGTAACAGAACCCAATATTAAAGAGAGTCAAAGCCAAATTGAATGCTATGAGGCATCTGGCCACTATGCAACTGCGTTAAGGATAGCGCGGCAAAGTTGTGAGGCGTCACTAAAGCAAGGATTATCACAAGAAGCCACAAACTTTTCGCAAATTATTACGCGTTTGGAAACGGAACTTCTGACTTTTGGGTCTTCGAGACTGCTCTTCGATGAAAACTATCAACCCAGAGTCAAGCTGCTGCAAATTCTCGAACTTGTGGGGATGGAGCCCTTAAATAAATCGGAAAGGGCTGTCATACAAATCAATGATTGGGCCCAAAAAAATCTTTTGCGCAGGGGGGAGCGTTGGGATGAACAAACGCAAAAGTTTGAAGCATTAAAACCCCAAATAAAGCCCCTTCTCAGTGAACTCGGATTTGTAGAGGCATCTACTCCAAATTTCAAGGACTACCAAGGAGCTATTGTCCACGGAGCCCTATTGTCAAGAGTACGGCTCCGTCTTCATTACCTTGCGGAACAATGGAAACAAGGGGCCCGATTTTCTCATCTCTACTTCTTGAGCGGCGAGCGCGATTTGGAAGATCATGAAAACAAAGCAGCTCTTCTTGACGATCGCGATTCTTTACTGAAAATTAGAAAAGATTGGGTGCCCCCTCAAGAATTTCCAAAAACAGAATGCGAAATGATCCAACTCGTCTGGGATCAAGCCGAAATTCCACAAGAGATGCGCCAAGGCGTCGATCTTTACTTTATCAATGCCCCCAAGAAAACAGATCCAAAAACTGGGAAAAAAACCATTCGACCTAATACAGATGATACGGTGGAAACTTGGCTAAAAGCAAAACCTCTTTACGGGCGTTATTTAGTTATCACTAATGCTCCCTATACCAATCGGCAAGATTTAGTGATGCGCACCATCGCTCCTTGCCAATATGGTTTCGATACTATTGGGCCTGCCGCAAGCGATCAGGAACGAGTCGCTATTTATCTTGATGAGTTGGCCCGCTTTATTTTCCAGACTAAACAAAAATTTGAGAAAAAATGACGTATTACTTTCCCTCAATCCTTTATAATTTTTGAGTTTTCCTCTACTGCAACTTTCCATTCGAGATCTGGCCGTTTCAACGTTTCTGCTGCCGCGTTATGAATCACTTTAATCTGCTCATAGAGTGCGGGGGCGACTATTTTCAATGTCCCTTTAGCTTATAAGCAGCCTGACGTGATTCTTTTGAGCCATCACCCTTTTTAACGTCAGCAAGATAGGTTCTGGTCTGATTCTGCAAACAAACATCATCGGGGCAAATGTAGGCATAACTTCTACCAAATGCTCTATGTGCTTCCAGCTCCTGGCGCATTTTAAATGTTTTTCCTGCCCCCGGTGCACCTGCTGTAATCACCGCTAAATTTGCCTTTCTCGGGTTGCTGGATAAAATTCTCTGAAATAAGTCCTTGATGTCGGCATGTAATCTAAGGGATTCATCTTCTGAATAAATTTCTGGGTTATCAAACGCTTTTCCCGAGAGAAAACGCTCTAATTCACTTTTTGGTAAGGAATATTCATATCCTCCCGCTTTGTCATAGATATAGCTCAAGTTACATACTGTATTCATCATCATGGCTTTGTCCTCCGTAACGAAGATTATCTCTTCTGCTCTTATTAGAGTCAATTATAATTAGCACTACCATTTTAAACGTTTTTCCAACGAAAAACGTGGTGATCTTACACCTTTTTCGAAGGAAAAACGTGCAGGTCTACCACTTTTTCCTAAGGAATGCTTGCTTTTTTGCCAAAAATCTCTCGAATTCCAATACATTCCTCAAGTAAAATGTAAAAGACATAAAAGAAGAAATGGAAAGAAATGATTGATATTAAATTATTGCCTCTTACCAACGACTTGAAAAAACAGATCTATGATGGCTTTAGCCGTCATGCCATTGCCATGACAGGGCAGGATGAAAAATTTGATCCTGTCACTTTTGTGGCAAGCGACGAGCAAGGGTCTTTTGCCGGCGCTGTCGTCGCTGAACTTTTTTGGGGCGCGTTGCACATCAAGTATGTCTATGTTGAAGATGCATTTCGAGGACGCGGCATCGCTTCTAGGCTAATGGACAGTGCATTGTCCTATGGACGAGATAATCAATGCCCCTTCGCTTTTGTAGAAACAATGAGCTTTCAAGCCCTCGGTTTTTACCAAAAAATGGGCTTTGAATTGGAGTTCACTCGGCCTGGATATAAACATGATACTTCATTTCACTACCTGCGAAAAGAGCTATAGGAACGCTGGAAGGCAAAACTTATTCTTCTACTTGGAGATGCTTGCTTAGATCAATAAAATAGTCGGAAGACCAAATATTCAATCTTTCAGGATCTACAATAAAGGTGCGCATATCAGCTTTGGCACTAGCCCAATCGATCTTTTGTATACGTGCATTCAACATTTCGATGACCTTATTTTTATCCAAGGATTCATGGGGATCTAGATTGCCGGCCTGCCGCATGCAAGCCTCCAAATAGCGAGGATTTAAGGGAATTTTATTTCGAATATACCATTCCAAATCATACCAATCCCGTCCTTTGACTCGCCCCTTCCAAGCCCGATATAAAACCGCATGCATTTTGCCAGCAAAAAGATCGCTCTTATGCAAGGTCGACACATAGAAAGAAACAGGATTTAAAACCAAGCGATTTTCAACCCGAAAGTGCGACGGTGGATCAATATCCACTTCTAATTTAATTTGTATCTTTTCATCAGGATGCACCATTTTTGGAGCGCGCTCGCTTCCGATTGCCAGAAAAATTTGAATGGTATTCATTTTTAAAAAGGCAGAGATCACACTGGTTTCCACATTTTTTGTTTTGATGCTCACTTCCATATCAAATCCAAAGGAAGCAATCTCTTTGCGCATTCCTTCTAAAAAGGGGGCGAAATCAAAAGCCTTATCGGGCCTTAAAAGTGTGAAATCCAAATCCTCTGAAAAACGATCGAGCCCATACAAGATGCGCAAAGCAGTACCGCCATAAAATGCAGCTTTTTCAAAAAAGCCATGCCTTTCCAAACCCAGCAAAGCAGTTTCCTGCAGAATCTCTCTAACTTTTGTCTGCTCTCCTATCTTGGTCTGATACTTATTCACCATTTTCTGAATGTTTGGATTCGTCATAATAATCCGACTACCTCCATGAGTTTATTAACAGCTTGAGAATGATAACGCTCTATGATGTCCTGCAATAGCTTTTTATCTAGCTTTTTCAGGAAACTCTCCTCTATTCTGCGCCCCTCAATCAAATCAACTAATAGCTCTTTGGCGCCCATTTTCTTGGCTTTCACATGAATCAAATCGATAAGAGCCTTTTCCGGAGTCGCAATCAAAAAATTCCCGCCAGAATTCTCTTGTTGGTCTATTCCTACAGCATAACGTGAATGGCTTAAGTGGATATAGTCGAATGTTCCGAGAGGGGTTTTATAACTTTTCGATTTGGCCTCAGTCACACTTGTCACCACATAAACCCCTTCCGGAATTGCCCCATAATAGGAAAGTGCCCATTCGCAACTAATATAGGATGGTCCATAAAGGATATTGGCTATTTGTTCATAGGGTACTGGAGCTTTCTCAATTTTTTCAGGAATGACAAAGAAGCCATTCTTTAAGCGAATCAATTCCCCTCTTTTTACCAGTCGTGAGAGGAAGTCTCGCGGATTATTGTAATCCCCTAAGACTGGCAAAAGATTCTGAGCTTCGACATAAGCTGTCTCAACAAAACGCAGGGCTGGATGCATGATTTTCTTCCTTACTCTTCATTATACCAGAATCTCCAATTATATTGGATATTTATTCAATTTGTCAATGAATTTACGCCAGAATATCCAATTTTATTGGATATTCTGGCTGTTTCATCCCATAATGTGAGGGCTCAAAAGCAACTTGCGAATTTCTGCCAAGTATGGATATATTAGAGTGATTCAAGAAAGCACAAATCTAGAATTCTGAGTCTATGATGGAAAGTGGTCTCAATCCTTCGGAAAAAGCATTTGTTGAGCTTTGGAATGCTCAGAAGCTGGCCCATCCCGGCAAAGCTTTAAGCGAACTAACAATTGATGATTTGCGAGCAAACACAAGTGGTTTTTTGAAATATGCAGAAAAAGCTACAGAAGTTGAATATATCGATAAAGAGAGTCTTACTCGAGATGGATTCTCTATTCGAATTCGCATCTATAATAATCAGTACCACAAGAAGACCCCTGTTTTGATCTTTTATCCTGGGTGTGCCTTTGTCTTCGACCTATTTGAAGTAAACGCCATGATCTGTTCCCGCATTGCAAGGTCTGCAGACATCAAAGTAATTTTAGTACAATTCCGTTTGGCTCCAGAGTATCCTATGCCAACTAGTATTTATGATGGGTATGATGCTGCAGCTTATATTGCAAGTCACCCGGAAAATTTTGGAATAGATCCAAATAAGATCTTTTTAGGGGGTTGGTGCTCTGGAGCGCAGTGTGCTACGGCAGTTTCTGGCCTATTGCGTCAGAATAAGCAGCTGAAAGTTTATCATCAGATCCTGTTGGGGGGTAGTTTTGATTTGACGGAGTCAACTCGTCATTTTGACGATTATGAACAAGAAGATAAAATTCTCAGTCGTAAATTCATTGGACATATTGCCAACAAATACTATGGGTCAACTGAGTATCAGAATCCTTTAATCTCCCCTTTCAGCCCAATTTTGAGGGTTTGCCGCCAACCACAATTTTGTGCGGAGAATATGATGCCTTACGCAATGATTCAGAGGGATATTTTTGCAAGTTAATAAAAGCAGGCATAGCCACGGATAAGATTATTTTAAAGGGACAAACGCACAACACAATTGCCATGCGAAAAATTCTCTCAGACGGCATAGACCCAGCAGACGTTATAGCAAATGTGATTAAAGCTAAACTTAAACAACTATCAACTTAAAATTGTTTCTCCCATGTCGATTGAAGGCAATACTGCAGAATTTGAAGATGATTCAAACTGAAAAACCTAATTAAGTTTACCTAAAGCATCATCCACGATGGTTTGGGCTTCTTTTAGGAGGCGATCCAGATGGTCTTTGCCCAGGAAGCTTTCTGCATAGATTTTGTAGATATCCTCGGTGCCTGAGGGGCGCGCTGCAAACCAGCCATGCTCTGTCTCCACTTTGACGCCTCCGATGGGGGCGCCATTGCCTGGGGCTTTCGTCAAAATAGAGCGGATCTCTTCGCCTGCCAATTGCTTAGAGTGGATATTTTCTGGGGATAGGTTCGTGAGGATCTCCTTTTGGGCTGGGGTAGCAGCGCGCTTCGACTCGGTCATAGAGAGGATTGCCAAACTCGCGCGTTAAATCCTGGTAGATTTCTCCTGGATCCTTGCCAAGCTTTGCGGTGATCTCCGCTGCGAGCAGGGCCATAATGATCCCATCCTTGTCTGTTGTCCATACTGTGCCGTCAAATCGAACAAAGGAAGCGCCGGCGCTCTCTTCGCCTCCAAAGCCGAGAGAACCATCTAATAAGCCATCGACGAACCATTTGAAGCCTACAGGCACTTCATAGAGTTTGCGTCCCAGTTTTTTGGTCACGCGGTCGATCATCTGGCTGCTCACGAGAGTTTTGCCTACGGCGGCATCCTTGCGCCACTTTGGCCGATGCTGAAAAAGGTAAAGGATCGCCACTGAAAGATAGTGGTTTGGCGGAAGCAATCCCGAACTTTTGGTGACGATGCCATGCCTGTCGTAATCGGTATCGCAAGCAAAAGCTATATCAAAACGGTCTTTCATCCCGATCAAACCATGCATAGCATAGGGAGAAGAGGGATCCATCCGAATCTTGCCATCCCAATCGACGCGTCATGAAGCGAAAGGTGGGATCGACCGTTTCGTTGAGGATGGTGAGATTGAGGCCATAAGTATCCACGATGTGCTTCCAGTAGTGGACTCCGGCGCCTCCCAGTGGATCCACACCAATGCGTATCTTTGAATTGCGGATGGCCTCCATATCGATCACATTGGCCAGGTCGCTGACATACTCTTTAAGGTAATTATGTCTTTTCGTAGTGGTGGCTTGGAGGGCTTTTTCAAATGGAATTCGCTTTATGCCAGACAATTTGTTTGATAGAAACGCGTTGGCTTTATCTTGAATCCAGTTCGTGATGGTGGGTTCGGCCGGGCCCCCATTGGGCGGATTGTATTTAAAGCCCCCTTCCGACGGGGGATTATGCGAGGGAGTAATGACGATGCCATCGGCCAGTTGACTTTTGCGTCCGCGGTTGTAGGTGAGAATTGCGTGAGAAATCGCGGGAGTCGGCGTATATTCATCTCCTTCGGAGAGCATCACAGTCACTCCATTGGCCGCCAATACTTCGAGGGCGCTTTTCAGGGCCGGCATGGAAAGGGCATGGGTATCCCTCCCAAGAAAGAGGGGGCCGTCGATCTTGTGCATTGTCCGGTATAGGCAGATCGCTTGGCTTATCGCGAGAATGTGCTCTTCGTTAAAGCTTTTATCAAAGGAGGAACCGCGATGTCCCGAAGTGCCAAATTGCACGCGCTGTGCCGGTAGGGCGGGATCTGGTTTTTCCGCATAGTAGGCTTTGATCAGATCAGGGACATTTACCAGCATGGAGGGAGTAGGCGGTTTGCCTGCAAGGGGGCTAATCTTCATCGTTTATTTCAACCATAAGATTAATGTTGATTCGAGTGGAGTGGATACTCCTGGGAAATAGGGTACAATCCGTGGTGTAAAGTTTGTGACGGGAACAGATGCGGGAATTTCCGCGCGATAGAGATGCGCATTGGGGATATTGTCAATTTTCCCCAGGTCGTTCATTTCTTTTTTCAGGGTTTCTGAATAGAGTTCCACTTTAATATCCTGAGGATTCAACTCGTCGAGCAAGACTTGGACTTCGAAGATATGCTGACCGTTTCTATTTTCTATCTTTACATTGCCAAATGCTAGTTTGCCCCAATGCTGTGCCAGCTTAGACTGCCAGTCGACGATTTGTTTGGCCAGCCCAGCCTGATTTGCGGTGCGCTGATGATAAAACTCTGCTGCTGGAAGATAAAATTTCTCTGTATATTCTCGCACAGTGCGATTGGAGGAAAAATGGGGAGTCAACCGCGCCATGCTCTCGCGGATTTTTGCTACCCAGGCTATAGGGATATTTTTCTCATCCCGATTATAAAACTCTGGAACAATTTTCTTTTCCAATAGGTCGTAAAGAGCATTGGCTTCTACTCTATCCCAATTGAGATCATGGTCATGTTCTTTCCTGTCTCCTAATGACCAACCGACTTCAGGACAATAGGCTTCGGCCCACCAACCATCCAGCTCAGATAAATTCAACCCGCCATTGACGAGCACCTTCATGCCGCTCGTTCCGCTTGCCTCCCAAAGCCGTCGTGGAGTATTGATCCAGAGATCGACTCCCTGCACGAGATGTTCGGTTAAAATCATATCGTAATCGCTAAGGAAGACGACACGCTCGCGAGCTTCCGGTCTAGAATTAATGAATGTCATCCATTTTTTGATGAGGATGTGTCCCTCAAGATCTGCTGGATGGGCTTTGCCAGCAAGAATAAGCTGCACAGGGCGATTTGGATTCGTCAAGAGGCGAAGCAAACGTTCCTCATCATAGAGAAGTAAATCTGGCCTTTTATAAGCAGCAAAACGACGCGCAAAACCTAATGTTAAGGCATCCGGACTTAGAATTTTATTTGCATTCTCAAGATCCTCTTTGGACGCTCCCCTGCTTTCCAATTGCTTGATTAATCGAGCGCGCGTGTACTTAATCAAAAAGTTTCGGGATTGATTCCGCATTTGCCATATTTTCGCATCTGTCACAAGGCGCATTTTTTTCTCTAGCTCTTCGGTTTTGCCTAGCCAACGCCCCTTTCCGCAAGCTTCTGTCCAAAGAGCATCGGACAGTGCTGAATCCCAACTTGGCATGTGGACTCCATTCGTCACATGGCCTATGGGAATTTCTTCCTCTGGATATCGCGGAAACAAATCTTTAAATAAATGCCGGCTGACTTCCCCATGCAGTTGACTCACACCATTGACAAAACCGCTTCCCCGGATGGCTAAATAAGCCATGTTGAAATCCTCATTCGAACTTATCCGGCCCAGAGCCAGCAGCCTTTCAATGGGTATGGCTAATTTTGTTTGGGCATAATGTCCTAGATATTTTGTAATGAGATCAGGAGAAAACCGATCAAACCCAGCAGAGACTGCCGTATGTGTTGTAAAGAGATTGCCAATCCGAGTGGCTGCCAAAGCGACATCGAAGGGTACATTCTGTTTTTCCATGAAACTAAAAGCCCTTTCCAAGACCACAAAAGCCGAATGCCCTTCATTCATATGGCAAATTTCAGGATATATCCCAAGAGCGTCTAAGAGACGCCATCCTCCAATGCCAAGAATCAATTCTTGTTTCAATCGGAGTTCCTTATCGCCTCCGTAAAGTTCGCTGGTAATCCCTCTATGAGGCGGAATATTGGCTAGATCATTGCTGTCCAATAAATAGAGCTTTCTTCTTCCAACTTCGACTTCCCACGTTCGGAGCCAAAGCGACCAGCCTGGAAAATCGATTTTCAAACGGAGCCACTCTCCACCAGACGTGCGCAGGGGCCTGATAGGCAATTCACCCGGATCATTATAGGGATAAAATTCCTGTTGTTCACCATCTTTGTTGATGAATTGTCGAAAATACCCCTGGCTGTAAAGCAATCCGATGGCGACGACAGGGACTCCAAGATCGCTCGCTGCTTTAAGCTGATCGCCTGCTACATTGCCAAGACCTCCGGAATAGATAGGAAGCGCCTCGCTCAGCATAAATTCCATGCTGAAATAAGCAATGCAAGTCAAGGGAGATTTCGCATGATTTTCCGCAAACCACGTGGGGGCATTGAGCGCCTCTTTCTTTCTTTTCAAGAGATCGCTGATGAACATGCATGTTTTTTTATCCGCCAAAAGAGTTGAGACTTTTTCTTTGGATACAGTCTGCAAAACAGCCCATGGATTGTGCGTGAGCTCCCATAGTTCGGGATCGAGCTGGCGCCATATCTCATCGGAGCTATGATTCCAAGAAGAGCGCAAATTAAAGGCAAGATCCACTAGGGAATCATATCCCTTCAAAGTGTCCTTTTCTTGCACATCTTGAGCCGTCATGTTTTTCTACTCCTCTGACCTGCTATCTAATTATACCGGCATAAGACATGAAAATTTATTTAACAAGTGAAATCGGGGGCTCGGTTCCAGTTCCAGCAGGCGCTAAATCAATATAATGGAAGACATGATCATAGGCGTCTTTGATGAGGTCTTCAAGGGGGATAACGGTACCTTTTATGCGCTGCTCATCAAGAAACTCCAGATTGACATCAGCTACGATAAGCTGCTCTTGATTGACATTGCCCTCGGCAGCAATGCCGTCGCGAGCAAAAAAGTAATCTGAAGGGGTTAAAATGGAGGCCTGTCCATAATTGGTAGCCATGCCCGGAACTTCTGGCAAATTGCCGACGGTTCCAGCCACTGCCACATAGATCTGATTTTCAATGGCTCGCGCTTGAGCGCAATAGCGGACGCGGCAATAGGCTTGCCGCTCGTCTGTACAGGAAGGCACAAAGAGAATCTCAGCGCCTGCTTCGGCTAACACGCGGGCCGCTTCGGGAAATTCCACATCATAACAAACAAGAATAGCCACATTTCCGTACTCCGTGTGGTAGATGTAAAATTGATGTCCACGGCTAAATTGGAAAAGATTTCTTTCCGAAGGAGTAAGATGCACTTTTTTTTGGCGGAATTTACGCCCATTCGGTGTAAAAAGATGGGCCGCATTATAGAGTTCTCCAGTTTCAATCACAGGATGAGTCCCGGCAATGATATAAAGATGATTTTCCATTGCCAATCTCCTGAACAGCTCATCATATTTTGGAGTCAACCTTGCAAGCAAACGCACGGCTCGCGCTGGGGAAGGTTCGCGTATATAGCTCAATAGCTGCATCGTAAAGTATTCGGGAAAGACCACAAAATTGCTGCGATATTCCTTTGCGCTGCGGACAAAAAACTCCACTTGAGTAGCAAAATCTTCAAAAGACTTGATCGGGCGTAAAAGGTATTGGATAGCAGCAATGCGAACTCGAGTGGGATGTATCTTTTCCAAAGCGAGTTTTTCAAATTCTTTAAAAGCTATAGCTTCGCCCTCCTTCTCTGACAAAGCCAAACTCATCACATAATCGGGATTTAACCACTCCAGCAAGGTCGCGTACCCTCGAGAGTCGACATCATGCAAATAATCGGAAACAATATCGAGAACGATGAAGCCATTTTTAAGCTGAAAAGACAATGTGGGATCTCGTCTTCTTCCTCTGATCACCTCATGGACATATTCCCGTGGTGTCAATTGATGAGCAATCTGAGCATAACCCGGAATGCGCCCTCCAATTAGCATGCGCTTTAATCCGCGCTCTTTGATCATCTTTTTTCTCATATCGTAAAAGAGAGTGCCTATCCCTTTTCTGCGATATTCATCATCAATGAGCATATCGGCACCATAGAGCGTTTTGCCTAAGGGATTATGGGTGCTAAAGCTGCCTTGCCCTGTGATCGTCATCCAATCGGCTGATTCGGAATAATCGTCCCAATCAATGATCAGCGAGCTTGAAGAACCGGCAATATCCCCCTTGCTGTTAACAGCAATCAATTGCCCCTCAGGAAAGACTGCCAGATGCAGAGCGAGTTGTTCTTCGGTCCATCCGGGAATTGGAATAGACACTCTCTTTTGGAATTCTGCTACCTTCGGTATATCATCTTTGGTCATTTCCCTAACAAGTAGATCAGTTGAATGATGTGCAATAGCCATTATCACCCTCCTTTATAAATAATAACATATCTAGTCATTATTTATAAAAATTGTTTTAATACATGATGGGTGGGCTCCGCAAAATACCCAAAATGCTTGGCGAGGGGTCGGAAAAGGGAGCATTTCATTTAAAAATGTGTCTCTTGCCACCTCTCCCGATGTGATCAGGAAATGGAAATGTCTGCCTGGCATGAGGCCGTGCAACCCATATTTATCGATCTCTTTAGCGGCCAATTGTGTAGAATTGGATAGGATGCCGACGATTTTCCCACTCTTCACCAAGCGTTCCATTGTTTGCTCGGATCCCGGCAAAAGACCGCTTTTCCAAAACACCCCATAGGCATCTAGCAAATAACCCTTAAAGTTGTCAGGAATGGTTCTGAGGGTAGGGTAAATTTGAAGAGAAGTCGTGAGGTTCATTAAAATTCTTTAAGCGTTATTCGTTCGCTTCGTTCACTCAGGCCAATTCTAAAGAGAAGAATACAACCCATATAGTTCGCTCTGTATATTAGGGAAATGGGCAATTCCTTTCAATAACGCTTTAGCTTCCCCCTGATAGACAACAAGAACTATAATCTTCTTGATATAGTCGCTTGTATCCTTATCTTGGGGTGTAATCCTCCCCTGCAGATCTTCAAGGGATTTTTTATTAACTGGAGAAGATTGAAGCATATGCTCAATTAAATTAGAAATCAGTTCAGGGGATTGTTTTTGTAATGTTTGGACAACATCATTTTTGCGTCGAGCCATCAATTTGTCAAATTGCTCTCGGGTCAGTTGTGTTGAAACTCCATTGCTTGTTATTGCATCAATACTCATATTAAATCCTATTATTTAGTTAGTAAATTAATTAGATTAACAAAATATAACAATAAATGTCAATTTTGATTTAATCCATAATATTACAATACCTATTCTAATAACTGTTTTAAAAAAGCAAAAACTGTTTCTCCATACCACTTACCACCGAAAGTAAGTCTGGACTCCATTGTCTTATGCTCCCAAGCTTGCGGGGTGATGATATATCCGTGGGCATCATTGGTTAATCCAAAAATCTCCAGACTTTTATATCCCAGCTTCTCAGCATATTGAGAGATTAATCCTTCATAGACACAGCTTAACTCTCCAGGAACTGCGAGAATTCTTAGAAAAATAATGCTATCAACGATTTTAGCTGAACACTCAAGAAAGGACAACAAGGACGAAAGGACAAAGACTTAAACGACACCAACGACTTTAAGGACAAAAGGACAATTGTCCTTCCGTCCTTTTGTCCTTAAAGTCGTTGGTGTCGTTTAAGTCCTTGTCCTTTCGTCCTTTTCGTCCTTTCTTGGGGATTTCATCGAGGACTGATTTGATCTAGAAGATGCTTCATATCGAGATAAGCCCAATACTCGATAATTTTGCCTTCGCGAACGCGATAGAGGGTGACCCCAGCATAAGCAACCGCTTTTCCTGTCGGCTTAATTCCTTTAAACTCTCCCTGGTGTGTTCCTTTTGCTTGCCAATGAAGGGCTACAAGGTCTCCTTCTGCTATACTTGCCAAATTTTTCTGCTGAAGATCTGGAAATCCTTTCAACCAGGTTTGCACGACATCCTTCAGCTTTTCAGGTCCTTGGAAATCGCCTAGAAGGCTATGGATCACAATTCCCTTATGTGCCAGCTCTTCAATAGCGCTGAGATCTTGTTCATCCCAAACCCGACGCACATATGTTTCAGCTACAGCCTTAGGAGTATCATTTTTGTTCAAAAGATTTTTCTGCATGACTTTTGTCCTTTTATTTTGATAGCTTTAAAAGACGACGCCCTTGTAGACAAGCGATTTTTCTGGATCGAGCGTGACAAGTTGTCCCTCCTTCAAGATGCGCGTTGCCTCATCCGCTCTTGTAATCGACGGTTTTTCCAAGGTTTTAGCAATCTCCAGGAGGTATTTTTCGGAATTAGTATCGTCGATATGGTTTTGCAGAATTACTGCTGAGGCCTCCTTGATCAGAGGCAAATAGGAGGCATCGCATTGGGTAATCACCAGCAGCTGATTACGCACCGCATAAGACTTGGTCGTTTCCGGTGAAAAGACCACAACAACATTTCCATAGATGCGCTGTCCATAGCCCTCATGCCCCCGCACCAACACTTCTCCGATATTTTCCACCATCATCATATTTGTCGTTCCTTTAATCCCGAAGGGCGTTCCCGCCGTAACGATGACCAGGTCGCCATAGCTGACATACTGATGGTCGAGAGCCCATGAAGAGATTTTGGTGAAAGCATCGTGGAGGTTTTTTTCGTCTTTGTCGCTCAATACTGGGATGACTCCCCAATTGAACGCCATCTGGTGATAACATTTCGGATTTGGCGTCATCGCCACAATAGGCATTGCAGGGCGCAGCCGCGAGATCAGGCGCGCCGTCGAACCCCAGCTAGTGAAGGCAAAAATTGCCCTTGCCCCAGAACTATAAGCAGTCTTTACAGAAGCCAGGGTGACAGCGGAAGGCACATCGTGATAGACAAGCGAAGCATGCTGATCAAAAAAGGCGCGATAATCAAAATCGCTTTCGGCCTCTTTGATAATGCTCCGCATGACCTGCAATACTTCCAGAGGATACTTGCCGACGGCGGTTTCCCCGGAGAGCATCACAGCTGAGGTACTGTCATAGATCGCATTGGCCACATCCGATACTTCCGCACGCGTCGGCCGCGGATTATTGATCATGGATTCCAGCATCTGCGTCGCCGTCACTGAGGGTTTGCCCGCCAAATAGCTTTTGCGAATCATCATTTTCTGCAACTTCGGCACTTCGCTCAAGGGGACTTCAACGCCAAGGTCTCCCCGTGCAATCATGATGCCATCAGCCACTTGGACAATGCTGTCGAAGTTTTGGACCCCCTCGCTATTTTCGATTTTGGCAATGACGAGGACGTCCGATTTCTTTTCTTCGGAAAGCAGTTTTTTGATGTCCAAGACATGATCTGCGGAACGTACGAATGAAGCGGCAATGATGTCGATGTCATGCTTGCATCCAAAGCGGATATCCGCAATATCGGTTTCAGTCAGCACAGGTAAATCGTGCTTGACGTCAGGAATATTGACCCCTTTGCCCGACTTAATGATGCCCCCATTGTTGATTTCCACAATCACCCCATCGGATGTCTGTTCAACCACATGGGAAGAAATATAGCCATCATCGAAGAGAATGCGAGTCCCAAGGGGAAGATAGGTAAGAATCGAACCCGGTAAGATCGAGACCCTTTGCTCATTGCCCTCGATTTTTTCTTTGATTAAGTGCCAGCGAAATCCAGGGGTTAATGCGATCTGCCCGTTTGTTATTTTGCCCAAGCGAATTTCAGGTCCCTTCGTATCGAGCATAATCGCGACAGGCTTATTGAGCTTTTGCCTTGCCTCTTTTAAGCTTTCGATCACAGCAAGATGCTCCTCATGCGTGCCATGGCTAAAATTGAGGCGGGCTACATTCATCCCTGCATCGATAAGCTGAATGATCTTTTCGAGGGTATTGACAGAAGGGCCGATCGTGCAAATGATTTTAGTACGTGTGGGCATAAGGTCTCCAAGTATAAATGATAGTCTAACAAAAAGCTATATAAAGAGGCAGTTGCAAAAGTCAGGGTTCGTCAATTTTCGGGATTATTTTGGCCGCTTTTCGATTAAAATTGCAGGGGTAATATACTCTGTCGATATTACCCCTGCAATTTTAAGTCGAAAATCGGCTCAAAATAACCCGAAAGTCGACTGAACCTGACTTTTGCAACTGCCTCTAAAGTCTAAACTTGACAATCTGCCTCTTTAAATATATGAGTAGGATTGACACATATAAGGAGAAAGATGTTAAAAAAGATACTGCCTATAGTTTGTTCCGCCTTTCTGTTTTTTTCTCAGGCGTCGGCTCAAGTCGAGGAGGCTGTGATTCGCTGGACCCCTGGCGTTTGTACGGCATCGTGTGCGGCGGGGATACGCACCCAGTTAAACAAAATTAACGGCGTTAGCGAGATTTCGGTAAATGAGAATCAGGGGCAAGCCGTTTTGAAGTACAACAAGGGGGCGAGATTCTCCTTAGATCAGATTACGCTTGCGATGCAGATGATGGGCATTTGGACGGAAGAGATACACTTAAAAGTGACTGGAACGGTTCGACAAGCAGGCCAGGATCTCTTTCTTGCTTCAAGCGGAGATGGCACGCAGTTTCTTTTGCTTGGGCAGGCGCGGCCCTTTCCTGGGCAGCCGCCTAATGTATATGTGGATCAATATAACACAGCAAATAGGGCTTTGCCGGATGACGTGCGAAAACTCCTTCTTGATAAGGCAACCCAGAAGCAGGAAGTGATCATTACGGGCCCTATCTTTCAGCCTGAGAGGGCGCCTCCGCTCATGTTGATCGTCGAAAATATAGCGACTCAATAATCCGTTAGTTACTTTTTTGGATCGAAAGAGATATACCAGCATCTAGTTAAAATTATTCATTTTGGCTTGATGCTGGTATAGGCGTCACGTCTTCATTCGTGGTGTGTTCGCGTTCGGAAACAAACTTGATATCGCTTTTGGGTGCTTCTTCCTGTGCATTGTCGTCTGATGAAGTGTCGTTGAAAGCTTTGGAATCGATATCTTCGCCTTCTGTTTTGACAGGCTGGGAGTTTTCAGCGATCAATGCGTCTACGATCCTCATCATATGATCATCGATCTTATTGCGTTCTTCAAAGGCGATCTGCTTCAGTTCCTCTGACTCGTAGGTTTCTTCGGAGAAGACTCTCTCCGGTTCAAAGGCGATGCCGCGCATATTTTGGAAGCGTTCTTCAGTGGCAAATTCTCTGGCAGGCGCTTCGATAGAGGCTTCCAGGTTGTCGATCCCATGCTTCTGTTCTGTTCCTTGGAGAAACAAAGGGGCTAGGATAAAGGCGAATAGGAGTTGTTTTCTCATAGGATATTATTCCTTGGCTTTGTATAATTTTACTTACATTATTTTAACTAGAAAAAGCAAGTGAATAATCGGAAAATCATCCTAAAAAAGGTAGAGGTCCACAACCTAAAGGGAATTGACCTCACATTAGATACTAACGATCTCATCGTCTTTACCGGCGTTTCCGGTTCAGGCAAATCGTCCCTGGCCTTTGATACCCTCTATATTGAAGGGCAGCGCCGCTATGTGGAATCGCTGTCGACATTTGCGAGGCGGCAGCTGGGCGAGATGGCGAAGCCTGAAATCGAGAGCGCTGAGGGCATCTCTCCCACCATTTCCATCGAACAAAAGACCGCAGGACGCAATCCCCGTTCTACCGTTGGGACGATGACGGAAATCTACGACTACATGCGGGTGCTGTACGCCCGCGTTGGAGTGCCTCACTGTCCCGTCAGCGGGGAGCCGGTGACGCCCCAAAGCAAGGAGCGCATCATCAAAACGGTGGAAGCGCTGCCTGCAGGAAAAAAGATCCTCATCTTTTCTCCCTATGCCAAATCGCGCAAGGCGGAATTCAGGGAGGATTTTCAAGAATTGCTGCGAAAAGGATTCACGCGCGTGCGGGTCGATGGCAAGATCATCAACTTAAATGACGAGATCGTCCTCGACGGCAACGTCGCCCACGACGTCGATGTGGTCATCGACAGGCTGACCGTGCAGCCGGAAAATCACTCGCGCATTGCGGAAGGGATCACAACAGCGTTGAATTTGGGGAACGGAGTCTGCAGCGTCATAGATGCCGATACCGAAGAGGAGACCCTCTTTTCGATGCATGCCTATTCGCCGAAATCGGGCCTCTCGTATACGTCGCTGGAACCCCACGACTTTTCCTTCAATAGCCCTTCGGGGATGTGCCCGCGCTGCAGCGGATTGGGCATTGTCAATGAGTATGACCTCGAGCAGATCATCGACCCCAACAAAAGCATTGCAGAAGATTGCTGTGCGATAGGCAGCTCCTACCAGACCGTTCGCTATGGCAACATCTATGACAACCTTGCCTATCTCTATAACTTTGATGTCCATACCCCCTGGAAGAAGCTGTCGGAAAAGGCAAAGAAAGTCTTTCTCTATGGCACCGATAAAAAGTGGACGCGCATGCGCTTTGTCCATCCCGTCACAGGGGCTTTCTGGATCGACCACGTGCAGTGGCGCGGCGTCCTCCATGAAGCCCATACGCGCTATACCGAAGCCAAGAGCGAAGGCTACCGCAAAAAAATGCACAAGCTCATGCACGAGCAAATATGCCCTGAATGCCTGGGGCAACGGCTCAAGCCCTATCCAGCGGCAACGCTGCTGGCGGGCAAGCGCATCAGCGAACTGACCGCCATGACCGTCGCCGAATGCCTCGCCTTCTTTGAAAACCTGAAGCTCTCAAAAAACGATGCGATCATTGCGCAAGAACTCCTCAAGGAAATCAAACAGCGGCTCCACTTCCTAGTCGATGTGGGCATCCACTATCTGACCCTCGACCGGACGGCGCCGACGCTCTCCGGAGGCGAAGCGCAACGGGTGCGGCTCGCTTCGCAAATCGGATGCGGCCTCGTCGGCATCACCTATATCCTCGATGAGCCCTCGATAGGACTCCATCCCCGCGACAATAAGAAGCTCATCCACACCTTGCAGCACCTGCGCGACATGGGCAACACCGTCGTGGTCGTCGAACATGACGAAGAGACGATCTGGTCCGCAGACCATATCGTCGACTTTGGGCCAGGACCCGGAGCCCGCGGCGGTGAAATCGTCGTTTCTGGGGATGTGGAAGCGCTCATCGAAAATCCCAACTCCATCACAGCTGGCTATCTCACGGGCAAGCTGAAAATCGCCATCCCTAAAAAGCGGCGAAAGCCCTCTAAAGAGGCCCTCACCATCAAGGGAGCCACCCATCACAACCTGAAAAATATCACAGCCAAAGTGCCCATCGGCATCTTCACAGCCGTGACAGGAGTATCGGGTTCGGGAAAATCCTCCTTGGTCACCGATATCCTCTTCCCTGTTTTGGCCAACGCTCTTCATGCTGCCGAACATCCCGTCGGAGCCCACAAAGAGATCTTAGGATTGGATACCATCGACAAGGTGATCGCCATCGACCAATCCCCGATTGGACGCAATCCCCGTTCCAATCCCGCCACCTATATTAAGCTGTTTGACGAAATCCGCGATCTGTTTGCACAGCTTCCCGAGAGCCAAGCCCGAGGCTACAAGCCTGGACGTTTTAGCTTCAATGTCAAAGAGGGTTCTTGCCCTCAGTGCGAGGGGATGGGCCTCATCAAGATCGACATGGACTTCATGGAACCCGCCTGGGTGGATTGCCCCCTCTGCAAAACGAAGCGGTTCGACCATGAGACGCTTTCCGTCCTATTCAAAGGGAAAAATATTTACGACGTCCTCGAAATGGAGGTCGGACAAGCCCTGGAATTTTTCCAAAACATCCCCTCCATCAAACATAAACTGGAAACCTTGCAAAAAGTGGGGATGGAATACATCAAGCTAGGGCAATCCTCGACGACGCTATCCGGAGGCGAAGCGCAGCGCATCAAGCTGGCAAAAGAGCTCGTCCGCCCCGCCACTGGGCGCACCCTCTATATCCTCGACGAACCCACCACTGGGCTCCACTTCCACGACATCAAACACCTGCTGGAAGTGCTCCAAGAGCTTGTCGACAGGGGCAATACCGTGTTAGTCATCGAGCACAATATGGACGTCGTCAAGACGGCCGACTGGATCATCGACCTGGGTCCCGAAGGCGGAGGCGCCGGAGGTGAAATCGTCGCGACGGGGACCCCCGAGCAAATCGCCAAATTGGACAGTCCAACCGGACAGGCTATTCACGAGGCTCTTTTTCATGACTACAAATCCAAATTGGAGGCCGCCAAAGCCGCCAGCCGCGAACGGCGCAAGAAAAAGCGGGAGCGCGAAGAGAAAGCGATCCATGAGATCACTGTGGAAAATGCCGAGCAGAATAACTTAAAGAACCTCAATGTGACCATCCCCCGCAACAAACTCACCATCTGTACGGGGCCCTCCGGTTCCGGCAAGACATCGCTCGCTTTCGACACCATCTATGCCGAGGGGCAGCGCCGCTACATCGAATCGCTATCGCCTTACGCCCGCCAATTTGTCAGGCAAATGCCCAAACCCAAAGTGGGACATATCGATGGACTCTCGCCTGCGATCGCCATCGAACAAAAGGCGCATGCCGGAAACCCGCGCAGCACTGTCGGCACCATGACCGAAATCTACGACTATCTGCGCGTCCTCTATGCCCGCATCGGCATTCCCCACGATCCCGAAACCGGAGAGATCATCAAAGCGATCAGCCGAGAACACGTCGTCGAACGCATCCTGGCCTATCCTGAAGGGGAAAAAATCCAGGTCTTGGCGCCCATCGAAATCCGAAAAAATGAAAAGTTCGAGGAGATCATCTCCCGCCTGCGGCGCCAAGGGTTCCTGCGCATCCGCCTCAATGGGCAATTTTACGACCTCGATGAAAATGTCGAACAGATCGCCTTCGACCGCAAGCGCAAGAATGAACTCATGCTCGTCATCGACCGCCTGAAGGTGAACCCCACGATCAAGCATCGCTTAGCCGAAGCCGTTGAAAATGCCGCCGAAATCGGAAACAACAAAATCACTGTCGTCCGCGAAGATAAAGACGTGCTCTTCAACCTCGCCTTTGCCGTGGAGAGCACCGGCAAGTCCTATCCCGAGATCACACCCCATACCTTCGCCTTCAATAATGCCGAAGGGATGTGTCCCGAATGCATGGGCCTCGGCTACCAATATGGCGCCAACCTGACGCAGAAACCCGAAGTCATGCAGCAATCGATCGCCAGCCTCATGAAGGTCTTGTGGTATGGCAAGTACAATCCGGGTGCCTTCGAAATCCTAGAGCGCTTTTTAGACGCCGAAGGGATCGACCCCTACACACCTATGGTGAAGCTGCCCATCAAAAAGCTGCAGCTGCTCTTAAATGGATCGCCACCAGACAAATGGTACACAAGTAGACACGGCTTTCGGTTCCGCTGGATCGGCATCAACCATGTGCTGGCTAAAGCCGGCAAAAGCGCCACCTCCGAAATCAGGGAGTCGATCCTTCCCCTATTGGAAGAACTCATCTGCATCTCCTGCCAAGGATCGCGGCTCAATCCCTTGGCCCGCCATGTTACCATCCAAGGCAAGTCGATCAGCGACCTCTGCGCCATGCCTCTCGAACAGACTCTCCCCTTTGTGAAACAGATCCCCCTCAAAGGCGATAATAAACTCCTGGAAGAGGTCAAAACCCACCTGGTCAACCGCCTGACATTTCTCTGCGAAGTTGGACTCACCTATATCTCACTCGATCGACGAGCTCCCACCTTGAGCGGCGGCGAAGCGCAGCGCATCCGCCTCGCCCGCCAGCTGGGCAGCGGACTGACCGGCGTCCTCTATGTCCTAGACGAACCCACGATCGGCCTCCACCCCCGCGACAACGACCGCTTGAACGCTGCCTTGCGGCAGCTGCAGCAGCTGGGCAACACAATGCTCATGGTCGAACACGACCCCCTGACCATTGCGACAGCAGACTTTATCCTCGACTTTGGCCCCCAATCGGGAGCCCACGGAGGCCATATCGTGGCCAAAGGCTCCTACAAGCAGATTTTGCGCAATCCCAAATCCTTGACCGGAGCCTATCTCTCCGGCAAGCTGTCGATCCCGACGCCGGAAAGCCGGAGACCACTGGGTAAGGAGCGTCTGGTGATCCGCAAAGCGAATGAAAACAACCTGAAGAATGTGACCGTTGAAATCCCTGTGGGCGCCATGACTTCGCTGACGGGCGTTTCTGGATCGGGAAAATCTACGCTGATGCAGCAGGTGCTGCTACCAGCGATTTCGCGCGGAATGTGGAACGGCGATGAGATCCAGATGCACAATGGAGTGGTCTCCGGAATCAGCAACTTCGACAAAGTGATCTCGATCGACCAGAATCCCATAGGACATACAGCCCGTTCCGATGTCGGCACCTATGTGGAGGTGCTGTCGCGCATGCGCGAATTTTTTGCGACATTGCCCGCTGCCAGGATGCGGGGCCTCCAGCCCAAACACTTCAGCTATAACCACCGCCGCGGCATGTGCACCAGCTGCTGGGGAATGGGCTATAAGAAGGTCGAAATGCACTTCCTGCCTGCTGTCAAAGTGGTCTGCGAAGAGTGCCACGGGATGCGCCTCAACCCAGTCAGCCTGGAGGTGACCTATCAGGGCAAAAGCTTCGGACAATACCTGGACTCCACAGTCGATGAAGCGCGCATCGCCTTTCAGAATCATCCCCGCATCGTCAGGCTCCTCGACACCCTGATCGCAGTCGGGCTCGGCTACCTGAAGCTCGGACAAGAGATGGCTAGCCTCTCCGGAGGCGAAGCCCAACGCATTAAGTTGAGCCGCGAGCTGGCCAAGCGCTCTACGGGCCGCACCCTCTATCTGCTTGATGAACCCACGACAGGGCTCCATAGCGACGATATCAATAAATTGCTGAAGGTGCTCCACCATCTGGTCGACAAAGGCAATACCATGATCATCATCGAACACAACCTCGATATCATTAAAAATGCCGACTATGTCATCGACCTGGGGCCGGATGCAGGGGAAAAAGGTGGCGAAGTCGTGGCGACAGGCACCCCTGAAGAGGTGGCTAAAAACAAGAAATCCTATACGGGTTATTATTTAAAAAAGGTATTGCCGTGATTTACGCTATCTTTGCCGCGATGCTTCTTATGTTCAACGCCACTGGCCATGCGGCTGATTTTGCACTGGAACATGCCAACACCCCGGAAGCCCTGACATGGGGCCTGATGAAACGCCCTTCCCTGCCTGCCAATCAAGGATTGCTTCTTCATTACCCTTCACCACGCTATATTACGATCTGGATGTTTAATATGAATTTCGACCTTTCTGTCGCTTTCATCGATGAGGCTGGCATCATCAGAGAAATTGCCGAGCTCAAGGCCTATCCGGAAAAGATGGACCCCGCACGCCCAGTGAATAGCGTGCAGGATCTTTACCAATATCCACCGCATGACCCGATCGCCCAATTTTTTCAAATCCACAGCGCCACCTCCCACACCCTAACAAAATACGCCCTCGAAATGAATGCCGGTTGGTTCCGACGAAACCATATCACCATTGGCGACAAGATTGTTTGGGATGGCAAAGGAGCTAAAATCACCAGGGACTAAGGGACAATGGACCTTATCGACCAATCGACAATGGACATTATCGACACCATGGACATTATCGACCAATGGACAAGGACAATGGACATCATGGACTAATCAACAATAAGTCCCTGTCCATTGGTCGATAATGTCCATGGTGTTCCTAATGTCCATTGTCGATTGGTCCATTGGTCGGGCTTATCTCATTGACTATTCTCATCCACCTTGATACTCTTCAAAGCCGAATGGAATACAAGCAAGTTCTTACAACAAAAAAATGGAGTTTTTTATGAATAATGTGAGTAGTGCAAATAGCAGTCATGTGAAATATAGCTCACCCCCTGCTTCCGTCAATCAGAGTGCCGCTGTTGCTGAAGCCTTTCGGTCTTATAACACAACAATTTCTGTTGAGGAAAAACTTTTCCGTCTTGCAAGGGAACATGGAATTGAGTGGGTTCTACAAGGCTTAGATTCTCTACAACCTAAAGACAGCTTAGAACTATGGAAATTGTGTGGCATATATTATCATATTGCCAATGCGAGCCCTTATAACGAACAAGCTTCGGTTATTATTCACTGTCTCGATGGACTAATGCGCATTAAAGATCCTAAAGGTCATGATGAACATATTTATTTGGGTATTATGTCTATCAGTTGTTCAGTTAGTAGAATCAATGCTACGGATCTCCCAGAGGTCACTCTAAAGATAATGGAATGCATTAGACATATGCCCCGCTGCTCTAATCCAGTCGATCTAATGCGAGCACTTGCTAGTCTAGTTGGAAAATCTGCTCCAATAGAACTTAGGAAAACAGCATTAGAGGAGTTAATCGAGACATGGAAAAAATTCGGTCATTCTTCAAAGATTTACTTCGATGATATTATATACGCGATAGACCTCTCTCGTGTGGATGCTTTACAACCCCATAAATTTGACTTCGTGAGATTAGCGATTGCCTCCATAGGATTAGCTTTACAAAAAATTGAAGAAGAAACACCGAGTCTGGCCTTGTGGGAAGACAGACGCCATCAACTTGGTAACCTTAAGGTCATTGTTGAGGCCTTCTGTCCTATCAGGGTGGACTCACCATCGTACGAGTTATGCGCAACTGCTTTGATGGAAGAACTTGAGAAACGACTTGCTCATCATTCCCTTGAAATCCGACCCTTGTTGCAAATGATGTCGCAGACAAGATCTATGTTATAAGTTGATTTTCCTTTAGGAACAGTATGGACCAATCGACAATGGACATTATCGACACCATGGACATTATCGACCAATGGACAATCGACTTTATGGACTCATCGACGCTAATTAGTCCTTGTCCATTGGTCGATAATGTCCATGGTGTCGATAATGTCCATTGTCGATTAGTCTATTGTCCATTGTCGATTAGTCTATTGGTCGATTTTCCCTTGAAGACAACCGTGCTTTTGTCATTCTCTCGCGTAGACCACCATGTTTCAGAAAATCTTCTTCCAAGTGCTTGATTTGATGGCTTAAAAGGTAGGTGGCGACTTTTATTAACCCTATAATGACATTGATGCAAATGGCAGGATCATCATTTTCTATGCCTTTCCGAAAAATTTCGTACTTGCCATCTTTAATTTTAATCAGTTCGCGTAATCTCAACGCATGCGGATGGTCTTTTGACCATTCTTCTAATTTTCTGGCACGTAAGAAATCTTGATAGTCAATTAATAACTCCTCAAGACTGGCACGCGCCACATTCGTTAACTTGATTTCGGTCTCCTTAGAGGTACCAGAGGCCATACTTGCTTCCGCAATATTCTGCTTCCCTGATCGCGCAGCCTGGACCATTTGGTCAATGGTACGATCGCCTTTCTTAAGGAATCGTTGGGTGAAGTACAAGGTGGCATCGTAAATGATTTCAGCTTTCTGATAAGAAAGCAGCTTCCGATATCCACCATGATTTGGGATAAACTGTTGAGACATTTGAATACCTTTGTTTGTTTTTGAATGGTCGAAAATTACATAAAAAACAGCGAAGACAATAACCGCAGCCCGATTAAATGTTTACTGAAATTAATTTTTTGTCAAAAGAACTAACAACCACCCTGCCGTAATGCTTATCTCAAGGGACATTATCGACCAATCGACAATGGACCTTATCGACACCATGGACATTAAGGACCAATGGACAATCGACTTTAAGGACTAATTGACGCTAATTAGTCCTTGTCCATTGGTCGATAAGGTCCATGGTGTCGATAAGGTCCATTGTCGATTGGTCCATTTGTCCATTTCAGTTGGCTTTTTTAGTTAATCATATTGATTACTTTTCTTCTTTTTGATATAGTCGGTTTTTATTTATAATTATGGAGAAATTATGAAAATTGACTCAGTTAAGAATTTTGGTCATGCCCTCTTTCACCCCTTCGACAACAAGATCAAAATAACTACGCTGCAACGCGTGGCCCTTGTCTTTTTTTCCGGACTCCTGTTCGTGCCCTTGGTCTTTGCTGGGGTGTCAGCCCTTATCCATAGGATCTCAAAGAAAAGCCACAATGACGACTCCACAACAGCTAAGACCCACGCTAAAGCCCAGGAAATCCTCAGGTCTGCGAATCCTGGAGAAGGTCTTCGCCGTCTTCGCGCAGAGAAAGGCGATTCAGAGTTCCTCAAAGCCCTTTCCCGTGTGCAAACCGACGCACCGCAAGACCACGTCATTCCCCTGTATATAGAAATTGCCTGCACATGTCCTTCCAACGAACAAGTCGTGGAATGTCTGGATGGACTCATGCGGTTCACAACCTCCTCTTATGCAAACGTCTGTTTTGCCCTCAGAAAAATTGCAACCGAAAGGACTGAAACTCATCCCTTGGACCAAAGAGCAATCGCCAAGATACAACGCTGCTTTGAAGCAATGTCACCCACAAATACACCTGAAAATGCAAGTATAATGGAGAATTTAGTCTACTTAGGAATTAGTAGTGCGCCGAATGAACTTAGACTATGGGCGATAGATGAGTTAATGAGAATATATCCAATAATTAAAAGTGAGCCTCGTCTTGGTCTCGACATCGACTTACTTGAGGACATGCAGTGCATGGCTACGAGTTCCAAGAACCGAAACGATGAAATCTGCATAAAAGCAATTCGCTGCTTAATCTCTCTCTACACTACAAGAATTCAAGAAAGCAGTTCTGATGAGCAAATGATCGATAGAAAAGAATGTTTTCATACTGTGCTCAGAAACGTTGTCGAGGAGCACTTCATCGTAAAATCAATGGGCTCTAACCCTCCCGGTGGTAGTGCGGTCCGATTTGCACTGATGGAAGAGCTCCTTAAACTACGACACAACTATCCAAACTGGACTCTGAATTTAATTCGGGTTCTGTTTGCCAACTTAATAGCACCCCTTGAGGAACATCCCCATCTTAGAGAAGCAGCTTTAAATGAATTGATAAAACTCCATGGCTTCATAAAAGCAGCGGAAGTCCGTCAGGTGTTGCTTGAAGAAATCGGAAAGCATCAAAAAGGGACAACTGATTTGATACAACTATTCTCGGAAAAATAACGCTTATTTATTTTAGATTAATTCGGCAATTTTCAATTTGACTTTATATTATCTATTTCTGTATGATTAAGTTTTTAATTATAATTATTGGAGATATAATATGAAAATTGATTCCGTTAAAAACTTTGCATACGCGCTCTTTCATCCTTTTCATGATAAAGTAGAAGTGACTAAACTGCAACGCGTTGCGCTTGCCATTCTGTCCACTTTGCTCATCGTGCCGATTCTCTATGCCGGAATATCCACCCTTGCGAATCGAATCTCAAAGAAAGATTCCAAGCAAAAAGAGGAACTGGATGCCAAAATCGCTGACGCTGCTGAAAAAGCATTGCTACTGGCGAAAGAATATGAAGAGCTGAATGACATTTTAGGTGCTGAAGATGGCCCTAGTAAAAAGAGAGCTTTTGAAAGTCTTCTTCTACGAAGGGACATTAATTGGGTTCTCAGGGGTCTAGCCCAGATAAAGCCAAATCAGGAAAATGAACTCGATGTCGTGAAGGCTTATGAATGGATTGGTACGAATGCTAAATACCGAATAGATGCTCCCATTGTTTCTGATTGTATTCAGGGAGTCATGCGATTTAAAGAGACAAACTATGAAGCTGTGAGCAGTGCACTGGCGTCCATTGGGAAACTCATGAAGCCAAAGATGCCTAAAATTCGAACGCTCACCGAAAAGATCCAACAAGGTTTGAGGGAAATGAAACCTCGAAATAGCGAAGAACTTGGTTTTAAAATAAATGCATTACTTGAGTTAGGTCGAGATGGAAGGACACAAGATTTAAAAATATGGGCTCTTGAGGAATTTCTCAATCAAAAATTTGATCACCGTTTGGATAATAAAACAGACGTCATCATCATGATCGGCTTGATCGCTAAGTTTAATGCCTCGCTGACTTATGAGGATCGGGATCAAAAGAATCTCCCATTAACAAAACATAACAGCTATGAAGTCGGCAATATAGCCATTAAAGGATTGGTGACCTTTTTTAAAGGCATGGATAGAATGTTGGGTTTAGAAAATAGCGACCTCACGGACCGCGACAATTTCAAAGCGCTTTTTTTCAGTCAGCTTGAGGGCATTGTAACTGCATCTTTACATCAAAGCGGCTCTCAAATATACCAGAAAAGCTCACAACCAGAAGTAGGCGTTGCTAAAGCTTTAATGGCAGAACTCATATCGTTAAAAAGAGAGTATCCTAATGAGACAAAAGACCTAATGGATAAATTGGCTGAACATCCAGGGCTTAGTAAATCATAAGTGATCTACCCCTGTCCTGATCTTGCGCTCTTTTGCAAATTTGCTTTAAAAGTTTTAATGAAATGAGTATGAATAAAACGATTGAAGCAATAAGGGTACGCCCTTAAGGGAGTCGAAGATGGAAAACTTTTTCTCGAGGCGCAAGGCGGACGCCGTAGGCAATGGAGCCTTCCTCATTGGCCTAGCCCTGATGATTTATTACAATTCCTGGTGGCCCTGGATCTTTCTGGCTTTGTGGGTCAGTGTGGGTTTGCGCCAGATGCTGACAGGGCGCTACTATGACCTGCTGATCTCATCCGCGATCTTACTTGGTCTTTTTTTCCTTAGCCTTTATCGTTTGGATTTATCTATCCTGGCCCCGGTCTTGTTAATCGTCGGAGGGGTGTTTATCATCTTTCGCGAATTCTTTTTCACGGAAGATACCAACGGAGAGGAGAAATCCAAGGAAATCAAAGATGACATCGAAGACAGCAAGTAAAGCAGACCCGCTGATCCATGCGGCGCGCATCTTTGCCCATGAGGGCAGCTGGAAGTATCTGTTTCTCCGAAAAAAAGGGCCTCAGAATTATGCCTGGATGATGGAAAAGGCCGATGACAGCGAAGAACAAACGGCTGTCTCCAGCTTCAATGTCGAGGAGGCGATTCGGCAGGCCTACCCTTATTGGAAGGATCGCTCCCTCACCATGCTCCATTGCGGCTTCCTTTATTCCTTGCCGGAAAGGGACGAACATGGCATTAACGCCTTATTCCATCAGATGATCGCCTCTTATAGTTCTGGCAATGGAATCTACTTCGATGCAGACTTAGGCTACAACTGCTTTATTAACTTTGCCTCGGATGAAGCAAAAAATCTCTGGAAATCTCTCGAAAAACAGGGCCGTTTATAGGCAGGAAGGCAACGCGTGGATATTCAGTGCTCTTCATGTCAAAGAAATTTTGTCATCGCCGGGCTCGATTCTCCCCCGAAATTTTGCCCCCATTGCGGAGCCTCTTTGCGGGCGGGCAGCGATAAGGGGCAATCCTTAAGCGGCGTCTCTTTAGGGGGAGGGGGATCGGGCTCTGTGACCTTCGTGCCTGGCCATGAACCCGAACAAGAGAATATCCAATTCAGCGTGGGCCCCTATCAAATCCTCAGCAGCATAGGCAAAGGGGGCATGGGCGAGGTCTTGCTGGCTTATGATCCGGTATGCGGACGCCGCATAGCCTTGAAGCGGATCCGCACCGACCTCATGGAGCATCGCCAGATGCACAACCGCTTCCTGAAAGAGGCGCGGATTACCAGTCAGCTGACCCATCCGGCGATTATTCCCATCTATGCCATTCACGAAGAGGAAAAGCTCGTCTATTACACGATGCCTTTCGTCGAAGGGCAGACGTTGAAGCAGATCCTGAAGACAGCGCGGAAGCAAGAGAAGAAAGTAGGCAAAGGAGAGCAGATGCCCGCCCAAGCCTCTATTCCCTCGCTCGTCCGCATCTTCCTGAGCATTTGTCAAGCCATTGCCTATTCGCACTCTAAAAATGTCCTGCATCGCGACATCAAGCCAGAAAATATCATTGTAGGAACCTATGGAGAGGTGCTGATCCTCGATTGGGGATTGGCCAAGATGATGCGGAATGAAGGTGGCGTTCCTACAGAAGAAGAGACGCTGGTCTCAGTGGAAGAAAGCATCGAATCGCATCCGCAGCATCAGCTAACACATATCGGCAAGGTAGTCGGCACTGTTGCCTATATGGCCCCTGAAAGGGCTTTGGGGAATCCGGCCACCTTTCAAACCGATATCTATTCTTTGGGAGTCATCCTCTATCAAATCCTCACGTTGCGTTATCCCTTTCAGCGAGGGACCTTAACAGAGTTTAGGAAAAACGTGCAGCACGAGGTGTTATATGATCCCATTGAGGTAGCCCCCTATCGCGATGTGCCGCCGATGCTTTCCAGCATCACGCTGAAATGCCTGACCGTCACTCTCGAAGAGCGATACAAAAGCGTTCAGGAGCTCATCCACGACCTCGAAAACTATATCGAGGGGCGCTCGGAATGGTTCCAGATCGCTGAGCTCGACATCTCACGTAAGACTGATTGGGAATTCCAAGAAAATGTCCTGATCGCCGAACATATCGCGATCACCCGCGGGACGGAAGTTTCGGATTGGGTGAGCCTCATGATTTCAAAGGAATCCTTTCCCGAAAATACCAAGATCGAGGCCAAAGTGCAGATCGGTGAAAAGGGGCATGGCATAGGATTTTTGCTCAGCGTGCCTGAAGCAGTCGAAAGGGTGCACCTCAATGATGGCTATTGCCTCTGGATAGGATCGGATTTAAGCCCCTCGACAAAGTTGCTGCGATCGACCGTTGAGGTGGTGCATGCCTCTGAAATCTCTTTGCAGAGGCATCAATGGTATGATGTGCGCATAGAAAAAATCGACCACAACATCCATTTTTATTTGAATGATGCGATCCAATTCTCCTACATCAGCCATCTTCCTTTAGTCGGCACGCATATCGGTCTTTTATCGCGCGATGCCGATTTTTCTATTTCCCCATTGCGGCTTTTTGTCGGAAGCCAAAATGTCACCGTCAACTGTTTGGCAGTGGCCGATGCCTTCTTAGCCCACAAAGACTATGCGACAGCATTAAGTGAATATCGGCGGATCGGCTATTCGTTTCCAGGCAGGGCCGAAGGGCGAGAAGCCATGTTCAGAGCGGGAATTACCCTGTTAGAACAGGCGGCGAACAATGCCGACAAAGCAAAGAAAGAGGAGCTGTTTGAAGACTCGTTAGAAGAATTCGGCAAACTGTATAAGACCCCAGGAGCTCCCTTGGAATATTTGGGAAAAGCCCTCGTCTACCAGACGATGCATGACCACGAGGAAGAAATTAAGTGCTTCGAGCTGGCCTATCGCCGCTATCCCCATCACCCCCTCCTTCACGTGCTCCAGGAGCAAATCCTATGCCGCATGCATGAAACCTCTCGGCAACACCGCAAGGCGACCTATCAATTCATGCTGCTCGTCGTGCGGCATCTGCCTCATATGGCGACGAGCCCCAATGTCGCCAAGATGTTCGATAGCCTCCAGAAGCATTGGGAACCCCTATTTTTTATCGAAGAGACACCTGAATCGCATATCCTTCAAAAATTCAAAAATGCGCAGTTTGCCATCCAACTGGCATTTTGGCTGGCCAAACCCCATGTCTTGACTGAACTGATCGATGAACTCTCAAAACCCTCGCCAAAAGAACCGCTGCCCCTCAATCTGATCTGCGATGCCATCTATTGCCTCATTGAGTTGGGCTCTGTTGCCCTGGCCGAAACAAAACTGTTCGAATTGAAGAAGCAGAATTCCTTTTCAGAGACGGAAGAGGCGAAATTGGATCTCCTCATGCTTGCTTGCGACATGCACAGGGAGTCCTTAACCAACGTGATCGACCCCTTGATTCATTCTTTGCATCGAGCTGTCGGAGTGCAAGAGGTCCGAGTCCTCCTCCACTTTATGGAGAGAGCCATCGAGACCAAGCAAACAGCTCTTGTCTATCATTTAGCCAGCCGCTTGCAAGGCTTCGGCTTTGATAGCGAAACCTCAACAAAAATCGACAGCCTTTGCATCTGGGCCTACCTGCAAGATAAAAACTGGGAAAAAGCAGGCGAACTGCTCCACCGCTATCCATTGGAAATGCTCAACCAGGAAACGTCTTCCCTCCACTTCCTCTATGGCTGCTGGCTGTTGGGAACCGAAGGCAAAGAAATCGCCCACATTCATTTTTCAGGGGTCCTGGAGGTCTCCTTTCCACGATCCTGGGCGCTTTTCAGCCACCATTTGATCGGCGACCTCGAAAACAATGCGGCCTGGCAGCAAAAAGCATTCCTATGGGAAAAGCGGCAGCTTTATCGGCAGCTAAGCCTCTACAACCATTGCCTCGGCGATGAAGCTAAAGCCAACCACTATGCCGCATTATCCCTGAAATTATAGGTTCATCGTTTTTTCGAACTTGTATTTTGAGACGAGGTGGTAAATCAAGGCTCCGGAGCCTATGGCGGCTGATATTGCGAGCAAACCAAAACCGGCAATGACAAATGGAGCTAAAGGAGATATTAATAAGATACCAAGGCCAATCACGCTGACAACCGAAGCCACAATAGCAAGCTTATCAGTGAAAATACTATCGGATAAGCGAACCTTCAAATTGTGGATAGCTTGTTTCTCTTTTGCTTCGTCACCCACTTTCGCAATCTTTTGTAGGCAGGCTTGAAGCTTTGGGCCTTCGATCTGAAAATCCTTTCTCAAGAGATCGGGATCGCCTTTTACATATCTGCCAAAAGCATTCTTTTCATCCTTTTGAATTTCTTTGAGAACTTGCGAATTTTGGATATACTTCTTAGTGCTTAGCCCCAAAGTGCCCAGAGAAAGGGCCGCACTTGCAATATTGAGGACCGGCAGCCAGGCAATCGATGTCTTGAGAATCATGCCGCCTTCAGCAAGACCCCAAAAAAAGGCAGAAATGCTCGCCCCCAGATCGGATAAATCGGACATCATCTTCAATCCGGCATCGATTTTTCGATCGACACTGCCAACGACGAAGTGATATCCATGTGTAAAAAGAGCAATCGCAATAAAAGCCACAGAAGAAATAGAGGCTAACCGCAGCCATTTAAAGCTCTCGTGCACCCCTTTGGTTTCGTTCAGCCATTTGACGGCTTTTGACAAGAAGTTGGAATTGGCCTCGCTGGGGATGGTTCCTTTAATTACGGCGCCCCATATTTCGTTGACTGTCTTGCTAATCGTTTTGCACACATCCCACAGTTTTCCAGCGAGCTCGCCTACCCGATTGACGGCGCACCATTCCGAAGCTTTTTCGAAAGGAAGCCTGATCACCCTCCAAACCCGCGAAAGATAAGGACTGGATTGGATCGCATGAGTAGGAGGAAGAGGGGTGGAAACAGGATGGGCATTTTGTATAGAACTAATCATAATATAATCACTGAATTATTATTAAATAACTATTATATCAAATTAATAATATTATTAGAATAGAAATTATTCAAATGGACAATGGTTAATGGACCTAATGGACACCATGGACTATGGTGTCCATGGTATCCATTAGGTCCATTAACCATTGTCCATTATTGCAATGAATTTATCTAAAATGGCTTTAGATTCTTTGAAAGTGATCTGTTTTTTAGCTTCGGCGAGAGAAAACCATTGGCAATCTTGGATTTCCTCATGCTGCACTTTGATGTCGCCGGCGACTTCCGCTGCGAAATAGGTGACATATTTGCTGATCAGCGTGCCGCCAGCGCGAAAAAAATAGTGTTCGGTGAAAGGTTCCACGGGGAGCAATTTGACAACAGAAAGGCCTGTCTCTTCCTTCAACTCCCGCTTAGCCGTCTCTTCATGCTTTTCTTTTGGTTCCGCATGGCCCTTTGGAAAAGCCCAAAACCCCTTTTGATGCAAGACTAACAGCACTTCCCATTCGCCTGATTTCTTATTTTTCCTCAAGGGAAGGATACCGTAGCTGTGTTCTTGCTTCATCGATTATCCTTTGTAAGGTGCTAGGACTATTGTCGCATTGTGCCCCCCAAAGCCAAACGAATTGGAAAGGGCGACTTTAATGTCGAGTGTTTCGGCTCGAGTCGGAACGTGGAAAGCAAGCCCCTCCTCGGGATTTTCAAGATTGATGGTAGGGTGCACCTTTTTGTCCTGGATGGCTTTGACGGTAACGACGGCCTCAAGTCCGCCTGCTGCGCCCAGGGAATGGCCGATCATGGATTTTGTGGAGTTCACAGTAATTTTTTCTGGATGCGGGAAAATCTTCTTCATCGCATTGATTTCTGCCATATCCCCCACCTGCGTCGATGTGGCGTGGGCGTTGATGTAATTAATATCTTCTGCCTTTACGTTGGCATCGGCCAGCGCGTGTTGAATGCACAAGGCGACTCCGGCTCCGTCGTCTCTTGGATCCGTCATATGGTAGGCGTCGCAAGAAATGCCGCCGCCCAAATACTCCGCTAAGATTTTAGCCCCGCGCACATGGGCATGCTCTAAGGTTTCCAACACGATCACTCCGGCTCCCTCTCCCATGACAAAACCGTCGCGCTCTTTGTCCCAAGGACGGGAAGCTTTTGTGGGGGCATCATTTCTTTGAGAAAGGGCTTTGCAGGCATTGAATCCGGCCAGCCCGATGGGAGTAATCGCCGCTTCGGTCCCTCCGCATAGCATGAGGTCGGCATCTCCCTGTCGGATGTGTGTCGCCGCTGCGATAATCGAATTGTTGCTCGTCGCACAGGCCGTGGAAATGGAGTAGTTGGGTCCCATGAATCCGATGTCGATGCCGAGGAGGGCTCCAGGCATATTCGAAAGAATATAAGGCACAAAGAAGGGTGAAACGCGGCGCGGCCCTTTCTCCAAGAGAGTCTGCATTCCATCGGTGAACATTCCCATTCCGCCGATGCCGGAGCCTATGATGACGCCGCATCGGCTTTTATTGAGTTGGTCTAAGTGTTCTCCTACAAGGCCAGCAGATTGTAGGGCCTTTTTGCCTGCTACCATAGCGTAGGCGATGGAGCGATCGACGCGGCGCGCCTGCTTTTTGTCGATGTATTCACCCGGTTCAAAGTTGGGTATGGTTCCTGCGAAATGGGTTAAGAAGTCCTGGCAGGGAAATGCGGTGATCATCGAGATTCCGCTCTCTCCTGCAAGTAATTTATCATAAAATTCGTTGACATCACTTCCAAGGCTGGAAACGACACCTAATCCCGTAACGACTATTCTTTTTTTCTGCATATCACTGCCTATCAAGTTGGATCGTCAAATCGATGATTTTAGCCTCTCGCCATAATCTTTCTAGCGCATATTTTTCCCGAAGATCGGGCTTGAAAAGATGGATGACCATATCGCCATAATCGATCACTATCCAATCGCCTGCGGAAACCCCTTCGATATGAAAGGGAGTGAGGGCTTTTTCTTGGGATAAAGTCTCAATAATGGTCTGCGCGAGTGCTTTGACATGGCGGTCGATATTTCCCTCGGCGATTAAAAAATAATCGGTCATCGTCGAAATGCCGCGGACATCCAAAGCTAAAATATTAAATCCCTTTTTATCATATAGCGTTTGAGCGATCAGGTCTAGGGTTTGTAGAGCGCTATTCTTTTTCATCTTAAAAGTTCAAATTTATAGATTAAAATATAAAGCATTGAGATAAATGTAGTCCACCACTTTTGCGGGGACAAGATGCCCGATGTAGAGGCCATTTTGAATCCTGTCGCGGATATCCGTACCTGAAACTTCCATGATTCTCGTGCGGACCAAGCCCCTTTTGATGGCTTCTACGACTTTCGGCGATCCCTCCAGCGGCACATCGGGTGCTTCAGGCAGGCGGCTGCCAATCAAAAGAGGCGCCAATTTGATAATTTCTTCAGGTTCGCGCCATTGAAAAAAGCCAGGGATGGCGTCATCGCCTAAAATAAGAAAAAACTCATGTTGGTTGTAAAGGGGGATTTCGCGCAGGAGAAGCAGCGTTTCAATTGTGTAGGAGGGAGGAGGGCGGTTGATTTCGATATCTAAGATCTTGAAGCTTGGGAGTTCATCCAAAGACAATTCCAACATCTTCAAGCGATGTTCAGTCTCGGCTGGCAGGGTATTCACCTTATGAGGGCTCATCTGAGCCGGACAAAACCAAACCTCATCGAGTCCGCATTTCTCCAGAATTTCCAGAGCTAAATTAATATGCCCTAGATGAATCGGATCGAATGTACCCCCATAAATTCCAATTTTCACCCTTCAAGCTCTTCGATTTTATCTTCAATTTCTTTGATGCTGAGATTGATTTTTTCAAGGCGTTCGCGTTCGGCATTGATCTGGTTTTTGTAGCTCATCGCTTGCTCAAAATCGAGGTTGGAGCCTCCGCTAAGCTTCCTGAAAGTCTCCAGCTGATTTTTAATTTCCTGCCGCCGCGCTTTTCTTTCTTGCAGAACCAATCTCAGATTCTGTAGAGATTCGCGCACGTCTTCAGACATGGAAAGCAGGGCTTTTTCCTTTTTATCGCTGATCACGTCCCGCAAAGGCTTTAGCAATTTTTCAAACTCGTTCTTTTCTCCTTTTGGAATAGGCAAGCTTTGAATCTTTTCAAGCAAAGCATCGCGCTGGGCACAGATTTGCTCCACTGTATAGCGTTCGGCCTCTTGGAACAGCTGCTCGATCTCGGATTGAAGATCCCGGATTTTTTGCAGCTTTTGCTTTTCTTTTTCAGCTTCCTGCTGTTTTCTCTCCATCTCTTCCGCTTTCGTTTTATCCAAGAGCGGTTGTCGGGCCTTTGCCAATTCATCTTTCAAAAGGCGTATCTCATCGCGGCCCAATTCTACTTGGCGCATGAAAACTTGAATGTCTTCCAGTTGCTTATGGGCATCATGGACCGACAGCTGATTCTCTGCCAAGGCCGCAGAAAAAGCTTTGATCTTTTCTAAAACGGCATCGAGATTTTGTTTATGCAACGCTTTTTGATGGGCCCTTTCTTTTTTGCGTTCTTTATCGACGACTTTGATCTTGTCCCAACATTCGCTCAATTTGAGGCGCGTTTGAGTAAAGGCCTGCGTGTTCAGGGTAAGCACTTTCGCAATATTCTGAAGGGCTTTGATCTCCTCGCGCAAGAAGAAAATCGAATCCTCAATATGCTCTGAGGCAAAATTTTTCGAGATGAAGTCATCCACATCCTGAGAAAATTGCTGGCTGATCTCCCGAATCAACTCATTGCGCTTGGGAAATACTTTGTCTCCCGCCCCAGACAACCGTTGGAAAAATTTGTTTTTCAAACGGACGCGCATTTCGGTCTTGATCAGCTCTTTGCGCAGCGAGTTTATTCTAGAAGCCAAGGCATTGAGTAAGCCCAATTCCCTTTGCAGATTTTGATAGCGAGACAAATGCTTTTCTAAGGCCTTAATTCCCCCCTCGAAAACCATCCCTACATAGTTTCCAAGATGCTCGCCATAGTTCGCGATGTCTTGTTCCAGGGCCTGTATGGCGATATCAATTTGTTCGACCGCAAAGGCGCTTTGTTCATCCAAAATCTCTTTTAAGCGGCGCGCCTCTTTTGTCAACTCGCTGTATTTTGTCCAGAGGTGGGAGCGGAGAATGGGATTGACATTCTCTTTGAATAACTGGAGGCATAAAGCTCGCGCATCCCAAAAGCTCTTAAAATGGGGGCTCCCTGCCTGTGCTAAGGAGGACTCCATGAAATCGACGGCCTTTTGAAGCTTCGATTCAGGATCGGCGATGGCGTTTAATTCGCTCAGGAATCGCTCCAAGTGCTGATTCTGCGCTTTGCTTTTCTTTTTTTCCCCCTCTTCAACGGCATGAGAAAGGAGCGGCTCTTCCTCGGTTGTGGCAAAATGTTCCCCATTTTCCACAGGCTTCTCAGGAGATTCTTCTTCGCTTAGGCTCATAGTATCAGATGGGTTCATTGTCTCTTCTGGGTACTGATTTTTAACCGGCATCTAGTTAAAATTATTCATTTTGGCTGCCGGTTATAGTCTACAATCATATGACATTTCGTTTTTTAAGAGAAGCGAAAATCTATCTGGCGTTGTAATCCTGGCCGATCATGTCCATCACCACTTCAGGATCGTGAAGATCCATATCGACCCAATTAAACAAAGGCTCCCGTGCAAACCAGGTGCGCTGCCTTTTGGCATAATTGCGCGAGGCCTGCTTGAACGATTCGACGAAATGGCGATACTTCTCTCGGGAGCGATCGCTCTCCAGAAACTCGATCGCCTGACGATATCCGATCGCCTGCGCCGCCGAGGGATTCGTTTTAAGGCCTTGTTTGATGAGCCTTTCGACTTCTTCTAGAAAACCTCCTTCAATCATATTTTCGCATCGCTTTTCGACTCGCTGGTAGATTTGTTCCCGAGGACGGTGCAAAAACCAGCAGCGAAAATCGTAGTTCAACGGTTTGCGCCGCCCTTTCCAGGAAAGGTTGCTCACCATTTTTCCTGTAAGGGTAATGATTTCCAACGCGCGCACGATCTTCTGTTTGTCATGTTTGGTGATGCTGTTGGCATACTGGGGATCGAGCGACTTTAGCCTTTCATAGAGGGCCTCAGAACCGACTTTTTCAATTTCGTCCTCCAAAGACTTGCGCACCTCCGGAATAGAGGGAGGCCCGCTCGGCGGACCATATAAGAGCGAATGGATATAGAAGCCTGCTCCTCCAATGACAATGGGAGCAGTGCCGCGCGCATGGATTTGCTGGCAGCAGTGGCGCGCTTCGTAATAGAAATCGACGACATTGAAGGGTTCCGAAACATCCCGAATATCGATCAAGTGGTGAGGGACCGCTTCCCTTTCTTCTTGGGGGGGCTTGGCCGTTCCTATATCCATCCCGCGATAGACCTGCATCGAATCGGCTGAGATGATTTCGCCATAGATATGTTGGGCAAGGTCAAAGCCGAGCGCGCTTTTGCCGCAGCCGGTGGGGCCGGCTAAGATAATGACCCTTTTGCGATCTTTGGGTAAAACGACGGGAATCTGCTTTTGCGCTTCAATAGCAAATCCAAGAAATATGCGCTCGATTTCTTCTTGCTGAATCACTGCTCCGGACATGCCTTTTTACCTTTTATACCAGCAAATGCGCTATTTGAATTTCTTGAGGCCCTCTTCGACTTTATCAGAAAGTTCAAGCACGCGATCAAAACCGGACATCTTGACGACATCCATCACATTCGGAGTCAAGCAACATAAAACAAGCTGTCCTGAAAGACCTTTGAGCTTTTTTGTCGTTGATAGGAACATGCGCATTCCTGCGCTGCTCAGATAGCCCACTCCGCCTAAATCAAAGAGCAACTGGGTTTCCCCTTTATCGATGCTAGCAAGAACGCTATTTTCGGCCACCGGCGAAGAAATTGCATCCAGCCGCCCTTTAAATCGAAAAACGAGTACCTTCCCAATCTTTTCTTGATTTAATTCAATGGCTCCTTCCGTTATAGTCATAACCCTCTCCAATTTGTGGTCATCTTAATGGACTCAATAAACAAATGCAAGCAGAAGGAGCATGGCCAAGAGAATTCGCGACTATTCTAAACCAGTGAGATTAATGAGAAGAGAGCACAGAGAGGGAGAGGCTCTCTTCTCATTAATCTCACTGCGCAGTGGTAAATTAACAACACCTCGACAAACAAATCAATTTTTAGTAAAAGAATAATTCTTAGAGTTAATTACTTCCTGCTTCCCTGAGCGAATAATTCGCCTAACAGGTGGAGGATGCGGCTTTTGACCTCTTCCAGGGATCCTTTCAAGGTCACACCAGCCGCTTTGCTATGGCCGCCGCCGCCTAATTGATGCATCAGATGCCCAATATCAAAATTGGACTTGGATCGTATCGAAACGCGCACTTTCTGGTTTGAAAGTTCTCGAAGCAAAACCGCGCATTCCACATCTTCTATCAATTTATTGAATTCGTGAATGTAATCGAGGTCGATATGCTCTAAATCGAGCAGTTTTCCTCCGGTTTTCTCGCAGTCCTCCCGACAGATCTGCTCGATGACCACCCTATTGTCTAAATAGAATTCCATTTTTTCCAAGGCCTTTGCAAATAGGCGAATTTCCGGCATCGTCACATGTTGAAAGAGGCGGGAATGCATGAGATCGGGATCGACACCCAGCTTGATGCATTCATCCGCGATTTTATGGGCAATGCGGCTCGTCGAGGAATAAGAAAAGCGGCCTGTGTCGCAGATGATACTGGTATAGAGGCCTGTGGCAGCTTCCAAATTGAGTTCACACCCGCATTCTTTGAATAGGGAATAGACCATGGCACCGGCTGAACAGGCTTTGGGATCCATGGCGGCGTACGTGGAAAAGGTTTCGGTGACGGGATGATGATCGATGCAAATGGAGATGAGGCCCGGCAGAGAGGTTAAGGCTGTCATTCCGCCGATCCGCTCCAAGCGATGCGTATCTACGCAGATGAGGACTTCCACTCCGCGAAAATTGTCATCCGGATGATAGACATGGAAAAGGCCGTGGTAATCTAAAAAGCTGAATTTCTCTGGAATGGGGCTATCAGTTACAACGCGCACCGTTTTTCCCAGCGATAGCAATAATTCCACCAGAGCGCAAGCGGAGCCAATGCCGTCCCCATCTGGGTTGACATGCGTGGTTAGGAGAAAATCCTTCTTATTGAAGAGTATATTTTTAATTTCTTGCCACATGGAAAATACCATCGAGGTTGATATCTCAAGCCAATCAACCTACAGTATTGGCAACTTCAGAGACTTTTTCTTGCGCATATTTCCTTTCTAAAAACTGAACGCGTTCTGCCGCTACACGCAGTTTACAGCGCTTTTCTCCATCTTTGGCATGCCAGACATCCAGCTGTAAACGCCCTTCCACTAATACCGGCGAGGAACAATCCAAAATCTGAGCGCAGCTTTCAGCTTGCTTGCCCCACACGACGACATCGACAAAACACACCTCTTGCTGGCGGTCTCCACCGAGCGTCACGAATTCCCGATTCAATGCCACGAGAAGATCGGTTACGGATATCCCATTAGGCGTTTTTCGCAATTCAGGCTTCCTTGTCAGACGTCCGGCAATTAATACTTTGTTGAGTGCAACCATGGCACTATCCCCTTTTGAGTTTTGATTCTGTTTTCCTCTTTTAATACCACGTAAGAATTTTTTAACAAGAAAAACTATCAAAATCGCGAAATTTTATTGGAAAAAGGGGGTTTTTTGACTTTTACTCGGACTGGGATTACTCGACCAATTCGACGCGGACCTTGCGTCCCAAGCGGGCGCAAATCATGGCACAAATTGTACGTAATGCTTTGATTGTCATACCTTTGCGTCCAACGACCTTTCCCACGTCCTGGGGACCTACGCGAACTTCTACAAGCATCCCGCGCTCGCCTTCGATGCATTTGACTTCGACGCGTTCAGGATGATCCACCAAATTTTTAACTAGGTATTCGATAAATTCTTTCATAATCCTACTCGTTGCGATTTCCAAAACTTATGGAATGAACAATGGTTAATGGACCTAATCGACACCATGGACACCATGGACTATGGTCAAAGGCAATGGTCGATAGTCCATGGTGTCCATGGTGTCGATTAGGTCCATTAACCATTGTCCATTATTGCAGGGCGCAAATAACGAGAGAAGATATAGCATAGAAGCTTCAAAGTTGTCCACTACTATCAGCATTAAGTGTTTCGGGCATCATGAGAGGCGAAATCTTGCGGGGTGCTGTCCGCAATCCAATCAAGGAATTCCTTATTGCCCCCGTCGATTTGCGTATAGATGATCTCGGGAATTTGATAAGAGGCATTTTCTTGAATGATGGTTTTCACTTTTTCGAAGAGATCGGCTCGGGTGATGAAGATGACCTGGCTTTCTTGAGTCGTTTCGAGTTGATTATTCCACATATAGATCGTTTCGAGCCAAGGGATGATTTGAGCGGAAGCCACACACCGTTCCTGTACCAGATAGCGGGAGATCTTTCGCGCCTCATCCAAGCTTCCGCAGGTCCAATGAATCTCAATGAATGATTTTTCCATAATTTACCTTTTAATATATGCTAAATGAGGAATGCGGAGATCGACGATGAGGGGCTTATGCTCTCCGGGATCTGCTTCCTGTTTGACTAGATGTTCAGACAATGCCAAATAATTGGCAAGTTCTTGTGGAAAATGTTCGGGGCTTAAGCGCAGAATCCTCTGAAATTGGAGCAAGGCGCCTTTCCCTTCAGCATTGCGTTCAAAGATGATGACGATTTCGCGCTGGCCGTTGCTCAGGGCAAAGGCATTGGACACATCGACTTTTTTGACAAAGGTATTTTCGAGGCAGCAGTGCCTTTGCAGCAGGTCCAGCAGCTGGAGGCCAAGCTCCACTTTCTGCCCCTGTAATTTTGTTCCCCAAAGGGGAGTGGGAGCGTCTTCCAATCCTATGATGAGTTCGGGAAGCCGCTTTGGAGTAAAGAAGGGCTTGAACGGAAAAATCACTCCCTCTTCATCGATAGCCGTATTTGTCAAATCCCCGAAATAAGCAATCGGAAGGCGCAAATCGTAATCGATGTAGAGGGTACCCGGGGTAATTTTCCTGATGAGTGCCCTTTTGATAAGAGGGCTGGACTGCAGCATTTTTTGTGCTTCGCTGCTATCAAACTGATAGAGGTTCCTGGGTTTATCGATCGAGAGATCCAGCAATTCAGCCAAATACACGGTTTTGAGGGCTTCTTTTTGGGAAGAGGTTTGGGCGATCGCCACAATTCGGTACTTGTCATCCGATGATCTGCGGCTCTTATGATACTTATAATAGAGGAGCCCCAAAGCCGGAGTGCCGCTGATCAGCACTGTTGAAAAGATAATCCATTGGAGAGCTTTTTTCAGAGGCATAAAATTTACCGACTCAAGAGGGGGAGCAGTTCAGATGCAAGTTTCGTGATATCCCCCGCCCCTAGGGAGACGACGACATCCCCGGTCTTTAGGTGGCTGTGGAGTTCTTCCGCTAAAGATTGCCGAGGCAAGATCAAGCAGGGCTGTCGGCTCGTCTCCCCTATTTCCTGAGCCACCAGCTGATGCGACAATCCCAGGATGGGAGTTTCTCCTGCCCCATAGATTTGCGTGACGACGATGACGTCTGCCTGATCAAAGACATGGCTGAAGAGGCCCAAGCAATGTTTGATGCGCGAATAGCGGTGGGGCTGATAGACCGCTACGAGGCGCCTACCCGTAGTTGCCGCGCGAATCGCCTTCAATGTGGCAGCAATTTCTGTCGGATGATGCGCATAGTCATCGAGAAAGAGGATTCCGGCAGCTTCTCCTTTTTTTTCGCAGCGCCTTTGGACGCCGCCAAAAGCTATAAAGGCTCGCCTTATTGCCGCTTCAGCAACCCCTAAGCGCAGGGACAATCCGAATACGGCGAGGGCGTTGAGGGCATTGTGATAGCCTGTGAGAGCCACTTGAATATCCCTGTACAGTTTTCCATCGAAGGCCGCATCGAAAGAGATCGACCAGCCATTTTGTCGAAAATGGGAACCCTGCAAGAGGCATCCCTCTTGGAACCCGTAAGATATCCCTGGGAGGTTTTTCATCGCCGACAAGCGGGCGTCCTCTCCGCACCAAAAGAGGAGCGAATCGTTTTGTACATTGCCCATAAAAGTCTGGAAAGCTTGCACTAGAGCGGCTTCCTCGCGAAAGTGGTCGAGATGGTCGAGGTCGATATTGGTGACGATAGCCCCATAGGGATGATACTTTAAAAAAGTGCCATCGCTTTCATCGGCTTCGGCGACGAAATACTCTCCGTTGCCATGTCCGGCGTTTGTATGGAATTGGGGAAGGTAGCCTCCGATGGCATACGAAGGGTCTAGCCCCCCTTCGATCAGTGTTGAGGCCAGTAGTGATGTCGTCGTCGTTTTGCCATGGGTGCCTGTTACGGCTAACGGCTTATATTCATCCATTAAGAGTTGGAGGAGGTCGGAGCGGTGGAGAATTGGGTACTTCAATTGCGTGGCGGCTATATATTCGGGATTGTCTTTTTTGATGTCCGAATTAAAGATGACAGTGGCATTCGAGGGGATATTTTGCGCGGCATGGCCAATGGCTATTTTTGCTCCGAGCTGCGAGAGCTCTTCCGTGCGAAAATTCTGCGAGAGGTCGCTGCCCGATACGCGCCGGTTTTTTGCTAGCAGGAGGCGTGCCAATCCGCTCATTCCAATTCCGCCGATTCCAATAAAGTGACAATTGTCTATCATTTTTTCCCCATCGTTTCTAACCACTTTGTTCCATATTTTACCACTGAGCCAGTGAGATCACTGGCTCAGTGGTAATTTATGCAATAATAACGTGTCTAACACTAAAGCGCTCAATTCGATTATGCCGGTCTTTCCTTTGTAGTACCGGATAGATTCTCGCATGGCTAAATATTTTCCATCCAACATTCTTTCAATCTCTTGTCCCAAGCGGGCACTCGTCAAATCCTTTTCTAGGAGCTTGCTAGCTCCTCCGATCTGGTCCACCATATAATCGGCATTCTTCTCTTGATGATTTTCGGTAGCAAAGGGAAAGGGAATTAAAATGCCTGGCACCTCGAATTCCAATTGTTCCGCGATAGTGCCAGCGCCCGATCTCGAGATGACGCAATCGGCGGCCTGCCAAGCCATGTCCATTCTCGGTTCGAAATCTTTGACTACGGCAGGGATCCCCTGCCGCTGGTATTTCTCTTTTAATAAAGGGGTCGCGCTTGCGTCTCCAGTAAAATGGAGAATCTGCAATTGGCCTTTGAATGGGGCCTCGGAAAAGAGCGCATTGATCGCCTTCGCCCCTTGGGATCCGCCAAAAACGAGAAGCGTGGGGAGCGTCGGAGATAAGCCGTAAAAGCGGCTGGCCTCCTGTCGCGTCACAGACCCTAGACGAAATCCTTCGCGCAACGGCGTCTTGACCAGCCTGCTGTTCCCTTTTAGATGGAGAGCTGCCTCCGGGAATTGGATGCCGATGCAATCCGCATATTTCGAAAGCAGCCGGTTCACTTTGCCTGGGATGCTATTGGATTCATGCAGGAGAATGGGAGTTTTCTCCCATAGGGAGGCGAGCAGCGTAGGAAAGGTGTAGAAGCTGCCGAAGCCGACGACGAGGTCGGGTTGGAAGTCGCGGAGAAGCTTGCGGCTTTGCCAAGTGCCGAGGCCGATGCGTCCCACATTTCCGATGGCAGCCAGAGGCCTATGCATCTGCAGCGACCCGCAGGAAACTGGATGGTAAGGGAAGGCAGTCCTATTGAAAAACTTGTTGGTCTCGAGCCGTCCGCCCGTGAATAAGACCTCGATCGAAGCATCGATTTTTTTCAATTGCTCGGCCAGGCCAATCGCCGGGAACACATGTCCTCCAGTCCCCCCTACTGCGATTAATATTTTGTTCATCTGTAATCCATGATGCTCATCAAGAGCCCGACGCCCATAATATTTGCCATCAAGGAGGTGCCTCCTTGGCTAAACCAGGGCAGGTTTAGGCCTGTGCTAGGCAGCAGTCCCGACACCACACCCATATTCAGAAAGGCCTGAAAACAAATGAGGAAGGTGATCGCTCCGGCGTAATAGAATCCCTCTGGGTCAGCACTTTGATTAGCTATCCCCAGCCCGAGATAGGCAACGATCATATAGAGGGAAATGAGTCCCAGCATGCCTATGAAACCAAATTCTTCCGCATAGATCGCCGCGATATAGTCATTTTGCGCTTCGGGGAGATAACTCAGCTTTTGCAGGCTATTTCCAGGACCTTTCCCGAAAAGCTTTCCCGAGCCCGCTGCGATTTTCGCTTGATAGGGCTGATGTCCCTTCCCTTTCAAATCGAGTTCGGGATCCAGATAGACTTTCAGGCGCGCCGAGACGTAGGAGAGCTGATAAGCCGAAATGCCTCCGATGATGACGCAGCATAGAAGTGGAAGAGCCCAATATTTGAAAGGGATGCGGCTGAGCAAAAACAAGATGACAAGAGTCATGGCGATTACTGCTGTCGTCCCATTGTTGGGCTCAATCAAAATGAGGAAAAGGGGAACGGCCAATCGGGCGAGGATCTTGAGAAAATCCTTCAAGGCTATAGTTTCCGCCTGATAATGCCTCATGCTGTGGATGAAGTAGGCCGGGACGAGATATTTTACAAATTCCGAAGGCTGAAAGGAAAGCCCCAAAAAATGGAGCCATCGCTTCGACCCGTTGACTTCGCGGCCTATTCCCGGAATCAGCACCAAAACGAGAAGAATCGTAAAAAAACAGAGGAGATGGGGGCTATAGTTCAAAATGTTTCGATAGCCCACTTTCCAGATGCCCACAGCCAACGCCAGGCCTACTACTGCATAATAGATCTGGCGGATAAGCGCCTGATGGGTACTTTTGGTCAAGTCATGATCTAAAACATCTGCCGATGTCGTACTAAAGATCATGACGAGACCCATCACAAAAATGGCTGTGACGGACAACAATAAGATCATGCGATTCATCTATTTGACTCTGATCTTATCGCCCACTTTCATGTTGCGCGCTTTTTCTTCGTCCAGGTTATTGAGTTTCAAAATATCCTCGAATGAGACTTTGAACTGCTTCGCAATCTTCCATGGGTTGTCGCCGCTTTTGACGGTGTAGTAGAGCGGCTCGTTGGAAGCAACTTCAGTTTGGGATACCACTTTCTTCTGAACGGCTGCCGTCGCAGGGGCTTGAGCGGCCTTCTTTGATCCTACCGGAACTTTCAATACCTGGCCGATTTTCAACGTGTCTTTCGTCAGGTTATTTGCCTTGCGGATCGCATCGATGGTCGTCCCATTCACTCTGGCGATCTTATCAAGGGAATCCCCTTTCTTGACGGTGACATCGACCAATTTTTTGTCGCTGGCAGTTGAAGAAGCGGGTTTTGCAGGCTCTGCCGGTTGCGGCTCTGGAGGCATATCTTTTTCAATGGTGTCAGGATTGTCGTCATCCAGGACGATGGTTTGCGGGGGCACATTAGCCGCGTAGTCTTTGAGGACGTTATCTAATTCATCGCCCGATGCGGGCTGGGTCGGTTGGATGGTGGGTGCTTCCGCTGTTGCAGCCATTGCAACTGGGGCCTCAGGAGTCAATGGAACAGGCGTGGGCTCAGGAGTCTGCAAAACGATTTGGCTTCCTTGCGGCTGTTCGGTGACTTTCTCATCGCTCGTATTGACTGCCATCATAAATAGGATGGCTAGCAATCCCACGTTGACAAAGACCGCTATGATGATGGTATCTCTTCGGGTCATCTTTTTTCTCCTTCACATGGTTAATTTTGATTCTTGAGGCAGTTCGTTCACAATCTTTTGAAATTCTTTGCCTCGATGCGCATAATCTTTAAACATATCAAAGCTCGAGCAGCCCGGGGACAGGAGGACACTTTGTCCCTCATGAGCTAGCTCAGCAGCTTTTACTACAGCCTCCTTTAAGGAGGGAAAAATTGCAACTGGAATATGCAGCTCTAGTTCGCGTTTTATTTTAGGCGCCGCCTGTCCAATGGCGCAAATGCCCTTTACTCTTCCGGCAAAGGCCTCTATCCAGGGCTTATACGAGGCTCCCTTATCGACTCCTCCGGCGATCAGGATGATCTCGCCGGATAGGCTCTCGACAGCCCGCATGACAGCATCGATGTTGGTCCCCTTGCTATCATCGTAAAAAGCGACGCCCGATAGGCTTTTCACAAATTCGATGCGATGGGAGGGTTTCTTGAAGGTGGCTGCGGCTTGTAAAAACTGTTGGGGTCCGACCCCAAACGCATGGCATAGGGCAAAGGCTGCCAGCAGGTTTTCGACGTCGTGAGTGACCCTTCCTCTATAGGGTTCCGGCAGCGCAAAGGATTTCACTCCGCGGTAAAAGACCTCCCGACTGTCTGTGAATAGGGTGCTGCCCAGCTCATAGCCATAGGTTTCCGACTGATACCCCTCGAATAAGGGCTTGTAGTCTTGATAGCATTTCGCCTCGACAAAGAGCTTCCCTGCTGGCTTCAAGCACTCTTTTAAGCGAATTTTTGCTCGCGCATACGGCTCCATCGTTCCATAACGGTCGAGATGGTCAGGGGTAATATTGAGGATCGCACCTGCGTCGACAACTTTGCTGTGCAGAGTATCGATCTGGTAGGAGCTCAATTCGACCACAAAGACGGAAGACTCGCGATGTTGCGCTATTTGCTCGGTCAAGGGAACTCCGACATTGCCTAAGGCATGGGCTTGGATTCCGGAATGGTTGAGGACATGGGCCACAAGCAGTGTGACCGTCGTTTTTCCATTTGTGCCGGTAATCCCGATCACCTTCTGATTTGGATATAGGTTGCGGCATGCCAACTCCACCTCTCCAATCACTTCGACACCCGTTTCAAGGGCAGCTCGATAGATAGGATGGTCAGGGGAAATCCCCGGAGAAACAATCAGGCAATCGAAAGAGGATAGGGCTAGGGGCTCTTTATCAGAAAAGAGTTTCAGGCCACACTCCATGAGCCGCTGCACGTGCTCCTGGCCCCGCATGGCGTCGCAATTTTGATCGACAGCTGTTGCAAAGGCTCCTTGCGCCAGGAGGAACTCTGCAGCAGCTTTGCCGCTGACTCCCAATCCTAACACCAATGCTTTTTTTCCTTGCAGCCTAGCCATATTTTTCCCATTTTACTGAAATTTTAGCGAGGCTATGCCAATGATAGCCAGCAATAGTCCGATGATCCAAAAGCGGATGACGACCTTCGTTTCATGCCATCCCTTATATTCGAAATGGTGATGGAGCGGCGAACAAAGGAAAATGCGCTTCTTATTGCGCCATTTGTAGCTGGCTACCTGTAAGATGACGGAAAGCGCTTCCGCCACGAAGATGCCGCCGATGACTCCTAAAAGCAGCTCTCGTTTGAGCAAGACGGCTGAAACCCCGACAATGCCGCCCAATGAGAGCGATCCTGTATCGCCCATAAACACTTGTGCCGGATGGCCATTGTACCATAAAAAGCCAATGCACGCCCCTATGAAGGCGCTCAAGTAGATGGCAATTTCCCCGCTGCCCTCGACATAGACGATATTCAAATAGCGCGCGATATCGACATGGTTTGTCACGAAGGCGATGAAAGCCAAACAGGCTGCCACCAAAATCAAACAGCCTGCAGCTAATCCGTCAAGACCGTCCGTCAAATTGACCGCATTGGACGACCCTGTGATCACAAACATGATGAAGAGCCCTGCGAGAATCGTGAAGACCCCGGATAAAATCACTAAGGGGCCTTTCAAGAAAGGGGCGTAGATCCTGGAGGAATATTCTTTCAATGTCAAAGGGACTTGTACGCCCTGGTGAAAGCTTGAGTTATCTTTTGTCATGGCCGGATCAAAATTGCCCTTTGTCGTGAGCTGCTCTTTGATGACTGGCTGGGAAAACCAATCTCCAATCTGGATGGACTGGGCAACCGTGGGACTCAATAAGTAAAGTGCCAATAGCCCTGAAAAGCACAGCTGGAGCAAAAGCTTCTTTCTCGCAGAAAGTCCCTTGGTGTTTTTGTACTTCAGCTTGAGATAGTCGTCTCGGCCTCCTAGAAACCCTAGAACGAGGGTCGTCAGCAGCAAAATCAACGTAAACACATGGGTCAGGTCCATCCATAAAAAAAGCGAAACGAGCATCGAAAAAAGTATCAGCACTCCGCCCATTGTGGGAGTATCTTTTTTCTTTTCGTGGAGCTGACCCAGCAAGGGACATTCATCGGTCCGAATCGATTGTCCGATTTTCATTTCATAGAGCTTTCTGATGAAGTAGGGTCCCAAAAAGATGGATATGATGAGCGAGGTGATGGCTGCCAGCATCATCCGCGTGGAATAATAGGCAAAAACAGCAGGAATTCGGACTCCAAGAAAATCCTGAAAAAACTCGATGAGAAAGAAAATCATAATTAATGCCAATAGCGTCTAAGGGCGTAGCCACAGATTACGGTCTTAGATTTTTTCTCACAAGTCAAAGGTTAATTTCAGTTGACGAGGGCCTCTTTTTTTTGTATAAACACGCTTTGTTCTTAAGGTGGTGGCATGGCCAAGCGGTAAGGCAGAAGCCTGCAAAGCTTCGATCCCCAGTTCGAATCTGGGTGCCACCTAATTTCACATAGCAGGATATGGACAATGGTTAATGGACCTAATGGACACCATGGACACCATCGACTATGGTCAAAGGCAATGGTCCATAGTCGATGGTGTCCATGGTGTCCATTAGGTCCATTAACCATTGTCCATATTCTGTTCCTCTTTTCTCCGTCTATCCTGTTATCTTTGAGGTTATACAATGCTATATCTTGTGGCGACACCCATCGGGAATTTGCAAGACATCACTCTGCGTGCGATAGCAATTCTCAAGTCCTGCGACTACATCCTATGCGAAGACACGCGCCATACTAAAATACTCCTCAATCACTACCAAATCTCCAAGTCTCTGGTCAGCTTTCACAAATTCAGCGAAGCCTCAAAAGAAGAGCGGGTGATCTCCGATTTGCAACAGGGTCTCACAGTAGCTCTCGTCACAGACGCCGGCACGCCCGGCATCGCCGATCCAGGCAATCGATTGGTCCAAAAATGCTGCGAGTTACAAATTCCAGTGAGTTCCATTCCGGGGCCTTGCGCTGCCCTTGTCGCCTTGACATGCTCCGGCTTAGAAACGGATCGCTTTCAATTTTGGGGCTTTCTTCCCCGAAAGCAGGGGGAGATCCGCCAAGCATTGGGGGACATCTTAAGCTATCCGGGTACGACGATTTGCTACGAATCACCCAAGAGGCTGACAAAAACGCTTGCTGCCATTCGCGAGTTAGCCCCAGACCGCAAATTGGTCGTGGCAAGGGAACTGACGAAAAAATTTGAAGAAATCCGGCAAGGGACTGCCGAAGAATTGATCGCCATCTGGACACCAGTAGCCCCCAAAGGAGAGATCGTGCTTCTATTCTCAGGCCAGTGCAACAGCGCGCCAGACTGGGCGGAATGGTCGCTCGAAGAACATGTCGCCATCCTGAAAAAAAGCCTTTCTCTAAATACCCAGGAGGCTATTAAGGAGGTCGCAGCCCTTCGAGGTATCCCTAAAAGGATCGTTTACAACAAGATTCATCGCTAGTTGAACCGATTTTTGTTTACAAAATCCCCTCAGATCTAGTATGAATCATGTTGAAAAAGATTGCTTTATCTTTGATAAAGCTTATTACCGCATAAACAATTTTTGTATTTAACAAGGAGAATAGAATGAGAACGCGTTCTCTATACTGGATGACTATTGGACTGCTTTCCTCTTTGTGTCTCATCTCATCAAGCGCCGATGCTGTGGTTGCCGGCGTCAAGGGACTAGGGCGAGCAGCAACCGTGGTGGCCTATCCAGAAGATACATTAGTGCAAGCCTTTAACCCTGCTGGTGAAGCCTGGGTAGGGGACCGTTTTGATATAGGTACAAGTTTTGATTATCTCTATCAAAGATCCCACGTCCATGGCAACGATCTCCACATCCCCATTATTACTTCAGAAGGTATCAAGTTCGTTCCAGTTCATGGCGTGAATGGACATTTCAACGCATCCAGGACAAATGTCGAGTACACTCCTGAATTTGGAATCAACAAAGTATTCGGATGCAACTGTGAATGGTCCGCGGGGATTGCCATTTATAACCGAGATTATTTGAAAACGACCTATTCTAAGAAGGCGCCCCTCTTGGGAACATCGCATCTTGGATTGGAGTTTGTCAATGAGCAGATCTCTCCCTTCATTACCTATATGTTGAATGATTGCCATAGCCTCGGCATATCCTTAAACGTTAATGTCACTCGCCTTAAAGTGAATGGCTTGGAATTCGTCGCTGATCCTGCGGCTTTTGATCCTCCCTTCACTGACGAAGCGCCTCCAAGATCGAGCTTTCCTCACAGGGTGACAAACAGGGGATATAGCTATAGCACAGGTGTGGGCGTCACGATCGGTTACTTGGGTAAATGGACCGATTGGTTAAGCGTTGGAGTTGCCTATACTCCAGAAACCTATATGCCTCGTTATAAGAAATACAAAGGTTTCATAGCCCAGCATGGAAGAAAGAACTTGCCAGCCAGGGTCAACGCGGGTATCGCTTTGCATGTCTTGTGCAATTCGACCATTGCAGTCGACTATGAATATAATGACTGGAATCAAATCAGAGCCTTGCACAACAAAATCAGATTGCCCAATCCCTTTGACCCGCTCCTGGGAGACAAGCATGCCACAGGATTTGGTTGGAGGGGTCAGCACTTCGTTAGAGTCGGAGCCGATTATCGCTTCCAGGATTCCTGCTGGTGCTGGCTGGACAATTTGACGGTGCGCGCCGGCTATCGGTGGGCAAGCCGCCTATTCAAAAGAAGCCAGAACGTTGTGAACCAGCTGAGCTGCGAAACGGCACGCTATGCGGTGACTGTGGGCTTTACTTATGAGCTCAACTGCAACAATGAAATTTCCTTCTGGTATGGCCATTTGTTCACGAGAAAGCAAAGAGGCCGCGATGTCATTCCTGAAAGCTTTGGCAATGGAAGCGTCGATCTCAAGCAAGGCAGAAACCTGTGGGGTCTTGCCTACGGCCACAATTTCTAAAAATTCGGTCTCGGTCTCGGTCTTTTTTTTTACCACTGAGATCAGTGAGATCAGTGAGAGGAGGTTGAGATCAGTGAGAAGAAAAATTGACCACTGAGCCAGTGAGTGAGAGAAGGTTAGATGGGAAAGGATAAGGCTATATTCTAATCACATTCTATTTTCTCACACCTCTCACTGATCTCATAACCTCTCACTGATCTCACTGATCTCAGTGGTAAAAAATAAGACCGAGACCGAATTTTCTTCTGTATTCTGTCTTCTGTATTCTGTCTTCTGTATTCTGAATTCTATATTCTCATGTTGCGAAATTCGGCGTTTGGGGATATAATCCTCTTTGCTAGAATTATCATTTTGAAGGAGAGAGACAATGTCCACAACACCTAAGGAAATTATTTTTGAAGAAGAAGCCCGTGATTTGCTGTTTACAGGGATCAAAAAACTGGCTGATGTCGTGGCCTTTACGCTAGGGCCAAAAGGCCGCAATGTGGGCCTTGAGAAAAGCTGGGGCGCGCCCATTATCACCAATGATGGAAGCAGCATCGTCAAAGATATCACCTTGGAGAACCAATATGAGAATATGGGTGTGTCGATGGCCAAAGAGGTGGTCCAAAAGATCAAGGAAAAGTGCGGCGACGGAACCACTACAGGCACATTGCTGCTTCGCTCGCTAGTCGAAAGCGGGATCAAGCAGATTGCATCTGGAGCCAGCCCTATAGGCCTTAAGCGCGGGATTGACAAAGCTGTTGAAGCTGTCGTGAAAGACATTGAAAAGTCCGCCATTCCGGTGAAGGGCGATGCAGAAATCGAGAATATTGCTACCGTCTCAGCTTCTGGCAATGAAGAGGTCGGCAAAATGATTGCCGATGCCATGAAAAAGGTGGGCAGATCGGGCGTCATCACGATCGAAGAAGCAAAAGGGACCGAGACTACGATTGAGGTTATGGAGGGAATGGAGTTTGACCGCGGTTATCTCAGTGCTTATTTCGTGACGAATCCCGACAAGATGATCATTGAAATGGAACATGCCGACATCTTATTGGTCGATCGCAAAATCAATAACGTCCATGAGATTCTTCCCGTCTTGCAAAGCACTGCCACAAAAGGGAAGGCCCTGCTGATTGTTGCGGAAGATATCGAAGGCGATGCCCTCTCGACACTGGTGGTGAACAAACTGCGCGGGACCTTAAAGGTCGCCGCTGTCAAGGCCCCCGGTTTTGGAGACCGCCGAAAAGCGATGCTGCAAGATATTGCCATCCTGACTGGTGCTACAGTGGTATCCGAAGAAACGGGGATGTCCTTAAAAGAAATTCAGCCCTCGGTATTGGGGTCTGCTGAGCGCATCACCATCACCAAAGAAAATACTGTCATCGTCAATGGCGCTGGCAGTCCCGAAGCCATTAAATCGCGCATCAAGCAGATCGAAAATGAAATTGCCGCTTCCAAGAATACGTATGACAAAGAGAAGTTGGAAGAGCGAAAAGCGAAACTCAGCGGAGGCGTCGCCGTCATCCGCGTCGGCGCGGCTACAGAGCCCGAACTGAAACAAAAGAAGCAGGTCTTTGAAGATAGCCTGAACTCCACCAAAGCCGCCTTAGAAGAGGGCATTGTGCCCGGCGGAGGCGTCGCCCTGCTGCGCGCTGTAAAATCGATCGAAAGCCTCAAGTTAGAGGGAGATGAAGCCGTTGGTGCCAAGATTGTCCTGCATAGCTGCGAAGCTCCGTTGAAGCAAATCGTCTTCAACGCAGGTTACGACGGGCAAGTGATCCTATCTGAAGTCAAGCATGCCAAGCACAATGAGGGTTTCAATGCGATGACTGGCAAAATCGAAGATCTCTTAAAGACTGGAGTCGTGGACTCGGCCAAAGTCGTCAAAAACAGCTTGATGTATGCCGCTTCAGCAGCCGGCATCGTATTGCTCTCGGAAGCCTTAATCGCCGACGCCCCTAAAGACGAAGAAAAATAAATGCTTTCACAGTTTAAAGGTATAGGCCCAATCGCCTTTTGCAGGCGGCAGGGCCGCCATTTTCTTTCTGTTTTTTCCCTGTATTGCTGTGGCATGCTTCTGGTCGGTTTGTGGTGGGCATTAGCTTTTAAGGAGCCTCGGCTCCTGCACGAGCAAACGCTGAAATCGGATCCCAAACAGCCTTCGAGGCCCTCTATCCTTTCCTTGCTTTCGCCTTTGAAGCGCGACATCCTCCAAGAGGCGCTTTCCGGTGACTTTTCTTTAATGACGAAGCTCATTGCCGAGTGGGATATCGATGCCCAATTTTTGGAGGGACAGGGACTGCGGCAAGTGCAGCGCCTTCCTCGGAGTTCCTATGTCCAAGCCCAACTCTTTGGCCGTCAATTGAAAAAGAGCACGCCGCAGGAATTAACCCACCTGCGGAATGCCAGGCGTAAACTTCAGATTTATGACGATACGGGAAGACTCTTTTCTTTGGGCCAGGGCAATTCTCTTTTTCTCCCTCAGACCTATGTGGCAGCGACTTTTATGCTAGCGCTCACCTCTCCGGAAAACATTGTCGCCATTCCTAGGGGGCTTAGAGAGCAAACGACCCTCTTTCCCAAGCATTTGACTGACCGCATTTCCCTCGACATCGACCGCTTCAATTCAGAGAAGCTCTTCAAGACCAATCCTGGAATTGCTTTTGTCGCCCACTATTCCCATCCGAATACGATGGAAGCTCTTCAAGGGCAAGGGATCAAGCTTTTTACTTTGAAGGATGTGCATACGGTTCAGGATATTCAAGAAAGCCTTGCATGCGTCGGCCATGTGATAAACAGGCCTATTGAAGCCGATTTGCTCAATCTCTTTATCGAAGCTTCCCTCATGGCTATAGACAATCGGATGCTCGCGTTAAATTTGAAGTTCGATGGGGAATCGCACAAACCGCGCGTCCTATTTCTGCATTATCATGGCAATTATTCCATGCCAGGCTCCCATTCTATCACAAGCCAGCTGCTAGGCAGAATAGGCGCTGATACAGTTGTCAGCCGATCGAGGAAATGGATGGTTCCCATCCTAAAAGAGCAAATCGTCAACTTAAATCCCGATTGCCTCATTATCGCGACTGCTCCGGGCAATATGCGGGCAAACTTCTGCATGGAGGATCCCGCCTTCCAAAATGTGACGGCTGTGAAGGAGTGCCGCACCTTCTTAGTCGACGATACCATTCAGCAATCGCCGACCCAGTTTGTCGTCCTTGCCTATTACGACCTCTTTTCGGCGCTAGCTATGGCAGATCTACGGAGATGATATGCCTTATTCAAAATGGCTCCTCCTTGTACTCTTTGTGGCAGGCTCCATCCTGACACTGACCCTCGGAGATATGCCGTGGGAGCAAGTCTGGCAAAGCGCCGCGGAACGCCTCCAGGGGAAGACAAACGAATGGAATCCCCTGCTCGATGAGCGCCTCCCCCGATTGCTGGTGATCTTGTCCACTGGGGCCGCTTTGGCAGTCTCTGGAACTGTCATGCAAGCCCTGTTTCACAATCCCTTGGCCTCCCCCAGCGTCCTTGGAACTTCTTGCGGAGGCTCCCTATTTGTCAGCATCGTCTTTGTGTTGGGTTGGCAATATGACCATCCCTATGCGATCCCTATAGCCGCCTTTTCCGGATGCCTATTGACGCTGCTGCTGGTCTATGCCCTATCGAAATGGATGGGGGGTGCTTCGGTGCAAAATCTCATCCTGACCGGAATTGCGATTTCGACTCTCCTCGTCGCCATTCAAAGCTCGATCATCTATGCCTTGCGCGACCAGTGGCAGCTCATTCAGAGTTTGACCGAATGGCAAGCCGGCTCGACCTTCGATCGCAGCTGGAAGCATGTGCATATGCAGCTGCCATTGACGCTGATCGGTTTGGCAGGATGCTGGCACTATCGCCACGAGGTGGATCTCTTGGCTCTAGGCGATGAAGAGGCTAAAAACTTGGGTGTCGATGTCTCAACAGTCCGCTGGAGGCTCTTTCTTTGCGTCGCGCTATTGACCGGCGGAGCCATTGCGGCCGTTGGAGTCCTTGCTTTTTTTGGACTCGTTTTGCCCCATATGATACGCAAAATTTCGGGACCCGAAAATGCGCGCCTGATCCCTCTCTGCATCACAGTCGGAGCCTGTGTGTTGACCGCTTTGGATCTCCTTCTCCGCTTCTTTGACATCCACACCCTGTCCATAGGAAACGTGACGGCCGTCCTAGGCGGCATATTCTTTCTCATGATTCTATTGGGATCGCAAAAAAAGGAATGGCAGCATGCTTAAGACGGAAGGTTTAAGCTATGCTGTCGAAGACAAACTCCTGATCGACAATCTCTCCTTAAGCTTCTATACAGGCAGCCTCTACGGTATTTTAGGCCCTAATGGTTCGGGAAAGACGACCTTTATGAAAGCAGTAGCGGGTATCTGGCAGCCAGCCTCCGGCAAAGTGTTTTGGAAGGGTGAAGAGCTCCATGCCAAGGAGAGAATTGAAATCAGCAAGATTGTGACCTATGTGCCCCAAAATGCCCCTTTGATCTTCGATTACACGGTGGAAGAGTTTGTGAAGATGGGGCGCTATGCCCACGGCACTCGCACCCTGCCAAAAGGCCTCCTGGAAAAGGCTCTGGATACAGTATCGGGAACAGCTTTGAGGAAGAGAAGCCTCCCCTCTTTATCGAGCGGAGAACGCCAGAGGATTTATATTGCCAGGGCGTTAATAACGGAATGCCCCGTTTTGCTTTTGGATGAGCCCACTGCCAGCCTAGACATTCGCCATCAGCTGGAAATTTGGCATTTGCTGAAAGGGCTTGTTCAGCGAGGAAAAATCGTCATTGTCACCAATCACGATCTTATCGCAACGCAGCGCTTTTGCGACGAAATCGCCCTTTTCAATCACGGGAAATGTCTCGGTTTTGGCAAATATCAGAATATATTAAGCAAAAAAACCCTAAATGATGTATTTGGGATCGCGTCCATCGCGGATGGACGCGTGGATTTTGAGTTGGTAAGGAAGGTTTAACTCCTTCTAGGAACGAAACTTTGTTCTTGCACCGACATCATCGCAGCCATCGGTTGTTCTTTGCCATTTAGGGGCGATTTTTTGAGCTCCTCTTTTCTCGCCGCCTGGATCACTTTCCTTTGGACATGCTTCAGATGATGTTTAGCATCTTTCATACAACCCTCCGTTTCGTGTTTTAAGTTTAGGAAAAGGGAATCCCTTCTCCACCTTCACTTATAAGTATACCATATCTTTTTATAAAAGGAAATTTATCAGCCTAGGAGAAGATCAAAGTTGATCAGGCCGCTTTGCTGGAGGATAATGATAAAAATGGCGAGAGGTGCTAACCAACGGATAAAGAAAATCCAGGGATACCATATCCAAGTCCAGCGGGTTCCGGAAGAGAGCTCCTCGCGCGCCATGCCAAAATTCCAGGCCCAACCTACAAAAAGGCAAATCATGAGGCCATCAAGGGGTAAAAACCAGATGGAAACGAGATCATTGACAGTATCAAAGAAGTTTTTTCCATAGATTAAGCCCCATTTATCGAAGAGGGTATGGGACCAGGCCAAGGCGCTGGGAATGCCGAAAAGGAAGGTGCCGCATCCCGTAATCAGGACCGCCTTACGGCGCGACCAACCATAAAGGTCGATGAAGTTGGCTGCGACCACCTCCACTAACGCAATCGCCGAAGTCAAAGCTGTAAACACAAAAAGGACGAAAAAAGTCGTAGAAATCAGCAGCGAACCAGGTAATTTCGCAAAAAGGACCGGGAGGGTTTTGAATACCAAACCGGGGCCTCCCTGCGGAGCAACTCCAAAGGTAAAAATAATGGGAAAGATAACCAAACCCACAATCAAGGAAACTAAGATGATCATAAAGCCGACGATGAAGGCCGTCTTAGGGATATCTTCATGGGAGCGCATATAGCTGCCATAGGTCAGCATGATCCCCTGCCCTAAACTAAGGGTAAAAAAGGACAATCCTAGAGCTTCTAGGGCGCCCGATGGCTTGAACTTGGCAAAATCGGGGTAAAAAATGAACTTAACAGCCTCCTGAAAGCCGTCAAGCGTCACCGTGTAAGCACATAACGCGATCAGCATGACAAAAAGGGCGGAGGTCATGAATTTGCTCCAGAATTCAATCCCCTGTCGGACGCCAGGGAGAACTACTGCCACAGTCAACGCGGTAAAGGCGAGGTGCCAAAAAAGGGTAATATCGCCAGAAGATGAGAGGGTTTCAAAAATATGACCGATTTCTTCGGCGGAGCGATTCTGATAGGAGAGATTGAGGGACATCAGGACATAATTCAATCCCCACCCAGCCAAGACGCTATAGAAAGACATGATGAGGAAGGAGGAGACAACCCCGAGCCATCCGGCGCTTTTCCAAACGGTAGAATTGTTAGATAAGGAAGCAAAAATCCCTACGGCGCCCCTTTGTGCTCTGCGTCCGAGGACAAGTTCTGCCATAAAGATCGGAATGCCGATAAAAAGCGTGAAAAAGATGTACATCAAGACAAAGAGGCCGCCGCCATTCTCCCCGGTGACGTAAGGAAATTTCCATAACGTGCCAAGGCCTATGGCCGACCCGGCTGCTGCTAGGATAAATCCCAGGTAGGATCCCCAATGCTCGCGCGTTTTTTGCATATTTCCCTCTCACATCAAGTATCTACTTGATACGATCCTTTAGGTCGAGGGAATTATACGCTTCCGCTTTTTACGCCCATTCACTCCTGCCTTCTAGGCCTTTTCTCATCCAATCATCCATAAAACCCATGGCTCTTCCATAATGCTCGTTCAGCTGAGGGGCATATTTAGTAAATAATTTACCTACTTGTTCTGGTGTTAAATCACGCCCTGCCTTGTAACATAAGCTTTGTAAAGGAGAGAATAACATCATTACCTCTTGGTCCTCCCGTTCTATTCCCGCCTGAAGAGCATCTGGTATGCCAGTACGTTTACTAAGTTCTACAGCATAACGATTTATTTTATCTATTTCCTTACCGATGTCATCGTCTATTCTGCTATATTTCTCGGTGTTATGTGATGCACTGGGTTCTTTTTTGGCAGTCTTCAGGCCTTCAGACCGTTTATTTAATTCTCTTTCATGCGATGCAACTATTTCTTCACGTGTGTACTTCTTTGCAATTTCCACAAACTTCTGCCCGGTTTCAGAACTTGGAGAAGCTGTTTGTTTGATTTTTGAGCTAGAGCTATCTTTTCGTCCCGAAAGGCGAGACAAATTTCCCTTCAAATTAGAGTCTCCAACTCCCATATTCGTTAAGAAATTAGAGAAGAAGTTGCCAACAACTGACTTTTGCTTCTCCGTTTGCAAATTAGCTGCGTCAGGATTAGTCTTTACAGTATGCCCCGTGCTAGGAGAGGATTTAGAGGATTTTCGAACACTTGCAGTGCCGGAGATATCACTGCTCTGTGTTTTTGATAAAGGATCACTAGGACTCATATTAGTATTCATAGTTATTCCCCCAATTTCTAATTACATTTCTATTATCGATTATTATTTTTTATAATACAATAAATTTTAATTGACTTGAAAAAAACAAATTATTAATTTTAAGAAAAAGCAACGATTTCAACAGAAAAGTCGAAAAATTCAAGGAAAATCAACTGAATTTGTATATTTTAAAGCTTTACCAAGATTATTATTAAAAATATTACTTTATTTTACTTTATTTAAATTGACTGAAAAGAATTTAATAAATAATAATTATATTGAAAGAATCACAATAAGAAATAGGAGGGTTTTTATGAGTACTATAAATCCAAATGCTCCATCACCGGGGTCCGACTCAACAAAATTACCTTCAACAGGTCGGAAAAGATCCAATGCTTCGGCAAAGATGTCATCAGGAAAGACTGTTAGTCCAGCTCCTGAAAATCCCCAAACGAGTAAGACCGAAAAAACGGCTCCCGGTTCAATGCCTAAAACTCCAATACCTCGAACTCCAGCTGAGGCCCAGCCACTTAGACATACAGTCTCAGAAGGCGGTGATAGGAAAAACCCTGTGCGTCAGCGCGCAGAGACCGTCGCAAGCGAAGCAAAAGTAAGCCAAACGAGTGGTGAAAAACAAAAAGAATTGGAATCTTTTTTAAAAGTTGAATTAGAAACGCGTTATAAAAACGCCCCTGATATCAGTGCGATTTTAAGAGACAATTGGGTTTTATACTGTAGTAAACATCCTGATCCAAATCCTGAAAGAATTAAAAATAAGGATAATGGATTTATAGAATTTATTAGAACTTCTCCAGAGTGTTATTTGTACAGGGAACTTTTACAAAGCAAAAGCAAAGGCAACCTACAATTTGCAAAAACAATAGAAAACATGTTTAATGATGATAAATTTTTAAACAGTCTTCTGAGTATGAGCCGACCCCCAAGATAGTATTCGGGAAGAAAGAAATACAGCTATTGTAGAAACAATAAACGAAACGTTTAGTGACAAACCATTTTTAGAAAGGCTTATCTCTTCCTCCAAAGCTCTGTTGCACAAACCTAAAGATATCGGTTGAAGTATAACACGCGCGGCCCAAAATAGTAAATTTGGGCAATGCGAAAGCTCCCCGCGGTTGAATGATCGCAAGTTGCTCCATATTAAAAATAAGGAGCAACTTGCGATCATTCAACCCCAGGGCTTTGGCAAAGCCGAAATTTGCTATTTTGGGCCGCGCGTGGTATCATTCGCGAGCAATGCTTTAAACCCGATATCGCGTTGGAGGGTCATTCTTTCGGCTTTCCGGTTGATCGCTTGCTCGATCATGCGTTCGATCACATCCGTGTAGAGCAAAGGGGGATTGCCCTTTTCCCACAGATAGAAGGCTAAAGAGCCGGGGATTGGATTTAACTCATTGAAATATATCTTCTTGCATTCCAGATCATAGATGAAATCGAAGCGGCCGACGCCTGAACAGCCAAGAGCTTGAAAGGCTTTGACCGAATATTCTTGAACCTGGCGTTTGATCGCTGGGTCTAAATCTTTAGGGTCAATGACGCGGGAAAGGCTGGCCATTCCGCATGAGCCATCAGAAGCTTTGCTACCGTTTCGCATGTATTTATCCTCATAAGTGAGAGAATGGCTGGTCGCGACAGGGATTTCGACCACAGAGGCAATGGGGGGATCTCCATCGAGCACGGCGACATTAATTTCGAGCAATTCTTTCACACAAGGTTCTACAAGGGCGCTATCATCATATTTAAACACTTTTGCCAAGCCAGCATTGAGTTCGGGCAGGTTATAGGCCCTGGAAATGCCGATGCTGGAACCTAAACGGCAAGGCTTGATAAAAAGGGGATACTTGTCTAAGCCAGGGGTCTGCAAAATCCTGCTCTGCATGTGGCTTAGGTCTTCCATGGCCTCGGTGCGCTTGATGGCTACAGATGGGAGGACGGGAATTCCATGCCCCTCGAGATAAATCTTGCAGTGATATTTATTCATGGCAACAGCTGAGGCGATGACGTCGCATCCTGTATAGGCAGCATTCGCCATCTCCAGCATGCCTTGGATGCATCCATCCTCACCGTGCTGGCCATGGAAGGCTAAAAAATAGACATCGATGGGAATCGCCTGTTCCACCTGCATCGTTCCATCTGGAGAAATAGGGACTACTCCCCCTATAGTCGGATCCGATAGAAACCCCACTCTTTGTGCTTTGGAAAGGGTGTGGGGCATTCCTTTGTAAAAGGATTTGTCCAGCAACTCCTTTCCTGTATACCATTTGCCTGAGGGATGGATATAGAGCGGGATGACCTGATACTTCAAGGTATCGATGGCTAAAATGGCCTGCAGAGCTGTGATGATGGAGATTTCATGCTCCGCAGAGCGGCCGCCAAACATCACAGCGAGGGTTTTCTTGGCTCTTTTCATGGATTAAAACCTTGTAGAACTTTCATATAAATCGGGCAAATCATTCTCGATGAGAATGATATCCCCTTCTTTGCGGAGGGTCGCAAGCTGCGCAAAGGCGCTATCCCTTGTATCGCAGAGATGTAATCGTTCGTTAGAGAGGCCTCCTTCTATAAGGCCTTTCTTCAATGAAAGGCGATTCGTCTTTCCGACGACAATGGCGACATCGCATATACCTGCGGCCATTCTTCCGATCCGCTCATTTTCATTGCCTTGCTGAGGGCCTAATTCAATAAAACCGGGGGTCATCACGATTCTCCTCTTGCCAGGCAAGTCCTTCATGACCTCTAGAGCAGTGGCAAAACCGACAGGATTCGAATTATAGGCGTCACGCAAATAGGTCACGTCCCTATCTTTCATGACCTGCAACCGGTTGTCGACGGGCTCCAAATTTCTGATGACCGCCATCGCATACTCTGGATTGCTTCCCAAGGTACAGCTTAAGGCGAATGCTCCAATCGCATTGGACAGAGCTGCTTTTCCAAACAACGGGGTTTTCCCTTCATAGGTTTTGCCTTTCCAGTGCAGGGTGAAGGTAGTTCCCTCTGTTGTTGTGATCCAGGAGGAGACCCAGCAGTCTAAATCCTTGTACTGGTTATCGAATCCATACAATAATGTGGTCCTCTTGCGAAATTCCAGAGCCATTCTGCGCGCGCCTGGATTATCCCCATTGCAGACCAAAATACCCTCCGCTGGAATAGCCTGAGCAAGCTCTGCTTTGGCCTGGTAAATCGTCTCTTGAGAGCCAAAGCGTTCCAGGTGGGCTGTGCCGATGCCTGTGATGATGCCAACCTGGGGCGGGGTCAGCTTGCATAGGCGTTTGATCGATCCAATGCCATAGGCGCCCATTTCGATCACGGCGTAGCGCATGCCTCTTGGCAGGCGCATGCGGATCTCTTGGGTAATCCCCATAGGAGTATTCACTCCCTTAGAGGGCCAAAAGGTTGGACCAAGGGTGATTTGGAGCATCTGCCCCAGGGCGTCTTTTGTGCTTGTCTTGCCATAACTCCCTGTGATCCCGATGACATAGGGTTGGACCTTGGCCAGGATCTGCTTCGCCTCTGCGATAAACGCGGCTTGCCTCCGCGTTTCCCCCCATTGCAAAGTCACATTGGCAGCGATTAACAATAGGGGCAGCACTTGGAATAGGATGATTTGCAAGAGCCAGAATCCTTTTGTCCCATAAGTCTGAGCACATACCAAAAGAGCGATGGATTCGAGTATGGCAGCAAAAATCCAGGCAACGCGATAGATGCGCGTGGCGCGCTCCGTCATTTTCAGCGTGATCTTTCCCTTTTTGCGCGGATCTTCTTCACAGGCAGCGACGATTCCCAAGAGGGCACTGCCTGCCACTGCAACTGAAAAGCTGAAATTGAGAAGCGCTGATGCCCCAAAAGCCGCCAAAGCGACGACCGATCCCCTCCTATCAAAAGCGCGCTGTTCGAAGATCCAGTGGAGATAACGTCCCGAATCATATTCCTGTTGCTGGTAATAACGGAGATAGCTCAGCAAGCGGCGTCGGCTGAAGAATAAACCTGCTGTTGTGATGAGAATCAACCCTAACCATTCCATCATCGATTACCTTGTGAAAGAAAAGGGAGAATATAATGGGCGCATAAATGGGACCCTACATCCTTATAGAGGTGATGATCTTTGCCGGGAAAAACAAGAAGACGGGAGCCTTCAATCAGCTGATGGAGGCGATGCGCTACCTCTGGAGGTGTTTCGCCGTCTTGCTCTCCCCATAGAAGGAGGGTCGGTGTTTTGATTGTCTTGATTAATTCCGACAACTCTTCATTCACCGTTTTGACCAAAATCGGACGTAAAGCTCCGGCCTGTTTATAGTCAGCTGAACCGAACTTGGGTGCGAATTTCTGTTTAAACAGTTGAGTTCCCAAAAGGGCGTCGACTGCTTTTAGGATCTTACCGGTCCAAAGAATCGCCTGAAATCGACACTGCTCCTTGAAGGAACGGCGGCGAAAAAGACCCGAAGTCCCCATCAGAATCAAGTTTCGCACTTTTTGGGGATAGCGGGCCGCAAGGCTCATGCTGACTTTTCCTCCAAATGAGTGGCCGATCAAATCGACGACACCCAGCTTCTCCTTTTCGATGTACTCTAAAATGCGGTCGGCATAATCCGCGCTGCCCCATATGCTTGGGGGAATCTCCGAGCCGCCAAAGCCAGGCAGATCTATCAAATGCACTTGGGATTCATGCGCGATGAGCTCTCCAAGGGGCTTCAAAGACTGGAGCGAATGCCCCCACCCATGCAGCAAAAGCACTGGATGGCCTTTTGAGCCTATTTTTTCCACATGTAAATGCGTCACAATCACTCCACCAAAAAAGCGCTTTTTTGAGATGCTGTCGCATAAATTACCACTGAGCCCAGTGAGATCAGTGAGATCAGTGAGAAGGTTTGAGATAGGGAGAGGCACTTAATTTTCATATATCTTCTCACAGGCTCAGTGGTAATTTACGCGACAATATCTCAAAAAAGCGTCATCATAATGACTTTGCTATGTATTGGCAAGCTCAGACTGGAGGGGCCATAAATTCTGGGCCGATCGAGTCCATGATAGTTTCTCTAGTGGGATATTGTAAGTTTTTTGCTGATTGCTATAGAATATAATCTCTTGAGAGGAGAGTGGAGTGCTAGCTAAAAGATTCTCTATCATAGTCTGTAGTCTATTGAGCTCATTTTGTGTAGCTTGCGAAGAAAAGGCGGTGAATAGTTTGACTGAACTAAAATTATCCAATTATGTGACGATAGTAGTAATAGTACCTGAAACTCACGCCGATTTAATCAGGGAAATCATGGGGAGAGAGGGTGCAGGTGAAAGTGAGCATTATTCGCATGGAAGCTTTTCAGTAAAAGGGATCAGTCGTTTTATGCCAAAAAAAGGCTCCCAACCCTTTATCGGGAATGAAGGCAAAATAGGAGAAGTGGCTGAGGAACGTATTGAGACAATTTGTTCTTATGATCGACTCGAAAAAGTGATTGAAGAAATTAAAAGAGTCCATCCTTATGAAGAAACTGTAATAGATATTTATCCCATATATAGAATGGGATATAAACAGAGAAAATAATTGATATTTTTATACTCCTGTCGGCCACAAAATTGTAATTTGGACCGCGCCAAAGACCCGGGATTCAACGATCGTAAGTGGGCCAATATGGGAAAAGTAGTACAAAGCCTCGAAACTTGCTTTAAAACTCCGGTTAAAATTCGGTTTTGGATGAAGGACGACAAGACCTGTTTTGTCGAGGCCATTGCGCCCATCACAGACTTGTGACCTTATATCAACATATTGGACAGATCACCTTTTGGCAATTTTAGGCTGGTGGTGCCATGAATTCGGGGCCGATCGGATTGGGGATATGCTTTTTGAGGATGGCATCGATTTCTGCAAAATCAGTGGTGTCAAGTTTCCATCCCCAAATCGTATCGATAGCGAAAAGCTGATCGGGCTTTCTAGCTCCCCATAAGGCAACACTGATTCCCTTGTCCAAAACCCATCGGACGGCAAGGCTAAGGACAGAGCGGTTGTGCTTTTTCTTTGCCCACGATTGGAGTTCTTCCACACATTGCAGATAGTGAGAATAGCGAGGTTCTTTAAATTTAGGATCTACTTTGCGGATGTCATCGCCTTGGAATGAGGGGTCCTTTTTCATTTTGCCCGATAGCAATCCTCTGCAAAGTGAGCCATAGCCCAAAATTGTGGCGATTGCCTCTTTTTCGTCCGTTCCGCCCCACATCCAGCCTCCAATCGCCCATGTCCCGAGTCCAATGCGAGTCGCCTTTTGTGTCAAATGGGGTATTGTTGTGTATTCCATCGCCTTCACTCACTTTTTCCGGAATTTACCAGTACTTTACAATGAGCTAAAGCAGAATTTGCAAGGGCCTTCAGGTCATAGCCTCCTTCCAGGGCTGAAACGATCCGGCCATGAGCATAGGTATCGGCTATTCTTTTGGTAATCTGTGTCAAAGTAGCAAAATCCTCTTCGGTGAGATTGAAGTGCCCTAATGGATCCGCATAATGGGCATCAAATCCTGCGGAAATCATCACAAAATCGGGTTTAAAATCTGCCATAGCTTCGACGAGAGGCCCTTCAAAAGCGGCGATGACTTCCTTTCTGGAATTGCCTCCAGGTAGTATAGGGAAGTTCATTTTTGTCCCTTTTGCGGCTCCGACTCCCTGATCTTTTCGTTTACCGGTTCCGGGATAGAGCCCCGCCTGATGGGTGCTAAAATAAAAGACAGTGGGATCCTCGTCAAAGATGTCTTGGGTCCCATTGCCATGGTGCACGTCCCAGTCGACTATCAAGACCTTTTGAATCCCCTTCTTTTGCTGCGCATAGCGTGCGGCAATGGCAATATTATTGAAGAAGCAAAAGCCCATTCCGCGGTCGCGGCAGGCATGGTGGCCGGGAGGCCGCATCAAACTGAAGACGTTATCCGCTTTTCCTTCGAGGATAGCATCAACACCATCTAAGACGGCCCCTACAGCCATTAAAGCCACATCATAAGAGGCAGGACAAATGGACGTATCGCCTGTACTCAAATGATAATTGCCATCAGTGATTCCCATGGCTGTGACTTTGTTGATGTCATCTTTGACGATCCGGATATATTCCGCGGTATGGCACAAACGCAGTTCTTCTTCGCTGGCTTCACGCGGACGATAGGTATTGCCGGGCGTCTTAATGCCTGCTTTTTCCAGGGCCTTGCAAATGGCGGTATAGCGGGCAGGGCTCTCTGGGTGCTGCCATCCAGTTAGGTGCAATAGAGCGGCAGAATCGGCAGCAAATAGGGTTCTTTTCATAAGCGCAATGTATAACATGTACAGTCTAAATTTACCACTGAGCCAGTGAGATCAGTGAGAACACTGAGAAAGTCTGAGATGGGGAGAGCTTTAAATAAAATACTTCTCAATTTTCTCATACCTTCTCACTGATCTCAGTGATCTCAGTGGTAAATTATATCAACCCACAGCTATTGTGCTTGCCAATAATTAACAAATTTGTTAATTATTAAGGGATGAACAAGCTATTAATCAATCCATTCAAATTTGGCGATCCTGTTGAAGGCGAGTATTATTTACCTAGGCCGGAGCTGCAAAATGTCATTCGGCAATTCTTGGGAAATCGGATTCATGTCGTCTTGATAGGACCTAGGCGATTTGGGAAAACGTCCTTTGTTTTAAATTTACTTCAAGAACTTGAAAAACAGTCTTACACCTGTTTTTTTGTCGATATTTTCAACATTACCTCCCATCGCGATTTTCTTCAGCAATTGTTGAGAGCTCTTTATTCGAAGAAGAGTTTATGGACCACTTTTAAAGAGTGGATTTGCAAAGTTCGGCCGAAAATTACGGCTGATTTCGACTCTCAATCCGGTCAATCTTCAATTGGACTAACCATAGATAGATTTTCGGAAGAGGATGTGAAGGAGTCGATTCAAAATGTGCTTTTAGGATTTGGGGAGCTTGGCGATCGGGTCATTTTAGCCATTGATGAGTTCCAAAAAATTTCTGAGATTGGTGACCAGGGGTGGCTGGAAGCCACCTTGCGCACCCACATGCAACAGTTGCGCAATACCTCCTTTTTGTTAACGGGCTCAAGAAGAAGCTTGATTTATGACATGCTCAATAATCAAAGCAGGCCGCTTTATCGCTCTTGCCAATCGCTCGAATTCCCCTCTTTTGGAGAAGAGTTTACGGATTGGATCATCGAACGCTTCGAAAAGGCCAAAATCAAGTGCGAGCGGTCAGCTATCCAACACTTGAGGCAATTGGTGCAGGAGACTCCGAATTCTGTCCAGATGGTCTGTTTCCATTTAGTGACGCAGGGAAAGACCCGCATCACACTACAAGAAGTGGAAGAAGCGTTAAAGGGTGTTGTGCATCAGAATGCTTATGCCTATCAAACCCTATTAAATACGTTGACACTGACTCAACAAAGAGCCCTTCGGCTTGCGGCAAACGAGGGAAAGCAGGTCTTTCATCAAGTCCTACTTGCAAAGTATGAGATTTCGAGCGGAGCGGCGCTTGCTTCTGCCCTTAAAGCCTTGAAAGACAAGGGAATCCTGGATGACGAGGGGACGCACCGGGGGTCGGTCGCGTTCGAGGATCCTTTGTTTGCCATTTGGTTGAAGTTATATTGACATTCGAATAAGCTTATAGAGTGTTTACTTGGAGACAATGCCATGACTTGTATTTTAGGTGATCTTTTTGTTGAGGCGGGAGCTGTCGGGATCATCTGCATTATTTTCCTTATTTTGATGGTCGTTGCAGGTATTAGGCAAATTTTGAAAGATAAAGACTAAAAAACATGTCCAATGCTTTAAATGTCATCGATCCTTGGTATAAAGAGGGACTCCCATTCAAATGTACGGGCTGCGGCCAATGCTGCACAGGAGCTCCGGGTTATGTATGGGTGTCCGAAGAGGAAATCGAACAGATTGCGGAATTTCTAGGCTTGACAGTCAAAGAATTTAGCCAGAACTACTTGCGTTTTGTCGACGGCAAATATTCCCTTCGCGAATTGCAAAGTCATAGGGACGAACATGACTGTGTCTTTCTCAAAGAGAAGAAATGCGAAGTCTATTCCGTGCGCCCTAAACAATGCCGCACGTTCCCTTGGTGGCAGAGCCACTTGAAATCGGAAGAGGAGTGGACAGCAGCGGCGATGTGGTGTGAAGGCATCAACCATCCGGATGCTCCACTCGTTCCATTTGACACTATCCAAGAGCAACTTACCCTACAAGAAAGCGGTCGCTCCTTATGATGGATTTGGAATTTGGGACTGGAGGTCTCAGAGGCATTATGGGAGAGGGCGCCAATCGGATGAATCGCTATACTGTAGGGGCGACGACGCAAGGATTGGCCAACTACCTGTTAAAGCAGCCGGTGAAAAAAAATCACCGCCATACCGTCTTGATTGGGTATGACTCCCGCAATGACTCGCGCTCCTTTGCTGAAGAGACCGCAAAAGTTCTGGCGGGCAATGGCATTGCCGTCTTTCTGTTCCGCAATATACGGCCGGTGGGTCTCGTGTCCTTTGGCTGCCGGCTGAAAAAGTGCAGCGCTGCTGTGATGATTACCGCATCGCATAATGCTCCGCAATACAATGGTTATAAGGTCTACTGGGACAATGGAGCCCAGGTACTGCCTCCGCATGATCAGGGGATCATCGATGAGGTCAAAAAAATTAGACATTTCAACCAGGTGAAGCTAGCCGAATCGATTTCCGATGCGCTGATCGAATTGGTCGATGGCGAGATCGATGAGGCTTATCTGAAAGCGATTCCCGCCTTGCAGAACTACCCTTTGGAGAATTGGCAATATGGGGCGTTGTTAAGCATCGTCTATACGAGCTTGCATGGAACCGGCATTACGATGATCCCTCGGGCCTTGCCAACGTGGGGTTTTACCCAAATTCACTATGTCGAACCGCAGATCATCCCCGATGGCGCTTTTCCTACGTGTCCTTCTCCAAATCCGGAGGAGAAGGCAGCCTTGACTCTTGGCATCGATTTGCTTCAAAAAGTCAAAGGGGATATTCTCATTGCGAACGATCCGGATGCCGACCGCGTGGGTGTGGCCGTCAACCATCATGGCAAGATTGTCACGCTGAACGGCAATGAAATCGCGTGTATCTGCTTGGAGCATATCTGTGAAGCGCTCACCAAGCAAAAGCGGATGCCTGAAAAGGCGGCGTTTGTAAAGTCTATTGCGACCACTGAGCTGTTCAAAGTGATTGCAGAGGCCTATGGCAAGCCCTGTTATGATGTTCTGACGGGGTTTAAATATATTGCACAATTGATCAATGAATGGGAAGCGGCGCCCAATGGAAATAAATACATCTTTGGCGGAGAGGAATCCTATGGATATCTTCTCGGAACTTTGACCAGGGATAAAGATGCGATTTTATCATCAGACCTCATCTGCGAGGTCGCTCTTCATGCAAAATTACAGGGGAAAACTATGGCTGACTCACTTCAAGACCTTTATAAGAAATATGGCGTCTTTGTCGATAAGCTGCTCTCGTTAAGATACGAGGAAAGCAAGGAGGGAAAAGAAAAAATGGCGAAAGGATTTTCCCGCCTGCAAAGCCATCCGCCGAAATCAATCAATGGCATCGATGTGGTGTGCCTGGAGGATTATGCAAAATCTGTGAAGACCTATTTCAAGAGCGGCGACATAGAGCCTCTCTCCTTGCCCAAGTCAAACTGCCTCCTCTTTTGGCTGGCTGACGAAAGCAAGCTTTTGATCAGGCCTTCGGGGACTGAGCCAAAAATCAAAATCTACTGCGGGGTCGTGCGCAAGAAGTTTTCCAATGTGGAGGATGCCTTGAAAGAGGGAGATATCCATGCCAATGACCTTGTAAAAGACCTTCAAAAACACTTAGATATACCAACATGACACCGATGACACCTTCATTTTCAGATTTCGGACTCGACCCGCGCATCTTGAGAGCCTTGGACAGGATGCAATTTAAGGAACCCTCTCCGATACAGGCAGCGGCGATTCCTCTCATCCAAAAAAAGATCGACCTCATTGCCTTGGCCCAAACGGGCACAGGCAAAACGGCCGCATGCGCCATTCCCATTTGCGATAGGGTCGATACCACCTCGACAGAAATCCAAGCCCTCATTGTGGTGCCGACTCGGGAGTTGGCGTTGCAGTATGCTACTGAGGCGCAAAAAATCGGCTTGGACAAGGGAGTGAAGGCTTTTGCCATCTTTGGAGGAGAAGATGCCTCTATGCAGCAATCTAAGCTAAAGCATGGGGTCCAGGTGCTGGTCGCAACGCCGGGCAGGTTGATAGACTTCATCTATTCCCGGCAGATCGATCTGACCCATGTGGAGACGCTGATCCTGGATGAAGCTGACGAGATGCTGAGCATGGGCTTTTATGACGACTTGGAATTTATCATCCAGTGCCTCATCCATGAGCATCAGACGCTGTTGTTCTCGGCCACAATGCCAAAAGCCATCAAGGAAATCGCTAAAAAGCATATGCGCGACCCGCAAGAAGTGTCGCTGATCAGTCAGGAAGCCAGCCCCGATTTAATTGATCACCACTTTCTCTACTGCCGGCATGATCGCCGCGATCCTGAACTCATCCAAGTGCTCCATGAATTAAAGCCGAAGCAAAGCCTTGTCTTCTGCCATTCCAGACATCAGGTGGAAAAGGTCTGCAAAGCTTTGAAGAAGGAGTTTGATGGGGTCGATTTCCTTCATGCGGGCTTAAGCCAGGATCTTAGAACGATCATCACCAATAAATTTCGGTCAGGAAAGATCCGCATCCTGGTGGCGACTGACGTCGCCTCGCGAGGGCTGGATTTCAGTGGAATCACCCACGTGTTCATTTACCAATTGTCTGACGACCCAGACATCTATGTCCATCGGTCTGGACGCACAGGGAGGCAGCAAAGGACTGGCACTGTGATTACGCTCGTGACGGATAGGGAGCTGGCTACCCTGCGGGATGTCCTCAAGCTCATCAAAAAAGAGCCGAACTGGATAGGAACCCCACCCCCAGAAAGAGCCCCGGCAAGACACCCTCGTCCATTCAGGCCCCCCCCTCGCCGACGCAAAAATTAATTTAATTTAATTTTAATTTACCACTGAGATCACTGAGATCAGTGAGATGGTTTGAGAAAAGTGAGGGGTTAGAAACAGCTCACAAAAATCTGGATAAATCTTGACAAATCTACACATTTTGTATAGATTTGTCTTTTATGAAACTCAGTATTGGAAAAGCAGCTGAAGAACTAGGTTGTGCAAAAGAAACACTCCGAAGGTGGGAACGTTTAGGAAAAATCACTCCTGAACGTACTCCAAAAGGTCATCGTCGATATGATTTGTCTAAAATGCGTGGTATTCTGCCTTTTAAAATGATGGAAGCTAAACGCACAATTGCATATGCCAGAGTCTCAAGCCATGATCAAAAATCTGACCTCAAAAGACAAGTAGGGGTACTTGAATCGTTTTGTGCTAATCATGGGTGGCACTTTGAAATTTTGCAAGATCTTGGTTCTGGTCTCAATTATAACAAAAAAGGTTTGAAAAAACTAATCAAGATACTATGCTCTGGAGGAGTTGATCGTTTGGTGATCACACACAAAGATCGTTTGCTTCGATTTGGGGCAGAGTTGATATTTTCATTATGTGAACAATTCGGCACTGAAGTAGTGATAATCAACGCTTCAAGCGAGGTCAATTTTGAAGATGATCTTGTCCAGGATGTCTTAGAAATAATTACAGTATTTTCCGCGAGACTTTACGGATCTCGGAGTCGTAAAAATCAAAAGATATTGGATGCCCTGAAAGATGCTGCAAACCAAACCTGAATGTCAAATGTTCACTTACCAGACGCGTGTTAAGTTAGATAATGAGCTTTCGCACATTCTCTTTATTTATGCTGGGCTGATGGGCAAAATCCAAAGAACTCTCTTTGCTGATCTACAGAGAGGAAAAGAGGCGTCCTCACTAAAATCCGGCTACCTTAAGCGCTTTGGAATCACTGCACGCCAATTTAATTCCCTAAGAGTTCAAGTAGAAGGGAAAATTGCTTCCATCAAAGAACTTCGTAAAGATCACATAACAGAACTGAATCGGCGCATCATTTCTATAGAAAAAAAGATACCAAAGATCAAAAACAAGCATACTGCTCATCAGAAAAAGCGTCGTCTTTGCCATCTAAGGACAAAACGACAGCAACTCCAAGAAGACGAAGCATCCGGTAAAGTTCCTCTTTGCTTTGGTTCTCGTAGGCTGTTTCGAGCACAGTTTCATCTGGAAGAAAACGGATTCCACTCACATGAAGATTGGAAAGAAAAGTGGCAAGAGTCTCGCAATAACGAGATATTTCTCTTGGGCTCAAAGGATGAAACCAGTGGAAACCAGTCCTGTACTGCTCACATTCAAGAGGATGAAAATTTAACGCTGAGGCTTCGTTTGCCAAATAGCATGGCTTCGGAATTTGGCAAATATATTGAAATTTCTAACGTCAAATTTCAATATGGGCATGAAGCTGTTCTAGCAAGTCTTTATAGCTGTCTAAACCGAAAAAAAGGCGACAAAGAGTCAGGTGTTGCCATTAGCTATCGCCTTCGACAAGATGAGAAGGGGTGGCAGATATTCTTAACAACTCCTTTACAAAAACCTCAGAAAATAACCCTTTCTGGAATTGGTGCCATTGGGATTGATATCAATGTCGATCACCTTGCTGTTGCCGAGCTAGACAGGTATGGCAATCTTGTCAAACATAAGAAAATACCACTTCCATTACACGCAAAAAATTCGCATCAAGTAAAAGCTTCTATCGGAGATGCAGCGAAACTGATAATTGATTGGTGCATTGACACGAAAAAACCGCTAGTTCTTGAAAAACTCTGCTTTCAAGAAAAGAAAACAACTCTTCGAGAAGAGGCATCTGCAAAGCATGCAAGAATCCTTTCTTCTTTTGCTTATAATGCTATCATCCAGGCAATAAAGTCTCGGGGTTTTCGGTTTGGAGTAGAAGTCAATCAAGTCAATCCTGCCTATACCTCTGTTATTGGGCGATGTAAATATGCTGAAAAATATGGATTGTCAATTCACGAAGCTGCAGCGATGACAATTGCTTGCCGTTTCATGGGAGTTTCTGAACGCTTACCGCGCCATTGGGAAAAGATTCCAGATGGCAAAGGTGGCCATGTCCCTTTATCTCTACCTGCAAGGAATCGAGATGAACATGTATGGACATCGTGGCGGAAAGTGAAAGGAAAACTTTCAGTGGTCCTCATAGGGCATTTTCGGGCGACAAAACGTCGATCCTCAAGCCGGTCACCGCCCGCTTGTTGTGATAGTAAGATCTCGGATTTTGCAGGCGGAACTCCTGCACACGAATCGTTAGCAGAACTGCTTGGCTGACGTTATACACTAAATTTAGGTTATAGCCAGAGGGCATAATGTGTAGATTTGTGTATATTTTTAGGAGCGGTATACAACTTAATATTGAATGTCATATTTCAGTATTTTTCAAAGCTCTCCCCATCTCAGACCTTCTCACTGATCTCACTGATCTCAGTGGTAAATTATACAAGAGTGGTAAATTGTACAACTGTTACATCCGGGTGGTCTTGATGGTGCGTTTAAGGGAATTCATCACCAATGATTGGGGGAGCAAGCGGCTGATGAATGTGAGGAGCCGATACCGCCAATCGAAGATGTGAAGGGCTTTGCCTTTTTGAATTTGCTTCCATATTTCGTTAGCCGTATACTCTACTGTCATACTCATGGGAGGCGTTCTTTTCTCTTTAGCCCTAGAGGCACGAGTGGAAAAGTCGGTCTTAACGACGCCTGGGCAGGCGGCTAAGACGCGTATGCCTGTATTTTTCAATTCCTCATCTAAAGCCAAAGAAAAGTTGGTCACAAAGGCTTTTACAGCAGCATAGACAGCAAAATAGGGGGCGACCTGAAAGCCTATAGCAGAAGAGACATTGAGAATCACTCCAGTCTTTGATTTATTGGTCAGGGCTTTTGCCGCCTCTAGAGTGAGTTCTAGAACAACATTTCCGTCTACTTCCAAAATCTCTAACTGTTGATCCGTTGAGTAGGAAAGGGCCTCTCCGTAGAGTCCAAAACCAGCATTATTGATGACGAGATCGGGGACTAAATCGCGGATAATGGCAACGACCTCCTGGCGCCCTTTTTCTTGGGAGAGATCCGCAGGTAGAATGATGACCTCCACTTTCTTCTTGAGCGTTTCAGCCAATTGCTGCAGCTGTTCTTCGTTGCGGCCGGAAAGGATGAGGGAGATGCCCTGATCTGCAAGCACGTAAGCTAACTGCTTTCCGATGCCCGAGCTTGCGCCGGTGATTAAGGCTAAGGAAAATCGACTATTTTTCATTGGCTCACCTTACGTCTGGGTTTCATCAGCAATCTCAAGATTCTCTTTGTGAGAAAAGGAGGTGAAAGAAGGCTCAAAAAATGGAGAACTCTAAAATGCCAATCGATAATGCGCGTCTGCTTTCCCTCTTGAATCTGTTTCCAGATCTCTTCAGCAACAAGGGAGGGCTCCATCGTCATCCATAATTCCCCACCCTGAATTCTTCCTTTGGTCGCGTGCACATTAAAACGCGTTTTGACAAAGCCGGGACAGGCAGTGAAAACGCGGATGCCATCGGATTTCCATTCCTCGTCCAAAGCTTTGGAGATATTGATGACAAAGGTTTTAGAGGCGGCATAAGTCCCAAAATAGGGCATGACTTGAAATCCGGCTAATGAGGCGACATTCATAATCACCCCCTCACTTCCGTGGGATTTCCATGTCCGTGCCGTTTCTAGTGTTATCTCCAGGAGGACATTGCCATTTAGCTGCAAGATTTGCTTTTGTTCTTCCGTTGTGAAGGAGAGGGTCTTTCCCTGGAAGCCCACGCCGGCATTATTGACCACGAGATCTGGGACGAGTTCGCGGATTTTATCGATGACGAGTTTTCTTTCCTTAGCATTGAGAAGCTCGGCTTGGATGGTGCTGACCTCGACTTGCTGCTGCAATTCTTCCTTTGCTTTCTGGAGTCGCTCTGGATTGCGGCCGACAAGAATGAGGTTGATTTTTTGTTTGGCAAGCGTTCTCGCTAGCTCTAAGCCTATTCCATCGCTGGCTCCGGTGATCAAAGCCAAAGAAAAAGAAGACTTATTTTCTTTTTTCATTGAATGTCCATATAAGTGAGTCAATTTAATTATTGCATGTATCAAATATTTATTAATACATATTTTAATTAAGATAGCACTCAATACAACTTAAGTTTTTTATTATCAACACATTGTAATTAGCGAAGCTCTCTCTGTGCCCTCTGTGATCTCTGTGGTTATATAAAATTATTAACCACAGAGATCACAGAGGGCACAGAGAGAGGGCTCTATGACACAAGTGCACATGTACACTTGGTGTCCTTCAGGCTTCGAGGTTTACGATAGGCTCACGCAAAGGATATTTGATGCGCGTGTGCCCGAAAGCGACGAGCGTTTTGACGAGGACGTTTTTGACGATGGCGAGTTCCTCAAAGGTCAAAAGACATTCATCAAATTGACCATCGTCGGCTTTTTCCCGGATGAGGCGATTGGAGAGTTCTGTCAAGGTCTCCTCATTAATCTTATCTAAGGAGCGCGCAGCGGCCTCGAGGGAGTCGGCAATCATGATGATTAAAGACTCCTTGCTGCGCGGTTTAGGGCCTGAATAGCGAAACTCTTTCTCATCGACAAGCGATTTATCTCCGCCCACTTTTTCAAGGGCTTTCCGATAGAAATAATAGACCAGCGTCGTCCCGTGGTGTTCCTTGATGATATCGATAAACTGCTCGGGCAAGCCTGCTTTGCGGGCCATGGATACCCCTTCGCTGACATGAGCCATGATGACTTGTGCGGACTCCTGAGGGGTCAATAGCTGATGGATATTCATGCCATTCTGCTGGTTTTCAGTAAAATACTGTGGGGTAGCCATCTTGCCGACATCGTGATAGAGGGTGGCCACCCGGCAAAAGAGAGCGTTGGCATCGATGGCTGAGGCAGCTGCTTCAGCCAGGTTGCCGACCACAACGGAATGCTGGTAGGTACCCGGAGCTTCTATCGAGAGGCGGCGGAGCAGATCATTATTCGGGTCCATGTATTCCATCAGGGTGACGTCGGTCATAATCCTGAAGCTCGATTCGAGCAGGGGTAGCAGGCCGACGACCAAAATGGCAGTCAACAGCATGAACAGGGTCGCTTCGATGAAGTCGCTCAGCATCCCCATATTCCAGAGGGTATTTTCAGAAAAGTGGATGGCCAAAATCAATCCGATGCTGCAAATGAGGGCTTTTCCGCAGACGACGAAGATCTCTTTTCGCCGCCTTAGCGATCGGGTACTGAGAATCGCGACAACCGCAGCGGAAATATTGATCAACAAAAAGCTATCTTTGTCGAAAGCCAGGCCGATCGTCATGATGATCGTCAGGAAGCCGCTTGAGAAAATGGCTAGGGCGGGATTCATCAAGCTGCAAATCAGGATCGCCGCAAAAGGGACGAAGATAGGATAGCGGATGACTTCTATCAGGTTATGCTTTGAATTAAGCAAGAAAAATTCGGTGGCCTTAGCGATGGCGAAAGTCAAAATGATAATGGTGACGAGAAGAAAGAGCTTCCGGTTAGAATACAAAATCTTGGGATGGTTGACTTTGAAAAAGGCATAGCAGATGAGGGCGATGATAAGGGTTAAGAGAGCTGTCCCAATCAGAGGCAGGGGATGCAAGAGGTTTCTTTGTTCCGTCAGCGCCTGTTTCATGGCTTGCAGCATGGCGATGTGGCGGGAGGAGACCCTCTCGCCTTGATCGATGATGCGGCTGCCCGCATTGACATGGGTAATTTTATCGGGAATCAATCCCTCGATTTTTCTTCTCAAAGTCCGTTCAGCAACGACATCTTCTTCTAATTTCCAGCTTTTATCTTCAAAGTAATTAACGACGATTTTCTTTAAATTAGCAGAAGAGTTCGCTTCAGAAAATGCGTTCTTTCTGATGTAATCCCATACGCTTTTTGGCAAAAGAGAGCCCCCATTGTTTTCCTGCGGAGTAAAAATCAGATAATTGGCGGTGGGCATTCCCACATCTTTCATTTTCTGGAGGGTGCGGGGATCGGTAAAGCGGAGTTGAGCCAACAGTTGGCTGATGTTTTTGATGCTTCTATAGATTTCCTCGAGAGTAACCTCCTCCCCTTTCTTGCGCCAATCTTGATGGGAGAGGAAGAAATTTTCGATTTCCAGCCTATTTTGTTCGATTGATTTTGTGGAAAGAATGAAAATTTTTCCTATATCCCGCAAGGCCTCTTGCTTCTGGATGAGGGTGGCTTCTTCGTCGTAGAAGTCGAAATCGGTTTGAGCGACAATGTAGCTGGGAGCTGTACTATTCAATTCTAAAACTTCTACGTGGACTTCGCGGAAATGGAGAAAGAGGAATAATCCAATGATAAAAACAAGGCCTATGAGCAGCCGGATGACGCTGCTTTTGTCAAAGAAACCCTGTTCGCGTGAAAACTTCAATTCGTTGTAGTTTTCCACTTCGCTGGACTTATCGCCCATTTTTCCTCATTGTGATGAGCCAATGATTTGCGCTATATTCTGCTGTGTTCCTGATTATAAGAGGAAAGCCAATGTCTGAAAACAAAATTCTGGTGGTTGGAGGAGCTGGGTTTATCGGTTCCATTGTCAATCAACTGCTCAATGAATGGGGTTATGAAACTGTCGTCTTGGACAATCTAAGCCAAGGGAGCCGTCTAGCCGTTCCCACAGGTACTTTTATCGAAGGAAATATGGGCGATGAGGCTTTGCTCGATCGCCTCTTTAAAGAATTTCGGATTACAGCCGTCATGCATTTTGCCGCTCTCATCAATGTCGGCGAATCGATCCAGAACCCCTATCTTTACTACCAAAACAATGTCGCCAAAAGTGTGACTCTTCTCCAGCGCATGCACCTCAATGAAGTAAAATTCCTCATTTATTCTTCCTCGGCATCGATCTATGGAAACCCTCAAAAGCCCTATATCATGGAAAACCATCCGACACTCCCCATTAACCCTTATGGGCGGTCAAAACTGATGGTGGAGGCTATTTTAGAGGATGCAGATAGGGCATATGGTTTGAAATCGTGTTCTCTGCGCTATTTTAACGCAGCCGGAGGCGACCCTTCAGGCCGGATTAAATATCCTCAGAAGAGAGGGCTTAATCTCATTCCGATCGCTCTGAATAGTGCCCTAAGTGGTGAAAGCGTGACTATCTTTGGGACCGATTATCCGACGCCAGATGGAACATGCGTGAGGGACTACATCCATGTCTATGACATTGCAACGGCCCATTTAGCAGCCTTAGAACACCTGTTAGCAAATCCTGAGTCGACTCAGTATAATCTGGGCAATGGGCAAGGATATAGCGTGCGCCAAGTTTTGGAGACCGTGAGAAAAGTGACGAAAAAGGAACTCTCGATCATCGAAGGACCTAGGCGGCTAGGGGATCCCCCTACCCTGGTGGCGGAGGCAAGCAAAGCTAGAAGAGAGTTAGGGTGGAAGCCCCTCTATCCTTACTTGGAAGAGATCGTTTTACATGCTTGGAATTCTATGTTATGATACGATCTCTTTTTTTATAGGAGTTGTTCGATGGCTGACGAATATCTGGTGATTGCACGCAAGTACCGTCCTCAGTCTTTTGATGAGGTTTTAGGGCAGGAAGCCATCGTGACCACTATAAAAAATGCGATAAGGAAGAATAAGCTGGCGCATGCCTATCTCTTTTGCGGATCGCGCGGTACGGGCAAGACGACGCTCGCCCGCATTTTTGCCAAAGCCTTGAATTGCCTCAATCCCACGCCCGACCATGAACCCTGCAACCAGTGTTCCGCGTGTAGAGAAATTGCGTCCGGCAACTCGCTGGATGTGCTGGAAATAGATGGAGCTTCGCATCGGGGCATTGATGATATCAGGCAAATCAATGAAACGGTCGGTTATGCTACGGCATCGGGCAAATACAAAATCTACATTATCGACGAAGTGCATATGCTCACAAAAGAGGCTTTCAATGCGCTGCTGAAAACCCTGGAAGAGCCCCCATCAAGGGTCATGTTCTTCTTTGCGACGACAGAACCGCATAAGGTCCTCCCGACGATTCTCAGCCGGTGCCAGCGCTTCAATCTCAGCCGCATTCCAATTGAGAAGATCGTGGAAAAGCTGACCAAGGTCACAAAAGACATGCGCCTCGTTGCCCATGAGGAGGCGCTGCGCATGATCGCCCATAGGGCAGAGGGCGGCTTGCGCGACGCTGAATCGCTCTTAGATCAGATCATCGCCTTCCAGGAAGGAGCTATTACTGTGGAAACGGTAGCCGAAGTCCTAGGGATCATGCCGCGCGATATTTTGTTTAAGCTTGACCGAGCCGGAAAGGAGGGCAATCTCAATATTGCCTTTGAGATCGCGGACCAGCTGTTTTCCCAAGGCAAAGATTTGATGTACTTTATCGAAACGCTCACCGACCATTTCCGCACCCTTTTGCTTGTCAAGTTGGCTGGCAAATCTGCCCCTTTCCTGAGTTTAAGCGAATCCGAACGCGATAGATATGAAGCTTCTGCTAAGCTCTATACGCAAGAACAGGGAATGACGATTTTGGACTTCTTGATCGAGGCGCAAAACCAAATGCGCTTTGCCACGTCGGGGAAAATAGCCTTGGAAGCCCTATTGCTAAGGATCATCCGCACGCACTACCGTCTGCCTGTCGACTATCTTGTCCGCAGATTGACAGAGCTGGAAAATGCCATCAAAGGCAACCCTACGGCCCCGCCAGCACAGCTGCCCCCTGCAGCTAAGCCTCCTCCACCCAGTTCTGTCACCATTGACCCAACTCCAAGCAAGCAAGACCTCGGGAAACAGGAGCCTTTGCCTCCGCCAACCGCTAAAAAAATCGAACCGCTCGATTCTCCGACCAACCCTCTACAGCAAAGCCGCTATGATACCCTTTTACAATTTGCTGCCATCGAACTTGAGGGAACCATCAAAAGACATCCAAACAGATAGAGGATAATTTATGGGAACAGGATTTTCAAAGAAGAAAAAACAAGCCAAAATGCTTCAGGAACAGCTGAGCCGGGCTCAGGAAGAGATCCAGCATCTCGAATACACCGGCACCGCAGGAAATGGCCTCGTCACGGTGACATTGTCGGGGACTCAGGAGCTGAAGCAGATCAAGATCAAGCCGGAATGCGTCGACCCCGAAGATGTGGAGGGCCTCGAGGACCTCATCAAAGCGGCCTTCAAAGATGCCGAAGCCAAAATGCGCGCCCAATCGTCGTCAGGGGGTGGAGGAGGATTGCCTCCCGGTATGCCTAAGCTGGATTTGGGGCTCTTCGGCAAGTTTTAGAATGCCTTTAAAAATTAACCACTGAGATCACTGAGATCAGTGAGAAGGTATGAGAACATTGAGAAGGTATGAGATAAGAAGAGGATTACTATTCTAAAATCCATTTAAATTTTTTATATTCTCACTGATCTCATATCCTCTCACTGATCTCACTGGCTCAGTGGTAAATTTAATTTTGCACAGTGGTTAATCTTGTCCTTTTTTTGCGCCTGCGCCTTTGGATTGCGACACTACTCGAAGTTGTAGAAGAAATCGTCAGGGACATTTTTGCGGTATTCTTCGTTGAGCATCTCCTGGATCTCAAAGGCTGTCTTCAACGACAAGGCTTTTTCCGCCAGCTGGCTTGCGGCCACAATGCTGGTATTGCGGATGGCGTTTTTGATCATGGGAATGTAGCGGACGGCAACCGACAATTCTTGGACTCCGAGTCCAAGCAATAGCGGAGTAAAGCGCGGATCTGCGGCGACCTCCCCGCAGATCGTAACGGGGATGCCTTGTTGGTTAGCCTCTGTGATGACCATTTTGATCAAACGAATGACGCTCGGGTGGGTCGGGGTATACAATCCGTTCAAAGCTATATTGCCGCGGTCTACTGCGAGGGAATATTGGACGAGGTCATTCGTTCCAATCGAAAGGAAATCGCATTCTTTTGCGAGAAGATCGGCAATGACTGCGGCCGAGGGCACTTCAATCATGCAGCCAATCGGGACATGCTTTGCGACGACTTCTCCCTCGCGAGCCAGCTCTTGCCTTGCCTCTTCGATCATCTCTTTGGCTTCCATGAGCTCGGATAGGGCGGAAACCATCGGAAACATAATGCTGACATCGCCATAAGCGCTAGCCCGCAAAATGGCTTTCAGTTGTGTTTTGAAGATCTCCCTCTCCCTGAGCAAAAAGCGTATGGCCCGGCATCCCAAAAAGGGATTGCCTTCTTGGGGTTGCTGGTTGGGCAAAAACTTATCGCCGCCGACATCAAAAGTGCGGATGACGATGGGCAAGCCGCGCATCTTCTCGACGACTTGCCTGTAGATGGCAAACTGCTCCTCTTCGGAAGGAAATTTCTGCTGGGCAAGAAAGAGATATTCGGAGCGGTATAATCCGACGCCATTGCCTCCATAGACATGCAACATATCGAGCTCATTGGCCATTTCGATATTTGCGGAGAGCAACATCTTATAGCCATCATAGGTCTCTGCCTCCAAGGTGCCGATTTCGCTTAGTTTGGCAAGATGCGTTTCCAGCTGGTTGCGGATATCGTGATACTTGGCTAAAGTCTCCTCATCGGGGTTGACAATGATATCGCCGGTGCGTCCATCGACGATAACGGTTTGGTTCTGGAAGCTCTCAAGCCGATCGATATCGACATTGGTGACATAAGGGATTCCTTTAGCCTTAGCCACAATAGCTGCATGGGAGGTGGAACTCCCCACCTCTGTGACAAAAGCATTGACGCAGAAGCTGTTGGCTTCGGCCGTTTCCGAAGCAGCTAACTCCCGTGCAAAAATGATGGAATTGGGAGGAATATCCTGCAGGGACATGCGAAGCGTTTCGGATAAATAGGCTCGCACCCTCTTGGCTATATCTTCAATGTCTTTGACCCTTTCCCGAAAAAAGGGATCGGTCATCGCATAAAATTTTTTCTGATATTGGCTGATCAATTTGCGGAACACATATTCCGCGTTCTTGCGCGAGCGCCGGATTTCATCTTCGACCTGAGTCGTCATCAGGGGATCCTGCATGATCTGGAGCTGCGCGTCCAGGATCGCCGCCCCTTCGTCAATTTGTTCTTGCTGGAGCTGTTTCTTGAGGCGTTTGACATCTTCCCGACAGCGGCTCATCGCGTTACGGTAGCGATCGACCTCATCTTCAATATTTGAAGGCGGAATGTCATATTGAGGAACAGACTCTTCGACTAAAGTAAAAAAAAAGGGCTTGCCTATGGCAATCCCTCTACATATTGGAAATCCCCTTAAGCGAATTTCATGAGTCTTTACTTTCATGAATGCGGCTACTCCTCAAATTCTTTATCGAAAGCAGTCACAAGCTTTTCCAAAGTGACCGGAGCATCGTCCCCTTGAACTGTGATGGTAATTTTTGCTTTATGCCTAGCTTCAAGCATGAGGATGCTCAAGATGCTTTTGGCGTTTACAGTTTCGCCCTTGTATGTGAACATCACATCGCATTTGGTATCTTGCAGCATTTTGACTATCGACGTTGCAGGGCGAGCGTGTAACCCCTCTTTATTCTTGACTTGTACCTTCGATGTCAGTTTCACGTCTTCTCATCCTTTTCTTTTGCTTTAACGCTATCATCTCCAATAATTTGGAATTAAACTCCTTAGCGGAGTTATAACCCATGCGCTTCAGCCTATGGTTCAAAGCAATCGTTTCCAAAAGCAGCACGACATCCCTGCCAGGCTTGACCGGCAGCACGTGATAAGGGACTTGGACTCCCAAGATATCACTATACTTCTCTTCCAATCCTACACGATCGTAGAAATGATTATTATCCCAAATTTCAAGCTTTACGACAATATCAATGCTCTTGTTATCCCTAACACAAACAGCGCCATAGAGATGGGCAACATTGATAATGCCGATTCCCCGGATTTCCATATGGTGGCGGGTCAGCTCGGCGCCATGTCCCTCTAAATAACTTCCTTCCCGTTTCTTTATTTTGACGATGTCATCCGAAATCAAACGGTGGCCGCGTTCGATCAATCCCAATGCCGCCTCGCTTTTGCCTACGGATGAATCGCCTTTGATCAGGACTCCTACTCCGAATACCTCGACCAAAGTGCCATGCACACTAAGGCTTGGGGCAAATTCCTCCGTCAAAAGCAGCGTCAGCTTGCTCAAAAGGCTCATCGTCATCATCCGCGCACGAAATAGCGGCACTCGCCGCGCTTCACAGATGGAAACGAGCTCCTTAGGCGGCCTGGACCTTCCCGAAACGATGACGGCAGGGGTCTGCTCCGTCAAAATGGCTTCAAGCCGCTTCACACGGGTACCAGAATCCAAATCGCGCAAATATTCCGCTTCAGTTTTTCCAAACACGAGGATGCGATGGCGCGCATGTCCTTTCAGGTACCCTGCAAGGCTTAAACCGGGCCGATGGGCTTCAGGGACCTTTACAGAACGCTTCATGCCGGCTTTGCCAGCTAGCAATTCCAGTCCTAACTTAGGGCCATGTTGTTTGTATAATTCTGCAACGGAATACATCGAAGTAATGCCATCTTTAGTATGAGTAAAGTGGCTAAAATTAATAACAGGTAACGAATAAATTTGCAAATGCTAATTAAGAATTCAGAATACAGAATTCAGAATACAGAATGTGTCTTCAATAATGGACAATGGTTAATGGACCATTAGGTCCATTAACCATTGTCCATTATTTCGAGGTAAAACATGAGCCAATCCAAAAAGGTGACAAAGGCCATGGATTCAGGCCCAGGCTCTCCCCGGATATCGGAAATGGTTTTGCTTTGCCCGGAGAAATAAACATTCCCCATTTCGTTTTCGGGGTACCATTCCCCCCAAAAGCATTGATAAAAGGGCATGCCAAAAGACTCGTAAAAAGGAATCAAGGAATGGGGATCGTCGACGACCATGCCCCCGGTTGTCAATAAACCTTCTTTCGGCTGTTCTACAAATTGCTTTTGAAATGTCGAATAGGTGGTATACATCTGAGAAGATTTGATGATGCCTGTACTGTCCGTAGTTTTAAAAAAGCCATTATGAATTTGGAGAAAAGCGGTATAATCTTCGGGGAAAATGTATTCGGGAAATTGAGCTTGCAGCTGGACGATATTCTCGTCGCTAGCAGGGGATCCCCCACTAAAAAATCCTTTGTCCTCCTTAAGGCTATAGACGAGATGGGCTTCGAAAGGATCATCAAATTTGTTTTGGACGAGAAAGACGAGGATATCGTCAAGAAGGGCAAAGAATTTATTAATGGATTCCTGCAGATTGGGGCGGAAGGGCAGCTTAGATAGCCAAAAATCCTGTGTAAAATCAATGCGATCTTTCGGACTGAGCTGGGACAATTCATACCATCCCCTGCAGAGGTCGGGAACTTTTTGCTTCACATTTTCCCAATCGAGATGAAGGTCTTTATCAACAGATATGACTTTGTGAAAATGGCCATGTGGTGTATCGTTAGAGAAATGGCTGTAAAACTCTTTGATATGCTGATCCATGGGAGTGCCCTTTATAAATTTTATTTACCAGATTTTAGAATTTTTTCCTAGCAAAAAATGGGGAAATCTGCTATAATATTTTTTGAAAGAGGAGAATTTGTGATATGATGAATATGGACGTAAATAAAGTCTATATCGTTGACTTCAAAGACATGAAGTCGCCTGCTAAGGATACGACTATCTTTGCAGAAATCGTATTGATTGATAGGACGCATCCGGCTGTCCAGCCTTTGTTATATCAATTGAATAGCGATTCCCCATCGCATGATATCTCCCATTTCCAAAATCATCTGATCTCGTTAACCCGCGATGCCTTTCAAGAGGTTGGACCTGTTGACTCCATTGACCGGAAGCACAAACAAATCCTCTTGGCGAATAAAAATACCGTTAACTATAAGTACCTGATCATTGCTTCGGGCAATAACAATACTCTTTCAAGCGGATTGCAAACGCTCATTGATGCGTTGAAGGTAAAAAGCTTGCCAGCTTTTGACCACTTTGAAAAGGATGGTGTTTTAGTAGAAAATCCTAAAGCGACGATCTATACAGTAGGCCATGAAATCGCTAACCAGATTGAAAAGATAGCTAACAACAAATTGTTAGAAACGCTGGTGCGCGCACAGGGCAATGAGCTTTCCCCCCATAACAAAATCTACGAAGTCCAGCTTTAAAATAAATTCTCTTAATACTCTATGAACCAATCGGGATCTCTAGGACATCCGTTTTTGGAAAGCCAGCGCAGCATCTGGGGGCTGTTATGTTGATAACATGCAGCAAACCACATATCTTTATTCCATGGACAACCATTGGCTCGAGCCCATTGTAAAATGGCTAGATAGCCTCCTTTAGCAGCCGCAATGCATGTTTCTTCATTCCAGAGACATCCATTGGCTCGAGCCCATTTCAATACTTCAAGTTGACCGTTTTTTGCTGCAATTGTACAAAGGACAGGGTGCTGGGGACAATTATTCATAAAAGCCCATTGTAAAATATCAAAATGGCCTCTTGAAGCAGCTTCCTCCAATACACTTTTATCCCAGGGGTATCCGACAGATCGGGCCCATTGCAAAATGGCTAGTTGGCCTCCTCGGGCAGCAAAGCAGCATAATCTTTCCTTCCAAAAAGGACACCCATTTTCGAGGACCCATTGCAAAACTTTAAGACCCCCTTCGGTGGCGGCAGCTTCGCTTGTCTGCTCATTCCAACAACAGCCATTGGCACGAGCCCATTGTAAGACATGTAAATGACCTCCCCTCGCAGCTGCTTCGCAAGTCGTCCCATCCCAAGGGCAATCATTTGCTCTTGCCCATTTTAATACAGTTAAATGACCCCTTCTTGCGGCATTTTGGCATGTCCTTTCATCCCACGCGTATCCCATGGATCGGATCCACTGCAATACATTGAGATGGCCTCCCTCTGCCGCAGCTGCGCAAATTGTAGCGGATCCTATCTCTATCTGTTGGGAGTAGCCAGTGTTATTGGCCCATTGCAAGATAGGCAGGTGACCTTCAATAGCGGCAGCTTCCCACGTTCTATTATCCCAAGGGCAACCGTTGGCTCGAGCCCATTGCAAGATAATGAGATGTCCTTTTTTAGCCGCCATTTGGCAGGTCATTCCATCCCAGTAACATCCATGAGCTCTGGCCCATTGAAGAACTTCGAGATGCCCACCTTCTGCCGCTCCAGCGCAGGTATGCGAATTCCAGGGACAGTTTCTTTGGCTTTTGAAACTAAATCCCCAGTTCCTGATCCAAGATGGCAAATTCAATCCATCATCGCGAAGCCATTGCAACATGGCAAGATTCCCTTTTCTGGCTACTGCATAACAGATTTCTTCATGCCAAGGATATTTCAATGTATTGTGGTACCAATTCATCAATTGAAAAAATCCCTTGGCTGCTGCCTCTGCGATCGCTTGAGAATGTAGCAAGTCGTGATTGTCTCCAGTTTTTCGATATAGATTCGATGTCGTTGCAAGCTTTTTGAAACGCTTATTGATAAAACAAAGCACAATTTTTTCATGGGGCTGAAAAAAATTATCACCTATATAATTGAGAACATCATTAGGAAGGGCTTGAAGTGGGGTGGAAGGGGAAGAAAATAATTTGGATATGGAGTTAAAGACGATCATGAGGCGTTGCTCTAGTACTCATTCCATTAGGGCAGGCATTATCATTGTTTTGCATTCGACATTAAATCAAACACAGTTCCTGTGTTATTACCCCTATCATGTAGCCATAATTTGATAGACATATTGTCTCCTTCTAATGCTGCCTGCCATGTCTTGTCATCCAGTGGACATCCCTTTTCATGGGCCCATTTCAACATCTTCAGATGCCCCCGTTTTGCGGCAATGGCGCAAATGACTGGACTCAAGGGACAGCCTGAATCATGAGCCCACTGCAATAGGCCAAAGTGCCCCCCTTCTGCTGCAGCGGCAGTTGTCTCTACATTCCAGGGACAACCATTGGCATGAACCCATTCTAAGACCTCAAGGTGGCCCCCACCTGCCGCTGCTGAACTGGTAAATTCATCCCAAGGACATCCATTGGCTCGCGCCCATTGCAAGAGGGAAAGATGGCCCACCCCTGCCGCAGCTGAACAAGTGCGCGCATCCCATGGACAACCATTTGTCCGGGCCCATTGCAAAACTTCAATTTGACCGCTATGCGCTGCCGCTATACAAGTATGTTTATTCCAAGGACAGCCTTGCTCTCTAAGCCATTGTAAAATGCTCAACTTGCCTCCGGAAGCTGCCGAAACGCAGGTCGAGACACTCCAGGGCAATTTGTTTGCATGAGCCCATTGCAGGATTTGGAGGTGGCCGCCGATAGCAGCTGCATCGCAAACCAAGTTATTTCCAGGACAGTGATTGGCTAAGGCCCATTGTAAAATAGCCAAATGGCCTTTTCTGGCTGCTCCTAAGGAAGTAAAACTGTCCCAGGGGCAACCATTTGATCGTGCCCATTGTAATATGTGCAGATGACCCGCTTCGGTTGCTGCTGAACATGTTTTTTCGTCCCAAGGGCATCCTTTGCTTCGGGCCCATTGTAAAACTTCGAGGTGTCCACCTCCAGCTGCTGCTGAGCAGGTTTGAGCATCCCATGCACAGCCAAAAATGCCTGCATAGAGGGATCTGAAGACCCCAATTTTAGAATCGTGTGAACCACCCTTGTAGAGGCACTGGAGCATTCTCAAATTGCCTCCTTGGGCTGCAGCGGCAAAGGTCGATACACCCCATGGGTACTTTAGGACTTTGTTGTACCACTCCACCAATGTCAGGAATCCCTGTTTTGCTGCACAGTTTATTGATGCAGTGCGAATCTCTGCTTTTTTTTCTGCCTCAGCCGAGGGGTGGTTAGCTAGAAGCGTTCTAAAGCGTTTGTTGATGAAAGGCAGAACAATTCTCTCTTCTTCCCTAAAGTAATTTTTGCAAAGATGACCCAGGAGATCTGGTGAAAGAGAAAGAAGTGTCATTTTTCCTGAAAACATTATTTATTAAAGTTATTTAATATTTTTAAATAATCATATAGATTAGATGAATTTAATTCAATAAGATTGTAATTAAATTTGGGCGCAAAATAGAAATGGACAATAATGGACAATGGTTAATGGACCTAATGGACACCATGGACTATGGTCAAAAGCAATGGTCCATAGTCCATGGTGTCCATGGTGTCCATTAGGTCCATTAACCATTGTCCATCCCGGGACACTTATTATCTCGTAACCATTTCAGTATGTGCGTGTAGCCTATCCCATTGGCCGCGTTCCATGTTTGCTCATCCCACGGGCAGCCATTGGCGCGTGCCCATTGCAAAACTTCCAAGTAGTTTCCTTTAGCAGCCAGTTCACAAGTTTTTGCATCCCAAGGACAACCGTTTGTTCGAGCCCATTTTAGTACTTCAAAATGGCCTCTCTCCGCTGCCTTGCTACATGTGTTCTCGTCCCAAGGGCAGCCATTGGCACGGGCCCATTGTAAAACGGCTAGGTGGCCACCTTCAGCCGCGCATTGACATGTCACTTCGTCCCAAGGGCAGCCGTTGGCACGCGCCCATTGTAAACTGTCCAGGTAACCTTCCCAAGCCGCACAGGAACACGTGCTTCCACCCCAAGGGCAGCCATTGGCATGAGCCCATTGCAAAATGGCCAGATGACCTGTTATGGCAGCTCTGTGACATGTACTTTCATCCCAAGGGCAGCCATTGGCATGAGCCCATTGCAAAACTTCAAGATGGCCTTCTTTAGCGGCATCGCTACAGGTGAATGGATCCCAATCGCAACCGTTAGCCCTAACCCATTTTAAAACTTCCAGGTGGCCTCCAGTCGCTGCTGAAGCACAGATCCTCCAATCCCAGGGGCAGCCATTGGCTCGAGCCCATTGCAAGATCTCAAGCTGACCCGCCCTTGCAGCTGCACAGCAGGTCCCCCAGTCCCAAGGACATCCTTGGGAACGTGCCCATTTTAAAAGGGCAAAGTGGCCCCCTTCGGCAGCGGAAGAGCAAGTAAAGTTATCCCAGGGGCAGCCATTCTGACGCAACCACATCAAGACATTCAAATGCCCCCCTTTAGCAGCGGCTTCGCAAGTCCAGGTATCCCATAAGCGCTCAATCTTGAATAACCCGCTTGATCGCAAAATTTGCCCTATCCGCTTATTATACTCTAAATAGGAGCTTCTCATACGCAACAATTGCAATAGAGGTAAATTCCCAGTTTCTGCGGCGATTACACAGGTTTTGTCTTTCCATGAGTAGTTCAAATAGCTATGGTACCAGATGACCAAATGATTAAATCCTTTAGTGGCAGCCTCTTTGACGGCTTTGCAACAGATCTTTTGTCGATGATATACATCCATGCGATTGCGAACTACTGGATTAAAGATAGCATCACCTCCTCTTTTATAGAGATTTTGCAGGGACTGAAGACGGCGAAAACGCCTGCAGACAAAGGGGAGAACTATTTTTTCGTGTGTCTCAAAATATTCTTGGCAAAAATGATGGAGTAGATCGTTAGGAAAAGAGAGCAGAGTAAAGGATGAGTGTTGGTAAAGCGTAAGGGATATAGGTGAAAGAGAAGAAGCTGTCATCAGACTGATTCCTTTAGTTTTTTTACCATGTGCAAATTATCGACAATGGACAATGGTTAATGGACCTAATGGACACCATCGACTATGGACCATTGCCTAATGTCCATAGTCGATGGTGTCCATGGTGTCCATTAGGTCCATTAACCATTGTCCATTGTCCATTATCCATTCTCGATAATGCGCACATCGCGTGTTTTGTTTGATCGGATTATCCTAAACCTAACTGAAAATGTCAATTTAAGTAATGCTGGAATCACTGTTTTTGTGTTAGGATCACCGGGCATGTTAATTGCAATCCGTGCTCTAGATTACTTTTGGCAGAGAAACCCCTGTTTCAGGTATGGTTTGGCGGCTCTTCTGGGGACTTATGCCGCTCTAAATGGTGGCTATCTTCTTATCCTTCCTATCCTCCTCTTATCTCTTTCTCAGCACATTATGCAGACACTTCTCTGTGTCCTTATTTTTCTGGTTTCTTTCGCATTGATTCAGTTCACTTATATCTTTCCCAAACTGCCACCTGAAGGGATTGCAGGGATTGCTCGGATCCATATTGACTCCTTGCAGGCAAAGACATCGCATTTTGGCAGGCAATGGATTTACAAAGGCAGGATTCTCAGCTTTACAAAGGCGGGGGAATCCCAACCTCTCGCCAGGAATATCGACTACACGTTGAGCCTCCCCTTCAAAGAGGAGATCGAGAGGCCTCCGGCTGACCGCGACTATTGGATTGAAAGCCATCTCAAGGAGACATCAGGGGGCAACTATCGGCTATCGGTCAAGAAGACAAATCCCTGGAACCCGATCGAAGGATCCTGGAGCCTTGCAGAGTGGCGCTTTTTCGCAAAGCAATGGGTTGCAGAGTCTATTGAAAGGCACTTTCGCAGTTCAAGAAGTGCAGCCTTTTTAACAGGCATTGCAACGGGCGATTTTGACGATCGCATAATGAGTGCTGAATTCTCCCGATTTGGTCTGCAGCACATCATGGCCATTTCGGGATTTCATTTCTCGATTATTGCGGGCGTTTTAAGCTTTCTCCTGCGCTTGTTGTTTCCTCCGAAGAAAACGAACCTACTCATGATTGCAATCCTCACCACTTACTTCGTCTTTTTGGGATGCGGGCCCTCCATCCTAAGGGCTTGGCTGACGATTTTGATTGCGTTGTTAGGAATGCTATTGCAGCGCAAGGGGTCGGGATTAAATGCGCTTGGTTTGGCCCTTTTATTATCCTTGCTGATCGATCCCTTGATGTGTCAGCATATGGGCTTTCAATTTAGCTTTCTCACAACGGCGGCCATTCTGCTTTTATTTGGCCCCTTTGATCACTCTATGCAGAGGTTGTTTTTCAAGCGTTCTTTGTCTGAGGCGATCGCCATGGATGGGTGGAATCAGCATGGCTATTGCCTGTTAGCCGTGTTTCGGCAAGCCCTATCGCTAGGGATTGCTGTCAATTGCGCTGCGTTGCCCCTAACGCTCTTTTATTTTCAGAAATTCCCTTATTTCAGTTTAATCTATAATTTGTTTTTTCCCTTTTTGGTTAGTCTTTCCATGCTGCTGCTCATTTTGGGATTTCTCATCCCAGTGTTGGGACACTGGATTCACCTCGTTAATGATCGGTATACCCATTGCGTTTTGAATTTTACCTATAATCTTCCGCCCAAGCTCGACATCGCCTGGTACCACGATTGCCCTTTAGAGGTGTTACTCCCCTATTTATGCCTCCTCTTGGTGGGCGGCATCCTACTGCAACACTATCTGCGCATGCGGCATGAATCCTTTCGTGATCTCGCCTATGCATGAGCAACGTAATGGCGCATTCTTACAGGAGATTCAAATGTTTATACTATACCCATCATATCTAGGGCAATCGTTTGCCTGTAAGTATGGATGAACGTTTTGATGGGCTAGGTGCCAACAGTTGGAATTCCAAGGACATCTTTGGGCTCGAGCCCACTTCAAAATTTCCAAATGTCCCTGTTGGGATGCAGCGATGCAGACACTTGCATCCCATGGACATGCGTTAGCATGTGACCACATCAAGATATCTATATGGCCTCCAATTGACGCACGAGCACATGTCGATTCATCCCATGGGCAACCCCTCTCGCGAAGCCATTGTAGGACTTCCAAATGACCTCCTGATGCAGCGTAAGCACATAATGTTGTATTAAAGGGACATCTTAAAATCGTGTGATACCATTGCAGCAAAGGAATTTGACCTTGAAATGCTGCCAGATACATTGCAGCCCGAAGATCAAACTTACTTTGCGATGCTAGGTCTTGAGAGGAAAGTACTCTGAACCGAGTACATAGAAAGGCAAGTGGAATCTTTTCTGCAGGCTTCAAATACTTTTGAATCAATTCTTTCATCACATCATGAGGAATCGTCCCAAGGGTTGGCAAAGCCTTGGATCCCCCATCAAAAGGTGGCCTATAGGTAGATGCGACAAAGGGTGCTAAAAGTTGATTGGAATCGAATGGTTGATTCATGATGAGCCTCCCTATTAATTTTATGGCTCATTAAGTATACCACGCGCGGCCCAAAATAGCAACTTTCGGCTTTGCCAAAGCCCCCATTCACAGAGAGAATGGCTCATTGAAATAGGTGATATCCACTTTGGCCCCATATTCTTTTATCTAAAGTGAAGAGGAGGAATGCCGACTGGATGTTGGAGAGTTTTACATCAATCTCATTATGATACTCAGCGTCCAAGGAAGTAATCAGCTCTGGTGAGGACCACTCTTGATTCGTCCAGGTGGAGGCCCAAAGCCTGAACTCATACTCGGTCCCTAGAATGGCAAGCCCATTTCCATCGCGGTCGAAGTTGAGTTTGGCAATGGTCGTGGAATAGGGATAAGCTGGGTTTGAAAAGACTTGAGAGATGGTCCAGGTGTCCCCTCCCGTTTGAAGTTTCGAACAATAAACATAATCAATGGAATTTTCGGGAAACCATAAGCTATAAGCTGTTCCATCGGTATTTATGGCAAGATCCCAGTTCCATTTCCAGATATGTATCTCTTTGGGTCCTGGGGAAAATTTCATGTGTTTCCACTCCTTTTCTCCAGTAGGAAGATAGGAGGACTTAAAGAAACTAGTTCCTGTTTCAACAAATAGGGCCACGCCATTTCCCTCGCGATCCACAGCTAGTTTAGGCAGGATATAGGAGTGCTTTTCGCTGCTGGGTGAGACAAGACCTGTTGATTCCCAAGTGACACTATCCTTGGCCAATCGAGCGGCATGAATGTCTATCATTCCCCATAGTGCTAAGGCATTTCCGGAAGGATCAAAAGCAAACTGAAAATCATTCCACCAATCCTCTTTGACTAGGGGAGAATTAAACGTCCAACCTTTGCTGCCCTGTGAAAGGCACGCCGAGGAGAGGGATCCGGGATCGGTGTCATTGGGCCAGTTCACCCACGCGAGCAAAGCAGTCCCCTTGTCGTCAAACTGAATAGCAAGATATTCGATTAAATAGGCAGATCCCAGGGTGTCTTTCTCCACTTTCCAGGCTGAGCTCTTTTTGTCGAATGTGGCCCAATGGATTGTCTGTTGACCCATCTCTCCAGATAACCAAACGAGAATTGAATTTCCTTTGTTATCAGTAGCTACCGCAGGAGAGCTTAAGTGCTTTGAAGAGACGGCCACCATGGACTTGGTCCATTTTCTGTCCGGAGTTTGTATGCCTGCCTGAATTCCATATTGCTCCCAATTGGGATCGTAGTAGGTCCAGACTCCGAAAACTGTTCCATCGGGAGCTAGGGCGATGTGAGGATCGCCTGAATACCCATTTTCCAAAACGAGGGCTGGCCGCCACTCACTGGCAACGCCCAAGGCACCCAATAAAAAGAAAGGAAAGAGAAAGAAAGTAGCTAGACGCATAGGGAGACTCCTTATTAAATTATAAGTTTCCTTTACCACTCTTTATATATTTCACGCAAAAAATATTTTTAGTGGAATGGGGTTTATGAATATTTTAGATTGACTGAAAATAATGGGTTAGTCAAACTTTACTCTCTATGGCGATCGTAGCTCAGCTGGTTAGAGCGTTGGATTGTGGATCCAAATGTCGCGGGTTCGAACCCCGTCGTTCGCCCTCTTTCTTGCTCTTTTATCTTCACCCTGGTATAGAATCAAACTAACCTTAGTGATGCCCCAATGGCCAAAGCACGTTCCTCCAAGTCAAATAACGACAAGTTGAAAAAGCAGCAGGATATTGCGATTTGCAAAGGCATCTTGATCTTCTGCCTTGCGGTTATCCTTTTCTTGAGCCTGCTGAGCTTTTCTTTTGGCAAAGACACAAACAATTGGCTAGGCCTTGCTGGCCATGGAATAGGATGGGTCTCCCATGTTCTTTTTGGCCTTAGCAGCTACCTGATTTGCGGCTTTTTAGGGTGGGTCGGCTGGCGGCTCCTGTTTGGCAAGCCGGTCAACCGGCCTTATCTGAAGGGGGTTTCCTTTGCTTGCGCATTGGTCTCCATTTGCGTTCTCCTCAGCCTTGTGGAAGACCAGTTCCCCCTGGCGGGAAAATCCCTGGCAAAGACCTTTTATAGCACGCCTTGGGCCAAGGCAAGCCACTACCACTTGGGCGGAACGCCCTTTTACTTCTTCTATAGGGATCTCCCAGGGCTGAACCTCCACTCTCTTTTGAATACTGTCGGCATCATCTTCATCTTTGGCAGCTTATTATTTGCGAGCCTGTTTTTCCTGATCAAATTGACCCCACTGGATATCCTGCGAAATCTTTTTAGATTTTTCTCCCAGGTCAAAAAAGAGACAGAAGGAGTTCCTGCGACAGTTCAGGTATCGGCAAAGGAAGAGCCTCCAGTTCCTACCGAAAGCGATTTCCTCAGGTTTGTCAAATTGCGCATCCCTGGCCAGGGGCTTCCCTCAGAATCTGCTACAGACCATCTTAATTCCCTTCAGCAGGAATTGCTGGCGATCCAACCCGAAACGAACCCTAAGGTGCGCCCCTCGCTTTCGCGAAAAGAGGTCGCCGACCTCCCCGAAAAAGCGCCTAAAGAGCCAGCCTCTTCTACTCCTCCGGCGCCTAAACCCAATAAAAAGCGCGAAGCGGCATTGGCAGCGCAAAGGGTGCACAATGGAGACTTCAGCGGCTACCTCTTGCCTTCTCCCGCATTGCTGACAAACGCTAAAAAAGTGGACCAGTCTTCCCTAAAAAAAGACTTGAGGCACCAAGCTGAGGTGCTTGAGGAAACGCTCCAGAGCTTTGGCATCGAAGCAAAAGTGGGGCAGATCAATTGCGGGCCGACGATTACCTCGTTCGAAGTCCATCCGGCGATTGGAGTCAAAGTCCAAAAAATCAAAACGCTTGAAAATGACATCGCCCTCAATATGGAGGCGAAATCGATCCGGATCATTGCCCCGATACCGGGTAAAGCGGCTGTCGGCATCGAGGTGCCGAATGCACAACCCCAGGAAGTGGGCTTCAAAGATATGCTGCAGGCCTATCAGCAGGGGAACCGCAAGTTCAACATCCCCATCTTGCTGGGCAAAGCTGTCAATGGCGACTATGTCATGAATGATTTGACCAAGATGCCTCACTGCATCATCGCAGGGGCTACTGGGTCCGGAAAGTCGGTCTGCATCAACACGATTGTGATGTCCATCCTATTGAATGCAAGGCCCGATGAGATCAAGCTGATCATGGTCGACCCTAAAAAAGTCGAGTTGACTCCCTATTCACGGCTGCCCCATATGTTGGCGCCTGTCATTACAGAGCCGCAAGGGGCTTGTGCGGCGATGAATTGGCTTGTGAAGGAAATGGAGAGCCGCTATGAGCTCCTTAAGCATCTTGGCGTCCGCAATATCGAGGCTTTTAATAGCCGGACGATCAATCCCGAGATCGAGTCCAAGCTCGACCGCGAAGTTCCGGCTAAGCTTCCCTATATCGTAGGCATCATCGATGAACTTGCCGACCTCATGATGGTGGCCAGCAGCGACATTGAGACGCCCATCGCCCGCATCGCCCAGATGGCGAGAGCCGTGGGCATCCATCTCATCCTGGCGACGCAGCGCCCTTCGAGGGAAGTCATTACAGGCCTCATCAAAGCCAACTTTCCGACGCGCATCTCTTTCAAAGTGGCGAGCCGTGTCAACAGCCAAATCGTCCTGGATGAAATCGGAGCCGAAACGCTGCTAGGGAATGGCGATATGCTCTTTTTGCCTCCGGGCACCTCCCACCTCACGCGTGCGCAAGGGGCATTCATTCGCGACGAAGACATCAATGCCATTGTCAAATGCATTTGCGACCAGGCGCCTCCGAACTATGTGATCGCATCTTTCGATCGGATGGGCCGCTCGGATCCCTCCCAATCCATCGACGAAGAGGAGATGCCAACCGATGCGCTTTATCACGATGCGATGGATATTATCCTGAGCACGGGAAATGCTTCGACAACATTCCTGCAGCGAAAATTAAAAATCGGATACGCCCGCGCCGCGAGCCTGATCGACCAGCTGGAATCCAAGGGGGTGGTTGGACCCGCCGAAGGAGCCAAACCGCGCAAAATCCTCATGGCGCGCAAGGGAAGCTCTAATGAAGAGGAAGATCCTTTAGAGGAATTTGTCGATTCCTAAAATGTAATGGCCTTGCTGATCATCTCTTGGGGTGCTGTGCACATGTCTAAACTGATGCCATGCCGCTCTAATATGCCCCTCACGATACTCAAAGCCTTTTCAGGGGTGTTGCACTCGCTCGATAGATGGGCCAGATGAACATGCTTTAGCTTTGGACTTGCAATCTTAGACAACATGTCGCCGCACGCTTCGTTAGAAAGATGGCCCGTCCGGCTGAGCACCCTTTGCTTATAGATCATGGGGCGCGAGGAAGCATGGACCATCGAAATTTCATGGTTAGCCTCGACATAGAGATAATCGCATTCTTTCAGCTGGTTTAAGACGAGCGAAGTGACAAAGCCTAAATCGGTGCAGAATCCGAGCTTGAGCCCGTCGATGCGGATAATAAAGGCGACAGGATCTAACGTATCATGTTGAATGCTAAAGGGATGAATCTGCAATTCGCCAAGCTGGAAAGTCTCCCCTGTCGAAAAGATCTTAAATTTAGGACACTCGTGAAAATAGTCGACTATGCCCTTGGCCGTCTCGCTATTGGCATAGACGGGAATCCCCATCTTGCAGGCGAGAATCTTCAATCCCTGAATGTGATCGGTATGCTCATGGGTGATGAGAATCGCCTGGATCTCTGCCAGATCGACCTGAATCTCCTCCAGCTTAGCCTTGATCGCTTTCGCACTCAAGCCAGCATCGATTAAGATTTTTGTCTTTTCCGTTCCTATATAGATGCAATTTCCCTTCGAACCTGATGCCAAAGGGCAAAAACCAATCATTGTGGGTCCTTATTTACACCATATGAAGTTTGTTTCAATTGGCAACTTTTTAACATAAAGATCAACCTCTCGCAAGTTCAAAATGTGTTTTTAGAGGGAGAAAAGATCAGCGATTCCCGCTGGAGCATAAGCGCAACAAGAAACAGGATATGCAGGATCGCAACAAGCGGCCTCAAGGATAAACAATTTACAGGATATGCAGGATCGCACGCGACAGGATATACAGGATTACGGGCTCTTGACCACAACTGATCCGTTGTGGCTAAGAGCCCGTAATCCTGTATATCCTGTCGCGTGCGATCCTGCATATCCTGTAAATTGTTTATCCTTGAGGCCGCTTGTTGCGATCCTGCATATCCTGTTCCTCCTTTCTCTATCCTATTTATCTTGTTGCGCTTATGCTCTAGCGGGAATCGCTGAGAAAAGATTACTTTTTGCTTTATAATACAAACTCTTTTATAATAAATGGAAAACGGGAAGGGGGTGCTATATGACTAATTCCTCAGAAAAAGCATTAAAGCAAATGGAAGGCGTTTTGGATACTCTGATCGCCAATGCCGAGAAATTGAAAGAGGTCTCTGTACAGGTCATTTCTAAGGATGAGCTAGGTCCTTTGCAACAGCAACAGGATGAACTGATTAAAAATTTAATGAACCTCGAAGCTACCTTCCAAGAAACATTCCATGAGGCTAAAGGGGAAGCCAGCCCAGAAATGCAAAAGCGCATCGCTGATAAACTCGTCTATTTCCAAAAACTCAATGCGCATTTTATAGAGAATCTCAAATCAGGACACGGAATCATCCGTTTTGAGCCCACCACAAAAGAAAAAGAGTCGATATCGAAAGAGCCGACATCGAAAGAGCCGGCAACGGCAGAATCTAAAACTGAAAAGCCAAAAAAAGAAAAACCGAAAAAATCTATTTGAAAAGATCTTTGATTTTATCTACAAAGCTTTTGCGCTTGGGCAAATTAGCAGGTCCCTCTAGCTTGCTGAATTCTTCAAGGAGTTCCTTCTGTTTTGCACTCAGCTTGGTAGGGGTTTCCACAAAGATCCTGACAAGCATATCCCCCTTTCCCTGTCCATGAACATTCGGAAAGCCTTCTCCTTTGACGCGGAATATTTTGCCGTTTTGCGTCCCCTCCGGAATGCTGATTCGGCAGATATGCGATAAAATCGACGGGACTTCCTTTTTACAGCCTAAAGCTGCTTCAGTAAAGCTAATCGGAAGGTCAATCATCACATCATCGCCTTCCCTTTCAAAGATTTCATGGGGCTCAACATTGATAAAGACATAGAGGTCGCCCGGAGGACCGCCATTGGCTCCTGCATCGCCATAGCCAGTCATTTTTAAACGCATTCCGCTATCGACTCCGGCCGGAATATGGACTTTGACATGCTGCTTTTCTTTAATGACTCCTTTGCCCTGGCAGTTTTTGCAGGGGTCGGTAATGACTTGTCCTTCGCCGCCGCACTGGGGACAGGTCATTGACATGCTGAAGAAACCTCTCTGCTCGAATACTTGGCCGGAGCCTCCGCATTTCGTGCATTTCTTTTTCCCCTGGGGCGTCGCAGAGCCGCGGCCATTGCAGGTTTGACAGCTGACGTAATTGGTGATGGCTAACTCTTTGTCTACGCCTTTGGCGGCTTCAAGAAATGAGATCGTAATATTGACGCGCTTGCTGGCTCCTTGCCGCATCCGGGTCCCGCTGGGCCCTCCAAAGTCGCTTCCGAAATAGCTTTCGAAAATGTTATCGGAACCCATCCCCCCAAAAGCTCCCATGAAAGTGCGTAGGGCCTCTTCCATGCTGGAAAAGCCTCCGCCTCCGGCCATTCCTGCGCCTCCGGCGAAAGCCTCTTTTCCATAGCGGTCGTATTGTTCCCGTTTTTTTTCATCGCTTAGGATTTCATAGGCTTCGGAGATTTCTTTGAATTTTTTTTCGGCTTCGTTATCTCCGGGATTTTTGTCGGGATGGTATTGCAAAGCTTTTTTGCGATAGGCTTTCTTGATTTCCTCGGGTGTTGCCGTACGAGGTACATCTAGCAATTCATAGTAGTCAGCCATAACATCCATCTTATTTTGCTCTTTTTCTATGGATTAAATATAACACAGAGGGAAGAAAACCGCAAGCTTTTTAGCAGATGGGTCTGACGACTGCTAAATGAATGACAACGACTGTAAAAAGAAGTGACTTCTGCGTTTTAAATGATTAACGCGTTCTCTTGTATTTGAGAGCCGCTTTAGATTTCGCTCTTTTTTTGACAGATGGCTTAGAATAAAAACGATGAGCTTTAACCGCTTTCATAACCCCTTCTTTATCTAGGCGCTTTTTTAAAGAACGCAGGGCTTTATCTAAGGGCTCACCGATCCGAACTTTAACGATTGTCATTTAATTTCTTTCCTATTGGGTTAATGTTTCTGAAATTATAGACTAACATGGGTTTCGCTTATAAAGCAAGAAAATTGGACCGTTCCAATTCTGCTTGCGTTTTCCGCAGGTAGAGAAGCTCGAAGCTGCCATCGCTGGAGTATTCTCCATTCTCCATTTTTTGTTGGGCAAGTTTAAACATGTAGGCTGGATTTGGAGGGGTTTCTAGCCATTTCCACGGAGTGCCCTGAGCCACTTTTTCCATTTTTGTTCTGAGAGGTTGGATCATAGGCGTGAGGATAAGAGGCGTTTCGGCCAGGTCAGCAACAACCTGGGGAAGCTCTGCCACAACGGGTTGCGTATGCCATATGAGATGCTGACCGATGCGCTCGCCTTTGATCATGTAGGCTCCCCCTATTTTTGCATCGATGAGGACAGCAAAAGAGCCCTCCTGATCGGGAACAAAAGCCTGCAAAGTGCATATGCCGACGAGTGGAATCTTTAACGCATAAGCCAATGTTTTGGCAACGACAACGCCGACGCGGATGCCAGTATAGGAACCTGGTCCTATGCCGACGACAAGGTGGGTCAAATCGGAAGGTGAGAGGCCTTCCTTGAACAAGAGCTGCTGGATTTCTGGGAGCAAATACTGGGAATTTTGGAGGCCGATCGGAAGCTCTATTTTAGCAGCGTATCCCTCCTTGATGAGAGCAACGCATCCTCTTTCCGTACTCGTTTCGATGATCAATGCTGGCATTTAGGTAAGCTCAATTCGCATGGGGATGAGGATTTTCTGCAAGGTTCTGACAAAAAAGCTGTCTGTCATCCCTGAAATGTAGTCGACAACTATTTGTACAGGCGTTGTTTTACTTAAATAGTCTTCTGGCTTGTTGGAGGCATAATTTTTCCAGATGTAGCTCTCTTCGCGCTGCTTTTCCAGTCCTTGGAGCAGCGTTTCGAATAAGAAGCGGTAGCTTTGCTTTACTTTGCCCGATTCCACCTTCAGTTTCGGTTGGATATAAATATTCTGAAAATTGAACGTGCGCAGAGTCTTCAACGACTCATAACTTTTTTCGGAAAGGGCAATATAGTCCTTTTCGTAGCTATGCTCGATGAGGTCATTGGCCAGATTGTGCAGAATGCTGCTATTTGTGATTCCCAGGGATGTTTTCGGCACATCTTCGCGCTTTAAGATGCCAAGGCTAATCGCATCTTCGATATCTCTTCCGATATAACTCATCGTATCGCAAAATTTCACTAAGCACCCTTCAAGAGTCGCCGGCCATAAGTTGCGTTCAGGATCTTTTAGCTTCTGCCTTTTTTCTTCAAAGTGATCTTCCCAGGTCTTCCCAAGATGGGGAACATATTTTGTACCGCACATGCCCCCATCATGGCAAAGGAATCCATCATAAACGTAGAGCCCCAAATTAAGGGATTCGATTTCACTGAGTAAGCGACAAGACTGCCATGGGTGGGTAAAAGGGCCGTTGCCATATTCTTCGGATAATGTGGAGAGGTATCCCTCTCCTTCATGGCCAAAGGGGGGGTGTCCCACATCATGTCCCAAAGCTATTGCTTCGACGAGGTCGCTATTTAAGCGCAAAATTTCTGCGATCCCTCTTGCAAAGCTGCTGACAAGCTGCACGTGAAGGCTGCGGTGGGTGATGTGGTCATTTTCTACGAGGTAGATGACCTGGGTCTTGTCGGTATACCGGGCATAAGCTTTGGAGTGGATGATCCGATCGACATCCTTCTTATAGGGAAGCCGATAATCTTCTTCAGCCTGCTCATGCCGGCTATGATTTTTTGAAAAGGCGGCTAATGGGTGTAGAGATTCCTTCTCACAAGCTTCGGCAGTTTGACGAAAGTGCATCTTTCTCCCCTTGTTATACCAGCATCTAGTATTTATAGCAAAAATGTAACATGAAATCAATTTACTTAAAACAATAAATGTAGTATCATTACATTTTAATTAGAGGTATTATGCTTCCAAGTTGGCTATCTGATAAAAATTATCGAAATTTTCCTCCAGCTTTCGACTTTTCTCAGGAATCCACTCAAAAAGAGGAGCCTCAAAAAAAAGAGGAAAAGCCAGAGGCAAAGAAGAAGGGTGGTTTTGTCTTAAATCTCTTCAACTTCTCTCAAAATATTTATACACCTCCTCAGATAGATCCCACCACAATTTTGAACAACTTTCCTAGAGAAGCAGACCAATGCCTCCGGGACCTGAAAGAATTAAGGGCGAATCAGCAGGTCAATTCTTCTGTGAAGAAAAAGATGGAAGTTTTGGCTGATCAAATCGATCGTCTTACAAGGGATTTCCTGATTGCTTTTCAAAAGAAAAGTGCCCGGGAACAAAGAGAGTACAATTTGACCCCCTTGCGAAACCTTGCAGAGGAAATCAAAAAATCCCCTATCTATGGCCCCATCTGGGATAAGTTAACGATCAAAGTGAAAGAGCTCTTTCAGCGGATAGTCCCTTTTAGTGTTACTCCCAACTCGAGATGTGATCCTCAATATGTCAAAAACCAAGAGGCTATTGCCAGCAATAACGTAGACCAATCCTGTGAATTTCAAGGAAGTTTTAACGACCATTATGCCTATAAACTTCACATGCGCGAGAGGGGAGATGGTTTTTCCGGGTTCTTGATCGGCATTGAAGAGGGAAAGTACACATTGAGAGCCATGGTCCCCATGCCGAATAATCAAGAACAGGCTGTACAGCTGCCTACCCATATCACAAATTTCTTTGGATATGATTCCTCAGTGAATCCCCTTTCTCAAGGGCAAATGAATCAGCAGAAGAACACTCTTTTGCTTTTTTATCGCAAGAAAATCCTCGATTTGCTCGGTTTTCCGATGGATTTGCCGCTTTCTATTGGGATGAATGGAGAATACTTTATCCAGAAAACGGGACAAGAAATGCCTTTAATGCCCCTCTTTTTGCATGATGCCTCTTGCAATCAAAATAGCACAGATCCAAAAGCCTTTGAAAATAAGCAGAGAAGCTTTGCGAGAACCATTATAGAAATATTCGAATTAGAGTCACTTTATGGCATTCAAATCCTTAATCCTGAAGAAGACAATTTAGACTGTCTGTTCACTGTCCGCAATGAGGTTTTATATCCTGTTGTATCAGCAGAACCGCTCAGCTTGGCGAAGCCCGAAGCGATTATGATGGGGCAGAAAATTCTCGGAAAAAAACTCATCACTAGATTTAAAGAAAAGGGTTTTGTGGCTGTTGCCGACGAACTTAAGCCGTTTGTCGACAAACTTAAGGAGATAACCAAAAAACACAAAAAAGCGGTGGCTCAACCTCTCAAGAACCCGATTCAGGATTTGATGAAAAGCCAAAATCTCACCTGGGATCAGCTCAAATCCCTTCGATTTCCTGAAGTTGAATGTCTTAGGTTGATCAGTGAGCAGGAGAATGATCCTGTGGTTGCTGCTCGACCTGCGGAACAACTCTTTGAAGAGGTCTATAAGTTGTCAAAGAAGTTGATAGTAGAAATGCCAAAGGCGCAGACACAGCCCCATCCTGAGACGGATCTTTTCTCTGGGCCGTTTCGATCCAAAACAGGTCCTATCATGGATGCACACTTCAATGACCAAGCTCAGCTCTCGATACTTTTGAGGCAACTATTCCAAGCCTATGTCAAGCAAGAAAGCAATCTTTCGCTGGAGCAGGTCATGGAACGCTATTTCCTTAGCAAAGACAGCATATTCCAGAAGCTTGAAGAGAGATTGAATCAGGACAAAGAAGTTCTCCTCCTCGAAAGGGATAGTATTCGAAATGCCGCAGAGTATTTCAGTTTGATCTTTTGGGAACCCTTTGTGAATCATTTCCAGTATCAAGTCAAAACGATTGCTGCGACTCCTTTGCTGACCTGTTTCTTTCATGCCAGAAGCCTCTTAGACATCGCAAAAGATGATAAGGAAAAGCTAGATGCCGCAACAGTTTTAGAGGAACACCTGCATAAACGGCTCATCGAAAGGGATGAACAACTCGAAAAGTCGCGCCTGTTAGATACCATCCGCTAAACACAACATGAAATTATCAAGATAAACGGGAAGGCGGGCAAGGATAATCACATTTACAGGATAGATGGGAAAAGGAGGAACAGTTGCTATGCAGGATCGCAACAAGCGTCATCAAGGATAAACAATTTACAGGATATACAGGATCGCAAGCGGCAGGATATGCAGGATTACGGGCTCTTAACCACAGCAAAATAGATATATCCCTTCTTATTATAATGCTGTGGTTAAGAGCCCGTAATCCTGCATATCCTGCCGCTTGCGATCCTGTATATCCTGTAAATTGTTTATCCTTGATGACGCTTGTTGCGATCCTGCATTCCTGTTCCTCCTTTTCCATCCTATCCTGTAAATGTAATTATCCTGTTATCTTAGGTTGATGCGTATGCCTGCATATCCAAATCGTCCAAATCGCGCACTTGAATTCTTTCTCTCATCTATGTTAAACATGATTAGAAATAAGAGGCTTGCTTGAATCTGGAAAACGATCACTTCAACAGCGAATTGGAAAACGCCCTATTCGACCCTATGGATAGTCAGAAGAATCCGCCCCGGGTCAAGCAGCCCGAAACCCTTTCGATCTTTCCTGTGTTGCGACGCCCCTATTTTCCTGGGATGGCGGCCCCCCTCTTTGTCGAGGCGGGTCCCTTCTTTGATACATTAAAATCGATAGCAAAATCTGACCATAAGTGCATCGGCATCATCCTAACGAAATCGGAGCAGGCCAATGTCTACAAAGTGAAGTTTGACAATCTCCACACTGTAGGCGTCTTGGCGCGAATCCTCCGGATTATCCCTATGGAACAAGGGGGAGCTCAGGTCATCCTGAACATGGAAAAGCGCTTTACTGTCGGCGAGCCGGAGCCGAGTACGGGCCAGCTGAAAGCTAAAGTGATCTATCACGAGGACAATCCAGAGCTTACGGAAGACCTGAAGGCCTATTCCATCAGCATCATCTCAACGATAAAAGAGCTGCTGAAACTCAATCCCCTTTTCAAGGAGGAGTTGCAGATTTTCTTGGCCCATTCCGATTTTACTGAGCCAGGCAAATTGGCGGACTTTGCCGTAGCTTTGACGACGGCCTCTCGCGATGAGTTGCAGGAGGTGCTGGAAACGTTTGATATTCCCAGCCGCATTGATAAGGCGCTGTTATTGCTGAAAAAAGAGCTCGATATCAGCATCCTTCAAAGCAATATCAACAAGAAAATCGAAGCGACGATTTCTAAGAGCCAAAAAGACTTCTTCCTTAAGGAACAGCTCAAAACCATCAAAAAAGAATTGGGCATCGAAAAAGATGATAAGTCCCTGGATCGGGAAAAATTCGAAGCGCGCCTCAAGGAGCGCAAAGTGCCGCCCCCCATCCTGAAAGTCATCCACGAAGAGATGGACAAATTCAGCGCCTTGGAGGTGCAGTCGGCAGAATATGCCGTATCGAGAGGCTATTTGGATTGGCTGACGATCATCCCTTGGGGCATTTACAGCCAGGAATGCCACGATCTCAATAGCGCGGAAAAGGTGTTGAAAAAAGACCACTATGGATTAGATGATATCAAGCAGCGAATCTTGGAATTCATCAGCGTCGGAAAGCTGGCAGGCGGCGTCAGGGGGAGCATCATCTGCCTGGTGGGGCCTCCAGGAGTAGGAAAAACAAGCATCGGCAAAAGTATCGCGCGGGCCTTGAATCGAAAGTTTTACCGCTTTTCCGTTGGCGGAATGCGGGACGAAGCGGAAATCAAGGGGCATCGCCGCACCTACATCGGGGCTATGCCTGGCAAGCTTGTCCAAGCCCTGAAATATTGCCAAACGATGAATCCCGTCATCATGCTCGATGAGGTCGACAAAATGGGCAGCAGCTACCAAGGGGACCCTGCGTCGGCGCTCCTCGAGGTGCTAGACCCCGAACAAAATTGCGAATTCCTCGATCACTACCTCGATGTGCATTGCAACCTTTCTCATGTCCTGTTTATCGTCACCGCGAACATCCTCGATACCATTCCGGAACCCCTCAAGGACCGCATGGATATCCTGCGGCTTTCCGGATACATCGCTCAAGAAAAGGTCCAAATCGCCAAAAAATACCTCATCCCTCGCAACCGCAAAGCCATGGGTCTGCGCGGCCACCAGGTGCACTTTGGAGACGATGCCCTGAGGGCTATCATCAATGGCTATGCCAGAGAGGCCGGAGTCCGCGGTTTAGAAAACTACCTCAAAAAGATCATGCGCAAGCTGGCTGTCAAGATCGTGAAAAAGCAGGAAGAGAAAAAGAAGGATAAAAAGGAGGGCAGGAAAAAGGCTCCGCCTTCTAAAATCAACATCACAGCCAAAAACCTTCAATCATTCCTGGGCAAGCCGGTTTATACCAGCGACCGCTTCTATGAGCGAACGCCTGTTGGAGTGTGCACAGGCCTGGCGTGGACCTCCTTGGGGGGCGCCACGCTCTACATTGAAGCGATCAAGGTCGCCAGCGATAAAACGGAGATGAAACTCACAGGCCAGGCTGGACAAGTGATGAAAGAGTCCTCCGAGATAGCCTGGAGCTACTTAAATAGTGCCATCCACAAATATGCCCCGGGATTTACCTTCTTTGAAAAGTCTCAGGTGCATATCCACATTCCAGAAGGGGCAACACCAAAAGATGGGCCCTCAGCTGGAATCACCATGGTGACTGCATTGCTCTCTTTGCTGACAGATACCCCTGTCCTGGACAATCTGGGAATGACCGGGGAGCTGACGCTCACGGGCCGGATCCTGCCTATCGGGGGCGTCAAAGAAAAGCTCGTGGCAGCACGCCGCTCGGGACTGGAAGTCTTGATTTTCCCCAAAGATAACATTCGGGACTACGATGAGCTCCCTGAATACATCAAAAAGGGATTGACAATCCACTTCGTCGACCATTACGACGAGGTCTTTAATCTGGCATTTCCTGCAAATGCCATCGAAATATAACCGGGGCGAATATGGGGAAAAAAACATGGGCCGAAGCTTGCATAGCCAAAAGATGTTCTCCTGAGGAGATCGGTCCCAAAGCAGAAGCTTTGCGCAATGAGGGCAAAACCATTGCGACATTGAATGGTTCGTTTGATTTGCTCCATGCAGGACACTTGCAGATTATCTATGAAGCCTCGCAAACCGCCGATGTCTTGATTGTCGCTTTGAATACCGACCGCTCTATTCAGGCATATAAAAGCCCGAAGCGGCCGATCATTCCACTAGAGTATCGCCTGCAGATGATGTCGGCTTTGAGCTTCGTCGATTATGTGACATGGTTTGGCGAGACCGATCCGCGAGCGCTTTTATCCAGGATCAAGCCTCATGTGCATGTGAATGGTTCTGAATATGGGGAAAATTGCATAGAAGCTGAAACAGTGAAAGCCCACGGAGGAAAAATCCACATTGTTTCCCTGATTCCCGGACTGTCGACCTCGGCGATCCTGAGCAAAATAGCAAGCATAGGCGGCTGAAATGCGTTTGATTTGCACCTCTGAAGACCAGCAAAAGGGATATGTCTTTTCAAGTTACTTAAAGGAAGCAGGCATTGACAATCTCTTTGAAGTGAACACCGTGACCGATTGGGGCAGCCCTGATTATGGAAATTCGAGTTGTAGGATCTGGGTATATGACGAAGATCAATTTGAAAAAGCCATTGATTTATGGCATGACTTCGAAGAACATCCTTCCGACCCCAAATTCCAAGCCCTTCAAAAGAAACCCCTATTCCGATTCGAACCCGTCAAAACGACGCTAAAAATTACCCCAAAAGTCCTTAAAACCGAGCGTGTTCCACCCTCTGTAGAACAACCCCTTGGCCTTGTGACGCTTTATATCTTGGTCATCTGCTCGCTGATATTTCTGGTCTCGAGTTTTACGTCACCCGCATATGTGGAACCCCCCAAGAACCTTCCTCTGACACCGCTCTACTCTTCCCACCTCTACAAATCGATGTATTATGATTATCCAGAAGCTTATGAAATTGTGGACCAACTCGCGAGCAAATATGGCATCGAGAAGCTGCGCGATATCCCAAAGCTTCCTCCCGAAGGACAAACCCTTTATGACAAATTTCTCCACACCCCTTATTGGCAGGGCTTTTATCCAAAGATCGTCTCTTTTTTCAAAGAACCAAAAAAACCGATCACCATTGAGGCTCCCCTATTTGAAAAGGAGCATCAAGGGGAAGTGTGGAGGCTCTTTACCCCTGCCCTGCTTCATAATGACATCTTTCATATCTTCTTCAATATGATCTGGCTGATTGTTTTAGGCAGGCAAATGGAACACAGGCTTGGCGCTTTTCGCTATCTCCTCTTCCTCCTAATTACAGGGATTGTGACGAATACAGCCCAATACCTGATGAGCGGCCCGAATTTTATCGGATTCTCAGGCATCCTGTGCGCGATGTTGACCTTCATCTGGGTCCGCATGAAAAAGACGGCATGGGAAGGATATCTGCTGCAAGAGTCCACAATGCTTTTTTTGATGTTTTTTATTTTCACGATTGCTGCCATCCAGCTCGTTTCATTCTTCATGGAAATAAACAATAAAGCCCCCTTCGTCGTGGCCATTGCCAATACAGCCCACATCACCGGCCTCATCATAGGAGCCATCCTGGGCCGCATGAATTTCTTCGCTTGGAAAGGACAGTAAAGTATGAGCGTTCGCGACATCACGATTCTGGGCTGTTCGAGCCAGCAACCGACCCGTACGCGCAATCACGGAGCCTATCTCGTCCGCTGGAATGATGAGGGACTGCTTTTCGATCCAGGCGAAGGAACCCAGAGGCAATTCATCTTTGCTAATATTGCTCCTACCGTCATCAGCCGCATCTTCGTTTCCCACTTTCATGGAGACCATTGCCTTGGGTTGGGATCCATCCTCATGAGGTTAAACTTAGACAAGGTGACGCATCCTATCCACTGCTACTACCCGGCTAGCGGGAAAAAATACTTCGATAGGCTGCGGTATGGCACCATTTACCATGAGACAATCACGGTGGTTGAGCATCCCGTCTCCGCCCCAGGACTCGTACATGACGATGGCCACTTTAAGGTCGAAGCTGCCTTCTTAGAGCATGGAGTGGATAACATCGGATGGAGAGTCACAGAACCCGACGAAAGAAAATTCGACAGGCAAAAGCTGCAAGCCCATGGCATTCTAGGACCCAATGTCCGAGAGCTCCAGGAAAAAGGCAAACTGTCGGTAGAAGGCGAAGAGGTGACACTGGATGATGTCAGCTGGATTAGACATGGCGATAGCTTGTCCGTCGTGATTGATACGCGGTTGTGCCCAGGGGCCTATGCCGTGGCGCACAATGCCAGGATCTTGCTTTGCGAAAGCACCTACTTGGAAGAACACGCCGATCTAGCCTATTTGCATTATCACCTCACCGCCAAGCAAGCAGCCCAACTGGCCAAGGAAAGCAATGTCCAGCAATTGATCCTTACCCACTTTTCGGCACGCTATCAGAACCTGAAAAGCTTCGAAACTGAAGCTAAAGCCATCTTCCCTAATACCTGTGTCGCCGAGGACCTGAAGACGATTCCCTTTCCTAAAAAAAGCTGAAGGACTAAAGGTTTAGAAATGGATAAATGCACTCTACCTTAGGCTTGCGAAACCCAGGGCCGAAGGCCCGGCAGTTGTATAGCCCAGTTTTCCAACTACCTTTGCGGAATAATGCTCAAGAAAGGACTAAAGGACAAAACGACAGGGACAAAAAGACAAGGACCTAAAGGACCTAAAGGACCTAAAGGACAAAACGACAATGAGTTATGTTCTTTCTTTCCTTTGGTCCTTTTGTCCCTGTCCTTTTGTCTTTTAGGTCCTTTTGGTCCTTTTGGTCCTTGTCTTTTTGTCCCTGTCCTTTTGTCTTTTTGTCCTTTATTAATAGGGCGTTATATGGAAGGGGACCAAGTCTATGTTCATTGATGCATCGTACCGTTTTTTGCAGCACCTGAAGGTCGTCAAAAATGCCTCTGAGCATACCATACGCAATTATGCTATCGACCTCAATGCCTTCAAAAGCTACTTCGAAAAAACGCAAAACATGCAACTTCAAGAAGTGCCGGAAAAGATTCGACACGAAGGCCCAAGACAATCCGACAAAGACCACCTTCTTCCCCTTGCAATGATTGATCGCCGCATGATCCGCGGATTCCTGGCCGAATTAAATTCACGACAAGCCAATAAAAGGACGATCAACCGCAGGCTCTCCTCTCTGAGGACCTTTTTCAAATTCATCCATGCTCAAAAACTCATCGCAACGAATCCAACTGAAGAGCTCGACACCCCAAAAATCGAAAAGAAAATCCCCATTTGCCTGACCTATGAGCAAATCCAGCACCTGTTTGACCAGCCCGATTGCAATACCTTTTTAGGTTTTCGCGACCGTGCGATTATGGAGCTCTTTTATAGCTCAGGATTGCGCGTCAGCGAATTGGTGGGGCTCGACCGCGCCGATTTTGATCCGGAAGATCTGCTGGTCAAGCTGAAGGGAAAGGGCAAAAAAGAGCGGATAGTACCCATCACAAAAAATGCCGCACAATGGATAAAATCTTATCTGGAGCATCCCGAACGTTATCTAGAAATGGATGGACACCTTCCGCAGGTAGACTCCCAGGCCGTTTTTCTGAATAAGCTGGGGACCCGGTTGACAACGCGCTCCGTCGACCGGACCTTTGACAAATACATGAAAGCAACGGGAATAGCAGCCACTGTCACACCGCATACTATACGACATACCATCGCGACTCATTGGTTGGAAAATGGAATGGACCTAAAAACCATTCAAGTGCTCCTGGGCCATAGCTCCCTTGCCACCACCACAATCTACACACAGGTTTCTACAAAATTGAAGCAAAAAGTCCACAAAGAAGCCCATCCCCGGGCATAAAGCAAGAACATTTTTATACTCTCAAGAAAGGACAAAAAGACAAAAGGACTGCAGGGACAAAAGGACAAAGGGTTACGTCCTTTTGTCCCTGCAGTCCTTTTGTCTTTTTGTCCTTTCTTGAGCGTTATTTTAAGATAAACACCATATTATTAAGAAAATGAATTTTTAAAGAAGCCATCCTAGAAAATCACAGGTTTACTCCTATCAAGGATCGTAAAGGAATTCCTAAACCTTTGTTGAGGTTACGAATCATATTGAGTGTTAATTTTCTTTTTTTATTTAGCACTTTTGTAATCTTAGAAATAGAACCAATATAATCTACTAAGTCTTTGTTTTTAAAATTCATTTGTTCCATTCTGAACTTGATCGCATCTATTGGATCTACTTCGATAGGTTGAAGCACTTTATTTTCATAATCTTTTATGACTAACATCATTAATTCAATGGTATTTTCAACATTTGTGTTTGATGCAAAGGGTTTTCGTAGCCATTCAGTAAGCACTTGGAGCGCTTCGTGGTAATCAGAATCATTTTTAATAATCTTAATGTCCATGCGTCGCTGTCCTTATTTGCCTCAACTAAAATTTACTATTTATTCTGCATGGTATTCCAAAAAGAGCAAGAAAAAAGTCATGAAATCTATTTTAGAGATGTCTGGAACAGGAATCCAGTCTTATTTTATATCAAATGTATCTCATTTTTTCCTCATTTTTTCCTTTTCTCATATTGGCTAAACGTATAAAATGTCTCTTTGACTTCGGGAATTCAAGCAAGTATGATCACCTTAAATAAAATTTCCAAGAGCTTTGGAAGCCGCATTCTTTTTGACGATGTCACGATCACATTCAATGCGGGCAACCGCTATGGTTTGACTGGACCTAATGGGGCCGGAAAATCGACGCTGCTCAAAATTATCATGGGGCTTGAAGACCCGACCAGCGGCACTGTCACGCTCCCCGATCGGGTAGGCATCTTGCGCCAAAATATCGAAGACTTCGGCGAAGTGCTCGTGCTAGACGTCGTGATCATGGGCAACGCACGCCTCTGGAATGCAATGAAAGAGCGAGATGCCCTCTACGAAGTGGAAATGTCCGACGACGTCGGCATGAAACTGGGAGAACTGGAGGGTATCATCGCCGAAGAAGATGGATACTCGGCTGAATCCAACGCCGAACTGCTTCTTTCTGGCATGGGAATTCCTCATGAATACTTCACTAAAAAAATGAAGGAAATCCCAACCGATATTCAATTCCGCGTTCTCCTCTGCCAAGCGCTCTTTGGCCAGCCGCAAGCCCTCCTCCTGGACGAACCCACGAACCACCTCGATATGGAATCCATCGGATGGCTGGAAAAGTTCCTCCACGAATACAAGGGGACTTTGATTGTGATCAGCCACGACCGCCATTTCCTCAATTCAGTGTGCACCCACATTGCCGATATCGATTACGAAACGATTATCATTTACCCGGGAATATACGACGACATGGTCGTGGCAAAAACGGCAGGCAGGGAAAGGTCCGAACTGGAAGCCAAATCAAAAGAAAAAAAGATTGCCCAGCTGCGAGAATTCGTTGCCCGCTTTGGCGCGGGGACGCGCGCCAGCCAAGTCCAGTCGCGCCTGCGCGAAATCAACCGCTTGCAACCTCAAGAATTGAAAAAATCGAATATTCAGCGCCCCTTTATCAGGCTGCCCGTATGCGAAAAGACGCCGGGTAAAATCATCTTAAAGGTCGAAGGGGCCTCCAAAGGCTATGATGGCCATCCTGTCATCCACAAATTCTCCATAGAAATTATGCGAGGAGACAAAATCGGGGTGATCGGCAATAATGGACGGGGAAAAACGACCCTGCTTAAATTGCTTGCCGGAGTCTTCCCAGCTGAGCGAGGAAAGGTGGAAGTGGGACATCAAGTCATCTTCAACTATTTCCCGCAGAACCACATGGAAATCATCGACAAGAAAGAATCGATTAATGCCTTCGACTGGCTGAAGGTGAGGCGTCCCGCCATCTACGACCAAGACATCCGCAGCGCCATGGGAAAAATGCTCTTTGGCGGCGATGATGCCTTCAAACCGGTTTCGGCTCTTTCCGGAGGAGAAACAGCGCGCCTCATTTTGGCCGGAATGATGCTATCGGACCATAATGTCATCATTTTAGACGAACCTAATAACCATCTTGACTTAGAAGCTGTTTCTGCTTTAGGCTGCGGATTAGCGGAGTATAATGGTACTGTCATCATCGCCAGCCATGACCGTGATCTCCTTGACAATGTAGCAACGAAAATCATTGCCTTCGAAGCGGATGGCATTCGAATCCACGATGGCAATTTGGAAAGCTATCTGGCGACAAAAGAGCAAAAATAGGATTCTCATGTGGAAGAAGAAAGAGAAGCAGGTATTCCATGGCGTAATAGACGCCTCCGCTGAAGCCAAGCTGAAAGCCGCGATTACAAATTTTCCTACTCCCTATATAGCGGAGCCTTCGATCGCTTCGCCGAAAGAGAAAATTGAGTACATTGCCAAGCGCTTTAAAGAGATTATGGTTGCTTTGGGTCTGGATATGAGCGACGACTCCTTGAAAAGAACCCCATATCGCATTGCCAAAATGTATGTGGAGGAGATTTTTTCGGGTTTAGATCCAGCGAGTTTTCCCGAGATCAGCTTCTTTGAAGACCGCTTCCAACACGATAAAAAAAGCAATACTGTCTTAGTCAAGGTCAATTTCACCAGTTTTTGCGAGCATCACTTTGTGCCCATGAATGGCACTGCCTACGTCTCTTATATTCCCAACGGCAAACTGATTGGATTATCTAAAATTCCCCGCATCGTGCGCTACTTTTCCCGGCGCCCTCAAGTCCAGGAAAGGCTGACAGCCCAAATCGCCGATAGCCTCTGCATTTTGCTAGAAACCGAAGATGTGGCTGTGACAATCACGGCCCGCCACTTCTGCGTCATTGCCCGTGGTATTGAAGACGAAAATGGCCATACCGTCACAAACATCCTGCGGGGTCAATTCGACACCGACGACAGGCTGCGTCGAGAATTCTTTGAAGGGGTCAATCGCCAGCATCCCACTGTTTAAAAATCGATGACGACGCGGTTATCCTGAAGGCTAATCTGGCCAGGGATCTCTTCGCTGATAAATTCGGTCTGTTTTCCTTTCCAAGACAATGTGTGAAAAGCGAGGGTGCCTTTTATATCCTTCAATGTATGGGCTTTGTTATCGAGATAAATCACCAGCTCCTCTTCGACTTTGAAGGTCTTTTCGCCTCCTCTACCTTGGTAAACATAGGGGATTTTGTTTAGGCGCAATCTCCATTGGTTATCCAAGGAGGCGGCAAACGAATCATCCCCTATGGATAGGGCGGATCCATCCGAAAGATAGATGATCCCGGCAGTGGTACCACCTCCGGTTTGACCAGACCGCTTGGCTTGACCCACCGTCAGGGAGATCCCGGGCAAGCTCTCGTAGTCTTTTTCAAGAGAGAGCAGGTATTGATTATAGTTTTCAATTTTAGACTGGGTGCTGCTGCTGATTGCTTGATAATCATAGGCGGCCTTTACTTGGGCTAAGCGCTCCTCTATTTCTGCTTGAGATAACGCCAGCTGTTCCTCCAAAAGGAGTACCTGATAAGCGCCCTCCTGTTGGACTTTTTCTTTCCATCCTGTGACCTGCAAATCATCCAAGGCGTAGCCTAATGTCGCTCCCACCCCATAGTGCCGCCATTTCATGGCCCTTTCCGATAGGTGGTCATTCTTAATATAGGTTTCCAAGGTTTTCATCAGGTGTTCCCGTCCATTAAATTTGGGTTGGATTCTATACTCATCAAATAGCTTTACGCTGACATAATCGGCTAATCCTTCCATTTTCTGCTGGTCTAACTCGTGCATCACAGAAGCCTTGTGCATCAGATTGCGGCGCGTCTTATTGACGGCCATAAAATCCCGTAGAATGTCTTTGTCTTGAGTGAGCAAATAATCCTTCAAAATCTTTTCTTCCAGCTGAAGAAGAGCCAGATTCTCGACATTTAAATGGTCTTCATAGTGGGTAGGCCCGTGCAAATTATTGACAAAATGGCGGAACTGATGCCGATGAAAACGCTCGTGAACGAAGACTAAATAGGGCAGGGTCCCCTCTTGCTGCATCAGATCGATTTGAAAAACAAAAGCCTCATGATGTTCGATTGGAAAATTGGCCATCATGGGAGCGCTTGTGACATTCCATAGATCTTTTTCACTGTACTGCACTTTGGTGTTGCCAAGATCGAGTGTTGTCCAAGCAGAATCAGAACTATTGAGATTCAAGGCATAGACATGGCCATTCTTGAAGGTGATGATCGTCGGATCAGAAGCCAAATCATAGGCGGGCCAGATCGGTTTCGTGTTAACAGCTTGAGCAATCACGCTCAAGGCAGCCAGCTCCTGTTCCGGCGGATTAGAAGCCCAAACGGGAAGGACAGCAGCTAAAACCAGGAAAACTGTACTATTTATGAACCTTTTAAACATCGCTCTACCTTTTGTTTTTAAATAATAATTATATAGAACAACTGTTAAGATTTGATTAAGATTTGATTATTAATATAACAATTTATTTAAAAAAGATCTGGGAAGACGATAAGCCGGATTCTGTCGGCCGGCACCGAAATGCCGGCGAGCAGTCATTCATCTAGGAATTCCGTCGCCGGAATCCTCAAGCAACCTGTATGAGACGCAGCGGAGATCTGCATCGTCTCAGTTCGGTCTTGCTTCGGATAGGGTTTATCACCCCTCGGGTTTCCCCAAGCGAGGCCAACTCTCGAAGCTGGCATTTCACCCTCTCTAGCTGGCTCACGCCAACTAGCGGTGTGTTTTCTGTTACACTTTCCGTAGCCTTGCGGCCCCCAGTCTTTCACTGGTATCCTCTCCTGTGAAGTCCAGACTTTCCTCTCTCGACAAAAGCCGAAGCGACTGCTTGTCTTCCCAGAAAAAAGAATTATACTTTTGTCGATGAGCGCCTACGCCGCGTTTTGGTGACGACGGTGGTGCCTTCGAGGGCTTGGCTTTCTGGCCAATAGTGGATGCGGGAGCAATGTTCGCAGAATACGAGCCTTTCCCCTTTGCGCACGAGGTTTTCATCTTGGGCCGTCAGCATGATATGGCAGCCGCTGCAGCAGCGGTTTTCGATAGGCACGACGACGCGGTCTTTCTTGTTGCGCAGGAGCCGTTCGTAGATGCGGAATACTTCCTGGTCGGCATGGGACACCAGTTCATCGCGCTGCTCTTTCAGGACGCGCCCTTCTTTATTGATCTCTTCGATGCTATTATGGATTTCTTTTTCCAAGACTTTGCTGCTTTCGGTCGTGGAATCCAAAGTCTGGTTGATATTTTTCAATAGATCCTCTTCGGCAGCAAGCTTATCCAATACATCGCTGAGCCGCTGTTCTTTGGCGATGCGTTCGCGATCGACCTGTGCCATCTCCTGGCTGAGGGCATTGAATTCTTCCACCTTTTTGATCAAATTCTGCTGGGTTTCCAACTTTTTCAGTTTAGCAGCTATGTCAGAAACGTCTCCTTCACTGAGGCGAATTTCCTTCTTTAGTTCCATGATCTCGCCTTCTTTGACAATTCCCTGATGGCGGAGATCGTTTTTGACTGAATTGATATTGTTGAGTTCCTTTTGGCGCTCTTTTTTTAGGCGCATCAGCTGGATCATCTGCATATCAAGTTCTTGAATATCTAAAATCGTCTTGAGGGCTTTAAGCATGCTATTTTCCTGGAGTTTAGTAAGTAAGAATATCACTCTTCCAAAAAGCTTAACTATTTTTCCGATAATTCTCAAGAGAAAAGGCAAAGAGTGTGCAATTTTTTGTTGACTCGGATATGCAGCCTGATCATAAAAGGATTTATAGGAGCGAGAGAAAGAGGCTGGCTATGTTGATGAAAAAACCTGAACCATCTACCCCTGAGAGCAAACAGAACAGTCCTGCTGTCAATCCTCCTGTTACACCTCCATTGCCGATTTCTTCTGCAGAACGGCGCAAAGGGCCAAAGACGCGCATTACCATCCGCTATGATGTCGGCTTTGGCAATTTGATCTATTTGCGCGGCAAAGGCGCTAACTTAAGCTGGGAAAGAGGAGTGCAGCTGCGCAATGTTAAAAGCGACGAGTGGGTTTGGGAAACAGAGACTGCCTTTACAAGCTGTGAATTTAAAGTCTTGATCAACGACAAGATTTACGAATTGGGCGACAACCATACGCTCAATTGCGGAACATCCATCCATTATAGTCCAAAATTCAACTAGACCCATATTGGCTGTTTGTACATGATAGCTCGAAAATGAAGGAGCTGTTATGTCCCGTCTAGAAAAATACTTGAACCAGACTTCCAGTGAAAAACGCAGTAAAGCGGCTATAGCCTTTCTGGCTTCTTTGGACCATATTGAATCGGTTTCCCCTGCGATTGCCCACAGCATCCTCCAAGAACTGAAAGATCAGCGATCCCACTTGAAACTCATCGCTTCGGAAAACTATTCCTCCTTGGCTGTACAGCTGGCCATGGGCAATTTGCTCACAGATAAGTATGCCGAGGGCTATGTGCACCACCGTTTTTATGCAGGCTGCAATAATGTCGATGCCGTTGAAGAAGCAGCCCAAAGAGAGCTGATGAGCATGTTTGGATCGGAATATGCCTACGTGCAGCCCCATTCTGGAGCTGATGCCAACATGGTCGCCTTCTGGTCGATACTGGTTTCGCGCGTCCAGACTCCCGAAGTGGAAAAACTCGGCAAAAAAAGCATCGATGAGCTGACACCCGAAGAATATGAGCGCATCAGGAAGCTGATGCTCGATCAGAAACTGATGGGCCTTTCCTTGAATTCCGGAGGCCACCTCACGCACGGATATCGGCACAATATGTCCTCCAAGATGATGCGCGCTTCCTATTACGATGTCGATCCCAAAACAGAACTGATCGACTATCGGAACTTGGCCGAACAGGTCAAAAAGGAAAAACCCGATATCCTGCTCGCTGGATATTCGGCTCATCCTCGGAGAATCAACTTTGCCAAGATGCGGGAAATAGCCGATAGCGTCGGAGCTGTTTTCATGGCTGATATCGCCCACTTTGCGGGGTTGGTAGCTGGAAAAGTGTTTCAAGGCGAATATGATCCGGTCCCTTATGCTCACATCATCACATCGACGACACACAAAACGCTCAGGGGACCTCGCGGTGGATTCATCCTCTGCAATAAGGAATGGGGTGAGGTCGTAAATAAGGGCTGCCCTCTGGTCCTGGGAGGGCCTCTCCCACACGTGATCGCAGCTAAAGCCATCGCCTTTAAAGAAGCGAATACTCCCGAATTCCGCCGCTACTCGCAAAGAATAGTCGAAAATGCGGAAGCCCTTGGGAAGCGGCTCATGGAAAAAGGGGTGCGCATTGTCACGGGCGGGACAGAGAATCACATGGTCATCATCGACTTGGCGAAATTCGGCCTGACCGGACGCCACGGAGAAACGGCTTTAGGCGAGGCGGGCCTCACTGTCAACCGCAACGCAATCCCCTACGACAAAAACGGACCCTGGTATACATCCGGGATACGCGTCGGGACCCCAGCTACTACGACGCTCGGCATGGGCCCTAAAGAAATGGCCGAAATTGCCGCTATCATCTGCATGGTTCTTTCCAGCACCAAGCCAGACATCTCCAAAACGGGGCAGCCAAGTAAGGCGCATGGCACGGTTGATCCTGCCATGCTGGGCCGGGCTAAACAACGCGTCGCTGAACTGTTAAGTCAATTCCCCCTCTACCCCGAAATCCCTCAGGGATAACTCAGGATCGCGAGCATAGATAGCAAACAAGATAAACAAATTTACAGGATATGCAGGATCGCGAGCGGCAGGATAGGCAGGATTACGGGCTCTTAACCACAACATGTTACAATAAGAAGGGATAACATCTTTTTGTTGTGGTTTAGAGCCCGTAATCCTGCCTATCCTGCTGCTCGCGATCCTGCATATCCTGTAAATTTGTTTATCTTGTTTGCTATCTATGCTCGCGATCCTGCTATCAAGTTCACCTTCTTTCTTACCTGGACCAAAATCCAGATTGAAAAAAAGCCTTCCGAAAGGGATAATGTGGTTATATCACGCTACAAATCATTGGAGTGTACCATGGCCAAGGCCGAAAAAGATAAAGAGATCATTCCCTATATCAGGATTGACGACCGCATTGACGCTGCGCTATTAGATTCCAGGCGCCTCTTTCTTTCCGATGCCGTCGACAATGAAACTGCCGAAAATGTTATACGCAAGCTCTGGTACCTCGAAATCTCCAATCCTGGAAAGCCCATTACCCTAGTCATCAACAGTCCTGGCGGCTCCGTCGATTCCGGTTTTGCGATTTGGGATCAAATCAAAATGATCACCTCTCCAGTTACCACCCTGGTGACTGGCCTTGCCGCCTCTATGGGTTCCGTCTTGAGCCTTAGCGCTTCCCCTAAGAGACGCTTTGCGACGCCCAATGCGCGGATCATGATCCATCAGCCGATGATCGGTGGGATCATCCAGGGGCAAGCTACGGACCTCGACATACAGGCTCGAGAAATGATCAAAACGCGCAATCAGCTGATCCAACTCTATGTAGATGCAACAGGGAAAGACTTTCAAGTGATTGAAAGGGCTATCGACCGAGACACCTGGATGACAGCCAAAGAGGCCTTGGAATTTGGGTTACTCGATGGCATAGTCAACTCATACAAAGATCTTTAGGTATACCGGTATAAATGCCAATTCCATTCTCAAAGTATTCGGGTTGCGGGAATGATTTCATTCTCATCGATAACAGAAAGCAGATCTTTCCCGTGCAAGATCGCCCATATATTTCAAAGCTCTGCGAACGGCGCAGGGGAATCGGAGCCGACGGCCTGATTTTGCTAGAAGAATCGGCAACAGCTGATTTTAAGATGCGGATCTTCAATGCCGATGGATCGGAAGCGGAAATGTGCGGCAATGGCATCCGCTGCCTCATCAAATTCCTTGCAGAGCGTGGATTCAACCAAAAAAGCTATGAGATCGAAACGCTATTGCGCACCCTGCACGTTACTCTAGAAGGCGACGAGGTCTCTGTAAAGATGGGCGATCCCCTGGAAATGGCTCTAGGACAGCTTTTACAGGTGGAAAACCAGGAAATTCCATTCGACTATTTCGACACAGGCGTTCCGCATGCGATTATCTTCGTGCAAGACATTGAAGCGATCGACCTCGAGTCGATAGGCCCTAAAATCAGACATCACCCCTATTTTGCTCCCAAAGGGACCAACGTCAATTATGCTAAAGTCGCCAAGGACGGATGCGTCCATGTAAGGACTTTCGAACGAGGTGTGGAGGCCGAAACATTGGCATGCGGGACAGGAGCGACTGCTACGGCACTTGCCGCAGCTAAGAAGTTCGGATTGGCTAGTCCCGTCCATGTCAAAGTCAAATCGCAAGATGTCCTTCGCATCGGATTCAAGCATCAAGGCGATAAAATGATAGAAATCCAAATGACAGGTCCAGCATGTCGCGTCTTCTCAGGACATTTTTAGGTTGAAGAGAACACCTCTATTGCAATAAACTATATAAAAAACAACTCCGAGATTATTTATGGCTGCAAAATCCAAACATGAAGCCCAAAACCCCCTTATCTTGCGTTGCAACCGCATTATGGATGGCTACGCGAAATCCGACGACGAGCGCGATTTTTACCTGGACCGCCTCGAGGGTTTTATGATCTATGTCGATCTTGACAAGCCTCAGCAAGATCTCGAAGCTTTGGAAGCAGAACTCAAAAAGCACGCCGACAGATATGTCATGATACCCAAATTGACCTTCTACGAAACGAAAAAGATCATGGAAGGCTTCGTCAATGAAAAGGTCTATGACATCGATACGAAAGAAAAATTGCTAGACATCATTCAATCTAAAGAAGCCCGCGAGAACTTCTTGGAATTCATCTACGATCATCACTCCGAGCTCGAAAAATGGCAGCAATATTACCAGGAGAGGTCGCGCATCCGAATCATCGAATGGCTGCGCAATAACCACTTTCACTTTGTCTTCGAAGAAGATTTAGACATCCCTAAAAGCATGCTCGAAAAGCTAAAACGCAATTTGTTCGATACAAAAGTCCAAAAAGATATCTCCGTCGCACGCAAAGCGCTCGTAACTAAAGCGAAAACTTACTATTCCAACGAGGCTTTGAACCCAAGGCCTAAACGGGGACGCCCTCCTAAGCAGGCTGCCAAACAGGAACTCGAACCTCAGGTCTCCACAGATATTTACACAACTGTTCCACAACATATCAGGCAATTTCTCTTTATCCCTGATATCACCTCAACAGGGATCACCTTCTCCTCGAAATTCGAAAGCCAAGAACAAATGCTGGCAAGCCGCAAGCAGGCCCAAGGCGAAGGCGACCTTAGCCTGGAGAGCTTGAACCAAAAGTTGGCCACTTTGCGCTCATTATCCAGCCAATGGATCACAAAAGAAAAAGAAAAGGAAAAACCAGCAAAACCGATCCCAGCTTCCGTAAAAGCTGGCGCCCTTGATATAGAAGATTTAGGGGAAGAAGAAGAGGAGGAAGAAGAAACGGGGTTAAATGGATGGAAACCAGGAAAAAAACTGCCTGCAAAACAGCCAAAGCCTATTGCCGTAAAACCATTGCCAAAGAAAACCGTCATCATTCCTAAACAGGCTCCTGCAATAAAGAAAAAAGCACTCGCACCACTTCCTAAGGCTAAGAAGCCTCCCCTGAAAAAAGTCAAAAAAACTACCTTGCCAAAAATCAAACTCAAGGTCAATGTCAGCCCTAAAAAAGCTATACCTGCTAAAAAAGTCCAGAAAATCGCCAAGCCTATACCGAAGAAGGCTCCTCCGCCAAAACGGAAGATCATCCCACAAAAACCGGCTGCCAAACCGAAGAAAAAACGCTAGATACGGTCTTGTTTTATATATTACCACTGAGCCAGTGGTAAAATGTGAAACAAACGCAACGCTAGAAACAGCGAAAATAATACTTCACGCCTATGCCAAAAGTGTGTTGGTTGTTGTTATGGCTCTTGAGGCGCGCCAAATTCGATCTAAAGAAACGATAGTCGGCAATCAAATCCCAATAAGGGCTCAGATGATAGGAAAATCCGACGATGCCTTGCCAGGCAAAACCATATTTATGCCCTTCATATAGCCTTTTAAACCGATTCGTTCTAATCGCTGTATACGCACAGCCTACACCTCCGCCAATATAGGGCTGAATTAAAAGGCAGGTAACTTTGGGGAAATCCAAATATAAGTTGGTCATCCAAGCAGCAACGCGTTCATATCCGCGCAAGCAGGGGCCCCCTCTGCCATCGCAAACCAGAACTTTAGCGGTATTACTACGAAACGATAACTCCTGTTCAAAACGCCACTTATCACAAAAGCTAAATCCCATCATGGCATTGACATAATAGCCGCAGTCAAATTCCATCTTGTGATCGATGCAATGCGTTTTATTCTTGATTGCATCTACATAATTGCCGCCCGCATATGCACCTACATAAAAGCTATTTCGATACACATCTCCAAAAGTGATCTTTCTTTTGCCGCAGCACTCAGCATGGATTGGAAGATAAAATCCCATCGAAAGAAGAGCCAAAACCAAAATCCTATACATAACACATCCTACAAGAAGTTAAATAAACTGTGGGTATAGCAAAAATTTTATGCTATTGGAAAGCTAAATTTTTATGTTGCCCTTTATTAATCAATGGTTTAAAGAAATATTTATATAACAAAAGGAGTCTATATGAGCATTTTTTTAGGTGTGTTATCTTTAAGCATTATTGGATTCTTACTCCACATCTGGTTTACCCGAGAATCCTTAACGAAATTTCGCGTTGTCGAGTTGCTTCTTCTCTATCAACTTGTCTTTTGTGTCGGTTTTGCAAGCCTTTTAGGATGGATAGGACAAGGCTTTATGATGAATACAGTGGCCTCTCTATTGGGTTGGCCTGAGTCTCCCTTTCAAATCGAACTCGCCAATGTCAATCTCGGGTATGGAGTCCTTGGCATCATGAGCATCTGGTACCGAGGCTACTTCTGGCTGGCGACAATCATTGGCTTCTCAGTATGGCTTATCGCCGATGGAATACACCATATCGTAGATGCCGAAATGTATCGCAATTTCTCAATAGGCAACATCGGGATCCCGATGTATACAGATTTCTTGGTCCCTATCGTCTTGCTGATTCTGTTGGGCTTTTATTTCAAATTGGCACCCTCCTCTGCGATTCCCGTTGAGTCGAAAGGGATGAGGAGCAGGATCGCAAACGGCAGATAACCAGGTGGGACAAAAGGACAGCAGGGACGAAAGGACTAAAGGACAAGGACAAAAGGACAGGGACCAAAAGGACTTAAAGGACTTAAAGGACGAAAAGACAAGGACAAAAGGACGATTGACCTTCGCGTCCTTTGGTCCTTGTCTTTTGTCCTTGTCCTTTAGTCCTTTAAGTCCTTTTGGTCCTTTTGGTCCCTGTCCTTTTGTCCTTGTCCTTTAGTCCTTTCGTCCACTAGGGTGATTGCACTTCGAGCACGATTTTGCCGCGGGTGTGTCCTGTTTGGCTCTGCTCTTGTGCCTTATTTGCCTGTTTCAAGGGGAAAATTTTATCCACAAAAGTTTTGATCTTACCTTGGTCAATCAGTTCTCCGATCTGTTTCAGTTGATCTCCGGATTGTTTCATGATCCACATTTGTGCCTTGACATCACATTTCTGGGCCTCTTCCTGATCAGGTGGCTGCACAATAGAAATCAGTTGGCCCCCTTTTTTCAATACTTTAAAGGATTTTTTCTGAGCGTCTCCTCCGACTGTATCAAATACCACATCGATATCTGAGAGAATCTCTTCAAAGTTTTGGTTGTGATATTCGATAAACTCGTCTATTCCCAGGGATTCTAAAAATTGGCGGTTGTTTTCCGAAGCCGTAGCTATGACGTAGGCCCCTTTCCACTTGGCGTATTGGACGGCAAACGTTCCTACGCCGCCTGCTGCCGCATGAATCAGGATTTTTTGGCCGGGCTGCAGGTTAGCAACATCAAAAAGGACTTGCCATGCTGTTAGGGCTGTGAGTGGAACTGCTGCAGCTTGAATAAAATTGAGCGTCTTGGGCATTGGAGCGACTCTGGATACATCGGCTGTACAATATTCAGCATAGCCGCCCTCTCCAAGTTCTAAAATCGCAAAGACTTTATCCCCAACTTTGAATTGATTAACCCCCTCTCCGACTTCTTCAATGATTCCAGAAACCTCTCCTCCGGGAATAAGCGGCAATGAAAGGTCGGGAAAATAACCTTCTCGGACTTTCCAGTCAAAAGGATTGACTCCTGCTGCAATGACCTTTATTGAGACGTGATTTTTTTCAGCTTTAGGTTTTGGTAATTCCTCTAGGGCTAAAGTTTCGGGTCCGCCAAATTTAAGAATTTCGATCGTCTTCATGACAGTACCTCCTTTTCTGCTACTGCTCAGCTTGTTTTTCATTATATCGAATACATGATATAATAAAAAGTTGAAAGAAGGATGGTGTCTATGAAGAAAAATATAGGAACAACAGATCGTCTAATAAGGCTAGCTTTGGCTATAGTTTTGCTATTTCTGGCTTGGTGGTACTCGAGTTGGATAATATTGGCGGTTTCGCTCTTTTGTTTTTATGAAGTGATTGCGGGGTGGTGTGTCCTCTTCCAATTCCTGGGAAAAAACAGCTGTCCCCTAGATAAGAGGTAATCTTTTACAACTCGTAAGAAAAGAGGGGGACTTCGCATGCGGGGTTGAGTTTACAGCCGCTGCTTCCGATTTGTCTAGCACCCATTTTGTGGTAAAAACCGGCTGCATGTTGGTCGCTGAACCATCCTATCGTTCGCCATCTCAAGCCATATTTTGCCATTTGCATGGCTCTTAAAAAAAGAAAGCTTCCGAATCCATGGCCAACAGAGCCAGGTTTGATAAACAGATGTCCTAATTCCTTTATCTTTTTCCCTTCGGAGTTTTTATAACTCCTTAAGCTATAGAACCCTATGACGTCATCATAGAATTTTAACAGTTCAACGATTCCCGTCGAACAATCGCGCTCAGTCAGCTCAAAAACTTTCCTTGCTTCATCATCTGTTACCTTTCTTGATTGATAGATAGCATTCGAATCCAGGGCAAACTGAGTTAAGGTGTCAGCATCCTTCGGCATGCCGCGTACAAAATTGTATGGGGCACTTGGGGCACTTGTCATGTGATGTAACATAATTTCCCTCCAAAAATGACTGTTCCAAGAATACTAATAGGTTCTTATAGCAAGTTTAAATTAAAAATGAAAGGAAAACATCAAGGTTGGGTAACGTTGGCACAAAAGAATACAGAATGGCTCTTTTTAGTATAGATAGCCCCAGGCAATCGATAAGGAATCATAACATTTTTTTGAACTGAATTTTCCTCCCCCAAGTTCTTTTGGCATCCAACCTGACTGACGATTTTCGAAACCATGGGACAAAATTAAGTAGAAATCATGGTGATGATACTTGAAGTTGGCCCCAAAGGTTACAATGTCATAGATCGTCTGGAGCATGTAACTACGGGATATAATGTAAGGGGATTTTCTTGGTAGTTTAATTCTATGAGATAAACCGGCACCGACTGATAGCATGGAATTGACTTTACATCCGAGCCCTAGATTGATAATAGTCCCATCTTGCAATCCGGTCCCCGGAGACTTTTTGGAACCCCGTTTGTTGGTATTCAACTTTCCATTAGGCAAAATAGCGTTGTTAGAATTCGGCAAATTTCCCAAATCAGTCCAAAGAAACTCCAATCGTCCTGCAACTCTTTGAGAAAATCGATAAGTAAACCCGGCTCCTACTGTTTCAGGGATAAAATTGTTTGCGTGGTGAGGTTCAAATCCTCGATACTTTCTGTATTGACCAACATAGCTTTTTTTCACAAAGGCTAACCCAAAAGTGAGGGACTCATTGATATTCCATCTCCATCCCAAACTTAATCCTAGGCCATTGGAATGATCCATGCCATTGTTTGTGACATGCCCCGGAGAAACAGACCTTAAAAAATTATCAGAATTTTGAAAGCCATTTCGACGATGGGATAGATAAAAATAGTCTACTGAAAAACCTATCGAATGTTGCTCGTTAAGTTTTAATGAAAAGATAGTAGACACTACTTGAGTTTTATCTTCTATAAGAATAGGGGTATCCCCTGTAATGGGAAATGGTACTTTTGTCCGCAACTTGACATAACCAGGTGTGGTATAGGCGGCAAGGCTAATCGAACATTCATGTTCCTTTACCTTAAATCGTTTATGAATGGCGGCATCCATTGTGGTTAAATACTCTGTCTTGTAAGTTAGAGGTGTTTTTCCCGGAGGGAAAAAGGGATTGTCATTTCGATTGTCTAATGATAATCGTTGATTAACCAAAAATAATCCAACATCAAAACGATCCTCAATCCATACTGCATTTGCAGGATTGACAACCCCTGCAAAGGCAGTCTGGCCGCCAGAAATGGAATTAGGGCGTCCTCCAGCCAGCCCATAGGCAGAGCTGCTCATCAAATTCAGAATGAAAATGAGTTTTCTCGCATTCCTAATAAATCGTTTCATTCGATGTTACACAGCTATTCAACCTGAATAAATTTTCAATTTACCTCAAAAGCGTTTATACCACGCGCGGCCCAAAATAGCAAATTTGGGCCGCGCGTGGTATAAAATGCAGCCTCGAAAATTTGACTTAACAGCGATTTCAAATTTTGCTAGAGTGCATTTTTGTACGTAAGACGAAGGTAAACGATGAAGAATATAGGAAGAAAAAGACCTGTACCTTTGATATTGCTCCTTTCAGCCTTTATCTTGTTTTGCTTTTTGATTCTTCAGCCTTTTCAAGTCTTCCATTTCCGCGAAGATATTGCCTTCTTGTTTCCCAGCGGCTGGATTGCCGTCGAGGAGCGCAACCAGTTACTCATCATCCAAGCCATCATGTTGCTCGTCATCATTCCCGTTTATATTCTGACCTTTATCTTTTCCTGGAGATACAGAGCATCAAAACAAAAATGCGATCTATGACCCTGATCTTAGTCGACAACAGGCTTGCTGAATACATTTGGTGGGGAATTCCTCTTGTATTGACGCTGATCATCGCCGTCTTGACATGGGTCAAAACCCATGAACTGGATCCCTATAAACCGATTGAATCCAACAAAAAGGCCAATGACGATTCAAGTCGTTGCCCTACAATGGAAATGGCTTTTTATCTATCCCGAAGAAAAAATCGCCAGCTGTGAATTTTCTGCAATTTCCCACAGAAACGCCCATTCACTTTGAAATCACGGCCGATGCTCCGATGAATTCCTTTTGGATTCCCCATCTCGGCGGGCAAATTTATGCCATGCCGAAAATGAAAACGGAATTATACCTCATCGCTGATGAAGCGGGAGATTTCAGAGGTTCCTCCGCCAATATAAGCGGAGAGGGATTTGCCGGCATGCATTTTATCGCTACGTGCCTCATCGGAAGAGGATTATCAGGAATGGGTGGAAGCTGCAAAAAAATCGGCAAACCTCCTCTGGACTTGGAAGAGTATGAGAAATTAGCTGCTCCCAGTCAGAATAATCCTGCTGAGCTTATCAGCTGAAAGATGAGAACCTCTTCGATCAAGATCATTGATGAAATATATGCACCCCAAAGAGAAATGAGTAATTATATGTTTGGCAAATTAACCCTCAGATGCCTTTCAACCACGAAGCCAGTCAAAACATCGCCGTCATCGGGCATGGTGTTTGGCGGCATCGCGCTCATTGGCCTCATCACCTATCTCAAACGGTGGAAATGGCTCTGGAACGAATGGCTGACCACTGTCGATCCAAAAAGGATCGGCATCATGTACATTGTCGTCGTTCTCATCATGTTCTTGAAAGGGTTTGCCGATGCCCTCATGATGCGCCTTCAGCAAGCCCTCTCTGTCGGCGACGCCCATGGTTTTATTTCCTCAGGCCACTTTCAAGAAGTCTTTTCTGCCCATGGCACGACGATGATTTTCTTTGTCGGCATGGGGGTCGTCTTCGGCCTTGATGAATCTCATCATTCCTTTGCAAATTGGGGCCAGGGATGTCGCTTTCCCCTTTTTAAATGCCGTCGGTTTCTGGCTTTTTGCAGCAGGGGCGAGCCTTGACGCTCATCTCACTTGCCATAGGAAAATTTTCCACAGCGGGATGGCTCGCCTATCCGCCCCTTTCCGGGCTAGAATATAGCTCCCAATGAAGGAGTCGATTATTGGATCTGGATGGTGCAGATTGCAGGGATTGGAAGCACTCTTGCAGGCATCAATTTCTTGGTGACGATCTTGAAAATGCGCTGCCCGGGGATGACCCTGATGAAAATGCCGATCTTTGTTTGGAGCTGCTTGTGCGCATCGGTCCTTGATCATTTTTGCCTTTCCCATCCTGACCGCAACGCTTTATATGCTCACTTTGGATCGCTATCTCGGCATGCATTTTTTCACCGCCAGCGGCGGCGGCAATCCGATGATGTATGTCAACCTCATCTGGGCCTGGGGGCATCCTGAGGTCTATATTCTGATTCTGCCCGCTTTTGGCGTCTTTTCGGAAGTCGTGCCAACCTTTTCGGAAAAACGCCTGTTTGGCTATGTCTCCATGGTCTGGGCCCTGATCCTCATCGCCTTTCTCTCCTTTATCGTCTGGCTGCATCACTTCTTTACGATGGGAGCAAGCCCCAATGTCAATGCCTTTTTCGGCATCATGACCATGCTGATCGCCATCCCAACAGGGGTCAAAATATTTAACTGGCTGTTCACAAAATTCCGAGGACGCGTGCACTTTACTTCTCCGATGCTGTGGTTTTTTGCTTTTGTGCTCAACTTCAGCGTCGGAGGGATGACCGGAGTTCTGCTCTCATCGCCTCCCGTCGACTATCAGGTGCATAATAGCTTGTTCTTGATCGCCCACTTCCACGGCATGGTGATCGGCGGTGTGCTCTTTGGCTTTTTCTGCGGCTTCACCTATTGGTTTCCCAAATTCACCGGATTTTTCCTGGATGAAACGATTGAATCAGATATGCCTTCTGGTGTTGGTTCACTGGATTCCTGCTCGCCTTTATGCCGCTCTATATGCTGGGCTTTATGGGAGCCACAAGGCGCCTGGACCATTATGAAGCATCAACGGGCTGGCATCCCTTGTTTGTCGCTGTTGGCATCGGAGCTGCCATCATCTTTATGCGGAGCTTGCATCCAGCTCTTTGGCCTCTTTTGGAGCATTAAAATCGCAAAAAATACAAAGTGGATACAATGGGAGACCCTTGGAATGGCAGAACACTGGAATGGTCGAGTCCATTCGCCTCCTCCCTTCTATAACTTTGCTATCATACCCACTGTCGATCAAATCGATCCCTTGTGGGCCATCAAAGGAGGGACATGCTCCCAAGCCTGAGAAAGAATACGAAGATATTTATTTGCCCAAAAATACTGCTATCGGGCGTCTATATCGGGATCCTCAGCATGATCTTTGGCTTTGCCATGACCTGGCATATCTTCTGGCTTGCCATTGTCAGTTTTGCGGGCATCGTGGCTTGTCTGATCATCCGGCTCTCAGGAAAGATGAACATGAGCTCTTCACCGCTGCTCAAGTGAAAGAATTCGAAGAGGAGCACCAAAGGAGGCTTAACGCCCTATGAATTCCCTGACGATTCACCACAAACTGGAACCTTTTGCTGACACCAGCACCCCCGATCCCCATCAGGATACCTTTTCCAAGACTGTTTTAGGGTTCTGGATCTATCTGATGACCGATTGCCTTTTATTTGCCTCTCTCTTTGCCACCTATGCCGTCCTCCACAATAATACCTTTGGGGGCCCCTCTTCCCGAGAGCTTTCAGCCTTCCGACGGCCTTTGCCGAAACCATGATCTTGCTGTTCAGCAGCGTCACATGCGGCTTTGCCGTATTGTCCTCCCTGAAAAACAAAAAAAATCAAGTCATCGCTTGGCTTGTCGTCACCTTTTTATTGGGGGCCTCCTTTGTCGCCATCGAACTGCATGAATTCACGCATTTGGTTCAAGAGGGAAATAGCTGGAAGAGGAGCGCTTTTTTCTCCTCCTTCTTTACTCTTGTCGGAACCCATGGACTCCACGTCTCCATTGGACTCTTTTGGATGCTCGTCATGATGATACAAGTGCATCTGTTCAGGCATCACTGTCGACACTTTTCGCAGGCTTGTCGTGTTTAGCCTGTTTTGGCACTTCTTGGATTTCGTCTGGATTTTCATCTTTACATTTGTCTACCTGATGGGGGTGATTTAAATTATGAGCGAAGAACTGAGTTTGAAAGAGATACAAAAAGAGTGGCATGGCACTTTGAAGGCCTATGTGATCGGTTTCATTGCCGCTTTGCTGTTGACAGCGACCTCCTTCTCTATCGCCATCTCCGGATGGCTTTCCGGCCAGACGTTAATTTATACACTGATAGCCCTGGCCCTCATCCAGGCTATTGTTCAGCTGCAGTTTTTTCTTGCACGTCGGAAAAGAAGCTAAACCGCGCTGGGAGACGCTCATCTTTTATTTTATGGTGCTGGTTCTTCTCATCATCGCTATCGGATCCTTATGGATTATGAACGATTTGAATAATCGGGTAATGTCCCACATGACAATGGAAATGCCTCATGATTAACTATTATTTGATTACAAAACCTGGCATCATGATGGGAAATCTCATCACAGTTGCAGCCGGATTTCTACTTGCCTCAAAAGGGCAAATGCACGTTGCGCTATTTTTAGCCACATTGCTAGGTCTTGCATTTATCATGGCCTCAGCCTGCATCTTTAATAACTATATCGATCGGCAGCTCGATAAAAAAATGGAGCGCACAAAAAAGCGGGCACTCGCCACCGGATTGATTTCTGGGAAAAACGCCATCGCCTTTGCCCTCTTTCTAGCACTCATCGGCGGCCTGATTTTGTATTTCTACACCAATCTCCTGGCCCTGTCCGTCGCAGCCATCGGCTTCTTTGTCTATGTAGTCCTGTATAGCATCTGGAAAAGCCGTACCCAATATGGCACTGCCATTGGAAGCATCGCAGGAGCCGTTCCCCCTGTCGTCGGGTATTGCGCCGTCAGCAACCATTTCGACCTTGGAGCCCTCATTCTATTTTTCATGCTCGTGCTCTGGCAAATGCCCCATTTTTTTTCTGTTGCCCTATTCCACCTCGACGACTATGCGAAAGCCAAAATTCCCGTCCTGCCCCTAACTAAGGGTGTATTGAGAACGAAAATCCACATGGTCATCTATATTCTGGCATTTATTCTAACGGCTGGGATGCTGACCTTCTTTAATTATACTGGGAATCTCTATTTAGTTCTTACCATGACTCTTGGGCTGGCATGGCTGGCTTTATGCCTCATGGGCTTCAAAAGCAGCAATGACCAAACGTGGGGAATGCATATGTTCCGCTTATCCCTTTTGCTGATCATCTCCATCAGCTTTACTATCCCTTTTGATGTGAGGTGACTCCCTTGAGATAGCTTTTCCTCAAGATATGATTTTGGCTAAATAGGCCTAAAAAATACCAGATGTGATATTTATTCAACCTTTTACTTTTAGACTCAGTGGGAATCGCTGGCGGGAATCGTTGCAGGGACCTTGACCTAATCAGATCCTATTGTTAAACTTACGTTCTAACCTTACAAAGGGGTTAGAAACAGCTCACAAAAATCTGGATAAATCTTGACAAATCTACACATTTTGTATAGATTTGTCTTTTATGAAACTCAGTATTGGAAAAGCAGCTGAAGAACTAGGTTGTGCAAAAGAAACACTCCGAAGGTGGGAACGTTTAGGAAAAATCACTCCTGAACGTACTCCAAAAGGTCATCGTCGATATGATTTGTCTAAAATGCGTGGTATTCTGCCTTTTAAAATGATGGAAGCTAAACGCACAATTGCATATGCCAGAGTCTCAAGCCATGATCAAAAATCTGACCTCAAAAGACAAGTAGGGGTACTTGAATCGTTTTGTGCTAATCATGGGTGGCACTTTGAAATTTTGCAAGATCTTGGTTCTGGTCTCAATTATAACAAAAAAGGTTTGAAAAAACTAATCAAGATACTATGCTCTGGAGGAGTTGATCGTTTGGTGATCACACACAAAGATCGTTTGCTTCGATTTGGGGCAGAGTTGATATTTTCATTATGTGAACAATTCGGCACTGAAGTAGTGATAATCAACGCTTCAAGCGAGGTCAATTTTGAAGATGATCTTGTCCAGGATGTCTTAGAAATAATTACAGTATTTTCCGCGAGACTTTACGGATCTCGGAGTCGTAAAAATCAAAAGATATTGGATGCCCTGAAAGATGCTGCAAACCAAATCTGAATGTCAAATGTTCACTTACCAGACGCGTGTTAAGTTAGATAATGAGCTTTCGCACATTCTCTTTATTTATGCTGGGCTGATGGGCAAAATCCAAAGAACTCTCTTTGCTGATCTACAGAGAGGAAAAGAGGCGTCCTCACTAAAATCCGGCTACCTTAAGCGCTTTGGAATCACTGCACGCCAATTTAATTCCCTAAGAGTTCAAGTAGAAGGGAAAATTGCTTCCATCAAAGAACTTCGTAAAGATCACATAACAGAACTGAATCGGCGCATCATTTCTATAGAAAAAAAGATACCAAAGATCAAAAACAAGCATACTGCTCATCAGAAAAAGCGTCGTCTTTGCCATCTAAGGACAAAACGACAGCAACTCCAAGAAGACGAAGCATCCGGTAAAGTTCCTCTTTGCTTTGGTTCTCGTAGGCTGTTTCGAGCACAGTTTCATCTGGAAGAAAACGGATTCCACTCACATGAAGATTGGAAAGAAAAGTGGCAAGAGTCTCGCAATAACGAGATATTTCTCTTGGGCTCAAAGGATGAAACCAGTGGAAACCAGTCCTGTACTGCTCACATTCAAGAGGATGAAAATTTAACGCTGAGGCTTCGTTTGCCAAATAGCATGGCTTCGGAATTTGGCAAATATATTGAAATTTCTAACGTCAAATTTCAATATGGGCATGAAGCTGTTCTAGCAAGTCTTTATAGCTGTCTAAACCGAAAAAAAGGCGACAAAGAGTCAGGTGTTGCCATTAGCTATCGCCTTCGACAAGATGAGAAGGGGTGGCAGATATTCTTAACAACTCCTTTACAAAAACCTCAGAAAATAACCCTTTCTGGAATTGGTGCCATTGGGATTGATATCAATGTCGATCACCTTGCTGTTGCCGAGCTAGACAGGTATGGCAATCTTGTCAAACATAAGAAAATACCACTTCCATTACACGCAAAAAATTCGCATCAAGTAAAAGCTTCTATCGGAGATGCAGCGAAACTGATAATTGATTGGTGCATTGACACGAAAAAACCGCTAGTTCTTGAAAAACTCTGCTTTCAAGAAAAGAAAACAACTCTTCGAGAAGAGGCATCTGCAAAGCATGCAAGAATCCTTTCTTCTTTTGCTTATAATGCTATCATCCAGGCAATAAAGTCTCGGGGTTTTCGGTTTGGAGTAGAAGTCAATCAAGTCAATCCTGCCTATACCTCTGTTATTGGGCGATGTAAATATGCTGAAAAATATGGATTGTCAATTCACGAAGCTGCAGCGATGACAATTGCTTGCCGTTTCATGGGAGTTTCTGAACGCTTGCCGCGCCATTGGGAAAAGATTCCAGATGGCAAAGGTGGCCATGTCCCTTTATCTCTACCTGCAAGGAATCGAGATGAACATGTATGGACATCGTGGCGGAAAGTGAAAGGAAAACTTTCAGTGGCCCTCATAGGGCATTTTCGGGCGACAAAACGTCGATCCTCAAGCCGGTCACCGCCCGCTTGTTGTGATAGTAAGATCTCGGATTTTGCAGGCGGAACTCCTGCACACGAATCGTTAGCAGAACTGCTTGGCTGACGTTATACACTAAATTTAGGTTATAGCCAGAGGGCATAATGTGTAGATTTGTGTATATTTTTAGGAGCGGTTATCCCCAAAAATATCAAGATCTAGCCCAGCTGCTCGAACCAGAGAAGCCGGGTTCCCGGCCCCTGCAACCAACAATAGACATCATAATCTGAGATTTCTGCCTGTTATGGTCATTATAACGATAAATGTCGCTAACAAAAGGAGTGCATCAGCTTTGCCATCCCTTTTGATGTAAATTGATCAGTACTTTGGGATAGCTTTCCCTCAGTTTTTTTAGGGTGGATAAAGGAAACTCCTTAGAGTTTCTTGGGACGAAAACTTCTTGCAAGTTTCTGCATCTATCCAAAATTTCGGTCAACCCATTCAAGGTACAGTTCAAGGGAAGCGAGAGCCTTTCTAAATGCCCTTGGGTATCCGCTATGGCTCTCAGCGTTTCATCTCCTAAGCCGAGAAAGGACAAATGCAAAGCTTGAAGAAATCGGCATTCGTTTAAGAGAGTTTGCATAGCGCCTGCTGATAGGGTTTTACAACCCGAAAGATTGACCCCCTGAATCCTCCGATGGCGCTCTGCAAGCGCATTCACAAGCGCATCGCCATTTTCCAAGCACTTTTCAAAGGGTTTTGTCGTCCGCAATCCAAAGATATAGAGAGTTTCATGACGCCTCACAAATTCCAATAAGGGTTGTTCCTCATAGATCTTGACATCGGTTAGGACCAGCGATTGTAATGCCGCACACCCGATCAGAGGGTTAAATAAGCCATCGATAGGTGTTATTCCAGATATAGCGAGCAATTCAAGCTCCGGGCAAATGCCAATGACAAACTGCAAGACTTCTTGCGTCAGGTTAGGATTATTTCTCAGCTTTAGGACCTTCAACCCTGGATAGGTCCTCCCTAATTGGAGTAAACTAGCGTTATGATGGCGCCCTCCATCTAGCTCTATCGAGATTAAATTCGGAAACTGTGCGCTAATATAGTGTAGGCTGCCATTGTCATTGTTCATCATGGGAGACTTGATCGTTAGCTTTCTAATTCCTGTTGCAAGTTGCGGATAATCCTGAGAAAAATTCATGAAAAGCAGATCAAAAGAAGGTAGATTCTCCACTCGCAAATGATCGTCCGCAATTTCAAAATGGAGCGGCTCCGCATCACCTTCAGCAAACCAGCGATATTTGAACTTGAAATTGGGATTTTGTGTTCTCCACCTCAATCCAAAATGGATGCATTTGGCAGCATCTGTAGTTGGAGGGGCATGCAATGCCAGATCGAAAAAAGCAGCAGTTTGCATGAACACATTATAACGCTGCCCATCAAATTCGAGGCGGCATAAGCGAGGGCATAATTCCCGCATCTTATTCAATACCGTCTCTGGGTATCCCCGGACTTTAAATCCCGACAGAGATTCAACTTGAGGAGCCATCCTAGCGATATGTAAAAGCATCTCATCTGAAAAGAAGTGGGAATCCTCTTCAGTAGTCTTGTCCAGCCTTTCCTGGCACTCGAAATGAATCGAGCGGAGTTTAGGATTGGGCTTTTCAAACAATGCCAAAAGATCTTCGTCAAAAGCCAGTATAGAATAGGAAATCGCCACATAATGAGGGATAAGTCTTTTCAAATTCACTTGAGGAGAATGAATCTCATAAATGACCTCCTCGCATCGCTCAGCAATCAGCTGCGTCAAAATCATCAAAGCTTCATTATGTTTGAATTCTTTGGTGAAGATAATCTTATGGCAAAGCAATTTTCCATCGGAAAAGGCCACCTCTTCTTCTCGAATTTTTACCCCCCAGTTGAGAGCATTAAACAAGGTGATGAAAGGTTTAAATTGGAAGTCATCGCTTCCCCTGAGAAGATGAAAAAAGCCAAGAGAAAATGTGTCGACGATCCTCCCCGGATCACTGACGAGGGCTCGGGTCGCTAAAGTGGAAAGGTTTGGAACGTAATCCAGGGCGGGAGCAGTCCCCTCCCTCTTTGGCAAATAGGGTAGAAGAAAGCCCTCTAATTCCTTCAGAAGCTGTTGACATTCCCCCTCACATCTCTTGATGCGATCAAAGAGCGTCAATACATCCTTTTGGCAGCCGTGGTCGATATCGACTGAGATCCATTGGCGCAACTCCTTCGGAGATAAATTGCCCTCTGAAAGTTCAGCCAATTTATCCTTGAGGCACGTTTCATAGTTATAGAGTAGCGATAGGTCTTTGGTCGCAGAATACTTGCGAATATGTTCAGCTGTCATTGCATCGGCATCGACCATCGAAAGCTCCCCTTTCCAACGCTTAACCAAAAAGAATGCTCTTAAATCCTCCTCGTTTTTCGCATGGAGAATCTGGGTACTCTCTCTTTTATTCATCCCCAACCCCTCATTTTTGAGGATGCGAGCGGGGAAAAAAATGCTCGCAGCAAGGCGTACAATGGCAATCAGGGGAACGAAGGGCAAAAAAACTGCAGCGGCAAGGGCGTCCACAATATGAACCACCTTTTTAAAGCAATCCACCCTCTCCATCTCTTTCGAAGCCGTGAGATTATGTTTGATTCCCAAGCAGAGTTGCCCTGCCAGATCAAGAGCCTTAACAATCTGGGTAATGGCAACTGCAACGGCACTCAGCTCCTCAAAAGGAAGAAAAGCTACTTTAACGGGTACGCTAAGGGCATGGAAAAAGCGATCCTTGAATGTGGCATTAGCTACATCAAATTTAACGGGGATTTTATCAGATAAGGGACGAATAAGTTGCTTAATCTCCGGGAAATAGAGAGAGAAATGGTCTCCCATATACGACCTCAATTTTCCGGTCATCATACCTTATTTGAAGAAAAAATGCATCCCCGATGTTTAATTTTAACAAGAATATGCTGGGCAAAAGCAAGGGCTCTCATTTCTTTTTCCCGATCGACCCCCATGAGGCGATTGCAATGCATATGGATGAAGCTTTGAAAGAATGAAAAAGCCTTTTCTTTTGCTTCAAGAGACATTTGTGTGCCGTATCTTTCAAGGTCTGGCTGCCTTACTCTCAAACAGGAAAGCCAATCGCTATTTGGAGTGGCTGAAGTCTCAAAAATGGCGCTAGACATTTGGATCAAGGCATGGCTGTAAGCTTTAAACCCCTCTAAATACTTTTTATCAAGCTTAAGCAATTCGAAGAAATTCAGTTGATCTTCCAAGCCAAGTCCCAAATGATAAAGCATCTCCACGACATTCACGGCTGCCAATGCGTAGAGGGGCATGCCATATTTATGTTCATCAAATTCGCGCAGTAACAAGCAACAGGCCTGGCTGTCGCTAGCAAATAGGCGTTCCGCAGCCTCGATCAGCTCTGGGCCGCCGTATCGGCGCACTTCCCTTTCATAACTGCCAAACTCGATCGTTTTGATTCGATTTTCTTTATAGTGCATCAAAGTCCATTCATATAGCTGCGGAAGCACTTTTGTCGTGAGCATCTGAGGGTCGCCCTGAAATCTCAGGCGTATATGAGGGTCATTCTCATGTTCCGCATAGCGAATATAAAACCAGAAGGAGGCCTGATTCTGCTGAAGAATAGAGTTGGCAAATGGAGCCAAATGTTGCACGAGGAACTCTTCTTGCCTTTCGAAAGGCAAAAAGATTTTCGCATAAAGCCATTCTCCACCAGGAGGTTTGAACTTACAGGAAGGATCCAAAGGTCCAAAATGGCTTGGAAATGAAACGCTGCTCTCCGACGTGTATCGGGGATTGCGGAGAAATGGGATCACGAATTCGCCGCAATGAGATCCCTTAGAGCTTTTAATCCATTGGCTTTTTTCTATGCTAATGTGTTCCGTCAGCAAGATGTTCTTTTTGGTTTTTAACTCATGCGCTAACTCTTCCAAATGGCCCTTATTGCATAAATCCAACAATATCTTGTTATCTAAGAAAGTCATGTAAACATAGCGAGGGACTTGCCACGTTTTAAGCCAGTTTTGCAAAGCAGAAGCCATCTCGGTTGCTTTGCATTTTAAAGCCTCAAGGCTAATCTTCCAAAGGGCCGGCGAAAGAACCGTATTTTTGTAGCGCACTCGGGGAAGATAGGGAAAATCCCCCAATTTGCCCCAATCCCAAAGGCGAAGTTGGAAATATTTGTATTTAGTGATATCACGCATCAGCCGCAAAAGCGGCGGCGCAAAAGAGGGATTCAATACATTTGAAAAAGTGACATTGATTTCACGATTTAATTTCTTCGAGAATAAAAACAATCTTTCATGAGTCGCACCCACATAGATATCGGCGAGATCTAATTGTTTTTCTTCCTCAGAAGAGGGATAATTGAGATTGATTTCATAGTTTCTGAAATTGCGATGAATCGCGACATTTCCATGTCGCGGAAGAGAAGGCAAATAGGAAGATTCTACAAAAGCGGCCTGAGGTTCCAGGTTTTGCTCGCGTGAAAAGAGATCGTTCATCAGAGCCTCCCCTTGATTTTCAAGAATATCGGTAAAGCGTCCAAACGTCCCGCCTCCCCAGCAGGCTCCGCGCAACACCGTCAAAAAATCCCCTTTGTCTATACTCTCTTGGGAATCCGATAAAATCTCACAGAAGACCTCGCACGAGGGCACAGCTTGCATAGGATCTTTTTCCTGGGCATAAGAAAGAGACTCTTCAGACAACACGAGCTCGGGCTCTTTCTTTAGAAGCACTTCCAGCAGCCTTGTGTGAAGATATGTTTGCCAGGAAGGATTGATGCGGCTTTCCTGCTCTTCCTGTTCTGGTATAGGGAGACAAATTCCGGAAATATCATCGACGACCTGTTCGATTGGGACCAGTTCAGTCACATGATACTTATCCATAAAGCGGGAATGATAGTTCTCCAAATAGGAGGCACCCTTCTCTGAAAAGAGCTTCCATAGCATCTCTAAGGAATCTGCAATCTCTTCAGCCACCTTCTGGTTTACTTTTAAGCCCTCTTGCTGAATCGCACTATCCACCTGAAAATAGTGTGGCGACTCTTTAATAGCTTGCAGCTGATTTGAAAGCTGGTTTAACGCTGAGATGCTAGAAGAGCCGCTATTGTATTCCTCGACAGATTTTTGAACACTCTCCATTTTAGAGGCAAGATTGGGGCTAAACAATTTTGGAGAACGATTTAAAATGGTTTGAAAAGGGTTTCCCGATAATAAGGAAGGGGTCAATTCGCTAATCAAATACTGCTTCTGAAACAGGTTCCCAATGAGATATCCAATTTTTTCAGGATCTAACTTAGGATAGGCTTCGCATGTCTTGCTGACTAAATCGGAAAACAGGATCGGACGCTTTGCCGCCTCAAATACGAAATCCGTGAGATAAGAAGTTCTGATGGAGATCTTTTGTTTCTTCGATTCACCAGACTCCCTTTTGTTCAAATAGAGGCGATTTCCTGATTTATAACTCAACGGATTTTGAATGACTTTGACATTTTGCACCAAGGCCAGATCTTGCAATAACTCTTCCATGGCAAGGAAAAGCCATTCCATATCCGGACGGACTCTCTTTTTGACTTTTTCTAACTCCAATGAAAGGGATGTCGACCCATCAAAATGGCCGACAGCGGCTGAAGAAAATAATCCAAACGGAGTGGCCCTTGTCGCCATTCTGAGAAGGTATTTCAGAAGACTGGAATAGGCTTGCTCTTTCTTTTCATGCGAACCGCTAAGAGAATCGAATAACCCACTGCTCGCTATGTAGATGGCCTCCTTGACAAAAGGGTCTTCAAAATAGGTCTTCAGGACTTCGATGCTATCATCAGCCGACGCCAACTTAAAAAAGTCTTCCATTGTCAACTGCGGAATGCGCAACATAAAATGACCTGAAGGAACAAAAAGAGAATTAGGCTTTTTCATGGCCTACCTCCAAAGTGGTGTGTTGACAGAGAAACTCCAACGTCTCCATGACGGTAGGCATCGTGAATTGCATTTCAATGGAACGCGTCGCTTGCTCAAAAGCTTCCCTTTCAATAGGCTGGAAGACAATATGGCCATCAGACCTGAGCTTTTCCACATTGCGCTGTACAGAAGAGTTTAACCACATTTTCCGATTCATATTTGGAAAAAAAATGGCTCCTTTATCATAGCAAAGAAGCGTTTGCGTCAACATATTATGCGCAAACCCATAGGCTGCATGGGCTAGAGTATTTGCAGTGGCAGGCAAAACCAAGAAGTGATCCGCCCAGGAGGCCAACTCCACATGACTGACGCAATCCCCTCTGTCATTATCTACATAAACATTTGGACATATATATTTCAAGGAGGCCGGCTCAACAAACTGACAAGCAGCTGGAGTCATGATGACTTTGATCTCTTTAAAGATCTGTCCAAATACCACAAGATAATGGTAGCTCCCCAGAGCGCCGATCGATCCGGTGATTCCAATCAACAAATTTTTGTTTTTCAAACGGTCAACTGATTGCATGCGACTTCTCCTATTGGTGTGATTAAAAACGGAGCATCCCATCGCCTTTTCATCGGCGATGCTGCCTCCAAAAGCGCCAGTGCAATGCCTACTGAACCATCCAGCAGGCCTGCTTTATCGATGTGAACATGCTCCTGATGGATGCTTTCGCGATCCAAACTCTTCGGTTCCACATCGCGAAATCCGAAGGGAGAGTAGGGTTCATAAAAGTCTAAAATCTTAGCTTTGAGCCTTGAAGATTCTAGGATTAATTCCTCATCCTGCGTATCCTGAGCCATCCGCAACGTCGTTACATAAAGCCCTAGCAATCCATGGCAGAACATCGGTCCCGGCAAATTCCATTCTTCTTCTGATACGCGAAAAATCTCCTTAAAGCGGTTGTGAGCCTCATTGATCAAAAGGAAATCGTCTTCGGCAATGCCAGCTAAATACAAAGTACGTAAAATGCCCGGCTTGCCGTAGCACCAACCCATCCGCTGCATAAAGCCAAAATCAGAAGCTCCGAAAATTTCTGATGCCCATGTCACCCTTTCAGGCCACATGAGAATCCCATTTCTCCTAATAGCCTTATCCTGTAACCAGCTTCTCAGGCACTCAATCGCTTCCTTTTGTCCCTTAAGATCAATCCCGGCAAGGCTGGCAAGTGACAGGAAAGAAAGGATCCCCGTCATCCCATGTGACAACCCCAAATTGAAGTTTCCTTGAGGATAATTTTTCTTATCTTGCTCGATGAATTGATGTTCGAAGGGCAGGTACCATCCTGCTACTTCATAGCCATTCACATTTATGGGAAGGGCTCTTCTAATGAGGAGCTCTATCAGGGTTACCAAAGTAGAAAATAAGCGGGCATCATGCATGCGGGACAATAAATAGACGCCGACTCCGACTATCCCCTGGATCAAATCATAAAGAAATATCGATGAAGGAACTCCCTGGCTTATATCTTTCTCTAGAGGAAGGAAATAGCAATCGGGAAGACACGCTAGAAGGATTTCATCGAGCTTCTGAAGCAGCTGCTGATAATGGCGGCTTCCCTGAGAGACAACGGAAACGGCATAGCACACTCCAGCTAGACCCGAAAAAAGAGACAGATTTCTCACTCCATTCTGTTCTATAGACTCCACAGTTTTTCTGATGTATTCATGCCTCACCCTATCCCAATTCTGATCGGGAAAGCGCTGATGCAGCTCATGATAAAGCAAAACCATTGAAGGATACCCATGCGCTAATGAAATATCACCCCATGGAGAATACTGAGGCATTGCCGGGTTTCGGTTTGACTCCCGGGTCACAAGGGATTTTACTTGCACCGGATCCCGCAGCTTTTCGGCTATATCAAAAATGATATCCCATTCATTTACTTTGTTCATGTTATGCCCCCTCGTTTTTCATCCAGAGACCGATAAAGGGACTAAAAGGGGTTAAAAATGCCAGCAGACAATGGACTTTCTGGTCATCTACTGTGATGTGCAAATCTAGATCAAAGGCATCGGGATCTGCATCTTTATGTATCCTTGGAATTGGACCTTCTGAAATAGGGCTCATCTCTACTCCTTATTTTTTTAAAAGTGCGATAACAGGAGTTATCGCACTTTGTTTTTGGATCTTTAACATGTGATGATAACGGAAATCATGATACCACCAGTCAAGCACTTCACTTCCGAAGCAGCACGCAAAGCGGCCAAGTCCTTCTCTCCGGCAACTTTTCTTGCATCTAATTCAAAGATGCTATCATTTGTTGCCGAGCCAGTGTTTTGCTCTTCCATCATTCTGTTTTGCGGTTCAATTCTCATATAAATTCTCCTTTTTGTTTTTTTATCTTAACAAGTAAAAACGATCGAAATTGCGATACCTGCAGTCACGCATTCCGCCTTCGATGCATCGCGCAATTTGCTTACGTCCTGCTCTCCAGCAACACTTTTAGCATCTAACTGGTAAACGCTATCATTTGATCCGGTACCAGCAGTGTTGAGCTGATCATCTGGCAGTCTATTTTGTGATTCAATTTTCATCTAATTTCTCCTTTTTGTTTTTTGTGTTTAATGGCCCTGAATTAACCCTTTGTCAACTCAGGGAAAATTTGATGACTTCCTCATCCCTTTACAAACAGAATTGCAAGGATATGGGAAATGGTGTCACTGGGCAGATCCATCTACTCAGGGTGGCCCCTAGCTGTATCTTTTCCTCAGTCGAGACGGTTTTGATATTTAAATCGAAAACCTGCTCATGATCGCACCCCTCCTTAGAGGAAATTGCGAAGTTATTCGTTGGATTGTTTGAATCAATTTTCATGTTTTTTCTCCTTTTGTTTTTGGTTAAGGGTTAAAATTTTCTTCTTGGTCTCTTTTTAAATGTGTAGGCCGCAAGACTGACTGAATAAGACATCCATTTTCCCAGTCTTCCCAAACTTGCTGCCTGCATTCTTTCATTGAGTTCAGATCCTTCTTTCTTTTCTTGTGTGATTTTCATGAGTCCCTCATGTTTTTTCATTTTCCGATCCTTTTCCCTCTCTGTTTTTCATTTTTTGCCTGCCTTGGATCACTTTTTAACAAATCAGTGAATTTACACGCAACTTTTTTTGTCGATTTATGAAAAATATTTTGCAATATACTGAAAATAAGCTTGTTATGATATGAAAATTTTTCTCATTTTTTGATTGCGAGAATGCGATTAGGATTATGAAAGGAATGAAAATGAGGTGTTATTCGATGGCCTTCTGGCTAACCTCAGAGCCACGTTGCATAAGCCATATCACTATGAGACGCGTTTAAAACCTACTTCGTCGGTTATATAACCGATCAAATAGGTGAAGATCATCAGAATCGAAGGCACAGCCGAAAGGCTCTGTTAGCAAAAATTGGGGGAGTCACCCATGCTGCTGTTGCAAAATGGGAAAATTATGAAAACAATAATGCAAAGATAAGTCCCGCTGCAGAAACATGCATTCGCTTATTTGTTCTTGAGAAACTATTTCCAAAAAGTAAAGATTTTCTTCAATTCTATCGCATGCTCATCACACGCCAAATCAAAGGCGCCCCTACAAAAAAAGAAGCTCTCGTCATTGATATTCAAGAAGAGCTCAGTACTGGTACCAATGGCTAGGGAATATTGAAAATCCGAAAAAACTTAAATCGACCATTGAAAAAAACACCTTTTTTTCATATGCTAATCATTATAGACCAAATCTTGTCAATTTGTGAACATTATGAAAGACCAAGAAATTTACAAAAAACTGAAACAGTTGCGTAAGGAAAGAGGGCTTACCCTCAATACTTTAGCCGAAAAAATGGGAGCCGATTACCAGCAAATCAGCAGGATTGAGAGGGGAAAATCAAGGCTTACGATCGATGTGTTGATGAAAATGGCTGAAGCGTTGGAAATCCCTCTTAAGGATATCGTTGAGGGGGAAAATAGGCCCCAAAACGAAGACAATAAAGTCATTGCCTTTGCAAGTCAAAAGCCTGATATTTCTGTTACCCAAGAGATGCTGGCTACGATTCTGGAAAAAATCGATCTGATTCTCTATGATACGAAAGCCTTTTTAAACCCTCAGACGAAAGCTGCAATAGCCTCCCAAATCTATGGTCAAGCCCTGCGCTACCATCAGGAAAAAAATGACATACATGCTACGCAAAATTTCATCGCCTATTCTATAGGCCTCGTTAAAACTCTGCTTGAAGGAAATGGACAAGGGACTTAAGTGGGCAGTCTCTAATCGCCCTTTGGCATTCGTTCTCTTTTTGATTTTTCAATGCAAATTATTTTATTATTTTTAAATTATTTTATTATGGTATTTTTTACGGGTAATATTTTATTTATGGATCTATTAATATTAGCAATTTAAACCAAAACTGGAGAAACATATGATTAGAACAGATCGATTTCCAAATGTAGGCTCTATTGGTTATGGTTGCTTACAGCTTGAAAGTATTCCAAATGAAGACACAGCCGTCAGACTGATAGTCGAGGCATACCGATTAGGTGTCCGATTTTTTGACACCGCTGCAGCCTATGGACCCGATCGCCACAATGAAAAACTCTTAGGTCGTGCGCTCGTAGAAATTAAACGAACCTTTGGTGAGACTTCTGAAATCTTTTTTGCCACAAAATGCGGAATCAACTTTTCAACGCTCAATACCCCCTCAGAAGGATATGAAGGAAGTCCAGAAGAAATCAGAGCCTCTGTTGAGAAGAGCTTGACCACATTAAAGGTGAGCCAGATTCCCCTCCTTTATCTTCACAGAATCAATCCAAAATCCACTCCCGAAGAAATGAGAGCTTCCTTTGAAGCTTTGAAAAATCTTTGTGAACAGAAAAAAGTCCGGTTTGTGGGACTTTCCGAAGTGACGCGGGAGCAGATTTTGATGGCTGATGAAGTTTTCCAAACTAGCAGACTGGATTATAACCCCTTAGCCTTTGTACAATCGGCCTGTTCGATAGGAACACAGCGGGCGTTTAGAAATGGGGTATTTCAAACATGCAGAGAAAAAGGAATGCTATTTGTGAGCTATAGAGCTGTGTTGCGAGGTATGGTCGATCCTAGGCTTTCACAACATTTTGATATCCTACAAGTTGATCAATTGGAAGCTAAAGAGGTCCTCGAAAGAATTCAAAGGGGATTGAATATTCCCGTGACAGACTTTCGATTCCAATTTGGCTTTTTAAGCCCCACAGTGATTAAAACAAATCTTAAATGCATCCTCCTTTTCCAAAAAATGGCCAGAGACATGGGAGTCGAATCTTCTCAGTTAGCTTTAAGTTGGCAAAAAGCCAAAGGGTTGCTCCCTATTCCAGGAACCACAAATTTAGAACATCTAAGAAGTAATGTGGGGGCGATGAAAATTTCGTTGACTCCCGAACAAATTGAACAAATTGACACTTGCTTTAAACCATTTAAAGGTAATCCAAATACCGATGGAAGGTTCGATAACGTCGATTTAGAGAAGACTACTTGTTAAGCAAAAAAAACGCATATCTTTAATAATCAATGAATTATTGATTGTTCCTGGTAAACATTTTATCCCATGCCTCTTGCCTAAGTCCTTAATTCAAGTTAATATTAAAAATAATGCATAATTATATTATTATTTTTAATGTTATAATAAGTATAAAAAGAGTTTTTATGCATTCAATTTCTCCGGAAAGGCATGCTATAAAATTAGTTTCAGAAGCCAATATTCCACCTCAAATTGAAAATGAACTGATCGAAGTCACCAGGTTAATTACGGAACTCAACGCTTCTCTCTTAGAAAGTGGATCTAATCCCGCTGATTTGAAGCAAAGGGTCACGCAACAGATTAATAACTTAGAAGGGAAAATTTCGCACCTGATCGATTTATCTGGAAATGCCTATTACCGACTCCAAGCCAACCCTATGCTGCAGAATCAAATTCAGGGGCAGCTGAAAAGTCTAGAGAATAGGATTGAGCATGTCTTTTCCCAAGTAGGAGAGGAATTGCTGGAAAAAGCGGGGGCCGTTCCTTCCGACACTCCTTTGCGCACTACCCTGACGGCAGCCATACAATTATGCTATGGGAAATTTCGGGCTATTAATAGGCTCTTTGAGGATGTTAAAAAAACAGAACCCTATACCCAAATGCCGCAGAGTAGCGCTGTGGCAGCTCCAAATGTGGCCGCCTCCCCTGCTAGCTGGCTCAGAAGCGGACAGCCTCTATTAAGTGATTCAGATCGGCAAAATGCCTTTATCCAACAAAATGCAGCTCATTTGCAGGCTGCTGCTCATAACTACTCTCTTTTCGAAAAGCACCCTTCCTTAGATAATGTGGCAGCCATCGAAGAGTTCACCACCTATGCCAATGAAATGCGGGCCTACATTAATTTGGCCGCATTAGCGGATCTTAAAAAGCGCTTGGTGGAAGCCGTTGGGCCAAAACTTGCTGAGAAGATGATGGAAGATTGGTCCCTCATCGGACGCGATGTGCAGCAAAATCTGGCGATCCTGGATGATCGACGCAAGGATTTCATCCTCTTAAAAGCCAAAGAATTTGGGGGGCATGAATTAGACAGCGCCTTGGTCGAATTGAAAAAAAACCTCGACCGCGGGCTGCCTCTTTCAGAGCTCGAGGCTCGCTTTCCCCACCTTGCTGGTAAATCGGCCCTTCTCGCTTTACCTCTAGGTGCATTGGCCGATAAGGCAAAGATTTACCGCAATATTATCAACCATGCCATGATTAACGAATTGATACGGCATCCGGCCGCTTTTGCACCCGATCCCATGGCAGAAAAAATCCTGTCCCTAATGGGTTACAATCCGAAGAATTATGCCGATCAGGAGATGGTCGACCGCCGGATGGGAGTCCTCTTAAATATCATGCTCGGGGATGAGAATGTACAGTCGGCAGAATTGCAGGAGGTGCGCAGAAGGATTCATACCGCTGCAAATGAGGCGCGTCTGCTGGCTGCTGGTGTTGCTGAAAAGGATGTCAAAAGAGTAGACCAGCTGATCAACACCTATCAGCAATTTCGAAAGAAAGTCCACGAAGAGGCCATAAGAAGGATGCGGGACTCTCCAGAGCTCAATGAGATTGGCAAGCAGCAACCTCAATATAGGCTTTATTTGGAAAGAAAACTGGCTATTATGATCCGCAACTTCGTCGATGATAAACTGGAAAAGATGTTTCGGGAAGAGGGGACAGCTCATCCCGAGAATCTTTTCACCGATAATGTTCAAGAAGAACTCATTCGTAAGGTTATTTCAAAAATTCCGAATGCGACTCACTCCTATGCAGATTGGAATCGAAAATATGGCTCCTATATCGTTGCAGAGCTGATCCAAGGCTTTGAATCCGATGCAGCGTTATCGGAGGGATGCTGCTATGGCATCACCTCAAGGGTTGCGGACAATGCCAAGCGGCACCCTTTACGGGACGAATTACTCAGCGTCGTCATTATGCCAAGGGATCGCGTCCTACAGGCCAAGCATGTCGTGGCAGACCTTATGCAATTAAAAGAAGGGGCGCGGCTTGTCCGGCCTGGCCTTCATGATGCCTATGAAGATGAAGTCGAATTTAAAGCTGATACTGCAGCTGAATTTGTTGAAGAAATGATGGAACTAGATATTGATCCGGAATGCAACGGCGTAGTGAAACTCATGGTCGACTTTAAGGATCCGATTACCGGCAGGTCCATTTCGGGTCATGCAACGATGATCCAAATCGATCATCCCCATGGCGCTTATCGCATCTTTGATCCCAATATCGGCCTTTTGCGCATTCCCAAAGACCCTAACAAGTCGGATCAACAAATGTCCGAGGAATGTCTGATCGCCTACACTGAAATGCTGGAATTGCTTTATCCCGATCGAGGCTATTCCTTCACAGGAATTATTACAGTGCCAACGTCTGCAGATTAATGGCCGACCCAGGCGAAAGGAATACCAATCGTCGATTTTCGAGACCGAGACCGAGCCCGAGACCGAAAATATCAAACCAAAGGCCCTGGGGCTCTTGAACCTCTGGTTCAGAATTTTCGGTCTCGGTCTCGGGCTCGGTCTCGGTCTCGAAAATCGACGATTGGTGTTCCTTTCGCCCGGGTTTCGGAAACCTCAGGTACTTTTGCAACCGTCCTTGTCCTGCTTGACATGTTCCCTTCATTTAGACTACTATTTCTTTCACCAAAATCCTAATAACCTTGAGAAAAAGAATTGAAAACGACAGCGATCATTGTCGGTATATCGAACTACAAAGATCCGGAATTTGAAGCTATCCCAGGAGCCCAAGGAGATGCAAGGCGTTTTGCTGCATCGCTGACATCTTGGGGGCTTCCGAAAGAATGGGTGCATCTCATTCTGAATGAAGAGGCGACGAAAGCCAATATCGTGAAGGCTTTCTATGACTCTAAATCGAGTTTTGATAGCGCCGCCAAGCTTATCTTCTATTTTGCGGGGCATGGAATGAGGGAAACCGATAAAATCAAAGGAATGCCGGAATCGGCTTTGATCCTGCATGACACGCAGGATGAAGATCTCTTGTCGACGGGTCTGCGCCTCGTGGAACTGATGCAGCTTATCCGCATATTGAAGCCAGCGCAGGTTTTTCTTTTCATCGATGCGTGCAGTCTGCGGCTCGACCAAATTGAACATCCTTTGAATGATCGAGAGATTTTATCCACGACCAATTCTCGAGGTCTTTTTTGCCTTCTTTCATCGGGAATTAACAAGTCCTATGAAGATGCCAGACTTAAATATGGCTTTTTCACCAATGCCTTGTTAAAGAGTTTGGCAGAGCTCAGACATGACAAGGAGGCGAACTGCCATACAATAGCTCGCAAGGTCGCTATCGCCCTGCAAGAGCAAGAGCTTCCTCCTCCTGAGGTCTATCATATCGGTTCGGAAAATATCTGGCCTTTGGACTCCCATTATGAACAGGCACAAGGGAGCATTAAAGATACCAATACGATCGTTCAGCGAAGAGAAGCGTTGGCTATTCTTCAAGATCATTTAGTCTCTTCGCCCGATCCGGTGATTTGGATGTGGGGAGAAGGGGGATTGGGTAAGACAATCATTGCTGAGCAACTCACCCAAAAAAATGCATACACTCTATACATTTCGATTCGTAGTGGTCCTCTGGGCAATGTCATGCAATCGCTCATTGAACAGGTCTGTTTGCAAAAGAGCGAGCTATTTTTTAATCGGCCGCTTGAAACATCACTTTGCCATGCCCTGAGCCATGTTTCAGCCCATTATCTGGACACTATTTTGATTGTCGATCATCTGGATCGCCTATTGTCTCACGATTTAGAAATGTTGATCGGAGAAGTCGATAAAATATCGATTCCCTCCATCCTGATAAGCCGGTATCCCTGTCCAAAAAATTTATTCCTCAATAGAACATCGAGAGTTCTGGATTGGCGCGCTTCGCCTTTGAACTTGAAGGAAATCGAACAAATTGCAAGGAAGTGCCAAATTGATGGTTCTATTTCCACTATTTTACTCAATGCTAGCGATGGCAATGCATTGAGAGTTCGCCGCATGCTGATGAAGATCTCGGGATATGACGCTTTGTCGCAAGACCATATAACCGATGAATTCATTAAGATTATGACAGCAATTGTGGCTTGCGGCGGCTTTATCGATGAAATCCTGTTTTGCAATACGTTTGAGATTAAGTCGTCAACTCTGGTCACATTAGAGAGACTGGGTCTAATCAGGTACATTAAAGAGGGCTGTTTTCCCCATGATAACCTCATCGAAATGGTTGAAGAGAATAAATGGCCTCTAGATATAGCAAAAGCCTGTCACTACTGGAACCTGCAAGTGAACCAAACTCCGAATAACCGCTCTGCCTGCAGATCTTTAGTGCTTTTGGCTTCCCAGATGGAGGATTGTACCGACTTGAAATCTGCTCTTGGTTTCTGTCTGGAAACTCTCAACGAGAAGGAAAATATCAGCTTCATCATCGACCTTGTCCAAATCTTTAAAAGAGAAAACTGGGAAGATCTCTTATTAAAAGCGACTGACTATTTGCTTGACCATGAGGAATACATCTTGGGTGGAGAAATTTTGAAAATTCTCAGTCATTCCTCTAATCGTTCCATTAAACACCATGCGATCAAAAATGAAGCCAGAAGGCTTGTGTGGATTGGCCTTTACGGTGATTGCATTCGTTTGTATGAGGCATTTCTTAGCAAACCGCTGTCTACCTCCATTTTGGTTTCGATGCGAAACACGATTGGAATCTGCTATTTCTTTCAGGGCGATCTAGATAAGGCCATGAGCTTTTTCAAACAAAACATCCAGTGTCAAGGCAAAAAAGAGGAGCGCGAAGTAGGCATAGCCAAACATATGGCGGGTTTAATCATGACCTACAGGGGTGAAAGCATTGCCGAAGCAAAGCAGTATCTGGAGGCCAGCCTGCACATCTTTGAAAGCACCAAATTTTATATGTGGGTCGTAGTCGCCTTTAATGGCTTAGGAGATCTTTCCTATCGCCTTCACCAATGGCACCAAGCCCTCTATTACTTCAAAAAGGCTTTGGAAATTGTAGAAGCCTTGCAAAATAATGCCTGCAAGCTTTTCACATTGCGGAATATTACGAGAGTCTATTTGCGGTTATATGGTACTGGCAGCAAAGAGCTTTCAACTTGTGTGGAAGAGATGGAAACCCTTATCAGCTCAATGAAGCAAATGGGGAGCTTTTGGGCCATCATGTGGGCTCAGAATACTCTCGCCACTATTTATGCACACCGCAAAGAGGTGCATAAACTGCACATGATCATGGAGGAGGTGACTCCCGTGACTGTTAATTTCAAAGAGATATACATCTTCACATTAGCGAACTTGGGTCACCTTGCAGCCCTCAAAAGGGATTACGATGAGTCGAAGTCCTATTATCTCCAAGCATTTGCTCTAGCGAAGCAAATGAATCATACGTTTGCCATGCAAGAAATCAAACAGGATTTCCTGGGATGCTCCCTTCCGCTATCGCTTCAGGAGTTTTTTGAATCTCAATACCTCTCATTGGAATTGAAACAAATAGGCTGAGATTGAAAACCATAGCAATCATCATTGGGATTTCCCAATATAAAGATCCAGAATTTGAAACGATCCCAGGGGCCCAAGGAGACGCGCAACGTTTCGCTGCATCGCTGACATCATGGGGGCTTCCGAAAGAATGGGTGCATCTCATTCAGAATGAAAAAGCGACTAAAGCGAATATCGTGAAGGCTTTTTATGATTCAAGATCGAGTTTTGACAGCGACGCAAAGCTTATCTTCTATTTTGCAGGGCATGGGATTAGGGAATTCGATAGAATCAAAGGAATGCCGGAGTCGGCTTTGATCCTGCATGACACACAGGATGAAGATCTCTTATCAACAGGTCTGCGCCTCGTGGAACTGATGCAGCTTATCCGCCTATTGAAGCCAGCGCAGGTCTTTCTTTTCATCGATGCTTGCAGCCTAAGGCTCGATCAAATTGAGCATCCTTTAAATGATGGAGATATTCTATCCACGACCAATTCTCGAGGTCTTTTTTGTCTGCTTTCATCGGGAGTTAACAAGTCCTATGAAGATGCCAGACTTAAATATGGCTTTTTCACTAATGCCTTGCTGAGGAGTATGGCAGAACTCAGACACGACAAAGAGGCAAACTGCCATAAGATTGCGCATAAAGTCGCCCTGGAACTCCAAGAACAAAGCCTGCCATCCCCTGAGGTCTATCATATCGGTGCAGAGAATTTATGGCCTTTGGACTCGCATTATGCGTATGAACAAAGGTCACCCAACAAAGAGACAAATCTGATCGTCCCTCGAAAAGAAGCTCTAGCAATTCTTCAAGATCACTTAGTCTCCTCCCCAGACCCAGTGGTTTGGATGTGGGGAGAGGGAGGGTTAGGAAAGACAATCATCGCTGAACAGCTAGCTAAAAAAAATGCCTGCTCTTTGTACATTTCGATCCCTAGCGGTACTATCGGCAATGTGATGCAATCCTTAATCGAACAGGTCTGCTCACAAAAAAGCGAGCTCTTTTTTAATCGGCCGCCCGAAACATCTCTTGACCATTCCCTGAGCCAAGTATCAGCCCATTATCTCGATACTATTTTGATTGTCGACCATCTCGACCGCCTCTTGTCTCATGATTTAGAAATGGTGATCAACGCAGTCGATAGAATATCCTTTCCCTGCATTTTAATAAGCCGATATCCCTGCCCAAAAGGTTCATTTCGAATTAGACACTCTAAAGTTCTGGATTGGCGCGCTGCCCCTTTGAATTTGCATGAAATCGAACAAATCGCAAAGAGAAGCCAATTGGATGCTTCCATCTCAACTATTTTACTCAATGCTAGCGATGGCAATGCCCTGAGAGTTCGCCGCATGCTGATGAAACTTTCGGGATGCGATGTCTTGTCGCAAGACAATATGACGGATGAATTCATGCGAAGTATGACGGCAATAGTGGCTTGCGGCAGCTTCATTGACGAGCTTTTGTTTTGTCATACGTTTGACATTGAGTCGACAACCCTCGTTATCTTGGAGAAATTAGGTCTGATCAGATATATCAAAGAGGGCTGTTTTCCCCATGATGCCCTGATCGAATTGGTTGAAGAACATAAATGGCCGTTGGATATAGCGCTAGCATCCCAATATTGGAATCTGCAGGTAAACCAAACCCCCTACAACCGCTCTGCATGCCGATCTTTAGTCCTTTTAGCTTCTCAAATGGAGGATTGTACCGACTTGAAATCCTCCTTAGGATGCTGTTTGGAAACGCTAAATGAGAAGGAAAATATTCATTATATCATCGACCTAGTCCAAATCTTTAAAAGGGAAAAGTGGGAAGATCTTTTATTGAAATCTACTGATTGTTTGCTCGACCATGAGGAATATCTCTTAGGAGGAGAGGTTTTGCAAATTCTGATTCACTCCTCTAATCGTTCCATTAGGCACCATGCCATCAAAAATGAAGCCAGAAGGCTTGTTTGGACAAGCCTTTACAGTGATTGCATTCATTTGTATGAAAAGTATCTCCAAAAATCGCTCTCGCCCACAATCATGATTTCCTTAAGAAACTCAATTGGAATCTGCTATTTCTTCCTTGGCGATCTAGATAAGGCAATGGCTTTGTTTAAAGAAAACATTCTCTATCATGGCAGAAAAGAGGAAAAGGAACTAGGTTTAGCCAAACATCTGTCAGGATTAATTATGACTTACAGAGGGGAAAGCGTTATCGAGGCTAAGCACTATCTAGAAGCTAGCTTGCAAATCTTTGAAAGTACTAAATTTTATATCGAAGTCGTGATTGCTTTTAATGGCTTAGGAACGCTCTCCTATAGTCTCCAGAAATGGCATCAAGCCCTCTTTTACTTTAAAAAGGCTTTAGAAATTGTAGAACCCTTGCTAAATAATACATGCAAGCTTTTCACTTTGCGGAATATTTCGAGAATCTATCTGCGCTTATATGGTACTGGTAGCAAAGAGCTTTCCACTTGCGTAGAACAGATGGAAATGCTGCTCAGCGAAATGAATCAGATAGGCGGCAATTGGGCGATGATGTGGGCTCAAAATACCCTGGCAACGATTTATGCTCACCGAAAAGAAGTACATAAATTGCATAGGATCATGGAGGTAGTAACTCCTCTGACGATTAATTTCAAAGATATCTATATCTTCACACTGGCTAATTTGGGACATCTCGCTGCCCTTAAAGGGGATTATGATGGATCGAAGTCTTATTACCTGCAAGCTTTTGCTCTGGCGAAGCAAATGAACCATAGGTTTGCCATGCAAGAAATCAAACTAGACTTCCTGGGATGCTCTCTTCCTCTTTCGCTTCAAGAGTTTTTTGAAACTCAATACCTCTCATTGGAATTGAAACAAATCGGTTAGCCTCTTTTCTATTTGCATTCATCCCTCCAACCTGATACTGATTAGCTAAACGGCAAGGATCTATACGGCAAGGATATATGTATGAAATTCATTGTGACGGCTTTATTAGCTTTGGTTATAGCCAGCGCCTGTTCCAAAAATGAAGAAGTGGAGAAAACATCACAGGCTTCCCCCCATTCTGAATATCTCAAAGATTTCAATTGGCTCGCAGGAGCATGGGAAGAAAAAACGGATAAAGGGATCGTCACAAGTACCTATCAATGGGATATAAACAAAAATTTCCTTATCCAGCATTTTACCGCAGTCACTCAAAATGAAGATTCTCCCCTTGAGGGATTTCAAATCTTCGGATGGGACCCTGCAAGGAAACAAATCCGCTCCTGGATATTCGATTCCGATGGGGGCTTTGGCGAAGTGAGCTGGGCAAAACAGGACTCTACCTGGTATGGGACGACTACCTTTACATTACCCGATGGCCGCATGGCTTCCACCACCCACATCTATAAAAAAATTGACGACAATACCTTTGAATTTTCATCCGAAGAGAGAGACATCGATGGTATTGTCATGCCCAACATCGGCCCCTTTACAGTGAAGAGACAGCAGGTGAAGACAAAATGAAACTGATGGCCTTAATCTTAGCTCTTTTTGCCCCGCTTGTCGCAGCCGGACCCCATGGCGGGGGTGGGGGTGGACATGCGGGTGGTGGTGGTGGCGGGCATATCGCAAGTCCCTCCATGAGCCGAGCTGCCCCTCATTTTGCCCCCCATCCTGCTGGAGGAGGGGCAGAGCATGTGCACCAATTTATACAGCATGCCAACGCACAACCCATGCGGCCTGCTGCAGGAAGAGCGCCATCGTTTGAGCATAATGCCCAAATTGCCCATCACACGAATCAAGCGTGGCATCATCTGCATCCTCAATCCAATCAGTATTTCAATGGACAGTTTTTCAATCAGCATAACTACCATCCAAACTACTACCATGCAGGAACGAATTGGTGGAGAGGCTCCAACTGGGGAAATGTCAATAGCTGGGTAGGTGGAGGCTGGGCCTATCCTATCTATTATGATGATTCGGGATATCCCGTCAGCATCAATACAGAAAACGATTACGGTCCACCCTATGGTGGATATGGCCCTGATGAAGAACAGCCTCCCCTTGCTGGAGAAGAACCCGCACCCCCTGGACCTCCCACTGGAGATTGGCTGCCTCTGGGCGTGTTTATTGCCGCCAAATCCGAGGAGCAAGCCCCCTATTCGAGCATGTATGTGCAACTCGCCTTAAATAGGTCGGGAATCATTTCAGGAACTTATTACAATGCTGCAACAAATATTCCGCGTGAAATTGTGGGGCAAATCGACAAAAGCCGCCAGGAAGCTGTCTGGCTTCTGGCCGATAATTCGGCTTCCCCTCTCATGACTACAGGCCTCTACAATCTGACGCAGGGTCTGGTTCCGGTGCAAGTCCATTTTCCTGATGGCACCTCCCAACCTTGGGTCCTGGTTAGACTCCAGCAGCCGCCGCAACCTCAGTAGTTTTAGAGTACTCCTCGACTCGCAGCTCATCTCCTTTATATCCCTTCGACTTAAAGAAGCGGCTTAAGTGATCGGGATTTTTAGCATCGCACCTCTCTAGACCAGTAGAGGGATCGAGGAAATAAGATCCAAAATCCATTTTGAGGAAAACGATGGAATGTCTTTTCGCGTCAGCTTTAAAACTCAGCATATAAATGCCATTAGGCAAATGATTAAATTGCTCTTTCGAGCAAGCACGCATGGAACTTCTCACCAACTTTAAATTTAAGACAGAAGCGATATGATTCCATTTCTTCAACTCATTCAGATCTGACTCTTCTAAATCTTTTCTTAGCACATCGTTTTTGATTTTGTTCAGCGCTTCTTCTGTATCCGCTTTCTGAAGCCTAACCCCTTTTAAGAATTGCTCCAGAGTTTCAGTTTTTCTGATGTATAATTCGCATGATGTATAGGCATTCAGCAATATTTGAACAGCAGCGGCTTCTGCCGGAAACCCTTTCTTAAATTGGCAGACAAAATGTATCAGCTCCTTTTCGGAATGGACTGGAGCTTCTAAAAGGCCTTTGATGAGGAATAAAGAAGCCCCGTAACAAATGCCATCCGCCTTGGCTCCTCTGACTTGGAAATTTGTCACCTGCAAGCACTCATCTCCTATGACCTGCCGGATGTATTCTTTCGCTTTTTTCACGTCGTCTTCATTTCTGATGACGCTTTTCTTGGCGATATTCCTCACGTGGCATATAGGTTCGGTCGTCCAGCGTGCTGCATGGTAAAAGTTATGGATGATATGAATGGCATAGAAAGTGTCGGCGTGTCGATGTAGTCTTTCAGCCAAGGATCTGCCAAAACTGCCGAGGATCGATAGGGCATAAGCACTGATGCGCATGGCACAATAAGGAATATAAGATATTCCAGCGAAAAACATGCCTTTACTGGCTTTGGCGATTGGCATAAAGGAAGGAAAGGTAACTTTATTAGATGCGGAAACATTATTCACAATAAACCCCAAAATTAAGATACTTCAGCAAAGTAGATATTTGATTGCCCTTCATGGGAAGAATAATAGCTGACAAATAGACGGCCCTCTTTGTAGACAAGACCTGGATAGCTGTTGTCATCGCCGCTGGGGAGAATGAGCTCAGGTTTATAGGAGGACGGCGTCATCGCACCAAGGGCTGTATAAGCGGCATATTCCTTGACTTTACCTTGATCCCTATATACAAAATAAAGGCGCCCTGAGGCCATCATTTTGCCATTGGGCAATACCACAAAATTGGGACCTCCTACATTGCTACCGGCCTTTTCCCATTTCCAGTCCTTATAGGGGGCGCTCGCTGTACCGATCAAGCTTGTTCCCGACTTCCTTGCCAATGCGACCATCGTGTCGCCAGGTAAAAAACGCAGGGTCACTTCGCTTGGTTTATCCGGAACTTCAAGCGATGTGATCGTTTCATAATTCACCCCATCCGTCGTTTTTACCAGAGATAGCGTCCAGGGTTGTGTGTTGTCCCCAGGTGTTATATGATAAGCTACCCCATACCCAATCCCTTTGTTCCAGGTCACGCGCCATATCCACTCGTTGTCTTTTTTTAAATCGACAAGGGGCGACCAGTTGACGCCATCATTGGAAAAAGCCACTAAAGAGGTAATACTGGCTAGCTTTTTTTGATCATTCTCCTTCCTCCAAATCTCTCCGCCTAGAGTCAGCATCAGTCTTCCATCGGGCATGATCGATAGCTTTGGATCCCGCAAATCTAACCCTTCGCATGACAAGAGGGCAATACTGTTCCATTTGTTATTTTCTTTCCGCAAGATCCGAATGGCTCCATCTTTTCCTCCATCATGAGCATCAGATTCACGGAAGCACACCAATAAATTGCCTTTATATTCAATAAGATCGGTAAAGGCACTATGAGGGGCGCCATCCCAGATTTTTTCTACGGATTTTACCTTGACATTTGCATAAGTCCAGTCCTCAACTCGTTTTGGCTGTGATTCAATAAATTGAAAAATGCAGCGGGCCATGAAATAAATTTTATCGACATATCCCTGATTTGCGCGATAGCGTCTTAAATCGCTAAAATAATAGTCGCCTATTCCAAGGAGGGAAAAAGCAAATTGCGCCGTCTGGGCTACTGTTCCTCTAGTGGCTGAGTTAATGATACTCTCTTCAAAGGTCTGCCTCAAATAGGATTCGACTTGATCATGCGCAACTTGATCCAATTGACTTACCAAGGCGCAATAGAACTTTTCGACGCCTCTTTCATAACTTCTCTGATCAAAATAATAACGTCCAAAGAGATACTGGATGCGAGCGCTTTCAAGAGTACGTTCAGCCCCTTGCTTTTTCACCGCCGCAAAGGCGCTGTCCAAATGCTGATGCATTTCAGCTTTTTGCTCATTCGTGGCTTTATAATAGATCGAATAAATCTGCTCTGCTTTCTTTAAGGGTTTTGTGATCGCTCTTTTCTGCAAAAACCGATAGGTCGCATAAGTAAAGGCAGCTGCTAATACACCAAAAGCTCCCCACTTGATAGCTTCTGGAGAAATCGAAAAACTCATAATCTCACCTGTGAAAAAACATTAATAAATTTTCGTTTAATCATAATCTATTTTGCATTAATTTGTCAAAGTAATATAACACTTAAATATATTATAGTTTGCATTGGCTTTGATCCACAATTTACCACTGAGCCAGTGTGATCAGTGGTAATTTATACAACACCTGGTAGGCAATTGAATGGATAAAATTTTAAAATTTGGGGGATCCTCCGTAGGGACCCCTGAAAGGATAAAAAATGTCATTGAAATTATCAAAAATAGCTATAGCCCTTCTACGCCAATAGCTGTTGTTGTTTCGGCTTTTGGCGGAGCGACCGATCAACTCATCGGCATTGGCAGGGGGGCTTGCAGCCGCGATGCAAATTATCAAAAAGCCTTCAAGGAATTTCAAAAAAGGCATCTGGACGCTATTCAACAGCTGGTACCACCCCATAAACAAGCGCACACTATAGCCGGAGTGGAAAAATTCTTTAAGGAACTGAAGGATGTATTAGAAGGAGTTTCCCTCCTTCAAGAGCTTTCTCCCAAATCTTTGGATCTCATCATGAGTTTCGGTGAACGCCTCTCCGCCTATATCATCAGCGAAGCCATTCAAGAGACCATTGCCGAAGCCAAGTACGTCGATGCCAGAGAGCTCATCAAAACCGACAAAACATTTGGCGCCGCCCACGTCAACTTTGAAGAAACCAACCAGAGAATCCAAAAATACTTTCAGGATAGACCCTGCCTGCCCATTATAACCGGATTTATTGGATCGACCAAAGAGGAGGAGACCACCACTTTGGGGCGAGGAGGCTCTGACTTTACGGCATCCATTCTGGGGGCCGCCCTCGAGGTGAAGATCATCGAAATCTGGACAGATGTGGATGGCGTCATGACAGCCGACCCGCGCAAGGAACCCTATGCCTTTCCCATCCCAGAGATGAGTTATAAAGAGGCGATGGAAATGTCTCACTTCGGGGCAAAAGTGATCCATCCGCCCACACTGATCCCAGCCATGGAAAAGCAGATTCCCCTGCTCATCAAAAATAGCTTCAATCCTGCGGCCCAGGGGACTCTGATTGGAGGCAAGCCCTGGAAAGCAGAAGCCGAGATTTGCGGCATCTCTTCCATTGACCAAGCCGTCTTATTTTGCCTTCAGGGCACGGGCATTGTCGGCGTCTGCGGCATTGCCAAGAGGCTTTTCGGCGCCCTTGCGGAAAAAGGCATTAGCATCATTCTGATTTCGCAAGGCTCATCCGAGCACTCCATCTGTTTTGCCATTTCTCCAGGCGCCTCTGACATCGCCAAAGAGTCCATCCAAAAGGAATTTGCCTTGGAAATGCAAGCGGGCCTGATCGAAGACGTCTCGATTGCGCAAAATCTTTCTGTGATCGCCGTCGTCGGAGAAAAGATGTGTCAAACGCCCGGCATAGCAGGAAAGCTGTTCGGAGCTTTAGGCAAAAATGGAATCAACTTGATTGCGATCGCTCAGGGATCCTCGGAGCTCAATATCTCCTTTGTCGTGAAAAAAGAGGATGAAATCAAATCCATCCGAGTCAGCCATGAGGCCTTCTTTTTGTCCCCGATCAAAACCCTCAACCTCTTTCTCGTCGGGACGGGTCTCATCGGAGGCGCTTTGCTCCAAGAGATCCAAAAACACGCAGAGATGCTGAAGCAAAAACACATGCTGGATATCCATTTGATAGGGCTTGCAGATAGCCGAGCGATGACTTTTGATCCTCGCGGAATTCCCATCGGCCAGTGGAGGCAAGCTCTGGAACACGCCTCTGAAACAATGGAAATAGGAAAATTTGTCGAGAAGATGCGCCAACTCAATTGCCTCAATCCCGTCTTTGTCGACTGCACTTCGAGTCCTTCTGTTGCGGAAGCCTATGGTAATATCCTGGATGCGAATATTTCCATTGTGACCCCAAACAAGAAAGCCAATTCAAGTACCTATGAAAATTATAAACAACTAAAAAAACTGAGCGCCGAAAAGGGGACAAAATTCCTCTACGGTTCTAACGTAGGGGCCGGATTGCCCATCATCAGCACCCTCAATGAACTGATCCGAAGCGGAGATAAAATCCTTAAGATCGAAGCAATTCTTTCGGGAACCTTAAGCTATCTCTTCAATACGTTTTCCGAAGGAAAACCCTTCTCCGCTATTCTTCAAGACGCCCAAAAGAAGGGATATACAGAACCCGATCCCCGCGATGATTTAAACGGAATGGACATCGCGCGCAAGCTTTTAATTCTCGCAAGAGAGAGCGAATACCCTCTAGAAATAGAGGATGTAAAGGTTGAGACATTTTTGCCTGAAACCTGCTTTCAGGTGCCCACCGTGGAGGAATTCTTTACACAGCTGAAACGCTTTGACGAAACCATGACTGCCAAAAGGGAAAATGCCCGCAAAGAACAGAAAGTCCTGCGCTACATTGCCGTTCTGGAAAATGGAAAGGGACACATCGCCCTGCAGGCTGTCAGCGCCTCCCATCCCTTTTATCACCTCTCAGGCAATGATAACATCATCGCCATCACCTCGGAATTTTATAGGGACAACCCTCTCGTGATCAAAGGGCCTGGCGCCGGAGCCAAAGTGACCGCAGGCAAAGTCTTTGGCGATATCGTACAGCTTGGAACCTCAATGCGAAGAGAGTGAATCACTTTCTTTCCAAAGCAAATGCTTTATGGGCCAGCATCTGGGCGTACTCTTCAATCGTGGTCGTCCCCTGGTGCGACTGTTTGAGCTCCTGCGTTGTCGTGATCAGTCCAGTATTGAAACCTTTGTACATTTCGATCATGAGATTGACCATTTCGGGAGGCATCCCCGCTGCTAATAAGGCTTTTTGCTCATCCTCAGAAGCAATCTCGACATACTGTAGGCCCGGCAAATCAAAGGCTTTCGCAAAAACTTCGCACACCTGCTGCATGTTCACCTCTTTTGGACCTACAAAATCAAAGATGAGATGAGGCAGCGGAGCAGAGCTGTCCAAAAAATCAGCAGCTTTCCATCCGATGTCTCTCGTTGCGACCATCGGAATCGACAAGTCGGCTTTCTGCGAGGATCTGATCACCCTTTGATTTTGCATTGAAGGAAGAAATCCATTGAGATTTTCCATGAAATAATGAGGACGCAGTTGGATTAAGGAAATCAGATTTTTCAAGTTGTCCAAACGCTTTTCATGGCGATAGAGGCCTTTGACAGGTCCTGTTCCTTCAGCCAGATTAGCTCCTACGCTGCTCAGATTGACGACTCTTCTTACACCTGAGTTTTGGATCGCTTTGACAATCGCTTCGCTGACTCGGTCTTGAAAAGCCGAGTAACTCGTTTCACGATATCCCGGCGGAATAAAACTGAAAACTGCATAGGCATCTTTAAATGCATTGGTCAGGGCATCGACATCGTCAAATTTTAGAGTAATGGGAATGGCTCCCTTATGCTCCAATTGTAGGAGCTTTTTGGAATCTCTTCCCAAAGCCCTTACAGTATGGCCCCTTTTTAAAAGATCTTCAACGATGACTTGGCCAATATTCCCTGTAGCGCCCATAATGGCAAAAATCTTCTTTTTCATAAGCCACCTCCTACTTTCATGATACACTCCTGAAAGAATTATTATAATAAACAAATTATCTGGAGTTTCGCAATGCACTAAGTATGAATAATTTAAAGTAACACTCTTGTTCTAAACTTGCTATATTTAGAGTCCAGTCTGATAACCTAATCGATTATGCGATTGTATCGAATCTTAACTCTTACTTTTTTATGTTTTGGAGGATTTATGACTGTTACTTGCTCAAGTAAAAATTCAAGTAAACTGAACGTCTCCGCTGAAATAGAGCAGGAAATATCCAATCATCCTCTGGACATTTCTGGCAAAGTTCCAACCTGGCTTTCTGGAACCTTAGTGCGCACCGGACCAATAAAAGTGACAGTCAACGGAAAAACCAACGAACATTGGTTCGATGGCCTTGCCATGCTACACGCCTACTCCTTCAACAATGGGAAAATTAATTACTCAAATAAATTCCTTCGGTCCGATGCTTATCGCTCTGTTTTTGAAAACGGATCTCTTCATTACGAAGGCTTTGCCCAGGACCCGTGCCGCTCTATTTTTAGAAAATTTCTTACGTTTCTTTTCCCCTCTTCGCAAACACCAATTCAAAACGCAAACGTCAATGTTACGAAGCTAGCAGAACAATATGTGGCATTGACGGAGGTCCCTCTACCTGTCAGATTTGACCCACAGACCCTTGAAACCTTGGGTGTGCTTAATTATCAAGATGAGTTACCTAAGGATAGATGCTGGGAATCGGCGCATCCCCACCATGATAAGAAAAGCAAGGAAACGATAAACTATCTGATCAAGTATGGACGCAATAGCTACTATACAATCTACAGTCTGAACAATGGTTCAACGGCGTTGTGTTGGCTGTCATTTGCGATCAAAAACAGCACGATTCTTTCCTCCTGATTTTGGATGGAAAAAGCTTTAAAGAGATCGGGCGGGCCAGAACTCCGCATTACATTCCTGAAGGTTTGCACGGCCAGTATTTTTAACCAAATTCTCTTAAGGACAAAAAGGACGAAAGGACGAAAGGACAAGGACAAGGACAAAAGGACAGGGACCAAAAGGACCAAAAAGACTTAAAGAACTGAAGGACAAGGACAAAAGACAAGGACCTAAGGACTGAAGGACAAGGACAAAAGGACAGGGACCAAAAGGACCAAAAGGACTTAAAGGACTAAAGGACAAGGACGAAAAGACAAGGACAAAAGGGCGGAGTCCATCGTCCTTTTGTCCTTGTCTTTTCGTCCTTTAAGTCCTTTTGGTCCAAATCTTGATAATCAACTAACAACTCCTCAAGACTTGCACGGGCAACATTCGTTAACTTGATTTCCATCTCCTTAGAAGTCCCCGAGGCTACACTTGCTTCCGCTATATTTTGCTTGCCGGATCGCGCAGCCTGTACCATTTGGTCAATAGTACGATCACCCTTCTTAAGAAACCTTTGCGTAAAATATAATGTAGCATCGAAAATGATTTCAGCTTTCTGATAGGAGATTAACTTCCTATAACCACCATGTATGGGAATGATTTCTTGAGACATAAGAATTAAATAATTTATTTTTTAATGCTAAAATTCCATAAAAATAGCATAATTTTAGCAGCATCGTGATTAAATGTTTAGCTGAATTAATTTTTTGTCAATATTTTGGCAATTGCTGTTACCATATGAATAATTTTAATTATAATGTTTTAGTTATCGTTAATAAACATTGACAAATATACTATTTAAATAATATGATAGATTTTTTATTAACCAAGAGGTTTTTATGTTTGAATATAGTACAGTAAAATTTTCGGGATTTCCCGACCAGAGGGAAAAGCCATTTGCTGAAGGCATTGCACGGAAGTTCAATAGCTGGGGGGATTCATTAATTAAACCTCTGAGAGAAGCCTATAATGGTCGCACTTATGAGGTCATCGTGTTTGTCTCTAGAAACGATAGAACAAAATGCGAAGCCTATATTAGGGAAGAAAAAGACTTGATGCCATCGCCAAAAAGAACTTTAAGCTGCAGCGAAAAAATCCGAGGCTTCATCGGATCCTTATTTAAAAAAATCGCCGCTTTTATTTGTCGTGATATTCGTTCAGAATATGAGGCTGCAGAGAAAGGAGATACAAATTACTTCGCGAATAAACGCACACCTCAGGATATGACTCCAAGGCCCGAAGGCAGATCAGATGGTTTTAGAATTGGCCCCTCTGACCCTGTATCGCAATGTTGTAATTGCTGTTTTGCTATGTGCGATTTGATCGGCTCACTCCCTTAATCAACTATGACATCTCCCCTCATTGATCGAGGGATTGAGCTCGCTCAATCCCTCTGTAAAACATACTTCGAAGTTAAGCCTAAGGGGTTTATTGCTGCTTCCCGCAATGCATTAGATTCAGCTGCCTCGCGTTCAACTGATCGCGTGGCAATTGATTCGCTTGATCAAACCATTGCTGAAGTGGCGAGGCAAAATCAATTAAAAATTCCGCCCCATTTTGATGGTCCCGTCGAGGATCATTGCGTCTCCCTTTCCTTGAAGTTTATTCAGCAGTATCGACAAACAGGCAATATCGCTGCGGCCGCGCAAGCGGTGGCCAAAGGTGCGGATAAAACCTGTGCCCAAGGAACTCTCCTTTACCATTCGCTTTATCAGGCAAATAAGACGCTTTCCGGTGATCAGCTTTTATATGCGTTGAAGACCGTGGTGGCTCGCTTTTTGGGCCTTGCTTTCAAAAAAGAAGTTGTTGTGCATCTTCCAGTGGAGGATATGTTTGCTTACTTGAATGCAGTTCTGCCGCGGGGGGAATGGCTGATCGCTATGCCTAATCATGTGGTTGCTGTCGTGAAAGATGGGCAAAATCGGTTGTATTTATATGATTCCGAGCAAGGGACCGTGGATCTCGCGCAGAATAGCTCCTGGTTCCTTCAGTATATGGTACGCAATAAAGTGCACTTGAAAGAAAAAATCACGTTGTACCATGTACAAGAAGCTTCTCTTGCCGAACAGCCTCCGATGGAAAGAGCAACTGTTGACACTGAAGCCACGCGAAAAAAACCAGAAATCACAATCGAACCTTCCTCTGGCAGATGGTCTAAGGTAAATTTCAGATGGCGAGGAATCACGCATCGTTTTGTCCGAGACACTGTTACCCGCGAATTTTATAATGGCGATTCCCCAAATCTCATCCGTTTTAAATGTGCCCTATTATGTCCAGGAACATTATTAGCAGCTACTGCTCGGACCATTGTGCATATGGCCTTGGGAATCTTCCATCTATTGCGCATCCCATATGCTGCATTAAAAGGACGCGCAAGCGCATTGGCTTCACTTCACAAGGCCCAGAGGGCCTTTGTCAATGCTATTCGGTCTCCTATATATGGTATTATGGGAATCGGTGCTGCCCTGTATGGTTTATTTAAACCCTATGATGGCCGATGCCTTTATGGCTATTTGGAAAGGTGTTTAAATCGCCAGAATGATGCAGTGGATAGAAAGTCCGCTTTTTATCTAGCTTTATGTTTTGTTCCGTTAAATTTCAACACTTCTGATAGGCGAAATGAGGAAGAAGCGATCGAGCATTTGCAGAAAACCATTAACTGGAACAGATATTTTCGAAAAAAAAATTACCCTGTCGCTTTATAAGGATGTGTTTGAAGATTAGCCAAGTATTGTAACGCTTGATTGAAGGGGTGAGGGAACCTTCTCGAGCTCCTGTCTTTTTTCCCGAATAAGCCATTCGATTTCTTGAACAAGAGGTTTTAATCTTTGGCTCTTTTCTACAGCTTCAAAATAACTAGTCGCAATAAAGGAGGGATCATTCAAACGCTTTTGGGCTTGTTCTGCCGTTTCGTTAACCCCTTTAGTTCTGATATATACGAAATAATTCTGATAATCGACAATCAACGATTGAAGTTGTAATCTTTCGAGAAATAAGGCCGCCGTATAAGCCTCTACCACTGTAGAGGGAATTCCCAGGCGTCGCATTTCCTCGATTTTTTCACGTTCTTGCTCGATAGCATCATCGACATCATGAAGGCTTGCTAAGGCTTTCTCCATGATTTGATTTCTCTTTTCTGCCATTTGGACACGGATATAGTCTACAATGCGAAGGGCCAATTGTCTTTCTTTCGGGGTCAACTGGCCTGAGAGAAGGAAAAGCACATGCGCACAGATACTAGGATCTAAAAGCCGCCGATTTTTTTTGTTTAAAACTAGCTTAAGATAGGCCTTTTTGGAAATTTTATGATTTTGTCCATTTATCATTACAGCAATCCCATGCACTTTTTCCCTTTTGCCCTCAGAGTAGGCTTTAATTCTAATGGCCTCCTTTAAATCCCTATCTGTTAAACCCGCATTCATCACGATTTCATCATCCACCTTTTCAGAAGATTCTGCCTCTTCGACAATATAGGCTCGATCTAGACGCGCCAGCTGATGGTTGATCACCATAATGACATTGAGGGCTGCAGTATAATTTTCCCCTTGCCGATGTCTGATGATATCGCTTCTTTCTTCATCAGACAAATTTGGATCCAGATTTGCCGTCACATCAGGATAAGGGGGAATGCGTTCGCACTGAGCCAGCGCTTTTGCCGCCTTTTGAAGATTCGATTTATCTAAGAACGCAGCGGGAAGATGGGATAATTGCTCTGAGAGTTCAGGAGGAATGCATTTTCTCTTCCAAAAATCGTCTAATATCGCCCGTTTAATTTCCCTCTGAATATGCTTATGAATTTTAGTATAAAGAGCAAATCCTAGTTCATGCAATTGGTTGATTCTCAATCTCTTTGTGGCGCAAATACCCATGCGCTGGCTTCTATGCAAAACAGGAACGAGTGTGACTTTCTCAGGGGCTATGGAAGCAAAAGCGGCAAGGGTCTTGCCCCATTTTGCGTGATAGGGAATGAGCTCTTGGATGCGCAGATATTTTAATCTCAGATGCGTCAAGATGATTTTTAAAAAGTTCCACCCGTCATAGTCCTCCAGCTCTTTTTCTAATTTAGCTATCTCATCGGAAAAGGGCTGCTGAATTTCTCGGTCTTCCTTCATTCCCAATGAAGCGCGATGCAACATATTATAGAGAAAAAGATCTCCTTTTTCCTCAAATTCCCGCGCTGTTACCTCAAGGCGTAGAGCGGTATACACCGGATGTCCCGGATCATTGAGTCTTAAGGTCGCAATGCTGGATAAGATTCCTGAGTGGGTAAGAAGAGAAGCTTCAAGTCCTACTCCCGATTCATAGAGAGTGATTGTAAAATTTCCTTCAGAAGTTCTCTGAATCGCAATTCGAAACGCATGATTGTGATGGCCCATATTTAAAAATAGAGACTCCTCTGCTCGCAACCCCTGAGCCATTTCGAGAATTTCTTCTCTGAAAGCAGTTATATAGGCTTGCTGATCCACTTCTTGAGGCGTCTCGGAGCTTTCCAGTTTTAAATAAAAGGCTTCCAATGCTTGATTGAGAGGCCTGCTTCTTTTCACAGAGTCGTAGTAGCAGTTAAAATTGCGTCTATCTGTATCGGATAGGGGTTCTTCTCCTAATTCAATAGCGTTCTTCATTTGGGATAAGGCTCTCCATTCCGCTTCATCAGCAAAACAGGCCTCGCTTCCGCTGCCAATCGCCTCTGTTTCTTGATGGGTGTATTTAACTACTGTTTCGCCAATAGTGAGAGCATAGTAGGTATTCGCATCGCGCATTTCCTGTTCTACGCGGACTCGCGTTTGTTCCGCCAACGCCCCGAGCAGTGCCTTTCTTTCCTCGAAAGAAAGAGAAGGGAGAGGAGGCAATCGTTCATCAATAGGCAAATTAGCTTCCTCAATCCGAGCCTGTAAGGTATTTAAAACTCGATCTAATTGGATACCCCCTAGGCTGAAGAAATTTTTAAACATATTCAACAACCCTTCAAAAAAAGAGAGAACATCGGGGAAAAAGGTATAAGAGAGGTTTTGATTGGCGAAATAATTCTGAGCCACATCCTCCATTTCCTTCAGAAGCTCGAAACCCTGACCTTCCTCTTCTATTATCTTAACCATGAAGCTTTTGATTGTTCGAGGAGCGGCATTTTCCGCCATGAGCTGTTCGAGATGATGATCCCTGTAGAACCTTAACTTTGACGTTTTGTCGACTTTATAAAAGGAAGAGACGGTCTGCTCCACTTTCTTGTCTAGAATTTGCAATAATTTTAAGGCAGTGTCCTCTATCTTCCTCATTTGTATTTTAGGAACTTCTTGAGGACTAGCCTTAAGCAACTGGGAGCCCAGATTCTCCCTTCGCCTGTCATTTAAGACCTTTTTGATGAGATCGCGTTCATCCACGTCGAGGGAGTTTAAGAATTCCCCCCGCTGGCGAGAACTGAGCAAATCCAAAATAGTATCTGAATTCCTAATTACGTTCTGTATTACAAGAGGTGTTAAAGGAATCATATTAACCACATTTTATAATAATTATTTTATATTTATATTATAATTATATAATTTATAGTTATAAAATAGATGAAGATTAGATGAAGATTAGATAAAGATTTTCTCTAATGAATATTTCCAACATCGATTCTAGCTGAACCTAAGAGTACAATGATTAATTAGTTAACGATTCTCGTCAGTTTTGAATGCTATATCGACCACACCATTGGGTTCAAACATGCCTACAAACTGCTTGTACATTTCTGCCCTATTCTTTCCCCCTGATGTGGTCGAAAGTAACTCCTGAGCGTATTCGGCAATATCTTCCACAATGCGTTCATGCCGGTAATAAGATAGAAGGGTCATATTAACGTCTGTCTTTCCATAGCCTTTATAAAAAAGCTCTTCCTCGTGCGGCTTATTCCAAACATTGGCAACGCCTCCTCCAATAAACATGAGGTCGCGCTCCCTGGGTGCCATGATAGGCTCATCCCAATCGACGATGTAGAGAGCGTCATTTCCTGACAGCAATACATTGCCGGCATGAATGTCGGAATGACACAGTACAAAATTAGGAGAAAGGTCATGGAGTTTTTCTGCTAGCTGTTCGGCGCGGTCTACCAGCCGGCGAATGGTCATGCCTATTCTTCTTCATGAATTGCAAAAGATTTAAAGCTATCGCATCGCCGCTCGGGTCAGCTTCAATATGACTATAGAATGAGCGAACGGCCTCCCGCCATTTAGGTGAATAGGCTTCCCGCCGGATTCTGTTTTGTATGGATTGAGGGACTTTAATTTCGTGGATTTGCCTCAACGTTCTGCCGAGTTTGAGCCATTGAGTGTCCGTTAAATTGCGGCTAAATCCGTTTTCTCCTTCTATGAAGGGGTATACAATGAGGGTAAAATCTCCGATGCGCTGGGTGGGTTGGCCATGGACAGTGTTGACAGGCGGAATAATCTCTTGAATCCCGGCATGTTGCAACAATTCTACAATTGAAACACTGATATCGTGCTGGTGGCCACGTTTTAGTTTTACGAAATAGGATGTCTGGTCCTGTGCCTGAGCTTTATATGTGGATGCATTCCTATCTGCACCCAGTGGGAGAAATGTCAGCGATTCAACATCAATATCGTAATGGGTATTTAGGCTACTAATAAGGAATTGGTCAAGGTTCTCTATCATCGCAAAAGTTCAGGTAGTCTACTGTGCACACTAGACTTGATTTTTAGGGAGTTGTACAGTTGCCAAATAGATGGCTGCTTTTCCTATCTCCGAAGTGTAGTAGGAGACATAAAGTTTTCCATCTTTCTCAACCATGCCAGTATAACCACTGTCCCCTTTACTAGGTAATGTGATAACGGGCTGATAACTGTCCTGAGACATACTTGCAAGCACACATTTCTCTTTCTGTCCCTTGAAACCGCGCGATGATGCCCACATCTCCCCATTGTTGAGAATCAGAAAATCGGGGCCCCCCAATTCGGCCGTGGTTTGATACCAGGTCCATTGCGTGTATGGCGGAGGAGAAACTCCAATGACTCCAGGCGAAGTGCGGACGAGCCCTACCATTGTATTGTCTGGAAGAAAACGTATTGTAGCTTCTGTAGGATTGCCAGGTATAGTGAACTGATTAATCGTTGAATAAAGGATACCATCGGGTGATGACATCAGCTGCATTTGAAAACCACTAGGTTGAGCAAACGAGTAAGCCATGGCATAAGCGATATTTTGATTCCAAGTTACCCGCCATAACCATTGACCTGTGTAAGGAAGCACTTGAACGGGACCCCAGTTGATTCCATCATTCGAGAAAGAAACAGCAGAGTTGAGGGTCTCCGTTTTCCAATCATTCGTCCATAAAGTAGCCCCCAGATTGAGGAGCAATCTCCCACCGGGTGTTATCGATAGCTTAGGATCTCGGAGATCGTATCCATTCAACGAGAGATCTGCGACAGATTTCCATGTGAAAGAATCCTTGCTGGCAAGGATGCGGATTTTTCCATTGTCGCCTTGTTGGGGGTGGATGCTTTCCCTAAAGCAGCAGAAAAACTGATTTTGGAAATAGATCAAATCCGTGAAAGCATTATAAGGTAAACCATTAAGCGAGCCATCCCAGACCATTTGCCAGGATATGAGAATAGGCTTTTTCTCACTCTCAATACTGACTACAGGATTCAGCGCAGAGACACTTGGGTTTTGGAACCGATCTCTTGCTTGAGGAAAAAACTCTCTCCATCTCACATTGACCTTATTTGCCACCCCTTCCTCAACATAGATCTTCAGGACTCTTTTACCGGAAAAAATTGTGGACCAATCATCCCGGATTTCGTCTGATATTAAGAAAAATCCGAAAGTCAGCGCAGTGATGAGAGCCGTTTTAAGGAGAAGATCATTTTTCTTTTCTGAGGACAATCCCTGAGAATAGGTCGCAATGTGGGTATAAGTTCTATGATCATGGGAAACTGTTTCAGGATTCTTTGGGAATTTGATCCGATACGAATCTAAAGACCGGGAGAATCTGAGACTGTGCAATGTCTCTACGTTGTTAATAAAACATTTCATATTTTATCCTTTATGCCTTTTTTGAAATTTTCAATTCTAAATACCCAGTAGAAGAATCCATTTCGCGGGCAAATTGGATATCTAACGCCTCTCCCAGTACGATCTCAGCCGTTGTATTGATTTCGCATCCCTCTAAGAGATGACCGCCAATCATAGCACCATTTCCATCGGATAAGGAGATATGGAGATGGGCACCCCCTTCAGACAGAGTCCCCACAAGGGAGACAATTTCCATCTTTTTTTCGAAACGCGTGCCCTCCTTTTTGTCAGCCATCCGCAGATGGCTTTTCCTCAGGCTTCCCACGCATGTGAGAATATAAGCTGCCTGCAACTTTTTCTCCTTCGAGTAAGTGATGAGGGATTGTTTGAGATCTTGCCCAGGCAACAATCTCAAAGCATATATCTTCTGCCTTGATGAACTGAATATCATATTCTTTCTCACATTCAAACTTGTTTGTACGCTGGATGCTTGGACATGATCTCAATCAAGGGTGCTGCTTCATTAGAATACTCAGGACCTAAGTTCCTCAGCTCTTCAAGCAGAAGCTCAGAAAGGGAGAATGAGCCAGTCACCTCAATGCAAGTATAAAGGCTCTGTTTAAGGATAAGGAAAAATCCGTCTTTGGCCCCTTTCTTATCCTGAACGCTCAAATCGGAAGCCATGATGCTTTTGAAAAGGGAAAATAAACACCTGAGTGCAGCCAAAGCTTCATCCCCATGCTGATTCATCGATGCGACTTCGGCTAGGGAGCCTTGAATGGTCAATGTGAGACCATAATCGTTTTTAATAGAAGGGAAGATGTGCATTAGCTTATCCAACCCCCAAGCCCTCAGTTCGGGTGTCACTCCAGATAGAGAGATGTGGGTAAATTCCCGTATAAAGGTTCTGAAGTCGGCGTTAGGCCTTATCAATATAGCCTCAACACACTGTTTCATCTTACTGACAATTTCTTGATCAATAGGTTCGCGCCTTGTCCATCCGGGCCTAAGAGAGGTAATATTACCCAGGCATAACACACCGAGAATTGCCTTTTTCTTAATTTCGCCGGATGTAGATTCAGTCAGACGCATAAAGCTATCGATACACCGCAAGACGGCTGAATGGTCTTGAGATATGTATGCAATTCCTTCTAAAACCCTAAGAATTCTACGTTCCTGTTCTTCGCTGCCCATTTTCACCTGAGAGAGGGCATCAAAGAATGCTGGACTATTCAGGCTATGCAGAGCAAAAAGAGGTGCTGTTATTGGCAATTGGGATTGCAATTCAGCCAATACCTTCTGTTTCAAAGTCTCCTCGGGAGTCTGCTCTTCGGCGCCACCAGATGATCTGGTTTGAACTTCGACAGCAGATGCAGGAGTTTGGGGATTAGCTGGTTTAGATGAGTTGCTTGAATCATTTGCTGAAGGTAATAGCTGCTGGCCAGACGGAGGAGTTTGATCCGCACGAGTCGAAGAATTGTCTGAGGGCTTGAGTATTTCATTAGCCTTATCTGACGTCTTTTCTTCTGTTTTGTTTAGCTGATCTGGGTTTTTCTTTGTGACTCTACCCACAAGGGCTAATGCGCCAGCAATCACTATCGGCACGACAAATAGAATAGAAAAGCAGACAAGCGCCACGCGTTGGAGTTTAGATACTTCGACCTCTGGGCTAAAAGGACGAATGAGGGCGGAAAAGAAATTTTTAACAGAATCAATTTTCATACTATCACCTATAATTTAAAAAGTGATGTTATCATAAACGCCAGATAAAATACAACAAGCAACTAGTGTTTGGAAAAATCTCCGTGTGATGGATATTAATCTTGAATACAACGAAAATAAATGTTACTATTACTTTTCCTATTGTAAGGAGAATAATATGATAAAGCCAAGAGTATTTGAACCGGTCAATGATCCTCAGGGTAATATTTTTTCATATCTATATCAGAATTTGTTTCATCTGAAAGGGCTGACAAATGGCCGCAGCTTTACAAGGGTGAGCCCTCCTGCTGGAACAAAAATAGACCCAATAGCTATTTATGTGAGGCTTGATGAGTCAAAGCCATGCACAGCTAAGGATATTGCCCAAACAATCGCCAAAATAATTCTAATCTCCACAGGAGTCTTTGCTGGACTTTGTGCAATTATTAGCGTCGTCACTTACCACATGAAAAAGAGGCATTATGTCGTGATAGATGAAACACAAACTCTTAAAGAGACAAAAGTGATCCCTAATAAAGATCAACAGCCACTTGATCCATCTCCAGCAAAACCTGTTGTAATACCTCCTCCAGTTATATCTGTAGTCATACCGCCACCTCCCCCATCAGATCCTACCAAACAGCAAGTTACCCAGGCCAAGCCTGTAGAAGCATCTGTAAAAGCAAATCAGTTCCCTATTCCCAAGATCTTGTATGAAATTCCGATGATTACCAAATTGAAAATCACAGACATTCAAACAAATGAAACGAAGGAGTGTGAAGTGACTCCTGTATTAATGGGTAAAAGTATTTCTGGAAATTGCCATTTCCGTTTAATTCCTAAAGAAGTTGCTGATCGCGTAAAAGATATTCCAATCACTCAGGAGAATGCTGAATCCATTTACCCAATATTAGAGCAAATTTCTTTTGGATATATTCTTTTGAATGTAAGAGAAAAAGCCGTTTACATTGTGGATATGAAAGCCTCTGAATCTGAGGGAAAGACACATAAAAATGTTGGAAACGCGCTTCACGAATTAGCCATTCGTTATAGTTTTGAGCAGAATCGGGATGGAAATGTTGAATTCATTTCTGCCTGGGCATCGGATGGCTTTCATTTCAAATTTGGCTATCGCTATAAAAACCCCAGTAACTCACATCCTATGTATAATCAAACAAAGGAAAAAGCAGATGAACTTTGCCGACTTTGCGAAGACTATCTAGCTCAAAAAAGGTCAGGCAATGATGTAGCATCATTAGCACAGAAAATTGTCGAACACCCCTATTACATGTATATAAAAAAGCAAGCAAAAGAAGAGCTTCGCAAAGACCCCACGGATGTGTTTGAAGCTATCAACTATGGTCTGCATATTTATTGGGATTTGCATAAAATCTATGATCGGTTTTACTTTCATCCTCAAGAAAATATCAAGAGCAAATTCTGTAATCCAGTAAGTGGTAGATTTAAAAATGATGGAGCAATGTATCTTCCTGAAAGCGAAAGAAAAAAATGGAGAGAATTGATCGTTTAATATTTAACTATTTTCCTGCTTCTTTATAATTTCTTAACATTTTTTTGATATCGTCCTATGGCCGCAAAATCCAGTTGGATTTTGAATCAAGTTTATAAGAATCAACAAGTTGCATTTATCCCCTAAAACACAATTCTGACAATCCTCACCTTTCAATCATTTTTTTAAGTCGTTGAACATCAACATTTCTCTATTTTCCGGCAAAAACTTTGCTTATAAGGAGTTGACTTTTTACCCCAGTATTGTCAATATTAGGACTTATGAAAACACAATCTGGACAATATCATGAAAAAAGTTTGCGAAATTGAAACCGTGAAGAAACTGTTTAAAAAAAGGCCGATCTTGACTATTAATGAGCTCCAGGCAGCTCTTGGGACTGAATCTAGCAGAACGGTTTTTCGCTACCTAAAAAAACTTGATTACATCTCAAGCTACACACATGCAGGTAAATACTATACCCTTCCGGAGGTAGCACAATTTGATCAGAATGGTTTATGGCAACCCGGTGATATTGGATTTTCAAAATCCGGTACTCTACTTAACGCGTTGGTGCACATCGTAAATCAATCGGATGCGGGCCTAACCAATGCTGATTTGGCAGAGAAATTCAAAACAAGAGTTCAAAACACTTTGCTCACCCTTGTGAACGCGAACAAACTTGGAAGGGAGAAGGTGATCCAAAAAACGTATCTGTATGTGAGTGTTGATCCAGAAACAAGAACGAAGCAGCTTAGAACGCGCACCAACCAGGGCAGAAAGATACGTGTTTCTGATTGGACTGCAATTGAGATCCTTGTAGAAATCATTCGCCTCTCATCACATTCAATTACCCCCGGTATCGTTTCTAACAGTCTCCACAAAAAGGGGTCTTCGATAACGCGAGAGGAGATTAATCAAGTCTTCCGTGAACATGGTTTAGAAAAAAAAACTCTGGATTCAAAGCAATCCAAATCTTAAGGCAGTTATGTGATCGTGCGCAAGTTAAGCTGAGCTCACCCAATCTCTTCCCAAAATCTCCAACCATCAGGATTGAGGCGACAGAAACAGCGTGCTGTTGTGGTAAAAAACTTTGTATACTCAAAACCATGACTAGAGAAAAAGTCGTCACCTTACAAATCGGGCAGTTTAAGGTGTATGAAGTCGTAAAACACTGCCCCGATTGCGAAAAAATTTACAGGCACGAGGACCTGCGGTACCTGGTCCCCGAGTTTTCCAACTTTGGTTACGACGTTATAGAGCAGGTCGGGCGTGCTCTGTTTCAGAAATTTCGCACAGTCGAACAAATTATAGAAGAGCTCAGAGAAAAAAATGTGACGATTTCAGAAAGGGAGGTCACGTTTCTTGGGAAAAAATTTATATTCTATTTGGCTTATGCTCATAAAGATAAATCTCCTGAACTCCAGCAATTGCTCCACCTTATCGGAGGCTATATATTGCATTTTGATGCCACCTGCGATGGTGATAGCCCACATCTTTTTTGCGCGATGGCGGAGATTGTAGACCTGGTCTTAGGAAGTGTAAAAATGCCCTCTGAAACCACGGAGGCAATTGTTGCCTTTCTTACCACCATCAAGGAGCAGTATGGTAATCCATTGGCTGGCGTTTCCGATATGCTTAAAGCAAATTTAGCTGCATTCGAAATTGTATTCCCCGGTGTTCCGCATTTTGTCTGCCTATATCACTTTCTCAGGGACATAGGAAAGGATTTAATGGAGTACGACTATTCAATTTTACGCAACGGACTCAAACGATATGCAACGTGCACCAGGCTTCGAGAAATATCCAAAAAGACAAAAGTAACCATAGGTACCAACGAAGCAACGTATCATAAGTGTATTAAAAAAAACGGACTATCTGGACTGTCTACACTACCATACGGACCTATAGCCTATGTCCTCACAGAGTGGATTCGAAATTATGAAAGTGAATTGGATGGTTATGGGTTTCCATTTGACCAAGGCTATCTTATTCAATTCCAGAGGATGAAGGATGTGTCCCTATTCCTAAGAGGCATATCTGACGACATAGGGGAATTCTCGGAGCTCAAGAGTTTTTTGAAGAGTGTTGTCGAAGATCCAGAGATACAGAAATCTGTTCAGCTTCTGGAAAAGAAGACGGCTGATTTTACTGAGCTGAGGAATGCGATGCGGATCGCTTTACCTGATGGAAAAGATGGGTTAAATGACGATGGAGATGACGATGATGACATGCCAACCATTGAAAAAGCGGTTTCAAAATTTGTTGAACGAGAGGATATAAAAAACAACACTGATTTATCCTATCAAAAAATGTATAGCCAAATCAAAAAGTACTGGAAAAAGCTCTTTGCGGATGCGATCATTGTCACTTTACCAAACGGTGAGGAAATTCGCATCTATGCACAAAAAACAAATAACATCCTCGAAAGATTCTTCAGAGAATTGAACCGAGGAAATCGTAAAAGAAATGGGGGTAAATCGTTGGGACGTACCCTGCAGACCATGCTTGCAGAAACGCCCATTGTAAAAAACCTCAATAATCCAGAATACGTACGGATCATTTTGAACGGAAAATCCACATTAGCAGCAAGGTTTGCCGAAGTTGATGCTAAACTCATCCGGAAAGAGATAAAGAAGCTTGGAGAAGATGAAGAGAAATTACCAGTAGAAGTGAAAAAGCTAGTCAAGATGGAGGGGTTGCCGCGAAAACTTTTAAACTCTATGACTAGGCTTCAACGGGCGGCTATTGGTTTAAGATCGTCCAGCATAGCTGTAACTTTGCCGGTTTCTCCTGGGGAAGAATCCCCAGCTGGGAATAAGGTGGAAGATCTTAAACCAATAGCCCTACAGGCTGCGTGAAAACGACGAAATCCAATACTGGATTTCCAGTTTATATTTTTTGTATTGGTACATAAAGAAACTTGCCAAATTGTTTTCTCATTTATATCAGTCGAACTAATTTAAAAATTTTTATTTTTTTCAGTTGACATATAATTCAAGTTTCTGTTAAAGTGTTTTCAAATTCATGAGATGGTCTCATGAGACTGGTCGTTCAAAATCCAACTGGATTTTGCGGCCATAGATATCGTCTTATATTAATTTACTTTTTAAGTTTTGGAGTTTTTATGTTTAATAATTGTAATGATGTTAATTCAAATGATCGCGTCAACCAACCGAGTTCTTTGCAACAGGAAGACTACAAAGGTTCGATGAGTCGCGGCCGTGCTGTTAGGATCTTGACAGAAGCCGCAAAAAATTATTCCTGGGGTGACACTAAAGCATTTGATCGTGTCTTAAAGGTCGCGGGGCTGGTTGCTTTAGCTGGGCTAGTCGGAACGGTCGCTCTCACGATTTTATTTCCTATTGTCGGCTTGCCGTTTGCTGGCATGACGCTTGCAAATGTGTTAACAACAATGGTGTTTGGGTTTGCAGCAACGACTGTTGCAGCCACTATTACTGGTGGAATAACGACCATTATCTCATTTTTTTATGAAAAATCAAAAATTGAGAAGCTTGCTAAAAATTTATTCTCAGGAGGTAAGTTAACAGATTCTCTGAGTGTGCAAGACATGCAGAATCTAACGGATCAAGCGCAACAAGCGTCTATAAGATGGGAGTTATGGAAAGAATACAATAGTAAGGCAATTGCAAATATGCCTGCGTGTTTTCGATGTTCATTGACGAATGGGATCCTGGTCGATCCAGTTGTGACGGACGATGGAAATACCTATGAACGGTCGGCAATGATGGCTGAAGCAAAGCAGAATCCCTATTTCCAGAAACACTGGAAGGCGGTCCCCAATCGCGCACTCAAAGAAGCTATTGAAGCGTATAAACAAGACCGGTCGTTTCCAGATCAAAAGCCTTCCTATTTTGAATGTTCAATCAGTGGGGAAATCATGACAGATCCCGTGATCGACCCTTATGGCAACACTTATGAGCGTGATCAAATCCTCGAGAGGCTGAAGCACCATTCTACGGAGCCCCGTGGAAACAAGCCACTCAGGGAGTCTCAATTGGTTCCTAACTTGGCGTTAAAAAACGCGATTACAGCTTGGAGAAAAAGAAATTCATGACAGTTAGTAACAATAATGTAACAACAGTTGTACTACATAACACACTCCTTCTTCCGATCATCTGTTCCTATTTAGATAAAAGATCGATTGCAAAGCTTTCGAGATGTGACAGAAAGCTGAATTCTCTATTTGTCGACTTCTTCCTGGATCGCAATAACAGCGCAGGTGTGAAACTTAATTGGTGCCAACGCTCAACGTTTGATGGTCAATGGCATCGATTCACTCGCCTTGTCTTAGAAGACGCTATGCCTGCTGAATTTTTAGCCTTTAATTTCAAAGAAAAATGCGCCGACTTAACCCATTTATCCCTATCGCCAGGGAGTGAAATAGGACCAGGAAATGATACAGTCGCCTTTCGTGCAATCGCAACACTTACGAAGCTAAAGGGACTCCGACTTTTTCTTTTTCAGATAGGTCCCGAAGAGACTCGGGAACTAACTGCTTTGACTTGCCTTGAAGAACTCCAACTTAACTACACGAAATGCGGCGTAGGCCTACAGGTCCTAACAACACTGAATAAACTGCGCGTGCTTGGTCTTGTGAGTAACAATCCTACACCTGCAATCGTTCAATCCTTCACTGCACTGAAAAACCTGAGAGTCCTTGATCTGAGTCGCAATGCGGAGTGGATGAGTCCAGAACATGTTCAAGCCTTAACGCAATTAGAAGAGCTTTATCTTAGCCATAACACGATCCAAAGTGTCCTAGAACTGGCACCCTTAAAACAGCTCAAAGTACTCAATCTTGCTGCAAATTCGGTCAACATGGCAAGTATTCCAGCACTCACTGCGCTATCGAATCTTCAAGCGCTCGATTTGAGTTCGAATATCCCAGTGAATGGAAGTCTTGAAAACCTGAAGCTGTTGACGCAACTTCGGGTGCTCCACCTTAATGAAAATCATATCAATACTCGTCAGATCCCGCACATTGCTTCTTTGACACAACTCCAAGAGCTCAGTCTTAAACAAAACCCTGACATCAAACTACCCGGCTATCAAGCACTCACTTCACTTCAGCAACTGCGAAAGCTCAACTTGGCCGGAAACCACCAATGGACTAGGGAAAGAACAGTAGCCCTTGCTAAGCTGACGAATCTGCGAGACCTCAATATGATGAGTTGCTGCCTCGAACTTCCCATGGTCCAGACGATCGCTTCTTCTCTGCCACATCTGCGCACCCTCGATATCAGAGGCAATTGGGTCATTAAGGGACAATTTCCGCGCATCCGCTCTATTTTGCTTGAGGCATACCCCTTATTGGATATTCCCATTTGAGTTTGCTCCAAGATTGGTACTTATCTACCCACGAGCGGCTCATACTTACCTTTACTAAAACAATGAACGAATGGTATCCGTCAAAACATGATAAATAAATATACCTATAAGAATATACAAAGGTATTAGGCAAAATTGACGGCTTTTTTTATATTCACCCTGTGAATAACGAGACCAGACAAAATAAAAAGTAAAAGGGATGGACAAGGGTATACAAAAACACAGGAATATAATCGATAAACCAAGAGATACTGGCATGCTAGAATCATCGAATATCATTGTGCTTGCAGCAGCAAACATAAACAGAAAAGGAAACAATAAACAATAAATAATTGTCGCAGCCCAGGCATACCTCTTTGTCTTTTTTCTATCTTTTTCAGTACAAAAGGAAACGTTCATTCCTATCCTCTAAACAAAAGATTCGATAAAGGAGTCTTTAGATACTATTAACGCGGCTTTTATTGGGCTTTTCCTATATTTTTCAATAATTGCGCGAACAGCACCCTGATAACTTTCATTGTTAAATGAATGCTCCCACATGCTTCCTGAATCTAAAACCGTTACATTACTAATTTTTTCGAGTTCATTTCTATAATGTTTACATCGGTCTTGAGTGTATCTTTCAAGAATATGAGGATCTAAACAATCGAGATCGTGAATAGCATCTCCAAAAGCCAAACGCCTAATGATTTCCTCTTGACTTAACCCCTCTTTAAGTCCTTCATATTTTCTTATTGCAAGATACTGAAGATTGAAGGATCCCGCTCGAGGAATTAGATCGCCAACGCTAGCGTAATTATGTGATTCTGTATGAGTAACACCGGGAGGAATAAACGACCATCCTCCGAACGTAAAAATTCGAATTTTCTGTTTTTCTTGATTGGACAGTAATGCAAGGGCAAGTTCAGCAATCGCCGCGCCTTGACTGTGGGCAAATACAATAACTGGAGGATTGTTCTCTTGACTTTCAGATGTTGCAAGCAAAAAGCGGAGAAATTGGACTGCATTTTTAACTATTGGGGTAACAATCCCCATTTTCAGAATTAACGCAATGATAACGTCATTAATGCCTTTGAACACCTCATCATTTTTAAGGGAAAAAATCTGGTTCTTCGGAAGAATTGGGGGAGACGGATACAGCCAAGCATTTTAGGTGGCTGATCTGGCACTAATTCGTTGTATAAAAATTATTTTGAATAAAAGGAGAAAAGGAAGTAGACATTGGTGGTAAACCAATATCGACAAAGGTTACCCTATGTCTACTTCAAAATTTGCCAAACTTCTTAATAACGGATTTGGGATTAAAGATGTAATCCTAAAATCTGTAGATTTCATCGACAAAGTTGTCACCTTCAGATGTGCGCTGAAGAAATCCCTTAAAAAGTGTGCAAAGTGTTGTTCTAAAAATGTTCAGATCAAGGACACTAAAGTGCGCCGGCTGCGGATGGTTCCGCTGGGGATGATGAAGTGTTTTCTGGAGATCACCATCCATAAGTTCAAATGCAAAGACTGTGGTGCTTCCGCTTGGGTGAATTTACCGTTTGCTGTTGGAAAATTCCCTCTGACTAAAGCCTTTATGAATTATGTGCTGGCCCTCGTCAAACTTGGCACAATTCAAGCCATATCTATATTCGTTGACCTCCAATGGAAGACGGTAAAGAACATCCACAAAGACTATCTGAGCCAAAAGTATCAGAAAATCAGCTACAAGAAACTCCGTTATGTGACTGTAGATGAGTTCAGCATTAAGAAGGGGCACAAATACATGACTGTATTTGCCGATCTTTGTACAGGGCGTATTGTTCATGCTGTGGAGGGACGCAGTGTTGAAGACATCAAACCATTCCTTGAAAAACTGTCAAAACGAGCCCGCAAGTTAAGGGCGATTGCAATGGACTTAAGCCCTTCCTACACATCGGCTGTTAAGCAGTACCTTCCGGGCGTTGACATTGTCTTTGATCGTTTTCACGTCATGAAGCTACTCAATGAGGTTCTTGATGAATTGAGAAGAAAGGAGAGAGAAAAATATAGTGCCGCGGGAAGCGATATTGGGAAGGGAGATCGCTTTCTTTTCCTTAGGAATTTTGAAGATCTCGACGACAAACAACGCAGCAAGCTCGACAGGCTTTTTAAGGTTAATGAGTCTCTTGCCAAAGCCCACACGATGAAAGAGCAGTTTAGAACGTTATGGGATAAGCCGTCAAAGGAAGAGGCGGCTAAATTCCTTTGCCACTGGATCTACGAGGCAGTGCATTCGCGTATCAAGCCATTGGTGCGAGTTGGAAAAACCATTCTAAGGCACTACGAGGGGTTGCTGAGCTATTTTGATCATTTCATCAGCAACGGAAAAGCTGAGGGTATCAATAACAAAATCAAGGTTTTGAAGCGCTCAGGATACGGGTATCGGGATATGGAGTACTTCAAGCTGATGCTTTATGATCTGCATGAAAAAACCACCGCATTGGTTGGCTAAATAGTCAGCAAGTACGAAGAAACAAATTCACTGTTGTTAGCTGAGGGGTGAAAGCCACGGCTACTCTGCGTCCGGGCCCGGAGGGCATCTCGCGTTAGAACCAGCTGAAATAAATTCGCCGTGTCCCTTCGGGTGTGAAGAGCCACGGCTACTCTGCGTCCATTTCTTTGCATATCAGATTTTAGATCGGGCATCAATTATTTTATAAGCCCTCCGGGCCCGGACGCAGAGTAGCCGTGACTTTCACCCCTCAGCTAACAACAGTAAATTTGTGACAATCAGGCTCCTACGCTTTTCGTTCTGGTAAAAGCAGATCGGTGATTACGGCGTGGCGTAATCCCTCCCTTTTAGGTTATGTTTTGAGCGGTCTAAAAAAAGGAAAAAAACAACCCAAAAAAGACATGTTTTTAACACATTGAAATTCTTTATGTTATGTGATTAGGTAGCAGTAGGTTTCTTCCCCCCAATTCTTCCGAAGAACCAAAAATCTGTTCATTTCCAGCTGCATTCGAAATCAATGTACAAGATTCAATGGCTCTTTCTTGTGTATTGCTAACGCCATTAATAAATCCCCATATGCATTGACCTGGAATTTTCTCACCTAATACACGGGCTAATGTCTCTATTTCTCCTGCTATTTCACAATGCTGTTCCCATGTTAATTTCAAGGTCTGCATACGATATCGGGGCCTAGATCGCAAATGGATATCTCCATTTGAATGATGAACAACAACACCGTCAAGACGATGGGAGGCAATCCAATTTATCGCCTCTTTCTGGGTTAAAGTCAGATCTTTACCAATAAGATAAAGATCTTCTTTGTCAGGGCATTCAATTCTGGCAGCTATTTTAGGCAGCAAAAGGAACTCTTCATTCCCTACACGCGAAAATCCGCATAGTTTCTCTAATGCGGTAAGTAAAACTTCAAATTCAGCCTGTGTCAAATCCTTAAGCTTAGTTTTCGGAGGTATTCCACTAGATGATGCTAAATTCTGAGCAAATTGTTCTGGAGAAGTCGGTTGATAGTTTTTGCCTATTCCGTATAGATCGGATTGAAACATCGTTTTAGAATGCAACCATTCTCTCAAGGCTTGATGACCTTGAAGAGGATTTGAAAAAATCGCATATTTTTCCCAAGCTCCAATCGAACCGTTTTTCTTTGCAAATCGGCAATGATGCTTGACCAACCCGGGATTATTGATACGCCATGCCAAATTTCCATTCTTTGCAGCATATTTGCAATCAGAGGCATCCATATATAGAGCAGTATCGCCTTCTTTCCAAGCAAATCGATATGTCGCACCCATTGTAAAATTCTCCAATAACTAATTTCCCTATAAAATTTTTGTTTTATTTTACAATTACCCATGACCCTTTTTTCTTAGATCCCGAACGTTGCAAAATTCCTAAAGATTTAAGTTGCTGAATGTTTCTTTTGATTGTACTTCGATCTTTTTCCAATTTAACAGCGATATTCTCATAAGCAGCCCAAGGATCATTCTCTATAACTTTTAATATTTGAATTTGCAGATCTGATAAAGGGGCATTTATAGGGGCATTTATAGGGGCATTTATAGGGGCGTCTTGACCCTTTAAACTTTCTTTTCTAAAAGGGGATGTAGTGGCTAGCCGCTCAACCAAAGAAGTGAAAAGACATCCCTCGCGATCATCAATAAATTGAATTTGAGGCCAATCTTGTAGCGCACGTCTTACTCCTGTACCAAGCCCTCGGTATGGAAGTAATCCTTTGGCTGCAAATGAGGCTAAAATAGGGTTACGCTGAATGGAATTTCCTGCACGGATTTTTTCAATAGTGAGATGGTCGGGTAAATTGCCTGGATTAATGATTTCTACTCTATCCTCAAAAATAAACAGCCTTACGGGTGCACTGACAAAGTAATCGCGATGAATCAGGGCATTGACTAAAAGTTCTTCAAATACAATCTGAGGGATCTCAGGTTCACCAGTAGTATTAACACCCTTCTTTTTTTGAATTTTATGCAAATTTCGCATGATGAACGACAAAGCACCTTGAAAAATGGCTGGAAGCGATCCCTCAAAATCTTCACTGTCTAAATAACTATCGTCTATGTCAGTACCAGCAAATGTAACCGCTTTAACAACAAACTCTGGCTTATAGAGTTGGGGTTTATCGCCGAACAAAAGAAGGCCAGCAAGATTTAGCTGGTTATTGGTAGACAAGTTCATATTTTCAAGAAGCCTAAGCCTTTCCGCAATTGAATCAGGCAATAGTTCTTGATAGACATTTTTGAGGAAATCCAGAAGATGCTTTGAATTTATAGCCTCTATCCCCGCTCTTGTGGGAACTTCGTCTGCATGTATGAGATCTACTTCCTGAAAAAGACGTCTCAGTTCCTCTTTAGAATGGATCCGTCTTTTATCTGCTCCGCTTTTCAACCAAATGACGCCTTGATTGTCAAAATAAGGTTTATCAATCCCTTCGGGAATCGCTAACACAATCACTACTCGATCTATCTCCACAGAGATATTTTCAGTATGAATAGTAATCGGACTTTTTACATGTTGACTCGCACTATGGCTGATAAGTTGATTGATTCTATCTACATCCTTGCTAGAAAGACCAATCAAATTTCCTTTGTTCGACACGCCAATAAAAATGAAACCACCACGCGAATTCGAAAAGGCCACCATCTCTGCAGCTAACGAATCGCCATTGCGAATGTCTTCTTTGAATTGATGACGACTGTCTTCACCTCGTGAAATGACCACTTTCAGGTCGTTTAGATCCATAAAATTTCTTTTGTAAGTTAACTAACAATATCGAATTCGTGGTTTTCTATGGATAACATATCAGAGGCTTCAGGTTTCATCCCACCAAAATAATCGTGTTTGTTACGGGAACTGAGCGATTGTATTGACCCATGAGTGGCCCAGAAATAGTCGATCCTCCTCAATAAAAGCTGCGCTTTTCCGAAGCTATTGAAATGATCAGGGTCAGGCCTGCAAATCTGCAAGTTTGACTAGACCTTAGCGATTTCTTTTTTCACTACGTATATTTCTGCGCTGGAGAAAAGATGCTCGTTAGAATCGTTATCATGTTCTGGATGCCTTATGTTAACAGACAATATAGAAAGATCGGACATCTTTTTCAAGGAAGGTTCAAGTCGATCCTCCTCAATAAAAGCGGCGATTTTCTGAAGCTATTGCAATAACTTCAAGCAATTAATCGAAAAATTTAGGGGGAAAAGCCAAGCAACTTGCAGATTTGCAGGCATGACCTGACCCCATCCCCCCAAAATAGACTCAAAAATCTAATAGTTAGTCAAACATATCAAGGATTGTTTTTACAATAATAGATTTTGATGGGATTGCACTTCCTGATTGCTCAAGAGCGCCTTCAAGATCACCCATTGAAGCATACACGAGCGCTATAGGAAAAAGAGCATTGTAGAACTCATCGCTTTTCTAGTAGCAAAATATTCATTACCGTTTCCTGATTTTCCTATACATTGAAAATATACGTTAATTATCCATTCCCTAGAATCAAGTCCCCAAACCCACAAGGCACGGGCTGTCAACCCTATCCAATTCTTAGCCACCTCGCCATTTGGTGTTTCCCTTTTTATATCATCAATGTGAAGAAAAAGAGAAAGCGGCTCAAGCTCGTGGTGATGATTCCTTTTGGCATTGCATGGGGGAACATGAATCAGATGAGGATAAGGAAAGATCTAGAAAAATCTTAGATCTCTGTCATCAGATAGAGCAAGAACAAGAAAATGAAGACACAAACATGTTGATACGCCTTGTTAAACTGCGCCACAGTCCTCCTTGCCGGACAGTATTTCCGATCTTGTCAATTTGGAAAAGTTGGATGTACGACTCAATAAAAACTTAGAAATACCTGCTTGGTTTCAAGAACTTGAGCAACGGGGCTGCATCGTTTATTATTAGAACAGGCCCCATCCCGAGTTATAATGGCTATCCTCACGCCTGTAAACCACTCTTAAGATTTGCTCTTGATCGTGGTTATGATCAAGAGTCAGTACAAATCATCAAAGCGTTGATTATTGCTGAAGCAAATGTCAATGCCGTCACATACACTTATCTATATTAAGCCATCCCGGAACTTGTTTATTAAAATTTTTAAAATTCCAAAGCGAATACTCAGTTTCAAAAACTGAAACCAGTGATTTATTTTCTCCAGCCTTCAATACTTTTATGACAACAAAAGGTTCGAGATTCGGTATGTCATAATTATAACGTCTCACTAAAAAAGTGATACCATTTGGTATATTCTTCCTCACATACACAATTCCATCACCGCATAAGCGGCTAGATTGTTTGACCCAGCACTTTCTAATTTTGTCATCTATTCGATAAACAGTATCATCATAGGAACGATCGATTTCATATGTTCCTTGCAGCTTGGGTGCGTCAGGGAAAAAAAAATCCAGCATGAGAAATGTTAAAGCATGAAATCAAAATAACAAAAAATAGAACAAGCGACTTTATGTTCATATTAATCCTCGATTACTTAAAAAGTTTTTAATTTCTATTAATAATATACGATAATGGAATTTATACCTAACAAAAACAGCGACAGTATTGACCGAAATAATAGTGTCTGATACAGATAGGTTCGTAACAGATGGCAGCCGGTAGGTAGGCGTTCATGAACGTGTCTGCAAACCGTCGAGGCTGTCAGGAATTTAAGGGTTCGATTTCGTTGTCGCGTGCGGCCCAAGAAGGAGGTAAACAATGATGCGTCGTGTTGGGATAGTCACCGGAGCCAGCCGGGGAATTGGCGCGGCGAGCGCATTGGCTCTCGCCGAACGCGGGTACCGAGTGGTCGTCAACTACCGGTCCAGTGCTAAGCAAGCGGAAGAGTTGGTGGCAGCCATCAGCGCGGCTGGTGGAGAGGCCGTGGCGATTCAGGCCGATGTCACCATACCCAAAGACGTAGCCGGCATGGTGGGAGAAACCGAACAGCGGTGGGGCCGGGTAGACGTTCTCGTGCACAACGCATTGATCCCTTTTGATGTCACCTCGTTCGCCGATCTAAGCTGGGAGCAGCTCGGAGGCAAGCTGGACCGCGAGCTGCATGCCGCATTCCTGATCACCAAAGCTGTTGTGCCAGGGATGATTTCCCGCAATTACGGCCGACTGGTATATCTCAGTACGGGTTTGTCACGCCAACCCCGCAACGGGATGATCGCGCTGGGAACTGCCAAGGCGGCACTGGACCAGTTTGTCCGGTATATTGCTCTCGAGCTGGCGCCGCACGGGATCACCGCAAACCTCGTCGCGCCCGCCACGGTCGGCGGAACAAAGGTGACCGAACAATTGACGACCGAGCAGTTACGTCAACTCGGCGCAACCAACCCCATGGGGCGGCTCGTCCGCCCCGAAGAGGTGGCCCAGACGGTGGCATTCTTGGCAAGTGAGGATTCTGGTTTCACCACTGGTCATTACCTTCCGGTCAACGGCGGCCTTTCCATGGATTGAAACACGTTCCGCCGACACTGAAGTCACCAGAAACGAAAGGCGTTTATAAAAGATGCTTATGAATTTCATTAATGAGTTGAACAACACCCATTGGGGAAGGAGTTTTTGGCCATGCACACCATCGACCTGGCTTATGTGGGGCGTGGTATCCACGAGGAACTGGTCGCCTATGTTGCCGACCAAGAGGGCTATTACGAGGATGAAGGTGTCCACGTCGCCATCCGCGATGGGATCAGCTGGAAAACGGAGCGTCTGCGACGCTGCGCGACGATCGGTCTGGGCCGGACCCTGTTGTCGCGGCTGACCGACGGCATCGGCTGGAAAGTACTAAGTGTCAACACTCACCGTCCGCTGTTCTGGTTTCTCGGCAGCGCCGATGTGACATCTATGGCGGATCTTCGCGGGCGTCGGCTGGCGATCCACGCCGCCCACACGGCCCCCGGCTGTTTCGCCCGGATCGTCCTACGCAAGTTCGGCCTGGACCCCGACCGCGACCTGGAATGTGTGGTACGTGCTCCGGGTGACTACCAGATGGACCTGCGACGCCTTCGGGACGGCTCCATCGACGCCGCCTACGTAGGCAGCACACTCTCTCCCGAACAGGTCGCCGAGGAAGAAGGGTTCCACGTGCTGGCCTGGATCGGCGATCACTTCCAGATTCCAACCGTGGGCATCGCCGTGGACCCCGTGCATATACCGCTGGACAGCCCCGCGTTGCAGGCGCTGGTGCGGGCCAACCAGCGGGCCCTCCGGACGATTGCTGAACAACCCGGCGTGGCCGTCGACTACATCGCGAAGTTCCTCAACCGGCTCACGCGGGATGAAGCTCAGCTGTATTACGAACACTACGTCGGCCCCTACTTCAACCCAGACGGCCAGGTGGACCTCAACATCGCGCGGCAAGCGATCGAAGCGGTCGCGGCCGAACTCAGCGTCGCCACAGTAGCCGCAGACCAAATCTACCAGCCGGTCTAGTGAAAGCCGTTTCGCGGGCAACTGACCGCATCGATGAAGAAAAGCTTGCGGGTGCATCCCAAAATGTCAAGGCACAAGCAAGATCTTCCCGATCCCACCCTTCTGTGCCATTGCATGAGCCTTGGCCGCCTCACTGAGCGGCATTTTCAGGCTAATCGGGATTGCCAGCTTGCCATTTCGCACCGCTTCGGCCATGGACTCGAGCGTTTTCCTGTCGAATTTCGAGAATATTTTCACCACGTTTACAGATGGGTAATCTGTGGCATTCTGGGGCGCCCCGACAACCGATGCATAGATTCCTCCCGGCTTGACCTTGGCGATCAGCTTTTCGGCTGTTTTTCCTCCGACTGCATCCGCCACTGCATCGAGCGGCGAGAGATTTGCAATCGCGGCGTCGTCGTCTGTTGCGATGACTTGATCCGCGCCGAGCGTCTTCGCGACGTCGAACTGCCTCTTCAAAACCCCTGCGATCACAGTCGCCCCGCGTACCTTCGCGGTGAATACCGCCGAACGTCCGACATTTCCAACAGCACCTACGATGAGGATCGTCTTGCCAGCTTGGATACCCGTAGCTAAGAGAAGCTGGTTGCCAGTCGTCGTCACCAGAGGCAGCGCCGCTGCCTCGATCAAATCGAGCCCCTTGGGAACTTTCGCCAGAATAGCGGCTTTCACGACACAAAGTTCGGCATAAGTATCATCCGCCATAGCGAACACTTTGTCGCCTACAGAAAAGCCTTCTACTCCTGTCCCAATCTTGACAATAGTGCCCGCGATATCAACTCCGATAAGCCCCGGGAACTTCATGGGGTACCAATCTTTCGTTAATCCAGCACGGCGCTTAGTAGTCAATCGGATTCACGCTCGCTGCAGCGACCTTGATCAGCACCTCATCCTGACCTGGAACAGGATCTGGGTATTCTTCCCACTTGAGTACTTCAGGACCGCCATATTGGTGGACAACAATTGCTTTCATTTTTCACCTCCGAGTGTCAACCGTATTTCATTGTGGTGCTCTGTCCAATCTCGATGATATAACCGTCAGGATCTCGGATGTAGCAGCGTATCTCGCCGTACTTGGGTATCGGTTCTGTGATGAACTCGGCTCCTCGACTTTTCCATAATTTATGGCACGCCTGAATATCTGCAACGCGGATATTCAAAAAGCTGTTAATGTGATTCGGGTCGGGGACGCTGAGGATTACCGACGGCTTGTCCGGAGTAGGCCCGCCTCCGACGTTGAGAAGGATCCATGTATTGGCGATCTGAACGTATCCGGGTGCTCCATTGCTGTCTCCTCTGCTCAGAATGCGAGCGCCGAATACCTTTTCGTAGTATCGAACCGATCGGTCAATATCGGAGACGGTGAGAAAATAGGCGACAGAAATACCCTCCTGCGGGGGCATCTCATAGCTCTTCTGTTCGATTTGTACGCTGTTGTTTGACGACTCCAATCCTGATGCATTCAAGAGCTTCAAAAGCGTTTGAGCCGCGGACGTCGATGATGCAGGGTTCTGGCCAGTGATGAGACGGCCGTCAGTGACGACGAAAGACTGCCAGTTCATCTTCTTCTCGAATATGGCGCCGAGGCGCATCATTTCATCCTCGACCAGGAACGGTACAACGTGGGTGAGCTTCACCTCTTCTTCCTCGCCGTTCGTAAAGCCGGTTACATGTTTCCCCTTCACGAGAGGCTCGCCCTTGTATGTGACATGACGAAGGACACCAGGTGCGTGGCAGACCAACGCTACCGACTTTCCGGAGTTATAGAATGATTCGATCAGAGCTTTCGAAACCGGGCTCTCGGCCAGGTCCCACATAGGACCGTGTCCGCCAGGATAGAAGACCGCGTCGTAATCTTCTCCTTTCATATCCGCCAGCCGATGAGTGTTAGCGAGCGCCTTCTGTGCGCTCTCATCTTTTTTGAATCGCGTCATAGCGGAGGTTTGGTTTTCCGGAAGATCGCTTTTCGGATCGAGCGGCGGCTGCCCGCCTTTCGGTGAAGCAAGCGTCAGATCGACCCCGGCGTCTTTGAAAACAAAATAGGGGGCCGCAAATTCTTCCAACCAGAATCCTGTTTTTCGGCCGGTGCTGCCGAGTTGATCATGCGAGGTTAAGACCATCAAGATTTTCATATTTTTCCTCCGGTTGAGCTATACCACACGCGCCCCAAAATCACCATTTTGGGGCGCGTGTGGTATAATATTTTATTTATGTTTGTTGCCGCTGGGGTTCGGTTTTTCGGGCGTCAGTAAACTCGAAATTGCCTTGTGAACCCTACCAACCGAAACTCAAAGGCATCATCTTCCCATTGGGAATTAAAATCTTTTCCACCATGAATCAACGTGCATTTTTTCAGACACAATTGATAGGTTTAAATAATTTTACTGATAGCATAAGACCATAATCCAGTCAAGTGCTCCTTCATGGGCTCCTTCATGGGTTTTTCGATTGGTTTATCGATTGGAATTAAACAATATATGAATCAATTGAGGACGATAAACTCAAATGATCGATTACCTCTTAAAGAGGCTCTTCATGATTGAGTAAGGATCTCAATGGAATAGTGTGATGATGACGTGAAAAAATGCCTTTGCTAGATCTTTCAGGAAATAGGGAAAGCTAGTAAAGGTTTACTCTTTTTTGTCGATTTCGTCTACTTCTAGGCCTCAATGATCAGTTCGAAGATGAGTAGCTCAATATCTGTGATGTCAATAGCTGCCTCCTGGTGAGTGGTGGGGATAGGTTAGCAGCATTGACGAGCCACATCTAGTCCTTGACAAAATGATATCGGATGCGCTATCAAATAGATATGAGCAAATTCGAAAAACTGAAGCTGTCAAGAACGGCCAAGACATCTCTTTCGATGAAGCGGAAAGATTTTTACTTAAGCTTGGATTTAAAGAACGGTCTCCTGGGAGCTCCATGTTATTTTTTGCAAAGATGGCTATGAGAAAAACATCTCCCTCAAGAAGAGATCACAACTTTATCCTTATCAAGTACGTCTTTTAGAGGAGGTTTTAGAAAACCATGAAAACAAGGATAAAAAAATTGAAAAGTAAAAAAGACTTAAATTATTACTTAAGCCTTCCTTGGACATATACGATTGAAAAGGAAACTCACAAAGGTTCCACCTATTACATTATTCGCGTAAATGAATTACCTGGTATTTGTACTGATTCAGAAAGTCTAGACGAAGGTATGAACGAAATAAAAGATCTGATTGCTTGTGCAGTCGAAATTTATCAAGAAAAGGGCGAGCCAGTTCCTGAGCCAGTCAATAGGGATCAGTACAAAGGAAAAATCTTATATCGGACGGATAGCGAAAGACATTACATGATAGCTAGAACGGCTCAAACAATGCATAAATCGATTAGCAAAACATTGGATTCCTTAGTTGATAGGGGATTACAAAGTCTTAGTGTTATCTGATATCAAAAGCGAAGAATGACAATTTTCTCAGAACTATGTCAAAATGGGTCACAAAATCAGGGAAGAAATATCGCGTCGACGGCGAGTTCTACATAGCCAAAGACGAATCTCACATTATCTACCGCGATGTCAAATACAATTGGTTTTCAAATTACTATAGAAGGCACCATTTTTCTGGGGAGATTCCATCCAATCTGCAAAGAGCTGTTTGGGTAGATCATTTTGGATCGAATCCAGGGGATCTAACCCGTCCTTTTAAAAACGCTCATCCTGATATTCCTTGGAAACAAATGACAGCGATGAGGAACATTTTAATCCACGAGTATTTTGGTGTGAACGTAGGTACTGTATGGCAAACAGTTCAAGCTCGTCTTCCGATTCTTAAACAGCATTTGCTAGCATTGACTAAATAACTGATCGGTGATCGGGGTCAGGCCTGACCCCGATCCTTCCGATTCTGATTTCGAGAGTAAGTATTTGGGTCATTGGCATCATAGTGTGCAATTGAAAGCCTTTTTTCTGAAAAATTCTCTAATTTTGCAGGTAAAATGAGATCCAGATGGGTTGTTATGAAAAACAATGAAAAACGAACGCCTTTTGTTATTATTTAAATTACAATATAATGAATATAATAAGTAATAAAGGATTATATATGACAAACAATATGAATTTTTCTTATCAAGACAAATCATATGATGTTAGTCTAAAGCCAATTGTTGACTCCTCAGACACAGCGATTACAATGAATGGCAGAGCTTATCAAATTTTAGGAAGTGAGGAAGCGGTTGTATTTTTCAAATTTCAAATCGAAAAACTCGGCACAACCGATTTCAAGAGCTTTGATTCTTTAGAAGTTTCCCTAAAACAAATCGGTAAGCAGGAAGGCAGCAAACAAGAAAAAATAGACTCTATTTTTCAGAAAACAATTGAGCAATCTAATGGAGAATTAAAGGCAAATTCAATAATAACCGAAGACAAAAATGTCTCGAAAATTGATATCCATAAAACGATAAAAGAGATTGGTGAAAAATTAGAACAATATTACATTTTCCCTGATATTGCTCAAAAATGTAGCAAATATCTTCACGAACAACTAAGTAGCGGTGCTTACAAATCAAGTGACCCTGAAACATTGTCTAAGAGACTCACTAATGATTTGCGGGAGATTTCACATGATGGGCACATACGTGTTTGCTTACCTAATCCAAATCCTTCTACAGACGTACAGCATCTTTTGCCTTCTATTGAAGAGCTCAACGGTCCTTATTCTCTCCCAGACCTTAATAACCCCGTCGTTGAATTTAAATCAAAGCTTAACGGAGGAGACCCCTATATTCCATACGAATTCCGATCAGGACTTTTAAAGGAGAACTCTACGGTTGGTTACATTGATATTAGAGATTTACTAAACTGTAAGTATTTGGGTGATAAACCTACAAAAGGACCAGAGTATCAAGTAATGATTGATTTTGATGAAAGAAAGAAGCAACTTATTGCTGCCGCCAACAATTTAAAAGACGCTGAAAAGATAATCATCGATTTGAGAAATTGTGGGGGAGGGCATGAAACAGGTGTTCAGTTAATGAGTAGTTTATTTGTAGACAAGGAGTCTCCTCTAACTCGAGTTGAATGGAGAGAAGGTGATGGTAGAACATTTACAGATGTTAATACATTGACAAATGAGGAATTACCACAAGATCAACGCTTATTGAACAAAACTGTTATGATATTAATCGGACCAAAGACTTTTTCTGCAGCTGAAGCGTTTACTAATGACATGAGAGTTTTGGAAAAAGCTATTATTGTGGGGCAACGATCTGGGGGAGGTGCGAATTCTGGCAAAGAGTGGTATCAAATAGGAGGATTTGAAGTTTATATTCCCGAAGGAGAGGCTATACATCCTCAACAAAAAGCGAGGGGAGAAAGTAACTGGGAACGACGTGGAATTATTCCAGATCATCAAGTTTCGGCTGAGGATGCTTTAAAGACGGCGATATCTCTTTAAAAAAAATAAATTTAAACGAAAGGTATGTCATGGGGTTCCCGTTTTCTGCTCAATTTCTTTATGTTGTGCTGCTTTATCGTCGCCAATCATGCCTTTGTTGCTGTTTAAGACAAACAGAGAAATAAGTTTTTCTAATCAAAACGCCCTGTGTTGGTCGGGGTCAGGCCTGCAAATCTGCAAGTTTGACTAGAACTTAGAAATCATAAAGATGCTTGTTCACTTGTAGATTTGCAAGCCTGATCCCAATCACTCTCTTAACATGTACAAAAAATCATCGGTAAATCGACAAATGGCGTTTTGTTGATCAAATTTGATCAATACAAAAACGATCAACAAATCGACAAATGACATTTTGTTGATTGATTTTATGTAACCTCATTTCCCGCAAAAATTGTAGCTAGGTTCCCCGCATTTCATTAAAAAAAAACACGTTACGTACATTTTTAGCTTGTGTTTTCTTTTTTTAATAGCTACAATTTTAGCTATAAAAAAGGAGTCAGGCCATGTCGTTTCGCCTCAACCATTTAAACAAAAAGACCGGGGTTACCTATGTATATGAGTCAGTTTCGTCATGGGATAAAGAGAAGAGGCAGTCTCGAAATAAGCAAGTGTGTGTGGGCAAGCTTGATCCGGTCAGCGGGGAGTTTATTCCTTCCAAGCGTTTGAATCCCGAACAGGCTGCCCTCAGAGATCCTGCGGTCACGGCATCTGCTGAGATCATTGGACCTTCATTTGTGCTAGATGCCATTGCTGAGCGCCTAGGCCTGGAAAAGCTGTTGAGATCTTGCTTTCCTCAAGAATACCAGCAGATTCAGGCGATGGCATACTACCTCGCTGTTCAAGGAGGACCCCTAAGCTATTGCGGAACATGGTGCAAGAATCATGCACCTTCCGTTGAATGCTTAACGAGCCAAAGGATCAGCGAGATTCTTAGCGCTATTAGCATCGACAAGAGGCAGACCTTTTTCTCCAAGTGGATGAATAAGGTATTAGAGGATGATTATCTCTGCTATGACATCACTTCCATTTCCTCATATTCCGAGCTCAATGAATACATCAAATACGGCCACAACCGCGACCTGGACAAGTTACCACAACTGAATCTTGCCATACTCTTCGGGCAGAAGGGACGCTTGCCTGTGTATTTCGAACGGACTCCGGGAAACATTACGGATGTGACTACGTTACACAACCTTCTGAAGACCTTCAAAGCTTTAGAGGTAAAGAAGCTTCATTATGTGATGGACAAAGGGTTTTACAGCAAAAAAAACATTGATGACCTGCTTGCGGCTAGGGACAGATTTACTCTATCGATCCCTCTGAATAACAAGTGGGTACAGCACGCCATTGATGATATTTATGGGGTAATCCATGGACCTCAGGGATATCAAAAGCTTGATAATGAGATCCTCTACGTTCACTCTCGTCTGTATCCATGGGGAAATGACAAGCGTCGCTGCTACCTACACCTTTATTACAATGCTCATGCACGAGCTAACGCCGTTGACCGATTTACCGAAGATCTGGTTGGCTATAAGAAGGAACTAGAATCAGGAGAGACGGTCAATGCACATCAAGAGGCGTATGATGCATTTTTTGTAATAAAGACTACCCCCAAGCGAGGAACACAGGTCTCGTACAATGACCAAGCTGTGAGCCAGTACATCAACCGCTATGCTGGATTCCAAGCACTGCTGACCAATAGCATCAAGGATCCGGTGGAGTCTATGCAGATCTACCGAGACAAAGACGTGGTGGAAAAGTGCTTCGATGACCTAAAAAACCAGTTAGACATGAAGCGTCTACGCATGCACAGCTCAGCAACTGTTGATGGTAGGCTGTTTGTGCAGTTCATCGCTCTGATTTACATGAGTGCCTTACGCAAGGAAATGAGAAGGTCTAGTCTTATTAATCGATATACAACACGCGAACTTCTACAAGAAATGGGAACGCTAACGAAAATAAAGTACTCAGGTAAGTACGGACATATTCTGACCGAGATGACAAAACCACAGCGGGAAATTTTACAGGGGTTGAACATTGCGCTGCCGGTCAAGACCTAGCTACAATTTTCGCGGGAAATGAGGCTTGACTTGAACGTGTTTGTAGCGTGCCAATGTCTTGAATATCATACTCAATTGCCGCTAAGGAGCTTGACATAGCCACAAGTGAAAGAATCGTTAATGTACATATTTTTTAAAACATGAAAACCTCCGTATTGTTTAGGAAAGAACGATAGAGATTAAGCGATAAGTAATTTAAGATCAATAAGTAAAGATTTTTTTAACCGAAAATACTGACGAATAATATCTAGCGTGAATATACGAGAAAGGTTAGTCTTGTTAATTAATTCTTTTCTGCGCTCTCATCTGCTAGGGCTTCTATAATGATGTCAAAGATGAGTAACTCGAGGTCGTGATTTCCATATCCATTAGACGGCTCCTTGAGCGTGGGGATATGTTAGCAGTATTTGTGCTTTCTGAATAGACTATTCCTTACGAATTACATCCGGAGTAGGAGCACAAAAGATAAGCATGCAATAGGGGATCCGGAAGTTATAAGGATGACGAGTGAAGCGGATTATTCTGTGTGGACAAATTGACTTCTTGACTTTACTCAATGTATTGAGTAAAATTACTCAAAACACTGAGTAAAATTCTATGAACAGAAGAAAAGTATTCCACACTCTATTGGAAAGGCTAAAAGAGCCTAGAAAGTTCATCCAAGCTCTAGTTGGACCAAGGCAAGTTGGAAAAACCACGTTAGCACAGCACGTAGTAAAATATCTTTCAAAGCCAATCCGCTATATTTCAGCAGATCTTGCAACTCTTCAAGATGTTTCTTGGATACAGCAGCAATGGGAAGTTGCTAGAGAATTAGCCAAATCTGAAGGCCAAACTCTCTTAATTATAGATGAGGTTCAAAAAATTCCAAACTGGTCTGAGATGGTAAAATTTCTTTGGGATCAAGATACCGCATCAGGAATTGATCTTTCTGTTTTAATTCTAGGCTCATCTCCATGGCTCATGCAAAAAGGTCTTTCTGAAAGTCTTGCAGGGAGATTTGAAATCATCCCGATTACTCATTGGTCTTTTACTGAAATGCGCGATATTTTTAAGTGGTCTTTAGATCGTTATATTTATTTTGGTGGGTATCCTGGAGCTGCTGAATTTGCCGATGAGAAAGATCCATCAAGATGGGTGAATTATATCAACGATTCTATCATCGAAACGACTATCTCACGTGACATTTTGCTCATGAGTCAAGTAAACAAACCCATCCTGTTGAGAAGGCTATTTCAATTAGGATGCGAATATTCTGGACAGATTTTATCTTATAATAAAATGCTCGGCGAATTGCATGACGCTGGCAATACCACTACCCTTGCGCATTACGTTGAATTGTTGTCTGGAGCCGGATTGCTTACTGGATTACAGAAATATGCCAAACAATCTTTGACTAGGAAATCATCAAGTCCAAAATTTGCCGTTTTCAATACAGCTCTTCAAAGTGCTCAGTCAGGAAAGAGTTATTTAGAGGCCAAAGCCGATCGCAAATATTGGGGAAGACTAGTGGAATCTACTATAGGAGCACACCTACTGAATGGTATTCGCGGAACGCAAATAGAACTGTTTTATTGGAGGGAAGGTGATAAAGAAGTCGACTTTGTGCTTCAGCTAGGTAAAAAGCTCATTGCGATAGAAGTTAAAAGCGGAAAATATTCTATCAATCATCCAGGTACTGACGTTTTTATAAAACAATTTAATCCAAATCGCATATTATTGGTTGGAGAAAATGGTCTAAAATTAGAAACATTTCTATCTAAAACGCCGCTTTCTCTATTTGAATGATCAGGGTCACGCCTGCAAATCTGCAAGTTTGACTAGACCTTAGGAATCATAAAGATGCTTGGTCACTTGCAGATTTGCAGTCTTGCCCCCATCCTCTAGTGACTGTCAATATATTTCAAGATCTAGAACATCAAGTACACCATCACCGTTCAAATCGGTAGCCTCTAGTGTCCCATTTCGTTTGTGAAAATCATAAAGTAGCTTCAGGTATTTTCCTGCGACTATTCTTGGTAAGGAATCTTTTTCTTCAAGTCCATACCATTCGTAGAGCCCTTTGTTCCCTTTGGATGAATTGCAGCTTCTACAAGCGAACACTTGGTTTTCAGCAGTATCAGGGCCAGCTTTACTAAGAGGAATGAGATGATCCCAGGAAATGTTTTCTTCACTGTGACAGTATTCACAAATTTTTTCCTTAGAGGAAATTTGCTTCTTCAGTTCGTGTGTTATAGTGCTCATGTTGATTTCACCGGTCTGCAACTTCTTCACACGATCCATAATGAACCCATAGTTCTTTGCCAATCCACTCGACGCTGCTATGATCTTAGCATATTGATATCAGGTCTCTAATCGTTTTGATATTAGGAGATGGCATAATGGATACTCATTTTTTTTGATGATTTTTTTTCTAATTATAAAAAAGAATTTTCACCAAAGTTCGCACTTCGTCTTTAATAGTTCTATTCCAAAAAGAATTTCATCAATATCTTGAATTTTCTTTTCCATTGATTTTACTTTTTTAAGCCATTGTTGAACTTCTTGACCATTTTCACTTGATTCTAATCTCTGTTGGTTCGCCTCTAAACGTTTTATCATCTTTTCCTTCTTTCTAATAACACTTTTTTCAAGGTATTTTATATTTGCTTTGAGCAGTTCTTTGTGCCTATTGTCATTGTTTTCCGATGATCTTACTTTCGATTTTAAGGACTCTAACTGGTATGTAAAATCTTCTTTGGATATATTAGAATCGTTTCGATCCGAAGCAGAAATAATAGAGCTAAGCGAAATAAAAAATAAAAAAATTATAGAAAGAAATAAATTTCTCATGCTAAAGCCTCCAGGCAACATTGGGTTTGTTTAAACTTTTTATTGAAAAAAGTTCTTTCAGATATGCCATTTTTAACTATTACTGAATTTCTGTCAACGATAGTATTTTCTTTTCTAACAGTGCCTGTAAAAGGGTACGGGCAAAATCGGTTTGCTATAACTTCACTGAAAAAAGGTCTTATTATGAGATTTCACTTTGCTTTTTGGTTCCAGTAATCCAGCATTAATGGCGCCAGATACCGGGTAAGTTTTTTATAATTCACAGGCCATTCAAACCAGACTTCAGTATCAATAAATGCAATACGACCATCATGAGAAAATGGAATATTTTCTGGGGTAGCACTAGGGTGTAGATTTTAGGTATAGGCCACCGCTCTAGAGTTCTCGCTGTTTTTGTTCCTTTTTTTGTGTGGAAAAAATTTGCGCCGTAGACTGGCAAGGGAGTCACCTATGTACTTTTTCCCCCATTCCAGCACCTGTCCCATCGTTGTGGTCTCCATTGCATTCTTAACATCCGCCGCTTCATTGCTCGCCATAAACGTGGGTATGCCAAGTGCGCCAATTGTAATCCCCTGCAGTTGACTGCTTGTCGATTGTTTGAATTTCCCAAAAACCGATTCTATGACTCTGCTATCACCAAGTACCACCTGCCTTGGTTTCAGCTTCTCCACCTCATCCCATACGGCGTTTAGTGCAGCGTCGATGAAATCAATCACTGTAGACGATGCATCTGGATATTGAACGGCAATCACATCTTCCAACTTTTTGTAAATCGTGTGCGAGTATCCATTAGTATGTATAAAATCTTTGATTGTTTCTCCGATAGCAACCATTTGCTTCCAACATTCTATGTACGGTTCTAGTGAGGGGAGCCAGCCAAAATATTCATTAAAGCGTTCTTGAGAAATCGAATTCATAGTCCCCGCCTTTTTATTTTCTTGAAACCGTATGATCCAATTCATTAAAACGTCTACACTCATATATCGCGCTTGGGAACGAAGTTTGGGAGGCATTAGTGCAGCCAAATCAAGAGTTTGCTGTACAGATTGCTTCGTAGCCGTTAAATGCTCGCAGAAGAGTTTCCAGTGCGTATCGTTTTTTAATTTTTTCTCCAGAATGTTAGCTATTTTGTGGCTGATATCGTGGACGACAATGGTGTTTTTTGAATCTCTCTTATAGTTGTTGGCTCCTTTTGTTACATCGGAGCCTTGATCCAACAGGAGAGATGCAAATGGCGATCCTATCTTTTCCTCTGCCTCTTTTAAGGATGCATGGACAAATTCTCCTGAGGATGTGGTGTTATAATAAAGGCCTATCACTTGCACATCGTGATGGGAAAGGGAGAATCCATCACCACGATCTTTGAGGTAACTAAACCTCACGCCCAAGACAAGTAAACATTTGAGGGCTCCCACTCCTACAGTGAGATCGAAAATTCCTACCCAGTCCTTAGCTTTTTCAAACGTCTGGTGTACAATCTGACAATAGCCTCTTTTCAATACCCATTGTCGGACAGTTGTATGGTGGGGCACCGTGCTGATATCTAATTCCTGTTGCAATACACTTAAGACACGGTTAACGCCTCTGCAGCCCAGTCCACTAATATTGGAGTAAAGAAGGAGTGCTATTCGAATAATCCACACAGAATATCTGTAACCTTTGGGGCGCTCTATGTCGTTTTGAGTTTTTTTTTAAGCTCCTCACATTCCTTTTGCAGTGCTTCTTGGTTCGCCTTAGCCTCAACCAAGGCCTGCTGCATATCCTGGAGTCGTTCCCTCTCATCCTCAACTTGTTCAGTAGCAGTCTTAGCCTTGTCTTTCCAGAGATTACGACTTACTTCCAAATCTCGAACGCGCGCTTGCAAATCTCTTATTTCTCGTCTCCTTTCTTTAGCCGTTTCTTCCCATTTATCGCGGCTTTCCTTAAAAAATTTAATCAGCTTGTGGGGTGGGGACTTGTATTCTTGGTCACTCATAAGCAATTCCATGTGATAAATCTCGAATCACAAGAATATAGTAAAAATTGCGTTATGTATCTAGGATGTTTTTGGATTTTATATAGAAAAGGAATAGGTTTGACGGTAACTTACATCATTTCAAAGTGACTAAAATATGGCTAAAATCTACACCCTACGCGTCTCCTCAATGACCTTTTTAAAGCAGGTCAGGCAAAGATCGTAAACCAAAAGCTAGAAGTGACACAAGCGACTCTGAATAGAGTTAAACATTTTTTTGAAGCACCTGATGCTCTAGAACATTCCGCTAAAAAACTCGATTCAGAAAGAAATCAGCTTATTCGAGAGTTTACCAAATCGGCAGAACTAGCAAAATCCAATGAAATGCTCAGCCAACTGATTAAAAAGGTAGCCACCCAGTATTCCAAAGTCATTGCGGTGTGGGGGTTGGGGCATTTTTGTAGTCGGAAAAGCGCTTTTTAAAGCATTGGAACAAGCCAAAATTTCCCATGTTATCCTCATGCCAAACGCCAAATTCCAACAACGGATACAACGAGAAAGGGAATGGCAACTTGAAGAATTTGCAACTCTAACTCTCCCCGTTGCCACTGTGGACTGGGACAATGGTATTGATAGGCAAGTCACTACAACAGCATTTCCTTTAGCTGAAGAGTGCTGTGGCGAGTTTGTTCCTGCCATCCAACAGCTTCTTAGAAAAGAAACAAAGGCGCAATCACCTCCTTTCATCTTTAATCCACAGGAGCTTTTTAAAGATATTCAGTGCGACCAATACACGCTGCCCTCAAATACACCTATCCACTTTGACGTTGTCCCTTAGCAGATTTTCTAGCTATAGAAAGTGCAAAAAATGAGACGGATTTAAAACGCGATGCATTAGTAAAGAACGTATGCAATATTTTGGCTCTGGAATTGTTGCTCAATCAAAAAAAACTCTCCTATTTCAGTACCAAAGGTGCAATGACCCTGTCGATCAAATACATCGACCTAAAGCCCATCGTGGTTTATAAATGCGATGAACCCACTGTCATTAAGTGGAGAAAGGATTGCTTGTTTGTATCAATGGGAACTTTGTTAGAAGAAATGGATCGGCATCAGCTGAAAATTTTTAACATACTTCCCGGACAGCAATTGGTCATTAACGATATGTCTATCGATGAAATCAATATGCTTTGCAAAGATCCTGGGCTATTTCTTAATTGGCTCAACATCAAAGCACCCCCTGAAAAACAGGTCAGCCTTAGCGGACAGGGGGAGATTAATCTAAAGAGATTCATTATTACTTCTAGTGATGATGAAAAAGGGATGAATATTCTCTTCT
>CAWDEQ010000001.1:0-1521166 GCA_963801335.1 uncultured Parachlamydiaceae bacterium | reverse complement strand
TAGGGTAGCACTATCTTGTAAACCTAATGTTTCTAAAACATCATATAGAGAAGACAAAAGTTCTATCGTCACAAGATCGCTTTGCCACATTTCTTCGTTTGTTTGATCATCGAAAATTTCCATATCCTCCTCAACTAGAAGAAAATGTTTGGTAAAATACCCTTCGATGGGGTTTGGAGCATTGGGTAATGCATAGATCCACTTGCGTGGTACTTTAAAAAGATGATTAAATCCTCGGTCTTCTATCACTCTCCTAATCTTTTCAGCGCCTATAATTCTAATAATCCACCAATGATATTCAGGCATATCCTTATAGTATCTCTGCTTATCTAAATATAGCTTGAAGACAAAACCAGGAAAATGCGGATGCTTTGTCACAATCATTCGAGTCCACTTTCTCGGCTTGGAAGGCAAAAAACCCGCATCTTCCATTGTCTGTTCACATAGAAGTACCCTAGAACGAGAAAATAAAACATCTAATTTATCTTTTATTGGATGTTCATCGGGCAAGAGATAAGGAATGACTTCAGATGAACAAGTCAGGAAGGTCGCAGATTGTTCGGCTTCGTTCTTGTCTTTAGCATCCAATGAAAAAAATGAAAGAATGAGAATAGGAAATATGTGATGAGAGACCAAACTTTTGAATCTTTCTGAAGCAAATTTTATCACGTTTTACTTGCAGTTAAATTTGATGCAATAGACGTTTTTTATATGTTACTGTATTATTCATATGAATCCATATTAAAATATGATTCTGAAGCATCGAACAATAAAGGAAAATATTCCAATTTTCCATTTGCCCAGATGAACAGTGTATTTTCGTATTCATCGTCTTGTCTCACTCCTTTAGCGATTATCTTCACATTATCTGTGTTAAGACTTTTACTTATAAATTCTCGGCATAAGTCCATAATCAGCCGTTGTACTCTAACGACAAACATTTTCCGCGATTCGATGAACTTTTCTCCTTCTTTCTTCTCTGGAATACCATTAAAATACAAAATGACTTGAATACTATCTTCAATTCTATGCGGGCCAGATCGGCCAGATCCATCTTCAACAAAAAAATCCTGAAACTGCCTGCTAGTATTTAATTTACAATCTGCAAACATTATGCCCTCAAGACAAACACATTCGTCTACGGAATAACCTTTCATTTTCAAATAGCAATTCGGTCTTTTGTTCAAAAGGATGTTTAATCGAAATACATCTTGAAGATCTATTTGTGACCCATGACCTAACAAATCTTCAGACCCCAACCAATTACCCATGGAGCCTAAATCAAAATGACTGCTGTTCAGCTAGAAGAGCTGTAGTTGCAATAACAAATAATAAGAACAACCGTGAAAAAAATTGCATAAGTTAAATCCTATGTGTAAAATGTTTATGTTTTAGAAAAATCATACAGACACACCTTATTATGCTGCAAGGAATAAAATGGAAGTGAATAGGAATAAAATTTCCGCACGAATTGAACAGGGAAACCAGGGATTTAAGCAATAAATTCCATTGTCTCCAGTAAGCTCTTTACGCGTTATTTTCGGGGCGCTTTTATTAGCATCTTTTTACTTGTCATATTAAAATTTTTAACGAAGGTTATAAAGGTATTAGATCCGTGCGAATTGAAATTATGCGAGATCCACTTCCCAATACCTTTACAATCTTCTCTGCCGCACATATTACTTTTGCACTTCTAAATTCTTATCGAGAATTTCCCTTCATCAACAAAGGAGTTAAGCAAATATTTACTCTATCCAAATATTCATGTTCTGCATTATAATTCTCAAAACTATTAATGAGGGATTATGAAATTACTAAATTATTCTACTATCATATTTATTACTTTATTCTCAATTGCAGGTGCACAGGTCGATGAGCATCATCCCGTATATGAGATGATTGATTTAGGTGTATTTGGAGCTGATGAGAGCGAAGCTTTGGCGGTTAATGAGAAGGGCCAAGTTTTAGGAATATTGAAGGATAAAAGATGTGAATACACGTTTCTTTGGGATAAAACTACCGGTCTCAAGATCATAGAGCTACCTCAAGGCACTTCCAAGTTTTTAAATAACAACGGCCAAATTGCCGGATCCTATTATTTGAATGATAAACTTGGAGCCTTTTTTTGGGATCCCGATATCGGATCATTTGAAATTGAATGTTGTGGAAGGTTTTTAGGAATAACAGCGTTTAACGACAAAGGGCAAATTTTAGGAAGTTATCAAGACAACAAAAATGAAATTCACACAAGCCTTTGGGATCGAGGAATAACGATAGATTTAACAACTCTTTTCCGAGAAAAAGTATCTGGAAATTGGAAGAACATTTGTGGAAGTGCTCTAAATAATAGCGGAGAAGTAGTTATACATGCTGTAATAGAAATCAAGGACATCCAAGGTAGAAATATGTGGGTCACTAAATCCTTTTTGTGGAAAGAAGGTATATTCACGATGATATTGCCAGAAATGAATGAAATACATGTTCTAGTTAGTTGCTTAGAAAACAACAGAAATATGATAGTATTTATTAGTGGAACTGGAACAGTATTTATAAGTCCTTCAAATGGTATTACCGCTTGGTTACAAGACGGAGGCCATTTCAGTCTTTTTGATGGCTCTGGGAGCTTCAGCGGCCATAGTGGCCACAGTTCTAAATGGCTTATTAAAAATGCTCTTCCAGTCCAACAAGATTATTTACCTGGGAAGCTTAAAAAGGATATTGATGGAAATTTATACTATGGGCCTGGTATTAACATTAAAAGACTGCTTTCAGTATATGCGGAAGATCCTTACTACAATATTAGTGGAGATTCTATACGGATAAATGATCAAAATTCTAAAGGCTATGTAGTTGGTAGAATCGACACATTGTACGGTTATCATGCTTTCCTAGCAATTCCCCAAGAACAAAGAACACATCAAGAGTAAAAGATCGGCGCTACTAAATTCAAAAGCTTCCATATGGATTCAGCTGGGGAAATTAGGTTCCTAAGGAAGTTTCCGATTATCGCCAATTTTTGCAATACACACGGTGCGAATATTTGTTTGCTGATCAACGCTCCCATTTCTCTTGAGGGGCTTGAAGAGAAGTCAAGGGAAAAGTAAATGTCTTAATAATAACTATCAGATCTTCCCTTCGAAGAATTTGCAAAATCAGTCTATTTTGAGCCTTCATCGCTCTCTCCTTTTTCACAGATATATGCTTGATCAGGAGAGTCCTCATCCTTGGGAAATAAATATTTTAGCGACCCATCTTTAATCATTGGCGTAAGATGGCTTCTGACGAAGTGATTTTTATCTTTTCTTTTCAAATGATCTACTAATTGATGGGCTGTTAGTGGTCGCCATGCACAGAGTTTTTGAATTAATAAGCGCAAGTCTTTTATATTAGAGCGCTTGTTAAATTTATTAATTAACATTTGCAGCTCTTGCGGCAAGGTATCTATTGGAAACACACCGGTATACGGGTGTGTTTCAGCTCCAAACACACCGGTATATGGGTGTTAATGTATTCTTCATCTGGGTTTTGTTGATGACGTCTGTGATATTCGAAGTAAGGATCTATCCCTGAGGCTCCATCTTTAAAAGATCCGAATTCAATTGGAGTGCATCAACTTTTTGCAACCATAATCTTGCAAGATAATGCTGCAACTCAACATCATCCCAAGCATGCTCCGGATATTGCAGCGTAATCGGCAATTTCAGCATTTCATGAGGCTTCTAGAGAACGTTGAATCTTAGGAGCCAATCGATCCAGCGACGTCCTCTGAATAGACATGCCTCTTTCAAGCTATCTTTTATGTGATTGAGTTCAACCACTTAGCCGCCTATTGTAACGACCGTCGTACTTAATAAGGGTTCGGAATTAACAACAGAAAGTCGCGTATTTCTTTCGCGTTCTTCTATCATATCTTTGCCTATTGGAATCTGTCTTGATGCAACAATAACTTTTACGCATAACTTAGAATGCTTCTGTGAAACTAAAGCCAAATTCTCTATTGCATCCTCGCATTCTTTAGCAGCAAGTCGAAGTTCTTCCAGTAGGCTCTTCCATTCTTCATCTGTGCTATCGAGATTCATTCGCGCTCCTTGCGATAAAATTATTGTCTATTTCATTATAGAAGAATTCAAAAAAATATCTAGTTTAATGTGTTGTTTTTGAAATGACTGATCCGATAATCTAACCGTATGCTAGACCATTGCCTTTAACAGTTCTTCGGAAAACATTCTTCTCTTGCTATAAGATGGATGATCCCATCCAGTAGAAATGAATAATGAGAAGACTAACTTCTGAGAATTTTCATCAAAATAACAATCGCTACTCTCGGTATCTAACCCACACTCAAATCTTTCATGATTGAACAATTCAGACCATCCATACTTTTTTCTCCATGGACCTTGAAATATCATATTAATTTTAAGAACTTTAACATCCAAATCCGAAGCCGGAACACAAGCTAGTAGGTCGTACGGGTGCGAATTCTCATAAGAGGTAATTGCATCATCATTAGTTAAAAGAGAGCTGTCGTTGTGGCAGTTCTTCTTTACAGCACCCTCTAGAGAAAATGCACTAAACAAACTTAAGATCAATAAAAACGAAAATATTTCTTTGCTCATAAAACATCCTAATTCAATTAATGTTTAAAATATTATGATAATAAAACAAAAACGAAATAAATTAAAGAGATTTAATACGAAGTTTATTAGAAAGCTGCATTGCGGCTTTCTCAAATCCGATCAGCCGAACAAGGTCATTCCAATCACTAGCTTCTTTAGAAGGCTTGATTTCTCCAAAATCGGGCAAAGCCACGCTTATTCTATCCTCGTTCAATTTTTGAACTTCTAAAGCCTTTAAAAGGCCTTGGTTGCGATTTAAATGACGGTCGTTATCTGCAGAGATGATGAACTTGTTATTCGGATATTTTGTTAGAAAGCCTATAACAACTTCTCTCAAGTTATCGCATCCAAATCTCTCTAGAAGCATGTCCAGTGATCTTCTGAATGTCCGAATCGCTAAATCCCTGCTGTTTGAGGTAGGTAACAGCTAAGCTCTCAGTACATGAGGTGTGACTTTGAATGGAATACCCGCCCTGTTCCCATTCTTAGAGTATGACAGGGTTGCCCTTAATGGAAAGCAAAACGTAGCACTGGCGACCCTCGAGATAGTTCCACAACTGACACATCACGCTTTCCAGGTACGTGATGACAGTCTCTTTATGCATTCCTTTAGCCTTGGACTTATTCCCTGAGCAATTTTATCTGTCCAAGTTTTGTATAAATCGGGATTAGCTGCGGCATCGTTTCCTCCTTGGGCTTTTAGAGGAACAGCAACATGGCCATAACATTTAAAGACGGCTATAATTGACGCTTACGTTTCAGCAAAGGGCATTTCTATATTGGAGTTGTAACTGGAGAAAATTCTTTGTCTAAAATTGAAAACACCTCTTCGATTTCCCTTTTAATTGGGGTATCAGGAGTTGTCTTAGGATAAAAACTTGCGAGACAAGCCATTTGAGTCAAAATATCATCTAAAATATTCATCAGTAATTCGATTTCATCAGGGGATGGATTGTTCAGCTTACGAAATTGAGAGATAAACTCCTCATCAAATAGAAGATTGGAATTCTGATGAGCCAAAAGAAAATCTCTCTGATTTTTTATCTTCTTTATTGTGGTATTGTTTTTAATTTTATTAATTAGCTTATCACGTTTTTTATCTGTCATTACTGATTTATTTTCTGGAGGCTTTTTCAGAAGTCTAATCATGCTTTCTACTCCTTTAGTATCATCCACAACCAGTCGACAAATTCCCACGTAAAAATCATACACAAAAGATCTGTACGTGGAGTTCATAAACCTATGATACTTAGACCACGTAGAGGTAAATCTTTTATTTACATCTCTTAACGCTTTGATTCCTTCCCAACGCTCTCTGAGAAACCAGAGTTGTTGAGCAAACGCATCTATGAGTTTATCGTAATCTTTTTGCGAAATTTTAGACATTAAAACCTCAATAATCTACAAATGAAGGATTCGAACCTACGACCAATGGATTAAGTCAGATTGCTGGATCGTCATTTTCTATCACTTTGCGGAAGGTTTCATAAGTGACAGGTTGTTGCTTGTTGAGTTCTCTTAAGCGCAGAGCATAGGGGTGATCCTTATTCCATTCTTCTAAATTCCTGACTCTTAGAAAGTCTCGGTAGTCAACCAACAACTCTTCAAGGCTAGCCCTTGCAACATTTGTCAGCTTAATTTCCGTTTCCTTCGAAGTGCCAGATGCTACGCTTGCTTCCGCAATGTTCTGTTTTCCAGAACGAGCTGCCTGCACCATCTGGTCACTAGTACGTTCCCCTATTCGAAAAAATCTTTTCGTAAAGTAGACTGTCGCATCATGAATGAACTCAGCTTTTTGATAGGAAAATAAATTCTGATAGCCACCATGTGATGGGATGAAACGGTTTGACATGAGGCAAAACCTCCTCTTGGATAAGTGGAAAGGGACTAAGGGTCTAAAAGGGACCAAAGAGACCTAAGGGACCTAATTTCAATGGATAAAAGACTAAACAACCATAGAAATCCTTATGCCCCTTAGGTCTCTTTGGTCCCTTACGTCCCTTTTAGTCCCTTATGTCCCTTTCGAATTGCTCGGAACTGGACTCGAACCAGCACGGGCAAAAAGCCCAAGGGATTTTAAGTCATATGAGAACCAAAAATCCACAACACATCACAGACCATAACAGCTACACGATTAAATGTTTACATGAATTAATTTTTTGTCATGAGTTGCCGTTATTTGCCGCTTTTTGCCGATGAGTGGTGAAAAATTGGTGAAATGAGCTTTATAGAAAAGAGAGAGAGGACAATCTGTCCTCTCTTGAAAGACGAATGGATTTAGGACTTATTCTTCGGTACAAGCAACATTGCGTGCTCTTCACCATAAATCGTTTTTCCATTTGCAATGATTTCACCATTATCATTCATTTTTGCAATATTTGAAATGCTTACCCAAATTGACTCAAAGTCATATTTCAAATCATCATTAATTACACTTTTATTAAGAGTATAGTTTCCCAATTCATTTAACACAACTGGACCGAAATATGTATTTCCCAAATTATTAATTTTTTCTACACCATTTGAGCTTAGTTTGATACATGTTCCATTCTTTTTTAATAAATATCTAGTTTCGGAGTTTGGAAGAGATTGCACGCCTACCACAATATCCCCAATATCATTTATTGCAAATGCAGCACTATCTGTAGATTTCGGGAGTCCGTTGTGTAGATCAATGCATTTTCCTTCTTTCCATAAAACAGCATGGTTAAACGTCTTATATTCATTGTTTTTATAAATAATATTAACGCGACTTTGACCGACGACATCTCCATTATTATTGAGCCCAAGTCCACATGTTTCTTCAGATTCAATACCCAAGTTACCTTCGAGACCTTTTAACTTTTTTACAACTCCATTTTTCCAAGTAATAGGAAACGTGATAGGCCTCCCATTTATTGTCTCGGTAACAGACTTAATTAAGACTTCTCCCTTATTATTGATAGCTACAACCTCCTTTCCAGGAAGAACTCCGAGTTTAACAACCCCGTTTTGTTGATCCCATAGATATAGTGTTCTACTAGTTGTACTCACTTCATGAGTTCCATAGACTTTTCCTTCGTCAGTTAAGAATTGCCAATTGATTGCAAGTGCTGTTGATGGTTCCTTACCGGGAATTTCATAAAAAACCCCATCCCGATTCCTAAAGAAAAAATGTTTCCCATTATTAGTCCCATCTACATTGAACCACCCAAGAATTTGCCCTTTATTATTAAGAGCAATAGCCTGACTTGAACGAGTTTGCAGAGTGCCAATGTCCTGAATATCATACTCAATTGCCGCTAAGAAGCTTGACATAGCCACAAGTGAAAGAATCGTTAATGTACATATTTTTTTAAACATGAGAACCTCCGTGTTGTTTAGGAAAGAACGATAGAGATTAAGCGATAAGTAATTTAATATCAATAAGTAAAAATTTTTAACTAAGTAATTAGGATATCAGTGGAATAGCGTGAGACTGACGTATAAAAATGCCTTTGCTAGGCTTCCAGGAAATAGGCAATATAGTAAGGTTTAATCCATTTTGTCGCTTTCCCCTACTTCTAGGGCATCAATGATCAGGTCGAAGAGGAATAGCTCGAGGTCGGTGATTTCCATATCCATTAGAAGGCTCCTGATTGAGTAGGTGTGGATAAGATAACACCAATGGATGTTTCTATTCAATGAAAGCAAAAGCTAATCGGCAAACTCCTCTTCCATCTCAGACAAAATGATCAGCATTGGAGTGATATCGTGAGTGCCTTGAGCTTTCTTAGAAGCATCTAGTAATTGCTTTATCGATTTTCTGGCTGAGGGATTCGTTGCCATCCTGTACAGCTTTTTGGCACCCACTTCGAGACCTACGAGGCCCCCAAATGTTTTGGTATATTTCAAGATCCCAAGGGCTGTAAGCAGACTCTTTACAGACGAAAGGCCGTAGTCTTCGAGTACATCTTCCAACCGAAACTTAAACGGCTGCCGCATCCTGGCCGCCTCTTTTAGCCTTAGCTCGCCACGCATATGGATAACCTTTTCCGGCTTCGTGGAAGGCAAAATCTCGCGGAATTTCTGCACTTCTTCTGAAGGTGTGCGGATCCTTTCCGCCCCTTTCAGCAATCTCTCTTCACCCAAGCGGTATTTTCCCTTTGCCGGGCGCGGCTCTACTTTAGGCATGCGCTCAAGCATATTGACGTTGAATTTAATGCCGTTTGACATGTTTTTCAATGACTTGAAAAACTTAACGGCTTCATCTCCCCCGATCCGATGAAGATTTAGGACAGTGGCAGGATCTTTCAGATAGGTGTCTAGCTTTTTGAAGTTCACTTCCCCGGCCTCATTAACCACAGATGACGCAAAGTCGTAAAAGGATTGCTTGCGTAAGTATTCCAGCACTTCCTTCTTATTCGGAGTGCCCTCAAGAGCTTCTTCGATTAGCTTTTGACCTTTAACGGTTTTCCAAAGGTCCAAGACTTTGTTTGGACGCTGGCCAGTTGTAAAGGCTTTATTGAGGTCGGTAATGATGCCGCTCTTGATCTCTGCAACTGGTGCGAATTTTCCATGTGGGGCCTTATGCGAGATGATTGAACGCGCAGCATCCTGGGCCGGCTTGTCCAAAAATGGGGCTACTTCGCGATAGGCTCGGCGCGCCTTTTCAAAGGGTAGATCCCTTAGGTGCTGTAAGATCTCGCGCTGGACGGCGTTAAACTGAGCCGGGTTGACGATCTTTTTTTAGGTTCTCCAAAACTGTAGGCTCTAATAGGGATGAAGCGACGCGTTCAGCTTTCTGCTGACCCCGAATGCCTGTGATTACTTCATTGCCATACTTCTTGGCTGTGTCGGCATACAGCCCTTCAGCCTGAATAAATTTCTTGGAAAGATCGGGATTGGCCGATTCCAGGGCTTCTTTAATCTCTTTTTTAAGGGAGTTAACTACAGGCTTCAGCTGATTTTTGATGGATGGGCCTACAATGTCATAGTCGACGATCTTATTGAGACGTTGCGCCAGCTCCATGGTTTGAGATAATGACACCTCTTCTTGAACAGCAAAAGGAGTGAGCTTGATTGGATTACCGGAAGCATCTCTTACAAGTAATTTGCCTCCTATTACCTCGGCAATGTAATAGCCCATATCCTGCAAGTTGTCATTCAGAGTATTGATAACCTTCTGATATCCTTCAGGCCTTGTTTTAAGTGAGTTAATATGGTCAAGGATACTATTCGCTAGTTTTATTGTGCTATTTGGCTTGTGCTTTATATCTTTTGCAGCAGTTTTTATTTCCTGATACAAAGGCTGATACTGTTTTTCTGCTTCTTTAAAGTTCTTTTCGATATCAGCCTTGATGTTCTCGCCGAGCACTTTATCGGTTTCGGCTCTTTCGCCCACACTCTCCACGAGCTCATCCGCACGTGTCCTCTCGATTTGCTGCATGGCCCCTTGAGCGTCGATCTCGCCAGGTTGATCAGGAGTGCCAGAGCCTCTGAGTTTGCATCGATGCGCTCGAATTGGACGGGCTCTATTTTCTTAGTGGCTAGGTCTACCTTTGGTTCTGTAGGAAGGGCTTCAGGTGCGGCTTTTAATGTCTCGATGCCCACGCGTTCGGCGCCCTCTGGCGGCGCTTCTTTGGATAGCCTAATCTCTTTGCCCCTGGCTTCCTCTATCGGCTTTTCCAGCTCAGATAAAACCTTCGCCGTGACCCGATCCGTTGCTGAGATGGGGATGCCTTCTTTTTTCATGTAGGTGAGTAGAGTATTGATCACTTCCCATGAGGGCTTCTGTGTACGCTTGGCTTTATCAACCAGCCAAGTTGCAAATTTGCCCCCAAGTCCCGCGCCTTTCAGTACAGCATCGAGGGCCGCCCATTCTGCGCCATGCGCCAGGACATCCTCAGCTTCTGGCATCTTGCCTTGAAAGGCATCCGTTAAAGCCTTTTCTGTTGCCCCAGTTGCTCCCCATCCCATCATATCTGCTAAAGAAGTCAATGCTTTAGTAGCCACGGGCGATTTTTCTGCTAATTTGATAAGGGGGCCACTAAATACTTTGTTGAGCACTCCAATCGTAGGCAATGAGGCGCCCAACTTATAGGCTTCTTTGATTTCGGGATACTCTTCGCCTACATTGAGCCCGAATAAGCTCCGAAGTTCCTAAAGTTAGTCCAGATAAGGCCGCTTTGCCCATGGTGGGGGTTGCTTGAGGTTCTACCGCCTTTGACATACGGGATTGCATAGATAACGCTTGGCCGAATTTCTCCCACCAAGGCGCCTCTCCTCCGGGTAGAGCTTCAGCTGAAGGCTCATAGATAGGCTGCACGGGCTGCTTGTATTTCTTTTGCTCAGTTTCAGGGCGAAAGGCAAAGAGTGGATCATTATTCGGTGCATCTGGCTTTTCATTGGCATGTTGAGGCCTAAACATGGCTAAAGGGTCTTGCTCTGTAGCGGTCATTCTATAACCCTCGCTCCAAATTGTGTTGCATATTCTACAGCCGTCATACCATTAGGCATGATCATGTTAGGGTCGATATCCAAAGGTTTCCCTTGAGCATCCACCATTAAGATCTTCCCTTGCGGTAGTTCTTTCTTCAGCTGATCGATATACTGCCGACTGTCCACGAAATCGGTCATCATCTTTGCCGACTCATTGTCAAACTTCACGACCTCGGATTCCGGGGGTTCCCCATTGTAGTCATTGAATAGCTTAATCTTCTGCTCAGCCCTTTGCTTGGCTTGAGAGGCGAGCCTTTCCAATGTCGTCAGCTTACCTTCTTGGGTAGAAGCCAAGTCGCTGGCCTGAGGAGCAAACGTCTCACGGATCCAATTTAACTTCGTGACGGGCACGGCACCAACAGGATTGAAAATTTTAATTATGGGGTCCAACAATGACGCGGAAAGCGTATTGTACTCGGAAGCCGATTGCGTCTTGAAGGCCGCTTTAACATAGCCTCCAGGCCCTCTAAGCTTGCCTCCAAGCTCTCGCAGCCGTCCGATATTATCCAAGGTCGATTGTAGCTTAGGTATTTCGCCGACAGCAGAAACATAACCCTTGGCTATCTCTTTATCCATGAGCTTTTGGGTCTCAGATTTAGGCTTTGGCTTCTTAGCCTCTTGCCACATCGTTTTGGCTGTTTTCAAGTCGTATGTCTGGGCCGCTTCCTCGAGCTCTTCGTCGGTTTTAAACTTACCGGTTTCTCTTAAAAGATTCTTAACTGCCTTTTGTTCCTTTGTCGTTTTCTCCGCTTTCTCTCTTCGTTTAAACTCATTCTCAGCCGTTTCAGCGAGAGTTTTAGCCTTGCGCGATGTCCCCTTATAAGCGCGTAGATCACGGACTTTCTCATCAGTCCAGGAAGTCGGATCTTTGATGTTGAATTGGGCTTCAGTGGGTTGCCTACCACCTTCCTCAGGTTGACCGCCACCCTCATATTGGTCATCCCTTTCCATTCGGCCACCGCCCATCAGTTGATTGAGGTAATCCTGTTCGCCTGTTATCTCGCCAGTTTCTGCCTCGAGTTTCATACGCTGAGCTTTTTGAAGAGGACTCTCACCCATTCGTGATAATTCGGGGAGGATTTGTTTAGCTTGCTCGGGAAATTGTGACATTTGGCGGTAGGCTTGAATTAGCTTTTGTTGATCCGATAATCCCTGATCCTGATTACCATAAAGGCCTTGGACGTTTTGAAGGGCTTCCTGAAGCTCTTTCGTCTATCAACTCACCCCACATTTGCATGCCTTGTGCTAAGGCTTCGTTCAATCGTTCTGCAGTGTGCTTTCGTGTTGGATTTGCTGGTATGATTTGGATAGGCATTTTCACCTCCGGTTTTGACTAGAATTTTAGCATAAATAGGTGATTAATTTTACAAAGAAAATGCTGCTTAGGGATAGTTCTCAAAATCTTCAGGCCATTGTTAGCCGTCATGATCATAAGATCTAATCGTTCGTTAGATATGCCGCCCAAATAGCGCCTCAAAGCATCTGGATCGCGTTTGTGTTGAAGAAATATCACAATCACTTTGAAAAAATCGTCTATATCCCGACTGATTGTCCAATAATATCCACCTACTTTTTCCAAACCAAATTTACTATCTATTTCTTTAACTAATTCACACACCTGACTTACTTTTTCAGGGCATCCTGCTTCTTGTGGGCTGCCGAAAGATGCAGATAAGATCTTATTTATCTTGGAGATTATATCCTGATCATTCAGGTAATCTGTGACGAGCTCAAGATCGTTAAGGCGTTCATCTGGTATCTGAGATAACAGCCCTTCACAACATGGCCGTCGGCTGCGCTTAAAACGGATATGAACTGCTCGATATTGCCTTTCAATCTCTGCATTCCGTCGATGTATTCCAGAATAATATTAGTTGGCGTGTTGGCGATTCGTCTCGCGAGTTCTCCGCGATCGAAGGGCAATCCTTTCTTTGCTGCTGCAAAATCTATCTTTTCCATACCTACCCGAAAATACTAGTTCGTTTTCCGCCTGGATATTGAGCCCTGATAGCATCCGCCCCTAAGGTTCTGGCGTCATATGGCTTCTGGCTATTCTCTGTCCGCTTTAGGCCAACTGCAAGCATTCGGAAGGCGTCAGCCCCATGGCTAAATTGATCGTGGTGGGGTCTGCTTGACCAGCAACCTTGAGTCTCGTTCCACTGCCTGCAATAATATTTTAGAGATTTAATACCACCGAAGCACTTCTTTTCGTCAAACCAGCATCGTGGAAGTATATGCCTAACTCCGTCGATACCTTCATCAACGCTGATATTTTGTACCATGGTGAAGGTGAACCCATGCTGCCTTGCGGTTTCAATTCGTGTATGCCCAGTGCCAAATTCGTGAACGCTTGCGTCGTGCGGCACCAGGTGAAGCTTGTATTCGTAGGGACGTTGTTGCAAAAGGTAAAGATAATGCGTAAGTGGCTCCCCACTGTTTTCGTAATACTGATGAGTCGGATCCCTCTCCATAAATTTGGAAAAACCAAATGCTTGTCGAATCGCCATACCCCAGATCCCAAGCTGTGTTTACGAGCAAGTTTGGGTCATAGGGAACGGACCGGATCCTCTTTTCCTTTCGAACGTCTAGCATTTGCTTTGAATAATAAGCACCTTGCAATGAAGTGTGGAAGGCTTCGTCAGGCGTCGACGGATACTCGCGCAACATATCATCTTCTTGTGTCTCCTGCTTCTTTATGTACCAAAACTTTTGTTGGCGAGTTAGGTCAATCTCATTGGCTTCGAGCTCCTCAAAATATCGCGCTGTTTCTTGCGGGATTGGAATCTCTGTTTGAAGCTGATACTCTGGGCATTTCCACCAGGGAAAAAAGAAGAATTTAAAGTCGAGAGGAGTTAGCTTTGTTCCGGATTCTTTAAGTGCTCTTGATCGACAAACCATGTCATAGAATGCCCCATCGCGGCCCTCGGCCGTGCTCTCGACAAAGCAATATTGCCCAGCTGAAAGAGTATTCAAGCTTCCTGTGATCACTTCTCGTGCTTTCTCCGGAATTTATGAAGCTTACCGAATTCGGAAACGTGCAAAAGCTGAAACGTCGAACTGCGAAGAGACGTTCCCACGCGAATGGAACTACCATTCGAGAATTTGAGCATCTGGGCAGTGTCAGTGTCAGCAGTTATATGCTTTGTGAGCTCTTGGTCAAGAGAATCGTACGCTAGTTTCACACGCTTAAACATCTGTTGCGCATCCTCAAGTGTGTGTGCGATGATCCCCGCGCTCACATTGCTGTTGAAGAGACATCTATCGAGGAAGAGAAGGCAAACAAAGGTGCTTATGCCTAGCTGTCGAGCCTTGAGGATAACATTGCAATACCACATCCCATCGTACAGTTGCTCTTGAGCCCAATTCATGCGGAAAAGTGTTTTCTCGCCCCGCTTGTCTACGATGAAATATAGGTTGTTCAAGCGCCACTTTGGATCCTTCATCCGCTGATGAGATGTTGTAATTTCATTCTGACTGCTCTTCATGAACTAGCTCTTTGGAGGTTCCGTCGATTTCTTTCAAAATAAATGCGAGCGGATTAACATTGTCCACACTCACTTTGCTCTCTGAACGATCTGTCCATCCGCACACATTGCCCATGACAAATTTGCAGAAACCTGGATTGAATTCATTTAAACGTCCGCCCTTGACAAATCTTACTTCCTGCCATTGCTTCCCTTTTGCATAAACTTCCGAAAACCTTTGATTGGATTCAGCAAATTCGCTGAGCCTTTGAGGTGAATAACCGCGTTCTAAAGCAAATGCTTTGAAATAGATGCTCTCTGGTTTCTACATCCAGTCTTCGAAGGCAATGGCCTCTGCCTCGATAAACTCATCGGTGTACTTTTGAGGGCGGCCACCTTCTCCATTTTGATTATAGGCCGGGTGATTAATTGGAGCTGGACACATGTAATTCCTCCAGGGTTTCGTATTCTTCCATAAAATATTCGGAAAGGGCAATAATCATATCGGGATCGCTCCAGAAATCCTCTCCCAAAGTGTCTGCCCCATCCGTGGCTTGGATTCTTCTTTCGATGCGTCGGTTAATGAGTTTAGGGATATAACCTAGCTCGTGAAGGAGTTCTATGCATAACGGAGCGTGCCTTTTAGCGGTTTCACTTAGAGCAAATTTAGCAGCCCAACATTCATCGTATGCGCCTTTTAATGCCTTAATGAGTCGGGTAATGTTATCTTCGTCATCTGTCATTTCATGACCCATAAAAAAGTATATTCTCGAAGAGCTCGGCGTAATCGTCCATGAGTGAATCGATAAGGTCTAACTTGGCTTCCTTCATGGAATTCTCTTTATCGTCCTCCGGCTTCCAAGAAGTTAAATCGTACCGATAATCTTTTAGGACGTCCTTAAACTGCTGAATTCGAGCACCGATTTTCGCGATTTCTAAGACATTTGAAACGGGTTCGTGATCCATGATTTTACCTCGCTTGATAGTAATAAATTTGTTATCATTTTGCTATAAAGAAATAGGAGTAGCATGTCCCTGATAATCGTTAACGGTCGCATTGGGCTGAAACCTGAGATAAAAAAATCCAAAAGCGGTAGCTCGTATCTTTCATTTAGCCTAGCCTGTTCGGAAAAACGGGAAGGCAAAGAGGACACGACTTGGTTCCGTTGTCTTTGGATGAATGAGAACGCTAGCATAATCCCCCATCTCGATAAAGGATCGGGGGTTTGTGTTGTGGGGCGCCTGCAAAAGCCGAAACCTTACCAACGAAAGGATGGGGCATGGGATGTTTCGCTAACGGTCTTTGTGACCGACATATCTTTTTTGCCATCAAATAAGCCACCAGAGCAATCATCGCAACAAGCGCAATATGCAGCCAGCGCATCAGTGTTTTCATCGCCGCAACCCGGCCAAGCGGAAGCCGCGAATGTCGCCGTTCAAGAGCAACTGCCTTTCTAACGTTTCGCATATTTGCCTTGCAGAGAGATTTTTCTTTTAGGCGGATCCTGCCACACCTTTCCGATTATTGCCGGCTTCGATACTTGAGTTGGCCGCTGCAATGCTGTTTGTTTGGGCCCTGGCGTATTGTTTTTCACTTCGGGTAGCCTAATGTCTGCCTTTTGTTGCGGATGCGTGGCCAGCCAATCTTCGATGAACGCAGGAGCCTTCTCTTTAAGTGCTGTCATCAATGCACGCTGCTTGTCTTGATCATCGAACACAATAAAAGGGTATCGGATCGTCTCCATTGTCTCGCAATGGCGCGTGTTTTTCCCTGGCAACATGAAATAATAGGAGTTGCGCTTTTTGCTGACGTAAATGCCAAGGATACAGATTCCGTCAGCGGGAAGTCTTATTCGCAAAGTTCCAGTTATAATCCTTTTATCTGCGTCGTAGGGATTGGGAAAAAACTCTTGGATTTCAATGTCCATGTTTTGGGTTCCTTATTTTTATGGGTTTTGAGTGTTTAACTTTGTCTTTTAATCTATCGTTATAATTAATTTCTTAAGGCAGGAGGTATGCCCTGTATGATCCATTGTCGTAAATTTACTTTGTGATCTTTTAAGGCATCCCCTGGACTCTTTCCGTTAGGTGCATACCAAATAAGCATGTTTTTATAGATATCTTCAAGCTCGGCTAATTTATCTCCGGCATTATCCTTATCATCTTCATCACTATCATCATCAGGACATAACAGGATTAATGCAGTTGTTCTGATTAAATGATCTGTAGCTAAATCAATAGGTTGGGAAACTCCACCAGTTGCTATGCAGAAACAGAGGTCATTAGCAAATTGTTGGATGAGTAAGGCATCAAATTCACTTTCGAGCAAAACACCGACTTTCAATGATTGATCCCCGTAAATAGCAGGACATTCCATTCCTCCTTTGATTTTGATATACTTACCATATGTATCCCCATCAAACCAATCCTTGCGGCGAATATTAATTCTTAAAATCTTTCCGAACCAATCAAACCATGGGATTGTCCATCCATGTGGAAGCCAAAGCTTTTTGTATGTTTTGCCATCTTCTTTTAATTCTGGTTCTAGACCCCATTTTGGATATTCTCTAAATACATCTTTACTTTTTGACTTTCTATCTGGATTTACACAAAAGCCTAGTTTGAATTTTCTGATTGATTCATCTGTGAAACCTCTGTTGTATAATTCCTGCAAAGCCTCAGGATTTTTTAATAGTTGTTCATGACACCAGGTAATAAATAGCCCCGCTTTCTCTTGCCATAAAGCACACGGTTCCTTTACAAGCTTTGGTGTTTTCTTTGGTCTTTTGGGAATAGCTATATTTCGATACTGAAAATCATCGGACGGCACATTCAGCTTTGCACAAGTATCTTTCCAGCTCAAACCAATAAAATCTCGGCAGAATTTAATCGAATCGCCTTTGATTTTACATTGTCTACACCAATAATTACCGTTACACTTTTGTCCATTCTCATTTGGCCAAATCGTAAATCGATCGTCTCCGCCGCAGGATGGGCAAGCGCAATGATATTCGCCTCCTCCATGGGACGATGTCCATTTTGGATCTAAGCCTTTTTCTTTTGCTAATTCGATCAAATCCATAATTCCACTCTAAACTTGTTAGGGTCGTTAGGGTTTATTAGGGTTTTCTATTCACTATATAGAATCTCTCATTGACAGTTTCCCGTGTAAGTTAGGGTAACCCTAACAACACTAACAACCCTAACCAATGTTCCCTTCCCGAATTTTCGTAACTCTCCAAAGATCAGCATTTTGCTGTTTTCCCGATTTTTGAAGACGCAACCCACATTCAGGACGATTTTCGATAATTTTCAGTTTTGTTCCTAGTCTAACAGAGCAAATTTTGCTTTCTTTTTGATTAGTAAATTCCTTCAACGCATCCAATAATGCTTCATTTCCTGGCTCTTCAGCTTTTTTGATCATATTCTTTGCCAGCATGCTAAGATCACCTATAGCATTGTACCAAGCCGTCAAAAGATTACCCAAGGACTGCCGTACAGGATCCGCATTTTCGATTTCTTTTCTTGATGAGCAAGGATCTGGCATATCTAGCCAGACTAGAGCAGAGCGGATAAGGTCGCTCCATTCCTCGAAACGTCCGAATTGTTTGATGCTTTGCAATGGTTTGTTAGCGACATAATAAGCGCGCAGGATTGTCAGTGCTGCCTGTACTAATTTTCCCCTATTTTGCAGTATATATTTTGGAAGATCGATATCAAATTTTCTTTCTTCTGGCCTTTCACATTGTGAATCCAAGCGGCAAAGAATGGCACGAGTAGATATATCACCAACAAATGTTAGGTTATTTCCTGTCGCCAAGAAAAGCGCATCTGTCGGCAATCCTATATTTCCGGATTTGCCTAAAATTCGACCCTTGTATTCTGTTTGAGTTAATACAGAACAAAGGGCTGCACTGCCAAATGACCTTTCAATGTTATCATAGCATACAATTGGATCACCTTCCATTAAGACAGCTAATAGTCGTTTTTGTTCTTCTGCTTCGTCTTGGGCTTGAGATATAACACAATTTGCCTTGCCAGTAGCTATCATTCCTGCAACATCGGCAAGCAAACTTTTACCTGTTCCCATTACAGGCGCGCTATATCCATGAAGTGGAGCTGTCCTAATAGATTTACGGACTAATCCTGTCAAGATGGAGGACAGCGCAACAGATTCACTTTCTTTATTTTCAAAAGGAAAATCTTTTAAAAGAGAATGCAATATTTCACGTGCATCAATTGCATCCTTCTTAGAAGGATGCTGCGGTATAGGTGGAAAAGTCGTTTGTCCTGGATTGAAAAACAATCCTGTTTCTTCGTCATACCCTGGGGTTTCTAATATGGTTCCATCGGAGCGCAGGGTAGGTGCTTGAATAATGCCGGCCAGTACTGGCAACTCCCATTGTTTTCTTGAAATTAATGTTTTAGCTATCTTTTCAGGACAATCTTTTTGTACAAATCCGCCTTTTCTCTCGTCAAATTTCCACCAAGTCGCGGCCTTTCCAATTACTTCAGACAAATAAACAGGATCGACTTCCGCAATGACTAGAGCATCTTCCGCCCTGACAATTGGATCTTTGTCCTTGCCTTCATGGTCTTTGATTTTTTTGAGCTTAATTTTATTAGGCTTATTTTTTTCTGTGACAATTCTAACAAGGCGACCGGCTCTCTGATATACTCCAGGATTATTATTGATCAAAACTTGTTGGGCAGCATCTACCTGTAGATGAATTTGACCAGGTATAATTTTAATCGCCGGAAGTTTTGTTTGAGGTGGTGGGTACTGTTGTTCCTTTTTTTTCTTATCTCTCTCCTGCTTTTTACGTTTTTTTTCTTCTATTTTAGCAACATAATCTTCTTCACATTCAAACTGATTTTCACTATTGATATCTTGTTTTAAATCGCTTTTGAAGTCTGTTTTTGTTTCAATTTCAACTGGATTTTTTATTTCATTTTCATGTACAATCATATTAAATCACCTGCAAAGTATTTTTGATTGGCGGCTTGCGTTAAGCCGCTTTTTTCATTGTCGTTTTTCTATCCTGATTTTTTAAATCTCCCACTTGCTATAAGGTCCGAGGCTTGCCCCCTTGTTAAAGAGGTTAAATCAATTTCGAATCCGGAATTCCGAAGGAAGTTTAGTTGTTTTTCGGTTGCTTTCTGGCTGCGCCAGGTGTCGTCATTAGATTGAAAGGCCGGTTGAGGTCTGTTGCCGAAGTCAACCCTGATGCCATGCTTTTTATAAATTTCGAATCGTTTTTTGAAAGAGGATCCGGAAAATCCGCAATTGTCTTTAAGGTCATATATGAGGGCGCTTTTCTTTCCAGGACATGACCTGACAACCCTTCCAATACCCTGCAAGAGCTTAATTTCGCTGAAAATCGGAGATGCTAAAATTAACACGGACCAGGACGATACATCAAGGCCCTCACCAAGAAGTGAGGTTGTCCCGATTGTTATAGAGGCGTTTTTAATTTGATCCATAACCACATCGCGATCTTTTACTTTTCCGTGGGCTAAAACATTATCCACACCACGTCTTGAAAGCATTTTTGACAAGTCGTCTGCATGTGAAATTCTATCACACAAAATAAGAACTGCGCCTTTGCATTTTTTAATTAAGTCAATTATCAACTGATTTCGTTCGGCGCTTGTGCAAATTGCATCTAGAAACTCTTGCCAGGAGCCGACTTCTCCAGGATCAAAATGCGTTTCGACAAGCTGAACTGTTGCCGGAACAATCCGCCCTATGGCCTCGACTTCACTTTTTGAAATAGTTGCAACCGCTGGGCCAATGCCCCGATAAATCATATCCTCTAGGCCGTCGCGGCGGCCAGGTGTTGCCGAAAGGCCGAAGGAATATCTAGGAGAAAGCCATCCCAAAACAGTAAAACAGGTTTCACATGGAATATGATGGCACTCATCTGCGCGAACTGCCCCGAACTCACTTGATAAGGCTTTAGTTTCATCTTCTCTCGACGATAAAGTTTGAATCAGGGCTATTGTAATTTCATTCCCAAGCTTCCATTCGCCATCGCCGATAAGGCCGGCTTCCAAACCTAAACGCTGCTCGACTACTTCAACCCATTGCTTGGCGAGATCGCTACGATGGACCAATACCAAAGATTTTTGTTGCAATCTCCGAAGAATTTCTAAAGCTAGTAGTGTTTTACCGGATCCAGTTGGACTAATAACCAAGCCTGAATCATATTTTAGAGCCTGATTAACAGCACGCTCTTGATAGTCTCGCAGCGTGACCTCTTTCAATTATCGCGGAAATTTGATTGAGTTAACTGTCCGCTTGTCATCGATTTCAGGATTAAGGCCATCCTCTTTGCATACAGTCAATAATTGGCCAAAATACCCCTTGGGCAATATCAGGCTACTGCCCATAAATTGATAAGTCTTGATTGTAGGGGAAACGTTCCAATTGGAATAACCGTGCTGCTCATTCGCAGAAAAATTTTGGATTCTGGAAAGTGTTTTCCTTGATAATCTCATCTAGGATGGCATCAGGTGGCGATTGAATGAGAATGTTATTGGAGAGGATTATCTTAAGAGATGGTTTAGCTTCCAGTAAAATGCCCCCATCGCCTATACTTAAGGGCATGCTAAAAATCGATGCATCGTCGGCCGCTGACACATTCCCGGCCTTTTTTATTTCAGGCATATGTTTTCCTCGAGGTTATCACGCAGAAAGGCAATCAAGGCTTGTTTAGGAATTGCAATACGACGAGGAGATATTCGAATAAAAGTAAGAGCCCCTTGCCTTAGCGCTAACCGAGCTCCAGGCTTCGATCCGAAAAAGCCAATCGTCACGAGTTCGGAAACTGAATAAAATTCCTTATCCCCAAGTCTTGTAACAAGCTCTTGAATTAAGGAATCTTGAAGTTCTGTTGTCATAGCATCCCCTTAATAATTTAAGGTAATGCCCTACAGGAAAAGATGAATAGCGAACCTTCCTCGTGTGTCAATTTATTTTTTTACCATTGAAACACAAGGAATTTCATGCTAACATGTTGAAACAAATGCTGGGGTCTAAATCAGCCTTTGGCCGCAAGGAATGTTCGAGCATCTTTGCGGCATTTTGTTTCTCAAAATTCATTTAACCTGCATGGCATTTTCTCTTTTTATTTTCCAGCATCCCTGGAAGTCTTCATAACCTTAAAATTCTAAATACTCATTCTTGCATAATTGGACTAATTATTTAAGCAAAATCTTTCCAAAACATATCCTCAAGCTGTTTTCTATTGTGATCAGTTGTGTTTTGTGGCTCTTATGCTGTTCTGCTCAATGATCCAATCCTCTAGTTGCAGTAACATCGAGAAGCACTTTTCTGCCAATCCGTTTTGCAACTCTTTTATTAAAGCTTTCATTGGTAAACAATAAATGTCTAAGACCACCCTCAGGTATATATCCAAAAGCTGAAACCCATTGTTTTATTGTCATAAACCTTGGAACGTTGCAGACTTTTGTTTCACTCTTTTCTTTTAGTTCCTTTCTCCAGTCCCCCTTGTCTGCATCAACCATGTTGACTTTAAATTCTTGTGTAGGATCCTTGATTAACTCCATTCTATTCATTCCTACGGTCATACTTCCTCCTTTGCTTCTAAAGCATTATCTTTTTGGTTTTCAGCGACGATCTAAATACTCTCACTGAAATTAGCAATAACCTACTGGAATTCATGCGTACTTGTGAATAGTCAACTCAATTACAACCTTTTTTTTAAATGGCGATTTAACTTAAATATCGTATTAGAATTTCCGGGACGTAGAGCAAACAAATTCTCCTCACTTCCTCCAAAAGAATTGATGGGGCCTGTTCAAGATATGGAACGACAATTTTATAGTGATAAACACTTTCCATAAATGCCTCAGGGGTAATTTCTCTTATTTTATGTGGACTTGTTTCCAATAGATCTTTTTTTACACGGCAAACAATGGAAATGAAAGTTTGAAATGCTCTCAGGCTATATTGTACACAATCGTTATCCACACGCATTATTTCCTCGATCTGCTTTAGAGATAACTTCGCTTTGGATTCATTTTTTCCACGATCTGCCTTGAATCCCAATGCTTCTTTTAATTGTTTTTTCAAAGCCTTTAGTTCCCCATTTTGATAATAGGATTTTTCACCATATTTACCTATCCAGGGATGGTTTAAAAAGTCTCTTTGAGAAATCAAATGAGGATGTTCGTTATAGATACACTGGAAAACTATTTTATTGATTATAGCACGTTTAGATCTTGGCCAATTCGTTTCGTCATCAATTTGTCGAAACCCGGTTAAAGTCAAAAGACGTGATGGTATCCTACCCTTCTCAAGTGCCCATATTAGAACATCTTTAGGTCTCACTGCATGCAAGAGACCTGGAATACTAGTGGTCATTTTTGCTCGTAAATAATGCCTCTTTATTGATTCTTCCAAATCCTCAAATACTGACTGAAATTCTATCCCATATTTATCAGGGTAAAATGGAACCGTAGGATCGGGATAATATTCAGAATCCCCTTCCTTGGCCATCCTACAAGCCAAAAAGCAGCTTCATGAGTTCCAATAAAATCTGTCTTCAATATCTCTTCATCTGATGGAGGAACTAGATGTGTAATCCATACCATCACCCAAAGATTTTTTCGTTCATTTTGGCTACAACACCCGCTGTATGTGTGTCAGAGAGGTGCGCATAACGTTTCACCATCGCAAGGGTTTTGTGACCAAGAACCTCAGCAATCTCAGCAAGACTGGCTCCTCCCATTGCAAGATAGGATGCGCAAGAATGGCGTAAATCATGAAATCGAAGATTTGTGATCTTCGTTCGCTTCACAGCGGCCTCCCAAGCTGTACGCATATCCAAGGCTTTGCGGATTTTTTGCAGGAAATAATAAATGCGTATCAATTCGTCGAACTTTATCTAATTGCTTAACTAGCTCCAAAGCATGCCCAGCAATAGCACTTGACGAATTTCCCCGTTTTTAGTCTCGTGTAGGATTACCCGCCCCCTTTCGATATCTACATCAGACCACTTGAGATTCAGAATTTCTCCTTGACGCATACCTGTGGATAGGCCAATACAATGATGTATAGAGATAAGGATTTTGACTTTCCTGCAAGCTGCCAATAATCTTGTTCTTTCATCCTCATCTAAGAATCTAACTCTACCTCGGTTCTTTTGGTTTTGTGACTTTACGATTGAATCATCAATCCATCCCCATTCTTTGACGGCGACAGTAAATGCATGTGACAAAGCGGCCATGTATCTTACAGCTGTAGCTGCACTTCTAAATTCTCCCCGGTTGGTGACCTCTCTAAGAAGATTGTCTCTTTGCTCGGCAATAAGAGATGGGGTAATGTCTGAAAGAAGATAATGCCCGATTTTCTTTTTCCACCAGTGAAGCTGAGCTGTTTGTTTGGGGATACTTTTCTTTCTTTGTAGGAAGGACAAAGCATATATATCGATCAATGAGCTCACTTAGACTATGCTTCTTTGCCTCGGACGTTTTGAAGTGACGTCCCTCCCTCATTGCAGATTCTGTTCGCTGGATCCATCGTTCAGCATCCTTTTTTCGCTTAAAATGAAGCATGCTCAGGCGGATTTCCTTTCATCCTAATCCGCACATAAAATCGAATCTTTCCGTCTTTATCTTTGCGTTGTGTTATTGTTGCCATTTGATCTCTCCTTGGTCAAATTTTTTGCAAAAAAAATAACCCATGGGATAGATAATCCCATGGGTCTTTGTGATTTTCCACTCGAGAACTAGTGATAATGAACCTGAAAAGTCAGGATTTTTTGCCAAATTTTCTCCAGTCAAATACAACATATGCGAACCTTTTCATTATTGCCATTTGTCGGTTCGTGTTGTGAATGAGTGGCGAAAAAATGGTGAAAAGAATCCATTCTAACCATTTGAGGGATATTTCCCTTTTCTAAATCCCTTAGTCAGAGATTGCTCGGAACTGGACTCGAACCAGCACGGGCAAAAAGCCCAAGGGATTTTAAGTCCCTAGTGTCTACCATTCCACCATCCGAGCGTCGGAAATAAAGGACACAATAAGGCCTTTCTACCAAATCTGTCAAGGCGAAATTGCAGGGGAAATTGCTAAAGAAAGGCTAAGCAGACTGGGGTCCGCTTAGCCAGATTTTTTAGGGATTGTTACCGTTGGGAACATCCTCACCAAGGGGTGTGGTCTCTGAAGTCTCTTCCAACATCGCCCGATGGCGCTGCCGATAGACCTCTTCCTCCGCATCCTCTGTCATCTCAAAGGAACCATACTCGGGCTGGGCCAAGGGAAGGGTTTCTCCCTCAGTCTTGGCTTCTGCCTCCTTCACTTCTTCCCGGGTATAAAAAGCCCCCTTAAAAAGGGCATTGTCCTTATACCGAGCTATCGTCTCTGAAATGAGAGTGGGCGGCGGGGGCAAAAGCGAGGGTATAACTGATGGGGCAGCTACTGCTCCCTCTTCCCTAGCTGGGCTAGGTGCCTCAACTTTGCCTTCCTCGGATCGTACTACCGCTTCTTCCTCAGCTGCGCCCTCTTTTAAAGGGGCTTCATCACGGCCTCTACGGCGGCGATAATTGCGGCGGCGATCCCGCTTTTTGTCGCCACGGCCTCCGCCTTCTGCTTTTTCAGGGCTGCCGGCTTCAGCTTCTTCCGCAACGGCTGCTGCCTCTGGTTTTTCCGGAGCTGGTTCTCTGGTTGGACGCATCGCCGCTTCGCGGCCTCCGCCAATCTTAATGGAACGGTCTAATCCGACGTTCTTCAAAACCATGCGGGCTTCGCGCACTTCGAGCACTTCATAATCTGATGTGGGAACCAAAAAGGCCTTGGGCCTTTCTAAAGATCGAAAAAACGACTGTCCTCCAAAAGAAACGACTTCTAGGGCATCAACAAAATATTCCTCTTGCCCCGCGCTCTTACTGCTCCTGACGACCAATTTGCACCCTTCCTTCGGGGTGATAATGGTTTCAATAATGGGTTCACGTGTAAAATCCACTTTATGCCATCCATTGTTAAAAGGTTAGTGGTATAAATCATTTGACGGCATAAACCCTTTCCTTGGACATTATGTAAGTTAGCAAGTCGACAACGCGATTGGCATAGCCCATCTCATTGTCATACCAAGCGACGATCTTATAAAAAGTATCATTCAAAGCAATACCAGCATCTTTATCAAAGATTGCAGAATAGGTGCTGCCGATAAAATCACTCGAGACAACCATTTCATCGGTATAGGCCAAGATGCCCTTCATAGGGCCTTCAGCAGCAGCTTTCATCGCTTGACAAATAGCTTCATAAGTCGTTGGCTTGCTTAAGCGAACAGTTAAGTCTACAACTGAAACATCAGCTGTAGGGACTCGTAACGCCATTCCTGTTAACTTCCCTTTCACTTCCGGAATACATAGCGCAACAGCTTTGGCTGCACCTGTGGAAGCGGGGATAATATTTTGACTGGCGCCGCGACCGCCGCGCCAATCTTTCTTGGAGGGGCCATCCACAGTGGGTTGTGTTGCCGTCACTGCATGGACTGTGGTCATGAGCCCTTCTTGTATTCCAAAATTGTCTAACAAAACTTTTGTGATGGGAGCAAGGCAATTGGTTGTACAGGAAGCATTCGATACAATCACATCTGTTTCAGGATTGTATCTTTCCTGGTTGACTCCCATAACGAATGTGGGGATATCATCTCCCTTGGCTGGGGCCGTTATAATGACCCGTTTTGCGCCAGCTTTCAAGTGTTTCTCAGCAAGCTCCGGACTGGTGAAAAGGCCTGTGGATTCAATGACATAATCAACTTTTAGATCACGCCAAGGGAGCTTTTCCGGTTCTTTTTCAGATAAGACTAGAGTTTTCTTGCCGTTGACGATGATGGCATCGCCGTCTACTTTAATATCGCCTTTGAATCTACCATGGGTAGAATCATACTTGAGCAAATAAGCGAGGTTATCTGCTGGTACTATGTCATTGATTGCGACGATGTTAAGATCTTTTCGCTGGGCGGCTATGCGAAAGACTAATCGCCCAATCCTTCCAAATCCATTGATGGCAATATTAACGGGCATCGATTACTCCGGTCTCTTTATCTTCTATCATAGCGTAGCCGAAGTGGAAAGTAAAGGCAAAATTCTCTATTCAGAAAGGTATTCGATGATGCAGGTTTGGGCATTGTCGCCGATGCGGCGGTTATGCTTAATGATGCGGGTGTATCCGCCATTGCGGCTTGCAAAGCGGGGGCCTAGCTCCCCAAACAACTTTTCGATGACTTGCCGGTCTGTGTTATAGGAACTCTTATCGCCACTCTTTGCGGCGCGTTCCTCTTTATCAGTCAAATGATTAAAGCGAATCATAAGCGCGCTGATGGCGCGGCGCCGCGTGGCTAATGTATTTTTCTTTGCCAGGGTGATCATACGGTCTGCATGGCGGCGAAGGGCCTTAGCTTTGGGTAGAGTGGTCACGATTCGACCGCTTTCTATCAAAGACTTAAGCATATTCGCAAAGAGGCAGCGCCTATGGGACGATGTTCTGTTTAATTTACATGTATCTTTTAAGTGTCTCATTTTATCACCTTTTACTCTTCAACCTTTGTCATCTCTTTTTTGCCTTTGCGCTCTTCCTGCAACTGGCGGATCTTATCTTTCACGTTATCGGGGGTAATGCCGTAACGGCCAAGGTCCATGCCAAGGGAAAGGCCCATTTCATTGAGTTTCGCCTTGATCTCATTGAGCGATTTCTTTCCAAAATTGCGGAATTCCAACATTTTTCTCTCGGGGATGGAAACGAGTTCCGCGATGGTATCGATATTGGCGCCGCTCAAACAATTGGTGGATCGGACGGATAATTCGATTTCATCGATGCGGAGGCACAGTTTTTCCATGATTTCATCTTGGCCGCCTTCGCCTTCGCCTCCTCCTTCGTCGAAGCTAAGGGGGTGAGCTTTGACTTTGGTGAAGACTTCGAAGTGCTTCATGCCGATTTGGGCTGCAAAACTCAAGGCTTCAAATGGGGTGACGCGGCCATCTGTCGTGACTTCGACGATCAGGCGGTCAAAGTCGGTGTCTTGGCCGACGCGGGTATTTTCGACGTAGTAGTTGACCATCCTGACGGGGGAAAAGGCGGCGTCGATGAGGATCTCATCGGCGGTCTTATCGCGGACGAGGTGTCGCTCGGAAGGGACATAGCCTCGGCCTATGGCGATGCGGAGGTCGATTTGCCGCTTCATCGGCTTTGTCACGGTCAAGATATGCAGGTCTGGATTGACGATATCATAATTCCCAGCAGTGATGATGTCGGCGAGCGTGATATTGATTTGACCTTTATTGCGGTCGAGATCTTCCTGAGAAATTTCAATGATGTTGGTCAAAATGCGGGTGTCACGGACATTAGGAATATCTTCCATGGTGAGTTTTCGCAAAAGGGAACCCTTAAGATTGAGGATGATGTTGGTCATATCCTCGGCAATGCCTTCGATCGCCATGTATTCATGAGGGATGCCTTCGATGCGAACGGAAATGATGGCCGGAGCCTCGAGAGATGACAGCATCATGCGGCGCATGGAATTTCCGATTGTATGTCCAAATCCTCTTTCAAAGGGTTCAGCGACGAACCGGGCAAAAGTAGTGGTCGCGGTTTGTTCATCGACTGTGATTTTCTGAGGCATTTCGAACTTACCGTACTTGACTGTCATGAGACATCTCCTAAATAATTGATAATTCTAATTTGTTGGGGCTTAGACGCGGCGCCTTTTTCGCGCGCGGCATCCATTGTGCGGCACTGGGGTTACATCTCGAATAGCGGTGATGAGCAGCCCGGCGCTTTGCAATCCCCTAACGGCGGACTCCCGGCCTGCGCCTGGCCCTTTCAGGTTGACTTCTACTTCTTTCATTCCCTGGGTCATGGCGACCTTTCCAGCATCTTGCGCAGCGACTGTAGCTGCAAAAGCGGAGGATTTGCGGGATCCTGAAAAGTTCACTTTTCCAGCGGATGCCCAGGCAAGGACGTTCCCTGCGGGATCTGTAATTGTGACGATCGTATTGTTAAAAGAGGCTTTGACGTGCGCGACTCCCGATGGGACGTGCTGCCCGGCTCTTTTCTTCGGTTTGATGGTTGTTTTTTTTGGTGTTGCAGGTAGCTTAGACAAAGTTCAGGACTCCTCTACTTATTTTTTCTTATTGGCAACAGTTTTGCGGCGGCCTTTGCGCGTCCTGGAATTGGTGCGTGTTCGCTGTCCGCGGACTGGCAAGCCTGTTCGGTGGCGCAGCCCACGATAGGAGTGGATGCTGACCAAACGCTTGATGTTATTCTGAACCTGGCGTCGAAGATCTCCTTCCACTGTATATTCAGATTGCAGCAAATTATTGATACGCGCGATATCATCTTGGGTTAGCTTATGGGCTCGCATATTTTTATCCAGACCCAGCTTACTAATAATCTCATTAGAAAGGGCGCGACCGACTCCAAAGATATAGGTCAAGCTGATTTCTAATCTCTTATTATCTGGTATGTCGATACCGATAACTCTAGGCATTGAATTCTCCTAATATTGCGTTAAACTTTATCACATTTAGCTTTTTAAAGCAAATGTTTACGTACGTCCTCTTACTCTTCCACGCTTCATGAAGCCTTCATATCGCTTCATGAGCAGATGGGATTCGATTTGTTTCATTGTATCGAGTACGACTCCGACCAAAATCAAGAGGGACGTTCCTCCAAAAAAATAGCTGATTGTTGGCGGGATGCTCATCATGCGTCCAATAATTGTAGGCAGGACGGCGAGAAGCGCTAAGCAGAGGGCTCCGAGCAAGGTGACCTTGCTCATGGTATCTTCTAAATAATCTTGGGTGGGCTTCCCTTGTCTGATTCCTGGCACGAAAGCTCCATTTTTCTTCATGTCCGAGGCGATTTGATCGGGCCGGAACTGGGTGGCTGTCCAGAAGTAGGTGAAGAAGATGATGAGGGAAACGAATAGCATCAAATAGAGTGTGTTGCCAGGGGATAGCCAGCTGGCGGCTTCGCCTAACCAATTTCCGGTGCCTAAGAAGGTCGCTATGGTTGCTGGGAACATGAGCAGCGAAGAGGCGAAGATGACGGGTATGACGCCGGCGTAGTTGACTTTGAGGGGGATATAGGAGCTGCCGCCTTGGACCTCTTTGCGTCCGACGACTCGCCTTGCATACTGCAGAGGGATGCGCCTTTGTCCTTGAATGATGAGGATGGTGCCGAGTGTGACGATGACAAAGAGGGAGAATAGGACGAGGACAGTGGCGAAGTTCATCTGGCCGGGTTCTTGTGAATCTAGGTTAAGCTGCTGCCAGATGATGCCCAAAGCGGAGGGCAAGGAAGAAAGAATACCCACTGAGATGATCAGGCTCATGCCATTGCCAATGCCTCTTTCGGTGATTTGCTCTCCAATCCACATGAGGAATACCGTTCCTGTCGTCATCGTAAAGATCACGATGAGGTAGAAAAGGAGGGGGATCCCAAAAATCTGGATATCGAGCAATTCGGGGTTGACGATTCCGGGGCGGGCATAATTCATTTGGACGGCGTATTTAGCAAAAAAGAGGGAATGGACAAAAGCTAAGCCGACCGTAAGGAGGCGGGTCATCTTGTTGATTTTGCGTTTTCCTTGCTCGCTATTTTCCCGGATTTCGCGCTGGAGCGATGGCACTAGGGCGACGAGCAGGTTCAGGATGATGGATGCTGAGATATAGGGGATGACGCCCAACGCAAAGACGGTCATCTGGGAGAAGGCTCCGCCTGAGAAGTTATCCAGCATTTGGAAGAGGTTTTGGCCTCCTCCGGTAGCATGCCGGAAAAATTGCACGGCAATTTCTCCGTTGATGCCGGGGACTGGGATGAAGCCTCCAATGCGGAAAACGGCAAGCATCATGATCGTGAAGAGGATCTTTTGCCGTAATTCCGGTACTTGAAATACTTTTTGAAGTTCGCGCAGCATGAGCCCACCTGTGGGGTGAAGTTGTGGAAATCGCTTTAGGATTTCACTGTGTATTTAATCTTTGCTTTTTCTAATTTCTCGCGTGCCGTTTCGGAAAGGCCTTCAATTTCGAGGGTCACTTTCTTATTCAGTTCGCCTTCCCCTAGGATTTTAATTCCATAGGTGGGTCCGCTGAGGTAGCCTTTTTCTGTCAGCGTTTCGGCGCTTACCACTTCTCCATCGCTGAAGAGGGCGTCGATCTGGCTGAGGTTGATGGCGTCATAAGCTTTTCTGAAGCGGGCATTGCTAAATCCGCGGCAAGGAACTTTTCGGTAAAGGGGAAAGCGTCCGCCCTCATAGCCAAAGCGTCGCTTATAGCCTGAACGGGCTCCTGCGCCCTTTTCACCGCGCCCGCACGTTTTGCCTACTCCAGATCCAGGTCCGCGCCCCACGCGTTTGCGCGGCTTGCGCTCTCTGCTTGTATCTTGTAGTTTTCCTAGATTCATCATGCGGCACCTCGCATCTGTTTGATTGTTTCGCGCTTGCGCAATTTTGTCAGTGCTCTGAAGGTGGCTTTGACGATATTGATGGGGTTACTGGAGCCGAGGCTTTTTGCCATGACGTCTTTGATCCCAGCCATTTCGAGGACGGCCCGCACTTTGGATCCTGCGATCACGCCGGCGCCTTGTTGGGCAGGTTTGAGGAGCACGGTCGCTCCGTCCCAATGAACCATGATTTCATGCGGGATTGTGGAGCCCTCTAAAGGGAAGCTTTGCATGTGTTTGCGCGCCGCTTCGCCGCCTTTGCGGATTGCGTCGGTCAATTCATTCGCTTTTGCGAATCCATAACCGATTCTTCCTTTGGCGTCGCCAACGAGAATCAACGCAGAAAAGCTGAATTTGCGTCCGCCTTTCACGACTTTTGCGCAGCGGTTGATATAGAGTACTTTTTCAGTAAACTCGCTATTCGCTTTTTCTTTTTTCGGGTTTTCACTACTTTTTGCCATGTTGCCTATCCTAGCCCTTGATTAGAATTGTAGCCCAGCAGCACGCGCTGCATCGGCAAGCTCCGCTAATACGCCATGGTATTTGAACGGACCCCGGTCGAAAATGACCTCTTTTATATTTTTTTCCTTTGCAATCGCTGCAATGCGTTCTCCGAGTTTCTTCGCAGACGCCTTGTTTCTCCGATTAAATTCGGTATTGCGAAACTCTTTCGCGTAGGTCGCTGTCCCCCCAGGGTGACGCCCGCTTGGTCATCGATGAGCTGAGCTTGGATGTGCGAGTTGCTTTTGACGACGCACAGGCGCGGCTTCGCTGCTGTACCTTCAAATTTTTTGCGGACGCGCCAAGCGCGCTTTTGACGCAGGGTTTGTTTTTTTATCGCTTCGTTTCTCATAAGCCACACATCTCTCAATTATTTTTTAGCCGCTGCGGCTTTACCAGCCTTCTTGCGGACGTACTCGCCTTCATAGCGGATGCCCTTTCCCTGATAGGGTTCGGGTGGGCGGACAGCGCGCACTGTAGCGGCGAACTGTCCAATCTTCTGTTTGTCAATCCCTGTGACAGTGATCGCAGTGTTTTTATCTACTTTTACCTGGATCCCTTCGGGGATAGGAATCTTTGTCGGATGGGAATAGCCGATCTGCAAATCCAGGTTATGGCCCTGCACTGCAGCGCGGTAACCGACGCCGATCATTTCCAATTTCCTCTCGAACCCTTTGCTGGTGCCTTCGACCATGTTCAGGACGATCGCTCTGTAGAGCCCGTGGAAGTTGCCTTTCTCTTCGTGTCCCTCGAAAAGCCCCACAACCAGCTGTGAAGGCTCGATTTGCACCTGGATGCCAGGCATGAGTTCATGCTTCATTGTGCCTTTCGGCCCTTTTACTGTTAGGGTGGACCCTGCTAATTTAACTTCGACTCCCTTTGGGAGCGGAATAGGAAGTTTTCCTTTACGAGACATGACACAATTCTCCTTCTATTACCAAACTAGACATAGCAGTTCACCGCCGATCTTGCGCTTATGCGCTTCAAAACCCGATAGGACGCCTTGCGACGTAGATACGATCGACAAGCCCAATCCCCCGTAAAAACGCGGGATATCGTGATGGGTGATATATTTGCGCAATCCTGGCTTCGACACTCTTTTCAATCCCTGGATGACGGATTGCCGCCCTTCCGAGTACTTCAAAAAGATGCGGATCGTGCCTCGACCTTTGTCTACCTTCACGAGATAATTCTCAATAAGGCCTTGACTTTTGAGGATTTCCGCAACATTTTGCTTGATTTTGCTCCAATCCACATCGACATAGCGATGTTGGGCCTTGCTTGAATTGCGGATCCTTGTGAGGAAATCAGCCAATGGATCGCTAATTGCTGCCATGCTTCCTTCTCCTATCTTAAGCTGCTACCGAAACCGGTAAATTTTTAAAGGGTAGACCGAGCAAACGTAATAGTTCGATACACTCTTCATCTGTTGTCGCGGTCGTTACAAACGTTATATTCATTCCTTGGGCCTTCTTGACTTCGTCAAGGTTGACTTCGGGGAATATCTGCTGGTCTTCAAGACCTAATGTATAATTGCCATGTCCATCGCACTTGACGGCAAAGCCGCGGAAGTCGCGGATGCGCGGGGTGACGATATTGCAAAAGCGGTCGAGGAAATCATACATGCGGATTCCACGCAGTGTCACTTTGACTCCGATCGGCTGCCCCTCGCGGAGTTTGAAGTTGGAGATCGCCTTTTTGGCTTTTGTGATGATCGGTTTCTGTCCAGAGAGAGCCATCATCTCTTTGACGCAATCCTGGATGGAGTTTTTATCTTTGGACGCCTCGGCAATGCCCATATTGATGATGATTTTTTTCAGAATAGGCAGCTGCATGGGGTTTTGATACCCAAACTTTTGCTGCAATTCTGTCCTGACAGCTGCCAGATAGCGTTTTTTTAACCTGGACATCACTTACCCCCTCTTATGGATCGGTAGACGACCTCTTTTTCACCGTCCTTATAAACCCATTCTCTTTCGCCGCTCTTCTTCTGGCGCACCTTTAACTTGACCGGCTTATCATCAGCAGTGACCACTTTGAGGTTCGAAACGTGAATGGGCTTTTCCATTTCGACGATTCCGCCCCGTTGGTTCAGCTGAGAACGCTTCACGTGCTTTTTCTTCAGGTTCAGCCCTTGCACGAGGACGCGATCTGCATCTACTGAGAGCACCGTCCCAATTTGACCGCGGTTGTTGCCGGCGATGGCTAGGACGCGGTCTCCTTTTCGTATTTTCTTGCTTGCCCTTGGCTCTTTAATCATGTCTTTCCTACCTTTATATCACTTCGGGTGCCAAAGAGGCGATTTTCAAAAAGTCCCTATCGCGCACTTCCCGGGCTACCGGTCCGAAGATACGCGTCCCTCTTGGGTTATTCTTATCGTCGATCAAGACGCACGCGTTTGTATCGAATCTCAGCATCGTTCCATCAGGGCGTCTGATATAGGATCGCGTTCTCACGATCACCGCTTTGACGACGTCCCCTTTTTTGACTTGTCCATCGGGGTCTGCCTCCTTTACAGAGCAGACGATGATATCGCCGACGTGGGCATAGCGCCGTTTGGAACCGCCTAAAACTTTAAAACATTTAACCAGCTTTGCGCCTGAGTTATCGGCGACTTTAAGCTCGGATTCTTGTTGAATCATACCTATTCACTCCCGTTACTTAGACGACACGCCATCGTTTTAATTTAGACATCGGCCGAGATTCCACAACGGTCACTTCCTGTCCGATTTCTAAAGGGGTCTCATTGTGCGCATAGAGTTTGCTTGCCCTGTTGATGACTTTCCCATACTGAGGATGGCGGATTCTCCGTTCCACGCGGACGACCACTGTTTTGTTCATTTTGTTGGAAACCACAGTTCCTTTCAGCGTCCTTCGGTTTCCCCTTGTTTCTTGCCCCTGCTCCATCATGACCTCATGCTAACTTTTGTTGGTGTGCCTGGCGCTTTTCGTGTAGGACGGTGAGCGCGCGGGCGATATCTTTTCTCTTTTGTCCCTTCAAATGGGGTTTTTCCATTTTTTGGGAGTGCCTTGCTGCATTTTTGAGTTCAAACAGTTCTTTGCAGAGGTCTACATAGGTGGCTTCCAGCTCTTCTATTGATTTGTCTCTTAAGTCTTTAGCTTTTAACATGGCGTTCCTCACACTTGTTCCACGCGTTCAACGAATCGCGTTTTGAGCCCCAATTTTGCAGCTGCACGGCGCAGGGCGCTTTGGGCCATATCCTTTGGCACGTTGGCAACTTCAAAGAGGACTTTTCCTGGCCGAACCACCGCTACCCAGTGGTCGACAGCTCCTTTTCCTTTACCCATCCGGACTTCAGCAGGCTTCTTTGTGACCGGCTTATCGGGGAAAATGCGGATCCAGACCTTGCCGCGCCTCTGGAAGAAGCGGTTGATCGTGACGCGGGATGCTTCGATTTGCTGGTTGGTGATCCAGCCGCGTTCGAGGACTTGGATGCCGAATTCGCCGAAGTGGACGAAGTTGCCGCCTTTGCTCAATCCGGCGAACTGTCCTTTCTGCATTTTTCGGTGTTTCGTTCGTTTTGGCATTAGGGCCATGGTTAAGCAACCTCCTTCTTCGCGATGACGTCTTCGCCTCTATAGATCCAGACTTTGACGCCGATGCTTCCATATGTCGTTTCAGCACGCCCCGTTGCGTAGTCGATGTCGGCACGCAGTGTATGTAAAGGGGTGCTTCCCTCTTTGTACCATTCGGTACGGGCAATTTCGGCGCCGCCGAGGCGTCCTGAACATTGCACTTTGATTCCAAGGCCGCCCGCATCTATGCAGGCTTGCATCGCCTTTTTCATGGCGCGGCGGAAGGGGATGCGCCTTTCGAGTTGTTTGGCGATGCTGTCTGCGACGATTTTCGCATCGAGGTCGGGCCTCTTGATTTCTTCCACTTCGATCCAGACCTCTTTGCCAGTCATTTTGGAAAGCTCGGTTTTGAGGATGTCGATTTCGGCTCCTTTTTTGCCGATGACTAGTCCTGGACGCGCCGTGCAGATCGTCACCTCAATTTTCTCGCTCATGCGGCGAATCTTAATCTGCGCAGTCCCTTGGCAGGCCGGCTTTTTCAGCAAATAGTCTCTGATGACTTGATCTTCGATCAGCTGGGTGCCAAACTCCTGCTTATTGGCGAACCATTTTGAGCGCCAATTCTTGTTGCGAATCAGGCGAAAGCCTATCGGATTGCATTTTTGTCCCATATTTCTCCTTATCCTTGACTCACGACGATGGTGAAGTGGCTCGTTCTCTTTAAAATCTGATGGCGGCCGCCGCGGTTTTTGGGTTTTGACCTTTTGAATCTTGGCCCCTCATCCACGCGCACCTCGACCACTTTGAGGTTTTCCCGCCGCGCTTCTAGCTGTGTTTCGGCATTGGCAACCGCGCTGTCGAGCGTCTTCTTGAGGAGACGCCCCCCTTTGAGGTTGCTGAACATCAGCTGCGCCGACGCCTGCACCACCGGTAAGCCGCGGATCAATCCAGCCGCCAAGCGCGCTTTGCGCGGACTGATTCTGACATATTTACTTTTTGCTATTGCTGCATTCATTTGCTGCCCTTTTACTTCTTAGAGTGTGTTATGGTGGCGTTGTTGCGGTTACTGCCTTCTTCAGCGGGTGCCCCTTAAAGGTCCGCGTAGGGGAAAATTCGCCTAAGCGGTGTCCCACCATATTTTCGGAAATAAACACGCTGATGAACTTGCGTCCATTGTGCACATCAAAAGTGTGTCCAATCATCTCAGGGATGATCATCGAACGCCTCGACCATGTCTTGATGATCTGCTTTTTTCCTTCACTATTTTGCTTCTCTACCTTGCTCAGCAGATGATGGTCAACAAATGGACCCTTCTTTAGCGATCTTCCCATTTCTACTTCTTCCTTCGATCTTTAACGATAAACTTATTGGACTTCTTCTGTGACCTCGTGCGAAGGCCCCGCGTATACAAGGCCCAGGGCGTCTGAGGAATATTTCCTTTGTGCTTTCCTTCGCCACCGCCGTGCGGGTGGTCGACAGGGTTCATAGCCGTTCCGCGGACTGTAGGACGGATCCCTTTCCAACGCTGCCGGCCTGCTTTGCCTTCGACGCGCAAGTTGTGCTCCGAATTGGAAACAACTCCGAATGTCGCCCGGCACTCCTCATTGATCAAGCGCGTTTCACCCGAGGGCATGCGCAGTGTCGCGTAGCCGCCGCTGCGGGCCATCAGCTGGGCGGAGAGGCCAGCCGAACGCACAATCTTGCCGCCCTTGCCAGGAACCATTTCCATGTTGTGCACGATGGAACCGATAGGCATGCTTTTTAGCTTCATGCAGCAGCCCACGTTGAAAGGCGGCTCCTCGCTCGTCTGCACCACATCGCCTTTTTTAAGGCCATGCGGCGCGATGATATATCTTTTCTCGCCATCGGCATAATTGAGCAGGGCAATATAAGCGGAGCGGTTCGGATCATACTCGATGGAGGCCACGCGAGCCTGAATATTTTCTTTATCGCGTTTAAAATCGATGATGCGGAATTTTCGCTTATGTCCTCCCCCTTTATGGCGGCAGGTGATGTGTCCGTTGTTATTGCGTCCATTCGTCCGTTTTTTGGGAAGAAGCAGCGACTTCGTCGGTTTTACGACAGCGCGCCCCCCTTCCTTAGCGCGTGTCAACTCTTCGTTGATCGGCAAGATCAGCTGACGCATACTGGGTGTTATCGGTCTATATTTTCTTAACATTTGCAAAGCCTCTTCATGCTTATACGTTATCTAGGCTATCGCCCTCTTGCAGCGTTACAATCGCTTTCTTAAAGGCCGACTTATGGCCGGGGCGTCCGCGGACGCGCCTTGGCTTCCCTTTTACATTGATTGTATTGACAGCAGCGACTCGGATGCCTTTGTCTTTGTAAATCTCTTCCAAAGCGCCCGCAATCTCCTGCTTATTCGCCTTCTGGTCGACGACAAACACATATTTGGGCGACTTGCAACGCTTGATAGAGGGATTGCTTTCCGCATTCTTCAGTTCTTGAAGCATCATCGCTTTCTCTGTCACATGTTGATGCTTGATAATCTCATAAGGATTTTTCATTGCTGCCATTCCTTTTTAGCACAACCATTCTACTAATTCTTCCAGGGCATGCTCCGTCAGCACGATCTGCTGGGCCACCAGGACATCATACCCGCTGATGTTATTTGCCAGCGCAAATTCAGCTTTGGGGATATTGCGGAGGCTTTTGACGAAGTTTTCATGCTTATCGCTATGCACGCTGACTTTTTTCTCTTCATCGCCCATTTTCACTTTTGCATAGCTCCCTTCTCCTAAGAAAAGAACGCGCCCCTTGATGCCAACTTCCTCGAGGAAATGCGCGATCGACTGCGTTTTAGGCTCCTTAAGGTGAGTGCTCTGAAGAACTTTGACTTTTTTATCTTTAATCTTTTCCGCGATGAGGAATCGGATAGCCGCCTGACGCTCGCGCCTGTTGATGCGCACATGCTGGTCAAATTTTGGCCTCGGCCCAAAGACGCGCCCGCCCCCTTTGTATTGAGGAGCCGCCAAGGAACCCTGGCGCGCGCGGCCTCCCCCTTTTTGCGGGTGGGGCTTTCTCGTGGTGTGATTCACTTCGCTTCGCGTTTTTGTATTGGCAGACCATTGGCGGGCGTTAGCGCGCAGAGCCACGATGTAGTCTTTAATCATCTGGCCATTGGCTTCGGCTTTTGCGAGCTCTTTTGCCACTTCGACCTCGCCCACTTCTTGGCCTTTCAGGTTATATTTCTTTAGTGTAGACACAGTCCAACCCTCTGGTTACTTACTTTGCTTACTTTTTTTTAGTCTTCTTTTTCACAGCCTCTGTCAGGTAGACGAGTCCGTTTCTCGGACCTGGGACTTGCCCTTGGAGGACAATCACATTTTCTTCGGGATTTACCAGGAGGACTTTGATGTTCTGTACCGTGATTTGTTCCATCCCCATATGGCTAGCCCGCTTGCCACCCGGCAAGCAGCGGCCTGGCGTCGAGCGCATCCCCGTAGAACCCATGTGGCGATGAAAACCCGAGCCGTGGGCCGCAGGACCGCCGCTCATGCCATGGAGCTTGATCACCCCTTGGAACCCTTTACCTTTAGAATACGCTGTGGCATCGACATAGCCGACCTCTTGATACGCCGATACGCCGAATTCCTGTCCGACAGTATAGCCGCCGACATCATCCAAACGCGTTTCGACCAAATATCTTCTCGGTTCGACATTCGCTTTTGCATAGTGGCCCTTGAGCGGTTTTGACACTCTTGAGTCTATCGTGCGGGGATCTTTGACTTTGATTTTCTCAAACCCGAGCTGAACCGCCCCATACCCATCCGACTCTTTTGTTTTAATTTGAGTCACAACATTCGGTTCCATTTCAATGACAGTGCCGACAAGAGCATTGCCGGTATCGTCGAAGAACTGAATCATGCCTCTCTTTTTGCCCATTAGTTTAGGCGCCATAGCTTCACCCTTAACTCATTTTTGTTTGTTGCTTCATGACAGAACGCCACACTATAGCAACAGGTTACACTTTTTGCAAACAATTTTAGGTTGTAATCCTTTTCTTCATGTGAAAAGGTACGCACGAAATGCGTTCTTTCCAGTGGCGAAAAGGGATTTAAATAAGCAAGCTTAGCAAACACCCCTATTTTACTCAAGCTTTCTTTTTCTTTTTTTCAAAAGGCACTTTGATGACTTGGCTATCCCGCGCCTTAGAGCGCAACTTAACCCGGCGCATATCGGCTTCAGGAAGAGGTTTGGCCTGTTCCAACACCTCTCGGATCAAGGTCCCCCGTTTGACTGTGAAGAAACCCTTTTGGGCGACAGCCCCTTCGACATAGACAGTGATCTCGGGATCCACAACATAGTGTGGATGTGAAGAAACCTCTATCCTTTCGCTGGGGTGCATGAACTGGGTCATGATAGTCAATGAGACAAAGACAGCGAGGATCGTGATGACCGCCAGCCACTCATGCGGCAGGAGGACCTTTTCCTTAATGTTAATGGACATCAGCTGTTTTTAGTTGATAAAGTACTTGTTGATGACCTGGAGTCGCCGGCGGCGTAGAAGCAATTAAGAAATCGCTGAACGTCTTCGCGGCTTTTTTCGCCGCTTTAGCTTTGCCTGGAGTCACAAGCGTTTCAATCAGGGTTGCCGCCGTGTTGGGAACTCCCTGGCTGAATTGCCGAGGCTTATCTTCGATTTCTTCATTTTCCACAAAGCTTAGATTGGGTTTCGCAGGCTCTTTCGTTGGCTCGGACTTCGCTGCTTCGTAAGCGAACAGGCCTATGTTGACCGCTGCAGCTGCAGCTATCAAGAGCGTTTTCCCAATAGTGAAAGCGATTCCGGCGAGAGGGAAGAAAATCAAAACCGAATACATGCAGGCAATGGCCAGCTTTCCGATGAGGTCGGCGAGATGAAACCAATGCTGGGTACGCTGTGCGCTATTATTTTCCTCTTTGACTTCCCATTTTTTCATCTTATAAGTCGTGCAGTAACCCTTATATTCTTCCAGGACGATTTTATCTTCGCTACTGATCGCATTGATAAGGGATTGCCACTTTTGGGTTTTCTGTTCCAGGACCCCAAAAACTGCCAAGCGCGATTCATATTTCCTTTCGATCCGCTCGATCCGGTCGGTAATCCCTTGCTGATTCAAGGCGATGCTATTGACGACCGAAAGGGAGGTTTTGCCCGCATAGACGTCGTATGTTTTTGTGTTCAGGTTATGGAGTGTGACTTTGATATGGTTGACTTTGTGGTTCAACTCTGTCAAGACATCCGTGTCGCAACCCTGCTTTTTGGCCAGTCTTTCCAAGTCATTCAATCCTGCAATGAGCGTTTCCAATTTTTGCTGCAATCCCCGCACCACCCTCACTTCAGGGGCTTTGCTTTGATCAATTGGATATTGCTTGAGGATTTCCTCAGTTTGACCGATAATTTCGTTGAGCTTAGGAATCAGCAGGTTCTGATTGTTCTTGATCTCAGGGGATATTTCCACTTTGACGATCGCTTTATCCAAAAGCTCTTCCAAGTCCAAGCATTCCCAAATCAGTTCCTGTTTGCGCAGCGAAGCGGAGGCAATTTTTGTTTCGTAGAACATCTTGAGCGTGTCTCTGAGGGATTTTGTATCGGGCTCCTTTGGATCTTTGAATGCGTTTTTAATATCTTCGCAACGCCCCTCCCACTTGTCTTTCTTCCCTTTATTCGCTTTGCTTTCTGCAAAGGATTTGGAAATGTCAATGGAGGTATTGACAATACCAAGGGTAGAAGCAAACAGGAAGCAAATCTGTTGGATAATGGACAAGATCGAATAAGGGAATTTGGCCAACAAGTTAAAGACAGGGAGCTTTCCCAGCTTAGCTGAAATAGCGCCTAGATTCAAGATCTCGACTTTATTCAAAAAGAAGAGAGTCTCAAATAAGAGCCCTCCCGTCAAAAAAGCCTTGGACGCAATCTTAAAACCGCTGGTCTCTTTGAGTTGCCAAAAGCGCTTATTTGTCCCCTCTTTCTTTACAATCCAGCCTTTTCCTACTAAAAAAAGTTCTGTTCCACTGATGAGTGCCCTAAAATCTTTGATTCTGCCTCTCAACAACTCTAAAGGAAGCGGAGCGGCAACGCCCAGCGTCAACAAATCGATGAGATTAACCACCGTCTTGCATAACTTATCGCGCCCATCATTTTGAAAGATGGTTTTTCCTATCAAAGCCCCTTTGCTGGCCACCATCTTAGTCGTATAACTACCGACGGAGTAGATCTTCTTTCCTACGGAAATCAGGTCTTGCAACATAGCGTTCCTTTATCTGAGCTTAAGCAGCAGCCGCGGCACTACCATCGCTCGGATTGTGCTTTGGCTCGGCTTCCAACTCTTTTTTATGTGTATACGTATAAATGAAAGCTGCTAGTCCTAAACCAGCGGCAATCAATCCCAAGGCAATCGGTCCTGCGATCGACGCCACGGGTACAGCTGCTGCCAAACCGACAGCAGTGAAAATAGCGGGGGCGAATAGAGTAAATGCTTTTAGGGCAACCTCTGAAACGCACCAGGCTAATTCAAGTAGAGACTTGATTCTTTGGGTTTTATTTTTCGCTGTGGCTAAATGGATGGCAGCATCCACTGCAAAGAAAGCAAAAGCCACTCCTACGATTGATTTTACGACGGTACCTAAAGCGGTTTTGACAGCCTGCTGAGTGACGGGACTCCTGCCGATATTCATCGCAATCCGCCCGAGTTCTAATACTTTGATGTCATCTAAAAAGAGGACGACGCCGCCAATATCGGCGGAAAGCAGCAAGGCGCTGCCTGCAAGCTTACAAGCATTTTTCTTTTTGAATGGCGTCGTGAAAAAGGTAATCGCGTCGGGTATCGTATCGAGAACGCCCGTCACGTCGAGGCAAGCCGTGAGGATGCGCGATAAAATGGGGAGCGCCTCCTGTTTAAAGGCATGGCTGACTGCTTCAAGGCAGCAGAGGGCGATTTTCATCACTTTTTCCAATGCGCTTGGCTCTGTTATGATCGCGCACGTCGTATCGAATGTTACTTCTGCTGCAGCTAATGCTTTTACACCAGCTGTAGAGGCTACGGCTGATATTCCTGACATTGATTACCTCAATTTTGTTTTATTTTTATTATTGAGAATTAATAATAGCAGAAATGTTAAGATATTGTAAATAAGAAAATAGAAATAAAGAGGGATTCAGTATGAAAGCGTCTATTTTAGACCTTGGATACAATATGAAAGATGTGTTAAAAGCTTTGGAAAGGAATGAAATAGTCCAAATTCTTCACCATGGGAAATTAAAGGAAATGATTCTTCCTACAAGAAAGAAAGTAAAAAAGAAGATTGAAGAACATCCATTTTTTGGAATGTATCGTGGCGCAAAGAAACCTCTGAATAAAAAGACGCAAAATTTGCGAGAACCTCGATATAAAGCCTTTTGATTTACATTGGGCCCATCAGTACCCTACCGAAAAACCAAGTCTCTGCAAAATATCCTATCTAGCCGTTTGGAGCATCCAACCCGGGTGGACTTCGGAAGAATGTTCCTGCTTTTTATGCGACTTAACAAACAGTTCTTTCATGCTTTCTTCATTATCTTTGTAGATGTCATCGAACAGGAACTTCCAAATACCGAGCGTACCAGCGGTAATCCCTAACAGAATGAAGGGCACCATGACAGGGGCTGTTGTGATTCCTAAAATGCTCAACGCAATGGCGGCAAATGAGATAATGGCGATCTTGACCACGTCATTGGCGATGGTGAGCCATGCCTTCTTACGCGTATTGCGATGCACTTCATAAGCTGAGGACCACATTTCAGCCCGGTCCTCCCAGCGCTTGACTTGCGATGGCTCGACACCTCTCTGGACTTTATTTTGGAATTCGGCCCATTTTTGGTTGAACCGGTCTTCGACTTCCCCCCAGCCATTGGCAGGGTTAAGCAGATGAAATTTCTTCAGTTTATATTCTGCTTTTAACTTGTCCGCGAAGCTCTGCATCTGCTTCGGCTCATCCTCAATTTTTTTCCGTGCATGGTAATAGTCTAATTTGATCTGCCACTTCTCAGCTTTCAGCTTATCCTTCTTGGCTTTTTCCAGGTGGGCCGTTCCCTTTTCCAAAGCAGCAGGCTGCTGGCTCAAGGAGAAGAGGCTGCTCACGACGATCAGGCCATCCGCGACAAGCATAATAGGAGATAGTGTCGAGACAATATTCCAGATAGGCCAAGTGACTGTCTTGGCTGCGATTTGTCCGAGATCGATGACTTTGCAGAGATGGAGAAAATTGATAGACGTCAACACGTTTGCAACAGTGAGCGTGACTTTCTTCGCCATCTCTTTCCAATCGTCAAACATTTTCTTTCTGTCGTCCTTGTTACTCCATTCTTTGCCCCTAGTGAAGATGTTGGCGAAGTTAACATAATCATTGAAGCCTTTAAACTGCCCTCTGACTGCCGTAAAAGGAGCAAATGCTCCCAGGATGTAAACGAAAAGGTCGCCTATTGGGACGATAAATTTAAAGAGTCGATCGATCCCTTCCAATTTGCGGAATGATCTTCCTAAGTAGTCGAACCCCGTAGAGAGTTCTGTTCCGACAGTTTGAGCTATTTCTCGGCAAGTTTCTGAAAAACCATGGATTTGTTTAGTCGTCATAATTAACCCTCATGTAAATCTTATGCCCTGATACCTTCGTACTGTATCTCTTTTTTATTTCGTTCGTAGTGGATGAACGTGGCAAGACCTAGTGCAGCTGCGATGGCGCTGAGCGACAATAGGCCTATTATGCCGAATGTTGCGACGGAGGCCAGCCCCGCGATGATGAAGGCGCACTTGGCGATTTCCGCTACGCTCCATGCAATTTCGATAATCGACTGGATCTGTTTTGCTCTGGCACTCTTATGGGCATCGGTTCCCTTCTCTGCTTTTTTGAGCTCCGCATTGGCCTCGGATAATTTGATGCAAGATTCAATACCCATAAAACCGAAAGCTCCGGCTACGAGGCCATTGACCATTGTTCCAAAGCCGACTTTGACTATTGTCCCTAATACAGGGACTCTGCCTAAGGAGGCGCTGATTTTGGCTAAATCGATAATTTTCAAGCTGTCCAGCCACAATGCCGCTCCTATCGCATCTGCTGCTACAAAAAGAGCCGTGCAGGCAATGTTTAGGATCACTTTTGGCGCTTTTTTGGGATCTTTGATATCTTTCCATGGGGACTTATAGAGAGCATAGCTGTCGCTTCCAAGGCAGACTAAATCGATCACATTAATCACGGTGCCAAGGCGAGACTCAGCAGTAGCTTGGAAGTCTGGCCGGCCTCTATACGCTTGAATTCCATGAATCATGTAGGTGAAGAGCTTCAACACTCTTCCGTTGGAATTCGGATCATTTTTGATTTTATCTACCATTGCTAAAAATTCTTCGATGCATTGCTTAGCAATTTTTACAATGCGGGAGTCAGCAATATGATGGTAAACCTTTGAGACGTTTTTTCTGCAGCTATCGATAAAGCATGGTTGGCAAGCAGCTGGTTGGACCATAGCACTCTCCTTTCTGTTGCGATTTGGAACAAATGGATCTATTGATATCACATTGGATTTAATATGTAAAGTCAGAAAAAAAGTAATCGTAAAGGATCTTGATGCATCCGGTGGCCACGGCTATTCCCCCTAATACAATTGGTAGAGCAATAGGCGCCCCAAACAGTGTAAGAAGGGGAACCAGAATGTATCCGAGGCTGCTGAGGATTCCCATGGCAGCAGAAACTCTCATCCTCCCTGCTATCACTGGATCCTTTTCAAATAGCGCTTCCCGATAGAGGTTGCCATAGTGATTCAGCGCAAAGATGTTGGCAGCGATAAATAATCCGTTGGACGTATTGGATAAAAAGGGAATCCACTTTGTCAAGTTGAGAAGCTGATACTGATGGGCGACGATAATAGAGCTTGTAATGCCCACAGCCATGTAGAGCGCCCCATGAATGATGCCGAAATCCTTTTTTTTAAATTCTTCGATCAAAGCTCTGAAAAATGAGGTTATCGAAGGCCATGTTTTGCGGATCCGCTTGTTGTCGTACACGATTTCTTTAGTTCCCAATGTGAGGAAGGCGGCGCTTTCCATCAATTTAAAGTGGGTGCGGCAAAAATCGATGATGCGGTTTACGAGAGGTGGAAAGCTGAAGCCCCCATTGCCATAAAAGGGGGGAGTCATAACGAAATTTACAGGGGAGACTAGCATACTGACACAAACTCCAAAGCTGATTTAGGTATTCCCCGGAGAAACTCCTCGGCCGTCATGGCCTTTTTTCCTTCCAATTGCAGTTCGATGAGGTTTAATCCTTCATTTCCGCAGGCGATGACAAGCCCCTTGGCATTGTCGATCACAGAGCCGGGAGCCCCGCTCACATCCCTTTCTACGGTAGTCCTGAGGACTTTCAGGCGCTTTTTTCCCCCGCGCATTTTTATGTAGCACCAAGCTCCGGGATAGGGGTTGACGCCTCGGACGAGGTTGTGCAGCTCCTGAGCCGATTTATCCCAATGCAATTCACAGTCCTCCAGCTCTATTTTCGGGGCATAGGTCGCTTGGGTATGATCCTGCGGAGTCCGCGAAATGTTTCCTTTTTCGAAGTCGTGGATGACATCCAGAAGAGCGGCTTGGCCGGCTTCGCATAAGGCCTTTTCCAGTTCGCCAAAAGTCATATTTTGCGGAATGGGAACTTTTACCATGCTGATGACATCTCCGGCATCCATCTTTTTGGCCATATGCATGATGGTCACTCCGGTCTTTTGATCGCCGTGGATGATGCTGTGCTGGATCGGAGCCGCCCCCCTCCATTTAGGCAAAAGGCTTGCGTGCAGGTTGATGCATCCCCTTTTAGGCATATCTAACAGGTGCTGCTTGATGATTTCCCCATAAGCGACGACGACAAAAAGGTCGGGATTAAAATCGGCGAGTGTTTGGGCAAAGCCAGGCTCTGATACGATTTCGGGTTGGAAAACAGGGAGGTCATGCTCCAAAGCCACTTTTTTGACAGGTGTCTGCACAGGTTCTCCAGAGCGCCCTTTTGGCTTATCCGGTTTTGTGATGACGGCAGAGATCGGCACTTTTTGCTTGATGAGATAGTCCAATACATCAGCTGCAAACTGTGGGGTGCCGAAATAAACGATATTCATTATCTAACTAGATGCTGGTATTGATAACTCTTCTTCATCTTCTTTTTGTTCGATCTCTTCATCCAATCTCGAAACGCCTTGCAGGCCAATCAGACCCCGTTTTGAAGCGCGGCAGAATTTGACAAAGTGGATCACTTCCGAGAGCGGCTCCACTTCCCGTTCGATTTGATTGAGGGCCTCTTCATACCTAAGCTGCGATCGATAAAGCAGTTTGAAAGCTTTCGCCAGTTCCTGGCGCGTTTTCAATGGGAAGCCATGCCTCTTCAGCCCGATGATATTTAGTCCTCCGAATTTGAAGGGAATGCCTGCTCCGATAGTATAAGGGGGGATATCGTGCGTGACACGGCTCATGCCGCCCACCATCGCATAACAGCCAATGCGGCTGAATTGGTGGACAGGCGTTAGGGCGCTGACAATCGCACAGTCCTCCACAAGGACGTGTCCTGCCAGAGTGGCATTGTTGCCCATGATGACCCTGTTGCCTATCGTGCAATTGTGCGCAATGTGGCAGTAGGCCATGATGAGGCATTTGTCCCCGATCTGGACGGCTGTCCCTTCGCCGCACGAAGCATTGATCGTGACGCATTCGCGAATATCGCACTGCCTGCCGATTTTGACATACGTTTTTTCGCCGCGGTATTTTAAGTCTTGCGTTTTAGCCCCGATAATGGCTCCGGGATAGATGGTGGTGCCTTCTCCGACCGTGGTATATCCATCGATGTAGGCATGGGACTTGACGACCACGCCCTTTTCGAGGACGACATGTTCCTTGACGACGGCAAAAGGTTCAATGACGACATCATCTCCTATTTGCGCTCCTGGCTCTACAACTGCATTTGGGTGTATCTTTGCTTTTGTCATATGGATGTTCTTTTGTAAATTAGGAATTAATAGTGTTTTACCTTATATTTGGCTTTTGTCAACGAGCGCAAAACCCATTTCCGCTTCCACTGCCACTTTTTCATCGACAGTGGCGAGAGCCAGGATCCGGCCCCCTTTGGAACTAAAATGGATGCCTTCGCAGCGCAGTTTGAGGATATCTCCGGGGCGCACAGGATTGCGGAATTTGGCATGGTTGACATTGAGCAATACCGCCACCTTGTCGGTCATTTGTTGCTTGAGGTGGACTAAGACCCCGCCCGTTTGGGCAAGCGCTTCTAAGATCAGGACCCCAGGCATGATCGGAGCACCCGGAAAATGCCCCTGAAAAAAAGCCTCGTTGATCGTCGCATTTTTTTGTCCGACAATAAAGCCCTTTTCCAAGTCTATTTCGATGATTCTATCGACGAGCAGAAAGGGGAATCGGTGCGGCAAAATTTTGACAATTTCTTTGATATCCAAAGATTTTTCTTGGAACGACTCTTTCTTAAGCATCAGATGCTCTCCATCGTGATATAGTTATACAATTTCTTTGCAAAAGCGTAGTTCGATGCATGTCCTGCCCTGATAGCGATGATGTGCGCATGGAAAGGAAAGCCCACGAGCGACAAGTCCCCGATCATATCGAGAATCTTATGGCGAGCCATTTCGTTGGGGAAAAATAATCCCTCTTTGCTGAAAACTGTGTTGCCTTTTACCACAACGCCATTATCCAGGCTCGCCCCCTTGACCAAGCCGCGATCCATCAGGTAGGCGACCTCTTCATAAAGAGAAAAAGTACGGCAAGGGGCGATATCAGATTTAAATGTCCCACGGTCGACCAGCGTGGTATGGTATTGAGAGTGCAAAATGGGATGGTTAGGGTAGTTCAGCGTATAGCTGATGCGATATCCCTCATAGGGCAAAGCAACCAGATGGATTTCCCCTTCAGAAAAATAGACGGGCTTCTGGATTTTGACGATCGGAACATATCCCTCCTGCTCTTGGATGCCCGACTCTTCAATCATGTTCACAAAAACATCGGAGCTCCCATTTCCAACCGGCGGTTCAATGCTATCGATTTCGATGACTAAATTATCGATATCATGGGAACGTATGGCCGCCAAGACATGCTCAATGGTTTGAATTTGGATGCCTTTAATGCCTATCGTCGTGCTGCGCGCACTTTCGCACACATATTCCACTGTAGCCGGAATGATCGGATGCCCAGGCAGATCCGTCCTCTTGAAAAGGATGCCCGTGCCCTCTTTTGCAGGGCAAAAGGACATGTGCACCTGCTCACCCGTATGGATCCCAATGCCAGAAAACGCCACCTTGTTTTTTAAAGTCTGCTGGCGCCGGCACTGCGTTTTCAAGTTGGGGCTTACTGTAACCACTAGGTGCACTCATCATTGATCATTAAGAGATTAGAATCGTATTCGACAGAATCGATTTTTAGCAAGGATATTCACATCACCACAAGTCTGGTAAAGTTAGCCTGTTGTGTTATGCCAGCCTATCTCTGATATCTGTGAGTTACAAAGCTGATAAGCAACAGGAGTGCGCACAATCCAACAATCAAAGCGTCGCCGACTTTTGCATAGATTGTATGGTAAGTATAGGTCGGGACGCGCAAGTATAAGGAATCGGCAATCCATTCCTGTTCTTCATTATCGCCTAGCACATCGACGATTCGCCCTAAGCTATCGACTCCGCACGTGATGCCCGTGTTGCAGGCGCGAATCAGAGGGATGCCCATCTCAACCGTGCGAAGCCGTGCGTGATCAAAATGCTGTTTGATCAACTTAGAATTGGGATACCACACATCGCTGCTCAAATTGACCAGCATTTCTGCACCCTTGATCCTATTTTCCCGCATCATATCCCCATAGGTTTCTTCATAGCAGATCGAAGCCCCAAAAGGGATTTTGCTTTTGGTAAAGACTTTAGCTTCCTTCCCGCAGGTAAAAGAGCTCTGGATACCATAGGTTCCTGCAAGTTCTTTAAGAAATCCGAAAGGAATATATTCCCCCATGGGCACTAAAACCCTTTTTTCATAGCGCTCCATCTGGTAGTTCTCTTCCCCAGGCTGATGGTTTTGCTTAGCCTGAAAGTAGATGGCAGAGCTGTAATACTCGCGTTTTCCTGGAGCTACCTCCTCGACATCTTCCAAACCTGAAATCACATCGCTCTGGAATATATTCGCAATCCCTTGAAGCCAAAACGCATTGTTCACGAACCAGACAGGCCCCTGCTGAGTATCCACTTGCCGGGCAAAGGGGGAACTTAGCGGAGGAAGATCTTTTACGCTATCGAAGCCAAGGATCTCTTGAAAGATTCCCTTCACCTGGGAATAAGGATAAATCATGGTATAGGTGCCAAAAGGAACAATAAACTCGGGATAGGCGATGAGATCGATCGGTTTTCCCAAGTTTTTTTTGGATATAGACAAGATTTTTTTCCATTCTCCAATCACATACCTCACTCGATCTTTTGAGCCCCAGATTGCCAACGATTCTTCCACGGGGAACGCTGTCTGGACCAAGACGGCGCGGAAGGGCTTTAGCTTTTCGGCCTCGTGCTTGGCAAAGTAAGGGTCGTGATAAGAGTGATGGGCAATGCCATAGAAATAGGGCAGGCCAACCGCTATACCCCAGATGAGAAAATAGGTGAGGGACCAACGCTTGAGCCAGAGTTTCAGCGCCAAACAATTCGTCAGCATCACCCAGAAGGAGAGGCCGAAGACTCCCATAAGGGAAGCAGCTTGAAGAGGCAGCTCATGGGCTGTCAAGGCCAACCCAGCGGGATTGAAAGAAAAACCAGATAGGACAAAAAGGCGCCCCCATTCTAGAAACACCCAAAGTGCTGGAATCGCGATCCACTTGATCCAATGCTCAAAATTCTTAGGTTGGATCAACAGTCCGATCAGGCCAAATTGCAGCCCCATCATAAAGGCAAGGAAAATCCAAAGAAAATAAATGTAGGAATAGGGATGCGACAAAAGCCAAGAGAGTTGCAATAGCTGAACAGCGGCAAACCATTCGGCAGATAACCAGAAACGCTTTGAAGCCGAGGGATAGTCCAATAGGACTCTCCAAAACAGAGCATATCCAAAAGCGGCTGCTGCAAGGCTGCTCAGCCAACTCCAAGCTGGCTGCCCAAAAGCGACAATAAAAAAGGACAGAACAAGAAGAAACAACTTCTTGGAGGGCGAAAGAGCTGGGTAAAGGGGTATTTCTTCAGAATCCATAATACATGAAAATAACAAAAAAAAGGTTTGATGTAAAGCGTTGAATAAAAGGACTAAAGGACAAAACGACCACCGACCTTTGAACTGCTATTATTAAATTGCATTAAATTGCATTTTTTAGTATAATTAATTCTTAATTTTAAAAGGATTTTTATGTCAGCACATGTTTCTAATTTATCAAACAGTTCGATTATTAAAAATAATGAAATTCAACGGGAACAAGTTAAGGGGTTAATCCGCGGCAAGAATATTGTTGTGATTGATCATCAATTTGACCCTTTATTTAATGTAGCGGCTCATGCCTACCGCGCCGTCGATAAATCGACTTTATCTTATAATATAGGTTTATGTTTCGACGTCATAGAGCGGAAGAATCAACCTTTAAAAGATCGAATTGTGGATATCATCAATACTCCTTTCAGATGGGCATTTGGAGGCTATACGTATCGGTCTGTTCGGGGCGATCCTTCGGATCTAGGCATCGATTTTGCGTATAAGAAGGAAAAACCCTCTATTCCTCTTCGCATTCTAGGAACTATCATTTCACTCCTTGCATTGCCGATATTATTGCCATTCCAGATTATTACGCTCCAAACAAAATGGGATGAATACTACCAACTCCTGCACAATCGAGTAGAAACTCAATCGCTGGGCAAGGACGACAAGGTGCTAATGATCGACGCTAAAAACCAACCAGTTGAGACGATCAGAGACTTGCATTTCTACATGATGGAAGAAATGGATAAGACCAATATTCGGAACTTGGAGTATACAGGATTAATGAAAATACTGCCGGCTCTCTAAGGCAGTGCGGTGTTTATCTGAAAATAACGCTTAAGAATGGATACTGAGGCTTACGAAACCCAGGGCCGAAGGCCCGGCAGTTGTATAGCCCAGGCCGCAAGGCCTGGGTTAAGATGGCCATAAAGAAGAGGACCGAAGGTCCGGCACTAATATGGGACACATTTGTGTCGGACCTTCAGTCCTCATCTTCTAACGTCCTCGTAACCCAGGCCTTACGGCCTGGGCTATACAACTGCCAGGCCTTCGGCCCTGGGATTCGCAAGCCTCAGGTATTTTTACAATTGTCTCTTAGCCCTATTCTTTAGCTGTACCCCAGCCAGCGCCAGCCCCTATAATGTAAAGAAGGCCGCCTTCGATGGCGATATTCTTTAAAAACATCCAGAGCTGAAGATCGCGTGCAGGACCGCTCAAATTCCAGAAGTCGTGGAAAAAGAATGTCACAGGAATTAGGAAAAAGAACAAAATCGTTGCGCTCCAACGGACCTTCCAACCGAGGATGAGTGAGATGGCGCAGACAATCTCGATGATAGCTGCGAGAACCAAAAAGAAGGGTATATATTCGTTATGTCCTGAGAGCAAATTCACGGCATTCTCATTGGAGGCCATGTATTTCGAATAATAGTCATACATCAAAACTTTGCTGATTCCTGCAAAGAGGAATATGGCGCCGATGCACAAGCGTCCTAAGAACATGAGAAAAGTACAAAAAGATTGCATAAAAACTCCTTAAGTAGTGTCGGATTTCACTACATCCCTTTTAACTCAAAAATTCATATGAAAGAAAGCAAAATTTGAATAAAGTGGATGTGATCATGAATCAAAAGCCATTTCGCGAACATCATCTCCTCAATCTTTTAGCTGATTATGAAAAGCAGCAGCTGCCATTAGATCGAGCGATCAGCGACTACTTCCGCGCCCACTCAGCATTGGGATCGAAAGACCGTGCCTATATCGCGGAAGCCGTCTATGCCCTGGTGCGGTGGCTCGGCCTCATCGATTATCTCGCAGGAGAACCCCACTCTTGGGAAAGGCGGCTGGAAGTCTACCGCGATACAACCCTCTTAGAAGAAGCGAAAAGCCGCGAAGATATTCCTCTTCACATCCGTTTGAGCTTTCCCGAAGAGCTGTTCGAGCTCATTGTCAAAAGCCACAGATTGCAAGCGGCTACCGACATCTGCCGCGCTTCCAACTTTCCCGCCCCTACAACCATCCGGGTGAATCCTCTCAAGTTCACTCGAGAAGATCTCATCGAAATGTGGCAGGATACGCATTCTATCTCCCCCTGTGAATTTTCTCCCTATGGCATTGTCTTTCTGAAAAAGGTGAATTTTTTCACGCTGCCAGAATTCAAAGAGGGTCTTTTTGAAGTGCAGGATGAGGGAAGCCAGCTCTTGGCGCTGATGGTGAAAGCGCTTCCAGGAGAACAGGTGATGGACTACTGCTCAGGCTCCGGAGGCAAAACCTTAGCCTTTGCACCTAGCATGCAGAATAAAGGGCAGATCTATCTGCACGATGTGCGCCCACATATCCTCGAGGAAAGCCGCAAACGGTTGAAGCGAGCCGGCATTCAAAATGCGCAAATCGTCCAAGAGGAGGACCCAAAACTGAAGAAATTGAAAAAGAAGATGAATTGGGTTCTCGTCGACGTTCCCTGTTCCGGTACTGGGACGCTCAGGCGCAATCCCGATATGAAATGGAAGTTTACCTCAGAAAGCCTAAAAAGGCTCGTAAGTCAGCAAAGGGTCATTTTTGAGAAGGCTTTAAGTTATATGCATCCTGAAGGGCGGATCGTCTATGGCACCTGCAGCCTTTTGAAGGAAGAAAACCAGCAGCAGCTGGAACATTTTATCAAAACCTATGGCCTCGAAGTGGAAGGGGACATTTTTCAAAGTATTCCTAAACAGGACGGCATGGATGGCTTCTTTGGAGTTGTATTAAAACGAATTCCTGATTTATCATAAGTGAGCTATGAAAACATTACTTTACCTCATTTGCTTTTTCCTAACCCTTTCATCACAGGCTTCTGCCGTCAAAAACGAATCGTTCCTTTTTGGCAAAGATGAGCCTAAGCAGGTCGTCGTCAACAATTGCATTCTGGCAAAGGTGAATGGCAAGGTGATCTCTGTGATCGACATCATGAAGAAAATGGACATGATGTTTTATAAACAATATCCCGAATATGCCTCGATTCCCGAAGCCCGCTTCCAATTTTACCAGGTCAATTGGAAATTCGTTCTGGAAGACCTGATCGATAAAGAACTCATCCTAGCCGACGCCGAGGAAAACAAACTCCCTGTAAGCAATGGGGACGTCCGACAAGAGATGGAGAGCATCTTCGGACCCAATATCATTATGAATTTGGATAAGGTTGGCTTGAGCTATGATGAAGCGCTGAAGTTGGTGCATGACGACATCACCATCCGCCGCATGATGTATATACGGGTCAACTCAAAGGCAATCAAACAGGTCACCCCCCAAGACGTCCGCGTTGCTTATGATCAATACGCAAAAGACAATGTGCGCCAAAGCGAATGGACCTATTATGTGATGACCATCCGCGATCCTGATGCGGCCATCGGAGCCCAAGCTTCCAAACTCATCCATGACCTTTTGAACGAAAAAACCCCTTTTGAAACTCTTGCGCAGAAAGTGAAAGACGAAAATCTATTGGGTGCCACCACAACCCTATCGGTCTCACAAGAGTATAAGCACAGCGAAAAAGAGATCTCAGAGGCTAATAAAGAGGCCCTGTCTAAACTCAATAAGGGAGAACATGGCAGCCCCATTTCCCAAAAAAGCAAAGCCGACTCCTCATTAGTCTATCGCATCTTTTACTTGAAGGATATGCAGCAAGGGGGCGTCGTCCCATTCGGGGAAGTCTCTGAAACGATCAAGGATAAACTCATCGACGCGGAAGCAGAAAAAGAAACGGATAGCTACTTGAAAAAATTGCGCAAGCACTTTGACATCCAGGATGGACCCTTAAAGGAGATGCTCTCGGCAGGTTTTCAGCCTTTCTCTATAAAGTAGAACTCCCTCCCATGCCTATATACAAGCCCTCTGAACTGCACCTTTTTTTGAATTCGATCGGCATTCACCCGAAGAAGGGTTTATCTCAAAATTTTCTCATCGATGGAAATATCATTCGCAAAATCGTCAAAATTTCTGACGTGCAGCCTCATGATGTTGTCTTGGAAATTGGTCCGGGTCCCGGCTCCCTCACTGAAGAGTTATTGAACGCAGGCGCCAGCGTCATTGCAGTAGAAAAAGATCCCATTCTGGCTTCTGCTTTGGAACGGCTCAAATCCCCTGATAGACATCTGGAGATCTTTTGCCAAGACATCATGGAATTTCCGATCGGGCCTTCCCTTAAAAGGCTTCTAAAAGGTGGCCAAAAAGGAAAAGTGATCGCCAACCTCCCCTACCACCTCACGTCGCCCATTCTAGCGCAACTCGTTCCTCTTCATGAGATCTTTTCAGAACTGGTGGTCATGGTACAGGATGAAGTCGCACAACGGATGGTGGCAAAGCCAGGCAATAAGGATTACAGCTCCTTCACACTATTTCTAAACTATCACTGCCAGGTCAAGTATGGATTTACCGTCAGCAAAAACTGCTTCTACCCTGCCCCAAAAGTGAATTCGGCAATTGTCATCTTAGAGCTGCAAAAACCTCCCACAGTATCAGATCCAGAAGCCTTCTTCAAAATGACGCGAAGAGCATTCGAACAGCGCCGCAAGATGCTGCGCTCCTCGTTAAAGGACTTATATCCTCCTGAAAAAATCATGGGGGCTTTAACGCAATTGAAATTAAATCCGCAAGCCCGCCCGGAAGACCTGTCTTTAACGGAATTTATTTCTTTCTTTGAACGTGTTGTTTTTTAATTATCACTGAGCCATTTGGATAATGATCGGGTCTGAGTTTTTCGAGCCCCTCTCCGTGTTCTCTGTGTTCTCTGTGGTTATAAAATATTTAACCACAGAGAACACAGAGAACACGGAGAACACGGAGACGGGGCTCAAAAATCACATCCACTGATCTCACTGATCTCAGTGGTAAATTTAAAAACTATTTAAAAGGCTTAATACCAACTTTTAAACCACTGAATCCAGGTCGTTTTGACCTCTTCCTGGGCATAGAGAGGCACCACTTGAAGCTCATTAGCGTTTTCACTCAATAGTTTGAGCTGTCCGATCCGGCTGTCTTTAGCAATGGGAGGGGTCACCTCATCCCAGTAAAGCAAGCATTTGTATTTATGCTCTTCAGCAGGATAGTATTCCACGATCAAATCCTCTTTCAGATAGGTCTTGACAGGCTTGGTAGCTCCTGGAAGTTCCAAGACAAATTTCTGGGGTCCCGCCTTGAGCAATGTGCGCCTGACTAAAGCCTGGTTAAAAGCCACATCGAACATTTTCGCCGCATCGGTGAAGATGGCATTGCTTTCACTAGACTTTAAAAGGACGGCTATCAAGGTGCGATCCCCCTGTTTAGCGGCTGCTACAAAAGTCTTCATCGCCGCCGAGGTATATCCTGTTTTGACCCCAATCGCCTTTGGATAGTAGTATTTTCCAGTGCGCAAAAGGCGGTTGGATTGAACGAGTGTCGTCGACTCCTGCTTATTCGTTTTTGGCCGCGTATAGCGGACAGTGGAAACGATCTGACAAAAGGTCGGATTCTTTAAGGCATGCCTGGTTAGAATCGCCATATCGTAAGCCGTCGTTTGATGCTTCGGATGATGAAGGCCATGCGGATTGTAGAAAGTCGTATTTTGGCATCCTATTTCCTTCAAATAGGCATTCATTTCAGCTACGAAATTGGGGATTGTACCGCCTGTATATTGGGCGATGACATTAGCGGCATCATTGCCTGAGGCGAGCATCATGCCATAGAGCAAATTGCGAAGGGTCAATTCCTCCCCTTTTTTTATTCCAATATGGTTGCTCCCCTGTTCCACCCAATAAGCGGGAAGGGTATAATTTGCCCTTTTCTTAGCTTCCGCCGAAATCGAAGCGATCGATTCCTGATCGGCCGTCACGATATGATCGAGTTCTCCCCCCTTTTTTTGCAACGTATAGGCAGCGGTGGCAATCTTTGTAATGCTCGCCGGGTAGTAGAGGGACCGAGCATTTTTTTCGTAGAGAATCTGTCCTGTATCGGCATTCATTAAAATGGCGGCTTCGGCATTCACCTTCAGCTTCAGAGGTTCGGCACTAAGATTTGTACCGAGAATGAGAATGAGCCCTGCTAGGGCGAAAACACGTGAAATCACAGATACACCTTCATTCTTAAAATTGGCTATTACTGTACACTGAGGCATTTAAAATTCAAACCCAAAAATGAATTTTGGCCCGGAAATTGCATATCCCTAATTAACTATAAAATAAATAATTGAAAACTAACTAATAAGGATTTAAAATAATAAATATGGAGTAGTAGGATGCATAATTTAGAAGAATTAGAAGAAAGCTATAAGAAATTTATGAATGAAATCGCCAATTGGGCGCCTGAATCGATCATTCATGTAGATTTGCAGCTCCTCCATCAATTTAATTTACTCAATTATCATCAAAATCCTAATCCTGATCCCTCTTTTACCCGCTATTTTCAGGTCATTGAATCCCAGGAAAAAATTACCCTGGTCAATGATGACTTCGTCGTTTGGATTGTCCCCGAAAAGGCAGATGCCATGGCTTATACGTACACCCTAATTGCGATCAATCACAATGACCATCCTCACCTAGAACTCGTCTTCGTCACTTCGGGAGTCTATAACACCTCGCGCCTCGTCTTGCGCGTCTTAGAAAAATTCCTCTTCGAAATCCAAGACAACGAAGATACCCTCAAAGAAATTCAGAAGGCATCATAGATAGTGTCTTATACTTCACCAGCGTGAGCACATTGTGCGCATTTTTTCTTTCGTATTGGACTTCGTCCATGCATTTTAGGATGAAGAGGATACCATGCCCGCCAATCGCCTCGGTGTTGAACGTGATCGTTTTGGCATGATCCGTAGGGTCGAAGGCGATTCCTTTATCTTGGATTTGGATCCTGATGCCCTGGTCTAAGGGAAGGCATTTAATGGAGATATTGCCCTTTTTTTCGGGATAACCGTAATGGATAATATTGACGAGGGCCTCTTCGGCGGCGAGTTCGATTTTAGAGGCAAAAGAACCTTCAAAGCCGACCGCTTGAGCCTGTTTACAAATGAACTGGAGCATCTCATACAGCTTGTCGAGCGAAGCAGGAAATCTTTTGGTCACTTCGTCCTACCTACCAACTATCGCAGACGAAATCTGCTATTTTTCGAGCCAAAGCGATATTTAAAGGCCGTTCGGCGGCATCCTGGGCCTCATCATAGTCTGTCAGCTGCCCTAAAGAAAACACGTTAATTCCATTGCGGCTTTTGTAAAAGTCGTGATCGAAATCCACGCTCGCCGCAATCTTTGCTGGACCTAATAGGGTGCAGCCCGAACCCATCTCGACAACCGCCACTTCTGCCACTGCTGTTATGCGGGTTTCTGTTGGGATAATCGTTTGTTTGATTCTGCCATCTTTGTGCCGATCATAGCGAAAATCGATATTTTCGTCATAAATATCGAGGATTTTGACTTGCAGGCTCAAGGCGCCTCCATCCCTGCGGTATTCAAAGCACCCTGTAGCAGTGATTTCTTTGATGATCGCGGCAGTGAGGTTTCCATCGAGGTCCCCTCCTGCATAGGGGATAGAGATCGTTGTGTATCCTTCAGAAAGGGCTCCGCCTCCACCTAGGCGGTAGCCACAGCCGCAAAGCAGAGCCAATGCAGCTATGATGAAGAGCAGCAGACGGTATTGGATCATGAATCGTTTTTTGTTGGAAGGATATCTGCCTTGAGGGAAACCAGTCTTTCTCGACAGAGGTTAGCCACCTGCGTGTCAGGGAACTGCATGATCGCATTGGTGTAATAGATGATCGAGGCATGGGGATGGTGCGTTCTCTCATAAAACTGTCCCGTTTCGTAGAGGCCTTTGGCGTAAACCTCTTTGATGCGCATGCAATCTTCTTCTGCAATGTGGATGCGTTCTTCTCGGGGGAATTCCTGTTTGAATCTGCGCAAATTAATTTGAGAAAAGGCCAAGATATCGGGATTTTGATATTCATTTTGGCATTGGTCTAGATAGACTTTATTGATGCAAAGAAAGGATTCCGGGGCAAGTTCATGTTTTGAAAACCGCTTGATGAGAGTTTGATAGGCATCGATGCTTTCCCGATATTGTCCATTTTTCCATAGAAAACCAGCCTTTGAATAAAGGGCTCTAGCTGCAATGTCATGGCAGGGCATTGCCGCAATGACTTCGTCATAAATCTGCACACATAAATTGTCTGCGTTAGACCATTTGGGGAGTTGCTTATATCCCATCACGCGTTTTTTGGATCCGCCTTTGAAGGCTTCAGCAATCTGAAATTTGTATTCAATCGCCTCTTGGAAAAACTGGGGATTATTCTTGCTTTTTAGATATTGTGTAAAGGCATCATTGGCAAAATCTAATTCCTTTAAATGGAAGTAGGAGACGCCCAGATAATAGGAAGCATCCTGCCCATAAGAGGTATTGGGAAAAGAATTGGAAATGATGGTGAATTGAGTGGCTGCCTCCTGCCAATCGCCATGTTCCATGGCGCCCATGCCAGTCCCAAAGTGATCTTGGACAGTTAATGTAGCCGCTTTCTTTTTATCGATGAGTTTTCCATTACTAATCGTCCACTCGGCATGAGCCAAAGCACAAAATGAAAGAGCCAGTAATGTCAGTAACCCAAACTTCTTCATTTGCATTACAATCCTCCGTTATTTCGAGGTTGATTGTAGGCGAGAATAGCAAAAACTACAATATAAATCTTTCATTGACATCTGTTTCGGTTTTTTGATATGATGACTTTATTTGTGTTAAGTCTATGAACATCATTTCTGTAAAAAATCTAACAAAAAATTTTCGCATTTCGGAAAAGAAGAAGGGTATTTTCTCATTCCTATTTAACCGAAAGACGCTAATCAAATCCGCTTTGGACCATCTATCATTCGATATTTGCGAAGGGGAACTGGTCGGCTATATCGGCCCCAATGGCGCAGGAAAAAGCACCACCGTCAAAATATTGGCCGGAATTTTACACCCCAATGAGGGGGAGGTCAAAGTCCTAGGGAAAATCCCCTGGGAAAACCGGATTGAAACGGTCAGTCAAATCGGAGTCGTTTTTGGGCAGCGCACCCAACTCCTTTGGGATCTTCCCGTCATCGATTCTTTCCAATTTTTGAAGGAGATCTATCGCATCCCACAAGGCTCCTATCAAAGGGCTTTAGAAGAGCTGACAGAGGCATTGGATCTAGCGAAGCTCTATAGCATTCCTGTGAGGCATTTGAGTTTAGGGCAACGGATGCGCTGCGATATCGCCGCCTCTCTTCTACATTCGCCTAAGATCTTATTTCTGGATGAGCCCACGATTGGACTCGATGCCGTCAGCAAGATCGCCGTGAGAAATTTCATCCGAAATCTCAATCAGCAGCACAAGACGACGATCATCCTAACGACTCATGACATGGATGACATCGAATCCCTTTGCCGGCGCGTTCTGATACTCAACGAAGGAAAACTCTACTATGATGGACTCTTGGAAACGTTTAGGCAGAAGATGGCTCCGGAAAGGCGCCTCATCGTCGATTTAATCGATGATAAAGCCTTTGTGAGCGATCCCGAGGCAGTATTATTGAAACAGGAGGGCCATCGAGCATGGCTGAAATACAACCCCCAAAAGACATCCACTACGGCATTAATCAGCCGCATTACTTCCAACTATCCCATACGCGACCTGTACATCGAAAACCCACCGATTGAAGAGATCATTGCTCAGCTCTATCGGGAAGTCAACCTATGAGATCTTATAAAGCCATCTTCCTCAGCCGATTTTTTACGATCTGCCAGTACCGGTCTGCCGCTCTGGCGGGGTTGACAACCCAACTATTTTGGGGATTGTTGAAAATGATGATTTTGACCGCCTTTTTTGCCGAAACGCAGAACCATCCCATTGCCCTTTCTCAGACCATCACATTCATCTGGCTTGGCCAGGCACTGCTCCAGCTTCTGCCCTGGTCTTTTGATAAAGAACTCGAAGCCCAAGTGAAAAGCGGAAATGTCTTATATGAACTCATCAGGCCTTTAGACCTCTATGGGCTCTGGTTTTTCCGTTCTCTAGCTATGCGCGTCGTCCCGGCACTCTTGCGCTGCACGCCCATTTTCGTCCTGGCAGGGCTCTTCTTTGAACTGCAGGCGCCCGTCTCCTCTGGGGCCTTTATTGCCTTTTTAGCCGCTATAGGCTTCGGGGCCCTACTCTCAGCAGCAATTACGACTTTTGTCATGATCACCCTGTTCTGGACCATCTCTGGAGAGGGACTCATGAGGCTGATGCCCCATACCGTCATGCTTCTTTCGGGTCTTGTGGTTCCCCTGCCCCTATTCCCCGAGTGGCTTCAGCCCGCGCTTAATTTGCAGCCCTTTAGAGGCATCATTGATATTCCCTGCAGGCTCTATACCGGAGTCATTCCTGTCCAAGAGGCTTTCCCTGCTTTTGGTTTTCAAATAGCTTGGATTATTGCCTTGGTTGCTATCGGGAGGCTTCTCATGAAGCTGGCCTTAAAACGCGTTGTCATCCAGGGAGGTTAAGAAATGCTTCGCCTCTATTGGCAGATGATCAGAATCTCGATTCGCTCTCAGATGCAGCACAAAGCCTCATTCTTGATGCTGATGTTGAGCCATTTCATTTCTACCTTTGTCGATATCATCGGGATGTGGGTGCTCTATGAACGATTCAAAACATTAAATGGATGGATCTTGGAGGAGCTAGCTCTGATTTACGGCATCATCCATATGGGATTTGCTACCGCAGAAGCAGCAGGAAGGGGTTTTGACACTTTTAGCCAGATGATAAAAAAGGGAGACTTTGACCTCATTCTGCTCCGTCCGGTCAGCACCCTGATGCAAATCGCCTGCCGCGATTTTCAACTCATGCGCATGGGAAGGTTTGCCCAAGGTTTTTGCGTATTGCTATGGAGCTGCTATGCTTTAGGGTTTTCCCTATTCTCATGGGAGACACCATTGATCTTCTTGGCTTTTTTAGGAACGACGTTGTTATTCTTTGGGCTATTCGTTATCCAGGGAAGCCTCTGCTTTTGGACCGTGGAAACGCTGGAATTGATGAACATTACTACCTATGGAGGCGTGGAGGCAGGCCAGTATGTCATCACAGTGTACAAGCCCCTTCTCAGGTATGTCTTTACGGCAATTATTCCCTTGGCTTGCGTTTCTTATTACCCAATAGCCACCCTGCTTCGCCATGAAGATTATCCCCTATGGGCAGGCGCGCTTTTTCCTTTGGCTGGATTGCTCTTTCTCCTGCTTTCCTTTCAGACGTGGAAGCTAGGTGTCCGCCGCTATCATTCTACCGGAAATTGAGACTTTAAATAAGGACTAAGATCATGATAACAAATTTAATGTCACTTCCAAATGACGTGATTCGGGATGTCCTAATCCCTCACCTGAATGATCGAGAGATTTCTCTAACTCCGCTTGGAATGGTCAATAGACGATTGTATGCCCTAGACTTCATTTGGAGAAGCCCGGAAGATCGACGCAAGCTTTATTCAAGCAGAGGCGGGCACTTAGCCCTTTTAGATTGGTTACAAGAGAATAATTGCCCTACGGAATATCATTTAATCGTACATGCTACAATCTCAGGTCGAAAGGCCGTCATACAATGGCTGGAAAACAAGGGCTATATTATAAAAGTTACGCCTAACTGAATGATCGGTGATCGGGGTCAGGCTGTTTAGCCGCAAAGGGACAAAAGGACCAAACGACAAACGACCAAAGGACAACGACGCAAGAGAGAAAACGACGAAAATGACAAAGGGACTATCCGAAATTACTGTCCCTTTAAAGGATCATTGGGATGCTGCAAATTCTCGAATTTGTTGGTCGCTCCACCGATTGATTTGCCAGGGAACTCGGCCGCTAATCGAGACAAACTTTTCCCAAATCGACAAAAACAGGTTGATGATTCGTGTCACGAGCGATGACCACCAAAATTCTCTGTCTCCAATCTGTTGGTATTTGTGCAGAGGGCTGGCGCTCATTTTATCCTTCCGATGAAGAGCAATATGTTCTGCGGATAGGGCAGCAAGCTCGGGCAAGATTTTGCAAGCGACATTGAACGATTTCCAAAAAGCAAAATTCATTGCCGCATCGCCTCCTAAAATCCAAGCAGGCTTTCCAGGCGTCAACTTGACGAAACGTTTGGATCGCGTGATGGCTAATGGATAGGCTGTCACTTCCACAATCGACTCGGCTGGCCTGACTTCCCCTTTACGCGCCCTGATATTGAGATAAGCTTGAATATCTTTGTGGATTTTGGAATTGACCCACTTCTGACAGCCTTCGTTGAGTTTGGAAGGAGTTGCCGATTTTGCCGCTTCCATCGCTTTGAATTCTTCTTCGGAGACAAAGAAACGCGTTGTCACAAAGTCTTTTCCTACATGTTCTTCAATGACGCGATCGACCATTTTCATCGTTTTGTATTTGGTAGAAAACGTCTGAATTTCCAATTTGAGTTTCTTTAAGGGAGGGCGATGATTTGTGGCTTTGTAGCGGATCTGCACGACGCGTTTCAAAATAGTTTTTTCAACCTCATCCCCAAAGACTTTTTGGCGCACTATGCTATTGGCGCCATCAGCACCGCAATAGAGATGAACTGAAGGAAATTGTTCATATAATTTTTCGGGATCCGTCACACCTTGATAAGCAATCTCGACACCGGCTGCTTGGGCACATTGTCTCAGATGCTGTTCGAGATCGGCAATGCGCGCTTCTCTTTTGTCATTCACGATGGGACGAATATCCGGATGGTTCTTCAGCGTCGCTTCATCCAAGGTGAGTGTATTGCTGCGAGGCGTTGGACTTTGCCGCTTTTCCAGAAGGATAACACTTAATGGTTTTTGGTCTCCAAACTTCTTATCGAAGATTTGTTTCACTCTCTTTGCATATAAGGAGCCCCAGGGCCCCGCACCAACAATGACGAGATCTGGCTGATACGACGGATTAGAATTAATTATATTCATAATGGCCTTTATAAGTATTTCTTGAAGGGAACAATCTCATGCACAGCGCAGGTGTGGAGTCTAAGACATCCTTCAATGTTAATTAAATAGAATACAAAATACGGAATAAAATTGCACTCTAATTTAAGCTCGACGAATCGCTGTTGATAAAATAAAGATAAAGGGAAAAATACAAGGAACTTATATTCCTTGATGCTTTACAAAATCCTCCCAAGCCGAATAAACACTTAAAAGAAGCCTTTACAGAATACGAAAGGAGAAATTAGGAAAAGGATCATTGGCATGCAACAAAGGCTTTCAAGATTGACTTACACTGCATAATTTGCAAGCTAGGCGTCCGGCGCTACCATTCTACCGGCAATTGAGATTTGAGGGTTTTGGAAGTCGGTTTCTTTGTAGGTGCGCATGATGACAGACTTGTATTAGGCCACGGAGATATACAAGAGCTCCAGGCTCTCTCAGAAAGTTGGCTATATCTTTTGGCACATAGATTCTTTCTTTTTCTTCTTTAGATCCTTTAGAGACAGTTGCATAAGTCAGGGTTCGTCGATTTTCGGGATTATTTTGGCCGATTTTCCTCTAAAGCAAACTTTAAATGTGCTTCTATTTCTTTTTCTTCTTTGGAGGCCATTCCCAACCCTTTTCTTTGAAAATTTTATCTTAATTATACAATTTTGGGCCATTTTTTCAAAATTTTATCTAGGAAGAACTTGATTTTCAAGGAAACCCGCTACCGATGATCAACTTCGATGATGCAGGGGAGTTGTTTTAGGAGGCTTTCGATGCGGGAGTTGTGGGTGATTCCCCAGCGGGTGTCGATTTGCACTGTGGCGATGGTTTTACCTGAAGCTAAGAAGTCGAGCGCCATCGGCGTCTTTCCCCTATTTTCCTGGATGGCCTCTTTGATTTTCATGATATGGCTCAGCTTGATTTTGTCAGCATCGAGTTTAATGGATAGCATAGTTACAGGATCCTCAGCGATTTCAACTTTTTTAGGTTTGGGTGCAGCGGTCGCTTCTTTTTTGGTTTTGGTGAATTTGGATGCCATCACTTTTGCCTTATCGAACGCGCGGTCGCAGCTTTCGACCATGGCCTCGTTGGCGCAGGTCAAGTCATCGAGCCAGCGGCAGAGAAGGCGTACCTCCTCCTTCTTTTCGACTTGCAATACCATGTAGAGCAGCTGATTCTCTTTGATGAGATGTTGCTTTTCTTCGTATTGTTCAGGCCAGATTGGCAGCTCAAAGCGATCTAAGCCATCTCCAACCATCAAGATGGCGAATTTCTTCTGCGACTTGGAGGCAATGCGGATATCGACAGACTCCACAAATACTGCAGCGCGAAATACCGCATCGTGCTCCATCTTTTCGACATAGCTGAGAGGCACGCAAGAAAGCTTCTTCAACGCATCTCGATAGCCATCGAGTGGATGGCCCGTAAGGAAGAAGCCTAGAAGCTCTCTTTCCCTAAATAGCGACTCCAAACGGGAGGTCTTATTTTTCACGGCAGAGGGCTTGCTGAACCGCGCTTCGGAGGTATCGCCCATTAAAGAAAAGAGCGACAGGAAACCGGCTGCAGCCTCTTGTTTCTCTTTTAACGTGACCTCATGCATTGCTTCGATGCTCTCGCGCAAGGCATCTCGCGCCCATCCGGTAAAGTCAAAACAGCCTGCATCCACCAGGTTCTCGACAGCCTTTTTTCCGACCTTATTCAAATCGATTCGCTTGAAAAACTCGTATAGTGACTTAAATGGCCCTCCCTTGCGCCTCTCAGAGACGATAGCCTCTACGACTCCGGATCCGACCCCCTTGATGCCCGTCATCGCAAAGCGTATTCCATGGGGCATGGCGACAAAGGTTTGGCCGGCTTCGTTGACGTCTGGAGGCAAAATGGGAATATTCATTGCTTGGCATTCCCCAATGAACTTGGCCACTTTGGTCAAGTCATCGCTATCGCAAGTCATCAGGGAAGCCATCCATTCTTTGGGATAGTTGGCCTTAAAATAGGCCGTCACATAGGAAAGATAGCCATAGGCCGCCGCATGCGATTTGTTGAAGCCATACGCCCCAAATTTTTCCATCTTATCGAATATGGCCATGGAGATCTGTTCAGGAATTCCATTCTCCAGAGCCCCTAAGCGAAACTTTTCGCGCTGCTGGGCCATTTGGTCCATATCCTTTTTGCCCATCGCGCGCCGCAGAACATCGCCCTCCCCTAAGCTGAATTTGGCGAGCTGGCTTGCGATCTGCATGACCTGCTCCTGGTAGACCATGATGCCATAAGTTTCAGAGAGGATCTCTTTCATCCAGGGATGGTCGTATTCGATGGGCTCACGGCCATGCTTGCGATTGATATAGGAGGGGATCATATCCATAGGACCAGGGCGATAGAGCGCGCCTACGGCGATGATCTCTTCAAATTTATCGAGGTGCAGCTGGCGCGACAGGTCCTGCATGCCGCCCGATTCCAGCTGGAATATCCCCAGAGTATGTCCTTGGTTGAGGAGGTCGAACGTGGGCTTGTCGTCCAAGGGCAGATTCACCCAATCGATCCCTTTGCCTGAATTCGGAATAGCCTCGACGCACATCTGAATGGCCGTCAGAGTTTTGAGGCCCAGGAAATCGACTTTAAGCATCCCGACCATTTCGACTGGCTTCATCGAATATTGGGTGACAGGCATATCGGAATCCTTCGCATGGCAAATCGGAATGTAATGAGTGAGAGGATCTCCGGCGATGATAATGCCTGCGGCATGAATTCCTGTATTACGGATCGACCCCTCCAGTTTTTTTGCCAAGTCGATGATGCGGCGGGCCTCTTCATCCTCTTCGTATAAGCTGCGAAGGTCTTGATCCTTTTCTAAGGCCTTGTCGATGGTGATATTGAGGTCTTCAGGCACCAGCTTGGCGATCGCGTTCACCTTGGCGAGGGGGACGCTAAGGACGCGCCCCACATCTTTAATGGCGGACTTGGCTTTCATGGTGCCGAAAGTGATAATCTGGGCGACATTATCCTTGCCATATTTGTTCAAGGTATAATGGATCACCTCGTTGCGCCTATCCATGCAAATGTCGACATCGATATCGGGATAGGAAATGCGCTCGGGATTGATAAAGCGCTCGAAGAACAGGTGGAACCGCAGGGGTTCGATATCGGTCACGCCGATGAGGTACAGGACGATGGAACCAGCCCCTGAGCCTCGTCCAGGACCGACGGGGATTCCATTGTTCTTGGCCCAATTGATGAAATCCCACACGATGAGCAGATAATCGCACATCTCCTTAGGGACGATGACATTCATCTCGTAGTTGAGGCGATCCCTGACGATTGTCTCAGGATCCTGATCGGGAAAGATCTCTTTGATTTTGGCTAGCCGTTCGGGGGTATATCTCTTCTTAATGCCCTCTTCGCAAAGCTGCCAGAGGAATTTTTCCACCTCTTTTGCCTGTACTTCTTTCTGGAACGGCTTGCCTTCAAGGCTGGGTGGAGTATAGATCGGATAGTGCCTCGTCTTGAAATCGATCTCTACCTTGCACTTTTCCGCCACTTCTAAGGAGTTCGAAATCGCCTCCGGGATGTCGTGAAAGAGCTCCGCCATCTGCTTTGGGGACTTGAAATAGCACTCGTGCGAGGCATAGGTGCGCCGCTTCGGATTGGGCACCCGGAATTTGGGGTTGCCTTGTGAATCCTTCTCCCAGATTTCACACGGTTCACCCGACTGGATATTCAACAAGATCTCATGGGCTCGCCAATCTTCGCGGTCGATGTAGTGGCTGTCATTTGTCGCCACCACTTTGATCTGGAATTCCTTCGCGATTTCAAGAAGGGCGGCATTGACTTTGTTCTGCTTGTCAATATAATCGCGATAGTGCTGCAGAAGCCAGGATTCTTGGTACATCCCATCGCTTTGGAGGTCCTCTTCGCTCATCGGATGGCGCTGCAATTCGAGGTAGTAGTCTTCCCCGAAGAGGCTCTGATACCAACGGATTTGGGCGATGAGGCTTTCCCGCGTCCCATGCAGCACTTCGTGGGCAATGCGGCTGCTCAAACAGCCAGACAGGCAGATGATTCCCTCCCGATGCTTTTCGAGCACTTCCCTATCGATGCGTGGGTGATAGTAAAACCCTTCCAAATAGCCAATGGAACTGAGCTTGCAGAGATTGTGATAGCCTTCCTTATTCTTGGCGAGCAACCCCAAATGAAAATTGGTTCGCGTTCCATATTCCTTTTTTTTGTCGAAGCGGGATTCTGGCGCCACATAAAACTCGCAGCCCAGGATGGGCTTAACTTTAGCCTCTTTGCAAGCCTTATAGAAGTCGATCGCCCCAAACATGTTGCCATGGTCTGTCAATGCCACTGCCGGCATTCCAAAGGCAGCCGCTCGCTCGGCTATGTCCTGCACCGGAGCCGATGCATCAAGGATGGAAAACTGTGAATGAACATGCAGCGGAACCCACATGAGATACTCCCTTTTTAAAAGAAAATGTTCAGGCTGGTTCGGGTGCGGATGCGGTTGCGTTTACGGGATCGGCCTTGAGACTAACTGTAACAGGCTTGCCGTTTTTTGTCACATTCCACATCGGCAATAGAATTAAAAAAGAAATTCCACCACAAACAGCCAAAGAAAGGAAAAAGCCATCCCAGCCATAAAATAGAGTAATTTTGCCCAAAGGCCACCCCGCTACAGCAGCGCCGAGATAGGCAAAAGTTCCGGCAAATCCATTCGAGGTGGCCGCCGCTTTTTTATGGGACAATTCCGCTGCGGCAACGCCAATCAACAATTGGGGTCCAAAGATGCTAAACCCAACCGCAAAGATGGCAAAGGAATCGAGCCAGGGATATCCAGCAGGCACAAGCCAGAAAAGACTGATAGAAATGAGCATGCCGAGCGCAAAAAGGGCATTTACCGGGCCGCGCCTGGCCCGAAAAAAGTAGTCCGAAGCCCATCCAGCCGTCAAGCTTCCGATAAATCCACCGACCTCAAACATGGAAACGCAAGCATTAGCAGTAATCTTGCTATAGCCCTTGCTTTCTATAAGAAACAGGGCCGTCCAGTCGTTGACTCCCTGGCGCACAATATAGACAAAGAAGAAGGCAATGGCCAGGAGCCAGATGTATCGATTTTTCAAGACATACTGGACGAGAATTTGATTGGTGGTCAGCGTTTCGCCTTGATCATACCTGGATTGATTGTCGGGATAATCATTGCGGAACCTCTCAACAGGGGGCAATCCCAGGGATTGGGGAGTATCGCGAAGGCGATTGACTAAGAAGAGGGCGCCAAGGATGCAGATGACTCCCGGAACATACATGGCATAGCGCCATCCATAATACTGAAGGCAAATGGAAACAATATAGGGAATGAGAAAGGCCCCCAGATTATGCGAAACATTCCATGTCGACCACCAAGAGCCCCGTTCTGAGTGGGAGTACCATTGGGTTAAGAAGTGGGCGCAGGGGGGAGCTCCGAAGCCTTGAAACCAGCCATTCAATCCCCAAAAGATGGCGAATGTGAAAACGCTCGAGGAGAGGCCAAAACAGATGTTTATGATGCCTGTCATAAACAATCCAAAAGCCATGAAATAGCGCGGATTCGACCGATCCGAAATCACCCCGGCGGCAAATTTGCTGATTCCATAGGTGATGGCAAAGACGCTTCCCAACAAGCCGAGCTGCCCCTTATCCAAGTGGAGCTCTTCAATAAGGCCGGGCATAGCGAAGGTAAAGCTTTTCCGTGTAAAATAGTAGAACGCATAACCCACAAACATTGAATAGAGGATGCGGATGCGCCAGTAGTTATAGAGTGTTTTTACTTCTTGCTGGTCTTGAATCTCATCAGCATAAGGCGCTGGTTTTAACCACTTTAACACAGAACTCATGCGTCCTCCTGGTTTACTGAGGCATTTAAAATTCGCAGAAAACAACCATTTAACACAATTCTCTGTTTTTTTTCAACAACTTTACGCCGGTATACCTCAACTCGAATTTATGTGAATCCAGCTCTTGACGATAGCGCCATTATATGCTAAAAGTGACACAGCTTAAGCGCTTTTTTCTTCTCTCGGTATTTTTGATGATAAAACTGATTCTCCATCCTGACACTCAAGCAGTGACGTATATTTTTGAAAAAAATTGCGTCTTCATCGGAACAAATGCCCACCCCAAAAATGACCTGCTTCTTCCTGGGGAAATCCTACAGCCGCTCCATATCCGAATCGTTGAAGAAAATAATCGGTTTATTATCACCAATGAAGCAAATGATCCTTTTTGCACCTTGAATGGCAAGCCTTTCGGAAAAAAAGCGATCAAAACCGGAGATCTCATAAGGATCGGAACGACCCCCCTTCGCTTTGAGGGTGAACCCATGGGCACTGTCTTTCATGACACGACCACCGCGATCCCCGAAATTTTAAGCCATGCCATGGCGGAAAAGGTCCAAGAAATTCAAAAGCTTCCTTCGGCGCCCCCCCTAGTAACGGAAGAGGCGCAATGGATGAAGAGCCAGGCCGATGCCGGTCTTAATGTGGAGGAAGAAATTGGCAAGATCCAGGGCCAGTACGAGGAGACTGAAGATGAAAACTTGGGAAAACGGCCCAATGACACGTGGTTTAAGCCCAATGCCCAGGAACTCGATGTCGATGCCATAGCCGATGAGCTCGACATCCAGGCAGAAGCTAAAGAAAAGCAGCCAGCTCCTTACCAGGAAAAGCTCTTTATCAAAGAACAAAACCTGATGAACGAACCCATTCCAACTCCTTCGACTTTTCAAATTCCCTTTGAGCCAGCAAAGCAGCTCAAGAAAAAGGGGGAAGAGTATTACTTAACGGAATTTGACGAGGAGAATGAAAGCTGGAACTATGAGCGCGAAGAAAAAATCGAACATACCACTATGGGATCCCAAGTATCCCACAAAAAGATCAATTGGAAAACGGTCCTTTGCATTATCACTGCCATCCTCTTATTGATCGCGTTGATCGGATCATCGCTCTATGTACGCATCAGCGATAAGAGCATCGCTGAAGAAATAAAAGCCGCAGAAGGAGTCTCCGACTTGGCCATGGCTCTAACCTATGCTAAAGTGCATCACATAAAACCGCAAAAGCAAAATTGGTCTGATCCTGACTTCCTGAAAAACAATCTGGCTGCCATTTTAACATCGGATTATCCCTCTTTAGCCTATCTCGATAGCCACTGCCATTTTACAAATTGCAATTATATCTTGAGAATCTACACAAACAGCGATTTCAATCATTTCATTGTGATTGCGCAGCCTGCTCCCAGCCTAAAGCAGTGGCTGATTCCCAAAAGCGCTATTCTGGTCGACTCTGCGATGATGGAACTCAGGAAGTTGGATAACCTTAAAGCCCTGAACAGAATGCTTGTAGATCCCAAAATTCTCGATGGCAAAAGCTCAGAAGAGGTCACCAAGCTCATCCAGGAAGGGGAACTTATCCCGTTGACTGCGCTCGCCAACAAGAAAAAGGATAAAGGCTTTTCTCCTCCTAAGGCGCTGGCATTGATACGCCCAGGAGCCCAAAATGCCATTTATAACGCGCCGCGCTATTATCAGCTCGGCGATGAAATCATGAAGCGGGCCTTGGGTTTGCTGAACAGCTCGGGAAGCACTCACGAGATGGAAAGGCTCAAGCAGGAATTAGATGTGTTGGAAAAGATGCAGGATATCGTCCTGTACTCCAATAGGGGCATTCAAATGGCAATGGAAGCCCAGAGGGCGTTGGGCACATTTTTTCCGGAGCATAAGTTTCTGACGGCCTATTTTCAATTTAATAACCGCGGAGAAATTATCAACAGCCACCTGCTCATGGATGAAGAGTATGATCCTGTTGCTGATAAAAGCAGCAGTGAATGGCCTCGCTCTAAAACCCATGAAAGCACTTCGTACCAAGAGCGGAAGCTTCAGGTTGCCTCGGCGAATGTTCTCCCAGAACCTGATAATGAATTAGACCCATTGGTCTATCAACTGAAATCGCTTTCTCATGGCCGCCAGGCTGCCTTGAAACCTGTCGGAGAGGAGATCATGGTGCTTCTCAAGCATAACCAGGAGGGTTTTGTCATCAATTTTTCGGAGCGTTTTCACAACCTTCTCAAGGAATATGAGCGAGTCAACTTGGAACAGCAAGACCTGATCACAAAAAATCTCATGGCGCTTTACAATGAATTTAAGCGGATGCCCATTAAGGAGTGCATTCCCTATCTCAAAATGTGCGGGCTTGAGAGCTTTATGGCGGAAATTTTGCATGCCCAAGCAAAACGCTTGGGAAGCGAAATTCCATCATCTGAGGAGATCGCGCAGGCGATGCAAAAAATTCGAATGGCCTCAAATTTTGAGGAACTAGACCTGCACACAACTGCCGCAGCCAATCTTTTGAATGTCGACCGCTTACCTGACTTTGATCGTTTAGCAGCCTATCAAAACCAGTTTCGTTCGCTCGTGTTGCAAAAGTTAAATAGCTTTTTATTTTCCCCCGAATATCCTGTTCAGGCATTGTCCATAGAACAAACCGATAGGAGCGTTCTGGAACATATCCTCCATAGCGTTTGGGTCAAGGAACCGCATGAATATGACTACTATCTCAGCGAATTCGATTTATTAAATAAGAGATGACACCTATGAAGTTTACAATACCCCCCGGAGTTTTTGATATTCTCCCGGAAGATCCTCAAGAACCGTGGCGCAACTCCTATATTTGGAGCTATGTCGAAGAAGTGATCAGAAAGACAGCCATAGATTTTTGTTACAAAGAAATACGCACCCCCATTTTTGAAAGGACGGAACTCTTTTTGCGTGGTGTAGGGGAAACATCCGACATCGTGACAAAAGAGATGTACACCTTTATAGACAAAGGAGAGCGCTCCATGACCCTTCGGCCCGAAGGTACAGCCCCCGTCATGCGCTCTTTCATTGAAAACCAGCTGGCCAATCAATCCCCCATCCACAAGCTTTTCTACATTGGCCCTATGTTCCGCTATGAGAGGTCCCAGGCAGGAAGATATCGCCAACACCACCAATTCGGAGCAGAGGCGGTTGGCGTTGCGGCTCCAGAACAGGACGCGGAAGTGATCGATCTTCTCTATACGCTATACAATCGGCTTGGATTAAAAAACCTTCAAGTCAACCTGAATTGCATCGGCGATCCCGCCTGCCGGGCCAGCTATCGCGAAGCGCTGCAGAATTATTTGCGCTCCTCGTTAGAGCATCTCTCCCCCGACAGCAAAACCCGCTTTGAAACAAATCCCCTGCGCATCTTAGATTCAAAGGATAACAGAGACATCAAAATTGTCGATCAGGCGCCTTCAATCCTGGACTTTTTGAGTGGGGAAAGCGCACACCATTTCGAGACCATCAAAGGCCTTCTCAATGGCCTCAAAATCCCTTTCGTTGTCAATCCTAAGCTCGTGCGCGGACTCGACTACTACAACAACACCGTATTTGAGATCATTTCAGGCGACCTTGGGGCTCAAAATAGCGTGGGAGGCGGCGGACGCTATGACGGCCTGCTCAAAACGTTGGGAGGGCCAGACTTGCCTGCCATTGGATTCGGAACAGGAATCGAACGGATCATCCAAACGATGATCAAACAAAACATCCCCTTGCCTAACCCCTTCAGGCCAAAACTCTATCTGATACCGCTGGGCGATGAGGCTAAAAAGGCATGCATCCCTATCCTGCATGACTTGAGGTGCCAAGGGATTGCCGCGGATATGGACTACTCCGGAAGAAAGCTCAATAAGGTGATGCAATATGCCAATGCGCTGAAAGTGGAATATGTTGCTGTCATCGGGGATGAGGAATTGAAAACACAGCAAGTCGAATTGAAGGAAATGGAGTCAGGCAATATAACCAAAGCCCCCCTCAATCATTTGGCGCGCTTTTTGAAAACAGATTTAAAGAATACATCGGTCTAAATACACATGCTAAGTTACCGCCCTACTCACAACTGCGGAGAGCTCCGCCAAGCAAATATTGGAAACCGCGTTACGCTCTCTGGATGGGTCCACCGCCGGCGCGACCATGGAGGCCTCATCTTTATCGATTTGCGCGACCGCTTTGGTTTAACCCAGTTGGTATTTAATCCGACAAAAAATCCCAAAGCCCATCAGGAAGGGGAAAAGCTGCGTTCAGAATGGGTCATTTCGGTGCAAGGGACCGTCGCCCACCGCCAGGAAGGAATGGTCAATCCCAAACTTTCCACTGGAGAGATTGAAGTCCTCATCGAGGATTTCGACGTCCTCTCCAGAGCAAAAACACCTCCCTTTTCCATCTCTGACGAATTTGTCGACGTGAATGAAGAGATCCGGCTGAAATATCGCTATCTCGATATCAGGCGAGGCGATATTGCCCACAAGCTTATACAAAGACATAAGGCCATGCTGACAGCGAGAAAATTCCTGGACCAGAAAGGCTTTTTGGAAATTTCCACACCGATATTGGGAAAATCGACTCCGGAAGGAGCCCGCGATTATCTCGTTCCATCCAGGATCTATCCTGGAGAGTTCTTTGCCCTCCCTCAATCTCCTCAATTGTTCAAGCAAATTCTCATGGTTGCAGGCATGGACCGCTATTTTCAGATCGCCCAGTGCTTCCGCGATGAAGACTTGCGGTCGGATAGGCAGCCAGAATTTACGCAGATCGACCTGGAGATGAGCTTTGCGACGCCCGATGACCTGATGCCCCTCATCGAAGGGCTTCTTCAAGCTATCTTTATTGAGTGTTTAGGCCTGGAGATTCACCCTCCCTTCCGCCGGCTCTCCCATAAAAGCTGCATGGAAAAATATGGCTCGGACCGCCCCGACCTCCGCTTTGGCATGGAATTAGCGACCCTTAACGCTATTGCGGCGAGGTCGACCTTTTCCGTATTTCTCGACCAAATCTCCCAAGGAGGCATCGTCAAAGGGATGAATGTGAAAGGGGGGGCTGACATTTCGCGCAAAGGCATCGAAGAGTATACCGAATTTGTCGGAAGACTGGGAATCCGCGGCCTGGCCTGGATGAAAATGCAAGAAGAGGGGCTCAACTCCAACATCGTCAAATTCTTCGACGAAGGCCTGCAAAAAGAGCTTATCGAGAGGGCCAAACTCGAGCCGGGCGACCTGCTCTTCATGATCGCCGATCAACCCGCGCATGCCAATCAAGCCCTGGACCATCTGCGCAGGCGCCTCGCTCGCGATCGAGGATTAATCCAATCCGGCCGCTACGAGTTCTTATGGGTGACAGACTTTCCCCTCTTTAGTTGGAATCAAGAGGAAAACCGACTCGACAGCGAACATCATCCCTTTACTTCTCCGCTTCCAGAAGATATCCACTTGCTGGATAGCGCCCCCCTCCAAGTGCGCTCTTCTGGGTACGACATCGTATTGAATGGCTACGAGATCGGAGGAGGATCCCAACGCATCCATAATAGCGACCTTCAGAAAAAGATCTTTGAACTTTTAAAGCTAACACCTGAAGAGCTGCAAACCAAATTTGGATTTTTCATTGAAGCACTCAGCTACGGAACGCCTCCCCATCTGGGTATTGCCTTAGGCCTTGATAGACTCGTCATGATCCTGACGCAAACCGAAAATATACGGGACGTCATCGCTTTCCCCAAAACCCAAAAGGCCAGCGATCTCATGCTGGAATGCCCCTCTCGGGTATCCAATCCGCAACTGCATGAACTCAGAATCCGCTTGGAAGATGAAGTATAGAATTCTGTATTTACCAAAATGGAAGCAATCCGCTAGACTACTACAAAGCAATCATTAGGAGGCTTACAATGAATAAACCAGTACAATACGCGCTTTATGGTTTCGCAGCTGTAGCGCTTTGCGGATTAGCCTATAGCTTAGCGCAACCCGCACAGTCCGCTGAAATGACACCGAAACCCCAGGAAACATCAACTTCAGCAACCGCAACCGCAACCGCTCCCGAAAAGAATGAGAGCGACGAGATCGACATGAATAAGATGTCAGAAGCATTCGGAAACTTCATCGGCCGAAACTTGAAATCTCCTGGGTTTAAATTTGATCTGGATAACATTATTAAAGGATTGCGCGAAGGTGCCGCGGGCAAGCCTTCCCCGATGACTGATCAAGAATATGAAAAGTCCATGATGAAGCTTCAAGAGAAAGCCATCAAGCAAGTTACTGCGGAAAACCTAAAAGAGGCTAACGAATTTCTTATAAATAACCTCAAAAATCCAAATGTAGTCGAACTGGAGCCCGGCAAACTGCAATATATGATTTTGGAACAGGGAACCGGCCCAGAAGTTAAGGAACATGATAGACCCCAGATAAGTTATACCGGCTCATATGCCGATGGAACCGAATTCGGCAGCTCCGCAAAGGCTGGTGGTCCCATCACAGTTCCACTAGACCAAACAATCCGCGGATTCAGCAAAGGAATCGTAGGTATGAAAGAAGGTGAAAAACGCCGCCTATTCATCCATCCCGACTTAGGCTATGGAACCGCAGGCAATCTTCCTCCCAACAAACTGCTGATCTTTGATGTGCAAGTCATCAAAGCCAACAACGCACCAGATAAGAAAACAGCAGCCATGTTGAGCGAAGATGAAGATCTTTTGGAACAGTCAATCGGAGATGAAGATGCCGATCCAACAGCTGAATATAGCGAAATTGCAGATGATAATAACAAATCCTCCACGGAGGAAGGCGGCGGCGAAGTGAACATTAACAAAGCCCCTGAAACTCCACCTGCAACAAAATAACAAGATGGGGGTCAGAGATTCTCTGCCCCCTCCCAAAAAAATGACTGGATAAAAGGTCAATTTCAACGCTAAGGCGCAAAGAAAGGACAAGAATTTACCACTGAGATCACTGAGATCAGTGAGGGGGTATGAGATAGGGAGAGGATTGATATTAGATTAATCCTTCTCAATGTTCTCATATCTTCTCACTGATCTCAGTGATCTCAGTGGTAAATTTTTTCTATGAAAGTTATCTTGTATCAGCCGCAAATACCACAAAATACCGGAAACATTGTCAGGACCTGCTCCGTAACTGGCAGCAGTCTTATTTTGGTCGAACCCCTTGGATTCAGCATCGCGAATCGCTGGTTGAAACGGGCAGGGTTGGATTACTGGGAGGGGGTCGATGTGACGGTCATCAATGACCTAGAGACCTATCTCAAGACTTGTCTTTGTCCTTTCTATTTTTTCTCGAGCAAAGTCAAACGGCTCTATACCGATCTACCCTATTCGCCTACAGATTGCTTGATTTTCGGCTCTGAAACAACAGGTTTGCCCGACTCCTTTCATCAGCAATGGCCGGAACGTTTTGCCACAATTCCTATGATCCCGCAAGCACGCTGCCTGAACTTAGCCACATCGGTCGGAATCGTCCTCTATGAAGCCTTAAGAGCTATACCTTTCCGAGAGTCTTAGAACGCTGAAGTGATCATTTTCTTCAATTCTTCTTTGCCGCGGACGCCGACGACCTTTTTATGTTCTTTTCCCTCTTTGAATACAATGACAGTTGGAATGGAGGTGACCCCAAATTGAGCCGTCGTTTTTTGGTGGGCATCAATGTCTAATTTTGCAATTGTCACCTTCCCTTCCATTTCAGAAGCGAGTTCGTCCAAAATCGGGTTGATCATGCGGCAAGGCCCGCACCAATCGGCATAGAAATCGACTAAAGTCACCCCTTGCGAGATTGTGCTTTCAAAATTATCGTCGGTTAAATATTTTATCTTTTCAGCCATATTGAGAACTCCTGGGGTTTTTTGAATACCATTCTTATTTTAGTATGGCAGAAATACAACTTTTTTTCTAGGTGAAATATGTTTCATAAAATTGGTTTTTGGTGTCTAATCGCCTGTTTTCTCGCCTATATCTTCTATCCTACGTTTATAAGCACGGGTTCCCCATTACTCGTCGTCAATATGTTCAATGAGCATAAAGTCCCGGAACACTTTCGCATTGATGAAGCCTTAAGGGCATCTGGAAGCGGCCAGTTTTCCAAAAAGGCTTTAGAAGCTATCTTGGAAAAAATTCCCAAAGAAAACACCTTTCTTGTCGACTTAAGGGAAGAATCCCATGGTTTTCTCAATGGAATCGCAGTTAGCTGGGCTGGCTTCCACAATTGGGCAAATGAAGGGAAATCGCTATTCCAAATCGAAGTTAACGAAGATTTGCGCTTGGAGGATGCATTAAATGAGGGCCTGGTCATTGTCTATCTTTACAGAAAAATCCCTCTCCCCATATACGTGACGAGCGCTTATACGGAAGCGATTCTGGCCAAAAATAGGGCTGTGGGCTATATACGGCTGCCTGTGACGGATAACCATAGGCCTAGTGATCCGATTGTCGATGACTTCATCGCTTTTGTCAAAAAATTGCCTCCAAACAGCTGGCTGCATTTCCATTGCGCTGCCGGATGGGGAAGGACATCGGTGTTTTTAGTCATGTACGATATGATCCGCAACGCCAAAAATGATTCGATAGAGGCGATTTTCCAGAGGCAAGTTGAGCTGGGGGGATTTGATTTCCGCGCTCCGATTAAGGATCGCGGCTGGCGCACTCCTCTTGAAATTGAACGCAAAAAATTCCTCGAAAAATTCTATGAGTATTGCAAAGCTAACCCGAAACTGGAAGTTTCTTGGAGTACATGGATAGGTTCTTTATCAAATCTTAATGCGGCTCGCTTATAAAAGAGTGATAAATAATCAAGGAAGAACGATGAAAAGCCTAGTCCCATTTTTTTTGATTATATTTGCCTTTTCCCAAATGTGTTTGGCTCGCGAACATAAACTCTTAGAAAAAAATCTCTCCATGCTCCTGCTCAATATGAACAACCACTCTGAACTTCCGAAGAATTTCCGCAGGACAATTGATCCGATTGCTGAAGGTAGACCCCTCAATCTTTCTGGATTAAACGACCTCCATGCTTCTGGCAGTGGTCAATTCTCTGAGAATTCCTTCCACATCATGATGAGAGAGATTCCGAATCAGAAGGTCCTCATCATCGATTTGCGGGAAGAATCGCATGGATTTGTCAATGGCCATGCCTTGTATTGGTATGAGAACTATAATTTAGGAAATTTTGGAAAATCGGAAAATCAGATTCGCCAGGAAGAATTAAAGCTCCTTGAAAATGTTCTGCAAGAAGGGACCATCTTTTTTTATGCTGAAGATGAAATAATCCCTTTTGCGATGGAAGTAGAAACGATCGCTAACGAAGAAAAAATCGTTTGCAATGCCGGAAAGGGATATATCCGAATACCTGTCACAGACCATTGTAAACCCAATGATGAAACCGTAGATCGCTTTATCAAGCTTATCCAACAAATTCCTTCCGGGACCTGGATTCACTTTCATTGTTCTGGAGGCGTTGGCCGCACCACAACTTTTATGTCGATGTATGACATGCTTCGCAATGCTAAGGAAGTGGCTTTTGAAGATATTCTCTTAAGGCAGGAATTGATTGGGGGTAAAGACTTTTATATTTTACCTGAAGAAGACCATTGGAAATACGAAAACATGGTCGACAGAATCCAATTTCTTCAATCTTTTTACCGCTATTGCCATGAAAATAGCGAGCCCGACCTTTCATGGTCCCAGTGGGCTCTACACAATTATACTTAGAAGCTATGGATCAACCCTATTTAGTATTAGCTTATTATCATTTCGTTCCTTTGCAAGATCCTCACGGAGAAGTCCTTGAGCACAAGCGCTTTTTCGAATCGAGGGATGCCACCTGTCGGATTTACATCTCGGAGGAAGGCATCAATGGGCAAATGAGCGCCGCCAGAGAGGATGCACAGGCCTATATGGATTGGATGCACGGGCGACCCCAATTTGGCGGGATGGAATTTAAAATCCACGGATGGCATGAGCAGGTATTTCCAAAGCTGACCATCAAATACCGCAAAAGGCTTGTCGCTTTTGACAAGGCTGTCGACCTTGAGAAGAGAGGGAAGCATCTCTCTCCAGCCGAATGGAAACGCATGTTGGAATCCGATGAAAAGCCTATCTTGCTCGACATACGAAATGAATATGAATGGAAATTAGGCCATTTTAAAGGGGCTCTGCTTCCTCCCTGCGAAACATTCCGAGATTTCGACCAATATGCCGAGAACTTAAAACAAAAGGCAGATCCGCATCACACTCCGATCATGATGTATTGCACCGGGGGCATTCGCTGCGAGCTCTATTCGGCGGTATTGAAAGAGAGGGGGTTTGAGAAAGTGTACCAACTGCAGGGCGGAATCATCAATTATGGACTTAAACAAGGCACAGAACATTGGCTTGGCAAATTATTTGTGTTTGACGACCGCCTTTCGATTCCGATTACGGATGCGGAGACACCCGTCATAGGGCGCTGCCACCACTGCAATACGACGACAGAGTCCTATTACAATTGCGCCAACATGGACTGCAATCACCTCTTTTTGTGCTGTCCAGATTGCCTCCTTCAATTTGCAGGTTGCTGCAAAGAGGAATGCCGCAATGCCCCGAGAGTCCGCCCCCATCATGAACAAAATGCCCACAAGCCCTTCCGTAAATGGTACAAGTACTTTCCTAAAAAAGAAAAATGTGAAGTGCTGTGACGTTCCATATAGAAAAAAGCCGAAGCAAGGGTTGTCTGGCAGTCCGAATTGAAGGGTCCACGTCAGATAGGCAGCTGGCAGATTTGTTCTGCAAGATGAAAAAGGAGTCGATAGCCCCTTCTGCCTCCATTGTCTATATCCCCTATCCTCAAACTCATTCAGCCCTTAAACTTCTAGCAGCCACGGGACGCCTGTTTTTCAACGGCAAGCAGCTTGTGTGCGACTTATTCGGCAAAACCGAGTTTTTCTACAATGTCCAAAAGAATATCCAGATTACAGGAAAGCTCGTTGTACGCGATCAAACCATCGATATACAAGCTTGCGATTTCATATGCGCTGGTCCTCCCCACTTTTTCGTCAAAGGAGTCTCTTTGAAAATGATCGGCACAGATGCCTCGTGGAAAGAGCTAAAGAAAATATACGAGGAAGAGCCATTTAGCCTTGAAGATCTACAGGAACTTCTGAAAGAAAGCAAACAAAACCCCAATGCCCCCAGGATAGTCTTTGAAGGAAATAGCCGCGAAGAGTTGAACTTCCGGAAGGAGCCCTTGCCTGAGTTGGTCCTCAAAGACAAGTTAGGTGCTTTCGCAGACCTGTGGATGGATTATGGCCATGGCAAAAAGTTTGACTTCCATGATCCCCAACATGCTGGTAACATCCGAAAATATGCCTCTGAAAAGGCATGGGAAAAAGACCTTCTGGAAACAGGCTTTGTCAAGAAGGAACTTCACAATTCCCATTACTATTGTCCTCTTGATAAGGTAGCCAAAAGCGTCGCCTTTCTTTTGGAATTAGGATGGAAAATCTTTGACATCAAGGGAAATCGGGTGCTCAAGCATACAAATGTTACGCTAGATTTGGAAAAGAACTCTCAGGAAATCCTGATAAAAGGGAAAATCCACTACGACTCCTATGAGGCGGACCTCACACATATCGCCGGAGCCTTTAATCGGCGCGACCGCTTTGTTGAAATCGGCACGGGGGTCGTGGGATTGCTCCCGCATAGCTGGGATGATGCAGGGTTAGAAGGAATTTTGGAGGAGGCAATAATAGAAGGAGATGCCCTGAAAATAGGCTTCAACCAAATCGGGATCCTCTCAGAATTAAATCAGACCCCAGACTTTGCTTGTGGCGAAAACATGAGAGAAATGCGTGAAAAACTGCAAAACTTTCTAGGCATCTCGCAAGCTCTTCCAAATTCCTCTTTCAAAGGCCTTTTACGCGACTATCAACAACAGGGAGTCAATTGGCTCACCTTTTTGTGGGACCATGGATTTCATGGGCTTTTGGCAGACGATATGGGTTTGGGAAAAACAGTGCAGGTCTTAGCCTTCTTATCCCGATTGCAATCTGAAGATCCCGTCTTGATTATCCTGCCCACCTCCCTAATCTTTAACTGGAGGAGGGAAATCGAGAGATTTCTTCCAGATCGAAAAGTGTTTCCTTATCAGGGCCAAAATAGACTATTAGAAAGCTTGCCGCAAAATGCGATCATCTTGACTTCTTATACAACTCTGAGGATCGATCTGCTTCATTTATCCCTTCTGAATTACGCCTGTGTTATCTTAGATGAAGCCCAAGCAATCAAAAATCCCGATACCCAAACAGCACAGGCCGTCTGCCGGCTCAATGCCAAATTCCGCTTAGCCATTACAGGCACCCCTATCGAAAATAATCTCACAGAGCTCTGGTCCCATTTCCGTTTCCTGATGCCGGACCTTCTAGGCAATCAAAAAGAGTATGAAGCCCAAATTCAAGCAGCGGCAGCGGATAGCCGCTACCTCAAGAATATTAAAAGGAAAATCAAACCCTTCATCCTTCGGCGAAAAAAAGAAGAGGTAGCCAAAGATCTACCTGAACGCATCGAACAGGTGGTTTGGATCGAAATGTCTCCCGCCCAAAGACAGGTCTATGAAGCATTTTTAAGCGGTGTCCAAGGCAATTTATTTAAAAAAGTCGAAGCAGACGGCTTTGCCAAACATCGCATGGAAATCCTCGAGGCTATCCTGCGGCTGCGCCAGATTTGCTGCCATCCCCTCCTGGTATCAGGACATTTAGAAGATAGCCAAAGAGCCGAAAGCGCTAAATTGGATGCCCTGCTGCAAGATATCGAAACGGTGATCGAAGAAGGCAAGAAGGTGCTCGTTTATAGCCAATTCACCTCCATGCTGAAATTAATCAGTAAGGAACTGACAGCGAGAGGAAGACCCTTTGTTTATCTCGATGGCAGCACGACCCATGAAAAGCGTCAAGACGCCGTCGACCGTTTCCAGCTCGATCCCTCCCTACCCCTCTTTCTCATTAGCTTAAAAGCAGGCGGACTAGGACTGAACCTCACGGCAGCCGATTATATTTTCCTCTACGATCCCTGGTGGAATGAAGCGGTCGAAAACCAAGCCATTAACCGCTCCCACCGCATCGGCCGAAAAGAGACGGTCATCGCTAAACGCTTCATCGTCGCAGAAAGCATCGAAGAAAAAATGATGCATTTGAAAGCGCATAAGCTCTCCTTGCTGGGCGATCTCTTAGAAGAAGAGGAGGCCTCTATCGGAAAGAAACTGACGGAAGAAGACTTGAAATTTCTATTGGAATAAAAAAGATCCCCGGGCCGAATAGCCCGAGGACCAAGGTAGGATTATTATTATTAGAATCTATTAAACACCTAAAATATTAATCCTATTTAAAGATCTCTTCAAAATTAGGTAAATTTTACTCCTCCTCTTCAGGGTCGGGCTCCACGACATCCACCAATCCTTTATCGATGATTTCCTTAGCTGTAGCTTTGACTGTTTCGATCCCATTGGTAAAGCCCACCATGCGCATCATCTGGTCAATATACTGAACTTCTGTCAGCAATTGATCATTCATGGTCTCTAATTGAGCAATCCTTTTTTGTAATTCGGCTTTAGTCATAGCGTCCTCCTCGTTTAAAGGAATCAAGCAACTGGACGCTTAACCTAATGCAAATGCCATGCCAACTAATGGACAATGGTTAATGGACCTCATTAGGTCCATTAACCATTGTCCATTAGTGTCCATTAGGTCCATTAACCCTAAGGAAAATTTTGCCTAGATAAAAAAACCCGAACCGGGGTGGACCGGGTCGGGCATGATTATTTTTATTATGAGTAATATTATCGACTATGTTCAAAGGCGGGTCCATAGTCTGTCAGTTTCCAGCGCCAGATGAGAAGGGCTGTCTTCCTTTCTCGAAGAGGCAATGGTCCATAGTCGATGGTGTCCATGGTGTCCATTAGGTCCATTAACCATTGTCCATTATTATTTTATTAAGCTTCGAGGCTTTCTACATAGCCTTTCTTGATCATCTCTTCTGCTGTCGCTTTGATTGTATCTATACCTTGTGAAAATCCAACCATGCGCATCAGTTGGTCAACATATGTGACTTCGGTGCTCAATTGATCATTGAGAGATTCTAAAAGGGCGATCTTTTTTAGCAGCTGGGTTTTGGTCATGAGTAAAACTCCCGTTTTTTGAGTTATCACATCGGGAATATCTTCTTTCCGATGTGGAACCTTAAATAAACAGCAATTTTATTAACGTTGTATAAAGATCATATCAATTTTTGGTAAATTTGCTAACGCCCTCGAAAGAAAGGAGGGTCTTTTTGATATCTAGTCCGCAGGAAAAACCTCCTAGACTATATGTAGAGGTGAGGACTCGATGGCAAGGAATGAATAGGGGTAGTGGATTTCGGGCGCAGGCGCTCCCGACAGCCCGCGCCGCTTTGGGATTTCCTGATTGCATGGCCAGCTCCTGATAGGAGAGTACTGTCCCAAAGGGAATCTTCGAGAGCTCCTCGAGGACTATCCCGGAATAGGGAGGCATCTGATCGATGAGGAAGGGCACAAATATTTTGGGTTGTTTCTTATTGCAATAAGCTTCCAGCCATTCTTGCACCTTTTCTTCTAGTCGAGGAAAAGCTTCTACCCCTTCGAAGCTATAGGACAAGCCCTTTTTGTTTGACATAAGATCAATGTGGGACAACCCATGCTGTGTGAGGGCGATCTTGATAGAAACAGCCGGTCCATGGGAAATGGTATAGGACTTAGAGTGATACATAGGTAACCTAGATTAAAGAAATAAGCGATAATCAATATCAAATCGTTTTGATAGATCCTTCAGAATCATTACTTTTGAATTTTTTCTGGGAAAACTCCCGTACTTCAGTACGGTGCCTTCTCGTGTGTCCCAGCATAATATACCTCTATGAGTTTTTCCTTTATATGTCAAAAATGACCTTATTGCAAAGATATTATTTCTTGACCTCGGAAGAAATTTTCATTACATTGCAAAATTTATCAGTTATGTTGTTTGGAAGAATGCAAAAAAAGGATCAGTCATGAAACTTCTATTTCGCTTTGTTTTAGTTTTCTGCTGCTGTCATTGTTTGTTATTTGCCACAGGTGATCTCAATCTCGAATGGTGCGTGAAGACCGATTGTGGAAAGGTTCAATCAAAAGATGGAGAAATACAAATCTATTTGCCAGCAAATTGCAAAGCGGTTTTTGAGGTAAAATTTGTCCTCCCAAATACCGCACAGTTAGATGACATAGCCTTCCAATATAACGTAGAGAAAGGGTCTTTGCAAAGCGTGACCCCGCTTTTGAATAAGATTATACTAGGGGGCGACCTTCCCATTCCCTGCATCCTAGATGTTGGAAAAGTGCATGTGCATAAGATAGAATTATCCACCTCAGAAGGTCTCTTAGGTGGGGGAACAGATGTATCCTCAACTGCCACAGTAGTCAATCCCGTTTATGACATTCTCCAAACAAACGAGAAAATTATCTATCTTTTCAAATTAGAATTTGAATCGAGCGAGAAATCTAAACTTGCCATTAATCTAGACAACATTCAGCATCATTATACCCTATTTACCTTGCCTACTCCGCCTGTGGGAAGTGGCTTCGCCTTTAAGAAACCCACAAATAAGCGAGCCTCTTCAGCGATAAAAATAGCTGATCCTCAACTAAGTGAAACCAAAACGCCCATCAATCACGTGATATTGGTTCTACTAGAAAATGTGTCGTTTGATAATATGTTTGGCACCTATCCCGTAGCTCAAAACTTACCAGGTGAAAGTCCTTTCTATCCCCTTCCTGGTACTCAATTTCCGGATAATTTGCTTACCATTGATCCACTGACCGGAGGCAATTATCTGACGACGAATCGAAATGTCGGTCAGTTTGGAACTGGCAAAGTCAATCCCATGCGCTTGGCACCCAATCAGGTGTTGACAAACTTTGAATCAAATGGATACACCCGCATGCAACTGGATGTGCATAATGGCTTGATGGATCATTTTGTCCTGAATCAAGAAACTCCCGATCCTATTTCCATTTTTGTGGATCCGCTTCTTCCTCCCTTTGATGCCACCTATGGCCAGGGAGCAAATATTGTCATGGATTATTGGGATGGCAATTCATTTACGGGGATGTGGAACTATGCCCAATATTACGCGATGAACGATCACTGTTTTGCTAGCGGTTATGGGGAATCGGTCATTGCTGGCATTAATTGGGGATCTGGATTTAACGGGGAGATTGTACCCGAATTTCCTCACCTCTTAATAGATGTCAATTTGTTACAAATATTGGCTAATGGTTTCAGCGCCAATCCCCAATTGCCTACTTTTCCTCCAGGGACTCGGTTTGTAGAATGGGGGGATGTTCTGGCTAGTTTTAATAATGTGGCACTCTATAATTGGGTATTTCCGAAAGGAGATCTTTATATCCTAGAATGTTTGTTCTTTTGGTTTGAAGATGTCCCTCTAAGCGTTCAAGAAACGATTGAATTTCCTGGCGTATCGGGCGTGGTAGAATTCTTCCAACAATTTACTGCCAATTATATCAATCCAAAACATAAAAACATTGGGGATCAGCTCAATACAAAACAGATTACCTGGGGCGATTTTAGAGGCGGATGGCGGCCAAAGCAATCTCTATTGGATCCCAATGCCATTGTCATTCCTTTGGATGATATTTTCCCTCCGGACGTTGTGGTGCAATTAAAAGCCATTATGCCTGAATATGATAGTCTTATCGCTTTGTTTCATGCATCCTTGGATCCCACTCCTCCTTTAGGTTCAGGAGGGCTGACAATTTTTGATATTGTGGGTCCTGTCGCCGATGCAGAAGATATCCTGCCTTTTGAATATTTTGCCTCGACATCAAATCCCCATATTTTGCCGTATAGTTCCTTAGAAAACGTCGGGCAAACGGATCAGGCCAATCACATCTATGACATCGATGATTTTTATAATGCACTTGCCATTGGGGTGTTGCCCTCTGTCTGCTATATCAGGTTGCCCTCTTATCAAAGTGGTCATCCCTCAGAATCTAATGCCTTTGATAATCAAGTCGGAGTAGTCACTCTTCTGAATACGTTAATGGATACTCCTTTTTGGGAAAATACCGCGATCTTTTTACAATGGGATGAATGCAATGGAAATTATGATCACAAGCCTCCCTTTTTGGTAAAAAGTTCAGCGTGGCCAGACAACAATCCATACATTGACCCCATATGTGAGATTGCTCGTCGAGGTGCTGCGGTAGGAATCCCTAAGGCGCAACTGCGCGCCGGTTATGGTCCTCGCATTCCCTTTATCGCGATCTCTCCCTGGACAAAAGAAAATTATATCAGTCACGAACTTACCGATCAAACGTCGATTATTAGATTTATCGAATTTAACTGGGGATTGCCAAGACTGAAACATGGATCTTACGCTGAGATCGCGGGCAAACTCGGCGATCTCTTCGATTTCAGTCCTGAACGTACTTTGGCCCCAAAGGTTTTCATAAATCCCTTCACAGGTCAAGTGGAATCGATTGAACCTTCTTAGCAAAAGTTATCGATCACTGCTTTTCCCTAGGGAAAACAGGGATCGATTTGGCTTGAATTTCCTATTCTACTGGCTCGATTATTTTTTTTGTTTTAATAAATTCCTTGGTTTCGCAATATGGGATTTTTCGTGGCGAAAGCCAGAACTATTAACCAAAGGATAAAACACTATGAAGAGAACCTCTGCCCTTTTTAAGACGATAATTTTGCTCACGCTTCTTGTGGGCTTGCATAAACCGCTTACTGCGGCATCTTCTCCCTCAATTGTGGGAAGCTGGCAGCCACTTACAAACCAGCCTCAGTTTACTGCCACGACCCCCTCTGGAGTCGTATATCCCGGTGGAGCAGCAGGCCTTTGGCTTATGACAGATGGAACGATCATCACGCTGAACCAAGGACCTAATTGGGGTTCTAATCAAGTATGGAAGTTCACTCCAGATAGCTATGGAAGTTATGTAAACGGAACGTGGAGTCAAATTGCCTCCTTTCCAGATTACAACTTCAATGGCACGTTAATTCCATTTTCCCCAGGAGCGCAAGCTACTGCTGTTTTAGCAGATGGTAGACTTATCTTTGCCGGTGGAGAATCAAATGTTGCCGGATTGAACGATGGGTATGGTTACTATCCACAGATAGAAGCAGCTCAGGTGGCGCTTTACGATCCAGTAGCCAATGCCTGGACGACTATTCTTCCTCCTGCATGGGCCCAGCCCAACCCGCATATCTGGGGATTTTTCAACCTTCCCTATCAAGAAGCAAATCCCTCCTCGAGTTTAGGTGTATGTCCCTTCATTGGAGATGCTGCTTCAGTGGTTCTGGAAGATGGAACATTTATGATTGGTCCCTCTTGGAGTGAGCTTTCGGCGAAGTTAGATCCAACGACGCTCCTCTGGTCACCAACCGGCTGGAATAAAAATGCAACAAACCACGAAGAGGGCTGGACCCTATTGCCAAATGGCCAAGTGCTGGTTGTAGACCTCTATGTAGGCGAGGAGATTCCAACCCCACCATCCCAGCAGGTTGGCAGTGAACTCTTTAATCCTCTTACCGACAATTGGGAACCGGGGCCAGATCTCGTTCGGCCGATACAGCACCCCCTCTACATTACCGGGTGGGGCAACTCAGGAGGATATACGTGGACAGACCATGAAGTCGGCCCTACCTGTCTCAGGCCTGATGGCACAGTGATTTGCTTTAGCGGTGCTGCAACAGGGATAACCGGCATTTACGATTCTAATGCAAATACATGGTCTCAAGGACCCACAATGCCCTTTATTCCGAGTGTAGGACAATTAAGCGTGCCCGATGGACCCTGTGCTTTGTTGCCCAATGGCAATGTCCTTGTCACCTGTTCGGCCTTTACAGATTATCTTGGAGGACAGGCTCCGACGTACATGTTTGAGTTAACGACAAATAATCAGTATGTACCAGAGCCAACCTTCCCAAATGCTGCAAATGAAGCGCCTGCGGGTATCAAATTTTTGACATTGCCAACAGGTCAAGTGATGTCAGCTGATGGTTCGCTTGATGTGGAGATCTACACTCCCGCAAATCAAAACTACAACCCCTCTTGGGCACCTGTGATTCAAAACTATCCTCAGACAGTTACCGCAGGAACTACCTATCAGATCAGTGGTATCCGATTTAATGGTATGTCTCAGGGCGGAGTTTATGGAGATGACTTCCAGAATGCGACCAATTGGCCGCTCGTGCGCATCACCAATAACCGTACAGGACATGTCTTCTACTGCCGTACCCATGATCATAGCTTCATGGGCGTTGCATCAAACAATACTGTCTATACCTACTTCGATGTGCCTTCGAACATAGATTTAGGCCATAGCCAACTTCAAGTCGTATGTAATGGCATTCCATCAGTAGCCGTGAATATTAACGTTAACTAAGAGAAGGATAGCAATCCCAGGCCTTACATCATAAGGCCTGGGTTCTCATTTTCTTCAAAACAACTAAACAATATAAAGGAGTACCCTATGTTTCAAAAGGCATCAATGCTAGCACTGCTCGCACTCAATTTTTTGCCAATGTCGGGCTTAGATGCAAAAGCTGTAGAGAAATCTCAACCCACTCAAGTGAAAGAAAAAGAACAAGTTAAAAAACAGCCAATACCCCCTTTTAAAGGACAAGTACAAACGAATGCCTTTACCTTGGCTGAATTTGCAGGAAATTTCATTTTTCTACTCGACTCTACTGGAGGGGTAAGCAACCAAAACGTCTCGCAGTTTGATTATGGCCAGTCAACAGGTGCTGTTGCCCAAGTTTCGTTTGGCGAGTCTGGCAGCGGAACAGCCAACTTTATGAGTTTTACAGCATTCAGTGGAGCCTTGTCAACTGCGTACACCTCGAACTCGGGTGCTAGCGGCTATGCTTCAACCACCTGCCCGCCTCTACCTTTCCCTGGGTCGCAAAATATCTTGCCAGTAGCAGCTGAGTTTGGACCAAACTGCAATGTGATCTCACCCACGCCGATAACGTTTAATTTAACGCTCACACAGCCAGCATTTGGCTCAGGCTATGCTGTGCTCACAAACATGCCCTATGCCGGAGCTGTTACCTACTTTGACTTTGTAGCAAGCAAAGGCGGCAGCTCACAAGTACAGACGATTTACTTCAATATGACCCAGACCAATATCGATGTGAATAACGTCATTATACAAGGGAATTTTAGCCCATATCCCTTCGGAACAATAACATCCCAAATGATCCGACAATAACGCCATCCAGCATCTAGCATCAGCTCACAGAGCAATCTGTGGGCTGATTTTTGTCTCTGGCAGAGCCCTTAAACCATGACAAAGTATTATAAAGACTATTTTTGGAAAGATGGGCGCCCTCAGGGGCTATCCTTAATACCTAATTATATCTCGGGGAAGGCATATAAAATTGTGTCTGACCCTTATTACAAATGGATCACCATCGAATTGTATCAAGATGGGCTGTTTGCCTCTCTCATTTATGACAATCAACTCCTCAATTTTCGCCATCTGAATTCAGCTAACCAAATGGCATGGGAAAAAAAGATGATATCCGATGTTCAGGGGAAAGTAGTCTCACAGATCCGCAATCAGGATGATCGTCTTGTGTATCTGGAAACATATCAATTTGAAAAGGACCTGTGCCGGAAATGCGATGTCAGCTCCCCCCATGGGCTATTGTTGGCCTGCCATCAGATGTTCTATATGGAACTTGGCGATGCTATTAATGGAGTCGTCCTTTTCGATGCCAATCAGCATCCGGTCATGTACAAGACCTACGAATGGGATCCGGCTCAACGAGAGTTCACAGAGCTGCTACAAGAGACCTGGGATATGGAAGGACAAATGCCAAACTTTAGGTTTGCAAAACCCAGGGCCGAAGGCCCGGCAGTTGTATAGTCCAGTTGCCCAACTGCGTTGGGGTGTTTATCTGAAAATAACGATCAAGAAAGGACAATTTCGGTCTCGGGCCCGGTCTCGGTCTCGGAAATGGACAATCCGTATTTCTTAGCAAGAATGCCTCGGTAAATTTCGAGACCGAGACCGAGCCCGAGACCGAGACCGAAAATGTCCTTCGCAAAGAGGCAACTGGGCTATACAACTGCCGGGCCTTCGGCCCTGGGTTTCGTAAACCTCAAGTTGAGCCTTATTGTATGCTTTTCTTTTCCCAGAAGTCTTTGGAGATGGGTTTATCCTTCAAATAATATTCGGTTTTAGGAATGCTATTGATATAGGTTACGGTGGCGCCATACCTCTGGTTGTCTCTCCAGGAGATCTCTTGAACGACGATAGAGCCATCGCGGTACCGTTTTTCTATTCCTTGTTTCTTCCCTTTGATATAGGGGACTTCGGCGTACTTTTGCCCGTTTTGGAATACTGTTGTCAATCCATTCTGAAGTCCATTTGTCCAGATTTCAATGGTTTGAGGCTCGCCACCGGGCAAATAGGTTTTGCGTTCCCCGTCAATCACTCCATTTTTGTAGGCAGCAACCACTTTTGGATGTCCATTTGGATAATAGTTTGTTCTGGTGGAGACTTGCCCTCCGGTGAAGAGATCCATCGATTCGATTTGCCCGAAAGCATCGCGGGAGATTCTTTTGCCTTCTCCATTATTGACGCTAGCTTCGAGGTTATGGGCCTTATCATAGTATTCCGCTTTGATTAAATAGGGGCCTTGATATTCCTCGCGGCTTTGCGGGGTTCCATCCTCATACCAATTCGTGATGACTTTTTTTGTGCCTTCGCTGAGGATGGTTTCCTTCATGGGGGTTCCATTGACATTATGGAGGACTTCTTTCACCATCTTGCCTTGGGTATAGGTTTCCGTCTTCTGAACGGTATCGCTATAGGGATGGGAATAGGTGGCATCCCCTTCTTTAACGCCAGCGTTATAATTGGCGGTTACCGTGACGCCATCCTGCATTTTAGTGACGATGCGGCCGGTGCGGCCATTGTCTGCCCACTGCTCTCTGGGAACTTCTACGCCGTAGGGATGGACATACGACTCATCGACGACAATTTCGTTTGGGAATGGGTGGCGGTTGCATGCTGCCAATAGGGCAAGGGCAACGACTGCCAATAGGATTGGAATATAGATCGTTTTTTTCTTCATATTAACCTCTTTGTAATTCATGAATCAAATTCAAGGATTCTGTTGTAATGCGTACATGTTCTGCGTCTACACCTTCTTGTGAGACTGTCTTTTGTTTATCCCGATAGACAAAGTGAAACGTCACATTTTGAAATTCGGGTCCGAGCTTTTCGTTCCTATAGACATCCAGCAAAGCCACTTCTTCGAGCAATTCGGAAGGAATAGAGCGAATGGCCGTCAAAGCTTTATCTATAGTCAACGTATCTTTGAGCTTGATAGTCCAGTCGCGCTCTGAAGAGGGATAAATCGGGAGCGGCTGCATCACAGGAGTACCCTTCCGCGATCGAATGAGCTCATGCAGGTCGATTTCTGCAAACAAAATGCGCTGAGGGACATCTAGCCTTCTCATAATAGCTGGATGGACTTCTCCTAAAGAACCAATCTCGGAAGATCCCACATAAATGGAAGCTTGTCTTCCTGTGTGCAGATTGCCCAATTGATTATTTTTGAAGGAATAGACCTCAATGCCAATTTCATCTAAAAGGTTTTCCACAATGCCTTTCAAGTCATAAAAATCATTTTCGTGAGGCTTATTCTTCCAGGAATGGGGGCGGTTTTTTCCCGTCAATACGATTGCGACTAGGGATAATTCTCGATATTGATCTCCCTTCTTAAAGTGGACGCGCCCTATTTCGAATCCGCTGATGTCTTGATTTTGGTGATCATAGTTGTATTTGACAAGCTGCAACAGTCCCGGCAGGAGGGAAGTGCGCAGGATCGACTGTTCCACGGACACTGGATTTAGCACTTTGATTGAGCCTTGCTCCAGGGGAGCGTTTTTTCCTAATAGGACGTCTAAGCTGGTTGGTCCTATCAAGTCGCATGTGACAAATTCTTGCAACCCTTCCGAGATCAATCTTAAGCGGACTTCTCTTTCAAAAGTAAAGATGGAAGAGTCGGGCAGGTCGCTGGAATGGTAATAAGATTTGGGTTTGGAAATGTTGTCATAACCATAGATGCGGACGATTTCTTCGATTAAATCCACTTCAGCATTGATGTCACCGCGGTAGGTGGGAACCGTAACCTTGAAATGATCGCGGCCATCGTATTGATAAGGGAGGCTTAAGCGCTGTAAAAAACTTTCAATTTCGCTTATACCGAAATGGGTGCCTAAAAGCTTATTGGCCCTGCTTAATCGGAAGGAAACGATTTTTTCATGGAACTCCCTATCTTTGACTTCAATGACTCCGGTAGCGACTTGCCCCCCAGCTATCTTCTGGATGAGCATAGCCGTGCGATCCAAAGCTTGCAAAACCCCATTGGGATCTGCTCCCCTTTCAAAGCGGTGGGAAGCATCGGTCATCAACCCCAGCCTTTTGCTCGTTTTGCGGATAGCTGTGGGAAGGAAATAGGCCGATTCCAACAAAATATCCCTTGTTTCATTTGTCACTACGGAATGCAATCCTCCCATGACGCCAGCGATCGCTACTCCGCTTGAAAGGTCGCTAATGAGCAAGTCATCGCCAGTGAGTACCCTTTCTTTATTGTCGAGCGTTAGGATGGACTCTCCTGCTTGGGCATCCCTTACAACAATCTGGCGGCCTTCGAGTTTGTCATAGTCGAAAGCATGCAGGGGGTGGCCCAATTCCAAAAAGACATAGTTGGTGATATCCACAACGTTGTTGATGGGACGAATGCCGCTTGCCGTCAGCCTATTTTGGAGCCATTCTGGAGAGGGTCCTATCGCGACATTCTTGACGACGCGGCAGGCATAGCGTGGGCAGCGGACTGTGTCGAGGATGGTCACTTTGGTCAAGTCAGGGATATTGAGCGCAGCATCCTCTTCGACTTTAATAGTGGGATAGCGCACCTGAGCACCCGTTGCTGCTGCAAGCTCGCGGACTATTCCTACAACGCACCCGCAATGGGTCAGGTTTGGGGTCAATGAAATCTCAAAAACGGTGTCTGAGTAAATCTCGGCAACATCAGTGCCTTCTTGAATATGTTCTGCGAACTCAATGATGCCATTGTGCTCATCTCCTAGCCGCAATTCTTTTGCTGAGCAGAGCATTCCAGCCGAATCGACTCCACGAATTTTGGAGCGTTTCACTTTCATTTCTTTGCCTTCCTCGTCATAGAGGGTGGCTCCGACGACGGCAAAAGCTGTTTTGAGTCCCGTGCGGCAATTAGGGGCCCCGCAAACCACTTGGTGGGTCTCGACGCCATCAGTGACCATCGCGATGCATAATTTGTCGGCATTAGGGTGCTTTTGTACTTCAGTCACTTTGCCGACGATCACTTTTTTAAATGAGGGAGCGACTGTTTCTACAGAATCGACTTCCAGTCCTGCCAGGGTGAGCATTTTGGCGATTTGAATCGGGGGAAAGGGAAGATCTATGTATTCTTTTAACCAACTCAGAGGAACTTTCATAGCAACCTAACTGTTTGCCTTAAAGCATACAGTTTTCCGAATAGAAAACAACTGAAACCTCTATTCAGTTAATCTGTTTTTTGGTACAGTGTTTGTCACAACTGAGGAGCATTATGAAAAAAGAACAAACGCTATCGATCATTAAGCCGGATGCCGTAGGCAAGCATCATATCGGAGATATTATAAGCCGCTTTGAAAAGAGTGGACTGCAAATTGTCGCAGCCAAGATGACTCATCTTTCTACAAAACAAGCTGAAGGATTTTACGCCGTTCATAAAGAGCGCCCTTTCTTTAAAGATCTGGTGACATTCATGACTACGGGTCCTGTACTCATCATGGTCTTAGAAGGTCCAGGTGCAATTGCAAAGAATCGCGAAATTATGGGGGCTACCGATCCAAAGAAAGCAGCCCCAGGTTCCATTCGCGCAGATTTCGCTAAGACGATAGAGGAAAACGCGGTCCATGGATCGGACTCGCCAGAAACCGCTCAATTCGAAATTGGCTATTTCTTCAGCCAGCAAGAAATTTTGCCGCGCACGCGATAAGGGACACATGCTAAGATCTATTCTTTTAAGTTTCGCGGCTTCGCTTTTCTTTGTGTGTGCTTTTGCAGAACAAACCCTATCGATCATCAAACCTGATGGAGTATCCCGCAAACTCATTGGAGAGATCATCACGCGCTTCGAAAAGAATGGCCTTCATATTGCAGCCCTTAAGATGGTGAGGCTCAATAAGGAGCAAGCTAGAGATTTTTATGCCATGCACAAGGGTAAGCCTTTTTACGGAGATCTGGTCAACATGATGTCTTCGGGTCCGATTGTTGTCATGGTTTTGGAAGGAGAGAATGCAATCGCAAATAACCGCGAAATCATGGGGGCTACAGACCCTAAGAAAGCAGCTCCAGGGACCATTCGGGCTGACTTTGGCAAATCCATCGGCGAAAATACCATCCATGGATCCGATACCCCGGCAAACGCACAGCGTGAAATCAGCTTTTTTTTCAAACCGGACGAAATCGTCAATCCCTAGCAATCCGATAACAAGATAAGCCGGATTGCAAGCAGCAGGATAAAAAGATTTTTACAGGATAAGCAGGATCGCGAGCGGCAGGATATACAGGATAGGGGCTCTTATCCACAATCCAATCTGCTGTGTATAAGAGCCCCTATCCTGTATATCCTGCCGCTCGCGATCCTGCTTATCCTGTAAAAATCTTTTTATCCTGTTATCTTAGCCTGATGCGTATCTTATAACCGGAACTCTGTGCCGAGGTAGGATTTGCGGGCCTCTTTGTCATTGACGAGTTCTTCTACGGTGCCGGAAAGCATGACTTTGCCTTCGCTGACCAGGTAGCTGCGGTCTACGATAGAGAAAATCTCGCGGGCATTGTGGTCGGTAATGAGGATGCTGATGCCCTTGGCCGCAAGATGGCTCACCATGTCCTTGACTTCGTGAACTGAAATGGGGTCAATGTTGGCAAAGGGTTCATCCAAAAGCAAAAATGTGGGATCGGTCACAAGGGCCCTAGTAATTTCCAAGCGGCGGCGCTCGCCTCCGGACAGGGCAATGGCTTTTTTCTTGGCCAGTGGTTCCAAGTGCAGCTCTCCCAATAGCTTTTCGAGCCTATCTCTCCTTTCAGACTTGGTTAGGGGGAGATTCTCCAAAATGCACAGGATATTTTGTTCGACGGTCAAATAGCGAAATATGGATGGCTCTTGGGCGAGATATCCCATGCCCATTCTAGCCCTTTTGTGGATGGGTTCGTAGGTGACGTCGCTATTTTGAAAGATGACCTTTCCGCCATCGGGACGGATGAGTCCGACTGCCATATAAAAGGCGGTTGTCTTGCCTGCTCCGTTAGGCCCTAACAGGCCCACAATTTCCCCCTGATGCACCTGGAAGGAAAGGCCATTGACGACAGGGCGGCCTCCATATTCCTTCACTAGATTGGTGACTTCCAAACAGATGGGTTGCTCCTGCTTCTGTGTCATTCCGACTCCTCGCTTTCGCCTATTTCAGGGTTATTTTTTGCTTCTTCGAGTCCAAATTCTTTGCGCATCTGGTCAGATTCGCGGTCGACAAAGCTGAAACGGACATCTCCGACGCCTTGGATGGACTCGCTCTTCATGCCTGGCTCACGCTTAATTTTCAGGGCGGGGGCGCTGACTTGGACATTATTGGCCTTATCATAGAAGAGGACGCGTCGATTTTCTCCGGAAGAAAATAGCATTTCTTTGCTGTCTGGCACGAATTCCACTTTGTCGGAAAGGGCAAATTGGAGAAGGGCTCCGGTTAGTTCTTCGGCATTGCCTTTTCTGTTTAAGATGCGGACGTGTCCAAGGAGTGTGACTTTATTTGGGGTGATTTCGTGATTTTGATAGTCGTAGTCGACGATGACTTTATCTGCGTAGATTTCCCCGAGGGGATCTTCAAAGAAGACCTGTTTTCCTTCCATAATATTTCCATTGGAATCGACAGGGCTTTCCAAAATCGTCTGAAGGTGTTCATGGTCGAGGGTTGCTTTGCCATAACAGGAGAGATGGTGCCGCAGGTTTTTGTCGCCATCGATCGATGTCAAAAAGGTTTTGCCATTGCTTTCAATGGTCCTCAGCTGTTTTTTCCCTTTTTGGGTATACTGATAGATGGTTACTTCATTGTCATTGGCCAGAGATCCAATTCCTTTTTGATTGACGACCACATGGTCGCGCAGAGTCAGAAGCTCTCGCGGCTCTTCCCAAGTCATCGAATCGCATGAGAAATCGATCCGATCGACGCCTCCCTCTAGACGGGCTGCATAGATGGCTCCTTTCGGAAAGGCGAAATGGAGATGCCTTTTCGTAGTATCGATGCATATTTGCTCGGCCCGGATCAGGTCGCCATTGCGGTTAGTGACCTGGCAAAGCCCTCCTTCCCCTCCTGTGCGCAAGGAAATGCGTCCCGGCATCGCATTCTGGGGCTGGGAATTCGCATCGCTGAGGCGCCGGTACATCCCCATATCCGCTGAAGCGATAAAATCCTGGTTATAATCCACCGTCACATTGCTCTCGGCAGTGATTTCGCTGATGAGGCTTTTAGGGGACTGATTTTCATTCCTTTCTTCTCGGGAAAGCTGCACATTCATCACCCGGCTTTTGACGATTAAGGGGCAGGACATGCCTCCCTTGTCGCGGCACATTTCTGTGTAGATGACATATTCTTTTTCAGCATTGCCCGAAAAGCGTCCATGCATCGTGTGGTAATCTAACTCCGCTTTAGCACATGTCAGTTCAGCTCCGTCTCTGAGGGCGATTTTGACATCTTCATTCATTTTGAGTTCTGCTAGGTGCAGTTTTTTCTCCTCTTCTTCTGGAGTCAAGACGATATGGTTGGCCTGGATTTTGCCGAGTTCATGTTCGACAGTGACGTTTCCATTCAGCGTAATCTGCTTGCCGTCATAATCAGCCTGGTTGGAATCGACTTCGATGCACTCCTCTTCTGCAGATGCAAAAAGGCTATATCCACATACGAGAAGGAGAACGACCCAATGCCCATTCATGAGTTTCTCCGATTCGTAAAAAAGTTTGCCTTCAGCTTGGAGGCTTTAAAGTTGACTTGCCCATCAAGGGAGAATTCAACGGTAGAGGCCACTCCCTTCATGAGAACTTTGGCTTTATCAAACGAGGTGGCTAATAGATGCCCTGGAATGAGGTAACGGGTAATCTGGACATTATCTGCGACAAAACGGTCTGTCCTATAGAAATAGGATGCCGTATCAGCTTCCATATAGCGCATGATCTGCATCGGCTTTAATCCGGGATCCCCCTTGGCAATGTAGGAGGCCGGATCTTGCGGGTTTGCATTGCGCAGCAAGAATTTGCCATTCCTTTGCTCGATGACTTCGCGGCCATCCGGCAAAACATAAAAGAGCTCTTCCTGCATGTAGCAAACGACATGATTCATGTTTTCGACGATTTCCGTCTGATCCTCTGCGCGGTGGTCGAGGACCAAAAGGGCATCGGATGCTTTCAAACGCAGCTTGAGGCGGTGAGGCCCGTCGCTGAAAACAACTTCCTTTAGGATGCCGATTCGCTCTTGCTTTGCCTTATAAGGTGCGGTTGTTGTACCTGTTTTAGCATTGTCTGCATGGGCCATGAGCTTGCTGTATTTGCGCTGCTGAGCTGGCGTCGGGGATGTCAGCATCCAGGCTACACCAAAAATAGCAGCAGAAAAAAGGAGCACATTCAACAGGATGCAATTGAAGAAAAAGCGGTTGCGCTTTGTCTTGTCCATGTTATTCCTTCACTTCATTCACGACTGCGTATAGCTTTTGCAAAATCGTCAGCAAGGCGGGTAGCTCTTTGAAATCAACCACGGCTCCGGCATCGCTCATCGCTTTCTCTGGATTGTCGTGAGACTCCATGAAGAGGCAGTTGGCTCCGGCGGCAATCGCGGCTTTTGCTAGCATGGGAATAAATTCGCGCTGGCCTCCGGTGCTTTCGCCTAGGCCTCCTGGAAGCTGCACGGAATGGGTCGCATCGAAGCAGACGGGCACTCCTAGACCTTGCATAATGGGGATGGCGCGCATGTCGCTGACCAAGTTATTGTATCCGAATGAGGTTCCCCTGTCTGTAAGAATGATATCCTCATTGCCTGTGGAACGTATTTTTTCGATGACATTCTTCATGTCCCAGGGGGCCATAAATTGGCCTTTTTTGACGCTGATCGGCTTGCCCGTTCTTCCGGCTGCGACCAAAAGGTCGGTTTGCCGGCAAAGCAAAGCGGGGATCTGGATGATATCGCAAATCTGCCCGACAGCCGTAGTTTCTTCTGGAGAATGCACATCGGTCACGATAGGAAGATCGAACTCCTTTTTGACTCTTTCCAGGATGCGCAATCCTTTTTCTAATCCTGGACCGCGATAAGATTTGATCGAGGAGCGGTTGGCCTTGTCATAACTAGTTTTAAAAATGTAGTGGATCCCCTGCTTGGAGAAAATCGTTTTCAGCTGTTCGGCAGCCCGCAAGCAGTGCTCCTCGCTTTCAATGACGCAGGGGCCCGACATGACGGCCAATGGTTGATTCTCCCCTATAAAAAATTTCTGGATGGCAATTTTTCTCATGGTTGAACCTCCTGATCTGTGGGCTACTCATCTTAAACAATAAAGGCTAAACGGTAAAGGACAAAAAGAACTTGTAAAGAAGGTCTCCCCTTGCATATGATACTTGCTTTGAGGCTGTCAGGAAATTAAGGTTCAGTCGATTTTCGGGTTCTTTTGAGCCTATTTTCGACTTAAAATTGCAGGGGTAATATCGACAAGAGTATATTACCCCTGCAATTTTAATCGAAAATCGGCCAAAATAATACCGAAAATCGACGAACCCTTAATTTCCTGACAGCCTCTTTGGACTGATAGCTCAGTGGATAGAGCACCCGCCTTCTAAGCGGGTGGTCGTAGGTTCGAATCCTACTCAGTCCGTCATCGATCATTATTAAATTTAATTTACCACTGAGATCACTGGATCAGTGAGAAGATTTGAGAACATTGAGATGGATTAATTTAATATCAATCCTCTCCCTATCTCATACCTCCTCACTGATCTCAGTGTTCTCAGTGGTAAATTAAATTTTGTCCTTTGTTCTTGTGGGTGTGCTCGCATTTTTTGTTGCGCTTTCTTTTCCAACATGTTACGTCTGATTAGAGTGTGTTGGAGGAAGAGCTATGTCCCCTGCGACGCCTCTTTTGGGCGATTATCCTTTGCGTTTGTATACGTTTCCCAATCTGGATGCGATTTTTAAAGAATTTCAACAGCCTGCCTTTCGGCAATTGTCGGCCCGCAAGAAGTTTGCCCGCGTCAATCAGCTGCTTCTCACCCTGATTCAAAAGAGTCCGGAGCCCTCCTTTTTGCTGGCAGCCATCGTGGAATACATCGATAAGGTAAACGAGGGAAAACTTTTGAAAGAGCCCTATCATTTCTCCCTTTTTGAATTTTGGCTGAATCATTTTTCAGGGGTCAGCGACCAAGAGGGCATGCTCATCCGCAGCAAAATTGTCGGAAAATCCATCCCCCGCGACGATTATCAGGCATTTTTTCCCATCGGCATGGGAAAGGTGCTGACAGGCACCCACTTTGTGACCGCCCATATCTCTCCTGATGTCGATACAACCATTGCATCTTTTTGGGGATGGGTCGACGCCTTTGCCGCCCGGGTCGGAACAGGGCAGCATCTCTGGAGTTTACCTGGGGGTCCGCCGGAATCTCCGGTCATGCTTCTCTTTCGCGAATTATTTGGCCAGGCTGTCTTTTCCGTTATCGCGCGGATAGACAACACCCTTTCCTTAGTTTCGATGGACTTGGTCAACAAAACGAATGTGCGCAAAGAGAGAGGCTTTACCTCGATCAGCACCTTGGACCATGGGAAGCATGAAAAAGCGGTCCTCCTCATCGATGAGCATGAAAACTTCGTCGGCGATTGGCATAGTTCTGATGTCGAAATGGTCCGACAAATCGTCGTGCTGTTTAAGTCTTGTCTTCACTGGTTTGAAAACAACGTCTACTACAAAATGGTCGCTTTTTTTGGAAAAAGCGAAGTCTCATCGGAAGAAATCCCTGGATTTCTTTCCGCGGTATTTGATGTCTCCATCCGAGAATGCGAACCGGCCCGAGACTTCAGCGAAAAGCAAAAAGAAGACCTCGACCTATTCCTCAAAACTGTCATTAAAACACCCAAGGGGCTCGATGGCACCTTTGCCAATCTCAGCCAATCTTTAGACCAGCAGGGCGTCAACGAACTCTCCCTATTCAAACAGGAATTGGAAACGCTGAAAAATTCTGACCTCTTCGATCATAAAGGCCATTTGATCGATGACCGCCCCAAGATTTTCAATCGCATCGAACGGATTATTGACCGCCTCAATGATGCGATTCTCAGGCTCCGCAATTATGCCGAAAGGCTCGATGTCACGATCGACATCAAGACGAATGTTCTGCACAACCCCTCCGACTATGTCACCATGCGCAGCGATGTGGAGGACATCCGATCCAAGATGAAAAATGAAAACTTCATCACCGTCGTGATCCCGGAAGAAGAGGAGCAACTCTTTCCTGTAGGGGTCATCTGGGCCAACGATTTGCGCAAGCCTATCCTAGGAACGGTCTCTTTGCGCGACTTTTGCAATAGCGAAGAAATTAAAATGGCCTCCTACTTATCTGTCATCAGCATTGTCGACCACCATAAATCAGATATTTCCACCCTGTCGACCCCTCTAGCATTGATCGGCGACACGCAATCTTGCAATGTGCTGATTGCCGAACAAGAACTGGCCCTGAATCGGCGGTACAGCACTGGAGGCATCACGTTGGATAAGGCCGAAAAACAACTGCAGCGCTTGCTTACAGCTGACGCCTCTACCCCTTCGAATGGACGCCTCCTACAGCGGGCAATCGATCGAAAAATGGCCTACAAAAGGCAGGCTCCCTATTTTATCCATCCCGACCGCGAATTCGCCGAAGCCTTATGCCTCCTCCATGCAATCTTGGATGATACCGACCTCCTGACCAAAGTCTCGAACCGGGATGTCTTCTGTACGGCGAATCTATTAAACCGGATGAAGTCTTTGCAGCTGAAAGAGGATGTAGAAATCGTCGCCTTCGACGACTTGCCTCTGGATAAACAATTTGCACGCACTGCCGCCAAACGCTTATTGCAAAACGAAGACCTCTACTCGGTCTATCGACGGGTCTTTTCCTTAAGGGAAGAGGAGGTGGAAACCCAGCTGAAAAGAAGTCTTGAAGGCGACTGCGCCCCGCTATTTCTCGATACCAAAGAGCAAAACGGATGCTGCCGCGTCGGACAAACGAAGCTCTTTTCCTCGAATTTCCCCACTTACAACAAAGCCAGCAGCAAGCTCAAAGAGTATTGGTACCGACAAGCCCTGAACATCCACAGAGAACGCAATGAAATCGACCTCCATCTCCACATGATCAGCACTATACCCAGCGCAGAAGAGGTGTACACAGATACGCATTGGACAATATCGGCATGAAGATGAATTGTGGATATGGGTTCCCCCTGTACAAAAAGCCTATGACCGCCTAGGAAGCTTTTTAAATGCTTTCCAAGCCTCCCCAGAAGTGTCTGAGCTTGCCATGAGCCTGGAACTCCTCGGATCACACCCGGATGAACTGCAACAGACATTCATCCACCATTTCAAGCCCACGGCAAAATATGAAAAGAAAAAAGAAGACAGCGCCCCTGACCTGCCCATCGCCATTTTGCGATTTAAAGCAGGAGCCCTCAATTCGCGTAAATCAATGATATCGCCCTATTTGCCACGCTTGATTTCGTGAACAGCGATTCCCACTAAATCTAAAAGGAACAGGATGAACAAAGATAATCAATTTACAGGATGAACAGGATCGCAAGCGGCAGGATATGCAGGATAGGGGCTCTTAACAAGATACTGTGGATAAGAGCCCCTATCCTGCATATCCTGCCGCTTGCGATCCTGTTCATCCTGTAAATTGCATCTATCCCAGGCAGCCCTGATCTTATTCGGGCTTGCCTTCTTCTTCGAGAATTTCAAGGTTAACGCGAATCCCATTGCGGCTGGCAACCGACATCAATAAAGTACGGATGGCATTGATGGTCTTACCCTTCTTGCCGATGATCTTCCCAATATCTGATTTTTCAACAGACAATTCGATAATGAGCGTTTGCGTCCCGCCAATTTCATTGATTTTGACTTTGTCTGGATGGTCAACCAAGTTTTTGACAATGTACGCTACAAATTCTTTCATAAAATCGATCCCTCATAGAAATGTGAAATAGTTCAAAACCCAAATCTTTATCCAATAATCGGATCCTATCCCATCATTGTATAATATTCTAGGAAAAAAATGAAATCCCTGCTTTTTGCCGCAAGATCTTATCCGATGATTCTATTTTGCATCAAGAGAAAATCTTCAGGGAGGGGCGCCTCCAATTCGAGCATTTTCTTCGTCACGGGATGTTCCAACCTCAAACGGCTGGCATGCAACATCTGCCGCTCTGCCCCATATTTTTGATTGGCTTGGAGATTTCCATAGGTGTTATCGCCCTAAAACCGCCATTCCCACATGCTTCAGATGGACCCGAATCTGATGGGTTCTCCCTGTGAGCAAAACGATTTTGACAAGACTTAATGTCCCGCGATGCGCCACCGTTTCGCAACGGCTAATTGCTGGCCTTCCATTTGGGACAACGGCCATCAATTTGCGGTTCACCGGATGGCGACCGATCGGCGCCTGGATCTCCTGTTTTCCTGGATTTCCCAGGCAAATCGCCAGATATTCCTTATAAACTTGACGCGTAGAGAACTGTTCGATTAACCGCTGTTGAACCAAAGGCGTTTTTGCAGCGATCAGCAATCCCGTCGTCTCCTTATCGAGTCTATGGACAATTCCCGGCCTCAAATCTTCTGACTGTTCCAAACCTTGGCAATGGTGCAATAGCGCATTGACAAAGGTTCCCGTCCAATTGCCAACAGCAGGATGAACGACCATGCCCGCTGGCTTATTGATCGCCAACAGAGCGTCGTCCTCATAAACGATATCGAGGGGAATAGGCTCCGGACATAAACCAATTTCGGGAGTCAAGATGAAATGAATTAAGACCTCATCGCCTTCAGCCAGTTTCTCCCTCTTTTTAACCGATTCGCCATTGACCCATACCCTACCCTCTTCGATCAAATACTGGAAATAAGTACGCGATTTGATGTCGCGAAAGCGCCCCGCCAGAATTTTGTCTAGGCGTTCCCCTCCCTCTTCGGCAGTAATGATCAGGGATTCTTGTTCTTCAGGTTGCATCTTTACCTTCCATGAGAATTGGAAACAATTCGAGGGGATAATCCTTATATGGGAAATCGGGTATTAATCGTTTTAATAAGCTGAGGATGTTCTCTTGCAATTGCTCTAATGCAGCTAAATCGCATGCGCTATCTACCTTTTTTCCGATATAGCGAACCCCTTCATATTGAATATCTTGTAAATATTCGGAATCCTCTTGGATGAAGAGGCAAAGCATTTCCTTCTTCACTTTGCCTAATTGAAGCTCATACTCAGAAGAAACGGGAAAGCCAAGAAAGAGTTGAGCAGAAATCATTAACTATTTGCGTTGCGACGCCCCTCTCTCATCAATTTTTTGAGACGCCACTGGGCATTCCGCATTTGATGGCAGATTTGTTCCCCAATTGATTCCATCATTAAATTAAAGACGTGGGGGGCTTTGGCTTTAAGATCAGCCAAAGAACTAATTTCTCCAATGGTATCAAAATCCCCTCCACTCATTTCCATCGAAGCATCCACTGTGGGAGCTGAAACGGGGGAATCGATTACCTGTATAGAAGTAATAGGTTGTTTCGGCAAATCCATACAATTACCCTCATTTAGTTAAAGGATAAATGTAATCGTATTAAATAACCTATTTAATTTCAAGGAAATTCACAAAAAGGAATGACTTTTAAGGGATCGGAAAGAAATAACTTTTACAATTCTCGAGGAGAAATGCGGTTCAGATCGAGAGGATTTTTCCGAAGAGAGTATCAGTGGAATACCTCTGAGGAAAAATCCTCTCGAGATGAACCGATTTTTTCCTCGAGAATTGTAAAAGTTATTTCTATGCGATCCCTAACCCCATTCTTCTTCGTTATACTCTTGGATGATCTTGTCAAGATCTGCCTGTTGTTGCTGCATCTGTTGACAGATCTCCATAGCAATGGATTCCATCATTGCATTATAGACCTGCGGCGCTTGGGCCTGCAGTTCACCCAAAGAACTGACTGATCCACTGCTTACGGTAGCTTGCGTTGAATTCGTAGGACCAGTAGATACTGGAGCAGCTGGAACAGCCGCCGCTGTGGCAGCGGGTACAGGAGGACTAGGTTGTGGATACTCATAAATTACCTACTATTAATTAAGGTAAAACCCTATACTCTTATATTATCAAATTATCTTTTTAATTTCAAGTAAACTTAAAAAAATGACTATCCATGTAAAAAAAAATCTATCTCTTTAAGATTTCCTCTGCAGCATTTTTAATGCTTTGTATTCGGCTCATTTTGATATTGCCTTCGCCTTTGGGGGTATTCGTATCTATCAATTTATCATAGTTTTTGCGAGGTACCAATTGAACCTTATCAACCTTTGGATCTGTAAAACCTAATTCTCCTAAAAGCTTGTTTTTATCCTCCTCTTTCTTATCTTCAAGTTTTCTCTCTTCTTCCCGTGAAAATTTTTCTTTATTTTCAACTCTGAGTTTCTCTTTTTTCATTGCATCAAAGTGTAAATTAAAGGCATCAACCACTGTTTTACGGTCTAATTCTTCAACAATGGCTTTGGGGTCATCTTGTTCTGTTTTTGGCCGGAATAGTTTGGCAAAATCAAAAAGTGGGTGTGTTCCCCTGAATTCTTCATATCTACCAGACTCTAGTGCCGTATTGTTTCTTGCGGCTATTCTGTCTGATAGACTTTGAAAGGAACAGTAAACGAGAACTGTGGTCACGCGAGCGTTGGGTTTTGGATACCCTTTAAAGAGTTCGCTATCGTCTAAAACCCCTATAATCGTTGATATGCCAGACTCGGCATTAAGAAGAATCTCTCTTGATGCAACATCAAATTGGTCTTTAGAAAATTGGTTGAAAAGTCTATCTGTGGGATCTCTCAATGTATTTGCCACATTTATTGCAATTTTCTTTTGTTCAGGTGTCGTACCCTCTTTATAAACAGAATTTTGATCCAAGTAGGCTGGTTCCCCAATGGCATGATGTAAATGCATATTATTCTCTCGAGGTATAAGAACGGCCTTAAAGATTGCGTAATCGTCTTCTGATATCCCCAAATTCTTACGCTCTTGATCCCAAAAAGCCTCAAAATTTTTAGGGCCAACTAAATCTGAATCAAACTCTTTCCATTCCCTTTCCTGACTTTGTCTTTTTATCTCTTGAATAATTGATGTTTTACCTACCGATGATGTGCCCACCAAGATAATCACTTCAGCCTGTCCTATTGGCCGATTTGTTTTTTCTTCGGGCGCATGAGCCAAAGAAAGGACCCCAACTTCTGTAACTTTATCATTCGCTTGTGGTTTTACGTTGTCTTTCGGAAATGGTTGCAAATTTGAAGTTGAAGAGTTAATTGGCAAATTATCATTCATAAAAAAACCAAAAAATAACACTACATATATTATTATAAGGTTATTTTTTTATTTTGAAAATAGAAAGGACAAGAGGACAAAAGGACATGGATTTATGTCCTTGTCCTTTTGTCCTATTTTTTCGAGGATATCGTCCAGGGAAAAGCCCCGGCGCATTAAGGAGGCGATGACCTTTTGTTTTTGGCGGTAATCCGTAAGATCAAATTTTTTATACTTGGATTCGAGAAGTTTTTGGATGCTTTCTTTGTAGGAGGGAGGGTTTTTGTTAAGAAATTCGGCAAATTCGTCGGATTTTATGCCTTTTTGCCTCAATTTTATCGAAATATAGCGGGGACCTTTATTTTTTGCCAGCTGTCCTTTGATAAAGCCCTCTATCCAATCGTGGTCATTCAGGTAGCCTAGCTGGGAGCATTCGGCGATGACGCGATTGACAATTCCTTCCGGAATCTCCTGTTTTTGGAGGGCTGTGCGTAGTTCGACGCTATGCTGGCTTTTTAAAGCTAACCGCTTATAGGCCAGTACTCTTAGCTCTCTTATACTCCACCTCATCCGTCACTTTTGCCTTCTCCGATTCTTTCAGGGTGATGACTTTTTTCACAGGACGATTGGTCACACGAATCCCCTTAGCGGTCACTCCTTTGACCAACACCTTATTGAAGGAAAACTCAATGGCGGAGAGTTTTTGTTTTGCCTTAGGGACGAACTGCAATTCTAAGCTGACATTGGGCTGCGAAGAGAGATAGAGGAGATCCTTTCCTTCCTCCATGAAGCGATAGGGTTTATCCACCATAAATTTATTGACCACAAACCTTTTGGCATAACAAAGGCCCGTTTTGGGGTCTTTGTATAAGACGTTCATCACCGTCTCTTTATCGGCGACGCCCGCATAGATAACTTTGCTTTCTTCCTTGTTAACATACTGCTTCTCAGGGATGTTGATGACCGTATAGCTGCCATCCTTGTACATCAGGAGCAGTTTATCGAAATTGGTGCATTCAAACATGGTCGGACTGACGACTTTCAATCCCACATAGCCCGTAGCCGGATCGAAGCCCACCTTGACCTTTGCGGGTCTCGATAGAGCGGCGATCGATCTGGCCAATGGTTTGGATCTGCGTCTTGCGCACATAGTCTTTGCCATACTTGTTGATCAACCCTTTGAGATATTGGATCGTATACTTTTTGATATGCTTCAGCTCTTTTTCAACCTTTGCCAACAACCCTTGGGTTTTTGCGATCTCCTCCTGATTCTTGTCCAAATCAAAGCGGGAGATGCGCCTGATCGGGATATTCAGCAAGCGTTCGCGGTCATCATATTCTGGAATTCGGGACAATTCCTTATGGAAAGGCTTTAAGCTCTCCTGGAATGGTGCTATGGATTTTGTCATAGGAGGAGACATTTTCAATCTTCTTATACAGCCTGTTTTCGATGAAAATCTGCTCGAGCGTTTTGTCAAAAATTTTGGCTATGAGGGAATCGCGCTCGATTTCCAACTCCCGTTTGAGGTAACCCACCAACTTTTCTGTGTGGAGCTGCAAAATCGCATTGACCGTCGGTTTCCCAAGGCAGGTTGTCCTTGATCACCATCAGGATCGAATTCAATGTGACCTGGCATTCCGTATAGGCATACAAGGCATCCATCAAATCTTCGGCATATTGTCCGCGAGGCAGCTTGATCTCGATTTCGACCTTGTCCGACGTATAATCGTTGATCGACTCGATCTTGATTTTCCCTTTTTTGGCAGCCTCGTCGATCGAACGGATGAGCGACTCTGTCGTCGTGCCGTAACAGATTTGGGTGATGACGATCGTCTTTGGATCGCGTATCTCGATTTTCGCGCGCAGTTTGACTTTTCCACGCCCCTGGTCATATTCAGAGGCGTCCATGATCCCCCCTGTGAGGAAGTCGGGAAGGATGGTGTAGTCCCTCCCCTCCAGGATCGCGATTTCCGCTTCCAGCAGCTCCACAAAATTGTGTGGGAGGATATGACGTCGACATCCCAACGGCAATGCCTTCAGCCCCTTGCATTAAAACCACAGGCATTTTTGCCGGCAGGACGACGGGCTCCTGATGCCTGCCATCATAAGAAGGGATCGTGTCCGTCAAGTCGGGATTGAATAAGGTATCTTTAGACAAACTCGATAGGCGCGTTTCTATATAGCGGGCAGCAGCGGGAGGATCTCCGGTGAAGATATTGCCGAAATTTCCCTGCATGTCGAGAAGATAATTCTTTGTTGGCGAGGTTGATGAGGGCTTCGCCAATAGGGGCATCTCCATGGGGATGCAGCGACATCGTTTGTCCGACGACGTTGGCGACCTTATGCAATTTGCCGTCGTGCATGCGCCATAGCATGTACAAAATGCGCCGTTGGACAGGCTTTAGGCCGTCTATGACGTTTGGAATAGCCCGATCGAGAATCACATAGGAAGCATACTTTAAGTAGTGATACTTCATGAGGGATTTGACATCATCCATAGCGTTATACCGGTCTAGCTTTCTTGTTGCTCTTTTTCGAGTTTTAAACCTGCGATTTCCTTGAGGGAAGCCTCTTCTTCATTGATCAGATTTTGCATGATGAATTGCTTTCGCTCAGGCGTGTTCTTGCCCATGTAAAATTCCAAGGTCGTCTTAATATCGGAGAAATGGTTGACCATCACCGGTATCAGCCGCATATTTTCGCTGATGAATTGCTTGAACTCATCGGGGGAAATTTCTCCCAGCCCTTTAAAGCGGGTCACTTCGACGCCTGTTTTGAGCTTTTTGATGGCGTCGTCCCGCTCTTCTTCGCTGTAGCAGTAGATCGTCTTTTCTTTATTGCGCACTTTAAAAATCGGAGTTTCCAAGATATGCAAATGGCCATTGAGCACAAGCCCTTCAAAATAGGTCAAGAAGAAGGTAATGAGCAAATTGCGGATATGCATCCCATCGACATCGGCATCGGTGGCCAGAACGACTTTGGCATAGCGGAGACTGCTCGATCTCATCTTCAATATTGAGGGCGCTCATCAAGTTGAACATCTCTTCATTCTTATAGAGCTGGTCCAGCTTCATGCCATGCACGTTCAAAGGCTTTCCACGCAGAGAAAAGACCGCCTGGGTCAAAGGGTCGCGCGAAGCTACGATGGAGGCGCTGGCCGAATCCCCTTCCGTCAGGAAAATCATCGTTTTGTCGTGGTAGGCCGATTCATCTTGGTAATGGTACTTGCAATCGCGCAGTTTCGGTATCTTGAACGAAATCTTTTTCTGCTTTTCTTTCGCCTCTTTCTTGACGGCAGCCAGTTCCCGCCTCAGCTTTTCGTTGAAAGCAATCCGCTCGATGAGCTGGTTAGCCGCAGCCGCGTTTTTATAGAGAAGATCGACGACGGCATCTTTGACTTCCTGAACGATCGGAGCCCTTATGTCTGTATTTCCCAGCTTATTTTTTGTTTGCGACTCAAAAACGGGCTCCTTCACTTTGACCAAAATCGTTCCTACAATGCCCTCTCGAACATCTACACCCTGGAAATTCTTCTTCGCAAATTCGTTTACTCCCTTTAAAATGCCCTCTCGAAAGGCTGACAAGTGGGTTCCTCCATCGGAGGTATATTGCCCGTTGACGAAGGAAAAATAGCTTTCCCCATAGTTTTGGGTATGCAAAAAGGCAAATTCGAGGTGCTTTCCCCGATAATGCAGCGGCTCATACAGGCGATCGTCTTTGACCTCCTCATTGAGGAGATCGAGCAAGCCATTCTGGGATTCGATTGGTGTCCCATTATAATAAAGCGTCAAACCCGTGTTGAGATAGGCATAATGCCACATCCGCTTGATGACATACTCATTTTGGAAATGGAACTTCTTGAAAATTTCCTTATCCGGAATAAATTCGACATAGGTCCCATTTTGCTCTTTGGTGTTCCCCTCTTTCTTGTTTTGGAGGACCCCGCTTTTAAACTGGGCTTCGATATATTTGCCATCGCGGTAGCTGCGGACTAAAAAATGACTAGATAGGGCATTCACCGCTTTGGTGCCGACGCCATTCAGCCCAACGGAAAATTGGAAGACATCGTCGTTATATTTTGCGCCCGTGTTGATCTGGCTGACGCATTCGATCACTTTGCCCAAAGGAATGCCTCGGCCATAGTCGCGCACCTTGACTATAGGCTGCTCGTGATCCAAATTGATGTCGATTTTCTTCCCATGTTTCATGATGAATTCATCGACGCTGTTGTCGATGACCTCCTTCAACATGACATAAATCCCATCGTCCGGATGCGATCCATCGCCTAAACGGCCGATGTACATCCCTGGGCGCAAGCGGATATGCGCTAAGGCATCAAGTGTCTGAACGCTGCTTTCGTCGTATTGTTTAGCCATGATCTTCTTTTAACTAAATTTGGATACAGAAAACGGAATAGTTAGTATATATAAAGTGGATAGGATAACGAATTGCGAATTCTCTTTCCACTAGGATTTTATTATGAGCACAAGTTCTTTCTTCAAAGACAAGGTGGTGTTGATCACCGGAGGCACCGGCAGCTTCGGCCGCTGTATGGCCCGAAGGCTCCTGAAGGAAGATCAATGCCAAAAGGTCATTATCCTCAGCCGCGATGAATGGAAGCAGTGGGAAATGCAACAGTCCGAACCCCTCTTTAACCACCCTAAAATCCGCTATTTTTTGGGGGATGTGCGCGACAAATTCCGCCTGGAAAGAGCCTTCAACGAAGTCGACTACATCGTCCATGCCGCCGCCCTCAAACAAGTGCCTGCAGCAGAGTATAATCCCACAGAATTCGTCAAAACCAATGTGATCGGCACCATGAACGTCATCGACGCCGCCATCGATGCCGGAGTCAAAAAAGTCATCGCCCTCTCCACCGATAAAGCCACCAACCCCGTAAACCTCTATGGAGCCACCAAGTTGTGCGGCGATAAACTGGTGGTGGCCGGCAACTCCTACGTCGGCAAAAGAGGCTTCCCGACCCTGTCCGTCGTCCGCTATGGCAACGTGCTGGGCAGCCGCGGCAGCGTCATTCAGCTCTGGGCAAAACTTGTCGCAGAAGGAGCCAAAACCCTGCCCATTACAGACATCCGGATGACGCGCTTCTGGATTACCCTGGAGCAGTCGGTCGACTTCGTGATGAAAAGCTTTGAACGGATGCGCGGCGGGGAAATATTCATCCCAAAAATCCCCAGCATGAAAATCGTCGACCTCGCGGAAGCCGTCGCTCCTGGACTCCAACATGAAACCACCAGGATTCGGGAAGGGGAAAAACTCCATGAAATGATGTTCGGCGCAGAAGATGGCCGCCATACCTTAGAATATGATGACCATTACTTGATCGTACCCGAGATATTATATCATCGGCCGGAATTGCTCCGCTCTTTCCTCCAAGGACGCGAAGGACGCCACCCCCCAGAGAATTTTGCTTATGCCTCCAATACCAACAGCCAATGGCTCACTGCAGAGCAGTTGCGTCCGCTGATCGAGCCCTATCTTTAATCCATTTAATCCATTTTTTTCGCCTTAGATCATAAATATTTTGGCAAGAAATGGCGTATGCTGGTAAAACTCGATTTTAAAACTTAAAACAAATGACATAAGACTTCGGAGGAAACCCTAGGAATGCGTGTAGGCGTTGTTGGAATCAATCATAAGTTAGCGGACCTCAAACTGCGCGAAATGCTTGCTAAAGCCTGCCAGAGGCGCTTCGGCCCCGGAGCTTGCATCCATGGCCATCACTCCTTTGTCCTCTTATCGACCTGCAATCGGACCGAAATCTACTTCTCCTCCTATGATCTGCCCTCCACGCATAGCTATCTGCTCTCCATTTTGCGAAATGAAGTCGATCAGGAGTTTGACCAAAAGCTCTATTCCTATTTTGGATCGGACTGCTTTCTTCATTTATCGCGGGTGACAGCCGGGCTCGACAGCGCCATCGTAGCCGAAACAGAAATCCAGGGTCAGGTCAAAGCCGCCTATGAGACTAGTGTGGAGTATGCTACTCTTCCCGGGGATATTCATTATTTATTTCAGAAATCGCTGAAAATCGGCAAACAAGTGCGCACGGAATTGCCCTTGCGCCGCGGCTTGCCCGACCTCGAGGATGCGATCCTGAATGCCGGTTTAGGCATGTTTCCTACGCCCCATGAAACCAAAATCCTCTTTGTAGGAGCTTCAGATATTAACCTCAAGGTCATCCATTTTCTCAAAGCCAAAAGCCTGAACAAAATCACCCTTTGCAATAGGTCTAAAGGGTATGCCCAGTCCTTAGCCGAAAAATATCAGCTCAACCTCATCGATTGGCCTCTTGTTTCGAATTGGCATCACTTTGATTGGATTATTTTCGGAACGAAATCGCATGAGCATTTGATCACTCCTAGACAAATTCCTGATCACCCCATTAGCCGCAAACTCATCATCGACCTGTGCGTGCCGCGCAATGTCGATCCCACCATCGGAAATCATTGCCAAGTGACCCTTTTGAATATCGATCAAATCAATAGAAGCCTATCCATCCGCCGACAGCAGATGAATGATACCCTCTCCAAAGCAGAAGAAATTGTCCAGGATGCCGCAAAGCGCCATACAAAGCTATTCCTCGACAAAGCAAAGGTGCGGGAGCACCTCCTCGCCGTTGGCGCATAAGCAATGTCAAAGGCAGTTGGGCAACTGGGCTATACAACTGCCGGGCCTTCGGCCCTGGGTTTCGCAAGCCTCAGGGCGCTTTCCTTATCCTGACTTATGCCTGAGTAGCAACAGTGCCTTGGACTAACCTAGGGAAGCTGTCTTTCATGCTTTCGGCAATCTTGGTTGTGCACTTACCGGTATCTACACCATTATAAGAACATTGATACCATCCAGTATAAAGTCGATATAGCTCATTCGGATCTGCGATTTTATAATCCTTCAGACAGTCTAAAATTTGTTCACAAAAGACATCACCTTCCTCATGGAATGAACACAAAGTCCGATCAATCAAATCAAAGAGTGCCCTATCGGTTCTGGAATTCCTTTGACAAAGAATCCCTTTGAGAGCTTTTAGATCGTAGCGATATTCAGATTTATTGATGGGATCTTTTTTATGCGAATTGCTCTTCATTTGGGCAAATAAAAAGCTCAACTTACCGAAGGATTTCGAACTATTCTTATGGAGGGGAGCAAAATTTCTAATGTACGTCATTGGGTGAAGCCTATCGGCGCCCGATTTGATCGCTTTTTCAGCTGCTTTAAAATCGGGGTTATCTATATCTAAGGCTCTAAAATACTCCTCATTCTTCCAATTTTTCCAATGCCCAAACGTCAGAATCGTCAATGCTACGATTTGCACCTTATCCCAAAAAGAACGCTTGACCCATTCAAATTTGGGTTTTAGGAAAGTCTGAAACTCTCCCCATCCTTTATCAAGATCAAGCATTGGAAATTCTTCACGTAATAATCGCGATGGTGGCAAGGTGTACATGATTCTCTGGATAATTCCTTGTGGGACTTTTTCAGGTATCATTTTAAATGTAGACTCCAAAAAATGCCTTAGTACTGAATCGTAAACAGGACCTTGCCAGTCAACGATATTTTTTTCTAGTAGATCACGCATACTGACGAATAATGGTTCCATACGCTCGCTTATATCCCCAGTATTGTTTTCCCCAAGAGCAGGACTAGCAAACATCTCGTCAATCCTAGAATTAAGAACTCTGACAAGGTCATTTGTTTGCGGAACAAAAGTTTGAGCAACTGATTGGACTGGTGGAATTGACATATAACATCTCCTTTTTTTATTGATAATAATATACTTTTTTCTATTCTCAGGCAATCAAAATAAACAAAAAGTTAAAAAAAATCACAAAAATAACTTATGCTTATAATTGAATTCATCTATAAGAAATCTAGAAATCGGCCTTACCAGGAAAGCGCGGGAATGGAATGACATCGCGAATATTTTCCATGCCTGTCGAAAACTGAACAAGCCGTTCAAAACCGACGCCATAGCCAGCATGAGGGACTGAGCCATATCTTCGGAGTTCGAGGTACCACCAGTAGTCTTCCGGCTTTAAGCCGACTTCCTGGATTTTCCGTTCCAGATAGTCAAGGCGCTCTTCACGCTGGCTTCCACCGATGATCTCCCCGACTTTGGGGACGAGGACGTCCATGGCGGCGACGGTCTTGTTATCGTCATTGGAACGCATATAAAAGGATTTAATTTGCTTTGGATAGTCCGTGATGATCACGGGCTTGGCAAAGTATTCTTCTGCCAGATAGCGTTCATGTTCCGATTGCAAATCGCCTCCCCATTTGACAGGGAACTCAAAGGGTTTATTTGCCTTTTCCAAGATTCGGACCGCATAGGAGTAGCTGGCCCGCTCAAAGGGAGTCTCTACAACATGTTGCAAGCGCTTGATCACGTCATTTGAGACATACTTATCGAAAAAGGCCATGTCTTCTTGGCAATTATCTAAAATATACTTAAAGACATATTTCAGGTAGGCTTCGGCATTATCCATGTTGTCGTTGAGATCGGCGAAGGCCATTTCGGGCTCAATCATCCAGAACTCCGCTAAATGGCGCGACGTATTGGAATTTTCGGCGCGGAAGGTGGGACCAAAGGTATAGATATCCGACAAGGCGCAGGCATAGATCTCTCCATTGAGCTGCCCCGAAACAGTCAGGTAGGCAGGCTTGCCAAAGAAATCTTGTGCATAGTCCACCTTCCCTTCCTGAGTTTTTGGAGTGGATGCCAAATCCAGAGTCGTGACTTGGAACATCTTGCCGGCCCCTTCGCAGTCGGAAGCCGTAATAATAGGGGTATTGATATAAAGAAAGCCCCGCTCCTGATAAAACTGATGGGTGGCAAAAGCCAGGGCATTTCTCACGCGTGCGACTGCTCCAAGGGTATTGGTGCGAGGGCGCAAATGGGCTATTGAGCGCAGGAACTCGAAGGAATGGCGCTTTTTCTGGAGGGGATAGACCTCTGGATCGCACACCCCGATGATGTCGATTTTCTCTGCAACAAGTTCAAATTCTTGGTTTTTACCAGGGCTTTCCACCAACTTGCCATCGATGACGACGGAAACCCCTGTGGTGAGCTGATTCATCAGCTTGGCGTAGTTGGGGAGTTCTGGGTTAGCGACGACCTGGAAGTTGGATAGTGTCGAACCATCGTTAATTTCGATAAAGGAAAAGGTCTTCTGGTTTCTTACTGTCCTCACCCACCCTTTTACGGTCACCTTGGTGCCGACAAGGGAAGGTCTTCCTGGAACAGGATATTTGAGCTGTTTGACTCTTATGCGCATAGCGTTCTCCTCTAAAACTCCCGCAGCATGCGGATTTCCTTCTCCCATACAGGTGGCCCTCCGGGTGTCTCTAGATATTTTGGAATGTCTCGCGTGCGGGGATCATGCATTAAATATTTAAAGCTTTCTAATCCAATGAGCCCTTCGCCTAAATTTGCGTGGCGATCTACTCGTGTGCCTAACCCCTTCGCCGAATCGTTGACGTGAAAGGCATAGAGATGTTTTAAGCCAATGACTTTATCGAATTCATCAAGAGTCTGTTTCCATCCCGCCGGTGTGCGAATATCATATCCAGCAACGAAAATATGGCAAGTATCGATGCAGACCCCGATGGGAACTTTTTTCTCAACTTTTTTGATGATATAAGCTAATTCCTCAAAACGATATCCCACAGCAGAACCTTGACCCGCCGTTGCTTCAAGCAATAATCGTGTAGAATCGCTCTCAAAAAGTTTCTGCAGCTGAATCAAACTTTCGCATATGCGGTTCAGGCATACTTCCACAGCATCTTTTCCAGCGGCTCCAGGATGAAAATTTAAATAAGTGATCCCCAGTTGGAGACAACGCAGGGCCTCATTTCGGAAAGCGGCTCGGCTTTTTTCGAGGTTTTCAGGGTCCGAAGCTCCCAAATTGATGAGATAGCTATCATGGCTCATGATCTCGGAAAGGCCGGTGTCCTTTAACGCTTGCTCCCATCGCGCGACCTCGTCATCGGCAATCGGTTTGTTGGCCCATTGCCGTTGATTGCTCGTAAACAACTGGATGGTGGTGGCTCCGATTTTCTGCCCTTCCAAAAGGGCATGGTGCACCCCTCCGGCTGCAGACGTATGCGCTCCAATCAAAAGCTCTTTCTTTTTTTTCATTCCATCCTGTCCTTGCAAGTCATCCAGAATAAAGGATATAGAATAATGCGTAAAGGAGAATTCAGGAGACTAATGGACAATGGTTAATGGACCTAATGGACACCATGGACACCATGGACTATGGACAAAGGCAATGGTCCATAGTCGATGGTGTCCATGGTGTCCATTAGGTCCATTAACCATTGTCCATTGGTCCATTGTCCATTATTGTCCATTGTCCATTCATTCTGTTTTCTGTATTCTGTATTCTTTATGCAAGATACAACGTCATCGTTATTCAGTTCGGCAAAGCGATTCTTGAGCGGTACTGTGCTCAGCAGGCTCACGGGGCTTGTTCGCGATATAATCATGGCTTTTGCTTTTGGCACGCAGAGTTCGGTTGCGGCCTTTTTGCTGGCTTTCCGCTTTTCGCATTTATTTCGCAGGCTTTTGGGAGAGGGGACATTGCAGACGGCATTTGTCCCTGCATTTGAAAAACTGCGCAAAGACAGTCCGGAAAGGGCGGCCTTTTTCTTTCGGGATCTCTACATATGCCTTAGCGCCCTCTTAGCTTTGCTCGTCTTTGGGGTCATGGCGATTCTGTTTTTCCTATTGTTGTGGGGAGGACTTAGTGCGGGAAATCGAGAGGTCGCATGGTTGACCCTGCTGATGATGCCAAGCCTCTTTTTCATTTGTCTGTATGGACTGAATGCTGGGCTGCTCCAATGTGAAAAGAGCTTTTTCACTGCGAGCGTAGCTCCTGCGGGTTTCAATTTTCTTTGGATCACAGGGATTATCCTCTTATGGAAACTGCCTGCCCAAGAGGCAATGCCCTGGCTTTCGCTCTTTATCATTTTAGCCTGTATGGCCCAATGGATGGTGACTATTCCCAAGACCTATCGGATTCTCCATTCCCTCGGAATGGAAAAACCTTGGCAGAGGATGCGCCTCATTTCGCCAGATGTCGTTTTACTGTTTGTTCCGCTTTTACTTGGAATCGTCGGCATGGGAGCCTCTCAAATTAACAATGCCCTGGATAGCATTTTCGCCCGCTATGCAGATGAATCGGGCCCCGCATTGCTCTGGTATGCGATCCGCATTCAGCAGCTGCCCTTAGCCCTGTTTGGAATAGCCATCTCTGGGGCTCTCCTTCCCCCTTTATCTCGTGCCATTAAATCTCAGGACCTGGTCCGCTATCGCCATTTTCTCGATTTTGCCCTCTGCCGATCGATGGCTCCCATGCTTCCGATGACCTTTGCCTTTTTTATTTTGGGGGATAGCGGAATCAATCTCATTTATGGACACGGACTTTTTGACGATGCATCCACTGTCAATACCACGCTCTGCTTGTGGGCTTACGGAGTGGGGTTAGTTCCCATGACTGTGGTGCTGATTTTGGCTCCCGCCCTTTATGCCCAAGGGGATTATAAGACGACGACAAAAGCTTCCCTGCTGGCGATGCTTCTTAACTGTCTTCTGAATGGGATTCTCATCTTCTTTTTTGGATTAGGGGCGGCCAGCGTAGCTCTGGCCACAAGCGTCAGCGCTGCGGTCAATGTGCTTTTATTGGGGAACAAAGTCAAACAGACCATTGGCTCCATCTATACCCCTTCTCTCCATACCAGCCTATGCCGCGTCCTGGCATCCTGTGTCGTCGCCGCGGTCGCTGTCTTTGTCATGGATTCCCTCTTCTTGGGAGGCAACACAGCTTGGCTGTTGTTTTTAGGGCAAATCCCCTCGTATTCTCACCGCATTGCCGATCAAATCTTGCGCCTTGCCTTGCAGACTCTCTGTTTCTTTTCATTTTTAGCCTTAAGCGGTTGGGTATTCAAAGCCAGCGATCTTTTCGCCTATTTCCAAAAGGAGAAATGGAGGGAGGAATTTCCCTTGAAAAAAGAAAGCTAAGGCCAAGAAGGTATAGCTTAGGTCGTGTGGGCCAAGAAGTCGCAGATTCCTGGGAGGTTGATTTCGATAGGCAGTGGAAGCTGCTCGGGAAGAGGATTCGCCATCAGTTGCCCTGAAAAATGCTCTTTGTCCTGGGATAGAAACTCCGGGACGTGACGCATAGGGCTTTCCAATGCTTCTTCGATGATTTTCATCTTCTGGGACTTTTCTTTGATGGAAACGACCATGCCCGGCTCAACTTGGAAGGAGCGGCGGTCTACTTTCTTTCCATTGACGAGGACATGTCCATGTGAAACGAGCTGTTGTGCAGCGAAAATCGTAGGGGCCAACTTGAGCCTATAAACAACCGTATCCAAACGGCATTCGAGCATGCGGGCCAGGTGTTGGGCTGTATTGCCGGTTAAGCGCAGCGCTTTTTTATAGTAATTGACGAGCTGCTTTTCGCTGAGCATTCCATACATTGCCTTCAGCTTTTGTTTTTCTTCGAGTGCCATCCCATAGTCTGATTTTTTGCGGCGGCGAGCTCCGTGCATTCCTGGCGGATTTGGTTTGTGAAGCAAGGGGTTGCGGGCGCGGCCAAAAATATTCGATCCAAAGCGGCGGGCGATGCGGTTCTTATTACCTGTATAACGAGCCATTTGTTCTCCTACACGAACACATTTTGTTATTTGATAAGTGTGGATTATCACATAGCATCCTATTTTTTGCAACATCAACTTGCTCAAAAAAAAGATTACATTTATAGATCAGTTGGGAGATATGATATGGCTATATACAAACAGCATGACCTCCGCTTTGACTATTTAGCCCAATATCTCCACAGCCTCTTGAATCATATTCCTCAGGGAATCCTTTTTATAGATTTAGAAGGAATTGTCACGACCTATAATCCAGCGGCTCAGGCACTATTGGAACGGGATCCCCTGGATGTGCTCTTTAATAGCTACTGGACCTTTTTCGAAGACGACCTATTTGGCTTTTCGATGCGCGCCGCTTTAAAACGGCCATTCTCTCAGACGTCCTTTATTCCATTAGTGAGTCCGAGCGGCATCAAACGGGAATTGGAAATTCAAACGCGGGCTATTTTACAGGATAGAACGGCTTCTCAGGAAGATTCAACACAGGGCTTGATCGTGATCATGCGCGACCTCACGGAAATTCAGCGGTTGGAATCGATAGCCAACAGAAATAGCCGCATGGAGGAATTGGGGAGAATGGCAGCCATGATCGCGCACGAGATCCGCAATCCCCTAGGGGGGATCAAAGGTTTTGCTTCGTTGCTGCACAGGGATTTAAAGAAGGATCCCCATTTACAGCAACTGGCAGCCTCTATCGTTGAAGGGACGGATAGCCTCAATCAATTAGTCACGAATATCCTGGATTACAGCCGTCCCATTGAAGCACATCTTGAACCTTGTGATCTCATTCAGCTGATCCAAGAGCTCATGGAACAGATCCATGCAGACAAGAGCATAAAAGAAAACATAGGCGTTGATAGGACATTTTCTCATCCAAGCGTGATCTGTTATGTGGATCCTCCTTTGTTCAAATCAGCTTTGTTAAATCTGATACTGAATGGAATACAAGCCATGCCTGAAGGAGGCAACCTGATCCTTGCACTTTCCCAAGAGATGGATTCTGTCACCCTCAAGATTTCGGATACGGGAAAGGGCATTCCTCCGTGCGATTTGGATAAGATTTTTTCTCCATTCTTTACGACAAAGACTCAAGGAACGGGTCTAGGCCTTCCCGAAGCCCTGAAAATGATCCAGGCACATGGGGGAACGATCGAGGTAGAATCACAAGTCGGGAAAGGCAGCACATTCACAGTAACCATTCCCTATCATAAGAGGCAAGGATGACAATTGAAAAAATTCTCATCGTCGATGACGATAAATTGATGCGCTCTTTCTTGACTGAAGCTTTGCGCCGCAAACAGAGCGATATTACCACCGCAGAAAATGGACAACAAGCCCTACAATCTATTAAGGACCATACCTATGATGTGGTCCTCACGGATATGAAACTGCCTGATGCGACGGGTTTGGATATATTGAAAAAATCCAAAGAGATATCACCTAACACGATCGTCATTGTCATCACAGCCTATGGAAGCATTGAAAATGCGGTCGAGGCCATGCGCTTAGGGGCTTTTAATTATCTGATCAAGCCCTTCTCCCCAGATTCTCTCGAGGCCATTCTAGAAAAAGCGCGCGAACACCTATCGCTTGTGGAAGAAAACCGCTATTGGAGGCAAAGCCAGCAAACCTCTTCATTTATTGCGGAAAGTCCAAACATGAAGAAAATCCTGGCCGACATACCCAGAATAGCCCAAAGCAATGCTGCCATCTTTATTACTGGGGAATCAGGCACCGGCAAGGAGGTCGTGGCACAAGCTATCCACTGCGGCTCTAATAGGTCGCAGAATCCTTTCATTAAGGTGAATTGCGCTGCCATTCCGGAAGCGCTGCTGGAATCGGAATTCTTTGGACACGAAAAAGGGGCCTTTACAGGAGCGACGGCAAGGCGATTAGGCCGTTTTGAACTTGCCCATAAGGGGACATTGCTTCTCGATGAGATAACAGAAATTCCCTTGGGATTGCAAGCCAAGATGCTCAGGGTGCTCCAAGAACAGGAATTCGAACGGGTGGGAGGAACAAAACCTGTCAAGGTGGACGTCAGGATCATTTCAACCTCGAATCGCGATGTAAAGCAAGCCATTGCCGACAAAATCCTTCGGGAAGATTTGTATTACCGCTTGAATGTCATTCCGATCTTGCTGCCGCCTCTGCGCGATAGGCGCGAAGATATTCTGCCCTTGGCTAAATTTTTCATCAAAAAAGCCTGCGTCGAGAACCACAAAGAAGTGAAAAAACTCTCTCCAGCTGCTCAACAGAAGCTTCTAGCCTACAAGTGGCCAGGCAATGTAAGGGAATTGGGCAATATCATCGAACGCGCAGTCGTCCTGGACAATGGCCGCGAAATTACGCCCGAACACCTCTTCATAGAGCCGTCTCAATCCAAACAGACTGCACAGTTCAGCCTTCCTGTAGGCATTTCATTACAGGAATTGGAAAAGCGCTTAATCATCGAAACCCTCCAAGCCCAAAACAATAACCGCACACGGACAGCAGAAGTGCTCGGCATCAGCATCCGCACCCTTCGCAATAAATTGAATGAATATCAGCTAAATTAGAACTTGCAGATTTGCCGCCTGACTCCGATCAGTCGAGTAAAGGGACGCTTTGTTTACACTAATCTTTTTTCTAGGTCGGCTCGGATCGCATCATGTAAAGGTTCAAAAGCGTGTAATTTTTCTCCGGTCTCAGGGGCAAAGCTATTTTGCTCTGTGTCAAAAACATATAGGATATTGTTCTGTACTCTTAAATTTGCCATTTGTCCCGTGTCAGTAAATCCAATTTTTGCGAGAACCAGAATTCTCTCCAAATATTTAAAAAATTCTGGCTTTGTCTCTCCACAATATCGGGATAAGTAAATGATTTTTCCTTGGTGTAGAGCCATTCTATTTTGTGCTGGAGCAACTGATTGCTGTTCATTTGCTTTTTGGATAACGTCTTGTAAATATAAAAAACCACAAAATCGCTCTTTTTGTTTATCACTCAGATAGACCCATTCCGTGCCGTCTTGGTATTGCACAATCGTGATCTGTTTTCCTCTTCCTCCTTCCCTTTGACTAACAATGTATTGATTTGGATCCATGATATAGGAACTATAATCTGGGGAAATCCCTATAGTTGATGTTGCGCTTAGATTTTGCATGTCTTTCTCCTCTTGGTTATATTAATTAATATTCTATTCTATCAACAAAAATAAATAAAATCAAGAATTAACTTAATAATGTAGGCGCAAAATGTCGTATTTGCACATATCTATTCTGAACATTTCTTCACTAGTCAATTCATATGTCTTTTTCAGACTGTGAATTTCGGTTTTCAATAAATTGACATCCTATGCTATTATGCTGTCCACAACCCCTTTGCAAGGATGGCTATTATGATCAAAAGGACATCTTTTATCCCCCTGTTCACTTTGTTTGCAGCATTTACGTTTCCTCTCTTGGCCTCAATGTCTGAAGCCTCCCCAATGACTGTTGACTCACCAGAGCAAGAGGAAATGTCATTTTATAGAGTCGTCGATGCAAGTTGTGATCTAGAAAACTCTATTCCCCAAAAAGAGTACATTAAAGTTGGACATCTTTTGAAACTTTCCATTAACGGAAAAGATTTAGTGCCTGATACTCCTAGGTGGAATCCGCAATATCCGGATAAAAAATCTGAAGTGGTTGGCATCATCGAACGGATCATTTGGGATGGAAAGCCTACCGACCCTCTAGATATGACCTTAAGGCTTTCTTTTAAAAATAAAGCCTCCCTTCTAGAGTGCTTTTGCTCTTCAAAAGGAAGACCTGAAATAGTAGCGGAGTGGGTCATTTATGATTATGATTACAATGACAACAGCTACTTTCCTACCTTTTACACGAAAGGACCTGTAAAGCTCACATTGAATACAAATAACGTTCCTTTCTACATTAGTCCAGAACCAGATCGCCGCTATGGTGCGGGGCCTGTGAATTTTGCATTGGATATGTCTCTTTCTCCACAAAAAGGAAGTGAAGAGCAGCAGCTCTTCCTAGCTTTTAGCGCTAGCGGCAAAACGTTTACTCGGCCCATTATCGCAAAGGAATAATTAATTGCGGACATAACGGGCTGCTCGACCTGTCCCTTTTTTGCTAATCAATACTAGTCCCTTCAACTACTTGTGGGCTTGGAAGATCTCTTTGGATGTAACTATCGAAAAGCGCAATTAAACCAGTCCCTAATTTTTCAATCAGATGCGCTTCTCTAAATACTCTACAAAGAGCAGGATTTCTTAAAAAGCTCATCCCTTGAAGCAGATTATGTGTATCAAGAGGCCCCGGAAAATCTCCAGGACTGAAAAATTCGATGCGATTATCAAAGATGGCGATTTTGGCTGGCGATTTGAGGTGATAATTGCGATGTACAAGCAAATTCAATAGGGCTTCCCTCAGAGCTACTTCTGGTATTTCGAGGGTCTCTTGACGCTCAAAACCTCGGATAGTAAAGGAACGATAGAGTCGGCTAAGAATAAATGCTGTAGCTTCTTCATACTGCTCAAAGAGTGTACCTGAACAATCTTTTGTCGCCATTGCTTCTCGGCCCTCTACTCCAGCGAAGTGAGAACATATCACCATTCCCTCGGAAAAGTATTTTTGAGGATTTGTTCCAAACAGCAAAATTCCCGCTGTGGATGGATTGCGCCAAGTAGGCCAATTCATGTGGAATTATTTGTAAGCAATAATAGGCAGAACTCTAGCGTAGTGGATAAAATCTTTATCTAATGTATAAATGGAACAATGGTTTTTTTCTGCCGCAGCGCATATGATAAAATCTACATGTGTTCCCTGAATGCCATTTCTTCTGCATATGTTGAACATTTGTGCAGCGCGTATATAGTCCTCTGTAAAAATGGGAATATCTTCAAATGCTTCAAGTTTCTCATTGACTGTTTTAAAAGTCGAATCTGATTGTATTCCAGATAAAATTTCCTGTCGGATAGGACCAATTATTGCAACGCGGTTGTCAGTAATTAACTCCTCTAATTTTTTTATAATTTTACCCTCATCAACAGATGTTTTCTTCTTTCTAAAAGCTAACGACCAGATGGAGGTATCGATAAGGACATTCATCGATTTTTTCTTCCCCGCTTATAATCGTATTTAGGATCATATTCAACTGTATGAAATAGTTTCATGACTTCCCATTGCTTTCTTCTGTCGACATATTCCCGTAAAGCACTATTGACAGTGTCCTTTTTGAATTTATGTCCTCCCAAACGCTGAGCTTCTCTAAGAAGTTCGGAATCAAAATCTAAATTACTTGGCATAAGATCTCTCCTTCTTTCTTACACAATTATACACAAAAAATTGTGTAAAGTCAAATGATTCACTTTTTTGAGTAAGGATGAGGAGTAATCGTAATAATAAAACGCATATCAAGTCTATTTTTTTTCTTTTGCGTATTTAGCAAACGATCCTAAAGAGGAAATCCGACCTTTTTTAATGTCTTCCAGTCCTTCATGTAACTTTGCCATGGCTTCTGGGTTTTTAAGAGGAAGGGTTAGAAACAGCTCACAAAAATCTGGATAAATCTTGACAAATCTACACATTTTGTATAGATTTGTCTTTTATGAAACTCAGTATTGGAAAAGCAGCTGAAGAACTAGGTTGTGCAAAAGAAACACTCCGAAGGTGGGAACGTTTAGGAAAAATCACTCCTGAACGTACTCCAAAAGGTCATCGTCGATATGATTTGTCTAAAATGCGTGGTATTCTGCCTTTTAAAATGATGGAAGCTAAACGCACAATTGCATATGCCAGAGTCTCAAGCCATGATCAAAAATCTGACCTCAAAAGACAAGTAGGGGTACTTGAATCGTTTTGTGCTAATCATGGGTGGCACTTTGAAATTTTGCAAGATCTTGGTTCTGGTCTCAATTATAACAAAAAAGGTTTGAAAAAACTAATCAAGATACTATGCTCTGGAGGAGTTGATCGTTTGGTGATCACACACAAAGATCGTTTGCTTCGATTTGGGGCAGAGTTGATATTTTCATTATGTGAACAATTCGGCACTGAAGTAGTGATAATCAACGCTTCAAGCGAGGTCAATTTTGAAGATGATCTTGTCCAGGATGTCTTAGAAATAATTACAGTATTTTCCGCGAGACTTTACGGATCTCGGAGTCGTAAAAATCAAAAGATATTGGATGCCCTGAAAGATGCTGCAAACCAAATCTGAATGTCAAATGTTCACTTACCAGACGCGTGTTAAGTTAGATAATGAGCTTTCGCACATTCTCTTTATTTATGCTGGGCTGATGGGCAAAATCCAAAGAACTCTCTTTGCTGATCTACAGAGAGGAAAAGAGGCGTCCTCACTAAAATCCGGCTACCTTAAGCGCTTTGGAATCACTGCACGCCAATTTAATTCCCTAAGAGTTCAAGTAGAAGGGAAAATTGCTTCCATCAAAGAACTTCGTAAAGATCACATAACAGAACTGAATCGGCGCATCATTTCTATAGAAAAAAAGATACCAAAGATCAAAAACAAGCATACTGCTCATCAGAAAAAGCGTCGTCTTTGCCATCTAAGGACAAAACGACAGCAACTCCAAGAAGACGAAGCATCCGGTAAAGTTCCTCTTTGCTTTGGTTCTCGTAGGCTGTTTCGAGCACAGTTTCATCTGGAAGAAAACGGATTCCACTCACATGAAGATTGGAAAGAAAAGTGGCAAGAGTCTCGCAATAACGAGATATTTCTCTTGGGCTCAAAGGATGAAACCAGTGGAAACCAGTCCTGTACTGCTCACATTCAAGAGGATGAAAATTTAACGCTGAGGCTTCGTTTGCCAAATAGCATGGCTTCGGAATTTGGCAAATATATTGAAATTTCTAACGTCAAATTTCAATATGGGCATGAAGCTGTTCTAGCAAGTCTTTATAGCTGTCTAAACCGAAAAAAAGGCGACAAAGAGTCAGGTGTTGCCATTAGCTATCGCCTTCGACAAGATGAGAAGGGGTGGCAGATATTCTTAACAACTCCTTTACAAAAACCTCAGAAAATAACCCTTTCTGGAATTGGTGCCATTGGGATTGATATCAATGTCGATCACCTTGCTGTTGCCGAGCTAGACAGGTATGGCAATCTTGTCAAACATAAGAAAATACCACTTCCATTACACGCAAAAAATTCGCATCAAGTAAAAGCTTCTATCGGAGATGCAGCGAAACTGATAATTGATTGGTGCATTGACACGAAAAAACCGCTAGTTCTTGAAAAACTCTGCTTTCAAGAAAAGAAAACAACTCTTCGAGAAGAGGCATCTGCAAAGCATGCAAGAATCCTTTCTTCTTTTGCTTATAATGCTATCATCCAGGCAATAAAGTCTCGGGGTTTTCGGTTTGGAGTAGAAGTCAATCAAGTCAATCCTGCCTATACCTCTGTTATTGGGCGATGTAAATATGCTGAAAAATATGGATTGTCAATTCACGAAGCTGCAGCGATGACAATTGCTTGCCGTTTCATGGGAGTTTCTGAACGCTTACCGCGCCATTGGGAAAAGATTCCAGATGGCAAAGGTGGCCATGTCCCTTTATCTCTACCTGCAAGGAATCGAGATGAACATGTATGGACATCGTGGCGGAAAGTGAAAGGAAAACTTTCAGTGGCCCTCATAGGGCATTTTCGGGCGACAAAACGTCGATCCTCAAGCCGGTCACCGCCCGCTTGTTGTGATAGTAAGATCTCGGATTTTGCAGGCGGAACTCCTGCACACGAATCGTTAGCAGAACTGCTTGGCTGACGTTATACACTAAATTTAGGTTATAGCCAGAGGGCATAATGTGTAGATTTGTGTATATTTTTAGGAGCGGTAGCTGTTTTTCTTAGAGCTTGCTTTCTCATAACCATTCCTTTGTTGTTATGTACACGTGTTATTATGGCAACATGTTGTTATTTTGTGCATATAATAAATTATGTCCCTTTCTTCTTTTCGACGCCGTCTGGAGAAAAGAGATGGACGCTTTCGAGGCGGCCATGGAGGTAGTTCATGATGGTTTTGGGGTTGCCATTAGCGTAGAAATATTCCTGTTTTCCATGCCAGACGCCGTCGAGGTAACGTTGGATGCCGTAAACGACGCCACTGGGGTAATAGAGCCAGCTTTTGCCTTGCTGAAGCCCTTTAATATACCAGCTGTAGGCGATGACGCTTCCTTCTTCCGAATAGAAGGTTGAGGGGCCATGGAGTTCTCCCTTCACATAGTAACTCATGAGTTTGGGATTGCCATTGGGATAGCAGAGGAGATACTGTCCATCCCAGAGCCCCTCTTTTTCGACGACCCATGTCTCTTCTGGATTATCTGGAGGGCCGAAACAGGTCAGGGCATGTCCATCGGGGAGCCTCTGATGGGGCTTCCGCTTTTCTGGCACTTGAATAGGGTCAAAGACCTCCCGGTACTGAAGGCCCAATTCCTCATCGACGAGGGTGATTACCTTGTCTTCAAATGTATATTGGTCGGTTTGCATAACCCATCCTGATCTAATATTTCTCCTTCTAAAGCAAGAGAGATCACCTTGCTATTAAAATAAGCGGCATCGCGCAAAAAAGTCAGCTTCTTATCGTTGATGTCTAGCTTTTTGATGTTTTTTTTCGCGGCTGAAATGCGTTTGTGTGATAACACCAGATTGTTCAGTTCCCGATTCAAAACAAGGGATATTGTCAAATTCAAAACGTCGAGGACATATTGATAGCCGGGTTCTTCTGACAATTCGGTTTCACAGAGGGCTGCTCTGCCTGTCTGTAGAGGAATTGCTTCGCTTTTTTTTGCCTTTTTAAGCCTCTTCTTGACGACATCTGACTCTTCCAATAGGGCATTAAGATATTCCACGCAGCGGTCAAGGCTTGCCTTAAACTCCTCCATAAGTTCCGCAATCCGTTCATAACTGACTTGGGAAAGGGGGCTATTTTGTATTTCGCCATGGATGCGTTGAGGCAATGCAAAACTGCGGTTCAGATACAAGTCAGCCGCTTCCTGAAAGGACTGATTAGTTACTTGCGGAATGCCTATTCCTCCTTCCGTGGCATTGATGAGAGTGGCCTCGGGATGGTCCCTGGCGAATGTTGAAATCCATTCGGCTTCGGCTACCCACTTCCACAGAGTATACACAGGCTGTCCATAGATATCGGGCTTAACGAGGGCCTCGTTGTCAAAATCCTGGGTGTGCAGGGCGTTTTTCTTATCTAATGCGGCATTGGCAACGACTCCTGGGGCATACTGCAAATCCCCGGTATAGGCCAGATCAAGCCCGACAAAGATAATGGGATCGCATCCCATTTCACGGGCTATCTGCAGGCAAAAATTGACGACATTGTGTCCTTCATCAAAAAGTTGAGATTTAATTCCGAACCTCTCATCGAACCAATCTGAAATGTAATAGCCGCTGCTTCCTGTGACATAGAGGCGTGGCCCATTGATAGCTTGAAAAGCCTTATGGAACATCCGATTGCGGTAGAAGAAAGGGACTTCATAAGCCTGATTTTTGCTCATACGCTCATATTGAGCAATATTTGGATCTATTCCTACGCCAAAGTGGGGCTGGAGGTGGACGGAGTTTAAGGCATTAAGGGCTGAGCCGCCTGCAAAAATAATGGCTTTATCCATGAGCTTGCCAAGCAGCGGTATTTGCTTGGCAAGAGAGGGTCCTGCGCCGCAGATGATGGCGGGAACTTTGTGGAATTTGCCAAACAGATGGTTTCCGTAATAGGACCCTGGCAAATAGAGCATGTTGGGATAAAAATTCTTATAAAAGCCCATTCCATATTTGAGATATTCATCGAGCAGGCTGTTCTTGATGGAAGCATCATAAATGAGTTTATGGAGAAGATCGTTATAGCGTTCGGCTTTATGCATGGCATAATAGTTGAGGGCCGATATCCGCATATTTGTCAGGACGAAATTCCAAAAGAGATTCTCAAAGATCTGTGTGCTTTCCTTCAACTCCTGAAAAGAGTAGAGATGCGCCTGAGGGTCTTTCAACAAATGGGATCCGGCATCTGTTTCAAACAGGCGATGAATGACAGGCAATTCGTCTTCCAGAAAGACAATGTGATGCGCTGGGTTTTCTTCTAGCCATTCCTTAGCGGCTGTATAATAATACCCGAGGCCGACGCCATAGACGTAAAGAATTTGGATCTCTGTTAAATCGAGCTGAGAAAACCAGGTCCGGGCTTCCTGTAGGGCTCCTGTTTGTGTGTGATAATAGTCTCCATTGTGTCGGAGGTTGATTTCGCCTTCCAGCGTCTTACAAAATTCCCAGCCTTTGCAATCGACATAGGGAAGCAATAGGGCAGCTTTCGGATTTTTTTCAGTCCATAGGTCGACATTCTTTCTAAATCTTTTGCTTTCCGGCATTTTATTTCTTCTTGTCCTGGATCTTCTCTAATTTAGCCTTCAAATCGTTTATTGAATTCGTAATCTCTTGTGACTTCTTTTTCAAGTTATCGAAAATTTCATTACCCAGGTAGAGTTTTTTGAATAACAAATTGCCCTCGGGATCCCATTCATAATGGTCAAAGTGTTCTGGAGATTCATGATAAACAAACTGGGTTGCGATCTGGCCATTGGAATACCAGCGCCTGGACCTATCCGTTGCTTGTCCCTCTTTATAACGGCTTTCCGAGAACAACTGTCCTGTCTTTTCCCAGTGGCGTTCAACGCCATCCAATTTTCCCTCTAGGAAATGCAGTTCTCGCTCTTTTTGTCCGTTTGAAAAGTATAAAAGGACCTCCCCATGCAGGATGCCCTTTTTATAATTCAAAAGGGTTTTGACTTTGCCTGAAGGATAGAAATATTCTTGTTTGCCATCGAATAATCCATCGCGATAGCGCTGCAAGGCATAGAGGGATCCCGAGGAATAGTAGAGCCAGCATTTCCCTTGGCGCTGTCCATTGACAAACCAGGTTTCGGATAGGAGTTCGCCTTTTTCACCGTAAAATTTGGAGGGGCCGTGGAGCTTTCCCTGCAGGTAAAAAGATTCTCCCAAGAGTTTTTTGGAGGGATAATAAAGGAGATATTGTCCCTCCCATTGCCCCTCTTTTTCTTCGGCAATTTCAATGGCTTGTTGTGCAGGTTCAGCCAATGCTGGAGTTTTGCGCTCTTCAGAAATGAGGGAAGGGGCAAAGGGCATCTCGAAGTGAAGGCCCAGCTCTTCGTCATGGATTTTGAGGGATATATGATCGAAAAGATAGCTGTCGCTAGCGTTCTTTCTGGGTTGGGGATAGTTGACTTCAACCTGATGAGATTCAAGTAGAGACTGATCTTCCTTATAGAGCCTTAAGGTCTCCATCACACCAAATTTATGCCATATACCCCAACTCTGGAGCAAAATAAAACGAGATTTCTCGAAATTCAAGCTTTTTTCCAGGCGATCCCTTTTGGTATAAACTTCTGGATGGCAATCCAGCTTGCATTGGTCGAGATAGTAAGTGAATCCCAATTGGTGATAAAGGGGATTGAATAGGACTTTGAAGACTGTTTCTTCTTTAATTTTTGAAAATATTTCGTCAATTTCTTTGGTCCAAATCGATTCCAAGGATTCGGATTCCGTTTCAAGGCGGCCGCGGATTTTTTCCAATTCTTCGATGATCTCTTGGGTCAACTCGGAAACCTTTTTACAGCTTTCTTGCCATTCATCGAAGGATTTTTGGATTTTCTCAAAGGAGAGATCGATTTTGCTATTCTGTATGCACGCATTGATGCGTCCATTCAAATCATAACTTCTTAGGCATATCTCATGTGCAATATCTTGCAGAGGTCGATTTTCCGTTCTCTCAATGCGCAAGCCGACTTCGCTGGCATTAATAATGGAGAGGTCGGGATGGTCGGAAAGAAACTCAGAATAAAAGTAGGATTCATATCTCCAGAGATTGGTCGTCTGGACTTCCTCCCCTTTGACATTGACAGCAGGGATTCCCGTTTTTCCGGTTCCATCCAGATTGATGAATTTCTTTTCAAATAGATTATCCGTTGGATGGGCTGTGATGCCCGGAGCATACCGCTTGGAAGAAGTATAGGCTAAGTCCATGCCGCTTAAGATCAGTTTTCTAATTCCTAACCGATAGGAAACTACAGATAAAAATGTGGAGGTGCTGATGCCAAAATTGCTATCCCTGGGAGCCTCATTTTTTAATCCGAGCTGTTCCTCAAACCATTCTGAAAGATTGAATCCCACCGTTCCTTTTATAAATAGCTTATGACCCCTGGAGGTCATGAAAGCAGGATGGTTAAAACGATTGAGATAAAAGAGGGGGGTTTCATAGGCGAAATTGGTGACAAAACGGCTTTGTTGCGTGTGTGTAGGATCGATTCCTCCACCGAAATGAGCGTTGACATAATGCGTGCTTAGGGCATTGAGGGAAGATCCGGCGCCAATGATCAGGGCTTTATCTTCAAGGGATTTTAAAATGTCAAAATGATTTGCCAGGGAGGGTCCTGCGCCGCATAGGATGCCAGGTACATTGGGAAATAATCCATACAACTGATCCGCTAAATAGTTTTGGTGAATATAGGGCATGTTGAGATAAAAGTTGGGAAATTCTTCTTGATAACAGACGAGATACAATGCCTGAACGTGCATTTGCACTTTGGTGTAAAGAAGTTTGAAAAGCTGCCCCAAGGCCCAGCTGGTATGGTGATGCAAAAATTCATATAAAGGAAGCGTAATCAAACGAGTCGTATGCCCAGCTAAGGCAAATAGAAACCAGCGGAATTGAGTTTCAAAACTGCTCCATTCATCCTTTGGATTTATGAAAAATGCGGCGACAATGACTTGAGGATCACTAAGTATTGTCGTCGCTCGTTCCGTTTCCAGAAAGCGATGGATCACTCGGGGGTCATCTTCGAGGAAGATCAGAACGCGTTTTTTATCTGCCTCTAACCATTCCTTGAGGCCATCATAGTGAGTATCCGAGCCCTATTCCATAGATGAAGAGAGCGTCGATATTCAGATTGATCTGGTAATGGATCCATTTTTTGACTTCATCTAAGGCGCCTGTTTGTGAGTGAAAATAGTAAGTTTTCCCCTCCGAATCGATTTGAAGATTCAACTCGTCTTTTTCTGTTCTGCAAAAAGTGACCGCAGAGCAATCGGCTTTGCGTATAAATTCTGGTACCGGACGATTAAAGCGCCCAAACATCTCCAAATTTTTTTCGAATGTTTCATTTTGCATTGTCACTCCCTTCCTTGGGAGGCTCGGGAGGGGGCTGGATGAATTCCGGATTCTTTGCCAAAAGGCCTATAGCCAATCCCAATGCTTCTTGTATCGTTTTGAGATCGTCTTGCATCTTTTGTGTCATTTCATTAATTTGCTTTTCCATCCCGCGCCTTGCCGAAGGAGATTTCCATATCGCTTCCTGGCCATCCGGAGCATTTATACCTGTGGATTCTAATATCTTGTCGTTCAGTTGACGCAGATGAACCAGTGCGCTTTTTAATTTTGAGAAATCTTCTTCCGTAGTGGATTCTCCGGGTTGCGGCTGTGTCTCTTTAACTAACGGAACGATTTTGGCCATATCTTCGTATACTTTTTCGATTGAATCCGTCAAAAGCGATGTCTGTTTGGTCACGCTATCAAAATAGTCATCTTTCTTGAGTGTTTCTGGACTCAACGGTTTTCCCTTTCTGGTCCACTTGCGGATTGTGATTTGGTTCGTGTCGGGCTCATAGATGACTTCGCGGGCAATATTTCCGTTAGGATACCATACGCGAGCTGTTTTAATGGGTTTGTCATCGGCATAATGAGCTTCGATGATTTGGGCTCCTGTCTTATCCCACAGGATATCTATGCCCTCTCTCATCTCCTCCTTAAATTGAAGTTTGCGATGCAGGGAGCCATTTTCAAAGTATAGGAGGACTTCTCCATGCAGCCTTCCCTGTTTGTAGGGAATAAGTGATTTGAGATTTCCATTCTCGTAGTAATATTCTTGAAGGCCATCCCATTTTCCTTCTTGAAATCGCTGCAGGCTTGCCAGGCTGCCCGAGGGATAGTAATAGCGAGCTTTGCCTTGGCGCAGGCCCTTATAGAACCAGGCCCTGGAGAGGAGATTTCCTTCCTCGTCATAGTAGGAAGAGGGTCCATATAACTGGCCCTGGAGATGAAAACACTCTGATTCTGTCTTTCCGTTTGCATAATGCGTTTGCTTTAACTCTAGTGTCAGGGGTTCTTCGATATGAAGGTTAAACTCGGGATCGATCAGGGTCAGGATCCCCTTTTCATAAGCATATTTTTCAACTGCGGCTGCTTTTTTCCGCTTTTCTTCGAGAGACTCCTTGAGCAGGACAGTCTCTTTTGATGCTCCTTGCAAAGCTTCTAGTTCGTCATCTTGTTTGTATGTCCTGATGAGATCTTGGATGAGGCCAGCATTGATTTCAGCGCCTTTTCTCAGATAATCGAGGATCTTGATGGTAAAATCTATCTTTTTCAGTTCTATCTCGCGCTTACTATTGAAGGCTGGATGAATATAGAGCTCCTCATATTTCTCGCGATAGGTCTTAATGTACGTTTGGTTATAGATTTTCAAGAGAGCTTCATAGGCTTCTTCCTTTTCAATTTCTTGTTGGGATTCATTGACATTTTCAGGAACATAGCCTTCCGGAAAATCTTCCTTGGCCACGAGCTTTTGATAATGTTCTTTCCAATTTGAGATTTGGTTCTGATAAAGAGTTGCACAGCGCCGTACACTTTCCCTCAAGATTTCAAATAAAGCGTAAATCTCCTCTTTAGTGACTTGCGGAGGCAATTTTGCCTTTTTAATTTCTCCGTTGATGCGCGCATCCAAGTCGAGCTGCTCGACCAGATACTGTTCTGCTGCCGCGGCCAGCGGAACATTTTCTACTCGTGGGAAGCCAATACCTCCCTCTGTGCAGTTGATTATCGTTAATTCAGGATGAGCGACATGGAAAAAGCCATACCAAAGAGATTCATCGACCCATTTCCAGAGGGTATAAACGTACTCGCCATGGATATCTTTTTTGCTGAGCAATTCCTCGTCAATGGATTTGGTAAAGAACTCGGTTTTTCGTTCGTGAATGGCATGATGCAGAATTCCAGGTGCGTATGATTTATTTTGGGAATAGGCGAGATCCACTCCCACTATAATAATGGGGTTGCATCCCAATAGGTGGGCTAGCGAGACACACATATTGACGACATTATGGCCCTCTGCCAAGTGATAGCTTTGAATCCCCAGCTTCTTTTCAAACCAATCTGGAATGACATGACCTCCGGCACCTGTGAGATACAAGCGATCTCCATGAACGACTTCAAAGGCTTCATGATTCATGCGGCTTCGATAGAAGAAGGGCATCTCATAAGATTGATTGGAGATGATGCGCGTGAAATGAAAGGGATTAGGATCAACGCCGACTCCAAAATGGGGAATAAGGTGATCTGCATTGAGAGCATTGATTGCGGTTCCTCCAGCTATGATAAGCGCTCTGTCTTTTAGGGTCTTTAAGACTTCCCTGTTTTTTTCCAGCGAGGGACCAGCCCCGCAAATGATAGCCGGAATGCCTAGAAATTTCCCATACAGGGCTGTTGCAGGCCTGGACTCGGGCAATGCCATCACATTTTCGTAAAAGTTTCTGAGAAATCCTAAGGAATAGTTGAAATATTCTCCGACAGTTTTCGATTTGTAGTTACATTCATAGCTAAGTTTAGCATGGAGAAGCTGATACTTGGATCCTTTATATTGCTGATAAGCGAGCAAAGAAAAGATCTGCACAGTGGTCTGAGCGGCTAAAATTCCTAAGTGGGCAAGGAGCTTGTTGTCTTTCTCATCGCCATTCAGATAATAAAGCCTCACTTGGGATGTCTCAAGAAATGTTGTCGCATAGGGAGTCTCTAAAAAGCGGTGGATGACTTCCAGGTCATCTTCTAAAAAGATGGCGAAGCAAGAAGGATTTTCTGCAAGCCAAGACTTTAAGCCCTGGAAGTAATAACCGAGGCCAATCCCATAGACAAAGAAAAAATCTCCCTTATGTAAAGGAAGCGACACCAACCATTGGTGCATTTCGGCCTTGATATCAGTTTGAGAGTATAAATAGAACTCTTGGGTGTCAGAGACTTTTTTCAGGTTGAGCTCCTGCGTCCCTTTATTCTTGGAAAAAGAGACTGTCAGGCATTCAAGCTCCCTGACTTGTTCAGCATCTTCCGGACAAAACTGACTCCAAAGTTCTAAATTCTTGTGAAAATAGTCGATTTCAAATTCCATTTAAACCTTTAAAGCGGCAGCCAATTTGATCCGCCTACTGCTTTGAATTTCTTTTTTCTTCTCTTAGCCATTTCTTTTTGGTCAAGGGATTTGCCATGTTGTTTTTCTCTGGCTTTGGCAATTCGGACTTGTTTTTCAATTTCCTTATGCTGCATTTCGGCTTGATACTTGAGCTTCTGGATTCTAGTGATTAAACGCCGCGCCACCGGGGTCAATTGATCCGGATCACCCAGATTTTTCTCGATGGTATTCTGGGTAACTCCGGCCTCTTGCAGTGATTTTTCATTCAAGGTGGTCAGAAGGTTAATTTTCTGCTTCAACAAGGTCATTCGATCTAAAATATCTGGGGGAAGTGGATCCGCTTTGGGGTCAATCTTGTTTTTTTCAATAAAATTCAGAATTTTTGACAATTCATTGAAAATAAAATCGAAGGGATTTGCATTCGCCTGCATTCTAAAACCTTAAGTTTTCGCAATTTATATATATTCAATTTTATTTTAACATCTAAAAATTAAATTTGCAAAAGGTTATAGCGGGGAAGTACAATAGAAGAAAGGAGATGTATGAGAAGTTACTACGCGCACCTAGAGACAGCCATAGGGGAGCCAAAAGCTGCTATTTCCCCGCGCCCGATCTATCGCTCATCGGCCATTTTTCCGGTCATCCACACTTCTCAAATTCAAACCCGCATCATTTTTCTGGGATATTGGCTGCTGAAGCGCCACATCAAAGAGATTTCTTCTATCATTACCTTGCGCACGGAAGAGGGAAAAGTGGTCGCACGCCGTTTAGAGAGCATTCAGGAAGCAAAAACATATCGCTTTGAAGTGGAAGATCTGCTCGCTATAGCTGGCTTATCTCCCGATGCTCCATATACAGGGAGCATTGAGATTGAATTTTATTCGACATCCAATCTGGTTTTTCCTTATCCCGCAGTGGCTGTCAACTATTATGGGGATCACTTCAGTTCGATTGTCCATACAGCCCAGCGTACCTATAATGACTTTGAAGACATGCGCAATAATTCCCAAACCCAGGTCCCCGAATCGGGTTTTAATATTTATGCCGATGACGATCAAGAGCCTTTTTTTGGCATGGTCAATGGAGGGGAATCGATCCCTCAAACCAAAGTGCATATTACCTTCTATAACCATTCCAGGGATGTCCTTGAACATGAATTGGATCTAGGCGAGACACTCCCCTATCAGACGCGGATCATCTATCCCGCACGCCTTGTCGACCTCAAACGCTTTCTCGGAGGCAGCGTTGGAGCCGCCAAAGTGCAGTTTCAATTGAAATGGGTGTTTCCTCGGCTTCTCGTAGGAAACATCAACCATAAGCTGCCAGCCGTTACAATCACACACACCTATTATGACTGCACTCAGGCAGCCTCTCAGAGCGACTATTGGAAAAAGAGCGAACCGCAATGGCATCCGGCCAGTTTAATGATCCCTCTGACAATCACTGAGGACCATTTTACAAACATCTATTTCTATCCGATCTATTCTCCCTCCACCTTTGTGCTTGATATCGAAATATACGACGACAAGGGGAAATTATTAGGGGGAAAAAGAGAGGCCCTAATCATCAAATCCCCAGAGAAGGGATACTACCAAATCAATTTTAAAGAATTATGCCAAGAGCTGAAGATCAAGCCAGAGCGATTTCTTGCTGCTAGAATCATTGCTAAAGAGAAGGAAGGAAAGCCTATCCCCGCCAGGATTAAGCTTGGATTGGATTTAGGCTATAAAAATCCGCAGCTTCCCTGTAATATTTGCACCAATCTGCAACCCTTCAACCCAGCAGTGGAAGGCAAACCGAAATCGTTCAAATGGGCGCCCATTTTGGCCGACCAGCCCAATGCCTATGTTTGGATCATGAATTCGGCCCCCCATGTCGATTATAAAAAGGACGCACTGGTGGAGCTCACTTTCTTCCATGAGCAAGATACCTCCACCCTTGTGCGAAAGGTAGAGCTACCCCCCCATGGCTTTATCGTCATTAGCGTTGCGGACGATCCGGAATTAAAGTCCTTTTTCCAAGGCAACATTGGATGGTTTACAGCTACTACCTCAAATCCTTATACGACGACCTATTATTTTGCCGAAAACAACTCTGGAGTAATCGGAGGAGACCATGGCTTTTAAATTGGCTAATAAAGCAGATATACCCAACGGAAAAGCCCTCATCGTCAAGGGACCCGATGGCCGGGAAATCGGTTTATTCAACGCGGAGGGCACTATTTACGCCCTGGAAAACGTATGCCCCCATATGGGAGGACCCTTGTGCGAAGGAGACATTGAAGAAGGACTCCTGACCTGCCCATGGCATGGCTGGCAATTCGATATCAAAACTGCCGCTTGTGAAAATATGCCCGGGGAAGAAGCCACCCGCGTTCCCATCGAAATCGTGGGGGATGAGATCTACCTCAAGGAGAGCGATTAGCGATCCTGTCATAACATTTCAACGGACGTTCAAATTTACCACTGAGATCAGTGGTAAATTTGAAAGCAAATCCTTGTAAAGGGGAATATAGGGAATATACGCGTAGTCCTTTTTCGCGGAATCATACCATCCAAATTGCACATCGGTTTGGTTTGCTGCCGCAATATAATGGGCTTGCATGAAGTGGTTATAGCCCACCACTTGACTGAGCACTTTGGGTGTCAATTTGACGGCTTTGCATTCGATAAGCAACAAAGGATACAAAGCATACTTGGGATGGATCCCGGAAGCAAAACAGACGATATCGGCCCGCCTATCCGGCACCTCTTGATCTAATAAATTGAGATGAGGCATCTGCCTTAATCCCTTCTCTAAACAGATATAGGAAGAGGGAAAACCCAAATCTTGGATGAGGTGCTTGACCAGGTGCTGCCGGACGCGCTCTTCCGGCTGGGCGGCTACCCACTCCTTGCGCACCTGGCAAAAAATTTGATCCATGTTACCGATCTCTGTCGGTTTCAATGACGGCAAACTCTCCATCTTTTCGGCGATACATCACGCAGATTTTCCGATCGGCTTCATTGCGGAAAATGAGAAAGCTGTCGCCGGACAGATCCATTTGCATTGCCGCTTCATCGTACTGCAGGGTTTTGATGGTTCTCTTTTCCTGTTTGACGACTTTATGAGGGCGATACTTCTCATATAATTCCAGATTATTTTCATCTTCGATATCGTCATTGATCTCTCTCAAATCGTCTCGGACAGTTGCGCTTAATACATTGACGATCAAATCTTCGACATCGACTCTGCGAGCATGGTGATCTGTGATCTTGGTTTTGTAGCGGCGCAGGTGGTTCTGCAACTTATCAACTGCTTTATCAATCGAAGCGTACATATCATTTGTGGAAGCAGAAACCTTAATTTTCATATCGTTGACTTTCGTTACAATATCCACCCGCTGTTCATACCTTTGGATATCCATCGTGATCGCAATTTCCCGGATGCGTAGGCCAAATTTCTCGATTTTGTATGCCTTTTCCAATGCGTAATTTTTCATGGTCTCGGTCACGGCGACATTTCTACCGGTAACATTAACCGTATATCCCTCATCGGCAAACACTTGTGCTCTTTCTTTGCGGTTCATAGATACACCTCTGGTAATTATTCATTAAAGTCCCCAATGGCTAATCAGCCATCACAATTTCATTATACTCCCCGCCTGACAAAATGAAGAAGCAGAAAATTCCAATTTATTGAGACAGGTTCATCAGCCTTTGGCGAAGCCTGAGATTGCCCAGCTGTCCACAGGCAGCCCTGATGTCTCTTCCCTTGGTAAGACGCAACAGCGTGTAATAACCATGGCTGCGTAAGCGTTGCGTAAAAGCATCGAGCGTTTCAGGGTCAGGAGGCTGAAAGCGATCGCGGCTCTGAGGATTGTAGGGAATTAGATTGATCTTGACGTTCAAGCCCTGCAAATAAGCGGCAAGTTGATCGGCATGTTCCAAAGAATCATTATGTCCCTTCAGCAAAACATAGGCGATCAGAATTTGACGGCCTGTCTCCTTGCAGTAAAGATCCATCGATTGATACAAGCGCTGCATGTCGTGTTTGCGATTGATCGGCATCAAACGGCTGCGCATTTCATCTTGCGGGGCATTGATCGAAACAGCGAGGTTGGGGCCGTGTTCCCCTTCATTGATGAGTTTTTCGATTCCTTCCACACATCCGCTAGTCGAGAGGGTGATGTGGTTGCGTCCGAAGCCAAATCCATGGGGATCCATCAAAACCTTAACTGCCTGAATTACAGCATCATAATTGTCAAAAGGCTCGCCCATTCCCATAAAAACAATATTGCGCATGTTAAACCCGAGCTGGTGCCGCACGAGATAGACCTGGCTGACGATTTCGGAAGTCGTGAGATTGCGCAGCAATCCCATGCGGCCTGTTTCACAGAAGGTGCATCCCATGCGGCATCCAATCTGAGAAGAGACGCATAGCGTCCCTCCAGCCTGCATGGGGATGAGGACCGACTCGATCTCCAAGTTGTCATGCGTGCGCAACAGGCATTTCCGCGTTATTTCATCAGATTGATCTTGAATGAGAAGAGGCATCGCCTGGTCGATCATGCCAATGATTTCATCGCGAAGCGGTCCGGCATTCTTAAAAGCAGCCGATTCCCCTTTCAGGGTACCCTTGCGGAAGTATTCTTCGTATAAGAGGCCCGCATGCTGGAAGCCTTTTCCCAAGTGAGTGACCACCTGTTCGGAAAATTCCTTTTGTGTCAATGCGAGGAGCGATAGTTTTATTTCCATAGTTTTTATTAACTCCAGTCGGCTAGAAAGTTAATGTTTCGACCTGAGCGAAAGCCCCGCGATTCAACGATCGTAAATGGGTCAATATTAGAATATTGACCCATTTACGATCGTTGAAGCCCGGGGCTTTGGCTCGGTCCAAACATTAACTTTCTAGCCGACTGGAGTATAGGATCGCACCGAAGAGGGCTCGAACCTCTAACCACCCGGTTCGAAGCCGGGTACTCTATCCGATTGAGCTATCGGTGCCTAGTCTATTGTCAGAAAAAGAACAAAATGACATTCTATATGGATGACCTTTTTAATTAAAGAGAGAATTCTGTGCAGCCATTTCGCACCGAAGGCGTGATCTTAAATGCCTTAGACTTTCAAGATTATGATAAAATCTTGACGGTATTTACCCAGGATGAAGGCTTGATCAAGCTCATCTTCAAAAAGGCGCATATTTCCAAGGCGCGCCATGGCGCCGTTTTGTCGCCCTTGTGCCGGGCCGAATTTACTTACGTTAGAGGCAAAAGCGAACTCTATAAATGCCGGGAAATCTGCCTGCTCAATCCTCATCTCTCGTTAAGGCAAAATCTCCCTTGGCTACAAGCCGGATGCGATCTTGTCCAAACGATCCACCGTTCACAAATGCTGCATAAGCCGGCGCCTGCTCTCTATAAGCTCCTGATTGCCTACCTGGAAAAGGTGCCGCTCATGGCCGATCCCCATGTTTTGGGCGCAAGCCTGCGCCTTAAAATCCTGAGGCATGATGGTTTATTTTGCTTAGGTCCTGTCTGTGAGACCTGCCATCAAATTCTTAGGAAATACTGTATTTCATCGGGCGAAATCTACTGCGATGAGCATGCACCTCCGCAAGCCATCCCATTCGATGAGCAGGATGTAGAACTCGTTGAAAAACTAGCCTTTTCCCAAACCTTTAGCCAGCTTAAAAATGTGATTGTACCTGCCGACCTTATAGCGAAGATTAAGCACTATTTCCAAGATATGACGCACTGAGAAGAGGGAATACAGAATACAGAATTCAGAATACAGAATGAGGCCTGCGGGACCCAGGGCCTCATTCTGAATTCTGTATTCTGTTCTATTCTGCTTGCTTGGATTCCAGTGGAATGCTATGATTCACATTCGAATTTCCAAGAGCGAAAGTGGCGGAATTGGTATACGCGCTACTTTGAGGTGGTAGTGAGGGAAACCTCGTAGGGGTTCAAGTCCCCTCTTTCGCATCATCTCGACTTTGTACAAAGTCGAGATCATTATAAATTGCATTTGAATCAAAACTTTATAGTATATAACGCATTATATGGACTGCCGGGCCTATTGTTCTGCCTCATCATTTCGAAGTAAGCAAATCTACGAATTCCTAAAGGGACGCTATAGGGCGACCATGTATCGGGAAGTGCTTCATCTCGAGATAGCGACGAATGGAAGCGTCGGACATGTTTTTTATTTCCCTTATGGTTCGATTGTTTCTTGGGGGGTACCTAAAGAAAAAGAAACGCAGCTGCTTCAAGAAATTCGCCCTTTTGAGGATCAGCACACTGAAGAACTGGAAACCGATGAGTTTACCTATGTCTACGGCGACACGCCAAAAATCGTCGAGGATGAGATTATTCTTCCCAATCATGATATCCTTACGAAATTAGCCATATCGCATGGCATTGCGCAATCGGTCAAACTGGGCACTTTCGAAGTTGCGATTCAAAAGACTTACAACCAATCGAAAAATATTCCGGAAGATTTGGCTGCGCGTGGAAGGATTCCCCTGTCCCGCAAGGAGATCCGGCGCAAAATGGGAGAGCTCTTTCTAGAAAGGAATTCGATTAACCTGCATGTCGAGGTATTAGATACTCCCGAATTCTTTTGGGAATATCCCGAACTAGAACCGCTTTATCTCATGGTAGCCAATTATCTCGATTTGGAATCGCGCGTAGAGGTATTAAACCACCGTTTGGATGTTGTCCATGAAATGTTCCAGATGTTAGGCAGCGAGCTGAATCATAAACACTCAAGCCGCCTAGAATGGATCATTATCATTTTGATCATTATCGAAGTCGTCCTTTCGCTCTTGCGCGATGTCTTAAAAATCATATGAAATTTATGCTGCTTTTTTTGATACGCCTTTATCAGCTTTGCATCAGGCCTTTCATTGGCGATGTCTGCCGCTTTACTCCTACGTGTTCTTGCTATGCAACGGAAGCCCTGCAAAAACATGGCATATGGCGTGGTCTGTGGCTGTCCTGTAAACGGATTTGCCGCTGCGGCCCCTGGTCCGCCGGCGGCCTCGACGATGTACCCTAATTACAATGATATTTAATTAATTTACCACTGAGAACACTGAGATCACTGAGAAGATATGAGAAAATTGAGTGGGATTTATTCCTCTCCCAATCTCACACCATCTCAGTGATCTCAGTGTTCTCAGTGGTAAAAATTTCGATTTACAACGGTATTTTAAGGGTGGTGCCTGGCTTGAGGAAATCAGTCTCCAGCTTATTATACGCTTTGATTTTATCGATTTCCACTTTATGGCGCCGCGAGATTTTCCAAAGGGAATCGCCCTCTTGTACCACATAGGCGATTTCTTTTTGACTTTTGGGTGATGGGGGCTGTGGTGCCTTTGTGGGAGATACAGGCACCTGGACTGTTTTATTTGCAGCTAGCTTAGGAAGAAAGCGCTTCAGGGCGGCATGGTGTTGAAACTTTTCTGGAAGGGGCTCTCCGGCATATTGGTAGAGGCGTTCTGACGCGCTATTCCAGACGGCATCGGAGCGCGGAGTAGTCAAAACTGCCAAGGCAAACCGTTCCGCTATTGGGGTCTTTTCGGTCATCTGTGCCAGCAGAGCGATGATATGGGTATCGTCGAGTTTGCGCACGGCATAGGCTCCGTCGGTTTTCAGCATGAGGTAGACAGCGGCTTTGGATCCGCGTTCAATATATTCCAGGAGAAATCGCTGGCGCCTTGCGGGAGATAGGTCTTGCGCCTGCTTTTGCTGTTCGAAGAAACTGGCTAGCATGGGCCAGTTGCCTTGCCTAATGACAGCTAGGAGTTCGTTCTTATCGACGGGGACTTCAGCCCTATTAAATAAGGTTTCGACGGAAAGGAATTCGGGCGTCAAAAAAAAGGCATCGAGCAGCGATGTGTCTGGGTATTGCTTCTGTTTGCGCACCTTCAAGAATAACCCTTTGGCCGTTAGGGGCCATCGTTCCCTATGGGCAAATTGGGTGATGGCTTGCCATTGGGCTTCGGTCAATCCAGGATAGACGGTGACTTCAACCGGTTTGCCATCAGGTTTGAAGCCCAGCATAATGAGCCGCTGTTGTTGGGGCTGTTCTTGTCCTAGCAAGGCTCTTGAAAAGTCGAAATAGTGAAACGCAATCAATGCAGCCAAGGCGAGATCGCGTTGTGTATAACCGCTTTCAACGAGCTGTAGAGAGGAGAGTTTAGCAATCAACTGTTCAAAGGGAAGGGTTTTAAAGCTACGCAGCACTTCGCTGTTGCTTTTGTCAATGGCTAAGGGGGTTTGCTGCTCCCGAACATCCGCAGGTTTCAGCTCAAAGTAGGGTGTGGGGGGCCTTTCGCGCACGGCCCAATACACAAACAAAGTGGCCAAAAGGATATTGAGGGCTCCGCTTGCGATGAGTGCCTGGGTGAGCCGACGGATGCGTCGTAAATAGGGGTTGTCTTGTGTCATAAGTAAAATTAAATAAGTCGCTGTTCTAGGGCTTTTAATTCGTCAATGATGCCTTGCGGCAAATGGGAGCCAAACATCTTCAAGTAGTTGGACAAGGCTTGTGCCTCCTTTTTCCAAGCTGTATGATCTACGGCAAATAGGTCTTTTAGGTCGTTTCGCGTCACAGACATGCCCTCGATATTGAATGCCTCTGGATCGGGAAGATAACCGATGGCTGTTTTTACAGCTTTTCCAGAGCCCGATGTTCTCTCGAAGATCCATTGCAATACGCGGCTGTTTTCGCCAAAACCAGGCCACAGGTAATGGCCTTCTTTTTTCCTAAACCAGTTGACGTAGTAGATGCGCGGAAGCTTGGAGGGATCTGATTTCTTCCCCATCGATAGCCAATGGGCAAAATAATCGGCCATATTATATCCGCAGAAGGGAAGCATCGCAAAAGGATCATGCCGTAGTTTGCCAACCTCTCCTTCAGCTGCCGCCGTTGTCTCCGATGAGACGCTGACTCCCAAAAAGGTGCCATGCTGCCAATTAAAGGCTTCGTAGACTAGGGGGACAACGGAAGAGCGGCGCCCTCCGAACAAGATGGCCGAAATGGGAACCCCTTTTGGGTCTTCCCAAGACTTGTCTATGACAGGGCATTGCGAAGCCGGAGTGGTAAAGCGGGCATTGGAATGGGCGGCTTTTTCACCGCTTTCTGGGGTCCACTCTTTGCCCAGCCAACTGATGAGATGCTTAGGCGGAGTAGGGGTCATGCCCTCCCACCAGACATCTCCCTCATCAGTCAAGGCGACATTAGTGAAGATGGAATTCTTATTGGCAGTGAGCATGGCGTTAGGATTGGACTGCATCGAAGTGCCAGGGGCTACCCCAAAGAATCCATATTCGGGATTAATCGCATAGAGGCGGCCATCTTGGCCAAACTTCATCCAGGCAATGTCATCCCCAACTGTTTCGATTTTCCAGCCCGGAATCGTCGGCGTCATCATAGCCAGGTTTGTCTTGCCGCAGGCACTTGGAAAGGCAGCTGCGATATATTTTTTTTCGCCCTTGGGATTGGTGATGCCCAGGATGAGCATGTGTTCTGCCAGCCATCCCTCATCGCGCGCCATCACTGATGCGATGCGCAAAGCAAAGCATTTTTTTCCTAGGAGGGCATTACCTCCGTAGCCGCTTCCAAAGGACCATATGGAACGCTCTTCAGGAAAGTGGACGATATATTTTTCTTTGGGATTGCAGGGCCAGGGAACATCTTTCTCGCCAGCCTGTAAAGGCTTGCCTACCGAATGCAATCCCGGCACGAAATCGCCATCTCCAAGGGCCTCTAGCACCTCTTTTCCCATGCGGGTCATGATGCGCATGCTGCAGACCACATAGGGGGAGTCAGTGATTTCCACTCCGATATGGGCGATAGCGGAACCGATCGGTCCCATGCTATAGGGAATGACATAGAGCGTCCGACCCTTCATAGACCCTTTAAAGAGCTTCCTTAAAATCTCTTTCATCTCTTTAGGATCTTTCCAGTTATTTGTGGGGCCCGCATCTTCCTTTTTTTTTGAGCAGATGAAGGTGCAATCTTCGACGCGCGCGACATCGCGGGGATCGGACCGGCATAAAAAACTATTCGGACGCTTTGATTCGTTCAGTTTAATGAAGGTGCCGGAAGCAGCCATCTGCCGGCTTAATTGGTCGTATTCTTCTCGGGTGCCATCGCAAATGTGGATGTGATCAGGCTCGCACAATTCCTTGGCTTCTTGAATCCACTGTGCAAGCTTTTGATTCATTGCGCTTCCCCCCTAGGATACGTGTGCGTAACAGTCGGCTCAAGATGATCAAGATGATCAAGATGATTAGGATGATTAGGAGTTACAGGATATGCAGGATCGCAAGCGGCAGGATATGCAGGATGACCAGGATGATGGGGATGATTAAGATGATCAGGATAATTAAGATGATTAGGAGTAATAGGATATGCAGGATGATCAGGATGGTGTTGTCTTTTAAATTTCACTTTTCTCTTTCCAAAATTCACCAACAAACCAACTAACATCCCCGATACCTTCAGATAATTGATTAATTGTGCCTGATGCTCACCCACCAGCGATTCACAAGATTTTAGCTCTACAAGTACCTTACCTTCCACAATCAGATCTGCAATATATAAACCTATTTTCTGACCTCTAAATATTATCTGAAACCTCTTTTCTACTTCTACCTCAAGCCCCTTCTCTTTTAGTGCTACGACGAGAGCATTTCTATAAACTGCTTCTAGATAACCTGAACCAAGTTCGTTCATTACATCGAAGCAGCATCCTAAAATTGTTTCCGTCAGATCAGAATACAATAGTTTATCTTGCATATCCTATAATCATCATCTCCATCATCCTGATCATCTTAATCATCCCCATTATCCTGGGCATCCTACATATCCTGCCGCTTGCGATCCTGCATATCCTGTAACTCCTAATCATCCTGATCATCTTAATCAATCCTGATCATCTTAATCATCCCCATTATCCTGGGCATCCTACATATCCTGCCGCTTGCGATCCTGCATATCCTGTAACTCCTAATCATCCTGAATCATCACAATCACACATCATCTTGACACAGCTGATGATCCTGCAATAGATCATGCAATAGATCATGCAATAGATCATGCAATGCATCTACATCGATTTTCTCTTCTTGAACTTATCCAGGTATTCCAGGGCCTTGCCGGTCCCCAAGCAGACGGCTAACAAGGGATTTGGAGCCACAATGACCGGCAAACCAGTTTCTTTGATCAGCGCTTTGTCCAGCCCCTTTATCAAGGCACCGCCGCCAGCCAGGACCATACCTCGTTCCACAAGGTCTGCAGCCAATTCAGGAGGACATTTTTCCAACGTCAACTTGACGCTTTCGATGATCTGCTGGATAGGCTCTGCCAGGCATTCGCGTATTTCTACCGAGTTGATGCGTTTCGTCACTGGCAAGCCTGCCACCTGGTCGCGGCCGCGGACCTCCATTTCCAGTTCATTGCCGCCCAGAGCATAGGCAGAACCAATCGTCATCTTAATTTCTTCGGCCGTTCTCGGGCCGATCATCAAGTTATACGTTCTGCGCATGTAGTTGATGATGCAGTCGTCAAATTCGTCTCCGGCGATGCGGAGCGAACGCGATTCGACGATGCCGCCGAGGGAAATGATGGCGATTTCCGTCGTTCCGCCTCCGATATCGATGATCATATTGGCTGAGGCTTCATGGACAGGGAGGTCGACGCCGATCGCTGCGGCCATGGGTTCTTCGATCAGGATGACCTCTTGCGCGCCAGCGTGGAGGGCTGAGTCTTCCACAGCACGCTTTTCTACTCCTGTGATGCCCGAAGGGACAGCGATGAGGATTTTGGGCCTGAAGAGGCTTCTAGAGGGAGTAACCCGCTTGATCAGGGCTTTCAGCATGCCCTCAGCTATTTCGAAGTCTGCTATCACCCCATCCTTCATGGGGCGGACGGCATGGATTTTGCGGGGCGTTTTACCAAGCATCGCTTTGGCTTTATGGCCGACAGCTAGCACTTCATTCGTTTGGGAATCGACGGCAACGACGGAAGGTTCCGCGAGGACAATCCCCTTTCCGCGCACGAACACCAGGGTGTTGGCGGTGCCTAAGTCGATGCCGATATCGTTGGAGAATACCCCTCGGAAGCGATTGAGCTGACCGAAAGCTTTTCTGGACATATTTTGCAAACTTGCTTTCAGTCCAATTTGATTTTTTTGTGTCATGAGCCTATACCCGTATACCTTGTTATGTCTGCAAAAGCTCCAGTACCTCTTCCCAGGTCAATTTAGCTATGGCCTCCTCATCGGAACTTACCACTTTCTTCACCAACCCTCTCTTTCTGTTTTGCAATTCGACGATTTTCTCCTCTATAGTATTCAATGTGATCAATTTATAGGAAGAGACAGAATTTTTTTGTCCAATTCGATGGACCCGATCTGTTGCCTGATTCTCTACCGCTGGGTTCCACCACATATCATAATGGATGACCGTATCGGCTCCTACTAAGTTTAAGCCTGAGCCGCCTGCTTTTAGGGAGACGAGGAAGATCGGAATCTTTTCATCCTCATTAAATTTTTTCACAATGCCCAATCTATTTTTGCTGGAGCCATCCAAATACTCGAAGGGAATTCCCATTTTCTGCAAGTCATTCCGCATGATATTGAGCATCCGTGTATATTGGCTGAAGATGACCGTCTTATGTTTGGCTTCCATCAGATTCTGCAGGAGCTCCAACAGCATGTCATATTTGGCAGAGTCTCCGCTTTCAGGGCTTTCTTTAGCGAAGATGGCCGGATGGCAGCAGATCTGCTTCAGGCGCGTCAGCGTTGCCAAAACATGGATTTGAACCCGATCAAACCCTTCTTTCTTCACAAGCTTAGACAACTCTTCCCGGGCTGACTCGGCATAGGATTGGTAGAGTTCCTTTTGTGTTTCCGAAAGGTGGCAATGGTAGACGATATCCGAGACAGAAGGAAGATCCGTCAAGACATCCTTTTTCATGCGGCGCAAAATAAAGGGGGAGACTTTCTTCCGCAATGTTTCCAGGTTTTTGGTGCCATTTTGCTGCGGGTTGCGGATATATTTTTCTAAGAAGCGGTCGTAGGAGCTCAGCAAACCCGGCATGAGGAAGTCGAAGAGGCTCCAGAGTTCATCCAAAGAGTTTTCTATCGGCGTACCCGTTAAGATCAGCTTATGGGAGGCTTGCATCATTTTCACCGATTTGGCATTCCGCGTGCCGCGGTTTTTGATGTGCTGCGCCTCATCCAGGATGCAATAGGCAAAGGGAATCGTCTTATAGAATTCGATATCCTTTTGCAATAAGCTATAAGAGGTAATGATGATATCATAGTCATGGATGTGATGCAGGAGCTTCTTTCGCTGGGAGGGAGTTCCGTCGACAGGCAAAACAGTCAAATTAGGGTTAAATTTGTTGAACTCCTCTTTCCAGTTATAAACCAGGGAGGTCGGACAAACCACGATGCAGATATCAGCGGGATGGTCATTCTTATGTTGAGTAACCGTGATAATGGCTTGCAAGGTTTTACCAAGGCCCATATCATCCGCCAAGATGCCATTCAAATGCATATAACGGAGCCGTTCCAGCCATTCGACCCCTTCAGCCTGATAGGATCTCAACACGGCATTGACCTCTTTGGGAATTCCCTTGGATTTATGGGGGCGTATGCCCAGCATTTGCTCTTGAATGAGTTTCAGCTTATCGCTCATCGAAAATTGGATGGGCAAGCCCTTTGAAGTTCTCAGCATCGATGCTGGCAATGCTCCATAAGGGACAGAGCTCTTTGTGGTCGTCGAGATTGTTGATGCCCATTTCATCAAAAATCTGCACCACAGGGGCTAAGCGTATCCAGATCTAAAACGAGAATCTTATGGGACTTAGAACTTGTGTCTGGGGCTCCCTTTCCGTTTGATATTCTTTTTGGAGGCCAATTCGATAAAGGCTTTTTTGGAGCTCACGCACTCCCATAGGAGATCTAAGGTCACTCCCTTGAGGTGGCCATCGACCTTCAAATCCGCTTCATAGACGTCGATGCGGTCCGTTTCCCTTAAGGCTAGCTTAAATTTCGTCTCATCATAGATGAATTGGTCTTGGAGGTTCTCTGGACAGTTAAATTTGACCCTATCTTGATTGTTTGGGATGACTTCCGTCATGAATTCGACGATTTTCTTATCGTTCTTCGCAACGTAAACTCCCTGCGAAGGATCAAAGACAAAGCCTTGGAATAGGTCATCGATGATTTTCTGTTCTTCCGTCAGGTTGCGGGCTAAAATCCCCTGCTTAGTCACAAAAGGATAGATATCATTGGGACTCAGCTTTGTCGCGGAAGCTGGCACTTTGATCGAACCATAAAGGAAATGGAGCTCTGCATCGAGTTCCCCATTCAGATAATTGATGTTGCATTCGGCCCCAAGCTGGCCAGCATAAGGAAGGGTCACAAAGCTCTCGATGATCTCCCGATTCGCCACGTCGGCATATTTCATCATCTCATTGAGGGAGTTCTCAACGAAAGTGCCGAAGAGGGGCTCCGGGATGGTGATGTCCCGCAATACATTCAAATTGCGCAAATGCTTGCGCTTAATGCTTCCCTTGAAGTGATAATAGGTGTTGGCGTGGATCATTCCTGGGATAGCACATTCGAAAAGCCGCACATCCTGGATCTTTGTGGCTTCCCCAGAATTTAAAACCAAAGTCGGCTTCAGCAACATCTTCGGGGCTGGAGCCTCCAAATATTCCAATTCGATCCGGAATTGCGCCGGAGTATTTGAAATCATCAAAGGCTCTTCTAAGCTGCCGCAATACAGACAAGGCATCGTTTGCAATTCGGGCTCCTGGTCAGCTCCCAGCTTTGGAATTGTAATAGGCCGCGCCAGGGTCAAACCAAACCCATGGGCAAGGATAGCCCCAAAGGCCTCCGCATCAATTAGTGCAATGCGCAAATTGCGCTCTTCTTTTGTTTCGGGAACGCGCGCATAGTCCATGATCATCTTGAGAATCTGGGCGCTCTCGCTATCAAAAGAATTCAAGCTAAAATAATACCTCTTGCTTCCGATATATATCGACTCGTGATAGCGGACAGCATCCAGGAATTCTTTAATGTTCGGAATGTTCAAAGGCTTCGACCGGTAAGGCAGCCGCAAGGCAAACTGTACCTCTATCGGATGGTTCTGCTGATTCTGAGAGGAGAAAATGACGGCAAGTTCCGCCTTGTCTTGAACGAGTTCTTCTTCGGGCAAAAAGAAAGGCGATTTTCCTAAAACATCTGAAGCTCCGATATATTCTTGAAGCAGCTCTTTTTGGAATTTTTTGTTGCGCCGAACCGATTCTTTGGTCTCGGCCTCTTTGAAAGTTTCGCGCAAAGTGGCCTTTTCATTCTCATCTATTTCATCAGTTTCTTCCAGATTGGCCTCTTTGGAATAATTGACAAGGATTTCATCTAGGTGGGCTTCCAAGAAGAAAAGGACTGCGGAAAGATGATTGCAGTCATATTTGGAAGGACAATCGCAGTCTGAATCCAGAGTCGTTGACTCCCTCCGGTCAATTTCAATCTCGCACCGATAGGCCTTATCATAACTTCCCAGAACCTTGCATTGGAGTCGCACTGTATTTCCATTCAGGTTGACGATCTTAGCCGATGCCACCTTGCCATTATCGTATAAAGCCTTTCCTTCTTTAAGTATCGTTGGAGAATAATCCTGTTTGAGCTTGCGAAAATTAAGCATTGATCAATCCCTAAATGTTCGTTATCGGTTGTCTCTTCCCGAGCTGCATATCTTTTACTGATTTCCATTTCCCAAAGCAACAAAAAAGAAATCAGACTTGCTAGAAATCTATAAGGCCACTATACTTTCTTTTTCTGCCGATTGCGGGTGTAGCTCAGTTGGTAGAGCGTCACCTTCCCAAGGTGAATGTCGTGAGTTCGAACCTCATCACCCGCTTTGAAGTATTGCGGGAGTAGCTCAGTGGTAGAGCATCACGTTGCCAACGTGAGGGTCGAGAGTTCAAACCTCTTCTCCCGCTATTTTTTTTTTAACATTAAAGAGGTTTCCCTTGTCTGATGGAGAACAAACAGAATTTAAAAATGACAATCTGACCGTCCATATCGCCCGCGAACCGGGTGCAGTCGTTAAATTTACCATTCACGTTTCGCCATTGGCGACAAAGGCGGCCTATCAAAAAGCGCTCAAGAATGTCAACAAAGAGGTGGTTTTGCCGGGATTCCGCAAGGGGAAGGCTCCGGAAAAATTCATTTTAGAGAAATACTCCAAATATGTTCATGATGAACAAAAAGAAATCCTCATCAACACCGGTCTTCAAGAGGCTTTGCAGCTCACTAAGATCTTTCCTTTCAATAAGGAATCTGTCAAGCTGCTGAAAGCCCCCTCGATATCGAATGAAAAAGGGTCTGAATTTGCGATTCAATTTGAAGCCAATCCCGTTGTTCCCCATATTGATCCCCAAGAGATCTCTTTGAAGTCTACTCCACAAAAGGCCATCACCGACAAAGATGTGGATGACGCAATACAAGAAGTGCGCCTCTATCATGCGGAATGGAAGGAGGTCTCGGATAGACCCGTACAAGAAGGCGATTTTGTCAATTTGGACATCGATTCGCTAGAAGAAGGGGGCGGAGAGCTTTGCAAGGACACCCGTTTTGAAGTCAAAGAAGGAAAAATGGGAACTTGGATGCGCAACGTTCTGATTGGGCAACAAGTCCAGAACTCTGTCGAAGGGGTAAGCGAAGAAGAGCCGGAGACCTGCGCAAGCTGCGGTACTGAAGGGCATGAACACCACCATCATCATCATAATCCCGACTTCAAGCCGACAAAATGCAAAATCACCATCAAAACTATATTCGAAACAAAACTTCCCGAACTCGATGATCTGCTTGCCAAAAAAGTGGGCTTGAAAGAGATCGGAGATCTGCGCCCAAGAGTAAAAGAGGATCTTGAAAGGCAGAGCAGAGAAGCGGCTAGATCCTATCTCCGCCGTCAACTGCGACAAAAGTTATTGGATAAATATCCTTTTGACTTGCCAGCTTCTTTAATAGAAGGAAACAAAGAATTAATCGAATACCAAGTCGCAGAGCGTCTCAAGCAATTGCAACAAAGCGACGCTAAAGAAGAAGAGATCGAATCTCATCGGCAAGAGCTTGAAAATGCAGTCAAAAAAGATTTGGAGGACTCTTACCGCTTCTCCTTGATTGAACAAAAGATTGCAAGAGAACAGAATTTCCAGGTTGCCCAAGATGAGCTCATGAGGGAACTCATGCGCCAAACCTATATGGGCCAAGAAGAGTCGATCATCAATACCAAAATGGAACCCGAAGAGATCCGCCAACGCTTGACCTCCTATATTTTGACGCGCAAGGCGAGCGACTATCTTCTCGACCATGCCCATATCGAATAAATTAATATGACGAGAAATTATGATGCGATTGTCGTAGGATCAGGCCCCAATGGACTTTCGGCTGCGATTGCTCTCGCGCAGGCAGGCCTGGGCGTGGGGGTATTCGAATCGAGAAGCAGTGTGGGAGGCGGAATGCGCTCAGCCGAGCTCACCCTGCCCGGCTTTACTCATGACATTTGCTCAGCCATCTATCCCTTAGGTATCGGCTCTCCCTTTTTCCAGACTCTGCCCCTTTCTGAACATGGCCTCGAATGGATTCAACCCGCAGCCCCGTTAGCGCATCCCTTGGATGACGGCACAGCCATTATGCTTGAACGTTCCGTTGAGCAAACCGCCCATTGGCTACAGGGAGATGCCAAAGCCTATACAAAATTGATGGCTCCCCTCCTCAATAACTGGAGTAAACTGCAGGATGACCTGCTCGGCCCCTTGAAAATTCCCTCTCACCCTATTGCCATGGCGCGCTTTGCGGCATTGGCTGTGCAGTCAGCGACAGGACTGGCCAAGCGCACCTTTGAAGGCGAAAGGGCACGCAGTTTGTTTGCGGGGTTGGCTGCCCATTCCATCATGCCATTGGATAACATCCTAACAGCTGCCTTCGGGCTTATCCTTGGCCTGCTCGGCCACGCCGTCGGATGGCCCCTGCCGCGCGGCGGATCCCAAAACATAGCCAATGCCTTAGCCTCCGTTTTTCGCTCTCTCGGAGGCAAAATCGTCACCGATGTCAATGTCCAGAATCTCGACCAGCTGCCTCCAGCTCGGCTGCTCCTTTTCGATGTCACCCCAAAGCAATTGCTCAGCATCGTCGGGGAGCGCTTTCCTGCCCATTATCGAAGCCAATTGGAGCGGTATCGCTATGGCCCTGGAGTTTTTAAGGTCGATTGGGCCTTGAGCCATCCCATACCCTGGAAGTCTAGGGAATGCTTGCGGGCAGCCACCGTTCACATCGGAGGCACCCTAGAAGAAATCGCCCGATCGGAAAGGGAAGTTTGGGAAGGGAAGTGCCCGGAACGAAGCTATATCATCCTGGCGCAGCCGAGCCTATTCGATCCAAGCCGGGCACCAATAGGACAGCATACGGCCTGGGCCTATTGCCACGTTCCGAATGGATCGACCTTTGACATGACCCAGCGCATGGAGGCACAGATTGAACGCTTTGCGCCTGGCTTCCGCGATTGCATTTTAGCGCGGCATACATACTCTGCAGCTGAAATGGAGGGTTATAACCCCAATTATATCGGAGGAGATATCAATGGCGGCGTGCAGGACATCTGGCAGCTTTTCTCCCGACCGGTATCCTGTTTTGCCCCCTACTCCACCCCAATCAAAGGCCTCTACATCTGCTCTTCCTCTACCCCTCCCGGCGGCGGCGTCCATGGCATGTGCGGCTTCCATGCTGCAAGGGCGGCCCTAAAAAACCAAAGCCCTTAAATTAGGGTATACATCCTAGCGTTGCTAATAAAGCCAACTAGTCCTCATAACGTTTAGAAACAAGCCAACCTTGAGGAATTGGATTTGGATAAGGGAGGGTAATCAATTTAATTTCTTCTTCAACAAGAATTGGTAAACTTGCAAAAAATTCAACATCTATCAATTCTGAAAGTTCAATATCTTTTTCTGTAGGTGGATTGTGATAATATAAATGTAAACCAATAAGGTTCTTGTCTTCCTTGTAATCAACAATGACAGCTCTTAAATTTGGAGTCACTAATCCTAGTAATGCTAATCTACAATAACTTAATATGGAACTTATAGAGATTTTCATAAATCAATTTTATTCAATGTTCCGCAACAGGGCTGGCAAAACGCACCTTCGAGGTCATTTGGACAAGCCTCAAGTTGCGTTTGGGTGCTTTGGCTTTCCTTGCCTTCTATAAGTATACGGCGTGGTCCTACCGAATGAATCGAACTTCTAATGACCCAATGCATGGTAACATAAATCGAATGCTTTATACATGTTACCACGAATGCATTATAGCATGCTATAAAATGCTTATCTAAGGGATCGTATACGATCCCTAAGTCCCGTACAGTGGGGAAGGGCCTCTGCTGAACAATATTGCAATCATATCAACTAAAGTGTAAACTGCGGCTAAGCTTGCACCGCAACCTTAATACAAACCTCACAATGCCAAAAGATCACCTGCAAAATATTCGAACTGTGTTAAATCCTTCAATTTCTGATTTGGCAATTTTATTAGATGTATCGCGGCAAGGGATCTTTAAATGGTTATCACAAAATTCCTACCCCGAAGTTGATAAACTCGAAAACATCAACACTTTGAGCAAAATTGCCGATATGTTCACTGAAGCGGGTATTCAACGTGCCGATTCTTTGTTATATATGAAGAATGCTATAGGACTGTCACTTTTTGATCTTTTAAAAGCAAAGCAACCTTATGAAGAGCAGATCAGAATGTTGATAAAGGAGGCTCAGATGATGGAAGCTTCCTATCAACAATCAGGAATTGCTCATTCAACCACTATAAAAACAAATGACTGGATGTCGTCCATTTCAATTCCTGCTTATCGTGAAGATCTTTGAAGGATAAATTGAACTTTGGGACACCTTAAGCGAAGATGGTTTAGTACTTAAGCATCTAGTGGGAACCAACCGGCCAGATAAAGGGGGTAGCGATGCACGTGGGAAGAGTATTCCAGGTTGTGGGCACTGAATATCACGCGATAAGGAGAATGATATTTATCGGCGAAAATTTTGGCGCTTTTTGCATGGGTCACCCACCCCGACTTTACTTCAATGGGTATAGGCTTTCCATCCCTTTCATATAAAAACTCCACTTCGGCTAATTTTTCCTGCCAACTATAGAGCTTTTGAATGCCTTTTGTAAGAAAAGCCTGAGCCACATAATTCTCAGCAAAGTAACCCTTATAAGTTCCATAATCATATTGGAGTATTGTTTGAGGGCTTAGATTCCCCATCGCCCCTAATAAGCCTACATCAAAAAGATAAAGCTTAAAGGCATTTTCCGATGCAAAGGCTGAAAATGGAAGATTGCCTGAATTCACAATGGGCACTTTGATGACGAGGCGTGCAGCTTCAAGCCAGTCAATGGCAGAGGCTAAACGGTTATAGCGATCGATGCCAGGTATGACTCCCGTAAATTTAAATTTCGTCCCGCTGCCATCTTGAGTGCGTGCAAGTTGTGTGGGCACCGACTGCCAAATGCGAGCGATATGCATCGCATTGACTTTGCCTGAATGCTTGGCGATATCTGCTAAATAAGTCTCTATCAATGTCTGTTGCTTTTCACGCACTTTGTCAAAGGCACTCACAAGGTGCTGTCGGTTGTTGAGATACGTTTTGACTGCTTCAGGGAGCCCCCCAACGATAAAATAATGAATCAGCATTTCAAAGAGGTGTTGATGGGCCATCTCCGGAAGAATATCCGTAAGTTTTAAATGATTAAGTAGATTTAAAGAAAGTTGATCATCCAGTGCGATAAGAAATTCTTCAAAGCTCATGGGATACAAAGTGATGATGTCCACTTTTCCTACGGGAAAAGAAACAGGGGCCAAATAAATTCCCAGTAAGGAACCAGCCGCAGCTACTGCCAATTGAGGCATCTCTTCGGCAAAATATTTTAGACTTGTAAGGGCTCGCGGACAGGCCTGTATTTCATCTAAGATGAGGAGATCTTTATCTGGATCGATTTGTCGATGAAAATAGAATTCCAATTCTCTGAGCAGATATTTTGGATCCAGATTCTTCTCAAAAATTTTTTCCAAATTAAGGTCTTTCTCAAAGTTCAGAGAATGGGTGGCAGCAAAGTGTTTGCCAAAATGATGGAGTAATGTCGTTTTACCCACTTGCCGCGTTCCTTGTAAAAGCAAAGGCTTGCGGTCTGCTTTTTCTTTCCAAGCAAGAAGTTTTGTAAGAAGTAAACGTCTCATACCCATCATTTTCGTCAAAATTGCCGTTTTTTGTCATGCATTTTCCGGCATTTATGACGGAAAACTATCCTAGTAGATTTTTTTCTCTGTCTTAGTAAGGAAGCTAAGATTTGTGGATCCCAGAAAATAACGCTCAAGAAAGGACAAAAGGACAGGGACAAAAGGATAGGGATCAAAAGGACCAAAACGACTTAAAGGACGAAAGGACATAACTCATTGTCCTTTTGTCCTTTAAGTCGTTTTGGTCCTTTTGGTCCCTGTCCTTTTGTCCCTGTCCTTTTGTCGTTTAAGTCCTATTGGTCCTTTTGAGACAGTTGCATAAGTGACATTAAATTTTTTCAATTTCTTGAGGTTTGCGAAACCCAGGGCCGAAGGCCCGGCAGTTGTATAGCCCAGGCCGCAAGGCCTGGGTTAAGATGGTCATGTGAGAGGAGGACCGAAGGTCCGGCACAATGTGTCACGTATTAGTGCCGGACCTTCGGTCCTCATTTTCTAACGTCCTCATACCCAGGCCTTACGGCCTGGGCTATACAACTGCCGGGCCTTCGGCCCTGGGTTTTGCAGACCTCATTCTGAGGGCCAATTTTAACCTCTCCAAAATAGCATCTCGGGAAAAAAAATTCACTTTTGCGACCGAGGATTCAATTCTAGACACCCAAATGACTTTTGCAATTGTCTCTTTTGGTCCTTGTCCTTTTGTCCTAAATTATCCTTGCAGATATTTTTCTCCGGATTACAATGACTCTTTTAACAAGGAGTGAACCATGCAACCAGTTGGATCCCATGTCAACATGAATATGCGTCCCCACCCCAACCGCGAGTTGGTTCCAGGGATGACCCCGCAACCTAAAGCCAAAACAAACAGAGACCTTTTTGACCCTGGAAAGAATGAGTCTCCTTCTGTGGAAAATCCCGTTTACCAAGCAGAAATCCACGCTCAACGCGATCTCGAAGAAGAAAATGGAGAAGAGCCGTCTACTTTTGGCATTCAGGCTAAAACAGAGGAGGAAGCTAAGACTTATACCGATCCGGCAGAACGAATAAAATTGAGCCGAACAGCACTCAGGAACCATCTACATGAAAGAATCAGCGCTTTTTTCATGCAGCTCATCGATTGCTATGATACGCCCTATTACTATACCATCGGGAAAGTCGAAGATCAGATGAAAAGCACATCTCCCCTGCATATTGAAATCGATGAAGATATCGAAATTGAAGTGGAAGCGGAGCGCGAAGTAAAGCATGCTTCTGCCCATCATGGGACCTTGCCCTGCGTTTATGTCTATCCGCGGGGTGAGTGGGAAGCGTGGAAACTTCATAAGTTAGCTCAAAATAGGCCGTCTCCAAAAGTACATGTGAAGAATTCTGATACCTATCGCTTGAACAATGCCTGTTCAGGACTGGAAGAGGTGATCAATCGAGCAGACATCGATATTGACGGCAATGCGACCGAAGAAACGACCGAATTGAGGAAAACTCCTCAAAGGGAAGAAGATAAGAAGCTTCGGGAAAAAGCGATTGCCCTTCTCAACCTCGCTGCCCGGAAAGAGATCGATCCCATTGAGGGGTTGCGTCGCTTTTTGACTGATTTAGGCAAAAGGATCAAGGTTTTGTCTCAGCAAAACCATGTTGCCAAACCTGAAAAGAATTTCATCTTCAAATCCTGGAGAGCGGATATTGGCGCCATTCAGCAAGCCTTTGCAGCAAATGTCCAGCTGTATATCGCTGATCTGCTAGGAATCAATACCCATAACCCTGCAATTCAAGACACACTTAACGTGATGCCACTCGTCTTTCCTCGCCATTATCAGTTATTGAAGACGAAAGACTACTATCAAACGACCCTGGCTGAAAAAATCGAACAGTTGGCCAAAGGCATTTTAGGGACTGCAAAAAAACCAAAGCTTTTCAAACAGGCGTTTGATGTGGCGATGATGAAAGGAGCCTTAGCTTCTTCAGAAAAAGTCAGAATCATTTTCCAAAGGTTTTATAACTGTTCGGGTCAGACGCTGGGACAATTAGCTGCTACTTGCCAAAAGAATGCTACCCCCGCGCTAAATCTCGTCAATTCAGAAAGTTCCAAAGAGAAAATTAAAGCTTTTTTTATTCAATTTGAACAGTACATTCACAATTTGAATATTGAACAAACGAAATTCCGTGCGAAATTACTTAAGGAGATTCGCGGCATTAAAGGAATTGGCGTACGAAAATTTGTCTTAGCATATAATTGGAACAATCGGAAAAATCCCAAAGTCAAATCTTTAAGTTATGGTCAAGTTTATCGGATAGAGGGGGGCTGTGTCGAAATCACAAAAGAAATGGCAGAGAGCTTTGCTGCTATTTTAAAGGTTGACCGGAGCATCTTCATGCCAGAGGCTTTCGTGTGATTTTACTTGACGCTCTATGGTGGAAGCGTTTATAAATATGGTATGTTGGTTTTAAACCTCTAAGGATCACCTATGTCAGAAGAGCAGCGCCCCAAGTATTCCCTTACTCCCTATGTGATTGAAGATACGGGCCGTGGAGAAAGGTCGATGGATATCTTCTCCCGCTTGTTGAAAGACCGCATTGTCTTTATCGGGACAGATATCACCGACCATGTGGCCAACGTCGTCGTTGCCCAGCTGCAGTTTCTGAAGATGGAAGACCCAAAAAAAGATGTCCACATCTATATCAATTCGATGGGGGGATACATCAGCGCTGGGTTGGCGATCTATGATACGCTGCAGTGGATGGGATGCGATGTCAATACCTGGTGCATCGGCCAAGCATCCTCGATGGGGGCGCTCCTGTTGACTGCTGGCACAAAGGGGAAGCGCAATGCCCTCCCCAATAGCCGAATCATGATTCACCAGCCTTCGGGCGGGGTTGGAGGTACGTCAGCCGATGTGGCGCTGCAAGCTAAGGAGATCCTCTATCTGAAGCGACGCTTGACAGAGATCCTTGCCGAGTGCACGGGACAAAACATAGAAAAAATAGCGGCTGACTCGGAGCGCGACTTTTATATGAGTGCCGAGGAAGCAAAGGAATATGGCCTGATCGACCATGTCTTTCACCCTAAAAAGAAATAACCCCTGATGACAACAACAACATCGTCTAAAGAAGCCATCCTATGTTCTTTTTGCGGCCGCAACGAAGAGGCTGTGGAGAAACTCATTTCAGGACCCAACGTTTACATCTGCGATAAGTGCGTTCGGCTTTGTTCCGGCATTCTGGACAAAAAGAAGCCCAGTATGGGAGAGCTTAAGGTACTAAAACCCAAAGAAATCAAGGCTAAATTGGATGAATACATCATCGGCCAGGATAATGCCAAAAAGACGATTTCCGTTGCTGTTTATAATCACTATAATCGCATCCTTTCGCAAAGTAAGAAATCCAATGACAAGATTGAATTCAGCAAATCCAATGTTTTGCTGTATGGGCCCACAGGGTCGGGCAAGACGCTGATAGCAAAAACGCTGGCCAACATCCTGGATGTGCCCTTTACCATTGCTGATGCGACGACCTTGACCGAGGCTGGCTATGTCGGCGAAGATGTCGAAAACATCATCCTACGGCTGCTGCAGGCTGCTGATTACGATGTGGCTAAGGCGGAATTGGGCATTATCTATATCGATGAAATTGACAAGATTAATCGCACGACAGCGAACGTCTCGATTACGCGCGACGTCTCTGGAGAGGGGGTCCAACAAGCCCTCCTAAAGATTGTGGAAGGGACGATTGCAAACGTTCCGCCGAAGGGAGGGCGTAAGCATCCCAATCAGGAATACATCAAAGTCAATACAGAAAATATCTTGTTCATTGTGGGGGGAGCTTTCGTCAATCTCGACAAAATCGTGGCTAAAAGGCTAGGAAAAAATGTCATTGGATTCAGCTCTTTAGAAAAAGAGGTGGTCGACCCCAACCAAAAGAGCTTTCTGTTGTCTAAAGCAGAGCCTGAAGACTTTATCCAATTCGGCATGATTCCCGAATTCATCGGCCGCTTCCATAGCATTGCGAATTGCAATGAGCTGACCCTCGAAGATTTGATCATCATCCTCACAGAACCTAAAAATGCCATCATCAAGCAATTCCAGGCCATGTTCGATCTGGAAGGCGTCAAGCTTCACTTTACGGAAGAGTCCCTCCATGCTATCGCCCTCAAAGCCAAAGAGGCGGGAACTGGTGCCCGCGCCTTGCGCATGATTCTCGAAAAGCTGATGCGCGAACTCCTCTTCGAAATCCCCTCTGATGATACCGTCAGCGAAGTGCTCATCGAAAGGGAAACCGTAACCGAAGGCAAACCCCCTATCATCAAACGCGATAGACAAAAAATTGCCTGAGAATAGAATACAGAATACAGAAGACAGAATTCAGAATACAGAAAACAGAATGAGGCTTACGAGACCCAGGGCCGAAGGCCCGGCAGTTGTATAGCCCAGGCCGCAAGGCCTGGGTTTTGATGGCACAAAAAGATGAGGACCGAAGGTCCGACACAAATGTGTCTCATATCTGTGCCGGACCTTCGGTCCTCATCTCACATGACCATCCTAACCCAGGCCTTGCGGCCTGGGCTATACAACTGCCGGGCCTTCGGCCCTGGGTTCTGCAGGCCTCATTCTGTCTTCTGAATTCTGTATTCTGTATTCTCTGGGAACAGCATGTACAAGATCGAAAGGCTAGATTTAACGCGACTTGACCCGGAATTGCTTGCCGTTTATGAGCAGATGACGGAACGGCGCTATCGGCATCTTTTGCAGCCGCCTGGCAGTCAGACTATCGCCTATGGCATCACCTTTGGGGGCAAACCCGTCGGGCTAGCCTTAGCGGAAGCCAAGACCTTATTGAATTTATGGAATAAATTTCAATTCGCGGTAGGGGAGTGGCATACCTTTTTCATCGACCCAGCGCATATGCAAGCCCATCATTTTCAAGAGATTACAGAAGAATTGACCCGAGAACTGGGGAAGCTTCATTGCAAGCTCATCGGATTCACTTTCAACGCCGCCTATCCTATTGCTCCTGCTTTTGAAAAGGTATTAAAAACCCAGGGATGGGAGGGTCCCGACCTGTTTATGCTCCGCTACCATTTTGTCGGGGATGACTTTAAACCTTCATGGCTTAAAAGGGCCAAGAGAAAACCCTACCTGGCTGGTTATGACCCATTTCCTTGGAAGGAACTGACCTCTGAAGAGAGAGAAGAACTGAAAAACCTGCAGGAGAATATAGCTTTTCCAGAAACTGTTTTGCCTTTTAACGAATATGAAGATCCGGTTGACCCTCTGAATAGTCTCGGATTGCGTTTTGAAGGCAAAGTCGTCGGATGGATGCTGACCCATAGGATCAAGCCTGATACCATACGCTATTCCTCTCTCTATATTTTTCCAGAGCATCAATCTCGGGGAATGGCCATCAAGCTTTTAGCTGATTCGATTACCTTGCAACAACAAGCCCATGTAACTTTTGCCCTCCTCGAATTAAATGTGGAACGAGAACGAGTGGAATTATCCTGGTTCCAATTTGTCGAAAAGCGCATTGCCCCTTTTGCTTTTCTCAAAGAGAAGATTGTCAAGTACAAGCGTGCGATTCACTAATTGCAATACGCGATTCTCTCTGGATCATAATCAAGGATAAAAAAGGAGGAACGGATATGCAGGATCGCAACAAGCGTCATCAAGGATAAACAATTTACAGGATATGCAGGATCGCACGCGGCAGGATATACAGGATTACGGGCTCTTAACCACAGCAGATTACAATAAGAAGGGATTTATTATTTTGCTGTGGTTAAGAGCCCGTAATCCTGAATATCCTGTCGCTTGCGATCCTGCATATCCTGTAAATTGTTTATCCTTGGTGACGCTTATCCTGTCGCTTGCGATCCTGCTGCATATCCTGTAAATTGTTTATCCTTGATGACGCTTGTTGCGATCCTACATATCCGTTCCTCCTTTTCTATCCTTGAATTTTTATCCTTGATGCTGATTGCATTATAAATACCTCTAAGCTAGGTTGAGGCTATGTATGACTTCATCAAACTCAACTACAATGAACTGAATCCAGATTCAAAACATGCCTATGAAGAGATGGCAGGCGCCCGCTTACTTGGCAATCTTCGACATCCGGAAGATAAAATGAATGTCTGCATTGGAATTGCAAAGGAGGGAAAACCTGTAGGTCTTGCACTGGGTAAAGTATATCTACAGAAGACACTATTCAGGGATAGTAACCGAAACCGTTTTGTATTGGAAGGCCTAGTTGAAACCGTCTTCTGGCCAAAAAAGCTGACCGTTATCGACATCGATGACGTGATTGGTTTTATTGAAAAGGAATTTAAAGCTAAGCATGCTTTTCTCCTTTATTATTTCACGCTATCGAAGGCAAATCCTCACTTTGCAAGCATCGATAAAGTCCTCAAAGAACGCTCTTGGCAAGGCCCTCTGCTTTCTTTGACAAAATATGGGCTGACAGCAAAATTTAACCCTCCGTGGCTAGCTAAGGCCAAAGCCCTCCCCCTTCCTGATGGCTTTACTCTGTTTCCCTGGACAGAATTGACTCCAAAAGAGAAAGAAACTCTCATCGAATTAGGAAAAAAACAAGGCTATTCCCAAATCGTTAATCCGTTCCAAGCGTCTGGCGGCCCTCTTGATCCTCGCACGAGTTTAGGTCTTCGGTATCACAATGAGGTCGTCGGCTGGATAGTGACTCATCTCCTGAAACCAGATCTCATTCGCTTTTCCTCCCTCTTTGTCCAGCCGAGATATCAGGCAGTCAAAGGGATCGCCATTAAACTGTTAGCCGAAAGTATCACTTTGGCAAAAGAATCCCATATTCCAAAAGGATTATTCGAAGTGAGTCAAAAGGATATTAAAACTTCTTGGTCCCATTTCGTTGAACAAAAGCTGAAGCCCTATGCGGATAGCGTTGAAGAAATTGTGGGATATTGGAAAAAGTTATGAGCGATCCAACTCTTTATTTTCCGCATCATGCCTCCTTTGATCTTGTCCCTATCCTAAATAACACCTTTCAAGGCTGGAAGGTAAAATTGCCGGAAGGTCCCCGTGAATACAAGGCCAATACCCAGGATTTCGGGATCCAAATCGAACAACTGCTGATGGCCAAAGAATGCCAGACAAAGAAAATCAACCCAGCCAAAAGTGCGATGGCGCACAAGACAATATGGGATGGCATTGTGTTTTATCATACGGCGCGGAATATGGATCTGATTGCCCAGCGGCTGGGGTTCGCGCTTGAACGGGCTGACAGCTTTTATTACGTCCGCGATTACTTCATACGCTTGATCGATGGGACATTAGCGATTGCCCATACTTCAAAAGAACTGGAAACAGCGCTGCATAGGACCCATTCCAGCAACCTCTATCTGAATAAGACAGCGGCGACGCGCACCAAAAATCAGCTCTTCAATAGCTGGAGCGGGTACCCAAAACCCAAAGATTCCAAGCTCTTTCAGTCGCAAACCCAAATCACTCCGTTCTCTTATAGCTATGTCGAAGGGGGGAATGTCTTCATTTTGACTAATCAAAAGGGAGAGGTCAAGGTATGCATCGGCGCCGACCACCTGACCCAAACACTCCACATGCTCGATCTAGAGCACCGTTCCTGGGAAGAACTGGGTCCCTTTTCGACGCTCGTGCAAGAAATCGCTCCCTCGTTAACAGTTGACCAGATCAAACAGCACGCCGAAGAGATGTTTGCAGAAGGGGTCTGGCTCCAAAATGGCAAATCGGGACTCATTGACCGCAAAGAACAACTCCATATCCTCTTGACAAAATTTTTTCTCGAAGGGGCAAAACCGGTCAATCAGGGTGCTCCGGACTGGTTCCGCACCCTGGCGATAGAACGGGGAGCCATTGAGCGCTTTCACTTGCCCGACGAGGCCATCGAGCCCAGCCGAAGGGTCGTCGCCGAATATTTGGCGAAAAAAAAGATCACCCAGGCTCTCATCGCCCGCGATTTTAAGATTGCGCCAAACCATTTACACTTCATTACGCAAGCCAACTTTCATTTGGACATCTTCTTAACTCCGGGTCCGCAACAGAGTGTTTTTATCAACGATTATGGCCTTACGGCAGCGATGCTGGAAGCGTTGACTCAGGTCCCCTTATCCCCAGAAAATTTAACCCAACTGCAAGGGTATATCGAAACGGCAAAGAAATTGGATCAGGAGCTTGGGCCTCTACTTCTTCAGGCCAAACGAGAACTTGAGGAGGCTGGTTTCGCGCTGATTCCGATGCCGGCACATGTCTGCTATGAATCTAAAACGCTCTATCAAGAATTCCCTATGCCCTCAGAAGGGGTAACAGTCAATTTTTCCAATGCGTTGACCGGATGGTCCTCAGCGACTGGCCGCTATTACTATATCACGCAGGGCATTCAGGTGGGACAACGGCTTGGAGAGCTTCTCATGGATGCCTTTTCCCTCTATTTGCAACACTATATTCCTGACATTGAAGTCTATTTCATCGGCAGGAACAGCAAAAATCTGGCTGATCTCACAGAAGCCATGGATTGGTGGAATCGAATCGAAACGCAAAGCGGCATCCACTGTAAAACATTTGAGCTATCATCGAAAACCCATAATATGTTATAATAATTTCTATAAAGAGAGAGTGCATTGTAAATTTTTACAAGGAGTTTTTTACAATGACAACGCCTCCGAATCCAAGCCCTATTGTGTCCTCTAGTTTTACTCTAGCTCCCGATCCAGCGCCATCACCTGTCCCAACTCCTTCACAACCTGTAGGTGGGGGATCCCTAACAGCAGCTGCACAGGGCACCAGTGTAACCAACCTGGATGTGGTGTTGCCTACACCGGCCGTTTCTTCGTCTGATGTTTTATTTGAAGTGCTCCAAGCCATAGGCAATCATAATAGCGAGCTGGCCACAATAGGATATGATAACCCTCAAGCCCTCAACGGCATTCAACTAGGGAATGCCCTGGATGCTGCTGGCTTGACAGCCATATTAACAACATTAAGCCAGGAAGTTAACACCGATGCCGATGATGTCTCAGGCTCGAGTTCAACGACCAGCGGCTTGAACCTTAGCCAATTGATCACTGACTACGATAATGGCCTTGGAGATGATAGTACTGAGGCTGGCGACATAAACAACGCCATTGAAAACTATGACAGCGCTTTCGCTATATATTTGGCTGATCCCACGTCAGGAGCAGCTCTAGCAAATTACGAAGCTCAAACGTCTATCCTTCAAGGTGCGATTTCTACCTGGAATGCCTATGCCAGTGAACGCAATACGAACGACATTGGACCGCTCAATAGCGCTATTAATACTTATAATAGTACTATAGGTGATTATAATCAGGGAGCTACTGCTTTAAACGCTCTCGGTAGTGCCGCGAGTCTTAATAGTTCTACCACGGTTCTTTCTCCCCCTAATAACACAACGAATACAACGGTGACTATAAACCTCCCCTTGCCTATAGCTACTGCAGTATCGGTAAATTCCGTTCCAGTTTTGCCAACGTTACCTCCACTCACTTTAAACGATTTTTATACGAATTTTGTATCAGGCGTTCCTGGTACTAGCGTCAGTCAACCAACGGTTACTCCTCCCATTGCATTGCCTGCTGATGCTATCTATCAAGTTTTTTATGATAATATAGCCGATGCGATCATTCATGATGCAAACGACCTTGATAAAATACTCATAGCAATTAAATCCCAGCAAGACTTTCAGACTTACTATATCAATTTCTTAGGGTTCCGAGGCGGCAGGCCTGCTTCCTATGTGGATCCTAAAGGGAAGACCAACTCCTCCGGTGGAAGCGGAAGCGGCTTCGTGAGCATTGGCGCATCACCCATGCAAACCTCCCATTCTTATCATTCGCTTCGCCGTTCGATGGCGAGATCTACCACGCGTAGCGACGAAAGAACCGTTAGCAATCCGAATACCAATGCGGTGACCAATCCTCTGACTCTTTTCGGATTTAATACGTTGAAATCGAGCGCGGCTAGCTCTGTCCTGCCTGCCGCAGCCCTCTTAGGGGAAAAATTCGGGCTTGTCAGTCCCGGCGGCGTCGCCATGAATGCAGCTCAATCTTCCGCGTTTCTCCACAACATCATCGGCCATACGACTTCGGGTACCTTGACGGGCAACTTAGCCGTTGCTCTACAAACCCCTTCAGGGGGGGTAACTCCTGATCAAGCCTCGAGGCTTGCGACAACCCTAACACCAGGACTCAACGTTTCTCTCGTGGGATATGGTTTATTCGGCTTAGCGACTTCCTTAGCATTACCAGGCCTTACTCCACAACTCGCAGCCAATGTGGCAGGGCTCTCCCCTATCGACGCCATAGCCGCCTTTTCTGGCGGAGTGGGCATCCCTCCCAATCTGAACAATTCGGCTTCTTTGGCAGGAAACACGATAGCCGACCGCCTGAACTTCAGCGCCCCGGTAGCATCTAGCATCATTACAAATGGGGTGAATACAGTCGGACCCAATGCACCCCCGGCAACGTTGCGCACAGCCTTGACCCAGGGCTTTATCGGAGCGGGCCTTTCCCCCATCAATGCCCGCACAGCAGCCAACATAGGTTTGTCCTATACTTTAGGCGATGTAGGCCAGCCTCTGCTCGACAACACTTTGCCCCAATCCAATATTAACCTCGAATTGGCCCGTCCCACGTTAACGGGTACCCTTAACCAATTAGGATATCCTGTTGCGGCAGCAAGTGGAATCGTCGGTACAACTTTAGCTACCGTCCAAGCAAATCAGTATACAACGCCGCGCGCCCTGCGCGATTCGGCTACCACTTCCTTTCAAAACCAGGGAGTCTCGCGCAATGATTCCATCACGGCATCCAATCAGCTATCCTCTGTTGTGCAAAACCAGGCTTACGGTACATCTCTGCAAGAATATGGCGTTTCTCAGGGCAACATTGACACAAATGTATTGAATCAATCGGTCTCCTATCATCTGCAGCAGAATGGCATTGCGAATAGCGACACATTGGCCTCCCAAGCGACCGCATCAACAGTGCAGGGCCAATATGCTACCCACAACCAACTTCGCGTTTCTCTCGCTCAAAATCTCATCAACACCGGCGCTGTTCAGCCTAGCGTTGCCAGCCGTACGGCTGCTGCAGCTGTCATTATACCTCCTCTTCCTCAGGGCGTGAGCCCCTTGCAGTCTCCCTACCTGAACACGATCCTTACTCCCCCGCAAATCGCCACTGAATTGAATACCAACGTTCTTACCACACTCACACCCCATGTCGGCCATGCCAAAGCACAGGAAATCAGCAATAACATCGTGACACAAACTGTTGGACCAGCTGATCAAGACCGCCCCAACAACTCTGCTCTTCAAGTATTAAATACCTCAACCGCCCAAGCGAATCAGCAAGGAGACCAACAGTTTGCGCAAAATACAGCTCAATCTTTTAACGATGCTTATGTAAGGCCTACTACTGATAGCTTCCAGATCAACCAAAGTATTCAAAGTCCTGCCAATTTAGTTCTCAGCTCCACGGCCGTCAGCGTCAATGGCCAGCAACGGGCTCCCCAAGCCGGCAGCGGACAAGCGCGCGATGTCGTCCCGCTGACCGTCCCGGTTTAAATAAATATTTGAAAATAATCAATTTTAGGCATATACTAATAATTAGAGGGGATTAGATCTCCAGATTTATCGATATTGAAAACCCTCAAAAATTATTAATAATACCTTTCTGGAATAAGGAGTTTAATTATGTCAAGCAGTGTTACAAGTATCAATATTGCAAATATTGCTTATAACGTCGAGTGGGACAATAGCTCAACTGCTGTGATGAATGCATGGGCCACTTATATTAGTCCGCTCAATACCATTTATAATCTCGTAGCACAGGTGGACGCGAACCAAATAAGCCCGCCCCCTGCCGCCAACATTACTTCAGACGACGCGACGAGTGCCGCCAATGCTCTGATCAGTTTGTTGACTTTAGCCAACCAAGGGCTTACAGATCCGACGACAGGCGGAGCCGACTATCTCAACATCAACATGGGGCAATCCCTAAGTACGATTATTAGCACGATGAACCAAGCAGGCATCTATGTCGTCCCTGAAGGCTCTACCTATGTTGTCCAGGTCCAACAGCTCGATAGCGATAGCGGTACAGGGCAAGTACCCCCTATTTATACGATCACCGCTAACTCAACACCAACTAGCGCGGCTTTAGGCGTTCTCACCAACAATCTACAGCAATGGCTGGATATCGCCCAATCCTCCACTGTCGTCCAAAACGCCCTGACTATTGCGACACAAGAAGCGACAACCGGAAACAAATCCCTTCAAAACCTGGTCGAACTCAATTATGTCGCCTCCGGTAATGAAGCCCTGACAAACAGCTTGGGAAGTCTCCAGACACAAATGAATACGACAAATGGCATTCTGCAAACCCTTTCCGGACTGCAAAGCGTTCTCAACGATACAGCCGTCCAGGGTAAAAACGCCTTTAGCACCTACTTTAACTTCCTTACGGCTAACCCGTTAGGAGTTCTCCCCGATGGTTCTGCGATTGGGATCACTACATTTCAAACGATCTACGAATTCTTTTCCACCTCGGGTCCCTATCTCCCCAGCTCCTATGTCGATCGCTTTCAATATGTGAGTATTGGTGCACAAGGGAGCGCAGTATTTGTGCAATCAGCTTATTTAAACAAAACACCCCTCCACGGAATCGGTTCCGCAAGAATCCTTGCCTATGATCACATCTCCGGAGTCACTGTCGTTAATACCAAGACCCATGTAACGAGTATACTTCCTGAACAAATTGAATTCATCACTGTAAGCCGCGTTTTCAGCAAGCTTTCGGCAAGCCTGCAAATGCTGTATGCAAGTCATCAGAATGCTTTAATTGAGTATCATCTCTCCGCTATGCCTGGGAAAACCCTTCGTCCTGACGCAACGGGATCTAACCTATCCACTTGGCAGGCCATCTATACCCATTTAGCCAGCGCCTATTATGGACAGCCTGTTGTTCCGGTTCTTCCTTCATCACTTGTGTACAATGTCAGCGCGTTTATGGCTGCAAAAGACCAGCTTGTCACCTTGAGGGATCAACTTCTTTCTGAAATCAGTGTCGTCATGGGGTTGACCTCGCCAGGGGCGCAAAACTTACCGGATACACTGCTTGGACAATTAAAGACAGTCTATAAAGATCTCAACAGCGTTTTTGTGGACAACCAGGGCAATCCCATTACGAGTGCGACGAGCTTTTTGGATTCTTTTAACGGATTCCAAACCTATATAATCGATAAAAATAATCTCTTTAACAGCGCAAGCGGTGTCAATGCAGGACTTTACGAATCCCATGTCACCCAAGCGATTTCCGGCGCCCAGACACAGAACTCTGCCCAGCAAGAACAGGTGCGCCAAGCGATTTATATCTTTGAAGAATTTTATGAATCTGCAGCGGATGTTCTCCAATCTCTCACACAAATCATTCAAAATATGGCACAGAATATATCGATGTAAATGTAAAAATTAACTATATTATAAATATTTGTTTATTGTTATAATAAAAATGAAGGATTTTGAGAACTAAGAAATGACGATCTATTAAATTTCATGCCTTTACCTCTGTAAAATTTCTCAAAATCCTGACAAGTTTAGGAGGATTAATAACATGTCTAGTAATACTCAAGACTCAACAAGTTCAACTAATGCAAATGATTATCTCTTATTTAATGGAAGTACCTATACGCAGAACTTACAGGATATTCTTAATAAGACCGCCGTTGCTAACGAGGCAAACGAGCTTTTCCCCATGGCTGGTGCATTTTTCAACGCTGCCAACCCGCTAGGATTAAACTATTTTAATTTCTTTTCCGCGTTTACAAGTAACAACATTCCGACAAGCTGGTCGGGCACAGACGGTTTTCTTAGCGAATATGCCTATTTTCTCTTTGATAATGCTGATTTTTCGAGTGGGGTGAGCATCGAAAAGGCCATCAGTGAGGGGAACTTTGATCCCACGACGCTAACGAATCCCAATAATGCGACGCTCAGCACAGCCCAACAAGAAAGCATTCTCAGCACTTTTACGAATTCCCTGGTCACTGTCTATGAAGGTGTATTGCAAATCACTGGCACTAACAGCGCAAACAACGGCGACTGGAATGCCGTCGATCCCAGTATTCTCTCCAACATGACCACCTACTTTGAAAATGAATTTACCACCTATCTCAACCATATTCCTTATGGATCAACCAATGGAATTGGTAACACGACGATAAGCCCAGTAAACTTCGTTTTGGGCTGGCTGCAATTCCTCACTACATCGGCAACGCTAAGCCCTGTCGTCAAAAATACAAGTGCAACGAATGGCACCGAGATCGCTAACATCGATGGCGTCACCCTCGATGATGGTGCGGGAAATGTCCTCTATTCAGGCAACCAGGATACCGATGCCCAAAACAATTACCTTACCGCTTATGCAGGCTTCTTTCCTCCCCCTGCTTCTGGAAAAACGACCATTTTTGGAGATAATTTAACACAGTGGATTACTCAATATAAGGCGACTCTGAATTCATTCATTTCGACTCAAGTGACAGCAGATGGCTACTTTGATCCAGGACGCAGCTACCAAAACTGGCTGCAAACGGTACAAAGCACCTATCAGTCCGATATAGCGACGATCGGCATCCCAGCGACATCTACCATAGCCGGAGGCGGACCCGGGATAGGCGGGGGCAGCAGTGTGGATAGCGACCCGGATCACAAGCTCCTTGTCTTAAACAATATTTTTGCCATTATCATCGAGATCCTGGACTCCATGCAGCAAGTGGCCGCAAGCCAATCCGAACAGCTTCAAAACCAAACAACCTGGCAGCAGGCTTATGTCAATTTGCAAAACCAGATTCACCCCTTTATTGAAGACAACGGAGACTATCTCGACACCCCAGCCAGCGGCAAGGGTGAGACAACAGCCGCCGGCTTCGCAAAACCCGTGGGCGGCGACCAAAACAGCGATGCTACCGCAGCCAGAAATGACCTCAACAACGACTTGAATGCCAACCTCACGCAAACCATACAAAACAACCAAGGAATCGTCGAAGACAACTCAAAATCTTTGCAATCTTCTCTTAACAACACGAGCGATGCCATCAACTCACTAGCCACTTTAGCAGATACAATCGTCACAGACCTTCAAACGATTATCAGTGCTATCTTCAATAAGTCATAAGGAGGATTCATGGCAAAAGGAACAAGCCAAAAGGAAATCAAAAAAGCAGCCGAAGAGATCGCCAAAAAAATAGAACTCAATGACAAGATCGACTATGCCAAAATGGAAAATGAATTTGCCAAAAACATGAAAACCCCCCAACAGCTTTGGGGGCTAACGGACCCGATGGTCGAAGGAATCTATGCTCAGGCTTATCGACTCTACAATACGGGGAAATACAAAGACGCCATCCAGCTCTTCCGATTGCTCGTCATGCTCAATCCTCAGGAAAGCAAGTTCATCTTAGGGCTGGGCGCCTGTTTTCATTTGCTAAAAGAATATAAAAATGCGGCGGAGACCTATCAACTCTGCGCACTTGCTAATCCTGAAAACCCCATTCCTTATTATCACTCTTCCGATTGCTACATTCAGATGAAGGATCCCATTTCAGCCCATATAGCCCTTGAGATGGCCGTCAAACGCGCCGGAGAAAAACCGGAATACCAGACGTTAAAAGACCGGGCACGCCTCACCTTAGAAAGCCTGAAAAAGGAGATCACCGAGCTAGGGAAATCGATTGCAACAGGGAAGGCCGCGAAATAAAGAACGGGAGGAGGCTAATTATTAGGAGGATATTTGTATGGGCAATTTTACTGGGATCGGTGGTGGACAACAGAATCAGAACTTAGAGTCACTTTATAATCGAAGAGACCTTCATAGTACAACTTTAGACCAGCCATCAGCCTCTGCACAAGCCACGGATGACATCGAAACAAGTACTAGCGAACAACCCACTGAAGCCTATACCTCTAATTCCAACAATCCTCAGTTGGCGAAACCAGATGTAACTCCTGGTCGCCCCACTGCGAAAGCAAGCGACGCCTTTCAACCCGCCCCCACCCTTGGCGCTCAGCAGGGCACTTTGCAGCAAAGTCAGCCAAAGAGTACGCAGGGACAGCAAGCCTTTGCGAATAATTTCAATGGAACGCTTGCCCAAACAGCCGCTGACAAAGGACTCTCTCCACAAGATACCGCCCTAGTCCGCTACTCATACTACCATCCCGAAGATACCAATGTTCCACCTGAACATCAGGCCCTTGCGGCAAATATTAGATCCAGCTCGCAAACTCAAGTGCAATCCGATGTAGACCCGGAATGGCAATCCCAACCCGATACAGAAGGGTTCGACAATCAGACCGGTTCCCTCTTTAATGAATCTTTTAACGGCAACCTCCAGCAACATGCTGAGGAAAATAACTTAAGTCCGGAAGACACTGCAAAATTGATTTATGCCAGCAATCACCCTGAGGATGAGAGTGTTGATCCTCAAACGAAACAGACTTTGCAAACGCTCAATACGCAAAGCATGGGCAATGTAAGCAATCTCTATAACCTTCCCCCAGGCATTTTAAAACAACCGAAAGCTGATCCGACCCTCTTTGATCAAAAAACAAGCGCTGACTCCGACATGGCCTTTGAACAAAATTTGGGAGATCTTGCAGGCACCTATAACCTCAGTAAGGGGCAAACCGCACGCATCAGGTACCTGCACTACATGACACCTCCTCCAACTGAAGAAGAAACCGCACCGCAAGGGAAAACCAATCTCCAAACCTTGCGCGGCAAAGCAGAACAAAGAGCCAGTGCGCATATCCAGAGGAATAATGGGACCCCACCCAATTATGCGCCAAAACCCAATAGTGCCAACTATCAAGCTACCTTGAATGGTTCCTATGCCGACAATGTACGGCAGCTCATAGCCAAGTTTCAGGGGCCGCCCGTCATCTCTACTGATGAGGAGCAGCAGCTTCTCATGAATGCCATTATGGATCCCGATTCCCCAAATACCCCGCCAAATCTACGCGATGCATCCAATAAATTGCGCCCTCAAGCCCGCGCTGCTGTGGAAAAGAAATACAAAATACCTCCTGGACAGTTTACACCCAATCGCGAGCTGATACCCGGAGGAGGTGTAATGAAACCACAAACACAAAACAACCCTGCAATAAACGCGACCCGCAACTCCATTTCAGATGCTGAAGAGGGCACTGAAGAGTTGAGCGGATTCGTAGCTCTTATGCCCGATGGAGAACAGAAGACTATGGCTACTAACTTCATTTTGCTCATCCAAGAAGCGTTGAGCGCAGCCAGGGATATGCTCTACGAGGTTGAAACTACAAATAGCACAACAGCTTCGATGGGTGCGAGACTGAACCTGCAGTTGCAGCAAAGTAAAATTGCCTATCAGGCAGCTCAAATGCAAAAAATGATGGATCACCATGCCAAGGGAGGCATTTTTTCAGGGGTTGAGAAGGCCTTTAGTCATCTGGGAATCTTAGGCACCATTTTGAATTGCTGCCTCAATCCCCTTCAGGAGCTCGATAACAAGGTTCACTTTTCGTCAGCGTTCTTTAGTATGGTTAGTGCTATCTCAAATGCCATTACCAATACCGTATTTCGCTTTTTGCCTCCTAAAGCAAGAGCTGCGATGGATGTTGCCATGAAAGTACTTATCACCGCAGTTTTAGCATCAGAGATGATGGGCCCGATGATGGCGGTGATGTCGTTGGCCACCGGTGGACTAGGGCCAGTGCTCATGATCATGTATTTGATTCAAAGCGCACCCCAATTGTTGATGGAATCAGGAGTCGTTCAAAATGTGGTCCAAATTTATTCGAGCAGCCCCCTAGCCGCACAGATTGCCGCGATGTCTGTTGCGATGGCCGTAGGCGTAGCAATAGCTGTGGGGATGATGTTTATACCTGGAGCCCAAGAGACCTCGGCATTAATGGTAGCTAGGCTGACGGAGTTCCTTGCAGAAACTCTGGGTGAAATCGCCACTATGGTGATGAGAACCGTTGAGACAGTCGGAGAAGTCATTTCCGACATCGGAGAGACAGTTACCGATACCATTTCTTCAGCTGGAAAACTCGGAGAGAAATTCATGCAAGCCTGGAATAAATTGGTCGAGACGCTGCAAGCGTTTTTCAAAACTGCATCCTCTAATTTGGTCTCTTTCCAAAAAGTAAATACAGCCGTCAATGTCGGTGTAGACTTAATGCAGGGCTACAATAATGTCATTCAAGCCATCAATTCGTTCCAAAAAGCCGCAGTTGCCAGGGAGCAGGGCGAACTCAATGCCTCATTAGATATTGTCAATGCCCTGGTACAAAATTTGCAGAAGGTCATCAACGAGTTGTTAAATGCATTGGAAGGCATTGGCCAGGATATTAACAACATTAATACTCAAGTTGGTACGATGTATCAAACCTCGAGTAGTACAGTATCTCAAATGTTTGGAGGACAACATGCCACAGGAGCCGCTGCTTAAAATGGATCTCGACGTGACCGAAGAAGAGATCTCGAAGATGTTCAATGAGAAAATCGAAAATACCTTAAAAGAGATCCATAAACAGTTTCCCAATGAAGATCTTGAAAAGCATCGCAAGATCTTGCAGGAAGTTTTTATCAAGGAAAAGAGTCCCAAGGAGGTGCTTGGCTTTGATGATGCCTATGTGGAAGCCTTGTATGCTGCTGGCTATCAGTATTTTGAAGCGGGAGATTACAATAAAGCCATTCCGTTTTTCCGTCTGTTGATGGATGTGGACTTTAAAAATGCCCGTTATATGGCAGCTTTAGGAAGCTGTTATTTTGGAAAGAAGGAATGGGAGAAAGCTCTCATCTTTTTTGTATTGACAGCGAATGCCGTTCCGAAGGACCCCATGTCCTATTTTCATATAGCCGAGTGTTACATTGAGATGAATCTGCTAGAGGCAGCTACCTTCTTTTTGAATGGAACCATCATAAATGCTTCAAATATTCCCACCTTTGCCCCCATTAAAAACCGTGCGGAATTCATGCTCAATGCCCTCAACAAAACAATAAATGAAAAAGTAGAGCAAAAAGGTACGGTATGACCACAGCCATGCCCCCCGACAGGAACCAGCCCGGCTTGCCTGATACCAGCTATTATTACAAGCCCGATGATTCGATGGTTCTCCAAAATAAGGCGACTATTGGGTTACAACCAGACTTAGGGCCTATTATTGTTCCTTTTACGCAACTTTCGACGGCCCAGCCCTGGAAGTACCAATCCAATGCGAACCGACCCACATTAGACCTATCGCTAGAAACGCAGCGCGTGATACTCAAACCTGGGGGAGAGGCTCCGCCACCATCCTCTGGAACATATAACAGTTTAGTCTCCGGTTTACCCCCTCATTTGCAAACGGCTTTAGCTCCGTTTCAGGATCCCGATGTCGATACGTCCACACTAGATCCCAATATTGTCACCCTGCATCAAGTATTGACCTATTCAGCCACTACCGTGGATACCTTGCAGAATGCAGGAAGACCGGCGCCTCCCGGCTCTCCAGAAGAGCTCGATTCTATCGGCTACAGTCAGATGCCCCAAGTAGCAACGGGCTCTCTGCTCGCCGATAATCAGGTCATTTTGCCCTCTGGGCAAACCTTTTTGAATCAGTTAGGACCAAATTATCCCCATTATGATGACATGTCGAATCTCCTCGGCCAAACCCAAGCTTCTTCTAACGGCATTGCGGCCACTACCACCGCTCCCAACCATGCGCCTCCTGAACACGTAGCGGCAATGCGCGCCAGTACTGCCGATGATACAGGGCGTCTCAGTGGCGTTTATTCGAATACGGATCATGGAAACCAGCTACAGATTTTGGGGCCGGTCATTGGAAGCCAAAATGTACTCGCAGCCTCTCAAACCATAGCGCCTTCCAATCCAGCGCTAGGATTAGGCCTTTCCGTTTCAACCATTGGACTCAATTCATCAGAGAGCCGAACAGGACCCGTAGGAAGTGGAATGGAAAGCGTGAATACCTCTGTCAGCAATGGCCTGCTCACTGCGTTTAATCCCGATGCCACACCAGGCAATGCGATGCTTTTTCAAAATGGAGTAGCTCTAACTAGCGTAGTCTCGACAGGAGTAGGTACCTATGCAGCTTCTAACACCTCCTCTTTTGGCTATGAGTTAGGCTTGTCAGTAGCAGCCCATTCGGGTATATTGCCCAATGTTTTTGGAACCTTTGCCGGTTCGGCAGGATTTAGCGAGTCCGCGCAGCCAATTGTTGGGCATGCCTTAACCGCCCTTACTCTGACGAACCTTGTCAATGCCGGAGCTCAGGCCAATCCCAGAGCATCGGAAGCTTATTTTGACAGTGTCAGGGAGCCCCTAACTACCAGCGTTGGAATTGTCGGGCAGTCTGTGAGTGAGGGCATAGCGAATGGGACGATTACGGGACCAGGCGCCCAGGCCGTGAGTGTGGGTTTGACTCAGGCCCACCTCTCTCTACAGAATGGCGATTGGGAAGGTTATTCCAGTTCTGTTAATAATCTGGTAGGCCAAACAGGGACATCTACGCCTCAGGTGCAGAGCAATATGAATTCCGTAGGCAGAACCACGTCGATGGTAGTCACCTCTACCAGTTCGGGTATTGCAGACAATGCTTCCGTACAAACCAGCGTCCAAAGAATGGCCTAATTTCGCTTGGATTTGGCCCCTGCTGGCCTAAGGGACAAGGACAGGGACCAAGAGGACCAATACGACCTATGGGACAAAAGGACGCAGGGACAAAAGGACCTATGGACAATGGACCTTATCGACACCATGGACCTTATCGACACCATGGACCTTATCGACCAATGGACAATGGACTTATTCGATGGTCTTTTTGCTAGAAAGGGTTAGCCGGAACGTCCATTGTCCATTGGTCGATAAGGTCCATGGTGTCGATTAGGTCCATTGTCCATTGGTCCTTTTGTCCTTTATGTCCTTGATAAATAGGGCATTATCTGGAAGGCCGCAATGCCTGGGTTAAAAGAATATTGGAGACAATCGCCAAAGCACCTGAGGCTTGCGAAACCCAGGGCCGAAGGCCCGGCAGTTGTATAGCCCAGGCCGCAAGGCCTGGGTTAAGATAGCCATGTAAGATGAGGACCTAAGGTCCGACACAAATGTGCCCCATATTGGTGCCGGACCTTTGGCCCTGGATTTTGCAAACCTCAGGAAAAAAAATGACATAACCACTTGTCCTTTTGTCGTTTAAGTCCTATTTGTCCTATTGGTCCTTGTCCTTTCGTCCTTTTGTCCCTGCTGTCCTTTTGTCCTTTTTTGAGGTTATTTGCGATAACATCGCAAAACAATTGGGGAAAAGGACTCCATTACTGCTGTACTGCACCCTCGGCCCGGAGTATTGTCCAAAATTGTCGATTTTATCGTTATCCCCAATGTGGAAATGATAATAGTAATGCTAAATAATAAAAATATATTTATAAAAAATAAAATAATATCTATAATAAAAGTATAGAATAATATTTCTAAAAGGAGGAAATTATGGGCGGCGGTGGATTAGATATTGGATTACCTCCTCCAGGATTGGCGCAGCAACCCGTAAGCTTTAGTGGTCAAGGGACAAGCGGACCTGAAGGACCGTCCAAAGCTGGATCGACTTCAAGTACGTTTGCAACAAATATAAGTGCTTCAACTACAACGACAACCAGTGTGAAGGGTTTAGGACCAATGCCGGTGCCAAGGCCTGCGTCTCCTCTTGACGAGCTCTTAGGGGGATCAACTTATGTGGATTTTCTGATCGGTACCGGCGCATTTAATCCTACAGATGGAAGTGGCACAGATCAAAGTTCGACAAGTTCAACGAACCCACCGGGAAGTAGCAAACCGCAAGCCAGAGCAGCAAGGACGGGGGTTCGTAATACTGGAAGTAGCAGTTCAACACCTACGGCTACTGGAAATACTGGAACAACTGCAAAACCCCCAAGAAGGATAGATGGAAGTCCCGCTCCTAATTATAATACCTTTGTAAGTCCTGGTAATTCCAATACGGGTGGTTCAGCGGGTTCAGTTAGCAGTAGTTCTTCTGGTTCAGTTGCAGCCAAGGGTAGTGGTCCAAATATAGACGGAAGTAGTACGCCTACATATCTTGAGCAAACGGCTGGGGTTGCCCCTAATACAGGATTAGCGGGGTTTGGCGCAAATGCCATGATAGCATTTACCGTTGCTATGTATCTAATGCAGCGTACAGATCAGCATATTCAGGCGATGTCTGCTTTATTAGCAGTTAGATCAATGGTGGAGAATATTGCCCTTGGAAGAAGTATGTCTAAATCGGACTTAGCAGCTGGCAAGGCACAAGCTCAGATTTATACCATGCAAGGAATAGGCCAGATTTTTCAGGCTGCAGCATCGTTTGCTGCTGCCGGTATGAGCCTAGGTATGGCAGGTATAAACGCATCGAGAGCAACAAGCATGACCAATAAAGAATTGGGCGAACGACCACCCGAACCAACGGCGGAGGAGGAAAAAACACCAACTCCGAATACAAATGAAGCAGGACAGGCAGCTACATCACCAGCTGGACTAAGTACAGTAAAAGTAGCAGACCCTCACGCTGCAGAAAGACAAGCATGGGATGCAAAATATAATCAACACGTAAATAATTTATTTCAACAAAACCAATTCCTCCCAGATGCTATAAAGGGTTTTGGCAGTTTGGGTCAGGGCATAACTTCATTTGGTATGGCTTCCGCAGAAATTGGACTGAGCCAACAACAGGCAGCAAAAGACATGCTTCAAGCCTATTCAACTGCAAATTCAAAAATACTGGATCAGGCTTTTGATACAATTAAAAATGAATCTAGCAATGTTACACAGGTAATGCAAGCATTAAATCAACTGTTTGATGAATTTTTCAAATCGTTTGCTATTAAGCCTTTGTAATTCGAATATATTTTTTAGGATCTTTAAAGTTGATCTCGTAAGAAGTCAATTTTATAGAGTTCTTCTTGAATTTGTCTTAAACGTAATGTTAACAAAGCAATTTTATCTTTAAATTCCCCAAGGCGTTTAGCTGGTGGGATGCAAATTGATTCAAGAATATCAATTTTTAGTTCTATTTCTTGTCTTAATATTTTCAGATATAAATAAACATCATGTAAATTTTTTAAAACTGGCCTTTGAAGTTCTTTTTCAGAAGGAGTCATGAGAAATTTTCTTACTGCATTTTTGAGAACTTCAAGTTCTTCAGAACTTAATTTGAAAAAGCCTTTCAGAAAACCGCCAATTGCCTGTTCTGGTATATTAAAATTATAAAGTTGATTTAATTTAGATAATCTTGAATTATTGGAGAAAAATTCTAAATATCCACCTGGACCAAAAATCGATAAAATAAAAGACTCTATTCGAGATTCGCAGTAACTAAAATAAAGTTTATCAAAATTATTGATTTCCGAACTTAACTCAAGAGATTTTCTTTGAAACGTTTCTCTTCTGCAATCTCTTATGGATTGTCCATTTGCAGGAGTGATATTGGCCAATAGGATATCCATCTCAAAAAAACGCACGGCTGGTGTAGAGTTTTTGCTAATTGGCTGTGCAAACTCTCCTCCAGCGTATTCAAACTGAACACGTTGAGATTCTTCCCAGAAATTTAAGGTTCCTGGTTCATTTGGCAAATAAAAACGTCTTTTATCTTGATATCCTGGAAAATAAGTGGCAAATCGAATTGTTTCACTAGAAAAATCTCTTTGTTTTTCTTTTTTTGCAGTCATACCTTCCAGAACAATCCCGCATTTCTGAAATAGAGCTTCGTTTAATATCTTTCTATTTTCTTCATTTCCTTGATGTATTTCCTGGGCTCTTCTATTAAAAGATCCACAATATACCAACAACCAAAACCTAGCTACACAATACACATTTCGCAATAAATCATTAAAATGAACTGGTATGGTTTTATCGGAACTAAAGTTACAATCTGTAAAACTACTTGTCTTTGTAATATAGAACTGATGTCCATTAATTTTACAAATCTTATCAAAAAGAATTTTTGGAGATGCATCCATCGCAGTGTTATATAATTTAAATTGAACCTTACCGCGAAAGTTTGAGCAGAATTCTAATTGTAGAATGTCACCTGGTTGAATAGATCGAGCAATTGGAAGATAACTCGAATTTTCTGTTGTAAGAAATTGTAAGTCATGATCCGATACTCTAGCTGCTATTGCTTGCAGATCCCATGTTCCAAAAGTATTATGAAAATGTGTATGAAAATCTTGGGAACTGAGATAGGTAATATTTCCTATATTTAATAAAAAATATTCATTTCGCGAAATTGGACTTTTTACTTTCCATTGCAGAATAAAATCTGATGTTTTTTTTGCACTGAATAAGTTAGCACAGGAAAATCCTTGTAATACACCATTTTCAAGTTTAACTAAAATAATTCGTCCATTTTCGTAAAGTTTATTGAATTTATTTTTAAAATCAAGTTGTAAAGGATGCATTAACTTAACCCGATAATGAGGAAAGGGTCTATCACCCCACTCCTGCTTCAAACCCTCTTTTGGAAGACGTAGGAGAAACAGACCATTACCCGAAAGCTGAAGGGGTTGTGGTAAAGAATCCGCACTATTAAAAGGCCCTCCCTTAACCACAATTCTAGTATTATTGCTATTGTTACTAACCTGCATATATCACCTCTACAAATGATAATGAATATTATTTATTTCTAAACAGAAGCTGTTAATATTTTTTCAAAATCTCTCCACAAATGACTCGTATGTTCTTTTGCATATCGTAAAGGGTTGCCCAGTAGCGGAATTTCTGCACGCGGATTCGCACCTGCTTGTTTCAACATTTGCAAAATAGATAGTGATCTACAATCCATAGCGCATGTCAATGGATTTGAAGCCATACTCTTTTCTTTATTTAAAGATTCAAGACTTGGTTTGCATTGAAGCAACCATTTCACTAGCTCTTCCTGATTATGTTTGCATGCCAAGTGTAGCATTGTATATCCCTCACCAATATCCGCATTGATATCTAGACCTTGAGTAAGAAAATAATGAATCACATGAATGTTTCCAGTCCTGCAAGCATCATAAACAGAAACTTGTCCACCAGGGATTTGTCTAACTAGTTCGGGAGCTAAAAGATTGAGAATGTCAAGAGAGGTATTTTGCATGGCCAGATGGATAGGTGTTTGACCATGCTTATTAGGTTTATTTTTATCAGCCCCCTTTCGCAATAACCATCTAACTACATCTACTGATCTTGATCTTACAGCTAAATGGAGAGGGGTTTCACCTTGCGGATCGACTGCATGAATACTTACTCCTTTTGATTCATAGAATTTGGCTTTCTCAACGTGTCCTTCTCTACAAGCGTTCAATAGATCTTCATAACTAAACTTTTCTCCTTCGATATAAAGTATCTGCATAAGCTCAACATTTTGCTGTTGCTTTGCAATATCAAACGGACGCTTCCCTTCTTTATCTCTCAACGTAGGAGGAGCTCCCCTTAGCAAACATTTATATGCAACCATGCTCAGCTCTTTTGCAGTGGCAATATGGAGAGCCGTCTGTCCATTTGGTTCTATAGTTTTAGGATCTGCCCCATTCTCTAATAATTCTTGTGAACCTTCATTCAGCTTAAAATAAATACTGATATAAAGAATACTGTACCCATCCAAACTTTTAAGATTAACATCTGTTGTTTGGAACTTTTCTAATATAAGATGTCTTAAATTATCCCATTGCATCGCTTGCATCGCTGTTTTAGGAAATCCCCTTCTGATGCGTGTTACTTGATCTTCGAACGGAATATTGGCTGCTGCAGTCTGTTCTTGCCATTGTTGACGATTACTTATCGCATATATATCCCTCGACGCCTGTTGCTGCTGATTCGACAGCGACTGCTGAAAAGCATTATTATATGCTTGAAAATTGCCCCCCCAAGATGGGCTATTGAATGGTTGGATAGCCATAAAAACCTCCTCGTAAGTTTGTGTTTCACGATCACGCTTTGTGTAAAGCACCCCTCATCATCGCACAGCCCATTTTCTTTTGCAAAGAAAAATTTCGCTGCGTGATCGTATTCTCCCGTTCCATCTCCATGCATGTCTTTCATTCTTCAGTCATGTTACATTATTGACAATAGCATCATATGTTTGGCATAACCAAAAGCTTAATCGAATACATTAGCATATTTATTAATTTTATTACCAGAAAAATCTTTACAATTTCTTAAAACACCAAAAATATGCCTTTTTAAATATAATTAATATAAAATTTAAACATTAGATATTGGAAAAGCCCTAAAATTGATCTTCAAGGAAATCGACCTTTCTCATTTTTTCTTGGATTCGGATCTAGCGCGCCCTTATGACTTCGAAGTTTATCTTTAATTCTGTCCACTATCTACTATGATCACATTGTATAGCTAATTAGGTAGCACCTGGACATCCATTTGCACGCAACCATGGTTTTACTCTTTCACTAGCAGATCTCCACGTTTTTTCATCCCATGGACAGCCGTTTTCGCGTGCCCACTTTAATATTTCAAGGTTGTGAACAGCCGCCCGAGACGTTTCTTCATCCCAAGGACAACCATTGGCTCGAGCCCATTTCAATACTTCAAAATGATTCCAAAAAGCTGCTTGATAACAGGTCAATTTATCCCACGGGCATCCGTTGGCTCGAGCCCACTTCAATATCTCTAGGTGTCCTCCTTCAGCTGCAGAAGCACAAGTCGATTGATCCCATGGACAGCCATTAGCATGAGCCCACTTCAACACCTCAAAATGTCCTTCTTCGGCTGCAAAATCGCACGTCGAAGCATCCCATGGGCAACCTTGGGTTCGAACCCACTTCAATACTTCTAGGTGACCTTCACTAGCTGCATTTGCACAAGTGGTTTCATTCCAAGGACAACCATTTGCACGCACCCACTGCAAAACTCTTAGGCGGCCATGTTTAGCAGCCTCCTCGCATATCCTTTCATCCCAGGGACAGCCATTGGCTCGAGCCCATTTTAAAACTTCAAATTCTTCTTTTTGGGCTAAATAAAAACAAGTATGTTCATCCCAAGGGCAATTATTAGCTCGGGCCCATTTCAATATTTCAAAATGCCCATTTTGTGCAGCAGCAGCACATGTCCATATATCCCATGGACAACCATTAGTTCGAGCCCATTTCAATATTTCCAGATGACCACCCGCGGCTGCCTCAGTGCAGGTCTGTTCATACATTTCGCAGCCATTGGAATGCAACCACTGCAACAATTGAAGATTGCCACTTTCAGCTGATGCTGAAGAGGTCTCGTAATTATAAGGATATTTCAAGCCTTGGTGATACCAGAAAAATAAATGGCTGAATCCATGCCTTGCTGCAGTGTTGATTGCCCTCATGCGAAACTTATTCCTACCTAAATAATGGTAATGAGTAGCCTTATCTATCCTTTGCTGGCAAAGTTTGTGAAAATGTCGGTTTACAAAAGTAAGGGGAATCAATTCTTTAGGTTCAAAGAAATTTCTACAGATATAAGTAAGAATGAGATGAATATCATCAGGCCTTAATGACCGTAATAAATACGATAGATCCTCATATTTGATTTTCCTGAGTTTTGTTCTAGGGATATTGTATCTAGTTTCATTATTACTCGGACCTCTAACCACTCCTCCTGTAGTATCGGGCTGTTGGCTATAGGAAAAACTTGGTTGCATCCTTTCTTCTCGCATTCTGCGAGTTGTATCTTCATAACGGACAGCCTGTATATAATTGAAAAAGCTCCTTGTATCAGGATGTTGGAAATGACTAGTAAGTCTGCTGGATGAATTCATCATTTACCTCCTTCAAGTCATTTTTATTCTCTCTTAAACGAACCGGACGCACTTGATGAAGCAGCGGCCGCAGGCGAAGCGAATGAACTTGAGGCTGCAGACTTCGCTAGGCTGTCTAACCAGTTCCGGATGTCTCTTTGCAATAGAGGGTTTTCCCTCAGACCTTTTAAAGGAACAGTACAATAAGGACATGTATTGTGGTCTTTTGTCCAATCTAGGATGGCACTTTTTTCGAATGAATGCTTACATGAATCAAATGCTGTCATCGGCTCATGCATTACTTCGTTAGTTATAGAACAGAGAAAAGATTCTTGAGCGGCAGCCAATTCGCTATCCTCGTACTGGGCTAGTTTCTTGAATCTTAGATATTCTTGCAAAATAGGGGTTGCAATATCGGCAATTTGACATGCTCTCAAAAGAAGTTCTATATTTGAAGAATCATGCAAAACTTTAAAATCTTTGAGCATTGTCCATGGGTGTTATAAGAGTCGAACTTGTAGATGTATTGCGTTCTATTATTGTCAGCATCGGTTTCCGGAGACCTGTACAACCTTTGCTTAAACGCGTATTGGCATCGAATCTGTTATCAAGAAATATTTTAACCCCTTCATAAGATCCATTTTCGCAAAGATATTGAAATACCCTACTTGAAATCTGCCAGTTGCCTTTTTATGTTTATGGGGTATCAGCCGATGAGCTGGAAAAATAGTTTGACAAATTAAACAAAAAAAAGGATTAAATCAATTTATTGATGCAAATATACGTTACGCAAGGAGTTAAAAATGCTGCGAAAATTTCTTCTAGCTGGTGCTGGCGCCTGTCTATTGGTCTATGGAGGTTGCTTAATTGCTCAAGATGAGGGTAAATCCGGGCAGACTGAAAATGTAGAGGTCTGGCAAACCACCGAACAAATTAAAGAAGTGGAAAACAATATCCATGGCAAGATTCAACCTCTACTTACTGGGAATATTCAAGAAGAAAGAGTCGATATCTCCATAGCAAATGGAGTGGTCATCCTCACAGGTAACGTCAACACACAAAAGGAAAAAGATAACATAGAAAAAGAAGTGAAATCGACCCCAGCGGTGAAGCGTGTCGTCAATCTTTTGAAAATCAAGCCTCCTGTTGCCATTAAAAATCAAGGTCAGTAATCAACATCCTGCTCGAAACAATTGTGCCGGACCTTCGGTCCTCCTCTCACAAGGTCCTCTGACCCCAGGCCTTACGGCCTGGGCTATACAACTGCCGGGCCTTCGGCCCTGGGTTTCGCAGGCCTCAGGTTAGGGTGTCGGGATCAATCCCAAGTTTACGAATTTCAAATAATGTTAACGGAAAAGCTCAGAATGCGAGCCGATTCTTTCTAAAAACAAGTTTTCTTCATCCGCCATGTAGATAAGAAGAACGTCAGGCTTTATGTGGCACTCTCTTCGTCCAACCCAATTTCCACTAAGCGGATGATCTCGATATTTTTTTTCCAATGGGATCTCTTTAACTAGAAGCTCAAGAACATCGTTTAGCTCTTCCAATACCTTCTGTTTGTGCGCGAATTTCTTTAAGTCTTTCTTGAACTTTACAGAGTTGCTAATCTTTAGCATTGGGTTTCATCCCCATTGCTTTCCAAAAGTCTTTCAGAGAATTATGTGATTCCAGATTACGGCCTGCATCGGTATCTCTCAACACTTTTTCAGTTTCTTTATTAGGTTCGTGGGCTCCACTACAACCAGGAAAATCACATTGCATTTCAGGCATCTTTTGTCTTGGTTTCTCTAGCAAATAGTCGCTTATAGACTTATTTTCTATTGCAGCAAGAACCTTGATATACCTTTTTTCTTCCTCTGTGCAAGAAAGTACCAACCTTGTTTTTTCCGAAGATGCAATACTCATCTTCGATACCCGGTTTCTTACACGGACTGATTTTGTTTTTCTTTTGCTCATAGTGACACCATGTGTTCTATATGTATGATAGCACATATGTGCATTAATGGTCTATTGCCTAAAATGGGACAAGAATAAAAAAACTAATATGTTACACCCATATTTTGCAAAAGGTTTTTGGGCTTGAGGTGAAGCTGGGCGGAAACTTGGGGGGTGATCTGCTGGGAAAGGGAGGGCCAAAAACGGCCTACTGCCATATATTGCTGTAAAACATTATAGCAAATCTCATGGACCTGCTTGTAATGACCTGTGGGAACTTCATACTGATCCGCCAATTCCCTGAGGCATTGGGACATGATCTGCTTGGCCTCTTCAAATAGTGTGTGAGCACGCTCAATGACCTTCTCGTCATTGATACCATTTTCCGATATCAACTCCCTCACGGTCTTATCGGTAAAGGTTTTATACTTCAGCAATAGCTGAGGCGTCGATAATCCGAAATATTCCAAAACGCCTTTCAAAATGATGTCCCGATACAATTTCGCGGCGGGCTGATCTAACAAATTGGATCTTTCGATAATGTCTCTATAATGATCATGGTGATTATGCGACATGTCAAAGGCAAACTGCTCTAAAGCATTAAAATCAAAGGGACCTAACTCACATTCCGTGGTGGAAACGATTTCTCCTGTTGGCGTCACCATCAAATATTTAGCCATAAAATGGGTGGGAGTCCACTCTTGTTTGCACAGCCAACTCAAAATCCTGGTGGCTATGTCGATCTTATTGGGGTCATTCGCTACAGGCAGCAACATTTCTGCTATGGCAAACAGCCCTTTGAGGTGGACCTCCTGATAGGTAAGCGGCTTAAACCCCCAGCTGTTGGTCTTCGCCCTTTTTCGAAGCTTCTGCTGCATGCGGAGCATGTTGCGGTTATGCCTGACGACCACAATTTTCGAAGGGTCATTCCGAATGGAAAAGATCAGGGTATTATCGACTTCTGAGGGAGGTTTTCTTCCAATGGGATCCCCAAGGGTAATCTTGCGCTCTTTAATTGAAAGGATATCTCCGGCATGGAGATGACTTCTCCATCCTATATGCTTGGGATCGGGATCGAGGAGGAACTGACAGCCATGCCTCAGCATCTGGCATTGGAGGTTCCCTACTCTCACGGGGGGCACGCCTTCCCGCTCCCCAGCGCTTCGAAGAATATGCACAAGGGCACAGATGGCCTTATCCAATTGGCGGCAAGTTATCGAAGAGCATTCTTTATTCAATTGACCGACCCACTGTTTCAGCTGATGCTTTTGTTCATCGGGCAGGGCTAATCCTTGAGCTGCACTTTTCAACACATGCCATGGGAGGGATCCGCGGCTGACTCCGATCAGATGTTTCATGACATGGAGATCCCTACTTTTTTTGTAGACTTCCTTATTGCTAAAAGTACTGTTCTGGGCTATTTCTGGACAAAACTGCCGAAAAAGCTGGATGACTTTCGGATGCCCTTTGCGATAGATCTTTAAAAAAGGCCTGGTATTCTGAACGAACTCTTCAATTTTTGCGTTGAGATCATCCAAAGCTGGCATGCTGGCATCGACTGCTTCAGCCATCTTGCAGATGAGATCCTCGGCACTTTTGACGTGTGTCATGATGTGAGCGGCTTGCTTCTTGTAGAGTTCATGGGTCGCAAGAAGGGCCTTCTGAACGTTCCTAAAGCGGTAGTCATAGCCCAAGAGGAGTGACAAAAGGCTCTGATAGAAGACGACGATGCGGCCGAACAATGTCCCCCGGGCGGAATAGAGCCGGTCCCGAAATGCCACGAGATTATAGTCTGAAGCACATGGATCATGGACGGCACTATAGATTTCCTGGAGATTTTTTCCGACCTTTTCTAATTCTCCATCCATAAAAACTCCATCATTTAGCCCGTACAGTAAAGGTATCCATAGGCTTTACATAGCTTTTGAATGTGACGTCTGAGGGCTTATAGTCGCTGTTCAATGAAAAGTAGCGTTCCTTCAAGGGAATTTTTTCAGGCAGCCTTTTCTCAAATAAGGTGCGGAACGGCTTGGTGATTTTCCCTATAAAATATCCGACTTCAAGACCTTTCTTTGTATTGGTGACAAATTTTTCGGTCTCTTCAATTAGCTGTTTCTGGGCACTGCTTTCCTTAAATCCCATCTTTTCCAGCACTTTCTTCTTAAGGTTATAGAGGTTATACCGGTTCTTATCGAATTTGCGATAGCACTCCACGACATTTGTCACACAGCGCTGTAGTGCTTCTGAATCAGCAAAGAAGGATTGATAGGCATCGATAGAATACATGGCGATTTTATCGATGCGCGAAAGCAGGGTCCCTGTGCTTTTCGCCACATGTTTGAGATAGCGATAAGACTTATGCAGCTGAATCCCAAGGGCATTGCGGAAAGAAGCGGTCAATAGGCCTCCCGATGTGCTCCATTTGACTGATACATTTATCTGGTATCTTCCTCGCAAGGAACTTCCAAATCCCAAACACTCTTTGTGAAACTTGTAAAACTGCTCCATGCAATCGAGAATGCGGGTGACGATATGCAACACTTTGGCCGCCGTCCGCACAATTGTCGAAGAAACGGTGATATTCAGAATAAAGCCGGCCCCCAATGCGAGCCAATTGTCGGGATTGGTATAGAGCTTGCGTTTCCGATTCAGCCACCAAACCCAATGGCGCACTTTGACAATCCTGATGGCAAACCGCGCTGGCGCTGGCAAATCTGAATAGACATTCAAATCAGATACAAATGAATCGACAAATTTGATTGGATTTAACATTCCGGACTCCTTAATAGCTTCAAATAACAATATAAAAATTATTTTACAATTCATTTTACAATTCATTTGATGGCAAATTGGAATGCACGTTATAATAATTGATGCAAGTTAGGAGGTTTTATGCCTTTAACAAATATACCTAGCGATCTACCTAAGGTAAGTTCGGGGAATCAGCTAGCACCAGGGCTTGAAAACCAGGATTTAAAAGACCTAGAAATCCATTATTTTGCGGGTCATTCTATCACAGAACTTGGGAATAAGCTGGAGAAAGTTCTAAAACTGGAAGTTGCACTGGCTAGCCAATTGGGCGCTAAAAGAATTCAAGAACTTCATCAAGAAGGCCGCATCCTCTTTGCACCGATTCATAGAGAAGATGGGGAAGTTGAGGTAAAAGCATCTAAAAAACTGGCCGAACAGCTTGGTAATAGAGAATTCACCCATATTCATATAACGCGAAAGCGAGGAGACACCACAGAAACGGAGCAAATCGTAAAAAAAGTACGTGTCCAAAAGCTAAGTGGTGAAGAAGAAACCTCATTGGGGAATCGTGTCTCTAACCTGGTCCTAGAGCTCCAAAGTCAAGTGGAGGAAGAAAGGCACAAAGAGGAAACTACTGCTCAGAACAAAGGCAAAGTATCGAGTAGCACCACTCACTCTACCCGTAAAGCGAGCCAGAAGCTAACCGTTACATACCCTCCAAATATTCCACAAAAAGGGCTTAATGTCATAGAGGCTGCCAAAAAAGAAGCCTTGCTCAATTTGCTTAACCAAAGAAAAGCGCACGAAGAAAAAGTAAGAGAAGCGAAAAAAACGGAAGCTAAGGAACAGCGCAAAGAGGTCGACGAACAAGAAATCAAAGCAGAAATGCTGAAGTGGGAACAGCAACAATGGCAACAATTATCCGGAAAAATCCTTGAATATACAAAACTCATACAAGACATTGGAAAACAGCACCAACAACGCGGTAGTTCTGGCTAGATCATTGTCCACTTTCGAGACCGACAATGACAAAAGGACAGCAAGGACGAAAGGACAAGGACCAAAAGGACCTATAGGACAAAAGGACGTAACGAATTGTCCTTTTGTCCTTTAGGTCGTTTTGGTCCTTTTGGTCCTTGTCCTTTCGTCCTTGCTGTCCTTTCGTCCTTCTTATGGTCAGTAAAATTAATTGCACAATTAAATAGGGAATTATTATAATTAGTTTGTAACTTGTTATTTTATAAATAAAAGGAAAAATAATGTTAGATGGGTTCATGAAACAGTTGTCTGACGAATTGCAAATGGAACAGCCTTTTGCAACGGAATTTCCAGGCACTTTTACACTGCGCTTAGATGAGGATATCATCATCAACATCTCAGAGATAGGGAATGGGGGCATTTCTCTCACTTCCACTTTAGGCCCATTCCCTAATGAACAATTGGAAACTTTTTTTACGCAAGCGATGCTGGCCAATTTATTTGGGCAAGGAACAAAAGGGGCTATTTTGGGACTTAATGCCGATGGATCGCAGCTGACTCTTTCGAGGAATATTCTCTATCATACTGGTTACAAAGATTTTAGAGATAATTTGGAGGATTTTATCAATATGGTCGATTTCTGGCGCGCTGAAGCCCTGGGTCAAAAGGAACTAAAAAAGACATAGAAAGTAATACCGTAAATCGGTTATAGCTTAAACTTTAAGCGAGAGGATTATGGGTGCAAAATTGGTTGCCGAGGAAGGACTCTTAAAGGGTCTGGTTCTTTCATTAGATAAGGGAGATCAGTGGGTCATAGGACGCGATCCCGATTCTTGTCAATTGCTGATCGAGGATCCATCAGCGTCCCGCAAGCATGCCTTAGTCCGTACGACACAGGAAGGCATTGTGCTGGAAAATTTGAGTTCCACAAATCCCGTTCAAATCAACGATCAAGAAATTAAAGAACCGCAGCTGCTCAAAAACGGCGATGCCGTAAAACTGGGAAGTGGAACGTTTCGCTTCTATACAGATGCTGCAGCCGATACTGCAACCGAGGAGAAGGGCACAGAAGAACCCAATGGAACTCCGCAGGAGATTTTGCCTCCTCCAACTCCCCAAGAAGAAGCGCATCCCCCGGATCTGACTGCAGAAGCAGAACAGCCCCAGAAAAGCCTCTTCGAAGAGGAATCCGATGCCGATAAAGCGGCATTAGCTGAAATTAATTTCGATCTGACAGAGACGGGGCGCTGGCTCTTGAAAGTGGTGGGTGGCCCCAATAATGGGGCGGAATATTCGATGCAGACGGGGAATGTGTACCTGGTCGGTACGGATCCCAATAGCTGCGATATTGTCTTCCACGATGGGAGTGTTTCGCGGCAGCATGCGCGGATCGCTATTGGCGAGGATGATTCCATCGCGATTGAAGACCTCAAAAGCCGCAATGGCACAGTGGTGGAAGGGGTACCGGTTGCAGGAAAGCAGAAGTTAAATCCCAATTCCATTGTAGGGATGGGAACCACTTCTTTTGTTGTTTATGACCGCGAAGGGGAAATGCAAACGATCATATCGCCCTTATTGCCCTCCATAGTGAAAGTGCTGCAGCAAGAAGAGGCAAAGCAATCCGAAGCTGACGCTAAAGCCGCAGAACAGCAGAAAATTGCCGAGGAAGCTGTCGCTGCCGGAGCTTTAGTCAAACCTCCTGAAAAACACGCTCATCTGGGGGCTTTTCTTTTGATAGGCATCCTAGCCGGACTAATAGGCATCATAGGCTTTGGGGTTGCTTCCCTGATGAAAAGCGAACCGGTTGTCGTCCAGGAACATGTCGATGCCAATGCGGCGCTTAAAAAGGCTTTGGCTTCTTATCCTGACGTCAAGTACCAATTTAACCCAGCAACGGGACGCCTCAATCTGGTCGGCCATGTCTTGACGCAGAGCGACAAGAATGAATTGCTCTTCAATTTGCAGAACTATAAGTTCATTACGTCTATTGACGACAAAGATGTGGTGATCGACGAGGGAGTTGCCAGGGAAATCAACCAAGTCCTAGCCCGAAATCCGGAATGGAAGGGCATTACGATACAGACCCCAAGTCCAGGGCATTTTATGCTTACGGGCTATCTGCAATCGCGCAAACAAGCAGAGCAGATCTGGGATTACATCAGCAATAACTTCCCCTACTTGGATCTCCTGCAAAAACGGATGGTCGTAGAAGAAGAAGTCATTAGCAGCGTAAACCAAGTGCTCCAGAACGCAGGAATTCGAGATATCAATGCTCAGATTAGCAATGGCGATTTAACCTTAACGGGTAATGTTGCCACCGGCAAATTGACTGAATTGAACCAGGTCATCCCCAAGCTAAAAGAGATCCAAGGGGTGAGAAATATCAAGAATTTTGTCACGGAATTGCCTCCGGAACAGTCAATGGTCAATATTTCCGACCGCTATGAGGTGACGGGCGTGGCGCAAAAAGGCGGGGTCAATATGAATGTGGTCATCAATGGGCGGGTTCTTGCCAGGGGAGATTCACTGGACGGGATGGTGATTACGAGCATTAGGCCCAATGCTGTTTTCCTAGAGAAGGATGGCATTAAGTATAGAATTGATTATAGTCGTTAGATGCTATTGCAATAATAATGGCACTGTGATAAAATAAAAATATGGGAAAAGAGATCTAAGTAATTAAACAGAAATTTCGAGGCGTAGCCGATGTTTGGATTGGAAGATAAAAAAAAGAAAAAACTTGAAGAATTTGTCTTCGATCTAGAAAAGGAGCTGAAAATCGCAAAGAAACACCAGGAGATCAAAGCGAAAGTCGAGCAGCGGATCCAAGAGATAAAGAGAATCTTGAGGAGTGGTGAAGAAAAAGAAGAGTTTGACGATTTTGGGGTTTTGCTTCACGGTTATACGTCTTTATTAAAAGTAATGTCGAGGTTTAGCCCAAAATAGGGGCAAAAAAACAGATTTAAGCGTTCCGGTGGGTCGTTGTTTTCCCATCAACATTTTGGTCCGAGAGCCTAAAATAACTTTTGGATCGGATTTTATCGGAAATAACGGCCCACTCGAACGCTTAACAACAATAAATTGATAGTTTAATAGTTGAAGCGATTCAGAATGAGGTCTCCCTAAGGAGAAATTACCTCAGGAATTGGAAATTCCAGTATGAATCTCTGCCAAACTTAAGACTCCTTTGATAATGTGAATAACTTTTAGGAGGATATTATGCCTGGAACTCCACTGACGGGTACTGCCCCGCTTAACTTTGGCTATACTGGAACGCACCAATCCGGTTTTACAGTTCAGCAACTGTTCCTAGTTGTCAATAATGCAGTCGCTAGTGCGCAAGCACAGCTGCAATTGATCGCTGCGAACCGTTCGTCTGTAAGCATCGGCGATATGTTCCAAATGCAAATGCTAATGAACCACCTCTCACAATTGTCTGAAATGGCGACAGACGTTGTGCAATCTTCGAACTCCGCCTTGATGTCAATGGCACGTAACATAAAAGGTTAATAGAAGTTGAGCAGCACAAGCCAATAGGGCTTGTGCTTGCAAAATATCGTGGGTTTTGGCTATGCATATTATTGGGGATTTCTCCAAAAAAGTGCATGGCCGGGCCTTATTATCGACATCGAAATGGCCGCATGTGATCAATAGGAAAAAGGACGACAACGATATGGACGAAAGAAAAATACTCGACTTCAAAGAAGACTTCGCTCTGTTAATTGAAGCTGGATTTGTTGCGGTGAAGCAATTGGACGAGACGAGTGCGACGCGCATCTTTAGTGCGGCGCAGAAGTTGAGTCCGCAAAATATCGCCCCCCAGATAGGGTTGGGTTATATAGCTTTGAATAAGCTGGAGGTCAAGAAAGCGACCAAGATATTTGAAGAGGTAACGAAAAAAGAGCCTACTAATTTGCTAGCGCAGACGTTTTTAGGAATTTGTTTACTTCTCACCAAGCCAAAAAGGAAGAAGGGTGAGAAGTTAATCAAAGAAGCGATAGCTAAAACGACGGATGAGACGATAAAGAATTTAGGGACTATTTCGTTAGAATGGGCGGAAAAGGACCTTAAGAAAGAAAAAGCACCTTTCTTTGCTAACAAGCAAGAGGAAGAGGAAGCTTAGATAATTGTTATTAATGACTTAATCCAAGGATGTTAAAGTCATGGCTGAAGAAATTGAAAAAATCGCAGCAGTAGATAAGATCGGAAGAGGCACAAAGGCTCCGAAGATAACGCCACCATCGGAAGATGTGACGCGGGTAGCTCCGAATAAGGACTATTTTGAAGCCTTGATGCAGCAGAAACCAAAGCAAGTTGAGGCGATTGGGCAGATGGATCCTGCCACAAAGCCCAGCATATTTGACCAAATGCGCGACTTGAATCATCATGTTGATCAAGTAACGCATCTGTCGCCTAAGGATTTAGCTGTTCAATCTGAGAAGGTCATTGCTCAGATTCAGGAAGTGAAAAATCACCTCCAAACGCCTAACCTTGAGCTCAAGGGGTCTGTTCAGACTCTCTTGCAAAATAAACTGACGCATATTGATGAAAACCTTAGAGTTGCCCTTTCTAAGGCTGGCATCGAATATCAGGTACCTCCGGTTCAGACGGCAGCTCCGAGCAATCCTATCGACCGTTTTTTGGGCTTTTTGACAGATGGTCAATACCAATTGCAGCACCTATCGGATGATTTGACGAGCATGGGGTTATCAAAAGGCAACCTCAATCCGGCCAATATGCTTGCCATACAGATCAAGGTGGGGTATGTTCAACAAGAGCTGGAATTTTTCACAAGCTTGCTCAATAAGGCTTTGGAATCTACCAAAACGATCATGAACGTTCAGGTCTAATGATCACACCTCTGCTGTGTCCAGGGGTTTATTCTCATCATTTTACTTGGGCTCATTCGCTTCTATTTTCCAACCAACGAGGACATTATCTATGAGCTTAGACGATCAATTCGACAAATTGCTCGGCAGTCTCGACGAACTGGAACTGACCACGGTTAATGGAAGAATTACAGAAATCGTCGGCATGCTGATCAAAGCCATTGTCCCCCAGGTAAAAATTGGGGAACTTTGTCTGATCAAACGGGAAGGAGACCCTCTCCGAACCGAAGTCGTCGGTTTTACGCGGGAAGAGGTCATTCTTTCCCCCCTAGGAGAAATGAAGGGCATTGGCCCCTCCTCTGAAGTCATCCCGACGCACCTTCCTTTGCATATTAAAGTCGGATCAAACCTTCTCGGCAGGGTTTTAAATGGCCTTGGCGAGCCTCTTGACGTGGAAACCAAAGGGCCCTTGGAGCTCGATGAAACATGTCCAGTCATTCAAGCGCCGCCGGATCCCGTAAAACGGATGCGGATTAGCGAGCCGATAGCCACGGGAGTGCGGGCTATCGATGCGGTTCTGACGACAGGCAAGGGGCAGCGGATCGGAATTTTTGCCGCGGCTGGAGGCGGTAAGTCTACACTACTGGGAATGATCGCCCGCAATTCGAGTGCCGATATTAACGTCATCAGCCTCATCGGTGAGCGGGGCCGGGAGCTGCGGGACTTTATTGAAAGGGATTTAGGTCCCGAGGGGTTGAAGAGGTCTGTCCTCATCGTTTCGACTTCTGACCAGCCTTCTCAGCTGCGTCTTAATGCAGCCTATGTGGGTACAGCCATAGCCGAATATTTCCGTGCACAGGGCAAATCTGTCATTTTTATGATGGATTCAGTGACCCGTTTTGCCCGGGCTTTGCGGGAAGTGGGCTTAGCTGCAGGCGAACCCCCGGCACGGGCAGGATATACGCCTTCGGTGTTTTCGACGCTGCCAAAGCTGCTTGAGAGGACGGGGAACTCCGATGTAGGGTCGATTACCGCTTTTTATACGATTCTGGTTGCCGGCGATGACATGAACGAGCCGGTTTCGGACGAGGTGCGTTCGATCTTGGATGGGCATATTATTTTGTCCGCTGAACTGGCGCGGCAGTACCATTATCCGGCCATTGACGTGCTCTCATCCGTTAGCCGGGTCATGATGTCCATAGTGCCCAAAGAACATTTGCAACTCGTCGGGAAGCTGAGAGAAGTCTTGGCGAATTACCGCAAAAACGAACTCTTGATCAAGATTGGGGAATATAAGCGGGGGTCAGATAAAGCGGGCGATTTTGCCATCGACTATATCGACAAGGTGAATAAATTCCTCAAGCAAGGAGTCGAGGAAAAGTGCACCTGGGCTGAGACCATGCAATTGCTAAGAGCGTTGTTTAAATAGAGTGTGAGAAATTTACCACTGAGAACACTGAGAACACTGAGAACACTGAGAGATTGTGAGATCAGTGAGAGGGTGTTTTAAGTTACCACTGAGCCAGTGAGATCAGTGAGAAAAATATAAGAAAATTGAGTGGAACTCTCACTGATCTCACAATCTCTCAGTGTTCTCAGTGGTAAAATGTACAACAAATAAGGTACAAAATCCGATGGTTGATACAGTTTATCCGTTGAAACAGGTTTTGGAAATCAAGAAAAAGCGGGTCGAAGACCAGGAAAAAGTCGTCAAAGAAAAAAAAGAACAGCTCGAACAGGAAAAGCAAAAGCTGATACAAAGGGAACAGGAAAGGGATAAAGTTCTCAAACACCACAACGACAAGCTGAAACAGATGCGCGAAGTGATGGACAAAGGAACCACAAGCCCGAAAATCCTGCAAATGAAAGCTTATTTGAAAGTGGTCAAAGAGAGGTTAAAAGCCGAAGAAAAAAAGGTAAAAGATCAAAAGGACCAGGTCGAACAAGCTGAAAAAAATCTGTTGGTCGCGCAAAATGAGCTAAAACTCAAACGTCAAGAGGTGGATAAAATGAAAACCCACCAGGAAGACTGGGAAAAAACCATGCGCAAGGAAGAAGAAATTGTCGAAGCGCGCGAACAAGATGAGATCGGAAATGTTATATTTTTGGGGAAACAAATACAGAAACGCAGAGAATAGGAGATGATACTATGAGTACAGACCCTAGCATCAAATTTCAACCTCGCAAGGACGAGGGAAATTACAAAGCCGTGAATCAGCCAGATGCGAACCGTGCGCCTCCGAGCAAGCCATTTAAGAACTTAATGGATAAGAGCGGAGACATGAGCGGTGAGACGGGTGATAGCAACCTGTTGCGGAAGGCTATGCTGGACGACAGCGAAGATGTGACGATAGCCGAAGAAGCTCAAGCGGCTTTAGGGTCGCCCGTTCCTTCGCTTTTTGATTTGCAAAAAACCACCACGACGACTGTCGCCAAGGAAGATCCCCCGATGCCTGCCACTCCACCCCCTGCGCAGCGTTTGCGAACGCCTGGCGATGAGGTTGTGGAACAGTCTGCGGAATCCCCTGCCTCCCTTTTTAAAAGGATGTCTGGGAAAGACTCATCGAGAGGTGAAAGCAAAGCGAAATCCATTTCCGAATTTGAAAAAACGGGAGCAAAAAAAGAAAAAATGGCTTCGCCCTTCCGGCTCGAACAACCCACCGATCTCTCTTATGCCAATCCATTGAATGCTGTTGCCAATCCAATCGAATCGCTATCTGAAAGTAAAGTTGACACGCCTATTCCCAGTCCTACGAATAAAACAGTTCAAGAGATCATCGATAAGATCGTGGACAAAGTCCAAGAACAGTCAACGAATGGAATAACGGAAACGACGATTTCATTAAAGAATCACTCCCTATTTGAAGGGGCTAGCGTCGTGATCACAGCGTATGATACAGCCCGCGGACAGTATAACATCACGTTCCAAAATCTGACAACCCAGGCCAAGTATATTCTCGATATGCAAGCCAATCAAGATTCCCTCAAACACGCCCTGGAAGTCAAAGGATATGCCGTCCATATCCTGATCGCCACGACAGAGATCGAAAAACCGATCGCCACAGCCGAAAGCCGCCATGATCAAAGAGACAGCAAAGGACAAGGCGAAGGACAACAGCAGCAACAGCGCGGGCGCCAAAAACAGAATAGAGGGTAATAGGCTTGGGCGAGACGCAAAGAAAGGACAAGTCTCTCTCGGTGTTCTCTGTGATCTCTGTGGTAAAAAAAATATTAACCACAGAGATCACAGAGAACACCGAGAGAGACTTGTCCTTTCTTTGCGCCTTTGCGTCTGGTACTCATTTGCATTTTGCTTGACGCGTCCTCAGTGTTGTGCCATTGTGAAACTTGAAAAATAAAAGCGGTTAATGGCAGTGACGACGACTTACGATTGGCTAAAACAAATCCCTACTTCCCTCTTGAAGCAAGACGAAATCCCTTTGTTGGGATTCCCTCCCTCTTTTTCTTGGGATCAGTTCGTTGCTGAGTTGAAAAAAGCCTTCCAAACGAATGATCTCTCCATCCAACCCGGGGAGACAGAATGGAAGACTGCGGAAAATGTCCTATCGGGCTTAGGTTCCAACCTCATTCCCTTATATTTCAATGTTTCCGGAATGCGCGGTACTGTTTGCTGGGTCTTGCCGGAATCTGATATTAGGGCCATCATGGCCCTCCTGTTGAATCAGGATGAATTAGCGGCTGCCGGGCTTGATCGCGATTTCCTGACGGGATTTTATCAGTTTTTGACCCTGGAAACGCTTCAATCGATTGCGCGCCTCGATTTTGGCAAAATCGTTTCTCCCCATCCCCTAGAGAAAAACGAACTGCCCCAACAAGATTCCCTCTGCACTGACATTTCGATTGTCTTTAAGGGAAAGTCCTTTGTCGGGCGCCTCGTCTTATCCCCTGATTTCAGACAAGCCTGGAAAGAACGCTTTGCCCAAAGGAAACTCGACTTGCCTATCGGGAATGGGTTAGGGGAAAAAATTCAGCTAATTGTCCATCTAGAAGGCGGACGGACCGCATTGCAACGTTCGGAATGGGCCAAGATTCATCCTGGCGATTTTATCCTTTTAGATCATTGCTCTCTTGATCCGGACGGCGATAAAGGGCGCGTCATGCTCACCCTGAATGGGATGCCGCTTTTTCGAGCTAAAGTCAAAGACGGCAATATAAAAATTCTCGAACATCCTTTGTATCATGAGGTAGAAACAGCCATGGCCAACGAACCTAAAGATGAATTTGACGAAGAAGAGGAGCTCGATGAAGAGTTCGAAATTGAAGGGGAAGAATTAGAAGAAGAAATCGAGGAAGTTGAAGAAAAAGGGAAAGCCAAGGCCCCGGCTGCTGCCCCTAAGGCAGCGCAACCGCAGCCGCAACCTGCTGCAGCCACCCCTGGCGCGGAAAAGCCGGTCAGCGGCGTGACTCTTGTCTCCGAGGGCAAACCCGTCTCAGCGGAGGATATCCCCATGACGATTATCGTCGAGGTGGGACGCATCCAAATCAGCCTGCAAAAGCTCCTCGACTTACAGCCAGGCAATTTACTTGAACTTGACATCCACCCCGAAAATGGGGTCGATCTGGTCGTCAACGGCAGACGCCTTGCCAAGGGCGAACTCCTTCGCGTAGGCGAGGCTTTAGGCATTAGAATCCTCGATATGGGATAATTCCATGTGGTAGACTTTCACAAACAAAATACATTACCAGGGGGAGATTCTGATAAATCCTCCTCCTCTCAGCCAGAACTCCCGAAAGCGATAGGACCCTATAAAATCGAAAGCCTTTTGGAAAAAGGGGGGATGAGCCTTCTTTATCTCGGAACGCATTCCGAGACCAAAGAGCCTGCCATCATCAAAGTCCTATCCCCTAAATATCTGACAAATCCCGATGTCATTCGCCGCTTCCTTAAAGAGGCGGAAATCATCGCCATGGCGGACCATCCCAATATCGTGAAGATTTATGGACGCGGAGAATGGGAAGGCGGGCTTTATATCGCCATCGAATTCATCCCTGGCGTATCCCTTCGGCAGTATCTTTTACAGAATCCCATTTCCCTACGGAAAGCTTTAGAGATCATCATCGATATCGCTTATGCCCTTTGCCATTTGCACACTCACGGCGTCATCCATCGAGACCTGAAACCGGAGAATATCTTAATCACAGAAACCGGACAGGTGAAGGTCATCGATTTTGGCATTGCCCAGCTGCTGACAGAACCCACCAGCCTCGACGAACGGACGCGCCAGCGCTTGATCGGAACTCCTGTCTACATGAGTCCCGAGCAAAGGGAAAATCCAGAGTCAGTCTCTTTTCCCTCTGACATCTATTCCTTGGGCATTATTTCCTATGAATTGCTCATGGGAAAACTCAGCCATGGACAAATCCACCTAGCCCTCATGCCTAAAGGGATGCAAAAAATCCTGAACAAAGCCCTTCAGCCTAATTCCAAAGATAGATATCAAGATCTGGTCGACTTCATTTCGGATGTCTCTGGCTACCTCCATTCCCCTCATTTGGAAAAAGATAAAAAGGCTGGAGATCAGATCAGTGAAATCGCCGACAACCTCAAGAAAGCACAAGCGGTATTGGTCTCAGAACATATTCCTGGCTGGACTGACTGCGAAATCGGCATCGCATCGTCTAAAAACATCAATGTAACAGGCATCTATCTGGACTTCTTTGACCTCCCAGAAGGGCTCCAGGGGATTATTTTGGCTGAGTCTGCTACTCATGATGCTGAAGGGTTAATTCACACTGCCATGTTAAGGGGAATGGTACGCTCCCTTTGTATGCTGACGAATCGCCCTGTAGAGATAATGACAGTATTGAATGATCTGTTGCTGCGCGATTCCATCCCGCACATTTTTAATGTCGATTACCTCATTTTGGATAAGGGCAAAGACAACTGCTCATTTATCTCGTGCGGCGACAGCAAGCTCTGGAAAATAGCGCAAGGAGAGGCATCCCCCAAAAAAGTGGAATGCAAAAATAACGCCCTAGGAACAGATCTCAAAGCCTCTTTTCAAGAGATGCAATTTCCTTGGGAAACGGGCGATCGCTTAATCCTCGGCTTCGACGGTGCCCAGTTCGAAAAGCTTCTCGAGGAAAACCGGGCATTACCTCCGCAAAAACAAGCCGATGCCATCCTTCGAGAAGCTAAATTGAGCCCCAGCAAATTCCCTCCAGAGCGCCCCCTGGTCATCGTCAGCATCCTGCGCAAATAAGTTTTTATTTTTAAATTTACTTTTAAATTTACCACTGAGATCAGTGAGATCACTGTTCTCAGTGGTAAATTTAAATGTCCGTTGTCTTGTTCACTGTCGGTCTCAGCCATAACCTTTTAATTAGGTTAACGTTACGTCTAAATGAGGGAATGCGGTCCTGCACAGGCCCTGAAAAAATTTCGCCCTGATGCCGTTTTTAGCTGGAAATAAAATAGCCAGTTTGAAATAACAGTTTTTGACTTTTAATTGATTTTTCCATGAAACGCATTACGTGACATAGTACGCAGACTCATGAATAAGAGATTCCTGACACGACGCCTTTTGAAGCTAGGACTGATAGCGTCTACCTTGTATATGGGGCTTGAGAGGGTTCAAGCACTGGACGCGCAGCAACAAGATCGCGATGAGCTTGATCATCCATTTCCTCAATACCACGCTTCAATAAAGCTTCGCAATCAAGAGCTGGATGAATTCAAAGACTGGCACATAGACACTGCCAAACACGCTGTTCAGGAAGCAGATGGATCTCAAGGATACCAGCTGAGCACGCTGAACCAGTCTGGAATCCTATTTCCAATATCTAATGACGCGGAAGAAGTTCCTCAACACCATCAGGAAAGGGATGCAGCCCTACGCATATCCGACACTAAGAGCGACGACCAGGCGTGGACAAGCGAAATCGACGATCCCAAGCTGCTGTTCTATCCAGGAGCTATCCCCAACAACTTTTTCCATGAGGAACAAGTAAAGCAAGAAAAAAGGGAAGACAGGGAATCGGCGAAGCTAGCCCCTAAAATCCCTGAGCCTAAACCAGCGGAAGAGGTCGCTCAAGCAGCTCCAGCCCCTGCCCCAACGCCTCCTCCTGCGCTGGCGCCTGCTGCGGCACCCGAAGCCCAAAATCCTGAAAATGCTCCTTTGGAACAAGCGATACCGACTCCGGCCGGAGCCGAGACACCAGCCGCTAAACCTGTTGAGGCAGCAGGAAAGACGATATTGATCAATTTCAATAACGTCAGCATCATCGAATTCATCCGCTTCATCAGCCGCATCTCCAACAAAAACTTCGTCTTCGATGAAAATGACCTCCAATTTAACGTCACGATCATCTCTGAAGAGCCGACCACTATTGAGAATATCATGGCAGCCTTACTGCAAGAGTTGCGCATCCATGACCTCAATTTGCTGGAACAAGGCAATAACCTCGTCATCCACAAAAACAATAAGGTGAATAACATTTCAAGGGTATTAGCAGAGGATTCCCCTCCAAGCAACCCCTACGAAACCGAACTCATCACCCAAGTCTACCACCTCAACGTCTTAGACCCTGAACGCGCCGCTGAAATTTTGCGTCCCCTAGTTTCCGATAGGGCGATCGTCGAAGTGTTGAGAAGCCCAAACACCTTGATTGTGACAGACCTGGTTGCCAACGTGCATGAAATTTCCCAGCTGCTGAAAAATCTGGATGCTCCCAAATCGGGCATGGTCATCGGACAATATGTCGTGAGGAATTCCTTTATCGACAACCTCATCCAGCTAGCCCAAAAAATCATGCAGCCCATTGCCCATGACCAACCGCTGACCTTCGTGCCCCATGCAGGCGCTAATAGCATTTTTGTCATTGCAACCCCTTACTTGGTCGAACGCACCATCTCTATCTTGCAATACCTTGATCAATTCCAAGGGACGACCCGCATCATCAACCCCAAAGACCTAAGATTTGAAAACCCGCCTACTCCTGAAGGCGGAGTTGCCCCAGGGGCGCCGCCAGCAGCCCCAGCAGCTCCAGGAGCTCCGGCAGTTCCTCCAGGAGCCCCTGGTCAATGGGTAAGAGATGCCAATGGCAATTGGCAGTTTCAACCCACTGCTCAAGCACCCGGAGCCCCTACCAACCAGCCTCCGCAAGGCCGCTGGCTAGTCAATGAAAATGGCAACTGGTATTTCCAACCCGGAGCAGCAACGCCGACGGCAGGAGGCTTGCAAGGGCCTGGAGGACAGCCTGAAGGGCAATGGGTTTTAAATCCGCAAGGCATTTGGGTGTTCCAATTGACCCCTGGAAAAAATATTAGTCCTGAAAGGCTAACCCGCGCCGCTCGAGCCGCTCAAGAATTACCGACAGGCCATATTGAAAGGACGCAATTTTACATCCATAAGCTTCGCTTCCGCAAGGGAGACCAAATTGAAAAGGCCCTTGGCAGGATAGCTACCAGCCTTGAAAAGAGCGGAACAAGCAACAACGACTTATTGGGAACCATCTACAGCGCCCAGTGGCTGGAAGCCTCCAACTCCATCGTCTTTTCCGGAACACCAGCGTCGATAGAAAAAATTAAAGAGCTGATCAATGAGATCGACGTGCCCCTCCGCCAGGTTTTCCTTGAAATGCTCATTTTAACAACGACGCTCGCTGACTCGCTTAACTATAGCGTTAACTTCGGCTCCCGCTTTGGCGGAGGCCAGGGCGGCGGCTTGGTAGCAGGATCGCAAGGCTTCCTGACAGGCGCCTCCACAATCCCTTTAGGATTGGATAGCGCAGACATGCAAAGTATTGCGCAAGGAGCAATAACGGTCACTCCCGAGACAGGATTTTTAAATAGCACCAACATCGGAACCGCAACAGCCTCGCAGATGGTCAGATTAGCCAACGGCTATAGTTTAGGTTTGATCGGACAAGCCTTACACCACGATGGCCAGACCTTTACTTCTATCGGTGCTTTGATCAATGCAGAACATAACAAAACCAAAACTGATATCATCATGAATCCCAAAATTTTGGCTGAAGATAATACGACAGCTGAAATTTTTGTCGGGCAGAGCATTCAGTTCCCAACCCAGGCCATCGCGAACAACTTCGGCAGCGTCATCACGCAGAACTACCAATACCAAGACGTTGGAGCGAGATTAAAAGTCACTCCACTGATCAGCAGCAATGACGTCATCACCCTGGAGATTGAGCAAGAGGTCAGCAGTGTGGCGACCCCTGCCTCAACGATCGGCAGCACCAGCCAGGTGATAGGACCTACGACAAACAAAAACAAAACCACTGCGAAAATTCACGTTCCGAATAAGTATTTCGTGATTCTAAGCGGCATGTTACAGGACAACATCCAACGCACCCGTATTAACGTTCCTTGCCTGGGCGGCGTACCTCTCCTCGGAGCCGCTTTCAGCTCCAAAGCGTCGGCGGATACTAAGAACAACCTCATGGTCTTTATCCGTCCTGAAATTATCGACAGCGAAGCTGAAATCGATGATTTGACGAAACGCAACCAGAATATCTGGCGCATCAGAGCTAGGGTCAAGCAAGATTGGGTCATCGAGGATCAGGAAACATTGGATTGGATGAACCTCAAAAATACTGATTGGAATGATGAAAATAGCAGTTGCGAATAAGTGGCATGCCACGCGACTGAATGCCTTGCTACTTTGTATACTGTGCCTAATTTTAAGCAGCTGCCATACCGACAGCTGCACCCTACAACCCTGTATCACCTATATCCCTAATACACATCAGATCGAAGAGTTGCCCTCCGCTTTTCCTCCGCTGAATAAAGAGGAAGCCAAGCGCGAGTGGGCCCGAGAGCTTTATCTCGGAGGCAAATTCGCCAGAGAACTCGATCTCTATCGCGCCATCACCGCTTATAAACGCGCCTATTTTCTCCTTTCACGCGACCAGGCCGAACGAAGAAAACAGATCGAATTCTGCATCATCCAATGCTATTATTTAGGCCAGAAATATCCCGAAGCCGTTTATGCCTATGAATCCAGCAGCTTGATCGATTTCGATCCTGCCTTTCCCGCCCAACGGGAGTTGTTGATCATTCTTAGCGATGCCTATGCCCAGATCAATCTGGAAGACAAAGCCGGCTATTGCCGCGAATGCCTGGAAAAGTTCGATCCCAATACAGCTAAAGACTTCGATCTTTCCGATGCCATTCTCGATGCCGATTTTAGCTCACTAGATGTAGAATCCGCCCCCTTTTTGTGCGACTATTACGCCAACGCCAAATCGGTCCGCAAGGCCCAAGCATTGCAGGCTGTCCTACCCGGCGCCGGCTACCTCTATGTCGGTCAAAAAAAGACAGCCTTTACTTCTTTAGTGATCAATAGCCTCTTTATTGCTGCCGCCTATTACTTTTTCGACCATGGGAATCCAGCCGCAGGTATCATTACAGCCAGTTTGGAAGCCGGATGGTACATGGGCGGTATCAATGGGGCAGGCCTAGCCGCAAAAGAGTATAATGCAAGAGTCTATGAGCTGCAGGCCAAGGATTTTATGATCAGGCGCAAATTGTTTCCCGTTTTGATGTTTCAAAAGACGTTTTAATGGCTAAATTGCTCATTATTCTTTTATTCTGGATAGGACAGGTCTACGCAGACCCATGGGGTAAAGACGCCGACCTCGCCTGGCCTATAACGGGCAAAGAATCCCTGGCTGAGCCTATCGCCACTCCTCTCCTGGGATCTATCGGTGAAAACCTCATCTGGTTTCATCAGAACATCATTTCCCCTTGCGATGGCCCCCGCAGCCACTATTTCCCCAGCAGCTCACAATACACCCTCGACGCCATGCGCCGGTATGGCTTTTTCCAAGGGTTCATCATGGGATGCGACCGCCTCATGCGCGAAAATAGCGAGGAGTGGGTCTACCGCAAACATCCCAGCGGCCTCAAGTCCGATCCCATAAAATAAGCATAAGCAAAATTTACCACTGAGATCAGTGAGATCAGTGAGAAGTTATGAGAAAATTGAGTCGATTTCAAGACTCATGCTTTTATTCGCAAAGCTTTGGAAATGAGATATTAGTAGATCCCCCCAGAATTGCAAAAACCATTCTACCGCGCTAGAAATAGAGGAAGAAAAAGCCCCCCAAAATTGCAAATGCTATTTTGGGGGGCCTAAGTAATTAGCGGTCGATGAGGGACATCATCTGCTGGTCGCCATAGCGAGGACCTGCAGCCATCCCTTGAGGAAGCGCCTGATCCAATTGTTGCATTTCTGCTGGGGTCAGTGTGAGATTGACAGCCCCCAGATTGTCTTCGAGGAAGCTTCTGCGCTTTGTTCCTGGTATAGGAACAATATCGCTTCCCTTTTGGAGAACCCAGGCAAGAGCTACTTGAGCTGGCGTTGCTCCTTTGCGGTCCGCAATTCCTTTTACCAGAGACACCACTTTCATATTGGCATCGTAATTTTTTCCTTGCATCCGAGGATCTCCGCGGCGATAGTCGTTTTCAGGATATTCCTCGGCACGTTTGGCTGTTCCAGTTAAGAAGCCGCGGCCAAGCGGAGAAAAGGGGACTAATCCAATGCCAAGCTCGCGAAGTGTAGGAATAATGACCGGTTCTAAATTGCGTTCCCACAGGGAATATTCGCTCTGGAGAGCTGAAATCGGATGGGTTTTGTGGGCGCGGCGAATCGTCTTGTCACCGGCTTCTGAAAGGCCTAAAAAGCGGACCTTCCCTTCTTTCACCAGTTGAGACATTACCCCTACTACTTCTTCAATAGGAACAGCCGGATCGACTCGATGCTGGTACAGAAGGTCAATCACGTCAATGCCAAGCCTCCGCAGCGAGGCTTCGACAACCTGTCGAATATGCTCAGGCTTGCTGTTGACGCCTTGGATTTTCCCGTTCACGATGTTGAATCCAAATTTGGTGGCGATGATCAGCTTATCGCGATAGCCTTTTATAGCACGCCCCAGAAGTTCTTCATTAGTATAAGGGCCATAGACCTCGGCAGTATCAAAAAAGGTGACACCCAGCTCTATAGCGCGATGAATCGTTGCGATCGATTCGGCATCATTGGGAGTCCCATAAGATTGGTTCATACCCATGCAGCCAAGTCCCATTTCAGACACTTCTAGCCCCTGCTTTCCTAGTTTGCGTTTCTTTAACATGTCTTTATCCTATTTTTTGCAAAAATATACCATGTATCTGCATTTCGCACAAACATGGCAAAAACAATTAAAAAAAGTTGTCGGATTCTGTAAAATGTGTGCTAGTTATTATGATAAACGGAGAAGAGGACATTATGAAATCCACGAAAAAAACAATGATTGCGAGTCAAAAGAGAATGTCTATCTCTGCTCCTGTGAAAGAAGAATTGTTGTACGAAAGGGATTTCTTTAAATGGACGCAAAAACAAGCGGATTGGTTGCAAAGAGGGAGTTTAAAAAATTGGACAGGGATCACTTGATAGAGGAGATAGAATCCTTGGGAAAGTCACAATTAGATATCCTTGAAAATCATCTTTGTACTTTGCTTCTCCATCTACTGAAGGGCAAATATCAACCGAGTATGCACACTAGATCATGGGATCTTTCAATAAGGAATGCTAGATATCATGTTGAAAAGCTTCTTAGAAAGAATCCATCATTTAAAACTAAACTTTCCGAAATTTCAACTGATGCCTATTTCACAGGTCGATTAAAAGCCATCGATCAAACCGGACTAGATGAAAGTGTCTTTCCTGAAGAATGTCCCTGGAAGATAGAAGAACTCCTTTCAGAGAAGGACGAAAGGAAAGGGACAAAAGGACAACGACCAAAAGGACCAAAACGACCAAAAGGACGAAAGGACAGGGACAAAAGGACAAGGACCAATAGGACTAATAGGACCTAAAGGACAAAAGGACGTAACTCTTTGTCCTTTTGTCGTTTAAGTCCTATTGGTCCTATTGGTCCTTGTCCTTTTGTCCCTGCTGTCCTTTTGTCCCTGTCCTTTCGTCCTTTTGTCCTTTTTTGAGAGCGGCTTTTTCCGCAAATCTCAGGTTTCGGCGGGGTTCTTTTCGGGAAGCTCTTCTAAAATAGGGGCATCTTCCGGTACATGCTTCAGCTGGCTTGCGAGCTGTTTGGCCCTTTGCAAAGCCATCTGCAGATTGTGGTGGGGCTGGCGTTCATCGAATACAAAGATATTATCCTTTCCGATCAATTGCACTAAGCCGGAATCGCTCAAGACCTCCCAAACGGAGTGGGTTAACCCGCAGGCGATGAGATGCCTCCCCGATCCTTTCAAATAGTCGTGGAGCTGATGCAAGGCCAAACAGGCTGTGGCATCCATATCGCGCGCATTTTTCAATTGCAGGATGATGACGGTGGTTTCGGTGTCGTCTTCAGCAATGGCTTTTAGGGTCCTCTGGAAGATATCGGCTGCGCCGAAAAAGAGCTCGCCTTCGACCTTGATGACGCGTATAGCTCGGTGCTGAGCGCAGTGGGTCAAATCGAGATTGCGCAGCTCGCCCGATTCATCCATCTCATATTCCATCACCTGCGGCATGGCCGATTTATTCAGGTAGAGGGTAATCGAAATGGCGATTCCAATATAAAACGCGATGTCGAGGCTGAAGAAGAGGCAGGAAAGAAAGGTCGTCCAGAGCACAAAGGCATCGGCACTGGTCGCTTTGAGACAGATCTTCAGCTGCTTGACATTGACGATTTGCCCCACATTATACAGCAAAAGGGCTGCCAACGCAGCTAGAGGAATGCGGTTGATATAAAATCCCAAAACAAAAATGATCAGCCAAACAAAGATCGCATTGAGAATAGCGGCAAAGCGGGTTTGGGCTCCGCTTCTGTAGTTGACGCTGGACCTGATGGCACTGCCAGCCACGGGCATCGCCCCGATAAAGGAGGAGACGAGATTGGCGAAGCCTATTCCAAAGATTTCCTGGTTGATGGAGAGGCGCTGTCCCGAGCTGGCGGCTATGGACTTTGAGATCGAAATGGTTTCCATGATGCCAAGAAGGGCTAACGCAAAGGCCATGGGAAGCAGAGAATTCATAATCCCCGTATCGAAATAGGGAAACTGCACAAGGGGGATCAATTCGAATAGTTCCCCATTGTCACCTACCAAGCGCACTGTCTGGACCTCTTCATCGGCATAGGGGTCGGCCAATCCCGAATCCAAACTATAGGATGTCAAATCCAAATAATGGACTGCCAAAGCGGCTCCCACTAACATGAGGACTCCTGCGGGAATCCTTTTGTCCATTTTTTTCAAGATGACCATGAAAACTAAGCTGCCTATCCCCGTGAGGAGTGTCATCAGGTGAGCTTGATGCATATGAGTCAACAGATAGGCTGCATTTTCATACATGGAGTGGACCCCGGGCAAACGGGCTACCCCTAAAAAAGTAAAGAGTTGGTTGATGGTGACGGCCGTCGCCGTCCCTGCCATATAGCCAATGATGACCGAATGGCTGACGAACTGCGTGACGCGCCCCATCTTGAATCCAGCGACCAAAACCTGAAAGAGTCCGATTAGCAGAGTCAGCTGTGTCAAGATTTGCACGGCGGCAAGATCGCGGTCGGCTCCGGTCAAATGGCGATAAGAGGAAAATAAAATTTCCGAAGTACCAGCCTGGACGAGGATGGCGATCGCATTGCTAGGGCCGACGACGAGATGCCGGGAGGAACCCGAAGTAGAAGCAAAACAGGCGGCATAGATCGCTGCAAAAAGTCCGCAGGTGATGGGCAATCCGGCCAAAATGGCATAGGCCATCGCTTGAGGCACAGTCAAGAAAGCAACCGTGAGGGCAGCCATCGCATCTTGGCGCAGCGAAGCCCAAGAAGAACTTTGCAAGTCCTTCCTGAGAGGAGATAAAGAAATGTCGTCTGAAAAAGAGTTGAGCGTCATAATATATCAATAATAATAAATTTCTGGCAATATTACACGGAAATTCTTCATCAACTTTTGATTTATTTATATTTGATTTTCATTTAACATATCAAGGAATGTCTAAAGAGATCAACAAATGCCACAAATACCTAAACTGGCCATTGTCGGCCGCCCAAATGTAGGGAAGTCTGCCCTCTTCAATCGCCTTTGCCAGAAAAAGATTGCCATTGTCGACGAGGCAGAGGGAATCACGCGCGATCGCCTCTATTCCAAAGCTGAATTTTTCGGACTTCCCTTTGAAGTGATCGACACGGGTGGAATCGACCCTAGGTCCAAAGCGCTCTTTAACGAACAAATCAAGAGGCAAGCCGAGATTGCCATTGAGGAAGCTGATACGATTGTCATGGTGGTCGACGCTCTCGTAGGAGCAACCCTCCTCGATGAGGAGATCGCCAAGATTCTGCTGCGGACAAAAAAGCCTCTTTGCCTAGCCGTCAATAAGATCGACAACCTGAATCAAGAGCCTCTGATGCATCAGTTTCACACTCTGGGGATATCCCAGGTGATTCCTGTTTCTGCTGCACAGAACTGGCATATGGCTGAATTGTTGGAAATAGCTCTCAAGAACTTCTCAAAATCTGACGAAACCTTAGAAGAAGAAGGGAAAATCCACATTTCCATTGTCGGAAGGCCCAACGTCGGAAAATCTTCTTTGGTGAATTTTCTCCTGAACGAAGAGCGCTGCATTGTGAGCCCGCAGCCTGGAACGACCCGCGACAGCGTGGATGTCTCTTTTACACATGATGGAGATGAATATGTCTTGATCGATACGGCCGGAATCAGGCGCAAGCACGCAGAACATGAGGTCGTCGACAAGTTTGCGGCCATCCGCACAGAAAGAGCCATCGAACGGTCTGATATTTGCCTCTTGATGCTAGATGCCCAGCAGGGCTTGACAACGCAGGAAAAGAAGATCGCCAATACGATCGAGGAGTCAGGCAAAGGATGTATTCTGCTCTTTAACAAGTGGGATCTGGTGAAAGGTTTTCGCATGGAACATTGCTTACAAGGCATTGAAGAAGAAGCGACCTTCCTCAAGCACTGTCCTAAGCTCTTTATTTCGGCAAAGAGCGGACGCAATGTCGATAAGATTTTTCCAGTCATTAAGCAAGTGTATGAGGATTCCAAAAAACGGATTACGACCCATCAGTTAAATAAGTTCATCTCCAATGCACTGCAAAAAAACCATCCCCCGATGATCATGGGAAAGAGGCTGCGGATTTACTACATGGCTCAAGTCTCTGTCCAGCCCCCTAAATTTATCGTATTTGTGAATTATCCTAACCTCATGACTGAAACCTATAAAAAATATCTCTATAACCAGTTCCGCGAAACCTATGGTTTCCTGGGAGTGCCTATTCTTATGCATTTAAAGGGCAAATCAAAAAGCCGGGCAGACCGGGAACAGCAAGAATCCCTTGAGAAAGAGGAAGAGGAACTCCCGGCTGAAATGAAAGAAAACGTCGATAACTTCGATGACGAATTCGAAATGGAAATCGGGGAAGAACTCGAAGATTAGCTAATTATCCTTGATTTTCGAACATCAAACCCGTAAATTTGGTCTTGATTTCGAACATGGATCAACAGAATTTCCCCTATTTTTCGAACATGGACTCAACAGATTTCCCCTGATTTTTGAACATAGGAGGAAAAATTGACCAGGAACATCCTACAAGATGGATAAGATACCCCGTCCTTAAGAACGGGGTATATAAAGGAGTCTACTTTTTGTAAAATTCCTCGTAGATTTCCTGATAGAGAGGACGACCGCTTCCATTGCCTTGGATAACGCAAGGCTTGGAACGCGTTTCATTGAAAAAGATTCGACGGTTCTGTTTGTCCACCTCAAGTTCATTCTTTGCAACGCCAGTCAGCGGCATGAATAATTTGCATTGATAATCTAAGCCGCAACGGGTGGGATGCTCGAAATAATGATCTATCAAAACTTCTTTCTTGGTCGTATCAGGATGAATGGGCGACATTTCCTTGAACATCGATTTCAAGGCACCGACATATCCTATATAGGATACACCATCTACTGATATAACAAGGGGAACTCCTGCCTCATAGAAAGCATTTAATATTTCCTCTTGGTTCGCCATGATCAAAGCATCATCGCTAGCGACATAAACGACTACGTCTTCATCCGACATATTCTTGATGTAATCTTGCACAAAAAGCAGCCTGTCGCCTAACCCGCGTTGTGGTTGAAGCAATCCAAGCACATCAATTGCCACATGATGTTCCCGGCAGGATTTCAGAAGCCGTACAACCGGTTTATAAGGTATATTAGCCACTGTGCATACATGCAATTTGGAACCAACTTTAGCCTCTTCTCCAAAAGCTAGTTGCTGGCATAGAAATAGGCTCAACACAAAGGTAAGCAATGTTTTCATAATCCATCCTAGAAATAAGTTTACTCAGTTGCCTACCTTATAACAAGCGACAAAAATTCTGTCTACTTTTTTTGTGCAAAAAAAAGCTTGCAGAAAAGTTTACATCTTTTTTACTGTAGGTTCAAATCTCAAAAAATACAAACAAAACCAGGTTTCAATATGAACATCAAAATTTTCTCAGTTAGCCTTCTAGTGGCCTTGCATGCCTGCATGATGCCTCAAAAAGCATTTGCAGCTGATCCATTGTACTCCTCTTCCACAATGGAAAAATTCAACGAAAGCAAACAAGCTGATTGCACCGCACCAAAACAAGGGCCCCCAGGACCTAGAGGTCAAAAGGGCAATACAGGCGCTACAGGGGCAACTGGCAAAACCGGAGCCACCGGAGCTACAGGACAGACGGGCGTTACCGGCCCCACAGGTGCTGGTATGACAGGCGCAACTGGCCAAACAGGTGCTACAGGTAAGACAGGACCTACTGGCCCCACAGGCGCTGGGATGACAGGCTTAACTGGCGCGACTGGTCAAGCTGGAGCTACTGGTCAAACAGGTGCCACAGGTCAAACTGGTGCAACTGGCCTCACAGGCGCAACAGGGTTAACGGGTGCTACTGGTATGACGGGTGCTACTGGCCAGACAGGCGCGACCGGCCTCACAGGCGCAACAGGGTTAACGGGTGCTACTGGTATGACAGGTGCTACTGGCCAGACAGGCGCGACCGGCCTCACAGGTAATACCGGAGACCCAGGTGCTACAGGTCAAACAGGTGCCACAGGTCTTACAGGCGCTACAGGTCTTACAGGAGCAACTGGCCTAACAGGGGCTACCGGCCTCACAGGCGCTACAGGTATGACGGGCGCAACTGGTCTTACAGGAGCAACTGGTCAGACGGGTGCTACTGGTCAAACTGGTGCGACAGGCCTCACTGGCGCTACTGGTATGACGGGTGCTACTGGTATGACGGGTGCTACTGGTATGACGGGTGCTACTGGTCAAACTGGTGCGACAGGCCTTACAGGCGCTACAGGTCAAACAGGCGTAACTGGTCTGACAGGCGCAACGGGTCTAACGGGAGCTACAGGCCTCACAGGCGTTACTGGTCAGACTGGCGTTACTGGTCCAACAGGCGCTACCGGTTTAACAGGCGCTACTGGTCTGACAGGTGCTACTGGTCTAACGGGAGCTACGGGTCTTACAGGCGTAACTGGTCTGACAGGTGCTACTGGTCTAACGGGAGCTACGGGTCTTACAGGCGTAACTGGTCTGACAGGTGCTACTGGTCTAACGGGAGCTACGGGTCTTACTGGCGCAACTGGTCTGACTGGTGTAACTGGCCTCACAGGTCTCACAGGACAAACTGGCGCTACCGGTCTCACAGGCGCGACTGGTATGACTGGTGCAACAGGAGCAACCGGAAACACTGTTACCGATAACTATGGATGGCGTTATACAATGTCTCCCACTTCATATTCAGTTGCTGAAGGAGCGTTTATCGACTTAGACACCGCAGGTATACCTGCTACGGGAAACGTCTCATATGCAACAGGCGCAAACACTGGTCTATTTACATTACAACCCGGTGTCTATTACGTTACTTATGGGGTAATAGTTTCAATGTCTACAACAACATTCCAGTTGGAGCTAGGTGGAACAGCTATAGCAGGATCGCAAATGCTGCTTAATGAAACAGAAGAAATGCGTACAGTCTCTGTTATTATAGATGTTACAACTGCTGCAAATCTCGGTATATATAATGCAACCTCAACTACAGTAACGGTCGGTAGTACTACATCAGGTATAACTACCGCTTTCTGCACTGTGATAGAAATAGACTAATTCTCTTTCTTTCGAAGGCTTGTAGGCTTTGACTACAAGCCTTCTTTTTTGTTCATCGAATGACGTTAGAAAATCTGCCCTTTTAGCTTGCTTGGAGCAAGTCGAGCTTGAGAGGCGATTGATTGCAAAGCCCGAATGCAAGTCATAAAAATTTTACTTTGCATAATTTTTGCTAAATGATAAAGGGATGTATATGAGAACTTTTATATTTTACTTAGGTTTTTTATTCATTTATCACTCGCAGGGATTTCCTAAACAACCCCAAGAAGCGAATGCGAATTCCTCCTGCAATCAGGATGACATTAGACCGTAAATGTTCACCTCCCTCCTTCGTCGGGAGGTAAAAAATTTGTCGAAGTGCATAAATTTCTATTAAATTAACAATCAAATCTTTAATATACCGTGGCATGAACCCCACGTACTCAGAACTTGAACTAGAACTTCACCAGACCAAGGCCGAGCTTAATCAAACCAAGTCGTTGCTTGAGCAGACTAGGGAGCTTCTCAAAAAGGCCTTCGAAGAAGTAGGCAAGCTTTGCGATGAGGTAACCAAGCTCAAAGAACAGATTGCTCGAAACTCCAAGAACAGCTCCAAGCCTCCTTCTTCTGATCAAAAAGGGAATACTGGCCCCAATCAATCCAAGAAAGAACGAAAGAAGAGAAAAGGCAAAACTCGTACTCCTTTTCCGCCAGAAAGAGTTGACTGCTCTATCCAGTGCTCACAGGAAAATTGCCCTCATTGTGGTTCATCTGCCATACAATTGAATGGACAACTCCCGGAAATTTTGCAGCAAGCTGAGCTTCCGGAAATAAAAGCGACTGTCACTGAGTATCAATTATTGAAGTATGGCTGTATAGCCTGCGGGAAAAATTCTGTAGCACCTCTTCCTGTTGGTGTTCCTGACTCTGCCTTCGGTCCGAAATTGATGGGGCTATTGGTGACTTTGACTGGGGTGTTTCACCTTGCTAAGAGAGAAGCAGTCCTATTGATAAAAGAGCTGTATGGTGTAGATATGGGTGTAGGGTCTGTCTCGAACATCGAAGAAAGAGTATCAGAAGCTTTGGACCCCATCTATCAACGAATCCATAGCTTTGTCATTGAAAGCAAATTTTGCAAACACTTTGACGAAACCGGGTGGCGGGACGGAGGCAAACGTCATTTCGTATGGTTAGCATGTTGTGAGCAAGCGGCATTTTATATGATTGATCGTCATAGGAGCTCTGAGGCATTTTTAAAACTGTTTACAGTCAATCCTGATAGCGTTGCTGTCGTCACAGATCGCTATGCAGTTTATTCAATCTTTACGGTACATCAGTATTGTTTGGCCCACCTTATCAGAGAGTTTCATAGCTATGCGGAAAGAGATGGTCCTGATAAGCAAATAGGAGAAGCTCTTGAAAACGAGCTAATAATGACCTGTCGCATTCATAAGAAGTACCGAGAGGGAGAACTGAGTTTGGAAGAGAGAAATAGGCGTATAGGGCATCGTAAGCGAAAATTGGAACGCCATCTTGAAGATGGTATGGCTAATGGCAGCGACGATTTATTCAAACTAAGCCAGGCTTTACTGGATGATTTCGACAAGCTGTGGACGTTTACAAAGACGCCAGGGATGGAACCAACGAATAATTTAGCTGAAAGAGACTTAAGAAAGCTGGTTATTTGGAGACGAAAGAGCTATGGGACAAGAAGTGCTCGTGGTAAGAGGTTTGTAGAGAGAATAACCACAGTAGCCCAAACATTGAAAAGACGATCGCAGAGTATTCTTAGCTTTATCCAGGAAGTAATCGTGGGATTCTATAACAAGGCTGCCACGCCATTCATATTCGAAGCGCTAGGGTTTTAGCCCCATATTTTTCACCTCCCGACGAAGGAGGGAGGTGAACATTTACATTAGACCTGCTCTCATTCGTGGTAGTTATTGCGAGTTAGCTTGTTTATCTTCAACCCATGATCTTCTTCGATTAAATAGAATATTCCATTTAACCGACAAGATAATCAATAGTAATTCCTATACTTTTATTAGTATAATCCATCCTTTTAATTATAATGTTACTAATCAACTGTTATGCTCCTCATACGAGATGTAATTAATCCAGGAATTTCTGGGGTGATAGTACTTATATTAATTGTATTCTAGTTTTGTTATAACTCGATTTGATAGAAATAAATCGATTTTCAACAAAAATGAGAATATAAAGAATGATTGTTTTAGATAGGAAAATATTGTTCTCACAGATTTTAAATTGTAACAAACAAAAAATTAAATTCAAACAATTTCACAAGGAGTTTTTATGAAAAATTTTTCAAAAAAAGCAAGTTTATTAACATTATTTCTTTTTAGTTTTTTCTCTGTTTCTACAGCCTTTGCGGATACAGAGGTCATGGCACCTAAAGTAAATGTCTTTGGAGTTAACATAGTCTCCGTTTGGCAAACGGTGGATAGCGACACTGGCAATACGGGGATTCAAGGCGGAACGGGTAGTTACTCTTTGCCCGGTTCGCTTACATTCACAACTCTCAATTTAAGCGGAACGACCGTGAACTCAACACCTTCTCTTGTTGGAGATACAGCCGGAGATGTTGTAGCCACTTGGCAATATGTTGACAGCAATGGCAATTTCCAAGTCGCAGCTTCTGTGCTACCTACTAGTACGACAACTTGGACAACCCCGACACAACTCTCAACGACTTCGGGGGAAACTGCAGGATTTTTTGACCAGGTAGCATCGATCGATGCAACATCTGGTAATGTTCTTGTTACATGGACGTCCTCAGACGGGACTACAATGCGCATTAGAGGAGCCACTTATAATATCACGGGGGGTACTTGGACGACAGGTATTAACATCTCGCAAAACTAATCTACCCACTTAAATTTAACAAAAGGGAAGTGGATTTACTTCCCTTTTGTTTTATGGACCAATGGACATTGGACCTTATGTAATAAAGGACAAAAAGGACGAAAGGACAAGGACTTAAAGGACACCAACGACCTTAACGACAAAAGGACGATAAGATTCCATTGTCCTTTTGTCGTTAAGGTCGTTGGTGTCCTTTAAGTCCTTGTCCTTTCGTCCTTTTTGTCCTTTATTAAGCGTTATTTTTCAGATAACACCCCAATGCAATTGGGGAAATGGCTATCCCCATGCGCATAAGTTTTTTTTTGCATATATCAAAAATTTGCTTGCAAAAAAGACAACATTTCTTTTAGGAAGAGTTTCAAGTAAAAAACAAAAAAAACCTTAACAACTCGGGGTTCAACATGAACATCAAATTTCTCTCGATTAGCTTGCTTATCGCCATGCAAGCGATCTGCTTTATGCCTCAAAAGGCTTTTGCAGAAAGTAAATTAAAGAACGATTCTGCAATGGACAAATTCAACGATAGCAAACAAGCCAATTGCAAAACTCCAAGACAAGGACCCCCAGGACCTAGAGGTCAAAAGGGCGTAACAGGAGCTACGGGTGCCACAGGCGCTACTGGTAATACAGGCGCTACTGGTCTCACGGGTGTTACTGGAGACCCAGGCGCTACTGGCGCCACTGGCGCTACTGGCGTCACTGGAGCAACAGGCAATACTGGACCCACAGGCAGTACCGGATCCACGGGCGCTACCGGCGCCACTGGACAGATGGGCGTTACTGGTTCAACAGGCGCGACTGGCCTTACGGGCGCAACTGGTCATACAGGTGCTACTGGCCTCACAGGCGCTACTGGCCTCACAGGCGTTACTGGTCCCACGGGTGCTACTGGCCTTACAGGAGCTACTGGCCTCACAGGCGCAACGGGTCTCACAGGCGCTACAGGTCTCACGGGTGTTACTGGTCCAACAGGCGCTACAGGCCTTACGGGTGCTACCGGCCTCACAGGCGTTACTGGTCCAACGGGTGCTACTGGCGCCACAGGAGTGACAGGAGCTACTGGGTCTGAAATCACGAACAACTTTGGTTCGGCATATACAACGGGCTCACAAACAGTTGATAGCGGCTCTCCCGGCTCTCCCATATCATGGGCATCTCCGGACGGAAATACCTTTACAGGTGGAACTGTCACATATGATCCAACCTCTGGACTATTTGAACTGCTGCCTGGCTACTATCTAGTGACTTTTGGGATATCGTTAGCACCCGATTATGCTGGTTCGACATTCGCGTTACTTCTCGATGACACCACAACTGTACCTGGATCAACTCTCGTTATTAACGACGCCACTGATTTGAATTCTCTGTCGGTCATTGTCGAGGTTCCACCCTCCTCATCCCAAACTCTGAGTGTATATAATACTACTCCTACTACCACATATCCTTCAGTTGATCTGGGAACCGGCACCACAGGCGCAACCTCTGCTTACTTAGTTATTGTAGAAATAGAGTAGATCGCATTTTAAGGTTTGTAGGATGATTCCTACAAGCCTTCCTATTGGCTTTGAAAACACTATTGACCAATAGGTAAAAGAGAACAAAAAATCATTAAAACTCGAGCTATATGAATATGAACATCAAATCTTTCTCAATGACCCTGCTAATTGCCATGCAAGCAGCCTGCATTTTGCCTCAAAAGGCCTTTGCACAGGATCACTCTTGCACAATGGATAAATTCAACGATAGCAAACAAGCAAATTGCAATGCCCCGAAACAAGGGCCTCAAGGAGTTACTGGTCCTACAGGAGCTAAAGGTGCCACGGGCAAAACCGGAGCAACGGGCTCTACTGGAAACACAGGTGCTACCGGCCTGACAGGCGTTACTGGTGCTAAGGGTAAAACCGGAGCTTCAGTTACTGGAAACACCGGCGCTACGGGTGCTGCCGGTATTACTGGGGTCACGGGCGCTACTGGCGTCACAGGCGCTAGTGTTACTGGCCTCACGGGCCAAACCGGACACACCGGCGTTACTGGTGTCACTGGGGTCACAGGAGCCACTGGTCGAACAGGTGCCACAGGCCAAACGGGCGCAACGGGTCTCACTGGAGCAACTGGACTAACAGGAGCTACAGGTCAGACGGGGGCTACCGGCTTAACAGGAGCTACAGGACTTACAGGCGTTACCGGTGCAACCGGCGCAACTGGCCTTACGGGCGCTACTGGCATCACGGGCCCTACGGGTATAGGAATAACGGGAGTCAATGGGCCTGAGTCTGACATTACGGGTAACTTTGGTTTCGCATACGCAACGAACCCTTCATTTATGGTGGCTAATGGTTCTCCTATACTATTCCCCTCTTCCTTAACGGGAGGGGATGTCATGTATGATTCCGGCACTGGCTTATTTACATTGGACCCTGGAATCTATCTTGTCACTTATGGGGTATCATTGGTGGTCAGTGGCAATGGAGATTCGACAAGTCCAGGAGGAGAGGAAGATCCGGCATTTGCGTTATTTCTACATGATGACATGACATATGTGGAAGGATCAACCCAATTTATTTCACTAGAGAATGGTAGTATGTTTTCTCTATCAGTCACTGTCGAAGTTGTAGCCTTTCCCCAAACGCTTGGTGTATATAATATAAGTGGTTTTTCAGTTCCGGTAGGAGTCATCAACTCTACTACTGCAACGAGTGCCTACTGTACTATTGTAGAAACAGAATGATCGCATCGAAAGGCTTGTAGGACTATTCCTACAGGCTTTTGTAAACTCTTAATTCGGGATTTTGTTCTATATGAACATCCAATCTTTTTCTATTAGCCTGTTAATTGCTATGCAAGTGGCCTGCATTTTGCCTCAAAGGGCTTTAGCACAGGATCACTCTTGCACAATGGAAAAATTCAACGATAGCAAACAAGCAAAGTGCATCGCCCCAAAACAAGGGCCACAAGGAGCTACCGGTCCTACAGGAGCTAAAGGTGCCAAGGGGAATACAGGAGCTACGGGCTCTACTGGAAAGATGGGTGCTACGGGTCTGACAGGCGTTACTGGTGCTAAGGGTAAAACCGGAGCTACAGTTACTGGAAACACTGGCGCTACGGGTGCTGCCGGTATTACTGGGGTCACGGGCGCAACAGGCATCACAGGCCCTAGAGTTACCGGCCTCACGGGCGCAACCGGTCTCACCGGCGTTACTGGTGCCACTGGGCTCACAGGAGCGACTGGTCTAACAGGTGCAACTGGTATCACAGGCGCAACGGGTCTTACTGGAGCAACTGGGCTTACAGGCGCTACTGGTCAGACGGGAGCTACCGGCTTCACAGGAGCTATAGGGCTGACAGGCGTTACCGGTCCTACCGGAGCCACAGGTCTCACGGGGGCTACCGGTATTACAGGAGCTACTTCTTTTACAGGAATGACCGGAGCCACTGGACCCGTCATTACAGGGAATTTTGGATACGTATGGATAACTGACGCTCCTGTTAATAGAGGTATGCCAATCCCATTCGAATTTGCAAACACCCCCTTAATTGGAGGAAATGTTACATATGACTTTGTTACAAGTCTATTTACATTGCAACCTGGAACCTATCTTGTTACTTTTGGGGTATCCATATTTCCGGATTATGTTGGTTCGATATTCCAGGTAGAATTAAACGGTATCGCCAACAGCGTACCAGGGTCCACATTAATTATTAACGAGGGCTATGAAATGTATTCTCTGTCAGTTAATGTCGAGGTTCCACCCTCCTCACCCCAAACTCTTGGTGTCTATTATGTTTCCGGTGATCCCTTGATTGCTATAGGAACCCCTACTGGTGAAGCTACTGGTGCTTACGTTGCAATTGTAGAAAAAGAATGATCCATTTAAGCCCTGATTTGTTTATGCCGTTTTACCCCATGTAAATGATCGTAAAAGGATTGCCATACTTCAGAGTGCGACCAGACAAACATTTGCAACCTATTGAGGTAAGCATCTAATTCGACAACCTGATAACGCTTCACAGCCCACTTTGCGAGTATGTGGTGGTTTTTGGAGGCATAGACTTTCATCCTAAAATCGGGTTGATATCGCTTTACATGATCCCAAAAAATAAGCCTTAAGGCAGCGTTTGAATAGATAAATTGAAGAATCTTCTGGATATTCTCGGACAACCTGCATTCCATTTTACCGAATTGCTTCACTTCCAATTTTAAAACTTTTTCGATCGACTGATCTTGAGCTTTAATAGCCACGCTGCTCATCAGGACATGTAAAGTAAACACCCCTGTCAGATAGGCAAGAAGTAAGGATAGCCCCTGTGTCATTCCAGAGGAAAACAAAGAGAGGCCCGAAACCTCCAAAATCACGGGAATAGCGACCGATAACACAATGGAAGAAATAAGAAGGATCTTGACAGGTACGCTCAAGTGATGGTTACAGAACGCAATGTATTTGATCAAACGTCCTTTCAAGGCAATGATCGCGATCACCGAAATCATGCAGCCCGCCAAACAGCGGATGGGAAATGGGATGATGAGATTCAACGCAGTCGCGCGAAGAAGCACGGCAGTTGCGAACCAGATCACTGAGATGCGGGCCGCTAGCCCCTTCATCTCGGATGGGATGGGAATCCTTTTTGTCAGACTATCCACAACATAGCCTAAGGGATCACGCCATAGGGTTAATGGATTAGAAATACCGTTCAGCATACTTTGAACCTCCTTGTTGCGATTTTTTAGCTTGCGGAGCTTAATCATCCGATTCATTTCGCACAAGAAAATTCGTTAGCGATGGCTTTTTTTACCACAGGTCCTGATACAAAGGACATTTCAACGCAAAGAAGCAAAGAAGGCGCAAAGGCGCAAAGGTGCAAAGGTGCAAAGGAAGGACAAGATTTACCACTGAGAACACTGAGATCAGTGAGAAGATATGAGAACAAAGAGAAGGATTAATCTAATATCAATCCTCTCCCCATCTCACACCTTCTCAGTGATCTCAGTGTTCTCAGTGGTAAATCTTGTCCTTTCTTTGCGCCTTTGCGTTAAATTGTCTTAAATTGTTTTTAATTGTCGTTAGACTTTGGCGGCGGGAAGCTCTCTGGTCTTCTCGACGAATTTAAGAAGCTCGATGATCTCATTGCGGTCGAGGGCTTTGAGGATTTGATGGTCATCGGCGCCGACGACCTCATCCATGAGCTTTGCCTTTTTGGCGATCATCTCATCGATGCGTTCTTCGAAGGTGCCTTTGGTCACCAGTTTGAAGACTTGGACACCTCGGGTCTGGCCGATGCGGTGGACGCGGTCGGTGGCCTGATTTTCCCTGGCGGCATTCCACCAGCGGTCGTAGTGGATGACGACGGAGGCAGCCGTGAGGTCGACGCCAAGGCCAGCGGCTTGCAGCGACCCGACAAAGACTTCGCAGCCCGGATCGTGATTAAACCGATGCACCTGCTGTCCGCGGTCCATGGTGGATCCACGAATGGTGGCAAAGCCGATGCCTTGTTCATTCAAATGGTCTTCGATGATATCTAGCATGGCCAAATATTGGGAATAGACGACGACCTTCTGCTGGCTGTCGCGGGCTTCATTCAGCAGCTCTACAAAGAGGTCCCATTTGCCCGATTCGTGCTCGCGGTAGGTTTCAGGCCTCTTCATGAAGGCAGCAGGATGGTTGCAGACCTGCTTCAAGCTCGTCAAGATCGAAAAGATATGGATGTAAGGGATCGGAGTCTTATCGTTCTCCAGCTCTTCCAGGATCTGATCCCGAGATTTGGCAATGACCTGATCGTATAGCTCAACTTGTTCGGCGGAGAGTCCGCAGTGGGCGACCTCTTCCGTTTTTTCGGGCAAATCCAAAAGGACGTCTTCTTTTTTTCGCCTGATGACAAAGGGTTTTATAAAGCGGGAGAGCAGGGCCCTCCTATGGATGTCGTGCTCTTTTTCGATGGGTTTAACAAAAAATTCGCGGTAGTCGGCATCGCTTGGCATATAGGTGGGAAGCACGATATCGAACAGAGACTTGAGTTCCCTCAAATGGTTTTCGATGGGAGTGCCGGTCAATCCGATGCGCATGCTGGCATTGACAGACAGCAGAGAGGCATGGACGCGGCTGTTGTGGTTTTTAGCGATCTGGATCTCATCGAAAATGGCCAGTTCAAAGGGGACATTGCTGAGCAATTCATGCTCGAGCCTCCAGATGCCATAGGAGGTCAGGAGAACGTCATACTGCTCGTGGAACTCTTTGAGGCTGCGGTTTAGGCCATAGAAAGTGCAGACCCTCATTCCCGGAAGAAAGGTTGCGATTTTCTCCTGCCAGTGGAAGAGCACGGAGGTGGGGCAGACGATCAGGAAATGCCTTGGGCCCTCCTGGCGCTGCTTGAAGCGGTTGACGATGGCTGCCATCAGCGCCATCGCCTGGTGCGTTTTTCCAAGGCCCATATCGTCGCAGAGCAATCCAGACAACGAGTGATGATATAAAAACCAGAGCCAGCGGACGCCGATCTGTTGGTAAGGGCGAAGAGAACTCGTCAAACCCGTCAGGTCGGGTTCTTCGGGGATGCGGAATTCCGTCAGCTCTTTCAACAACTCCACGGAGTGTTCATAATCGGCTCCTTTGCTTTTATGCACTTCTATGGATTCAAAAGCATTCAATCGAATGAGTTCCATTGTGGATAACACGGTGATATTGCTGCGCCTGTCGATGCGATTTTTTTTGAGCATCTTCAGCCAGTGGAACCGCTTTTCTTCCAGATCAATAAGGCCGGCTTCGGTAAAGGCAAAGCGTTTTTTTTGCTTCAGCAGTGTCCATAGGGTCGAAACAGAGACAAGGCCTTTTTCTGATCGGTAGCTCAACTTGAGGCCATACCAGCCCTTGCCCGTCGCGTCGGCCTCCAATATGCTTGTCGCCACCAGTTTTAGTGAATCGGGCTTGGTCAAGCGGGGATCGATCGAGGTGGCATAGTCGCGCAAACCCTCCAGTTCATAATTCAAAAATAGCGCCAGGCTATCCCCTTCGATGATTGAGGGGTGGCGGACGCGCTCTGGAAGCCGGCTATCTACTGGCAATTCATGAAAGCCCTCTCCTTCGACATAGACATAGTCATCGAAGAAGCGAATCTCTTTATTCACATAATCGGGATGAAATTCATATTCGGGAGTGATTTCAATTTTCTGATCCTCGGTGATGCCGATTTTGATTCCTGATTTTGTGACTGGGCAGGTTTTGCTGAAAAATCCTGGAACGAGCTTGAGCTCTTCTGTATTCATGCGGATGAAGAGCGGAATCTGATCGGCGTTGAGGGTCATCCCTGGTCGCCAGGAGAGCCCAATCGGCGCGCTCACTTTGGAATAAAAGCCCTGCCCCGGTACATACACCCAGGCGCCGAAGTCTTTGCTTTCGGTCGAATCAGCTGCTATCGCCACTTTTCTATTAAAGCTGAGCTGGTTATCTTTTGTCAGCAGATAGCTCATCTGGGCTTCGATGCTGGCGACATGGGTTTGAAAGCCCTCTTGAGAGTTAAGCCAGGTGCGGTTTTGCTGGATAAAATGGGGGATCTCTTCTGCTGGAATGACTTTCTCCAAGGCAGGGAAGAGCTGTCCTTCGAGCCGATAGAATCCGTCATCGACTAGATAGACCCAATGGCCCAAATAATGAGAACCTGGCGAAGATAAATCTCCAGGAGTAAATAGGTAGCACACCAGGTGGAGGTTCCACTCGCTGTCGAAGTCTAGATGGTAGGAGGCTTGAATGGGCGCTTCGTGGACAATGGCTCCCTCTAGCAGGTTTTGGATGAGGGGCAGATGTTCCGTCAAGGCTTGCCCGATCTTTTCGCCGCACATCTTTGGAGATGAAAACAGCCCTTGCCGGTCAAGCGAATAGAAACCGTCTCCGGGGATGAACTGCCATCCATCCAAGGCTTGCCCCCCTTTGGGTTGAATTGCCCGCTGCCCTTTCCGCAAGTGTTCTTCTTTGGATTCGATGAGCAGGCATCCAGTTTCTTTGTCGAAGACAATCCGTTGTATCGCCTCAATGTCTGCATTATGAACGGCCAAAGGAGATTGGACAGTGGCTAAAGTCGGAATGATCCCAGGCAAATTGGCTTCCGAGAGGTAGAATCCTAGCTCCAATTCGGGAAAATGAATGCGGATAAAGTTGGGGACATCTTGGGAGGAATGGTCGAATTTTAGTGTGTACTTCTGCCCGCTGTCTTGCAGGAGCATGAGCCATTTCGCCATGTCATTCCAAAAGGAGAGCTCATAGCTCAGCTGCGAGCTTGGCCTGCCTTCGCGCCAGAGGATAATTTCCTCGGGAGAAAGGTTGGAGAATTTTAAGGAGGTCTCCTCGGTTTCATTCTGCCGATGAAAGAGCAAGTCCTTGAGGTGCTGGATCGCTTTGCTTGTTTTGGCTTTAATGTAAAAGATCTGCTTGCGCCCTGGGGAAGTCAGGGTATACTGTCCCTTCCCGGCTGGCTTTAGGATGTTGGAGTGGTAGCCCAATCGGTCTGCATAGATGCGGCAGAGCTGATTCCATAGGGAGCGCTCAAAGCGCTTGTGAAGCGGCAGGTTTTGGCCTTGGAAGAGGCGCAAATAGGCGGCGGCTAAGTGGAGGCAAGGATGCAGATCTTCGGCCTCCTCGCAGGAACAAAAGGAGTCTTTCAGCTGTCCTCGTTCATCCAGCTGCAAAAAAGCCCAAGCTTCCTTTTTGCCTTCCATCACCTGGACCTGGTAGGTGCTCCCAGAGAATTCGATCTGTTTGACGCAGCCGCGATCGATCAATTTTTGCGCTTGTTCTTGTAAAGGTTCCAAACTTTCAGGCAATAACATATCAAAAACCAAAAATAACAACCTAATTATTTATTATATAATAAATTTTAATTAATATCCATAATTTATAGAGCCCCTCTCAGTGTTCTCTGTGTTCTCAGTGGTTAAAAAATTATTAACCACAGAGAGCACAGAGAACACAGAGAGGGGCTCTAGGTTCGAACAATCACACTGTCGCGGCTTCAAACTCCAGAGAGAGGATCTTGGAGACCCCTCTTTCCTCCATCGACACCCCAAAGAGAACGTCGGCAATGGCCATCGTTCTCTTATTGTGGGTGATGATGATAAACTGGCAGCGATCGATAAATTGCTTCACCACATTGACAAAGCGTTCGACGTTGGTGTCGTCGAGAGGGGCATCGATCTCGTCCAGGATGCAAAAAGGCGCCGGCTTTACCTCAAAGATGGCAAAGAGAAGCGCCATGGCTGTCAGGCACTTTTCTCCACCGGAGAGCAAGTTGATCGAACGCATCTGCTTGCCTGGGGGCTTGGCGATAATTTCGATGCCTGCTTCCAACACATCCGAGGTCTCTGTAAATTGAAGATCTGCTTCTCCTCCGCTGAATAAAATTTTAAAGTTCTTTTGGAAGTTTGCTTTGATGACCTCAAAGGTCTCTTTAAAGATTTTGCGGCTTTCGCCATCGAGCTGAGCGATGATCTGCACCAGTTCCTGTTTTGAGACGTTGAGGTCATCGATTTGCTGGTTCAGGAATTCATAGCGGGTTTTGTGTTTGTCGAATTCCTCAATCGAGGTCATATTGATATCCCCGGCCGCATCCATCTCCTGCCTTAGGGAACGAATCATCTTTTCCGTCTGTTCCACGGTCTTGTCGAGCCCCAGACCCTGTTGGCGGGCCTCCTGCAAGGTCATGTTATAGCGCTCGCGGATTTCTGCTTCTAAGGACTCTCTGGAAGCATCGTTTTGGGCAAGCTGCACGCTCATTTGATAGGCCTCTTTTTCCTGATTCTGCTGCCGATTCCGCAGTTGGTTGATTTTGTTGTCGATCTCCTCTATGCCTTTTTTTTTCTGGGCCACATTCTTTTCGAGGTCAGCGCAGGAGTCGGTGACTTCGTTGAGAATCTTTTCCACTTTTTCGAGGGCCTGTTCATAGTCTGATCCCTTGCTTTTCATTTGGGCCTGAAGTTCGCGGATGGCTTCGATTTCTTCTTTTAAGCGCTGTTCCTGCTGTTCGCTTTCGAGGTCTTTGACATCCAGAACATTCAACGCGTGGGCCAATCTGCGATTCTCTTCGGCCATTTTCTGATTAGAGGCCTCTTTTTCCTGCAGGTCGCGCAATTCATGCTTCAGGACAGCCTCTTTTTGTTCGAGTTCGCTGTTAGTCGTGGAGGCGTGTTTTTGGACTTCGGAGGCCTTTGTTTTCGCTTCGGCATGGTGCTGGTTGAGTTCTGCGATCAATTCGGTCAATTGTTCCATGACTTTTTTCAATGAAAACAGATCTTCCTCGATCTGGCGGTGCTCGTTTTGGCTTTTATCTTGATCGCCATTGAGGCGCTGCAGGGCGAAATTCACTTCAATCTGTTTCATTTCCGCGCGGCGGATGGCCTTGTCCAGTTCGACCCTTTCCGTCTGGATTTGGGAGCGGCGCTGCTGCAGCGATTTCAGGCGCCCTTCTATGGATAGGCGCTGCTGCTCCTTCTCTTCCAGCTTTTTGGCGAGGCTTTTCAATTCGGCTTCCCGCAAAAAGACGTTATTTTCTCCTTGGGCAGTGGAAAACATCACCCGATTTCTATCGATCAGGATGCCCTCCTCGAGCCATACGTCTCCTGCCTGATTCCCTTCGATCATTTGGAAAGCGGTTTCTTTATCGGAAGCTAAGAGGACATGGCCGAGAAAATGTTTAGCCAAAGGATGATCCGCCATGCGGTCCAGCAAGGTCCCTTTTATTTTGAGTTTTTCCGCTTTTTTAAGGTGCTGCAAGCAAAGGAGAGAATAGTCTTTCAGCTTATGCTTGGAGGCAAATTGAATGGCCAGTTCGAGATCTTCGGCCGTCTCCGCGACGAGCGTCTGCGCATAGGGACGCATGATCGCAGCCAGGGCCTGTTCTCCTCCGGTTTTCGGAGAGAGGTATTCATAGAGCCCTTTGAGTTTATTATAGAGCGGGCTTTTGCTATTTCCAGCCTCTTGGAGCAATTTTTTGCTTCCCGAGGTGAATCCCTCCAGATCTTCCCGCAATCTGTTCAGGGCCTTCTGGCGCGCTTTGCCTTCTGCGATTTCATTGGATACGGCATCTAACTCCGCTTGGTGCTTTTGGAGCTCGTCCCCTATTTCTTGCAGCTGTTTTTCGAGGGAAACGAACACCTCTTTTTGGCTATCCACAGCTTCGGAAGCCAGTTTTACCGCCAGTTTTTTCTCTTTGATATCGGCTTCTAAACCCTTCAGAATGCTCCCCAATTTTTCCCTTCGATCGATCTGCTGCTGCTGTCTTTCCTGGTTGTTTTCGAGACGGACGCTATTTTGCTTGAGGTCGCTGCCAAATTGATTTTCCGTTTTGAGAAGGGTCAAGAGCTCTGTCTGCGCTTTTTGCTGTTTTACGCGAAGGAGACCCACCTCCTCTTCCAAAGCTTGTACCTTCGTGCGCTGCATTTGCGCTGACTTTTCCAACATCCCAAGCTCTTTTTCCACTTGCTTGTGCTGTTTTAGGAGGCTTTGCCTTTCAATCTGTCTTTCTTTTCGCTTGCCCTGCATCGACTCCAGTTCGTGCTGCCATTTTTTTTCTTTGGTTATGCACTCCTTTAGCCGCTCCTGATAGGATTGCTTCTCGCGCGTTTTGATCTCCTTGTCGCTGCGGGTGCGGTAGACCTCTTCGCTTCTGACTTTTAGCTCCTTTTCCGCCTCTTCCAAGGCTCCTTTAGCCCTCTGCATCTCGGATAGCATGCCCTCTAATGTTTGCTGGGATGCCCCTATCTGCTTCTTATGGGCCTCCTCTTTCCTGAGGGTGTCATCCCGCTTCTTTTGAAAGAGGTCCCATTTCGCCACGTAGAGCCCCTTTTCCAGCATTTCCAGGTTGGCTTTGCTCTCCTTATAGAGGCGAGCCTTCTCGGCTTGCTGTTCTAAGATGATGATCTGCTTTTCGACCTCTTGGTGGATGTCTTTCACGCGCAGGATGTTCTGGTCCGATTGTTCCAGCTTGCGCAACGCCTCGCGCTTGCGCTGCAAAAAGCGCAGGATGCCGGCGGCCTCTTCGAAGATATAGCGCCTTTCGAGAGGAGAGAAATTGATGACCTGATCGATTTTTCCCTGTTCGAAGATAGAGTAGGCGTCTTTGCCCATGCCCGAATCGAGGAAAAGGCTCTGGACGTCTTTGAGTCGCACCGGATGGCGGTTGATAAAGTAATCGGATTCCCCGCTGCGATGCAGACGGCGCGTCACCGATACTTCGGCATATTCGATGGGAAGCTCGTTCTCTTGGATGTCGCCGAGGGTGATCGTCACTTCCGCAAAATTGAGCGGTTTGCGAGTGGTCGTTCCGGCAAAGATCACATCGGGCATCTTGCTGCCGCGCATCGACTTAGCCGATTGCTCCCCTAAAACCCAACGGAAAGCATCGGCAATATTGGATTTGCCGCATCCGTTAGGGCCAACAATGCCTGTAATCCCGGCGTTGAATTCCAAGGCAATTTTATCCGCAAAGGATTTAAACCCGATGATTTCTATTGTCTTGAGTCGCAAAGCATCCCCCAAAAAAAGTCGGCAAGAGGATGTAGGATAAAGGAACAAAAATAAAGGGTAAAGGATTTTGTGCCGTTCTCGCTGTGTCTTCAAGCCCCGTCTCTGTGTTCTCTGTGCTCTCTGTGGTTAAAAATAAAAATATTAAACACAGAGAGCACAGAGAACACAGAGACGGGGCTCTTGTTGAAATTGACACCATGGGATGAATTCTGTATTCTATATTCTGAATTCTAAAGGACACATCCATGCTAGACATTAGATTGATACGAAAAGACAAAGCAGACGTAGAAGCAAAGCTCAAAACAAAGGAACCCGATATTTCCTTGGCTTTAGTTGTCGATCTCGACCAGCAAATACGCGAAATGAAAACGAAGGTGGAACAGCTCAAAGCCGCACGCAATGAGATGTCGCAGAAAATCGGGGAACTGAAGAGAAAGGGGCAGGATGCAGCTGAAATCATGCAAAAGGTCTCTGCCATGGCTGAAGAAATCCATGGAATCGATCACAAGCTTCCGGAACTCGAAGAGCAGTTCAATCAGGAGATGGCCAAGCTTCCCAATATTCCGATGGATGACATCAAAGTTTCGGACAACCCGAAAGAGAACGTGGCGATTAAGGTTGTCGGAACCAAGCCTGAGTTCGCCTTTCCCTTCAAAAACCATGTGGAATTGAACGAAAAGCTGCAGCTCTTTGACTTCAAGCGAGGGGCTAAAATTGCCGGTTCGGGATGGCCCACATACCGTGGGCTGGGCGCGGGCTTGGAGTGGGCTTTGATCCAGTATATGATCAGTATCCACATCAAAAACGGCTTCGAACAGTGGATACTTCCCCTCTTGGTCAGGCCCGAAATCATGTATGGTTCGGGTCAGCTGCCAAAATTCGAAAGCCAACTTTTTAAAATCAAAGATGAAGATTACCACCTTTATTTGATTCCGACCTCAGAGGTGGCTCTTAATGGTCTGCATACAGAAGAAATCCTATCCCTTGAGCAACTGCCGTTGAAATACATCGCCTATACCCCCTGTTTCCGCCGGGAAGCCGGGGCCGCAGGCAGCCAGGAACGGGGCCTCATACGGGTGCACCAATTCAATAAAGTGGAGATGTTTTGCTTCACCAAGCCTGAAGAGAGCATGAAGGTATTTGAAGAGATGCTGGCTAGCGCCGAAGAAATCCTCCAGGGACTGAAACTGCACTACCGCAATATGCTGCTCGTTACGGGGGATATGTCCTTTGCTTCGGCACGCACGGTGGACATCGAAGTGTGGCTCCCAGGCCAAAATCGATATTATGAGGTCTCCTCGGTCTCCAATTGCAGCGATTACCAAGCGCGGAGAACGGGCATCCGTTACCGCCCAGGATCAGAAGAAAAACCTGAATTCGTCCATACACTCAATGGATCGGGCTTGGCAACGTCGCGCCTCATGGTGGCGCTTCTCGAAAATAACCAAAATTCGGATGGTTCCGTCAATATACCCGAAGTGCTCCAACCCTACGTGGGCAAAACCCTATTAGTACCAACCGCAATTTAATGTCTTGTTTAATAACTACCACTGAGCACAGTGGTTAATTTTAAAACATATCCTTTGGATTAAACCGCTCCAACAAAAGTGATGGGACTTCCGAGGCTTGCAAATAAATTATCGATGTTTAAAAAGCTGCTGAAACCGGGATTATCATCTGCATAACTGCTCATGCCCTGGACGAAATTCATATAGATTTGATCACCTGGAGCCAGCTGGACATTCTCCCCTTGAAGGGATGCCAATACATCCGGAGGAAGAGTCTGTTGAAAAGCAGCGACAAGTTGTGCTTCAGTGCTGTTTTGCGGCTTTGTCGTCCCCGTAATCATTCCCAGAAAGTCGGGTCCACTAATGCTTCCGCCTGTTGATTTATAAAGGGCCATCAAAGCAGTCCCTATCAAAGACAACTTTAGTATATTAATGCGTTCAGTAATGGTTTGTTGTTGCTGGGTCGACAAAGGCTGGTTGTTTTCTGTTTTCGGAGTATAAAATGCCGTCAGAAAATTGGTAAACTGCGGTGAACTGACCAAACTTAACACCTTGTTGCCATAATTCTGCGCCACAGCTGGCTCATTGGGTTTAGTTCCACCGCCTATTGCTTGTCCTGTGCTGACAGCCGCTGCATAGGTCACAGCCCCGCTTGCAAAGACGGCACCCAGCAACCCAAGTTCAGCACGCATATCGCTTGGAATCATCGTCGTGTTCTGAGGGTTATTGATCATCTCAGTAAAAAAGCTCGAATCTATCGCCGGATTCACAGGAACTTGGGCTGTGCTGGCCACATCGATAATTCCCGAAACCAAAAGCCCTGGAACAACAAAATTCGCAATGGCAAATGGTTGAGATCCTGCAGCTGCAGGATTCCCATTACTCACTTGATTCTGATAATTAGTGAGTCCCTCTGTCATAAAAGTGGCTCCTGGCCCACTAATTCCATTTATACTAAGATACGTTTGGCTATTGACGCCAAGGTCCTGTCCGGTGCCTGTATTTTGCATTCGGATCTGTTCTTGGCCCGAATTCACTTCTGCTGATCTGCGGGCACCATCTGAATTGCGATAGCGGTCGTCTTCTTCTCTTTGTTGCTGAAGCTGACCACCCCAGCTTTGCAATTGTTGAGTCGTAATCTGGGAAATCATGTTTTCTATTTGCATGCTAAATAGGGCGGGATTTATCCCGACTCCAACTGCACCGACAGATTGCGAAGAAGAAGAAGAGTTTGAACTCTCATTTTGCGGTACTAGAGAAGGTGCGGGCAAATGAGGGAAGGCAGCAAGCAAAGCTCCCACCACAACCGCAGCTTCTGCCTGGGAGAGTGTATCTTCCGGTCCACCTCTGACTTGGACCGATGCACCAGTACCCACTTCCGTAGTTGATCCTATGCTACTAGGACCAGAACCAATGCCATATGTTCCTGCTTCCATATCCATAGCAACACCTATTGTTTTAAATTAAATTCTAGGAGGTCTATCAACTATCCTCCTAATTTAATTTTAACAAATTTTTATTAATTTTAAAATAGAAAGAAGTTTAATAAGTTTGGAAAGTATTTTTTAATGAAAGATTTCCCTAGAAGGATGATAATTTGAAACATCCCAGGGACTTTTTGCTATTACACTCGATTTTATTACATTATTTAGCTATTTTGCTCCATTTTTTACATTAATGCTGGTAATCCCTGGAATTTACTTTGAATTTATTGGCTTATTCCTCAGCATAAGATAAATATTCCTTTATACCTATCAATATCAGTACTCCAGCTGCCACGGCAACTGCCCCTAGTCCAAAATGGGCAATCCAGTTTAGATGCAATCCGAAAAAATCGGTAAGAGAATTAAAAATCAAATAGACTGCCAATAAAATCAATGACAGTGCTTTGATTGTATCCATATGCACCTCCTAATTGAGAAATTAATAATAAAAATTACTGATGACTTCTAACAGGCAAAAATTTTCCAATGGATACTAGGATAAGCACTCCAGAAGAAATTGCCAGTAGATCGACAAAATTCTTTGCAAAAGGTGACAATGTTATTTCCGACATCGTACCTAAGCCTGTAACAATTAGATAGACTGCTAAAAATATCATTCCCAACATTTTGACAATATTCATACTTTCCTCCTTTTAGGAGAGGCTCCCTAACACTCTTATCAGGGTTCCCCTGTTTTTATTATACTCCCAATTAGGATTTATTTTAAAATTTCAAACAAAAAAATCTCTTTTTTCAGACGTATGTAGGCATAAATTACTTACATTAAATAACTTATGTTTTTCAGATATTTTTCATCACGGGTAGGCTTAAATAAGATTCGTAGGGGCCGCCGAAGTAGACCGTTTGTTCTACATCGCGGATTTCAATGGAGGTTTCGCAATTTAATCCTGTATTTAAATTTCTTGCATGAACGGGAAAATCTGAAGAGGTGATCTGCAATTGGATGCGGTGGTCTTTTAAAAAGGTATTGGCCGAAGGCCTAAAAGAGATTTCGATGGGGTAAATTTCATTGGGAACCATCCATACAGTTTTTTCCAGGGATTCGCGATAGCGCATCCGGATAAACCCTGGCGTAATATTATATGTTTTGCCGTTGGGATGCATATCGCAAATCTTGGCGCAAAAATCGGTATCGATAGATTGGGAAGAAACATACAAATGCAATGTCACAGTACCGGCGATAGTAAGATCTTCTTGAAGAGGGGGTGTCGTAAAAAATAATACATCGTTTCTAGAGAGTATTTCTTTTTGCTCAATCGGCTCGATCCATGTTTCCCCATCGAGCAGGTAGTCCCCTCTAAAGAGCACGGGATCGCGAGGGTTGTAGAAAAAATGACATTTCTGTGCTTCTGACAAGGAAGAAGGGGAAAGAGTATAATTTAGGGAGTTTAAGGAAAGAAAATATTTCTCAGGAACGACATTGGATGGGGGCCATTGGTCTGTTTCCTTCCATTCATTGGATCCCATAATAAAGTATTTAATCTTTTTTGAATCTCTAGACATAGAGATATCTTTTAGCCAACAATCAAACCATTGCAGGGTCGAATGGAGCATGGAGTTAAAGTCGGCGTTTTTTCCAAATGAGATCGTTTTAAATTTTTGGGAAGGATTATGGGCCCAGGGGCCGATCACCATGCGGCTAGAATGATTTTTGGAGGGTGATGGAGCTTTAATAAGGCGTTGATAATCCTCGATTGTCCCCCTTAAAAAGGGGTCATACCAGCCTCCAAAGATAAAGGCTGGAAGATTGAGGTCTTCGACAGAATGGTCTGCGCTTATTTCTTTCCAAAAGGAGTCGGGCGTAGTGTGAGATAAGTAGTCCCTAAAAAACGTGATCTCATGTTTGACGGCTAGGGTGTCCAGGATATTCACGGGCAGCTGCCAGAGGACCGGTTCCAGCTTTTTTGCGGTGAGTCTTTCGTTAACTTTTTTATTGCCATATTTGCCAAGCCAGAAGAGCGGTCCTTTTAGAAAGGGAATCCCTTTATCAATCCAGATGGAATAGGTATCTTGAGTGGTGAACATAGGCACAATCGTACACAAGTAGGGGCTTTTATAGCGTGCAGCCAGCCAAGCACAGGTTCCCAGATAGGAGATGCCCCAAATCGCAATCTTGCCGCTGGACCACGAAGCTTCTCCTGCCCAGGTTAGCGTGGTTTGTCCATCAAGTGCCTCATAGGCGTAGGGATAAAAGCCTCCTTCGGAAGCAAATTTGCCACGCACATCTTGCACGATGACGACATAACCTTGAGAGGCGAATAATTCCGCCAACTGTTTATAGGAATGCAACTGGCCGGATTTGTCATAGGGGGTTCTTATCAAGATAACGGGAAATTTCCATCGCGAGTTGGGGCGATAAATATCGGTTGCCAGCCTAGTCCCATCTTTCATGGAGACCATGACATTCTTCTCTATGACGAGCGCATATTTAGGCTTTGGGAAACGGATATACCAGGCATACAGGTGAATGCGATATTTCCTAAAAATGAGGAAAATACAAACAATAATTAGAAAAATAGCGGTTAGAAGAAGAACGACTCTCATTTTTTCACTTTAAAAAAGCGATGTTTAGATCACAATAGGAATATGGACAAAAGGATCAATGGATACCATGGTGTCCAATGTCCATGGTCTTTTTGTCATTTGGTAAAATGACTATTCACCGAGAGAGAAACTCACCAAATCGCAAAATTTGCGATTTGGTGAGGCCAAAATCGATCAAATTTCGTCTCACCAAAATCGAAAATTCTTGATTTGGTGAGGCCGATATGCTAATATTAAGCTATGAAACATGAAGAATTTTTCTTTGGAAGGCAGCGAGAGCTGCAATTGCTAAATGAACTCATGGAAAAGAGAACATCAAGCCTGGTAGTCATTAAAGGGCGCAGGCGCATCGGGAAGACGCGCCTGATTCAAGAATTCTGTAAGCCATTCAAGGCTTTGCGCTTTGTGGGGTTGCCTCCGGAAGAAAAAGTTACCGCACAAGACCAGCGCGAAGAGTTTAGCCGCCAGCTCCAGCAGCAGTTGGGATTTAGAGGCATTAAAGCAGAGGACTGGGGCGATCTATTATGGCATCTTTCTCAATACACCAAGGAAGGACGTATAATCATCGTTTTAGACGAGATCAACTGGATGGGATCTCATGATTCAACCTTCTTAGGCAAATTAAAAACGGCATGGGATGAAGAATTTAAGCGCAACCCTAAATTGATTCTCATCCTGAGTGGTTCCATGTCGGGATGGATCGATAAAAACATTCTTAGCAGCACAGGCTATTTTGGACGTGTGAGTCTTGACATGACACTTGACGAGTTGCCACTTTTTGAATGTAGCCACTTTTGGCAGCCCTATGAAGAGCGCATTGCTCCTTATGAGAAGTTCAAGATTCTATCTGTTATGGGTGGGGTGCCTAGATATCTTGAAGAAATCAACCCGAAAATAACTGCAGAAGAGAACATCAAACGCCTTTGTTTTCGTAAAGAAGCTTTGCTTTTTAATGAATTTGACCGCATTTTCACTGATCTATTTGGGAAAAGAGCCAGCACGTACAAACATATTATTCGAGCCCTTAGCCAAGGACCTTCCACATTTCAGCATATCTTGAAAAAGCTAGAGATGCCTAAAGGGGGAACTTTGAGCGAATATTTGCAAGATCTAGAATTGACTGGATATATTGCTCGCGACCATACGTGGAGTATCAGCACTGGTGAGCAGATGAAGCTCAACCGTTACCGTCTCAAGGATAATTATCTGCGATTTTATTTAAAATATATCGAACCAAACCGAACCAAGATAGAGCAGCAAAAGCTGCTCCAACTTCCGGCTTGGGAAACAATTATGGGGTATCAATTTGAAAACCTCGTCCTGAATAATCGCCATAGTCTTTATTATCTTTTATCCATACCTATTGAGGACATTGTTTACGACAATCCTTTCTTTCAAAAGCAAACTAAAACACAGCGAGGGTGCCAAGTCGACCTATTGATTCAGACGCGGTACCAAGTGCTCTATTTAGTTGAAGTGAAATTTTCCGTGGATCCCATAGAAGTAAAAGTGATCGATGAGGTGCAGGAGAAGATAGATCGCCTGGATACAGGAACCAAGCGTTTTTCTATACGTCCAATTCTCGTGCATGTCAATGGCGTTACGCCCAAATTAGCTCAAAGCAATTTCTTCACAAAATTGATCGATTTTGGGCAGCTGCTCGAGGCACAGGTTCCGCTCCTATTTTAAATTATAAGGAGGAACTTTTTTCTAGTTCGAATTCTAAACGCTCTACGATCAGCGGAACCTTTCCGTCCTCTGAGGGTGGTTGCAATTTTAGGTAGGCAGAGACAGTTTCCTCCAAAAATGCTTGCTTATCTGCCTCTGGAATCACTTTAAGATAAGGATACCAGGAGCCTAAAAAAGCTTTAAATTTTTCCACAGATTCAAGTGTTTCGCTATCTACAAACCTTTCTTGACGTATGATCTTAAATCCTTCTGATTGAAATAATTGAGCAAATTCCTGCTCTGAAACGCCGTTCCATCCCCTTGAAAATCCATGAAAATACTTTCGCCAATTTTCTTTAGCAATCATTTCCTCGGTAGCTTTTTCTAAAGCAAGGGGAAAAGATATTGGCATTTGGATAATGGCTTTTCCGCCATTTTTCAATGCTTGAAAGGAAGAATACGCAACCCGTTTAGGATCTTCCACTAAATGGAAAAGAGAGATGGAAATAATAACGTCAAAAGCGTTCTTCATGGTTAAAGCATTGGCATCTCCCATGATAAAATCTAAATTTGGATAAAGCGTTTTAGGATATCTCTTATGTGCTTGTTGGATGGCTTCTTCGTTAACATCGAACCCGATAATTTTGACACCCTGCGGTTTTAGTTCTTCTGCAAGAATTCGAGTGACTTCCCCTGAACCACAGCATCCTAAATCAAGCACAATAGCGTTATCAGGAAACTGAGAGGCTCGCGACAACAAATGGAGAGCCGAGCGTTCTCCAAATGTTTTGCCTTCTCTTGCTGTAGAAATGAAAAGAATAATTGCCGATCTAAAAGAAAAAACGGGACAGGAATTTGCTGGAGCTATAGAGGAAAAAACCATGGGTTTTTAAACGGTTCGTTTCAGCCCAGGCCTGACCCTCAATCTCTCTCCTCAGAGGGGCTTTTTGCTCTTTTAAGAATGGACTCCCAAGGCTTGTTTGGTCATTGTAGTAGAGAGATCTGAAATCCAATCTAAAAGAGAATCGATAAACGCTTCAGCAGATGGGACATTCTCTAACTGCATCTTGAGAGATAAGGCTTTTTCATCAGGATTGAGTTCGAGGGTTTTAAGAATTTCCATTCCTTTCAGAAATACTTCCTGAGCAGAAGGAAGGGCTTCTATTGCAAAATCCCCAGATCTCAACAGCGACACCATCCGCAATTTGCGTTCCACTTCTTTGTAGAGAAGCATTGCCTGTTCGTATTGGCGCTGCCTATGATCCTTTTGATCAGTTTGAATCAATTGTGATTGGAATAGGACTTTCTTTTCTCCAGTACAAAATTGAATATGTCCTGCATCCGCCAGATTCTTCAATAGCATATAGGTATCAAAATCCAGCATTTCAACGGGTCCCTGGACAGAGTCTGCAAGGCTTTGCTTAATAGCGGGATCGGCTTTATCCACTACAACTAACATTTTTCCTTGACGTTCTTCTAAAAGATGGATTCGATCGCTATGGCGAGCTAAAATATCTTGCTTAATGTGTTCCGGAGAAGATTCTGTTTCTTTTTTCTCTTCTGGCAATATTTGATACTGAGAAGATAGGCCAGTCAGTTGTTCTAACTTTTTGATAAAGTCTTGTTGGGAAGCAGAAGGCAAAGCTATTTCGGTAAAATCTCCAATGGAATCAAGCACAACATCAGCGACGGCCTGTTTCATCGCTAAGGTGGTGAGCATGCGATGTTCTATAGTATTTTCGGTAATCAGATTAATGACCTGAACAACGCGAGTCTGGTTTTTTCTCCAAGCGCGAGCGATGCGCTGCTCCAGTTTTGCCGGATTCCAGGGGAGATCCAAATTGATGACGACATTGGCGACTTGCAAGTTGAGGCCTGTACTTCCTGAATCAGTCGTTAAAAATAAGCGGCATTCGCGATCTTCTTTAAATCGTTTGATGTCTTCGCGTCGCTGCATCTGGGAAACGGATCCACTATGCCAAGCGAAGTTAATCCCCATCTTTGTTGCCAACTCCCTGACAAGAAAGAGCATGCGTTCCCATTCTGAGAATATGATAACTTTGCAATCCTGATCCGCAAATAAGCCTGTCAGGATTTCCTCGAGTTCTTCCAATTTCGGACATTCCCGACACTCTTCATCCAAAATATAGGGTGTGTCGGCCACCATCCGCATACAGGCCAATAAGCGTTGCAGTTTTTTTAATTCATCGGGAGAAAGGGGCCTTTTTTTGAGAATGTAAAGGAGTCTGACGACCTGATCTGAGTAATCGTCATAACGCCTTGTTTGTTCAGGCATCATTTGTACGAGGTAATTTTTTATTGTCCGCTCAGGTAGCTGTTCTTCGACATCCTTTTTTCTACGCCTTAGAACTACGGAATTGAGCTTATGATGCAGCAAATCCAAATTCTTATAACCAATGGCTTTTCCTTTTTCATCGAACTTGAAAAAATCCTGCTGAAACTTGAATAAAGGGCCCAAAATGTGAGGATCGACGACTTGCATAATGGAATAGATTTCATCGATTCTGTTCTCTATAGGAGTGCCAGAAAGGACAAAAGCGTAGGGCGTCTTAAGCTGTTTGACAGCCCAAGCAGTTTTTGTTTGCCAATTTTTGACCCGTTGCGCCTCATCGAGAATCAGCAAATCTGGATTCAAGAGAGATTGAATATCTTCGAAATCAGATCTCACTTGTTCATAGTTGACTAAATAGAAGAAAGAGTCTCTTTTATAGCAGGCCAGCCTTTCAGCCCTTGGCCCCAAGACAAGAAGGGTTTTCAAACTTGAAAAACGTTGAATTTGTTCTTCCCATTCCCCTTTCAAGGAAGCTGGAGTGACCACGAGGACTTTTTGAACGCGGTTTAATCGGCGTAATAATTCGCTTGCAGCAATAGCCTGTATTGTTTTTCCAAGTCCCATTTCATCAGCCAGGATCGCGCGCCCCTGAAAAGCTAGATGGAGCATTCCCTGTTCTTGATAAGGAAACAAAGGGCATGACAACATTTGCAAGGAGCGCTTCCCTGCTTCGACATCAGCCAGAAATTGTTTGCGGTCATTTTCCCTGTTTAGGTGATGCTGACGATCTGTGGTCCAGGCAACCAAATGCTGAGATATCCGGACTTGAGAGGCGATGTTCTGTGGAAGCTCATTTATAGCTTTTTGGATCGAAGCCACACCCATAACGGGTTCGATAAGATGTGATTGATCGACAGTTGCATAAGGAGCCAATATAGGACGAAGATCTTGGCTATTGTGGCGCTGTGACCAGCGTATCTGAACTTCTGGGTTGTTTGGACTTAGAAAAATTTCAGTGCGGTTGGATCCCTGTTGAGCATGGAGCTTGAATTTTCTTTTTCCTTTTGTTTTAATAAATTTCAGAGTTCCTTCGATATGTTTGCATGATCCTAAAGTGTTGACTTTATAGTCAGGACAGCTACAAGAATTGATTTTTTCCTGCAAAGATCGGATTTCAACATGATAGCGTATATTTGTTGCACTGACGACTTCATAATTAGAAAACGGAAAGTCTGAGTTTTCTAAAATTGTGATGTGGAATGGAGTTTTTTCCGCCCTTTCTAAGCGTATGTTCATTTCCTGTTCTTCTACAGATTGAGAAGATGTGGTGCTTTGTGTGATCGATTTCGCAATGGATTTTCTTTTCTTAGCCATAATGCCTCTGGAGTTTTTCAAAGAAGAGAGAATAAGCCCACAGAAATTATTTGGCAAGAATTCGAATGTCTCATGCTAGCTAGAAATGGCAAAATCGATTATACTCCAGTCGGTTAGAAAGTTAAAGTTTGGACCGAGCCAAAGCCCCGGGATTCAACGATCGTAAATGGGTCCATATTTCTAATATTGACCCATTTACGATCGTTGAATCGCGGGAGCTTTCGCTCAGGTCGAAACTTTAACTTTCTAACCGACTGGAGTATAAGATATTCTTTTGTTTGCAAGGAGCTATGTGATGACACAGCCTAGCCATTTTAAGGGAAGAGATGCCATCGGACACGTTGCCGAAGCCCAGGCGAAGGGCATCATTTCAGCAGCTGAAATACATGGGACCGAGTTACCCGGCCATATTTCTGCTGGAGCAGATGCGGCCAGGGATACTGCCATGGCGCTCCTTTTGTTTTGGGTGGCCCTCTTTTTCTCGGGAGTGGTTCAAGAGAGTTTTATCCCTCTATTTTTAATCTTTGGGGTGGGGTGGCTCATCTGGAAAGCGGGGCGAAGCAGTTGGTTGGCCTGGTTGCGCCTCGAGCGGTTGCACCGCGTCATTAGCCAGGAAAAGTGGGAAATCGAGCATCATCGTCAGCAAGAACGAGACGAATTGCGCGTCTTATATGCGGCCAAAGGATTTGAGGGGAAGCTTCTGGAGGATGTATTAGACGTCTTGATGGCTGACGGCGACCGCCTTCTCAGGGTGATGGTGGAAGAAGAACTAGGCCTCACCCTGGAAGTCCATGAACACCCTCTAAAGCAAGGAGTTGGAGCCGCCATTGGCGCCCTGATCGCAATCCTGATCGTCTTAGCCAGTTACCTTCTCTCTCCGCCGTATGGTCCCGTCATTGGCGCCCTGCTCGCAGTGGGGCTTTCGGCGGCCTTAGCCGCGAAACACGAGCAAAATCGGCTGATCCCCGCCATCGTATGGAGTGGAGCGATCGCGATCCTTGCCTTGGGGTTCAGCTATTTTATGCTTCAGTATTTTTTTGGAGGTAGAGGATGATCCCTTCCGTCATCAGCATGGGACATGCCAAGCATCCTGTCGTCTTTGAAGAGTTTTTTGAGCAGGGCCTTGCCGATACCTTTAGCCCTTTTTTGACGCCGGGATCTCGCCTTTGGGGAGCGAATTTAACATTGAGAGCCTCCCTTTTAGCCGCCGTTTTTTTAGCCGTTGCTTTTGGCCTCTCCTTTATAGAAGGTTTTCATCCCCTTTCTTCGCTATTGCTGGTGTGCGTCTATTTTCTTGCGGGTATACCCGCCCTGATCGAATCCATTGAAGATTTGGTAGACTTTGAGATCAATATCGACGTTTTAATGACGCTGGCCGCCTTTTCTTCCGTCTTGATTGGAAGCGGAATGGAGGGAGGCTTATTGCTTGTGTTGTTTGCCTTGTCGGGATCGATGGAGGATGCTGTCACCACCAAGGCAAAAAATGCGATCAGCCACCTGAAGAAGCTTGCCCCGACAAAAGCGACCGTTGTCGATCCCGATGGCACCCTGTTGGAGCGATCCTTAAATGACATTATTCCGGGAACGACCATCCTCGTGAAATCGGGCCAGCTCGTGCCATTAGATGGCCTCGTCGTAGGGGGGGCGTCGTCCGTCAACCTCGTGCACCTGACAGGCGAAAACTTTCCCGTTTCGAAGGGGGTAGGCGATGAGGTGGCTGCCGGAGCGCGCAACCTGGAGGGAGCGCTGACGCTTACAGTGACCCGCACCAGCTCGGATTCGACGCTAGCCAGGATCATCCAGCTCGTCACAGAGGCACAGGAGGCGCGGCCCATCCTTCAGAGATGGTTCAATGCTCTCAGCAAACGCTATGCCATCTCAATCATTCTCCTTTCCGCCTTCTTTGCGTTAACTTTCCCCTCTCTTCTAGGCATTCCATTCCTGGGAGTGGAAGGGTCCGTTTATCGCGCTTTAGCCTTCTTGATCGCGGCCTCTCCTTGCGCCCTTATCATTGCCATTCCAATCGCCTATCTGAGCGCAATCAGTTCCTGTGCTAGAAAAGGGATCCTGTTGAAGGGGGGCATCACTCTGGATGCCCTGGCGAGCTGCAAAGTCCTGGCATTGGACAAGACGGGAACGCTTACCACGGGAGATTTAACCTGCACATCTATCGAAAGAACAGGGAATAGCCAAACAGCCATCAAGGACGCCTTAGCCTTGGCTTATGCCCTAGAAAAAAATGCCGTGCATCCCGTCGCCAAAGCGATTGTTACCTATGCCCAAGAGCAGCAAACCCCTTCTGTAGCCCTCACAAACTTCAGGGCTATTCCAGGCCAGGGTTTGGAGGCGATGGCCGACGGCAAATCGGTCAGCATCGGCCGGCCAGAATACATTGCGGATAAACTCCCTAAGGAACAAAGGGAAGCCTTGATGCAAAAAGTCAAGGAATGTCAACAGAAAGGGGAATTGGTTTCCCTGTTATTGATGGGGCAAGAAGTCTTTCTTTTCCATTTTACCGATACCATCCGTCCCAAAATTAAAGAGACGTTGCAAACCCTGCAAAATGAGCGCAAGATGTCGCTTGTGATGCTGACCGGAGACCATGAGCAAAGCGCCAAACGCGTGGCGGCCGAGTTAGGAATCAAGGATTACCGCGCTGATTTAAGGCCAGAGGACAAGCTCCATTATGTGACAGAGCTTTCAGAAAAAAAAGGGCTGGCAATGGTCGGAGACGGCATCAATGATGCCCCTGCTCTAGCGCGTGCAACGGTGGGCATCTGCATGGGAAAAGTCGGCAGCACAACGGCGATGGATGCCGCTGATGCCATCTTGCTTGGAGATAACATCGAACTCCTGGATTGGTTGTTGCAAAAAGCCAAGAAAACGCAATCTATCGTCAGGCAAAATTTGACTCTCGCAACAGCCGCAATTCTCATTGCAACGATCCCCGCAATAGCCGGGATGATTCCCCTGTGGCTTGCCGTCCTCATGCATGAAGGCGGCACTGTCCTCGTCGGCCTTAATGCCCTCCGCCTCCTACGATGAGCAACTTCGCTGTGGCGAAGAGCCAACCAGTGAGATCAAGAGCTGTGTCTTCGAGCCCTTCCTCTCTGTGTTCTCTGTGCTCTCTGTGGTAAAAAAATTATTAACCACAGAGAGCACAGAGAACACAGAGAGGGGCTCGAGATTATAACAAGTTGTTCAAGAATCCAAAATACGCTATATAGAGGCGTTTTGACGAACTTCGTGGTGGATCCTTTTGTAGGAGTAATGATGAGTGCACTGCATCCGCAGCTTTTGCTAGCGATACAAAATGAAACGAACAAGTTTCAGGAATATTATCTTTGGCTAGAAAAAAGCATGCCGCCCAAATTCTTCGATGAAGTCAGCCAAGAAAATATCATGTTGATTACCCACAGCCTGATGGGTTTTCCTCTGCAAGATTATTTCGCCACGATCAATTTGAAACGCATTGCGATTGTCCTCTGTCCCGATAGCGCCGAAGCTGATTTGCAGATCCTCAAAAACTATGCCATGTATGGCATTAAAAACTACCAGGCCTATGTGTCGACGTCTCCTCCCCCTTTTCCTGGAGTGACCACCAATTTGCGCATTGCGACGATCTACTTCACAGAAGCCATCGAAACGATAGAAAGGCCTTTTTCAAAAGAATCGATAGAGGAGGTGCGCGCCTTAGTCAAAGAGCGCAATCCCGAACTCACCGATGGGGAATTAGACAAGCTAATGGCAGGGATCAATACGCCCTTTCTGAGGTCCCAGCCCATCGACCGCCTCATCTTAGCTTTGGATATGTTTTTCAGGGCTAAAACGAGGGACAATTGCCAATACGAGGTCTGCTACAACGAAGATTGGCAACAGACAGGGGAAGCCTCCATGCAGATCGTCTTGGCCTGGAGAAACACCCCTAAACACCATTTTCTCTATCGGCTGGCGCGCGTGATCCATCGCCATGGCCTCGTCATGAAAAACGTCAATGCCACCTATATCGATCCCTATAGCAAAAAGAGCATCTTGATCATGTCATTGGGCCTTCATGGGAGCAAGGGACAAGCCGCATGGGATGCGGCGAACGTGACAGAATTTCTCCGCGAATTAGCCACAGTCAAATACTTTGCGAGCTTTGACCTGATCGAAGAGCAGCTCGTCAACAAAGGGGTCATTTCAGGGAGCATGGGCAATTTCCTGAGGGCAGCCGTCCCTTTTATCCATCAAGCCCTGGTCCACATCGACGCCAATTTGTACACCATTGATAATATTGAAGAGGCCCTCTGCAGGCATCCGGAATTGACTTTAGAGTTATGCGTCGCCTTCAAACACAAGTTTGAAAGAAATGAAGCCAACTTTGAGGAATACCTAAAAGCGCGCAAAAAATTCATCGATAACGTCTCCAAATTGGATACGGGCCAGGAAGAAAACGATAACCGCCGCCGCAATGTCCTCATGCAGGCGATGAATTTCGTCCACCATACCTTGAAAACCAACTTCTACCGCAACAACTATACAGCTCTTAGCTTCCGCCTCGATCCGAAGTACCTCGACGAAATCCCCTTCGACCGCTCGAAGAAGTTTCCCGAATTGCCTTATGCGGTCTTTTACATCAAGGGAATGCATTTCTTTGGATTCCATATCCGTTTTAAAGATTTAGCCCGCGGAGGCTTGCGCACGGTCTATCCAGAGCATTTGGAACAGGCGTTAGCTGAACAGAATAACATCTTCACCGAATGTTATAATCTGGCATGGACGCAGCACATGAAAAACAAGGATATCCCCGAAGCTGGGGCCAAAGGGATCATTTTCCTGAAGCCAATCATTCGGCTGGAATCGGAAGCGCAAATTCTGCACAGGGAATTCGAAACATCAAAAATCGATCCAAAAGAGATCGAGACGAAAATCTCGACCTTCCGCAAAGAACAAAAAATCGAATACCTTTACCAAGCGCAGCGCTCTTTCATTGAGAGCTTGATCACAATCGTCAATTGCGATCCTGATGGCACGCTGCGTGCCAAGCACATTGTCGACTATTGGAAAAGACCCGAATATATTTACTTGGGCCCCGATGAAAACATGCATGACAGCATGATTCATTGGATTGCCGAGTTCAGCAAAAAATATGGGTACAAGCCGGGTAGTTCCTTTATTTCTGGAAAACCGAAAGTCGGAATCAATCACAAGCAGTATGGCGTCACCTCTTTGGGTGTGAATGTCTACTTAGAAGCCGTCCTCAAGTATATGGGAATCAATCCCACTAAAGACCTTTTTAGCATCAAGATGTCTGGAGGGCCTGACGGAGATGTCGCCGGCAATGAGATCGTCAACCTCCATCGCTATTATCCACATACTGCTAAATTGCTCGCCTTAACCGATGTGTCAGGTACGATATACGATCCTGAAGGCCTCGACCTCACCTATTTGACTGAGCTTTTCAAACAGGCCAAACCGATCAAATACTATCCTCCGGAGAAGCTTCACGAAGGAGGCTTTCTCGTCGATAAAAACGCCAAGCATAGCCCAACCCCCTTTGTCCAGCAGACGTTGTGCTGGAGAAAAAAGGGAGGCAAAATCGTAGAAGATTGGCTTTCCGGCAGCGATATGAATTATCTTCTCCGGAATAATGTCCATCAAACCAAAAGCGACATCTTTATCCCCAGCGGCGGACGCCCCCGCACCCTGAACGAAACCAACATCAAAGACTTCTTGGACGAATCGGGCAAACCCACATCGCGGGCTATCATTGAAGGGGCAAATCTCTACTTAAACTCCAACGCCCGCCGTTACCTGGAGAAATTGGGGGTCTTGATCATCAAAGATAGTTCCGCCAATAAGACGGGAGTGATCTGCTCCTCCTTCGAAGTGCTGTCGGGCTTAACCTTAGGCGACGAACGTTTCCTGGAGAATAAGGAAAAGCTCGTGGAGGAAATCCTCGAAAGGCTAAAGCAGTGCGCTTCAAATGAAGCCCAGCTGCTGCTACGGACGCGCGAAGAAACCGGAGAATTTTTGACGGCGATATCCGATAAGATCTCTGAGCAAATCAACAAATTCACTTACCAACTGTTGGACTATCTCGACACCCAACCCCTGTCCCACGACCCAAAGGATCCTTTCGTCAAGTGCTTCTTAGATTACTGCCTGCCTACGCTCCGCGAAAAATTCCAAAGCGACCTCCTCTCCGAAATTCCCGAACACCACAAAAAAGCGATCATCGCCTGCCATATCGCCTCGCAGCTTGTCTACAAAAGAGGATTGGCCTGGTCGCCCTCCATTGTGGACATCATGCCGCTGCTATTCGCAAGCTAGATTAATGGACTTAATAGACAATGGTTAATGGACTTAAATGGACTTAATGGACAATGGTTAATGGACCTAATGGAACACCATGGACACCATCGACTATGGACAAAGGCATGGTCCATAGTCGATGGTGTCCATGGTGTCCATTAGGTCCATTAACCATTGTCCATGATGAGAAAATCTATGAAAGAAGTGAAAGTGTTTGCCCCAGCTACAGTAGCCAATGTCGCATGCGGCTTCGACATCTTTGGATTTGCCTTAGAGCAGCCAGGGGACCAGATTGTAGCCCGGTTGACGGATACTCCTGGAGTCTTGATCGAAGCTATCACAGGCGACGGAGGCAAGCTTCCGATCCACCCGCAAAAAAATACCGCGGGAGTGAGCGTCCTCAAGATGATCGAACACTTGGGCATCAAACGGGGTCTTGAATTGGAAATACACAAAGGAATCCCCTTGGGGAGCGGCTTAGGTTCTAGCGGAGCCAGCTCGGCGGCTAGTGTTACAGCATTAAACGCCCTCTTGGAATATCCTCTGACTCCTCAAGAACTGATCCCCTTTGCCATGGAAGGCGAACGCATCGCATGCGGCTCCCCTCATGCCGACAACGTGGCTCCGGCCCTTTTGGGAGGATTCGTCCTCATCCGCAGCTATCATCCTCTGGATGTGGTCTCCATTCCATGCCAGCTCGACCTCTACTGCTCTATTCTCCTTCCTGCTATTGAAATTAAAACCGAAGAGGCCCGCAAAATATTGCCTAAGGCGATTCCACTGGAACTGCTGGTTAAACAGACGGGGAATGTGGCGGGTTTAGTTGCCGGAATGGTTCAAGGCAATGATGACCTCTTCAGCCGCTCCCTGCGCGATGAAATCGTAGAGCCCATTCGCTCGACGCTTATTCCCGGATTTGCCGCTATCAAGCATGCTGCCCTAAGCGCTGGAGCCATGGGCTGCAGCATTTCAGGTTCGGGGCCGGCCCTCTTTGCCTTGTCAAATAGTTCTGAAATCGCCATCAACTGCAGCAAGGAGATGGCCAAGGCCTGTCAAAAAAACGGGATCCCTTGCCAGACTTACGTCTCAAAGATCAACTATCAGGGCACCCGGGAAGTCACATGATCTCTTTCCACACAACGCAAAACAAAAAGGCGCAGGTAGCTCTCAAAGAGGCGGTCTTGCAGGGATTGGCCGAGGATGGGGGCCTCTTCATGCCCTCTAAGCTGACTCGGCTTCCCTCCTCCTTTTTCCGAAAATTGCCTTCCCTCACCTTCCCTGAAATCGCCTATGAAGTGGCCTCCCACCTTTTGCAGGGCGCTATTCCAGATGGCCCCTTGCGGGAAATTATTTCCTCCTCGATGACCTTTGACGCCCCCTTAGTCAAATTGTCAAAAGGGCTCTATACCCTTGAGTTATTCCACGGACCAACGCTCTCTTTCAAGGACTTCGGAGCCCGCTTCATGGCGCAGCTGATGGGATACTATGCGCAGGGAATGAAAAAGGAAATCCATATTTTGACGGCGACCTCGGGGGATACGGGAAGCGCTGTAGCGCATGGCTTCTATGATGTGCCGGGCATCCGCGTCTGGATCTTATACCCCTCCGAAAAGATCACCCCGATCCAGGAGTTGCAGCTGACGACGATGGGCCGCAATATCCATGTGCTCGAAGTGGAGGGCTGTTTTGATGATTGTCAAGCCATGGCAAAAGAAGCCTTTCGCGATCAAGAGCTTCGGCAAAAGCTGTTTCTCACTTCGGCGAATTCGATCAACATCGCCCGTTTAATCCCGCAATCCTTCTATTATTTCTCGGGATATGCCCAGCTGAAAGCTCCTTTTGATCCGGTGGTGTTCTCTGTTCCTTCTGGCAACTTCGGCAATCTCGTTGCGGGCCTCCTAGCCAAAAGACTTGGCTTGCCGATAGAGAAATTTGTCGCGGCTACAAATATCAATGATAGCGTCCCAAAATTCTTAGAGACGGGAGTCTTCGAGTCGCATCCTTCATGGCAGACTCTTTCGAATGCGATGGATGTCGGGAATCCGAGCAATTTTGCCCGGCTTCTTGATCTATATGGAAGCGACTTATCTAAAATAAGGAAAGATCTCTATGGTGTCCGATTCACTGATGCCCATACGGTCGCAGCCATTCTCGAAGTCTGGAAAGCGTATCGCTATGTCCTAGATCCCCATGGGGCTGTCGCTTACCTCGGATTAAAGGCGTATCAGGAATTGCATGCCAAAACGACCGGAATCTTTTTGGAAACGGCCCATCCTGCCAAATTCCCCGAAACCGTAGAGCCTATCGTTGGAAAAGTCGCTATGCCCCAGGAGCTCGCCGAGGTCTTAACCAAGAAAAAGCACACCACTCGGCTCCCCAATCGCTATAGTGCGTTAAAGAAGATCCTCCTTACTTAGCAGTCTTGGATAAGGACTGCTAAAATTTCTATTGACCTTTTATTTAGCACTCTCCTATAATAAGAGCTATGGAGAGTGAGGATTGCCATGGATCTGACAGTCAAGAAAACGAATAAGCAGGATCGAGAGCGCAAGGTCTTGATCGGCTTGATCGAACTCTATTTAAAGTATGGGAAGCCGATCGGTTCGAACACCCTGAAAGAGGCTGGCTTCGAAGACTTAAGTTCAGCCACGATCCGCAATTACTTTGCGCGCCTGGAAGAAGAGGGATACCTCATGCAGCAGCACACTTCCGGAGGACGCATCCCAACAAATGACGCCTTGCGCCTCTATGCAAAAGAAATCTTCGAAAGCCCAATTGCCCACATGGCCGAAGAGGAACCTTTGCGGAAGCTGCGCCAAAGTGAAACGCGCGAGATTACAGCCTTTTTGCAAAAGGCTGCAGAAACGTTGTCGTCTTTAACGAAGTGCGCCGTCTTTTTATCTGCTCCGAGATTTGACCAAGATTTCATTACGGACATTAAGCTATTGCCTATCGATGCTTCCCGCTGCTTATGCGCCATTATCACCGATTTTGGAACTGTACAGACTGAAGTACTTCCTTTAGAGCAAAAGCTCAGTTCCTTTGCGGTGAATCGAATCGAATCCTATTTCCGCTGGAGGCTGACCGGACAGCACAAGCCTGAAAACTTGAAGCCCGATGAAGAAGAGATGGCGCAGCGCATCTATAAAGAGATGCAGGTCCGGTATATCGTCGGCTATTCCAATTTCAAAGACGATGAACTCTATCGAACGGGATTCTCCACTCTGCTGGGCTATCCCGAATTTCACGATCCACAGGCATTAGCCAATACGTTAGCCCTCTTTGAAAATGGCCATAGCTTGCGCTTGCTCTTGAAAGAAAGCAGCAAAAAAGATCAGCTGCGCTATTGGATCGGCGAAGATTTGTCCACTTATGCCTCCGGAACGCCCGATTGCACTGTGCTTACTATCCCCTATCATATCAACATGCAACCAGCGGGAGCCGTCGGCATTTTAGGACCCGTGCGCATGCCCTATCGTCCCTTTTTTGGGCTGCTCACGCAGTTTTCGCGCGCAATCAGCGAAACGTTAACGCGGAGTGTATACAAATTTAAGATTAGCTTAAGGCCGCTTGAAAAAGGATCCATAGCCATCCAAAAAAATGAGCGGCTGCTATTACTGGAAGATCAACGTAAGGAGTAAACTTGATGGCTGAAGCTGAAGAACAACAACCGCGACCAGAAGAAATCTCGAAAGCCGAGCCCAAAATGGTGACCATTCCGGAAACGGAATTGGAACATTTGAAAAAGGAGTTACATGAATTCAAAGATAAGTATTTGCGCCTGTTAGCCGAGTCAGAGAATATGCGCAAGCGGCTGCATAAGGAGCGTTTGGAATTGACCCAGTATGCCGTCCAGAATGTGTTGGTCGACTTCTTGAGCCCAATTGATCATATGGAGAATGCCTTGAAGATGTCGAATAATGTGTCGGACGAAGTCAAGCATTGGGCAGCAGGGTTTCAAATGATCTTAGGGCAATTTAAGGATGTTTTGGCAAACAATGGCGTGACAGCCTTTGATTCTGTGGGAAAGCCATTCGATCCCCATTTTCATGAGGCCGTCGAGACAGTAGAAACAATGGAATATCCACCAGGCACAGTAGTGGAAGAGAGCCTGCGCGGCTATAAGATGGCAGATCGCGTCATCAGGCCTGCACGGGTCAAAGTATCGAAGCAAAAATCGCCTGTGCCAGGTGCTGAAGAAGAAAAAAAAGTGAATTAAAGGTGAGGTGAAAGATTATGAATCAACAAAAGAAAAGTAAAATTATCGGGATTGACTTGGGAACCACCAACTCTTGCGTTGCCGTGATGGAAGGTGGAACCCCTAAAGTCATTCCCAACGCAGAAGGGTCCCGTACAACCCCTTCCGTCGTCGCATTCAAAGGGAATGAACGCATCGTCGGGGTAGCCGCTAAACGGCAAGCCATCACGAACTCAGAAAATACGATCAGCTCATCGAAGCGGTTTATCGGACGCAAATTCGACGAAGTGCAGAGCGAAATCAAAACAGTCCCTTTCAAGGTTGTCCCTGGACCCAACGGAGAAGCCGCTTTTCAGGTGCAAGGAAAGCTGATTACTCCAGAGGAAATCGGGGCTCAGATTCTCATCAAGATGAAAGAGACCGCAGAGGCCTATCTCGGGGAGAAAGTCACCGAAGCCGTCATTACCGTTCCCGCCTATTTTAACGATTCGCAAAGGCAGTCGACAAAGGACGCAGGGCGCATCGCAGGGCTGGACGTCAAGCGGATCATTCCCGAGCCCACAGCCGCCGCGCTCGCTTATGGATTGGATAAGGAACATACCGACAAAAAAATCGCCGTCTTCGACCTTGGCGGAGGCACATTCGATATATCGATTTTGGAAATTGGCGATGGCGTCTTTGAAGTGTTGTCCACAAACGGCGATACGCACCTCGGAGGAGATGACTATGACAATGAAGTCCTGAAATGGATCCTGGAAACCTTTAAGCAAGAGACCGGCATTGACCTGCACAATGACAAGATGGCCCTGCAGCGCCTGCGCGATGCAGCAGAAAAAGCCAAAATCGAATTGTCAGGCACGATGTCGACAGAAATCAACCAGCCCTTCATCACTATGGATGCTACAGGTCCGAAGCATTTGTCTCTGACCCTGACGCGCGCCAAGCTGGAAAGCTTGACACAACAGCTGACAGAACGGACAAAGGAACCCTGCCTTAAGGCATTAAAAGATGCCGGAGTTTCCAAAGAAGATATCGGAGAAGTCATTCTGGTTGGCGGGATGACCCGCATGCCAGCCGTGCAGGAGATGGTGAAGTCGATTTTCGGCAAAGAGGGACATAAAGGCGTCAATCCCGACGAGGTTGTAGCGGTAGGCGCTGCAATCCAAGGCGGCGTTTTGTCTGGAACAGTCAAAGATGTCCTGCTCTTGGACGTCACTCCGCTTACTTTGGGTATCGAGACCTTGGGAGGCGTCATGACACCTTTGGTGGAACGCAACACGACTATTCCCACCCAGAAAAGACAGGTGTTCTCCACAGCAGCCGACAACCAACCCGCCGTGACCATACGCGTTCTGCAAGGAGAGCGCAAAATGGCCAACGACAACAAGGAGATCGGCCGATTCGACCTCACGGATATTCCACCGGCTCCACGCGGATTGCCGCAGATTGAGGTTGCCTTCGATATCGACGCAGACGGCATTTTGCATGTATCGGCGAAAGATATCGCATCCGGCAAAGAACAAAAAATCAAGATCGAAGCCAAATCCGGCCTCGATGAAAATGACATCAAGCGGATGTTGAAAGACGCCGAATTGCATGCGGAAGAAGATAAAAAGCGCAAAGAACAAATCGACATGCACAATGAAGCCGATGCCCTCGTTTACAGAGCTTCTAAAGCCTTAGGCGAATATAAGGACAAAATTCCAAAAGAGGTTGCGGATGAGGTTCAAGGCAAAATCGATAACCTGAAAAAGGCCATCGAAAGCAACGACTACAATCAGATGAAGCAGAACCGCCAAGCCCTCGAAGCCAGCATGCAGCACATCGGCGAAGCAATGTCAAAAGCGGGGGCTGACGGCCCAGGCGGCCCAGGGGGCCCAGGGAGTGCCTCAGCGTCAGCAGGACATGGCCAGCAGGCCTACCACGAACAGCAGCAAGAGCAGCAACAGCAAGGCGGCGGCGGCGGGGACGATAACATCCAAGAAGCTGAAGTCGAAATCATCGACGACGACAAGAAAAAGAAACCTTAAACAATAGCCCTATTAATAAAGGACAAAAGGACAGCGGGGACAAGAGGACAAGGACCAATAGAGACAATTGCATAAGTGACATTAAATTTTTTCAATTTCTTGAGGTTTGCGAAACCCAGGGCCGAAGGCCCGGCAGTTGTATAGCCCAGGCCGCAAGGCCTGGGTTAAGATGGTCATGTGAGAGGAGGACCGAAGGTCCGGCACAATGTGTCACGTATTAGTGCCGGACCTTCGGTCCTCATTTTCTAACGTCCTCATACCCAGGCCTTACGGCCTGGGCTATACAACTGCCGGGCCTTCGGCCCTGGGTTTTGCAGACCTCATTCTGAGGGCCAATTTTAACCTCTCCAAAATAGCATCTCAGGAAAAAAAATTCACTTTTGCGACCGAGGATTCAATTCTAGACACCCAAATGACTTTTGCAATTGTCTCAATAGGACCTAGAGGACAAAAGGACGTAACTCTTTGTCCTCTTGTCCTCTAGGTCCTATTGGTCCTATTGGTCCTTGTCCTCTAGTCCCCGCTGTCCTTTTGTCCTTTGTCCTTTATTTAGCGTTATTTTCAGATAAACACCGCAACACAGTTGGGCAACTGGGCTATACAACTGCCGGGCCTTCGGCCCTGGGTTCGCAAGCCTCAGGTACTTTTGCAATTGTTTCAACCCCTATGTGTCGGTTCTGAAGTCCCTGGACATCCATTTTCAATTAGCCAAGACTTGACATTTGGTGCGGCCCAGTTCCAAACAGTTGGATTCCACGGGCAGCCTTTAGCCCGAGCCCATTGCAATACCTCAAGATGTCCTTCTGCAGCCGCATATCTGCATGTATATAGATCCCATGGGCAGCCGTTGGCCCGTGCCCATTGCAACACGGCAAGATGGCCTCCTTGGGTTGCTTTAGCGGACGTCCTTTCATCCCAAGGACAGTTCTTCTCACGCAACCACTGTAACAGGGCAAGATGACCGCTTTTAGCTGCAAGTTGAGTCGAAGTTACTGTTAAAGGACGTCTCAAATGCCTGTGGTACCATTCAAACAAAGAGATGGCGCCTAACCTTATGGCATCTGCTGCGAGATACCGGAGTAGGTCATTGCGGCTTCTTCCATCACAACGTATCTGTCCTTCTTTAACTATTTTGAGACTGGCAAGGCGCTTACAGACAAAACGCAAAGGAAATGCGGCATGTTGTCTAGCCAACTCTTGAGCAATTAGATTGAGTACATCAAGGGGAAGTGACAGAAGTGTCGGAGGGGTGTTCGCATGGCCATTGCCATAGTAAACCGAAGGGACTAAAGCGGGAATAGAATGGGTTGTGACTTGATTAAGATTGCCTGTCATTCCTTTCTCCACTCAAATTCATTTTGAATAGGTCAATCACCATATGTGTATCCATTCTCGCATAGCCAGGGCTTGACACTTTTATGGGACTTCCAAATCCTTGGATTCGACGGACAGGGGCAGCCATTGGCATGAGCCCATTGCAATACTCTAAGATGTCCACGTCTTGCTGCAAAGTAGAATGTACAGTCATCCCAAGGGCAGCCGTTGGCCCGAGCCCATTTCAATACTTCGAGATGGCCTTCTGCTGCAGCATTGGAGCATGTGCGCAGATCCCATGGGCAACCATTGGCACGCAACCATTGCAACGTTTCAAGGTAGCCGCCTTTGGCAGCTTCTTGGCATGTCTCTTCATTCCATGGGCAGCCATTGGCATGCGCCCATTGCAAAACCGCAAGATGGCCGCCCATAGCTGCGGTTTTGCACGTCCACTCATCCCATGGACAGCCTTGTGAGCGAGCCCATTTCAATACTTCAAGGTGGCCATCGCGCGCCGCACCAGCACACGTATGTCTATCCCAAGGGCAGCCATTTGCGTGAGCCCACTGCAATACTTCAAGGTGACCGCCTCTGGCCGCATTGAGGCAGGTATCGCTTTCCCAAGGGCAGCCATTTGTTCGAGCCCATTGCAACACTTCAAGGTGGCCTCCTCTAGCGGCATTATTACATGTCTCTGGATCCCATGCGCAACCGTTAGCACGAGCCCATTGTAATACTGAGAGGTGTCCCCCTTCGGCCGCCTTATGGCTAGTAACAGTTTCAAACCAGGGGCAGCCGTTGGCACGGGCCCATTGCAAGACTGCAAGGTGGCCATTTTGGGCCGCAGACCAGCATACCCCTTCACCCCACGGGCAGCCATTTGTTCGAGCCCATTGCAAAACCTCAAGATGGCCTTCTTCAGCCGCATACCTGCACGTCCCGGAATCCCACGGGCAGTTCTTCTCACACAGCCACTGTAATATAGCCAGTTGTCCGTTTTGAGCTGCAAGTGAAGTCGAAGTTATTGTTAAAGGGCATCTCAAATATTTGTGGTACCATTCAAATAAAGAGATGGTGCCTAGTCTTATGGTATCTTCAGCGAGATACCGGATTATGTCGTTCCTGACTCTTCCATCACATCGTTCTGGTACTTCTTTAACTGCTTTAAGACTCGCAAGACGCTTACAGACAAAGCACAAAGGAAGTGTAGCATTTTGTCTAGCCAACTCTTGAGCAATTAGATTGAGAATATCAAGGGGAAGGGACAGAAGTGTCGGAGGGGTGTTCGTCTCGTCATAACCAAATTCAATTCAGCTTTAGGCTTCGGTAAATTGAAGGCGGTAGAGTTTTTCGTAGAAGCCATTCAGCTGCAGAAGTTGCTGATGTGTTCCCTCTTCAGCGACAACGCCATTGTGCAGGACGACGATCCGATTGACATCTTTGATTGTGGAAAGACGGTGGGCGATGACGATGGCCGATTTATCGCGCAGGATCTTCTTCAAGGCTTCCTGGATGATTCTTTCAGTAACAGAATCGATATTAGCCGTGGCTTCATCCAGGATGAGGGTGCTGCGTTCCTGAGCGATGGCGCGGGCCATGGAAACGAGTTGCATCTGGCCGAGCGAGAGGCTGGTTCCCCTTTCCGTTAGCAGGTGCTGCAACCCATCTGGATAATTGTCGACAAAGGATTGCATCCCCATATAGTCGATGACCTGCTGCATCTGTTCTGGGGATAGGGGGCGATAGAGGGCGATATTCTCTGCGATGGAGCCCGAAAAAATGACGGGATCTTGCAGGACGACGCTGAATTGCCTCCGCACGGATTCCAGGGTATATTCCCGGATATCAACCCCATTGATCTTAATGGATCCCTTTTGGAATTCATAAAAGCGCAACAGGAGGCTTAGTATGGACGTTTTTCCAGCTCCCGTGACTCCGACAAGGGCTATGGACTCGCCTCTTTTCATCTGGAAAGACAGCCCGCGGAGGACCCAATTCTCTTTTTCATAGGCAAACCAGACGTCTTCGAAGGCAATAGCATCGATATCCGCCAATTCCTTGCCTTCCCGATTTGGATTTTCCTCTGCTGCATCCAACACATTGAAAATGCGTTCGGAGGCGGCCATAGCGGATTGCAGGACATTATACCGCTCTGCCAGATCGGCTAGGGGGCGAAAGAACATCATCGCATAGAGGGTGAATGTGAAGAAAGTGCCCGCTTGAAAGCCTTGGCTAATGGGGGTGAAAGAGAAGAGGATGATAAAGGCCAAAATCAAGGCAAAGCTTTGCAGAAAATCGATGGAGGCGATAAAGAAGCTAAAGTGGTCGATGCTTTCCATATAGGCTGTGCAATGGTCCTCATTGATTTCCTCAAACTGCTTTCTTTCTACTTCTTGAAGGCCAAAGTTCCGTATGGTGGAGGCGCCCATCAGATGTTCTTGAACAAAGGTATTCATGGCGGAAACAATGGTGCGGATGCGTTCATAGGATATTCGCTGGGAGGACCGGAAGCGGTTTGTCAGCCAAAAGACAAGGGGCAAGAGACAGGCTATGGCGATGGCAATGCGCCAATTGAGGACAAGCATGCCAATGCAGATGCAGATGAATAGCATGATGTTGCCCAAAATGGGGACGACGCTTTCGGTGAACATTTCATTGATTTGCTCCACATCGTGGATAGTCCTGGTCATGAGGCGCCCGACAGAGTGGCGATCAAAGTATCTCAAGGGAAGATGCTGGATGTGGTCATACACCTGCATCCTCATGGTCACTAAAGCGCGTTGTCCGGCCCGGCTCTTGATATAGGTATTGAGGGCATCCAGGCTATAGGATAGGGCGAGGAGGCAGGTGATCCAAATGCAGCTTGAGATTACCGTGGACAATACTGTAGATTTTGCTTCTTCGGTCCCAGTGACATTGTTTAAAATCAATTGGGTTGTCTTCCCTATAAAAATAGGGACATAGGCTTCAAGGGCCCTGGAAATAAACAAAAAGAAAATCGCAAGAAAAATCCACCCCTTGTAGGGCTTGAGATAACTCCAGAGGCGCTTCAAGAGCGTCCGGTCAATGGCCTCCGATTCAATCTGTTCTTGCTTATAGGCTTGATGGTAGCGGAATTTCGGCATCAGGATCTCCGTTCCAGGTTTTGCAATCCTACAAGAGCGGCATAATAGCCATTCTGCTGCAGGAGTGCTTTCGGAGCGCCATCCTCGATGATGCGGCCTTCCTGTAAGTAGATGATGCGATCCATCTGGTCTAAAATGGAGGTGCGATGGGTAATCACAAGGAGTGTTTTGCCGCGAAAGTTCTTTTTTATTGCCTCGAAGATTCTTTTTTCTGTGGCTGTATCCACGGCGGAGAAGATGTCATCTAATAGGAGGATGGAGCGCTCCACAAGAAAAGCCCTGGCCATCGCGACGCGCTGCTTTTGGCCTCCGGAAAGGGTGACGCCGCGTTCTCCGATGATGGTATCATATTGTTCTGGGAATCCTAGAACGGTTTCATGGAGGTCGGCATGTTTAGAGACCATTTCCAGCTCTTCCTGGGAGGCTTCCCGCTTCCCAAAGCGGACATTTTCGGCTATGGTCTTAGAAAAGAGGAAGGGAATTTGTTCCACAGTCACCAGCGACTCGTAGAAGTCTTGCAAGGGATAGTCGTGGATGTCTCGACCCCCGATGGAAATTTTTCCGTAGGGAACTTCATAGTCCCTATTTATGAGGTGAAAAAGGGTGCTCTTCCCCGCTCCGATGGGGCCGGTGATGCCTAGGAAGGTTCCTCCCTTAATGGTCAGATTGATGTCATTGAGTACAGGTTTAGGCGAAGTGGGATAGGAAAAACTGAGATGATGGAACGCAAGGTCTGCTTTGGGAGGGATATGGAGGCTTTGGTTGCTTGCTTTATCCTGGACTTCAATGGGTTCGTCATAGACTTCCAGAAGCCGATTGTAAGCTGCGCGCCCCCTCTCATAGATCGGAACAATCCAGGCTAGCATCAAAAGAGGAATAAAGATATAGGATTGAATCCACAAAAAAGAAATGAAATCAGCTGCGTTGAGTTCGGCATAGGCTTTAAGGATTGCCCAGCCGCCAAACAAGATCAACATCACCGTCACTAACTTGGTCAGCATAGAAAAAATCGGAAATAGCAGCCCGTCCATCACGGCAAGCCTGATATTCATTCCGACAAGGCTGTAACAGAGCTCCCGGAACTTTTGAAAGACTGGCCGTTCGATGACATAGCTCTTGATGATGCGGATCCCTGACAAGTTCTCCTGCACTTGATTGCTCATGATTCCCAGGGAGTTTTGCAATTGGGCAGCTAGATAATAGATCTGCTTGCGCACTGCAGCATTGATGAGGGGGATAATGAGAAGAGGTATCAAAGAGATGAAGGCCAGCATTTTGGAGATTGTAAATAGGGCGATCATTCCCGGGATAAGGAGGGTACTGTAAGAGATGGGATACATGATTCCAGGGCCTAACACAGAGCGGTAGGCTGTTATATCATTCGTGAGCCTGCTGAGGAGCTCGCCGATCCCATGGCGGTCATAAAAGACGCTGGACTGCTGTTGAATGCGCGTGAACAACTTCAGCCGAACCTCCCTTTCGACATCGCGGCTGATCGAAATGAATCCGATGCGCATCCGATATTTAAAAAAGCTCGACAGGGTAGCTATGGCTATGAGCAGGAAGGCCCATTGGAATAGTCCATGGGTATTTTCGGAGGATCCCATGACGGTGACGGCTTTGCGGAAAATAAGCGGATTGAGGATAAGCAAAATATTCGAAACGAGAACCATCCCAAAGGAAACAAAAAAGCGTAGGCGATAATGCGCTAATATCGATTTGAGATTTTCAAAGAGACTCTTTTCCACTCTAGATACCTATGTGCATCAAAGTCATCGGACGCCGAAGAATCCGCTAAAAATGCGCAAGATGTCATTATAGGTCCAGAAGATGAACATTGCAATGAGAAGGACAGCGAACGGGATGATCAGTTTCTCCATTGTCTTCGGAGGGATGCGTTTACGCGTGACCATCTCGAACAGGGTCATCATGATAGTCCCTCCATCCAACATGGGAATAGGAAGAAGGTTCAAAACGCCTAAATTTAAGCTGATGACCCCAAGCAAATACATGACTTCCCTGCCGCTGATCAACCAATTGTCATGAACAGCTTGGACAATCCCGACAGGTCCGCTTAAAAACTTCGGATTCAAAGAACCGGTAAAGAGTGCCTTTAGGACGCGCCAAATCTCTTCGAAAACATTGGCAAACTGTTCTGTGGGGACGGGGTTATAGACGACATGACGATCTTGCAAGGTAATTCCCAGCATCAGTTGCTTTTGCTGTTTTTCCAATAGGCGGAGGGCTTGAGTCCGCTTTTCGGGATCTTCAATGCTGGCGATTTTCTTCTTAAGTTCGACAATTTCAGGTGATTCTGTATTATCATTTGTTTTAAAAATTTCAGTCTGCGTCTTCGGGGAGATGGGTTTTAATAAAATATAATCGCTTGCGGTTGTGACCTGATCAGGCGTTCCGATATTTTGGGCGATTTTTTGAAGGGCTTTCCATGCAATTTGCCGGTCGAATTCTGCATTGGCCTCGACCCAGGGGGTTTTACGGATTGCTTTTTCATTCCTTTCGACGATGAGGTTGACCTTATGGTGTTGGAGGTCAGCCAAAAGCTGATACGAGTGGCGGATTGGAGTGCCATCGACGGCAAGGATGCGGTCCCCCTTTTGCAAAGTACGATGCAGGGGGGAAATGGGATTTTTGGGAAAGGCATTTTCTTGGTTATCTTTGTCGATAAACTTGAGTTCCCCATCGACAACGGCATCAGGAGTTAAACTATAGGGAATGACCATGAGTTTCTGGATTTTTTCTCCATTGAGCTCAGCTTCGAATTGCCAATCGACGAGCTCTTCTTTATAGGCGGGGTCGAGCTTTAATTCTTGAACGGGCACGCGAGGAACGCGGAATAGAAGCGTATTTCCATCGCGCATCACGGTAATTAAGGCTTTGCCATCATTCAGGATGTGATGCAGCTGCTCCGTCGAAAAAAGGATCTCGCCATCGGCCCAAATCAATCGGTCGCCATACTGGATCCCGCTTCCTATTAGGGGGGAGTTTTCGGGTAAAGGATTCTCTTTGCCGGAGGGCAGTCGATTATAGATCAAATATTGCGCAGGCTGCAAAATGCCTGCTGTGACGATGCTTTTATCGAGGTAATTGGGATTGGGATAGGTTTTGACTTTATAATCAAAGAGCGTTTTAGTTCCTGAAGCATAGTCTTCTTTCTGACCTTTGACGGCGATTTCTCCTCCGCTAGTCAAGGGGGCATAGAGGTTATCTTTGGCACTCTGATACGGTTCGTCGTTGTAAGCAATGATATCATCTCCTGGACGAACGCCTTTTGCAAAAAGCTCTGACTGCGGGTCGACCCAGCCGATTTTATTGGTATATTCGGCAAAGCTTTTATCTCTGCCTCCTTCTAGCCAGAGCAAACTAAAGATGAGCAGGGCAAAGATTAAATTCACGAGGGGGCCCATCAAAGAGACTTTGATTCTATCCCATGGCTTTTTGCCAAAAAAACCATCGGGAACTTGGTAGGGATCGCGATCGCCTTCGACATCCATTCCGGCAATTTTGACGTAGCCGCCGAAAAGGAGCCAACCGATCTGCCATTTTTCCCCATTCTTTTCCCAGCTGACAATAGGCTTTCCGAAGCCAATGGAGAAGGTTTCAATGCGCATTCCCACCCATTTGGCCATGAAGTAGTGGCCTAGTTCATGAATGAAAATGAGAAAGCTGAGGGCTAAAATTGCGAGTAAAAAAATGACAACGCTGAAAACCATGTCTTATTTGACCTTTTTTTTAAAGCAAAATACACCTAAAGAGCGATTATGCCATAAGCGAAAGTAAAGCGCCATCTAAATTTCTTGAGCTTCCCTTCGAGCCGCTAGACCAGTGCTTCCTATAATGGCGATACGTTTCATAGGATTGACAGGATGCCTCCATTTAGAATACAGTAACGAAGAATTCGGAAGGATGAAAAATGGAAGAACAAATAAAGAACTCGTGCGCAATCCCACAACTGACCTTTTTGCCCAAATCCCCCATGGCAAAAAAGGACATACCATCCTGCGCGAAATTTTATTAATAGCCGACCACAATGCCTATCATATTGGCCAGATCGTATTGATGCGCCGCATGCTCAAGATCTGGGATTAAATAAGATTTCCCAAAAAAAAGCCTTTTCTCTATAATCCCCTTGTAACTTCGCATTTACCTGCGAGTTTTCTTTTATATCGAATATCAAGCAAGGAGAAAGGCACACATGCCGACCATTAACCAACTCGTTCGACAACCGCGTTCGCCAAAGAAAAAACGCAGTAAGTCGCCCGCGCTGCAGAAATGCCCACAACGCCGTGGTGTCTGTTTGCAAGTGAAAACAAAGACTCCGAAGAAACCAAACTCAGCGTTGCGAAAAGTGGCTTGGGTCCGGTTGTCGACGGGGCAAGAAGTGATCGCCTACATTGGCGGCGAAGGTCATAACCTTCAGGAACACAGCATCGTTTTGGTACGCGGCGGACGCGTCAAAGACCTGCCTGGCGTTCGTTATCATATTGTGAGGGGAACATTAGACTGTGCGGCAGTACAAAACCGCAAACAAGGAAGATCCAAATATGGGGCAAAGCGTCCCAAGTAATGCTAGAATACTCCTGCAATGAGTATCCTGGCCCGAGATTTGCGTTTTGGATATAGCATCAAAGCGCCAATCCCGCGCAGGCAGAGGCTATGGCTTCTGCCAGGTGAATTGATTGGGTCTTTCATAGAAAAGATTAAGATGCAATAATAGAGAGAGGAAACCATGTCAAGAAGACATCGCGCAGAAAAAAGACGTATCGAACCCGATCCATTTTATGGGAGCGATTTATTATCCAAATTTATCAACAAGGTGATGGAAAACGGCAAAAAGTCGGTCGCCCGCCGCATTGTCTACAATGCTTTGGATAAATTTGCTAAAAAGATCAAATCCGAAAGTCCAATGGAATCCTTCGAGCAGGCCCTGGAGAACGCCAAGCCTGCCCTCGAAGTAAAGTCGCGCCGCATAGGGGGGGCAACATACCAAGTGCCGATCGAAATCCCACCGAGCCGCCGCATCTCGATGGCGATGGGTTGGATTATCACCCATTCCAGGGCTAAAGCCGGCCGCTCGATGGAAGAGGGCCTCGCTTCGGAGCTCGCCGATTGTTTTAACAATCAGGGTACGACGATTAAGAAAAAAGATGATACCCATCGGATGGCCGAAGCCAATAAAGCTTTTGCCCATTATAAGTGGTAGAGGAGAAAAAGTATTATGACCAGACCAGCTAATCAGCCACTGAATAAAGTCCGCAATATCGGGATCATGGCCCACATCGACGCCGGTAAGACGACGACGACGGAACGGATTCTGTACTATACAGGCCGCGTACACCGCATGGGCGAAGTGCACGAAGGTGCGGCGACGATGGACTGGATGGAACAGGAGCAAGAACGCGGCATCACCATTACCTCCGCTGCGACGACAGTCTTTTGGAAAGGACATACCATACACATCATCGATACCCCCGGACACGTCGACTTCACCATCGAAGTGGAGCGCTCCTTGCGCGTCCTCGATGGCGCCGTAGCCGTTTTTTGTTCGGTATCGGGAGTCGAACCCCAATCCGAAACCGTATGGCGCCAAGCCGATAAATATGGCGTTCCGCGCATCGCTTTTGTCAACAAGATGGACAGGATCGGGGCGGACTTTTTCGATGCCGTGAAGACGATGCGCGAAAAGCTGCATGCCAACGCGATTCCGGTTCACTGCCCTATCGGAGCCGAGTCGGAATTCAAAGGAATGGTCGACCTGATAACCATGAAAGCCCTCTTTTTCCACGATGAAACTCTTGGAGCCGATTGGGAAGAGACTGAGGTACCAGCCAACTTGCTCGACCAGTGCCGCAAATTGCGCGGAGAGTTGCTGGAAGAGCTTGCTACCATTGACGAGCAAAACGAAGGCTTCATGACGAAAGTCCTTGAAAACCCCGATTCGTTGACTCCAGAAGAAATTCACGCCGTCATACGAAAGGGTGTGATTGCCAATAAATTCAACCCCGTCCTGTGTGGGTCGGCCTTCAAAAACAAGGGCGTCCAGCAGCTGCTGGATGCGATTGTCAACTGGATGCCTTCTCCGGAAGACCGTGGAGCCATCAAAGCCCACGACTTGGAAACGGATGCCGATCTTTTCTTAGAGCCTCGCGACGACCAACCTTTTGCCGCGCTGGCCTTTAAGATCATGAGCGACCCTTATGTCGGACGATTGACCTACATCCGCATTTATAGCGGAACGCTTGAGAAAGGGATGAACATCATCAATAGTACGAAAGATACGAAAGAGCGCATTTCCCGCCTGCTGGAGATGCATGCCAACAAACGCGAAGAAAAGGATGAATTCTATACAGGCGACATTGCCGCGTGCATCGGATTGAAAAGAGCCAGCACCGGGGATACCTTGTGCAGCCCGGATCATCCCATCCTGCTCGAAAAGATGGAGTTTCCAGAGCCTGTGATCTCGATGGCGATCGAGCCTAAATCGAAGGCTGACCGCGAAAAGCTGTCGCTCGCCCTCTCGGCCCTTTCCGAAGAAGATCCCACTTTCCGCGTCTACACGAACGAGGAAACGGGTCAAACGATCATCGCCGGTATGGGTGAATTGCATCTCGAAATCATTCACGACCGCATGAGGCGAGAGCATGGCGTCGAAGCCAATGTGGGCAAACCGCAGGTTTCCTACAAAGAGACGATCACGATGCCAAGCAAGATCCAAACGAAATTTGTCAAGCAAAGCGGCGGCCGCGGACAATATGCGCACGTCGAACTGGAAATCGAACCCAACGAAAAAGGGAAAGGCAACGAGATCGTCAGCAAGATCGTCGGCGGTGTCATCCCGAAAGAATACATCCCTGCAGTTATTAAAGGGATCGAAGAGGGTTTGGCAACAGGGGTTCTCGCCGGCTACAACCTGGTGGATGTGAAAGTAGCCATCGTCTACGGTTCTTACCACGACGTCGACTCCAATGAAATGGCGTTTAAGATTTGCGGCTCGATGGCAATCAAAGATGCGGCGCGCAAAGCAAAGCCAATCCTCCTTGAACCGATCATGAAGGTGGACGTGACCACACCCGAACTCCATATGGGTGATGTCATCGGAGACCTCAACCGCCGCCGCGGCCAGATCATCGGCCAGGAAAACCACAAAGGGGCTGTCATTGTACATGCTGAAGTGCCTTTGAGTGAAATGTTTGGATACTCGACGCAGCTGCGTTCATTGTCATCCGGCCGTGCCACCTATGTGATGGAACCAAGTCACTTTGAGCGCGTGCCCACTAAAATCCAAGAAGAAATCATCAAGAAGTAAGAGACGCAAGGTTAACATATTATGGCAAAACAAGAAAAACAACAGCCAAAGCAAGAAAAGCAGGCGACAAAACAGGCGAAGCAAAAGATCCGCATCCGGCTTAAAGGATACGATCAACGCATCCTGGATCGCTCCACAGCCGACATCGTGGAAACGGCAAAGCGCACCGGCGCCGGAGTCGCAGGGCCTATTCCCCTGCCTACGCGCATCGAAAAGTATACGGTGCTGCGCTCCCCGAATATCGACGTCAAGTCGCGGGAGCAATTTGAAATCCGCACCCATAAAAGGCTCGTGGATATCCTCAATCCAACCGGCAAGACAATCGATGCCCTCAAGACATTGACTCTGCCGGCCGGTGTCGATATCAAAATCAAAGCTTAATCGGTGGAATAGAATATACGGTTCGGGATCGGGATCGGTCTCGGACTTTCGGACCGAGAAAACATATTGGTTGAAACCTCATTTCCGCGAAAATTGTAACGGTCTGCCATAATCCACTATTTTTTAGATAGCTCTTGGCGTACAAAAGGGAGGTGCTGTTTCAAATTATATAAGAGATTTAATTAGAGCAGGCTTTGTTTCTAAAGATTATACTTGGAATTTAAAGTCAAATCTACATTCTAAGTCAAGTCGTTATAGACTCAAAGACAACTATTTACGATGTTATTTTAAATACATTTTAGCAACAAATGCAAAGAACGACTTAGCTACATTAAATGAAATTATCCCTCGACAATTTAAGAACTTGATACTTAACAACCGTGCGTTTCTTCATCAGTTGATCGGTGTCATACCTTCAGAAATTGTTAATGCAAATCCATTTTTCAAAATAAAACAAAAAACCAATCTGGTTGCCAAATAGACTATTTGATTCAGACCAAGTTTGGCATATGTTATGTATGTGAAATAAAATTTAGTGATAAAAAAATTACAAATCAAATCATTAATGAAGTAAAGCAAAAAATAAAAATACATAACCGGATTAACAGCCACTTTGAGGCGGAAAGATGGGCATCATCCCATTATCACAATGCAATGTGGTCCTGTCCGCTATAGTGTCAACGCCAAAGAACAGGCTGCAGCACGTCCCTTTAAACATACGGTTTTAGTGCGCCCTACTGCATTCATTCCTCTCAAATCACCCAATGCAGATGCACGCCTCCAGTTCAACGATCTGTATGATGAGCTGGTTCACGATACAGCACGCAACCAGTTAATTTTTGAAGATGTTATGAAAGCGGTTCAGAATGGACGATCGCCAGTTATATTGACAGAGCGAAATGAACACCTAGATTTGTTGTCACATCAGCTCGCTCCTCATATTCGAAACCTAATTGTGCTTCGTGGAGGAATGAGTGCTAAGGAAGTTGCACAAATCAGTGGCCGCTTGGCAACTATTCCTGAGAATGAAGACCGCGTATTGCTTGCAACAGGACGATACATTGGCGAAGGATTTGATGATGCCAGATTGGATACTTTGTTTCTTACTCTTCCGATTTCATGGCAAGGAACGATTGCACAATATGTTGGCAGACTACATCGCTTATACGATCGTAAAAAAGAGGTACAAGTCTACGATTATGCTGACCTTAATGTGCCCATATTAGAACGAATGTTCAATAAGCGTTGCCGAGGTTATGAGGCTGTAGGATATAAAATCTTGCTCCCTGCAAGTGCCACGCCTGGGTGGCCCACTCAAACATCACTTCCAGTTGATCCTGCTTGGAAGAGTGATTATGCAGCAAGTATCAAGCGTTTGATTTGCGATGGTGTCGATTTGCCACTGGCCAATCTATTTGTTCAAGTGGCTTCGGCTATACATACGGATGCAGAGGGCATCGATCGAGCTCGAAGTGCCACTGAAGCATTTTTTTATCGTCGTCTTGAAACGTTACCTCAGACTGCCGGAAGATTTCACCTTAATGCTCTATTGTCGATCCCATTCGATGTTTCAAGTCAAATGGAGGTTGATTTACTTTGTGCTGATGCACGTCTTGCAGTTGAACTCGATGGTGCACAGCATCTGGCTGACGCCAATGCCTATCGTCGAGATAGACGTAAAGATGCTTTACTGCAGCAGAATGGTTACTTGGTTCTACGATTCTTAAGCGAAGATGTTGGTAAGCATCTCGATGATGTTTTGGATTCAATTCTTCGCGCCTTGACACATCAAGAAGAAAAGAGATAAGCATATGGGATGGTATTGTAGGATATGCGATAAGGTTCGATCAAATGAAAGTTTCTCTGGAGAAGGACACAAACTGTATTTGCAAAAAGTGTCAGAAATTGTATCCAATGTCTGGAGACCGAGACCAGGCCCGAGACCTATTTATCCAAATTCCGCTCAAGTGCTTTTTTTCCAAATTCTTGCATCGACAGTCGTGCGGTATTGATCTGGAGAGGCATATTCAGCGTGCACCATATAGTCCCCATTCTCTTGCAACTCATAGACCTCGAAGCCTTCAAACTCTTCTGTGAGGCGGAATTCCCAGGCAATGATTTTAGGGTCGATGATTCCTTTGCCGACCAGGGTACCAAAAAGTTCGTTGTCTAATTCCACAGAAAAAGAACTCTCAACAAGGTCATAGAATCGGAAAGCATTCTTGACATGTTCTTCGACTCCCTGCATTTCGACGGCTTGCCGGCACACAATGGTATCCTGTTCTATGGGAGAGATGTGCCATTTCGTATAAAAGCGAATAGGCTCGGGCGAGGAGCTAAAAATCATGCGTCCTTCTCCGATCCATACACCTGGCTTGAAGATAAAATCGTGCTGTTTCATTATACCGGCATCTAGTTAAAATTATTCATTTTCGCTGCGCCAAAACCCCGGGGCTGCAAGATCGTAAACAGGTCAATATTGACTTAATATTGACCTGTTTACGATCTTGCAGCCCCGGGAGTTTTCGCGCTAGCCAAAATGAATAATTTTAACTAGATGCCGGTTTAAAACATAAACCTTCTGCTATAGATACTTTGAAGAATTCCCAACGCAGTCATCGTGGCAAGCATCGATGAGCCTCCATATGTCACTAATACCAAAGGAACCCCTGTAATTGGAAGGAATCCGCTCATCATTCCAATATTCACGATAATATGCATGGCCAAATAGACCGTTATACCAGCGGAAAGGAGGCGGCCGAACAGGTCTTTTGCCACAAGCGTGACTTGAAAGCTAAAATAGAGCAAAGCATAAAAAAGCACCAATAGGCAAAGAAGGCCTAAAAAGCCGAATTCTTCCCCAAAGGCAGGAAAGACGGAATCCGTATAAGGAGCAGGAAGCCATCCGCCTCCAGTATATTCGCTCTTATGCCATCCCGTCCCCGTCAATCCCCCGACGGCAATGGCTATTGCGGCCGCCTTTTGATGGTGCGTATTAGGATTTAGACGGTCAAATTGATAATCTTTTAGAACTTTTGTCACGTAGGGCCGGATATCTTCGTGTGAAACAACCCCTAAAAAAATAAGGGCCACAAAAAAGAGCGCTGCGGCGCCTAAAGCTGTCATCAACTTGATGACCTTTGGATTGAGATCTCCGAAATAAAACATCACAAGGGTAATGGGAAAGAGGACGAGGGCTGTCCCAAGGTCGGGCTGCTTGAGGATGAGGAGGAAGGGAATGCCGACGATGATTCCTCCGTAGAGGGCTGTGCTAGCATCCTGAGCCCTATTGCGCCTCCTTTCCAAAAACCAGCTCAAGGAGATGACGACAATCAATTTTGCATATTCCGACGGTTGAAAGGTCCCTCCAATCAGCGGCAATCTGTACCAGCGATGGACCCTCTGGACAGATTCCGTAAAGAAAAGGCCCAAAAGGGAAACAATCATCAAAAAATAGAGGATCCAGGTCCATTCTCTCAGTTTGTTATAATCGAACCCGGCCATGAAAAAAAAGATACCCCATCCGATGGCAAACCAGCGCAGTTGCGTTTTGACAACGGGAGTGAAAAAGCGCTCTTCGATGTCATGGGGGTTTTCCATGCTGTTAGCAGAGATGACGAGAAGACTGACAAGCATCAAACCCAAAATGACAACAACTAAACGGAAATCAATGCGCGTTAAGGGACGGTAATTCCACATGGAGATCTCCTAGACTTTCTCATTGTACCTAAAAATGAATTTCAACCAGAATGGAAATACCATGGAAATTGTCAGGCACAACTTTAAGGTCATTGATTCCACGAATACTTGGGCCAAGCAGCATGGCCACACGTTCGACCGGACCAAGATGTCGCTTATTACCGCTGAAGAACAAACAGCGGGCAGAGGCCGTTTTAAACGGGTGTGGCTTTCCCCTGCGGGCCAGAATATCTACGCTACCTTCTGCTTTTTCGTTGAGAAACATCGCTTTGACAGCGTCAATATCCCCCAAATCTTGGCCCTTTCTGCTTTAAGAACTGTGAAAAGTCTGGGCTTTAATCCCCAGATGAAATGGCCTAACGACCTATTTTTAAATGGAAAAAAACTCGGCGGCATTTTAGCCGAAACGTTCTTTGTTTCAGATTCTATCTGCATGGTGTTAGGCATCGGGATCAATGTCAATATGCCTCAAGAGGTCTTAAATACAATTGATCGGCCTGCAACCTCTTTATTTACGGAAAGTGGCAAAACTTTTGGCATCAATGAAGTGCTCGACCTTCTCGTGGAAGCGTTTATGAAGGACCTTGATCTTTTCTTTGAAGAGGGCTTTTTGCCTTTTTTAAGCGACTACAAAGCCCATCTGGACCTGAAGACACATCCACGGGTCAAAGTCAACGATGGACGCACAATATTGGAAGGCACATTAGATTCGATCAACAATGACGGCTCCTTAAATCTGCGTCTCGATACTGGCGAACTGAGACGGCTTGTATCGGGGGAAATACTTTAATGGGGAAATGACTCATCCAATTCAGGGGTGACGACAAGGTCTGGGTGGACCTTGGCCCGCAGGACCTGCTGGATATACGAAAGAGTGGTCCCGATGGCCGAATAGCAACTGGTGCAGGTTCCTTGATAGCTGATGATGACTTCCTTGTCTTGAAGAAGATTGAGAACATTGACGCCGCCGGCATCCAGGGCGATATAGGGGCGGATATCGCGGTCGAGTATTTCCTCGATGACCGCGATTTTCTTTTTTAGGGTAAGCTCTTTCCAGCCCGGGTAGCCTCCAGGGATGACTTCGCCAATTTCAGAGGGCACTGGAGGGGCAACATAGGTTGCGGCGAGCGGCAAATCGGTGCATTGGTCTGCGGCCATTTCCATAGCCTCCAAAATCAGATTGAGATGGGGATAGGTTTCAGGGGGAAAAGCGGCTATATCGGCTTTGTCGCGCAATTGCTTATCGATCAAATCGGCATTGATCCGCTTTGCTTGATCATAATTTTTTCCGACGAGGAGCTCGCAAGCGGCTTCAGCAGCCCCAATCAATGCGGATTGCCCAAAGGCCTGGAATTTTGCGTCTACGATAATGCCGTCATCTTTGTCGACGAGCCAATAGAATTTGATGACGTTGCCATCTTGGACCCTTCCAGCAACTGATTCTACCAGGCGCATGGACCGCGCCTCCGACTCATCCGGCGTAAAAAATCCGGCGGACCTGGGGTTGTCGATCTTAGCAATCAATTTTCGGCTATAGCGGCTCCAGGGGAAAGGAGTAACTAATCCTGTTAAACCCATAATATGGTATAACCTCTTAAATTTTGTTCGAGATCTTGCGCAATCGCTTGGCCGTCTCCACAATGATGTCAAGGGCGCGATCGATTTCGTCTTCACTGGTTTCGCGGGATAAGCTAAAGCTCAAAGCGGTATGTGCGATGGTTTCCTCCACGCCTGAAGCCATCAGGACCAGGCCAATCTGCTGGAAACTGCCCCCTCCGATGCTTGCATAGACTCCTTTGCGATTCAATGAAAAGAGCATCGCTTCGTTGGCAATCCAGGGAAAAGCTACCGTTGTACAATTGGGAAGGCGTTCCTGATCTTGAAAGTAGGCAATTGCATCTGGTACATGACCCATTATACCCTTTTCGAGCTTATTCCGTAAACGGGCCACCTCCGTGCACACATAGTCGCGCGCCTCTAGCGCTTCTTTGGCCGCTTGCCCTAATCCGACGAGGCCAGGGATGTTGACAGAGCCGGCCCGATGCCCTGCTTGCTCGAGGCCTCCGACAATAAAGGGGCTGCATTTGACACCTTGCCTGATGTAAAGTCCTCCGGTCCCCTTGGGTCCATGGATGTTATCTCCATTGAATGAAATGAGGCTGGCTCCGATATCTTCCAATTCGTAGTACAATTTTCCTAAAACATGTGTGGCATCGAGGTGGAAAAGAATTCCCCTTTCCTGGCAGATCGAAGCGATTTCACCCACCGGATTGATCACGCCGGTCAACCCATTAGCCCAGGAGAGCGAAACGATGGCGGTGCGCGGAGTCATGGTGTCGGCGACAGCTTGGGCAGTGACATATCCCCGTTGATTTGCATCGACCATTTTACCGACGCAGCCCAATTGTTCGAGGCGCCCGATGGACATGAGGGCGGGGGCTTCATCTATATTCGAAGTCACGAATTGGTTTTTTCCTGTTGTGCGGGCGACATCGAGATAGGCTGCGAAGATCGCATGGTTGACCGCCTCAGCTCCAGATGAGGTGAAGACGAAGTCGTCGCTCTCTTTGGCTCCGAGCATCGCGTATAGGGATTTATAGCTCTCTTCAATATCAGAAAAAAGCTCTTGGCCCATCTGATGGGCAGCGGAGGGCACGCCCCAGCGATCCGTATAAAATTGCAGCATGCGTCCGATAGTTTTTTCGGAAGGCCGCGTCGTCGTGCTATTGTCGAGATAGATTCCCTTGGGCATTATACTATTTTAATTTACTTTGTTAAATTGGCCGTTTAAATACTCATATTGGATGGGAATACCTGTCGGTATTTCCAGGCTGACGACCTGTTCATGGTCTAGGCCATCCAGAACCATGATAATAGCCCTCATCGAATTTCCATGGGCTGAAATCAGCACATTCTTTCCTTCGGCTAGGCAAGGAAGGATTTTCTCTTGAAAGTAGGGAATGGATCGGGCGGCCGTCATTTCCAAGCTTTCGCCGTTAGGGGGCCTTATATTATAGCTGCGGCGCCAGCGCTGCACTTGCTCCGGTCCATATTTGGAGCGCATTTCATCTTTGTTGAGGCCCTGCAATTCGCCATACATTCTTTCATTGAGTTCCCAGCAGCGGATGACGGGAATCGTTTCAGCGGCAGCTTTTGGTCCATAGATTTTGCCCCATTCTTCCAGTTTGCCTTCCCCTGGATGCAGCACCACTGGCACTTTGCCGGAGCTATGGACGCTCATCGACAAAAAAGCAGTCATTTGGGCTCGAACAAGCGTCGTGGTGAAGATGATATCGACAGGGATATCTTTGATGCGCTGGCCAGCTTCAAGGGCTTCTTCAATCCCCTTTGTCGAGAGAGGTATATCGACCCATCCGGTAAACAAATTCATTCGATTCCACTCCGATTCGCCATGGCGCATCATGATCAGCCGCGTCACACATTCTCTCCTTATTGTTTGAAGAGCCAAGATTAAATCATAAGAGGTAAACCGTAAAGCATAAAAGTGTTGAATTTTTATTATAAATCAAGTATGATTTTATTCTAACTCTCAGGGATAAAATGGTACAAAAAAAACAACGATTAAGCAAAGTGCTGGCCGGAGCTGGCATCGCCTCGCGGCGCGCATGCGAAACCCTCATTTTTGATGGCCAGGTGACCGTCAACGGATCTGTCGCGTTGCTACCCCAAACAATGGTAACGACAGAGGATCACATTAGCGTCAATGGCAAGCCCATACAAAAGGCCGTCGACAAAGTCTATTATATCCTGAACAAGCCCATCGGTTACATTTGCACCAATCGCCGATCTAACAAGAGCAAAATTGTCTTGGACCTTTTCGTCGGCGCCGACCAACGCCTCTTTACTGTAGGAAGATTAGACAAAGATACGCAAGGGCTGCTGCTAGTCACCAACGATGGCCATTTCGCAAATCAAGTGATTCATCCTTCGGCAAATATTCACAAGGAATATTTAGCCAAGACAGATCAAGAGATTACCCAGGAGCACCTGCAAGCCATCTCAAGAGGAACCCTGGTGGAAGGCGTGTATGTCAAACCGCTCCGCATCTCTAAAGTGCGCAAAGGAACCCTTAAAGTGACAATCGCCGAAGGGAAAAAGCGTGAAGTGCGGATCCTCATGGAAAATGCAGGACTGCAAGTCAAAGAACTCATGCGAATCCGCTTGGGAGGACTCCACCTGGGCTCCTTGCCGCCAGGCAGCTGGCGCCCCCTGACGCCAAGAGAAAAACAGCTAATTTTTGAATAAAAAAATGAAGAACAAACGCGGGATCAGCCCCGATTTAGACACCTTGATGCCTCTCTTGATGGGCGTTTGGAGGCGCTTCCGAAAGGAAGCTGGGCCTCCCGATGTCCTGCAGACCCGGGAATTCCGCGGTGTCGTTGCCGCTGTACGCAAGCTGCAGCAGCAATTTGACGGAAAAGAAACCCTGTTGGGGCGGGATTACTTCAAAGACCCCGATCTTTTGGGCGCCTATTTGCTCTATCACTGGGTCATACACTATCAGCAGGCCTTATCCGTTTTGGGAGAGCTTCCCACTTCCCCCAGCCGAGTCCTGGATCTTTGCAGCGGACCTGCCCCCATGGCCTTCGCTGCGCTGCGCCATGGAGCCGGAGAAGTCATCGCTGCCGACCAAAATAAAAGGGCTTTAGAACTCGGTGCTGAAATCTGCGGACGCTATGGCAACGCCTTGACCGTCAGGCCATGGGAATGTCAAAAGATGACCCTGCCAGCTGAAGGATCGTTCGATTTAATCATTCTCGGCCACTGCCTGGAAGAAGTATTCCCCGCCTCGCAAAAAGGGTGGAAAGAAAAGCAGCACCAATACCTTCAGTTTCTCCTGCACAGGCTGACTCCAGAGGGATTTTTAGTGATTATCGACAACTCCTTTCTAGAGAGCAATAGGCGTATCCTTCAATTGCGAGATCAACTCGTGTCAGAAGGAGTGCCCATTCAGGCTCCCTGCGTTTGGAAGGGAGAGTGCCCTGCCCTTCAGACAGCCAATAGCCCTTGTTATGCCCAGAGGGAGCTGGAAAAGCCCTATCTCATCAAAGAGATTCAGCGCGCCGCTGAAATCAACCTCAGTTCTTTAAAGATGACCTATATCATCTTCAGAAGCCCGGAAGCCACATGGCCAAAAGTACCAGAACGCAATCTCTATCGCATCATTAGCCCTCCGGTAGAAACTTATCAGGGAAAGCGATTCTACCTATGCGGCACCGATGGCAAAAAAAACTTGGGATCCCACCTCAAAGAGCATCCTCTGGAGGCACGCGCATTCGACTACTTGCGGCGCGGAGAGCTCATTTCAATTGAGAATGCGCTGGAGAAGCAAAATTCTCTAGATATCGTGAAAGGAACCAAAATAAATGTAGAGGCCCCTTGCGGGAAGCCATTGCCAAATTATGAATAACCAAATCGATCCTAAAACCGGACAAAATTTCGCCGCGATAACGCGCTCCTTTATCTCCCAGTGCAGCGCTGTTTTGGGGAAGGCCACCTCCATTCCTCCTGCTTGGAGCCGCCGCATTGCCCGTTTCCTCTATGGCTCTTCAGGTGAACCCGAAGAACAGGCTAAGACAGCTCATACCTTTCAATCCCAATTTGTCCCCTCATCCTCCAAGAAAATTGCTTTAATTACGCGGCCACTCAGAGGAGTGCAAGAGAAGGGATTATCCAAACAAGAAATCGACGCCTTTCGCATGAAGGCGATTACGCTACTGAAAACGCATGGAATACGCTTTAAATCCATAGCGGATCAACTGCAGATCGTGAAGCATACCCCTATCCAAGCTGTTGCCGAAGCCTCTATCGTCTCGCTATCGCAGGTTTTTCATACCTTTCCTGGAGAGATGATCGAACTGCGAGGCTCTTTCAAAAGGGAGGCCGGAGGCCGCTCCTACAGCATTCCTATACCTGATAGCTTTCGCTTAACACCGCGATCGATGCAAACCGGCTTTCCGCATCCCTCTCAATATAACGGGTGGGCTTTGAGCGATGCGCTCATTTCTCCTTCACCCAGGCAAAATCACCCGCTTTTGAAAGGGCTTCTCAAGAAGAAGCGGACAATTGCGGAAGCTCTCCATCCCGATGGAAACCTCATCTTGAGGGCAAAAGAGCTACTTCAGCAGAAGGGCGAGGCTTTTGAAAGAGATCGAGACCAGTTGCTCGACCTTCATTGTCAACTCTGTTTAGCCATCCTGAATGCTGCTCCAGCCAACATCATCCCGGAAGGAGCTCAAGAAGCGATAACGCAGTTCTATGATATGTTAAAGAAAATCCCAAATGTCTATGAGTACCTCTCCTTTGTGAACAATTGGATCGTCGATTTCTTCATTTCTCAACCTTTTGCCAAGCTGGCCTTGAAAGAAAAGGAAGAAGAGGCCTCAAAAGCTTTTGAGGAGGAGACTGCGCTTTCCATCAATAGGCTGAAGGAACAAATAACCCATAGCCACATCGATGAGGAGAAAAGGGCGCTCGCCTATATTCTGTGCATGGGGCAATTGCTGGGCAATCCAGCCCAATACATCATCTTGCACGACCGCTCCGAATTTCCTCAATTGCTCAGCGACTATGAGCTTCGCATTCAGGCCTCAGCCTATAAGCAGCTCCAAGAATTCATCCTGGAATTGGAAGAACCGAATAGAGACCTCAACCTGGCAGGGCAGCTAAAAGGGGATATTGCTCTTTTTAGCAATGGACAAGGGACCTATTTTATGCTAGAGTGCTAAGAATTTTTTTGGCCTGTTCCAATTTCTTTGCCACAGCTTTTTGCTCGGTTTGAGATAAATCTTCAGTAAAGACTTTATCAAGTAATGTATTTAACCTTTTGAGATGAGGTTGTAGAGTTTCTTTTCCAACACCTTTCCTTGATTTTAATAAACTAGAAAGTTCTTCAAGTGTTTGTATACATTTTGAGACAGATTTGTCATACCAAGTGGTTAGTCTCGAGTTGGGTCCTGACTCCATAACAAATGTGCAGTCCTTCTTATGCGTGATCACATTGCTCTGTGCACTATAGAGGCAGAAGATTTCTAAAAATTGCAAGGCATTCTCATAATCTTTTGTCGAATAATTAATCATTCGCTTTTTAACATTCCCTGCAGTTTCCCACATTCTTTGCTCGAGTAATGTTCGGAATTCTTCACCGGAAGCAACTTTTAAAAGAGAACCTAAACCCAGATCATTAATTTTTTGAATCGTTTCTTCTTTAACTGGTTGCTCTTTCTCATTAGGCTTCATACCTTGTATGATGGATAGAATACTGATTGGTTCGATTGGATGAATCATAGGCGAAGCTCCCAAACAAACAGTAAAATAAATAATTTACTATATAATACTACTATAGGGATTTTCTTGTCAATTTACCGTGGGATTCTACTGGGATTCTACTCTGTGGGCTTCTTCTTCCTCTTGATTTTTATTTATCTTCTTTTTATTTTCGGAAATTAACATTCAATTAGTTGAAGTCTATGATAAGTGCAGTAAGCCAAGTTCCTATTCCCTATACTCCTCCTACGACTCCTATTGAGATTGAACTAGCAAGAAGTCTGGTGAGTACCCTTGCAATCCAACAAATCGCTTCTGCTTGTGTGGATATTAACTTGCCTGAATCAGTCGAAACTTTAGACGAAGCTCTTTTCCCACTCCACCGTAGGATTGAGAGTCAATACCGAGCTTTACCGTGGCCTCCCCACATGCAAAAGATTGTTGTTTTAACGGACGTAAGGGGAGGACGTGGAGATATCGTTGCTGCTGCAAAAGCGATTGCTATCATGCAGCGCATCAGTCCGACGCTCTCTTTCGATTGGGTATTGCTAGGTCCTCGGCTGCATCAATATGATCCAACTTCCTTTCTTTGTTGTGAGGATCCTTCTAAGGTACACATGAGAAGTTGGATGTCGCAACCTCCGGAAGAAACAGCGGGCGATTTTCTTCTCACGGGTCCTGCTAAGCTTGGTTGGGGAATAGACTATATTCAGAGCCGAATTTTTCGAAGGATTGAGGGGCCGTCTTTCGGTTTTATGGAAATTGGAGAGGATTTAGAGACCTTTTGTTCTGAATCCTTGCAAGACAGGGTGAAAAGAATTTTTCAAAAGACAAATGAAGAAATTTATCAATCTTTACATTCTGCTTTGTTTCCAAGCAAAACAGGAAATCGTTCAGGATTTCTTTCCATGGGGCTGCAACCTGGATCGGGAGTGCTTTTAGATCGAAGTCGGATGGAGGCACCCCGATCTCGAGGCTATTGCTGTCCCTCCTATTAAAAGGACAGGGTCAGAAAATTGTTCTCTCGCATCAAGCGGAAAATTCTCAATTAACACGCTGTTTGACTGTTATCGTGCGTCCCTCCTTTACTCCTGATGATATGAAACGCATGCAGCTTGCCTCAGAAAGGCTATTAGCCACAGGAGATAATAGTCCTATCGAGTCTTGGTGCTCTCGATGCAAGCTTTATCTCTATGAAAATGTTGCAAATCTGGGCTGCAAAGGGAGATTTCTGCAGCAGCAAGTGGACCATGCTAAAACAATTTCTCCAAATCTGAGTCGATTGCTTGCTCTATTTGGTGCTCCCGATAAGCCTCTTAAAGACCAGCAAATGGCTGAAATAGAGCAATTGCTATTGGATCCCAATTTAAGTGAAGCTACGCTTCAGTTCTGTAATTTGCTCACGGCAAATTACTCTTTCGATGAAGTCCTTGAGGGGGCACTTAAGCGTACAGCTTGGCATTATTGCATTCCAGACCTTGCGAGGATTGAAAGCGAGACTCTCGATGAAGAATTTCGTACAGGTTTAGTTGCTTATCTTAAAAATGCAGAAGCATCCAAAAAAGCCCTTCGAGTTAGAGCCATTCCAGAACTTGGCAAGCGGGTTCAAGGGGCTGTCCAACGCTATCTACAAAGTTAATACGGCCTAAGGGACAAATGGACAATGGTTAATGGACCTAATGGACACCATGGACTATGGTCAAAGGCAATGGTCCATAGTCCATGGTGTCCATGGTGTCCATTAGGTCCATTAACCATTGTCCATTTGTCCATTCCATTGGTCCTTTTGTCCATTAGTCCATTGTCGATAATACCCATTCGATATAATTAAATTAATTAATTTTTATAGAGGCAATTCCTTTCGTCAACTTGTTTGTTTTCTGGTATAATCGTGAAGGGGTTCTTCCACTAGAAAGAAAGCATTGGACAAATTTTTCCGCTGGTAAAGTTTGTTAACTTATTAGTCTAAGATGCAATCGTACTCATGACCTGGGCCCGCCTTTTTGCGCGGAGGTTTCTCTGCGCAAATGGGCTGGGCAAAGGGGCAGCGCGTCCTGAAGGGGCAGCCGCTAGGCGGGTTTAGCGCCGAAGGGATTTCTCCTTTTAGCATCATGCGCTCTTTCTTTTCCCCTGGATGCGACCGAGGCGTCGCTGACAAGAGAGCTTGGGTATAGGGATGCTTTGGATTGCGGAATAGTTCATCCGTGGATGCAGACTCCATGACCTTGCCCAAATAAAGGACCACCACTCGGTCGCAAATATGGCGAACGATGGAGAGGTCATGAGAGATAAACAAATAGCTCAAGCCAAGGGAACTCTTTAAATCATTGAGTAGATTGAGGATCTGCGCCTGGACTGAAACATCTAGCGCAGATAAAGCCTCATCGAGAATGATCAAGCGCGGATTCATGGCGATGGCGCGCCCGATGCAGATGCGTTGCTGCTGGCCCCCAGAAAATTGATGCGGATAGCGCTCCATCGCCTCCGGTAAGAGACCAATGCGCTGTAAAATTTCAGCTACGCGTTCCGTTTGTTCTGTTGGTGTGCTGATCATATCATGATAGAGTAAGGCCTCTCCGATGCTTTCTCTTACAGTTTTTCGCGGATTCAATGAGGCATAGGGATCTTGGAAGACGATCTGGAATTCTCGGCGCAATTTCCGGAGTTCTTCTTCGGGCATTGCGATGAGATCCCTGCCCTGAAAGCGGATTTGTCCTGCTGTTGGTTCAATTAAGCGTATGGAGGCGCGCCCTACTGTGCTTTTTCCGGAGCCTGTTTCCCCAACCAATCCGAGAACTTCTCCTTGATGGATATGGAAGTCTACTCCATCGACAGCTTTGACGCTCCCGACTTGGTGCCTCAGGATTCCTCCGGTCACAGGAAAGTATTTTTTGAGGCCTTTGACTTCCATTAAGAGATCGCTCATATACCGCCTTGTCTCTTTTTCTCTTCACTCTCTTGGCTGTCATCATAAAGCCAGCATTTAGCAAAGTGGTTTTCCTCGATAAGGAAATCAGGAACATCTCCGTGATGGCATTTCGGCATGACAAAGGGGCAGCGGGGATGAAACCGGCAGCCTGAAGGATAATGCGCGATAGAGGGAACTGTTCCCTTGATGGCTTTGAGGTCTCCCTTGCCGGTATTAGCGGATGGCCGCGAGTTAAATAAGCCGATGGTATAGGGGTGTGACATCCGATCGAAAATCTGGAAAACAGAGCCTCTTTCGATGCCCTGTGAGGCATACATGACGATGACATCATGGGCCATTTCAGCGACAACGCTCATATCATGGGTGATCAGCAAAAGGGCCATTCCCTTCCGTGCTTGCAGGTCGCGAATCAGATCCAAGACCTGGGCTTGTATTGTGACATCAAGGGCTGTCGTGGGTTCATCGGCAATCAAAATATCGGGTTCGCACATCAGTGCCATGGCGATCATGACCCTTTGCTTCATGCCTCCGGATAGCTGGTGGGGATAGTCCTGAAGGCGTTCTCTAGGAGTCGCGATGCCCACTTCCTTTAGGGCTTTGATGGCTCTTTCTTCGGCTTCCTCTCCATAAAGGTTGAGGTGTAATTCGGCGACTTCAACCAATTGTGAGCCAATGGTATAAACCGGATTTAGGGCGCTGATCGGGTCTTGAAAAATCATGGCGATGCGCGCCCCGCGGATGCTGCGCATTTCTCTTTCAGACATAGCAAGTAAATTTTTTCCCTTGTACAGAATTTCCCCTTCTGGAGGCAATGCAGGGGGTTTGGGCAGAATGCGCATGATCGACAGGGCAGTCAATGATTTGCCGCAGCCTGACTCCCCCACCAAGGAGAGGGTCTTGCCCAGGTGCAAATCAAAACTCAGGCCATCGACAACGGGATAGGCTTTGCCGCCCAATTGCAGCTTTGTCGTCAACTTTCGTACTTGTAAAATGGGTTCCATATCTCTCATGCTTGATATTCACAATTTTAGATTATGGAGAAAAATGGATTAATTGCCAAAATGTCTCGCCATAGGATAAATTAAATGCACTTGAGGATCGAAAAAAATAAACCCCAGAAATTTCTATGCTAAAGACCATTATCAATCTTTTTGGTAAATCGCCCTTTTCTCCTTTGCAATCGCATATGGAAAAGGTCGACAAATGCGTCAAAATGATTCCGGAGCTTTTCCATGCTTTGGAAAAGCGGGATGCGCAGAGGCTGAATGAAATTGCCGAGAGCATTTCCAACTGCGAGCATGAAGCGGACCTCACAAAAAATGATATACGCAACCACTTGCCGAAGACGCTCTTTCTTCCCATCGATCGGAGCCAGCTTCTGGAAATCCTCACGATACAAGACAGCATCGCAGATAAAGCCGAAGACGTTGCGGTGCTGTGCACCTTAAAACCCATTGAAATGCTGGCTACCTTTAAAGAGGACTTTCACGAGTTTCTCCTGAAAAACATCGAAACCTTTAATCAAGCCCATCAAATCATTAAGGAATTGCACGAGCTCCTCGAGTCCTCTTTTGGCGGCGTCGAGGCGGAAAAAGTCGGTGCTATGGTTCAAGAAGTCTCCTACAAGGAGCATGAAGCCGATGTCATCCAAATTCGCCTCTTGCGCAGCTTGCTAAATGCGGAAAAGGAGATGAGCTATACGACCTTCTATTTATGGCAAAAGATCTTTGAAGCAACAGGGGCTATTTCAAACCTGTCTGAAAAACTAGCCCATCGCATCCGAATGACGCTTGAATTGAAATGACAATGCCATCAGAAACCTTTTTACTCGTGACAGTGCTCATTGCAGGCTTTTATATGGCCTGGAACATCGGCGCCAATGATGTTGCCAATGCGATGGGCACCTCTGTCGGTTCAGGGGCTTTAACGCTAAAACAAGCAGTAATTATTGCTGCGGTTTTGGAATTTTCCGGGGCTTTTTTCTTTGGATCGCATGTTTCAGATACCATTCAAAATGGAATAGTAGATGTCTCCATATTCGTTGATAAACCCTTGATTTTAGTCTACGGCATGTTGGCAGCCCTACTTGCTTCAGGGATATGGCTCCAGATTGCCTCTTACTATGGGTGGCCAGTGTCGACGACGCATTCTATTGTGGGAGCCATCATAGGATTTGGCTTTATTTACGGTGGAGTAACGGCCATCCATTGGGAAGAGGTGGCTTTTATCGTCGCCAGTTGGCTTGTCTCCCCCTTATTAGGAGGAATCATTTCCTTTATCATTTTTACTCTCTTGCGCCAACAGATCTTTTATGCTTCGAATCCCGTTGAAAAAGCTAAGCGGCTTACCCCTTTCCTGGTGTTTGGCGTCATTTCCATCTTAGCGCTGATCATGCTTTTAAAGGGGTTGCACAGCCTCAATCTACAGCTAACCTTTTGGCATGCCATCGGCATGAGCTTCGGATTGGGTTTGGTTGGTTCAATCATCAGCTATTTTTTGGTAAGAGGCCTACAACCCAACATTTCTGACAATATCAAAGCAGAATATGGGGCGGTGGAAAAGATCTTCGGCCGCCTCCAAATCATGAGCGCCTGCTTGATGGCTTTCGCACATGGAGCTAACGATGTCGCCAATGCCATCGGACCTCTCTCAGCTTCCGTTGCGGTGCTCACCACTAATGCCATCCCAATGAACGCTGGCGTTCCACTCTGGGCCTTAGCTTTAGGGGGTTTTGGAATCGTCGTCGGCTTGGCCACATGGGGTTGGCGCGTGATTGAAACGATCGGGAAAAAAATTACCGAATTGACCCCTACAAGGGGTTTCGCGGCTGAATTTGGAGCCGCCACTACGGTCGTTCTGGCCTCTCAGCTTGGGTTGCCCATATCGACGACGCACACACTGGTCGGTTCCGTCATTGGGGTCGGCTTGGCGCGCGGCATCGAGGCTTTGGATCTCACAATGACCCGAGATATTCTTATCTCCTGGGCGGTTACAGTTCCTGCCGGAGCCCTCCTCTCCATAGGACTGTTTTATCTCATCCAAGCAGGTAGTGCTTTGTTGTACAATTAACCACTGATCTCAGTGGTAAAAAATAAAACACACGTTATTGCCGGTGCATTTTGGGATCTAGGGCATCGCGCAGGGCGTCGCCAACCAAGGCGATGGAGACCAACAGTATCGTCAGTAAAATAGCAGGGGGCCACAGGAGATAGCTCTCACCGGGGAAGGCAGAGCGTCCCTCATCCATGAGCACACCCCAGGAGCAGGAGCCCTCCTCGCCTAATCCTAAGAAGGACAATCCCGCTTCGCTGGTAATGGCCCCCATGACGGCGAAGGGAAGGAGGGTGAGCAGCGGAGGAATCGCATTGGGCAATATATGGGAGAACATGATGTAGCCATCTTTAAACCCTAAGGAATGGCACGCCTCCACATAAGAGAGATTGCGCTGCTTGAAGAATTCGCCGCGGATATAGCGGCTGAATCCCGTCCAGCCGAAAATGCCGATCACCGCGATGACAATAAAGATAGACTTGCTTTGGGTGATAGCGACGACCAGCAGCAGCATAAAAAAGATGGGCATCGATTCCCAGATTTCCAGCAGGCGGCTGACAACGATGTCTGAGGTGCCTCCATAATATCCTGCAAAAGCCCCTATGGGGATTCCAATGAAAAGAGATAATCCTACAGACATGAGGCCGACGACAACGGAGATGCGGACTCCAAAAATAAGGGCAGCCAGAAGGTCTTTGCGGTTGGTGCGGGTGAGTTCCCACCAAGAAACATATTGGTTTAAGCTCTGGGAGCCCCCTGCATCATCTTCCCAATGAAAATCGCTGATGAGGGGATTGACCTCAAAATGGATTTTTTCAGCCTGTTGTTCAATCCATCGATTCCTATCCTCAATGTATTGAAGATCGCGTTGGGCATGCTGGTATTCTTTGGAATGGGGATCGGATTGATCAAGTGCAGTATGAAGTGCCTTTATTCTCTCTGCTTCATGGTTCTTATCGATCTGCCAAAGGGTAGGCATCGGTTTGCCTGTCGCTTCCTCATAGGCTTGTTGGTAGGGCTGCAGCCTTTCTTGCTGCTCCTGCCTCTGTTGATGCTGCAGCAAAAGGTTCAGCTTTGCATAGGGAGACATGTACTTCAGTTGCGTATTCCAATCGAGAAATCCCGTCTTGAGCAAAAGGGTGACAGCTTGTTTCGTTAAAGCGGGATCAGAAGCGGGATCTTTCTCTTCGAAAAAGGCAAAATAGAGGAAAAGAGCCGCTTGAATGATGCATAAGCCGCAGATTGCCATTTTCCTCATCTTCTCTGACAAGAAGAGGAAGCTGATCAAAAAGAGCGGAAAAGTGAAAATGAGCAAGTTGAAAAAAATATCGAGCCGCTTGGTATAAAAGCCTGAATAGAGCAAGTAGCGAAACAGCGGGAAATACCAGGTCCCATCATAATTGACAAACAAGGGTTTGCTGGAAGCCAGGAAAGGGGCATAAATGGCGACCAGGCAAAAGGCTACGACAATGCACAATGCCGCCATGCCCAGCCGATGACGTTTGAACTGCCTCCATATTGACTTCCAGTAGGGATCATGAACGGTTATAGTCATGCTTACTCCAAGGTGACGCGCGGGTCAAGCACAGTATAGGCAATATCGGCTACAAGATACCCAAAAAGCGTGAGGAAGGATCCTGCAAGAGCCGAGAACATGATGACATTGAAATCGCGATTGAGCACAGCATCGTAAAAGAACTTTCCGAAACCATTGATTTCAAAAAGGGTTTCTACGATGAGGGAGCCTCCCAAAACAATGCCTAAGGATCCTGCGATCGAAGTGACGATCGTAATCGCCGCATTGCGTCCGATATGTTTAAACAGAATGTTAGCGGGACCTACTCCTTTTGCCCATGCAGTCCGCACATAATCTTGCCGCATGACTTCGAGCACAGCGGTGCGTGAAAGGCGCGACTGCGCCGCCAAGCTTCCATATAAGATGGCCGCAATAGGCAAGAAGATGTGTTGGAACACATCAAACAACCTTTGTTTCGAGGTCTCTTGGGCATAAATGCTTTCCGGACTCGTAAAGCCGCTATAAGGAATGGGAATATGGGTAAACGGGAAATAGCCATTAATAGCGACTTTTTCGATCAAGAAGGGGGCCACGACAAAAATCGGAATTGCATATAAGACAAGGCAGAATACATTTAAAGTCAGATCGGGCCAGCGATTCTGACAAAAAGCCATTGTAAAACCGAGTAATTGGCATAAAAAAAAGGTGATCAACAAGGGAGTCACAGATAATGTCAGGGAGTATTTAAAGCGTTTCACGACTTCGCTAATCACCGTTTTATTTGAATCGTTGCGCAAGGTTCCAAAGTCCAAAGTCAAAACCCGCTGCATATACCTGCAAAATCTGGTTTCAAAGAAAAAGTCCCAGATCTTCTGCCCTAGTGTGGGTTCGAATTCTAAATTCGTATAGTTCTCCTGATACCACTTCCGCATCTTGGCGATTTTAGAAGCCGTGGACTCCGGGGTATCCCCCTTTGTAATCACCAAGTTGCCCAGAAACTCATTATCCGCTCCCACTTTGCGATTATAGAGCCTCTGTTCTTCGGTCAGGGTAGGCCCCACATAGGCCTGCCGGGTGCCTCCCCTCACAAAAAATTGAGAGGCGAGCCGCCTTGCCTCGGCATTTTCAGTTGGGTCCTCGATGATCCCCAATAGAATGGGCATGACGAACCGCGACTGGTCTCCCATGCGGATGCGCATCTCATCCCAATCTTTGACGCTCATTTCTTCTATGGCTGAGGGCGAGGTCCTTTTATGGCTAATCTTCCAGAGAGTCTCTTGGACAGACTCTTTGCTAATCCAAGGCCATGTATTGAATAGAATGGGCAGGGTCAATCCATAAAATTCCCGGAATTGCAAATAGCGGTCGTCGCTGCCGAAAGCGACGGCCCTGTCAGCTCTTCGAGAAGCCCCTTCCGGACCTGTTTCCGTTAGCGTTGTGGGATCCCCTGGAGCTAAGTTTATAATGATGAAATTGACTAAAATGATGCTGAAAAGTGTGATTGGAAGCAAAATCAAACGCCTGATGACGTAATTCACCATTTCGGAGCACCCCGAAGCCAGAATATCGAACTATCAGGTTCTGGGACGTCGGCTCCTGGAACTAAATCCTGCCTATCCGCAGGGATGAAGACATTCTGCACGTACTCCCTATAGACTAATAGAAGTTTGGGGGTGAAGAGAAAGGTATAGGGCTGCTCCTCATGAATGATGGCATCAAACTTGTAATAGAGGTCTCTGCGTTTATCAGGATTGTATTCATATTCCAATTTTTCAATGATCGCATCGGCCTCGGCATTGGCAAATCCTATCGAATTGGAAGAGCCCCGCTCTTTTGCTCCGGAAGAATGCCAGATCTGTCTGGGGTTGTCCGGAGGCGTCCCGAACACCCAAGCCAAAACGAGGGCGTCGAAGCTTTTGTCGTCGAGCTTTGCGGAGAGGTCCGCTACATCGACGCCATTCAAGTTGCATTCGATTCCGATTTCTCGCAGGGCTGTCGAGATATATTCACAAAGCGATTTAGTCAAGGGATTCTTGACATAATAAGTGAGGTAAAACCGAAAGGGGACGAGCTTCCCATCGATTTCCTTTTCAATGATGCCGGTGCCGGAACGGTCATACCATCCCTCTTCTTCGAGATAGCGTTTGGCTTTCAAGGGGTCATAGGGCCAGGGTTTAATGGAGGGATCGGTCTCAGAAAGGATTGTGGGCAAAAAGGTCCCGGCAATTTCAAGGCCATAGCCATTTAAATTTTGTTGGATGATCCTTTGCCGATCGATAGCCATGGTAAGCGCTTGGCGCACTTTTTTGCTTTTGAAATAGGGTTTGGCTTGGTTCCAACCGACATAACTAAACCTCCTCGCAATGTAGTCGAGCCTTTTGGCCCTTTCCCCATTTTCCGCTTGCTTCGCATAAGCCGTCGACTTTAAGAAGTTCTGCCACTCCATCACTTGATCGAACTGCAGATTATAGGTATCGATCTGGTTTGTCTTGAAATCCTGCCAAGCCCCTTCTGGACTTTCCTTAAAGCGTATTTCGTTCCTCTCCCCCAAAGCCGCGAGAGGCATAAAAAACTCATTGTTGCGCCTGAAGGAAATTTGGGCATCAGTCATGCCGTCAAAAACCCAAGGGCCGCAGCTTGTGATGATATTCTTTGCCCAGTGGTCGGTCAAGCTTTGGCCCCATACAGAACTCGTTCTGTATGTATCTGGATTGGAATCATCTTCAATAATTTTTTTCCCATCTGAATAATACTGATAGACAAAAGAGGCCAAAGGCTGCAAACCCCCTGTCCAACTCTTCGCTTCATATTTGATTTTTGGGACCATTTTCCCGTCGTCTTGTTTGACCAATTGCGTTTTCCAGCGGACGGCGAAGGTCAGATCGTCAATGACGCGGAATTCCTTGAGATCTTGAAAATAGGTGCGCAGCGCGAGGGCTCCTCGCAATTGGTTATAGGGATTCATGATCGCATCGATATAGAACTTAAAGTCATGTGCTGTGATTTGATGCTTTTTTAGAAAGTGCGGAGCAAGCTGAATGTTGTCAGGGAAAAAGCTTCTTTTTAGCGGCTGCCAATAGAGGTCATCGCGCAGGTGTATCCAATATTCCGACTCTTCTGTGCCCGGGATTTTTCTCTCTTCCATTTTGATGGCGGCAAAAGGGGACATCGTATCAAATTTGCCGAACTGTTGTCTTGAGACACTAATCATGCAGAGGCCTCGCCAATCACTGACTTGGGCCCACTCGCTAAAGACATGGATATTGCTTGGGCGCGATATCGCATCGTCGTGAAACGTACCGAGGGGCTTGAAGCCAGGCCCCAAAAGCTTTGGCAACGTGACTTGATAAAAGGGATCTTCTTTCAACAGATTGGGCAGATTGGGATTGATTTGCGGGCGCTCTTTTTGCTTGGGCGGCACGACCGTCCCATTTTCCTCGAGGGTAATAGGCCTTTCGTTAATCACTTTTGTCAGGTCAGTGCGTACTTTATCGAGCTCAACATGCAAAGATTTGAGGTCCTGTTCGATGAGCTGCGATGACCAGTAGAGCATTCCTATGAAAAAAAGGAGGGCAGCCCCCATCACAAAGCGAAAAAGATACAATGCCAAAGGTTCTTTATTCATAAACTATATTTATATCCAAAACTTGCTTCTCAGTAAAGAACGATATGCAACGTTTGACTAATGATGAGATGGGGAATTAAATCCAGATCAGCAAGCCCTCTGCAAACCGATAGGCCTCCGATCAGCAATGCCGACAGGCCAAGCAAAAAGCGATAATAGTGTTTCAATCTGAAGAAAAAGTGGTGAGCCTGCATCGCCAAGAATAGCGACGGAGAGGTAAGCAGGGCAAAGACAAAGCCGTTGAGCATGCCAACCCAAAGGTCGCCCGACAAAGCGCAAGCAGAAAAGACGATCAGGGTCTGCCCACAGGGCAGCGCGACAGTGAAAAAGCCGAAAAGGAAAGCGGGCAAAGGTTTGTCCCGGAGCATCAGCAAAGAAAGCGATTTGTTCAAAGGCCTCGTTTTGTCGGCTAGCCAGCGATAACCGGGATAAGGCCTATTTAATAGGCTGAGAATTCCTATGCCAATGATCACTCCGCCAAAGACAAAACAGGCGACTGCCGGGATCTGATACTGCTTGAGAAAAGCATTCAGGACAGCCCCCGCTTCACCTGCAATCGTCCCTGCAAGGGTAAACGAAAGGAGGCGGCCGAGAAAATAAAAGTAGCGGTAGTCATGATGACCGATCATCATCACTAAAGGGCCGCACATCCCAGCGCAATGCAAATTCCCAAATAGATAGAGTGGAAGCATGGTGAGTAATAATGACATATTATTTGTTCTGCGATTCAAAACGCATGCGCTGCACCTGTCCCATATCCATTCCCGTGTTGCCGGACTTGCGTGTGTGAGCAATCACCGCCACGAATAGCATGAGACCAAAATAAAGGCATAAAATCGCTATTGCGATTTTAGGAAATAGGCGCATCGATTTTCTTCTCCCCTTGTTCATGTTGAATCCCAAATTGTATAGGATGTGTGCAAAATAAGACAAAAGATGATTACAAAGAAATTTTTATACTCTATAATTCAACTAAGCGTCAATGGATCACCCAAGGAGGAATGCTGTGCAGCCAGATATTGAACATCAGGCAGAGATGCTGACAGCCAAAACCAAACATTATCTGATTACGACGATGGGACGGGTATCAGATGAAGCCAATGCAGAAGAATTCTACAGGGCTTTATCTTATGCCTTTCGCGAAGAGATCATGATCAACTGGCTGGCTTGCGCACGCACTTATTCGAAAAAAGACGTCCGCATGGTCCATTATTTATCGATGGAATATTTGCCTGGGAGGATCCTCAGCAACAATATCACCAACTTGGCATCCATGGATCTTGTCAGGCTAGTGATGCAAAAAATGAATCGGAATTACAACGAGACGATTTCCCGAGAATCGGATCCAGGACTCGGCAATGGGGGTCTCGGCAGACTGGCTTCCTGTTTTTTGGATTCTTTAGCCACCCACCATTATCCAGCCAGGGCTTATGGCTTGAGGTATCAGTATGGAACCTTTGAACAGCAACTATGGGAAGGAGTCCAGATTGAAGCGCCCGATTGCTGGCTGATCAATGAAAACCCCTGGGAATTCCGGCGCGATTTGCGCAAAGTGATCGTCAAATATTGCGGTCAGACAACTCCCTCTAAAAATATCCATGGGGATGAAATCCTCAATTTAACAGGTTTTGAGGAAGTATGGGCCTTGCCCTACGATTTCCCCATTATCGGCTACATGCAAAATGGAAGGTTTTCCGTCGTCACCTTGCGCTTGTGGACGACGAAGGAATCACCGCGCAACTTCCAGCTTCAGCGCTATAATGCTGGACGACTGGATCAAGCTGCTGAAAATACTACATTGACTGACGTGCTTTATCCGAGCGATCAGCATGAAACAGGCAAACGCATCCGTCTAAAACAGGAATTTCTGCTCGTATCTGCTTCCTTACAGGACATTATCCGCTACTATTTGAGCCTCAACAGCAACTTTAGAGCCTTTGCCGACAAGATCCGCATCCAAATCAACGACACCCATCCCGCTTTGGCCATTCCTGAATTGATCCGCATTTTGACAAAAAATTACGACATCCCTTGGAAGATGGCCTACGAAATGACTGAAGCCGTCATGGGCTATACGAATCATACAATCCTCAATGAAGCTCTGGAGCAATGGGATAAAAACCTCTTCCTCTACCTATTGCCAAGGCAATATCAGATCATTGAAAGGCTCAACCAGGAATTCTGCACAAAAATCCGCCAGCGTTATCCCAAAGATGAAGACAAGGTGCGCCGCATGTCGATCATCGAGAATAACCGCGTTCGCATGGCAAACCTATCGATCCTGGGATCCCACAAGGTAAATGGAGTGGCGGCGCTGCACACGGAAATCCTCAAAAATGTCGTCTTCAAGGACTTCTACGAGGCTTTTCCTGACAAGTTCATCAATATTACGAATGGCGTGACGCAACGCCGCTGGATCCTAGAATGCAACCCTGACCTGGCTAAATTTCTAAACAAAAGAATCGGGGATGGCTGGATCACCGATTTTCCCCAGATAAAAAAGCTAGCTGAATTTGCCGGACAGAAGGAATCGCAGGAGGAATTTCTTGCCATTAAGAAAAGAAATAAACAGCGGCTGATCGAATTTTTGTATCAAGAAAATAAGCTCCGCAACGCAAATGGCGTCATCATGGATCCCTGTCCGATCATCGATATCGAATCTCTCTTTGATGTGCAAATCAAGCGCATCCACGAATACAAAAGGCAGCTCTTGAATGCGCTCCACATGATTATGCTCTATCATGAATTGCTCGCAAACCGCGAATCGCGCATGAAGAGAACCTGCATTGTCGGCGGCAAGGCAGCGGCAGGGTATGAGACAGCTAAGAATGTAATTCGCCTTCTCTATTGCATTGGCCGTATAGTCAATAAAGACCCTGCCATCAATGGAATGCTTAAAGTCATCTATGTCGAAAACTATACTGTTTCCCGCGCTGAAATCATTATTCCTGCCGCGGAGCTTTCAGAACAGATCTCTACAGCCGGCACCGAAGCTTCAGGAACGGGAAATATGAAATTGGCGATGAACGGAGCCCTGACTATCGGAACCAATGATGGCGCCAATATTGAAATGCGGCAAGAAATCACGGATCAATGGTGGCCCTTTGCCTTTGGATGCTCCGCGGAGGATATTGCGAAGATGAAGCGCGATCACTCCTACCACCCGCGTGAAATTTTAACGCATAATCCGAACATCCATAAAGCAGTGGAGGCTTTGAGAGACCGCACTTTTGCAGTCAACGAATCAGAGCATCAAGCTTTTTGCGATCTTTACCATCTATTGGTCGAAGGCCATTACGGAGGAGCTCCAGACCGCTATTTTGTCCTAAAGGATCTGGAAAGCTACCATGCGGTACAAAAAAAGGCCGAAGATTTGTATCGGGAACCCTACCGCTGGGCTGAATATGCCCTCCATAATATCGCTGGCATGGGCAAATTCTCAACGGATATATCCATCGAGCAGTATTCCCGCTTGATATGGGGTCTCGAACCCTGCGAAATCGACGAGGAACTGCGCGAACGCGTCGAACAGGAGTATCGCGAACACGACCGCTGCAGAATCTATTGACAGTAGAATTCACTCATTAAAAAAAACCTAAAGTACTATACATATTTGCATTTTTCATTCATCAATATTTATTTCATTTTGACTATCTACCCAAAGTATAAGCCTTTTATAGATAATCATAAAAACTACGTCAGGAAATTCTTGCTTCAATTTGAAGTATTCTTTCGCCACTCGATCTATACATTTTAATCGATCGCCACGTATTTTTACTTGATAAGTCGAACCAGAACTTACTCTTTCTACCATTCTACCGGTTTTTTCTCTTAGGAACATCACCACATTTTCATAGATCATTTTTGCTTGCTTCTTAGTCAACTCAGGTATTACGTTGCAGACTTCTCTCGCTCTTAAATCCGATTCAGTTAGCAATACTCCCTCTGGTTCCTCGGTTTCACAATAATGGTATTGCTTTCCGCCTTTCGAGAGTTTATCTGTCTCTCTTAATTTTTCTTGATCATACGAACTATTACTCTCTCTCTCAGAAAAAAAGAGCTCGCTAATAATTTCTCTAATTAGATATATCAAACGCGTTAAAAGATTTCTCTTTTGTACAAGATCATCAGCTCTGTGAGAGAGCTTATCCAAATGAAAATTCACATCGTTAAAAAGTTGGAGATTCTCCTTAAATTTAGGATTCCATTTGACCAAGGTGAAGACATGGCCCCTAAGCTCATCCCAAGTTATTGTGTCTGGGTGTCCTTCTATATAGGTAAGACGAGAGCCAAAGAATGTTACTTTAATGTCTGTCTTGCAGATGAGCTTTGTCCAATAAGAAAAAGATTCTGCAGTATAAGGCATTGACTTTAAGATGTCTGAAAAATTTACATTACGATGATGCATTTCTATTTCATCATCCTGAAAACATTTCCTACACAAATAATCTAGAGAGCTGTTTATACTACACATAATCCATTCCTAATTTTAGAACACTCATTTCTTTTTGAAAAAATAAGAGAGGTATTTTGGAAAACTTACTTGTTTGCATCAATGTATTCCTTTGGAAAAAAGGCAATCCAATTCCAACGTGGTTTATTTAATTTGATTCCAACCATAGCAAGCTTCTCTTCAGTCCAGCTTGCACAGTTGTGAGCTTTTATTTTTCTGGGTACAATATTATTTGACTTTATCATGTTAAATATTAATTCCAGTAATTGCCATGTAGTATGAATTTTTTCATCGTTATCAGCTTTTTTATTAAAAATAATTCCCCCGACTCTAAATCCCGATTCCCATAAAACGTTGTCATTACAAAGATCAGTATGTTTCGGCTTTGCTTTTGGATTAAAAATTGAAAGAGCAATATGACAAATTTTCTGAAATAGAGTCGGAAAAAACCGCTGTATCACTCGGAGCTCTCGATTGGTAGTTTGATAATCAGTTAACTCCGAGACTAGAAGGGAACCACGTCCTACATTATGGTAGAAAACAGGATTTAATCCCCCGCTACGTGTTTCAGCCCTTATCTTATTCCACATTTCATTAGCTTTTTTTCTCTCTACCCTCCAAGTTTTGGATTTGTCTGTGTACATGATCTCTGTCGGAGGCTTCTTAAATATTGTTACAGTTCCCGGACCTTTAGTTGATTTTCTTTCTCCTGTAAGATGCGCAACTTCCACTTCATATTCTGCTTTTCCATTTTCATTATCTATCATCTCCACCGCCATTTGCACGTGATCACCACATCGGATTAAAGTGATCGCACTCTGTGCTTCAGTAATCTCGACAGTGCGATTAAAATAGCTAACATATGTCACTGGTTCTACTTGAGCTTCTTCTTCGTCTGAAAATTGAGAGAATTGAAGAAGCGGGTTTCGCTCTTCTGAGCAAAAAGCAAACAGTGAGAAAAAGATATGAGTCGTTCTCTGTTCTGGAGAAAGCACCTGCCCTTCAAACTTAGACTCCACCAACAAGTGTATAATAGTTTCTGGGTCCGCAAAAATCCTTGTTCTCCTAACAATCTCGGGTTTAATCTTATATTGAAAGAATCTCAAGATGTTGAATAATAATTCCTTTTTCTCGATTTCAATGAAATCCCTCTGAATCCTACTCTCTTCAGAACTCAATTTCATAAGGACTTTATCTAAAAGTCTCTCATTGTTTTCACCCGGCAATATCCTTGCAGCTGCAACAAATCCCGGATACGTTTTCAATGTTACCGGAGTAACATATACTGCTTTTTCATTGGAGGGATAAATAGCTCCGTCGAGTCTCATCCAAATTGTCTTTTTGACCCCAAAAGAAGAACTTAAAGAGGAGGGATGCAATTGTTCCTGACTTTCTGTACTGGGTAAGCCTCTCCTAAAAAAGTGCCCCATTTTGAGTAAAAATGATAAACAAAACCGATCAACTTCTTCGGATGATTTTCTTTGGGAAATCTGTGGGTCCTGAACGTATAACCATAAAGCGGATAATGCAGCCTGCTTGGCATGATAACTTCTCAGAATGGTTGCGGCATCTAAGCCTAGGGTAATCTTGAGGAATTCTGATACTGGAAAAGGGGGAGAATTAGCAAGGGTGATCCTAGCAAAGGCTTCTCTCAACTCTCTTTTTTCTAATACTGAATTGACAAGATGATTCCACTTATAGCATTCAGGTAAATCGTGAGTGGTAAAGCAGTCCATGAATATATGAACAAGCTGTTTATTAATCATGCCGCATTTTGTCACTAAACACTTTGCCATTGCAGCTGCAGCTTTAGTCAATCCGACCTGATCTACCCTCTGAATTTCTGCTGCCCAGTGTAATTGAATAGATGATTCGACTTCACGTTGAGCTTGAAGGACCTTTTCATGGAACTGCTCGCAAATTTTTTGTATCATTTTGACATTTCCCAAGGTCTCACCACCAACTATTAGCTTAAGTTTTAAAAGGTTGTAAGTTGTAATTTCTTTCCTTGGACATTTTATATCCACTATAGATACATGTTTTACCTCTCGTTTACATTCCTCTTCCCACAATCGATATTCGAGAAACCTATCTGGATCATATTTTGGCGGTACAATTAGATTCGCCGTAACCGTCAAATCTTCCTTATCACAGTCTGCCAAAAAGACAAGCATTGCGACCATCAACTTAGCATAGCTTATTATTTCATTGTGTTTTTTCGGTTTCTGCCTTGCTCCCTCTATTGCATCATCGAGGACTTGATGGCAATATTTGAACAAGACTGGTGTGATTTGGAGTGGGGTTGGCTAATGGACCAAAAGTCATTTGGATCATGCGAATTTCATCGCGAAAGATAGGAGGATAGGGAGTTCTTAAATTGAGGGGATGATTCGGGTCGGGTATCTGCATCTTTGCCAGGAGATCAATTTCTTGGAGAACGGCATCAACAGGAAGAATTGAATTTACTAGTGGCGGGGGAGGAGGAGCACTAATCCCTAAGTCGTGAACAGGTACTTTATCTACTAGCATACCTCCTCCCTAGACAAAAAAAACTTTAGCTTCCTTATTAACAGACCCTCATTATTTATGTCAAAAAATATTCTCGAAACAGACATTCCCGCTGTGGCTTATGGACAAAAGGACCAATGGACGATGGACCAATGGACAATGGTTAATGGACCTAATGGACACCATGGACACCATGGACTATGGTCAAAGGCAATGGTCCATAGTCCATGGTGTCCATTAGGTCCATTAACCATTGTCCGTCATCTCAGCTTTTTCGGGGTCGACGAGGCCCCATTTGTCTATTAATCTTTGATAGGTCCCATTTTTCCTGATTTCTTCGAGACCCTGGTTGAATTGCTCAATAAAGTGTTCCTCTTCGATGCGGGCTACGACGCGGATACCCTCTGGGGTTAGGGGGGCGGTAACGACCTTCAGCTTATCTTTGTAAAAGCTAAGAGTAAAGACATAAGCTGGCCATGCATCAATGACTGCGGCATTAATGTTATCATTCATCAGGTTATCCAATGCTGTACTTATGCTGTCATATTGGATAAGGACAATATTCGGAATTTTTTGGACTTCATGCAATCCTAAAAATCCGGTATCGACTCCGACAATTTGCCCTGCTAGTTGTTTTAGAGAAGTGATTGTGGAAGTGCTTTTGAGCACGAGAACGGGTCCTAAACGGATCAAAGGGTCAGAAAAGGCATAATTTTCTTGGTTTATAGGAGTAGGCAAAAGGGCGGTGAGCACAGCATCATAATATTCATCATTGAGGACTCGCATCTCATCGCTGACTTGTACGACGACGATATCAATCGTCAAATTCATCGCCTTTCCGACGGCTGCGATGAGGTCATCAGTAAAAGCCGCCACATTGCGTTCCACCCCAGTAAATTCAAGAGGATAGATCGTAGATTTCCTGGCCAAGTAATAGACTTTATTTTGAACAGGTGCCGTCAATGAATTGCAGGCGCGAATTCCCAACCACATCGCAAGGATTACGCCAAGTACGATGAGAAAGGTTCTTGCTCTCATTTGTCCGACTGTCCGAGCCACTGAAAAAATTTTACCGATGGATGCCATAACGTTACTTTATCTCTTTAGAATTTTGAACCCAAGAGATTAATAGCTGATCCATCCAAAAGCAATCCAGATTTCTTCCAGGCTTGCCGAAAAAGCCCATATGGCCTCCCTTTTCTGTCAGATAAATCTTTGTTGAAGGATGGAGGCTCACCTCTTCGATGGGGCGGTAGTCAATGAAAGGATCGTCAGCAGCAAAGAGAATCTGGGTAGGGACGCGTATGCCTGGGAGATATCTTTTACAGCTGCAGACATGATAGTAATCAATAGCGCTTTTGTATCCCCACATGGGGGCTGTCACTTTGGAATCCATTTCGTAAATGCTATGAAAGGTTTGTCCTTGGAACCATTTTCCCTGCTCGACGACACTTTTCAGGAAGTATTGGTGATAAATCTGGTTGCTATCTAGCGCGAGCAAACTGATGGCATTTGCAAAATCCAAAGGAGGGCAGACAGCGATCACGTGTTCGACAATATTGTGAGCTCTTGTGCCTAGTTCGCCGACCAATTTCAAGGCAATATTAGCTCCAAAAGAAAATCCCATCAAAGTAATGGGAGAAGCAGGGGTTTCGGCTTTAAAACTGCGCAATACTGTTGCTATGTCTAGGCTATTAGCTCCGTTATAGGGAAGGCGGCTCAAGTCGCGCCCTGGACCTGATCCGCGCAAATTGACGCGGATGACGCGGTATCCTAATCGATAAAACTTGCGAGATAGCCGGATCAAATAGGGGGAATCCTGGTTTCCCCCTAATCCATGCAGCATCACAATCGTCTTTTGATCATTTTCCCAAACCGCAGGGGTAGAAACTTGGCAAACCAGTTGATCGCCATCATACATGGTGATGATTTTTGGTATGGAAGGAGGCGCCTTGCCGGTCGGCATCACAAAATAGGAAAATAACATCTGCAGCTTAGGTGTCGTAAGGCCTGGGAAGGGTGTGAAATCTAATTTCTCTATCATCGGTTGCTTCAATCCTAAAAAGCCTCCTATACCACGCGCGGCCCAAAATAGCAAATTTCGGCTTTGCCAAAGCCCCGGGGTTGAATGATCGCAAGTTGCTCCATATTTTTAATATGGGGCAATTTGCGATCATTCAACCGCGGGAGCTTTCGCATTGCCCAAATTTACTATTTTGGACCGCGCGTGGTATATACCACGCGCGGCTCAAAATAGCAAAGCGCGTTAAAAAAAGTATGAAAATTAAATTGCCTTTATGCATAAGGAGTTCAACTAAGGTAGAGTAGGCGCATGCTTATTATAAAGAATATTAACACTCTTCAAGGAAGGGTGGAACAGATTGAGATTCCCAGCGAGGAAGAGTATACACTCGACGGCCAAGGGCGTTTATTGATGTTGCCTGCCATGGTTGATCCCGCTATTCATTTTGAAGATTGGAGGATTGGGGCGCGTGAGGCGATAGCCGGAGGAGTGACGACAGTACTGGAAACGCCCGACCATTGTAACTCTTCTGAAACGTTATTTGAGAAAAAAAAACAGATCGAGGAGGAGTTGGCGGAGGCGAAAATTCCCTTGCATCACCATATTTTTATCGAAGCGCATCCCGATTACTTAGAAGAAATTCCTACTTTCCTTCCGCAAATTATCGGAATCAAAATCACTGATTTGCTTTTCAGTTATCCGGAAGCCTGGGATAGAGTCTTCCAACTTGCTGCGCAAGAGAATCTGATCCTCGTGATGCAGATCACCACGACCGAGAGAAAAGGGGCATTTAAAGCGATGCAAAAAAGTGTTGAAATGGTACAGAAATATGACACTCAACTGCTGCTTTTAGATGTCAAAACCAAAGAAGAAGTCAACCTAATCTCCGAGACCCGAAAGGGGGAATCGATCATTTTTGGCGAAGTGCATCCACAAACCCTCATGCAAGAGAACCAAAAGGGGGAGACAGATGATCAAAAGGCGCTTTGGAAGGGGATTAAAGAGGAAACTCTTGAACTCATCGGATCGGGATCCTGTCCTGAAATTATGCTTCCCCTCTTGTTGCAAGCTTATTCTGAAAAGAGACTGACGTTAGAGGAAATTGTCAACTTGACCCGCAAAAACAGCGAAATGGTCTTTAGATTAGAAAGAAGACCCGAGGAATTTGTGATCGTTGATTTGGAGAAAAAGCAGAAGATTACACGGGTATCGAATAATCAGTGGTCTTCTTATATTGGCCGAGAACTGCAAGGATGGCCTTTATTTACTGTATTAAACGGCAAAGTGTACAAAAATAATAATTAACAATTTAGATCTATGACTGCAATAGAATCTCTTATAGAAACATCCCAACCCCAAGAAAGTAAAATCACTTGTATTCCTGAAGTAGATATGAATCGCGTTGCGGCGATTATTCTCGGGGGGGGACAAGGAACCCGTCTTTTTCCTTTGACTACAAGTCGCTGCAAACCGGCCATTTGTTTTGGCGGACGTTATCGCTTAATTGATATCCCCATGTCCAATTCAATCAATTCAGGATGCCTGAAAATCTATATCGTCACCCAATTTCTCTCCTCCTCGCTCCATCAGCATATCTTCAAAACCTACAGATTGGGGACCTATTCGTCGGGTTTCATTGAACTCTTGCCTGCGGAACAAAGGCACGGCAACCGGCTATGGTATCAGGGTACAGCCGATGCCGTCAGACAAAATGTCGATTACTTCATCGAAGCCCCTGTCGACTATTTCCTGATTTTATCGGGAGACCAGCTTTACACGATGGATTTTCGCAAAATGGTGAATTATGCCAAGAAGAGCGATGCCGATTTGGTCATCGCCACCCTTCCGACCAATCAGCACAATGCCAAACGGATGGGCATCATGAAAATAAATGAAGAGGGATTTGTCGTCGACTTTTGCGAAAAGCCGCAAACTCCAGAACAGCTGGCTCCGCTGGCACTCTCTCCATCGATATTGCAGAAGTGGGGGTTCCCCGGCTATAGCGAAAACCACTATTTAGGGTCCATGGGCATCTATCTCTTCAAGCGCGAGGCCTTGCTCAAGCTTTTGGAAAAAGACCCTAGAGAAGACTTTGGAAAACATCTGATTCCCACCCAAGTGAAAGAGGGCAAGGTCGCTGCCTATATCCACGATGGCTATTGGGAAGATATCGGAACCATCGAATCTTTTTATCAAGCCAATATGGACCTCACCCTGCCAAACCCACCCTTCGACTGGTATGATGAAAAGAACCCCATCTTTACCAGCCACACCAATCTAGCCGGACCCAAAATTTATAACTCCCACATCAGCCACTCCCTCATCTGCGAGGGATGCCTCATCGAGGCCGATGAAGTCACAAACTCCATCTTGGGACCCCGCACTGTAATAAAAAGAGGGTCAATTATTCTCCATTCCTATATCATGGGGAATGATTTTTATGAGCCACCCATCAAAACAGAGCGGCTGCCTGCAAAGCTTCAAATCGGAGAGCATTGCATCATACGCAAAGCCTTGATCGACAATCATGTCTTTATTGGCAATGGAGTCCAACTCATCAATAAAGACAACCTCGAGACTTACGATAGCGATGGCGTCTACATACGCGATGGCATCATCATCGTCAATAGGGGCACCTCTCTGCCAGACGGGTATATTCTTTAATCCCTAACGAGTTAAACCCTATGGCGATTTGGGCCATTGCTGACCTCCACCTTTCCTTTGGCGTACCAGATAAGCGGATGGACGTCTTTGGACCTTCGTGGGAGAAATGGACTGAAAAATTAGAGGCCAACTGGAGGACGAATATCCAAGCTGATGACCTCGTTTTATTGCCTGGAGATATCTCCTGGGCTATGCACATCGAAGACGCCGTTCCCGATTTAGAGTGGATCCATCGCCTTCCCGGCACCAAAGTGATGATTCGAGGCAATCATGACTACTGGTGGAGCTCTTTGAGTAAGATTGAAAAGGTGCTCCCCTCATCCATGCATCTCATCCAAAATAATGCCTTTAACTGGAAAGAGGCGACCATTGGGGGAGCCCGCTTGTGGGATACTCCAGAATACTCTTTTAGTTCCTCTATCGAATATCAAGAAAATGTCCGCGCCCACACATTGACCGCAGTCGATACCAATGTTGGCGAAGCTGAAAAGATCTTCCAGCGCGAACTCGGACGCCTGGAACTCAGCTTGAAATGCCTTTCAAAAACGGCTACGAAGCGGATTGCGATGACCCATTATCCTCCCATCGGAGCCGATCTCAAGCCCTCCAAGGCTTCGGAGATTTTGGAGAAATACCGCGTCGATATCTGCGTCTTCGGCCATCTCCACAACGTCCGCAAACGCTCTTTGCCTTTTGGCCAAAAAGATCGCGTCGCGTACCATCTCGTCTCAGCCGATTACCTCGAATTCATGCCGCTCTGCATTGTGCCTTAAAAGCCTAAAAATAAATCTTGAAGTTATTATCTAAAGAGTTGAAAAGCAAGTTAAAGATTTTTATGAGGAAAAAACCATGACTCGAAAAAGCCCAAAAAACAAAAAACCTTCTCCTAAACCGATCCGCCACAAAAAGGGTATCTCTATCCTAGGGCCAAAGAATCTATCACGCCAAGCGGAAAGTCCCGATAGAGTGTTGCCGTTGCGGACTGATCATGGCACGTTGCCAAGCCTAAGATGGTCCTTCAGCGACAGCCATAATCGCGTGTCGGAAGGCGGTTGGGCTCGGCAGACGACGGTACGCGAACTGCCTACCGCTACGGAGATTGCCGGCGTCAACATGCGCCTTTTGGCTGGTGCGGTAAGGGAAATGCATTGGCATAAGGAGGGAGAGTGGGCCTACATGCTCAAAGGACAAGCGCGGATCACAGCCGTTGATCAGAACCTTCGCACCTTTCAGGACGATGTTGGCGAAGGCGAAGGCTGGTATTTCCCTGCAGGCATTCCCCACTCGATCCAAGGACTGGGGAAAGATGGCTGCGAATTTCTGCTTGTTTTCGATAATGGTAACTTTGACGAGAACGAGACTTTTCTGCTCACCGATTGGCTGTCGCGAACACCAAAAGAAATCCTCGCAAAGAATTTCAACGTGCCGGAGAGCGCCTTTGATCGCATTCCTAAGGAAGAGCTCTACATCTTCCAGTCGAAAGTTCCTGGACCGCTAGCTAAAGATCGCGTGGCTGGCCTTGGGCCAGTTCCTGAACCCTTGAGTCATCGGATGATCAAAATGGAGCCGATCCGCATGAAGTTTGGCGCCGTCCGCATCATGGATTCTACCAATTTCCCTGCTTCAAAGACCATTGCCTCTGCTTTAGTTGAGGTAGAACCGGGCGGCATGCGCGAACTGCACTGGCACCCCAACGCAGATGAATGGCAGTATTACCTCTCGGGCCAGGGACGGATGACAGTCTTTGCATCGGGTAGTTCCGCGCAAACCTTTGACTACCAAGCCGGAGATGTCGGTTCCGTCCCGCGGGCAATGCCCCACTATGTTGAGAACACAGGTAAAACAACGCTGCGATTCCTTGAGATGTTCCGAAGCCCTAAATTTGAAGACGTCCCTCTTGCGCAATGGCTAGCCTTCACACCCCATGAACTCGTGCGGGCGCACCTGAATATCGACGAGTCGGTCCTCGCCAAAATCCCCCCACGCAAGATGCCTATTGTTGGCTAACTTTACCACAAGGAAACAATTTACCACTGAGCCAGTGAGATCACTGAGATCAGTGAGAAGATATGAGAAAATTGAGAGGGTTCTCCCTACCTCAAACCATCTCACTGATCTCAGTGATCTCACTGGCTCAGTGGTAAATTGTTTTGGGCCGCAAGCCAGCCTTATCTGACTGGGCAGGCGCCGGTGGTGCAAGAGGCATCGATGAGAGCATCGTCGCGCATTTCGATGCCGCTATAGTCGATCTCCTTGAGCTTCGCGACATAATTGTCATAAGCTTCTTTGGTCACGACTTCCTGAGGCAGATAGGCATAGCCTAAATCCTCGGCATTCTTGCCTGGATCATTGCGGAAAAGGAACGAAACGCCGACATAGGTATCCCAATTTTCCATGAACCAGTCGATAATGGCTGGAATCTCCGAGGGATCGTAGGAAATGGTATTGGAGACATTCTGTTCGCACCATGTCTCTTGAAGCAATCGATACCACTCCAGCTGATTGACAGCTGAATCGGTATTGACTTCAACCTCTTCCACTTTGCCGTTTTTACGCGTGACGGTTGTTGCGCGTAAAGGGAATGTTCTCGTATTTGACGGGAAACTTCACCAGAACGGATTCGGGTTCATAGGGTTTTTCCATCACCGTATAACCTGCGGCGCGGAATTTGGCTACCAGCGGATCATGCTTCGAATAGGTAATGTTATTGAAGATATATTTGCCCAAAGGCATATGGACACCTTCAGGCACTTCGCCCCATTCTTGGGTTCCCATAATCTTGCTGAGCGTGCCGCTGGGTTTGACGCAGGTGACATTTTTGGGCAGCGGAGCGTTGAGCTCATTCGCCATGCTGTAGGCGGCGCTGACGGTGATATTGCGCATCCGCTTGAAATCGTAGCGCCGTGAGATCGGGCCTTGAGCGGATGCCAGTCAACCCGACGCCGCATAGATGCAAGAATTCATTATTGAGATGCCAGGCTTCCTGCAAGATCTCATCGCGCAAATTGACCATCGTCTGGCGATAGTTCATGCGCCCGGCGATATAGAGGGCCCGCTCCAGGCCGACTTTATCGCCCTTGAAAGCCGAGGACGTTGACTTCTGTCAAATTGCAGAAGCTCTTATTGCCCAGCAGAATTTCCACGCAAGGGTTGCATCCTTTGAACCAGGGGGCTCGTCTCTCTGCTTCCGCAGCATTGATAAAGCCGGGTTCTGAACCTCCGGCATCCAGCATCATCTGGAAGATTCTCTCCAGCTCTTGCTTTGTCGGCTTATTTCGGAACAGCAGGCTGTTGTTCGATTGCTGGCGATGGGCATTGCCCTTTAGCCACCACTCTTTTTTCGCCAGGGCAAATTCCTCCCATTCGGGCTGGCCATACTCAAACAGGGCGATCTGCGCTGAACGGCGGCTGGACAAGAATAGTTCCCAGCCAGTTGACGATATCCAAAATATCGATGCGGGTAAGCAGCTGATCGGCGCGGTCGGATAAAATTTTCGCTATGGCTTTAAATGCTTTGCGCGATCTGTTCATCGCCGGAAGAGATCCATCCATAGCCTTTCAAGCGCGTTCCTGCAGGCCGAATTTCAGAAAAATCCAAGACCAGGGTTCTAGCGGGAAATTTTCCTGCAACCAGCTTGCCGACGGCTTTAGCCCAGGCGATAGCGGAATCGCCGACTTTGATGGTCCATGTTTGGGTTTCGGGATCATAAGTCTCGACGTTATGCTGTGGCGCCCCCCTTCTCGGTGCGGTTGGAGCGGATGACTTTGATTTCTTGCAGCGGACGGCGGAATCCGTTTAAAGTTCCAGTGATCGGTCTGAAGCCGACGCCGCAGCCTTGCAGCAATAACCAAAGGACGTCGACGACATCATAAACAGTTTCGACGTGTGTATAAGAACAATTGAACATGCTGGATTCGCGGGTACGGCTTAGTTCTGTGCCGCCCAGCCATAGAGTTCTGCCGGCAGGTGCGATATAGCGTCCGAGGATCAAGTCGGCGCATTTCTTCTAGTTCATCGTCTTCCCGATCGTTGAGCGAACGCCCTAAGGCTCTTTCCCACAGCCATCGTTGATGGCAGACGACTCTGTCGACAACTTGATCCCAGCTTTCTAAAAGCGTGTCTCCTTCCCGTAATGGGACGATGATAGGTACGCAGAGCTGTAGCCATAGCTCTTGCAGTTGGTTTTGTCATGATCTTTTCCTCATCTTTTATTAAACTTTTAATCTCGAAATTTCACACCCTTACTCGGGAGCTAAACACAATATCTTGTGGTTTTTTCCTGCGAAAACCACTACAGGTTGTGTTTTGTAAAATGTCTCTCTTTTCCGATTTTTTGGTTTTTTAGTCAATATCTCGTTGCGCAGAAATCGAATCGAAAATGCTGTAGGGAACGCAGATATAACCGATTGATTATCTATTGATTAGCTCAATATTTCCAAAAACCGAACCGCCTTGAAATTCAACTCATTGCGACATGAAAAATATTTCTCTTGGCTAAAAATCAGGCCCTTTTTATTTCACGATTTTCAGCAGTTCCGCAATGTGCGGATCTTTTGTCGTCAAAGACTCCTCCACTAGCTTCTGAGCCCGTTTTTTCAGAATCTGCACGATCGCCTGTTCTTCCTGGTCGCGATCGAGAAGGCGGAAAAAATCGGCGCAAAAACTGAGTAAGTCTTGAAAATCCTCTTCATATTGCAGCAGAGGGATTGTTTGCTTCACTAATTTGACAAAAACATCCCTCTCGCCGCCCGTTCCCATAAATCCGAGCAGCTCAAAATTAAAGGAGAGGTCATTGTCTTTAGCTGCCTCCTGGACTAATTGTCGAACCATTTCATTTGCCAGTTCAGGATCATTCGCATAAGTAAGGCGCGCTTTCAGGAAGTCGAACCACTTGACATCCTGCACATAGCCGTAGAAGTCATCCAGAAGCTCGGCAGCATAAGATTCGTTATCATCGTCGATCTGTTCCGCGATAAAATCGTACAGGAAGCTTTCGACATCGTTCGCGCAACCACTGCACACATAGTTGAAAACATCATGGGGATCGTTTCCCTCATCCCTATTCTCATCTAAAATAACTGCCAGGTTGGCAATCGCATCGGCAATGGCGTCGGGATTGTCTATGAATCCCTGATCACACCTAAAAATTTCGTGGTCCAATTCATCGCAAAAAACGGACAAGCACAACTTTTCGGGGACGAGCCTTCTCCACAATTCGAAGATCAGCAAATAAACCTGATCCTGCACGCTCGGATCCATCTTTTGATCGGCCAGCAAGTCATCGGTCATTTGTTCGGGTGAATCGGCCTGGTCGGCAAAGGATAAAAAAGTGATTCTATCCAATGGCAGGGCTTTAGCCTTCAATCGCTCATAGAGTTGTTCTGTGCGCAAGGCTCTATAGTCTTCGACCTGCCAGGGTTCTACGGCGAGGGAAGGATCTTGTAACCAATTCATCCTTAAAGAATTATATAGAGCACGGCGTTCTATCTGCATAAAATCGCTTTTTTTGCAATTGCCTCATTGATCAACTTCTATTATATTCCCCTGAGATTAAATTCTAAAGCTCAAAAAAGCGTGTAGTAGAGGAGGGCTGCGATGGTTTTGCCGTCGATGATTTCTCCATTGCGAATCATGGCATGGGCTTGATCCCAGGAAACTTTGACTACCTCAATCTCTTCGCCGGGATCAAGGCGCTGTCCGACGAATTCCAGTTCGTCAGCAGAGAAGGCATACATTTTTTCGGTGCAAATTCCCGGGGAAGTATAAAAGTCGAAGAGCGGCTTGATGTTTTTGGTGCGAAAGCCGGTTTCTTCTTCCAGTTCGCGTTTGGCCGTTTCGATTGGCGCTTCTCCGGGTTCAAGGGTTCCGGCTGGAAGCTCGAGCAGAGTTTTTCCGACGGCAAGCCGGTAGTTGGTGACCAAAAGAATTGTTTTGGGACTAAGCATCGGAATGATGACGACAGCACCTGGATGAACCACGATATCGCGCTGGACAAGGACATTATCCCTACCGGGAAGCTGCTTGGAAAAGACTTTAAAACGGGCTCCGGAAAAAACGCATGTTGCCCCTTGTAAATAGTCGGGAAGTTGCGGCTCTGATTCCATAGGGAGCGTATTCTCGATTGGTGACAGCTCCCTCGGCTAAAGCCGAAGGCTTCTAGGGATTACTCCCAGGCCATACTGCCCTAGGGCCAAAAACGTTTGTGACGATTTGTTTAGAGGAACTTGTCTCAGCCAGCTTCGTCAACTGTAAGAGACAATATAGTAAAAGACAGAATTAGGCGCAATTCATTTCGGCCCTGAAGGGCCGAGTTTTCTTGCGTCCAGGTATAAAAAATCTATTGATAACGAAAATCCGTTGAATTAGCAATCATTTATTTGATTGCCAAGGGGCATTTCTCATCAGAGGGGCGTAGAGATCTTCATCCATTGGAATAAAGACATAGTTGATTTCAGCTTCTGAAGGGGGAGCAGATTGAAATTCTATCTTGGGGGCGTTTTTAATGACGCAAAAAGGAGTCTGCTCATTGCCCTCCCCCATGCAAAAGACTGCTGAGGCTGCGAGGGCATCTAAAATATTGACTGTTGTGGCTTTCAAAGGGACCCCAAAGCAGTCGGGTAGGCCAATGTAGCTATAATTGGCTTTGAATCCGCACCAGCCAAGGCCAATGCCGATGACCCCTCGTCGCAGGGGTGTCGTGTGGCTATCGGTGATGAGCACCCCCACCTCACTGAGATTGTCCCGTTTGCGGATATGATTCCAGATTTCAACCGCTGATTTTTGCACGTCCTTCGGGTAGAGGATATAGAGGCCATTGCCGTTCGATTCGTCGATTCCGGCTGAGGGGATGAGGATTTTGTTCTTGAGCGTCAATTGAATGGCATGAGGAGGACTATAGCTCTTGTCCATGTCTAAATAGGCATCGGCCGATTTCTTAATGAGCGCCAGTTTAGAGGGCACCTGATCTTTAGGGATTACACTCCCTTCGCATATGCTGACGATCTTGGATGTCACGACAAAGATCGAGCGCTCAGAAAGGGCAGGGACATATTTGTCGATGAGAGCCGGCAAGGCATCGCTCGTCGTGACCGCGTCTGTTTTGAATGTCTGTATGTTCATTGACCACCTAATTTGACAAAAGCCGCAGGGACTCCTGAGGCACATAGCCCAGTGTACCATCGGGCGTTGAGATTTTCAACCAGTTTCCATCCTTCAGGATGCCGAGGACGGTGACTTTGGAGCCGGCAGAGCAGGGGTTGTTCTTTGACATGGGCATATTCGGTTCCTGCATCGCGGTAGAGGAGTGTGGATTTGACTGCAATCGCTTCAATCGGAGACCAGTAGCGCGAATAGAATACAGTGGCGAGGAAAAGCACGCTGAGAATGGCAAAGAGAGTTCCCAACGCCTTCCAAAAGCGGGAAGGCACCCAAATCGCCGCTGAAAAAAACAGCAGCGCTGCGATGGCGCAGAAAAAAAAGGCCCTAAGCCTATCGGGCAGGGAGAGGTAGCTATAAAAGAAGAAGACCTTCTTAAAAATAGAATCTGGCGGAGGAGGCGGTAGATCCAATTTTGCTGAGGCTACAGAAATATCTTGTTTCACTGTCTCGTTGGTGGGCATGAGGGCAAGGGCATTGTAATAATAGTAAATAGCTTGAGGATATTGCTCGAGCTGGAAATAGGTATTGCCTATGTTGTAGAAGAGCTTTCCATTGCCATAATGAGGCGCATACTGCGATTCAAGCTCTGAGTAGAGGCTCAGGGCTTTATTAAACGCATCCTTGCGTACGGCGACCGTTTTCGCCTGTTCTCCCTTGATGTAGCTGTTGTATGCCTCTTCCAGTTGAGTTTGCGTAGCATTAGACCGCGGAAAAAAATAAAAGACAGCAGCGGTCAAACAAAGGAGGATAGCAATGAAAATAATCGATTTAAAGTTTGTTAAATAGTGCATTTGCGCGCTCCATATCAAGGGTAATGGTTTTTCCGGTAAAACGCTCTGCTTCGCTCTCTCGCAAAAATGCGGCAACCTCTCCAGCTAATCCCTCTTCGGGCAGGTCGTCCAGGGCTATGTCGTCTGTAGGAATATCTCCCCGCTCCACTAAGCCGCACTAAAAAGGCTTTGTTGATCAGCTGATAAAATTCGGGGGAACCCGCTTTTGCCTTTTTGGCTTCGGCAAAATATTCGCTACTTTTCTTGGGATGCACTTCGCTGCGTTTTCGCACGATATACTGATGCAGCTTCATCTGAAGGAATAGCAAACCGATACCGATAGGGATGATCCAAAGGACGGCCCATGTTCCGAAGGGTTTGTTCTGCAGGTCGCCCGTGTCTAGGACGGCATTGCTTCCAATTTCAATGGCTTGCGGCTTATTGGAGATGGGTGTCGCTTTCTCTTGTGAGGGAGCCGAAAGCTGCTGTTGTTCTTCTGAAGGAGCTGTACCCACCTGCCTAACCTGAATCGGAATGGGTTTGCTGTGAACGGTTTGGTACTTTCCCTGCAACCGGATCGAAGTAGGAGAACTCGAGGCTTGGAATCTCCTTGGCAGCTGTCGATAGGGGGCGCATCTCGACTTCAAAGCGCTTCGTATTGCCCGATACGGTACCGACAGGAGGCAAATCGCTCAGCAGAAAAAGGCCGCTCATACCAGGTTGACAGCATAAATCGGGCAGTTGGATATTTTCCATCACGCTGCTATCTTGCCCTGTGATGTCGACTTCGAGTTTGATCTTATCCCCAATGATGACCTCTTGTGGGGAGAGCAGTTTGACTTGGAAATCATACTTTCCAACAGCTCCGGTAAAAGAGGCGGGTTTACTCTGCGTAGGAAAGGGTTGGACTGATACGGCGATCGGCGGCGTCTCCGCATGGAGAGTATTACTCGCATATTGGTAGCCTCCATAGAGGTTAGTCGGGATCTTCGCTTTGGCCTCCACTATAGCGGGGCCAAATTTATAGTCGCCCGGTTTGATAGCCTGAACGATTTGGGATACCTCGTAGATGCTTTTATCGCCGCGGTTATATTCCGTCTGTTCCGCTTTTCCCACCTTGAGGAATCCCTCTGCATCTAGAAGGGGAAGCACCTCTTTGGTCGTTTGAATTTCTCCGCTGAACACATAGCGGTAGATGAAGCGGGCTCGAGAACCTGGGTAGAGGGGCTGCGGCCCTTCAATGGCTTGCTCTAAAGCCAATGTAGGGGCATTCGCAAGCTGAACAGCGGCCGGTTGGGCAGGTTGTCCTGCGGGTTGAGCAGGTGCAGGGGTGGGAGTTGGAGAGGGAGGCGGCGGCGCTGCAGCTGGGAGCGCGGGCTGAGCCGGCGCATTTGCGTTGACCACATAGGTGGTCTGTATGGATTGATAGGTATTTTTTCCTACCTTGACACTAACGATGGGCAGCAAGTGCAGGCCCTGTGTCGTTCCTGCCATTTGAAACTGATAAATTGAAATTACTTCGCCTGTGCCAATCAATTGATCTTGGACTTTTTCCACAACCAAAGGTTTAGCGTCCAGCTTAAAGCTCTTTTCGTCCACAGCGTCTTTGGCGTTATGGGTCACCATGACGGTAACCTTGAAAGGGAGATTTGGCGCAAGGGTTTGGTACTCATTGACGTTTGCCGAAACTTGGACATTCTCATCCGCGCCAAGAGGCTGAAAGAAGAGGCAGAATAGGAAGACTACAATAAGATTTACCATGGTCGTAACACTTGTTGGGTTATTTGTGGTTTAGGGCGAGCAAATGTGTCCTCGCTTTCCATTTCTTGAAGCAGCTGCAAGTTTTGTTGCATGGGAATAGGCGGAGGCTGATTGGCTTCTTTCTGAACTTCTTGCTTTTGAGGCGCTTTTTCTTTTCTGGGCTTTTTCGGCTCCTTCATTTTCTTTAGGGCCTCTTTCCATTTCTTGATGCTCACTTCTTGGAGCGCCATGGCTTTTCTAGAGCCTTTGGAGGGATTCGCCAAAAGAAGGGCTGCATTCTGAGCGCCTTGATATCCCTCATGAAATAGGGGAAGGACCTCGTCCCATGGAGTGCACTGGCATCGCAAATCCGGTTGTTGAGGCTTGAGAACACTTTCGAATTCTTTGATTTGCTGCTTTTTAACCTCCTCAAGGAAAGGATTGGCTTGCGTTAAGGCATCCCGTTCCGCTTGTTTCAAGAGATCCGCAAAAGCGGCTTTTTTTATAGCGGTGCCTCCGCTCACAAGCCAGAGTCGATTGAGATTGAGGGCATACTCTTCTTCTTCAATCGCTCTTTGCAAGGTGGATGCCGCCTCTTCCGATTTTTCGATATGCCATAAGAGCCTCTTCAGGGCTTGCATTCCTTTTAATATATAGAGGCGGGGAGACCAGGGAATTCCTTTTGTGATTTGATCCAGGCTGGCGTCCAGATCCGCACGGATTTCATCTATTTTCTGTTTCACAAAAGGATCGGTTAGAGGGAGCTTGTCCGAGGCAAATTCAAATAACTGTTCCTGCTCCTGTTTTAACCCCGCTATTTCTGGCTCTTGCAGGATTTCATGCAAAAGGACCATCTCATAGTCCGACAACAAAACAGAGAAGAGTTGATGCAAGGTATCCGCCCCCCATAAAAGATGGGTGAAGTCTTTCAGCTTTTGCTTCGCCTCTTTTAAGGCTTGTTGACTCTGCTCATTTCTTCCCTTTTCCAGATCTCTAATCGCCAGCTGATAGAGCTTGCGCGCTTCCTCATAAGTCGAAAACTGCTTTTCTTCCTTTGGATTTTGATTTTGAGGGTGGGGATACTTTTCCTTTAAAGCCATCCACAAAGGGATCCAAGAGTCCGCTTCCGCAACGAAATATTTCTGATAGCTATTTTTCATGTCATCAGGGACTTCATCTAAGAAGGCGACATTATTAGCCAAAGAGTCTATCGCGGAGAAGAGAAAGGGAATCCCTTCCGACAAGGTTACCAGCTTGACCAGCTCCTCGCGCCCCTTTTGCAGCAAGTCGGCGAATTCCCTTTTGATTGCCTCTCTCAATTCATCGAGGTCTAGGGGTGAAGGACAATCGGCCCTGCCCTCTTCTTTCTCTAGAGCGCAATCAGCCTGATAGGCTTGTTGCAGACCATCGAGGGCATCCACGAAAAGGAATCGAGACTGTTTAAAGACATCTGCGGGCGAGGCAGATTTTTCCATTTGCTCTATCAGGGACTTAGCCCGCTGGTATTGCGCTATCGCAAGATTGGTATAGAGGGGTCTTGCGATCAGCGGTGGGAAGCTTTTATTCTCCAGGATTTTTTGATATTGGCTGACGGCGCGATCCCAATCCCCTTTTTCTAAATAAACGTTGCCGATGTCATAGGAAATGACAGCCTTTTCAAAGGGGTCCAGGGGAAACTCAAGCAAACCCTGATAAGTTTCCAGGGCTTGGGGATAGGCGTTTGCCTCTACAAAGCGCGAGGCCTGATTCATTTGCTGATTCGCATAGGGAGGAAGGTCGCCTGATGCCTGGCTGCTGATGGCGAGAAAAATGGGGAGGGCTCTTTTCCAGTTTTTGACCCACGAGAGCGTTTGAGGGAGAAAGAGTCCCAATAGCAGAAACGCCAAGGAGAAGCCCAAAGGAATGGCGAAGTAGTAGGTATAAACCTTATACTGCGTCTCCAAAGTCAGCGGCCGCTTCGATGCTGTTTCTTCGACAAAGGGATTGTCCTGGGACATGCTAGACATGATCTGGTTGGCAATGTCGACGACGGAAGCCGTATTTGCTTCTATATATTCGCCGCGGCCTCTTTGGCACAGGCGTTGCAAAAGATAAGCGTCGAGGGCCGAAGTGACCGGCTTGCCTTCAAAGGCGACACCTGGAACCTGGCTGCCGGTCCTGGAACCTATCCCGATCGTATAAACGCGCAGGTGGAGGGCTTCGCTGTTATTGAATAAATTCATGACCGCTTCAACAGCCTTATCCCTGTCGGCGCCTTGCAAGGCTTCGATCGCGGTGTCGCCTCCGTCGCTGAGCAGGATCACAGTCTTCAGGTGGTTGGAGGGCACTTTAAAGTTTTCATCCCGCACTTTAGCTAAGGCTCCGGCAATATCTGTTCCGGGAATTCCTCCTTCGTTAATTTGAATCTGCTTGAGCATTAGCCTGACGAAAAGGTAATCCATTGTGAGGGGCGACATTCTGCTGAGCACCGATGTAAAGGCGTATAGGGCAGCGTTTTCTCCGGTCAGACGGCTTGCGATCTCATCGGCGATATCTTTGGCATAGTCCAGGCGGCTCTTGCCCGAAGGGACATCCTGAATGCCCATGGAAGCTGAAGCGTCGACGAGAAAGAAAATATCGTGCCTTTTCCTTTGCAAGGCGAGGTTTTCTACGGGCGTTTTTGCGGCCTCTGGAGCGTTTGAGGGGTATCGCGCATTGCCTTTGGGCTGCATCAGGGCAAGGACAGCAAAAACAAAAGCGGCGCATAGGGAAAGGGAACGCAGCCAATAGGCAATGGTTGACCTTGGGTAGAGCAACTTCTGCAGTGTATTTTGCTCTGAATATTTTAACAGGGCTTCTTTGCGGTGAAACGATAGCCTCCAAAATAGCCATAGAAGCAGCGGAAGCAAAAATAACAAGTAGGCCGCTTGAGGAAAGTCATAGGTGAGGTCGATGGGGATCACGGAATCCTCCTTAAGACGAGGGTATGGAGGAGGATAGAAAGCAGGAGGCAGAGGACACCCAGGCTGATGAGATAGGGTGAAAAAGTCAGGCGTTGATAGAACTGGGGCAGTTCATCTTTTGGGATGCCCTGCAGGGCATCTGGCGGAAGCTCGCTCTTCTCGAGCTGATCGATATCGGCAAAGATATTAGAAAGCGAATTGACGCTATCGATCAGGTAATACTTTCCGCCGGTGAGGGCAGTAATCCGCTCCATCTGATGGCGCATGGGGGCAAATTCATCGGTCGACATCGAAGGGTCCACATTGACTAGATAGACTTTAACACCCTCTTGTTTCGCAAATTGGGCGGCCTCGTCTAGACCCATCAGCCTTAGGCGGTTCCCCGCATCAAGGGGGCTAGGCTGCTGAAATCCATCGGTGAGCAATACGATAATGGCGCTCTTGATGTCGTAAGCAGGCTTTCCGGCTTTGATCAGATCGGCCGCATAATGGCGGGTGGCGGAGATCAGGTTTGCCGTTTTATAGATGGCATATCCAATTCCCGTGGCATCGTACGTTTCCTCCTGGATCACGTTAAAATGGGAAAGATCCTTGAGAATCACGCTGTGGTCTAAAGTGAGAGGATCGATAATCTGAGGCACCCTGGCAAAGAAGATGAGTCCGATGAGGTCATTGGGCCTTTGCTTGACAAATTCGCCGCTCATCGTTTTAACCAAATCGATTTTTGAAATGCGCTGGGTATTGCCTTCGGAGTCCGTTGCATAGATTTTGTCTGTCATGGAACCCGACTGGTCCAGAACCAGATAGATGGCGATGCCTTCAGTGGGGGAGATCTTTGGCTTATCTTCTTCACTCAATTTCCGAGGTATGGAAAGGTGCGGATCGATGAAAGCCAGCAAAAATGCCGCTAAGGAGGCATAAAGCAAATAGGAGGGCAAAGGAGCCAAGGCAATGCGCCAATTCGGCGTATCGACTTTTAAGTCTTGCAGATTGGAATAGCTGACATAGGGCTTGGGGAGGGAGCGTTTCCACAGCCATAAGAGAAGCGCCAATCCGGCAATGAGGAGCGCCACGAGAAAAGCCAGGCTGTTGATGGAAAACTCTGTTGACATATCTAGTTTTTAGATCTCCAGAACCTCAGAAGCAGTGCATTGGACACCACCGACAAGGAACTTAAAGCCATCGCTGCTGCTGCAACGATGGGATTCAAAAACCCTAGAGCGGCGATCGGGATTCCAAGGATGTTATAGATGAAGGCAAAGAAGAGATTCTGCTTGGCCTTATTCATCGTAGCTTTCGATAGATCGATGGCGTCGATGACGCCTAGCAAATCATTCTTCATCAGGGTGATATCCGAAGCCTCGATCGCGACATCGCTTCCTGCTCCAATGGCAAATCCCACAGAAGCTGAGGCCAATGCTGGGGCATCGTTGATGCCATCTCCGACCATGCCTACCACCTGCCCGCGGTTTTTTAGCTCCCGCACTTTCTGGGCTTTTTGCTCTGGCAACACCTCGGCATAAGATTCTTGTATGCCCGCTTGATGGGATATTGCCTGGGCTGTTTGGGGGCGGTCTCCCGTCAGCATCACGGTATGAATCCCCATTTGATTGGCTTGGCCGATAGCCCTTCTACTATTCTTTCGAAGGCGGTCCGCAATGCCGATCACTCCCAATACCTTTTCCCGCTCCCAAACGGCAATGATCGTCTCCCCTTTGCTCTCCAACTCATTGATTTGATCATCCGGAAGCAAAATGCCCTGCTCTCTGGCATATCTCACAGATCCAGCAGAGTATGTTTTACCGTCGATATCTCCGCTGACTCCTTTTCCCGGTATCGAATTAAACTGATGAACCCCGGCGATAGAGAGGTTTCGGTCTTGGGCATAGGAGACGATGGCTTCAGCCAAGGGATGCTGGGAGCGGCTTTCCAGAGACAGGGCAATGGTGAGGAGATCGCTTTCAGAGGTATGGCTCATGGGATACACCCCCGCGACAGAGGGATTTCCCTCCGTCAGGGTGCCGGTTTTATCGATGATCAACGTCTCAATTTTTTCTGCCTGCTCGATGGCTCCCGCCTCTTTAAAGAGGATTCCATACTTCGCTCCCAATCCGCTAGCCACAGCGATGACGGTCGGGGTGGCCAAACCTAAAGCGCAAGGGCAGGCAATGACCAGAACGGAAACGGCGCAAATCAATGCCTTGCTGATCTCTCCTGAGGCCATCCACCAGGCCAAAAAGGTCAACAGGCTGATCAAGACGACAGCGGGCACAAAGTATTCCGAAACGACATCAGCTAAACGTTGGATGGGGGCTTTGGAATTCTGGGCCTGCTCGACAAGCCCGATAATGCGGGCTAGAGCCGTATCTTTGCCAACCTGGATGGCCTTTGCTATTATCGAACCATTCTGATTTCCAGTGCCGGCAAAGATTTTGGAACCCACCTCCTTGACTAAGGGAAGGCTCTCCCCTGTCAACATCGCCTCGTTGACGGTCGTCTGCCCTTCGAGGACGGTGCCGTCGACAGGGATATTTTCTCCGGGCCGCACCAAAAATTCGTCTCCGACATGCATCTCGCTGATCGGAACCTCTTCAAAGTTTCCATTCCGCTTCACTTTTGCTATCTTGGGCTGAAGCTCGAAAAGCTTTTGAATTGCCTCGGAGGCTTTTCTTTTGCTTTTAGACTCGAGCCAGCGTCCCAAAAGCACCAAAGTAATGATCGTCGCACTGCTCTCAAAATAGAGGGATTCAGGCAGCCTGAATAGCAGGACACATAGGCTGAAAGCATAGGCCGCAGTCGTTCCCAAGGCGATCAGGAGATCCATGCTTGCCCTTCCCTTCAATGCAGAAAAATAGGAGGCGCGATAAAACCTCCATCCCCCTAAAAACTGCACGATAGTCGCAAACAAAAGCTGAACCCATGCGGACAGGTGATAGAGACCTGTCATCTGCAGGATCAGCGGAGCGGTCAAAAGGGCAGAAATAGCCAGATCTCTTCCCAGGGTGTCGTCGTCTTCCCCATGACGCATGTGATTCTCATGGCAGCAGTGGTTGGCTTGCATATAACTCCTAAGTTTCGATTCCTAATATACCAAGCAGCCTATCTAAGTCATCCAAATTATAATAGTCGATGCTGATGCGGCCCCGGCGCCCTTTTCCTTGGATGGTGACCTTAGTCCCCAATTTCTGCTGGATCTTTTCCGCAAGCTGGTCCAAATAGAAATCCCGGGCGGCATAAATGGGGGTTTTCCTTTTGGATTTTTCAGCAATGCGCAGAGCCGCTTCTTCAGCTTCCCGTACGGTCAAGTCATCGCGCAGGATCATTTCATGCAGCAGATTTTGCTTTTCGAAGCCCTGCAAGGAGAGAACCGCTTTCGCATGCCCCATGGTGATCATCTCTGTTGTGACGCTATCCTGGATATTTTTTGGCAAGGAAAGCAGCCGGATATAATTGGCTATCGTCGACCGCTTCTTGCCGATGCGCGATGCCAGCTCATCTTGGTTGTAGCCGAACTGATCAACCAAACTGCGCAACGCTTTGGCGATTTCGATAGGATTGAGATCGACCCTCTGAATATTCTCGATGAGGGCAGCTTGCGCCGATAAGGCATCGCTGCTAGTGCGAATCACGACGGGTATGGAGGTCAACCCAGCAAGTTGGCACGCCCTAAAGCGCCTTTCACCCGAAACAATCTCATAAGTTGCGGTTTCATTGATATAGCGCACAGCCGGAGGGTGAATCAACCCGACTGTTTTGATCGATGCTGCCAATTCTTCCAACTCCCCCTGGGAAAAATGGCGCCTCGGCTGAAAAGGATTCACAGAAATTTTATCCAGGTCGACAAGACGCATTTCATCGGTAGTAGCAAGAGTGTCCATATCTTTTCCATTGGCCCTTCCCTGTTTCTTCAAGCCCCGTCTCTGTGTCCTCTGTGATCTCTGTGGTTGTTAATTATTTTTTACCACAGAGATCACAGAGGACACAGAGACGGGGCTTGAAGAAACAGGGAAGGCTCTCATCGTTTTCATCTTTACAACAATCAGTCCGTCTCTATAATTTAGATCTAGTTTTACTAAACGTAAACCAAAATTCACACATCACTATGAAAAAAAATACTCATCCTCACAACGCCCTGCCCATGGCAGACTTGCACCCCTCCCTTGATGAGAATCCCATCATCCACTGGTTCGTCCAAAATGGGAAGACACTTCTCTATCTATTAATGGGCCTGCTCCTCTTATTGGTCATCGGCTATCGCTTTATTTGGGGAAAAACAGCGAAATCTGAAGTCGAATTTTTGAAGGCTCAAAATGATTTTGCCATTTTCCAAAAAGAACCTGCGCCTTCAACAACCGAAACACAAGATAATGCCCTCCAAAATTTGTTGTCGCTTCTTGAGCGGCATCCGGAATTGCATCCCAAATATGATGGCCTGCTGGCTCAAACGTTGTTAATGCGCAATAAGATAGATAGTGCCGATAAACTCGAAAAAGGCGCCCTCGAAAGAACAAAGCAGGAAAATGCCCCTTTATTTACAGATTATGCGGAAACCACGCTGTTGATTGCACAAAATCACTATCCCGAAGCTCTGCAACGCGCCTTGGCTTTGAAAGAGAAGCTCTCCCAAGAGGAAAATAGTATCTTATTCGCACTCAATCTGTTGCGTATTGCGAGCCTGCAGCAACAACTGGGCCTTGCACAGGATGAATTAAAAACTTGGCAGCAATGGAAGCAGTCTGCTGAATCTCCCGCTTTCCAAACTGTCAATCAACTCTTTACGTTTGGAAGAGTGACTTTGTTAAATTATATTGAAGCCAAAGAAAAGATTTGAATCTTTTTTGTAATGGTGATATTGATCAGAAACGAAAACCGCACATAATAAATGGATGTGTGGATGTTAAGCACCCGAAAACAGTGGAACACCAGGAGCACATAAGGAGGTGAAACTGCTATAGATAGCTCGAAGCCACGATCTTTGGGATTTTTGGAAACCAATTGAAATAAAGCCCGTTCCTTCTATGCATCCCATTTGTGTTCAGAAGTGTGCGGGAATTGAAGAATTAGAAAGAGAACAGAGATCTCCTAGGTGCAAACTCTTGAGTTTGCGGGATGTGAATTTTTAAAAATGGATCACATCGGTCTCTGGGATTTCGACGTTTTCTTACAGCTGCCCCCATAAATAAAGGGCAGATATGGAGAATACACGTGAGTCCGAAACAAAGCTCACTCGCGTTGGTTGAAGAGGAACAAAGCCTCGACTTAATGGAAGAGGGTTTTAATCCACAACTCAACCTGATCGATAAAACGCGGACGTGGAATTCTTCTCCGAAAAACACAGCTGATGAAGTTGTGACAATACGTGGAAGAATCACTGTTTCTTTCTAACAAACAGAAAGAAAAAACAATCTCAGGACGGTTATCGCAAGGTAACCGTCCTTTTTTATTGCTGATATTGCATTGAACGATTCCCGTTGGATCAAACGCGGGATCGCAACAAGCGTCATCAAGGATAAACAATTTACAGGATATGCAGGATCGCAAGCGGGATCGCAACAAGCGGCATCAAGGATAAACAATTTACAGGATATGCAGGATCGCAAGCGGGATCGCAACAAGCGGCATCAAGGATATACAATTTACAGGATATGCAGGATCGCACGCGGCAGGATATACAGGATTACGGGCTCTTAACCACAACTGATCTGTTGTGGCTAAGAGCCCGTAATCCTGTATATCCTGCCGCGTGCGATCCTGCATATCCTGTAAATTGTATATCCTTGATACCGCTTGTGCGATCCTGCATCTCCTGTTCCTTCTTTCTTATCCTTGATGGCTATTCCTGTTTATCCGGCCATTGAGATGCAACAGGAATAGCTTATTTCAGGTGGGAGCCTATGATGCCAGCGAGCTTGAACATATCGACTGGCTCTGTCGTTCCAAACACTTTTGCGAGCAGGGCATCGGGTTTAATCAGCCGCTTGTTGTTGGAGTCCTGCAGATTGTGGGCACGGATATAGTCCCAGAGCTTCTTGAGGACTTCAGCGCGAGGCAGTTCTTCGACACCGACCACAGCAGCCAATTCAGGCGAGAGCTTTTTTGCAGGCATGGTACGCGTTCTCTTCGGCTTTGCGGAGGCTTTCTTTTCCGTTTTAGCTGGGGTTGGCTCTTTCCCTTTACCTTTAGCACCTTTAGCTCCTCTAGCGCCTTTCTTTTCCTTCTTGACATAGGGAGTGCGGGGATGTTCCGGATATTTGCTTTGGAGCTGCGACAAATCATTGACGATGACGTCGCAATCTGGAAATGTGGAGCAGGAATAAAAAGTCTTTCCATAGCGCGATTTCCGCGCCAACATGTGTCCTGGACAATCGATAGCAGGGCATTCGGGCATATCTCCGGCTGGTATGACGGCCTCCCCCTTTTTGGGGATATTGATGATGCCTTTGCAATTGGGATAATTGGTACAGCCGAGGAAGGCTCCAAAACGGCCATGGCGCACTTTCATCGGGCTTGAACATAAGGGACACTTTTGCTCCCAGTCAAAATCAGCGGCATAGTCTTCCTTATTGAAGGCGATCTCTTCCGCCGGAGCCGAGAAGGTGCATTCCGGATATTGCGAGCAGCCATAGAAGTATTTGGACTTAAACCAGACTTTTTGCAGCTTGTGGCCGCAGCGCGGGCAGTCTATATCGGTCATCACTTTCGGGACAAAGGCTTCTTTTTCAGCTGTTTCCAGCGTCGGCAAAAACTGCGACCAGAAGTCGCGAATCAGCGCCTTCCACTCTTTGCGGTTCTCCGCTACGAGCTCCAGGTCGTCTTCCATGCTGGCAGTAAAACCGACGTCCATGATGCGCTGAAAGCTCGTTTCCAACATCTGTGCAATGACAAAACCGAGCTCGGTAGGCTTCAGCCGGCCGCTTTCCTTAATGGTGTAATCGCGGCTCTGGATCTTGTTCATGATGGTGGCATACGTCGACGGACGTCCAATGCCCGATTTTTCCAGCTCCTTGACGAGGGAAGCCTCGGTATAACGGGGAGGCGGACGCGTGAATGCCTGTTCGGAAAGCAGCTCGATAAGCTTTAAGTCTTGCCCTTCCGAAAGGTTGGGAAGCATGCGGCCCTCTTCATCCTTGTCCTCATCATCGCTCTTCTCTTCATAGGCAGCCAGAAACCCTTGGAACTTCATGACCGATCCAGTAGCCCTTAAAAGGATGCCATCATCGGCAGCGATATCCGCCGAAACGGTATCATAAACTGCAGGCATCATCTGCGAGGAAACAAAACGCCTCCAAATCAGCTGATACAACAGAAATTGTTCGCGCGTCAGGTATTTCTGGATAGCTTCAGGGTGAAACTGCAAGTTGGATGGGCGGATCGCTTCATGGGCATCTTGGGCGCTCTTTTGGGTGGAATAGATCTTTGGCTGCGGGGGCAAATAATCCTGGCCATATGTCCTGAGGACATACTGGCGCGCCTCTTCAATCGCCTCAGGGGCCACGCGCACGGAGTCCGTACGCATATAGGTGATCAATCCTTCAGCTCCCTCATTGCCCAACTCAATCCCTTCATATAAGGATTGGGCGACATGCATCGTTTTAGCCGAGGAAAAGCCATAATGGCGGCTGGCTTCTTGCTGTAAAGTCGATGTAATAAATGGAGGAACCGGATTGCGCTTCTTCTCTTTCCTCTCTACCGACTGAACGACGTAAGGGCCATTTTTCATTCTGGCCAATATCTGGTCTGCCGTCTCCTTGTTCGGAATCAATAAGACATTCTTGCCCTCGATGGCTTCTTTTTCGAAGCGTTTGCCATCGACGGAATAAAGATTGGCCCGGAAATTCTTCTCCTCTTCTGCGGTTTTCAATAGGGCACCCAAATTCCAGTATTCCACAGCAACAAAAGCCATGATCTCCTTTTCGCGGTCGACGATCAGCTTCAAGGCGACGGATTGCACTCTGCCGGCCGAGACAAACCCATCTTTTCCCCTTTGGATGCGGCGATTGAGAATAGGGGAAATTTTATAGCCGACGATGCGGTCGAGAAGGCGCCTTGCCTGCTGCGCATTGACCAGCGCCATGTCGATATCGCGCGGAGCATTCAACGCTTTGACCACAGCATCTTTCGTGATCGAATTGAACGAGACCCTCTTGACATCCGTATCGGAAGGAAGGATTTGCATGATGTGCCAGGCTATGGCTTCTCCCTCGCGATCGGGGTCGGGCGAGAGATACACCGTTTTAGCTTCCTTAGCCGCTTTTTTCAGCCGGTTAATCACCTGCTGTTTGTCAGGCATCACCGTATATTTCGGTTCGAAATCGTGATCGATATCGATGCCGAACTCTTTTTCTGGCAGATCGCGGATGTGGCCAAGCGAAGATTCAAATGTAAAATCTCCTCCAAGAAATTTTTTGAGCGTTTTGATTTTCGTGGGAGACTCCACGATGATCAATTTTTTTGACATACGACTGCCTTTTTAAAAACCTTGCCGGGAAATTCTTTCACGGCTTTCTTCAATAATAAACCCATTAACAAAATATTTATTTTCATTACAGGAAGTTTTGTCGCCGCCACCAACTCTTCGAGACTCACTTCGCAGTCTGGCATCTGGTTCAGCAACTCCACTTCCTCCTTTTCCAACTGTGGAACCTGCGGGACGATGGGAGAAGGTCTCATGCACCCAAAGAGGTCATTAAACGCATCTGCCACATCCTCAGCACTTTCCACTAAAACTGCACACCCTGCTTTAATCAAGGCATGATTTCCCTTGTAGTTGGGCTGGTCGACCCGCCCTGGAACGGCGAACATCCTTCGCTTCTGCGATAGGGCTCTTTCCATCGTCAGCATCGACCCGCTTTTTAAGGGGCCCTCAATTAACAGCGTTCCAAGCGTCATCCCACTTACTATTCTATTCCTTTGGGGGAAATTTTGCCTATCCGGGGGCGTCGCCATAGGAAATTCGCTCACTAATGCCCCTTTTTCCGCGATCGTTTGGGCTAATGCGCGGTTTTCAGCGGGATAGATATCGGCTAACCCGGAACCGATCACCGCTATTGTCTTTCCCTGCTGCAGAGCTCCCCGATGCGCCGCTGTATCGATGCCCCGCGCTAAACCGCTCACAATAGTAAAGCCCATCCCCGCCAAGTCGCTAGCCATTTTCTCAGCGACCTCCAACCCATAAATCGTGGCCTGTCGGGTGCCCACGATGGCCAGGCTGCGGGACGTTTGTGAGAGATCACCCTTCACATATAAAACGATCGGATGATCAGGCAATTCCAATAGGAGCTTGGGATACATCTGGCTCGTATAAGGAATGATCTCTACTCCCAGCCTGAGGGCCAAATCGAAATTTTGCTTCCACGAGCCATCCCTTTTCCAGGCTTCCCAATAATGCGCCATTTGCCTGCCGAAACCCGGCAGTTTCTCTATCTCTTTAGCCGATGCCCTGAGAGTATCCCTTGCAGATCCATAAAACTGAACGAGCTGTCGGACTTTGACCGATCCGACACGGGGAATACTCGCTAAAAAGACTAAAGCTTCTAACTCGCCCAGGGTATCCCTCAAAATTTTCATTTTGAAAAGATAACATAAAGATTTTGAGAATTAAAAGCAAGTTCTAAGTTATAGCAGCCCGAATGGAGAAAGTTTCCTCTAAATCGAGTTCTAGCTCGAGGATTTTTAGCAATTTGTCATCGATTTCCTTATCTTTCCACATTTTAAGAAGATAACGGCGCTGAGCCTGCAAGACCTTTTTACGCGCTATATCGAGTTTTTGCATCTCCTCTTCTTCTGAAATGGCGCTTTCCAGAATCCGGTGGCGGGTTTTAAAGTAATGCAAAAGAAATTGACGCTCTTCCTCGCTTAATTCCATGAAAGTAGCAATCTCCTCTTCAGCCAGCTTCAAAAGGCGATGGCGATGGTCTTCGATCAATTTTGAATCGGGAAGGTAATGGATATTGAGCACACGCATCAATGGGGCAAGAGTGAATCCTGGAATGATTAGAGTGAGCAAAATGATCACGAAGGTCAGATAGATGACGATATCCCTTCCCGGTGTTGCAAAGGGCAGGGCAAGAACTGCAATCAGCGAAATGATTCCGCGCATGCCTGACCACCCCAAAATGGCATCTTCGCGCCAGATTTTGCTGCAGTAGTTCAAGAGTTTAGGATTGAATTGTAAGGAGAAATAGGGAATGGCATGTTTGGTAAAGACCCAGATCATCCTGACAGCAATGAGCACTCCCGTAAACAATAACCCATAGGCAAAATAGATGGCCAAGTGGTGCCATGACATTTGCTCGGCTAACGTGCTGATCTGGAGGCCAATGATCATGAAGACAAAGCAGTTGAGCAAGATGATGAATATATCCCAACTAGTTGCCCCTAGAATGCGCCTTAAACCTGCTTGATTCTTGACGACCCAATAAGAGGAAAACAAACCGTTGACCACGACGGCGAGAACGCCGGAAACCCCCAGCGAGTCGGCCAGGATATACGTCAAATAGGGAATGATGAATGAAAACAGGACGCCTACCACAGGTGTTAGCACTAAGCTAGACAATCTCTGGATAGTCAAACCCATGAAAATGCCCACCGATACCCCTCCGATCACAGTCTTGATGAATTCAATGCTCCCTTCAGCCCACGAAAATGTACCTGAGATGATGGCTATCACAGCAAGACGATAAAGCACTAGGGCAAAAGCATCATTGACCAAGCTCTCCCCTTCAAAGATCGTCAACAAGCGGGGGCTGATGGCAAAACGCTTGAGAATTGTCGTCGCTGCAATCGCATCGGGAGGCGAGACAAGGGCACCAAAGGCCACAGCGAGAGCCCACGAGTATTCGGGGAACAGCCATTTAAATAGCAGGGCAACACTTGCGGTCGAAGCAACGACTAAGCCGAAAGCCAAAGAGAAAATATCCCTCCAATAGCGCTTCATTTCGGCAAATGAGAGCCAAAAGGAGCCATAATGCAAAATGGGTGGCAATACAATGACCAGCATGATATTGGGGTCGAAAGCAGCGAAAGTTAAACCGGGAATAAAGCCTAAGATAGCTCCGCCCAATACAAGAGCAATTGGGTAGGATATGTGCAGCTTTTGCGCAGCCCCGACTAATAGGATGGCTATGGCCATGAGGCCAATGATCAGATAGGTACTTTCCATTCTCTGGTCTTATTAAGGATTGGTCAATTTTTACGCAAGAATTTCACTTTTGGAGGAATGATGACAGTGCATGAACAGGTGATGAAAGGGATGCGGGAAATGGCTGAGAAGTTTTCGCACGTTGGAGTCATGCTTGACATGCCGCCTCCCACGAATAAAATTTTGGGGACTATTTACACCGAAATGGACTTCGGAAAAATGCTTGCCGCTGAAATCAAATTCGATCCCAAATTCAGCAATCCCATGCATGTGTTTCAAGGCGGCTTTCTTTGCGCAGCCTTTGATGAGGTGTATGGTCCTCTCACTTACATGGCAAGCGGACGGCCAGTGGTCACGATTGAGATGAGTGCGACATTCATTCGGCCATTCACCGAAAAAGATGAGTCCATTACTGCTAAAGCAGAGATCGTTGCCCAAACCAAAACTTTGATCGTCCTGAAAGGGGAAGCCAAAAATAAAGAAGGAAAATTGATCGCTATTTCCACATCGCATTCGCTCATCATCACGGATGCTCAACTTGAAAGACGAAGTCAATAAAAGAGACGACAAACTTATAATATTATTTAATTTTGGAGATATTAGATGATAAACAATGCTAATTCAGTAACAGCCAATCCCAATCCAGGGATTCCTAATCCAGGCTACCCCAATTTCCCTTCCTTATATCATGGCATTTCAAATTCACCTCTTCTGTTCATTCCTCGTGATATACTCAATCTAATCGCTCAAACGTTAGCGGAACAAAAAGCCGCTCTTCCTTTGCGTTTTGTCTGTAAAGCGACTCGTGATCTTGACGCACTCAAACCCGAAAAACTTAAAAATGAACGAACCCGTGATCCCATAAAAAATGCCATCGAGCGCGGATTCTCTTCTTTAGCTCAATGGTTTCATGAACATTTGAGATACCCTATTAGAGAAGAGGCGGTTTTCACTGCCACCGAAAAAGTCAATATGCAAATGCTGTTTTGGCTACAGACAAAAGGACATCTTCGAGGTTCTTTAGGTGAAGCAGTCTATTTAGCTGCAGCTAAAGGAGGTCATGCCCTCCTATTACAATGGGCTTTAGCTTACGTAGGCGGTTTTCTGAAGGCAAAGACATGCGCAAATGCGGCCGAAGGAGGCCACCTTGAAGTCTTACAATGGCTTCGCTCAAAGGGTTGTCCTTGGGATGTGATTGGCGACAATTATTCCTCCAGTCATCCCAATAGCAAAATTCTACGCTTCGACCCTAAAATAAAGGGCTAGACGTCACAGAAAAATCAGCCTTGTGTCTTAGAGGGAAGATAGTTAGGGAAGATAGTTTATCTTGCGAAAAAAGTACGATATATAGTACTATAAAAATAAAGAATGACTTACACATGCCTCGATACCGAATTTACAAAAACACAGAATATAGCGAGTGGTTCAATACACAGACCTTCAAGTCGCAACAACAAATTCTCAAAAGGCTTGAAAAGATAGAGAATCATGGGCATTTCGGTCATATAAACGACGATTTGGATGAAGACGGAGATGGCCTCGCAGAATTAAAATTTAATGATGGAAGACGAATCTACTATGTAATTTTACCTGTAGATAACGTCATCCTCTTATTAGGAGGTAATAAAAATGGGCAAGATAAAGATATCAAAAAGGCGCGCGGGCTCATCGCGAAAGCAAAAAACAGAGCTGCAACTAGATGACTTTGAGGGCCTCGTGCGCGTAAATCCACTTAAGGAGCTAGCAGATCCGAATCGCACTGCACTGGCCGTTTTTGAATGCCTTTTGAACAATGATCCACAAGGGGCAATGGAAATGATCGAAATTTATCTTGAAGCCGTGAATAAAGCAAATCTCATGCGAGAAACCGATCTGCCTAAGTCTACAATGTATTCAGCATTAAAGCATCGCAATCCAACAATGAGAACACTTGCTAAAATTATGTCTTCCACTAGTCATTAATGGGGCGCCTTTCTTATCTAGCTAAATCGATTTAATATCCTCATAATAAAGACCTTTCATGTTGCTCTCCTTTCCTTGCCTCTTCTAGTTGGACCTGCAATGCGCTGATCTGAGCCATTCGGCGAGCAATGTTATCTTCTAACGTCTTAATTGTCGATTCAGAGACGTTTATTGATGGAAGCGAGAAAAGCGTTTAAATCGGGAGGTCCTTCTGCGGCTATTTTGTAAACCTTGTGCATATCAAGCTCTTCATAGGCATGCACGATGCGATTTCGAAATCCTGCTGCATGAACTAAACGGATTCCAAGCTCCTTTTCAAGATAGCCACTTTCTGACAATTTTAAAAAAGCCTCAGCATAACTCACAGGTGTTCCAAGGCGAAAATGAACACATGCTGATAAAGCAGTATCAATGATAATTTGAATTGCTTGCCAAAGATGTAAAATCACAGTATCAGAGGCATCCGTGTTTGGCTTAAAATCTTTCAAATCTTTAGGCAAACGACTTTTCAATCGGTTTATGTGCCTTTCCACGGCAGCGGCTCGCTCTGCTAAAATTGCTTGATCTAATGAAGACATTTATAAACTCTTAAGAATTGAATCGTATTCAGCACGCAGGATGGATCCAACTTCGCACCAAAAATTAACGGCTTGGAGCCAGAACTTTTCGTATTGTCCTGGCAATGCAAAAACGATCTTTCCATCACGAGCCGCTCGATATCTTAGCAATCCATTAGCTCTCGAAAGATTGGCGAGGTCTAGCTGATCTGTTTTTAATGCAAGAACCAAATCGGTATACAATGCAGAATCATCAAAAGTCGGTTTGGCTATATAACCAAAATCCCAATCTGACTTCTCTCCAGCTTGATCTCTAGCTCGAGATCCAAAAAGCAGAAGCAATAGGACATCAGGATATTTTGCGCTCAACTTCTGAAGTTGAGAAATTTCTTTATTCATACTATTAAGTTAAGGCTATTCCCCTATTCATGTCAAAGAGTATTGTATTTAGAGCCATTCCATAACTTGTCCATCTCATATAAAGGCGTTTCACGTCGTTCTCCTTTTCCCAAAAGAATAGCCTAAATAGGGGAAGTCAATAAAAGAGACGGTTCTTTATGATAGCACACATCAAAAAGGACACTTTTGGACAATGGACATTATCGACACCAGTGACATTATCGACCAATGGACAATGGACAAAAGGACAAGGACCAATAGAGGTGATTTCAAAAGTCATTTGAGTGTCTAGAATAGAATCCGCGGCCGCAAAAATGAATTTTTTTTCGCGAAATGCGATTTTGGAGAGGCGAAAATTTGGCGAACATTAATGAATTCATCCTTTTTTAGGCTAAAGCAGAAACTGAAGGACCAAAGGAATATAGATTTATGTCCTTTTGTCCTTTCGTGATAGCGTTATATGGAGTCCGCAAGATAGCCCTCAGCCATATACATCTCTCACTAGGACAAAGGACAAACGACCAAAGGACAAACGACCAAGGGACAACGACGCAAAAGACGAAAACGACGTAAACGACAAAGGGACAATGGGATAACACTCCATTAGGGTTCAGTCCCTTTGTCGTTTACGTCGTTTTCGTCTTTTGCGTCGTTGTCCCTTGGTCGTTTGTCCTTTGGTCGTTTGTCCTAGTGAGAGAAAAAAATCAGAATTGTTAACTAAAATTGAATGTCCAAATGCAAAGTTTCAACAAGGGCATTGCGGTAGGTGCCTCCTGGATGGATGATGTATTGCAAGTCAAAATCCAGAAACATCCATTTGTAGATTTGAAAGCGATAAAGCCATTCTAGGGCAAGTTCATATGAGAATCGCAGCTTAGCTTCAGGGCTAAAGTGTTCATAATTTGCACTGAATCCCAAAATGTCTTCCTCACGCGTTTCAAGAAACCCTGTCCATGTGATTCCTCCCGTCAGGTTCCGGTCTAAAATGTCTACACTTGGCTGAGAGCTCCCATAAGAGAGAAAGGTACGCACACCCCTCCCTTTGTTATTCGTATCATCGCCATTGCCGCTTTCTTTCTTTTTTTTCGGCTCTTCCGGCTTCCACAAAGTTTGATTAAAGATGACATAATAGCCAATCGCTCCTTTTTGATGCCCGCCCTCTAGGCGATGAAATGTTCCGGTATGTCTCCACACGCCTAGTTTCAAATTCCCATTCAAATTCCCATTCAAATTCCCATTTCTTTTAAAAAAAGGGGCCTGTTCCCAGAGAAAACCTGCTTCGCTTATTAGAAAGGCTCCAGAGCGAGTATGCATGAGATCTTCAGGGTGTCCATAGAAGATGCCAAATCGATCGCGCCGATTGGCATCAAATGCACCTAAGCTGAGATAACATAATTTATTTGGTTTAAAAAATACATTCAGGCTAAGCGCAGGGTCTGGAGTCGTTGGAAATGAAAGGATCGTTGGTGTAGCTTGAGTGGAAGAGTGGAGCAAAGGCAAGCCATTTTCAATCACAGCATATTCCAAGTTGGCGTCAACTTTGCCCACTTTAAAACGCAATCGTTCTTTGTATAACTTTTGCTCAAACCAAAGCTCATACACTTGAAAATAAGGAGTATAGTTAAACACATCGAAAACCTGAAGGTCCCCAACCAAAACCTTTGAAGGATTCTGTCCTGCATGGTCTTCGAAATCGATATAAAATTTGCCTCCCTTCCAATCGAAAGCCTTTTCAGTGTCTAGAGATAGATTGAGATCCACTGTCAATGCGCCTCTGCTTCCGCTGCGAATCCCTCCGAAAAAATTATGAAACCATTCCGGGATTACCTCAAGACCAATTTCTATCCCTTTCTTTTGGAGCTGTTTTCGCACTCCATTCCAATCGCCTGTGGCTTTATCTTCGAACGCCGGTTCTTCCTTTTTAGGAGTACTAGAAGCACTAGAAGCCTGGTCAGCCATTTCAGTGGTTCCGGTAGCGCCTTCAGGCTCCTTAGATGAAGAAGAAGTAGAAACTGTAGAAGCAGCTGCACTTTCAAGCAAAGATGAATCTTCAAACGACCAGCCCTGCTCTCTTGCAATTAAAAACAACAGAGATCCCAAGAAAGTCCAAAAAGATTTTCTCATTCTATATCCTCTCAAATGCGTCCAATGCATTTCTAAAAATAGACTTTATCGAAGCTGGGACTAGAGGACAAGGACTAAGAAGCCTCTAATAGCTGCGAGCGTCACAATTCTTTGCTTGCATAAATTTAAGTAAACCAGTATGATAGCGTTAAGCCAAGATTTTTTGGCGAAACCAATTTTTTTGGAGTGTTAACATGTCTTTAGGTCAAATACCCATTGACACACCGTTGTCAATAAAGAGTAGTCTTCTCAGCTTCAGTTCATCTACCCTTCTTTCTTCTTATTATTATCCCCATTATTTTCTGATGCAGATGTTTTGGTTTTAAACCAAATACTGCAACACTTTTTCATTTATAAATTTTAAACATTTTTAAGCTTTTCAAACGCCGTATTATAGGCATTCTTGCTTGATTGCATCGTTCGCCAAAAGTGCGGTTGCTTGAACAGCGAACGCATTAATTTTGGAGTTATTTATGCAAACAAATAATTTGATTGCGTTGCCCACCCTTTTTCAGCCGGCAACGCCCGCGGGAATCACTGATCTTAACAAGAATCAAAAAAGCCGCGTCGCACAATTAGCGATTAAAGTTTTGGAAGAGACAGATAAAGCACTCGAACAACCAAACCCTAATTTAGAAGGGTTTGATGCGCAGGTCGGTGACTTTGGATGCGAGCTGCGGGCATTTGCAGTTTACATCCTCGCTTCCAACTCGGCCATCGTTGAAGAAGTAAAACAATTGAGGAGAAATCCTCAAAACAGTAACCTCAACCCCCTTGTGGCGTATCTTTTGCGCGCTCGTTTGTTGCGGTTAACAAGAACAACTACAAAAGATGAAAAGGAAAACTACATAACAAATTCCTCATTGATTTGTGATTTAGTAAAAAAAGTACCCTATCCTTCTGAAATAGTGGGTAGAGTTCAGGCATTGTTCTCGGAACAATCCATTGATTTTGTAAGAGAGCAAGCCGACAAAATCGAGATCCTGGCATCAGCTGAAAAATGTTTATTGCTGAGGATGCTGTCTCTATCTAAGACAAATGCTGTGAAGTTTCCCGAAAAGTACTTTCCCAAGAAGTTTTCTTGTACCTTCTACAACTTTAAAGCCATCTTGTGTAGGCTCAGGGAGCTAGGGGCGCCGCTATTGCTGCGCAAAATGGTCTTGCAAAATCAACCCTCCTTAACACAAAATCAACCCTCCTATGGCGTGCTCTTCCGATTGTCCAGAGAAGAGGGCAGTTTCGTCTCTGTTCCATTGCCTTCTCAGGATCCCGCAAGGCCAGTAATCGTCATCGAAGCAAAAATTTCACAAAACCTTCCAGCCTATGCCTTGAAGGAAAAACTCAAAGGGATCAACCCCTACCAGCTGCTGCTTGCCTGCGCTGCGCAGGAACCTCCCTTTGCCTGTGATTATCCGAATGACAGCTTGGAAACAGTCGAGGACCCCGCTGCCAAGGAGGAGCTAGCACACTACCGTGGTCTAGCCTCACTACTGGAGTGCAAAGTGAAGGCCAATCCCATTTTTGAGATAGACCATTTCTATTGCTCAACACTGAATGAAGAACGGAAATTTTGCTATGAGGAGGGCAGCATTCAATGAACAGTACGCTTGAAACTAGAAAGAACTTTGCCCAGCCAAGGGCCCTCTATCTGCTCTTTTTTGCACAGATGTGGGAGTGCTTCAGCTTCTATGGGATGAGGGCATTGCTCGTGTTGTTCATGATTGAACAACTGCACTTTGCCGACGCCCAAGCCTTTGGGATCTATTCCGTTTATTGCGCCTTGATTGAAATCGGGGGCATCTTTGGAGGCCGGCTAGCCGACCGCCTGTTTGGCTTGCGCCTCTCCATTTTTGTTGGAGGCTGGCTCATTGCCGCGGGACACGTGACGCTTCTCCTGTCGGAATCAAATCCCCTCTTTTTTTTGGGATTAGGGCTTATCGCCTGCGGGACAAGCCTTTTCTCGACCAATATTTCTACCCTTCTGGGACAGTTTTATGGGGAAGAGGATCCGCGTCGTGAAAAGGGTTATACCCTCTTTTACATGGGCATCAATTTAGGCGGACTCTTAGCCACGCTCATCTGTGGATGGGCCGCAGAGCTGTATGGATGGCATATCGGCTTTGGACTCGCCGCTTTTGGCATGTTCGTGGGTAATATCACCTTGATGTTGCTCAGGAATACGCTCGAGGATAAAGGGTTGAAACCCCAGAACAGCAGCAATTCCATTCTGCTTCTGGGCTGCGTTGCTGTAGCTGCGTCAATACCGCTCTATTTGGCGATGTTGATGGACAGCGCTTTCTTTTTGCCAGTCATGCCCGCTTTGTGCTTTGCAGCCGTGGCCTATGCGTTGATCACCATCTATCGATCAGGCCTTGTGACCGTGGCCGACATCGCAATCAAAACGATTTGCCTGGTTGCTTTGGCCCTATTTTTTGCAGCCGAAGAGCAAATCGGTTCTGCCTTGATTCTATTTAGCGAGCGTTTTAGCGATGGATCGATTGCCCATATAGAGGTACCCACTTCGGTGTTGTTAAGCATCAATCCTTTTGTGATTATCTGCTTAGGCAGTAGCGTGGCGTATCTCTGTCAAAAAGGAAGATGGCAGGGCATGATACGCCTGTCTCTCGGATGTTGTTTAGGGGGGTGCGCCTTTGTCCTGTTTAGCTGCGTGGCGTTGTTCAACCCGCCGGGTCAACTGATCCCAATGGCTTATATACTCATTGGTGTCGTCATGATCTCCCTTGGGGAGTTGTTCGTCGCCCCGACGATTTATGCCTTTTTCTCGGGCACTACCCCGCCTTCTTTGCAAGGCATCACCATGGGCTTAATCCCTTTGGGATATGCTCTTGCGAGTGTGTTAAATGGGCTGATCAGCCAAGCGATGGCCTCCGAAGGAGATCCCATCCAAAATTATGGATATGGCTTCAGCTTCATCGGATGCGTCTTATTGGTTGCATCTTTAGGTTTAATAGCTATAAAAATGATAAAAAAGGAAGAAAAGTATGGAATTAGTTAAAACAAAGCAGACAAAGGGATTGAAAGCCATCGTCCTCTTTACTGCGGCAAATTCAGATCTTTACCAGAGAATCGATCAGAACTTGGAAGGGTTTCTGAAAAGCCTGCATGGGTCTGATGAAAAAATCCGCATGCTGACAACCAATGGAAAATGGGATGCGCCTTATGTCATCGTCGTGAAAACAGCTCCGAACGAAAAGCCTCATGGTCTGGAACAGCTTGGAGGCCAATTGGCCTCCCTTGTGCAAAGCCACAATCTCGATCCCATTGCTTTTGACGCTTCTGGTTTTTCTTCCGAAATGGGTTCTATACTACTCGGCTATCTGCTGCGCTCCCTTAATCCGAAAAATTATGCCCAGAGCTCTATAGAGCAGAAGAAATTGCTCCTATTTACTGAAGATGATGAAGCCATCCAGCATCTGAACAAAAGCGTGATGCCCATCTATCGCGGAGTCGCCTTAGCCCGTGAACTTGCGGGAGCTCCCTCCAATCGGATGACGCCTGAAATCTTCTCTCAGAAGGCTCTAGAACTGGCTTCCCTGGGATTGCAGGTCGAGGTGCTCGATGAGAAGCAAATTCAAAGGGAGGGCCTACATGCCTTATGGGCCGTCGGAAAGAGCAGCAGCAATAAGCCGCGTCTCGTCACTTTGAGGTGGAAGGGAAACCCATCGCAGGCTCCAATCGCTTTCGTTGGAAAGGGGGTTTGCTTTGATGCAGGAGGCATCAACATCAAAACGGAGCATCTCCTCGAGATGAAGTGGGACAAATCCGGTGGAGCCGCTGTTGTCGGCGTGCTGGCAGCAGCAGCACTAGCTAAACTCCCTGTCAACTTGATAGGCGTTGTAGGCCTTGCAGAGAATATTCTGGATGGATGCTGCCTAAAGCCCGGCGATGTGATCGACACGCATCGTAAACTAACCGTTGAAGTCATCGATACCGACTATGAGGGCAGACTCATCCTGGCTGATTGCCTCTCCTATGTTCAGACTATCAGCAATCCCGACATCATCTGCGATCTGGGAACGCTGACCCCAGAGGTCTTTGCCGCTCTAGCAGACCAATATGCCGGGCTGTTTTGCGAAGATGAGCAGCTTTCTAAGCAGCTGATAGCGGCCGGAAAACGGGTTGGAGAGCCCTTGTGGCCTCTGCCGATGGGCGAAGCCTTTGCCAAACAGATCCATTCTACGATAGCCGATGTCAAGAATGTCGGAATTCCAGAATTCGGGGAGTGCAGCGCTGCGGCGGAATTTCTCAAACGCTTTGTGCTTCCAGGAAAGCGTTGGGCCCATTTAGACATTGCGGGAGTCGCCTGGTCGCACGAGGATCGCCCTCTATCGCCCAAAGGAGTTACGGGTTTTGGGGTGCGCCTTCTTTTTGACTGGCTCCTTTTATCCGGGCCAAGATAGGGGGCAGCTCCTGCAGCATGAGGTCGACGCGATTGTCCCAGGTGTGCTCGCGCATCACCTTGGCCCGGCCTGCCTGGATGACCTCTTCGCGCTCCTTGTCATGGGCCAGATAATAATCGATCCGGTCGTTGGCATATTCCCAGCCCATGGGAGGATAGATCACCAATTCCTTACCATTGGCAAAGTTCTCGCGCACCCAAAGGTTGTCGCTGGTGACGGGGAGGGATCCGCAAGCCAACGAGGTGAAGATACGTTCATGCGACCCATTTTTGAAAAAAGGCATGCTATTGAGGCTGATTTTGCTCTGCTTCATGATTTCTAAAGATTCAGGATAGGGGACACTCGGATGAATCGTGACATTTTTCAATCCCTTTAAACTTTGGCTCCAGCCATAAAGCGGCTGTTCATCGCGCCAGCAAGTGGCCCCAAAAACATGGACGCGCGCATTCTTGATGGACTTGATCAGCTCGACGCGATCGCGCCCTCTCACATAGTTGTCGACATAGGTGAACATTTTTTCAAGGGGAACCTCATCAGGACTCATTTTGTTCTTTTCCAAGGCCTGCAACAGGGCTTGCATGATGTGGGTTTTGTTATCGGAGATATCGATTTCAATCGCATCGTCAATGACTTGACAGACCTTTTTTGCCAGGTGAGTCTGCCAAAATTCGCGCAGGGTTTCATGGTCATAGCAGCTTCCTAGAAAGGTCACCTCATAGGGGCGCTCTTGATTTTCTGCCGGAGCCAAATCGCGCTCCACGGCATGAGGCCAAAAAAAGACATTTTGGAATTGGGGAGAACGCAAATAGCGGCAATCCCACAGGTCGACGCAGGAAAGAATGGAATAGGGGCTGTTAAGAAATTGCCGATAATAATAATAGGGATCGAGCAAAATGCTCCAATGAGGCGATTTTGTGACATCGTAAAAAAATTGCCCGCCTGGAGTGGGGATGGCGCTATTGAAAGAACAGCTGAAATCGCATTCGATGGGAGACAGCTCAGGCTTTTGAGGGTTAGAGGCATCGAATTTCACGACGTGAATTCCCTTTCTCTGACAAGCCTCTGAAAACTTTGTAGCGAAGTAGTACTTCGATTCATAGAGGTTGTAATTCGTGATAAGATAGATCTTCTTTATCATTGGATCTGGTTCTCCATAAAGTCCAGGATCTGTTTTGCGCGGTTATCCCACGTATGCTCGCCGAGTACTTTTTTGCGGCCGCGATGTACAATCGATAGCCGCTTTGTCTCATCCGACAATAATTCTTGCAGAAGACCATTGACCACTTCCTTCCGGTCAGGACTATAGACGATGAGTTCTTCCATTGGAACAAAGTATTCCTTCACCCAAAGGCTTTCGTTTGTTAGGGGCACAGCACCGCAAGCAAGGGCATTAATAATGCGCTCATGAGATCCGTTTCGAAAGAAGGGCGAGCTATTTAACACGATACGGCTTTGCTTAAAAATTTCCAAGGATTGCTCAAAGCTAACGGCAGGATGAATCACGACATTCGGTTTATCACGTAAATAGGAGGACCAGCCTTGTAGAGGAAGCTGAGGTTCATCATCTAAGGCCGTTCCCCCAAAAACATGCACAGGAACATCGTGGATGGCACGGATGAGCTCAACCCGATCTTTAGCGCGAATATAGGAATCGACATAGCGGTGGATCTTCTGAATTACTTCTATCGTAGGAGGAATCCCATAGCTTTCCAATGAAATTCTCAAGAGGGTATAGATGGAGGTCAAGGGCTGCACTTCAGCTAAAGCAATGGCATGGAAGATGGCATCGCGCAATTTTCCTGTGAATCTCACCTGAATTTTCTTTAGAATGGTCTGATGGTCATAGCAAGCCCCACAAAAAACTACCTCATAGGGCCTGGTGCCCATCTCCTGATAAGAAATCTCCTTATCCACAGCATGAGGAATAAAGGCTACCTGTTGGGGAAAATGAATCGATCGGGCAAAATCGCACTCAAATTGATCGACGCAACCTAAATAGAGATTTTTCCCTTTTATTGAACCGATATTCCACGCAATAGGATCGGTCAGTAAGCACAGATGGGGAAGCTGAGTAGCTTCCCATAACATTTGCCCATTCTGCATCACGAGAAGTACAAAAGATAGAGTAAAAGCCGTTCTTTGCGGATCGATCCCAAGGGGGGCTCTGGTATCGGCATCTACCCATTTGATAATGGCTCCGCACCGCGTGAGGGCCTCGCCCAGCTTCATGCAGAAATAGTTGAAGGAATCGTAAGGATTTATTTTTAAATAGATGTTGATGTGAGGCTTTTTTCTCATGGCTTGAGCAATCGTTTTAATTCCTCATCTATTTGCACAATGCGCTGATCCCATGTATGTTCGCGCATCACCTTTGCCCTGCCCTTTTCTGCTTTTTCCCGCCGCAATTTTTCATTGGACAAAAGGGCATTGACTTGGTCATTGATGCCCTCTTTATGCTTAGGGTGGTAGATGATGAGCTCTTCTCCGTCCACAAAATTCTCGCGTACCCAAATGTTCTCCGTGGTGATGGGAAACGCGCCGCAAGCCAAGCTATTCAAGAGGCGGTCGGAGGAACCATTGGTGAAATGAGGGGCGCTATTCAAAGCAATTTTGGAGAGCTTCAAGAGCTCCAAAAACTCCTCATAGTATACGGTGGGCCGTATCGTGACGTTGGGCATGTCGCTCAACAGTTCAGACCATCCTCGAAGGGATATATCATTAGTGTTCCAAATGATCCCCCCAACAACAAGCACATGGGCATCCTTGATGGATCTCACCAGCTCATATCGGTCCCGCCCCCTCACATAAGCTTCTGCGTATTGATTCAAAAGGATGACTTTTTCCCAGGATAGATCCATCTTTCTTTCTGCGATGGCCTTCGCAAACGTCATAAAACTGGGAATCCTATCATTGTAGACCTTTTCAACGGCTTCATCCACAAGCTGAGCTTCTTCTTTTTTGAATTGCCGGTAGTAGATTTGACGGGTAACCTCATGGTCATAGGATCCAGCACAAAAAAGCACATCGTAGGGCCGCTCTCGATCAGAATCGATGGTAATGTTCCTATCCACTGCATGCGGCAAGAAAAAGACTTTTTTAGCACCTAGAGAGCGAGCAATATCACTCTCAGCCCGGTCCACATGAGCTAAGATCATGTTTTCAACCGAAGCCATTTCGTAATAGGGGAACATGATATCATTCACAATAAACAAATGGGGAATACCAGAATCCGAAAAGATATACTTTTTTCCTACAAATATTAAAATCGAGGCAACGGAACAAATGAGATCAGTCTGTTTGGGATCTATGACGGAATCTAAATAATGTTCCATAAAATTAGGATCATCGATATTGAAAATGCGTATATCCGCTCCACCATAGCGCCCCCAAGCTTCCGCTATCAACCGAGTGAAATAACTATGTAAATTGTAATAATGGGGTTTCTCTAAGAGGACGACTTTGCGATTCATGCCGAAACTTTGGACTGGATATTCTGAATCATGCTGGGCAATTCTTTTAAAAGCTGATCGACACGGATATCCCAGGTATGGTTTTGGAGTACTTTTTTGCGCCCTGCGGCCACGGCTTGCCGCCTCTTGGTTTCGTCGGAGAGATAGTTTTTGATTCGTGACTGAAGAGAAGAGAAGTCCTGATTCCGATAGAGCAGCAGCTCTTCTCCATCGACAAAGTTCTCGCGCACCCATAAATTATCGGTCGTCGCTGGCAAAGCTCCGCATCCCAAAGCATAAAAAAGGCGCTCATGTGTCCCCTTTTTGAAAAAGGGCATGCTGTTCAAACAGATTTTGGACTTCTTTAAGACTTCATTAATCATAGGGAAGGGGACGGGCGGATGCAGCACGACGTTAGGCTGCGACCCTAGATAATAGTCCCATCCCTTTTGGCAGGAGGCGATATCGGTTGCGACATCCCCAAAGACATGGACGGGAACATCAGTAATCGAGCGGATCAGCTCTACGCGATCCCTTCCCCTCGTATAGAAATCGATGTATTTAAAGAGGGTCAGAAAGTCGACTCCTATAGGGTCGAGCTTTTGCTTTGACCAAGCGTTGACTAAGGCTTGCGCCAAAGAGGTGTGGTTATCGCTTAACACCATCTCCGATGCCTCTTCCAAAACCGTCTGCAGTTCCTTGGAAAAGTCCGTTTTCCATAATGCCTGCAAGGATTCATAATCGCTGCAACTCCCGAGAAAGACCACGTCATAAGGACGCGCCTCCTTCTCTTGATAGGTCAATTCCCGTTCAATGGCATGGGGAAGGAAAATCACATTGGGAAAAGCCGAAGCCCTAAGCGCTTCGACATCGAAATGGTCGACACAGGCAATCATCAAGTAGGGACTGCGCGTCATCGGAGAAGCATAAAGCGCAGGATCGAGATGGATGTAGAGGTGGGGAATCTGCAAAATATCCCAAAGATACTGCCCCTCAACGGTAGGCTGAAAAGTGTTCAACGAGCACGTGAGATCCGGGTTAAACGCAACAATATCATCCCCCATTTCGCGATCTAAAGCCGATTCTTCTGCATCGATGAGTTTAGTTTCAATGCCCTTGCGCCGCAATGCCTCGCTCAGTTTCTCAGCAAAATAGCGCTTGGAATTATAGAGGTTGTAATTGGTGATGAGGCAAATTCGTTTTATCATAGTCGTTTCATCCATAGGAAAACTTTCTTTATTCTATACCGGCATCTAGATGCCGGTATAAGGATAGATTAGCATCAAACTATCCTTATATCAAGGAAAGTCGTCACAGCATCGAGAGAAGTCGTTTAGCATCTTTATACCAGCATCTAGTTAAAATTTCACATTATGGCTTGCGCCAAAGGGACAAAAGGACAAAGGGACAGCAGGGACAAAAGGACAAGGACCAAAAGAGACAATTGCAAAAGTCATTTGGGTGTCTAGAATTGAATCCTCGGTCGCAAAAGTGAATTTTTTTTCCCGAGATGCTATTTTGGAGAGGTTAAAATTGGCCCTCAGAATGAGGTCTGCAAAACCCAGGGCCGAAGGCCCGGCAGTTGTATAGCCCAGGCCGTAAGGCCTGGGTATGAGGACGTTAGAAAATGAGGACCGAAGGTCCGGCACTAATACGTGACACATTGTGCCGGACCTTCGGTCCTCCTCTCACATGACCATCTTAACCCAGGCCTTGCGGCCTGGGCTATACAACTGCCGGGCCTTCGGCCCTGGGTTTCGCAAACCTCAAGAAATTGAAAAAAATTAATGTCACTTATGCAATTGTCTCAAAAGGACCAAAACGACTTAAAGGACAAAAGGACACAATTCATTGTCCTTTTGTCCTTTAAGTCGTTTTGGTCCTTTTGGTCCTTGTCCTTTTGTCCTTTATTATCTGTCTTTTTTTTAATGGTACTCCTTGAACAAATTGGTTCTATTTTCTTCCGGGTGTCTTTTATTCTCCTATTATTCTCTTTACCTTTTTCTATTATCTTTTCCATTTTTTTATGTGGCGTCAATATTTTCAAGAAAAATATTCCAAAGTATACTTTTACTCCCTAGTTCCGATTATAACGGGGGTTATCTGGAATTATTTATTTGATATTGTGGATAATTTTCTCCACTAAAAAGAAAGGATGCCCCTATTTACAATGGACCTAATGGACACTATGGACACCATGGACTATGGACCATCGCCTTTGTCCATAGTCCATGGTGTCCATGGTGTCCATTAGGTCCATTAACCATTGTCCATTTTCAGCCGCACTCCAAAAAAAAGCCCCGGGGATTCCGGGGCGAGAAAAAAAAGCTTGGCGGCGACCTACTCTCCCACACTCTTGCGTGCAGTACCATTGGCGATGAAGGGCTTGACTTCTGAGTTCGGGATGGGATCAGGTATTTCCCCTTCTCCATTGCCACCAAGCAAAAATCGGCAAATGATTGTTCAGCTAAGCTATTTCACAGATAAAAAACGACGCTTGAAGTCACTTCATACAGTGGCTTTTACACATCACTTCAGCTTGTAGATTTTTTGTTACTTTGACCACTCTTGTCTAATGAAAAAAAAGGCGGTCAAGCCAATGGACCTATTAGTACTAGTTAGCTCAACATATTGCTATGCTTACACACCTAGCCTATCTACCATGTAGTCTTCATGGGGTCTCATAGGGATACCTTATCTTGAGGGAGGCTTGGCGTTTAGATGCTTTCAACGCTTATCCTTTCCGAACATAGCTACCCGGCGATGCACTTGGCAGTACAACCGGAACACCATTGGTTCGTCCACTTCGGTCCTCTCGTACTAAAAGCAGCTCCTCTCAAGTATCCTGCGCCCACAAAAGATAGGGACCAAACTGTCTCACGACGTTTTGAACCCAACTCGCGTACCGCTTTAATTGGCGAACAGCCAAACCCTTGGGACCTTCTTCAGCCCCAGGATGCGATGAGTCGACATCGAGGTGCCAAACCGCCACGTCGATATGAACTCTTGGTGGCGATAAGCCTGTTATCCCCGGAGTACCTTTTATCCGTTGAGCGACGGCGATTCCACTTTCCACCGCCGGATCACTAAGCCCTACTTTCGTATCTGCTCGACTTGTTGGTCTCGCAGTCAACTTACCTTATACCTTTACGCTCCACTCGCGATTACCAACCGCGATGAGGTAAGCTTTGGACTCCTCCGTTACTCTTTAGGAGGATACCGCCCCAGCAAAACTGCCCGTCTGACAATGTCCGTATCCCAGCTTCATGGGATTACGTTAGATTCCCGACTTGCCAAGACCAGTATTTCAACGGCGACTCCATCCCGCCTGACGACGGGACTTCAATGTCTCCTGGTTATCCTACACATGGCAAGTCAAGAGCCAATATCAGAGTACAGTAAAGGTTCACGGGGTCTTTCCGTCTTATTGCGGGTAAACGGCATCTTCACCGCTACTACAAGTTCACCGAGTCTCTCGTTGAGACAGTGCCCAGATCGTTATACCATTCGTGCAGGTCGGAACTTACCCGACAAGGAATTTCGCTACCTTAGGACCGTTATAGTTACGGCCGCCATTCACCAGGGCTTAAATTCAGAGCCTCGCATTGCTGCTAACTCCTCCTTTTGACCTTTTGGCATTGGGCAGGCATCACACCATATACTTCGACTTAGGCGTCTTCGCATAGTGCTGTGTTTTTGTTAAACAGTCGCCTGGGCCATTTCTCTGCGGCCGCAAAGCGCTTCACCAGCAAGTGATGTCACGCTTCGCGGCTCCTCTTTTCCCGAAGTTACGAGGATAATTTGCCGAGTTCCTTAACGAGAGTTCTCTCGCGCGCCTTAGAATTTTCTTCCTACCCACCTGTGTCGGTTTTGGTACGGTCGCCTTCAACGACTAGAGTCTATTTCTTGGAAGTATTGCGCTACACCATCGGTTCTGCTAAAAGCTTCCCCTTGGCCGCTACCTGGAATTATGCTGACGGATTTGCCTATCAGCCTTCCTCATAGCGTCACGGACTCTTCCGATCGTCCGCGTGCTTAACGTCCTTCGTCAACCCTTTGCCATAGTTTTACGGCGGCGCAGGAATATTTAACCTGCTTGCCATCACCTACGCTTTTCAGCCTCGGCTTAGGGACCGGCTAACCCAGGGAAGACGAGCTTTACCCTGGAAACCTTAGGTTTTCGGCGAGGGGGATTTTCACCCCCTTTATCGTTTACTCATGCCATGCATTATCACTAGTATGCGCTCCAGCGCTCCTTCCGGTACGCCTTCGACGCACATACTACGCTCTCCTACCGCGCATTCCTTACGGAATGCACCCGCGATTTCGGCTCTATGCTTTAGTCCCGGATATTATCGGTGCAAAGTTTCTCGATTGGTGAGCTGTTACGCACTCTTTAAATGATGGCTGCCTCTAAGCCAACATCCCAACTGTTTTAGAAACTTCACTTCCTTACTCACTTAGCATAGAATTAGGGGCCTTAATCGGCGATCTGGGCTGTTCCCCTTTTGACAATGAAGCTTATCCCCCACTGTCTATCTCCTGAAATCCTCTACAGTATTCGGAGTTTGGTTTCCTTTGGTAGGCCGGTAGGCCCCCGCGTGAATCCAGTGCTCTACCCCTGTAGAGTTTTATTCAAGGCTAACCCGAAAGTTATTTCGAAGAGAACAAGATATCTCCACGTTTGATTGGCCTTTCACCCCTATCCACAGCTCATCCAAAACTTTTTCAACAGTTACTAGTTCGGTCCTCCACAAGGTGTTACCCTTGCTTCAACCTGGCCATGGATAGATCACGTGGTTTCGTGTCTAAGCCAAATGACTATACGCGCTATTAACACTCGCTTTCGCTTCGGCTCCAGAACGTCACTGTCCTTTAACCTTGCCATTTAGCTTAACTCGCTGGCTCATCATGCAAAAGGCACGCCGTCAGCCATTTCCTTAAAAAGGACATAGGCCTCCGACCGTTTGTAAGCTGCTGGTTTCAGATTCTATTTCACTCCCCTAACAGGGGTTCTTTTCACCTTTCCCTCGCGGTACTGGTTCGCTATCGGTCATCTACTAGTATTTAGCCTTGGAGGGTGGTCCCCCCAGATTCAAACCGGGTTTCACGTGTCCGGCTCTACTCAGGTGCCGTCCTTGCCAGGTCATCTTTTCGCCTACGGGGCTTTCACCCTGTGTCACCCAACTTTCCAGAAGTGTTCGGCTAAGATTTCCTAGTCTTTATGAACGGTCCTACAACCCCATCACCATAAAGATGATGGTTTGGGCTCTTCCCATTTCGCTCGCCGCTACTTTGGGAATCTCGTTTTGATGTCTTTTCCTCCGCCTACTTAGATGTTTCAGTTCAGCGGGTCTTGCTTCCTTAACCTATGGATTCAGTTAAGGATGATGGGTGTTTAGTCCACCGGGTTTCCCCATTCGGATATCTCCGGGTCAAAGCTCTTTTCCAGCTCACCGAAGCTTTTCGCAGGTTTCGCGTCCTTCATCGCCTGTTGATGCCAAGGCATCCACCAGCAGCCCTTACTAGCTTGACCAAAAATTGTTTGCAAGGCCTTTGCAGGCCTCCTTTTGATACAAGTAGAAGTAATGAGCTACAATTAAATTTTTCGCCACAAATTGTCTATTTGAGCTACTCCATAAAGGAGCAGCTCGGTTTGTATGAAGATTATTCTTCAAGCGTCGATTTTTATCGATGATTGTAATTGAGCCATTTTTTAAAATGGCTCATTGTAAGATGCTTATTTACGCATTTACTTTACTGATTAGTCACCAATTTTCATTGGTGCTTCTCCGCTATATTAGATTAACTTGATTCAATCATTTGCCTGTCAAGATAGCGTAGAGGATGTCGAAAAACATCCTCTTAACACACTGTTTTGGCAGTGTAAGGAAGACAATATGTAGGCGATAGAGCTTGTTCCAACCTCGAAACCTTAACTAAATAAGGCCTCTGTCCTTTAAAGGAGGTGATCCAGCCCCACCTTCCGGTAGGGCTACCTTGTTACGACTTCATCCCAGTCATCGGCCTCACCTTAGACGCCTCTCCCCTTGCGGTTGAGTCAGCGGCTTCGGGTAAAACCAACTCCCATGATGTGACGGGCGGTGTGTACAAGACCCGGGAACGTATTCACGGCGTTGTTGCTGACACGCCATTACTAGCAATTCCGTCTTCATGTAGTCGAGTTGCAGACTACAATCTGAACTGAGATCGGCTTTTTGGGATTTGCTTCACCTCGCGGCTTCGCTGCCCTCTGTACCGACCATTGTAGCACGTGTGTAGCCCCAGTCATAAGGGCCATGCGGACTTGACGTCATCCTCACCTTCCTCCTGGTTAACCCAGGCAGTCTCATTAGAGTTCCCACCTTTACGTGTTGGCAACTAATGATAAGGGTTGCGCTCGTTGCGGGACTTAACCCAACACCTCACGGCACGAGCTGACGACAGCCATGCAGCACCTGTGCAGCGGTCCCGAAGGAAAATACTATCTCTAGTAGCGTCCGCTGCATGTCAAGACTGGGTAAGGTTCTTCGCGTTGCATCGAATTAAACCACATGCTCCACTGCTTGTGCGGGTCCCCGTCAATTCTTTTGAGTTTCACCCTTGCGAGCGTACTCCCCAGGCGGTATACTTATCGCGTTAGCTACGGCACAGCCAGGGTTGAATCCAGCTACACCAAGTATACATCGTTTATGGTAAGGACTACCAGGGTATCTAATCCTGTTTGATCCCCTTACTTTCGCGCCTCAGCGTCAGGTCTAAGCTAGAAAACCGCCTTCGCCACCGGTATTCTTCCACATATCTACGCATTTCACCGCTACTTGTGGAATTCTGTTTTCTCCGCCTATCCTCTAGGTTTGCAGTTTCAAATGCTGTTCCGGGGTTGAGCCCCGGGATTTCACATCCGACTTACAAACCAGCCTACGCGCCCTTTACGCCCAATAAATCCGATTAATGCTTGCACCCTCCGTATTACCGCAGCTGCTGGCACGGAGTTAGCCGGTGCTTCTTTACCTGGTACACTCAAGTCGACCTATTATTCGTAGGTCTTCCTTGTTCCCAAGCGAAAGAGCTTTACGACCCGAAGGCCTTCATCGCTCACACGGCGTCGCTTCGTCAGGCTTTCGCCCATTGCGAAAGATTCTCGACTGCAGCCTCCCGTAGGAGTCTGGGCAGTTCTCAGTCCCAGTGTTGGCGGTCAATCTCTCAATCCGCCTAGACGTCTTAGCCTTGGTGTGCTTTTACCACTCCAACTAGCTGATATCCCATGGGCCTCTCTTTAACCGCGAGGTCTTGCGATCCCCCACTTTAATGGTGTCAAGATGCCTTGTCACCACCACATTCGGTATTAGCGGTCGTTTCCAACCGTTATTCCCAAGTTAAAGGTAAGTTACCCATGTATTACTAACCCTTCCGCCACTAAGCCTTGCGGCTTCGTTCGACTTGCATGCCTCATCCACGCCGTCAGCATTCAATCTGAACCAAGATCAAATTCTCAAATATAATAGTACTTGAAAACTCGAAGTTTTGTGAGCCATCCCCTCGGGGATGGCTCTTTTATTTTGTCGACGTGACCACTATTTCTAGTTTCACATCGCACAAGCTCTATTTTTCAGTCCCCTTATGTCTTATCGAAATAAGGGCTTGTTTGCTTACATATTGTCTTTCTTTCACTGTCAAAACAGCTAATTTACAAGCACTTATATATGCTTTATTCGCCGTTGAATCGTGCGTTTGGGGCGCTTAATTTCAAAGGGAAGCACTAACCATACAAAAAACCGGGATATTTAAGCAACAGCTTTTTTCTAAGAGTGCCATTTTTTTACAAATCGGCTTCTAGCATATGTGTAGAAAGGGTAATGAAAAATATGCAGCCTAAAAAACGGAAATGGGGTAGATTTTGGGCGATAATACCTAGGAGAGTGATGTTTCGAAAGCGGACAAAAAAGGAGATACCTGCTGACTGTTTTTTGCCGATGCGGCAGCGGGTGACGGCGATCGTGCAGTTGTGCATTGCCTTTACTCTGCTGGCGTGGTATGGGAGCCAGCCTTTTATGGGGAAGCATTTTGCCATCAAGTCGCGCCTGGTCGTCTTTGAGCAGGTATTGGACAAGCTGCCTGAAGGCAATCGGGAAGCCATTTTGTCAGCTTATGAGGGCTTGAAGCAGCAGCTTGAGGTCTCTTTTTGGGCGAAGCTGAAAGAATCAGTCCGCGTATTAGCCGTTGAGATTCCTCCTTTTGAACTGGCATGGCTTGTTCTTTCCATTGTGATTGCGGTCATGCTGCTCAAAAAGGCGGAAGGGGCTTGGCAGGCGGCGTGGCTGTTGCCGCTCCTTGTCTTCTGTTATGCGATCGATAATCAACAGCATGCGAAGCCGGCTCCATTGAGTCCCGATATGGCCCTATTTCCATCTGAACAGACAATCGTCTCCGATTATCTGCGGGAGCCTCTCAGTTCGAGCATTTTTGAGCAGGAAGGTCAATTGCGTAGGGGATGGCATCTCTATCTCATCCGCGAGTGGGCTAAGGAAGCTCCCTCATCCCAATCGGATATCTTTGCGCAACAACTGGCGAAGGGCGAAGCCGCCTTTCAATTGGCCCGTGCTTCAAAGCTTGCCGAAGATAGGCAGCCCATTCCCCTTGTTTCCAACCATCGGCAATCTTTGCTTGTTCTCTTCTTCTATTTGGCTTGGAATCTCTTCTTTGCCTGCACGTTCGTTCCGCGCCCTTTATCCAGTGTTATCGCATCAATTACCACTGAACTCAGTGGTTAATTAATTGTGCATCAAAAGGATATAAGTGCCGATGCCGGCCAAGTAGCCGACTAAAGCGGGAAGGCTGATTTTCTTGAAATACCAATAAAAGTCGGCCTTTTCCATGCCCATGAAGGCGACGCCGGCAGCGGAACCGATGATGAGAATGCTGCCTCCCGTACCCGCACAAAAGGCGACCAGTTGCCAAAAGGGGGAATCCATCGGGTGTTGGGCGAGGTCGTACATTCCCATGCAGGCAGCGACGAGAGGAACGTTATCCACGATAGCGGAGGCCAAGCCGATCAATGTCGCAATCAGGGTCGTATTTCCAATTTGGCGATCAAACCATTGCGCCAGATCCGCCAAGATTCCGGCTGATTCAAGCGCATTGATGCATAGAAGGATACCCAAAAAAAAGAGCGCTCCCGAAAGATCGACGCGCGTGATAATTTCTGGTACGCGCAGATGGCCGCGTTCTTTGAATCGATGGTGGGCAATATCTGTCACGATCCAGAGTACGCTGAGGGCAAACAGAATGCCCATGAAGGGTGGCAAACCGGTGAGCCACTTAAAGATGGGAACAAAGATCAATAGGCCCGTTCCTAAGAAGAAGATGAAGTTTCCCATAGGTTCTATAGGTTGATTTTCGCGAGGTTCTTTTTTGATCATCACACGATCGAACAAAAAGTGGAGGAAAAGAAAAGAGACAACCAAGCAGACAAGGCTCGGCAAAAAAAGCGCAGTTAAAATTTTTGTAGCCGAAATTTGCCCGCCGATCCAGAGCATCGTTGTGGTGACATCGCCGATGGGAGTCCAGGCGCCTCCGGCGTTGGCGGCGATCACGATACCCCCTCCCATGAGGAGGCGGTCGCTGCGATCAGGGATCAGCTTTTGGGCCAGGGAGACCATCACGATAGTGGTCGTCAAATTGTCCAGGACAGCCGAGAGGAAGAAGGTAATGCCTCCGAGAATCCAAAGCAGCTGCCGTTTTGATGTTACGGTCACCAGCTCGGAGATGATGCGGAAGCCTTGGTGTGCGCTGATGATTTCCACAACGAAAAGGGCGCCAATGAGGAAAAAGATCACCTGGCTGATGTTAGCCAAATGCTGTCCGAAGAAGTGGGTATTCTGTGCATGCTCCCATTGCGGGTTGGCAAATTGAATGATCCAACAAATAATGGCTATAAGCAGTGCTACAGTGGCTTTATTGATATGGGTGACGTGTTCGATTGTAATGAGAAAATAGCCAAGGCAAAAGACCAGGACCATTGACGCTGTGTAAAAATCCATATCCTTTCCGCTGTCGAAACAAAAAATTCACCATAACATAGGTGGATCATTTAGAGTAAAGTCTATAACTTGGGCCTTGTCATTGCCAAATGATGTTAAAATGAGAAATGATCTGTTTTGTGCTTTTTTTTTTGAATCTTCTGACATTTTGGAAGATAATTTCCAAAATGCGCCGCAAAATGGAAGAGTAAGGACAAAATGTCATTGGCTTTTCATGGTCGCCTCTTTCAAGAACCTAAAAGAACAATTCCCTAAGACTCATCTGGATTTTGTCTCTTCACTCCACGTGGCCCAAGATAGCCACTTTTGCTTAACCACGATTTAACATTCATATTGGCATTTTTCCAATCCTGTTCACGCCAAGGGCAACCATTCGCTAAAGCCCATTGCAAGAATTCAAGCTGGCCTTCTGTGGCAGCTATTGCACATGTCTGATCATTCCAGGGGCATCCTTGCTCTCTTGCCCATTTCAGTACTTCCAAGAATCCCCCATAGGCTGCTTTAGCGCACGTCCGATCATTCCAGGGACAACCATTCGCTCGAGCCCATTGCAAGACTTCAAGATGGCCTCCAAAGGCTGCTTCAGAGCACGTCCGATCATTCCATGGACAGCCTTGCGCTCGAGCCCATTGCAAGACTTCAAGATGGCCTCCATCAGCAGCAGACGCGCAGGTTTCTTCATCCCAAGGACATTCATTCGTTCGAATCCATTGCAACACTTCCAAATGTCCTCCTCGAGCCGCAGCAGCGCACGTATGTTTATCCCAAGGGCACCCTCTTGCTCGAGCCCATTGCAACACATCCAAGTGCCCTGCTTCAGCCAAGTTTTCGCAAATGCTATTGATTTGAGGGATCGGACAGCCGCTGTCACCAGCCCATTGTAAAACTTTCAGATGTCCTCTTGAGGCTGCATTTTCATACGTCCGTTCATCCCATGGGCAGCCGTTGGCACGCGCCCATTGCAATAACTCAAGGTGGCCTCCATCAGCTGCATTGTGGCATACCTCTTCATTCCACGGGCAACCTTTGGCTCGGGCCCATTTCAGTAGTTCTAGGAAGCCTCCTCTGGCCGCATAAATGCAAGTTTGGACATCCCATGGACAGCCGTTGTCATGCAGCCACTGCCATACATCCAGATGGCCTCCTTTGGTAGCAGATGCACATGTTACTGTACTCCAATAACATGCATTTCTACGGAGCCATTTTATTATTTCAAGATGACCTCCTTCGGCCGCACTATTGCAGGTCATCTCTTCCAATTGACAGTCGTTGTCAAATAACCATTGTAATACATCCAAGTGCCCTCCTCGGGCCGCTGCTACACCTATTCTATAGTCCCAGGAATCATCGGTATGTAGCCATTGCATTAGACTGAGATGGCCTCCTTGAGCCGCTGCTTCGCACATGCGACGCTCATCCCATTGAAAATAATTCTGGTCACGAAGCCATTGTAATAGGGCCTGGTGGCCTTTTTCGGCTGCAGGCATGCCTAACTCTTCATTGAAAGGGCAGCCACGGGCAATGAGCCATTGTAAGACCTCCAGTTGGCCTCCTCTAGCTGCAGCAGCGCTCGTCTCTTCACCCCATTGACAATCATTCTCTCTAGCCCATTGCAAAACGGCAAGGTGCCCTCCTTGCGCTGCAGCTTCACTAGTACGTGCATCTATGGGGCAATCCCTGTCCCATAACCATTTCAACATCACAAGATTTCCCTTTTCGGCTGCAATAACTGCGGATGTTATGGTAAAAGGATATTTAAAACGCGTGTGGTACCATTCTGCTAAAGAGATATCGCCTCGGCGTATGGCATATTCTACTTCGGCATGACTGAATGGTTTTTTTGGGAGCGTTCGAAATAGTTGAATTTGGGCAATGCGCTTGCAGACACAACGCAAAGGGAATCTTCCTTCAGGCTCCATGTACTTTTCCACGAGCATATTGATCACATCGTTGGGAACACTCAGAAGTGAGGGAGTGAATAGGTAAGCATTTTCTACCAGGTTATAAGATTGATTAAAAGTAACGCTCATGAGATATTCCAATTTTTTACAAGCTTCTCAGACATTTGTCGATTTTCGAGACCGAGACCGAACATGCTAACCTGAGGCTTGCGATACCCAGGGCCGAAGGCCCGGCAGTTGTAAAGCCCAGGCCGCAAGGCCTGGGTAGGATGCAGGAAAAATCCAAGGACCGAAGGTCCGGCACAAATGTGTCCCATATTCGTGCCGGACCTTAGGTCCTCCTCTACTTAATGTCCCTATACCCAGGCCTTGCGGCCTGGGCTTTACAACTGCCGGGCCTTCGGCCCTGGGTTTCGCAAGCCACAAGTTAGCACGTCTCGGTCTCGGAGTCGGAAATTGACAATCGTATTTTAAGAGTCAGCTGGAGCTCTTCTCTTCACGCCGCGCGAACCAGTATATCCATTCGCATTTATCCACAATCTGACACGCTTGTTGCGAACATAACTAGAATCATTCCAAGGACAGCCATTGGCTAAAGCCCATTGCAAGACTTCAAGATGGCCATTATCAGCGGCAGATCTACTTGTCCCGTCATCCTGCAATAGAGCATGTTCTTTCATTCCAAGGACAACCATTGGCCCTAGCCCATTGCAATATCTCAAGGTGTCCTCCTCTAGCAGCAGCAACACTCGTTTCTTCATTCCACGGACAGCCTCTTTCTCGTGCCCATTGCAATAATTGCAGGTTGCCTCTTTCTGCTATATAACTACAAATCTGAGCATTCTCTAAGGGATACCCATTATTACCTGCCCATTGTAAAATGTCAAAGTGGCCTAGCCTGGCTGCCTCTGCACCTATATCTGCTTGCCAATGATTTGCATGCCAAGGATAACCATTGGCTAGCGCCCATTGTAATACTTCAAGGTGGCCGCCTCTGACAGCTTCAACGCAGGTGTCTACACCCCCAGGAGACCCATTCGCATGAAGCCATTGGACTACATTCAAGTGGCCTCCTCGAGCAGCGCATGCACTTGTCCATGTACCAAAATACCGTTTTTTGGTGTGCAGGTATTGCAATACTTTTAAATTGCCTCCTAATGCTGCAGAGTCACATAAATTTGCACTTGCGGGACAGCCATTAGTTAATAACCAGACCAATACTCTAGGATCTGCATATTGTGCTGCAGCGTTGCTCGTTCTTTCATACCACGGACAGCCTTTTTCTCGAGCCCATCGCAATATGTCAAAATGACCTCCTTTGATCGCAGCTTCAGATATTTGCCAATCAGGAACATAACATTTTCTAAATAATCGTTGCAGCATGACAAAATTTCCTTTTTCTGCTGCTATAGCTAGACATCTATTTGTGAAGGTAAAATTTAAATAGGTTTGGTACCACTCTGCTAAAGAAATATCGCCTCGTTGCACGGCATGTTCAACTTCAGCTTCACTAAATCTATTTGGGAGTTTTCGTATTTCTGAAATAGCTGCAAAGCGCTTGCAGACAAAACGCAAAGGGAATCTTTCTGCCGGCTCCATGTACTTTTCAACAAGCATATTGATCACATCGTTAGGAACATTCATAAGTGATGGAGTGCTTGCATTGCTTGTATTACTATTGTTAGCAGAAGGGGGCAAAGATGGATTGAAATTAACGTGCATATAATACCTCAATTTTTATTAAATTTCTGGGCAGCCATTGTCCTGAAGCCATATTAATACTGCAGCATCGCCTCTAAAGACTGCGGCTCCGTATGTCCTGGCATTCCACGGGCAGCCATTGGCATGCGCCCATTCCAATACTTCCAGGTGCCCTCCTAGGGCCGCATTTTCACACGTGTTTTCGTTCCACGGGCAGCCGTTGGCATGGGCCCATCGCAATACTTCCAGGTGGCCTTCATAGGCGGCATCTGAACAGGTTTTTGCGTCCCAGGGGCAGCCTTGTCCGCGAGCCCATTTTAATACCTCAAGATGACCGTCTCGGGCTGCTAAACTGCACGTCCATTCATCCCATGGGCAGCCGTTGGCATGCGCCCATTGTAATATTTCTAGGTGGCCTCCGAAAGCTGCTCCTGAACAGGTTCTTGTATCCCAAGGGCAATCTTGTTCTCGAGCCCATTTTAATATGTCGAGGTGGCCGTTTTGTGCTGCAAAACTGCATGTTAATTCATTCCAGGGGCAGCCATTTGCGCGCAGCCATTTCAGTACATCTAGATGGCCTCCTTCAGCCGCCATAGAACAGATCCTTTGATGAAAAGAGAAGCCATTTTCTCGAAGTCGCCGCAATTGGGTCAAATTACCACATCGGGCTGCGGCTTCAATTGAATCAGCTGGAATTTGATTTGCACGCAGCAACTTCATCGGAATCACAAGTAGTTGCAAAGCCAAAAAGATGGGCCAAGCAATCAGAGTAATTGCTGCTCCCAGGAATCGCAGAGCCGTGGATGGCGCCTCGTCCTTACATGTAAGACGCCCATTACTTGGCTGTATCCACTTAACGGTATGTCCACCTAGCGCCCATCTTATGGGAGTATTGATTGCGTCGACAAAGCGATCGATTCCTGGTTTATCTTTCCATTCATCATTGGTTAAATAACGGTCATATACTTTCATTCTCAACTCCTAATTAAAGGAAAACTATACTAAATAATGGGTTAAATTTCAATGATTATTTTATATTTAAAAACTTCCATATGACGCCCTATTAATAAAGGACAAAAGGACAGCAGGGACAAAAGGACAAGGACCAAGAGGACCAAAAGGACTTAAACGACAAAAGGACAAAAACTTACGTCCTTTTGTCCCTTAGGTCGTTTTGGTACTCTTGGTCCTTGTCCTTTTGTCCCTGTTGTCCTAAGAGATGATGCCAACATACAGTCTTGAAGTTGAGATTTCGTCATTGAAGTGTTTCCGCAATAGGGAATAGCAGACGAGGTTTGGGCCGTTGGCGATAATTGGGAGGCCTCCGTCGATCATCGTTCCTCATAGCGTTTATTAGGATAAAAGGTCAGGTTGCCCCGGGACAGTTATTCTTAACAGTTTTGTGCAACTCATCATTAATACTGGGGGCAGCCTTGGAAACGAGCCCATTGCGAAACTTCTAAGTGACCTTTTAGGGCAGCATTAGAGCATGTTCTTCCGTCCCAAGGGCAACCATTGGCACGAGCCCATTGCAACACTTCAAGATGGCCTCCTTTGGCCGCTTCTGCGCAGGTTGATACTATTGCCATCATTAATTGTCCTTCCCACGGACAGCCGTTGGCACGAGCCCATTTCAATATTTCTAGGTGACCTCCTTGAGCTGCACCTGCGCATGTCAAAGAATTCCACCAACAGCCGTTGGCACGAGCCCACTGCAAGATCTCAAGGTGGCCTCTACCAGCCGCAGATGCGCTCGTCATTTCATCCCACGGGCAGCGGTTAAGATGAGCCCATCTGAGTATCTCAAGGTATCCTCCAAAGGCCGCAGCTTCGCACGTCGATGTATCCCATGGACAGCCTTTCTGGCGCAGCCACTTCAACAGGACCAGATTACCACTTCTGGATGCAGCAGCACATAGCCGAGCTGTAAATGGATAGTTCAGATTTTCATGGAACCATTCTACAAGGTGGGTGAATCTTTGGTTTACTGCATATACAACTGCAGCATCTTTGATTCCTGTTTTTTTTAATACTTGAAGATTCGCAAAGCGTCTACAGATAAAACGGGAAGGAAATGCTTCTTCTGGCTTAAAAAATTTTCCATACATGTAGTTGAGAATATCGAGAGGAAGACCATTAAGCGTAGGAGCCTGTAGGACCATGCTTGCAGATCCTGATTCCACGTTGTTTTTTTCATGCGTGTCGTGTAAGTTTTGATTCTGCGTAGTATTTACATTGTTATCTTCTTCTCTATATCGCCCGAATTTTAGCCGAGCCAACCCGAGAACCATGGCTTCCTTCACATTTGCCAGGTGCGTGGCAAGCTTTACGTTTGCATCGCGCCATTTTGTCGGAATCACTAGCAATTGGAGAATCAAAAAGATAGGCAATACAAGAACAGTAATCACACCTCCTAAGATCCGCAAGGGAGTAGCAGGCTCCTCTTCTTTGAATACAAGATATAAAGGATTTTTCAACCATGTGATGGAATGCCCTCCAAATGCCCATCTGACCGGGGTATTAAGGGTGTCAACCATCCGATCAATGAGAGGTTTTTCTTGCCATTCATATTTGGTTAAATATAAGTTAATCCTGTTCATTTAAACGGGTTTCCCATTTTACATTTAAAAATCAATACCAAAAATTAATTTATTTTGTAAACACTTTATGACATTAGCTTAACAGAGGCTGTAGCATAAATAGACAATTAGGGTGGGAAGAAGAGCTGATGCCAACAGACGTGCCGTCGAGATTTCGTCATTGAAGTGTTTCCGCAAAAGGGAGTAGCCGACGAGGTTGGGGCCATTGGCGAGAATGGTGAGGCCTCCGCCGATCATCGTTCCGCTGAAGATGGCCACTTTCATTGGCTCGGTGAGGTCTGGAATTTTGGTGGCGAGATAGTTAATCAATGCATTATGGGTAAAGCCGCTTAACAAAAGTGTGATGAGAGTCGCCGACGATTCATTGAGCCTCGAGATGATGGGTTGCAGCCACCAGATCTGCAGGCCTCCAAAAATGACCAGGGAGGCAAAAAAGAAGCCGACCATGATGGGAGCGCGGAGCGACATCGGAGTCTGATGCGGTGCCGTCGCATGATAGAATCCCAAGAATAGCACAAAGGAGCCCAAGGCAATCACGGGCTGAGTGCTGTTGAAGATGATCCAGGCGAGAAAAAGAACATGCACACTGGTGATCCACCAAGGGATATCGGCTTCGCGATGGTCGATCCGGTCAGTCGTCATGCTCTGAAAGTCCTTCCGAAAGAGGAAGTAATAGAGAGTTGTGTTGATGAGGATAGCCAACAGAGATTTCCATCCAAAAGTCAGAAACATGAAGGGAGTATCCCAATCCCAGACGTGGGCAACCACTGTGACGGAAAAGTTTCCGAAATTGGTTAGGGTTCCCCCGATGGAGACATTGACGAAGAGCAAAGCGAGTGTGCCATAAGCAAGCCGAGGAGGAGGCCTGAACCGATAAAAATAGGTGCTTAAGAGCATCGCCGAAATGGTCATGGCTACAGTCTCTTTTAAGACGGAACCCAATAGAGGGCCGATCGTCACCAGGGTAAACCACCAAGCAACTGGAGTGTTGTTTCCTATTCTGGCAAACCATCCCATTCCCTTCCGGGCAAAACTGACAATGGGATAGGTCGAAGCCAAGGCCATCGCAGGGATCAGGAAGAGCGATTCCGTATAGTGCTCCTTGTTGACATAGTCTAAAGTCGATTTCCACCCGAAGTAATAGGTCATGACGATAAACAGAGGAATACACCAGAGGCCGATGACCACCTCGACATCGCCAATAAAAGCCAGCATCTCCTCCGCAAAAAGAGGTTTTGGCTGTCATGCGCTGTTCTTTTTCGGGAGAGATTTCTTGGACGCCAATCAAACCCTCTTCATGCCGTTGCCGAGAAGTAATGGTGAAGCGGTTGGCAAGGAAGGTGTGGAATAGGGCGAGCAGGAACAAAATGAGAAAAATCAGGTTAGCCGGTTGTACCATGACGCGATGGACGAGCACATCCCGCAATCCTTCTAAATGGCTGTCTTGATAATCCAACGGATTAAGAATCAGAGAATAAGAGATCATAGGCCCGCTTTGTGAAGTAGAAAAAAGAGACTTCTGTCCCATTTTTTAATAGGCATTTTATCCCATATTTTTGGGTTAGATCAAAATAGCTGAAACTCTGGATATCATTCTTGGAGATAGCCAAAACAGCATTTCCCTTCTTCAGATAATATAATATATGGTCAGAATCAAGGCGAAGCTCGTCAGGATTGTTTTCAAGGCGGCAAAGGCGGCGGTATGGCAATAACCCATAAGTGATGAGGGCCATAGCGAATGCAAAAATGAAAAATCCATAATGAGAGAGCTTCTCGGCAGGTAAAAGAATGGCAGCGGCTATCAGCGATAGCGCACCCATGAGAGCGAAGAGCGTCCCTTTGAATAGCAGGGAGCGCTTCAGAGAACTGCGGATGGAACTGCGGACGGATAGGCTGTTATTGTTCATCGGCAGCAAGCGTATAACCCGGTTTTCCATCGAATGTGCAAAGATTCTCTGTCTGATCGAATTCGATATTGGCTTCGGCAAAGCGCTGCAGCAGCTCCGCAATCTGTTGTCGGGTGATGGGGTGCCCCTTTTGTTTGGACATGAAGCGGCATCTCCAGCTATCGCCGCAGGCTGTTTCGGGCATGCTTTCAGGCCACACCCGGACGCCCCGATTGCTGATCATTGTGAGTTTCAACCCTCCCATATCAATATGCGAGAGCTTTTTATAGACTTTTTCGACGTTCTCCTCTGACTGGATAAAGATATCGACGCCGACGACTTGTTTGTCTTTGGGGTCCTCATGTTTCTTATGAGAGGCCATTTTAGTCAGATTGTTCGGCGCTTTAGAATAGTGAATCGTGTTAAAGCTATGGGGCAATTTTCCCAGATGCTTCACGACCGCTTCGGCAAACTGCTTGGTGCCCACCTTTTCTTTGCTTATATTCGGCTTGAAGATGTCATAAGTGTGGATGCCCTCTTCTATTGTGCACAGCCATGCATTGTGAATATTAGAGGCTTCCTCCAGTTCTCCCAGATGCACAAGCATCATCACCGAGGCTAAAATCAGACCTGAGGGATTGGCGACATTTTGCCCAGCCCGCCTCGGTGCCGAACCGTGGATCGCTTCGAACATCGCACCGTGCTCCCCGATGTTGGCGGAGCCAGCTAATCCGACTGAACCTGCCACTTGTGCGGCGATATCGGACAGGATATCTCCATAAAGATTGGGCATGACGATGACATCGAAGGCGTTAGGAGTATCGGCCAGCTTTGCAGCACCGATATCGATAATCCAGTGTTCTTTTTCGATTTCGGGATATTCTGGTCCGATTTCGTCAAAAATTTTATGGAAAAGCCCGTCGGTGAGCTTCAGGATATTGTCTTTTGTAAAGCAGGTCACCTTTTTTCTACTATAAGCCCTAGCGTATTCAAAGGCATAGCGGATAATGCGCTCGCAGCCTGGCCGGGTAATGATTTTCAAGGCGTGGTAGCTTTCGGGTGTTTGCCGGTATTCGATCCCCGTATATAAATCTTCCTCATTTTCCCGGACGATGACGACATCCATTTTGGGGTGCTTTGTATCGACAAAGGGATAATAGGAGACGCAGGGGCGTACGTTGGCATAGAGACCTAGGGTGGTCCTGATGGTCACATTAAGGCTTTTGAATCCTCCGCCCTGCGGCGTGGTGATCGGAGCTTTGAGAAAGGCTTTGGTCGATCGAATCGTCTCCCACGTGCTCGGTTCAATTCCAGTGGGCTGGCCGCGCATATAGACTTTTTCCCCGATTTCGACTTTTTTTATTTGGAGGGGAGCTCCGGCTGCTTCAAGGATGAGCAGAGTAGCCTCCATGATTTCGGGTCCGATGCCATCCCCTTCGGCAACGGTGATCGGAATTTTCTTTTTCGTCATCGTCAAATCTCCACATTTCACATGTTGAGCTTGAGACTAATACTTCGATAATTTAAAATCCAACGGTAGTACAAGTATAGGAAATAGAGTGTTAAAGGAATTACTGCTTAAGCAAAGAGAGTACATCAACTACTTTTTTGAGCATTTAGATCTCAAAATTGTGGAGAAACTCTTTAAGCTCTTCATGGAGTGCCAAGGGGTCATATTTTTCACTGGAGTTGGCAAAAGCGGATTAGTGGCGGAAAAAATAGCCGTCACAATGACTTCGACAGGATCGCGCGCTATTTTCATCTCGCCTATCAATGCGATGCATGGAGATATCGGAATCTTGACCGACAAAGATCTGATGGTGATGGTCAGCAAAAGCGGCGAAAGCGAAGAGCTGTTGCATCTGATTCCTGCTATCCGCAACAAGCATGCCAAAATTATCAGCATCGTTTCCGATCCGAAAAGCCGATTGGCCCTCTCTTCGGACTTCAACATCATCCTTCCTCTCAAACGCGAACTCTGCCCTTATAACATGGTCCCGACGACCTCTACGACTATTCAAGGGATACTTGGGGATGCCCTGGCTGTGGCTTTGATGCTCGCCAAAAATTTCACCATTGATGACTATGCGATCAATCACCCTGCCGGACGCATTGGCAGGCGCATCACAGTCAGAGTGTCGGACCTCATGCTCAGAAATTCTGCAATCCCCCTTTGCAAGCCTACCGATAAGCTTGTGGATACCTTAGTGGAATTGTCAAACAAGCGGTGCGGATGCGTCTTAGTCGTCGACGCCAATCAAAAGCTCCTCGGAATCTTTACAGATGGAGATCTGCGCCGTGGACTGCTCAATAAAGGGTCGAACGCTCTTGAAGAAACAATCGAAAATCTCATGACGCGCAATCCTCGGATGATAGCCCCTGATAGGCTTGCTGTAGAAGCAATGGAAATCATGGAAGCCGATCAAAAAAATGCCATCACTGTCTTGCCCGTCGTTGAAGAAGACCATGTCGTCGGCCTCATCAAGCTGCACGATATCGTCCAATCCGGCATCTGATTTTTTGATCACTCCTCATTAGCAATAGCAAATTTACAGGATATGCAGGATCGCAACAAGCGTCATCAAGGATAAACAATTTACAGGATATGCAGGATCGCACGCGGCAGGATATACAGGATTCCGGGCTCTTAACCACAACTGATCTGTTGTGGCTAAGAGCCCGGAATCCTGTATATCCTGCCGCGTGCGATCCTGCATATCCTGTAAATTGTTTATCCTTGATGGCGCTTGTTGCGATCCTGCATATCCTGTAAATTTCATCTATCCTGCAATCTTGATTATGATGCCTTTGGGATCCGGGTCATCACATCTTGCTTGGCGTTGGCGAGGAAGGCATTCCAGGCGGGAAGGCCGGCTACCACTTCCAGTCGGACTTTTAGCCAAGCAATCGGAAGATCTGCAACTAAAGCCTGATCGAGGCGGACGCGATCTTTCTCCGTGCATACTAGCCACTCGGCCCCTTTCTTAGCAGCTTTTTCGGCAAAGCGGCGCAATCCAGCCAATTCGAAATGTCCATGGTCGGAGATGGAATAGTCTTCGACGATAGCGGCGCCGAGGTCCTGCAAAGTGGCGCGGAAAGAGTCGGGATTGGCTATGCCGCAAAAGAGTCCAACGCGTTTATTATTAATGCTTTCGATCTTATTTCCATCAAGCTTCAGAATTTGATGGACTGCCATTTTTGTCCCGACGACTGGAGCCTTGGAATGTCTTTGGATCTGATGGCTGATTGAAAGATAATGGTCGTGGTCTTTCACATGGTTTAAAACAATCAAATCCGCACGACATAAAGCCGAAATATCTTCGCGTAAAAATCCGCGCGGCAGGAAATACCCCTTTCCAAAGGGATCGTGCGCATCCATGACGACGACTTCATAATCCCTGGATAGGCTTCGATGCTGCATGCCATCGTCCAAGATGATGAGCTGTGCGCCAGCTCTGGCAGCGATATGTGAAGCTTGGAGCCGGTTGTGTCCGACTATGACCCATGCTTTGGATACATTTTGCGCCAGGAGATAGGGTTCATCTCCGCAATAAGAAGAGGGATAGATAGGCCCTGCACCCTTGCTAAGAATCGTGGGATGCCCCATCTTTTCCGCTTCGGAACGATAGCCGCGGGAAAGAATAGCCACAGTGAATTCATCGGCAAATTGCTGCGCCATTGCCAAGGTCACCGGAGTCTTTCCAGTGCCTCCAGCCACGATATTTCCGATGCTGATGACCGGAACGGAAGGGCTATGTTTGCGAATCCATCCTTTGTCATAGGCCCAATTGCGGAGAGCTACTCCAAATCGGAAAAAAAAGCTCAGGATATACAGGAATCCTTTTATGAAAAAAGGGAAGATGCCCTGCCGCTTGCCTCTGATCACTTCGCTGATATAAACTTCGAGCTTTCTAAACATAACTTAATTTTGCTGGAGGGACATCAAAGAGGGAGCTGGCTGCGGAAATAAGAGAGATTCCATCATTTCAATGCTTAGATGGATGGCGGCCATATGAGCTTCTTGTATGCGGTCTGATGTTTTGAAGCCTTCGATGATGAGTTCAAAGTCAGCAACGCCTTTTAATTTGCCCCCATCTTTGCCGAGAAAAGCGATGGTGCCAAGGCCCCTCTGTTTGGCCTCTTCGAAAGCGCGTACAATATTTGGGGAATTGCCGCTGGTGGTCAAGCCTATAAAAAGATCCTGAGGTTTGCCATAAGCCTCTATGCCGCGGGCAAAGACCTCGTTAAATCCCAAATCATTTCCGACACAGGTCAGATGCCCGGGTTCGGAGAGAGAAATAGCGGGAAGAGCTGGCCGTTTTTTGCGGAAAAATCCCGTCAGCTCTTCTGCAAAATGGGAGGCATCGCATAGGCTCCCTCCATTGCCGGCGATGAGCACTTTGTTTCCTCTGCGAAAACAATCGGCTAATGCCTTTGCTACCTCTTCTATAAAATGAATGGCAGGGGGCTGTTTTAATTGTTCGATAGCCAGGATGCACTCATGGATGGAATGTAATAGAGGTGTTTCGGGTGTTTTCATGATAATATCCTTTCAAATCATGGACCAATGGACAATGGACAATGGTTAATGGACCTAATGGACACCATGGACACCATGGACTATGGTCAAAGGCAATGGTCCATAGTCCATGGTGTCCATGTGTCCATTAGGTCCATTAACCATTGTCCATTTGCCCATAAGGTTCCATTATTTTCCCCCATTTTAAGATTTTGTGTATATCGAAATTCTGCTACATTAATGTAAAAATTTAAATACATGGGGTTATACCGGCATCTAGTTAAAATTATAAATTTTGGCTTGCGCGAAAACTCCCGGGGCTGCAAGATCGTAAATAGGTCAATATTAATTAATATTAACCTATTTACGATCTTGCAGCCCCGGGGTTTTGGCGCAGCCAAAATGAATAATTTTAACTAGATGCCGGTATATATGTATTGCACGCTCTTTACGCTCTTAGTTGCCATCTATCTTTTTTTTCATCCTGTGCATATTGCAGAGCCGCTAGGAATTCAGCTGATCGGCATTGCCATGCTGGCGATCGCCATCACTTTTATTCTCATCCAAAGCCTTATTCGGGCTTTGGCCTGGTCGCCTATGCAGCGGGCAGACCATCAGATCACTCCCCATCTGCTCGAAATGTACCGAAAAGATACTGTCATTCGTTATATCAATTTCTATCTCAGGCTCTTTCCCTTGATTACCTTTTTTATTGCAGCCGACCTCCTTCTTCTCAAATCCGCACCGATACAAGTCTGGCTTGCCATTTGGATCATCCTTTTGGGTCTCTGTCTGGATGCCATCAACCACTATCTAAAAAAGGTCCTGAGCTATTTAAATCCCTTTTCGGCTATCGAAATGTTTACGAAGGCGGCCAAGGCGAGCATCAAAGAAGAGCAGGAAGGGGACCTTGTCGATTGGCTTGATGGGCTGGCGGAAATCGCAGTAAAAGGGATTCAGAATACCAATATAGCCCTAAGCACGCATGCCGTAGATGAAACACAAAGCATTGCGAAAAACTTCTTGGAGGCATCGCGGAGCATCAGCCATACGGACCAGGATGCCCAAACAAAAGCGTTGGGAATTAATGACAAGGTGGGATACATCCTATTTTTCCTGTATCAAAGGCTCGAGCAAGTCAACACCAAAGCGGTGGAGAAAAACTATGAAACCATCAGCAGCCATGTCATCAGCTCACTAGGAAAAATCGCCATTTATGCCGCTAAATTCGACATCACATTAGTCTCTTATCCGATTCATTTCATCGGCAAATTGACGAAAAAAGCAGAAGACCACCACATGCATGATATCCCTCTGAAATCCTCATTTGTTCTGTTAGAGATCGCAAAGGCCATCATTACGGAAACAGACATCACCTATGCGGAATTGGAGGAGCCCTACTTGAGTATCATCAACCATTTGAATGACATCGCGAAGGAGATTTTTAAACAGGACAAAAGCATCAATCTCTCTGTCGTGACTCAACCCTTGAAAGATCTACAAGAATTGTTCAAAAATGAAAAATTTCTAGCGCACCGCGACGCCCCTGTCATCATCCAACACCTGAATGATGTCTTTGGCGAGTGGGATGCCCTTGATCTCGTCATGAAATCGATTCCGCCACTCCCTACTGCTGAAGAAGAGCAGAAAGAGATTTTATGACAAAACCAATTGTTATAGGTGGATGTGTTAAAATTCCCGATGGTCGCATCGCACGTGTAAGAGAAAGAATAAAGAATCAATATAAGGTGCGAGTCCGACGCAAAACAAGTTTATCTCACCAATTTTTGTATTTTAATGCAAAAGAGTTAAAGCCAGTTGATTGTCCAAAGGGCTGGATGAGTGTAGAAGGATATAAGCGTTATCTTAAGGCAACTCTTGCAAAAATGAAAACAAGGGAAAAGAAAGGTTCTTAGATTTCTTTTAGGATGGCTTTGACGAAGTCGGAATAGTTGTCTGTCAGGTCGCGCACAGTAAAAGGACAGATGATATCAGGCGTTACGCCCAAGTTTTCGAGAGGCTTTTGGTTTCTCCTGTAGCACATGGAGCCGGTCAGGTTCAATTTATCGATGCCGAACCGGTTATAATATTGTACATTGATAACGCAGCCTCCGGCTCCCGCTGTGGCCATTCCCATGACCTTAGCCCGTTTGTTATCTTGCAGGATTGCAGGGACAATATCGCCGCAAGAAAAGACAAGGTTGTTGACGAGGATCAAAATCGGGTGTGTGTAATTGGCCCGGGGATTTGGATAGATTTTCTCTTGTCCGAAGATCGGTTCGGGATCGGAATAAAGCTTTCCTGCCTTCCATTGGTCGATTACAAAGTTGCAATGGCTGACCAGTCCTTCGACGACATCCAGACTGAGGGAATACCCCTCCAAATCTTTCTGGAATTTTTCTTCGATATCCTGCTCCGATTCTATGGTTTCAAAAAAGAGCAGATTCTTAAAAGCTCTTGCCACATCTTCTTGCGTGAGGGTGAGCCTCTCTTGTATTCCATCCATAGGTTTTGATGTTAGCATGGAAAGGATGGCCCACATGTAGAAGAAGGATCCTCCCGGATTATTCATTTGATCGATGATGAGAGCTTCCGAGTGATTCTCCAGGTGGTCGATGATTTGCTCGAGGTCTTCGCAATGCTGTTCGCTTCCTAAATAATGGGGGATCCTGAGAAATCCTATAGGGCGGTGATCGGGCGTCTCAAAAACATAGGCGTCGAAGTTGGTAGAACTCGATTCCCACTGGATTTTTCCCAGAGTCGGTAAAACAGATAGAATAGCTCCCATGGGTGAATCATTGGGATGTTCGTCCTCATCTTCGACAGGACCGCCCTGGTAGGCGCCCTTCAAAAGATCATGATAGGGGGTCCACATCTGCCTTTGAAGAAAGGGATTGGAGTTGCGCGAATAGGCATCGCCATTCTGGGGCAAGAGCCAGTTATTGATTTGTTCAGCAGAATAAAACCATTCAAGATAGTATTTGGAAGGCTTTTTTGCCTGGCCATGGCGCACCGTCAAGGAAACAGGTCCCGAAGGGACATCCATACCCATGGCGGCTAAACGAGCTGTTAATAGCATTTCAGCTATGCGCTGGTGGGTCCCCGCCTTAGAATGGCCTAAATACTTGATTTTGATGTCTTCGACAACCTCATGTACTGGCTTGCCGTTCATTTCGATGATTTCATCGCCTGTTTGCAAAGGCATATTTAAAAAGGCAATCAGTTCATCGCTAGGGTTGTCCTCTGCAATTTGATCCAATCCCTTGCGGATCCATGTGACGATATATTTGCCATTGACCTCATGGACTCGGAAGGGAAGATAAGCCTTCTCAGTGGAGTAGAAGTTGACTTTTGTATGATGATCCTGCGTGGAGTTGATGAAATCCCGGAGAATGTACTGAAAATCTTTTGTGGTGATGGATTTCTGCTTGAAAACCTTATCCTTGGCCAGTTCGATTTGGGCTTCCAAGTCCCATCCTATATAGGATTTCTTCCAGTCTGACGGAGCATATTTCACCTCAAAGGAATGCTTGATGATATCCAGTTCGGCGGCCATTTTTTGCTTTTCTGCCTCCTGGTTGGCATGACACCATGCTGGCATCAGCCACAAACACGCCAGGGCAAGCCACTTTCCCGTCATTTTGTTCCTAAAAGCTCTTCCAGAGCTTGGTTGATCGCATTGTAATAGTCCGCATACCCTTCCGTCAGATCTCTGGCTGTCAGAGAATAGGGAATATCCGGTATAACGCTCATATTCTCTTTAGAGTCGCGCCCTTTGCGTTCCAAAATCTCCCTCTGAAAAATGAGGCCAGAAATGCCAAAACGGTTTGGGTAGGACTCGATACACATCTGGCCCATTGTTCCAGAGGTCTCCGTTCCCATGATAACAGCCCGCTGGTTGTCTTGCAAGATCGCAGCAAAAATTTCTGATGTATTGCCATTCGTATAATCGACAAGCAGCAGAATGGGTTTGTGATAACGCCATGCGGGATGGGGCAGGATTCGATCAACACCACTAGGATGAAAGGGTTCGGTCATGCAATGTCCTGCATTCCATTGCTCCGCCACAAAGCGCATCCCTGCGATGAGGCGCTGGTAATAATCGGGATCCAGATGATAACCATCTGTAATTTCATGTAGGGCTTCCTCCTCCTCTTCCGCAAGGGACAACAGAAGGAGTTCGGTGAGTTCTGCAAATTTGGCAGACATGAGGGCATACTTCTGATCGATTTTCATCCGAACGGGTGGTACAGCAAGGGGCTTTTTCGTCAGCATCGACAAGAGGGCATAAGTATAGAAAAGATTCCCTCCAAGATCATGATGGGTTTGGTCGATGACCAAAGCTTCGCTCTTCAGTTGGAGCTCGCGGAGAAGACTGCCAAAAGCTTCTGCCATCTTTTTGGCCTCTTCGCTCTCATATTCAAAGCTTGGAAGGCGGATATATCCGATGGTCCTATTAGAGGGCGTTTTAAAGAGACAGCCCTTGAATGGGCTCTCCTTCTCAGTTTCCCATAAGATCCAGGACTTGGGCGGCATTGCTCCCTCTAGAAATTTTCTCTGCTCAAAGGCAAAGCCTTTTTCCTCTCCGCTTTCCATCATTTCATTGGATTGAAATCTGGCCGTCCGAGTCATTTGGTGGAGCGGGTTGATTCTCTTATTGTTCCGCCAAGGGTGTTGAGAGATCGGATCCTCTTGGGAGAGAACCATGTTGTTGTGGATCTCCTCAGGAGTATAAAGCCATTCCGTCACAAAAGACTCTTCACTGCCGCTACTCTTTGAACGATAGGTAATGGTGATGGGACCTTGAGGAATATTTCTGAGGCCGAATTGAGCGCCGCGCAACGTCAACATCTGTTCACTTATGGCCTTATTCCATACCGAATCGCGCTTGCCAAAAAGCCCCACTTTGAGTTCTTTTACTACCTCTGCAATGGGTCTTTGGTCGAAGAGGAGAATTTCATCCCCGGTCTTTAATGGCAAAGCCTCTTCAAAGACCTGAGTCACAAAATATCGCTCTTCGGCTCCTTCGACTTCAAAGGGCAATATCGCCCTTTCTGTCGAATAAAAGAGAACCATGCATCCCATATCCTCGGCAGAAAAGACGAGGTCTCGGACTAAATCTTGATAGTGGTCTACGGAAAGAGAGGGATTTTTTTGGATGTGTTGCGCGGCTGAATCGATTTTCTTATCGAGATCCCATTTTGCGTTCTTTTTTTTCCATTCGAGTGGGGCATATCTCACATGGAAGGCATTCCTGATGACGTTGAGGTTAGTGATCATCGCGTTTTCTTTGGAAGCAGCGGAAAGTCCAAATGGCATCATCGATGCCAATAACAGCAACAGGTATCTCATCTTAACCTCGTTTTTTATAAAGAATGTTGTCGAGAGCTCGACGCACCGCCTGGATGTAGTCGGGATAGCCCTCTTTCAGGTCGCGCAGAGTCACCTCGCAGGGGATATCAGGCGTTATACCCAAATTCTCGATCGGTTGTTTATTAGGTCTTTCGGCAATCGATCCCGTATAAGTAAATGCCTCAATTCCAAACAGGTTTGGATACGATTCGTTGATGAGATAGCCTCCAGCGCCGGCTGTGCGAGATCCCATAATCGTCGCGCGGCGGTTATCTTGCAGAACAGAGGGCATGAAATCGGCGCAAGAGAAGTCGAGATGGTTCACAAGGAATAAAATGGGCTTTGTGTATCTGTATTGCGGATGCGGCAAAATATGCTCGATACCCATGATCGGAACATTTTGCGTGATCGTGGAGCCGTTATTCCATTCGTTGATCAGGAATTGGTAGTAGCGGCCGAGAATCACATCAAAATTCTCCCCGATGTGATATCCTTGAACCACATCTTCTTCCTCTTCGATGAGAGTGGATTTTTTATCGCGGATGGATCTGATCGCTTCAATGGCCATAACGGCATCAAACACATGCTTTTGTGTAATCGTCTCCCGTTGTGTTGGGAGGAGCATCGGTTCCTCTGACAGCATCGATAAGAGAGCCAGCATGTAGAAGAGGTTTCCCCCAGGGTTGTTGGTCTGGTCGATCACCAGAGCGCTGGTCTGCTTTTGCATCTCAGCGATAATCGATCCAAACGCCTCTGCCTCCTCATCGCTTCCCATAAATGCGGGAATGCGGATGAATCCGATCAGCTGCTGCTTTGGTCCTTTGAAGATATAGGCATGGAAAGACTCTTGATGGCTGGCCTCCCAGACGACAGGTCCCAGATAAGGCAGAAAGCCTCTTTTGCTGGATAACCATCCTGTATCATTCTCTTCATCCTTGCTCTCCTCTTCGCTGAAAAGGAGTCGATCCGCTTTCTTCCAAGCGCTGTAGATAGGGGTGATCATTTCTCTCTGCATCAAAGGATTCTCTTTGAGGGATAGCCCTTTTTTGCTGGCCTCATTCTTAGCGATGGCCCCTTTAAAGTGATTCTGGATGACTTCAGGTTTATAGATCCATTCTAATGTATAAGACTTCACACGGTTTGTCACTTTATGCCGCACGGTAATGGTTACGAGACCTTGCGGTATCTCTCGGCATCCAAGCATTTTAACGCGCCTGGTCAGATAACTCTCGGCAATGGCTTCATCCGTAGGGGAATGGCGCTCGCCAAAGTGTTCCACTTTCAATTTCTGTACGAGCTGAGCCACAGGTTGACCATCGAAAGTTAACACCTCATCGCCTACTTGAAGCGGGATGGTGAGCCGCTTAGCTTCATCGGAGGGATCCGCGATTCCCGCCACAATATATTTTCCATCGACTCCTTGTATGCGAAAAGGCAGCGCAGCCATTTCTTCCGAGCAAAAGAGGACATTCACATGATAATCGTGCGTGGTGTTAAAGAAATTGCGGACGATGGTCTGGTATTCATCAACTGAAATTGACCGGTTTTCGCGCACTCTCTTTTTCGCAAGGGCGATATTTTCCTCTAAGTCCCAGTTGGCATATCTCTTCTTCCATTCCGCCGGAGCATACAGCACATCGAAAGCATTTTTGATGACATCGAGATCGATCACCATCTGCTCTTGCTTCCCTGCCAAAAGAGCCATCGGCAACAATAAAAAGAATAAAATCGAAGATGGAAGGCTACATGACCTCATAAATGTCCTTTTCATTAAATGAAAACAAACCAAGGGTACTTTATTAGGTGATTGTTGTAAAGAGTGGTTCCTGCATTTCACACCAAGAATTGATCCATGCAGGCCTCACATTGACTTTGCCATATGGTTGGAGATGCTCAAGAAAGGACAAAGGGACAATTGGGATAACACTCCATTAGGGTTCAGTCCCTTTGTCGTTTACGTCGTTTACGTCTTTTGCGTCGTTGTCCTTGGGTCGTTTGTCCTTTGTCCTAATTCCATTGTCCTAATTCCATCTTTACAAAAAATAAATTTTAAAGTATGATAATCTTTATGAATAGTATAAATAGCAACCAAAATGATCATTTAAATCAAGTAGACCTATATACTCGCTTTAAACAACTTCCCCTCGATTTGCGTTTGCATATCCTTTCTTTTTTGCCCAAGTCTTCTTTATTAAAGGTATCGGAGGCGAATAAGGAGCTTTCTATCTTAGCTTCAGACCATCGACTTTGGACATCCTATTTCCAAAGGGAATTTCCCGATTATCGTCTTGAAAATAGATCGGGTACTCGATCCCATTATATTTCTGTAAAGATAAAACAAATCATTCAAGAAACAAAAGCGTGGATCAGCCGTTTGGATCTTACAGATAATTCTCAGTTACCATCTACAGATAACCTGAACACAGAGTATCGCTATGTAGTCCTTCGATTATCTGCTATATACCAGACCAGCGGTTTGCATACGGTTTTGGTTCTTGAACCCCCGCAAACAATCTTTAAGGTTCATCTTTCTGCCTTTACAACAGCCCTTTTCGCCTACTTAAATATTAAGCCCCACCTGGATCTTTGCAGTCTAGTAAAGAAAATCCAAAATAACATTAACGCTAAAATCCCATTACTATTCAAAGCTATGTCACAATACAACAGACCGATAGCTTTAACCCTTAATGGATGTGAGCTATCTAGGGAGAATTTGGGACTTTTATGCAAATTAGTTGAAGAGGGCAAACTCTCTGAACTTGATTTATCAGATTGCAGACTAGGTGATCAAGAGGCAGAGCTTATCGCTAAAAGCGTGATCACTCCATCATCACGAGTTTTTAAGGTTGTCCTAAACCGCAATCAAATTACGGACATTGGCGCAGAATTTTTTGCCGTTTGGTTGAAAGGAAATAAAACAGTACACTTAGAATTGAACGCAAATTTTGTAAGCCTTCAAAAAACTGAAGAACTGCAAATGAAGGCAGATAGCAGCCTCGTGTTATCTTTCATTGAATCAAATTCATGAGTCTAATTACACGTGTGCAAACAGCATTCCCATTGTTGTTGTAGCTAGTTCTCTGCCATTTGATGCCTTCGCACTTAAATGAGAAAGGGCAGTCTTCATTGCTTGTAATTCATCCGCAGTTGCAATGCCCGAAAATTCTGCTTTTTTGATAATTTCTTGAAGAGAACGAGAAGCGTGATTGGATTCTGAGATAGCAACAAAAGGATTGCCTTCTGTACGTTCAAGAACTTTTATAAATGGAGCCAGATCCGGATACATGGCCTCGAAAGCTCCTTTAGGTGTTGGTGATTGGGCCGTCTTCACATATTCTTGAAGAAGGTGCATGCGTTCTTGAAACTCAGCTAGCGCCTGAGGGTGAATTTTTCCGAAACATTGCTTTGACGTTTCATTTCCTGCTCTATCGAGTTGCAAATGAAGTTTCGAGACTGTTTCACTTAATTTACCCGAATCAAATGGAACTTGATATTTTTTGCACAGTTCCTCTATAATTTTAGGATTGTCCTCCTCATATTGGATCTTAGCAATATCTGCTTTTATCTCTTCTAATTTAACTCCAATGGCTTCAAACTCTTGAGAACCACCGATTCGGCCCTTAGACTTTAGATCCTTTTCTATCTCTAAGGGATTCCATGAGAGAATGGTTTTTATTAAATTTTGGGACATTGGATTGTCCGCAAACGGATGGCCAAGCATTTCGCTTTTCATCATGGCAAAGGTCTCTTTACCCACGTTTATGCCATATGAAGGTGGCAATGCTCGGGCTACATCATACGTCATAAACTCCTGATTATCACTAAGATATTGACCCCAATGGCCATCACTCTGGCAAATCAGTAAATCATTTATACAATGTTCCGCAACACTGTTTTTGCCTCCATAGGAGGCTACCTCCTCAGCGAGTTTATTAACTTTTTGCTTCAATTCTTCGATTTTGGCATCAGGCTCTTTTAAAAATTGGGCACGAGCTAATTCCATTTTTGCCGCTTGATAACTATTCCATGTCCCTTCAGGCACATTAGTCCCTTCTAACCATCTTCCTGCAATGCCCTCTGGAGACTTTAAAGCTTCCATTTGTGCAGGAGAACGAATGAGCCGAGACTTTAATTCTGGGTTTGGCATTAATTCTGCTCGGGCCAATTTTACATCGGTTTTTTTTAACACGTAATTTTCAGTTCCCAAGGTTTTGAACACATCGCCAAACAATTTTTCGCGTTCATTTTCGAGGCCTGTTTTGAAAGCAAAATTCGGTCGTTCCTGATATTTTGTTTCCCCAAGCTTATTAAGAAGTTCTTTGACTCTGGGTTCATTATTGTTGGCAGAGATTACTTCTTGGGATGAAACATATGAAGGCTGATTCTTTTTTATTCTTTCCAAGATTTTTTTATCAATACCTGCTGCCTCAAGACGATTGAAAGTCTCTTCATTGATATATTCCTGAGGTAGTTTTTCGATTTCTTTCATTGCTTTAAGGCACGCTGTATCACCATGAGTAGAAAGGTGTTCTATATGGAGAGAATTCAGGACATCGCTTTTGCGATAATAAACCGGTAATCCCTCCAATCCCTCCACACGAATACCTTCTCTCAAACCCTCAAGTTCTTTAAGCAAACAATTTAAATGGGAAACATCTTTTCCGTATTCTCCTTGCAGTGCAATTTCTCTATTGAGAATTGTGATTGCAGCAGCCAACTTAGCATTAGAATCTCCAGGCGTTTTGCTAAAAGCGTTACATACTGGCTTAACCAATTGCCCGATTTGCGTTTTTTGTTCTGTGTTTAATTCCTTGCCCTTGTTGTCCTTGCCCTCGAAAACATCCTTAAATTTTCCTCGTAGAATGATGGTATCAACAGGCGGAGCGCCCTGGGATCTTTTATTTGCGGCTTTTAATGCTGAATGGGATATGAACGTGGGAGATTCCAAACGAGTCACTGGATTTTGCGACATTCTAATCGTTTCCAATTGGGCTATTGAACTGATTCCTGCATAATGCTGGTCTATTCTTGTAAGTTGATGCAGTTCATAGGCGCCTTGCAATTCTTTCTTAAAAATGTTTGATACGCGGGGTTCATCGCCACGTAATTTCTGGCCTAATTCATCTTTAATTTTGTGATCATTTTTTGGAACAGATTCCGGATTTTGCACTTGGCTCAAGGCTGTTTGACCGGTTTTAGTCGTTATATGTCTTAATTGCTCAGTTTGAGCAGTTTGAGCAGTTTGAGCAGACTCCCTAGTAATAAGGGGTTGAGCTTTAGAATCCCCGGAAACCCGACTAGAAGATTGCGCGCAAGGCTGGCTAAAAGAACTTTTCTCTCCCAGAGTTTCCATATAATTTCTCCTTAGCGACAAATTATAATTAAATTATAATTAACCATAATTACATTATAAATTATTATTTATTATTCTGGTAGGGGGCTATTGGGTGGCAATTTCGGTCTCGGGCTCAGTCTTGAAAATGGACAATGGACCATTATGGAAGAAGGGGAGATTTTTTCACTGATTGATTTTCCGAAGGAAAATCAATCAGTGAGAATGAAGGAAGGGTGCTACTTCGTAGAGCCGACTTTATCTTTAGGCTGGACTTCATCGATTTTTTTGTGGAGGGGGAAGACCTCCTGATCGATAAAGGCTAGGGCGTCATTTTCCACGGTCACAAGGCAGCGGCGCCCTTCATCGGGATGCATCAGCAGCTTTTCAGCGAGCGGATCTTCCAGATATTGCTCGATGGTGCGGCGCAGTGGCCGAGCCCCCATTTCTGGTTGGAATCCTTTATCTACCAGGAAGTTGCGTGCTTTATCATCGAGTTCGACAAAGACTTCGCGTCTGACGAGCCGCTGGGTCATTTTCTTCAACTCGATATCGATCACTTTGAGCAATTCTTCTTTATTCAAGGGATGGAAAATCACGACGTCATTGAGGCGGTTCAGGAACTCCGGTTTGAATTGCTTTTTCACGGCGCTCAAGATTTTCTCCTTGATATGCTCGTAATCCATGGATCCCTCTTGCGCGCCGAATCCTACCTCTGTGCTTTTCTTGATGAGGTCGGCGCCCAGGTTAGAGGTCATGATGACAATCGTATTGCGGAAGTCGATCTTTCTGCCGAAGGAGTCGGTCAAGCGGCCCTCTTCTAAGATCTGGAGGAGGATATCCATCACATCCGGGTGGGCCTTTTCAATCTCATCGAAAAGGACGACAGAATAGGGCCGTTGACGCACCTGCTCGGTGAGTTGACCTCCCTCTTCATGCCCCACATAACCCGGAGGAGACCCCGTCATTCGGCTCACGGCGAATTTCTCCATGTATTCGGACATGTCCACTTGAATCAAGGCCTCTTCTCCGCCGAACATATTGATAGCGAGCAAGCGGGCCAAGAGCGATTTCCCAACACCAGTCGGACCCAGGAATAAGAAGGCGCCAATAGGACGATTGGGATCCTTGATATCGGCTCGGCTGCGGCGGATCGCGCGGCATACCGTCTTGAGGGCTTCGTCTTGTCCAATGATGCTATCGCGGAGGATTTCTTCCATTTTCAAAACTTTCTGCGTTTCCCCTTCTGTCAGTCGGGTGAGCGGAATTCCCGTCTGTTTTGCGACGATGTTGGCGACATCTTCATCTTCGACAAGGACTTCGTGTTCTTCTTTATTGACTTCCCATTCGGCGCGGATTTGCTGCAGCTGTTCGCGCAACGTTTTCTCTTTGTCCCGCAATTTTGCGGCTTTTTCATATTCTTGTTTGCTGATGGCTTCCTCTTTGGCCAGCCGCGTCTCTTCGATTTCGACTTCGAATTTGCTGATATCGATGCGGCTGGTTCATCATGGAGATGCGCATCTTAGCCCCTGCTTCATCAATGAGATCGATGGCCTTGTCAGGCAGGAAGCGTCCATGGACATAGCGATCTGACAATATCGCTGCGGCGCGCAAAGATGCAGACGTATAGATGCATTTATGGTGTTCTTCATATTTAGTTTTAAGGCCTACGAGAATTTCAATGGTTTCGTCGACGCTTGGCGGCTGCACGATGATCTTCTGGAATCGGCGCTCCAGGGCAGCATCTTTTTCGATATGTTTTCGGTATTCATCTATTGTGGTGGCTCCAATACATTGGATTTCACCGCGGGAAAGGGCGGGTTTGAGGATGTTGGAAGCGTCGATGGCTCCTTCTGCAGCTCCGGCCCCGACGATGGTATGCAATTCGTCGATGAAGAGCAGGACATTCCCATTTTTCTTAATCTCATCCATGACGGCTTTAATCCGCTCCTCAAATTGTCCGCGGTACTTAGTACCGGCAATCATGAGGGCTAAGTCGAGAGTAATCAGTTTCTTTTTGCGCAAATTGTCGGGAACTTCCCCTTTGACAATGGCTTGCGCCAGCCCTTCGACGATCGCCGTTTTGCCGACTCCGGCTTCACCGACGAGGACGGGGTTGTTTTTGCGGCGCCGGCACAGGATGAGGATCAGGCGCTCGACTTCCTCTTTGCGGCCGATGACGGGATCCATTTTGCCTTCGCGGCTCATTTCAGTCAGATCGTGTCCATAAGCTTTGAGCGCCGGCATTTTATCTGTGGAGTTGGCTCCAGCTTTTTCATAGGGTTTAGACCCTCCTGGGGATGCACCGGCTCCCTGTGCAGTACTTCCGGCGGACTGGGGACCCGATGCCCCTAGTGGAGGCAACTGCAAGTTGAACGTTTCCAATTCCTTCAAGACTTCTTTGCGGACCTCTTTGAGGTTTACGTTTAAATTTTCCAAAACTTGGGCAGCTACGCCGTCGGTTTGGCGCAAAAGTCCTAGCAGGAGATGCTCCGTACCCACATAATTGTGGTTCAAATTCGCCGCTTCTTCATTGGCATATTCAAAGACTTTTTTCACTTTTCCGGTGAGGGCAGGATCGCCATAGACTTGAATTTCGGGGCCATAGCCGACCAGTTTTTCCACTTCGCTGCGCACAGTTTCGAAATCTATGTTCAGATTGCGCAACACGTTGACAGCGACTCCTTGGCCCAATTTTAAGAGGCCGAGAAGGACGTGCTCAGTTCCTAAATAATTATGGTTTAAACGCTGAGCTTCTTTTTTTGCGAGCTTAATGACCTGTTTAGCGCGATTAGTAAATTTATCAAACATGATATCTCTCTTCTGTGATACTACTCTATTTTAATAGGATTTTCGTTTTTTTGCAAACTTGTTGCCTGTACAAAGTGATAAGCCTTGGCAATGCAGTCATTGATGGCCACCCCATAGAGGGAGCTTCCCAAGAGCGAAAAGGGCAGTTTGCGCGAGGCCAATTCCCCCTCAATTTTTAAAATATTTTCTGTATGATTTAACAAATACTGTGGAATGGCATATTTCGCCAGCTTAATTTCATAAGAATCCGGTAAATGCTTAATATTCATCTGTTTAGATACTGAATCTAGAGCCACCCGCAAAATTTCCTCATCTTTCATCTCTCCTCCGATCATCACCGTCAGCCGCGTTTCATCGGGACGATTCTGCTCTGGAAAGATGCAAGAATCCCAAACGACACCCAAATTGTTTTGCTTTTCCTTGGAGGGAATGAGATACCCAAACCCCTGCTTTTTTAATAATTGCCGCCTGTAACCCAGATTGACAACGGCCAGGGAGACCGAAGGAATCGACTCTAGCAAGGCAGAAACCTCCGGAAAGGGGAGAAGCGGTGCCAATTTCCGTCCAGGCAAGGCAGAAATCAGGTAATCGCATTCCCATTTTTTGCCGTCTAAAGTCTTTACGGAAACGGTAGGCAAATCAAAACAAATCCTTTTGATGGAAGCATTGTACTCAATATCCAGCTGAGCAGCTAAGGCATCCGTCAATGTTTGCATGCCCTTTTTAAATGAAAAAAGCGCCGATTGCTGCATTTTTTTTATGAAATCGCTAACTCCATCCAGTTTTTGTGGGCGATGGGCCAAACTCCCTTTGATAACAGAGCCATGCTCTTGCTCCCATTGATGCAAAAACGGAAAACAGGATTTCAGGGATAACTTGCGGATGTCTCCGGCATAGATGCCGCTGCACAAAGGGTCGAAGTACTCTTCAGCAATGGCAGGACTAAAGCGGCGCGAAGCAAATTCATAGATCGATTCGTCATGGCCATCCCCTTTGGGTGCTCTCCAGTCGTTTAGGCAAGCCTTTAGCACCCCCGGAGAAAACAAGAGGGAAAAAAGACCCATTTGTCGCAACTGCCCACCCCGGTAGAGGTAGCGTCGATGCGCTTGTGGACTGCCCGGGATCACTTCGTCCTGCAACCCGAGCTCTTCGATCAGTTTTAAGGTATAGAAGCCCTTCCCCTTGGGGCGGCAGCTTCTGGGCCCTTGTTCGAAGAGAAACCCCTCGCGAAAAGAGGTTTGGATCCATCCGCCAGCCCGATGCGACTGCTCTAAAACAGTCACCTGCGCCTCGCCCCCAAACCTCTTTTTGAGATACCAGGCCGTGGCTAATCCCGTGATTCCGGCCCCGATGACAATGATTCGCTGCATTAAAACTCCATCCCATGATTATTATAATTTACCACTGAGCCCAGTGAGATCACTGAGAAGATATGAGAACATTGAGTGGAATAGTGTCACAAAGTGTGAGAATAATAGCATAATCCTTTCCTATTTTAGATACTCTCATTGATCTCACAATCTCTCACTGATCTCACTGGGCTCAGTGGTAAATTTTTAACTATGAATTGCCTAATAAGCGCGTATCGTGTCGACTAAGGCGCGCACGTTATCGTAAGGGACTTCAGGCACAATCCCGTGGCCCAAATTAAAGATGTATCCCGGTTCCCCTTTCATTGCATTGAGGAGGCGCCGCGTCTCATTTTCCACGATGTGGCGCGGGGCGCACAGCACATCGGGATCGAGATTGCCTTGCAACGCGATGGTTTTGGGGATTGCTTTCCGCATCTGCGCGATGTCGGCATTCCAATCCAGGCTGATAGCAGCAGGTTTTATCTCAGCAATTTGCGGAGCAAAAACGGAGGAACCCCTGCAAAAGATGATGACAGGCAGGTGGGGATTGGACAAACCCTTGAGGATGCGATCGAGATAGGCTAGGGAGAACTCACGGAATTGATAGGCATTGAGGAAGTTTGCCCAGGAGTCAAAGAGCTGGAGGGCATGGACCCCTGCGGCGATCTGCATGTTGAGATAGTCGATAGTCAAAGCGGCAATGCGATCCAACAGCTGATGGAAGGAATGGGGATCCTTCAGCAGCCATTGTTTTGTCAGGCGCAGGTCTCGGCTGCTGCCCCCTTCGATCATATAGCTTGCCACCGTGAAGGGACCTCCGGCAAATCCAATGAGCGGCACTTCCAATGTCGGCAGCATCAGTTTGATCCCTTGCGCCACAAAATTGAAACACTCTGCGGCATGGGGATGGGGGAGGCGTGAGATGTCGGCGGGGGTGCGTACAGGCCGTTCGATGATCGGCCCGACTTTATCTTCAAAGCGCAGCCCCACACCTAATGCTTCGGCAACCATCAAGATATCCGAAAAAAGGATGGCGGCGTCCATCCCGAAAGAGCGAATGGGCAATTGCGTGACCTCGGCGACGAGTTCTGGCTGATGGACCATCTCCAAAAAGGAGTGTTTTTCCCGGATATCCCGATATTGCGGCATGTAGCGGCCGGCTTGGCGCATGAGCCAGACGGGAGGCCTTTTTTGCTCGTTTATGCCTTTTAGGGCATCGAGGAAAAGTGACTTCATGAGATCTTCTTCAGTATATCATCGACGGTAAATCCAAAAGGTTTGGCCAAGTCCTTAGCCGGAGCCGAAGCGCCAAACGTTTCGATGCTGATGGCGATGCCATCCAGTCCGATGTATTTGTACCAGGGCATGGCTACCCCAGCTTCGATGCTGACGCGCCGCCCGATATCGCCTCCGCAGACCCTCTTGCGATAGTCTTCGGGCTGCCGATCGAATATTTCTGTGCAGGGCATGGAGATGACCCGCACATTCTTCCCTTTTTTTTCCAATTCGGCCGCCACCTCTACTGCCAGGTGCAATTCCGAACCCGTGGCAAAGAGAGTATAATCGGGCTTCCCCTTTTCCTTGCGGATGATATAACCGCCTCGGCCGACCCCTTCAGCGTAAGGGACCTTAGTCCCTTCGACTTCAGGCAGATTTTGCCTCGAAAGGCTCAATGCCGTCGGCCCTTTGTAATCCAGGGCAGCGATCCAGGCCATTTTGACCTCGTTGGCATCCCCGGGGCGTATAAACTGCAGGTTGGGGATGGCCCGCAACGCGGCATAATGTTCCACAGGCTGATGCGTCGGCCCATCTTCACCAAGGAAAATCGAATCGTGCGTAAATTGATAGATCACATGCTCCTTCATCAGGCTGCACAAACGGATGGCATTGCGCATGTAGTCTGAAAAGGTCAAAAAGGTCCCGACAAAAGGAAGGATCATGCGGGTTTGTGCCAATCCCGTCGCCATCGTCGCCATCCCAAATTCCCTGACGCCGAATTTGATATTGCGCCCCTTGAATAGTCCATGAGCTACGATCGGATAGGTTTTCATCATGGTCAAGTCGGAACCCGAAAGATCGGCAGAACCCCCATAAAGATAGGGAAGCTGATCTGAGAGCAAATTGATGACATCATTGGAGGCTTTGCGTCCCGCCACTGGAACTTTGATCGGAAGGGCCCATAACTTTTCCTCGAGATCGGATGGTACCGTAAAATTCTTCATCGCATCAAAGACCCGATGCAATTCTGGATTGTCCTTGGCCCACCGGTCGAAGCTCTCTTTCCATGCCTGGGCTTGTTTGATGTCGTCAGGAAGCTTTTTGGCGAAAAAGTCCTTCACCTCCTGGGGAATAAAGAAAGGCTCTTGGGATACGCCAAGATCGATTTTAGCCGCCTTGATTTCTTCCTCGCCAAGAGGCGATCCATGGGCCTTATGTGTGCCTCCCTTATTAGGGGCCCCCTTGCCGATGATCGTATGGGCCACGATAAATACGGGCCGCTGTTGATTCGTCCTAGCCTTGGAGATCGTTTCGTGGACCTGGTCCAACTCGAAGCCATCCATTTCCATGACGTCCCACCCATAGGCGCGATAGCGCGCTTTGGTATCTTCGGAACAGGACTCCGCTAAGGGGCCATCCAAGGTGATCTTGTTCGAGTCATAGATGACGATGAGATTATCCAGCTCAAGGTGGCCTGCAAAGGAAGAGACTTCGGAGGTGACCCCCTCCATGATGCAGCCATCCCCAGCAAGACAGAAAACTTTGGAATCGAGGATGCTCTGCTTGTCTGTGTTGAATTTGGCTTCCAATAGCTTGAGCCCCAAAGCTGTCCCGACAGCATTGCCAAACCCTTGACCGAGAGGCCCCGTCGTCGTTTCGACGCCCTCTGTGTCGCGGGATTCCGGATGCCCCGGCGTAATTGAATGGAACTGTCGAAAGTGTTTGATGTCATCGAGCGTCATCTTATAGCCAGCCAGATGCAAACAAGAATAGAGCAGCATAGAGCCATGGCCCGCAGAGAGAATGAAGCGATCGCGATTCAGCCATTGAGGATCTTTGGGATTGTAACGCATCGCATAGCCATAGAGATAGGCTCCTATTTCGGCACATCCCATCGGTAGTCCGGGATGTCCAGAATCAGCCTTTTGGACGGCATCCATCGATAAGACGCGTATCGTGTTGGCTATCGTTTTTAATTGTTGTTTGAACTCTGTACTTAGTGGAGCAAAAGGTTCGGCCATGATGTTTTTTCCTGTTCAGTAATGGGCCGAGTTTAGCCTCTGCAAGAAAAACCCTGCAAGAGAAAAGAAAATCGGAGTATAATTAATATACTAGGATCTGGAGGATGTTTAGATGTGTTTTTCCGCAACCGCTAGTTTTACCGCAGCAGCTGTACTGACGGGAATTGGAGCTACTACCCTTTACAAAAACCGTTCCGAAAAAACGCTCTTATTCGCCGCGATGCCTATCCTGTTTGGAATCCAGCAGGCCCTTGAAGGCATCGTTTGGTTGACACTGAATGCAGGCGACACATCCAGCCTGCTTCATCAAATAGGAGTAGCAGGCTTTCTCTTTATTGCGTCCCTTCTGTGGCCAGTCTGGATGCCTACGGCCCTCTATTTATTGGAAACCCAAATCAACCGGAAAAAATTGCTAGTAATCTGCTTATTTATTGGGGCATTCACCTCTGCCCTATTCAGTATCTATTGGTATAATAAGGGAATAAGAGCTGAAATTTTTAACAACCACATCTACTATTCATCATTACCCCAGAGCTATTTTACGCTTTTCCCGCCCTATTTTATCTTAATGATCAGCTATTTTGCCTCAACGCTCCTTCCCTGCTTTATCTCCAGTATCAAATACGTCTGGGTATTCGGGGTGCTAATAACCATTGGAAGCATTGTGGCAGAACTCTCAAGTGCTCTCAACTTCGAATCCCTTTGGTGTTTCTTTGCAGCCGCCGCTAGCATTGCCATCTACTTTATCTTAGAGGAATATAGGAAACGGAAAACAGTCCTTTACGATTAGCTTCCAACCTTGTTATAATCCGCTGAAAAAGTTTTTAGGAAAAGCATATGATAACCCAGCAAATTAGGCGCCAATTCCTCGATTATTTCAAGGAAAGGCAGCATGCCATCGTTCCCTCATCCCCGCTGTTGCCCCATGGAGATCCCACTCTCCTCTTTACCAATGCCGGCATGAACCAATTCAAAGATGTCTTTTTAGGGGAAAGCATCCGGGAATATAAGAAGGCCACCACAAGCCAAAAGTGCATCCGGGCCGGAGGTAAACACAACGACTTGGACAATGTCGGGCACACCACGCGCCACCTCACCTTCTTCGAAATGCTGGGCAACTTTTCCTTCGGCGACTATTTCAAAAAGGAGGCCATCCAATTTGCTTGGGAGGTCTCCACTCAAGTGTTCGGCTTTGATCCCAATCACATATGGCCCACCGTATTTCGGGAAGATGACGAAGCCTTTGAACTATGGACCCGCTATGTGCCAGGCAAACGCATCAGCCGCTTTGACGAGAAGGACAACTTCTGGGAGATGGGCGACACAGGGCCTTGCGGTCCCTGCTCCGAACTCCATTATGACCGAGGGCCCAACTTTGGCAAAGCTGCAAACCCAAAAGAAGATCTTGCTGGAGAACGCTATCATCGAGTTCTGGAACCTCGTCTTCATGCAATTTAACCGGAACAGCCAGGGAATTATGGAACCCCTGCCCAAGCCTTCGATCGATACCGGAGCCGGCCTAGAAAGGATCGTCAGCTTGAAGATGGGAGTCGAAAGCGTCTTTGAAACCGATGTCCTACGCAGCCTCATTGCACAAGTCGAATCGATTTCCGGCATCCCTTACCATTATAATGACAATCAAAAAGCGCCTGCCTTTCGAGTCATTGCCGACCACCTGCGCTGCTTATCCTTTGCCATAGCCGATGGCGTGCAGCCCAGCAACGTCGACCGCGGCTATGTGCTCCGCAAAATCTTGCGCCGCGCCGTCCGCTATGGGCGCACCCTTGGCTTTGAAGAGCCATTTTTGGCCAAAGTATTACCCCGCCTCGTGGAAACGATGGGAAGCGACTACAAAGAGCTGGAAAAAGGGCAGGGCCGCATCGCGGAAATCCTCACCATAGAAGAGGAATCCTTCTTCAGGACGCTGCGCCGCGGAGGCAATATCCTCAATCAGATCATCGAATATGCCCACCGCCATGGCGGGAAAATCTCCGGAGATGAAGCCTTTAAGCTGAAAGACACCTATGGATTGCCGATCGATGAGATCCTCCTCTTGGCGCGCGATTCCAATTTAGCCGTCGACATCGAACGCTTCCAAGCCCTTGAAGCTGAAGCCAAGGAGCGTTCGCGGTCCACCCAAAAGGTGACCCAGCAGATAGCCAGCGAAAGCCTTTTTTCGAAGTTTGCCGAGCAGCAAGGATCCACCGAGTTCGAAGGATATACACTTCACAATGTCGTCGGAACCATTAAAGCCCTGGTATTGAATGGCCAATTCGTCCCCCATATGCACGAAGGACAGGAGGGCATGGTCATCTTGGACAAAACTCCCTTCTATGCTGAGATGGGAGGCCAAATAGCCGATATCGGCCTCTTAAAAGCCGATGAACAGAAGCTATTCAAAGTGACCGATTGCCAATCCCCCTACAAAGGCATCATTGCCCACATCGGCAAGCTAGAGAAGGGAGAGCTTCGCGTGGGAGATACCATCACTGCCGCCATCGATTCCGCCAGGCGGCAAAAGATCGCCAACAACCACACCGCAACCCATCTGCTCCATTGGGCTTTGCAGGTAATCCTCGGAGAGCATATCAAACAAGCCGGTTCTGTGGTCGATCCACAGCGCCTTCGCTTTGACTTCAGCCACCATAAAGCCCTCACCGATGAAGAAATCCAACAGATCGAAGACCTCGTGAATGCCAAAATCCGCGAAAACCTGCCGGTGCGCTGGTATGAGATCCCCTATGAAGAAGCCCAAAAGCGCGAAGACATCAAGCAATTTTTCGGAGAAAAATACGGATCGACTGTCCGCGTCATCGATATCGATTATTCCAAGGAACTGTGTGGGGGCACCCACACCTCGGCACTAGGCAATATCGGCCTTTTCCGCATTGCAAAAGAGAGCAGCATCGCGGCTGGAATACGCCGCATTGAAGCGGTCACCGGAGAGGAAGCGGAAATGCTCGTACGGCAAACCGAAAACCTCATGCAAAAGCTGGCAACAACCCTGAAAACACAGCCGCAAAAGCTGACAGAACGCATCGAAAAGCTGGTAGAAGAAAATAAGCAGCTCGCGCAAGAGTTAAAAGTCTTTAAAAAGGGTCAGCTTGGAGGAACCGTCACCACCCTCTTGTCCCAAGTCGAAACGGTGAACCAGATTCCTCTGCTCGCCAGCAAAGTCGACCTGTCCAGCGAAGAACTGCGTTCCTGCGCCGATGAGATCATGGGGAAACTGCCTTCAGGAGTCCTCGTGCTGGCTTCTGACGCCGAAGGAAAGTGCCAAATCCTCATCCGCGTCAGCGACGACCTTGTCAGCAAAGGCATCAAAGCCAACGAGATCGTCAAGGCCATCGCCCCCATCATCGAAGGAACCGGAGGCGGAAGGCCCAATAGCGCGCAAGCAGGCGGAAAAGCGCCAAATAAGATTCCGGAGGCCCTCGCCAAAGCACGCGAATTGATGAGTCGCTAACAAATTTACCACCACTGACATAATTTTACCTCTCACATAATTTTACCACTGAGAACAGTGAGATCGGTGAGAGATTGTGAGATCAGTGAGAAGGTATGAGAAAATTGAGTGGAATAGTGTCACAAAGCGTGAGAATAATAGCATAATCCTTTCCTATACTCTCACTGATCTCACAATCTCTCACTGATCTCACTGTTCTCAGTGGTAAAATTATGTGAGAGGTAAAATTATGTCAGTGGTGGTAAATTTAGTTAGCGTTTGGGGTTATAATTGTATGCTAGACGACCTACTGAAAAACGAAAAATTGCTGGAGCTTCTGCAGAGTTTCCAAAACCAAGACACGGTATTGGTTGAGGAGCTGTGGAATGCGCCAAAAGCGCTTGTTGCCGCCCTGGCACAGCAAGCGACGGGCAAACACGTCCTCATTTTGACCGGTGGAAGCGTTGAGGAGACCCGCCTTTACCACGATTTCGCCTTTTTTACGAACAGGCAGGTGATCGACTTTCCCGCCTGGGAAACGCTCCCCTCTGAAAGCATCGCCCCCAGTCCCGATATTGTAGGGGAAAGATATAAAGCGTTGCATCAGATCAGCTCATCCTCGCCCTATGAGCCTTTTATCATTCTCAGCAATCTGCAAGCCTGCTTGCAAAAGCTGATCCCGCCTGACCGCTTTCAAAATCTTTACCTGGCCCTGCGCACCGGCGACACATTCTCCTATGATACGTTGATACAACGATTAATCGAGATGGGATACCAACGCAAGGGGATCGCTGCAGACAAGGGCGAATTTGCCGTCCGAGGCGGCATCATCGACCTCTTTCCCGTCTCGACGCCCGACCCCTACCGCATAGAATTTTGGGGAGATGACATCGAATCCATCCGCCTCTATGATCCTGTGGGGCAAAAATCGATCCGGTCGATTGAGTCCGTTGAAATTACTCCCGCACAAGAAATGGAGCTCCTAAGCAAAACCCAGAAGCTTTGCACCATCATTGAATATCTAGGTCCCAATACCATTGTCGTTCTAGACGATCTTCTGGCTTTGGAAGACCGCTATGCCTCGCTTGTTTCGATGTGCGGAGCGGCGACCCGCTCTTTCTGCAGCATCGAACAGCTGCTCGATCAAATCGAACCCCTCCAGAAAATCTTCTGGAGCCAAACTCCCATAGAGGAACTCAGTGAATTGCATCTCTTAGAAAAGCGGAAAGGAGGGTTTTATTCCGAAGCAGCTCCCATGATGGACATCAGTTTTAACATGTTCAATCGCGAGCTGAAAGCCAAGCGATGGGTCCATCCCTTTGTGTCCATCAGCAACTACCTCCTTCCCGATAAAGAGGAGGCCACCGGGCAAGATATCCTTTTGGCTCTATCCAAAATCGCTTCCACCGATTGCAGCCTCCACTTTTTGTGCGCCACAGAACTCGAAGAGGTCAATCTTCATAAACGAATCCTCGATGCCCATATCCTGCTGCCAAAGCAGACTCATTATCACATCGGCTATCTTTCGTCTGGATTTGCGCTTCAGGACACCAAGGAGATCATCCTTCCCCTGACGGAAATCACGCAACGCTATAAAATACGCAGGCAAAAGCAGCGCAGCACCTATCACACGCTGCCCTCCGAAATGTTTTCGCTCGCCCCTGGCGAGATGGTCGTCCACCTCAATAATGGCATCGGACGCTTCCTCGGCATCGAAAAGAAACCCAATGTCAATGGGGTCCTAAGCGAATTTTTTGTCTTGGAATATGCGGACAATGCGAAATTATATGTCCCCTTGAACCAGGCCCACCTCGTCAGCAAATACATAGGCACAGCCGAAGAGGTGCCCAAAATGCACACTTTGGGCAGCAGCCGCTGGCAGAGGGCAAAAGAGCACACGCAAAGGGCCATCATGGGCTATGCGTCCGAACTGCTCCAAATCTATGCCCACCGCGAGCTCAAAGGAGGGTTTTCCTATCCTCCGGATAGCCCGGACATCCTCGACTTCGAAGAGGACTTTCCCTTTATAGAAACCGAAGACCAGCTGGCGGCCATTGACAGCATCAAAAAAGATATGGCTTCACAAAAAGCGATGGACCGCCTGATCTGCGGGGATGTGGGATATGGCAAAACGGAAGTGGCGATGCGGGCGGCTTTCAAGGCTGTCATCGACGGACGCAAGCAGGTCGCCGTCCTCGTTCCAACAACCGTTTTGGCGATGCAGCACTATGAGAATTTCCTAGAACGCATGAGCAACTTCCCGATCAACATCGGGATCCTCTCGCGCTTCCGCACGCCTAAGCAGCAAAAGGAAACCCTGGAAGGCATCGCCAAGGGCTCCGTGGATATTGTCATCGGGACGCATCGCCTCATCAGCCAAGACGTGGCATTCAATGACTTAGGGCTAGTAGTCATCGACGAAGAACAGCGCTTTGGCGTCAAAGCGAAAGAACACCTCAAGAAATTCAAGGTGGGAGTCGACTGCCTCACCTTATCGGCGACCCCCATCCCGCGCACCCTCTACATGTCCCTGATCAACGCACGCGATATGTCGGTGATCAGCACCCCTCCGCAAGACCGCTTGCCCATCACCACCATCATCACCGAGCCCGTCGACCTGACCATCAAAAATGCCCTGCTGAGAGAGCTGGCGCGCGACGGACAGGCCTACGTCATCCACAACCGCGTCGAAACGATCTACTCCTGGGCCGACCGCATCAAAAAGCTGCTTCCTCAAGCCCGCATTGTAGTGGGCCATGGACAAATGAGCAGCGATGAATTAGACGAAGTCTTCCACGCCTTCAAAAATGGACGGGCGGACATCATGGTCGCCACAACCATTGTCGAAAATGGCATCGACATGCCCAATGCAAATACGATCCTCATCGACCGCGCCGACCACTTCGGATTGGCCGACCTCTACCAATTGCGGGGGCGCGTCGGCCGCTGGAACCGCCGCGCCTATGCCTACTTTCTGGTGAGCAACCAGAGGTCCCTCTCCGAGATGTCGCGCAAAAGGCTAAACGCCCTTGCAGAAGCCTCTGGATATGGCGGCGGAATGAAAATCGCCATGCGCGACCTGGAAATCCGCGGCGCCGGAGATATCCTCGGCCTTGAACAGTCGGGCCACGTCTCCTCTATCGGCTTTCACCTCTACTGCAAACTCCTGAAAAGAACGATCAATACTCTGCAGGGCAAAATCCCCAGCGTCCTCAGCGATACCAAACTCGACCTGATGATCGATGCCCGCCTTCCAGAGGAATATGTCAACGAAACCAGCCTACGCATGGAACTGTACCAGCGCCTCGGCGAAGCGATCAGCTGGGAAGAGGTCGATGCCCTCTGGCAAGAGATCCAAGACCGCTTCGGTCCCCCGCCCGAACCAGCCCGCTGGCTCTACCACCTGAGCCGCATCCGCGTCTTTGCCGCACGGAATGGCTACACGCAAATCAAAATGGAAAAGATGACCCTTTCTTTAGAGCAACATAAAGGCAAAGAGACCACCTTCAGAAAAGTGCTCCTACCGAAATACAAGACGGCAGAACAATTTGAAGAAAACATCCTCAAAATTCTAAAGGAATAATTGTCGATGACTGATAAGGCTTTCGATTTGATTTGACTTGATATTCCGATGTGAGATGGTAGTCTACCACTATCTTTACCGCGACTGGGAGTTCTGAAAACGACGTTCTTACATTTTGTTCAATGTCTCCCCTTTCAGCCAAGGTGGGCTGGTTCCCTATCCATTTTATTTTTAAAAGCCGAAGAGCCGGACATGTGGAACAGAATAACGCAAGTCCCACCATGTTTCGATCGGGAACAATGACCGTGAGTGCTCGTAAAGAGGACAATCGGGGCTTTACAAGAGTATCAAAATCTTCATCCGCCCACAGCATGCGACAGGAATCGGCAGAACATTCCAATACTTCAACAGTTGCCCTATTATTATTAGAAAATGCGGCTTTTAAGAGAAAAATACTAAATACGCGATCACTATAGACCTTAAAGCATTTCAGCTTTGACATACAGGTAGGAAAAGGAGCCGCCATCAGTGCATTAGTAGCCGCTGGAGCACTCTGAGGTTCACTTTCTCTAACGACGAGTCTATCCAGCGGATTCGATCTGGAGAGAATATCTAAGAGCCATTTGGTTCTTTCAATTCCTCTACTTTGAAAACAAACCTTCAGACGAGAGAGGGTTTCTTTTTCAGGCAGAGGTATGAAGGTAATGGGAAAGTGGCGTATGGTGAGGGATCGGAGTGCTCTAAAATTTGTTAAAAACTGCTGTAAAAGGGGAAGTGCAATATCATCGCCACCCCTCGTTTCTTCAATATCAATCTCTACTTCACATAAATGACGGAAGCGATTGGGCTCCTGAAAAGCCGCCTCTACTTCTCTCATATTATGTAAATAAGAGTGGTTGAAAACAAAAGTCCTTAATGTTTCTGGTAATAACTCCATTATCCTGTCAACATTGACAAATGTCCTATAAGCTTTCCACCATTGCTTTTCTTGTTTTACCGAGGTAGATTGGATAAATACGCGTAGAATTTCGCTGAGGCGCTTTTTACTTGTATCATCTTGCTGAATCCACCCTCCTCCTGCGGTTGTTAAAAATAGACGAAAATATTCCGCAAAGTACTCAACACCCCCATGGCGAAGCATTAAGGGAATCTTAAAGCCTACACGGTTAACTAAACTGTTCATCCTCTTACAGGTGAGAGATAACCGAAAAAAGTCTTGCCATCGCACATGCGTGAAGATGTTATCTACAACCTCAAAAGGGAATAAGTTAGGGGCAGGGTCAGGCGTAATTTCCACACAATTACCTGCAGCGGTATTACGAGTTACCGAATTCACATAACCTCAAAAATAATCAAACAACATGATACCAAGTTGTGGAAAATATCTCAATCTATAACCCTTCTAGGGGAATCACAAAAATGAGTTCAATAAAATCTTCATTGAATGGTATCCTAAATAAAGGACATAGCGACAACGCTCTCAAGAAAGGACATTTATCGATAATGTCCATTGTCGATAATTGTCCTTTCTTACAGGGGAGAAAATAAAGATGAGAAAAAGACTTAAATTAATCATGCTAGGCATCTTACTGTTCCATATCGGCTATTTGCATGCCGATGCCACACAAGATCAAATCGATGACATGCACCGCGAAGAGCGTCGTTTAGACAATCAACGCCTGCAACAGCTTCGCGATGAAATGAACAGGGAAACTCAGGCCAGGCAAGCACAAAAGCAAGAAGAGCAGCGTCAAGAATGGAAACGGCTTGAAAATCAAAGGCTCCAAAGAGAACAAGAGAATAAGCGCTGGAATAAAGCCCACGGTTATCTCTAATCTATGTCTCATTCAGGCTTTCGATAAGTCACGAGTGGAGCTTGATTATTTAATGGATTAAAGTTATACACAAAATGTTCTGAAGTAGCAGTGGCAGCTGTTATTGTTATTTTCGAACGCTCTAATAAATAATTGACAAGCATTTTGACGATATCGGGATTATTTTTGTTCTGCTTTAAAAATCTCATTCCCTCTGCGGTTTGTAAAGCTCTAGCAAAGGGTAGTAATAAGTCAGGATCGATCGTAATTTTTTTCTCAATACAATAGGATAAAATTTCTCTAATTTTTTTCTTCCCTTTGCCTTTTCCAAAGCATTTATCAAATTCCTTTATTGTATTTTCACGCGGTTCGATCCTATGAGAATCCATGACTCTTTGATCCACCGGAATCGTGCCCCTCGGTAAAGCTTTATATAGTCCTGGTATTTTCTGAGATGCTGGAGGATTTAATTTGTCTTGATTAGTTTGGAAGGTTAGTTTGATCTCCTCTAACCGCCTTTTACTGGCTCCACGCTGCCTTTGAAGGAGTTCTTCATTTTCACTCGATGCGTCTCTGATTGCTGTCTGTAGATTGGTGACATCCTTAAGCATTTTCTGTAAAGGAAAGATAACGGGTTTTCCTTGAGATTCAAATTGTTCACGCAATTTTCCTAATTTCTCATAGCTAGACCCAAAATGCTCCTCTAACACTTTCCATTTTTCTTTCCCTTTTTCGTCCATTTCAAGTAATTTTTTTATTGAGGATAATCTTGAAATCTCACTTGAATTAATGCCTGAAACAATGGCTAAAGCGGTATCAAAATCACCTTTATTAAAACAGTGCCAAGCTACATCAATAAAGAATCTGACGACCTTTTTGCGTTGCTCTGGCGTTAAGTTCTTATCGAGTATTTGAGAAGCAACAAAGTTAGTCATGTTGGTATTGAGCTCGATGAATCGATTCACAGTGATCCGATCGTCTGGCTTTTTGTCGAATTCATTTATATCTATTGCTTTATAGAATAGAATTTTCAATGCTGTAAGATCATTGGCAAAATCCTCAGCTTTGCCTTCTAAAATCATTTGACGCACAGCATCAGGAGGTGGTGCCGGCTGTGCTATAATGGATTCCACTCTCGAGTTTGCTTGTGCTAGAGCTGCGGTTCTCATTGACTGAGTTGCCGCCGTGGGAGGAGAAACTTGAGGAACTGGAGCAGAGTCTGCGGATATAGCTGGGGTTAGGTCTACAGCCCTCATATTCTGTGCCACAGGAGTGAAATTAGTGATTTGTCTAGAAGGAGGAGGAGTTGCTGCAGCAACTCCAGTCTGCGATAGCGTTTGAAGATTTTTTAGGGAATTGTTAGGATCTAATCTGTGAGCTTTCAGTAGATCCTCGATCGTCGCAAAAGTGGTGGTTTTCACTTCGTCTGGTTTACCCACTACGGAAAAAGCAACATAGCCTTTACCAGGAAGATGCGTATAGTATTTCGTCGAATCCGACCTATAAAGAACTAAAACTTTGTCGTTATCTGGAAGAAAATTCAAAATAAATGCTTCAGGATTTCTTTCCAACTCTTTATAAATATCCATTTTGAGATGTTTCTTTTCCCCGAATTCTGAGGGGTGTGACAAAACTTGCTGCTTCATTAGCTGTCTTATCTCTCTATTTTCTCTGACTCTATCTCTAATTGCTTGACTGATGTTGCAAACATCCCTTATTGCACCAATAATAACCTCTCTAGGAGCTTGCGGTAGATGACCCGTTGCTGGAGAGATTGAAACACTAACCGATTTTACCCTAGGGGAAGTTGGCGTTGGTGTTGGAGTAGTTCTATGCAAACCGATACTAATATTATCCATAACACCTCAACTATTTAATAACAGGCAAATATTATTATAAGTAAATAATAATTATTTTACAAATTAACTTAAAAAGGGTGTGGATGCAAAATAGAAATATTCAAAAGAGCTGTACAGAATGACGAAGGGACAAAAACGACGCAAAGGACGAAAATGACGCAAACGACAAAAGGACTAAAGCTATAACCTAGACACCGGCAAAGGGTTCTTACAAAAGATAAAAGGACAAAAAGGACTATAAACTTCAGTCACTTTGTCGTTTACGTCATTTTCGTCCCTTGCGTCGTCGTCCCTTGGTCGTTTGTCGTTTTGTCCTTATGGAATGGCAAAATAGATATGTGCAAATACGACATTTCTATGCGGCTATTTTTTGGCTATTTCCTCAAAGCGGCGGCGGCTGCCACGGAAAACGCCTTTGGCTTGCTGCTGCAAGGCTTTATCCAGGGCTTTCATAATGAGGACGCCCTTCTCGACGTGATCCTCAGTATATTTAGCAAAAATGGCTTGGGAGCTCTTCTTTGTTTTGAAGCCTCCCTTATTCAAAGGCAGATCGGAAATCAAAAGCAATGCCCCCAGCGACAGTCGATAATAGTAGCTTGCCATAAATAAAGTGGCGCATTCCATTTCAATGGCTTGGACTCGAGAGGCTTTGATACGCTCAATGAAGATCTTATTGAACTCCCAGAAGCGTTTGTTCATGGTGTGGGTAATTCCAATGTGGTATTGCACTCCCTCCTTCTCCAGTACGTTTGTCACCATTTTCTGCACGAGGAAGTTGGCTAAGGCGGGAACTTCGGTTGGAAAATAAAAATCGGAGGTTCCCTCCCCTCGAATCGCCGCAACCGGGACGAAGTAATCCCCCAATTGGTAACTGCGGCGCAATCCGCCGCACATCCCTAAAAGGAGCGCCGCTTTGATCGGCAAAAAGGCGCATAAGTCGACGACTAAGGCTGCTGCAGGCGAGCCGATTTTAAAATCGAGGATGCTGACCTTCTCTTGAGGACAGTGGGCGGCTTTAAACATGGAGCCTTCGATGATCTCGATATTGCGGGATTCGGCGAAGTAGTGGACATATTTAGGGAAATTGGTGATGAGGAGATAGGGCTGAAAATCTTTAGAATCCGATCCCGTATAGCGCTCTAGAGTTTCGATCGCAAAGGTTTCTTCGTCGGGGTCGATGCCAAAGTTTATTTCTCTTTTTTTTGCCATTTACTTTCTCCAGTCCCATTCGACATGTTCTTCTTGGCCTAATAGGGGTCCGAAACGCAACGGAGCGCGTTTAACAGCCGTAAAGCCGCGAAGGCATCGGGGGCAGACAAGGTCTTTATGCTGCTTGCCCGCTTCGTAAACATAGTCATCCCTGCTTTCTATGATTTTTCCACAAGAGGGACAGCGGTGGTAGTGAATGATGATATTCCAGGTGTGCGTGCCTTTTTGTGTCATATGACCTTTTTAAATGGGCGAAAGAGCGAATGAATCAATGTTCGAATGAGCCCCGGTTTTTTCTTATGGGGGATGTGAAGCTGGTTTCCCCATCCGTTGATCTCATGCATTTCACAGCCTATAATGCCATGGCTTGGCTCTACAGGATATTTAATCATATCCTGATCCACTTTGTAGTCCTTATAGGATTTCGGCCACATGAAGCGCCCTCCTTTTTCATTAGATATACGCATTCGGATTATATTTTCCAACTATCGCTTTTTTCAAACTTTCTTGCGGACTGGAATATATTTAATGAATTGAATAATCGCTACCTTAATATTAAGATTCCGTTAATTTCCTAGCTTTAAATTAAACAAAATGATATAATTTATTTTTTATAGGAAATTTGGAAATATGAATCCTTTGAATAATTCCAATTCGATTGCTCGGAAGGCAGCCGTGCAAGCCGCCGCTACGGCTTCTTCTTCGCAGGCTGTCGACCTCAGGGAGAAAGCGGAGCTAGAGGCTGCTCAGCTCTTGGAAAGAGAACCGGCCTTCAAACACGATAAAGACATGATCCGGGCATTCTGCTCGCTTCACTGCACCGCGTCGGTGCGTAACACTAATTTCGAGGGGGGAAATCCGAAAGTTGCTTTCCAGTACCTGCACAATTTGCAGAAAATCCAAAACTTTCCCATCAGCCCCGGGCTCTCTCCACAGCAACTCACCGCATTAAGCGAACCCATCGAAGAATTGGTGGCATTAGATGAATTGATCAATCCAATAACAAAGAATACCCATCCTGCAACGCCCGAGAAGTTGAAAGAAACAATCGCCGCCCTCTGCCAAAAGCATCCGAATAAGAGCTGCTATCTCCCCTTTATACTCAAGCATACCGATTCCGGCCATTACATTACCATTAAAGTACGGCTCATGTTGGATGGCAGATATGCCATCAGCTATATCAATAAGGGATATGGAAGCCAATTCCACGACCCTCTCGCGGCTGGAATTTACAAAAGCAAAAACGACTATCAGAGCCAAGAATTCGCTGTAAAGCTCGACTCACAAAAAGGCACCGAGCTTCTCGAGTATTTGATCCTGATGCAAACAGATGACCGCATCACTAAATCCAGCAACGTAAAGATAGTCAAACAATATAGCGATGTCGAACTCTATGCCCTCCTTGCCATATTTGGACAAGCGCTGCAAGGCGAAAAGCGCACAGGACCAGGACATGCCACCACAAGCCAACGGACGGGCATCTGTTGGATTGCCAACACGCGCGCGGCTATAGATGATTTCCTTTTAGAAAAAGGACTCTCAGCCGCGGGCAAAAAACGCTATGAATATGCCCTCAAACTGGCTTCACTCATCGAAGCCTATAAAGCCTATAAAAAAGAGATCACGGGTCATACCTATGATTATAATGACATCTCTTCATTTGAAATGGTTCTCCGCGAAGCCCTTCAAGAGTTGAATGTCCGCAATCAAAAACTCTATCCGGAAGTTCTCACCTCCGAAGAAGTGGCCCTTGCGAAAGCCCTATCTAAAAAAATCGCAGCCCATATCGATGAACTGCAGCAAAGAGTGACGGATTGGTCCAAGTATAATGGAAAGGAGATGCCGGAGCTCACAGGGGATCTTCCGATCGGAAGCAGACAGCCTGCTCAGGCGGAAAAAAAGAGTCCCGAAAATCCAGAGAAAAAGCTTTCCTATGAATTTTCAATTAATCCCACGATTTCTCCTTATGATTTGGCTCCCTATTTAGAGAGAGCCTCGACCTATTTTGGCTGGTACGGAATGAAGACCCCTGAACAATACCTGCTGCTGCGCCAGCTCATGTTAGCCCTTCCTCCAACATCGGGCAAAGAATCGGATCCATTTTGGGATAAAATCCCCAAAGAAGATGTTCCCAAAGTGCTCCATTCCTTGCATAAGCTCGTCTATCTAACCCAAGATGCCAATTTTGGAATAAGTGGTAAAGATGATCAATATTATAATCAACATAAAGTAAAAAATAGAATAGCTCAAAATGGATGCCGTATCCACAATTGCGAGATCGGGTTAATCGCCTTCGATATTGCGGCTCAACTGGCTTCGCGCGTCGATGAGCTAAAGATGAATGGCGAATATGCGTTCGAGTTGAGCGATGTCTATTTAGACCAAGATCTTTTCCACGATGTGGAGAGCTATCAGATCGTGAAAAGGATTATAGGGAATTTCAAAAGGCGCAGCGCCGGAAAAAAGGCGGTCTTTGGAGCCATCATCAATAATAACCAAGACGATCCTACGCGAAAATATGTCCTCAAGAATCTCTTGACAGAAGAGGGAAAGCAACTGTGGTGCCTACAAAAAAGGGGGCAACGCTTTCCACAAGATTATTCCGAAGAGGAAATGTTCTCCGATATGTTTTCTGACAAGAAAGCATTCGACAAACCTTATCTCACAGATCAGTTGCATTACCTCATCGAACTTTCGCATTTTGCCCACACGCTTGGCAGTGAAATGGATAGCGTAATTCGTTACAATAATGGCACGCTAGCATCTTATTATGACGTGAGGAGCGCCTATTTCACCATTTCTGATGGGCTGAATGTAGGACGTGCGCTCTATAGCAAAAAAACTATTGATTCAAAGAGCCTCCGACCCGATTCCGTTTGGCAAAGAAACAGCGGCTTTTATGAAAATGCTACTTTTCATCCCTACGATGTTTTACTCAGACAGCGCGAGCAATTAAATCCAAAATTCGACCTTTGCTTAGCGCCTCTCGGAACAAGCCGCTACGATCATTATTGTGATCAGAAAGAAAAGGATCCGAAGGGAGTGCTGGAAGAATGGGTGGATGAAGACTTGCGCGTCATCGAAGCAAGCCCCCATCTGCAGGTGCAAAAGATCATGGAATGGGCGCAGCATCATGTGGATCAACTTGCCCAACCATTGGTGCAGAACCGCATATTCTCCCTATTATTTGAATATGGCAAGATCGAAGAAGCCTATCGAGATGATCCGGAAGACTTTGTCGCTTTGGCCACGCTCTTCCAAAAGGCGATCTGGGACTATTCGACGCAAAGTTCGACCAGCCTCGAGATGACCCTTTGGGCGGCGCGTTTAACACACTATCTCAAGGCCTATTTTGCCGAATATCAGATTCCCGACACCCTTATCAATACTCGCTCCCATCTTCTCCTAAGATTGGAAAAGGCAAAGATTCAAACTGAACGTATGGCTTTAGCTGAATGCCTCGTCCATTCCTACCAAGGACAGACCCAATTAAGCAAACAGGATTATCTCGATCTCATCAGCTATTTGGGGCTGACCAAAATGCGTTACCATTCAAAAGGCGAGCTCTATACCATAGCAGACTATACCAACCTCAAGCTGCTAACAAAGCATCAAGAAGGCATTAAAAAGGCACTTTCTTCTCTCAGGCCTAGAGACTTAAATGACTTTGCCAAACACTATATCAAACTCTCTGCAGGGATAGAGGTCAATCGCTCCTGGAAAAGGAAGTCTGCCACAGCCTTAGAAGATGAAGCGGGAAAATATCGCATCGACATCGAGACCGGACAAATCCTTAAGTCTGGCAATGCCCTTGTCGATTTTACTTCAGAACTGAAAAATGATTCTATTTTTAAACGCTTGCACCTGACTGAGGTCTTAAAAGCCGCCACCCTCGAGGAAAATAAATTAGTCAGCGCTGATGGCAAATGGGAAATTTTCCTTCAGTTTGGAAACGAAATCAGTATTACAGGTATCACGAGAAAAATGCTCATCGATGGTGAGGAATTCGCTGGCACCTATACAGACTATTTCGGCACTAGAGCGCATCCCAACATTCCCATCAAAGAGGGCCAAGAATACAACTATATCGTCTTTGAATTGCACCATCAAAACAATTCTGATCGAAACTACTATATCGAACCCTGTATGGGGGGCGAATGCTACTATCGCAATCCAGCTGGCAGATGGCAGGTAATCAAAGAAGAAAAGCCGCACCAATGGGTTTCTCAGGATACCCAAATAATGAACTTACACGGAGCCAAAACAGATTGGGAACGCAGCTGGTGCTATTATTTGCAACGCTTTGATGCGCCTAAAGAAATCGTGGTAAAGACAATAGGAAAAGACATTCAATCGATCGAATTCAAAAGATTTGATCTTCTATTCGAACCAAAACTCGTCAATGGAGAATGGCGCTTGTATGCGCGAGATCCCCAAGGATACTACTGGCAGCCCGGGGCAACTATTCCGGAACTGAATGGCATCCAAAGCGTCTTCATTCTAAAAAACGATGAGGGCGATACCAAAGTCCTTCTGCCTGCATTCGAATTCAAACGCATGAATAAAAGCTCTGCATTTCAAAAAGTGCCGCAATTTGACCTTCAAAATGACCCTGATATCATACTGACCAAAAAACACATCAAGGAAAAACCCTATGTTGCCTATCAAGAGGGAAAGCCCTATTTCGCCTATCACTATGACAAACAGAAACAGCTCGTAGGGCAGACCATCGCTGCCGATCTCTACATCTCTCTCATCTATCGGGGATTGCGCGATTTTAAAAGGGCAATGGATGCATTAAACAGAACCCATCACCATGCCAACAATACCCCTTTAATGTGGAAAATTGCCAGCCAAGTGGTTCACCAAAATGAATTGTCCCTATCTGGAGCCGCTTTTGATAGCCATTTTGCCAATCGCATGACGCGCCATCGCAATAAATGGAGCAACCCAAAAGATAATGAAGACAACTTGATAAAGGAATTCGAGGGACATGTTGAGAAACAAGAGAACTTCCTGAAACGGAATCTCAGTGATTATAAAAGCCAGGTGTACAATCTTCCCGAATACCTGCGCCTCGAGGAAAAGACACCAGATGCCGATATGAAACCAAGTAAAAATGTGTCCCCGGGGGCCCAACGAATCTTGAGCCCTCGCCTCATGGAGGTCAATTTGTATAATTTCGAGAGATATTCTAAATTTTCCGACCAATTTTGGTCTAGAGGCACTCCCTGCCCGCAAGAAAAAACCTTTTCACGCATTTATCCTGTTAACCCTTCTTCGGAAACTCCAGGCCTCGATTACATGAAATCCAACTATATCTCCCTGTTTGAAAAGGCTTGCTCCAAATCAGATGATACGCTAACCCACTTCCAAGCAGAAATGTTATTCCTCATTCACAATGATCTAGAATGGACCTCCTCACATGCTAAACTAGCTGCCAGCCTTCTATTTGTATATAATCGCCCTGAGGCCTTTAGAGACTACATAGGCGCGTTTCATGACCCTAAGAATTGTTTTGAGGAAGTTTTGGCGGCAATTCTGAAACATCCCTCTCGTGCCTATGAAAAAAGCTTATTTGTCACAGATGTTTCAAACTATGGCTACGTAAAGGATGTAATGCCGATCGAATCGCGTCTTCTGGAGGGCAGAAGGGCCGCCTTTCAATTAGATCCCTTATCTCCGGAGGCGATTGGAAAAGTCCCCTTACAACAAATCTTTGGCAAATACTTCACTTCAAAACCCCGCCCTATAACGCAAGGGGACTTTTCCCTCACAGAAAAGCCCAATGCAACGAAGCTGGAAAACCGATTGACGAGCCGTTATCGATCGGGTCATGAAAAGAACCAAAAGAATAGTAAAGAGATTTACCGATTTGAGCCTAACAAGACGACGGCACAACTGAAAACAGAACTCGAACAGCAGAAAGAAAAAGATCTGGGGACAGCTGAAACCCTTCTTGGCCAAGTTCTCACTTTAGCACAAACCATGCCAAAGGCCACGACAGGACAATCTGCAGAAGAGCTGCAACGCGTTCTTACTTTGATTGCGGCGCAAAAGGCGAAACAGAAAAGACCCATCGCCCTTGGCGATCTCCTGATGTCGCTGCTTAAGCAGAAGCCTGCGCTGCTCACAGAAAAAAATTGCTTCCTGGATCAGCCTCAACTCCAAGCCATTTATGCGAAACTTGTCGAGTATTGCCTCATCCAATCGCGCATCAGCCAAATTGCAGAAGCTGTGGATCTCCTCGCCGATGCCAAAAGGGAAGGCAAAACCGATTTGGATCCCTACTTCGAACAGCGCCTTGGCATGGTCTTGGGCAAGGAACGCACCTATAATATCGACAAGCATCCCGAGTTCCTCATCTATGAATATGCAACAGGCCGGATGCTGCAGCCGGAACAAGTGAAGATTTTGATCTGGATCGTCAATCGGATAGAAACAGCTTCCCCAGCAGAAATGCGCCACCTATTGATTCAATTTGCGGCTGGAGGCGGCAAGACGGCCGTCATCATCCCCATTTTAGCCCATCGCTTTGCAGCCGAGGGCTATCTGCCGATAATTATCAATACCAATGACCTTTATGACACAGCGATTCAGGACATCCCCGAAAGTTTAAAAACTAGCTTTGGTCAGCAGATCGAGGTTTTGGAAGTCGAATTGAATCACGAATGGACTGTAGACCAATTTGAGACGCTGCTCAAAAACTTGGAGCAATGGCGAAAAGAGGAAAAAGTCCTTCTCGTCAAAGAGGTGACCTGGGCCGCGATTCATACAGCAAAAAAAATCGCCTATGCCAATGGAGATGTTCAAATGGGAAGGGCCGCTCAGGCCGCCTTAGATTTCATAAAGACACATGGCCTCAAGCTCGAAGATGAATGCCACCAGATTTCCGACCCTCTGAAACAGAGCATTCGCTCATTTGGTCAAGAAGCCAAAATCACCCAAATGCACAAAAACCTGCTCCTGCGTTTTTACGACATGTTGATGGGACGGGATCCGGGAACTGAAGAAATGGCCGAACTGGCTGGAATCAGTGCTGGAAGCAAAAAGGAGGTCAATGTCGAAGACCTGCCTAAGATTCAAAGAACGCTTGCAGAAAAGATCTGCTCTGAAGAAATGTTCGATCCGATGCAAGATAAGAAAGCGCTGCTCAGCTACCTCATGCAACCCTCAAAGAAACGCCCCGAATGGCTCAAGCAACTGCGAAAAGACAATCCCGAAGTGGCGAATCACGTCGTTGCCGCCAGAGCCTTTATCAAGACCCATTTGCCCCACATCCTCACACTGCAATATGAGAAAAATTATGGGACCTCGGTCCATCCGGGCGACCTAACCGCCGCCCCCAAAAATAATGGAAGGAACACAACGGCCCATTTCAGCGATCCGCAGCTGATTGCTGCGTTGTCGATTCAGCTCGTCGAACAGCAGGCAGTTCCTGAAGCAGAAATGCGAAAGATTTTATCGACCCTGAAGACAAAGCACCAGCAAGAAAAGAAATGGCACAAGAGTCCAACTCCCTCAGATGCCATCTTGGCTCAATTGTCCCCTGCAGGAATGGATCCCTTTAGCTTTGAAACGATGACCGAAGAGGAGATGGCCTACTTATGCCGAGACAAAGGAGTGCGCAAGCATCCCTGGATCACAAGGAAATACCTGCGCGATTCCGTTCTTGAACAGGTCTCCATACGGACAAAACGCGTCTCTTCAACTCCTCCAGCTCAATACGATGGCTTCAAAAGGGGAATTGCCCTCACAGCAACACCAGGTTTATTGGAAATCTATCCCGTTGCGATGCAAGAGCAAAATGCCCACTTCGAAACAGCTTTTGAATCGGAAGTGATTGAGACATTGCTCAAGCTGAAGAACAGCACCTCCTGCCTCATGAAGGAGGCCGTGGAATCCCCCTTTGGTTTCTTTGCCGAATTCGGCAAACGATTTCCTGAGGAATTTAAAAAGCTCGATGCGCTGATCGACCGCGGAGCCCTCTTTTGCGATTTTAATTCCCAAACTGTTGTACAAGCCTACTTGAAATTCGTCAAACGCTTCAAAAAAGACCAAACCGCCATGCATTTTGAGGAGAGCCATCTCCACCTCAATTCAAATGATCCAAAAGTGGGAGCATTGCGCTTAGCCGGTTCCCAGCTCGTCAAAGAATTGAAAAAGCAAGGATTTAAATATGAGGATTTGGCCCTCTTTTTATTCCTGAGCCTCAATCGGACGACAGGCACAGACCTCAAGCAGAAGCCAACGGCCTGCGCCGGGTTGACGGTCGGCAAGAAGCAAACAGTAACGGATACCATCCAGGCAGCCATGCGCGAAAGGCAGCTCCTTTGGGATGATGCCCAGACCATCATCTGGATCATGCTCGAGTCCCTGCATAAAGAGGTCAGCCCCACAAGCACAGCATTTGATCCAAATGCCCTTTTCCAATGGATGATCGCCAATGAAGCGCAAGAATTGAAAGTCAAAATCATCAATCGCGCCTACCAGGGCATCAACCACGAAGTCGAAAAGTATATCTGGGGCCTAATCGACACCAATCGGGCCAGCTACCAAAGCTACAAGGAACAACTCGAAGAGAAGGTTTTGACGGAACCCTATGACCTCTACGAAATCGAATCAGAAGAGATCGAGACCACTGACGCTCTGAGCCGCTACTCCAACCACTTGAAAAATCGCTTTGACCTCGACGAAAGCCAATTGCCCAAAGAATGCCGAGACAATATTGCACAGATCATTCGCCAGACTAAGGATCTCGTTGATAAAATCCCTTCGCCCCATGGAGCTGAACTCAACGCCCTCGTTTTCCAAGAGAACCAGCAGGTGGCGCAAAATCAGGAGCAGCAAGACCAACAGCAGCAACAGCGGCAACAGCTCATCCAATTGAACCAACTTTTCACGGGACAAGGCGCCTACAAGTTCACCAGGGAAAAATATGGGGAAGGGGACAGGTTGAGTGATCGGCCGATCGCCGATTTGGCCTCTAAAGATAGCCACTATGACTCCTTTAAGTTTCATTTCGATGCCCCATCGCCGCAGTTGATCATTCATAAGGAGTATTTATCTCCTCTGGTTGACCATGACTCGCAGAAATTCACTAAGCCCATCAGCAACATGCTCGTCCAAATTCTTCCCGACCACACCTATCGCTTTATGGGATGCACGGCAGAAGGCGCCGAATTCTACCGGACGGAATTCCAGCGGCTAAAAGGGAAACTGGGCGATGTGAAGTTTGCGTTGATCGGCTTTGATCACCATATTCTCCTGTCGACAGACAATCTCACGCGCCAAGAGGCACAGCTGCTCACACAATCTCCGGAAGTCGCCGAGATGACCGCCTTTGCCGCATTCTTGAATGGTGAAATTAATGACCTGCAAGCCCTAGTTCGATTGATCAAAAAGCTCGGATGGAACCAGGAGACCTACAAAACGGTGGTGGAGGAGATAAGGCATCGCCATGTTTCCCGCCATATCATCCAGCTGTTAAGCAACCCCATCCTCGAGATCGAATGCGGATGGAGAAGACCCGAAAATGTGGCTAAAGCCCTTCCAAGAAAGCTCCAAAGCATTGAATTAAGTGCCGAAGAAGCCGACACCTCGATGACGAAACACCTGCAGCCCAACGACATAAAAGTGTTGCCTCGGAGTACACAGAGACCCAGGAACCCGGCTGCCAATAGAGCCGATAGAGATACCCCATTAAAGCTTATGCATCCGGGTGAATTGCCTAAACCAGATATCCGTCCCGGCGTCAGAAAGATCCCACCTGCAGCCCCAAATGCCGCAGCGTCTAAGCCGATACGGCAGCCCTTCTTCCTCTTCCGCTTCTTCAACTGGATCGCCAGCCTGCTGCTACGCCTTTTCCGTAAAAAAAGCTAGTAGCCAAAATGGACCTTATGGACCAATGGACAAAGGACTTTCGGTCTCGGTCACGGTCTCGGTCTCGAGTATGAAAAAGGCCGACACTCTAACCTGAGGCATGCGAAACCCAGGGCCGAAGGCCCGGCAGTTGTATAGCCCAGGCCGCAAGGCCTGGGTTCAGATGGCCAAGTGAGAGGAGGATCGAAGGTCCGGCACTAATATGGGACACATTTGTGTCGGACCTACGGTCCTAAGTTATGAAGGCACGGCCTCAATGATGGCCCCAATGATTGTAGTTCGTAAATTGACCTAAAATTGCTCGCGGTCAATTATTTGGTCAATTATTTTCATAATTGCCTCGGAGTTGACCAGGTCAATTAAAACTCAAAAAACTGAGAAAAGTCGATAATATCATTGAATATTTCGCTTTCCTTCACAGATTGACTTACTCCATTGACGTGGACGAGAATAGGTCTTATTGAAAATCCCCTAGGAAGTGAAATGCTTTCAATCTTTTTTTCCGTCTCTTCGATCACGGAACTTTTGATTTCAGATATGCTGAATTTTATTTCGCATATGTAAAGCGTGTTGTGTCTAGTCTGAATCATCAGGTCGATTTGGCACCCTTTTTGGCGTTTTGTACATCTTTGGAAAAACGGGCCCGCATTGGTGACCTCAAGTAAATCGATGCGCAGTATCTTGCACAAACTTTTGAAGTTGTTTACGACTAAATTCTCAAACTGAAGGCCCATTACAGATTCCCACCCAGGCATATGCATGAACGACTTTGACTCAAAAATACCTTTAACAATCCTGTCTTTATTTGGCTCGATGTAGCGTAAGTAAAACCTGAGGTAATTATCCTTTAATCTAAATTTCTTGAGGCGTGATTCCGACTTGGTAAATAGATTCCACGTGCAGTCCTCCTGAATGAATCCCGCTAATGCTAGATGATCTAAACATCGAGAAACAAAACCACCCTTTTCCAGATCCAGTTTTGCGCAGACTTCATCGAGAGAAAGCGGGGCATTTGTAAGTGTTTTTACTATGTTGCTATACGTCTGTGCTTTTTTAGAGAATAGATCCGAGAAGATTTGTTCGAACTCACGGAATAACAGCCCATCTGATTGAAAGCAAATCCTTTGAATGTTGTCTTCTGCGGATTGAGAAGGGATGATTTCCTCAAGGTATTTAGGAATTCCTCCTGTTACAGATAGAACTTTGAATTTCTCATGTGCGCTGACCTTGCTTCTTTGAGATCCCCAGAATTCGCCACTCTCAGCTATAGAAAGCTCTTCTAAAACCATGTCTACAGATATTCTTCCGACAAACCCAGTACTTTTAAGAATATTCTCCTCGATCCAGCTCGATACAGATCCACAAAGGATGAGGATTAGATCTGGATTCTCAGAGAAATGTAGATCCCATGCCGTCTTTAGGTGCCCTAAAAAATCAGGGTCTTCCGAACCCATCCATGAAATTTCATCCAACACGATGACGATTTTATTGCCTTTAGCTTGATTTCCAATAAAGGTGAAGTGCTCGATCCACTCGGTTACTTGTATTTTAGGCATGCTCAAATTTTGAGATATTTGAATAGAAAATGCGTCCAATTGCCGCTGTTTTGTGATGCCAGGAACAGGCGGAAGTCCAGTGAATATCCAGCACTTTTTTTTTGATACAAATTCTTTGATTAGTCTGCTTTTCCCGACCCTTCTTCTCCCTCGAATAACAACCATACTGGCCGATTTCTTCTTTAAGAGAAGCTCTAATGATTCAAGTTCTTTCTTGCGCCCAATGAATTTCATGTCATTCTTATGATGTAAGATTAAGGTCTTATATTACATCACATAAATGACAAATGTCAATCTTATGATGTTCGTTTTCTTAAGAACATCTTAAAACTAGCTGTTTAGAAATGAAAGGTGGATGTTTTTCATGATCACCAATTTCCACGTTTGATGCCCCAAGGGGAGTGGGCGGCGGCGGAAGCTCAATGGGGCCAGCCTCTTTAATTGCATTTCTGCGCTTACCATTTGCCCACGTGTTCACCGCCATCTACGTGCAGTACCTCCCCTGTAACATGCGGAGCTTCGGTGAGATAAATGACCGCATCTACGATTTCCTGAACATTGGCGATGCTCCCCATTGGAGATTGTGCTTTTAGAACCTCTTTGGGATCGTCTTTATGCATAGGGGTATCGACTACACCAGGCGCCACGGCATTCAGAAAATGGCTTGATCAAGAATATCCCGGCATTGTTTACCAGAGCATCAATGGAACCATATTTTGCGAGGGCAGTGTCAACTACCTTTCTTGCAGTAGCAGATAAGCCAATATCGCCATCAACCCGCGCTAGCTGTGGAGACGTGGGCAGTTCTTTTGATGAAGAAATGTGACGCGAGGTGGCAACCACATTATAGTCTCGATTGATAAAGGCATTCACCAATGCTGAACCGATGCCTTGCGAACCACCCGTGACAATCACCGTCTTTTGCTTTGACACATCCATTCACCCTCTAAAATGATACCCTTCATTATTGCTTTAATAATAAACGCATTTAATCATAAGCAGGTTTTACCGTCAAAAAAAGCTTTAGTGATGAGATATCCAGACAAAGTTTAGGAAATCAATTTTTAATTCTCCTCAAAAAAAATGCTTAGTTAGAATTGCTAATTTAATATTAAGATTTGGTAAATTTCCTAGCCATTTTAGTTTCCTTGAAAAGAAGTAAATTTCAAGGAATATTGATGGAAGAAAATCTCCATAACCACTAATATTATTAGTGGTTATGGGGAGTATGTGTAAGTTTATGAACACGGAAGAGCTTTGATGTAGCTCAAGAAAGGACAACTGCCGCTGCCGGGCCTTTTAATAGATCATTAGGGGAATGTTCCATCGATCGATTTTAGTGATTTAGAGTCTCTAAAAATCAGAATCGAGTTGCCAGAAGAGACCTGGACATCTTGTAGGAGATAGGGACCGATCTCTATTTGCGGCGTCCAAGTCTGCATGCCGACAGCAAGGGTCGAACTTTTTAAGAGATCCTCATCATAATCATACCACGTCAGAAGCCGATTGCCTTTGCGGTCGATTCGACCGGAGAAGTAAAGATCCTTATTAAGAAGCAGAAAGGGGGGTGACCAGGTCAAGGTTCCCTTTGTAAGTGAAGAACTCATCAGTGCCCTTGAGTTGGGATACCAAATAAATAGCGCATTGCCCAAAGGATCTAGACTGAGCCACCCACGCGAATAAATATGCGTTTCTACGTTTTGGAAGGCCGTTTGTGTCCATGCTTTGCTTCCTTTCAGCCTTTGGTAGGAGGCGAATTGAAGAGAAGGAGAGTCTATGTTATATTCTTGCCAAGTGGCGAGAACATTTCCATGAGTATCGCTCGCGATTCTGGCGTTGGAATAATTGATACCCTCTTCAGAGACGATCACTTCGGGCTTACTCCACTTGGTGCCTCTAGGTTTCAATGTGGCCACGATCACATTTGTTCCAGATAGAAAAGTGCCGTCATGCCATATCAACCAGGCTTGCCCAGCTTCATTGACATGCATGATCATTCCGGTCAATTGCTCTGAAAGCTCTACAGGGGTATTGTAGACCCATTTGGATTTTCCCTTGTTAAGTCGGGCGGATTCAAGGTAATCCTTCCCATTTCTCCAGCAAGCCCAAACAGCAAGAATGCTGCCATGCTTATCTATGTAAAGAAAAGGGCCCCCTTCAAGATTCATGTCAGAGGCTAAAGAGGATAGGGTCGTCCATTGAGCTGATCCAAAAGGCAGTAGGGCATATTGGAGAACCTCTTTATCCCATGGAGACTCCTCATTGCCTGCAGGAAAATTCCACAAAGCGATAGCGTTTCCATCATCGTCGACTTTGACTTGCGGGGAAATGATGCCAACTTCAGCATTGCTCTTAGAGGAGAGCGCTATTGGCTTTAACCAGGTTCCTCCGGCGAGTTTCACAGAGGCCTCTACCCATCTCAATAGAGTTTCTTCATCCAGGTAGAATCGAGTGAATACAGAAACTGCGTTGCCTTGTGGATCTAGAGCTACACTGGAGGCATATGGCCACACCGGATGATCGGTGATCGCCTGCGGAGTCGACCAGCTTTCAGCAAAACCAAGCTGACTAACGATAAGAAAAATCGGAAAAATAAAGCGTAGCATAGGACCTCTCATTTTGAACTCTGGTTATGCTAAACAAAAATTAAATGCAAGCATTTGTAAAAAAGTCCGCGAATTGGCAGCAAGAATCGCTGGAGCTTGCCCCACAATTGGATCGATTAGGAGATCTTATCCGCATATAAATGCTCAAATTTACTTTGTGGAATATAAGCTCAAGCAGTATCCTAGTGCCACAGACAGAAATATAGCTTCGGGCCGTTAGCTCAGTTGGCAGAGCAGCTGACTCTTAATCAGCGGGTCCACGGTTCGAGTCCGTGACGGCCCATTTAGTATAAAAAACCAAATAGCCACAGCGGGATTTTATTTCCTAATCCCATTTCGATGCCATCAGCAGCCGCATAAACATGTTTTTCCTTTCCAATTTGCTTGAAATTCTTTTTCTGCCCACCGACTTCGAATAAGATCTTTTTATCCACTAAAAAATCCCCATTGAGGGGCATAGTAACCGTATGAATTTGTGTTAACATGTCTAAAAAGAATATTTCTCGGACCGTTCCCACATTGACTTCATCTACTGCTAAAGCGTGCATCAGATTTGTATTATTTAGATAGATTTTAGACGGGCTTTCAATAGCGTGGAGTTTCGAAGAGCTACTGTATAAAGAGTAGATAAGTTCTGCATCTTCCAAATATTTAAAATAGGTTTTAACAGTTCTTTCATCCCCAATTTCTAACACTTGCTTGACGTGATGCCAGTTGGGAATAAAGGGCACGTTTTGAGCTAAGAAGATCAGCAATTGTTTAATTTTTCTGATGCTATTTGCAGATAAATGTGGATAGATCGTTGCGATATCGGACTCTAAGATGGTGTGAACATTTTGTTCAAGTGTCATTCTAAATTTAATTTCATTATTTAGTTCAAAAAAATAAGGGTAATAACCTGAGATTAAATATCTATTAAATAAAGGTAAAATCTTTAAATTTTTATTTGCAATTAGGGCGTTAATGTCATCTGCTGCATATTCATGCCGAGAAAGGATGTCATCGAGAGAATAGGTAGAAAAATTTTGGTTCAACGTCATTTCTAAATACTCGCGGAAGGATAACCCTGGAAGTCGATAAGTAATTGCTCGTCGGCTCAAGTCATGTGAGCCCTTGTGAATTTCTAAAGCAGAACTTCCAGAGGCTAAAATTTTCAAATTTGGAAAGGTATCGTAGATACTTTTCAGTTCCAGAGACCACTGAGGATATTTGTGGATTTCATCAAAGGCTATGAATTCGCCCCCCATTAAACTGAATTGCTCGGCAATTTCATATAGAGCGATGTTTCCCAAGGCAAAGTGATCGGCTTGGATATAAAGAATTTTTGGACTGAAACGATCCTGATCGACATAATCGAGCAAGTATTGGATGATTAAAGTGGTTTTTCCAATTCCTCTTTGTCCTTTTAAAATGGCAAAGCGTTCCTCTAGTTTATTTTGGTGAATAAAATAGCGGCGAAAACGCTGATTTTTCGTTTTAAGAAATTCTTGGCTAAGCTTAATCAAGCCTTCTAACATAGATACCCTCTTTCCCTTAGTATAGGAATGCATTCCGAATTTTTCAAGGAAAATATCGGATCGCATTCCTAAACTTTTGATGAAAAGTTCGGATTGCACTACAGAGAAAAGCCAGTCCATTGGTCGATTAAGTCGAGATCCTTTCGTCCTTTTTGTCCTTGTCTTTTTGTCCCTGATGTCCTTTGTCCTTTAATTTTATAAAAAATTAATAAATGTCATTTTTAATATTAAGATTTGGTAAATTTTGTCGATCTTTTATTAAAAATAGGATATAATGTATTTTTTTGAGGAATAATGAACCCTATTAGTCAAGACACACAAAAGCTGATGCCATCGACAGCGGCAGCGGCCTCCTTTTCAGTGCCTATCGACATTAAAGAGAAGGCGCAGCAAGAGGCTGCGGCACTGTTAGCAGGGGATCCCGCCTTTGAACACAATGCGCCCACCATACGCGCCTTTGGATCGATGCATTGCACGACGACGATTAGGGATACCAACATTGAAGGCGGACCTCCACGAATTGCGTTCCAGTACATGAAAGAACTCCTCAACCTCCAAAATTTCCCCATCTCCCACGGGTTAAAACCCGAACAACTCATCGCTTTAAGCGAAACCACGAACGAATTGATTGCCATCGATGAATTCATCAACAGCAAAGAAGCAAATGCGGAAAAGCTGAAAGAGAAAATCATCGCCTCCTGCCAAAAAAATCCTAGTAAATGTTGCTATCTACCTTTTACCCTTTTGGATATCGACACCGGCCACTACATCTCCATTAAAATACGCCTTCTGAATGATGGACGCTATGCGTTTAGCTATCTCAACAAGGGATATGGAAACCAATATCACGATCCCTTGATGAACGGTAACAACAAAATCAAAAAGGATTATCAAAGTTATGAATTTGCAATCGATTTGACTTCGACACGCGGGTGGGAATTTCTCACCTACTTGCTCATCTTCCAAAAAGATACCCGCATTTTAAATCCAGATAACCTAAGGCACGTTGAAACCTACAGCGATTTCGAGCTTTATGGTCTCCTTTGCGCTTATGGCGAACTTTTGGAAGTCCAAGAAAGGCCCCTTAGCCACGCTGTAACCGGCCAACGGACCGGCATCTGCTGGATCGCCAACACCCGCGTCGCTTTAGACGATACACTTATAGACAATGGGGCCTCAATCCCAGGGGTTAAACGCTATGAATATGCCTTTAAGCTTGCCTCGCTCATTCAAGCCTTCAAAGTCTGGAGAAAGGGAGGCTATTATTTCGACAAGTCCCAATTTGAGCTCATGTTGCGCGATGCCCTTCAAGAATTTGATGTCCGCAATCAGAAACATTTCCCAGAGACACAGATTCTCTCCCAAGAAGAACTAGCACTGGCCCAAGCGATATCGGATTCGATCTCCGCTTATCTTGATGAAGAGGAACAGCGCGACATCCAAAAAGCCTGTCCAAAGGAGAGTCTTCCTCAGCTGACAGGACAACTGCCGATCATTAGGCCGCCCCCATCCAGAGTAGAATCCTATGCTTCACCAACTAGGCCGGCCGCAAAAGCTCCAGCTTTTTCAATAAAAAGCACGATTTACCCCCGCGAGGTATTGACCTATTTACAAAGCGCTTTAGCCTATTTCTCTAAAGAGAAAGGAACGATCCCATACATGCGGCTGCGCGAACTGATGCTGGCCCTCCCGCGCACCTCAGGCAAAGAGAGGGATCCTTTCTGGGACCAAATCCCTTCAGAAGATGTTCCACAGGTAATCATTGCGCTAAATAAACTGGCAGAAGTTGCAATAGAGAGTGGTAATATTGGAATTCCTCCCGATGAATCAGTTTTTGAATCTAAAACAGGTCAAAATAAGTGCTGCATTCACAATTGTGAAATTGGACTGATCGCCTATGATATAGCAGCCCAAATCGCTGCGCGCGACAACGAGTTAAGATTGAATGGCGAATATGTCTTCGAACTAAGCGACGTCTATTTAGATCAAGATATCTTTCACGATGTGGAAAGTTATGAAATCGTCAAGAGGATCATCGAGAAATTCAAAAGCCGCAGCAGAGGAAAAAAATCTGTTTTTGGGGCCAGTATAGATAAAAAAAGCAAAGATGATCCAACCAGAAATTATGTCCTGAAAAATTTATTGACTGAGGAAGGAAAGCAAGCGTGGTGCTTATATAAAACAAATGAGCGCTTTCCGCAAAATTATCCCGAACATAAACTGTTCTCCGACATGCTCATGAAAAATGAAGGGTTATGTCAACCTTATATCACGGACCATCTAAAGCCTATTCTCGAACTTTCCCATTTTGCCCATACATTAGGTACCGAATTGAAAAATAAGGATTCAGGATGTTACGAGGAAGGGGTTGCAAGTTTTTTGTCTTCTAGAGGAATTACTCTTGCATATGCAATCCAAAATAAAGCTATTTTCGGTCCTGATCAGGAAAACATTATCTCTAGGGAAAATCAAGATTTTCCCCCTTATGAGCGACGAGACGCGCTGCGCTGGCAACCGCTTGGAACAAGCCGTTATGACCATAATCGCGATCAACGTGCGATAGATCGATGGGGAGAATTGGAAGCCTGGATCGATGAAAACCTGCGCATTATCGAGTCGACTCCCCATCTACAAGTCCAAAAAATCATGGAGTGGACGCAACACCACGTCGATCAGCTCTCGCAGCCCCTGGTTCGAAGCCGCATCTTTTCCCTTTTGTTTGAATATGGCAAGATCGAGGAGGCCTATCGCGATTCCCCAGAGGATTTCATCGCAATGGCAATCCTCTTCCAGAAAGCTGTGTGGGATTATTCGACACAAAGTTCCGTCAACGGAGAGATGCTTTTATGGGCCTCTAAGCTGAACCACTATCTCCAAGCCTACTTTGTCAAATATCGCATTCCAGCGAGACTGATTAATACGCGCCCTGCTCTGGTGGAGAGATTAGAAAGGACAAAAGATCATTCGGAAAGAGTCGCTTTAGCTGAATGTCTGATTCACTCCTATCAAGGCGAGACCCATTTAAGTACCCAAGATTATCTCGATCTCCTCCGCTATTTTGGACTGGCGAAAATGCGCTACCAAAGTAGTGGAAAACCCAATACCATTTCCGATTATACCAACCTGAAATTGCTTTTGAATCATCAAAACGGTATTACAAAGGCAATCTCAACTCTTGATCCAGCCTCTTTGAATACCTTCGCCAATCAATGCGTCCAACTCACAGCACAACTCAAGATCGATCGTTCATGGAGGATGAAATCGCCTACGTTATTGGAAGACGAGGCCCAAGAATATAGCATTGACATCGAGACTGGACAGGTCAGGAAGTTTGGGACTCCACTTTTTGATTTTGCTTCGGCAATGCGAGAGGATCCCATTTTCACCAAATTGAAGTGTGGGGACTCACTGAATAGGGCTATAATCAATGGAAATAAAATCATCAGCGCTGATGGAATCTGGGAAATTGAGTTAGAGCTGAACAACACTTTTTCGATCAAGTCAGTCAATCGAAAAATCAAAATCCATGGACGCGAATTTACTTACAGCTATCTCAGTGATTCGACAAGACTTAACAATCTAGAGAAATATCCTAACTTTCCTATCAAACGCGGGACATTAGAAAACTACAATATTTATTTCAACGAAGCCGGTTTTCAACAAAATACTGTCTATTTTATTGAGGCTCGAAACGGTGGAGAAAGCTTCTTTTCAAATGATTCAGGCAGATGGCAAGTGGTCAAGGAAAAGGGAGCCAATCAATGGGTCGAGCAAGATTCCCAAGTCATGAATCTTGTGAGGCCTATCATGAATAGAGCACCTTGGACGCCCTATAGCTATGAGAACAATAGATTAACGATTTGGGAACACCAATGGTACAGCGACTTAAAGCCTTATGAAGATCCTGCACATATCCTCATTAGAGCAGATCAGCAAGGCGTTCGCACCCTTGAATTCAAACGCTACGGCCTTCAGTTTGAAGCACGACAAGTCAATGGAGAATGGCGTCTGTATTCCCGCGATCAGCAAGGTTATTATTGGCAGCCTCAGAGAAGCATTCCTGAGTTTAGAGGGATGCCTGGAGCCTTCGTTCTGAAAAATGACGAGGGGGATACCAAAGTGATTTTACCAGCCCTAAAACTAAAACAATTCGGAAAAAGCTCTGCTTTTCAGGTCAGGCCTCAGTTCGATCGCGAGGTTTTGCTCACTGAAAGGCTGGACGAAGAAAAGCCTCATTTCGTCTACCAATACAATAAGCAGAGAGAGCTTGTTGGGCAAACGGTAGCAGCCGATCTCTATTTATCCCTAATTTATCGAGGGTTGCATGATTATAAAAGGGGAATTGCAGCCCTAAAGCGTACCTATAACCATGCTAACAACACTCCTGTACTGTGGGAAATTGCCCATCAATTGCTCATTCAAAAGGATATGTCCTTACTTGGTTCCGCATTTGATCTCCATTTTGCTAATCGGATGCAAAACCATAGCAACAAGTGGAGTCATCCGAAATTGAGTAGAAATTACGATACTCAATTTCGTGAACACGCGAAACAACAGTATGATTTTCTCTTCGACAACCTCAGCGACTATAAAAGCGAAGTCTACAATCTTCCGGAATACTTGCGAATAGACCAATCTTCCCTAAGATGGCTTCAAGAATCCTTTCCTAAGCTGACTAAAGCTTCTCCTATCATGAGTGATCGTATGAGTTCTCCTATCATGAGTGATCGTATGAGTGAGATCGCCGGTTATAAGCATTTTGGCAATCTTCCTCATAGTCTCTCGTCCCCGTCCATTAAATCAAATCCATTAGATTTATTCACTCGGCTCTATGTTCAAACGCTTCCCGATCCAGCTCTAGTCTACATGAGAAACCATTTTAAGGACCTTTTTGGAATGGCCCGCTCCAATGAACCCGAGCTACGCGCCCACTGTCGGGCAAAACTCCTGATGCTCATTCATAACGATCGAAATTGGTCCCAAGAACATCTCACTTATGCAGCTGCCCTTTGTCGCGTATTGAATGACCCCGAAAAATTCAAGCATTTAGACCCATCGAACGATCAGTTTATGAAGGAACTTAGAGAAATTTTACTGAGGACACCTGGTAATTCCAATCTCCTTTCGCAACGGGTTTCTTCCGTGCAAGTAGGGAAAGCCACTCCCCTGGAATCCCATATTCTCGATGGAGCGAAGGTTGTCTATAAAACAGATCCGGTGCAACCCGATGCGTTAAAGCCAATTCCCCTAGGTCATCTCTGCAGCCTTTATTTTGATGCGGACCCGCGCCCCGTTGGGCAAGGCCCTTTTCCTTTGAATGAAAAGGGAATGCCCAATCCAACAAAATTGAAAAAGCGATTGCTCGAGCGCTATGAAGAGGGACATGTAAAGAATCAGAAGAAAAGCAAGGCTGTGTACAGCTTGAAGCAGAATCAAACAGTCGATCAATTGAAGAGCACTCTGGAGCAACAGAAAAAACAAGATGTGGATAAGGCCGAAGGTCTTCTTAAAAAAATTCTTGTCGATGCCCAGGCCATCCCAAAAACTTCTACAGGACAACCGCAAAAGGAACTGGAACGCATTCTCTATCTCATTTCCGCGCAAAAGGCTAAACAGAAAACCCCCCTTTCTATTGGCGATCTTTTAATGTCGCTGCTGAAGCAGAAGCCAGCGCTTCTCACCGAAAAAAATTGCTTTTTGGATCAGCCGAAGATCCAGGCGATTTATGCGATGCTGATCGAATATTGCCTGATCCAATCGCGCGTCAGCCTGGCTGCAGAAGCTTTGGATGTTTTGACGGAAGCCAAGCGAGAAGGGAAAACAGAGTTTGATCCCTACTTCCAGCAGCGCATGGGCATGGTTTTGAGTAAGAAGCGCAGCTATAATATCGATAAATATCCCGAGTTTTTGATCTACGAATATGCGACAGGCAGGATGTTGCAGCCAGCACAAGTCGAAATCTTGAGCTGGATCATCGAGAGAATTGAAACCGCCTCTCAAGAAGAGATGCGCCATCTCTTGGTCCAGTTTGCGGCAGGCGGCGGCAAGACAGCGGTGATCATCCCCATTTTGGCTCATCGCTTTGCAGCAAAGGGACACCTTCCTGTCATCATCAATACCAACGACCTCTATGATACGGCTCTCCAAGACATCCCTGAAAGCTTAAGGGAGAGCTTTGGACAACAGATCGAAGTGTTAGAGGTGGAATTGAATCATGAATGGACGTCAAATCAATTTCAGACATTGTTAAACGATTTGAAGCAGTGGCATCGGGGAGAGAAGGTTCTCCTGATCAAAGAGGTGACGTGGGCAGCGATCGATACCGCTAAAAAGATGGCTTATGCCAATGGCGATGAGGCGATGGGTAGGGAAGCTCAAGCGGTCTTAGATTACATGAAGGAGCATTGCATCAAGCTTGAAGATGAGACGCATCTGATATCAGCGCCTCTGCGGCAGAGCATTCGCTCTTTTGGCGAGGTGGCCAAGATCTCCCAAACCCATAAGGCTTTGCTCCTGCGCTTCTACGATTTCCTGATGGGAAGGGAAGAGGGAACCGAGCAGATTGCACAGCTAGCCGGCATCAACGCTTATAGCAAGAAAGAGGTCAATGCCCAAGACCTGGCGACGATCCAGGATAAGCTGGCAAAAATGATCATCGCCGAAGAGTTCTTCGAAAAGATTCAAGATAAGGACATGCTGCTGGTCTACTTGATGCAAGAATCGAAGAAGCGTCCGGCATGGCTCAAGCAACTGCACGAAACGGATCGGGAATTGGCAAATAGCGTCGTGGCTGCGAGAGCCTTCATCCGAACCCACTTGCCGCACATCCTTTCCCTGCAATATGAGAAAAATTATGGCAACTCCGTGCATAAGGGCGACTTGACTGTTGCCCCTAAAAATAATGGCAGGGATACCACAGCCCATTTCAGCGATATTCAGCTGATTGCCGCGCTGTCCATCCAGCTCGTCGAACAGAAAGGAGTTCCGGAGCAAGAGGTGAAGAAAATCCTATTGGCTCTGAAAACCCAGCACATTCAGGAAAAGAAGTGGAAAAGGCGGCCAACCCCAGCAGATAAAATCCTGTCCCAGTTGACACCTAAGAATCCTCTCTCATTTGATCAGTTAAAAGAAGAGGATTTGAATCGCTTATGTCAAAGCAAGGAAATACAAAAACATCCTTGGATGATGAGGAAATACCTATGCGATTCCGTTCTCGAACAGGTCACGGTTCGGACTAAAAGGGTGGCTTCGACTCCACCGGCGCAACACAATGGTTTCAAGAGCGGCATTGCCTTCACGGCAACTCCTGGCCTGCTGGAAATCTATCCCGTATCTTTACAACAGGAAAATGCACATTTTGAATCGGATTTTGAATCGGAAGTGATTGCGACCCTGCTCCAGAAGAAGAATCGCGCCTCATGCCTGATGAAAGGAGTGGTGGAATCCCCCAACAGTTTCTTTGCCGAATTCAGCAGTCGATTCCCCGAGGAATTCAAGAGGCTGGACGCCCTTATCGATCGCGGAGCTCTGCTTTGCGATTTCGAGTCCAGGACTGTAGTTCAAGCCTATTTGGAACTCATCAAAGGCTTTAAAAACAACCAATCTGCTTTGCATTTTGATGAGAAGCATCTCCATCTCAATTCCAATGATCCAAAAGTAGCTGCTTTGCGATTAGCTGGTTCCCAGCTCGTCAAGGAGCTGAAAAAGCAGGGAGTAAAATATGAGGACCTGGCTCTCTTTTTATTCCTCAGTCTCAACCGGACTACAGGGACAGACGTCAAGCAAAAGCCTACCGCCTGCGCCGGATTGACCGTCGGTAAAAGGCAAACGGTGACGGATTCAATCCAAGCGGCCATGCGCGAAAGGCAGCTCCTATGGGACGATGCCCAGACCATCATCTGGATCATGCTTGAGTCGTTGCATAAGGAAATCAGTCCCGAGAGCCCCGAATTTAATCCGGAAGCGCTCCTCTACTGGATGATCGCGAACGAAGCCGAGGAACAAAAAATTCAAATCATCAACCGCGCCTATCAAGGCATCAATCATGAAGTTGAGAAATATATCTGGAGCTTGATCGATAGCGGACAGGCAAAATACGAAACATATAAAGAGCAACTGGTCGAGAAGGTATTGACAGAACCATATGACCTCTACGAAATTGAATCGGAAGAGATCGATACGCGTCCCGCTCTCACCAGTTACTTCAGCCATCTGAAAAAGCGATTTAGTCTGGACGAAAACCAACTGCATAAAGAATGTCGCGAGAATATCGCCAAGATCATCAGCCAGACCGTGAATCTCATCGATAAAATCCCCTCTCCCCATGGCGCCGAACTCAATGCCCAAGTTTTCCAAGAGACTCAAACCCAAAATCAGGAGCAGCAAAATCAAGAGCTGCAGATACAGCTCCTGCAATTGAATCAACTCTATAATGGATTTGATTCCTACAGATTCAACATAGAAAAATATGGAGAAAAGGACCGGTTAAGCGATCAGCCGCTGATAGCATTGGTCTCCCCTGATAATTCTTATGACTTTTTTAGATTCAATTCTGGCGCCCATGCCCCGCGGATGATCATTCATAAAACCTATTTATCGCCGCTAGAAAAACACGACTCTCAGGAATTTACCAAGCCAATCACGCATATGCTTGTCCAGATACTTCCCGACCACTCCTATCTCTTTTTGGGATGCACTGCGGAAGGGGCTGAATTTTATCGAACGGAATTCCTGCGGCTCAAAGTCGAGGGCAGGCAGCTTGCGAAATATGCCTTGATCGGCTTTGATCATCACATTCTTCTTTCGATAGGCCTCACCAGGCAGGAGGCAAAACTGCTCACGCAATCTCAAGAAGTCGTTGAAATGAGTGCCTTTGCAGCCTTTTTGAATGGGGAAATTAAGGACCTGCAAGCCTTGAGCCGTTTGATCAAGAAGCTGGGTTGGGACTACGACACCTATAAGAAGGTGGTGGAGGAGATCAGAAGGCGCCATGTTTCCCGTCATAGGATAGAGCTGCTGAGCAACCCCATTCTCGAAATCGAATGCAGCTGGAGAAGACCCGAAATGGGTGCCGGGACACCTAAGAAAAAGGACCAAGGCATAGTCTTAAGCAGAGAAGTAGCCGATGCCCCCATGACTATGTACCTGCCGCCAGAGACGCAGCAGCCAATGGTCTCAATGTCTGCGCCAGTTAGGTCCATAGAGCCGATTGCAGAAATAGCCCTAGTGACTGCTACAGCCAATGCAGAAGCCCCTAAGAACGAAACGCAGCCGAAAATAACGCAAATGCAACAAACAATGCCTCAGAAGAAGCCGTTCTTCCTCTTCCGCTTTTTCAGCTGGATCTTCGGCCTCCTGAAAAAGCTTTTGCGTAGAAACTGAGGCCCGATGCCTAATGGACAATGGTTAATGGACCTAATGGACACTAATGGACAATGGTTAATGGACCTAATGAACACCATGGACACCATGGACTATGGACAAAGGCAATGGTCCATAGTCGATGGTGTCCATGGTGTCCATTAGGTCCATTAACCATTGTCCATTAGTGTCCATTAGGTCGATTAACCATTGTCCATTGGAGAGGGAATGAATCCGATTAATAATCAAAGCAAGATTACCCCACAACCAATCACTTCTGTGGCTGCTGCTGCTGCTTCCTTGTCTCTGCCTGTCGACCTAAAGCAGAGGGCCTTGCAAGAGGCCGCAACTTTGCTAGAGGGGAATCCCGCATTCGTTCACAATGAAATGACGATCCGAGCGTTCGGTTCGATGCACTGCACCACGACGATTAGGCAAACTGACATTGAAGGAGGACATCCTCGGATCGCTTTCGATTACATGCAGAAGCTCCTTGCCATTTACGACTTCCCCATCGGCCATGGGCTCAATCAACAACAACTCTCTGCCCTGAATGCCACAGATGAACAGTTGATAGACATGGATGAACTCGTTTTGAAGAATCCGGAAAAACTGAAAGATAAAATTGCTGAGCACTGCCAAAAGAGCCCAAAAAAATGCTGCTATCTTCCCTTTATACTCAAGCACGTTGACTTGGGCCACTATATCACGATAAAAGTACGCCTTCTAAAAGATGGCCGTTATGCCTTTAGTTATCTCAATAAAGGGCTGGGAAGCCAATTTCATGATCCCTTGCTCAATGGAGAAATCAAAAACAAGAGCGATTACCAAAGTGGTGAATTTGCTGTCGATTTGAAATCGCAAAAAGGGTCGGATCTCCTTACCTATTTGATCCTCTTTCAAACAGACGACCGCATTCTAAATCCTAAAAACCTAGTGACCGTTAAACCCTATTGCGATGTCGAGCTTTACTCTCTTCTTTGCTTTTTTGGAGAACGCCTAAAAGGGCAAGAACAAAGGATCGGCCATGGAGTCACAGACCAACGAACCGCCATCTGTTGGATAGCAAATACCCGTGTCGCTTTGGATGATCCCGACTTTGACACTTGCGAAGCAAGTGTCTAATAATTAGATTGTTACGAAACGAAATTCAGGCACAACACTCTGTATTCAAGATGGTATTCCTTTCAATAGAAATTCCAAGAACTTGAAAAATTTTTTCAGCATCTAGAGGAAGTGAAGATTGCATTTTTCCTTCCCTCTGGCTGGACTTATCTTCAAAAATTGTCGTATGCACTTGCGCCAATGCATACCTGATACGATCTGGAGTAAGATCAGAATTATTTTGGCGGAGCAATAACTCTAAAAACCTCTCGAGAAATAAATTGATAAAACACAATAACACGTGAGCTTTTATCCGATGCGGTACCCAGTGAAAGATAGGACGCGTCTTAAGAGTACACTTGGCAACTCGAAATGCCTCCTCGATATGCCACAGGTCGCGGTAACGAGCTAATGCCTGCCCCACATCAAGTTTTGCACTGTTCGACACAGCGATCCCATGAAAACCATCCCATTGGGCATCTTCCTTTATTGCCTTCTCATTAAGTGTAAGCAAAGACCCCTGTTTTACATTAGTATATTTTTTGTAACCAGCATTACTAATCAATTTTTTTACAGAAGTTTCGTCAGCCGATTCGGATAGCTTTTGCTGCAGCTTGTTAATCATTCGTTCTCTATCTTCTTTATCTTTCTTTGCCCGGCTGGGACTATAAGTTGCAATTAGCAGCGTATCTGCATATTGAGGATGGTCCATTGTACGAAATCGAATTCTATCCTCCTCGGGAATGGTCTCCTGATTAAGCAAAATCGAATAATTTGAAAGATCATTAATTTTTAATTTCTTAGACATAGACCTGAGTTTCGTGGCTATCACAAAATGGAATCCCGTCTTCTGAAGTGCTTCTACATTCGATTTGCTTGCTAAACCCCTATCACACACCACCGTGACATTATTTATTGAAAATTGACTTCGTAATTTCTCGAGAACCGGAACCAGAGTTTTCGTTTCTGCTAAATTACCTCTAAAGACCTCATATGCGAGCGGTATTCCCTGAGAATCGACGACTAATGCAAGAACTATCTGTACTAAGTGATATTTCTGATCTTTGCTAAACCCAAAGTCTCTGATGTCATCTTGGTCGACGCTTTCAAAATAAAGAGTTGTAACGTCAAAGAAAAAGCAGTCAACAGGTTTTACTGAAACTCTACAAATAGTATCAAAGGCCTGCTTTTGAATTGCATCGTTCAAGGATTCGATAGCATCCATAGCTCGATAAATGTGCTGTACATCAACTCCTTGAAATCCATGTGTTTCTTGACGTTCACAAGTTCGCAACTTACTACTTGGCAAATCAAGCCGCTGAACGAGAATAAGCTTGATGATTTCCTCCAAATCGAATTGATGTTTCCCCTGGGCACTTTGAATAATCTTGTTAAAACCTGTAATAGTCATCAATTGATCCACAACTATACCAAAACCATCATAAACGGTTCTTTTATGTTTAAGTTTCTTAATTTCCACTTTGGGATCGATTTCAAGCCCTTCTTTTTCCAGTCTTTGGATAAGTTTATCTGCCAAGTTTTTGAGCCTCTGTAAATCTTTTTGATTTTTGATTACGCCTAAATGCGCAACCGTACGTTGTTTTACTTTTTTGCCCTCACGGACACCCTCCACTATTTGGAGAGTAGGATATTTTGCCTTTTTAGATGTTTTCATTCTTATATACATGCATAACTGTATACATGATTTCACATAGTGTGTCAACAAATTTTACATGCACAACATTTAAAGTCAAAAAAAATTGACAGTCAATAACTTGTGAATTTTAGTGGCATGCAACTGTCAAAGTCGGGAGAGGTTTTTAGAGTTATTGCTCCGCCAAAATAATTCTGATCTTACTCCAGATCGTATCAGGTATGCATTGGCGCAAGTGCATACGACAATTTTTGAAGATAAGTCCAGCCAGAGGGAAGGAAAAATGCAATCTTCACTTCCTCTAGATGCTGAAAAAATTTTTCAAGTTCTTGGAATTTCTATTGAAAGGAATACCATCTTGAATACAGAGTGTTGTGCCTGAATTTCGTTTCGTAACAATCTAATTATTAGACACTTGCTTCGCAAGTGTCAAAGTCGGGACTAAACGAAACAAAGAGCTCCCTCATCAACCGCATTCTCAAAGACAACCAGGAGATCACCTTAGGTAAGGGTGACCATTACGCGATCCTTTCGAAGGAGGACAAGCGAGTTGTAAAATCGGGTATGGACCACAACGGGAAATATTTTACAGAGCCTAAGACTTTCGATCAAAACCTCGTCAACCCTGACACGGCTAAAGCGAATCTTCAGACTATGAAGAGAGAGTTAGAAGGCAGACAAAGAATCAAAAACAAAGTTGTACAATTTAACCTTCAACCACCAAAAGAAGAGCCCATGTTTTATCCTGTAGTGATTCGGTTGCGCATGGGTGTTAAAACCCCTCGCATGAAGCAAGCAGAGCTCCGCAAAGCAGCTGAAGAATCCCTACGAAAATTACAGGGGATTCCCATTCCTGCTCTTTTGGATATGCCGCGGCCTTTAGTTCGCCCCGCGGAATCCCTTCCCTTTGTTCCGCGCCCCGTACAACCGTTTAACTTTGTACCGCCACCGCCATCCGCACCAAACCCTGCGTTAGTAAGAGCGATTGCCCATCGCGATCGCTTAGTGCAACAAAGAAATCAGTGTGGATCAGGCAATAGCGGAAGAGCGAGAAGGGCTGTTTTAAATTTACAAATTCGTGAAGTTGAGCGGAGAATTAGTGAACTCGTAAGAGACTGATTTCGAATCTTTTACCCTCGATATCGTTCAAAAACATCTTCTCGCTTTCGAGCCTCTTCAAGGGTGAGTCCTAGATTTCGAATGTGAGCTTGGACTCCTTCCCAATACCATACACATCGCAAACAACGCCTGCGCTCATCCTGGATTTGTTTAGAAAAAAATGCGATCGGAATGAAACCCAATCCACCGGTAACAACACCCAGAGCCAACACCCCCCAGCGATTCAGGTTGTATGATACCATATAATCATCTATCTGTTTTTGACAGAATTCCACTTCCCACACATGCTGTCGCTTTTCGCCCGCTGCTATGATTTCTAGCGCTTTTTGATGAACTCGGTTTAACGTTTCTAATGAGGTCGTAAGATTCTGATTGCTGGCAGACAGATTCTGGTAATTGGTTTGGAGGTTGTTTTTTTCATTTGTCAAATCGCGCACTTGCTTGCTCAATTGCTGAAATTCCGCTGACCTCGTCCGCGCCGGATCTTGTAAAAGATGAAGAGACAGCTGAACAAGACAGGCTTGAACAACAGCTTTTGTAGTAGAAGGCGCGTTCGGATTCCGCAAAAATTGGCAAGCTTCATCCAAGGCAGCTTGATTGATTCCATCAATCTGTCCGTTTTGTACTGATGTGACTATAGCAGGCATTCCCATTTCTTAATTCCTTCCATTTTAAGTAAGCGTTTTTCCGTAAACAATAGCAGATTAAGATAGAAGTGTCCATTCAATTAATTTGTGTTTATTTGTAGTATGTCGTATGCTGAATTCCATGAAATTCGAAACGCTGCACGACTTTGAAAAGCACCTCGAGGGGACTCCGGCTGGACTCTACCTGATTTTGGGAAAGGAGCCTTTTGAAAGGAGGGTGGCCGTCGACCGCATCGTGGCGAAGGTATTGACTGCTGGCGCCCGCGACGTAGCCCTAAAACTTTTCGACGGCGATCGCTTAGATCCGGAAGCCTTGATGACCGAACTCAATACCTTTGGCTTCTTCACCCCAAAACGGGTCGTGGTCGTCGACAACGCCGATCAGCTGAAAAAGGCGGCAACCGAACTGCTCGAATCCTATTACCAAAACCTCAACCCCTCCGTCTGCTTGGTCCTTTCAGCAACGACATTGAATCGCGCGACCAACTTCTACAAGAAAGGGGAAAAAGCAGGTGTCGCATTGGAATTCCCTGAGGCTAAGCCCTGGGAAAAAGAGAAAGCCTTAAAAGAATGGGTTATCGCCCAAGTGGCGGCTTCAGGAAAAAAAATCGAGGCGCAGGCTGCCGCCTACTTAGTCAAGCAGCTCGGTACCGACCAGGCACTGCTTTATCAAGAGCTGCAAAAGCTTTATTGCTATGTCGACGATAGGCCCGAAATCACACTGCAGGACATCGGGGCGATCAGCACCTCCGTCAACACAGATACAGGCTGGCAACTCGGGGAAGCCCTCTTTCGACGCGATGCCCCCAATGCCTTGCGCATCTCGAAAGCCCTTTTAGAGGATGGTACAGCCTTGATTAGCTTGATACGGCAGATCCGCACTCAGATGCAAACCCAATTCCAGGTTTGTACCTTGCTATCCAGCGGGGGAACAGCCGCGGATGTTTCGAAGCAATTCCCTTATATGCGAGGGCAGATTCTCGACCGCAACATGCAAATGGCCCAAGGCTATGGCCTCCCGACTTTGACAGTTGCATGCCACTAAAATTCACAAGTTATTGACTGTCAATTTTTTTTGACTTTAAATGTTGTGCATGTAAAATTTGTTGACACACTATGTGAAATCATGTATACAGTTATGCATGTATATAAGAATGAAAACATCTAAAAAGGCAAAATATCCTACTCTCCAAATAGTGGAGGGTGTCCGTGAGGGCAAAAAAGTAAAACAACGTACGGTTGCGCATTTAGGCGTAATCAAAAATCAAAAAGATTTACAGAGGCTCAAAAACTTGGCAGATAAACTTATCCAAAGACTGGAAAAAGAAGGGCTTGAAATCGATCCCAAAGTGGAAATTAAGAAACTTAAACATAAAAGAACCGTTTATGATGGTTTTGGTATAGTTGTGGATCAATTGATGACTATTACAGGTTTTAACAAGATTATTCAAAGTGCCCAGGGGAAACATCAATTCGATTTGGAGGAAATCATCAAGCTTATTCTCGTTCAGCGGCTTGATTTGCCAAGTAGTAAGTTGCGAACTTGTGAACGTCAAGAAACACATGGATTTCAAGGAGTTGATGTACAGCACATTTATCGAGCTATGGATGCTATCGAATCCTTGAACGATGCAATTCAAAAGCAGGCCTTTGATACTATTTGTAGAGTTTCAGTAAAACCTGTTGACTGCTTTTTCTTTGACGTTACAACTCTTTATTTTGAAAGCGTCGACCAAGATGACATCAGAGACTTTGGGTTTAGCAAAGATCAGAAATATCACTTAGTACAGATAGTTCTTGCATTAGTCGTCGATTCTCAGGGAATACCGCTCGCATATGAGGTCTTTAGAGGTAATTTAGCAGAAACGAAAACTCTGGTTCCGGTTCTCGAGAAATTACGAAGTCAATTTTCAATAAATAATGTCACGGTGGTGTGTGATAGGGGTTTAGCAAGCAAATCGAATGTAGAAGCACTTCAGAAGACGGGATTCCATTTTGTGATAGCCACGAAACTCAGGTCTATGTCTAAGAAATTAAAAATTAATGATCTTTCAAATTATTCGATTTTGCTTAATCAGGAGACCATTCCCGAGGAGGATAGAATTCGATTTCGTACAATGGACCATCCTCAATATGCAGATACGCTGCTAATTGCAACTTATAGTCCCAGCCGGGCAAAGAAAGATAAAGAAGATAGAGAACGAATGATTAACAAGCTGCAGCAAAAGCTATCCGAATCGGCTGACGAAACTTCTGTAAAAAAATTGATTAGTAATGCTGGTTACAAAAAATATACTAATGTAAAACAGGGGTCTTTGCTTACACTTAATGAGAAGGCAATAAAGGAAGATGCCCAATGGGATGGTTTTCATGGGATCGCTGTGTCGAACAGTGCAAAACTTGATGTGGGGCAGGCATTAGCTCGTTACCGCGACCTGTGGCATATCGAGGAGGCATTTCGAGTTGCCAAGTGTACTCTTAAGACGCGTCCTATCTTTCACTGGGTACCGCATCGGATAAAAGCTCACGTGTTATTGTGTTTTATCAATTTATTTCTCGAGAGGTTTTTAGAGTTATTGCTCCGCCAAAATAATTCTGATCTTACTCCAGATCGTATCAGGTATGCATTGGCGCAAGTACATACGACAATTTTTGAAGATAAGTCCAGCAAGAGGGAAGGAAAAATGCAATCTTCACTTCCTCTAGATGCTGAAAAAATTTTTCAAGTTCTTGGAATTTCTATTGAAAGGAATACCATCTTGAATACAGAGTGTTGTGCCTGAATTTCGTTTCGTAACAATCTAATTATTAGACACTTGCTTCGCAAGTGTCAAAGTCGGGGCTATTGGCTCGAGCCCGTTGCAAGACTTCAAGTTGACCTCGTACGGCTGCACAGCTGCTCGTAAACTGATCCCAAGGGCAGCCATTGGCTCGAGCCCATTGCAAAACTTCCATCCGGCCTTCAGCCGCTGCTTCGGCGCACGTCCAGGCATTCCATGGACAGCCATTGGCTCGGGCCCATTGCAATATTTGAAGATGACCACCCGAAGCGGAATGACGGCACGTCCATTCATCCCATAAGCAACCATTGGCGCGAGCCCATTGCAAGACTTCCAAGTGGCCCCCTTTCGCAGCAAACGAGCATGTCCTTGAATCCCAAGGGCATTCTTCTGCTCGAGCCCATTTCAACACCTCAAGTTGGCCTCCTGATGCTGCAGAACAGCATGTCCATTCATTCCACGAACAGTTTTTTTGGCGCAACCACTGCAAAATGTCGAGGTGTCCGCCTTCCGCGGCGGCTCCACAGGCGCTATCCAATTTGCAACCCTTAGCAGATAACCACAGCAACATACTCTGTTGACCTGTACGAACTGCTGCAGCTGCAGAACACCCTGTAAGGGGATATTTCAACTGATCGACGTACCAGGCAACTAAATTGATATCTCCTCTACCCAGGGCATATTCTGCGGCTTCACTAATTCGACCATTCCTAATGTGGGGAGATTCTCTTTCTCGTTTTCCTTTTCCGACAACAAGAGCGCGAATGCGCTTGCAGACAAAAGATAATTGAATCTTTACCTCAGTCACAATGTATTTTTCACCTAATAGCTTGAGTATATCCAGAGGAATGGCCAAGAAGTCCACAGGGATTCTAGCAACATTAACAGCACCATAATAAATGGAAGGAGGCAGAGCTGTAGGACAGGTATTGGTTAGCCTCAAATCTTGAACATTCATATGTCTCTTTATTTACTTTTGTTTTTGGGACGATCAGAGTGCTTGTGGAGCCCTTTTAGGTTTAAGGCCATTCAGAGGGTGCATAACGTTCTAGATGCATCAGAATTTTATCACGCTGCTTTGGGGAGAAATCTTCCCCATAAAATCGCAGAAAAAATTCTTTTCGAAGTTCTATTGTAGAAATCGTTGGGTTATTTTTCTTGATAGCATGAAGAATTAAATATTTCGATGTTTCATACATAGAGCAACCCATCTTCAGTCTATCTATGGGTTTTTTCTGTTGAATCATTTCATGCATCTTTTTTGTGATAGCGGGGCTTGTGTCATCCATCGCTTTCTACCTTTTTATAAATATGTTGAACTCCTAATTTCTGCACCCAATGAAGAATATATTCTCGATCAAGATTCTTATGCGATTGCAGAAGATTTTTGATATCTTTTATTTGCATTTCTGATGAGCTATCCTTAGCCCAATAGAGTTTTGAGATAACCAAGTCTTCAGGCGAAACAATCCAAATCGGAATATCATCAATTTGGATTTGCTTTCTTCTTTGGAATTCAGTCTCCCTATAAAGGGTATCCTTACGAACAATAAAATCAACTTTACAAACCGAATCGTTGTGAATGATGTTAAACATCCCTTGATGTTCTATAGCATCCTTCACAGATGACTTATCAAGATAAAAATTATTTTTGAAAATTCGGGTAAACTTTTCTACATCTCGTTGAAAAATTTCAACAATAATATCAATGTCTCGTGTCATTCGTGGTACGGCATAGAAATTAGCAGCAAAAGACCCTGTCAGCATATAGGGAATTTTGGCCTCTTCAAGGCCGATGCAAACATGTTTAAGAACATCCAGTTCAATGGACATAGATTTGCCTCAGGCTTTTACTCTTTTTGGTTTTCATAGCTACCTCTTATATATTCTATAATACTCCTGTTTACATTTTTGCAGAATCCAACAACATTCTTTAAATTCAGCGCTTGGGACTCTAAAATTGAAAATCGGCTTAAAATAACCCAAAAATTGACTGAACCTGACTTTTGCAACTGCCTCTTCATGACAGACCCATTCACAAAGAGTATTTATCTCCCCTGCAAAATCACGATTCGCAGGAATTCACCAAACCCATCACCAACATGTTAGTCCAGATTCTTCCGGATCATACCTATCGCTTTTTGGGGATGCACGGCCGAGGGAGCTGAATTCTACCGCGGAGGAGATCAGAATGCGCCACGTTTCCTGCCACGTCATCCAACTGCTCAGCAACCCCATTCTCGAAATCGAATGCGGCTGGAAGAAACCCGAAATAATAGCCAGGGCATCTCAAAAGAAGAACCGAAGCCTTGCTTTGAGCAGCGAGAAAGCTGATACCCCAATGAAAAAGCAAAAGTCGCAAGGACGCCGCCCCTGCTATTCACCCCCAATGTGCCAGATCGCATGATAACTCTCAAGGCCCCCAAAACGCTGCCCAGACCCTTAGATCGCATCTTTCCCGATAATGATAAGCCAATGCGCTTATCGAAAAGTAAGCAGATGCTTCCAATTTTTCAAGCCAAAGGTATGCTTTTCCCTTAGGGGAAAAGCATACCTTTGGCTTGAATTTCCTATACCTTAGCCGCGTTAGCCAAACCGCGCAATGCTCCGACGAGCAAAGATGTAGGTTAGCAAACCTGATTTCATGTGAGGTTGTCCTAAATTGGATAAAATGATAATATTGGAATATATATTGTCGCTTTTCGACAACTTTAGGCACGAAATGAAAAAAGATCTTCTTGAAAAATTAATCAAATGGCCAAAAAATTATATCACAGGAACCGATTTGAGTATTGTCCTTGATAAAAGCTATGACTCGCGTCACGCCATCATCAGAAGAGCAAATGAGGAGGGAACTCTGATTCGGCTGCGCAATGATGTGTATCTTATTACTCAATCCCTTAGACAACAACTTCCCAACACCTTCGAACTGGCACAGCTAATCTGGGGCCCATCGTACATCAGCTTCGAATCCGCATTAAGCCATCATGGATGGATCCCTGAAGCTGTTCATGTTATCTCTAGCGCCTGTAGTAAAAAAGGTAAAACTGTGACAACTCCAATTGGAGTCTTTTCTTATGAACATATCCCTGTTGATGCTTTTGCAATGGGGCTTCATCATGACCAAAATGAGAGTGTCAGCTTTATGATTGCCCAACCCTGGAAGGCCGTGTCGGATCTGATCTATACGCGGCGTAAGTCTTGGAAAAATCTGACTCAATTTTCCGAGGATCTCCGTGTGGAATGGGATACTCTAAACAACTCAAACTTGGAGCTTCTGCTCTATCTATCAAAAAACTATCCTAGTTCGAGAACATGCAAAATCCTTAATCAATTTTACGGGGAACTGCAAACATCATGACACTAGAAATTATTCAGGAACGGCTCAAGGATTATTCTATTCAATCCAAAGTAGAAGAAGAAAATGCGATCAAAGAGATTTGTCAAGAGATCGCCTTGGCAGGCCTTTCAAGGGCTGATTTTTTTAAACATGCAGCATTTCAGGGGGGAACTTGTTTGCGCATTCTTTATCAACTACGACGTTTTTCTGAAGACTTAGACTTTGTGTTAGCATCACCGGTGGCTCGATTTGAATGGGACCCCTATCTTTCTGGTATTCAGTCCGAATTTGAGTCATTTGGTTTGCATTGTGATGCCGTAAACCGTTCGGAAGTCAAAGGAAACGTTAAAAAAGCTTTCGTAAAAGAAGATTCTTTTGGTCAAGTTCTCAAGTTAAAGTTTAATAGACATCAATCGGATATTAAAAAAATCTTAATTAAACTTGAAATCGATATTAATCCACCGGGAGGTGGATCCTACAGCTCGCATTATTTGCAGTATCCCTATCCGTTTCCTATTATCTCTCAAGATTCGGCAAGTTTGTTTGCAAGTAAATGTCATGCACTTTTGTGTAGAAAGTATCTTAAGGGACGTGATTGGTATGATTTTCTTTGGTATGTCCAAAAACAAACACCCATTAATCAAGAGCTTCTCAAAAATGCTCTAGAGCAGTGTGGACCGTTTCAAGATACTATCATCCCTATTTCTAATGAATGGGTAATCGAACATCTAAGAAAAAAAATCATGTCCATCGATTGGAGGGACGCGAAGAAAGATGTAGAAAAATTTATCTCACTGAAAGAGCATCATATGATCGCTTCTTGGGGAACAGAATTATTTCTACAGATCCTCGAAAAACTGAAAAATTATTTGTAATTTCAGAAATTCAAAAATAAGACAAGAATTGTCATTTTTCGACAATTTAGATAAATCCCGGTCCCTTAATATAAAAAACCCAAACAGCCAGAGCGGGATGGAAATCCCATATAAATTTCATAAGAAGAATATTGTGAACATCAAAGAATTTGACAAGGAAAGAAGCCATGTCAGGCTAAGTCCAATCCTAATCCTTTTTCTATTTTCTTCGTTTCCTCCTTCCATCCTTCTTCCCATCATAAACATCAAGCTTAATTTTTCATTTAAATTTTTGATGGGCATGGGCCTAACATGCACACCTCTTTTTCATCTTTTGATGTGGCAGAAGCAGCGAAGTAGTGTATTTATTCTTTATTATATCTTAACACAATTATTTTATAATTTTTTAAAAATGGAGATTATATATGATCAATCCTGTTGTTTCTAGCCATGTTCATACTCATTGGAAGGGGGGTCAACCCAGTCAAAATAGAGATGCAATAGCAACTCCAATTCAATATTTGCATTCTTTGATTGCTCCCTTAGCATCCATCACACAAAAAAAATGGAGCGAGCGCGCCATTACTTATTTGAATGATATCGAAAAGAGATTGGATGAGAGGATTCCCAATTTTCCTCTTCAAAATAAACTCGACCAGTTGGGCCGTACACTCGAAGCCCAATTTGCCCCTTTAAAAAAGTTCAACGCTTGGCTCGATTGTAATGGAGAAGGCGAATGGTATCGACAACTTGCTAACTTTTTAGTCAAGCTGCCTGCGCGTGCTGTACGCAATATTGTACGCTTGCTCTATAGCATTATCGAAGGGCTTGCGTATGCTGCTGTACATCCCTTAAAAGCCTGTACAAATCTTGCCAAGATGTTGGTCTGCTTCAAGTGCTCTTGCAGCTTTTTCGCATACTCATCCAAATGGCTGGCACAAAACGGTTAAGCGGAAAGGCATTGAAGGCGCGGAGCCTCTGGATGCGATCCTGGAAGGTTTCGATTAAGTTATCGGCTTCGATTGGATGCGGCCTATTCGCGAAATCTAGAAGCCCCAATGCCTTTTGGATGGAGTCTTGGGCCAATGGGGCGGGGGATTGTCCCTCCAGTTGGCTTGGCAAGATCGGTTTGACAAAATTCAATAGAGTCGTGAAGCCGATCTGAAGAACTGCCTCTGCTTTTTTAGCCCTTTCGTTTTGATGAGGATCCCTGAGGGCTTGTTCGAGTTCCATCGACAACGGGTCATTGCCGGAAGCCGGCTGTCGGCTTGTGATGGCGATCACCCGGCCTATTTGGCGGAGGAATTGCCTCTGTGCAGGCTCAAAAGGTAAGGGTTTTTTCTTTCGCAAGTGCTCTTTTTCAAGCTCTTGAGCTAGGTTGAAGGGGTTATGCAGCTGCCAGAAACAGGCATGCCCCATCTTCTTGAGCAGGGCATGTTCGACATCTTTGGGTTCTTGATAGACATTTAAGTTTGAAAGGACTAACAGCCCTGCTTGTTCCAAGGCTACGCTTAATTTCAAATAAAGGGCCCTAATATAAAAAGGACGATGTCCATAGCGTGTCAGGCTATTTAACAGCTCTCTAAATGCAGGCAGGCTCTCTTGCAAATGAAAGGCGCTGTTGTGTTGGATTGCGGTTAAATTTACTGTTTTAGGATCGTTTGAAGAAGGAATCAAGTTGAGACAAAGATGGGCTAAACAGCTAACTGCCTTTTCAAAAAGTTCATGCTGAGCTCCAAGCGCTTGGGGAATCTCTAATGCTGCGACGGATGGCTGAGCTGCGCTTGGCTCAGCAGCAGCTTCCCTCGCAATAGGGGCTTCTCGGCGTATAACCCGGGGGCGGAATTGGGGGCGTTTCGGCGAGATTCGCTCCGCTTTTTTCTTTTCCGCTTCTTCGCTGCTGATGCATTTTCTGAGGCCGAGGTATGCTTTAATCGATTTCCCTGGAGATAAGATATCTATTTTCAACAGATTGCTATAAAATTTCATGAAATTTAAAAGTCTAGCAAATTCCTGGATTATTTCTGGTCGAAGCTGTGTGATATCATAGCAGCAAAGCATCACTTGCTGGGCAAAAGCTTCAAACCTCAGACTTATCTCTGCTACTTCATCCCAAAAGGGTTCGGCTTCGCTTTCAAAATGTTCTAAAGTGAGAGGGTAACTTCGAATTCGATTCTGCACTGTTTGCAAAAACGTTCGAATATCAGAAAAGATCGCTTTTGCAGCTGAGGTGTCTGCCCCATATTGTTCGAGCTTGGCAAAGATATCCAAACAAAATGGCTCTAGAGTAGCAATACTCAAGTCGAGTAATTTCGCTTGCAGCAGCTTTTGATATTCAAAGTAAAATTCACGTTCTAAAGGGAGATCCTCTTTCTGGCAAGCAAACGGATTTTGTAGAAACACTTTCGGCCATCTGCGGGTAAGCAGAGCATGGGACAGAAGTTTCGTGCAGCGTTGATAAAAGACGACTGCCTCGCTTGTTGCCCCCTCTAATTTTTCTAGGTCATCCAAGCTTTTTTCGAAAATAAGTAACACTGTTAACTAAAGCCATACTCACATAGAGAGTCAGGCATCGAAAGTAATGAAGAGGATACTGAAATCCTTGATTAGCTTGGAGGACCTTCACGTCTTTAAGGTTTAATCCGTTTTGTGGATCTTGTATTCCCGTTACTTTTATGCCTTCGAATAAGTTTATCAGGGGGGATCCTGCCGCAATTGATGCCCTATGCAGGTGTTCTAGATCCACCCCAAATCGCTGATACAAAGCCCCTTCTTCTCTGATGAATACCTCCAAACGAGAAGAATTGGCCATTTGATCCCTACTCGAAAGTTTTTCATACTCCTGCAATTTGAGAATTAAGGCGTTCATATCCGTTGCGATTGATATAATATGTTGACTCAACCTCCCCGAAGCAGATCTCCAAAACTCGTAAGCAGTGCGATTATAACGTGAATGAGCAATCAGATCCTTTCTGATGGCATCCAACATAAATTCCGATTGGATTTTGACTGAAGTGGCAAAATCAAATAGCCAGGAACACAGCCGAGGATCGAGACTTTGGATATCCTGTCCTTTGTTGCAGATGAGGGGTAAGTTCTCCAATGGGGTCAACAAGATCGGCAGGTAAAGGTAAGGATGCGCAGCAGATTTTTCTAAAAACCCGATGATCGAAAGGAGCAGCTTGATATCAGATAAAAGGGCTTTATCGCCTCGATCACCCAATTGTTGAGTGACGTCTAAATATCCCTTAAAGAAGTCCTTCATTGAGAGGATGTCATCTTGTATCTGAATAAACGAACCGTATAACATATAAAGATCAAAAGATAAGTAAATCCTGAAAAGAATTTCCTTGAATATTTGAATGACTTCTTTAAAGCTTTGATGCTTCCCTTCAGTGGTGAGAATTTGTTTGGCCAAATTTTTTGGAATGCTCTCATGTTGGAGGCATCTCTCAAGGGCGGCAAATGCGCGCATTCTGAGGACTCTGTAAGGATTCATGGGATAGGCAGTAATGATCCCATAGGTGAGGGCGCGGACATCATCCTCAAATTGTCGCATGTCCGTTAACAGCGCCTCTGCAGGTAGGCGCTGGGCTGTCGGACAAAGGTGATCACGGGTTTGGGATAAAGAAAGCCGGTGGAAAGTCGAACTGATCCCGATGCAACGGTAAAGCACAGAAATCTTCTGCGCTGTCGGAAGCAGCTTAAAAGCCTGGGCAATCGGCACTGCCTCCATTTGCTCTGCAGTGATGTGATCTGTCCCCATTAGTCGGGATAGGACGACCGGAGGAAGCACAAATAGCTGCCTCCTAACAAATGCCTCTCCATTCTGTTGTTGTATGACAAAAGTTGCCTGTTGATCGAGTTGGGTTGGTGTAATGGCCATAATTATCCTCTTATAAAAAGAAAATTAAATAGTAACATTACTTTCGGTTAAAAGCAATTGAATGGCAATTAAATAGATGGAGGATTTTGCCGTTGCATAAGGACAAAACGACGTAAGTCCTCAAAAAGTTATGGCGCGGCGACATAGGGACATAGGGACCAACGACCAAGGGACAAGGACGCAAGGGACGAAAATGACGCAAATGACAAAGGGACAGAAGTTTATAGTCCTTTTGTCGTTGGCGTCATTTTCGTCACTTGCGTCGTTGTCCCTTGGTCGTTTGTCCCTTCGTGTCTATGCGACGACTTACAACACCTCTTTTGGAAAGGCGATGATGGTTTGAATAATTTTTTGACAGTGAAAAAACAGCGCATAAAGGAGGTTATAGTTTCCTATTACCTTGGTGCAGAAGGAATAATGTTTTGGTCGATCAACTTTTGCAGGAGTTCACAAGCTACTTTTTCAGAATCGACAACTTCGTGGAATCCGGCCTGATGACGCTTGATATCACTGGTAAAATCAAGGGGACGTAATTCAGTTTCGCCGGGGCCCCATAAGAGATCGGCAAATTGGTCGGATGTTGCCAGCAATTCTTTGAGGGTCTGTTTTTTAAGTCCATATTTTTCGATGATTTTGTTCCAAGTCTCTTCATGAGCAGGAAAGAATGATTTTATGAAAACTTCATTGTCTTCTCCAACTTCCATACCCATGACTTTGGCCAGAGATTTCCATAAGTCGCGCCAAGTGAAGACATCGCCATTCGTGCAATTGAATGTTTCGTTAATGGCCTTTGGAGAGGTTGCGGAAAAAAAGATCATTTTGGCTAAAAGGCGTGAATCCACCATTTGGGACATATTTCTTGCTTTGCTACCTGGAAATCCGAAAGGTTTTTCCAGCTCGCGACAGATAGCAGCATAAGCACCAAAGGTTACCAATACACTCATGGCAACCCCATGGGCTGCATTTACGATCAAAGGTGGTCTGAGGAAGGTATAAGTAAAATTTTTGTGCTTTGCGGCCATGCTTCGAATATAGTCTTCTTGTACCCAATAGAAGCTTGGGTGTTCCACGCGCGGATCGCTTTCTTTTGCCGGGATTTTGTTGACATGGGGAGGCGGCAAATGGACTCCATAAGCTTTAGTACCATGGATGACGATTGTGTGGACTTTGCCTTGGGTTGCTTTGATGATAGGTTCAACGACGTGACGGAGCATTTCGCCATTTGTTTTGATTTGGTCCTCTTCAAACCATCCCTTGACCAATCCGTCGGCCTTTTCATAGAGTGCTGCATAGAGGATGTGCGTGACATCGGACATGTTTTTGAAGACCTCCCAGCATTCTTTTTCAACGCGAAGGTCGATAGGAAAATGTTTAAAAGGCCTTGTGCTGTCGAGGCTAGGTTTACGTCGTGAAACGGCGATCACATTCCAGTTTGGCTGTTTCAAAAAGTGTTCTAAGGCGGCACTTCCTACAAGGCCACTCGCACCAATGATCAGTATAGTATTTGTCATAAAACATCACTCAAGAAGCCATTTGTAGAGGGGCATCACTTCGATGGTTCCATGCTCACTTTCTACCATCTCTTCTTCATCCAGGGTTAAGATTAGTCCTTTCGAAACCCCTAACTCATGCATCGCCTCCGTTAGCCCCCTAACTTCACGTTCGCGTGTTTTCGCATCTGAGAGCGACTGGGTAACCTGAATGAGCCATGCAACTCTAGTTCCTTTTCGCACAAGAAAATCGACCTCGAAATTTGCTTTTGTTTGATAATAAAACAGCTCCTTAAAGCGACGACGCAATTCGAGATAGACGATATTCTCAAGGTACTTTCCCATATTCTTGGAAAAATGAAAAGCGATATGCCTTATTAACCCTGTGTCAATGGCATAGACCTTTTTTTGCGCAGTCGTTTGCTCGCCCACTGAATATGAAAATCTATCAAGTGTGAAGATCAGGTAGGCATTTTCTAGGTAATGAACAAAATCCTTCACCGTGTTCACACTCCCTAAATCAAGAATATTTTTTAAATTCGAATAGGAAAGCAATTTCCCAACATTGCTTAGTAAAAAAAGGCTAAGCTCGCGCAGCGCTTTAACGGCCTTGATCTGATAGCGAACGATGACATCTTTAAAAAGGATGTTCTCATAGACGCTTTGGAGAACCACAGGATTTTTATGTTCGAGGTATTCAGGCATTCCCCCATAGTTGAGGTAGTCGTTAAAGGAACGTTTGAGCTTAGCCTTTTCCTGTGTGATCAAAAAACTCTCTTCATTGAATGCCAGACCATGATAGTTCAGGTATTCGCGGAATGAGAACGGCAAAAGTTCAATAACCACGTGGCGGCCCGTCAATTTGGTTCCTAGCTCTGAACTCAAAAGAGAGGCATTAGATCCGGTGATAAAGAATTTGTTTTTTTCGCGATGCATTCTCCTGACAAACATTTCCCAGTCGGGAATAATTTGGACTTCATCGAAAAAGAAAACTTTTTTTAAATCATACAATTCAATGAAGACTTCATAGAGAATGTTAAAATCAGTAACGGAAAAATCTAGAAGGCGCTCGTCTTCAAAATCAATCATGTAGAAATCATTACCATAATATTTGTGGAGAATTTGCCTCAAGAGAGTGGACTTGCCACAACGCCGTACACCTGTAATGATGACGACGTGATCGAGTGTTACGTAAGACTCAACTTCTTGGAGGCGTTGCCTTTCTGTTCCAAGACTTTCTGTCCGTCTCGATTTGCTTTGCTCGAGGACCACTTGCTTGAGTAAACTTCTTTCCATAAAAACCTACCTGTCATTTCAAATGATAGCTTCTTTCACAAAATCTATCAATATAAATGACAAATTTTCCAGTCAATGAGTTTCAAGAGTGCTATGATGTAATAACATCTCATGAGGGTATCGATAAGAGGAAATTGCATAAGTCAGGTTCAGCTTGTAACGTTTAGTTAATGACTACAATTGCTAAATTTCTGCTGCTAAATTTCTGCTTGTCAAAAATTCCTATTTTTAAGTACAATTGGGGAAATCCTATATAAATTTCATAAGGAGAATAGTGTGAACATCAAAAAATTTGACTATGGAAAGAAGCCATGCCAGGCTAAGTCCAATCCTAATCCTTTTTCTATTTTCTTCGTTTCCTCCTTCCATCATTTTTCCCATCATCACAAGCATCAAGCTTAATTTTTTCATTTAAATTTTTGTTTATTTTTCTGAATTGATTTTCTTTGCGAAATATTCTCTTTCACAAAAAATTATTCTATTCAGAAATTAACAACATGTGTTTTGAGTTTATATTTTTATTTGCGAGAGCTTTCACGCTGCTTCAAGGGGCAAAAAACTCAAATCACAGATTACAACTTAAAAAGAAAGGATTTTACGAAATGAACCTATTATTTTTTGTAATAATAATGTTTGTGCTTCAATGTTTATATTTTCTGGTAGGAAAATACACTTCTAAAAACACACAAGGTTTGGACGAGTATTTTCTGGCTGGAAAAAAAGTCACATTCCTTCCATTAATGATGACTTTTCTTGCAACACAAATTGGCGGAGGAGTCGTACTAGGAGCAGCCGAGGAAGCTTACAAATACGGCTGGACAGTCATTTTATACCCTATCGGAGCCGCTTTAGGCCTGATGGCTTTAGGATTTGGCGCGGGAAGAAAGCTTTCTGAATTTCAAGTTTCTACGATTGCTGAAATTTTTGAAGTGGTCTACGGATCAAAAAGATTAAAACAGACAGCCTCTATATTATCGATCGTGTCATTATTCATGATTCTTGTTGGCCAGATGATCGCTTCACACAAATTTTTGGTGGGCATGGGACTAACAAGCACACCTCTTTTTCTTCTTTTTTGGATCATTGTGATCATTTATACGGCTCAAGGAGGGCTAAGAGCGGTAATTTCTACCGACCTAGTGCAGGCGGCTTTTTTTTCATTGGTCTTCATGGCTTGCTTCCTCATGGTAGGCTTCTCGAACCCCAGTTATGTATTCGTACAGCATCCTGAGGGTTTTAATACATCCACGAAACTGTTCTCTTGGCTGCTGATGCCGCTGCTTTTTATTATTACAGAACAAGATATGGGGCAACGCTGTTTTTCCGGCGGATCTGCCCAAATCGTTTCCAGAGCATCGTTTTTCTCGGGATTGATCATGATGGCAGTTTGCATTATGCCCGTATTTTTCGGAGTTTTGGCAAGAGCGTTAAATATAGAAGTGGCTGAGGGAGCAAGTGTCTTGATGGCCACGATAGAGGCGACAACCGGCCCATGGATGACAACCCTTATGGGGTGTGCGGTGTTAGCAGCGATCATTTCAACGGCCACCTCATTGATCAATGCGATCAGTTCAAACTTATTTAACGATTTCAATTTTAACTTGGTAAGAAAAATGGACAGAATCAAAAAAATCACGGCCTTGATTTCATCAGGAGCGCTTATTTCGGCTCTATATTTTGATGGCATCATCGACATTTTGACTCAAAGTTTTGAGTTATCTGTCAGCTGTCTTTTTATTCCAATAGCTTTTGCTCTTTTTTACAAAAAAGGGCGCTTTCTATCAGCTTTGCTTGCTATCGCAGGCGGAGCTTTAGGATTTGTTATATTTCGCCTTGCATCTCCTCCATTTCCCAGGGAAGTGATGAGTATTCTTCTCTCCCTAACGGGTTTTGGTTTGGGATTTGCAATCGAAAGGAAATTAAACAGTGTAACATTAATAAATAAGGAGAATTAAAATGATTGTATCTTTACAGGAACCCATGTCGCAGCAGTTGCAGCTGCAACAGTTCTGCTACACCCAATTGCCTGAAAACGGCAAATTAGTGAAAATTGCAAGGTTGTATGCAAATGCGTTTGCAGACCTTCCTTGGAACGAATACAAAGTTTGTCAAAATGGCCACTTTTTTGGGCGGCAACAGTCGGAGTTAACGAATTGCACAAACTGCAGTGAACCTCTAAAAATAGCTTACCCAGAAAAAGAAACTGCCGACTATATTACTAAAGAAGTAACAAAGCCGGAGGGCACTCTCATTACATTTGAAAATGAAAGTGGGGAAGTCTTTGCAGCGGGATGGGGCTATGCATGGGCCATTGAAGAATTGCAAGCCAAATACAGCTCTTTAGAAATGAAGAGAAAAGTTGTAGATGGAATAAAGAAGACAGCAGAAAAGGTTCAAAGAGTATTTTATCTGTCTGAAATCATGGTGGATACAGCCGTGCGAAAACGAGGCATTGCGACAAAAATCACAAAATGTCTTATTGAAACAGCACACTCATTGAACTTGAATTTGGTGATGCGTACCCGCAGTGACTCTCCAATGGCCCAGATTGCAAATAACATGCAAATGTCTCAAGTTATAGGCCTGGGTGAGGACACAGATAACCCAAATAGAGTTTTATACATGAAAATATAAGATTCGGCCTCCCTTTATCGGGAGGCTTTTTTTAAGAAAAAAATAGAAAGGAAATGCCAATGGACAAAGAAGCATGGCTTGCTAGGCTTGTCGCTTTTGATACAAGCTCCTGCAATTCCAATTTGCCTCTCATGGAATGCGTGGGAAATTGGTTCGATCATCTCCAAATACCCTTTACTCTTACTTATGATCCAACGAAAACAAAAGCAAATCTGTTCGCCTCAATCCCCGCATCCGATGGCTCTTTAACTGGGGGCTTGATTCTTTCAGGACATACGGATGTTGTTCCTGTTTCCGGCCAAGTATGGGATAGCAACCCATTTTGCGCGATAAAAAGAGACAATCGCATCTATGGCAGAGGAACTTGCGATATGAAGGGCTTTCTTGCAGTAGTACTGGCTTTGATTCCCGAACTTCAAACCTTCCCACGCAAACACCCGGTGCATTTTGCCTTTTCCTACGATGAAGAAGTGGGGTGCTTAGGGGCACCTTTACTGATTGCAGATTTTCAACAAAAAGGAATTCAACCTACAGCCTGTATTGTGGGTGAGCCAACAGAAATGGTGCCAGTTGTCGCACATAAAGGGATCAACAGTTTTAGGTGTCGCATACATGGCCATGCCGTCCATTCCTCTCTAACCTCTAAAGGATGCAACGCCATTGAATATGGGGCAAAATTAATTTGCTGGTTGAGGGGTTTTGCTGAACAGCTTAAAGAGAAAGGGTCTAAGGATGACCTATATGATGTGCCCTATACAACCTTGAGTAGTACAATGATCTCGGGTGGAATTGCCATGAATACAATCCCCTCTTCTCTTGAGTTTCTGTTTGAGTTTCGCAATTTGCCGCAAGACAATCCGGATCAAATCTCTCAAGCCATAAAAGATTATGTAAGCAGGTATCTGATTCCAGAAATGCAAAAAGAATCGGAGGATGCTTCAGTTGAGATAGAGTCGATGAATTGTATTCCTGCTTTTCAAACTTCAGAAGATATAGAATTGACCGAAATCGCAGGGGAAAGGGACAGAATAAAGAAGGTCTCCTATGCAACCGAAGCCGGCTTATTTCAAAAGGCAGGCATTCCGACGATTGTTTGCGGTCCGGGAAGCATTATGGAGGCACACAAAGCGAACGAATTTGTATCGCTCGAACAGCTTGATGAATGTGAAAAATTTCTCCGCATGGTTGTGAGATAACACCATCTTTTTTCTCCTACAGAAGTATGTCGACGTATAAAGGATAGGATTTCTTATACCTTCCGGCTTTGGGCCTCCCCACCGAATGGTTCGCAAAAATCATTCGGCTTTTTTTATGCTATCCCTTCCTTTTTCCGTTAATTTCTCAACCGCATTAATCCATTTCTCATAAACTATATGACCACTATTCACAAATAAAAGATCCAAGGATACTGCTGGAAAATTGAGTAAAATTTCTAACCGCTAAATATCAACTCCTATAACTTTTAAATGTCTCATAGTTCTTCACCCCGTTTACAAATCAAACGAAATAGTGCTTTTTGTCTTTTTTCGCTTAAAAAACTTGTATCAACTTAAATACGAGTCAAACTTGTGTCAACTTAGATATGAGCCAAATTTGTATCATATTTTAGTTGACACAAACTTGTATCGATATTAGACATCCTAATAAATCTGGAGTTATACTCCGGATTTTAATCGAAAATCCGGAATTTACTCCAGATTTTTCGATAAAAGTCATTCATAAGGTTTAGGGGCTGCAAAAGTCATTTTTTCAAGCCAAAGGTATGCTTTTTCCCCAAGGAGGAAAGCATATATTTGGCTTGAATTTCCTATACCTTAGCAACTTATGATAGCTATGCAGTTTTTTTATGCATAGTACTGCACAGAAATTACACGAGTTGTGCCATCATGAATGCCCTATGATTGAGCAACTTCTAACCTGAAGAGTTACCTTAGACCAATATAAAAGTTCCTCAAACATGGCAGATTCCTTATAAATTAACATGGAAATTAACATGGAAACACATATAAGTTAAGTTTTTTCTATGTTCCAATGATCGATAGGAGCTATACCGGTTACAACAGGTACCAAGAACAACTCAAAAAGATGATTTTGACTGAGCCTATGACCCTATATGAAATCGAATAAATAGTGTACTTGACTGGCCCAAGGGTGGCAACTCCTTCTTTTTCTTTTCCCTAAAGACTTGACATAGAGATTCAAAATAATGTAAGATAATAAAACTAAAATCCTATTTTAAGGAACAATAATGATTACTCATGCTCTAAGTTCAGCTTATCGCAATCTGTATCAATCTCTCTTTCAGCCACCCCAGGAGGATCACGCAGATAAAGATAGCAATCGCCGTTTTTATGTGACTTTTGTAGTTATGTCTATTATGGGCACTATTTTAGGTATCTATGTCAAAAAATTGGTTAACAGATTCCCCCCCCTCTGCCAGATACGCCAGAGCATTTTTGGAAAGAGCTTGACCTTCAAAAAAGAAATCCTCCCTCCCAAGGGCCGGTTATTGTCAACGGATTTACCATAGCTGAAGATCTAAATTCATTACAAAAGGACATGTTTTCTTCTTGTAATAGAATGTCGGAAATTTTTATGGAATACGTGGAAAGGAAAGGTTTAAAACCTGGAACTGTAATAGACCTAGGCTGCGGTGTAGGAGCTAACTCACTTCCATTGCTGAAATATGGTGTTAAGGTTATAGCAATAGACAACATGCAATGTCTCTTAGATAGTTACAACTCACAAATTAATAAAACACAAAAAGATTTGATTGCGTTGCAATGTGCAGATCTACTTGCTTTGGAACAATACGGGGCTGAAGAATGTTCTGATGTAGTGTTGGCTATTGACATCTTTCCCTATCTTCCATCTTCCTCATGGAAAAGTACGATGCAAAAGATTGTTGTATCCTTAAAACCTGGCGGTTATTTATTCGGAACAGTATTTGTGAAAAACAAGTGGTTTAATCCTCAGCTTGTACATGTTCATGAAAGATTGGGTGCTCAGTATTACGCGATTCAAGATTTAGCCACCCGTTTAATTAAGCATTCAGGCCTTGAAATGGTAGAATGTCGCCTCAGGGAAGACAGTTTCGGTTGCTATGAGTTTGTAGCCCGAAAACCTATTCCTATTGATGCTAGGAACTTTTTTGATAATCGAAGAGAAGTACTCTAATTTCTTAAAACGAACAACATTCGTAAGGTTGCGTAAACCATCGTGTTCAAATGCAGAAGCCATGCGATCAATTGCTGTTCCTCACTTCATTTTCTGTTCCCTTTCTAGCAAGAGTTCATCATAGATATTGAAAAGCTGATGGGCAAGAGATAACACTCTCAAGCAAGGTGTCTTGATTCGATGCACAAACATCTCTGAGAGATAGGCGTCGAGTTTAGATAGGCGATCAGCCATTTCTCTTGTTCCGAATCGTCTATCGAGAACTGTCTGCTCAGCATGGGTTATTTGATTAGTCTTCAATCGATACCGCAATAGCGATAAGGTTTTTATCAGGTCGCGAAGCGTTGTGGTGGGACAGTTCGTGGCACCGGCATTCTGCTGGTAGTAGCGATAACCCTGCTTGAGAAAGTAGATGAGCTCTCCAGAAGCCTGAAATAGGTCTTTGTAAAAGGCTTCAGATCTTTGAATTTTGGTCTGCTTCAAGTGCTCTTGCAGATTTTTTGTATACTCATCCAACTGATGCCGGTAGCGCGGCGGTCTGCCTTGACTTTCCTGCCAGAGATAATGTTCAGAAGAGTTTGCGGCTCCTCGCAATGGAAGATATGATAATACAATGAGTTCCGCTTCTTCCAGAATCGCCGCCTGATGGAGAAAGATTCCTTCCGCCAAAACTAAAGCGATTTCCGGATCAAAGGGGATCTCCAGAATCTCTTGGAGCAGCTCGAGATTGACAGCCATATCGTTTAAGCAGGATAAAATCGTTCCTTTGCGCTGTGTAAAGCTATGATCATATTCATCAATGGCTGGCACAAAACGGTTGAGTGGAAAGGCATTGAAGGCGCGAAGCCTCTGAATACTGTCTTGGAAGGTTTCGATTAAGTTTTCGGCTTCGATTGGATGCGGCCTATTCGCGAAATCTAGAAGCCCCAATGCCTTTTGGATGGAGTCTTGGACCAATGGGGCGGGGGATTGTCCCTCCATTTGGCTTGGCAAAATCGGTTTGACTAAATTCAATAGAGTCGTGAAGCCAATCTGAAGAACTGCCTCTGCTTTTTTAGCCCTTTCGTTTTGATGAGGATCCCTGAGGGCTTGTTCGAGTTCCATCGACAACGGGTCATTGCCGGAAGCCGGCTGTCGGCTTGTGATGGCGATCACCCGGCCTATTTGGCGGAGGAATTGCCTCTGTGCAGGCTCAAAAGGTAAGGGTTTTTTCTTTCGCAAGTGCTCTTTTTCAAGCTCTTGAGCTAGGTTGAAGGGGTTATGCAGCTGCCAGAAACAGGCTTGCCCCATCTTCTTGAGCAGGGCATGTTCGACATCTTTGGGTTCTTGATAGACATTTAAGTTTGAAAGGACTAACAGCCCTGCTTGTTCCAAGGCTACGCTTAATTTCAAATAAAGGGCCCTAATATAAAAAGGACGATGTCCATAGCGTGTCAGGCTATTTAACAGCTCTCTAAATGCAGGCAGGCTCTCTTGCAAATGAAAGGCGCTGTTGTGTTGGATTGCGGTTAAATTTACTGTTTTAGGATCGTTTGAAGAAGGAATCAAGTTGAGACAAAGATGGGCTAAACAGCTAACTGCCTTTTCAAAAAGTTCATGCTGAGCTCCAAGCGCTTGGGGAATCTCTAATGCTGCGACGGATGGCTGAGCTGCGCTTGGCTCAGCAGCAGCTTCCCTCGCAATAGGGGCTTCTCGGCGTATAACCCGGGGGCGGAATTGGGGGCGTTTCGGCGAGATTCGCTCCGCTTTTTTCTTTTCCGCTTCTTCGCTGCTGATGCATTTTCTGAGGCCTAGGTATGCTTTAATCGATTTCCCTGGAGATAAGATATCTATTTTCAACAGATTGCTATAAAATTTCATGAAATTTAAAAGTCTAGCAAATTCCTGGATTATTTCTGGTCGAAGCTGTGTGATATCATAGCAGCAAAGCATCACTTGCTGGGCAAAAGCTTCAAACCTCAGACTTATCTCTGCTACTTCATCCCAAAAGGGTTCGGCTTCGCTTTCAAAATGTTCTAAAGTGAGAGGGTAACTTCGAATTCGATTCTGCACTGTTTGCAAAAACGTTCGAATATCAGAAAAGATCGCTTTTGCAGCTGAGGTGTCTGCCCCATATTGTTCGAGCTTGGCAAAGATATCCAAACAAAATGGCTCTAGAGTAGCAATACTCAAGTCGAGTAATTTCGCTTGCAGCAGCTTTTGATATTCAAAGTAAAATTCACGTTCTAAAGGGAGATCCTCTTTCTGGCAAGCAAACGGATTTTGTAGAAACACTTTCGGCCATCTGCGGGTAAGCAGAGCATGGGACAGAAGTTTCGTGCAGCGTTGATAAAAGACGACTGCCTCGCTTGTTGCCCCCTCTAATTTTTCTAGGTCATCCAAGCTTTTTTCGAAAATAAGTAACACTGTTAACTAAAGCCATACTCACATAGAGAGTCAGGCATCGAAAGTAATGAAGAGGATACTGAAATCCTTGATTAGCTTGGAGGACCTTCACGTCTTTAAGGTTTAATCCGTTTTGTGGATCTTGTATTCCCGTTACTTTTATGCCTTCGAATAAGTTTATCAGGGGGGATCCTGCCGCAATTGATGCCCTATGCAGGTGTTCTAGATCCACCCCAAATCGCTGATACAAAGCCCCTTCTTCTCTGATGAATACCTCCAAACGAGAAGAATTGGCCATTTGATCCCTACTCGAAAGTTTTTCATACTCCTGCAATTTGAGAATTAAGGCGTTCATATCCGTTGCGATTGATATAATATGTTGACTCAACCTCCCCGAAGCAGATCTCCAAAACTCGTAAGCAGTGCGATTATAACGTGAATGAGCAATCAGATCCTTTCTGATGGCATCCAACATAAATTCCGATTGGATTTTGACTGAAGTGGCAAAATCAAATAGCCAGGAACACAGCCGAGGATCGAGACTTTGGATATCCTGTCCTTTGTTGCAGATGAGGGGTAAGTTCTCCAATGGGGTCAACAAGATCGGCAGGTAAAGGTAAGGATGCGCAGCAGATTTTTCTAAAAACCCGATGATCGAAAGGAGCAGCTTGATATCAGATAAAAGGGCTTTATCGCCTCGATCACCCAATTGTTGAGTGACGTCTAAATATCCCTTAAAGAAGTCTTTCATTGAGAGGATGTCATCTTGTATCGGAATAAACGAACCGTATAACATATAAAGATCAAAAGATAAGTAAATCCTGAAAAGAATTTCCTTGAATATTTGAATGACTTCTTTAAAGCTTTGATGCTTCCCTTCAATAGTGAGAATTTGTTTGGCCAAATTTTTTGGAATGCTCTCGTGTTGGAGGCATCTCTCAAGGGCGGCAAATGCGCGCATTCTGAGGACTCTGTAAGGATTCATGGGATAGGCAGTAATGATCCCATAGGTGAGGGCGCGGACATCATCCTCAAATTGTCGCATGTCCGTTAACAACGCCTCTGCAGGTAGGCGCTGGGCTGCCGGACATAGGTGATCACAGGTTTGGGATAATGAAAGTCGGTGGAAAGTCGAACTGACCCCGATGCAACGATAAAGCACAGAAATCTTCTGTGCTGTCGGAAGCAGCTTAAAAGCCTGGGCAATCGGCACTGCCTCCATTTGCTCTGCAGTGATGTGATCTGTCCCCATTAGTCGGGATAGGACGAGCGGAGGAAGCACAAATAGCTGCCTCCTAACAAATGCCTCTCCATTCTGTTGTTGTATGACAAAAGTTGCCTGTTGATCGAGTTGGGTCGCCGTATGAGACGGTGTAATGGCCATAATTATCCTCTTATAAAAAGAAAATAAATAGTAACATTACTTTCGATTAAAAGCAATTGAATGGCAATTAAATAGATGGAGGATTTTGCCGTTGCATAAGGACAAAACGACAAACGACCAAGGGACAACGACGCAAGGGACGAAAATGACGCAAACGACAAAAGGACTATGGATTCAACTGGAGATTAACTCAGGGCCTGAGATGGGGTAGTGGAGGCTGCGAAGCCAATATACTTCATGAGACTGCCAAGGAAATGATTATGAATCCCATTCTCATCTGTGTAGTCAGCGGGAATTCTATAGCGCCGTCCGAAATTGCAGGGTGTTGCTCCAACGATGCCGATCAGATAACTCATCACATTCATCTTAGTCGAATCGCTAAAGAAATCTCGCCAACATGTAATCTCGACTTTACTATAGAATAGGTCCAGATTAATCGTTCATCTTACCTTGTTGCAGGAGGAATAATGTTTTGGTCGATCAACTTTTGCAGGAGTTCACAAGCAACTTTTTCAGAATCGATGACTTCGTGGAATCCGGCCTGATGACGCTTGATATCACTGGTAAAATCAAGGGAACGTAGTTCAGTTTCGCCTGGGCCCCATAAGAGATCGGCAAATTGGTCGGAAGTTGCCAGCAATTCTTTGAGGGTCTGTTTTTTGAGTTCATATTTTTCGATGATTTTTTTCCAAGTCTCTTCATGGGCAGGAAAGAAGGTTTTCATGTAAACTACATTGTCTTCTCCAACTTCCATACCCATGACTTGGGCCAGAGATTTCCATAAGTCGCGCCAAGTAAAGACATCGCCATTCGTGCAATTGAATGTTTCGTTAATGGCCTTTGGAGAGGTTGCGGAAAAAAAGATCATTTTGGCTAAAAGGCGTGAATCCACCATTTGGGACATATTTCTTGCCTTGCTACCGGGAAATCCGAAAGGCTTTTTCAGCTCCCGACAGATAGCAGCATAAGCACCAAAAGTTGCCAATACACTCATGGCGACCCCATGGGCCGCGTTTACGATCAAAGGCGGTCTGATGAAGGTATAAGTAAAATTTTTGTGCTTTGCGGCCATGCTTCGAATATAGTCTTCTTGTACCCAATAGAAGCTTGGGTGATCAACGCGTGGATCGCTTTCTTTTGCCGGGACTTTGTTGACATGGGGAGGCGGCAGATGGACTCCATAAGCTTTGGTACCGTGGATGACGATTGTGTGGACTTTGCCTTTGGTTGCTTCGACGATAGGTTCGACGACGTAATGGAGCATTTCGCCATTTGTTTTGATTTGGTCCTCTTCAAACCATCCCGAGACCAATCCGTCTGCCTTTTCATAGAGTGCTGCATAGAGGATGTGCGTGACATCGGACATGTTTTTGAAGACCTCCCAGCATTCTTTTTCAACGCGAAGGTCGATAGGAATATGTTTAAAAGGCCGTGTGCTGTCGAGGCTAGGTTTACGTCGTGAAACGGCGATCACATTCCAGTCGGGCTGTTTCAAAAAGTGTTCTAAGGCGGCACTTCCTACAAGGCCACTCGCACCAACGATCAGTATAGTATTTGTCATATCTCAAAACTTTCCCTTGGAAAATATATCTATGTCCTTCATTACAGAAGTAATCGATCAGTTAAAATATTCGAAATGCGGGAAATAAGTCCTCTCTCATATCCCGCAAACAAGGTCAACTCCCGAAGTCCATTTGCCATGCAAAACGCTTCCGCAATCGAGCTCTCCTCAAACGATGCTACGCGCACATAGCCAAGCATAGGTACAAATTCCCGACGAGACTTCGTTTTTACTTGAACTAGAGGTCCTCCATTCTTGAACATCTCAAGCAAGGCCCGCTGATATTTGCATGCTTCTTGTCTTAATTGGACCACATCTGTCCCGTTAAAGACGATCTGCTCTTTATAAATATTGATTATTTTTTTCTCAACTTTTCTTGCATGATATTTTGTGCCTTCTGGTTGCGTGTAGTGATGCTTGGCAACTTCAGTATCAAATAGATCTGGAGCCTTGAGCAAGCACTCTAAAACGGCGCAGAATTTCAGCCGTAAAGCCTCGGGTAGCATTTGTAATGCAAGCCTTCTGAAACGTCTATTGATGCCAGTAAGTCTTCGCAATGCCATTAAGTCATCAACTGAATGAAAGATCATCCTGAGAATATCATCATTCGTGTTGACGCTATACCTGTCATTTAATTCCATATAAACTCCTTTTGCAACTCTCAAGAAGTTCATATGGTTTTTTTCAGAAACTCATTGAAGTTGCGGGTTATGATTTTTATTGCATTCGAGCCGCGAGTGATTTTTGAAATGCTCACATTAAGCCTATCAGACATCTCTCTCTGTGACTCGTTTTCCTTTAATAATGCTTTGATGATGAGAGCGCGCATAGCAAGCGCATTTTTTTCTTCTATTGTCAGAAACATGTCAAAAAGTTCCTGAAGCCTTGCTGGTGTTTTCACCTTGCAGCATAATTTCAAGAACGTTTGCCAACCATCCTCATCTATCTGTTTCGCAGTTTTTACCATTTGCACTCCTTGTGTAAAATGGGTAATGATGTAATGTTACACCATTACATCGTTACATGTCAACTAGTTAATGGTTACTTAATAACTTTAATGCTATGTGCGATTTTTCAAGGTGCCCAAAGGACTAGCCTGTAGCCCAGTTTCCCAACTGCGTTGCGGTGTTTACCTGAAAATAACTCTCAAGAAAGGACGAAAGGACAAAAAGACAGGGACAAAAGGACAAGGACCAAAAGGACCAAAACGACTTAAAAGACGAAAGGACATAACTCATTGTCCTTTTGTCCTTTAAGTCGTTTTTGTCCTCTTGGTCATTGTCCTTTTGTCCCTGCTGTCCTTTTGTCCTTTATTAATAGGGCTTGGGCGTTATATGGAAGCTTAAGGCATTTGTCTGAGAAGACAGCTATCAATAGGGAATTTAACAGTCAATTTTGAGTTGCAAGATTCTGTAGCACAGAGCCTCATAAAGCCCTTGTTTTTCGGCTGTATAGAACAATTTCCCATCTTTAACCGTAAAGATCCAGTTGAAAAGTCCCGGATAAGATCCTGCATCAGCCATGTGATAGGCCACGAATAATTGATAAAAATCCAAAGGCTTAACGCCTACTGTCCGGGCCATCTCCATGACCCTTTCACAAGCTTCATCCTCCGTGATCTCTTTTTTGAGATAGATCCCAATCGTATCATAGGCGAGCAAAGCTTTAAACAGCTGTATCTTTTGTGCTGGAATGCCCGCTTCAGTCAGCTTTCGCTGGATGATGTCGCATGTATTGGAAAGCTCAGCTTTTTTGAAAGAGGCCGGCGTGCCCTTTCGGTCACGCAAAAGCTGCTCATATGCAATCCCTTTGCCACTGTCATGAAGTGCAAGGAAAAGCAAAAACTCATTCCACGTGCAAAGAGGAGCTACCATCGAATGAAAAGTCGAAGAAAACTTCTCTGCAAGTCTTAGCACTAATTTCGAGTGTTCTCCGACCGTGTACCGCTCCTGCGTACCCGAATCTTTTGTGTAACACACTTTCAATTCAGAATCCCTATCGAGCAGTTGAAATAGACGATCGCCTGTAAGTTTCGGATCTCCCAAGGCTTGGTTTAACTGCTGATTCCAATTTTCCTGAGACAGCCCTGCAAATACTTTCGCAACCGACTCCCTAAACTTTTGTTTAGAAGGAAGATTCGAATGCCCAACCAGATTTTTGTCCTGCAAACCTTTCCAAAGGGAACTCCGCGAAAGATATTTTTTGTATCCGAAAAGGTGGAATAATTGCCCAATGATTGATAGAATTAAAGAACGGTTAATTTGTTACCTATGTAACTAAAATTCTTTCGTCTGAATAATGCGAAAATAGCGTTATTCAGACAAAAAAATGCTCTGAAAAAAATGTCTGAATAATGCGAAAATAGAATTATTCAGACAGAATTTGCGGGAGATCATGTTTTTTGGTCGTGCGCAGGAGCTTGAGCAGCTGCCTGATTGCTAGAGCCCATTGTGATTATTTTACTCTTTCCTTTTTCTCTTCGACCCTTTATCCTATGCCTTTCATTATTAGCTTCAGAGGAAAAGTATGGCTCAGATCAGCACGAACGAATTTAAAACAGGCCTAAAGATAGAAGTGGAAGGCCAGCCCTATACGATTGTCTCCAATGAGTTTGTCAAGCCCGGCAAGGGGCAGGCCTTCAATCGGGTACGGCTCAAACATCTCATCAATCAGAGGGTGATCGAACGGACATTTAAATCTGGCGACAAAGTCGATGTAGCTGATGTCGTGGAAACATACATGAGAATGCTATACAAAGAAGCCGATGGGGTCATCTTCATGGATGAAGCTTCCTACGAACAGATTAAGATACCCCTGGAACATACAGGCGATACCGTCCAATGGCTGCTCGATGATCATGTTTACGATATCATCTTCTACAAAGGCCAGCCGGTCACCGTAGAGCCGCCTACTTTCATGGAAATGCGCATCATCGAAACGTCGCCTGGGGTCCGCGGCGATACGGCATCAGGGCGCGTCATGAAGCCTGCTATCGTCGAAAGCGGCGCCAAAGTCCAGGTGCCTATCTTCGTCGACCAAGGGGAAATGATAAAAATCGACACACGCACAGGGGAATATGTCTCAAGAGTCACCAGTTAATACAGATGCTATCATTTCCGCCGACAAGATCGCTCTGCTTCGCGACCGCGCCGAGATGCTCGCAACGGCGCGGATGTTCCTCATGGAACGCAATGTCTGCGAAGTCGATTGCCCGATTCTCAGCAAATATGCCTCTATCGATGCCCATATCGACCTGATTCCAGCCCGCTACCATGGCAGAGAAAACTGCTACATGCATTCATCGCCGGAGTATGGCATGAAACGCCTTTTGGCAAGCGGCATGGGAGACATTTTCCAGCTTTCCCACGTCTTTCGCGATGGCGAATCGGGCAGCCGCCATAACCCTGAATTTATGATGATCGAATGGTACCGCTTAGGTATGGCCTTTGAAGAGATGATGCAAGAGACGCTGGAATTCATCCGTTTATTTCTCGAACCATTGCCTCATCGCGTTATCTCTTATCGCGAAGCTGTCAAAAAGTATGCGGGCATCGACTACTTGCACGTCAGCCGAGATGAACTCGCTCAATATATGATGGCTAAAGGCATCGCCGCACGCGATACTCTCGATGATGAAGACAAAGACTCTCTCCTCAATATCATTCTAGGCACCCTTGTCGAACCGCAATTGGGACAAAATGAGCTGACCGTGCTAACATTCTATCCCTCCACGCAAGCGGCCCTGGCACAGACGCGTAATAATCAGGACGAACTCGTTTCAGAGCGTTTCGAGATCTACTACAAAGGCATGGAGTTGTGCAATGGCTACCATGAGCTTGCCGATCCCGTCGAACAGCGGCAGCGCCTGATCGAGGAAAATCAACAGCGATTGGACCTTGGAAAAGAGGCTCTTCCCATCGACGAAAACTTCCTGAGCGCCTTGGAAGAGGGATTGCCAGACTGCTGCGGAGTAGCCGTCGGCTTCGACCGCCTCATGATGCTCAAACACAAAAGAAACACCATCTCAGATGTCATCCCCTTTAGCTGGCACAACGCGTAGAGGCGATGTTGCATCATTCAGACTTTTCAAATAAATAGATATAGTGCTGAGACTTCTTCACCTCTTCAAAGGAGACAGGTTTGATCAGCAAGTCATCATTTACATAATGCCATTGGTTAGCAATCTTCACATAAGCCGTATAGTGGCCGGAATCAAGGCTGCTTCCGTGATGATCCACACAACCGCATAAGCCATATTTTATTGGACTTTTGGTTTTATCAACCATATAAGGTGATAGATCAATGACCCCATCGTCTGTCAATTCGACGGGTGTGTCAATTTTTTCACATGGATCAGCCTTGTAGCGCATCAATTGGACTGCAAGAATTTCCGGGGGCGTGCCCTTGAAACGTCGAATCAGGCTTGAGTTTGGAACGTGTACGCTTTGATTTCCAGCTTCAGTTGTCCAGACACCGCCTTGAGGGCTAATAAACTGATAGAAGTCATCAAAAAGCAAATCCTCCAACTTGTTCGACTTTCCATTTAGAGGAAGATATAATAAGTTGTGAATTTCTTCCGTAACGGTACTGACATGTTGACCTATGTTCGCGTAGCCCCCTCTTCTCGCTTCTAACTTGAGGACATAATTGAATTGTGAAAGCACTTCTGCAAGGAAAGCCCCAGCGTCTTTTTGTTCATAGGGGAACTCAGAAAATTCCCGATTTGTTGAATCAGTTAAATGTGCTCTTAGCAACAGCAAGCTTTCTTGAATCCCTTTCTCATCCTTGGTTTCAACGAATTCTAGAAGACCTTTAAGGGTTTCCACAAAATTGTTTTTTATCGTGCAAGCTTGGATCGTCTTAGCAAATTTCGAATGCAAGAGAACCTGCAGCGAAGCGTTTATGTAGCAAGAGTTGCCGATGTTTGGTAATCCGACCATCTGTTTGGAGATGCTTTGAGCTTGAGGTGTTGCGCCATTAGTGCTTTCTTTCTTTGCTACATAATCTTCGATTTCATCAATCTGGCGTATTCTTGTGCGCAATTCCGTCATCTTGGCGCTTGGCATAAGTTTCAACTCATCAGTGAAAAGGTCAATCACATCCTGACTTACTGGTGGCAGTTGACCAGAAAAGGGGAGGACAGGTTTCACAATTTCTTGGTCAATAAATTCAGGAGTGATCCCAAAATATCTTTCGGTCATGGCGTAAAGAGTTTTGTTATCAAAGCTAGATAATAACTTCACAAGCGCAATGTAAGCGTGGAATGACTTGCTGAATTCTGTTTCGAGCGAGGCTAGTTTCGCTTTTTTGTGTTTATAACCGAGGGATACAGCTAAGTAGTCATCGTCCAGTTGGACTGTAAGCGGGCGGAACATTGGATCTGCTTCCGGAATGAGATCCACATGCTCTTCTTCCATAGCGCTAATGAGATTGTTATGGACGGCCTTAGAATAGTTTTGACTTCTGTATTCAATCATGGAATCTGGAGCAAATTCCCAGAGCCGGAAAAGTCCCGGGAAGCTTCTTTCTTTTGGTGCTACAAAATGGGCCTTTGTTTCGTAGGTTTCATCTCCAGGCAACCCTAGATTGTTTCCAAACGAGGTATAGAGCGCTTGGATGAGGAATTCTGTCAGGGAGACAGATTCTGGTGAATTGAGGTCCGTGAGGAAGCAGCGCAAGGTGCGGGAATCGAATTTCGCAATATCAATCCGGCAGTATTTTTGGCCTTCTGGGCGGTCATGTGTGATGTATTGAAAACAAAGGGTCAATGTTCTTTGTTTCACGGAAAAATCATAATAGGGAATGAGTGTTCCAGACTCAGTTGCCTCTAACTCATAGAGTTCAGGATTGAGCCTCTTTTCACATTCTCGGATTAATTGTTTTGGCAAGACTAATGGGATAAGGTGATCATGAATGCCAGGAATTAATTGACAGTCTTGACGCTTGATACTGCTAAATGCCCCATCCGTCTCGTTTGGCGAAATGTCTTGGCCGCTAATAAAACTTTGAAGTAATTTAATATAGGATGTGATGAGTTTGCCAACTTCTTCGTCATAGTTTGCATTCGAATACATACCATCGGAAGGTTCTGGAATCTTCTCAAGTTCTCCTGAGCTGATGGGACTCTTATTTTGGAAATGAAGGTTGAATTCAGGTGGGTAAACATCAGTCTCGTGGTAAACATCAGGGTCATCTGGGTCATCCAAACAGATAGCTCTGTCCCTGCTACTTGCTCCAGTATCAATATCAATCCGTAAGTCTTGCTGATGGGTTGCATCGCCTCTAATCCAAACAAATTTTCTTTGAGCGAGATCGAAATTGAATGAATCTGTGCGGAAGTTAAGAAACCAACGACCAGGTGATTCCAAGAACGAGATTTCATTGGGGTCAAGGCGATGGAGCAAGCAGAGCGGAAAATGCTTAAGAAATTCTATTCTTCTTTGCCGCTTATCGAAATTCTTTTGTCGTTCGCGTTCCACTTTGTCCCAGAGCCAATCTGGCTCCGTGGAAGTGGCTGTCTTCAGTGTATCCATCACGATTTTTTCAACGGTGAAGATTCCAAAACTCAGCGCAGTAATCGCTGCCCACGATCTTACAGCCTTAGCTACCTTTGTGGCTGTCGCCATAGCTTCGCTGCCGTGTACTTTCTCATTATAAATCGTTTGCAAATTCAACATGGGCAATTGCGCTAGCATTGGATCTGTATTGACAAGTGAATGCAAGAAAAACTTTTTCGATCCAACAATTGGGAGTTTTCCATCCTTTGCCGGCTTAAATTGACCCACAGCATTTTGGATGGACATAAGTCCTGTTCGGAATTGCGCCGGTTCTTTCAGAGTGCTTCGGATGGAATTGATGCGCTCTCTTGTTTCACTCGAAACCCTATTTCGAGCAACAATCAGGGCATCAATGAATTTAGGCAGAAGCAAATAAAGATTTTCAATTTCTTTTGCATCAGTTTTGAACTGTTGGCACAAGTGGAGGATATGGGTTTGAAGTCTTTTATTCGCACCCTGGATCTGGTTTACAATAGTGGTTTGTTGATGGATGTTGTGTAACTCGCGTATGTCTTGGATATATCTTACGAAGTATTCTAAAGCTTTCAAGAAAATGACGAGATTTGGAACCGAAACATTTGGCTCTTGCCGCGTTTTGCTTGTTTGAAGGTGATTGGCAAGTAAGGCAGTAAAATATTCGGGATTTCGGTAAAGTAAAACTAAATGGACTGATGGGTAGATTTTCGGACCTTCTAGAGAATTGCTATTCCCAATAGTAAAACCTCGATAGACCTCCTCTTTTGCATCTTTTAGCACGATTGTTATAAAAGTCAGAAATTTCTCAAGCCGTGCGGTTTTATTTGACACCTCTTGTTTTGCTAGTTTTGATTGGTGACTGACCATGCCGGCTTCGATGTCACTCACTTTTGTATTCACTTCACCAATCTGTTTATTATAATTCGCTTCATTCAATAAGGAGAGAATCTCTTTGGAATATTCCCTAATTTCTGTGAGGACTTGATCGCCTATGAGGTTGAGGTTGTGATAAAGTTTTTGGACCTTTTCAAGGGTGTGATTGCTTGTGTTCTTGAGTTCATTCAATAAACGGAGGGTTTCATTCAATAAACTGATGGTATTTTGGAGCGCTTTTTCTATAGGAGTGGGTTCTGGATCCTTCAGAGAGGTGCAGATTCCATGAAGAAGGACAATCCCCCTCATCATCGGAATCGCAAAGTGATAAAGCAGTAGCCCAACAAACGCGGCTAGGGCCTCCCGGGACATCTTTCCAGCCAAAAATAATGTCAGAGCATCCTTAGCATGCTCTTTCAAGAACACCTGAATTCCGGGTAGAAAGACATCTTTGATCTTTAAGAAAAGCTTGGCGAATTCCCAACCGTGATGGCCTAGTTGAGAACCTACGGCGGCGAATTTTTCAACCTTTTGGGATTGTGCTTCGGTTCCAAACATTTTAGCAAGGACTTTAATGAGTTCACTGGTCGAATCGAGCGCTTCTTTCACCATTGAATCCCGGCTCGCCATCGATTCGTCCCATACCCTTGAATTGCGGTGATATTGGAAGATAGCCTCTTCAATTTTTTCCCGGTGGAGCTTCTCGGCATCGGATTCATTCGCCGGTATTTGCGTGCTTAAGATATCGCGTTCGATCTGACGGGCCGAACTGACATACTTGGCTTTATCAAGTGCTATCTCTGTTTGTGTTTTCTCTTCTCCTTTTTTCTTTAGATTGCCAATGAGTGTACCACGGTCCTTTTTCAATAATTTAATCTTCGCTTCCCGCTTTTTGATTTCTGCTTCTTTCCTGAGGCGATCCCGTTTATGTTTTAACTTATTTTTTTCCTGCTTTGCCTTTTCAAGAGCCTGTTTTTCATTGTTTATTTTTTTCTCTTGCTTATTCCGACGCCTCTCGATTTTCCCCATTTCTTTTTTGATTTTTTCTATGTCTTCATGCAGATTCTTGATATGGTCTTGAGGATCGGAAAAGAGATGCCCTTCTCTTCGGTTTAATTCGCGCAACCGTTCTAATTCTAGCTGTATCGCCTGTCCTTCTTGATTGAGTTCTGAGCCTAGCTGCGCATACATTTGATTTGTTGCGAGATTGGTTTGGCCAGTTCGTTGCATTTTGGCTGCTCTTCTTGACACTTGTCCTTGTGTATAGGCATTAGAGGCCTGTCCCGCCATCTCTCCCGCAGCAGAAAGTCCCGCTCCATAGAGTTGAAAGCCGGGAACGAAAGTCAAGATAGTGCCAGCAGTTTTCACGACATTCGAAAAGATTTTTAGACCTGAGCCAAATTTCTGTTGTTTTTTGATGAGCCTTTGATACAACTCTGAAGTCTCTTTATCTAAATCAGCGACAGCAATTTGTTTTTTGGCAATCCTCTTTTGGTCTTTTTGAAGTTTTGCAAGACGTGCACTTAACTCCTGGACATCCTTTTTATAATCCTCAGCCACTTGTCGGAAGTTGGTGAAGTATTCGGACGGAGAATGATAATGCGTTTGAATGTGAGCCGTCCCAATCTGTTGCCTTTCAAGAAAGTCTCTCATCTGCGCATGTTCTTCGCGAAAGTGTTCTGCCATCCCTTTGATTTGTCTATTTGTTTCTTTGTCTCGTACTTTTTCGGTATAATAGTCAACAATCCCCTCTACGAAAGCGATCGCGACTTTCAGGGTATTTGTCCATAACTTCGGATTCTCGGCTTGCTCTTCCACTTCTTTCTCAGGTTCTTTGGTTTGAAGGGAAAATTGTTCCAAATCTCCAATGTGTTTATTGAGATCCTCAGGGTCAATTGTAGAGGGATCGGTCTCCAAAAATGTCCCTAATTTCTGGACTAAAGGTGCCAGGGTTTCGGAAGCCGTGAGAAGGGAAGAGGTTTTATGAGTCGTATCTCCCGATTGAGCGTTTTGATCCACTTGATCCGCTCGCAACGCTTGAAGAGGAGTTGGAATCACCGAGACTTTACGAGCTGCCAAGGTTGAAAGAGACGAGTCAAAAGCAGGCAGCTTCGGTCCAGAGAGGGAGGAAGTTGGTTTGCTTTTCTCAGGGATGTAAAAAATCGTCGGATCATTCCCAGGCTCACAAGCACCTGCTTTGGGAAATAGGCTCAGGTTCGGGAATAGATTCCACATCTTGTTTTTGAAAGAAAATTCAGTAACTCTTCCTCCTTCGTAAGTAACTCCTTTGGAATCGTGTCTGGCAACACCTGCAACGGACATCCCGAAAATTGCAAGAGGAAGGAGATCCTTGTTTGTAAGGAGGGGAGAGGTCTTTAGTTTTTTGAGTGGAATAGCAAAAGTTTTAACGTAAGGGTTTCCACATGCTGGGGTCCCTAATATTCTTTGACAGCGCCTATTGATTAATTGATACAATTCATGGTTTCCAATTACAAATTCAATATTGAGTTTTTTGGCGCCAAACTTTACAGCAATTTCTTGGATATACTCCAATGCCTGTAATGAAGCTATACCTGGCTTAAAATACTCGGGGTTGAGCCGCCCCCCTTCCAGTCCCTCCAGCTTAGTGATGTAGACTGTAAGCTTTTGTTTTTTCCCGAAATAAAATTCCACATTCATCAAACCGCTGGGAAGTATGAGGGGGTGTCTACTACCCGCCGCAAATTTGGAGCCTTCGATAAAGTTCAGTTTATCTTGTGCCGCCACATAGATTTTTTGCGACGTTTTGATGAGTCCCTTTCCACCTGCTTTGGCGAGAGCCCCAGCACCGGTGCAAACCGCGAAGGAAACGAGTTCTGTACAGCTATCCAGAAAATAATCCGCTTCTTCACCAGTGATGTGATATTCCTTTATTAGATGGTCCTGGATTCCTTTTCGCGCTTCGATCGCCTTTTGCTTCACTGATTCGGGGATTACTTTTTGAATCCCTTTTTGAATTCCTTCGCCAACGGTGCTGATCAATGCATGAAGGCCAGGATGCCTCTGCGCAAGCTGATCCATTCCGAATTTGGTAATGTTTCCTACTACCCTCTGAGGTAGGTTTAGCATATTGACTACGGCCATTTGCATGCGCAATTCCATCTCCATCCTTGTTCGCATTTCTTCCGAGGTTCTGGGAGGTGGCAAAAGAAACGGTTGGTCTAACATAATGCCTATCCTTTTTGTTTTTATGGAGTATTATAAATATCATTCTGATTTAATGCTATATCTTTTAACAAACGCTATTTATAATGAGATCTTTTTGATTTAACAAAAAAGGAATTGATCATATTCCAGTAATGGATAATCGATGATAATAAACGAATAAAATGTATACGATGTCATTCATTACGATGATCTTGGTCGGTACAAACGTCAGTGTCTGCCTTTTATCACTTGGGAGCCATTGCCAATACTCAAACCAAAGTGAGAGATTTTGGAGTGCGACGACTCGTCGCCGCTTTCCAACAGCGCGACTTGTCGCGCTGTCCCTCGGAGCAGTCGCCAGGTTGTCTCGAGTTACGATTTTTGAGCGCGACAAGTCGCGCTCTAGGAAAGCGGCGACGAGTCGCCGCACTCCAAAATTTAGCCTGGGACGAACCGTTGGACGATGGGGAAGCGTCTGCCGACGGAAAAGGCCTTTTCGGAGACGCGCAGCCCTGGGGGGCCTTGTCGGCGCTTATATTCGCTCCGGTGGATGCGCTGGATTAAATCATCGACCAATTCTTGGGGGTAACCGAATTTTTCGGCGATGTGTTTGGGAGCCATATGTTCTTCGACATAGGCTTGCAAGACATTATCGACGATCGGATATTCTGGCAGTGTATCCTGATCGGTTTGATTGGGACGCAATTCCGCCGATGGCGGTTTATTGATGGTGTTCCAGGGGATGATTTCTCGTTCGCGGTTGATCCAGCGGGCCAAATCCCACACCTGCATTTTGGTCACATCGTTGATGACGGCGAGGCCTCCGCACATATCGCCATAGAGGGTTGCATACCCCATAGCCAGTTCGCTTTTATTTCCGGTGCTCAGAACGATATAGCCTCTTTTATTAGATATCGCCATCTGGATCATGCCTCGAATGCGGGCTTGAAGATTCTCCTCTGTCGCGTCTTCTGGAAGCCCTCCGAAGTGGGGCCGCAAAAGGTCGAGATAGCTTTGGAAGGGCCATTCAATGGAAATCTCTTCGCAAGCGATTCCCAAGTTTTCGACAAGCTGCTTAGCATCGTTACTGCTACTAGGGGGGGAGTAGCGCGAGGGCATCCAGAGCGCCAAAACGTTTTCTGGGCCTAGCGCTTCAGCAGCAATGCAAGCTACTACTGCGGAGTCGACTCCACCGGATAGACCCAGACAGGCTTTTTTGAATCCCGATTTGCTGAAATAGTCATGCAGGCCTAGCACGAGGGCGCGGTATAAATCTTCGATATCATCGCGCACGATCTCCTTGATGCCGACGCGCTGGGTGAGGTCGGCAAGCAGATAACCCTCGACGAATCCTGGGGCATAATCGCTGACCAGGCCATCTTTTCCTACGTAAAGGCTATAGCCATCAAAGATCAGGCTATCATTACCTCCGACCTGATTGCATAAAAGTACGGGACACTTGAGCGTGCGGGCAGCGCTGGAGCAGGCATAGAGCCTGTCTTGAAATTTGCCGATGCTATAAGGAGAGGCCGAAAGGTTGAGCATCAAGTCGAGTTTGAAGGGCTTCAGGTCGAGGATGGGATCCCGTTCATAAGAGGTGTATTTGATCAGTTCGCTGTGCTGCCAGATATCTTCGCAAATGGTGACTCCGATTCTTCTTTCGCCGATCGTCCATATTTTGACATCCCTGCAAGGTTCAAAATAGCGCAGCTCATCGAAGACATCATAAGTGGGAAGGAGGGTTTTATCCTGATAGCCCAGAATTTTCCGGTCTTCGATGATAGCAGCGCTATTGAAGAGGGATTTTTGCGTGTGATCTGGGTTTTTCCGCGGCAAGCCGACGATGACGGCGATGCCCTCCGTGGCAGCGACAATCTGGTCCAAATGCTTTTCCGCCTCCCAGATAAAGTGGGGCATGATGAGGAAATCTTCCGGAGGATATCCGCTCAGGGCAAGTTCAGGAAATAAGACGAGGTTGACGCCCTGGCTTCTGCCGGTTTCGATCGCGTTGAGGATCTTCTTAGTATTTCCCTCGAAATCGCCGATTGTTGGATTGATTTGCGCTGCCAAAATACGCATGATTAATTACCAAAGTCATCGAGGACAATATTTTCGCGGGGAACCCCATAGTCGTCCAAAAGCTGCAAGACGCTCTTGTTATGCATGGGGGGGCCGCAGACATAAAAAAGGCACTCTTCGGGGGCCTCCATCGCTTTTAGCTGTCCTAGCTCGAAGGCCCGGAACAGATAGTTAGTTTTCAGGGGGTCTTTCGCAGGCCATCCCCCCTGAATATCTTCTGGAAGGGGTTCCGATAATACCAAGCGATAGGTAAAGTTGGGAAATGCCTTTTGCAACTCTTCATATTCGGCTTGATAGATATTTTCTTTGATGGAACGGGCGCCATACCATAGGGTGACTTGGCGCTTGGTGTCTTCCGTTTTAAACAGATGCATAATATGGCTGCGCCCAAATGAGGAGCCGGCGCCGCCGATCAAGAAGACGAGTTCCCGATCGTCGTTGATCATAAAAGATTCCCCATAGGGGCCTGACAAACGTACCTTATCGCCGGGTTTCAGGGCAAAAGTATAGGAAGAACAGATGCCCCAAGGAATCTCTTCGCTAATATTCCCTTTGATGAACGGAGGAGTTGCGATGCGGATATTGAATCTCAGCTTGCGCCCCTCAGCGGGGTAAGAGGCCATGGAATAGGCTCTGATGATTTCGTTGGGTCCTGTCGAAAGAGCGCTGAAATCTAAGACCCTGCTGAAAAGGTGAAACTTCTCCCAGTCAGCATGATACTTGGGCTCCATCGTCTTTTTCCAATCGGATGTCTCAGTCGTAAAGGGCGGGACGTGGAATTGGAGGTATCCTCCAGACTTATAGGGGACCTCTTCGCCTTCCGGTATTTCGACGATCAATTCTTTGATGAAGGTAGCCACATTCTCATTGCTGAGGACCGTTCCCTGCCATTCTTTTGTCGCATGGAGATGGATTTTGAGCTGCAAGTCATTCTTCACTTTGCATTGGCAGGAGAGCCGCCACCCCTCTTTCAGCTGCTTTTTCGTAAAGGTGGCTTTATCGGTTTCCAGGGGGTCTTCGGAGCCATCGACAATCTGGACGCGGCATTGCTTGCATGTGGCTTTGCCCCCGCATGGGCTCGGCACAGGGACTCCATGAGAGGTGAGCGCCACCAATAGGGTACTGCCTCCAGCAACGGATTTGGTGAGGGAGGGATCATCGTTAATTTTGATCTGGCAGACATCTGAACTAACAAGCTTAGCCTTGGTGAAAAGGATAAGCGAAGCGAGCCCTACTCCTACGATCACAAATGCAGCAATAGCATAAACGCTCAGTAAAAGATCAATGCCGCCAATCATCTTAATCATCCTAATTAAGTATCAAGGTATAGCCCCAGGAAGATTTTCCATTCAACAAAATTGCATATTCTGTATTCTATAAATCGTGACGACTTTGTTGCACAATTTCCACCGAGCCAGTGGTAAAGTACCCGAATAATTTAAAGGAGCAAGTTTTTATGGCAAAGCAAACGCTGCAGATTCACAGCGAAAATATCATGCCAATCATCAAGAAATGGCTCTATTCCGACCACGACATCTTTGTACGAGAACTTGTGTCTAATGCTTGCGATGCTATTCATAAAGTTAAACTGCTCGTCGACCAAGGAGTCATCAAGAATCAGGAGACCGATTATAAAATCGAAATCTTAGTCGATCCCGAGAAGCATACGATCAAATTCATCGACAATGGGATTGGAATGGATGCCGAAGAGGTGCAGAAATATATCGCACAGATTGCCTTTTCGGGGGCCGAAGATTTCTTAAGCAAATACAAAACCGACAATGAACTGGACCAATTCATCGGCCATTTTGGCCTTGGCTTTTATTCGGCTTACATGGTCGCCCAAAAAGTAGAAATCAACACCCTTTCCTATAAGGAAGGGGCGGAGCCAGTCTTTTGGTCGTGCGATGGGTCATCCGAATACACAATAGACAAAGGCGACAGACAAAAACGGGGGACGGAAATCACGCTCTACCTGGACAAAGAAAATGAAGAATATGCCGAAGAGAGCCGCATGGATCAAATCCTGCACCACTACTGCTCCTTCTTGCCCTATCCCGTTTATTTGGGAACCAAGCTGATTAACACCGAAGAGCCTCTTTGGAACAAACCGCCTTCAGCGTGCACTGACAAAGATTATCTCGATTTCTACCGCCACCTCTATCCCATGGAGGAAGACCCCCTCTTTTGGATTCATTTGAACGTCGATTATCCCTTCCACCTACAGGGGATCCTCTATTTTCCGAAAATCCAGCGCGATTTCGATCCCAATAAAAACACCATCAAACTCTACTGCAACCGCGTTTTTGTCTCCGACAATTGCAAAGATGTCATCCCGAGCTATCTCATGGCGCTTCGCGGCGTCATCGACAGTCCGGATATCCCCCTCAATGTCTCGAGAAGCTACCTCCAAGTAGACCGCACGGTGCGCCAGGTTTCTGGCCACATCTCGAAAAAGGTGGCGGATAGCCTGAGCAATCTCTACAGGAATGAAAGAGATCGCTTCATCAAATGCTGGGAAGATGTCTCCTTTGTCGTTAAACTGGGCCTGCTCGAAGACGAAAAATTCTACGAACGGGTCAAAGACTTTTTGATCTGGCAATCGGTAAACAACGAATGGATGACGATCGCTGAATACATGGATCGCAACAAAGAGAAAACCCAAGGCAAAGTGATCTACACCAAAGACAGGGCCCACCTCTCCCAATTCATCGAGTTGTACAAAAAGAAGGGGATCGATGTCCTCTATACGGATGCCCCGATCGACCCCTATGTGATGGAATTTCTGGAGAGGAAATCCCCTGACATTAAATTCCAACGCATTGACGCTTCGCTCGATGAACACCTGCTCGACAAGGAGAGGGAAAAAATCATCCTGGATGCTTCCGGAAAGACGGAAGCCGCAAAACTGGCCGACTTGGTGCGAAGCAAGCTGTCCGACGAAAAAGTGGAAGTCGAAGCCAAAAGCCTTGCCGCCGATGCCCTGCCTGGCTTCGTGATGCTGGACGAAAACCAGCGCCGCCTGCGCGATTATATGCTTCGCATGGATCCCAACAATGCATTGGCAGGCCTCTCCCTCATGGGCAAGCAAACCTTTGTCGTCAATACGAATAATCCCTTGATGGCCTCTTTGGAGAAATTGGAGCCCATCAATCCCGATCTGACCAAGGAAATCGTCAAGGCGACCTATCAAATGGCTCTGTTGTCGCAGCGAGAGCTGGATCCCAACGCCCTCCACGACTTCATTACGCGCACAACACATGTATTGGAAAAATTAGCTCAGCAGGCGGTTAAGTAAATGAAATTATTATGGTTCTTTTTGATCTGTTGTTTTAGCCACTTATTGGCGGCTGAAGAAAGCGAGGGCTCTGCCTACGGGTCAGCGATCATTACCTATCAAACAGACCCTAATGGCGAACGGTTGGATCGCGTCCGTTTCTGGCTGAAGAGCGCCGATCAATACCAGCAAATGTTTCCAAAAGGCTCAGCCTATATCGACGATCCAACAACCAAAACCCGGATGGTTGTCGCCGAGAGCTTGCCTCCAGGGAAATATTTTCTGGAGTTCATTGTCCCTAATAAAGATGGATACTTTGAAGAGGTGCCAGTTCGGGAATTTACCATCAATCGCGGAAGCGCCGTGAAAATTGATCAGACGATCAAACCCAAACTCCCTGCCCTTCATATGCAAATCGGGGCGATTTTAGAGAGCGCGAAACTTCCCAAGGAAGAAATCGCTGCCATCGAGAATCCCCACGCAAGCGAACCGATACAAATCGAGCCCATACAAAATGATCCGATACAAAAGGAACAGCCCATTCAGATCTTGCCTATAGAAAATGGGGCCATTACAGTGATAAACAACATTCCCAATGCTCGGTGGATCATCTACAATCGAGATATCAAAGTTTATTCAGGCAGAGGGACGCAATACAAAATCCCATTGGCTGTCGATGTGAATTATCATCTGCAAGCTGAAGATATCGAAGGCTACACGAAAAGGATAGACCCTTCGGAACAGTTTCCCATTCTATTGAATCAGACGACCGTTGCCGAAATCTACTATATGAGGCAGTTTGGATATATTGAAGTCTCCTCTCTCCTTCCCGATCGAGAAGAAGTCACTCTGGAATTCCTTCCAGATAATCCCGAGCTCCCAGCTGTCCGCGCCAACCTTCATTCTGAGGGAGGAAGACTGCATTGGAAAAGCCCTGAAATACCTACCGGAAGCTATACGCTCTTTTTTTATCCCGCCAACAAAAAATTGCTGCCTCTGGAACCCCAAAAAATCAGCGTCCTTCAAGGAGAAAATCTCCTGCTTACTCCTGAGTTTTTTGAAGGCCGCCAACTTAAAGTCACGTCCAATACTCCTGATGCCGTTTATACCCTCACTGATGAGAAAACGTATAAAACGTGGAGCGGAAAGGGAAAAGAGTTTACCTTTGAGCAACTGCTTCCCGGACAATACATTCTGAGCTATTCCACAAGCGATTATGGATTTTACATTCCCCCTAAACCAGAACGGATCACAATACGCAAATACCAAGATGCCGAAGTGAATGCTCATTATAATTTGGGAGGCAAAATCAGCATTGCTTCCGACGAACCCAGAACAGATGTGACGATCGAATCTGTGGAGAACCTGATGCCAACCAGGCAAGAAGAGCTGGTTGGAGGGAGGGGAACCTATCTGGTACCCCCAGGCAAATATCGCATCAGCTACAGCAAAAGCCGCGGGGTGACTCCTCAACCCGTAGAAATACTGGTCCAAAGCACACAAGTTCAAGACATCGCAGTCTCGTATGGTACCAACGCCATTCCCCCTAGCCCCATTGAAGAGAATGCGGAAAAGGGCCAGCTGATCCTGATAACCAATACTCCGGACGCCCTATACACGATCAAAGAAGCTTCCAAAATGACAGAAAAAGAATTGGCCCCAGAGAAGAGTGTCGGCACCTTCAAAGGCAAATATCAAATCATCACTCTGAAGGCCAATACGCCCTATCAAATTGTATTCGGAGAGATCAATCGCTATAAGGCTCCTAATCCCACTACTGTTGAGCTTAAAAAAGGGGAAACCAAAACCCTTTCGATCTCTTACATCCCCATCAATCAAATGGTATCGGTAGCCGAGGGTCAAGTCATCGTGGGCGATCCCTTCAAGGAAGGGAAGCAGGACGAATTGCCCGCACGCACTGTCGATATCGACGCCTTTTCGATAGGAATCTATCAAGTCACAAACGCTCAATATGCCTATTGGCTTACCGAGTCCGTCAATAGCGGCAAAGCAGTCTATGGCAGCGAAAGCGAAAAGAAAGGTCAAGTCATGGATAAAGAGGGACAATTGCTCTGCAAAACCCTCGATGCCGAACCCAATAGCCAAATCAATGTCGTCCTCACAAGCAATGGAAATCTCGCATTCATTCCCATTCCGGGCAAGGATCACTATCCCGTCGTCTACGTGACATGGCAGGGAGCTATCTCTTTTGCACAAGACAACGAAGGCCGTCTTCCCACCGAAGCTGAATGGGAAAAAGCCGCCGGCATGGCCCTGACCTCCCCTGGGCAACCCCTAAAGAAATTCCGCTACGGATTTAGCAAAGACACCATCGACAAGACCTGGTGCAATTACAAATTGGATAATACTCCAATTGAATACTTTCAGGTCCTAACAACCGAAGTGGGCTTTTACAATGGAACGAACCGCCTACCGCTAGGCCCCCATGACACCATGCAATTCCGGACCAATAACGCCTATAGCCCAGTCGGAGCCTATGATATGAGCGGCAATGTTTGGGAATGGGTCAACGACTGGTACAGCGCTGTATATTATAAAGACATGCCTGAAAAAAATCCTCAAGGACCTACCAGTGGAACAAAGAAAGTGGTCAAGGGCGGCTGCTACGATAGTTTGGCCGACGGAGTCCGCGTGTCCGAAAGGCTGGCCCTCCCACTCGGCTACTGCGACGGCTATACAGGATTTCGCATCGCCAAGTAAACATCAAGGACGAATATGGCAATAAAAACTGGAACGAAAAAGCCTAAGTGCGGCTTATGCGGCAAGACGAAGAATTTGACGCAGACGTCCTGTTGTGGAGAATGGGTCTGCGATGATGAAGATCAATATACTCTCTTTTCTCTGGCAAAAAATAGCTGCCTCCGCAACCATCGCACCCTGACGCTATGCGGCTATCATGACCAGGAAAATCATCCAGCATCCTGGCAAGAATGCCCCGACTGCAAAAATAGCTTCGAAACGGAACTCTACGTCTGGTATGGAACCAATAAATTCAACTTCGAAAAGCTGCCTAATCCCCCACAATTCTCCCCTACCCTCTGCCATTCCTGCTCCAAAGTCATCAAACTCGGAGCCGATAGCTACTCAATTAGCAAAGGAAAATATACCTGCGAACAGTGCGCAAAAGTCTAAATTTATTTGGTAACTTTCCAGAGTTCTTTAGATGAATTGATCAGACCTTGCCAAAATTTGTTATCACTAAATATGTTCTTCATTCGACTTTCTACGAATCTATCTTCCCATGAAGAAGTTTTTAGATAGGTATTTATAAAATCATCTTTTAGAGTCTGAATATGATCGCCGCCAGTTGATGGTGCGGCTCGTTTGCTACAGAAGTCCATCCACCGCTCTACAAAATGATTGGCTACTGTTTCTTCTCGTTCTTTCCCGGCTTTTTTCCCAGTTTCTTTCAATAATATCGCGGTTATCTGCCCAATTAACTTCGATTTTTTATTTGCCAATAATTCTTTTTGAATCACCTCTGGACTTGGGGTTGCTGCTGTCATAGTTGTTTGGCTTGCGGCCGCCGGCATAGGCGGCAAAACGATTGGCATGAATAATGAACCCTGGCGGCCTGAGTCCCTACTTGTAACCTCAACTACTTTTTGGTTTGTTGCTTCTACCCTAGGATGTGAAGTCGGCGGAATTTGGTCGTTTAGGTCAAAAAAATAGTCAGCTCCTTTTTTTGCATTTTCTATATAATCTGTATAAGCATATTGAAGTCCTTTCTTAAATACATCTTCAAGCTGATGATGCAGTTGTGGTGCAGGCGCTTTTGCTTCAAGGTAATCTTTGAATTCCTTTTTCAGTGTTTCTCTTTCTGTTTCTGTCGTTGGGTAGTTTTTCTTAGTGATAAATTCCTCCCACTTTGAGACCACAAATTCAGCAATTTGATAATTAAATGGTTTAGATTGAGTGCCCACCCTTGCAGCCACCCTATCCCTATCATTTTTATGAAGTTCGCGTCTAATTTCTATTTCTGTTGGTTCTATTTTTGTTGGCGCTCTTGAATCTCCTTTTATCAAAGCATTAGCGCGAGAACGATTTACCATAGCCTCTGCATTTTCTTGTATTATAGTTAGGCTGATCGCTTGAGTTCTTTTTACTGTATTCTGCTGCGAAGGAGAGACAGGTTGTGGACGCGGGGGATTGGTACCGGCAGTTGAAGTTGAACCCGAAGAAGGTGGAAAAATAACACTCATATTATAAACCTTTAGTATAAAAATTTAACAAAAAACTTCAAGTTACTAACAAATTAACCTAATAGTATTATAAATAATTTTTAATTTTTTAGTAAAACTTTAATTTTAGATATTGAGAAGATTATATATTGTTTAACAACAACAGCCTAAAAGGCTTACATGTAGATTTATATATTTATAGTTTCTTAATTATTTTATGTTATAATATAATTATATTAAAAAATTGCAGGATAATTATGGATCCGCATATTAATCACTTACCCGAAGTAAACAAAGAACACCCCATTCCCTCCCAACCTCAAGAAAAAAGGGGGGAGCCAATAGGCGCGGCAACGGCAGCCATTAAGGAAGCTAGTTCCTCAGCGGAACCGACCAGGCTTTTAGGGATGGATCAAGCCAAAAATCCCTTATTGGAACAGCTTACCAGGATACCAGACCTTTTAAAGGATGAACGGGCAGTCGAGGCCATGATCGACGATTGGGACAATGTCGATAAGATGGCCGAAGTCTTTACCATTGTTTGCGGGCAAGCCGTCCGACCTCAAATGGAATTTGCCAAAAACTATGGGTTAGATTCTTATGACGCTATCGATGATTTTGTGAAAATGCCGGCAGATATACAGAATTTAGGGAAACAGATCATTTCCAAAATGGGTGTTGCCTATTTAGGGGTTCGCGGAATTGAGGGGCTCGTTGTAGGAAGTTTACTCATCTATAAAACAATCGCATTGAATGCTGCCAAAGAATTGCTCGAAATGGTCAAAAAAGGGGAAAAGAGCTGTACTCAGGAACAAAGGGAAAAGCTCGAAAAATTCATCGAAAAAGAGGGAGAAAGCCTTAAAGAAAAAGCCCTAGACACTGCAATCAACACGGTAGCATTTATACCCATAGGCTTAAATGCTCTATTAACCAGCTTTACCAAGATTCCTCAAGGCACGGTACTGATGCAATCGGTATCTCTTGCCAATATGCTTTCGTACGTTTTGATTTCCGGCTATTCCTTATATCAGGCGGTCAAAGCCTCTGATACGTTCGAGGATTGGAAGCAAAAGCTCGTGGAAAAGCCAATGGAAGAGAGCGAATTGCGTCAATTATATGCAACGCGGAACGACGAGGCCGCTAAGCAAGTTTTGTTTTTGGGGCCCGAATTCGAAAAACTGCTTGTTCAATTGCAGCAAAAACCTGATCCAGCCATTGCCAAATCCCATGGCCTTTCCTTTTCCAAGGCCAAACGCTTTTATGAATATGTGCAAACATTACAAGGCCCTGATGTGCCAGCCTCATCGCTAGCGACAAAATATCAAGCCTTTCAACATTTGACCCTTGATAAGCAGATTGTCGAACCGGAAGAAGGTCCTCTGGATGGGAATGAATTGCAAGCTCTGCTTACCGAAGAGTCCTTTAAGCATGCTTTATTCGAACAATTTTGGGATCACAAGCATACCATGGAGATTGGCACACGCAATGCTCTTAAGGCTTTGACTTCGCAAAAACAAGCCACAGCCGTGAGCTCGGCGCATTTCAATGCCGTGACTGCAGGCATCACCTTTGCCATTACCTCATTGGCAGTCGCTGCCATGATTGCGATGAAAATAGCTGTCGTAGCAGGCCTGATTGTGATACCTGCAGCCGTCATAGGCCTTCCAGGCGGTGCGGGTTTGGGGCTCCTGGCGATTGCCATGCTTGCCATAGGCATCTATTATCTTATCCGATATAAACCTCACCTTTTCAAAAGTTTGATTAGTGGAACAGGCATTAAGCTTTTGGCCAATGAAATTCCCTTGTCGTTCTATAACTATAGGCTGCAGAAAGCTCTCAAGCAAAGAGAGGAAAAAATCCACATCGTCAAAAGGCTCAAAGAGAAGGAAAATGAAATCAGAACTAACATTGTCAAGTTAGAGAAAAACGTCGAGAGCATCCTCAAATGCAAAGAGGCGATAAAGCTTCTCAGCAGCATGCGCAAAAAGTATAACCACCAAAAAGAAGTCCTCGATGATAAAATCAGGGAAATAAGACAAAATATGGCTGGCTGGAAGCGCCGCAAAAACAACTATCAGCGGGAATTGAACGAAGCGCGCACAAACGATCTGCTGCTCTCTTCGAATCTGTTGACTCCTAAAGATCCTGTAATGGAGAGAATCGCAACTAATCTGATCGAGGGTTACGCCGATGAGGCGACCCAACAGTATATGAAAAAACAAATGGGAATCGACTTAGAAATGACGAAAAAGACCATTCAGAAAGCCATAACCGCCTTCTTTGGCATGAGCGAAGAGAGCTTGGCTGAATTCTGCAAATAGTTATTAGTTATCAGAGATAGTGGGTTTTCTCCCCCCATCCCTCTTTCCCGATCAATGGAACAAAGCGTACAAATTCGATGATCTCTTCGGTGAATTTGCTATCTCCGATTTTGCGTATGCGGAGCAATTGCTGGCTGAAGGCATCGCCTACGGGAATCACCAAGCATCCCCCGACTTTGAGTTGTTTCTTCAAAGATTCGGGCACAACGGGGGCGCCGGCAGTGACGACGATGGCATCGAAGGGAGCCTTTTCGGGCCATCCTTGAGAGCCGTCTCCGGTTTTGACTTCAATGTTTTGATATCCCATTTCCTCTAATTTATTCTTTGCTTCATCGGCAAGGGAGGCTATCCGTTCTATGGAGTAGACCTGTTTTACGATATGGGCAAAAATTGCCGCTGCATAGCCGGAGCCTGTCCCTATATCCAGGACAACGGAATCGGGCCCGACATCGGCAGTTTGCGTCATCAAAGCCACGATGTAGGGTTGGCTGATGGTTTGTCCCTCCGCGATAGGAAGGGGACTATCCACATAGGCCACTGGCCACAATTTTGAGGGCACAAACAGGTGGCGAGGCACTGTACGCATGGCTATCAGGGTCTTGGGATCCTTGACTCCTCGGCGGGCGATTTGTTCATCTACCATGCGGTTGCGAAGCTTGGTAAAATCGTCGCTCACTTATTCTTGTCCTTTTTTCGCGAGGTTCTTGTCTTCCTTTTCGGCCTTTTTAGCATCTTCTTCATTGCCGGGCAATACATCAGTAACCGCTGCTTTCAGAAACTCTACTTTTGAACCGTCGTACATTTTTAATATGACTGTAGTATCTCCGATCCGAACGACGGTTCCAATGATTCCCATCGCCGTGACTCGATCGCCTTGCTTCAAGCTACTGCGCGCTTCTTCTAATACTTTGCGCCGCTTCTGTTCAGGACGCCATAAGATGAAATAAAAGAAGAGGAGGGCAATGGCAATCATAATCATCGTTTGCCACAATCCTTGGTCTTTAGGCATTTGCCCTTCGTCACTACCTTGAGCATAAAGTCCCCCATGGAGGAAGGCCATCTGCAGACAAAACACTGCATAGGTGAGCTTTTTCATAGAATCTATCCTTGGTTAAAGTTGATTTACTTAAGAATACAGAATTCAGAATTCAGAATACAGAATTTGTTTGGTTGAGGCGAGCGAAATCAAGAATACAGAATTCAGAATGCGGAATACAGATCGTCTCAGTGTTCTCTGTGATCTCTGTGGTTAATTATTTTTTATAACCACTGAGATCACAGAGAACACGGAGACGGGACTCGAAGACACATTCTGTATTCTGAATTCTGTATTCTGTATTCTACTATGTTGGATAGGCCGCACAAACGCGCTGGTAAAGCTCAGACAATGTATCTTCTTGGATGGCTTGTCGGATTTTGCGCATCAAATCGAGGTAGAAGGCCAAATTCTGCACTGTCACCAAGGTCAGACCTGTGATTTCGCCCACGTTGATCAAATGGCGCAGATAGGCTCTTGAAAATTGGGATGTATAGGACAATGTATCGGGATCGAGAGGAGTGAAATCATCGGCATAGCGGCCGGCCTTGATATTGATTTTTCCGGCCCATGTGAAGGCAGTCCCATTGCGTGCATTCCGCGTAGGCATGACGCAATCGAACATGTCCACGCCGCGCATGACCCCATCGATGATGTTGCGTGGGGTTCCGACGCCCATCAGATAACGCGGTTTCTCTTCGGGCAAATAGGGCTCTACTGCAGCGATGGTGGCGTTCATGAGCTCTGCGGGTTCTCCGACAGACAACCCGCCGATGGCATATCCTTCGAACTGCAAAGACGACAAGGCAATGGCAGATTGGCGCCGCAATTCGACATCGGTCCCCCCTTGAACAATCCCAAAGAGGTTCTGATGGGGCTCCAATTCATAATTCCTGCAGATGACTGCCCAGCGATGGGTCCTTTCCAGTGCAAGTTCCATGCGTTTCCGATCGCATGGCAGTTCGACACATTCATCAAATGCCATGACGATATCGGATCCCAATGTCTTTTGGATCTGCATGCTCTCCAAAGGTCCCAACAGATGCTTAGCCCCATCGATATGGGACTGGAAATGGACGCCCTCGGCCGTAATCTTATTCAAGCTCGCAAGGGAAAACACCTGGAAGCCTCCGGAATCGGTCAGGATCGGCCGCTGCCAATTCATGAAGCGGTGAAGTCCTCCGGCTTTGGCGATGATCTCCATGCCAGGCCGCAGCATTAAATGATAGGTATTCCCCAAGATGATTTGCGCATCGAGATCGAGGAGATGCTGATTGGTCAACGTTTTGACAGCGCCTCGCGTCCCGACCGGCATAAAAACCGGGGTCTCAATCTCTCCATGGGCTGTCTTCAGCCTTCCAAGCCTGGCTTTGGAGCTTTTGTCTTTTTTTAAGAGGGTGTATTCGAGCATGGCTTATATCTTTTGTAAAATGGCAATATTTTCCACATGAGGGGTTTGGGGAAATTGGTCGACCGGCTGCAATGCTATCAGCTGATAGTAGCCGCCCTTGACCAACTCTGCGCAATTGGAGGCTTGCGTCACCGGATTACACGAGATATACAGAATTTTCTGAGGACTCAAGGCCAGCAGCTGTCGGATCACGTGGGGATCTAACCCTGCACGCGGGGGATCGACCATGACGACGTCGGGCTTCGGAAGTGGATCTTCTTTTTCATGCTGCTCCAGAACCCGGTGAACTGCCCCGGATAGGATCGTCACATTATCCATGTTGTTTTGCTTCGCATTCGCCTTGGCATCCAAAACGGCCTCCGGAGAAAGCTCGATCCCAATGACCTGTTGCGCATAGTTGCCCGCACATATGCCAAGCGTACCTGTGCCGCAATACAAATCATAGACGACGGCATGAGGAGGAATCTCCAACATCTGCAAAGCTGCCGAAAAGAGTCTTTCGGCCTGCCTCGTATTGGGCTGGAAGAAAGCGCTCGGGCTGATGTCAAAGGTCAGCCGATGCGCCGTTTCCTCCGGCTTCGTTTTGATCTCTAAAACCTCCCTAATCGTATCGGGCCCTTCTAAGATCATCTCATAGAAATTCGTCTCCTGCCCCTTGACTAACTGCTGGATCCTTAAAATGAGGGAGAAGCGGCTGTCGGGATTTTCCGGAGCGACTGTCGATTTCAGCTTGGAGACGAAGCCTTTGAGGTGGTTTCGTTTTAAAGCATAGTCTGGATTTCCCGATACCGTGAGCATGGCCATTCGATCGCCCGTCCGCTGCCCCTCGCGCAAAATCAAGGTGCGCAACGAACCGGTATTATGATGGGGATGGTAAGCATCGAGGTCCGATTCCTCCCACCATTCGCGGACCGCTTTGACCCCTTTAGCGAACCAGGGGTTTACGAGATGGCATTCCGTCAAATGAAAGACGCGGCCCTTGCTGGCGTACATGACAAGGCCGAGATATTTGTTGCGGCTTTTATCGGACGAAAAGGAAAACTCCATCTTATTGCGATAGGCCCATGGAGGATCGCAACCTAAAATTGGCCTAAAGTCCACACCAGCATCCAGTAGGGAAGCGAAGCAATTCCGGATGAATTGCTCTTTGATTTCGAGCTGAAGAGCATAGGGCATATGCTGCCAACGGCAGCCGCCACAGGAACCGAAATGAATGCAGCGCGCTTCGACTCGTTGAGGAGAGGGAACAACGACAACTTTCAATCGGGACTCATAGCTGCCCCCCCGCTTTTTTCCGAGCAGCACCTGAACCTGGTCTCCAGGCATCGTAAAGGGAACTTCCACCGGCCAGTTGGTCTGATCCTGCCTTGTGTATATTCCGACCCCATTCCCCTTTTTGGAGAGTTTGCTTATAGCAATGTCAACTTCAGTCATGGGAAAAATGATAAAGTGTCGCATGGAAAAATTAAAGGAAAAAAAAAGGGAGGCCGTGGGGCCTCCCTAACCGTCAGAGATGTGAGATAAGACTATCTATGGGCTCTTCTTACGGACAAAGCGCGACCTTTCGCTTTATGTGCTTTCGCTTTATGATGAGGATGGGCTTTTGCTTTATGGGCTTTCGCTTTGTGATGATGAGCTTTAGCTTTTTTATGGGCTGGTCTCTTCGTCGCTCCTTTTTCAGATTTGATCGACTCTTTGCGATACATTTTTGCCACTTTCTCGAGTTTTACTGTTCCAGTACGAACTCTTTGCGAGGCTGCTTTGTTGCCATTGTCAGCCTTTTCCAAATCGTGGGTGATATGCGAAAGAAGGTCTCTCAGGTGCTTGGTTGTATCTTTTATTGCCATGTTAATACTCCTCCTAGTTTTTGAGTTTCATGACATTTAACTGAATATTAACTTTGGATATATTGTGCAACATTTTTTTTCGGGTCAGGCCCTGTCCAATCCAATTTTTGTTTCGATTTCCCGATCTCTTGATTTTTCAAAAGCGGCTCTAAAAGTCATTATAGAGCACATTTTTTCTTTTAAGCTGCCTTTTCGAGCTCCCAAAAAAAATTCCGAAAAAAAATTAATGGACAATGGTTAATGGACCTAATGGACACCATGGATTAATGGACAATGGTTAATGGACCTAATGGACACCATGGACACCATCGACTATGGACCATTGCCTCTGTCCATAGTCCATGGTGTCCATGGTGTCCATTAGGTCCATTAACCATTGTCCATTATATCAGACCTGTGCATTTGCGCCGCTTCTGAATAAATCCGAAAAGCTGTATCCTTATTTGTCTTGGAGCTTTTGAAATATGTCGAATCGATTCTTACTTCTATGTTTTGCGCTTGCCGCAGCATCCGGCCTGCTTCAAGGCAGCCCAGATGCCCTGTCAAACCTGCAGACTGCGATCAAGCTATGCGAAGAAGGCCTTGATGCTGCGGCCATTCCCCTTTTGCAACAAACCCTGAAAGAGAAACCCCGTAATGATCATGCGCAATTCCAGTTGGGTTTAGCCTTCTTCCATCAGCAACAATTAGCGCAGGCTAAAGCATCCTTTGCATTAGTCTCACCCCATGCAGAGGATCCGCAACCCTATGTTTTAGCTCAGCTCTATCTGGCACGCATCGCCCTGTTGGACCGCAAAACTTCTGAAGCTGACCGCCTGTTGAATCAAGCCGCCCTTCATTTGCCAAAGGAGGATCCCTTATATTACGAGCTTTCCTACCTGCGCGGTGAAGCCTTTTTCCAATCGGGTGACTATATCAAATCTGCAGAACAATTCGAAATTTCCTTGCCCAAACGAAACACCGAAAAAGCGGCCTGGTATGCAGAAACGCTCTACCATCTTGGCTGGAGTTACCTCAAAATAGGCGATACTCCTCAACTCAAACCCGATCTGCGGCGCGATTATCTCGATAAGGCCGAAGCAGCCTTTCAAAAGCTGATGACCCTTTCCGCCGATGAAAAAACGCGTCTGGCGCTTGGGCAATGCTACCTTGCCCGAGCCGACCAGCTGAATGAAAAAGAGGCTCTTGAACAGGCAGAAAAAGTCCTTGCCTCCCCTGTTTTTGCTTCCAAAGAAGCGCAAACCCATGCCCTGCTCCTTCGGGCGCAAGCCGCCCCTACCTATGAAACCAGGGACAAACTATATCGTCAGCTCACAAGCGACTCGAACAAAGAAAGCCCTCACTACGCAAAAGGGTTGATTTTACGGGCGCTCAACGATTGCGGACTCGGCGAGAATCGTCTATTAGAAGCGAACTACTTTCAAAAACTGGAAGCTTTAATTCGGGAAGAGGATTCCCTGATTCAGACACTGGTGGATCCTGCTGAGATTTACTATCTTCGCGGATTGATGGCCTCAAAAATCGCTAAACATAGCGATAGCGAAAAATTTGCGGATGAAGCCCTCAATTCCCTCAGAAAAGTCATCACCGATTATCCTAAAAGCAAGTATGCCGATGCAACACTCCATCTTTTAGGCATCCGCTATTATCAGCTTGGCGATTATGCTAAAGCCCAACACTATTTTTTGGAGGTGCCTGCGCTTGCCCCCTCTTCTCAATATGCAGGTGAAGACCTCTGTTGGGCGGCGAATTGTGGAGAATATTTGAAGCAAGACCCGGCCAAAATCAAGGAGTACCGCAAGCTATCCTTTGAAAAATATCCCGATTCACCGCTTGCAGCCGAGTCTTATTTTCACTTCTATTCCTATCAGGAATATTTGGAAAATAGAGCGGCTCTGAAGCATTTGCAGGCTTTTCCGGTTCTTTATCCGAAAAGCCTATATCTGATGAATGCCTATTATTTGCTGGGTCTCGACAACAGACAAGATCGGAAAACTCCCGAAGGAAAACTGATCCATAAGAGGAACTTGACGGCAGCGATCGATGCTTTCCAAGAAGTCGAATCAGCTTTCGATTCATTCATGGAGAATCAGCTGCTGCCCGAAGAAAAAGTCGGATATTATATTTCATTGCGCTATCGGGCCACGTTGGAAAGGGCGATCGCCAATCTCGAAATTGCCAAAGAATCCCAGGCAGCCAAGCGCCGGATCTATTTAGAATATGCCGAGGAAGTGCTGCGGCAAATGCTCCGCGACTTTGAAGAGGTGGACCATCCCCTCACCCGAAAGCTCAAACAGCAAGAGAACTATCCCCACTTCGAACAGGAAGCCTCCTATTGGCTAGCTCAAACCTATATCCAAGCTTTAGATGACGCGTCTGCTAAAGCCGTTTTGAATCAGATGCTGGAAAAGTCGCGATCAGCTAAAATAACTCGGGGCTACTTTCTTTCGCGCGCCTGGTATGAAAAAGGGCTTATCGACTTTCGCGCCGCCGACTATGCTTCTGCTCTTGAATGCCTACTGAATGCCGAAGATGCCTCCAAAGGCAAACTGTTAAGCACCGAACAGAAGCTGGACTTGTGGATCCAGCAAAGCGCCTGCTATCGCGCGCTCGATAAGCTCGATGATGCCATTGTGCTTTTATCGAAAGTTGTCAACGATGATGCCATTTCACAAATCCGCCTGAAGGCGATGCTTTTGAGGGCCGAAATCTATGAGAAGCAGGGCCGCACTGAGGTCGCCAGGAAACAATTAGAGGCGATCGCCAAAAAGGGAGGGGAATGGGCTCAAAAAGCAAAGGAAAAACTGGATAAAGATTATGGATATCAATAGCGTCAGCCTGTTAGCCAATCTATTCGCATACAATGCAAATTGGAATATTATTCTGTGGATCATCGGGGGCTGCTCCCTTCTAAGCTTCACGATTTTCATCGAACGGCTGATCCATCTCCGTCGATCCGAAATCGACACCAACAGCTTCATCGTCAGCATGCGCAAAGCCATCAAACAAGGCGACATCGTCGACGCCGTTCAGATCTGCGAAAAGACCGGAGGCACCCTATCCAATATTGTAAAAGCAGGACTGCAGCGCCATAACCGGGGAAAGGAACAAATTGAAAATGCCATGGAGATCAGTGGGCTCATCGAGATTTCACAACTGGAAAAAAATGCCAAGATCCTCTCGATCATTGCCTATATTGCCCCGTTGATCGGCCTTTTAGGGACCGTGTTGGGGTTCATCCAAGCCTTTTCAGAAATGCGGATGAGCGGCCTCGTCGACATTTCAGCCACCCGGATCGGGGAGGCAATGGAATATGCCCTGGTAACGACCGCTGCCGGATTAGTCGTCGCCATTCCCTCGATCATCGCCTACAACTATATCGTCAGCCGAGTCGAAGGCTTTGTGCTCGAAATCCAGACCACCTCATCGGAAATCGTCGACATGCTCACTAATAGAGAAGATGAATTTTAGGTATGCGGTTTAAAACGAACTTAAAAATTTCGACGAACCTCATCGATATGACCCCTTTAGTCGATGTCATCTTCCTGATGCTGATCTTTTTCATCGTCACTTCGGATATCCTTCCTTTGAAATCGCTCAATATTGAAAATCCCATCGTCGATCGCGATTCAGCCCCCTTGACGACACAGCTCCTCGTCGTCATGGATGCGCAAAATGTCATGTATGTCGGATCCAAAAAAGCCATTGTCGATTACGAAACACTGAAGCCGCAGATACTGCAGGAAATCTCCCAAATCAAACGGCAATACCCTGGAGTCGAACCGACAATCGTCATCAGCGTCGACCGGCGCGTCGACTATGGCTCCTTTCTGAAGCTCTTTTCCATGGTGCAAGAATGCTGTCCACGCATACGCCTGGTCTATAAGCCGAGCGATGAAGAGGTCTATTTCTGATGTTAAAGTTAGAACGCGCCAGCCGCGGCCAAGAGATCCATATCTCCTTCAGACCCAAAGCAACGCTTTTGACACCTGACATGCGCTTTGCCTTGCTAGTCGCTTTAGGGATTCATCTTATCGGAGGACTTCTTTTTCATGTCGGCCCTTTCAAATTCAAGAGCTCGGAAACAATCCTTCCTCCGACCTTTGTGGAGTCCCTGATTCCGACTGCCAATGAACCCAATGTCACAGCACAACTTGCCGAGAATACCCCTTCATACCATCATCACCTGGCCCCTCAAAAAGCCGTGCCAGTCCTTCCCGATCTGCCTAAGGAGCGCTTAAGTGCGCAGCGCGAATTTGTCAAAGAAAGCCGCTTGCTGGTCAATCCCTTTGCCCAGTTGGAGCAATTGAATTTGGATATGCTGGAAATAGATTCACCCTCCGCTTCCTCGGCCTATTTGGTCAACATCTCCGGTCCATTGGCGGATATGCCCCTCTTGGAACAAGCGAAAGAGACAATGCAGGCAGAGCCCCCTGCCATGAGCCAAATCTTTTCAGTGCAAGTCGACAACGCGAAAGGAATCGTGGTCTGGTATGAACCGCATGAGCTGCATCCCTTTATGAAGCAGGTTTTGGAGGGCCTCCGCTTCCAACCAGACGAGCAGCATTTCATGACAACCGGAACCATTGAAGTGGTGTTGAATCCATGATCGAGCTGACTCCCTCCATTGCTATCAATCTCTATCTAGGACTCACCCTAGCCCTTGTTTTGGGAATCTGGTTCTACCACCACTATACAAGCAAAGCGAAAAAAATTCTCCCCTCAGACAAGCGCCTCTACGTGTGCGAATATTGCCATTTCGCCTATCTCGAAGAGAGCGCCAAAGAGGTGACCCAATGCCCCCAATGCCAATCTTTTAATAAGGATAATTCCTTCAGGAAATAGAATTAACAAAGGGTGACTTCGAGCTGCTGATAGCGGCGCATTTGGTCGCGGTAGAAGGCGGCATCTTCGAAGCGCATCTCTTTGGCGGCTTTGCGCATTTCCGTTTCGAACAGCTTGATTTTGGAGCGAATCTCATCTGTGGTCAGGTATTCATGTTTGGTTTCGGCAACCATGCGGGGCTTTTCTAGGGCTTCCACTTCTTCGAGTTCTTCGATCAAGGGCGATATTTCTCGCGTTGTGGTTTTTGGGGTAATGCCATGTTCCTCATTATAGGCCTTTTGAAGGGCGCGTCGGGTTTCTGTGATCTCGACAGTGCGTTTGATGGCTTTGGTCATTTTATCGGCATACATGATGACCCGGCCCTTGACATTCCGGGAAGCCCGGCCGCAGGTTTGGATCAAGGAGGTTTCGCTGCGCAAAAAGCCCTCTTTATCGGCATCCAGGATTGCCACCAGCGAGACTTCGGGGATGTCTAGGCCTTCCCTCAGCAAATTAATTCCGATCAACACATCGAATTCCCCTGCGCGCAAATCGCGGATGATCTGCATCCTTTCGATCGTCTCGATATCGGAATGGAGATACTTAGCCCTGACATCCAATTCTTGAAGGTATTTCGTCAATTCTTCCGCAAGCCGCTTGGTGAGGGTCGTCACGAGCACGCGTCCGCCCTTGGTGACATGGCCCCTGATTTCAGCCAAAGCGTCATCGACTTGGCCTGCCGCAGGCCGCACTTCTACTTCTGGATCGAGCAGACCGGTAGGCCGGATCAGCTGTTCGACGACTTCGCCTCCGGCTTCGCTAATCTCCCAGGGTGCCGGCGTAGCGGAAACGTAGACCACCTGGGTCATGCGTTGATAGGTCTCTTCGAACTTCAAGGGGCGGTTATCATAGGCCGAGGGAAGGCGAAAGCCGAAATCGACCAGAGACTGCTTGCGGGCTCTATCGCCATTGGCCATAGCCCCTAGCTGCGGAATAGTCTGATGGGATTCATCGATGAACAGAAGGAAATCGGGTGGAAAATAATCCAAGAGGCAAGGTGGAGGATCTCCAGGCTTGCGCTGACTGAAGTGGCGCGAATAATTCTCGATGCCCTTGCAAGTACCTACTTCCCGAAGCATTTCCAAGTCATGGTTTGTGCGCTGCTGAATCCGCTGCAGTTCGATTAGCTTATTTTCCTTTTCGAAAAAGGTCATCCGTTCCACAAGCTCCGCCTTGATCGTCTCAATAGCATGAAGGCGCACTTCTTCCGGCGTCACGTGGTGGGAGCTTGGATAAATCGTCACGCTTTCGATGCGGCGCAGTACTTTTCCCGTCAAGGGGTCTATTTCGCTGATTCTCTCCACATCGTCTCCAAAGAATTCGATGCGCACAGCCAAGTCATCTTCATAAGCGGGGAAAATATCGAGGACATCTCCGCGCACCCTAAAGGTGGCGCGGCTGAAGTCATAATCATTTCTGGAATATTGCATGTCGACCAGGTGGAGCATCAAGCTATCCCGACGCCTTGAGGACCCCACCTGGACGGTGAGATTCATTTCTCGGTAATACTCTGGGGTACCCAAACCATAGATGCAGGAGACTGAAGCGACGATGAGGACATCCCTTCTTTCCAAAAGAGACCTGGTTGCGCTTAACCGCATTTTGTCGATCTTGTCATTGATGGCCATATCCTTTTCGATATAGGTATCGGTCCTGGCAATGTAGGCTTCAGGCTGATAGTAATCGTAATAGGAGACAAAGTATTCGACGGCATTCTTAGGGAAGAAGCTCTTGAACTCCTGATAGAGCTGCGCAGCCAACGTTTTATTGTGGGCAATGACCAGGGTGGGCCTCTGCACTTTCTCGACGACATTGGCCATGGTGAAGGTCTTGCCGGAGCCAGTTATCCCCAATAAAACCTGAGATCGCGTTCCTTCTGCCAAGCCTTGGACAAGCTTCTGAATCGCTGAAGGCTGATCGCCCCGAGGCTGATAGTCGGTACTCAACTCAAATTTCTGCATGCGGACAACACCTCAATGGACAATGGTTAATGGACCTAATCGACACTAATGGACAATGGTTAATGGACCTAATCGACACCATCGACACCATGGACTATCGACCATTGCCTTTGACCATAGTCCATGGTGTCCATGGTGTCGATTAGGTCCATTAACCATTGTCCATTAGTGTCGATTAGGTCCATTAACCATTGTCCATATCCTCAGCGCTCGCGCGCAATCTTTGAAATCTTGTTCCAGTTGCCGCTCAATCCCATGGCGCTGCGCATCTCTTTGACAGTCTCGTTGGTTACCTCAATAACCTTTTGCGTCCCTTCGTAGATGATCTCTTCGACCAATCCCTTTTCCGCCTCAAAACCTTTGCGTTTTTCCCTGATAGGATCCAGAAAGGCATTCAAAGCCTTGGTTAGCTTCTCCTTGACTTCGACGTCTCCGACTTTTCCTTCGCGATAGCGTTTTTTCAAATCTTCGACTTCAGCTTTATTGGTGTTAAAGACATCGTGATAAATAAAGACGGGGTTGCCTTCTACGGTGCCTGGAGTATCGGCCTTCACGCGATTGGGATCGGTATACATGGCGCGCACCTTCTTTTCCACTGTCTTGGCGTCATCGGATAAGAAGATGCAGTTTCCTGCGGACTTACTCATCTTGCCCTTGTTGTCTGTTCCCACGAGTGCTGGAACATCGCTTAACATGACCTGAGTCATCGGGAAGACTTCGCCATAGTACTGATTAAACCGGCGCGCAATATCGCGCGTCAGCTCGACATGGGCTTCATTATCTTTACCGACCGGCACTACTTCTCCTTTCAGCCCTAAAATATCGGCCGCCTGAAGGACGGGATAGCCGATCAATCCAAAGGGAATGCTTTCCGCATCCATATGGGCATTGCGGGCCATCTCCTTCAAGCTTGGCAATCCTGTCAGCCGATTGATGGAAATGAGCATTTCGAAAATCAGGTTGATCTCATAGGTGGCGGGCACGGCAGACTGCAAGAAGATGGTCACCTTCGACGGATCAATGCCGCAGGAGAGATAATCGAGCACCATCATCCTCATATTGTCGCGGATATGCAGAATCTCTGCTTTCTCCGGATTTGTGGTCAGCATGTGGAGGTCGACGATGGGCAGGTAGCATTCGTATTTGTCCTGCAGCGCAATCCGATTTTTTATCGATCCGACATAATGGCCCAGATGGAGGAGGCCTGTGGGCCTATCTCCTGATACTAATCGTTTTTTTGTCATAGTCATAGTTCACCTAACTTACAGTTTATTTCCTATTTCCACGCCGATGACAAAGAGGGAAAAGGCCATCGCGATGACCAGGCCGACTTTGCCCCCTGCTGCCCTGTAACTCCCTTGGTAGTGCCGCTTATATCTTCCCCACCAGACCATCAGGGCTGGAATGAGTCCCAGCAAAACCATCACGCCGAAGGCTCCGGCATATTCCAATGCGCTCAAAAAGGCCCGCGGATCTATCAGGGTGATCACCAGCGGAGGCAAAAATGTCAAGAGGCAGAGCCACAATTTCCCTTTTGCCGATTTCTCAATCTTAAAGCCATCGGCTAAAAAATCCAATAAGCTAAGCGATACCCCTAAAAAAGAGGTCACGATAGCAAAAAAAGAAAAAAAGCGGGCAATCGCCGCAATGGCGGTATGTCCTAATATTCCTGAGAGGAGGTGGGCGCCATTGCTTCCTTCCCGATATCCTTGGCTGATCCCATAGCGGCCCTCCAGCGGGATGATCCCTAAGGTCAACAGCTCCCATGAAATATACACCAATAGGGGAATCAAACTTCCAATCCAAATCGCCTTTTTCAGCTTTGGCACATCGCGCTCCATATAGGTCGTCAAGCTCGGAATCACGATATGGAATCCAAACGACGTGGCGACAATCGATACTGCAAGAAATAGCGCGGGCCAATTGGCATAGGATAACCGCTTCGCCTCAACATGGGGAGTCAAGACGACGATCATGATTCCATAGGAGATGACCAGCCCGATCATGAGGAATCGGTTGATATAATCGACGGACTTCGTTCCCCGATAGACAAAATAACCTACAAGCAGCAGCAACGGGAGAGAGCCGGCCCAAAGCGGCATGTGGTAATTGCTGATGGATGCGACAAAGTCTACCACGATGGGTGCGCTTCCGGCAATGTAGGCTGTTGTTAAGGCATAGAGCAAAAAAAGATAGGCGATCCAGCTGACAACCTCTCCTGGACGCCCTAGCGTCTTTTTTGCCATCGTAATCAGATTCGTATTGGGTTCCATCCACAAATTCACTTCCATCATCAGAAAGGCTGTAAAGGTCATAAAGCCCCAATAGACGACCAACAAAACCAGGGAAGGAAAAAATCCGGCAAACCCGGTAATGACTGGAAGAGCCAGCATCCCAGCGCCGATCGTCGTTCCCGAGACCAGTAGGATGCCCCCGAGAAGCTTATTGTGCATCTGGATCATGCAATTCCCCTTCCTATTTCATTCCACAACTGAATGGCGAAGACAGCTAGGGAAAAGACAATGATGGCAATCAAAGCGATTTTGCCTCCAGGGACTTGCTGTTGCATTTCGAGCTTCTGCCGATAGCGTCCGGACCAGACCATCAAAGCTGGCATAATGCCGAAGAGGATCACCGCACCGAAGCCTCCAGCATAATTGAGAGCCACCAGAAAGACTTTTGGATAAACGATGGCAAAAACAAAAGGGGGAACCAAGGCCAACAAGCATAAGAGGAGGCGCCCCTGGGCGGTCTTCTTAATGCTTAAGCCATCGGCCAAAAAGTCGACAAAGCTGAGGGCTACTCCCAAAAAGGAGGTGACGATCGCAAAGAAAGCAAAGTATTGCGCTAGCTCCCCTATCCAGGAATAGCCGACAGCTTGGCGCAAAGCATGGGTGGCCATGTCTCCATTGTTCAATGCCTGCAGAAAGCCATCCTTCCCCTCTAAAGGGACCAGACCCAAAATCAGCCACTCCCATAGCAAATAAACAAAGAGAGGGATTGCACTTCCTATCAAAATGATAAGCCGCAGCCTCTTCCCATCCCCGCCGAGGTAGGTTGTGAGACTCGGAATTAAGTTGTGATACCCAAATGAGATGATCATCACAGGTATGACATAGACCACCTGGCCCCAGTCGCGATGTTGCAAATAGTCCGCCTGGACATGTGGGGCCCCCAAGAGGACTATTAAAAGATAAGAGACAGCTAAGCCAAGCATCAGCAATCGATTAAAATGGTCCACGGCTCGCGTTCCAAGAAAGAGCATCAGACCGAATAGAACAATCATACTCAAGCACCCCACCCAAGAGGGCATCCTCAATCCCACGTTGTCCGCTATGAAATCGGTGAAGAGCTCTCCGCTTCCTGCCCCATAAGCAACCATCAAAGAATAAAATAAAAACAAAAAGAGCCCCCATGCGATGACCTTTCCAAAAAGGCCCAACGTCCTAGAGGCCATTGAGACGATATTGACCTCGTCTTTAAACCATAAATTGACTTCCAAGACAAGCAATCCGGTTGTCGCCATGAAAATCCAACTGAGAATAAAGATCACGACCGAAGGCTGAAAACCGGCAAGGGCTGAAAGAACGGGCAATCCCAGCATGCCCGCTCCAATGCAGCATCCGGCCACCAATAAAATGCCGCCAAATAAGCTTCCGCTTTTGGTTGTAGAAGGAGTGTTGTTCATTTTGCGAGTTTTTCCTGCTTATCGATTTTGCGCTGTTCTTGACCCAGCCGCCCCATCTGATAGCCTTCATAGTCGACAAATTTAAGGAAGCGCTCAAAAGCCGGAAAGACTTCTGTAATTTGTTTAGCCATGCTCTGCGCAATATATCGATAGGTAGGATGGCCTGCAGCTGAGGAACGGAGTTCACACAGCCACTGCAGCGCCCGCAGATTGATTTGAAAATACCAGCGGACATGATAGGCCATCGGCACCACATACTGGGCCTCTTCAGGCAGCTCCGAAGCAATGCGATCAAAGGTATCCTTGGATTGCCGCATCGCCTCATTATAATCGGACTCCATTGGCGTTCCCACAATCTCGGGTGGAATCCAATAGCCATAGTCGCATGTCAGCAATTGCCTTTCCTGTGTGAGAACGCGGTGCCGATGCAAGTCGCGATAGGCACCAAAATCGCTGATGATTTCAAATGTAAAATTCGCATGTTCGAGCGCCCTCGGAGATTTATGGCGCCTTGAAGCCCTAGCATTGCTGCCTGCATCCAATATGCGGGAAAGGTCCTCTTCAGATAATTGTTTGCAATGGATCCAGAGCTCCTGCAAACTCTTAGTGCAATGAGGGAATAATAATGCTGCCGCCACCTTGATCACAGCCTCAGCATCATAATTGATCATCCGCACCCCAGGCTCGCTCAACTTTTCTGGAAAATCCGTATTTTCTGTAGCCACGATCTGCAAATCATGCTGCAAGTTCTCAAAAAAGGCCGCATAGCTTTGATGTGTCCGATGGGAGGGATCAGCCCTTCGAATAAAGGAAGGAATCACTTTAGAGAGTTCTTCATAAACCCTTTTGCCAATTTCCTGCAGTTCATCCAAATTCTGGCAATTCAGCTTATGGATCAGCTGTTCAAAAAAGCGTCCATTTCCATAGACGCCCATATTCGTCAAAGTTCCCGCCGGAAGCAACCCGCGGAGACAATCGAGCACTTTGGCCCTCAAAGCAGCTGTATATGCGGTTTTGGAAACATTGGGATCATGGGGAAACTTTTTCTCAAGCATGGCGGTTAGCGGAGGAATGAGTTTGCCATAAGTATCAAAAAGTATATTGCAGGTGTTGACATAGATATCCCGATAGGCGGAAGTCATGAGAATGGCCTCGCGATAAAAGAGATATTCTCCTTTGACCTTCTGATCAAAATAGATGTAACGCGTCGACTTCTCTAAAGGAGATCCCCCTAAACGGCAATCTTCGATAAATTTAGTGGATAACAAGGAGACATTTTCAATAGCCAGATGGGCTCCCCCAAGCTCGCCTATCGAATCATCGCCATACCCATCCAATATCTTGTCATAAAAATTTTGCGCTTTCTTTATCGCATTCGCCTGCTCTTCCCTATTATGAGCGGAGCTTCCCACTATTGCGGAAAATGCAGATTCCTCATTATTCCCTATAAATTCCTTCAGCAATAGGGAACGAAGCCCTAAACTAGATCTGGAATAGCGGGAAAAAAGAGCCCCCTTGATGACTTCTGGCAAATTCCTCAAAGCAAAAATGTGCCCAGAAGTATTCGTCACATAATGTTCTAAGATTTTCAGCTGATTATCTGTAAATTCCTCATAATGATCCGAAAGCATATGCCTTTCCTTGTAAGTCCACGCGTGTGGTACGTGTGGTATATTAGCCTGCCAGAATGAGATCCAGCTTTCAAGCAAAAACACCTATTCCTAGCTTTATTGTATAATTTACCACTGAGATCAGTGAGATCAGTGAGGAAGTGTGAGACAGGGAGAAGGAAATACAATGGCACCCATCTTAGTAAATAAAAACAAAAACTATTTGATTAAAAATAGCAACTCGTATAAGATTGTATTTTCATCGAATATAAATCAAAAGTAAAAAGGTTTAATAGTTATGATTTCAAATAGTCAAGGGATACCCTCTCAAAGAAGTAATTCACAATGGCAGACTCCGCCAGAACTTATTTGTCCTCTTACTAAAAAAAGAATGGTCACTCCTATGGCTATTCTATGTAAGAACAATTGCTGCGTAGAAGCAGAGGTGTTTTATGGAATAGTGTTGACAGACCATACTAAGAAATGCCAAAAAAAAAGTTGTCAACATAATACATGTCCTAATCCTAGCTGTAACGAAACATTTCCAACTACTGTAAATGCTGTAGAGGACGATTTACTTAAGTCATGGTGCGAATACGACAGACAAACAGAAGAGAAAGTCAATCAATTGATGCTGTTGCGTACTGGCGGATTGCAAAATCCAAATACAGTTAATTTAACCCCAATAATTCCAAAACCCCCAGCTGCCCCACTACCTCCTCCTCCACCAGCTCCTGCTCAGCCTGCTCCCGCACAACCAGCACCTGCGACTAGTCAGCCAAAAAAACCATCAGCCCCACAACATTCTCCAACTCAACAACAGCCAAAACTCCCAGCTTTGAAGTCTTCGTCACCAACAGCTGAGCTACGCGCAAATCTGAGCCCAAGAAAAGCTGCTCCTCGATTGCCGATTTCTCTACAGCGTTCAGATGTTCCTCCAACGGTAGCTAAGCCAGAACCGGTATCTGTTTCGGCTGTGCCAGTGGCAACCCCAAAAGCCGCCGCCCAATCAGTGCCTGCAGCTACATCGAGTAGTCCTGATCCCAAAATTATTATACAGGGTCTCAAGGACGCAACCAGAACATTGTGCGAAAAAGGGGAATATGAGAAAGCCCTAAAGGGGCTATATAGAGTCCTTACTGAAGAAAAAGATAAGATGAAGTTAACACGCGAGGATATAACTACGCTTGAAAAGTTAGTGATAGATGTGAGGGAGAAAATGCGGGCTCATCAATTAGCATCAAAGCAACCCGTTGCTCCAGCACCCTCGACACCAAAGCCATCAGCTGTTCCAAAGCCACCAGCGCCAATATCCCAACCCCAGCAGCGAATACCAACGCTAGAACCACACCAATTTGCTAAACCGGGGGAAATTCTATTGAATCCTTTCCAAACTCCAGCGCCTCCTTTGCAAAAACCAATGCCACTTTTTCCAGCTAATACGACTTTCGCAATACCACATCCTCAGCCTTTGAAAAAACCGGCACCACTGCCATCCCTATTCCTCCCAACGCCTCCCCCACTAGAAGTTCATCTGCAGCCACCGGTAAATCCTCTACCAGCCGCCCCTGCTGCTTTGGCTTCATCGATTTCTAGAAAAAGGAAAACTCCTCCTTCTAAGTCTATTCCAAAGGCAGCTCCACAGCCGATACAAGATAGTGTGCATCAGAATAACCATTCAAAAAACCCTGCTAACCCTGCAAAAAGAGTTACATTGCCATCTCAGCCCGTTCCCCCCACTGCCGCCGCATCTTCTTCATCTTCCTCGAAGGAATCCTTGAGATTTAAAATTTCAAAGCCAAAACCTAAACCCCCTCGGGTGCCCCCTCAGGGAACCTCGCCTTTTCCTGATACAGGAATCGAAGATTCGACGATGCAACTCACTGGAAACATACGCCGATCCAATCCGGGTGATGAGGACACTGCTGATGGTGGATTTGATGAAGTTAAAGGTCGAGATGATTAAAAATTTACACCTAAAAAAAGGATAATTACTATGCAACAAACAACTTCTACGGGACGACCCCATTTATCCCCAACTGCTACTGCTATCGACGCAGAGACACAGGCAAAAAGAAAGGGATATCAAGTCCTATCTGAGACTGAGGATTTGCATCGCAAATTAGATGCAATTGCCATTCAATACAATTTTGGAAATACAGAAGGGGCTCTCATTTCAGCTCTTGTGCTCCAAGAGATAGATTCGCCCCTGATGAAAATATTTTCTGAGCGTTTGGTAGCCGTCATTATAAATCATACAGAAACGAAGCTAAATGTTTCTTTTTACAACAAGTTATTCGAAGATTCCAGAAAACCAAAAGAGGACGCAGAGGACGCGAGATCAAACATTTCTTCCAGATCTGTCTCAAAGAAGCAAAAATGATAGCTCTCTTAGTGTTTACTTTGATATAATTGTTGCATGCTGCATTCGCCATCACTTTTGGAATACAATGCCCAAGGCCTTATTCCAGGGCCAGGGGAAACGGAATCAGAGTTCCTAAAACGCGTCGACTATTGCCTTCGATTGAAAGAATTCATCCCAGATAGCCTTGAAAAAGTGCCCCTATCTACCGATGCCCATGCAGCTGAAAACGTCCTTCGCGATGCTTCAAAAACCCTACTGCCGCTTTACGATATCGCTCCGCTATGGATTCCCCTTTATTTCAGCAATTACCGTTTAGCTCCCTGGCATGGAGGCTGTGCCTGGATATTTCAAATGGATCGCGATTCCCCAACCGCCGCCCTATTCCAGCTTCGGAAGGCTTTTCTTCATTCAGTTCGGTATTTGGGCCTCTACGATCGCAACGAAATTGTGACTCATGAACTCTGCCATGTGGGCAGGATGATGTTTGAAGAACCCAAATTTGAAGAACATCTCGCTTACCATACCTCGCCTTCTCGATTTAGACGCTGGTTTGGCGCTCTTGTCCAATCTTCTTATGAAAGCATGGTCTTTGTTTTGGCTATTCTGATAACTCTGTTGTTCGATATTTCCTTGCTTTTCCTACAACCTACTGAAACCATAGCCCTAAGCCTCTGGGCCAAGCTACTTCCCATTTCACTCATTCTTTTCGCGTTGTGCCGTCTCGTGCTCCGCCATTTCCAAATCAGGCGATGCCTTGCTAAATTGCATCTGCTTGCAAAAACGACTCAACAAGCGGAGGCAATCCTCTACCGCATGACGGACAAGGAAATCCTCTCTTTTGGCACGATGACCCTCGATGAAATCAAATCCTATGTCTCCCAAGACAAATCATTGCGTTGGCGCGTGATTGCAGAAGCCTATGTACCCCATTTGCGTCTCTGCTGAGCATTGCCCAAATTCAATTCGATGCGGTATTTGGCGATGGTCCTTCTAGCGCAGAGGATCCCTTGCTCTTTGAGCAATTGGGATATTTTCTCGTCCGAGTAGGGTTTGGCTTTATCTTCCTGATCGATGATTGCTTTTACGGCTTCGCGCACTGTTTTGGAGGATATTTCTTCCCCATCTTCAGCTTCATAAGCATGAGTAAAAAAGGATTTCAAAGGCAAAAGCCCCCTCGGGGTATCCACATATTTATTAGCTACCGTGCGAGTGATGGTCGATTCGTGCATATCCAGCTCATCAAGAAGAGCATTCATCGCCATCGGAACCAGTTGGCCTTCAGGTTTAAGAAAGAAATCCTTTTGCCTCTTGACGACTGCTTGCAGGATTTTGAACAGAGTCTCATTCCGTTGGTGGATATTTTTTAGGAGCCACTTGGCCGATACGATTTTCTGTTTAATAAAATCCTTGGTTTCCTTCGATAGCGTTTCATCCTCGAGCATTCTCATGTAGCGTCGATTCAAACGCAGCGGAGGGATAAAGTCCTCATTTATCTCGATCTCTAATTGATCGGCTTCTAGTTTGATGCGGGCATCCGGAATAATATAGGATACCGGCTGTTTGTCATACGACATCCCTGGGTGTAAGTCTAGCTTTGCAATATGGCGGCTGATCGCCTCTTCAACTTCCTGCAGCGTACAGCCTAATTGCTTGCGAATCATCGGAAGGCGATTGTGTAACAAGTCCTCATAGTGCTCGGATACAATCTGATAGGGCAGCGTATTATTTTTATTCTGACACCGCAACTGAATCAACAAAGACTCCTTCAAATCTTTGGCTCCAATTCCGAAGGGTTCGAATGTTTGGACTACCCTTAAAATTTCCTTTAATTTTTCTTCGTCAAAACCATAAAGAGAACGGATCGCTTCCAAAGAACCCTGAAGAAATCCATTTTCGTCCATGTGGCCAATAATGATCTCCGCTATTTTTAATTCTTCTGGATCTCGGAATGTCTCCCTGGATTCTTTCATAAGATGTTCAAAAAGAGAATCTTGAGATGTAATCGAATTTTCTAAAAAGGCCTTCATCTTCTCTTCATCGGGACTCCTTTTTCGAAATATCGGCTCCTGATCTAATGCATTTCGAAATTCTTCATCTAGCTGTTTTAACACCTCAAAATCGCGGTCATCAAAGGATAATTCTTTCTCTTGATTAGCCTCTTTCTCCTCTGTCTCTTCATGGGTCGCCAATTCCAATGACTCCAATTCCGGATCATCGCTTCTCTCTTCCTCGGTAATGCATTCAATGACGGGGTTCTGTTCAAATTCCGTTTGCAGGAGGAGAGCCAATTCCAAAAAGGGCAGCTGCAGTAAGTGAATCGCCTGCTGCATCTGGGGAGACATCATGAGGCGCTGCTGCTGTTTTTGCGAAGGGCTTTGCTTTTGTAAAAGCTTTAAAGAGGGGGACGAAGGTAAGGAATCCATATCCACTCACTTCTTTTTCCTTCCTTGTATGCCTCTTTCTCCCTCTTGACAAGAAAAAAAAATTTACCGATTCTAAGAGTGTTAAACCGGAGAGATAATGGAAGTCACACATGAAACGCTCGGCAACGTGCTTGTCATTACCCCTCATGTGACAGCATTAGATGCTAAAGAAGCTCCTGAGTTTAAAGACAAAGCCGTTGCCCTAATCGAAGCCAATCATTCAAATCAGGTCATTTTTGACTTGCATCAACTCAATTTTATCGACAGCTCTGGATTGGGAAGTTTCCTTGCTATCCAGCGCGTCCTCAATCAACAGGGAGGAGAACTGAAACTTTCCTGCATGAACAAGCCCATTCGCACCATGTTTGAACTCGTGTCCATGAATAAAATCTTCAATATCTTTAAAACCACTGATGAAGCATTACGGTCATTTCAATGAAATATGTGATTATTTCCCTCGCCGCCTGTCTTCTATACAGCTGCGGGAATCCAGCTGATTCGGATGCTAGCTATGGCATGATCCGACATCAATCGGGACGCCATCTCTACGATCTCAATCAAAGCCGCATCACGAATAACCAAACCCTACGTCAAAAGGAATACTTGCAATCCTACCAAGAAAACTTGCCTGATTCAGATGACGAGGAATACTGAGAAAAGACAAAGGGACATAACGCCCTGTTTCAAAGGTATCACTTCGTGAAAGATACGGCGGTGACCTGAAGAAAAGGCTAGTTTTCGCAAGGCATCGAGAGGCATCCACTGGTATCCCTCAACCCGATGTGGATGACCACAGGAAAAACTCATGGGAAACAAATGCACCCTGAAGCGCGTAAAAGAGTGTTGGATGGGGGGCAAGATTCCAATGGGATTGACCGGCAATTTAAGGCTCTTCTGTATTTCCAAGGCCAATTTTTTATGCGATATTCCCTTTGCCGATATTTCAAAATAGGGAAATTCATGGAGATCGGACATCACCATTCCAGATTCCCCTCTCTTAATAAGAAATGAATCGCCGCAGGAAATCACAGCGACGGCTCTGAAGAGGATTTCCGTTTTCACTTTTGCTGACTTATTGGGCAGCAGTTCCTCTTTGCCATGCAAATAAGCCGCACAACCCCTATTGATAGGGCATAGGCTGCATTTTGGCTTTTTTGTGCAAATAGTAGCGCCTAGCTCGATCAGTGCCTCATTGAAAATCCAAGAATTCTCTTTTGGCAATATCTCCTGGGCCATTTGGCGGATTTGATTCATCGTTTTAGGCTTTGAGATATCCTCCTCAAGCTTAAAATAGCGGGCGAGCACACGGACGACATTGCCATCGACAGCCGCCACGGGATGATGGAAAGCAAAGCTGCGTATAGCCCCTATCGTATAAGGTCCGAGCCCTTTTATCGCCTTCAGCTCTTCTTCGGTTTGGGGTATTATTCCCCCATGTTGCTCCATCACATATTTTGCTCCGGCATGCAGGCACCTGGCGCGGGAGTAATATCCTAGCCCCTCCCATTCTTTGATCACTTCATCCACAGAAGCTTTCGCCAAATCCGCAACAGTAGGAAACCGCTGCATCCATCTCAGGAAATAGGGAACCACGACGCTGACCTGGGTTTGCTGCAGCATCACTTCCGAGACCCAAACTGCATAGGGAGAGGGCTGATTGCGCCAAGGCAAATCGCGCTTCTGCTGCTGAAACCAGTCGATTAATTTTAAAGGATCGAGGGCCGGCATTAGATAATACCGGCTAAGATTGGCGAAAGCTCCTTGACAAGAGATTGAGCCCGATGGTCCCACGTATGATTGCGCATGACTGCTTCCCTTGCTTTTTCCACATATTTCTCCCTCTTGCTCTCGTGTGACAAATAGTCATGAATCACCTTGTTGATCGATTTGCGATCGCTAAAGCTGTAAAAGAGCATATTTTCGCCCACTTTGAAGGTTTCGCGCAGATATTTGCTTTCGCTGGTAATTGCCACAGCGTCAACCGCCATTGCTTCAAAGACTCTTTCATGCGATCCATTTTTAAAATGGGGATTGCTATTCAATGAAATTTTGCTCTTTTTCAAGACATCAAGCGATTGCTCGAAAGTTACCGGTTCGTGAATTGTGATGTTCTTGTTTTTACCCAGGTACTTTTTCCAAATCGCATGGCTTGCATGAAATCCAAATAGATCCACTCTCACATCTTCTATTGATTTAAGCAGTGCGATTTGGTCCCTGCCTCGAATATAAGATTCCAATTGATCGAAGATGAGCGGATAATTCAATTGAGAGGGATCAATAATCCCCTTTGATTTAGGCCATCTAGCTAACGCTTCGACAAAAGCTTGTATATAAGAAGTTTCCTGCTGAGCAAAGGTAATAGCGACAGCATCATCCATAACCTGACAGACATTGGCAGAAAAGTTTTTTGGCCATTCATTCCTAATTGCTTCATAATCAAAACAGCTTCCCGCATAGACGACACCATAAATCTTTTCGTCCTGCAGTTCAGGGTGAAGCATTTTGTCTACACCATGAGGAGTGAATAGGACATTTTGACAATTCAATCCTCGAAAAAAATCGCAAAAATAGGTGTCGACACAACTGACGATCGTCAAAGGGCTTTTGGCCAGAAGAAAAAATTGATTGGGAGAATCGACCAGAAATGCCACATGGGGTATCTGCATTATCTCGCAGAAAAAATTCCCCTGGTTATCTGGTAGCAAACCATTGAACGATAGTGTGCAGTCCGGCGGATCTTGGATGATTTTGTCCAAAAAGGGTTTTGGATTGTCGTATTGGGCTTTCAAAATATGGCAGTTAGTGCCAATGCGCAGGAAAGCTTCCCCTAAACGCTTGGTATAATAATTCAATGCCTCATACTGAGCATTGGGAGGCATAAATAAATCAATATGTTTGACCACGAAAATCTCCATTGCTAGGCTTTTTTACAAGAGTGTGACAAATGAAGGGATATTTTTCAATCTTAGAGGCAGTTGCCTCTTATCTCACGGAAATCCACTTGCGGCGGCCGCCCAGTGTTTTGCCTTTTCGCCCTTTAGCTGCTTTATCCCTTTGTTTCTTTTCAAGCAGGCCCTTTTGTTGTACTCCTATGGCTTTAGAGACTTTTTCCTCTATTCTTTTGCGCCCATTTTCTACGATGGCCCATTGTTGGGGAGTAAAATTATTGGGATTGTTCAAGTAATTTTCAAGTTGCTGGCGGGTCTTACCGCTCTTTTGAAAGATCTCCTGAAGCTTCTCTTCCAGATCTTGACGCATTTTTTCCATACGCTTGAAGAGCTGATCTAACTCAGAAGGGGTAAGTCGGCGTCGGGTAGGGGGAGGGGTTCCGGTAGGCTCTTTCTGCATGCTTAATCCTTAAACAAATTCTCCTTACTATATAATAGCAATATTTTTATAAAATTTCAACCCTTTGCAATCTCGACATGGACATCCTCAACGATATTTTCATTTGGATTGGTAATAATCCGGTCTCCTTCACTTACTCCGTTTGTAATTTCCATTGTATTCCCATGATCAAGCCCAATCTCTACTCTTTTCATGTGGACGATTCCCTTTTCATCCACAATGGCCACATGAGGATGGCCCTCCCGAATAATGATCGCGCTTGTCGGAATGATGTAAAAAGGAGATTCAGGTTTAAAATTAAAAATTACCTCGGCATAGGCGCCGGTGAACAAATTTTCCTCTAGATTGTCGATATGGATTTCCGTTAATAACGTTCGAGCTATCGGATTCAAAGCCGAAGATGTTCTAGCGATGACTCCCTTGAACAATTTAGGGAATTCCCGGACTCTAACGTCCACGATATCCCCTACTTTTACTGATCGATAATAGGTTTGCGGGACCGGCGCCCAAATGCGAAGGACATCAATCTTTTCCAGTTTGTAGATTTGCTGGAGAGTGTCATCGCTGCCAGCTGAGATCAAGGTTCCGAGATCGATATTCCTTTCCGTGATGACCCCGGTGAAGGGAGCATAAAGCTTTTTAAATCCAACCAGTTGTTGAAGCCGTTGCCTATTGGCTAGGGCTGCTTCCACTTCTGCCGTAGCAGCTAGGTACGTGGCATTGTATTCATCGACTTCTTGTTTAGAAACAGCTTCGGAATCGGCTGAATAAATATCATTCCACCGCAACATGGTGATTTTTGCAATCTCAAGCCGAGCATTTGCATTGGCCAAGTCGGCTTCAGTCTGCGAGAGCTGCCGATCCAGCTCCGGGGTGCTGATTTCCGCCAGCAGTTGTCCCTCTACGACACGGTCGCCGATATCCACGTAAAACTTTTCGATGTATCCATTGACTCGTGCCCATATAGGGGTGAATCGAATCGCTATCGTCGAACTTGGCAGAACGAGCTCTACTGGTGTGGATTGAGGTTCAGCAACCATGACTTTCACGAGAAGAGGATTGATGACACTTGCCTCTTCTTCAAGGCGCTGCCACTCGCTAAGCCGATATAAGTAGCCGACCAAATATAAACAAACCAATACAACTAAAAGTCCAGAAATGATGAAAATTCTTTGTCTTTTGCTAATAGGGGAATCTGTAGTCATACTAATTGACCGCCCCCGAAATAAGGATTCGGCTTTTGACGGAAATAGGTAAAGAGAACAGGAACAAAAAATAGCGTGGTCAATGTCGCAATACATAACCCTCCGATCACGGCTCTGCCTAAAGGAGCGTTTTCCTCGCCAGCATTGCCGAGGGCGAATGCCATAGGCATCATGCCGAAAATCATCGCAAAAGCTGTCATGATAATGGGGCGCAAACGCTTGCTTCCTGCCTCTAAAACGGATTCATAGGTATCCTTGCCCTCCTTTAAATGGGCGTTGGCAAAGCTGACTAACAAGATGCTATTTGCGGTGGCTAAACCCGTGGCCATAATCGTTCCCATCAAGGAAGGGACGCTAAACGTGGTGTGTGTCAAAAAGAGCATCCAGATCACTCCTGTAATGGCCCCTGGCAAGGCCATGATGATGACAAAAGGATCTATCCAAGACTGAAAGTTAATGACCAAAATCGAATAGATCAGGATGAAGGAAAAGATCAAGCCCAGCCCCAAGCGAACAAAGGCTTGGTTCATGCTCTCAGCGACTCCACGAAGCACAATGACATTCCCAGGAGCCATTTTTTTATTCATTTCCTTCACAATAGAGGAAATATCAGAGGCTAATCCACCCAAATCCCGTCCATGCACATTGGTAAAAATATCGTAGACTGGCTGCACATTATAATGAGTGGCGACCCCGAGAGTAGATCTCCTTTGGAGGCCTGACAAATTTGTGAGCAGCTGAGAATGCTTGGTATCAGGGGTCGAAACGGGCATATTCATGAGGGTCTTGACGCTATTGACCCTATATTTAGGTGTCTGAATGGCAATGAGATAAGGAATCCCATTTTGATGATCTAGCCAGAAGTTAGGAGTCACAATACTGCTTGTGCTGTAAGAAATTAAGACATCGTCGGAAACATTTTTCTGGTTCAATCCGACGAGCGCTAAAAGAGTGCGATCCACTTCTAAAAACAACTCAGGGAAGTCTTCCACCTGATGGATATTGACATCGGCTGCTCCGGGTACGCGCGAAATCCGCTCGAGAAGTTCCTTGGCGACGCGGAAATTATTCTTCGTATCATATCCGATCACGCGCACATCAATCGGAGCTGGAACGCCGAAATTGAGTATCTGCGTGATGATATCAGCGGGCTCAAAGAAAAATTTCAGGTCGGGAAAGCGATCTCCCAAGTGTTTTCTCAACTCTCTTTTATAATCCAATGTCGACTTGGTCTTTTGAGCATTAAGGGCGACGAGAATTTCCCCGTCATATGTACCAAGAGACATATTAGTGCCAAAGGCATAGTTATAGGGCTCCAAGACAATTCCAATGTTATCGATCAGAAACTGAATTTCATTCTGCGGGATGACCTTCTTGATCTCCTTTTCCACTTCCCCAAAGATTTCTTCCGTCACCTCGATTCGTGTCCCTGTTCTGGCTTGGACGTGAAGGCGGATTTGTCCCGCATCGACATTAGGGAAGAAATCCCTCCCAATGGAAGGCAATAGGAAGAGAGTACTGCCAAACAATACGCCGAAAAGGATCAAGACGAGCACCCGATTTTGCAAAGCTGCATGGAGAAGTTTCGCATAACGGGAACGAAAGCGATGAAAGCCATAAGCAAAGCGAATAGAAAAGACCTGCAAAGCCGATTTCGGCTTGACCTTCCTCTGAGAAAATTCATTCACAAGCAAATAATCGATCATAGTTGGCACAAGCGTCCTGGATAGAAAAAACGAGGATCCAATGGCAAAGACCACTGCCAACGCAAAAGGCACGAACAAATATTTCGAAGCTCCGACTAACAGCACTACAGGCAAAAAAACAATGGAGATCGACAAGACAGACACGATGGCCGGAAAAATGATCTGCTGCGACCCCACCAAAATGGCTTCCCTCAGCGGTTTCCCAAGGTGGATATTGCGATGGATATTTTCTAGGGTTACAGTCGCATCATCAACAAGGATGCCGATGGCTAACGCCAATCCCCCCAAGGTCATGATGTTCAGAGTATATCCTGTCAGGGAAAGAAGGATGATCGACGATAAAATAGAGAGGGGAATGGCGACAAAGACGATTAAAGTGCTCCTCCAGCTCATCAAAAATAGGAAAATCACCGAACCTGTCAAAAACGCCGCGATCACCCCCTCCTCAACCACACTCGAGATGGCCGATCTTACAAAGACCGACTGATCGAACAACAAATCGATGTTCATTCCTTTGGGGGCTGCCGCCCGAAGGTCTGGAAGCATCGCCCGGATCTTGTTCACAACATCCAAAGTCGACGTCGAACCCGATTTTAAAATGGTCAGCATGACTGCACGCTTGCTATTATTCCGCACGATGCTCGTCTGAGGCAGAAATCCATCATGCGCAAACCCCACATCCCTCAGATAAACGACGACGTCATTAATCTTCTTGATCGGAATATCATTATACTCCTCCGGCAAAACAGGGGTGTTATTCATATTTACCCTGTAATCAAAGGTCCCAATCCGGCTATCCCCCGTCGGCAAGATCAAATTCTGGGCATTAATCGCATCATTGACATCCCTGGGTGAAAGCCCATGGGCCTGAAGAGCGATAGGATCGACATCGATCATGAGCTGGCGCGTCTTACCCCCATAAGGAGTTGGAATGGTCACCCCCTCCAGAGACGCAATAGACTGGCGAAGGCGATAAATGCCGTAATCATAGAGTTCCATTTCAGACAATGTATCGCTGGAAAGCAACACCTGAAGGATAGGAACACTATTAGCGGTATAGGGAACAATAATAGGAGGAACGACTCCCCTTGGCATACGCCTCAACACCGATTGCGATGAAGAGGTCGCTTGCGCTACAGCCGAATTGATATTGACAGAGGGATAAAAAAAGAGGCGGATAACCGCAATGCCATCCTGGGTTTGCGATTCAATTCTCTCGATATCACTGATGGTTTGGGATAAAGAAAATTCGCTGAAAGTCGTAATCCTCTTTTCAAAGTCATCTGCAGCTAGTCCCTCATACGTCCATATGACATTGACAACCGGAATATCGACGTTGGGAAAGATATCTTTCGGAGTCCAAACGATAAACCATCCCCCCATGATCACAATCAGTAAGGAGAGAATAAGAAAGGTATAAGGTCTACCGAGCGCAAGTCTGACTAACCACATATGAAATAATGATATTAAATAATTTAGTATTTCTATATGGGTAGTATAGGAATCATAAAAAATGGTCAAGAGGATAATCCCTTTCTAATGAAAAATATTTTATTACTTATTGCGGCTATTATCTATCTGTCCGCATGCCAAGTCGGTCCGCGCTATCATCCCCCTTCCACAGATGTTCCTGAGGGATGGAAAAATACAGAAGCTATAGATGATACTGGAGAAGAATTGCCAGAAAACTGGTGGGAAATTTTCAACGATGTACTTCTCAATCAATTTGAAGAGTTGGCTTTGGAAAATAACCATAATCTCTATGCCGCCGTCGAAAGAGTCAGGCAGGCGAGGGCAATTGCGGGCATCGCAGAGTCAAAGCTCTATCCACAACTCAATCTGGAACCCTATTTCCTCAGTAGGGAAATTCTTTGGATGATATACGACCCCGTGCGGGTCATCCGGGAACACCGCCGAAGAAACGAACTTCCCGCCGTCCTGGATTTTGAGGTCGATCTATGGGGAAAACTCCAAAAAGCAAAAGAATCCGCCCTCTTAAACGTCGAAGCTGAAGCAGACGTGCTCCAAACCGCCCTTCTTTTCCTGACAACGGATGTCGCCTCCAGCTATTTTCAAATCCGCACTCTGGATTCTGAACTGCAGCTTTTACAAGAGACAATCGAAGCGCGAAAAAAAGCTTACCAACTCATCCTCTCCAGATACAAAGGCCAAATCATAAGCAAAATGGATGTCGAGCGCGCAAAATTGGAATATGAAAATACTCAAGCCGAATACTTCAAGTTAGTCAATGAGCGGGAAATGGAGGAAAATAGGCTCGCCGTATTAATCGGAGCGCCCGCCTCCGAATTTGTCGTGGAGAAAATCCCTTTAAACAAATCGCCGCCGCCGCAAATTCCTCCAGGACTCCCTTCCGACCTTCTTCTGCGCCGCCCTGACATCGCCGCAGCCGAAAGAAAAGAAGCCTCCACTCATGCCCTGATCAATGTCGCCTATGCCGAATTCTTTCCCTCCCTTTCCTTGACTGGGGCTTTAGGCTATTCCAGCCCCGAATTGAAGGATTTTCTCCACTGGAAAAGCCGTTTGCTTTTAGCTGGCGCCAACTCGACTCAGATGATTTACGACGCTGGCAACTTAGAATCGAATTTGCAGCTTGCCGTTTCCAGGTTTAGGGAAACCGATCAGATCTACAGACAAATTGTTTTAGAAGCTTTTCAGCAAGTCGAAGATTCTCTATCGACTATTGAAGAATTAGACAATGCCTACGGTAAACTTGAAGAATCTGTGAAAGCAGCAAAGAAAATGTACGACATCTCATCCGTCAGATTCACTAAAGGAGCCACCTTCTACTTAGATGTCGTCGACAGTGAAAGGCAACTGCTTCTATCGGAAAGCGACCTCATCGGATTGCAAGGCGAAAGATACGAAGCGGCAATACAGCTAATCAGGGTGCTCGGGGGTACATGGCATGGACGGACTGACTGCGATTGAAGCCCAAAAAAGGCTTTCCCAATATGGACCTAATGCCATTCAGGAAACCCGAAGAGTCCCTTTATTAGAATTCCTTTTTAAATTCTGGGGCCCCATTCCCTGGATGTTAGAAGTCGCCTTCATCCTGCAACTCATCCTAGGCAAGAAAAATGAAGCCATCATCACAGCTACCCTACTTCTCTTTAACGCTGTGGTCGGATTTTTCCAAGAACATCGCGCCCAAACTGCATTGGCATTATTAAAAAGAAAGCTGGAAATTAAAACGCGAGTCCTTCGCGACAAGACATGGACCCTTTTAGACGCCCAAAACATCGTCCCAGGAGACATCATACGCGTCCGGATGGGGGATTTCATCCCAGCAGATATCACCCTGCTGGAAGGGTCTATTTTGGTTGACCGCTCAGCCTTGACAGGCGAATCCTCGCCAATTGAATTGAAAGCAGAAGAACAAGCCTTTTCCAGCTCCATAGTAAAGCGAGGCGAAGCGACAGGAGAGGTCATCGCCACAGGAAAGCGCAGTTTTTTTGGGAAAACAGCAGAATTAACGCTTTCTGCTAAACCCGAAAGCCATTTTGAAAAAATCGTGCTGCAAATCGTGGAATACCTCATTTCAATAGATATTGTATTAGTCCTCCTTATCCTCATTTATGGATCCTTCGTAAACACCCCCTTGTCGGACATCCTTCCCTTTTCTCTTGTCCTCTTAATCGCCTCCATCCCCATTGCCTTGCCCGCGACATTCACATTGGCGAATGCTTTAGCCTCCTTAAAACTCAGCGAAAAAGGCGTGTTGGTGACCAAGCTTACGGCAATAGAAGAGGCAGCAGCCATGCAGGTGCTCTGCTGTGATAAAACCGGAACTTTGACCCAAAATTGCATGGTCTTAAAAGACGTTATTCCCTTGATACAGATGAAAGAATCCGACCTTTTGAGATTTGCCGCCTATGCATCCAATGAAGCTAGCCAAGATCCCTTTGATATGGCTATTTTATCAGAATTTCAGAAGAGAGAACGGCTCGATTTAACGAAACGAATAAAATTCACCCCCTTCGATCCTCTTTCCAAATCCTCAGAGGCCATCATTCTCGAGGAAAATCACCCCATCCGAATTATCAAAGGCTCCCCTAGGCTCTTCGATCTCACTGCAGATCCCTTTACTCTTAAAGGCAATCGCGTTTTAGCCATCGGGCTTGGAAACCATGATCACTTGCAATTGGCCGGCTATTTAATCTTTTCCGATCCCGTCCGGAAAGAATCAAAACAACTGATCGAAGACTTGAAACAAATGGGAGTAGCCGTCAAAATGATCACAGGGGATCTTTCCGCGACAGCCCAATCCATCGCGGCTGAAGTCGGCATTGGCCAAAACCTATGCAAAAAAGAGATGATCCTATCCAAGCAATTCCTGGACTGCGATATCTTTGCCGAAGTCTTTCCGCAGGATAAATACCTGATTATAAAGACATTGCAACAAGCCGGAAAAGTGGTTGGCATGACTGGGGACGGCGTCAATGATGCCCCGGCTCTAAGACAAGCGGATGTCGGCGTGGCTCTGTCCAATGCCACCGATGTGGCAAAGGCCGCAGCAAGTATGATTTTAATCAAACCCGGCCTTGGAAATATCACCGAAGCCATTATGTCAGGAAGAAAAGTTTATAGGCGAATGCTCACCTATACACTAAATAAAATCGTCAAAACGACGCATATCGCCCTCTTTTTAACCCTCGGTTTCTTGATTGAGAACCTCTTTGTGATTACTCCGCGGCTCGTCATGTTTTTAATTTTTGCCAATGATTTTGTCACCATGTCTCTTGCGAGCGATCATGTAAAAATTGCGAAAACCCCCTCCCTTTTAAAAATTCACTCTCTAGCCTTGACCTCTTTTCTTTTAGCGCTTTGCTGGCTCATTTTTTCCTTTGGGGTTTTTTATGCCGCCAGGGATCTCTTTCTATTCTCTCTTCCCAAAATTCAAACGCTTATGTTTGTGATGTTTGTGTTCAGCGGACTCGCCACAGTATATCTCATCAGAACCCGCGATCATTTTTGGAAAATCAGGCCTGGAAAATTGCTCATATTCAGCACTATTTTCGATGTCGTCATCGTCAGCTTTTTAGCCTGCTCCGGAGTCATGATGGAACCGATTTCAATGGGAAGCATCCTTCTCCTTGGCTTATGCACCCTAGCTTTTATGGTTTTGCTCGATCAAATCAAAGTTGTATTTAATAATCCTTCTCCTTATACTAAATAAAAAATCATTTCAAAGGATTGGGTGATGGGGTATTTGGAAGAATTTCAGGTGCAAATCAACAATCGGGATTTTAATAAATTCCTCCAGCTCTGGGAGGAATATGTCACAAGCGATACAGTAGAACCAGAAGAATTTACAGATCTTCTGAAAGCAATCAAAAATTCCGAACTATCACGGCAATTCGGAAGAATTGTCGAAACAGCCATCCCTCTATGGCAAACAATCCAAGATCCAGACGCCAGCTACACCCTCTTCAAACATCTCATCGACCTTCAAACGACAAATAGCCCAACCCTCGCAGATCTCTCACTGCAAGTACTGAAAAAGAAACATGGGGAAAATGATCAGTTTTTTGACCGGATCCGCCTTGTAGGCCTGCGCAGCCGAGAAAATTTCCAGGGAGCCATCTCCAATTACGACCTCCTCGCCCACATGGCAAAAGGAAAGTTCGTCTTTCATACTGGTGGATGGGGAGCCGGAGAAATCGTAGACCTCTCCAACGTACGCGAACAGGTCTCCATCGAATTTGAACACGTCCCCGGCCGCAAACACTTTAACTTCAGCAACGCCTTCAAAACCCTCATTCCTCTCGGAGACGACCATTTCCTGATGCGGCGCTTCGCCAATCCCGATGTCCTCGAAAAAGAGGCTAAGGAAGACCCTGTCGCAGTCATCAAAGTTCTCCTCAGAGACCTTGGGCCAAAAAATGCTTCCGAAATTAAAGATGAGCTCTGCGAACTCGTCATACCCGATGCAGAATGGACAAAATGGTGGCAAAGCACGCGGACAAAAATTAAGAAAGATCCCATAATCGAGACGCCGGCAAACCTCAAAGACCCCTTCCGCCTCCGCAAATCTGAAATGACCCAAGAAGAGCGCCTGCAAAAGGCTATTAAAGGCAAAACAGACATCGGAGATTTCATCCAGTCCGCCTACAACTTTGTCCGCGATCTGCCCAATATGCGCAAACACCAGGATGTGAAAAATTCACTCAAAGATAAGCTCGTAGAAAGCCTCTCCAATTCCGATTTGACAAAAGAGCAAGAACTGCAAATCTGCATATTGCTGGAGAATATGTTCTCCCACCATGTCGAGGGACGCAAAACGGATGACCTCATCAAAAAAATCGAGCACATCGAAGAGACGATTCATGCGATCGACATTCTGGCTTTGAAGAAAAAGGCCCTAACACTCGTGCAAGAGCACCGTAAAGATTGGGAACAGGTTTATCTCAAGATGCTTTTTTCTGTCCCACAGGCTCCCTTAAAGGATTTTTTATTCAAAGAGCTGCATCAAGGACCTGGTAAAAAATTGCTCCATCAAAAGATTAAGGAGCTGATTGCCCACCCTACAATGAGCCCTGAAACCTTTATCTGGTACTTCCAAAAAATCGTCAGCAAAGAAGAGGAAGGCCTTCCTTACAGCAATAAGGAGGGACAATGCCAACTGCTGGAGAGTTTCTTGATCCTCTTCAGCGCCATCGAAAGCAAACCCGAATACCGCGAACTGACAAAAAAAATATACTCCCTCCTTTCCGGAAAGCGATATGCCATCGTCCGATCCATCATAGAAGGAACCTCGTTGGATTTCATCCAGGAATTCCTACTCCTCGTCTCCAAATGCCAAACCTTGAGCGACCACGATATCAAAATCCTGCGTTCCCTTGCCGAAGTTGTCCATCCCTCCCTTGCGCAAAATAAAACCCGCAAAAGCAAGCACATGGATGGCAATACCATTTGGACTTCTGAAGAGGGCTACCTGCGCACACATGAGAGAATCAAACATTTAGGCACCATAGAAATTGTCGAAAATGCCCGCGAAATCGAAGCGGCTAGAGCCCTTGGCGACCTCAGAGAAAACTCCGAATACAAATTCGCCCTGGAAAAAAGATCCAGGCTGCAAGGAGAGCTAAAAAGACTTTCCGAGCAACTGCATCGGGCACGCATCCTCACAAAAGATGATATCCACCGCGATGAGGTCGGCATCGGAAGCATCGTCGCCTTGACAGATCCCCAGGGAAAAGCCATTACATACACGATTTTAGGGCCATGGGATGCCGATCCTGATAATCATATTCTCTCCTTCCAATCTAAGTTCGCAGAAGCCATGATGGGGTGCAAAGAGGGGGAGACCTTCCGCTTTAGGGATGAAGTTTATTCTGTAAGCAAATTGAAGAGTTTCTTTGAAAAATAATGCATTATTACATCGACGGCTACAATCTCCTTTTTCGCATCTTGAGAGCCGGCGATGATCTTACCAAGCAGAGAGAAACCATCATTGAAGATCTTTCCCACAAGATAGCATTGCTTGGAATCGATGCCACCCTGGTTTTTGACTCACAATATCAGTTGGGAGAAAGCACCCGATCCCATCTAAGAAACTTGGAAATCCTCTACACAGATTATCAGCAAACGGCCGATGACCTGATCTTGAAAGAATTGAAAAGAGAGCCTAACCCTCAACAACATACAGTCGTCACCTCAGATAAAAAGCTGGCCTGGTATGCCCGTCGCAAATCCGCTAAAACAGAGACCGTAGAAGAATTCTTCGCCTGGCTCAACAAAGCCTACAAAAATAAATTGCGCCATCAAAAACAAGCAAAGGAATCCCCCAAAGAGATCCCAAAAAAGAAAGAAACACCAGTAAAACCCGCGCAGCCTTCAACTCAAGCTTCAGCCAATGAATGCTTCGATTTTTATTTGCAGCAATTCGAAAAAGAAGCAGAGGCGCTTACCCCTCCTACCTCACCCTCACCCCCAGAAAAAGAACCAAAACGAAGAAGCAAAATACCCAAAAAAGCCAAAGATGATGCGCAGTCCTTGATGGACCATTGGCTCAAAGCCTTTCAGAGCAATCCCGATCCCGATCCCGATCCCGATGAAGACGATTTCGGCTCAAGATAGGCAGGAAAAGAATGAACGGATAGGCAGGATCGCCAAGCGGCATCAAGGATAAGACAGAAGGGGAACAGGATATGCAGGATCGCAACAAGCGGCCTCAAGGATAAACAATTTACAGGATATGCAGGATCGCACGCGACAGGATATACAGGATTACGGGCTCTTAGCCACAACGGATCAGTTGTGGTCAAGAGCCCGTAATCCTGTATATCCTGTCGCGTGCGATCCTGCATATCCTGTTCCCCTTCTGTCTTATCCTCGATGCCGCTATCTTGAGCCGAAATCGTCTTCATCGGGATCGGGATTGCACAAAATGGAGATCCGCCTTACAATATCGCTATTTATTGGGGCGTTAGCTCAGTTGGTAGAGCGCAACAATGGCATTGTTGAGGTCAACGGTTCGACCCCGTTACGCTCCATGTACTAAATATAAGGTATTTTTATGGCTGAAAAGAACGCCTCTGTCGCCTTTTTTGAAGCTGTTGAAGTTTTGGCGGAAGACCCTATTTTCGGGGTTCCGATTCTTTTCCAATCCGATAAGCGGCCGCAAAAGGTCAATCTCAGCATAGGAGCCTATAAGGATGCTGATGGCAATTCCTATATTTTAAATGCCGTAAGAGAGGCCGAAGCCCTTTTGCAAAGTAAAAATCTAGACAAGGATTACCAATCCATCGAAGGAAATAAACAATACATTGAAGAATGCCTGAAGCTCATCTATGGCGAAAAAAATCCTCAAGTTCAAAATGGATTGGTATACGGGATACAATCGCTGGGCGGCACAGGCGCCTTGAGGATAGGGGGAGAATTTCTCGCTCGAACCTTCTCAAAAAAGATATTTATATCCGAAATCTCTTGGCCCAATCATCAGGGGATATTTAGCCGTGCTGGCATGCAGGTGGAGACCTTTCCCTATCTGAATGTGCAAAGCCATGCCCTAGCTTTCGACAAGATGACTGAAGCCATCCGCAAAATGCCCGCAGGCAGCACCCTTTTGCTGCAGGCCGGCTGCCATAATCCAACAGGAGTTGACCCCTCAAAGGAACAGTGGAAACAGCTTTCCGCCCTTTTAAAAGAAGGCCATATCATGCCCTTTTTTGATTTTGCCTATCAAGGGTTTGACCAGGATCCTGAAGCCGATGCTTTTCCCATCCGCTATTTTGTGCAGGAAGGGCATGAAATGCTTGTCGCAAGTTCCAACGCCAAAAACTTCGGTTTATACGGAGAGCGCGTCGGCATGCTTTCCATCGTGGCCCATCATCCTGATCACCTGAAAAAAGTCGTCAGTCAGTTTAAAAGAATCATCCGAGCCAACTATTCAACTCCTCCAATCCATGGAGCACGCATTGTTGCTGCGATTTTAAGTAATGACAGCTTAAAGACTGAATGGATGCATGAACTGAAGAATATGCGCGACCGGGTTGTTGAAATGCGCGTTTGCTTAGCGTTTACCCTTCAAAACAAAATCGAACACCGCGATTTTAGCTATATCAATAAAGAAAAAGGGATGTTTTCCCTTCTCAACTTAACAGACGCCCAAGCGCAACAACTACGCGAAGACTTTGGAATCTATGTCGTCGGCAATGGCCGCATCAATATCGCTGGGTTGAATATGCATAATATCGAATACGTTGCGAATGCCATCGCTAAGTGGCTGTCAGCCTCTAAAGTATGAACCGCAAATCCTCAAAGCCCTTCCTTTTGCTCATCGCCACAGTTTTTCTCTTTATGAGCATCCCTCGCAATGCCACAGAACATCTGAGTGGCTTGACTATGGCTTTCATGGCTCCCTTCTGGGGAAGTATCACCGATGTTCGCTTGCTAGCTTCCTCCCCAATGGGAATCACTAATCAGGCAACTATCACTCCAACACAGGAAGAGCTTGAGAAACTGAAACTCCAAAATCTGCTCCTCGTGCGCGAAATTGAACGCCTCCGGGAAGCCCTGCACTTTAAGAAAAACAAAATCTCCACACCGATTGCTGCCCGGGTGATTTTTCGCTCGCCCTCCTCATGGAACAGCTCCCTCTGGATCGATGTCGGAAGGGTCGATAACGCATCAGCGGGAGAACAAGTCATCGCTAAAAATAGTCCCGTCCTCGTCGGCAATGCTCTCGTCGGCGTCGTCGACTATGTAGGAGAGCACCAAGCGAGAGTGCGCCTCATCACCGACTCGGGCCTCACTCCCTCTGTAAGGGCCTCTAGAGGCCATATTCAAAATCGCTGGGCCATAGAAAACATCAACCGCCTTCTAACCTTTATCGATAGCCGCCCCCAACTCTTAAGCGAATCCCAAAAGCCCATTGCCTCAGAACTCCAAAAGCTAAAAAAATTGCTGCTTCAGTCTGAGCCCAGCTGGAACCTAGCAAAAGGGGAATTGCACGGCGGCAGTAAACCCCTATGGCGTTCCCAAGGAAACCTCTTGCGCGGGATCGGATTCAATTATGACTTTGCTGATGAAGAAGGTCCGGCTCGCGATTTGAGAACTGGCGCATCGATCGGAGCCAACACAGCACAATACCCATTACAGCCTTTGCTAAAACCCGACGACCTCCTCATCACAACAGGTTTAGATGGCGTTTTTCCTCCGGGATTGCTCGTCGCCGAAGTGACGAAAATAGACCTGCTTCGCGAAGGGGATTACTACTATAGCCTAGAGGCAAAACCTGTCGTGGATCACCTGGATGAACTTTCCGTCGTCTTTGTCATTCCACCGTTAGGTTACGATCCGCTCGATCAGCCTCCTTGCATCGGAGATTGACCATGAACCAGCCAACAGTCGGCATCGCAGTGTTAACGTATCGTTCTCGGAGACATTTACACCACTGTTTACCACCGCTCATAGAATCGCCCTTAAAGCCCAAAATACTGCTCATCGACACTTCTTCCAAGGATGGAACCCTAGAGACAGCCCAAGCCATGGGCGTTGAAACGCTGGCGATCCCCCAAGCTGAATTCAACCATGGCGCCACTCGGGAAAAAGCGCGACGCCTGTTGGGTACGGATATTGTGGTCATGATCACTCCAGATGCCTATGCAGTTGATAGCAGAGTATTAGAACAGTTAATACAGCCAATAGCTGAGGGAAAAGCCTCTTTAGCCTATGGACGGCAGCTTCCCCATGAGGGAGCCTCCTTTTTGGAGGCATTTCCCCGCGAATTTAATTACCCTGAAAAGAGTCATCTTCGCTCGATTGCCGATCTTCCGAAGTATGGCGTCTACACATTTTTTTGTTCTGACTCCTGCGCCGCTTATAGCAATAAAGCATTAGATGAAATAGGGGGCTTTAAAACTCTTCTTTTGGGAGAGGATACCATCGCAGCAGCAGAGCTTCTGAAAAGGGGACACAAAATCGCCTACGTCGCTGAAGCCCGAGTCAAACATTCCCATAAATTTACTTTAACACAGGAATTTAAACGCTATTTTGATATAGGCCTGACACGGACAGCCTATCGGGAGATCCTCCAATGCCGCTATGACGATAGCCAGCGAGGAAGGCAATTTCTCCAAGCCATGCTGCAAAGGTTGCTTCGCGAAAGGCCCATGCTTTTGCCCTATGCTTTGCTCCAAACAGGAATAAAATGGCTAGGCTATCAGATAGGAAAACATAGCCTAAACGCCCCCCTCTGGTTCAAGAGAGCGCTCAGCAGCCAACCCTATTTTTTTTAAACGATATCTGATGGTCTCAAAAATTAACAATGGAATGCGGCGCTTAGCACCACATTCCATAGTGTTTTAGACGAATCTTACAGAGTCATTAAAAATATGCTTAGCAAGCGGATTTTTAATGTTGTCAGGAAGATATTGAAGGAGAGTACCTTTGAAAATTGCATCCGTACGCACTTTCGGGTCACACAAAGCCGAAACGGCAATCCATGTAGCTCTTCCAGGATTATCAGTAAGCTCTTTGAGATTCTCATTGATGCGATAAACATGATAGAATCCAACAGCAAGTAAACCCCCTAGAACAAAAACTGGGACATTTAAAGTTAAAAATCCAGTTAGAGCTATGATACCTGAGGCCACCATGCCTACTGATGATGCAACTCTTAAGATTTCGTGATTAATCTTGTTTAATTCTCTTTCAAAATTTGGATCGTTAAGAACTCTCTCTGTCGTTGCGACAGCCTTTCGAGTAAGATCTTCCACTTTCTTTCCTAAGAAAGAGCCTCTTTTTACACATTCTCTGTAAAGCCCTTTCGCTTCTGTAGCTACTTTTGAAGCAAAGGCTACACATTCTTCTTTTATTTTATTAAAATCTACCACAACAACCTCCGTTTTATTAAAATTTAATTATCAAGTTTAATTATACCAAAAACGAGAATAATTTGCAATCAATTTAACATAATTTCATTTTATTATCTCCGACCTAAAAGGACAAAAGGACAAAGAGTTACGTCCTTTTGTCCCTGCTGTCCTGGGTTTCGCTATTTTTTACTAGTGAAAATACCAGGCCCCTTGTACAATTTGCGGAAAACAAATGGTGTCAGCCCTATGTCACAAATGTCAGCTTCACAAAGTAGTGATTTACTTAAAAAACAGGCTTTGGACTATTTTGCCCAAGGGAACTTTAATCAAACCATTGCTTGCCTAAAAAAAATACCCGATGCTCAAACAGATGCTGAAATCCAAAAACTGATGCTCCTTTGCCTACAAAAACTCGCTCGAAAATATTGGCGCCAGGATAAGCCTCAAGAATTCGACCAAATCATCAAACAGCTCGGACCCCAAAAGCATCTTGAGCTAGCTTATGCACGGTTGAAGGGGAAGGATGCATTGGAAAAGTTAACCACTTCGACGGACATCACCTCTAAATTGGCGTGGTGCTACTTACAGGCTGACACCGACCTTAAAACAGCACTCCTTACTCTCCGCCAAGAACCGAACCTAAAACTAATGGCAGAAGGATGGCTGGCCTTGCTCAAAGGCGACCACGAACGGGCAATGCAATCCTTTCAAAACGCTGAAGCAGCAAATCCTCTATCCGCAAAAATTGGGCAGGGAGTTGTTTGCCTGGTCCAAAAAAACTATAAGCTAGCACAAAATCTGCTTGAGCCTCTCCATTCATTTGCTTCGCGGCGTTTTCCTCATTTAGCAAAAGTTATGGGTTGGGATGGCATCGGTAACCACTCCTTTTGTTTATCCTATTACCTTACCCAAGCCACTTTGGAAGAGATAATCGAAGCTGAAAAAAAATGCCCGCCTCAACAAAAAGAACTAAAAGGATGGTTGTGGCTGAAAATTGGAGACCACCTTTCCCAGAAATCTATCCCAGAAGCTATAGCGGCTTGGAAAAAAGCTTATGATTTTCATCCGTGCCTAAAGCTAGACTATTATAAGAGACGTTATCTTTCAGGTTATATGAAAGATTCTACAATAGATCTAAGAGAGGCTTGGATGGAATTCTACTGTGAATTAAGCGCTCGGAATCCTAATCAGGCTCGATCTTTTATAGAATACCTTGTGTTTGATTCCCAACGTCCAATTCAAGCTTTTTTACACTACAAGGATTTCCTTAATAAGAAAAAAAGGTGGGCGTTAAATCCAACGCCGATCGAATTGAAGCTGCTATGGTTGACCCTGGCATACAGACATACCATCAAAAATCTTACATCAGTTTTAGCATTGTCAAAAAAAATCGACTCAGTCTGTGATTTGAACTTGCAAGAATGGGAGCAATTATTTGTCGAATTGGACCCATCTTACTCACAGAAAGAAGGCTATTTGCTGCAAAAACTCGCCTTATTCCGCCTCATGCAACAGCCTATACAAGCTAAAGATACTGCAAAAAAATTGCTTACGATTAGCCCCCACTTGAAAGAAGAGATCCTTCCCATCTACATTCGAGCCATGCTCCATTTGCATCAATGGCTGAGATTCGATGCTTCTAAGGAGAAGCATTATGAGGATATAGAAAGCTTGCGGCGAGCCTTTCCCAGCGATTTTGACTTGATTCGCTTATCGATTCTTTTCAATCCTCAACGCAAAAGGATGGAAGGCCATCTTTCGGATTTTGCCACACAAATTTCAGAACCGTTGTTTTCTGTACTTAGAGTGCAGCTCTTGGTTGATTGGCAAAAGGGGATAACAAGTTGCCGCAAAGCAATGCCTCCTCCAAACCTACTGGGCAAAAACCAAGAGGCTGATTGGCGACTGGTTTCTGCATTGGCTACCCCTGCCCTTAAATTTCCAAAAAAAGAGCTGCAGAAGCTGATAGAACAACTTACACCGAATTCTGCAACAAAATATGAGTTCTTTACCAAAATGCTTCAACACTATGGATACCCACCTCCTTTTTCCACCCTTAATAAATGGTCCAAATCGAATTTTAGGGATTGGAGGCCCTCCTATCTTTTTGCATTGTATTACGAACATCATGAGAACCTCAACCAATGTCTTCGCAATGTATTTGATGCCCGAGACTTAATAAATGAATGTGAACCTGAATTTCCCATTTTAAATAAAACTATAGATCATCATGGTTTTCGATTCACTTCCCCAATGGAAAGCATGGATTTTGATGCATTTATCCATTCTATAGAAAAACGTATGAAGGGTAGATAAACGATGAAAAATAACAACGACATGCCTCCACATTCTCATCGTGAACGAGAAATTGATCCTTATCTCATCTTGGAAATCCCCTGCTCCGCCCTCGAAGATGAGATTCAAGCTCAATTTCATCGCAAATTGAAATCCTCTGACAACCCTGATGAGCTAATAAAGGCCTATGGAATGATCCGCGATCAAGTGGGAAAAAATCGCATGCGCTGGGATACCTTAACAACATGCATGGAAGATCCCTCAGAAAAGACTAAAATGACAGTCATCGATTTACCTGCTTTAATTAAAGAATTAGCTTTTTTAACCCCTTGGGAGCTGGGAGATGACACATGTCTGAATTAGATCATTCCGAAAAGGAATCCGCTCTAAATGAAAGGGAATCCAATTGGCCTGATTGGATGCTAGAAAGATACGGGAGTTTGTCGCTGCCAAGCCTATACGATTTCGTTTTAAGCCAAGAAAAGCTGGCGGTTGAAATCCGTAAACAAAATCGCGAGCTTAGGGTCCATAGTGAATCCATCGAAGAGCTTTCCACAAAATTCGATACCCTATTGGACAGTCTTGAACAGGAAACAACTGTTGACCCCGAAGAAGATTTTGAGGAGGAAGATGAGCCTGTTGATTTGGATGATTTGGAAGATGACTTAGAAGATGAACCTCTTTCATCCATGGATTCAATCCGGAGTAGAGAAGTAGAAACGCTATTAATGCACTCGATGGACGCCCTGTTCAACATGTTAAATGGCCTAAATAAAAGTAAAGTGAAGATATTAGCTATCCTTCCAGAAAAAGAGGGCTTCCTGGGCCTCAGGAAACCTCAGTGGCGCGCTGTATTAGAAGATATATTGGATGGCTATGTCAGTGGGGTTGAGGTTGTCCGCCAGAAACTTACCTCGCAATTAGCTGACCTCCAAATAGAACTGCTTTGCCCTTTGGCCGGCGATCCATTTGACCCCATCCATCACCGCGCTGTGGAAACTGAAAAAGGAGAAAAGAGTGGCTGCATTGCGCAAGTCATCCGATATGGATATAAAAGGCAGGATTGCATCATCCGTTTTGCAGACGTATCTGTTTACCGTTAACAACACATTAATGAGGTAAAAATTCGATGAGTGAAACAAATACAACAAAAACTTTAAATAACGCTATTATTATCGGCATAGATTTAGGCACCACTAACTCCGAAGTCGCTTTAATACACGACGGAAAAGCCAAGGTGCTTGCTGTTGACGGAGCAAAAATTGTTCCCTCTGTCGTCTCCTTAAACGCAAATGGGGAAATCCTCATTGGAAATGCCGCTGTCAACAATGAACTCGTCGCTCCTGCCGACACCATCCGCAGAATAAAACGCAAGATGGGCCAACAGGAATTTGCGATGCTCGGAAATAAATCTTTCACGCCTCCAATGGTTTCCAGCTTGATTTTAAAAAGGTTAAAATTAGCTGCTGAAGGACATCTTAATCACCCAGTCTCTAAAGCCGTTATCACTGTCCCAGCTTTCTTCAATGAAAGCCAACGCGAAGCCACAAAGGAAGCAGCTGAACTTGCTGGACTTGAAGTCGTCCGGCTCTTGAATGAACCCACAGCAGCAGCTCTTGCTTATTCCCTTGGGAAACAAAATGATGAGTGTTGTTTGGTATATGATTTGGGCGGTGGAACTTTTGATGTCTCCATCGTGCAGCTATCCCCTGGCGTGATGGAAGTAAAAGCCAGCCATGGAGACGTAGAGCTCGGCGGGGCAGACTTTGACCGCCTGATAGCCGATAAGGCAAGGCAGGCTTTTTTAGCTAAACATGAGATTGACCTGGCAAAAGATCCCTTAGCATGGGCAAGATTAATGAGAGCGGCGGAACAGGCCAAGATAAAGCTTTCAACGGAAGCTTCAGCACAAATAACTGAAGAATTCATTGCCCATGAAAACGGAACTCCACTGCATTTGCAATTTGCAATGACTAGAACGGAATTCGAAGCATTGATCCGTCCATTCTTAGAAAGAACACTGACCTCTGTACGCAAAGCCCTGGAAATGGCTGAAATAAATGCAAACCAACTTCAAAGGGTGATTTTAGTGGGAGGAGCTACCTATACTCCTCTTGTGTCCCAAATGTTGGAAACAGAGTTAAAAATCACCCCTCAAGCATGGATTGATCCTTCGTTAGTGGTGGCTATGGGGGCCGCCATAGAAGCCGCTAATTTTGCAGGGCAATCAGTTGGCCCGATGATGATCGATGTGACCCCTCACAGTCTAGGGACAGGTTGCTATGATATTGATGGATATTTATTCAACTGCATTATCATCCGCCGCAATTCCCCGCTTCCATGTACGGCATCGAAAGTCTTTTACAAAATGTTTGACGAACAGAAAGCGATTGAAGTCAGTGTCTACCAAGGAGAGTCCAGCCATATCAATCATAATAAATGTTTGGGAAAGTTTCTTTTAGAAGGGTTAGAGGATAGTTCTGGAAGGGATGTGTGCATTAAATATCATCTTGATCGCAGTGGATTATTGCACGTGACCGCCACAGATATTTCTTCAGGGAAGAAAGCTAGTCAAACTTTAAAAAAGATAGCGAACAGCCGCGTCTCCCATGCTAATCTGGCAGACCTCGCCAGCGTAAAAATTGACGTAGAAGCTCCTCATGGATCCAATAATCACCTTTCCGAAGAAGATGAACTGTTTTGGGAAGCGGTCAAATCCGATGGCCAATCCATCACAACACCCCAGGAGGAAGTCATCGGCCTATCTGTGGAAAACCTTGCACTCATTGAAAAGGCCCAGAAGCTCATCGATGCCGGTTCTTTAAGCCAGTCCGATTTGCAAGAACTTTCGAATGAGCTGCATTTGTCAAGAATAGGCGACAAAGAGGCTCAGGCCAGACTTTCTAATTTAATCTATTATTTGGAATAAAAATTATGCACTCATTGATGCCCGCATGTCCGGTTTGTAAAAACTGCTTGATCGAACCCGTAGAATTTTGCGGACGCTGTGGATGTCATGTTCTGCTGTTGTTGAAGATTCTCAACGAGGCCGATGCAGAATCGCAAGCGGCATCAAGGATAAAAAAAGAGGAACAGGACAAGCAGGATCGCGAGCGGCATCAAGGATAATCAAATTTACAGGATATCCTGTTCCCCTTTTTCTATCTTACTTTTCTAGTCGCATTTACGATCTAGCGGAAATCGCTACAGAATCTTTTATTCTTTCATTTTAAGTGACTAACAGGTAAAAATGATCGTCTATATTCGAGGTAATGTTCATGCGTCTTGTTTCTCTGCTTATCGCTTTTTGCATGATGTGCATGATGTTCTCTTCTTGTTCCTATCCATGCCACGACTATGCCGTTATGGGAGCAGACGAATTCGTTATCGACTCTTACCGGATACGCGAAGGAAAGCTGGCAATCCTTGAGTTTCAAGGCAAAGCAGTCGAAGAGCTTCCTGAAGAAGCGTTAGACCAATATTGCGACGTCGTCGATGAAGATGACATCCTGACGATTGTGGTCTATCATCCAAGCCGCAAAGACTTAATGCAGGCCATTCAGTTCGTAAACGACAATGTTGGGGGTTTCCGCGTCCACGAAGGCAAAGTCGACATTCCCGACATCCCACCGGTCGAGGTGATCGGATTAAGCCTGGATGACGCACGAGAAAAAATCCAAAGGGCCTTTCGCGATCAGATTCAAGACGTCGAAGTCTTTGTCACCTATAAGGATCGCCTGTCGCGCAAAGTCGAATTGACAGGCATGGTGACAACCTCGACCATACCCGTAGATGGCAAAATACGCTTATATGAGATCATTGCAAAAGCGCATGTTCCCTCCAATGCCAATCTCTTTATGAGCTATGTGCTGCGCGATGGACAACCATTGGCCATCGACTTCCATCAGCTCATCAACGAGGGAGACATGTGCCAAAATATCGTGATGCGCGGTGGAGACAAAATCTTTATAGCCAATCCAGCCGACTCCACCGTCATGCTCATGGGAGAAGTTCTCTCGCCCCGCGTCGTCAATCTCCCCTATGGCTATATGTCGCTACGCGAAGCCCTTGTCCAGGCAGGAGGCATTCCCTTCACAGGGGATCGCCGCCACATCCAGGTCATTCGCGGCAATCTCCAATGTCCCAAAATCTATGCATTATCGTGGGAGCACATCATCCATTTGCCTAATGATAGCTTATTGTTGATGCCTGGAGATACTGTCTATGTTTCGGAAAAGCCGATTACCCAATGGAACCGCTTCATCGATCAGTTACTGCCTAGCTTCCAAGGTTTCCAGGCGGGATATGGGGCGTATCAAATCGTCGAGTAACGCAGGAGAGTGTTTTGCATGAGCTTTAAACCAAAAAAAGAGGAGGACTACATCATCTCCTTTAATGATTTCAAAGCTCTGGTTTTCAGGAATCGGACAAAAATCGCCTGCTGGACAGTAGCAATCGCCCTTTTAGCTGCACTGTGGACATTGACAAAACCTCCGCAATATGTCCTGGAATCATCCTTTAAGGAAAAAGGCAAAACGCAAGTCGGTTGGACCAAGTCGCTCGCTGAAACCCTCTTGAGCGGCGGAGCGGCAATCCCCGAAAGCGAAGCGGTCTCCTATATGAAGTCGCGGAAGCTCACAGAAAATGTCGTGCGAAAACTCGATTTACAAGGCAAGGTATGCCGCGTTGAGAAACGCTATCCCTCATTGGCGGCCATCCGGGATAACCTCACCGTCGAGTTTGCCCATTTGAATAAAGCACAATATCCTGTTTTATCCGATTTTTGCGACGCAGTAGCGATTTCCCAGATCACCTACAATGAGGAAGTGCCGCTTACCCTCAATCTCAAATTCACGACGGATGCTTCCTATTCCGTGAGTATGCCAGATGGACAAGAGATAGAAGGCCAGCTGGACAAGCTCTTTCAGCATGGCACTATCGGATTCAAACTAACCCGCAATGGCTCTGACGGCTTGGCCGATCAAAAGTTTGTCATCGAATTGCGGCCTGTTGCCGCTGTCGGCGAGGAAATCAGCAAAAACCTGATCATCATGGCTGACAAAACAGACAAAACCCTCCTCGTTTTGCGCTATCCCCATCGCGACAGGCACCAGGGAAGCAAAATCCTCAATGGCATTATGGAGTTGTACCTGGAGCATCTGAGACAAGAACATCAGCGCATCGCAGGAGAACAGCTGCATTATCTCGAAGAGCGGCGAAAAGAGATGGGAAAAGAGCTTAACCAAATGATGGACGACTATGCTTATCATTTATCTTCAGACCTTTCCGAAACGGGGTTTCCCAATACGACCAAAGCGATGGATTTCTTGGCAGGCCAGCAGAATGATTACCGGCAGAAGCTGGTCTCTATCGACTTAGAAAAGAAGCGTCTACAAAAAGCACAGGAAGAGGGATTCGTTTATTATGACCGCTATACATCCCATGGCGATCCCATCATCATCAACGAAGTATTGTCTGAAATTCGCTCCTTGAAGCAGCAAGCTGATGCCCTAGACCTTGCCTTGCGCAGTGGAGGACCAGCTGAACTCAAAAGCGTCCATGAAAGGACTTTGGAAGAGCGCCTTAAACATCTTCAAGCTCACCAGAAAGAATTTTTGGGCATTGATTTGGCCACCGCAAAAGAGCTCTATCTCACTTTCACAAAGCAGCTCAACGATGTGCAGGCGGAAGCCTTGCAGACTCAGTTCGTCCTCAATCAAATGAAGAATCCCGACTTCGAAATCAGCTCCCTGAGCGCTATCCTAAAAGACTCCGTGAGCAAAGATATGATCGCCAAAGCCAGCAATCTGGTCCTGAACTTAAAAGATCAAAACAACCGAAGCCAAAAAGAACTCGAACGCCTCCGTGAAGAGCTCGACCTCGAAAAAGGATTTCTGGAAACGCATGTAAAGCAATCCAAACAACTTCTTGGATTGCACGAACATCTGATCAAAGAAAAAATGCACAAACTGCAAAATGCGACGCTTGGGTTGGTTCACCAACAGATCTCGATCTATGAAAAGCACCTGGATGAATATATCACGGCACGCCTCAACAATTTAAAACAAGAACGGGGCCTCATCCACGATAACCAGCTCATCCTCCAAAAAGAGATGGCTAAACTGCCCACCAAATGGGTCTCTGAAAAACTCATCGACCAGCAAATGTTGATGAATCAAAACATGCTCGAAGAACTGAGTAAAATGGTCGAATCAAAAAATATCTCCAGCAACTTAGAACTCGTTCTTTCAGCGCCTATAGATAGCGCCATTCCTCCTATTTTGCCGAAGCCTCCACGCCTCCTCCTATTCTTGATGCTCGGAGCTGCTATCGGCTGCTTGAGCTCCATCACCTATTTTGTCATCCGCACCGCAATAGAGGGGATGCCTGCAAGCAGGGAAAATCTCGTATTGGCCCAGAAACATGTCTCGGGGACCATTTCGAAACATTCAGAAGGTACAGACCCCTCTCTATACCTCGACAGCGATCTGGAAACATTGAGAAAAGCTATCAGCTACTTAGATTTGCGTGGCCAGCAGGCTTTTACTCCCGTGTTTGGAGAAACACTCCTCTTGCTAAAGGGAAAAGGACCCGATTATTCGCACTGCTTAGCCAACCTACTCCGAAAGAAAGGCTCCGCTGTCCTGCTACTATCGCTCTCTTTTGATAAGCCTTGCCCTCCAGATGCCTTTCCTGGGTTGTTGCACTATCTAAAAAGCGAAGCTACCGAACCGAAAATCATCAATCAGAACGGAGTCGATTGCATCGAAACGGGTGGAATTTCCCGCTTTTCTACGGAGATGGTCTGTTCCCACCTCTTTAACGAGTTGCTATTAAAATTGAAATACCGCTATCAATGGATCATAGCCGTAAGCCCAGCGATGCCAACGACAGTGGAAGCTCAAGCCCTCATCCAGTTCTTTGACCAGGCCGCTGTCACCCTTGCAAACGAGAGGCTTCCGCAACTAGAACCCCTCATCGCCTTGGCTGAGAAAAAGATCACATTTCTCTTTGCAGAATAGGAGCTTCTATGTCTCTTGAATCCTTACAATAGCGTGTTGATATGATTAAACACTGCTTTATCTTATTTTTTTCCCTTTTTCTGATAACGGCTCCGGCCGATTCTAAGGTCGCATCCACAAATACGATGCTTTCAATTTTAGATGAAATCAAGGATGCCAATACCCTGGTCCTATTCGACATCGATGATACCCTCATCATCCGTGAAACGATGTTGGGTAGCACCCCATGGTGGGAATATTGCCTGAAGATGATTCAAGAAACAGGCGTAGACAAGAAAAAAGCACAGGATAAACTCCTCCCTCTCTTCTTCCAGGCTTCGCTGGAAATGCCCGTTGTCCTCGTCGAGGAGAGCGCCCCTAATCTCATCGCTCATTTACACAATCAGGGCATAGAAGTCCTTGCCATGACATCACGTCCTAGAAGTTATCCATGGCAGAAAAATTTCGATTATATCACCTTCCAAGAACTCTACAAAAAAGGCATACGCTTTATCTCCATGCAGCCTTCTCAATTGCCATTCTTCTACCGCGGAATCATTTTCGCAGGCCATGGAAAAAAAGAGCAGTACCTCACCCAATTTCTTGCTGAAAGAAGTGTGAAGCCATCCAAAATTATCTTTATCGATAACGATGCCACTCATCAGTTAGCTGTTGAAAAGACCCTGGAAAGTCTTCACATTCCCTCTGTTTGCTTCCGCTACAGCCGAATGGATGAACAGCACGCCGCCTTCGACCCTCTCATCAGCAATATCCAACTGCAAAATTATCTCGAACATGGAAACATCCTCCATGACGAGGAAGCACTCCGCATCTCTAAACAAATCAAGCAGAAGGATCCCCACTTCTATATGAGACAATTGATTCAAAGTATTGCTCGTTAATAGGAAATTAATGTTGACATTTATTTAAAATATCGCTATAATAAAATTTATTTATTTTTACTAATAGGAGAAATTATGAATACTCAATTATCATTAACCTGGGCTACCTTACCCGTTGTTATCCTGGATAACATTTTTTTACATGCTGCTTCAAAGTTAGAAGATTATGTTCCTCTTCAGCACGTTTGCAAAGAATGGCGGATAGCAATCAACCAGGATAAATTTCTACATCATCAGTTGGCTTTGACCATTGAGAAAGCACTTTTGTTCAGCAAGCTATATCTTATAAAGGATCAGCGCTTTTTTGCGCATAGCGCTGCAGCTTTAAGCGCTTTTCACAAAATGTGCATCCCTCAAAATATGACAACGCAAGAACTATTGCAACATGTCGCTCTTTTTGCTGGAGAATTACGCCAATCTCCCAAATTTGCAATGGAGTCTATAAATGTTCCCGCACCTCCTCCGGAACACGCTCTTAATTCTAAAGACGTGCGCCCTGTATTCGATCAAAATGGTCAAATTGTGGATTGGTCTTCCAAAGAAAAACCTAAGATGACCCTCTATAGGCGCTTTATAAAAATGGTGTTATCCATTAGACTTCCATGTCTCAGCAGCCTCAAAAAGCTGCTGCTGCTTTCGATCTTCATGACCTCTACGAAGGACACTTTTTCCCTTATAAGCCTATGCTCTTTCCTTCAAGATCATAACATTCCTATTTACCCGCCTCAATCTTGCCTTCTTAAGTCAGCAGAAATGGAAGCATGGATGAATAATAATAGTGCCTTTTGGGCAGAAGTAAAGGATCTAAATCTGAATTGTGAAATGGGATATCCTACATTAGTGAGTGTAGAGAACTTGCCCCTTTTGCTTTCAAAACTGCAAAATTGCAAAAAACTGCAATGCATCAACTTTCAAGGCATGCAATTCACCGAAACCGCCTTGCGTGCCTTGGTGGATTTTGTCGAGAAGACTCCCTCCTTAAAAGAGGTACATTTGACAACGGCTCTGATGCCGCGCAATTATCGCGAAATTATAGAAGCAGCAAAGGTCGAAGGCAGGCCATTTAAAATGCATAAGAAAAAGACAATGGATGACCTGGATTAGAAACGCTGTTGCAATTTATTACCACCGAGACCAGTGAGTTCACTGAGAGAGTATGAGATAGGTGAGAATTAGAATGCTATTCTCCATCTTTGAAACATTATGTTCAGTCGTAGTTATACCACTCAATGTTCTCATATCTTCTCAGTGATCTCACTGGTCTCAGTGGTAAATTTTATTTCCCTTCGATTCAAGGCAGCAGGCGAAACCGCCATCCCAGCCCTGCTTATTGGGTAGAATCGTTTCCATGGCGACGGCATTCAATTTGAATTGGGAGCAAACCTTATGCATCAGCTCTTCATTTTCCTTTTTGAGGATGCTGCAGGTCATGTACCAGATTTTTCCTTTGGGGGATAACAGCTTCGCAGCCCGCTTCACAAGCTGCATCTGGGTTTCTTCTAGCGCCGCGAGATTGTCTTCTGAAATTCTCCAGCGCGCTTCAGGACGCTTGTTAAGCACTCCGCTATTGCTGCAAGGGACATCCAACAAGATGAGATCAAACTGTTCCTGAGATTCGAATTCTTCACCTTTTGAACAGGAAAGAGCGGCCTTGATCTGATATTTCGAAAAGTTCTCTTTTAGGCGCCTCAGCTTCTCTTCAGAGACATCATTGGCATACAACTTAGCTTTGGGATAGAGGTCATGCGCCATGAGGCTTTTACCACCAGGTGAGGCGCACAAATCCAATATAGCCGATGGCGGTGGAGTTACAGAAGCCATTCTTTGCATGAGGGCCAACGGGGTGATATTTTGAATATAGAAATCGGGAGATTCGACAATTTTTGAGATGAGCGATTCATCGAGAATAATCCCTACAGGATAGCCTTCGAATTGGTGCAAAGCTGAAGAAAGTCTGGAATTCGGTTTGCGCACTCTAGCCATTGTCACAGCTGGAAGATTCTCTGCCTCCATGATTTCCTGCGCCTTATCGAATCCATAATCCCGGATGATCTCCATCACGAAGAAGAGGGGATAGGAATAGCGGATGCTCATGGCCGTCGCGGTTTCCGGAAGAGGAAGATTGAGTTGGGAATGTTCTGCATTCCTCAACAAAGCATTGAGAAAGGAAACAAAAGTCGAGTGGCAATATTTCTTGGCGATTTTCAGAGATTCGTTTGTCAACGCATAGAGGGGAATGCGGTTCATAAAATAAAACTGATAGATCGATAAGCGCAAAAGAAGCCGCTCTTTGGTTTTTAGGTTCAGTTTTTTATTGGAACTGAGCTGAGCCCCCAGATAATCGAGCGCCAAAGCCATTCGGGTGGTTCCATAAGCCATTTCTTGCGCTAAATGATAATCATGCGCTGATGGTGCGGAAGCTTTGAACCATTCCCCTAGAGATTGTGCGAGATATTTCTCTTCGCGATGGGAAGCCATTAATGCTAGAAAGGCTGCTTCACGTGCATTTATCCGGCGTCGAGTGTCAGATACTGTTTTAGAATCCATTCTTGGAACCAGAGATGTAAGTTTTTCGAAGCGGGCTCTGAAATGACCGGCTCCTGCTTTTCCAACCAATCACACACGTCGTCAAGGGTAGCCCCGCAGCGAAATTGCTGTAGAATCAAAAAGGCAGCCGGCTCTAAAGCATCCACGACAATGTGATTTGTCGCAGAACGCCTTAAAATATAATATCCTTCTATATGATTTAAGGAAGGAAAATCGTGATCCAACCAATATTCAGGCTTCTCTTTTAGCATTTCCTTCCTGAATTCGAATAAGGCGTTTTTAAAGTGAAAAAGATAGACATAGGGCTGCAAGAATATTTTGCTTTCAGCCATCTCCGCAAGATCCTCCGGCACCCGGCGTTTTCCTGCAAAAAAGGCTTGATTAAACGCCAGATCAATGGCTGCGGCTCCTTTAACCAGATTTGCATCAGGAGCCTGATAGTCTTCTTCCAACCACTGCGTTAAGCGGGTTCCAAGGTCGTTCAAACACCATGTATTAGGAGGATATTTGGCAAGATACGGAATGCCAATGCTCTTATTGAAATCTTCATATCCGAATAAACAGACCACAAAGGGAAAGTTTTCATGCAGACAATTGAGGAGGCGCCACCAGTATTGCTGATTGTATATTTGGATCCGCTGATCGGACCTCAAAGTCAAGCTGGGGAGGATAAAATCCTTCGCTTCCTCCTCCATAGGCCTTCCACTAGGAGAGATCGGGTTCATCCGACTCTCGAGATCAATAGGCCTGGAAATGATGCTTCCAAACCACTCCTGAGTCAACTGTAAACCAATAGGAAGCGTCGAATCATATCGATTCACGGGGAACCTCCAGAACAAACTCCGCAATATTCCTTCTGGAATTTTTTCGCCTTCAAAGCCTCGTTCCAGGTCTCTTGAAAGCTGATGAAGTGGTCATCCCATTCCAATAAAGTGGAAACACCGCCTGTCTTTGGATAGACTTCGGCATAGATAGCCCACACTTCATCACGCACATAATCGTCATGGGTATCCAATACATGGTCTCCATGGTCGGTATGGCCTGCCAAATGGATTTGAAGCACCCTATCCATGGGGATATTTTCATAATAATCCTTCGGAGCAAATCCATGGTTGCGGCTCGAGACATAGATATTATTGACATCGAGCATCATGTAGATGTCGGCCTTTTCAACGACTTCGGCATAGAATTCCCATTCGGGCATCTGGCTGCTTGAATAAGCCACATAGGAAGAGAGGTTTTCTAAAGCAAAAGGCAGCTCTAGATAATCTTGGACAATGCGCGTCCTTGCGACCACATAGTCGATCACTTCGCGCGTGTAGGGCAGAGGCAGAAGGTCGTGATAGTGCGCTCCAGGCAAGCGCCCCCAGCACAAATGGTCTGAAATCCAAGGAGTTTTTGTGATTTTCGTGAGCGCTTTTAGTTTTTTTAAATAATCAAAATCGAGCGGATCAGGACTCCCGATGGCTAAGGAAACGCCATGCTGGACGACCGGGTATTTTTCCATGATCTTATGCAAATTTTCGATAGGCTTTCCACCCTCCACCATGAAGTTCTCGCTGATAATCTCAAACCAATCGATATCGGGATTGTCCCGGAATATATCTTCATAGTGATAGGGGCGTAAGCCAATGCCTATGCCAAGATTGGGAATATTTTTTCTGGACATCTGCTTCCATCATCCTTTGTCATATCAGAAGCTGATATAGCATAAATAGTTATACCGTAGCAAGAAATCTACTGCGCTAGCTCACTAATGCGAAGGATCGGCTGTCTTCAATGACAGAGCGCGATAAGCCGATAATGCCGATCATATTGGTCATGAGCATCAAAGAGATGGCAATATCAGCCATGGCCCAGACCACATCGACCTGCATCATTGTGCCGATGGGAATGAGAGCAATATAGGCATAACGGAACAACCGTGCATATTTGGCTCCGGTGAGGAATCCCAGCGCCTTTTCTCCGCAATAGGCCCAAGCAAGAATGGTCGTATAAGCAAACAAGACAAGGGAGACGATGACGATCCAAGCTCCATACTGGCTTCCTAAACCTGTCTCAAAAGCTTGCGTCACCATGTTCGTGCTTTGCAATGTGTCGCTTTGCCAAGCTCCAGTGACAAGAAGCACTAAGCCTGTTGACGTACAGACAATCATCACAAGAAAAGGGGCGACTAATGTGGCTATCCCATCGATCACCGGATTCGAAGTGCGTGCGCTCGCTTGCAAAATCGGCACAATGCCTGTCCCTGCATCCGTTGCAAAGATACCCCGTTCAAAACCTGTGGAGATGGCTCTTAGAACGGTATAGCCAAAAATACCCCCTGCCAAGGAAGAAAAGTCGAAAGCCGAGTAAAACATCAGCTGGAAAGCTGGCACCACTTTTGTATGATGGATAATGAGAATGAAGAACGCCGAACCGAGATAAAGCAGTGCTTTAATAGGGACTATAATAGAGGCAAATTTTGCCAGCCTTTGAATTCCCCCGAGAATTACCATCCCTACAAAAAAAGCGATGACTAATCCACTCCAGAATGGATTAAAACCCAATTGTATAAGAGGAAGCGTGACTGAGTTGATTTGAGTAAAGTTCCCCACTGTAATGGCCGCAAATAACGTGAAAACAGCAAAGGCAATGCTTAACTTCCGAAAGTGAAGCCCATCTCTCAGGTAATACATCGGGCCGCCAACATATTCTCCTTCCCCATTTTTAATGCGATACTTAACGGACAAAAGACAGCTGGCATATTGGATAGCAGCCCCAAAAAAAGCCATCACCCACATCCAAACCAAAGCTCCAGGCCCACCCGTAGCGACAGCCACAGCCATTCCGGAAATGTTCCCTGTACCGAAATTTCCTGCTAAAACAGCCGAAATCGCTTCAAAATGGCTAATATGACCCTGATCTCCCTCTCTTTTATTGATGAGACAGCTAAAACTCATTTTTAATTTAGATAGCTGGACAAAACGAAGCCGCAGGGATAGATAGAGACCAAGAAATAACAGGGTTGGAAAGACGATAAATAGCGTAAACGTTTGATTCAATCCTAAAAGGATCTCTCTTAAATCCATGATAGCTCCAAAAAAACTATTATTTTATCAGAATTGTCTTTTTTAAGCCATTTAGATCTAGACCGAAATTGCGAACCTGTGGCCTGCGAGACCCAGCCCGGGAGTTGTATAGCCCATTTGCCCAACTTCGTTGCGGTGTTTATCTGAAAATAACGCTCAAGAAAGGACGAAAGGACAAAAAGACAGTGACAAAAGGACAAGGACCAAAACGACTTAAAGGACGAAAGGACAGGGACAATGACAAAGACCTAAAGGACAAAAGGACAATGAGTAATGTCCTTTCGTCCTTTAAGTCGTTTTGGTCCTTTTGGTCCTTGTCCTTTTGTCTTTTCGTCCTTTTGTCCTTTTTTGAGAGCGTTATATGGAAGGCCGCAAGGCCTGGGCTATACAACTGCCGGGCCTTCGGGGCCCGGTCTCGAAAATGGACGAACTCAATTCTTCGCTATTTCTGGAGTCTCAAGACAAGTGGTCGCTATCAAGTTGATATAGCTAGCAGTGTCTGAATCTAGTAATAGGGTGATTGTACCAAGTCCAGTGCGTACAATCATTGTCACCACGCTCGTTCCAGGCGTAACACCCCCTGCTTTTGCCACCACCGTGTAATCTACCGGAAGATCAAAAGTCACATCCACTTCCGTGCTGCTGATCACCGTATAGGTAAACCCAAGGCCAGATCCCGAAGGCGAAGATAGATCTATCTGACCAAAAACTAACGAAGAACTCAGACAACACGATGTCGGAGAAAATGTATTTCCGCATCCACTTGGGCCAGAGGGTCCAGTTGGTCCTGTAGCACCTGGCAGACCCGTAGGTCCTGTCGGTCCTGTTACACCTGTTTCGCCAGTTGCTCCTGTGGCTCCTGTCAGACCTGTAGGTCCTTTGATACCTGGTGCTCCTCTAGGAGGAGGACAGCACGTTGCAGCGGCTGCTTGGTTTGCCTGCATGACGATGCAAGCAAGAGTCAAGATAATGAAAGCTTTGAGCTTGTTCATATGAGAATTACCTCTTTAAATAATTTGTTCTCCATCGGCAGTGATGCTCGAGGACAATTAGCTCTTGTCTACGTACGGGATAATTGCAGAAGGGTTCGCAACTGCATGCATTGGAACAGAGTCCAGCAACAGGGATATACCAATTAATTTCACCGAGGACAGCGCCTCCATATTTCTGGTCATAAGTCCCTTCAACGCCCACGACAACTCCGTCATATATTTGGGATTCTAATCGAATTTTTCCACCAAACGCTGAGCGATGATGTGGTCCTTTAAAGTAATAAGGTCCGACGGAGGCATAAACGCTTAACAAGTCGAAAATATCCACACAGTGGGAGATTTCAAAATCGCAGCCGTTCAAAGGCGTTACGCGCCTATGCCGTGCAGCACAATATCCCCCTTCGAAAAAGTAGGTGTGCCTGTCATAAGGATATCCTTTGAAGGATAAGGGGAAATAACCATTTGCTCTAAAATCAAAGCATTCGCCAATCCGATCAAAACCTACGGAGAGCTGATTAAAAGAACGACCGTGCCTTCCATCGCGATAGTCATAGAAGCCGTAACCTCTCCAGAGGCAACCTCCTTCTTCAGGGACATACTGCAAGCCTAAGCCTGCATTCGCTGCCCATCTTCCATTGTCAAGAGAATGACCGCGAAGATCAATATAAGGCGCAAAACAACCGCTTTCTGGTCTTGGGCTAAAATAAGCCGCAACAGTTCCATAACCCACATCGCGGCCAATGCCTCTGGCAGATGTGTAACCTGTTCTAAGGTTCAACTCTGCTGGTGATCCTCCTCCTGCATTTTCCAAATAGGAGGGCAAGACTCCATCGGTTACGATTGGATTATCGGCAAATCCTTCTTGGCTCATCCCCTTTTGAGAAAAGAGACAGAAGATCATTGTTAATAAGACTAAGTATGGGTGCCTATTTCTTTTGTTCATTTTAAGCTTTTCCTAATTTTTCATTTATTTTCTGGTGGATTCACAACAGCGGCAGGTAAGTGGTCGACATTGTACCATAATCACATCTACCGCAGAATTCACTGTATTTTCGTCTTCAACAGTTAAAAACACCCCAGCTAATGTAGACCCAACGATTGTCACCGAAGATCCAACACCTCCGAAATACTCAACTATTTCTAGAGAGGCATTGACAGTATATATCCCGGGCGTATCATAGAAAATCGCAACATCATCCGAAGTTGAAACCCAGGTAAATCCACACCCCTTTCCAATTATCGTCTCGCCACACGGAGCTAATGGAATAATGCCGTTCAAGATTAAGGGCTGACAATCATCAAACCCATTTAAATTGCTTCCTGGATTCCCCGTAAGACCTGTAACACCTGTTACACCTGTAGCACCCGTTGGCCCAGGCGCCCCTTCGGGGCCTGTGGGGCCTGTGGGGCCTGTTATACCTTCACAACCCGTAGCTCCGCGATTACCTTGAGCCCCCACACAGCAAGTGTCGTACTCTTTCTGCAATGACGGCTTGTAATCATACGAGCAGAGCAATGAGATAGCGCCTGCCGCTGCGATGATGCATAGAAAAATTTTGCTATTGCTTTTCATATTTATTGTTCTCCTAGTGACGGACATGCTACAGCAATAAAGTCGATAAACTCGATCGGAAAAGGAACCAATCCCGAACTTGGCACCAACCTATAAACTCCGGGGCCTACTTCGTCAATGTTTACTTCGACAGAGCGTCCAAGAAGGTCTTGAGCTGTCGCTGTGATGACATAGTCCAAATGTTCTGCAAATGTGATAGTGGCTTCTGTTTCAGATGAAGAGTATGTATAGCCTATACCAATACCAAATGGCAAAGGTATTATGACATTTCCGAAGACGATAAGGGCATCTTCCCCGCTGGGGCAAGGAGGGGTGAAGACGTTGGCTCCACAGCAGCTGTGGCCTGTCTCTCCCATTGGTCCTGTGGGCCCGGTAGGTCCAGTTGGACCTGTCACGTGGCTTGTGGCACCTGTCGCGCCTGGGGCCCCTTCAGGACCTTCAGGCCCTGGACATCCCCTTGGCCCTCTAGGCCCTGGACAGCCTTTTCCTTTGCAATCACAACCCATAGTTGTGTTTAAATTTGCCGCTTTGGATGTAACACCAAAGGCAATGGTAGGTGATAATGCTGCACACAGTACAGCTAGAGTGAATATTGAATTTTTGACTCTCATGGCTTTTATCTTTTGTTTACTGAAAACTTTGATTTACACCAGAACCCAAATTTCTTGCAATAGCTTTTTTAAAAAAAATTCATCTTTGCGGTTTTTTTTTGATTTGCTACTGAGAGGATGCTTATGGAGAAGCGGCACCGGCTCTTTTTTCAGCCATTTTTTTGGCCACTAATTTGACGGCTAAGTTTTTATCTGAAATGCTGCATTTGCCTTGTCCCTTGCACTTTCCTTTGCCAGCGCAGTCATTCTGATCCGTTTTGCAAGCGTTCAAACCTTTGCACTCATTGGTTCCCTGGCACATCGCGCTAGCGACTTTTAGGGCAAGTTTTTTTCCTTCAGGGCTTAAGCTATTATACTGTTTAATTCCCTCATCGTTGAGCTGTAATAAAAGCTCATCTTCGGTGAGGAGATGATAGGAGGTATTTTCTGCATTCAGATCGACTTTCGATTTATCTTTATCCAAGTTTAAGGAGGCATTATCTGCAGTCTTTTTATAATCATCGGCTAACAACTTGCTAGTACTTGCACACCAATTGGCCCCACAATCTTGCTTGGGTGTGTTAGCCACGCTGATATAGAGATTTTTACTATCCTCGAGTAGAGATGAATAATCGGAATTTTCCGCTCTGGCTTCTGTTGAGATGACAAATCCGCTTGCCAGTCCCAGCAAAGCAAGTTTTTTAAATGCCCCTTTATCCATCTTCTTCTCCTCTATTTATTTTAAAGATAGGTTCACGATAAATCGTGAACCTATCCTAGAAATCTGTTCGATTATCTTCCGTTATTGTATGGGTTTTGGCCTTGCTGAGAATTCATACCATTTGGCATTTGCTGCTGAGAATTCTGCCATTGCTGTTGTTGAGCTTGATTGCTATTAGCATTGGCTGGATTTTGGCTGTAGACAGTTCCAGACGTATTTGGATTATTGACTGGATTCATGTCTCCTGAGCTTTGCATATTGGAAGGAAAGCTAGAATTATCCATGCCTGTGGCAACTTGCGAACGTGCGCTGCAGCCGCTTTGAGCTGGAGTCTCATAGGCTGTCGTTGTATCGCGTGGGCTTCCGCTGCGATAATGCGAACAGCCTTTGCCAGTAGAACCTGAGCAACCTGCTGCGAGGTATGTTCCCTCTTGTCCGGCGGTTTGATCAGCAAAAGCTGCGCCATGAGAGGCTAAAGCCACTCCGCCTGTGATGCCCAGAACCATCAATTTTTTGAAGTCATTTTTTTTCATATCTTTATCTCCTATTCCTTTCTTGTTGTTTAAGATAAAATCACCGTTCGCGGTAGACTTTAGTGAACTCGACATTGAGTTAAATATTTACTTATCACCAAATCGCCTAAGATGCAAGAAAAAAAAACAGTTTATTGGCTAGATGATGGTGTAGCTGGAGGCAGCACAATCAAAATCGCCTAAGATGCAAGAAAAAAAAACAGTTTATTGGCTAGATGCTGGTGTAGCTGGAGGCAGCACAATCAAACCATGAGGGGGTATCGTTAGACTTAGGGTTCGACCCTGAATGGAGGATGCTGTAGTCGATAGAGTGCCATCTTTTTCAAGTGATAAAAGATTGCTAGGCAGTTGCCGGTTATCATTGGGAAATTGGAGCGTGATCATTTGTGGTTTTTCGCTATTTGAGACAAGGGCGGCGGCCCATTTCGTCGTGGTATTAAAGGCAATCGCGGTGATGTGATTTGCATCCGTTGATAGGATTTGATGTGCGGACCCAAGGATCGCTTTGTTAAGCATAGTCACAGCAAGAAAATGGGGATCTTCCTGAGAGAGGTCAATGTTCAAAATAATCTGGGGTTGGATTTTGGAGAGCATCGCTTGGATGATATGCTCTGCAGTATCACTGGCGTCGGACTTGGGCGATTCATAGAGAGCTAATTTTTTCCCGAAGCTCGAGAGATCTTTAAGAATTTGCTTTAGATTCGGCTCATCCTTCGCGCTTGTGTCGGGGTAAACTGCAAGAAAATCGGACTCAGGCGTATTCTGTAGCGACATTCGAGCCGCTTCGGGCTCTAAGAAATGGTCGTTGATGACCGAAAAGAGATTCACCTGATTGTCAGCCCCTTCAAGGATACTTTGAAGCCCTTTTTGGTTTTCATTATCAAACTCGATATAGACTTCTTTAAAACGCTCTTTATTGGCTTGTTGAGCAAGGTACCGTCCATAATCAAAATATTGGTCTTTAGTCAATGTCGTAGGGACCGCAAGCCAAGGGCTTGCATGCAGAACCTTGCATATCTCTAAAAATTCAGGATCCGCGTAACGGGCTGTAGCACGTAGATAAGCGGGCTGGGAAAGTTTTAGGATATTGAGATCTGGAGTCTGGTCGCTCAAATCGATCCCAATGCGGCGGGCATTGCTGAGGAACGCATTCGGATCGACGGTCAAATGATAAATCGAATGAGTGGCTGAAGAAAAGCTCTTATCTCGGATAAAAAAAATCAGTCCGGCAACAGCTATAAAAATAGCGATAATAAGGAATGCTCTTTTCGATTTTCGCATGGTTATCGATTTTGATTAGTATTGGTTTGTTTACTTTCTTCTTCAGTGATCTTCTTCATGTTATCCCGCAACAGAGCATTCTGCGGGAATTGCTCGAGCAGCTTTTCGGTCAACTCGCGCGCTCTTTTCCAATTCCCATTCGCAAAGGCTTTGCGAGCCAGATAAGATTTTGCTTCTGCAGAACGAGCTTCGATTGCAATATAAATCTGCTCGGCTTGGGGAATATTGTTCTCCAAAAGGGCAATTCTCGCAAGGGTTTCTTGTCCAAGAATGTCATTTGCAAGCCGGGGCTGATCGAGGATTGCGGCTTTGGCTTCCCCCAGTTTCCCTTTTTCAATGAGGATAAAGCTAAGCAGAAGAGAGGAGCGGCTTCCAATGGAATCATTGCGCTTCGCAAGTGTAGAAAGGATATCTAGCGCCATATCTGGACTTCCCGCAGAAACAAAAAGTTCGGCAATCTGCAATCCAAGGGATGGAGTCTGCTTTTGGGCTGTGGCATAATCGAGAGCCTCGGGGACGCCTCGGTTGACTTTCAACGCATGCGTCAGGGCATTGGCCAGCCAATCCGGATAGCTAGGCGGAATGATCTTGATATCATTGAGCTGCAAGGAGGCCTCATACCAGTTAGCGGCTAGGAAAGCCGCAGTATATGCCATAGGGCTGCTGAGAAGATTTCTCAAGTCCGGCGGAAGAGGCATGTTGCTATGGGCATGGGTTTCCAGCTGTCTAAAAAAGTGATGGGTATTAGACAATTCTTTTCCTTCTGAGGAAGCATCCTCAGGTAGGGTAAAGCTTCCTGTTCTCTTAAAAGCCAAGATCCTTTTGAGTGCAGTTTCAAGCTGGGGATTCCAAGAAACCGAGCTAAAGCTATTGTTTTGGAGAAGCCTTGCCGCTTCATTCTCATCTTCATTTTTCAGAGCCTGTATCAGCTGGAGCCAGAATGCCGATTGCTCATGATGCAGAAGACGCCCATTGTCTGCTATTTTCACGAAAGCAGCTGCATCCCAATATTGCCCAGGCTTCAATGAGAGCAAATAATTCACGTAAGCAGTCAACTTTCCTTGAGGAACGGAACTCGATTTCCAATCGAATTTAATCGGAGTGACCACATGGCCCCAAAAGAGAGCTTTGACCCATATGATATCTAAAGAGGGATTTCTAAGGTTTTCTTTCCATATGTCTAGAGCTTGGTTAGCTTGCCCATTTCGAAGGAGGAAATCAGCCAATTGATCTTTCAGGTAGACATTCTTTGGATCTGTGTCTGTTGCCGTGATATACTCATCAAGGGCGTAGGAGTTTTTACCCACCGCCTCTAGAAGCTTTCCACGATAGGAGTAAATGTCAGGATTTTTTGGATCTTTGCGATAGGCCTCCGTCAGATAGTCCCATGCCACTTTAGGCTGTTCGCTCGCATTTAACAGGGCTAAGCGCAGGAGGCGCCCAGTGTCATTTTTGCCCTCAAATGTTTGACCTTGGAGAAAAGCAAGTGCCTCTTTGCGCTTGCCTTGAAGCAGAAGGGCATCCGCGTCCAAAATAAACCAGGCACTTTTTAAATGATCGCTGCCCCGCCATTTCTGGCGCAAACCCTCATATTTTTGCGCTTGCCCTGAAACGATATAGTTTTCTGCAACAAGCAAAGCGCCCTTTTCATGTCCCTCCAAGGAGTCTGGCCAATATTCATATAAGCGAGTCAACTCAGCAGAATCGTTCGTTTGCTCGTTGGCCTGAATGAAGAGTTCAGCCCATTTTTTTCCACTCTGTGAATAGGAGGCGATTTCATTTTTATATTTTGCGATAATCTCGAGCGCACCGTCAGGATCGTGGCTCTCCACAAGGTTTTGGGCTTCTTGCAAATCCTCCTTTTCATTACCCTTTATAGCTGTAGATGAAGCTTGCGGCTGAATTGGCCAGTAGTTGATCCCTATTGCTGCAAGGATGACTAGGGTTAAGACAATCATCAAAAAACTATAAAGGCGCATCCTAAACTCCACTGTTGATATTTTAAATGCAAAATTTCCACAAGATGCTTGTATACGTTTTAGCGAAGTCGGTTTTAACTTTCAAGGAGTAAGTTTTTGGCCATATGTTTGGCAGCATAGGTCAAAATGAAGTCTGCTCCCGCACGCTTGATACTCAGCAAGCTCTCGGCAAAAACGCGATCGGCATTGATCCATCCATTTTGAGCTGCTGCCATCACCATGGAATATTCGCCGCTGACATGATAGGCGGCTAGGGGGAGATTTGTCATTTCTCTCACCTTGACAAGAACATCTAAATAGGGAAGAGCAGGCTTAACCATCAGCATATCGGCGCACTCCGCCTCATCCAAAGCACATTCTATATAGGCTTCCCGGCGGTTGGCTGGATCCATTTGGTACGTTTTCTTATCTCCAAATTTTGGGGCTGAATTCAAGGCTTCGCGGAAGGGTCCATAAAAAGCTGAGGCATATTTGGCGGCATAGGACAAGAGGCTGACATCGATGAATCCTTGATCATCAAGGGCGCTGCGAATATAGCTGATGCGCCCATCCATCATATCGCTTGGGGCAATCACATCAGCTCCCGCTTCGGCCAATAGTAAAGACATTTTAGCTAAACGAACGACTGTTTCATCATTCAAAATTGCGCCCTGGTCATCGACAATCCCATCGTGACCATGGTCGGTGAAGGGATCCAGCGCTACATCGACCATTATACACATCTCTTTGACTTCGCTTTTGATCGCTCTGATGGCTTGGACGACAAGATTATCTTCATTTAATGATTCCGATCCCCACCGATCTTTCTTTTCTGGGGAAATCACCGGAAAGAGATCGATGCCTCTAATGCCCAGCTCATACAATTCTGCAACTTCGCGGACGATGAGGTCTATGGAGAGCCTCTCAACTCCAGGCATACTGTTGATAGCCTGCCGCCGATTATGCCCTTCTAAAATAAAGAGAGGGGCTACAAAATGGCTCGGATGCAAGCGCGTCTCTTGGACTAATTCTCTTATGGCAGGGCTTTTGCGATTGCGCCTTGGCCTTTTACCCATTTTGAGCATGCTAGAATCGATTTGTGTCTGAATCATGATTGTCTCCTAAATTAATTAGGAAAACCTTATCATCTGCATTTGCATTTGTCAATTTACATTCATTACCCCCTATGCTAGGATCCGGTTCATACCAGGGAGTCATTTATGGACTACAAAATCAACATCGGGAATGAAATTCCTCGCTTTAAAGCCCACGATCCGGAAGGGAATGAATACACGGAAGAGGATATTATTGGAGGACCCCTTGTGATCTATTTTTATCCCAAAGACGAAACGCCGGGATGTTCCAAGGAGGCCTGCTCCTTTCGGGATCAGATGGAAAAGCTCGACCAGATGGGCTGTTTGTTGATTGGCATTAGTCCTGATGGGCCTGAATCACACAAACGGTTTATCGAAAAATACAATCTCAATTTCAGCTTATTCTGCGATGAAAATTTGGAATTATGCCGCAAATTCGATGTGGTACGGGAAAAAGAGGTCGAGGGTAAAAAATCTGTGTCCATTGAACGGACGACATTTGTCGTCGATCCCTTAGGAATGATTACCTGGATCGAAAGGCCTGTCACTGTTGATAAGCATGCCGAACGCGTCACAAAAGCTGTCGAAGAACTGGTAGGGTATACTAGCATCTAGTTAAAATTATTCATTTTGGCTTGCGCCAAAATGAATAATTTTAACTAGATACTGGTATAAACTTTGGAATGGCAATTTGTAACTGCTGGAATTGTGGGCATCGCCCTCTTGATCTATTTTATTTATACCCTCATCCACCCCGAAAAATTTTAGCGCTGATCATTAATCATATTGTAGAGGTCGCGTCCTGTTCCTCCTCTGGCGCCGACATCGCGCAGCCAAGCCGACATTCCATAACTCCAGGTGTCTCTGGAGGTGTTCATATAAAACCAATCTAGCGGGGCAGTGAAAGCGATCCCTTTATCATGGTAAACTTTGCCGTTGATGTGGTCGTTTCCATTTGTATAGGTATACCAAATGGTAATTCGCAAGCCACTATCAAAATAACGGGACAACTCAAACCGTGCACCATAATCATTGGCTAAAAATTTGCCCGCTTTTGCTCGAATATCGACCTTGCATTCGGGGATATCAAAATAAAGATCCAAAAAATACTGGGATCCAAAGGGAAAGTGCTTGTGCGTTAGGAAAAAGCATTTGTACTTGCGAATCTTATCTGTAAAGCCTAATCCCCTATAAGACCTCTTTCTAAAGATAGCTCCCTCAACGCCAATGGCCCACCGTCCTTGGACAGGATAATACAAAATCTCACCTGCCAATCCCCCATATTCCACTTCAAAGTAGCCACCAGCCAATTTTGCATACCATCCAGATCCTATATTCCATACTTTTTGGAGATAGGCTTCATTGAGTGTAACGCCTGGCTGTTGGTAATATTTAGAGATATCTGTTCGGACGTTGATCAATCGGGAAGGGTTTAAGCGGTCTACTGCGCTTAAATGTTGCAGATTTGCCCATATGCTATACCCCAACTCAACGCTATAATAAATGTCATCGAACAAAAATCCATCGAACTGGGTTCCTATCCCCAAATCATACTTGAATTTGCCGCTTGAACTTCCAAAGAAGGTGCGCGTTTGGGGAAAAACATCAAAATTCCACCAATTCCTGCGATCTCGAAAGATCTGAGTTTCCTGAAATTCCTCGTCGAAAGAGACTTCTGTCCTAGGAGTCAAAATCGTCAATTCATGCAAACCCATTTCCCTCACGCCGAATTCCCGAACAAATTCCATTGCATAATGATACTCCTGAATGGGAAATCCTTCCGATTCCATCACGACAATGACGCAATCGATATCTTCGGGGATCAGATAGGCAAGAATGTTGTTGATGCGGCAGCGCACTTCACTTTCTGAACGAAAGGTAAAATTGTAAATCTTTAGCCTCAGGACCTTGTCCAAACAGGCATCATAGAAGAGCCATGCTCCCAGCAGGTCCATGCCTTGGTCTCGAAACGCATACACCAAATCTTGCACCATGATTTCTTGAGGCCGCGTGAGTCCCAAAGGTTCCGTATTCACCGGCGCAGTATAGGGAAGGGGATCGCGAATTTTTGGAATAAAGCCTTCGGTATCCCCAAAATTGTAAAAGGTGGAGGCCGCAAAAGTCCATTTATGGCCTCTGACATAGCTGACAGAAAAGTCAACCTGATCCCATAACCGATATTTCAAGCCCCCATTCCAGGCCGTCTTCGACTTTCTGCCTTTTGGATGTTTTTCAATATCGGAATCATGATAGGGAGTGGCATCATACTCTGCGACTAAACTCAGCCCTTCTAAATAGCGATTTCCGCATTTGCGGAAAGGCATCCAGATCGCCCCTCCAAAAAATCCCCGGATGCGCTGCACACCATATCCTAGGCTTATCTCCAAATCACAATCCAAGAACACTTTTGTGAAGACGATGTACTTCGACCGAAAACTTTGCGTCCCAATAAAGTCTTCAAATCCGATTGCCAATCCCGGAAGCCGGTAATCGGTATCCTCGGGATGCAACAGGGAAAACTTCAGGTTGGCTCCTTTGTCGGAAAAATCTCCGAAACCGTACGGAGTCAATACAGGATCGTCAACGCCTTTAAAAATGCGATAATTGCCCGTGACTTCTAATCGATCTGTGAGTTGGCATCGGAGATTGTAATTGATATAGGGGTGAACATGAGAATATCCAATCCCAATCTCCCCATCGCAACCCATGCGCGCAGAGGGCATATTGATGTATCCTCCCTGGAGAATATTGTTGTAGGTGACCGGAAGGCGATCATAGAGGCGCGCATTCCAGTAATCCACAATGAGCAAATCATTCAGCAAATTCCTTGAAGAATCTTGAGCCTTCAGGTAAGGCCAAAAAAGCATGCTCAATAAGATGAAATAAAGGGTATTTCTTTTCATAATGGATTAAGAGGATATTCATTCAGAAGGGAAAAAGCAAGGGAGATTGGTCAGACTTCTTTCGCGAACTGTTGCAATCCCTGCTTGATGATGCCCACCATATCCATCTTGGAAGGATCGACAAAGGCAGGCAAAGCAAAGTCTTCGCTATCGACTTCGATGAGGCCATAAGTTTCGGCAAGATCGTAATCCTCGGCCATGACCGCTTTAACCAATAGCATCGTCGGAATGTAAAGCGGCTGTACATCGTCATATAAAGTACTATCAATAAAGGCGCGATGCTCTCCATGCTGATTCGTCGTAAAATCAAACTCCCGGTCAGAATGGCTCAGGTGCCCCGATAAATAGGCTTTGCTAAAAGAAAACTTGCTAGGCCCTAACCGGAAGAAATGGAGAAATTCCCTTTTAGTGTTCTCCTTAAAAGCACAGAATACATGGTGATTAAAACCCAAAAAGTCATCATTTAAGACCTTATGCCCGGTCAAAGGATCGCCCGAAATTAAGCGCACAGAACCTTTTTCAATTCGGCCTGAAATCAATTCTTCAATGGGATAGCCTAAACGGGTTCTAAAATAGCCGGTTCGATCGGGCAAAATTGCAGGACCGGCAATGCTGATCACGCGGTCGGTAAAATAGCGTCCAGTAGACAGGGTAGATCCTATCACTACGACGTCATGGGCATTCACTGTCCAGATTACTTCCTCAGCAGATCTTATGGGATCGATCTTCTGAATATGCAAGGAATGATTGGCAATGGGGTGGGGCCCTTCCGCTGTATGTTTTTGGACATTCTTTGCTTCTGTGAAAGCCTTAGAAGAAGTCCCTTCCCGATAGACTAAATGGACCGATCCATCGGTCAATCTGGCCAAAGCATTTAGACCTTGTTGAAATTCCCTTTCATGCCCCTGCACCTGAAGCTCGGCTGGAGGAACAAAGGGAGCCGACTCGAGTCCTTTAACAAAGATGCTACGTGGCATTTTTTCTGGATTGGCCAAAACATGAAAAGGCCTTTGGCGCACATGGGCAAAAAGGCCGCTTTCCTTCATTCTATCAACGATCTCTTGGCGCGATGCATGCTCTATATTCAAAGGGGGAAGTTGATGATTGGTCTCTTGCTGTGAAACCTCTAGTACAATGTCCTGTAAAACCCTTTTTTGGCCCCGTCGGATCTCCCTGACAATGCCGGCAGCAGGCGAAACAAACAGGCGCCCTGGTGCCTCTTTGTCTTCAGCTAATGGCTGCCCGATTTTGACCACTTCTTCTGGGGCAACAAGTAATTTAAATTTTACATCCTCAAAGTTAGCAAAATTCAACCCAATGCGCGCGGGTTTCGCGGAGGAGGCTTCGCCGCCGAGAATCAATGGCTTGATCATCCCCTCTGGTTTACCTTTAATGGGAATATCGAGACCTCTTTTTATTTTTATATGCATACCCCGCTCCTTTACATAATGAAAAGTATCCTAGAAAAATTTGGCAAATATGTCTAGGGGGAAACAGCGATTCCCGCAGGATCATAAGTGCGACTAGATAAGTAAGATAGAAAAAAGAGAACAGGATAGACAGGATCGCAAGCAGCATCAAGGATAAACAATTTACAGAGGATCGCACGCGGCAGGATGCCGCTTGTGCGATCCTGCCAATCCTGTTCCCCTTTTTCTATCCTATTTATCTTGTTGCGCTTATGTTCCAGCGGGAATCGCTGTAGAAAAATGTAAAAAGATAATATCAGTTTACTAAATTTTGCGATTTATAAATCAGGTTTTGTTTGCTTTGTAAATCACTTATGTATAAAATAAACGTTAAATTTAATTTGAGCTCTCTTTTTATTCACGAGAAACCTGTGGCCAACCCTATTCCAGATTAAGGTACAAATGTCCTGCATCGTCTCTACATGCCCTGTAAGAGAAGTAGTCACCCCTTTTGAAGCTGCCTTTCGCAGATGTTCCGACGCAGTAAAATCCACAACTTTTTACAAACTGCAAAGCAAAGTTTCCGCAACAGCAAAGCGGGTTTTAATCGAACTGGCGATTGCGCTATCACTCAATATCGCCATCCTCGCCATTACTGCTACCCCGCTCAGCATCCCGATTTTAGCGACAGCAGCAGCCACGGCCCTGGTTGGCATCATCATAAAATTGGTTCTTGAGCACCATTTTAAAGAAAAAGCGATATCGCTTAAACCCATTACCTCAAAAATAACTCCGATAGCGGAAGTGACCGGTCGACTTGCCATTGTCAATGCTGTGGGATTATCCTCAATCAACATTTTCATCCATGAATCGGGACATGCCCTAGCGGCAAAGCTTTGCTTTCTAAAACCCAATATCAAAATGCACATTGCTCCTTACCAGGGAGGAACGACCACCTATTCAGTTTCCAACGGGTTGACAAGGATTGGACAATTTTTGGGAAAGCAGATGTCGATTCTTGTTGCTACTGCAGCAGGAATAGCCTTTTCGACATTATTTGCGATGGCTGAGATTGGACTTGCCTTTGCCTTGCAACACAAAGCGCCTCAAGTCAGCCTTACACTCAATTGCCATGCCATAAGCCAAATCTTCAATGAAGTCATCTATGGTCTGTCGGCCTTCACTCTTCCATTCAGCTCGGCCCATGATTTTACAACGCTCTGGTATAGCGGAGGCATCCATCCTCTCATCCCCATTGCGCTTATGATCGGCCTTCCATTAGCTCAATTCGCCATTCTTCAAGTCATTTCGTTTCTTCGAAAGTCGCCAAATGTCTGATGGCAAGCGCTAGTGCGACACCAATAAAAAGACCTGGCACCACTATCAAAATGGCCAGAAGGGTACCTGCAATCACTAAGCTTTTCACAATCCCGAAGCTTTCAACGATCTCATTGAAATTTTGGAATAATCGCTTGAATTCCGGTGCAAAATAGAAACCTAAAATCATCCCAATGATGAGGGCACCCCAGAAATAATAGGTCGTAAAAAGCATGATAATGCCGATGAAAAGAAGAATGTAGGCAATGGTATCGCGTGTATTTGTTAAGGCATATTTGAAAAGGCCCTCTTTGCCCTCTTTTGGGCGCTGGGGTTCTTTCGGTGGTTCAGGCGGTTTGTTTTCTTGCGGAGTAGCCATAGGAAAAGACCTCCAAAAAATTGTTATTTATAAATTTTATAATATATTTATTCGTTGGGATAATCAATCTTTTTTGTTTCTGATGTTCCGATAAATCACAAGTATAACATGATGAACAGGATAAGTGGACTAAAGAACCAATGGACATGTGCCAAAGAATATAGAATTCGGAATAAGGACATTCGGTCTCGGTCTCGGTCTCGGAAAATCGACACTTCCCGAACTTCAGGCCATATTTTCCTCGAGACCGAGACCGTGACCGTGACCGAGACCGAATGTCCTTATTCTGGTCCATTGGTCGATAATGTCCATGGTGTCCTTTTGGTCCATTGTCCATTGGTCCATTTATCCCCATCACAATTTTGTTGTAATTTGACTCTATTTAATATAAGATGAATGGGTTAGAATGTTCTCGACTGAGTTGTTCCGATGGTAAAAAAATGGGTCTATTTTATTAATCTTATGCTAGCTGGGCTTTGCGCTCTTTTAGTCCTGGGAAGCGCCGCATTAACAGTCATGCGCCCATCCGAAATTGCTGTTGTCAATGATGTCAATGTCGTCAGATGCCCGCTCCCTAAAAACGCCTTTTTGCAAAGCAAGGGATCCTATGATGCCATTGGGGCGCCTTGCTTTGACCTAAAGTTTTCTCCTTCGGGGGCACAGCTGCCCGATCTGCGCAAAGTCCTCGTCTTTCATGGCAGAAATGGAAGGCCGGATGCCCAGACCGATAAGCCTCTTCTCCATTTTTCCATTACTGGGATCAAAGCCATTGCAACTGTTGAGCCAGCAAAGCCTCTCTATATTTCTTATGACCGAAAAAGTTTTAATTTCAGCCCTGAAAATAGGGAAACTCCCTTGTGGATTGTCGCTGAATTGCCGGGAAATGAGGCGGAAATCAGGGTCTACCTCAGATGCGAAACCGGGGAAGTCATCTCAGAGCCTACAGCTTACGCTCAATTTTTCTTACCGGAAAAAGAATTTACCCGCTTTGGCGGAACCCCATGGGAAATAGGAAAGTGGCGCGTCGACGGCAGCTTACTTGCCCGGCAACGAGCCAAGTGGTATGGGGTCGATCGGTTTTTGGAAAGGCATGGCGGTGAAGAATTTCAACATATTGCCGGAAAGCATCGCCTCGACTTCGGCGAAGCCGAGGAGGTCTATTCAGTGTTTGCGGCCTTGGGCGATAGCTTAATCTGGGACATGGAAAAAAACCGCTGGAGAGAAGCACAGCCAGGTTTAGATACTCTAGGAAAACCGCTCCTTCTCATCAAAAAAATTGATGATCGGTTGATGAATATGGAACTTTGGGATGTCGACGGGCGAGCAAAAATCTCCCTGAATCTGTTAAAATCAACGGAAAACTGGACGCCGCAAAACATGCAGCAGGCGTTCAAATTTTTGGGGGCTCGGACGCGGTCGCAGTTTGTGTTTGAAATAAACAATGAAAGAATGATCATCAGCCCCAAAGATTGGCTCTTGCTCCTGGAAAAAGGCTGGATTAAATTGGAGACTCCGGAAGATATTGATGCCTATGTCGACCGCAAAGTGACCGGCTCTTTGTTTGTCTTTGACGGAATAGAGCGGCGGGAAGACAAACAGGTGCTGGTTGGGACGATGTTTAATTCGACGCGGACCGAAATGCAAACGATTGAAATGGCCGTACAGCAAGCTGGAGGCCCTCCTGCAAATGGGCCCAAAGCCGAAATAGAGTCGGAAGAGGATGAAGATGTGGTCAATGAAAGCGCCGCCTATAAACTGCGCGCTTCGCGCGAAGCGATCCGCGCCCAAAAAGAAGATGAGATGGATTAGCAACACTATAATGATGGAAAAAATCACGTGACGCACCGATTTATAATTCTTATTTTAATAGCCACTATTTTTGTAGGGTTCCGCCTGCAAAGCCAAACCATCGCCGAAAAAAAAGCAGGTTCTACGCAGGTAAGCAGCGACCTCACCCCTGAAATGCAGAATTTCCTCGTCCAGCTCAACCGAGAACTCAAAGAATATCAGGATGCCCTTAAGCAAGAATATGCGAGAGTTCTCTCCTTATTTGAAGAAAGAGCCCCAGAAAGCTCATATAGTGATCTTCTCCGCCGAATCAATTCTATCAAGGATAACATTCAAAAACTCGAAAAAACCTGGGTCGATATGGTCACGGCAGGCAATATTCGCGAAGAATATGCCCTGTGGCATCAGCCTGATACGACTTTAGGCCAGCTCATCATGGACTATGGCTCCCAAGACTTTGTCTATTTGTTCACTCCGGAAATATCCCAAATCAAACTGAGCGTCGACTCGAATCTCCCCATCCCCCGTTCCTCGTGGAACGAAATGCTGGAACTCATCCTGGCCCAAAATGGCGTCGGATTCAAACAGCTGAACCCCTATTTGCGCCAATTGTATTTGATCAAGCAAGACAAATCGACGATCCGCCTCATCACCAATAAGAGGGAAGATCTGGAAATTTATCCAAACGAAGCCCGCATTTGCTTTGTTTTGACTCCCGAGCCATCAGATGTGCGCCGCGTGTGGCTCTTTTTAGAGAAATTTGCCAATCCAAATAGTACCGTCCTGCAAGTAGTCGGAAGGGATATTCTCCTGATCGCGTCCGCAGCCGAAGTGCAGGAACTGCTCAAGCTTTACGACTTTGTCTCGACTAACCGCGGCGACAAAGAATATAAAGCCATTCCGCTCCTGCGCGTCAATCCTGTTGAGATGAGCAAGATCCTGGCCACCATCTTCGATCAGCTCTCCGAAAATGCGGCGCAAATGGAGCAAAATGCCCCGCCGGCTCCGCCGCCTAGAGGGCGCTTTGAAAGGCCAAGGGGTCCTCCTATGATGCGCGGCGAACCCCAAGTGGATCTGACGCAAACGGGGGCCGAAGGCAATGGGCTGCGGGTGATTACCTTAGGGCACATTTCTAAGGCGATCTTTTTAGTCGGGACTAAAGAAGAGATTAAAAAAGCGGAACAGATCATCCAGGATGTCGAAGCTCAAGTCGGAGGGGCTCGCCAAAGAACGATCTTTAGGTACACCGTCAAGAATTCCGATCCGGAAGAGCTGGCGAATGTCTTGGAAAAAATCTACTACCTCATGGTTGAGACGGGCGCAGGTCCAGAAGAAGAAATGCCTTCTGACAGGATTATCGCGGAAAATGCCCAAAGCAAGGTCTCAGTAGATTTAGCGAGACAGCAAGCGAATGCCCCGGGGCCGCCCCCGCCAGTTCCGCTGTTGCCTCCGCCGCCGCCCCCTATCAACTTCTATGACAATGGTTTTTACCTCGATGAGAGGCGGGTCGTCAATCCCAATCCGGACGAAATTATGCCTATCCGGGATCCGAATGCGAACCGCGACAATTTTATTGTCGATCCGAAGACTTCTTCCATCGTCATGGTTGTGGAAGCCGATATCTTGCCGAAATTGAAGGAGCTTCTGAAAAAATTGGATGTTCCTAAGAAGATGGTTCAGATTGAGGTTCTTCTTTTCGAGAAAAGGGTCGACAACGACGACATCTTTGGACTTAATTTGCTGCGCCTCGGCGATGCCGCCAGAAACAAAAATGATACAAGCCTCGTTTTCAATGATACGCACAAACGGCCGGAAGCGTTTGGGGTGACACAATTCTTCTTGAGCCGGGCAAAAACCTGCAGCGGCATTCCGGCCTTTGACCTCATTTACAAATTCTTGCTCTCGCAAGAGGATATCCAGATCAATGCAAGCCCCTCCATATTGACGCTCAACCAGACCCCAGCCTTGATTTCGATCGAAGATGAAATTTCGGTCAACACCGGTATTTTAGAGCTGCCCACAAACGGCGGCATACTGCCCAAAGCGGCCTACCAAAGGGCCCGTTACGGGATCAAAATCGAAGTCAATCCGATCATCCACGTGCGGGAAGAAGATGATGATGCAGCAGCCTACAACACGACTCCTGACTACATTACCCTCGAAAGCGCTATTGCCTTCGAAACAATCGATCGCAACATCCAAGCTGTCGAGGACCGTCCAGACGTCACCCGCCGCATCATTAACAATATCGTAAACCTCCCCGATGGACAATCCGTCATCATAGGCGGATTGCGCCGCAAAGAAATTGACGATAGGTCAGAATCTATTCCCTTCTTGGGCGATCTACCTGGTTTGGGCAAGCTCTTTAGCCAGACACGCCTTATCGACAGAAGCACGGAGATGTTTATCATCATCACTCCAAAAATTGTCCAAGACCCAGCTGAAGAGCTGGAACACCTTAAATTGATCGAGGCAACACGCAGGCCAGGCGACATCCCCTCTTTCCTTGCAGAGCTCCAGGAGGCACGCGAATGTGAACGAACACGCCTCATGCGAAACAGCATCAAAATCTTGTTTGGCAGAGAACCCGATCGCATCGCTTATCCTTTGCAATGGGAATGTGACTATGATGGAAGAGAATAAAGCGCAAGAAGCGCGAAAAGAGAATATTGGCACCGAACTGGTGCGCCAAGGCCTGCTATCCGGGGAGGATGTGAATAAATCCTTGGCCCAACAGTTTGGGATGCCTATCTACATGGATCTTTCGACGTATCGGCTTCCAAAAGAGTACTACAAGAAAGTCTCTTACGCCTTTGCTAAGAAAAACCTGGTCCTTCCTATCCAAGATGAACAGGGAATTCTTTTGGTGGCCGTAGCCGACCCGCTCGAACTTCAACCGCTCGAAGAGCTGCGGTTAATCTTTGATAAAACGATCAAAGCGGCTTACAGCCCCAAAGATGCCATCATCATGGCCATCAACGAATGCTATAACCAAGACAATGGAGCTGCCTCGCAGCTCATCGCAGACCTGACCCAATCCGGGGATAGGGGAACCGAAGGCGATGTCGAAGTGTATGACCTGCTAGACGACCGCTACCAGCAAGCGCCGATCATTAAACTGCTCAACTTAATCCTATCTGAAGCCATTCAACAAGGCGCTTCCGATATCCATTTCGAACCTTTTGAAAGCGGCCTTAGGGTCCGCTATCGCATTGACGGCGTCCTGCAAAACCGCCATTCCCCTGCGCAAGATTACCAGGCCCAGCTTCTCACCAGAATCAAAGTCATGGCAAAAATGGACATCGCCGAGCACCGCCTCCCACAAGATGGCAGGATTAAGCTCAAAATGGGAAGGCGCGAAATCGATTTTCGCGTCAGCACTGTGCCCGTTTCCGGAGGAGAGCGCATCGTCTTGCGCATCCTGGATAAAGGCAATGTGATCCTAGGGTTGGACAAGTTGGGAATGCCCCAAAGCGTCTATGAGAAATTCAAAAAGCTCATCGACTTGCCCGAAGGCATCATCTTGGTGACAGGCCCTACAGGTAGCGGTAAGACCACCACCCTCTACAGCGCCATTTGCGAGATGTATAATGATGAAACGAATATCATGACCATCGAAGATCCCGTGGAATATAACCTGAAAGGCATTGCACAAATCGGCGTACACCCCAAAATCAAGCTCGACTTTGCCACAGGATTGCGCCATATCCTGCGCCAAGACCCCGATATTATCATGATCGGCGAGATCCGCGATGCCGAAACCGCTGAAATCGCCATCCAGGCTTCCTTGACGGGTCACTTGGTCCTCAGCACCCTTCACACCAACGATGCCCCTTCAGCCATTACCCGCCTCGTCGATATGGGTATAGAACCCTTTCTCCTTTCATCCTGCATCGTCGGCGTGATGGCCCAGCGCCTCGTCCGCATAATCTGTACCCACTGCAAAGAGCCCTACCATCCGACAGATCGAGAACTCAGCAACCTAGGCCTCAATTCCAAAGACCTCATCCATGGCCATCTCTACCATGGCAGAGGCTGCAACAACTGCTATGAGACGGGATATAAAGGACGCCATGGCCTCTATGAGCTTATGGCCGTCAATAACGAATTGAAAAAACAGATCGTCAAAAGTGCGGATGCAGTCCAGATGCGCCAATTGGCCCTGGACACGGGCATGCACAGTCTTCTAGAGCATGGAGCTGAACTGGTGCGGCAAGGGGTGACGACCATTGCGGAAGTCTTAAGAGCAAGCAAAGGATTGGAAGAGTAATGCCGATGTACCACTATCAAGCTCTCGATTTGAATGGCAAAAAACAATCGGGATACATCGAAGCCCAAACGGAACGCGAAGCCAAAAGCATCCTGCGCGAACAGGGCTCCATGGTCACGAAAATTGAAGTCAAATCTAAAGTCTCAACAAAGCAAAACCTTCGCGGCGATAGCCTGATGGCGTTTACCTTGCAGCTCTCCTTGTTGCTCAACGCTGGAGTCCCCTTATATGAAAGCCTCGTCGCCCTTGAAGAGCAAGCGCGCGGAGAAAACTACCATCGCATCATCCTAAGCCTCTGCGAACAGATCAAAGGGGGCGCTTCCTTATCTCAATCCATGTCCAGCTTCCCTGACAGTTTTGATAAACTCTACCGGGCTATGATCACAGCTGGAGAATCGGTGGGGGCGGTGGATATCGTTTTAGAAAAACTCGCCCAGCTGCTCACAAAACAAAACAAACTGAAGAAGCAAATCACAACGGCAATGATCTATCCTGGCATCTTGGCCTCCTTCTCCCTGTTGACTATCTCCGTCCTCCTCGGCTTCGTCGTCCCCTCGATTGAAGGGATCTTCGAAGGGCGCCAGTTGAATGGATTTACCCAGATGGTCCTCAACTTCAGCCACATCTTCCGCGACTACTGGTGGCTCTATCTTCCCCTTGTGATTGGCTCTGTAGGCACCCTTATATGGAAGCTGAAATCGCCTGCAGGCAAACTCTGGATGGAGCGCAATTTTCTGAAAGTGCCCCTCATCAGAACACTCACCATCCAGACTTCCCTTGCCCGCTTTTCGCGCACGATGGGCACCCTCCAGCAAGGCGGTCTAACCGTTATCGATTCGATGCGCATCTCGCGAGAAGTCATGCGCAATGTGGTGCTGGAAGAAGAAATGAAGCGCGCCGAATCCAAAATCATTGAAGGCAGCAGCCTAAGCCATGAATTGATGAAATCAAAATATATACCCCATCTCGTGCCCCGCATGTTGGCTGTAGGGGAAGAATCGGGAAATACGACGCTTATGCTGAATAAAATCGCCGAAATGTATGAAGAAGAAATTGAAAAAACCATAAGCCGCTTGATGGCCATCTCCCAGCCGGCCATTCTTATCATTATGGGAACCGTCATTTTGTTTGTGCTGCTTGCGGTATTATTACCTCTGACAGATATTAATTCATTGTCATTGTAATTAAGTTTATTTTTCTCTATACTTATGATTTAAATCAATTAGGAGATCATATGCAGAATAAGATGAAAAAGAAAAAAAGATATTTCACCTTGATCGAATTAATGATTGTGATGATCTTAATCGGATCGCTCATCGGCGTCCTGGCTTATAAATACCAGGGAAGCTTGAATGAAGGAAAAGCCTTCAAAACAAAAATTGCCATGGAAAAACTGGAATCTTTCCTCAGCATGAGCATCGCGGAAAATCCTAGACTTCTGGACAATATTGAATCGGAATGGCGCCAGATTATTGCTGAATCCCCGCAAGTAAAAAATCCAACAGCCCTCATACAAGATGGGTGGGGTTATGACTTCAGAGTCTCAGCTCCCAATGGAATGATTCAAATAGAATCCGACGCCTACAACAACTACAAGCGATCGACTAAAACGCTATTTGGCGATGATAAATAATTCTAAGCTGCAAAGAAGGTTTTTCACACTCATTGAGATCCTGATTGTTTTGTCGATTTTAGCTGTAACGACAAGCGTAATTGGAATCAACATCACGGGTGCGCTTCGAGATCAGCGTTTCAAAACGGAAGTGGGGGTGGTTTTAGATAAGATGCGGTTAGCTCAAGATTTGATGCTTGTTCTCAGAACCGATGTGCATCTCATCTTCTTTCAGGAAAGTGAAAATAAACCCATCTTCATGTGGATAGAATGCGATACCCCCCTCGGCAAGCATTGGAAAAGGGAAATCCAACGGCCCAAAGAGCTCAAAACGATCCAATATGTCGATTTTAGGGACGACCTGAAAGATAACGTCACGATGGGCAAGGTCGATATGAAATTCTTTTCAGGGGGAACCGTCATGAGTTCTGGCATCCTCCGTTTATCAACCTCGAAATCGGAAAGTGATAAAGGAGCTTTGCAGCGCTTCGTCTACATGGCGGGCTACCCTCGTCCTTTGAAAAGCAGCCCTAATCCTCGCGATGAGGAAGGAATACTCCCTGAAAACAGCTCTGGCTTTAACGAGCGGCTGACCCTTTATGCCATGCAAGAAATACAAGACTTAGGACCCCTAAACAATGCACAAACTCCACAAACCCCACAAATTCCGTAAAAGGCCCTACCTCTTACTCGAAGTCTTGATTGCCTTTGTGCTGATCGCCTTCTGCATTATTCCCCTGCTCTATCCCCATGCCCTCATACTCAAGTCTCAAAAGGATTTTACCCGCAAAATCGAACTGGACCACACCATCAATATCCTCACGGCCCAGATCCTCGAGCGCTTATATACAAATGAGATCCACTGGAATCTGATCGAAAACGAGCAGTTTTTTGCTGTCGATACCGCGCAGCTTCCCATCCGATCTTCTCCCTTCCCCTACAAGGGCGGCTACCAATTCAAAATCATCAAGAGCAAACCAAATAAAAATGAGAACCCTCCAATCACTGCCAATCTCCTGCACGTTCGGATTCTGTTTGTACCGCAGGACCAATTCACGACACTGGAGGAAATGTCCCTGAACAAAAATCACATCCAGGTTGAGTTTGATATTTTTGTGAAACGCGATTTATCGCATCTGGTGACGCAAGGCTAATGAGGATATCAATGATTCGACGTACGCAACACATGACTTTGATTGAAGTTCTCATCGCCATGGCTTTGACGATGGTGATTTTCATGGCGCTTACCTATTTCTACCAAGATATCGATGGACTGAATCGGTCTCAAGAGAAAGCCCAGCTCGCGAGTTTCCAGCTCTCCTATGTCGAAAATCGCCTGTCCCACATCCTCCCCAAAGCCGTTTCCTCAAGCGATAAGAAGAAAGATTTTGCTTTTTTTACCAGCTCCGATGCCAATGGCCTCCTCAAGAGCGGCTCTCCAAGCCTCGTCTTCACTTTCGACGAAGGCATCGTCTTGAATAGCCATTTTGCAAACCATGTTTTAGGTAGGCTTTTTCTCGACCAGAATGGCAACTTTACCCTTGCGACCTGGCCTTCAATCAAGCGTTGGGAGCCCCAGAAAGCCCCTCCCATGAAAAAAGAGATTCTCATGGAGAATGTGGAAAGCATCGCTTTCGAATTCTATGTGCCCCCGACGAAAGGGCAGCAAAAGGATGTAGAAAAAGTGATCATCGATCCAAAAAATGACTGGCATAAAGAATGGAAAGCCGAATATAAAAAGCTGCCCGCAATCGTCAAGGTCCTCATCCAGAAGGTGGGGGATGAGAAGCCCTATCCCTTCATTTTCCCATTGGACAATACGGATATGATTATCATTTATGACAGGTAAGACATGAATATTTTATTATACGTCCTCACGATGATCATGCTTTTGGCTCTTCTCACCTATGCTAAAATCGATAGCCATCGCCAATTGTCCAGCCTCCAGGCGCAATTTCAAACCTATATGGCCCATATCGAACGCAAGCATATAAGCCAGCAGGCTCAGAACCTTTACGATAAAACCCATATCTCATCAAGAAACGGCAGTAATCCCAAGCCAAAAAATGAGTCTACACCCCGATTGAATTGGCAGGTGATCGTCAAAAAGGAGGAGCGCGATCAAAACCCCAATCTCTATGAAAATATGGTGAACTGGAGCAAAAAGCTGATCTACCTTCTCTATGGAGACCAACTCTTCTTCAAACAAGCACTCGAAAAAAACCATCACCTGCTGGAAGATATCTTCGCAGCCATTGAGAAAGCAGTCGATGCCCTTCCCGAGGATAAGAAGCCCAACAAAGCAAGCGATTTGGCTAATCTAGATTTAGTCGATATCCTTCTCAATCAAAGCTTCTATAAAATGCTCAAAGGAAACCTCATACCGACTCAGCCAGTTCTAAAAACGACCAAGAGAGCTTTTATCCCCTTCGAAGATAGAGTCGAGGAAGAAATTGCAAATGCAGAAAATGAAGTTCCCGATCTCGATGAATCCCAGGCCGATGAGGGTTATATTTCCCTGCTCGATTTTATCACCCTGAACACAAAGAAAAAGATCCGCGTCTATCTAGCCCATCACACCCTTTTGCTCGCCATTCTCGGCGATGAGGGCATCGTCAAGGATGTGGAAGAAAAGCGGTACCAGATTTATCAAGCCCTTCTCAGGGGAGCTGACAATGAGGAGGCAACGGCTGAATTCGATAGCTTCATGAAGCATCGGATCGCCAATTATGATCCCAATCTCTTTGATTTTAGTGTCTCCAAAACCAATCCCAAGACCTACGAAAAAATGGCGACGACACAGTAAAATGCTACCTGATTCCCTCAAACAAGCGATAGAAGCTGAGACAAAGCGCTATTCCCATGAACAGCTAACAGCAGCCTGCGAAGAGCTCTCCAAGCGCTATCGCGAACGGACAAAGGGCTCACAACCCTTTATGACTAGCGATCTTCATCGGACTGCCTACCTAGCCGCACGCCTCCCTGCCACCTACGCTGTAGCCAGGCGCGTCCTATCAGAAGTGCGATCAAGAATGGTCGAGATTCCCTTCTATAGCCTCTTAGACCTGGGATCAGGCCCTGGAACTGCGCTTTGGGCAGCCAAAGACCTATTCAATGAACTGGAACAAGCCCTCCTCTTAGAGCAAGATCCGGCCCTTATTCAAATCGCGCAGCGCCTGATGCAAAGCAATCCTTTACTACCGAGTATGAAATGGCAACAAGTAGATTTGCAAACCCTAAAACTAGACCAAACATTTGATCTCGCCATCGCTTCCTATGCTTTGGGGGAACTCCCTCCAGAAACCCAAAATTCTCTCCTACAAGAAGCCTGGAAGCATGTCGGACAAGCCCTTGTCCTGATTGAACCCGGAACTATGGCGGGCTTTGAAACGATTCGCAATGCACGCACAACCCTCATCTCCTTGGGAGGATACATCCTTGCCCCATGTCCCCATCAAGGCCCCTGTCCCATGGCTGAAAATGATTGGTGCCATTTTGCCGAGCGCGTCGAACGCACAAGCCTTCACCGCAAAATGAAAGAGGGAACCTTAGGCTATGAAGATGAAAAGTACTCCTATGTAATCATCACAAAGGCTCCCTACCCCCATTGCCGATCGCGCATCCTGCGCCATCCCCAAAAGCATTCGGGCCACCTCGACCTCACCCTCTGCACTCCTGATGGCCTACAAAAGACCACCCTATCAAAGCGTGATGGCGCCCTCTACAAAGCTGCACGCAAAGCCTCTTGGGGCGATGAGTTGAATTAACTCAGAGAAAATAACGATTTAGATTTGCCCCATTTGTTCCAATTTTGAACCATGGGGCAAAGTGTTTAACCAAATGAAGTCTTATTATAAATCGGAAATATCAATGATGCGATAGAAATAGCGGCTGCTCAAAAGAGCATCCGAAACAGGTCCTAAATGGAGGAGTACCGGTGAGACTCCAAATCCTTTTGGCAGCGAAAGCGCGTTGATTTTTGATTTTATATCCTCAATAACTTCAAGGCCTAATTCTTTCCGGCGCATTTTAATCTCACAAACATAAAGCGTATTCGAATAGGTTTGGATGAGGTAATCGATCTGGCATCCGCGTTTCCGTCCCGATGCTTTTTGTATATAAGGATTATCGATGACAATATCTTGTGGTTGAATTCCAAGAGCTTGGTAAATCAATGGTCTGTTTTTCAGCAAAAGATTTTCAAGCTGAAATCCAAGCATGGGTTCCCATCCGGGCAAACTGGAAAGAGGAATATCTAAAAAAGATCCCTGCTCAATCTTAGAGAGATTGGGCTCCATATAATGCATATAAAAACGAAGATAATTATCGGAAAGACGAAACAGAGTAGCCTTTCCTGTTTTTCCGGTTTTGAAGGACCAGTCGGGATGCTTAGTGATGAATCCGCAAATTTCGAGTGCCTTCAAATGTTTGCTTAAAGTCCCACTTGAAGAATAGCCCGTTTCCTGTCGTAAGGCTTTGAGATCCTTCATGCCTCTACTCAAAGCTTTTATGATCTTCTTATAGATCTCTCCTCGCGAACTGAAGAGATCATTAAAAATGCGCTCGAATTCATGAATCAGAAGACCATTTTTTTCAAAGCATAAGCGCTTAATATTTTCATCGGCACTTTGAAAGGATTGTATTTGCTCTAAATACCAAGGGATTCCACCGGTAACGCTTAGAATCTTAAAAAAATCAATCTCAGACCCCTTAAAACCTTGTACTTTTAAAAACTCTCTACTTTGCGGGATGGATAATTCCCTGAGTTCCAGATAGAGAGATACACGTCCAAAAAAAGCTGTACTGTTGATGATATTTTTATCAATCCAGGTCGAAATTGAACCGCACAAAATGAGAATCACAGAAGGATAATTCTGTAAGACGAGATCCCACCATACCTTCATTTTCGAAAGAAATGTGGGATCTTTTGATCCCATCCAGGAGATCTCATCAAATAGCAGCACTGTTGTCTCATTTGTGAGATATCGAGTGAGGAATGCAAAAGCATCACTCCAGTCAGTAAATGTCAGGGGAGGAAGATGAAATAGAGAAGTTAATTGTCGTGCAAAGGCATCGCGCTGATCTTGAGCTGTGACCCCTTTAACAGGAGCCAAACCACTAAAAGATACAAACTGCTTTCCTTTACCAAACTCTTCAACCAACCGGCTTTTTCCTATTCGGCGACGTCCTTTAATAACGGCAATGCAGGATCGGCCGGATCTTGCTAAGTCCTCCAAACTCCGAAGTTCGCTATCTCGTCCAATGAATGATTTCATATCTACTATATTAAGATGTGCAGGATATTTTGGTCAATCACTTCTGCTCAAAACTGACATTTGTCGATTTTACGCAGAATGATTCCTTAATTCATCTTGCGCGAAATCGACAAATGTCAGTTTTGAGCAGAAATCCAGGCGGAAATAGCACCCAAATCCTTGTCTTTTCGTCTTTTTTGTCCTTTAGGAATTGCTTTTTTTTGAAATAAATGAGATCCTGTTGCCTGTTTTGGTAATGTTGGGTAGTTGCAGGTCAGTTACCCACCCAAAGCAGTTCGTTTGCTCGCATGAGCGGATGTCGGAATACCAATGGTTTATGGATCATGGAAGAGAATATCAAGACAGAACTTCGTACCGATGTCCAGTGAGAAGGAGCAGAAGCTCTGGTCTCCAGATAAAATTCAAGAGATGGGGATAGTTTATTTTTTCTGTCTCTGGTGAAGCGGAAGGGCATTGGTACAGGCCTTCGCGGTTGTTGGGGGCTTGTCGCCTGGCGGCCTCAACATCAACAACAACAACTTCGACAACACTAAAATCGGGGTTGCCTGCCTGCGGAAATCCTGTGATATTTTTCCCACTAAGTCGCTAGGCTTAGTGGGAAACGGACTTGAGCCACCCCCCGACCATTTTCCCAATTTCCTGAATAACTGTCTGGATCGCAAGGTATTTTTTCTGATCAATGACATGAATATCCTTAGCCAATCTAATCAATACTTTCAGCAAATCCAATTTGTCGCTGATCATATAAAGAGAGCGCTGTCGCTCTTCTCCTTGTTGATGACCCACTTCAATAACAGCTTCTAAAAGCATCAGTGTGGTATTCTCACATCTCTGCCAGAGCGTATAACGTTCAGTCTTTGGAATAAGGCTATGAAAGCTATGAAGCAGTTTATAAAGTTCATAGATTTTATGAAAAATTGGGGTATCTAAAACGGAACGTGTCTGTGTCATGAAATTAGACCCTAATCTGTTTGAAAAAATGACCTCTTTGATTCACATTTTTCAATGCTGGGATCAGTTTAAGCGTGGAAAACATAAAAGAAAAGACGTTCTATGCTTTGAGAGAAATTTAGAAGACAATCTCTTTCAGCTGCAAAACGCTATCATCACGCTTCAATACCAGCACTCTTCTTATGATCATTTTTATATTACAGATCCCAAACAACGCTACATCAGCAAGGCATCGGTCAGAGATCGACTCGTCCATCATATAGTATATGCTGTGTTGAATCCCCTTTTTGACAAAATATTCATCTTCCATTCCCTCTCAAGCCGTATTGGAAAGGGAACCCATTTCGGAATCCGAGTCCTGCGCCGCATGATAAGGCAAATCAGCGCTAATGGAAATCGCCCCTGCTATGCTCTCAAAATGGATATCAAACGCTTTTTCGATACAATCAACCATGAAATACTCAAAACCCTTATCAGGAAAAAAGTAAAAGATGTCAAAGCCCTAAAAATGATCGATACGATTATTGATAGTTACAGGACCAATGAATGGCCAGCAGACCCTATTGGAACTCCACTGGGTAATGTAACTTCACAACTCTTTGCCAATATTTACCTTCATGAGCTGGACGATTTCGTTAAACAGAAGCTGCGTGAACGCTATTATCTGCGCTACTGCGACGACTTTATCATCTTATCCAATGATAAGCAGCATCTACAATCTTTAATCGCTTCAATTCAAGAATTCCTTGCCATGTATCTCAAACTAGAGCTTCACCCTAAAAAAGTGACTATCCGAAAACTGTCTCAAGGAATTGATTTTGTAGGCTACGTCTTGTTCTCTAAATATACCTTGCTACGCACACGCACAAAACAGCGAATGAAAAAACGATTAAAAGAAGCGTACAAATGCTACCTGGATGGAAAAATAAACGCTATAGATCTGGACTATAAAATACAATCTTACATTGGCATCCTATCCCATGCCAATCAACATATTCTGTCTCAAGCAGTTAAAAATGCCTACTGGGTGCGAAGCTTGCAATAGGGGATAAACGATTGTCAAAATAACCGGCAGCCATTCCCGCTAAAGCAGGAATGGCTGCCTTCCCATCCACCCTTCTTTCTTCACTGCAAAAATGCCCACTTTTTGGATTTCAAAGCCTTCTTGAAACCAAGGACCAATAACCAATGAACCAAGGACCTTTTTCAAGTACCAATGAACCAAGAACCAATGACCTAAAAGAACTTCCGCAGGCAGGCAACCCCGAATCGTAGCGTAGTCGAAGCTGTGGTAGTCGATGGATGCTGAGGCCGCCAGGCGACAAGCCCCCAACAACTGTTTGAAGGCCTCCCACTTGTTCCTTACAACGGGTATAAGTCCAAGGCTCTCTTGAAAACAAACAAGTCCCTGTATGCACATAGTGTGTCAGCATACCTACTATAGCTGATAAAAGATCGGGAACTTCGTAACCAGGCTTTGCTCCCACAAGGGCTTGTTGCTGTGCATAGCTTTTCGCCCTACTTTCGGGTATGACATCCTTTGTCATTAATACCCAATAGGAACCTTCTGCTGGTTTGGTCCCATGTTCAGTCAAAATAGGCTGATATACAGACTCATAAGTTGTTTTATGGCCTCCCTTAGGATTTTCCACAAGTTTCTTAAGATGAATCATATTTAAGGGATTCCCACTGACGGTTTTGGGAATGAGCACGAGCATGTGGGTATCTTTGACCATTTTTCCCGGATTAAAAGGACAGGGGCTGTTCAGTATTTCAACTATGTTAACAGGGAGGGGCGGAGCTTCTCCTATTGGTCCAAAGTGCGTCTCCCACTGCTCTTGTCCGAAGATCGTTGCATCTGCAGGAATCGGCAATTTTTCAACGCTTACTTTTATGGAACACTTTTTCTCTATGTCTGAAATGATGGCTCTATCCCTTTCTGTTAGACTCGTTTTTGGTAAAACCGTGATGGACAAAGGACCTTCTACCATTTCTGTTTGGCATGATCTCTGGAAATGTTGAACATCTTCTTTTCCTTTGATCTCCAATAAGACAGGCAGCACTTGTAAGAAGCCTCTTGTCTTTTCATTGAAAAAAGCGTTGCTCTGTGCTATGGGTATTTCAAATTTTCCAGGAATCGTAGAGGGAGTAAAGGGGATATCCATAGCCTTGAGTAAATGTGGAGTCATATCTGCTAGCCACTTTAGCGCGTGTGGATCCTCCTCCTCTCCTTTTGCTAAGGGTACTAACAGGTTCATCCAAGCTTCGATATTTTCTAAGACTATTTCGGGATGCTGATCTATAAAGTTTGTCACCGCTGGTCCAAGTTTGCTGTTGAATTCTCTAAAATCATGTCTTTTTGCTAAGTCGATGAGTTCAAATACGAAGTTATTATCGGCAGGGAGAAGGAAGGGAAGGGCTGAAGGAGCTAGTAGGTTAACAACCAAAAAATTAACAGTTTCTTTTGAATAGCGTGTCCAATCTACAGTTTTTTCCCTGACTTCCTTAAAACTAGATTGGAGCATTCTCTTTACAACTTTGCTTCTTTTCATGAATAGGTCGCTATTCACTAGCAGGGTGCCATTTTTCGTCTCTAGCTTAAGATCCTGAGGAGCTTTTTGAGCAACAACGGTAGCAATATAGGGTAATAGAATTTTAATAGGTTCAGAAAGCAAACCCATCTTTTCTGCTTTCACCGCTTTTGTATAGATTTTCCTGAGATTGCTAGATTCATTAACCTGATAAAGACTTGCAAAGTCTTGGGTTAAAATTTGGGAGATTTTCTCTTTAAGCTCTTTTTTTTGATCCTCTTTCAATCTCGACAAGTCGGCTTCTCTTTTTGGAAGCAATGCTTTAAGTTGCAATAAACTATTACTCCCCCAGATGCCAGGACTTAAATTACTTCTAATAGAACTATCCATTTATTCTCCTTTTTATTAACAATGGTGCCATGGATTAAAATCTCATTTTAGCGACTAGAACCTTTGAGATCCATGATTATTCAATCAAAAAAAATTATACCATAAATTCAAAATTTTTGTAAATAGAAAATTAACAAATGTAGGCGACATTTAAAAATGTCCGGTTTCTGACAAGTAGAAATGTCCGGTCCCTCTTTTCAATAAAAATATCTTTTACTATTGATAGCTAACCCAATAACCAAAAAGGAGGGTTAGCATGAGGGAGGTCTATATGACACAACCTGAAATTTCAAGAGGTGATGTCTTCTTGAAGATAAGTCAAAAAAAAATGACGCTAACAAAGGCAGCAGAACTGCTCGGGTTATCTACCCGACATGTTCGAAGACTTTATGCCAAATTCCGCAAGTCTGGGATACTTTCGCTGGTATCACAGCAGCGCGGAAAACCAAGTAACAATCAATTACCAGCTGGGCTCAAGGCGCACATTTCAGAGCTGGTTACGATAGAATTATACGTGGGTTTTGGACCTACATATATGTGTGAAAAACTAGCGGAACGCCATGGAATTAAAGTTTCTGTCGGAACGACAAGAAAGTTAATGATCCTAAACGGTGTTTGGGATGCTCATAGAAAAAAGCGCCCTGTTGTTCATCAGCAACGTAAGCGCAGAGCCCGTCGCGGTGAACTCGTACAAATTGATGGATCGCCTCACGCTTGGTTTGAAGATAGAGGAGATCCTTGTGTTCTAATCACCTTTGTTGACGACGCAACAGGGCAGACATATGGTAGATTTTTTAAATCCGAGACCACAATAGCCTACATGATAACCGCAAGAGTGTACCTTCTAAAATATGGAAGGCCTTTGGCTTTTTACTCTGATAGGCATTCGATATTTCGAATAAATAAACCAGGGTGCCTTAAAAAAGAACTTATAATACAGTTTGGTAGAGCATGTAAAGAGCTGGATATAGGCACAATTTGCGCTCGTAGCCCACAGGCGAAAGGACGCGTTGAGCGGAACCATCAAACTCAACAAGATCGTTTGGTGAAGGAACTGCGTTTAGAAGGGATAAGCACAATAGACGAAGCGAATGAATTTTTAGATAACGTCTACTGGGATGCATATAATGCCAAGTTTGCAGTTCGAGCCGAATCCCCGCAGGATGCGCATAGGGAGCTGCTTCGGGAACACGACTTAAAGAAAATATTGAGTCGCAAAACGGAGGGTACGTTAAGTAAAAATCTAGAGGTTCAATGCGATAATATAATCTATCAAATTGTATTAAAAAACCCATCGTGGCGGCTACGATGCGCAAAAGTAACGATTATTAAAGGAATAGATGGGGAGGTGCATATTGAACACAAAGGTGAGAATTTGCCGTTTAAGATTCTCACCCAGCAGACAGTGTGCGGAAAAGAGGTCAATTCAAAGGGAATAGATATTTTCTTAAAGGAGAAAAAGAAGAGAACAGTGCCCGATTTTCACCCCTGGAAGCAACAAGGACGCGCCATAGCGATAAGGAAGCAATATTACACGCTTCACGAAGGGGTGGACAATGAAATATTTCCACTGTAAAAATCCTGATATAAAGGCTTTAGTAGCATTGAGGGCAATAAAGGGAGAGTCGATTTCTTACCTTTCAGCAACATACCATGTCAATCCGAAGGATATCGTGATTTGGCAACGACAATTATTACAGGAACTGTGCCTGGAGGATTGGATGGTGGTACTTTTTACCGAGCAGCCGTCTTTTCTAGAGGAGGAAAAAACAGGAGGGCCGGAGTCGTTTTAAAGGTTGGTTTATTAACTTGGAGGGGGCTCTGCCCCCTCCAAACCTCCCCCGACCAAGAAGAAGGCACCCCCACCTTCTCCCTCAAAGCTCAAAGTTCTAGATGGTTTTTTTAAATCTCTGAAGCAGAGTATTTCGGATACTGAAAATTGAATAATAACTTACATTGTGGTATATTTAAATTACCAAGAAGAGGGCATCTCCACCTTCGACCGAAAGGCGACGGGTGACAGATGGCTTTTTAGATTGGGGGTTCCAGCCCCCATTTTTTTGCGTAGATTTTGATGGAGTTTTTCTGTCAAGATGACATTTCTACTTATTTCAAGTACCGGACATTTCTACTTATCGCCAACATAGAAAATTAACAAATTCACTAACATGGAATTTCTGGAAGAATCTCTGCGAAAAAATCTTTTAAATCTTGGATGACCTTTTCTAGTGATATTGGCTCATGCGAAATATCCTTCAAAAAGCATTCCATTTGTCTTTCTTAATCGAATTGCTCTAGAAAGATTCTGAAAAAAACCTCCTGTAAAAATCAATCATGGAAGCATGTCGGACAAGTCCTCGTCCTCATAGAACCGGGAACGATGGCAGGCTTTGAAACGATCCGCAAAGCACGGACAACCCTCATCTCCATGGAAGAACATATCCTAGCCCCTTGTCCCCATCAAGGCCCCTGCCCAATGACTGAAAATGATAGGTGCCACTTTGCCGAACGCGTCGAACGCACAAGCCTTCACCGCAAAATGAAAGAGGGAACCTTAGGCTATGAAGATGAAAAATACTCCTCTGTCATCCTTTTCCCATTTTTTCTATCCTATTTATTCTGCAATATCAATGATGCGATAAAAATAGCGGCTGCTCAAAAGAGCATCCGAACCACGCCATCTTTGTTCCATATGAAACAATGAGGGTTGAATGGAACAAAATTCAAAGAAAATAGCGATTTAGATTTGCCCCATTTGTTCCAATTTTGTACCATGGGGCAAAGTGTTTGAACCAAATGGAGTTCCTTATGGCAAAAATTCGATTCCAAGAAGCTGAATCCTCCACCGTTGAATTTAAAAGTTTTCTTCCAAAGAATGATCAGATAATCAAAACGATAATCGGATTTTGTAATCATCATGGAGGAAAGTTAGTACTTGGAGTCGAGGAAGACCGGACTGTCATCGGCCTATCGGAAAAACAAATTGATGAATGCTTGGAATGGATAGAAAAAGCTATATATGAAGCGAGTTTTCCATCAATCATTCCTCGTGTATCACTCCAAAGAATTGAGGATAAAAATCTCCTTATAATTGAAGTGTCATCTGGAATGAACAAGCCATACTATCGGCGATCCGAAGGAATGGAGAAAGGCACATATATCCGAGTGGGTAGAAATACAATACGAGCCAATCCTGAAACAATCGAAGAACTCAGATGGCAAACAACAGGGATCCATTTCGAAACTTTACCCGTGTACCGCGCTACGATCAAAGATTTGGATAAGAAATTGTTTGCCCGGTTCTTGCAACAACGTAAAAATGATGGCGAACTCGAGTTTTCTATAGAAATTCTTCGGTCATATGGTCTCTTAGTTACTGAGCACTCTCACAACTACCCAACAACTGCTGGTATTTTGCTCTTCGGAAAAGACCCTCAAAAATTCTTTTCCGAAGCAATGTGCATTTGCACACACTTTCAAGGCAATGAAGGAAGAAATGTACTTGCTACTGTGGATGCTAAAGGCGATTTATTGAGTCAGTTTAATACCACGTATGACTTTGTCCTCAGTAGATTAACGAAATCTTTTAACATCGAAGACGCTCAGCGATCGGAAAGACTCGAAATTCCTAAAAAAGCCATTCGAGAAGCTCTTTTAAATGCAATAGTGCACCGAAACTATCATATCCAAGCCCCTACAAAGATAGCTATATGGTCTGATCGGGTTGAAATATTCAGCCCCGGTTCTTTTCCTGGGCCGATCGATGTGAATAATTTACGAACAGGAAGAAGCTACATCCGAAATCCTAATATCTGCAAAGCATTTCGAGAAGCAGGATATATTGAAAAGCTAGGCTCTGGCTTTATCGTAATGCTAGATAGCTATCGAGCATATCGCTTACCCCCACCTCAAGTTATTGATGGAGGGGATTTCGTAAAATGCATCTTATCAAGGCCTACGCCATATCAAAAATATGCCGAAGTTGAAGATTTACAATCTCAGATTCTTGCTCTTTTCCAGTCACATCCCGAACTTCCAACAAAAGAGATTATAAAGACTTTAGGAGTACCCCGAACTACACTGCATCGTGCCTTGAGTGCCTTATTAGAAAAGGGCATTATTGAGAGAACTGGGCACACACATGCAACAAGGTATAGACTCGCTTCGCAATAATACTTGTTATAAAGTTGTCTTTTTTTGTGAGTGGATGGTCCAGTGATGGTCCATAAACATAATTTCTTTGAAAGTCAAATACTGAAGGACGGAAGGGACAAAAGGACAAGGACCAAGAGGACTAATAGGACTTAAACGACAAAAGGACAAAGAGTTACGTCCCTTCGTCCTCTAGGTCATATTGGTCCTCTTGAGACAGTTGCATAAGTCAGGGTTCGTCGATTTTCGGGATTATTTTGGCCGATTTTCCATTATTTTTGGGGGGGGTAATATACGAAAGCTGATATTACCCCCCCAAAAATAATGGAAAATCGGCTCAAAAGAACCCGAAAATCGACAGAACCTGACTTATGCAATTGTCTCTCTTGGTCCTTGTCCTTTTGTCGCTGCTGTCCTTTGTCCTTTATTAATAGGGGGGCCACGAAGTTAAACCAATAGCCAGATGTTGCACAGATGTTGCACTTGATTTATATCAAATAACATGCTATAATTTTCTTTTAAAATTAAACTATCTGGTGATTCTTATGTATATTAATTCTTCTTCGTCTTTGCCTCCTACAACAATTTCTCCCTCTCCCATGAAATTTCCACCTCAACTTTCAATGCTTCCTACCGATATTCTCGATGTATTGATTAAAAAACACATTGATCATCGGATACCGCTTACTTTTGTTTGCAAACGTTTTAGGAATCTTCAGATATTGAAAAAACAACCTTTCTCAACGAATCTACCTGGATTCAGTGCTAAATTTATACGTGACAGTGAATGCGGTTATGCGATCAACTCAGCAGCAAGAAGGGGATTTTTTACTTTAGTTCAGTGGTATCATGACTCTCTCCATTTTCCATTTAGTTGTCTCACATTGGCTTCTGCAATCTACAGTGGCGACCGTAAATTGATGCAATGGTTACTTGATAAAGGCTGCCATTGGGATAAAGTCAATACATGCACAGATGCTGCATTCGGAGGACATCTTGAGACTTTGTATTGGGCTCGGAATCAGGGATGCCCATGGGACGAAAAGACATGCAGGATTGCGGCTAGAGAAGGACACCTTGAAATTTTAAAATGGGCTCGCGACATGGGATGTCCATGGGACAAAAGGACTTGCAGCAGGGCTGCAAGCAGAGGCCATCTGGAAGTTTTGCAGTGGGCCAGGTACAATGGATGTCCGTGGAACAAAAAGACCTGCAGCAAGGCAGCTCGAGCTGGACACCTTGAAATAGTGCAATGGGCTCGGGCTCGAGGCTGCCCATGGGATGAAGAGACATGTGAAGCTGCGGCAAGTGAAGGACATCTTGAAGTTTTGCAGTGGGCTTATGCTAACGGCTGTCCCTATTATCTATACACTTTGAAAACGGCAGCCCAGAGAAATAGTCAAGCAGAAGTAATTCTCTGGATGCAGGATGAATTCGGAACGAATTTCCCCAAATAATTAAACAATTCCCGATAGCCTTCTCGATTGCTTCCGTAAAGTTAGAGCAATGGTATCGACCGTTCCCCAGATTTCGAGGGATTTGCGGGCTCGTGTTGCTGCCGTGTAAAAGACTTCCCTCCCAAAATATTCGGTTCCTGGCGGCATCAAAAAAAGCACGCGATCATACTCGCTTCCCTGGCTTTTATGCACTGAAAGGCAATAGGCATATTCATATTTCGCCAATAAAAGGGCAGGAATGACTCGTACGGGATTGGCCTCATCGGCTTTGTTGGAGAAAAGGGCAAAGTCGCCTTCTCTACAGAAGAGATCTCCCTCTTGCCAACCCGACTTGCGAATCAACACTCCGGACTCTCCATTGAAAAGTTCCAGTTGTGCATCATTGCTCGCAATCATGATCGGCGCTGCAAAAAAGGGTGCCTGCTTCATGAGTTTCATCAGATGGCGCACAATGAGGGGATTGAGCTCATCAACGCCAAAAGGGCCTTTGCGCAAAGGCGATAAAATGCGAAAGGTTTGAAACAAATGCAGAGCTTGTTGAGGGGAATGATCAATCGTGTGTTGTAAAGAAGCATAAAGGGGAAGGACAGCATCCAAGAGAGCCTTTTGCATGAGCGACTCTTTTGAAGGAGGTTCTACCCGAGAAACCCCTTCCGCCCTATCTAAAAGGCCTTTAACTTCTTCGATTTGTCCTTTGTTAATTGCTGAAGCAAGGTCGACAATGGCTTCAGATTCAGTTCGCATGCAAGTGATCAATTCCACAGATCGTTCTGGGCAATAATTCATGATATCGGCAAAGAGCGAACCAGCCTCCACTGGGGGCAGTTGATGCCTATCCCCTAACAAGATGAGGCGAGACGCTGGCTTCACAGCGGAAAAGAGATGGACCATCATCTGGACATCGACCATGGAACATTCATCCACAATCACCAAATCATAGGGAAGTATCTCTGGAGCATCCTCACGCTTGGTGCCATCTCCGCGTATTCCTAAAAGCGAATGCAAGGTTTTCGCGGCGATCGGTTTAAAATGAGGAAGATTCCCCACTGCTCGGAGCAGACTCTCCTGCAAATTAGCTGCTGCCTTTCCTGTCGGAGCCGCTAACGCAATCTGGTATTGGTCTCTTTGTGTTTCGGGAAGCGATTCCCAAACCATGCGGATCAGCTGTCCTGCTGTATATGTCTTCCCAGTTCCAGGGCCTCCGGAGATAATCGTCAAGGATTCATCTGCAGCTTTGAGAATGGCCTCTGCTTGCTCGGGCAAAACCCGTTTCTGAATTAGAAGATTGGTTGTTTTTTCGCTCATATCGGAAAAGGCAATTTGTGGCCTATCGCCCAATAGGCGGCGAAAGGAGCTCAGAAATTGCGTTTCATAAAGCCAATATCTCTGGAAGTAATAATGAGAGCCGGAAATGCATAGGAGTGTCGAGGGGACCTCCCGAGTACTTTCATCGACTCGAGTGGCCAAAGCATCTGGGAGCGACTTTGCCCCTTGGATAATGAGCTGCTGCAGTTGGTCAAGTGGAATGGGGTCCTCTGCGTTTTGTTTACAATAGAGGTCAAGCGGAGCAGGAATGAGTGAATCTTCCGACAGTTTTATGCATAAGTGGCCTCCCCGTTTAGCTAATGAGAGAAAACAGATGAAGGCAGCCGTCACTTCAGAGGTTGTGAATTTATCAGCCAGGGCCAAATCCACGTAGTGGAAATAGCCTAGGGTTTCCAGCTTTTCCAATAAAGGCCACTTTGATTGAATGACTGGCAGACTTCTTTCCTTTTCCAAATAGAGCTTTGTCGCAATCCCTAGCATGAATAGACTCCACCGTTGGAAAGACCACGGACAAATAGATAGAAGACATCTCCGATAGGGGCATCTTTATCGACGATCTTTAGATAACGGGAAAGAGCATCTCGATAAAGCTGGCTTTGCAAATGGTAGTGGTGCTGTTCCATGGCTATCTCCAAGTTTTGTCTTTGATAGTATGTGTTATCGGGACCTAGCCAATTGCTTTTCCAGTCGACGATATAATATTTTCCCTGGTGCTCAAAAATCAGATCGATCACCCCTTTCATATAGCCCTCGGGGCAAGGAAAGAGAAATTCCATTTCGCGATAAACTTTTTTAAGATCGATGTCCCGCAAGCAAAAGGAACCTTCGGGATGAATAAGAGGGGCGTTCAAAGTCTGTTGAAGGATCTCCAGCAGGACTTCCTTCCATTTCTGATACTTAGTCCCGTCCACAAAAGGATCCATTAGGCGGGCCCATTCCTCCTTTGATCCATCGAAAGGCAATTTTTCAAAGAGAGTATGGAGAAGCAATCCTGTCTCTATTCCAGAAGGCAATGTATGGATGTTCTTCATAGGATTGTAAAAATCAATGGGAGCGGAATAGGACTCTTCGCCATCGGGAACTCTTCCTGCATAGCGCTTTGCCAAAGCCGTATAAGAAAGCATCATTTGTTGTGAGCCGGGTACAACCAGTTGTGGAGGAGGCAGCAGGGAGGGTTCAGAAAGGGGAGCCTTCTTACATTTATCAAAGGTTAGTTCATTTAATCGGCTATAACTAATGTGGCAGGGATGCTGCTCAATAAAGGAGATCAGTTGGTCGATCTTATATCCAACGATTCGTTTGTAAAGCTCTTCGACATCCAAGGCAGGAGGCTGTCCTAGCTTCGCCAAGAATAAATCTAAAGGGGAGGCCCTTCCGGGATCAAGCTCTTTGATACCCGAACAAACTGCCACGGGAACATAGACGCGGTATTTAGCGCGAGTCATCGCCACATATAGCTGACGCATTTTCTCGGCATCGTTTTCACGCAGATAAAGCTTATATTCCGAGGAATCCGCAACCGGAACCAGAACCTGCTTCGTTCCCTTTCTCTGAGGATAGGTGGTGTCTTTTTTTGCATTGCGATTGATTAGGCCTAATGTAAAGACAATCTCATATTCTAAACCTTTGCTTGAATGCATCGTCAACACTTGCAGAGCATCGCGATTGGGATCGCTTTTCCGCTTTACTGCAGACTCTTCATCGCCTTCCAATTGGGGAAACTCATCTAAATAACCGATCAATCCTTCCGGAGAGGTGTGATTGCCCGCTTGATATTCCGTAAGCAAATCGGAAATCTGGAGCAGATCATCATACACCTCCTCCCCGCCTTCGCGCAGCAATAGCCTCTCGGCCACTGTTCGCCCATCCCTATGCCAACTTGTTTGAAGGAACTGCTGAAAGAAGGGGGCAAAGCCTTCGGTCAACAGGGTCCTTCTTAATGCCTGAAATTGCCCCACGATCTTTTCCATTAGGGAACTCTCATCGCGCAGTTCGCCTATTTGTGCCTCTATCCAGCCGATGAGATGGCCTCCAAGGGCAATTTTAAGGAGGCTTCGATCGCGCACATGGATAACTGCTTGCAGGAGTTCTCGAAGGTCTTCATAAGCGATGCTGTCCGATAGATTAGCTTTTCTTTGTAAATGGACAGGTATCCCTTCCCCTTTGCAAAATCGAGCGAAGCGTTCTCCTTGAAAACGATCTTTGATCAAGACGGCCATTTGTTTATAAAGAATGCCCTCCTTTTGATTTAAACGGAGGATCTCTCTAACCATATAGGGAAAAAAATAGGCATCTTCCAAATCTTCTACGGGAAATTTACCTCTCTGTCCTGTTTTGCCTTCAGCAATGAAGAAATGGATGGAACCCAAAGCATCCGAAAAGGTTCTGTCTTGGCTTTTAGATGGGGATTTGACCGGCGGATATTCCAAATGGGAACCGGAGGCCGGCAGATCCATAAAGCCAGGGCAGGAAGAAGGGTTGAAGAGAGTATTCAAGGCTTCGACTAGAGAAGGCCGCGACCGATAATTCGTATCCAATGAGGCATGGCGCTCCTTGTCAATAGAATCAGCAGCAGATAAATAGGTATAGATATCGGCTTGACGAAAGGCATAGATCGACTGCTTAGGATCCCCAACTAAATAGATAAAAGACCCTGTAGGACCTTTAAATAGCTTTCGGAAAATTTCCCATTGAACTGGATCGGTATCTTGAAATTCATCGATAACAATAGCCCGATATTTCCTTTGGATTTTTTGGGCAAAATCGGGATTTTGAATACCCTTGAGCATGCATTGGAGAAAATCGTCATGCCGCATCCGCTCTTCTTCAGCCAGATAGCGGTTGATCATGGCTTGGCAATCGCGAGCCATTCTCAGAATAACTTCAGGGAAACTTTTGGAATCAGAATCATTAGGAGGAATCAAACATCCCTTTTGAATGATTTTCAGAAGCTCACTCGCTAGATTATTTTTAGTCTGTTTCAAGACGAGCTGAATATCTTCTGGAGTATAAAGGCCGGGATGAATTTCAGTCCGAAGAAAATCATGGATGACTTGTAAAAGCTCGCTGTCATTGACCTGAGAATCCTCATTGGAGATTTTTAAGGAATAATCGGCTTCAAATACGTGCTCCGAAAGCATCTGGGCGCAGAAAGAATGGATCGTGAAAATCTGCGACCGATCAAAGCAAAAGAGGGCCTCTTCCAATTTGCGCTTGGCTCTTTCGACCGATTCCTTGCCTTGCTCAAGGATAGCTAAAAGATAGTCTGGGATATTGGCATCGGTCTGTTCAGATACTAAATGATGCAGGGAACTTTCGAGATTGGATCTGATGCGCACATTGAGATCCCGCGTGGCGGCTTTAGTAAAGGTGACAACCAGGATATTTTCTAGTGGGATGCCTTCTCCTTCTAAAATGAGACGAACGACGATATGTTCGATAGAAAAGGTCTTGCCTGTCCCTGCAGAGGCTTCTAAAAGGCGATCGCCTTGGATAGGAGTAGCGCGATCCAAAACATCAAAGCTCTTCACGATTTTTTCCTCTTTGCAATCCAAGCATCAAAGGCAGCGGCGAAAACTTCTTCGGCTTTAGGCTTCCAATTCTTCATGATGCTATCCGCATCCCAAAGGAGACCTCCTCTGCAAGTCCATTTTACATACTCATTATACATGGGTTGAAAGCTAGTATAGATTTTCTCAAACATGTTGTCAGAAAATTGCTCTGGCTTTGCCATCAAATCCTCTACCCATTCCGGAAGCAGGGGTGAGGCATGCTGCTGGCCAAGAAAGTAATAATCGAAATACCTTTTTAGCAAGGGAATGGGATCTTCAAAGAAGGGCTCCTTCAGTTTTCCATCTTTAGCCAGCAAAAGGTTGGGCTGGATCGGAATTTGATAGTGCTTCACGACCAAATTGAAAATGAGAAAGGAAGGCCACTCTTTTGCAAAATCGGAACGCTCTCCCTTCTTATGGGCAATTAACCCCTTTTTGGAAACCTCCCGAAAAGTGCCGACAATTTTAATTCTGGTACATCCCTGATAAGGAATGATCAGCGGAGGCACTTGCCAGGAACCATCCACCCATTTTGGCTCTTTGCACTGTTCTTTTAATTCTATGGAAAATATTTCGTTGGGATTTACTCCCCATTCTTCAAAAAAGTCACTCAACGCCTTGACTTTCTCATGCACGAGCTGTTCAGCAGCCGATCCAAACAAGCCCAATGGCATCTTGCCTTGTCTCTTTGCAAGCTTTAATACATCTTCTATGGGTGCGTACATGGCCTTTTTCTTTAAACCATCCAGGTCCAAAAACGAAAGGAAAAGGTCCTCTTGCACTTTAGCTTCCGGAGTTTTCTCCTTAATGTACATGCCTAATGTATTGTTGAAGAAGGTTTTTAAAGGATTGCGGGCAAAAGCATAGAGTTGCTTAAGATCGATTGTGACCTCGGGAGGAAGTGGCGCACTTCGATGGATATGAAAATCGGGAATAAAGCGGTGAGGGGGAAGCTTCTCTCTCTCATAGTGAGCTTTTGCGGCCCGATAGTGAAAGTTGGAATAGCTCCTCCAGTTGGAATCCGACTGAAAATTGGCTGCATCATAGGCATGAAAGGGATGCCTCCAGGTGATAGCTTCGGATGGCTTTTTACCGCCTAAGCAAAAGGCCCTATCCAAATAGGCCATGAGTTCCGTAACCACAAGGGCAGGAGGCTGCTCTAATTCCGTATCTTCTGCATAGCCCTGATAGCTGAGAATAAAATACCTTCGCGCAGAAAGGAGAGTTTCTAAAAACAAATAGCGATCAAAATCGGTTTGCGAAGGACGATAGTCTACTCCTGGATGGACCTTCAGCATATTGAGGGAATTCGCCTTCTCTTGCCGAGGAAAGGCTCCCTCATGCATCCCCATCAAGACAATGACCTGCGCAGGGATGGTGCGCATTGGAAGCATAGAGCAAAAGCGGATGGCCTGCAGGTGTGTTTCGCGGAAGCTGATTTTTTCCCTGCTCAATGCTTTTTGCAAATGGAAATAAATCGTTGAGAACCCAAATTGGCTTTGCGGGAATTTGCTAAAGGCATTGCTAAATCCTTGGGTAATATCGAGGATGGCTTGGTGCTCCTCTTTTGATCCGTCGACTCCAAGATATCCCCTAGCTAAACATTCCAGATAATGGGACCACTCCCTCAAATTGAGCTGCGTCCCGTTAATCAAGGGAGCCAGATCTTGGCGCATGGACCGGAAAAGGTAGATCCATTTTCCCAACAGCTCCGCTTGTGCATTATCGATACCCTCATGAGGCAAATAATCCACTTTAATAGTGCTGTCATCCTCGTCATTTGTGCTGATGACCATTCCGGCAGTTAGTCGGCCAAACCCATATTCCCAAGTTCCTACAGCCGTTTTTTCAACGAATCCTTGAGATGCATATTTCCTTTTCAGAATCTCATCCCGATGGTTTTCATCGCCTCCCCAATAGATCCCCACCTCTTGAATCCACTCTCTCAAAATGAGAATATCTTCTCCGCTCAACTTCTGTGCTGCTTGAAAGTCGGGATAATCCAAAAGCTGCAAAAGCGATGCAGAATCCCAACGTCCAAATGCCAATTCGATGAGATGCAAAAAGGCCTGAACAGTCGAAGAAAGGGAAGGCATCGCCAAATCTAAAATATGGTAATCCAATTGACTTTCCGCAGAGCCAAATGTGGTTCGTATCAAGGATTCATAGTGCATGATATCGGGAGACATGACGATGATATCCACAGGGCAAATGGGACGACTCTCATGGCTATGCTGAGCGATCAATTTCATCAACACATCATATAACGCTTGCACTTCGCGCGCCTTGGAACAGGAGACATGCACTTGGATGGAAGAGGGTGAATCCACCACAGGGATCGGAGAACTACTTTCTGGATTGCGCAAGAGAGCCATATCGGCTTGCACTCCCTCCAGGAGAGTCAACTCTTCTTTATTGCCGAACAATAAAGCCTCGTCAACGAGCTGATCAGCATAGGCAGCTTGCGCTTGTATGCCTTTAGGAAAAATGTAAAGCTCTTGGCATTGGGCATCGCTCTCTTCAATTTGGCGGGCCATCTCCCTTCCTAAACGACCAAAATTGGCTAACAAAGGATTGCGATCCCTTAAATATTCTTCGAGCTGCTGCTGTTGCGCTTCAGCTATTCCCTTCCTCTTCCCAATGGCCTTTAGCCGAAAGCTCTCGCGGTCCGATAGGATGTCGCTCCAGAAGAGTTGACAGGGGGAAAGTAAATAGTAATAGGCCGGGATATCGGAAGAGACTTTTTCAAAAAAAGCATGGTAGAGTCGAGGAATAAAACTGACAGAAAAGAGATGGACTTGTGTAGGTCTGGAAAAGATGGGTGATGACGCAAGAAGTTCAGAGGAGAAAGAGGAATGTCCCCGAAAAACCTCTTTCCAGAGTTCCGCTTGCCAGCTGAGGCCGTTTCCCTTTTCCCACTCGTGCACCATTTTTCCTCCATAGATTTGGTAATCCCTAAAAAGATTTGCCAAAACATCCGAAAGGGCAATCAAACGCTGCTCGCTTTTTTGAGATAAATACTGAAAAAGGGGTTGCCAAACCGAGGATTCGTCAGAATGTACTACCTCCCGGATTTTCAATTCGATCGAAAATGCGAGCTCTAAGGGTGAAAGCTGCTTTTGAATACAGGCGAGACTTTCAATGGTTTGATCTAAGTACGCGACTTCAATACCCGTTGCTATGCCAACCTCTGGGTCATTGGCCATCTGGATCATCAGCCACGATTTGACAGCCGGACTCGGCACAATAATGAGGCGGCGGCAAAAGGGAGAGGAAGAACAAAAAAGCCTCTCTTTTAAGTTTTCGTAGAGCAACTCAATCTTATTGCTATAGTAGACCTTAAGCATAGCAAGGATTATAGGCGATTCCTTAATTTATGAGACATAAAAGTTGTTGTGGAGAAATGCCTAACCGATGATACTTTGACTTTTTATAGAAGAAAAAGGAGACCCGGCTTGATTTGGAAACTCATACGGAAGTTTTCATCCTTTACATATCTCAATGTCACCCAGTTCTTGGGAGCATTGAATGATAATATCTACAAGCTCCTCATTGTCTATTTTTTCATTCAAGTTGAAGGTATTGAATACAGCCACCAAATTTTGTCCACGACCGGTGCCATCTTTGTGCTGCCCTTTATCTTATTTTCTGCTTCCTCTGGCACGCTGGCCGATCGTTTCAGCAAACGCAATATCATTGTCCTGACTAAAGTCTTTGAACTGGTGATCATGGCTCTAGGAATTTTAGCTTTTTACTATGAAAGCAAATGGGGTTCCTTCTGCATCTTGTTTTTGCTTGCCGCACAAAGCGCCCTCTTTAGTCCTTCCAAGTATGGAATCCTCCCTGAACTCATGCCAACGGATAAAATTTCCAAGGCAAATGGGATCATGACCTCCTTTACTTTTCTCGCCATTATCTTAGGCACCTTTTTAGCATCGTTCGTCATCGACATCACCGGCCGCGATTTTATTATTGCCTCCATTTTCTGCACAATCATCGCTCTTATTGGCTTAGTGACAAGCTACTGCATTGAATATACCCCTCCAGCGGGTTCAACAAAAACACTTGATCCCCATTTTCTTAAAGACATCTTGGTCACTTTAAAAAATCAAAGGCAACAGCCCTCTCTACTCATGGCAATTTTTGGCTCTGCCTTCTTCTTGTTCCTTGGAGCCTTCACCCAGTTGAATATGATCCCTTATGCTGTGCAAGCATTGAACCTGACTGACGTTCAAGGAGGCTACCTCTTCCTATTGACAGCCATAGGAATTGGATCCGGGGCCATGATCGCAGGAAAACTCTCGGGAAAAGCAATAGAATTAGGGCTCGTTCCGATTGCAGGATTGGGCGTGGTCATCTGCTGCTATTTGCTCGATTTTCTTTCAGACCGGCTCTTTGCTGTCATTCCCTTAGTGGTTATATTAGGCATGTTCGGAGGGATCTATCAAATCCCTTTAGATTCTTTCATCCAGGTCACAAGCCCCCAAAAAAGCCGTGGTCAGGTCGTAGCCGCTACCAATTTTTTGAGTTTCATCGGCGTTTTGTGCGCCTCGCTACTTCTTTACCTGATTACCGAGGTCTTTGGCTTAAATTCCGATGAGGGTTTTACTATCGTCGGAACAATTACCTTAGTCATGACGATCTTGTTGGCTTTTCAATTTTTCGACTATCTTACCCGCTTTATCGGAATGGTTTTATCCCGCCTCCATTTCAAGGTGAAAATTAATGGCTCAGAAAAAATCCCAGCTACCCCTGCGATTTATGTCTGCAGCCATACAGCTTGGAATGATACGCTTCTAATGCTGGGGGTGCAGCGGCGAAGGCTTCGGTTTTTTATCGAACAAGAACAGGAGCACTCTCCCTGGATGAAAAGACTCTACCGCCTCCTACGGGTTGTATTAATCCCTTCGATAGAATCCCTGGAAAAGAGCCGGCTCTGCATTACAGTCATCAAAAATACTCTGAGGAAGGGAATCTCTGTTTGCATTTTCTTTGAAAATATAGATATTAACGAAGAGATTGAAAAACTCAAAAATTCTTATCACTTTCGGGAAATCCTCAATGAAACCCATTATCCGATCGTGCCTGTCACAATAGAAAAAGGAGAAAAGAATCCCTCGCGCTTTTTTACACGGTTACTCAATAAGTTTCATGTGCCAGCCACTATCACCATAGGGGAAATCGAACAGGGACAGAAGGAGAATCCCGACGAAAAGAATGAAGAGGAAGAACAGCATCACGAACATACCGAAAATAAGATCTGCTTGGAAGGAAATCTATGCTGAAAGGAAAGCAAATCGATTTGCGTTGGGTCCAAGAAAAAGAGTTGGAAAAGCTGCATTCACTTCATACTGACATTTCCAATCGCGGTTTCTACTTTCCACTGCAAGTGACTCCATGGCCTCTCTTCCGAAAACAATACTCTGAAACAGGCTTTTGGAACGATGATTATGGAAGGCTTTTGATCGTCAATAAATCTGATGAATGGCTGGGGAGCATTTGGTATTTCAAAAGCATCTTCTATTTCAATGCATTAGAAATCGGGTATATCATCTGGGATGAACAACATCGAGGCAAAGGCATCATGCCAGAAGCCTTAACTCTCTTCGCAAAATACCTATTTGAACTGAAGACAATCCATAGACTAGAACTGAGAATCCTTCCGGAAAATGCCGCCTCTTTACAAGTGGCTAAAAAATGCGGCTTTAAATTTGAAGGCATTGCCCGGGAAGCCATCTTTCTTCGGGGCCGCCACCTCGATCTCCATCAATATTCTCTGCTGAGAACAGAAAATTAGAAAGCGTAGATGGCTTCCAGTTCAAACTTGGAATAATGATGTCTGCCACCGATTTTCTTATCATATTCTCTCGTCCATTCGATGATGCTATCGAGAGTTAAGTTATCGGTGACCGCATACAATCCTTCAAGCCGCCATCCTTCGTAGTTTGTATTACCACGATGGAATCGAGCTGTGATGCTATTATCGAGAACGTTTCCATTACTGATGCCGGCTACGTCGCCATCCGGTATGGCAAAGGCTTGAACAACTTGATATTCGATATTAAAGGCCCAATCGCCCTCTTTTACAACTTCGCCAATATTGAAACCCAGGTACCAACCCATGTTGGCTCTTACGCTAAAGAAATCCTTATGATGTTTATGATGCTTGTGATGACGTCTTTCTCTTTCCAAAAGCGTTTTAGGCTGAGCGTGGTTGATCAAAAAGGCTCCATACAAATAAGCTGGTTTACATAGCCATTCAGGATTCAAGTGATAATAGACTAAGAACTGCGAAACGACATATTTAAATCCCCTCGGATTTCTCGTATAGCAATTGTGGCGTCGCAGCACTGGACACAAGAGGGGGTTCTTGAAGGGATCATCGCTGTTTTCTTCATCGGCATGGCGCAAGCAGCGGTTTGTGCCGAATTTTTGCCAATCGATCAACGAGTATTTAAAATCGAAACCGGAATCCATAATGTTGAGGATACCCATTTCCGTAGCCCAAGCAAATTGATCGACTCTTTCATCCACGACAAAGCCAGCGAGTTGGAAATACCAATCAGCTATCATTTCCCATTTGCTCGAATATTTGAGCAAGATACCATCAAAGCGGCTCAAAAACTCTATTTTTGAATCAAAAATGTTATACAGCCTTCGACGTCCGACCTCGAGATCTAAGCGACCGCCTGAATCACAAGAGTAAAGGTTATATCCAAAGTAGGCTCTCTTTAAGCAAATGTCATTGCATTTACCGCTTCCATGATATCCTTCGGGATCAACAGCACAGCTATCTTCTTCATCGTCAACACCGGAAGAGTTATCGAATTGTAGTTGAGCGACAGCCCAAGTCCTTCCACAAACATAATCGAACCAGAGATTGCACTCGATATCAAAATCGTTTCTTGAGATAGGAAGGGGGGCCCCATATTCTGCCAACAGGGTAGGGTCTTGTATGATTTCATCTTCTGTTTCTAGGATTGAGTCAGGGCGCGCATTGGGTTTCCCTAGAGTGGTAGCATTGCGGCCGCGCAGCCTATGGCCATTGACTTCCTCATACAGATGGCGCCATTCAAAGCGCACATCGCCAGTAATCGTCAGGTTTTTTGCTTTCTCTTTGACATCGATCGTGCGCTTGGTATTGACAAACTCATGGAGGGCTTCCCAATCTCTTTCATTTAGCTCTTCTTCAAAGCGAGAGCCATCTTGTACATTGATAAATACAGGATCCCCAAAAGCTACTGAGGTTATACCTAGCGTTAGCACTAAAGCCAACATCCATTTGTCAAGTCTCATGGTCGTCTCCCTATTGCGTTTGCCCGAAGTTGGGAACAGGTCTATTTATTTTATATTTCGATGCAATTCGGTAGTCGTTTTATCTGATTCTCTAGTTAAAGTCAACCGTATTCTTGAGGTCGATTGTAGAGACCCCATGTCCTGTCGCGCCGGCTTCCATTTAACCACTGCTCCCAGGCTGACATAGGGCTGCCCGTCAATGCTAGAGGATCGACCCGCCATAGTTCGAACTTTCCTGTGCCAGGATTAACTAAAAAGCCAAATTCATCTTTAGCCCAGTTCGAATCGGCAATGAGAATAGGCTGCGGCATTGCATAATTGAGTTCCTGTACGATTTCGTGGAGCGCCTGGATATCATCTTGTTTGGATGAAGTGTTCTCCGTCAAAAGGGAGAGAATCGAAAGAGAGATCTCCTGTAAATTCTTGGAAGTCACTAAAAGGCTCTCAGCACGTACTGAAGTCAATTCTTCAACGATCTCTCCTGCTTTTAGTTTGGCCTCTTTGCTGAGCTGAGGCATTCTTGCGAAAATAGCCTCGACCCGTTCCCTGAGCTGATAGAGGGGAAACATCGGGAGCGCTTCATAGAGAGCGCTATCGATCTCTTCGCTAGCCAACACGGGAAAGCCTCCATACTGAAGGCCACGTTCCTTTTCTAACCGATCGACCAAGTGATCCCTAAAGCCTTCCACGCTCATGTTTCCATGGACCGGAGTAAAAACGCGCCTAAAATAATGCCTAAAGTCTTTTGGAACCTTTTTTTCCAATCGATCGATCAATTCCTCCATCATCTCATCAGTCAATTCAATGCGATCGATAAAATCTTGTTGAGGCTTGATGTAATTATCCCTGACCCATGTGTAGGTGAAAACATCGGATTCCCAGCCAGACCTCAAAATAGGATATCCCGGTTTCAATAAAAAGGCATGCGTAGGGGAGTGGATAAGCATCGATTTGTTTGGATTTTGCCGATACAACTCCAGTGTTTTCTGAGGGATCTGCTTGATTGTATCTATGAGAAAAACGAGCAATTCTGTGGGATTTTCGACCCAGCGCCCCACTTCAGAAGGCTTTTGATCCAGCCTGTAATAGCAGCTGACCAAAGTATTCATGGTACCCCCTGAGGTATATACCCAGGGTTTCTTTTCAATCTTGTCGAGATTTTCCAAGGGATTTTTTACTATCGGGACATGATGCGCAGCAGCCATTCGATAAAAAGCCGTTTCGAGAAACTCCGTCGTCCTGATATGGCTGACGATAGCTGTAACGATCTCGGCAATATCATCTTCGAAGCCATGCATATCGGGATTTCCAGCTAACTCCGATTCTGTAGCTGTGAAAAAGCTGGCCAGGTCCTCGATGAATTCATTGGGATAGTGTATAGGAGTCCATTGGGAAGTGTTTGACCGCCCATGCTTGTATATTAATCGGAAGCCCGCGGGGCTATCGTCATAGGGTCCAGAAGAGACGTCGTGCAAATCAGCATCATATACTTCCTGAAAAAAGCGCTGAAAGAGGTCGATATAGATATTAATAATCAAATTAAACAAATTCGCATAACGGCTAGCTTTATAGTGATATTTATCCCTCATTTCTTCAAGGAGTTGAAATTCATGCACCTTGGATTGATATTCAACCTTAGCCCAATGGGCTTCTTTTTCTGATGACACATTCCGAAAGCGGTTCTCCAAAAATTTCACTTGGGAATAAACAGCCTCGTATTCAGACTGCATTTCGCGAACTTTGTCATTCGTTTTATCCAATTTGCTTTTCAAAATCTCATAGAGGGCATAGCCGATGCCGCCCTTTTCTTCCGGGTTCAATCCCAGGCTCGCATAAAGATTCCATTGTGTAAAACCCGATTTAATCTCCGAAAAGGAGGCAATCGTGAACTCCCATGCTTTGAGCAGTGCATTATCTGCCAATCCTTTAAAGGCGCTATGTGCGACTTCAAGCTGCAGAGCAAACGTGGCGCAGGCTTCGCCCTTACCCCCGCTCCCAGCCGCAGCTTTCGGAATTTGCATCAGCAAGCTGCCCTGAATCATACCCCGAGGCCTATTTTCATAATCGATCAAATCCTGTTCGCTGAGTTCTAGTCTTTTGAGGAGTACTTTTCGAATGATATCTTCCGGTGAGAACATGATGAAAGGGCGTTTATCTTCCCCCGAGTTGAAAAAGTCCAGAATGAGCTCTTTAGTCTTCTCGATTTTTCCCCTGAGTTCTAGTTCCGAGGGAATGATAGCGACAGCTTCAAATGCGGAGATTAACCCCGGAGAAAGCCAAAGCTCTAACGAATCGATCTCTGCTCGAGACACTACATTTTGCTTTCTCAAGTCGCCAATTCCCCAGCTCGTGCTTAAAGGGACAGAATATTCTACACCCCCATAAGTGCGTTTCAACCTGCCAGTCCCCAAAAGGTCATCGACGTCTTTTAAAAACTGCTCCGGCTGATCATCGTGAATGATGATGGCCGGGGCTGTAGCAAAGCAGGATCCCACGCTTTGGCGCAGATAGCAAAGCAATGCGGATAAGACGGCGCGGCGAGCATGCGCATCGGTCAGGATTGTTCCTGGAGCTAATTGCAACGTATCCTTAACGATTTGTTCCGCATGCTTATGGCCTATCGGCTTGCTGATTTTCTTCAATAGTTTCGTCATTTCTTTATTATCCTGAAACGACTTCAGGACTTTTAAGATATGCTCTTGGCGTTTAGCATCGAATTGCCGATGGGGGCCTAAGGAATAGAGATGCTCTTTTAAATCTTGGATGAGTTTAGGAAGGAGCGCTGTTTCCAATTCCCCTTTCTCATTAATCAGAAGGTTGGCCAAGCGGCGAGTCCTTAGCACATTGCGCACCGAACTGCTTTCTTGAATTTTCGAACGATCCAACAGCCGAGACAAATCATCATACTCCTCAGCAACAACGCGTCTGAGATTGTCTCCATCCTTGGCTCGCAAATGCTTCATTTCATGCGAAAGCAAAGTGAAAAGAACCCCAGGAAATTGCGGATCATTCACAGGTATCTTTATCTGAGCAATTAACTCTTCTATCTTTTTTTCATTCATAATGCTTACCAGCTCGACTTAGTACAATTTTGGAGGCTGTCTTCCTAGAAAAATTAGGGGCTGAATTTGCATTTTTGTTCGAAACCAATCGTCGAATGCCGATTGGTGAGAACAAAAATGCAAAGATTGCCCCTAATTTTTCAGGAAGCAACCTTCAAAATTGTACTAAGTCGAGCATAGCATTCGACTGCTTATTTTTTTATTTTTTATTTTCTCTTCTCTGAGATAGAATATATCCAAACAAATACTAAATCCTGGACGGATCATGCAAATCAAACTCAAAGATCAATCTTCGATCGACATGCCCGAGGGAAGCACAGCCAAAGATTTGGCAGATAAGCTTAACCTGAAAGGCCCTCATCAGGCCCTAGGCGCCAATATCAACGGCAAAAATCGGGATTTATCCACTCCTTTAAAAACCGGCGATACCGTCATCCTTTGGAACTTTGACGATCCCCAAGGCAAGGAAATCTATTGGCATACCTCCGCACACGTCCTGGCACAAGCTATTCTTCGCCTTTACCCCAATGCTAAACCGACCATCGGGCCTCCCATCGAAAATGGATTCTATTACGACTTCGCCGACCTGACGATATCCGATGCCGATTTCGACAAAATCGAAAAGGAAATGCAGGCGATTGTAGCTGAAAATTACGTTTCAAAACGGGAATCCTTCTCTTCCAAAAGCGATGCCTTGAAAGCCTTTGCGGCTAATAAATACAAGTGCGAACTGATTAATAGCTTCGACTCTGCTGATGAACTCACCGGATATAGGCAAGGAGAATTCTTCGACCTCTGCCGCGGCCCCCATCTCTATAGCCTCGGAAAAATCAAGGCCTTGAAGATCTTAAAAACTTCCGGAGCCTACTGGCGCGGAGATTCCAATAATGAAATGCTCACCCGCATCTACGGCATCACCTATCCCGATAAAAAACTGCTGAAAGAGTACCTTCAATTCCTTGAAGAAGCAAAAAAACGGGACCACAAAATCCTCGGACCGAAATTAGACCTCTTCTCTCTTAAAGAAGAGGCCCCCGGCATGCCCTTCATCCATCCAAAAGGACTCATCATATGGAACCAGCTCGTCGATTATATCCGCGAATGCCTCAACGAAGCCCAATACATCGAAATTAAAACCCCCACCATGATGACGCGCGAATTGTGGGAACGCAGCGGCCACTGGACCTACTACCGAGAACACATGTTCACTTCCGAGGTGGAGGACCATGATTTTGCGATCAAACCGATGAACTGCCCGGGATGCATGCTCTTTTTTAAATCGCAGGTTCATAGCTATCGCGAACTCCCCCTTAGAGTCGCCGAAATAGGCAATGTGCACCGCTTTGAACCTTCAGGAGCTCTCTCAGGACTATTCCGCGTGCGCAGCTTCCACCAAGACGACGCGCACATCTTCATGAAACCCTCCGATATCGAAAACGAAATTCTCAATGTCCTCAATCTTGCCCATAAAATCTACTCCACATTCGGTCTGGAATATCATCTTGAGCTCTCGACAAAGCCAGACAAAAATACCATCGGCAGCGATGAAGAATGGGAAATCGCGACAGTGGGCTTGAAAGGCGCTCTGGATAAATCCGGAAGAATCTATAAGGTGAACCCTGGCGATGGAGCCTTCTACGGCCCTAAAATCGATTTCCATATCCGCGATGCAATCAAACGCACTTGGCAATGCGGCACCATTCAGCTCGATATGGCTTTGCCCGAAAAATTCGAACTGGAATATACCGCGGCAGATGGATCGCGCCAAAGGCCTGTCATGATCCATAGGGCTATCTTTGGTTCCATCGAAAGGTTTTTCGGAATCCTGATCGAACACTTCACCGGCAAGTTCCCCTTATGGCTCAGCCCCTCCCAAATCCGCATCCTGACAGTTGCAGACCGGCACCTTGCTTACGCCGACGCCTTAGCTCAAAAGTTTAAAGAACATGGCTTCCATTGCGATGTCGACCATTCCAATGAATCCGTCAGCAAAAAAGTTCGCAACGCGCAACTGGCGCAATTCAACTACATACTGACTGTCGGGGACCAGGAAGTCGAACACAAAACCGCCAACCTAAGAACCCGCGATAACGTCGTCCATGGAGAAATAGACATCGAAGAATTCATCAAAACTCTTGAAAAGGAACGAAAGGAGCGAAAACTCCTTTCTCCCTATCACAAGGAACAGGCGCAAGAGCCATGAAATGCGCGAATTAATGGAATAAGAGCTCTTTTTCGAATTTGATAAGCTTTAACGCTGTCGGAAAATATCTTCCAAAAAACCTCATTATCGGCGGACATCCTGAAATTGATATATCCGTCAATGAATTCTCTAATCAAATCATCTGCCGTAGAAGTTTTATAAAATTCGGGATGGAATTGAAGGAGAACCATGGGGACAGAAGCGGGCAGTTTCAATTCCGCGGCTTTTACAAATTCTCTTAAGCTCACAACCGTTTCGAGATATTCTGTGGCGGCCCTTGCTATAGGGATAGCTTGATGGTGAACAGAAGCGCATGTGATCGCTTTTTTTAGAGCATGAAAATACAATCCCTTGTCATTCCCTTTTTTGGAGAGTTGTATTGTCTGGGTTTCTTTGTGTCCTTCGATATGTTGCTGTAGCTTGGCTCCAAAGTAGATTTCAACCATCTGAAATCCCCTGCATATAGCCATCAGAGGAATTCCTTTCTCAAAAGATTGATTAATAATGGCTAACTCCAAAATGGAACGCCGATAATCATTCCCCCAATCCGTTTGCTCATCGATCTTTTCGCCATAGAGTGGAGGAGGAACATCTTCTCCGCCAGGCAAAAAAAAGGAATCGACATTCTTGGCCAATATTTCCGCCTTCCTGACGATAGAAAGACTATGGGGATAGGCAGTGGGATTTTCTTTAATTTCTTGAAGGAGCTTTTGAGGGATTGGACGCGCGTCATGGAGAGCCAACTTTCCTAGCGCACTCTCAATCTCATGATTGATGTCCGCGGGCTTCACTTTTTGTGGTTGAAAGGTTATCCTTAGGGGAATAGTCCCTGCTCTCTGATCAAGTTTCATTGAGGCTTTAGGAGTCGTAATTCCACGCATTTCGGGATGGATCAGGAAGACGCAAGTAGGTTTAGTCAAGAGGGCACTTTTTTCTGAAATGTCATCAAAGCTAAATGTAAATTTGGAATCAAAAAATACGGCATCTTGCAATTGACAACTTCGTATAGCGCTATTCTTTACGTTCGCTCCAAGGAAGTGCGTTCCAGGTAAAATGTCTTTGAAGAATAGGCAATCCTCTAAAGAAGCATCTTCAAAGCTAGAGGATATGATACTGCATGTGTAGAAGATGACACCTTTTAACGAGGCGCCAGTAAACATATTTTCTCGCATTTCACAATTGTCAAACACGCATTTCTCTAACTGGGCATTCATAAACGAAGCATTGTCAATCCGGCAGTGGCTAAATTTAACTTCTTTAAAAACACTCTGCGAAAAATGACTCCATGAAAATGTGCAATCGATGAACACAATGCCCTCCAAATGGAAATTTTTAAATTTCTTGATGCCAAAATTGAGTCCTGAAATGAAATGTGAATACCCTTCCTTTTGGAGCAAACCTCCCAACGAAATATGTTCTCTAGAGGCTACTTCCATCAAGTTTAGGAGAGTCGGTTTCGATGCCTGACGCAAAGAAGAAACGGACATCTCCTGAGAGATCAATTCATGTGAAAGTAGAGAATAAGTTTTATTTGCGGAAAGAAAATTAAATAGATACACAAATTCTTCCAATAGGGCTCTAATCTTACTCACGATCCTTTGCAAAATCGAAAGTCCATCGTTCAGCCTCGTCAATTCTACCCCTTCCCTCATCGCTTCTTGCAAAATCACCTGAATGCAACGGAAAATAGGCCCATTTGATTCTGTGGTTTTCCTATCGCGCATCAACGAGACTAAGGCTCGCCGCTGAGCTTGATTCATCTTGTTGAGAGCTAATTTCCTTTGCGCTGGAGTTAAATTTTTGTAATTCATTTCGATTGACGGATCAACAGGAGTTTGTAACATACCCCCACTAGCATTAACCTTCATAAGCTCAATCCGATTTTATTTTTAACCGGGATTGTTTATCAAAACCAACTGTTTAAATGCAATCACTTTCGACTGCTTTGCTTTGTGTAGCAAAATTTACCACTGAGCCATTGAGCCATGGTGATAAAATTTACCACTGAGCACACTGAGATCAGTGAGAAGGTATGAGATAGGGAGGGGTCACTGATTCATTGAGAAATTATGCTACAACAGCACTTTCGATTGCAGAAAACGAGGCTACGCTTATACTTTGAATTACCAATGAACCAGCAACCTCTCCCTATCTCATACCTTCTCACTGATCTCAGTGGGCTCAGTGGTAAATTAATTCGCAGTTCTCAGTGGCTCAGTGGTAAATTTAATTTTGCAATAATGCCTAATGGAGGAGTTTATGATTGGCAGCGGTGAACTGATCGTCATTTTATGCATTGTTCTATTCCTATTCGGAGGAAAAAAGCTTCCTGAGCTTGCACGTAGCCTAGGGCAGGGAATTAGGGAATTTAAGAAGGCTTGCTATGGCAACGAAGAAGAAGGGAGCAGCGCTCCTAAAAATAAATCGGAAGATAAATCGGAACCATGACTCTTAGCGAAGCGACCTTCTGGGAACATGCCGAAGATCTGCGGAAAACAGTGATTAGATCCCTACTCATTATAGCCGCCGGCCTCGTTCTTTCCCTTTATTTTTACCAAGACTTATTCCAGTTGTTGACTAGCCCTTTGAACCATATGGAAAGGGAAGAAGGAGCTTTTCGCAAACAGGAAATCCATTTTGAACGGATTGTCAATGGCACAAGCCAAAGCGCCATCTATAGATTGCCTGAGAATGCCAAAGAACCTATCCGAATATCAGAAAATGCTTTACAAATAGGACAAAGAGAATATTCCATCCCGCCACAAGAATATTTGCTCATAGAAAAAGAAGTTCCCCATCATCCCTTGATTATACTTGGACCTATCGAAGGAATGCTTACGATGCTCAAGGTATGCTTTTGGTGTGCTGTCATTTCGACATCGCCTCTTTGGCTCTTTTTGCTTTTACGGTTCATTTCCCCAGCTTTGGAGGTGCGCCATCGACTCCTGATTTTTCCCTTTTTAGGGATGTCTCTACTCTTTTTGTCAGCCGGAATATTATTTGGATTTTATATCACCATCCCCATTGCCAACCAATACTTGAGCTTCTTCAACCAGAGCATTGGGACAAATCTATGGTCTCTTACCCACTACCTCGATTATAGCGTATTTCTGCTGTTAGCAAATGGTTTAGCTTTTGAATTGGCGGTCATCCTCTTTTTCCTCGTTCATTATCGGATGATTAGTGTGGAAAGTCTTGTTGAAAAGAGGCGCCATATGATCGTGGCAGCATTTATTATAGGAGCTATTCTAACGCCGCCCGATGTCCTCACGCAATTGATGCTTGCAATCCCTCTTATAGGCTTCTACGAATTGATCATTCTCTATGGCAGAATGAGACGCACTCTTACCCTTTTCAATTATCTTGAACAACAGTTGCAGCAGTAGAAACTTTAGCATCTGTATCAGATCTAGAGGTAAGTCTAGAGAGATTTGCAATTTCCCCAAGCTCAGGATCCTGCTGGACGATGGCATCATAAAAGTCCTCGGCAATAGTCTCATCAAGGATCTGAGGACACACAACAGTGGCTTGGATGCGTTGATGGAGTTGTCTAGCATTGCCCCCCTCCCAAACAGGAATCGCCTTGAATAAGATCTCTTGGCGCTGATCAGGAGAAAGCCTTTTCATCTGTTGGCTTGAAAATACTTTTTCAGCTACATCAGCTACAATAAAGACCCTCCCTGGGTCATTTTGAATGGTTGCGCGCATAGCCAGGTGTTCAAAGCAGGTCGCCCCTCCAGATCTTGTAAATCGCTTATTCGATCGCGCCATAATCTTGGCAATATCCTGCGGATCTTGAAAAGGCAACGGAATGATCGATAGGTTACTGGGAAGATCCATCTTTCGAAGCTTTTCACACATTTCCTTAAATAAACTGGGCTCATTTTCTTTGTCTTTTCCACAAAAGACAAAGAAGTGGAGAGGCTTTTTTGAGCCCCTTTTACTTAATTCAGCGACTTTTTCGATAAAGGCTTTCACGACATTTTCCGTAGGCTGGCTGCCCAACATTAAGGAATAGACATTATCCCCAGCCTGAACTTGGTATTGTGAATACTCCGCGTTGAATCCTCTTTCAGCTTGGCTCAGATGGGGAACTTTCTTAATTATCTCTTGCTGTTTAGAAGACAGTTTAACATTGAGTTGCACCTCGTGGGATGCGGCGGGAGAATATTCCTGAATTTCAGGATTTAGATAAATCGCCTTTACAGGCAACTCCCGATCGCTTAATGGCTTTACTTTGTCTCTTGAAAAACCTGTATACTCACAAAAGAACTTGATATCATCTTCCCTATCCGTCGGAATAAAAACCGTCACAAGGCTCCTTTCGTAGTTTGTGAGGGATTTTAAAGGATTTAAAAAATGCTTGGCTTTATCTGTGACTAAATCGGTCATCCAGATTTCCATCTTGACCGTTTTCCAATCGGAAAATCTTCTCGCTTGAATACTATTGTATAGAGCTAAGGCAACGATGATGGCATGGCCGCCCATCACCTGTGTGTTAATGATTTTTTCTGGAAATCCTTCCATCGTGAACAAAGTAAACAAGGTCCTGAAAAAAATCGGTAAAAAGAAGACGACATCGGCAATGGGTTGTTTCCTGAAAAGAGATTCCTGCTTTTCAATGTTTCCCGATTTCTGAGCATTGTTCCACTGTTCTACAGCCCGATTGCCTAGGTATTCGAAAACCAAATCCTTCATCAGATCTACCGGAACAGGAACTTTTCCTCGTCGGCATTCCTGATCGCAAACTTGATCGCGAACATAATTGTGGCCAAATCCTCCGGATGAACCCACTCCTAGGACGGCATTCTGAAAGGGCATAATGATAAACCTCTAGAAAAATTATAATACACTCTTTTCTTATAAGCAATAGTATAATGCATTTATGTTAAGGGAGTATAAAGAAAGATGAGTTTGAAAATAATTATTTAAATATACATCTTTTAAACGATATAATTATTGCTTTGCATGGATGTGAATTAAATCGTTTTTATCATTTTCATCTAAATATAATCTCCATTCCTCAGCCATCCAGCTAAATTCTTCCAGCAAGTCGACAAAGTTTTGTTGATTCATATGATTCACGTTCCCAAAGTAATGAAGATTAATTTGGAATTTGCTTTCGTCAATACTCAGATTAGTTTTGATCGAAACTTCTTGAAATGGAGGATTTTTGATCAGGCATTGTCTAACGCTCTTCGGAATAAAATTTCCTCCATTATAGACAGGCGATACAAGAGAAATTTTCGAAGAATGATCAAAAACTCTTACTGTGATATCCGAACCACCTAAGGCAATTTTTGCAGTTTCTTGATGTGCAAGCTGATGAAATATCTTCTTTAATTCTTTCTCTAGTAACATAACATCACCATAATATATGTTAATGTTAATTGTGTCATCAATACTAAATAGTACTCATACCCACATTGTTATTATAACCTAAATAAACTTAATTAATAAATTACTTTTTATCTTTGTTCTTGGTAAATCTAAATAATTTGCCATTCGATTGGCTTTTTGCCTAGCTGGATAAGAAGCTCATTGATTTTTGAAAAATGACGGCATCCAAGAAAGCCTTGATGGGCTGAAAGGGGGGAGGGATGGGGCGCTGTGAGAATAGGATGCCGCTTATTTCGAGCCGACTGGCTTAAAAAGCGGCACTTTTCCTGAGCAGACTTTCCCCAGAGAACAAAAATGACCGGATCTTCCCGCTCAGCAAGCTTTGCAACCACAGCATCCGTAAAGCGTTCCCATCCCCGGCCGTGATGGGACATCGCATCAGATTGGCGTACAGTAAGAGTCGCATTGAGAAGCATCACCCCTTGATTTGCCCAGGAGAGAAGGCAGCCATGCTTAGGGGAAGAAATGCCGACATCTGCGATGAGTTCCTTGTAAATATTTTGCAAGGAGGGCGGGGGAGGAATGCCCATTGGAACGCTAAAGCACAAACCATGGGCTTGGCCGGGGCCATGATAAGGGTCCTGTCCCATGATAAAGACTTTTACTTGATCGTAGGGAGTATGTTTGAAAGCATTGAATACCAACTCTTTAGGAGGATATATCGGAATATTCGAAGCTCTTTCTCTTTCGACAAAAGCCGCAAGGGAAGCCACATACGATTGAGCTAATTCTTCTTGCAAAACGCTTTGCCAGGAAGCCCCCAATTCAAAAAGGCAATAATCCGAATTTTTCATGCCTATACTCCTGAAATTCAAGGAATCGAATTCAATACCACGCGCAGCCCAAAATAGCAAATTTCGGCTTTGCCAAAGCCCCGGGGCTTTCGCATTGCCCAAATTTGCTATTTTGGGCTGCGCGTGGTATTAAAGGATAAAGCCCTATCTTGATAAGTTGCAACATCAATTTATATTCTCATTAAATTTGCATTTTTATATATAGCGGTTAGGCTGTACACCTTTTTGGAGAAAATAATTTATGGCAAGCATTAATCCTAGAGACTTTTGGCTTCATTTTGATACTCAATATCCGGCTGTTTTGTCTACTCCGGATGCGAAGGATCACATAGCTTCCAATGTCTATGCTTTTTTAACAGATCCGGCGGATCTCTATGTCCCTATATCTAGACACCTAGCTTATGCTGAAGGAACTTCAATTAAACATCTGGTAGCTCATAAATTTCTTGAAGAGCTTTCAAAATCCGATGAAACAGCTCAGAAAGTAAACTTCCTAACTTTAGACCGCTTCCAATTACATGATAGCGGTGAGGATATAGAGCTAATCTCAAGTATTGTTAGACGTTTGACCTCCCTCTCATGCGTCGGATTATTCCATGACGATAAGACGCTGCTCTATACCAATGGTGAAATAAAGCAAAAATGGAGTGCTATTGGAAATGCTTTGCCTAACTTTTCTTTAAAGGAGATTCATTTTTCTAGACCATTAGGACTCTCAATAGAAGAGTGCGTCACGACATTATTTCAACAAGTGTTTTATCAATGTGAAACGGTTGTGATTTATGACAATCGCTCCTATGAAGACGACTCAGTCCTTGAATCGAGTCTTCCCTCCCTTCTAGAAAAATGTCCTTTATTGGAAAAAGATAATGTCTTGCTTACGGAGCTTCCATCGCCACCCCCAACCGCCTGGTAAAACGAGAATAACTTATACCACGCGTGGTATATCCTGCTGAGTCTTCGAGCCCCGTCTCTGTGTTCTCTGTGATCTCTGTGGTTAAAAATAATTTCAACCACCGAGATCACCGAGAACACAGAGACGGGGCTTTAAGGCATAGGGGGAATGGCTCGGCAACGTTTGTATTGACACTTTTCTTGTTCAGGCCCTATGATAGTGCCTTTTCAGAGGGGGCAGGAACAGATGAAAGACATATCAGAAAACAATCTAATTCGCTTTATCAATATCACCAAGAAAAAGGATGGGATGTTTGTCAATTTCAAAGCGAAGGGTATTCGAGGGGGCACTTCCTTTTCCGCTACAGTGTCTGTGTTGATTTCTGCAGCAGATGTCGATCCTGCCGATTCCCTTGAAAAAATCATCGAACAAAGCGCTCGCATAGCTGTGCGGGAATTCAAGAAGTCGGAACTTCAGTTTGAAGGCATTCAAGCCGTTTAATTTTATCTGGGTGTAGCGCAGCTTGGCTAGCGCACTTGCATGGGGTGCAAGGGGTCGTAGGTTCGAATCCTATCACCCAGATTCTTTTTTTCCAAGGACTTATGAAGGCTTGACCGCTTTTCTTAAGTCCTTATTTTTTCTCCTGTGGCGGATATGTGGCGGAAGTGTCCCCGACAAATCAAGAGTTTTAGTATGAGCAATCCTTCACCAAGAATCTTCATTAGCTTTGATTATGACAATAACCTAGCTCACAAAATTTTATTCGCCGGACAGACAAAAAACAGCAGAATTCCCTTCAATATTTCTGATTGGTCATCAAAGGAAGAATTACCTCAAAGTCAATGGGAAAAGAGAGTTTCAGACAAAATTCTCCTCTGCCATGCTTTGCTAATCCTTGTTGGCAAAAACACCGCCAATGCCATCGGAGTAAAAAAAGAAATCGCTATGGCTACCCGACACAATGTTCCTTTTTTTGGTGTTTATGTTGACGATGCAAATGTTCAAACTGCCCTGCCATTAGGTCTTGCAAGAAACCGTGTTATTTTATGGAATTGGGAGAATATTGCCAGTGCCATCGTTCAAGTTACCAAGGAGGGAAAAAATATATGAAACGCGCTTTGGTTGTTGGGATAAATCGTTATGAGAATACCTCTAATCTTGACGGCTGCATCAATGATGCACATCGAATTACTAAGTTAATTCAAACACATGACGATGGCTCACCAAATTTCGATGTTAAAGTAGTTACTTCGGAAAATGAAAACATCACTCGCAAAAAATTAGGGGCATTGCTTCAAGAGTTACTTAGCAGACCTGCTGATATGGCATTCTTTTATTTTTCAGGTCACGGAACTGCGACAAATTTGGGTGGGTACCTCTGCACTTATGAGGCTGAACAGTATACAGAGGGCTATTCAATGCAAGATCTTTTAGCCCTAATTAATCAATCATCTATCAAAGAAATTGTGATAATGCTCGATTGTTGTCACAGCGCAAGTTTAGGTACGATTCCTTCCCTACCATCAAACGGGATTTCTTCGATAAAAGAAGGGGTTTCTATCCTTGCCGCTTGTCGCCATGATGAAGCTTCTTTAGAAATTAACGGGTCAGGAATCTTTACTTCGCTTGTATGTGATGCGCTTTCTGGTGGAGCCGCAGACATACAAGGGATCGTAACACCAGCGGGTATCTATTCTCACGTTGAGCAAAGCTTTGGGGCATGGGATCAGCGCCCACTTTTTAAATCCTACGTTTCGCGTTCTACCCCTATCCGAAAAACTTTGCCTAAACTTAATTTAGAAGTTCTTAGACAACTACCCTACCTTTTCCCTAACAAAAATGACCAGTATCATCTAGATCGGTCGCATGAACACACTGAGTCATCATCTAATCCGGAAAATGTGAAAAAGTTTCAAACTCTCAAAAAATTGCAAACTGTTGGATTAATTAAAGTGAATCGAGAACCGGAACCCGATCTGTATTGGGCATGTCTTGAAAATAAATCCTGCGAGCTATCTCCTCTGGGAAAATTTTATTGGGAATTAGCATTGGCAAAAAAAATCTAGCGGCACTTCTTCTTAACAGTTTCCCTGTTCGATCTTTAGTTTACCTTTGAACGACGAAATATTTACGTTGGCACTTTATTAAGTCGCTCTATCCAGCTATGTAAAGCTTTAAGAGATTGTTCCAACATGCTTTGATGAGAGGGGATTTTCTCTTCTGGAAAAATTCCATCAAGCACCGCATCACCTAATGTTTTTTTATCTCTAATTTTTCCCCATCGTTGTTGATCCCAAGACCATTCAAGTCCGTCTTTCTGGCGCAGAACTACTTGAGGTATTAAAACTTGGATTTTGTCAAAAACTGATCCTTGACGATGAATCCGTCCGAGAAGCTGCATATATTCTGCGTTTGTCCAGGGAAGGCTCAAAATGATAAGTTGATTACAGGCATATTGTAATCCATCAATGCCTGTTCCTATCGTGCTGGAGCCAATTAATACATCCACTTCCTTATCTAAAAAACGCTGAAGCCCTTCTTTTTCGGCTCCAGTATGCTTCGCAACACTAAAACCTTGCTCTTTAAGATATGTTTGGATGTCGTCAACAATGCCTTCAACAAATTTTGTGTATATAAGTGTTCCTGGTCTAATATTATTTAAAATTGATGGTAACTTTGCCTTAAGCAAGATCCTTTCAATTTTTACTACATCACTTGCTTTTAACGGCTCTAATTCCTCGATTAGGTCATTTCCATCTACTGAAATTAGCGAGAGATCTAGTTTCATAGGGTACTTGGGTAAATACCTAACGCCATGCATTATTAGCCTTTCATGTATCGGTAAGCAATTGTCAAAATTGGGATGAGTTTTTAAATCTTGAAAGCTATCTCCTTTCAACATGCTCAGAAGACTAATTGCCTCATCCAAACTATTAATAACAGGGGTTGCGCTCATTCCAAGAACACAAAGCTTACTATTTCTTTGTCGTTCAATAGATAACAAGTATCTAAGTAAATTTCTACGCCTTGTCTCTAGCTGACCTCTACGCTTAACATTATGAATTTCATCCAGTATGACAAAGTCGATCTTGTGATTGTCTAATAACCATTGCACATGTTCTTCTGATTCTTTTTGTTGAAACGCTTCATAATTTAATACAAGGTAGGCATGAGAAGAAAGAATCCTCAAATCTTTAGGAATTTTTTTAAGAAAAACTTGACTATCAGGAAAAGCATTTTTTATTTCAGCCTGCCATCCCTCTAAAGTGCTATTTACTGTCACAATGACTGTTAGCTTCGCCTTAATCACGCGGCTGGCAAGAATTGCCGCCAACGTTTTCCCTGCCCCAGTTCCACTCCAATTTCCAAGAGATCTTTCTTCTTTAATTCGTGCAGCTACCAAACGTTGCATTAGATTTGGAAATTTGATGACATCATTCTTTTTAAAGGAATAACCGTGAGGTATCTCTAATGTTGTTGCAGAATGATATTGGCTAATAAACCGAGTTTTTGCGATTTCGCTGTATGTGTAGCCTTTATAATTTTTCGCCTCCTCAATTTGAGCATGAATCCAATTTGATTCTCCCTCCGGCAATGTTAAAATATATTTCCACATCTTAGCCACAGCTTTTGAACTAAGAAATTCAGCACTATGTTCATCTGGATCTTGAAGATTGCTTTGAAGACAATCTAAATTTTTTAAAACATCTACGATCTTAAGTGAAGGTAATTCGTTTTCTGTTAAATAATCAGAAGGTTTTTCCGTATGTTCCTCTTGTTTAGATTTTTGATCGACACACGGCTTTTCTTCTGAGATTCCTAGGTGAGAAGCTAAACGATCAACAATAGCCTGTGCCGCATTTTCAGGATTTTTTGCCTGAGATAAGGTAATAACTTCTTTTAGTAATTTAGAGGTTCCACTAAATTTGTTTTTTGAAGCATCAATCATTCCATTTTTTTTCATGAGATGTAAAAGTTCGATAGGTTCTAATTGGCTAAGAATAGGAATTAGACTTTCGATAAAAGCAAGAAGTGCTTTCTTATTCCATTTACCTATAAAACCTAGCCAGTCTCCCCACCCACGCCATAAATTTCCGTATACACCTTCAGGTGCTGCAGGAATATCGCTAGGTTTATGGCCAGTTTTTGCCCACTCAATCAAACGCCATTCACGATTGTGATTTGATATTACCCCACTATTAAGAAAATGAGGCATTCCCTTCCAATCTTTTATATACACATTTCTGGGACTAGCAGGAATGTCTTTTGGTTTCGCGTCAGTTTTTGCCCATTTCGTCCACTCATCTTTGCTCTTCAAACCAATTTTAGAAACGAATTCTCTAGCTTCTTCAAAGCTACGATATTCTCGTTCTCGGTTGGAAACATTCCCTGTTCCAATGAAATCTCCAGCATTAATCCATTCTTTTCTATAAGTAGCTCTAGGAGCTAATGGAATATCTAAAGGACGTTCCGGTGATTTTAGCCATTTTTTTAATTCATCTTCAGTGCTGAACCCTAAAGACCTTACATATTGTCTTGCTGATTCAAAAGGTTTATATTCCCGATATTTTGTCGCGACAAATCCTGTTCCAAGAAAATCTCCCCATCCTGTCCAGTCTTTTTTATAACTTATGTGGGGAGCTAAAGGTATATCGACAGGTCTTGCATCTGTTTTAATCCAAACTTGCCATTCTTTATGGTTTTTTAAACCTAGTGTACGGGCAAACTCTCTAGCTTCTAAATAAGAACGATAAGATCGTTTCTTTACTATACCGGAGATGTTTTGTGTACCCAGAAAATCAGTCCATCCCCCCCATTCATTTTTGTAGTTTTCAGCGGGATTGGCGGGGATGTCTTTAGGTCTTTTATCTGTTTTCGACCAACTTTGCCACTCGTTAACTTTCCCTAATTTTAGGGACCTTGCAAAAATCCTTGCCTCTTCAAATGATCGATAGAAACCTTTCTTTGGCATTTCGGCGTTCTCCCTGCGAATATTTACTTGTCATAAACATATCAAATTTTATAAAGTATGATATAACGAAATAACACTAAAATGCAATTCAAAGATCTATCGGGTGATATGTCAGAATTCGAAAATGAAATTCTAAATAATATTCGTAAAATTAGGCTTGAAATGGGACTCACTCAAGAACAATTCGCTGCAAAACTTGGTGTGTCATTTCCTACAGTGAACCGTTGGGAAAATCAAAAGTCAAAGCCTTCTCCATTAGCTCTTCAAAAACTAAAAAAGCTTTTTCTAGTTCTAAAAAAGAAAACTCAGCTCAAACAAAAGCAAGAGGTCAACGTTCAGGAAAACAAAAATATTTTACAAGGATGTAGCTAGATGACTGCCCTTCCCATTAATATTGATGAACTACTCAAAGGACAGATTGTCGAATGGGAGCGCTTGGAATTCAAAGAAGGCTGGAATCCTGAGGCTTTTCTTCGAACTGTCTCTGCATATGCGAATGATATCAACAATTGGGGCGGGGGTTATCTTATCATCGGCGTGCAGGAATCTAATGGACAACCAATTTTTCCTCCAATTGGCTTAGCTCCAAATACAATAGATGCAATTCAAAAAGAAATCTTAGAGCTTGGTAATAGAATTCGACCTCATTATCATCCGGTGGTATCTCCAACCGTGTTTCAAGAAAAAATGATTCTTGTCATTTGGTGCCCAGGTGGTCAAACAAGACCCTACCAAGCTCCGGAGTCATTAGCGAAAAATGCGCCATACGCTTATTTCATTAGACGAAATTCTTCGACTGTGAAAGCTCAAACAAGTGATATTCAAAAACTCCACGAACTGGCAAATCAAGTGCCTTTTGATGATCGCATTTGTCATCAAGCGCAACTCGCTGATCTTAATATAGGGTTAATCAAAGATTTCCTGCGTGAAATCAAAAGTGATCTTCTTTCTGAAGTTGATAAAATACCTTTCCTTCATCTCTGCAGGCAAATGCAACTTGCTCAAGGTCCAGACGAATATTTAAAGCCCTTGAATATTGGCTTAATGATGTTCAATAATCATCCTGAAAAATTCTTCCCCTATGCTCAAATAGACGTTGTCGATTTTCATGATGAAATCGGGGATAGATTCTCGGAAAAGATTTTTAAAGGGCCTATCCATATCCAATTGAAAGAAGCCTTGCGGTATCTTCAATCAATGTTGATTAAAGAGGAAGTACGCAAACGCCCCGATCGCGCAGAAGCCGATCGATTCTACAACTATCCTTATGTTGCTTTAGAGGAAGTATTGGCAAATGCTGTTTATCATAAAGACTACGCTCAAAGAGAGCCGATTGAAATCAGCATCCATAACGACCGGATTGAGATTTTATCATTTCCTGGACCATTACCTCCACTCAAAATTGAAGACTTAAATAAGGGGTCTGTGCGAGTTAGGACATACAGAAACAGACGAATAGGAGATTTTCTCAAGGAACTCCATTTAACGGAAGGCCGCTGTACAGGTGTACCTAAAATCCGTAATGCAATGGAAGCTAATGGGTCACCCCCGCCGATATTTAAAACAGATGAACACCATAGTTTCTTTTTGGTTACACTGCCTATTCACCCCGAAACATATAGAAAAATCGCCTTTGTAGATGAAAAATCACCACCAATGGAAGACAAAACACACCAGCTTGAGCAGAAAACACACCAGTTAAAAGAAGAAACACACCAGCTTGAGCCAAAAACACACCAGTTGGAAGCGATTACTAAAGAAGAAAGTCTCCCAATAGAATTAAAATTAAAACTCGATAAACTGAAGAAACATCCTAAAAAAGAAGAGCTTAAGTCCATGATCTATGCTCTTTGTAGTTGGAACCCCCTCACTGCTCAGCAAATTGCAGAGCTTCTCGATAGAAAAGATAAAAAACACTTGGTCAGGCAGTATCTAACACCTTTAGTCAAAGATGGTTTATTAAAATATATGTATCCAGAAAGAGGGAACTCACCAAATCAAGCCTATATAGCCCAATAATTTTGAAAAAAATTTAGCTGTTATCACTGAAGGAAATTATAAATCTTTAATCAAAAAACACCTTACACCCTCCTTTGGGTATTTCTTCACCAAGATCGCCTCTTCCATTATCAGGCAAAGCTACCACAAAATCAGCATCTACCTCGAGTGCAGAAATTTTATCTGCCATTTCTGCGCTGTATATAACCAGAGCATAAGAGGGCTTGCCCTTCTCAAAATTACAAGCCTTTTCCAGCTCCTCTACTCGTTTTCTATTTGCAAGTTTCATTTTTACTCCTATTGTTTAGATTTTCTTCTAAGTTTTTTAGCCTGGATTCGAATTGATAAACTTCCAAAGCCTTTGAGTGGCTTTCCACCATTCTGGCAAGCAATTCTCCTTCAGAAGGGGTGATCTTGCCTTTTCCTACTGCATTGACAATGAATCCAACAGCATTGAGAGCATCCTCGAATGTGTCTATCGAGGGAAGGTCGATTTCGATACATCGATCTTTTCTCGGTGGTAAAAATCTCTCTAGGATCATTTTTGCAGCCTGCATATTGCCATTTAAGGCCTCTTCTTCGACTTTCTTGCAGATCTTTTCTAAAGAACCTTCTAAAAGGGCCTCTGCTGCCAAAGTGGATTTATTTCGAGCGCCTTTAGGTTTTCCTCTTGGATTACCCGAATACCCCTTCTTATATTTACCTTTAGCCTGTATTTTTCCTGAATTTTCAGGAGATTCAATCTCTGTTTTCATCAGCCACTTCCTCGCTTTGGCAGTACTGTTTGTAGCAGTCAACGAGCATTCTCCGAAAATCTTCTGGAGGCAATTTAAATGGGTAATCTTTGCTGGAGAGCGAATGAGTACAGTAGGATTGAGTTATTTTGATATCCTTCCAGTTATTTCTTCTCACAAAGTCCTCTGTAAAGAGTCGATTCTCTTTGAGATTGTTATTTTGAGTGGAAAAATTTTCTTTTAAGGCTACTTCCATCCAAGCTTCAGGTTTTTTAATCCCTTCAATACCGTCTATGAGTAATAAAAGATGATCTGTTATGCGTTGCGACTCATAGAGACGAATCCATCTTCTCAAGGCTTACGTATGGAATTTTAGACATAGCTTCATCCGCCTAAAAATCCGTACTTTGAGTAGTACCATTTTGGATTTGGCTTTGTTCCCAAGCTTCTATGTCAGACGAACGCCAGCGAGTTGAGCCAGCTCCAAGTTTGACTGGTTTTGGGAATTTGCCATTTTTAGTCCATCGCCATATGGTAGGACGACTCACACCATATCGAATGGCGACTTCGGTATCTCTTAGAAAAGCTGTTATATTTTTCATCACATAGCCTCATTTAAAGTTACTATGTGACATAGCATCTCATATGCAGATGCAGCTAGCGCCGCTATCTACATTTATTTTTTTCACGTTGCCGCTTGACATGATTACAAAATGCGCGATAACCGATTGAACCATAGTTACCTATAGAGCAATGCAATTTTTCTCCATCTTGATAGATAGGGTCACCATCATGACTCTGTGGTAAGGCGGCCCATAGTTTTGCGTTTGTCCATTCTGTTTTGAGTTTGAGCTTTTTACTAATCCATTGATCAAGAGCTGGCCAAGGGCGTTCTTTTTTAGCTGCTTCAATTCTTTGACATCTACTCGCTTCCAATTTCATTCCAGCTTCAAACATGGTTAATTCCAGAGCGACCGTGCTTTTTAAAGGAGAATCTGTCTGTTCGGAATAGAGCCAAACCAATTTGAGCAGCACTTGGACGACGTAAACATGCTCCGGGTTGATATTCAGATCATCGGAAGTCCAGGTTACAATCCAGCCAACTCCTGATATGGACTCTTCAGGCACTTCTAAAAAGCAGTATTTGAGAATTTTCTCCACTTCAAGACCAGTCAGCTCACTGATCGCTTTTCCGATTGGGTGTTTTTGAATGATTTGAAGAAGACTGGGGGAGATCGTTGCTTTGAAAGTGCTGGTCATGGCATGACTCTAGTTAGTAGATCTAATCGCTCGCCTAGTTTTTCCCAGGCTTGTCTCATCTCAATCTCATAGCCATAGCGCTGATAGATCCGTTTTATCTTATTTTCTTCCATGTGGTTTAAGCATCGCTCTGCTACTTCAGAAAGCACACCCAAAGCATTCATGAGAGTGGCTCCTGTGCGGCGCAAATCGTGAGGCTTCCATACTCCTTTGGATAATGTAAGAGCACTTATATTTTTGCTTCGATTTTTTAAATTTCCATCAGTTCGTTGACGGTCTGTTATTTGCTTTGTAATTGTTTTTGGACAGATGTGCCCATTTCCTCGACTTGCGGGATAACACCATTCTTCATCGCCCGAAAGTTCGCGCAATCTCATAAAATGACGGAGAGCAAAGGGAGATAGATGAACGATATGTTCTCGTTGATTTTTGCTATTCTCGGCAGGAATAAGCCAGCTATTGCGTTCAATAGAAACATGGTTCCAACGCGCTTTTAATAGCTCACCGATACGACAACAAGTGGCTAGAGTGATCCAAATAGCCAATACATTCATTTCTGTCATTTGAGAGATGGGTAGCCTTCTGGCTAGTTCACCAATTTCCTCTTCACTCAATACTCGCTCGCGTTCAATGTTGGCTCCTCCAATATTTTTCTTACTGACCATAGCGGTGGGATCTGATTCCAAAAGATCGCGCGTAACTGCAAATCTAAACATCTGACGAATAAGGCTAAAAACAACCTTTGCCATGCGCTTTACACCTCGTTGAAGTAGGCGGTCTGTTATCTCTGCCACATGAAGCTTACGAACATCCTTTAAGTCCATTTCACCTATGAATGGCAGAACATCCTTTTCCATCATCCGGCGGGCTTCTGCACCCTGATCTTTGCGGTTAATCAAATCCGTTGAAGCCCATCGCTCGAACAAGTCCCTTACTAGAATTCTACCAGCCTTTTCTTTAGCCCTTTTTTCAATTAATTTCTTTTTGTCCTCGATAGGATCGGAGCCTTTATGCTTTATGCCGTGTTTCATGTCTTCAGCTAGACTGCGAGCAGCAGGAACCGTTAAACCTGCGGCATCATTACGTCCCTGTCTAAAAGGGCCGAGTCCTTTCCTTCTCTCACGCCATTTGTCACCTTCTTTAACTGAGTAGCAAAAGATCCAAGACTTTGAACCTGCCGGCATGACTCGTAAGACAAGTCCTTTCACCTGAGAATCGCGAATGTAAATCGGCTTTCCTTGCGGCTTAATCTTTTGACAGAATTCATCACAGGAAGATCGTGGGATTCGCTCTTGTACCATACTTTTTCTCCACTGTTTGTTGTTGTTCCATTGCTTCCTGTATTTCCCGAAGCTGTTCTCTTATCTCTGCTTCTGTTTCAGGAGATGGGCGAGATCGCTTTCCTGCTTGCTTTTGTCGTGCGCGCATAAGCTTTTTCCACATGTCCACAGTAAAAGAATCTTCCAATTCGGGAGGGTAAGGACCATATTCTTCATAAAAAGATGTGCTTTCTTCCTCGGATAGGCTCGCAAGATAAACTGATAAGTTTTTAAGATCCTTCTGCAAATCTGCTTTAGTAATAAATACCTGATCTGGTCTCTGAAAGAATGGGAATAGCTGGACTATCTCTTTGTCATCGGAAGAGAAGATTTGACAAAAGGGCAGATAGTAAAAATATTGCATGTCCAAATGCGCCTTTCCCTTTTTGCTACAACTCACAAAACCGCGAAGCAGACAATAGTGATATATAGTATCGACGCGGTGAACGTACATAGCATAGGGAGCAAAATACCGTGGATCCGGGCACCCTTTACGTCTCCAGCGTCGCATGACCGCTCCAACATGTCCTGTATGGTCCTGAAAAAAATATCGAGCGACTCGTAAAACTACTTGACGGGGCGTTTTGCCAAAAAAACGCACCTCATCAGCATATGCAATCACTTCTTCCAGCGACTCAAATTTAGGTACTTTTGCTTCCGCTTCTGTCTCTTGTTCTATTGTTTTGTATAAGGAAACCAAATCAACACCCGAATCTTCATCGCGAATCGCTTTTGCTTTGCGAAAATCCTCATCGGAAAAATTTCCGTCTGACAAATTGCGCAAAATCGGCAGCATCGGATGTTCACCCATAAAATATCCAGGCCCCATCTTACAAGTAGAGACCTCCACCATTCCTTCGCAAGGCGCTTGATATCCGTTCATGGGAATAAAATTATCATACAGAAGCTCGTTACACGCCATTTTCAGGGCATCGGGAAGCACAAAGGAATGAGAGTAGTGCATCTTGGTGGCAAGCCGCGCGACTTTCTTTTTCATTTCTTGGTCATCATCCCCTCGCACTTCTTTAGCCAAATCGGAAATGAGTTCTCTTAGCAAGATCGGCGAAATGGGGTGTCGATAATAACGCATCAACATTACAACGCATTCGAAGCTCACCCACTCAAAGGTTGACTTATCCATAAGAAAAGAAGGCCCAAAAGTCATACCGCACTCCTTATAATACACATCTACACTCATCCGCTTCGTGTGGCGGATATGTGGCGGATGCAACCACATGATTATGTCCAATAATAAAGCTTACAAGATAATACAATGACATGATATAAATCAATCTGAAACAGCATCTTAAACGCGATTTTTGTGAGACATGATAAGACTAAATGAGACTGGATAAAACAGGAAATAACTTGCATGGGGTGCAAGGGGTCGGAGGTTCAAATCCTCTCACCCAGATTCTTTTCCTCAAGGACTTATGGTAGAATTCTATCTTACAACAAGACCTTCTTTTTCCCCCTCGTACCAGGTATATGACAGGTAATGCAGGAATATGGGTTCTCTCAATAATAGGTATATATGAGTTTAAATTTTTACCCGGATTCGAACTTCTTCGAAAGATTGACTAAACTAGGTAAAGAGCATCATTGGAACGAATTTATTGATGAATGCGAAATTCACAAAATCGAAATACCAAAGGGGTGCAATCCAATTTTACCTCAAAAGCATGAACAGGCAAAGCGAGAAAGTTGATAATCCTCAATAATTTGAGTGCATTCTTTTTCACTCGTTATTGGGTTGCCGCCTCCGGCAAAATGATGGCTCGGATCGTTTCCAGACTGCTTACAAGATTCTATGGCTTTTTGAATGGCATTTTCAAATCGTCGCCATTGAGAATAGCCGAAACAAGACTTTTGTGCTCTTTGCTGTAACTGCTCCAAATGTTCGGAGTTCGTGGTTACTTGTTCGGAGTTCACAATCAATTGTTCGGAGTTCCTTCCGTCCAAATGTTCGAAGCTTTTTTCGGCAGGCTCGGCCCCCCTCAAGAAAACCTAAAAATCAACTTTTTTTGGTGCGCAGAAGACGGCGAGGACTTGCCCCTTCTCTTGCATACAAAAAAACTTTTTATATACGGCATCTATATCCTAATATCATAACGTTTCCTCACACTCTGATTCTTTACTGTTTTACGTGCGCGCACGTATTTTACGTGCGCGCACGTATTTTACGTGCGGCGTTCATAAAATGTTCCCTTTCCTTTTCCCTTTGGAATGATAATTTCTGCATTAGTTAACTTTTTTAAAAGCCGGTTTGCTTGGAAAGGATTAATACGGCATAAATCAGCCACTTCTGCGCGCTTAATTGCCTTATGTTCTTTGATGTAACTCATTATCATTTGTTCTTGCTGTATAGGATCAAAACCTGCTTGCCTTACATATCCAGCTTTTTGACCAGCTTTTTGATAAACCTTGGCACTTAATGTATAGGTACGACCTCTTCCTGTACCATGAGCTTCTATTAATCCTGATTCAACAAGGGTTTCTAAAGTAACGCGTGTTTCTTGTTCTGATTTTTGAGTTGAATGCGCTAAGTCGCTCGTGGTTAAGCGTCTTTCCTGGCTTAACCGTGATAGAATAATGAGACTATCAAGGGGTAAAGAATATCCAATCCGCTTTTCTTCGTGCAAAACCATTTTTAAAAACGCCATGTTGCTTTCAGCATTGCTCATCTGCACAATCACAGAACTGGTATTTGAGCGAGAATAGTCTGGTGCCTGGCGTCCATAGCGTAACAGGCCTTCATAAATGCGATCGATCCCGCGACCTGTCCGCTCAGATAGACCGATTCGTTTGCTCATATCCGCTAAAAGGGGATTGCGTGAATGTGGTTTTGCCACAAGAATATTGTCTAATGTTACTCCTTCCACAAACCCACCAGGATTTGATATAGATAAACCATTATTATCGAGCTGCAGGTGTATAGCACCAAGGCGTGCATAGTCTCTATGAACCAAAGAATTGACGAAAGCCTCACGAAACGCTCTTTTATCGAAATTTGGTACCGGCACACGAAATAAGCCAAATTCTAATTCTTTTTCAGTTATCCTTGCAGCAAATAATCGCTCTATTTCCTCAAAGACCTGTAAAAGAGGTTTTCGAAAGAATTCATTCATTCTGACTTCTGTTCCTTCCAGCACCTGAAAAGCAATTTCATGGGAAGGAACATGTTGCCGCAAAGCTTCTTCTCTTCCAATCATCAGCAACCCAGCTACTGTCGGATGGCAAACCCCATCTATTTTTACGACTAAGCCTAATGCCCCATCTAATTCTTCATCAGTAAGAGATAGTAATGCATTATCCCCTCTGTAAAGTTTAACAGCTTCGCGAATTCGTTGACGTTCTAAAGGATTTAAATCTTTATCCGTAAGTTCCATAATAGGAAGTGTGGAAGGATCCATTAAACCCATAGCAGATTGCCTTTGAATAAACTCATAAGGGTAAAAAGGCACGGCTTCCGGTTTTCCATTTGCCATTATTCGACGCCGTTGTAATAATCCTTCGGATGTAGCGACTAACTGTTTAGATTTAGGCACACAAATACGCGCTACTTTTTTATCTCCTATTATAACTGTCTCTATTCTAACTGTTACGGATGGCTTTGTCTTGTTTGCAATTAGAGCTAAGATTCCCATTGCGTTGCTATGATTAGAATGCAAACCTGTAATCGATCCATCATCTTCCACACCAAGCAATAAATCTCCCCCTTCTGTGTTTGATAAATTCACGACCGTTGCTACAAGCTCTCGATCTGATAATTGTTTCAAATCACTCTTAAACTCAACTTTCAGAGTTTCGCCATTTGCAATGATATCCATCAATTCTTTAATTTTCGATTCCATAAAAACCTCCACCATCAATTATTTTGGTGTTTTATCGAATTTTGTAATGCCCTCTAGAGGCTATGTCGATCATTTCGTTAATATCAACGAAATGATCTTCAGTAATGTGTCGGCTGTTTTACATGCAACTGCTTTTGTGATTCAAAAAATATCCCTTGATAACATAAGAAACTAAAATTTTTCAATAAAAAGATTCATCAGGTGCTTTGTTGAAAGAATGTTCACATTCCTAAGGAAGCGATGTTCAGGAAAAAGATCATGGCTTTGTCGACAAAATAAATTTGTTCGCAACTATACCTGTTATGGACAGCAGATAAACAAATTATGAACAGAAAAACAGCTGGGGGATGCGAGAGGCTTATCGACATTTCCACAGTCTCTTTGAAGAAGAAATATCCTTTATATAAATACTATATTCTTCCTTAAAAGCTGTTGAAAATATTCCCAAAAGCCGTTATGAATAGGCTTTTAAGGAAATCTTCATGAAGCGTCTCAATGCCACCTCTTTCTTCGACCTAAGCCTTTTTCAACACGCCTCTATTTTCGACAACTGCACTTACGTATGGGAGGCTATAGCAAAAATCAACAGCTATCTGAAAAGTCAAAAGCTTGGAAAGATTGAGGCTGAGGTACCTTCTGGAGTATTTTTAGTCGAACCGGCATTAATTTCAATAGGCAAAGGAACTGTCATTGAACCGGGAGCTTATGTCAGAGGACCCTGCGTCATAGGGGAAAATTGCACGATCCGACACGGCGCCTACATTCGAGGGGATTTTTTAGCTGGAGATCAATGCGTCATCGGACATGATACGGAGGTGAAAAATTCCATTATGCTCAACGGTGCCAACGCAGCTCACTTTGCCTATATCGGCGATACAATCCTTGGCAATCAGGTCAACCTTGGCGCAGGAACAAAATGCGCAAATTTGAAGCTCGATCATGGAGTGGTCTCGGTCCATTTCGATGGTCAGAAAATCGTCACAGGATTGCGAAAATTCGGCGCTGTCATTGGCGATGGCTCACAGCTGGGTTGCAACGATGTGACGAATCCAGGAACCCTGATCGGAAAGAATGTCGTGTGCTACCCTTGCCTTAGTCTGCAAGGCTTTATTCCCGATCAATGTGAAGTCAAATCGGATTCTAAACTGATTGTTCGTGCTCGTTAAAGAGCTCAAGTTTTTAATTCGTCATTTATTTTGAAAAAAGCCATAATGAACATATAGGGAGTTTTTATGGCATTGAAAGGGGATCTGTTGCAAAACGCTGACGTTTTTCAAGTTTTGAAGAGCTATCAAAAAAAAATAGAAGAGAAGATTAAAGAGTGTATCGAACGGTTTGGTCCGAAAAATACCTTGAGGGATGCTTGTGAATATGCCCTTTCAAATGGGGGTAAACGCTTTCGCCCTGCTCTTGTTTTGATGATCGCGGAATCTTTAGGCCATCAGGCCGATGCCATGGAAGCGGCTTTAGCTGTTGAGTTTTTTCATACCGCCTCGCTCATCGCTGACGACCTGCCCTGCATGGATGATGACGAGGAACGGCGGGATCACCCCGCCTTACATGTGAAATACGATGAAGCAACAGCACTTCTGGTGAGCTATGGACTCATCGCTGGCGGGTATGGGTGTCTGGCGCGTTGCGCCCAGATTTTAAAGAGCTCGAATGCTCCCTTTGCCCAAGAGGCTGATCGCATTTGTGTAATGGCTCTGGAGAATAGTACTTTTAATACGGGACTACTGGGGGCAACGGGAGGGCAGTTTTTAGATATTCATCCTCCCAATCTAAAATTCTCGACCATACGCGATGTCATTCATAAAAAGACGGTCTCTTTATTTGAAATTTCCTTCTTTTTTGGCTGGCTCTTTGGAGGTGGTAGCCCCGAAAAGCTCCACCTTGTCAAAAAAGCTGCTTCTCACTTTGGAATGGCTTTCCAAATTGCAGATGACATTGGAGATATGGAGCAAGATATCCAAAATGAAAGAGAAGTCAACGTGGCTAATTGCATCGGCAAAGAAAAAGCGATCGCCCTGTTCCATGAAGAACTACAAGCTTTTTATGAGGGGCTCGATGGGCTTAATTTGAACTCCCCTGAGCTTAAACAAATGGGGAAAATGATGTCGAGTAGACTAGCATAGCCAGGACTACCCGACAAACGCTCTTTAGGCTTCCACGAGCTCGGCTTCGCTATCGGCGGAGGCTTTGCTGTTGGCGGGTTTCTTTTCCTTGATGTGCTGCAGGATGAGGGTTTCCAACTCGTCTAGCAATTTTCCGTTGTGTTTTAACTCTTCGCGCACCGCTTCGCGTCCTTGGCCAAGGCGGTCTCCTTTATAGCTGAACCAGGCACCCTTTTTATCGATAATGCCATATTCTGCAGCCATATCGATCACAGATCCAGTTCTCGAAATTCCCTCATTGAATAAGATGTCGAATTCCGCGATTTGGAACGGAGGCGCCATTTTATTTTTCACAACTTTGACTTTGACGCGGTTGCCGATTTCACTGTTGTCAGCTCCTTTGATTCCAGCTGTCCTGCGGATATCCAATCGGATCGAAGAGAAAAATTTCAAGGCCCGCCCGCCTGTCGTCGTTTCGGGATTGCCATACATCACCCCGATTTTTTCGCGGATTTGGTTGATGAAAACGGCGCATGTATTGCTTTTAGAAAGCGAGGCGGTCAACTTGCGCAAAGCCTGAGACATCATGCGCGCTTGCAATCCCACGAAGGTGTCGCCAATTTCCCCTTCGAGTTCGGATTTGGGCACTAATGCCGCTACGGAGTCAATGACAATCACATCGATGGCATTCGAGCGGGCGAGCATCTCCGCAATATTCAGCGCTTCTTCACCGCTATCTGGCTGAGAAATCAAGAGATTATCAATATTGACGCCGATTTTAGCGGCATAGATGGGGTCTAAGGCGTGCTCTGCGTCGATATAGGCTGCCACTCCGCCATTGCGCTGGGCATTGGCGACAACGTGGAGCGCTAGTGTGGATTTACCTGAGGATTCAGGGCCATAGATTTCGACGATACGCCCCCGTGGCAATCCTCCGATGCCTAATGCCACATCCAGCGAAGGCGCTCCTGTTTTGATGACGCTCACTTCTCTATCTGCCTGATGTTTACCAAGCGACATAATGGCTCCATCGCCAAATTGCTTTTTGATATGGCTGACAGCAAGGTCAAGCGCCTTTTTGCGTTCTGCATCTAATGGGTTAGGCATGGAAGACTCCTATTGTTTAATCTTGCGGTTTGTTGTTATAATAATTGACTTTCCTCAGGAAATGCCCTTTGGGATTAAAGAGAGTTGCGATTCCATTGCCTTGTGCAATTTGGCTTATTGGAATTCTTTCTCCTTTTTTATAATATTCGCCCCGGGCAAGTTTGTCATGATCATACTCCTCGATCATCATCAGGCTGCCATCTTCATACCATCCGATGGCCATTCCATTTTTGACATTTTGGCTCATTTCGCGCTGGCTTTCCTGGATCCCATTTTCATACCATGTTTTGACAATGCCCTGAATGTGTCCCTGATCATACATGATAGAGAGTTTGTGGATGGGAGTTCCAGATTCCGGCTTCTGTTCATAAAACTCCACGTACTCGCCATGTTTTAAGCTATTCTTTTTGTGGTATATTTTGGTTAAGCGTTCATTGCTGTCATATACTTTGACTTCACCATCCAGGACTCCATTGTGATATTCATGAAGCTCTGCAATTCCGTCTTTGCTGAAAAGAGCGAGATAGCCTTCCCCAGATTCTATGCTGCAGATGGGCTGTCCGCATTTGTCGTAGTAGTTGGCTGTGGTCAACAAGCCCTTATTATAACATTCTTCGGAGGCTATAAGAGAGCCATTCCAATAGCGTAACGAACGCCCGGTTTTTGTACCATGGGTATATTCGGTCGTTTGAAGAAGATCCCCACTTTCCAGATAGATTTCTAAAATCCCATGTATTTCATTCCGTTCAAACGGCACTCTTTTCCAAACATTGCTATTGGAATGATAATAAATTGAATAGCCGTTGAGGTCTCCTTTTGTGTATTGGATCTGGGCGATCAAATTTCCATCCTGATTCCAAGCATTGCTGCATCGATCGAAAAGCCAAGTTTTTTCCGCTGCGGTATTGAGGTCTGCTGTTCCGCCGATGACATAAGCCTCAAGTTTCATAACGCCGTCCAGGTAGTATTCGCGATAAAGGCCAAAGGCGCGGTTGTTAGAGGCTTCTAAATATTGTTTGAGCTGTCCATTCGGATGATAACTCGTGATTGTCGCATCGATGTTGCCCTGGGAATCTGTTGCAAAAACGCGAAGAACCTTTTGGTAGGGCTGCGGCGTAAGAAAGTCGATATTAGCGTATTTTTTCAGCCGTTCGGCATTGGTGATGGTTTCGGAAATGCCGTTGCGGTCGATTAGATTAATCGATGAGAGCTGGGTTGCATACTCATCCTGTCGCTGCCACGCACATCCTGCGAGTAAAAATAGTAATACTAAAGGGAGTTGTTTTAAGGTTAGCATCAGAGATACTCTCTTTTAAGAAGTTTTAAGTTGAGGGAAAAGACTTCATTTTTTTCGCTCACGTTTTTTTTATCCAGCTTGAAATCAAGAATAATCAATTGTGGCCTATTAGGAACGGGTTTATAGGGGCCAATATCGACTCCTTCAATGAGCGCGAGGATTTTTTGGAGGTCTGTCGTATTAATTTCCACTGGATGAATCAGCGTTTCCGTCGTTTCCTGAAATAAGGGCGAGGTTTGCACAACCCCTTCTGAGAAGGCCATGGCATTTCCCGAACCCGTCAAATATTCGATCCGCCTTTTGATATTTTCGTCTTCCGGATAGTTTGTATTGGAGGAGATCTTTTGTAAACTTTCAATTTCTGGCTCAAGGAACGTCAAGGTCTCGAGATGCTTGTCGATATAAAAGTGGTCGGCATCGCGGAAATTGTTGCGCACAGCCACGTTGATGGCCTGTTTTTTTTCTCTGGTCAAAACGCTTTCCTGCACTAGCTGCAAGTTGTTTTCCAGATCTTGCAGGCTGCTCCACTTGGATAACACGGCAATGCCGGCGAATACAATGGGCAATAAGCCAGCCAACAAAGCGTAAATCAACAAGCGTTTTTGAGGTATATTTTCCAACATAATGAAACCTTACGACGATGGATACGCCGTCCTGTCTTTCAAATAAAAGGAGGTCCGATATTTGCCGCGATTGGTGCTCCATTTCACTTCGCCTTTCGGATCCAAAAAGTCATTGGGAGCAATCAGGGCATCGTGAAATTCGCGGGCTTGCTTTGGTGTCTGGCTTGTAAACTCGAGCTCTACCTTCACTTGATATTTCTCCTGTTTTTTTGTTTGCTCAGGCCTCTTGACCATCGCATAGCTAAAGTTTTCGATTTGAATAGGCTCCAAGCCCTCGCCTGGTTGCCCGATGAGGGCTTTGTGCTGGCTCAGCCAGGCGAGCACATCGCTGACGCGGGGCGTATTGGGCATGAGAGGAAAGGAGTCTGGAGTGGATTGCATCTCTTTTTCGAGCATTCTCAGGCGAACGATGAGATCTTCTTGGGAAAGGTCCTTCAATTGCAGCGTTTGTCCTTCTTCCAAATGGATTTCAGGCGGATATTTCTTCTCCACTTCTTTTTCAAAGGCATTGTAGGGCTTGTTCATCATGACGAGCAAATTGGAATATTCGCTTTTGAGGCTGTCTTCCTGAAAGTTTGCATAGGACGATCCAAAAAGATAGAGAGCCGCTGCTGTCAATAAGCAGAGGATCAAATAGATGGCTAGAGGCTTTTTGAACCTTTTCCATGGGTGGGGATAGGCAAATTCCTGCTGCCGGAAGTTAATCTGATCCACCTGTTTCGGCAAACAGCTCAGGGCGCATCCGATAGGTACTGCATAGCTTTGCAATTCTTCGATTGAAAATCGATTATTGGGATCTTCCTCTGGGGCTGTAAGGACTTTGTGGAGCGGGTTGAGCAAATTGGAGGCCAATTGGTTCAAGGCTGTCCCTTCCCCTGTCACTAAGATTTCGGCTATTTCTTTGCCTTTCACCTGTTTGGAAAGGGCATAGATCGCACGCGTTACTTCGGCGCGCAGGCTCTCCTTAAGGGCCGCTAATGCAGGGGCTGTGGAAGCCTCCAGATGTTCAAAATCGAGTTTTTCAAATAGAGGGCCATCAACTGCATAGTCTTTGGCAAAGGCTTCCCTTAAATCTTGAATCCCAACCGGAGAGGAAGCCGCCGCAATGAGTTTTTTCTGATAAATTAAAACGCATGTGGTGGCTGTCAATCCGAGATGAACGACAAAAAAGGGTTCTTCCATAGGGTGAAATTGGGCAGCAAAAACAGCCAATGCTGCAGGGACGCAGCTGACGACTTCGGGCTCAACTTTTAAGTTATGCCACATGTTCAGATGTTGCTGAAGGTGATCTTTGCGGACGGCGAGCACCGTAAGCTGAGTCCCCTCCTGTGTAGGTGCGACGCTGATGCGGTCAACGATGCCATTTTCCAAGGGATAGGGAAGCAAGGGCTCTGCCTGGAAGGCGAGAACCGCATCGATATCCTTTTCCTTTTTCAATTTTATTTCCAAGGGCCGGATCAATACTTCATTCGTTGGCATGGGGGTGACAACTAAATTGTTCTGCAACGTTTTTTCGGAAAGGGCTGCGGAATCTTTGATGTAAAGCGGATTTACATTGTCATCGCCTTTAGAGATTTTTACAGAAAAAAGGCGCTTAATGACGGGTTGTCCTTTTTGCAGACAAAGCTCGGCACCTTTGAGAGTGTCGGCTTCTATTTCCAAACCTAAAGTATTCAAGGCATTGGGTTTGTCGGTCATGATAAATCTCATTAAGTTTGAACAACTAGTATACCGCAATTCAGCAGTACATTCAAGAATAAAGGCGCTGAAATTTTTATTGTGAAATAAATTCTTTTTTACTAAATGACTCTTTTAATGCGAGAGCAGTGAGGAGCTTGGATGTTTTCAAAATACCTATTGGTTTTTTTAGGTATAGTCGCCCTGGGGATCCTCTATCTCTTTAATTCTGCTTCGACCACGGAAAAGAACCAGGAATTGAGTATTTCAGTTGGGATTGCAAAAAATAGGCTGGGGGAAGAGCTATATAAAGAAACGCATCGGGATACTTATGACAATGGAAAATTGAAAGAAAGGAAATCGGAATTTTTAGATAAGGAAGGGAATTTAATAGGAGAAATACACTCCGATTTTACTCATTCTCAGATATTGCCCGATTACCATCTCATTAACCATAGAGGCGATGAAATGGTGAGCAAAAGCGGTGCTCGTCCAAATGTAAGGATTACGTATACTTATCTCGAATGATGGATTATGAATCGATTTTTAGACAGTTTGTCAAATCTGCTTCAGATGATTATGGACTATTTGCGGTTGATCGGCAAGGTCTTCTGGATCACCTTGACCAATCCTCCAAAAGGAGCTGTCATAAGAGAGCAAATGTATCAAATCGGGGTCATGTCGCTCTTTGTGGTCGTGATCACCGGATTTTCTACGGGATGCGTGTTGGCTGCGCAATCCATTTTCAATCTAGCCGACAAGGGGCTTGCCAGTGCGACGGGGCTAGCTGTTACCAAGGCCATGATGGTTGAAATGGGACCCGTACTGACCGCATTCATGTTGACAGGACGTGTAGGATCAGCCATGTGCGCAGAGCTCGGCTCGATGCGGGTCTCAGAACAAATCGATGCTCTGCAATCTATGTCTATCAACCCGATCAGGTATTTAGTAGCTCCCCGCTTTATTGCAGGGATCTTTATGCTTCCCGTCTTGACGATTTTCAGTATTGCCACGGGAATTATCGGAGGTTATATCGTCAGCGTATACTACTATGGAATGGCTCCGACAGCATTTTTAGAGCCCATTCCATATAATATCCATGTCTTTGATTTTGTCAGTGGTCTCATTAAGGCTTTTGTTTTTGGCATTATCATTGTCACCATTTCCTGTTTTCGGGGCATGACAACGACAGGAGGGGCTGCGGGAGTGGGACTTGCTACAACGCAAAGCGTGGTGATTTGCTATTGCTTTATTTTAATCGGAAATTTCTTCCTGACAGTCGGTTTGAATAGCTCTTACGATTTCATCGAAAATTTCACAGGTTCAGGGTTTTAAGTAATGAGCATGATCATAGTCAAAGATCTTTGGAAGAGTTATGGCAAGAATGATGTGCTGAGGGGGCTGAATTTAGAAGTCCAAGAGGGCGAGGTTGTGGTGATCTTAGGCCGTTCAGGAGTGGGAAAAAGTGTTTTGCTACGGCAAATCATGGGCATCGAAACCCCCGACAAGGGATATGTTGAGATCAATGGAGTGCGCATCTCTGATCTTTCACCGGAAGAAAGGATCAAAGCAACGCGAAATATGGGCATGCTCTTTCAAGGATCTGCTTTGTTCGACTCGATGGATGTGGGAGAAAATACAGCCTTTTATCTGAGGGAAAATGAAGATCTCTCGGAAGAGGAGATTCACTCTAGAGTTTCCGAAGCCTTGAAGAAGGTGGGGCTGGCAGGTGTTCAGCACAAAATGCCCTCAGACCTATCAGGAGGCATGCGCAAACGCGCAGCCATTGCCCGCTTGATTGTCTATCGGCCCCAGATCGCACTTTACGACGAACCGACCACTGGTTTGGATCCGATTACCGCCATGCACATTGTGGAGTTGATTAACAAGACAAGAAGAGAAATCAACGCGACCGGGATTGTCGTGACACACGATGTGAAAGCCGCTATAGAGCTAGGCGATAAGCTGGCTTTCCATCACCATGGGAAAATCATCCACTGTGCGCCAAAGGAGGAGTTTTTGCAAATTCCCGATCCTATTATTCAGAAATTTATTGAAAACGCCAATTTAACCTAAGGTTTGTAAAAGATGGGTGGCAGTATAAAAAATGTAATGGTTGCGTTCTTAGTCCTTGCAGCATCGCTCATTGCTACCTTTCTCATTTTATTTTTGCATCCGATTTTAGGAAATGAGCAGAGGGTGCTTACCGTAAGATTCAATAATATCGATAAAATTTTAGTGGGATCAAGGGTTACTTTTGCAGGAAAACCTGTAGGTGAGGTTTATTCCATTACGGACTTGACTGAGGTCGTTAAAGAAAAAATAAGCCACGATGGAATCATTTACCCCTATGAACTTGTGCTAAAGGTAGATTCCAGCGTGAATGTTTTCAATATAGATGATATAGCGATAGTAACTTCAGGTCTTTTGGGGGAAAAATCGATAAATATTACTCCCATTGCCCCACAAAAGGGTCAAAAATTTCATCTTGTCAATGATGAGATCATCTATGGTAGAGCATCAAAATCTTTGGAAGAAGCGATTGGCGAAGTTTCGGATGTCACTGTGGTATTCAAGGACGCCATGCAGGGCATCGTGGATGTCGCGGATGCCATAAAAAAAGAGAAGCTTGTAATAAAAGCCGGTGAAACTTTAGACCACTTTTCCAGTATTGGTAAAGCCCTTGATGATCCCGATGCCTTGCAAGCTATACTCGATAATTTGAATACTCTATTTGATAAGATTGTGAAATCTTGGGATGTGATTGATACTTCGTTGAAGAATTTGGTCACGATTACGGCGAATGGAGATAAGATCACCACACAAATTGCCAAGGGCGAAGGGACTGCAGGCCGCCTCATCATGCGGGATGACCTTTACTTAAAGGTGAACTCCATTCTCAGCAAGGGAGATATACTCTTCAATGACATCAACCATTATGGGATCCTTTTCCATACCGATAAGGGATGGCAGCGCTTGAGGGCCCGGCGTCTCAATCTGATGCAAAGATTGAGCACACCAGAAGAATTCCACAACTATTTCAATGATGAAGTCGATGAAATCTACACCTCATTAAATCGCGTTTCGATGATTTTGCATGTGAACGAAGAAGATATGTGCTGTCAGGAACTTCTCGACAATCGCCAATTCACACAAGTCTTTGTCGATTTGCTCAAGCGTATCGATACGTTGAATGAAGAGGTCAAAAGCTACAATATTCAACTGTTCGATGAATGCAAATAACAAATGCCTTATGCCGAACCTTCCACTTTAACACGATCTGATGTAGGGCATCCATTTGCACGTAACCAGGGTTTGACATTGTTCTTGGCACTCTTCCAAATCCCAATAGTAAAAGGGAAGCCGCTCCTAAAAATATACACAAATCTACACATTATGCCCTCTGGCTATAACCTAAATTTAGTGTATAACGTCAGCCAAGCAGTTCTGCTAACGATTCGTGTGCAGGAGTTCCGCCTGCAAAATCCGAGATCTTACTATCACAACAAGCGGGCGGTGACCGGCTTGAGGATCGACGTTTTGTCGCCCGAAAATGCCCTATGAGGGCCACTGAAAGTTTTCCTTTCACTTTCCGCCACGATGTCCATACATGTTCATCTCGATTCCTTGCAGGTAGAGATAAAGGGACATGGCCACCTTTGCCATCTGGAATCTTTTCCCAATGGCGCGGTAAGCGTTCAGAAACTCCCATGAAACGGCAAGCAATTGTCATCGCTGCAGCTTCGTGAATTGACAATCCATATTTTTCAGCATATTTACATCGCCCAATAACAGAGGTATAGGCAGGATTGACTTGATTGACTTCTACTCCAAACCGAAAACCCCGAGACTTTATTGCCTGGATGATAGCATTATAAGCAAAAGAAGAAAGGATTCTTGCATGCTTTGCAGATGCCTCTTCTCGAAGAGTTGTTTTCTTTTCTTGAAAGCAGAGTTTTTCAAGAACTAGCGGTTTTTTCGTGTCAATGCACCAATCAATTATCAGTTTCGCTGCATCTCCGATAGAAGCTTTTACTTGATGCGAATTTTTTGCGTGTAATGGAAGTGGTATTTTCTTATGTTTGACAAGATTGCCATACCTGTCTAGCTCGGCAACAGCAAGGTGATCGACATTGATATCAATCCCAATGGCACCAATTCCAGAAAGGGTTATTTTCTGAGGTTTTTGTAAAGGAGTTGTTAAGAATATCTGCCACCCCTTCTCATCTTGTCGAAGGCGATAGCTAATGGCAACACCTGACTCTTTGTCGCCTTTTTTTCGGTTTAGACAGCTATAAAGACTTGCTAGAACAGCTTCATGCCCATATTGAAATTTGACGTTAGAAATTTCAATATATTTGCCAAATTCCGAAGCCATGCTATTTGGCAAACGAAGCCTCAGCGTTAAATTTTCATCCTCTTGAATGTGAGCAGTACAGGACTGGTTTCCACTGGTTTCATCCTTTGAGCCCAAGAGAAATATCTCGTTATTGCGAGACTCTTGCCACTTTTCTTTCCAATCTTCATGTGAGTGGAATCCGTTTTCTTCCAGATGAAACTGTGCTCGAAACAGCCTACGAGAACCAAAGCAAAGAGGAACTTTACCGGATGCTTCGTCTTCTTGGAGTTGCTGTCGTTTTGTCCTTAGATGGCAAAGACGACGCTTTTTCTGATGAGCAGTATGCTTGTTTTTGATCTTTGGTATCTTTTTTTCTATAGAAATGATGCGCCGATTCAGTTCTGTTATGTGATCTTTACGAAGTTCTTTGATGGAAGCAATTTTCCCTTCTACTTGAACTCTTAGGGAATTAAATTGGCGTGCAGTGATTCCAAAGCGCTTAAGGTAGCCGGATTTTAGTGAGGACGCCTCTTTTCCTCTCTGTAGATCAGCAAAGAGAGTTCTTTGGATTTTGCCCATCAGCCCAGCATAAATAAAGAGAATGTGCGAAAGCTCATTATCTAACTTAACACGCGTCTGGTAAGTGAACATTTGACATTCAGGTTTGGTTTGCAGCATCTTTCAGGGCATCCAATATCTTTTGATTTTTACGACTCCGAGATCCGTAAAGTCTCGCGGAAAATACTGTAATTATTTCTAAGACATCCTGGACAAGATCATCTTCAAAATTGACCTCGCTTGAAGCGTTGATTATCACTACTTCAGTGCCGAATTGTTCACATAATGAAAATATCAACTCTGCCCCAAATCGAAGCAAACGATCTTTGTGTGTGATCACCAAACGATCAACTCCTCCAGAGCATAGTATCTTGATTAGTTTTTTCAAACCTTTTTTGTTATAATTGAGACCAGAACCAAGATCTTGCAAAATTTCAAAGTGCCACCCATGATTAGCACAAAACGATTCAAGTACCCCTACTTGTCTTTTGAGGTCAGATTTTTGATCATGGCTTGAGACTCTGGCATATGCAATTGTGCGTTTAGCTTCCATCATTTTAAAAGGCAGAATACCACGCATTTTAGACAAATCATATCGACGATGACCTTTTGGAGTACGTTCAGGAGTGATTTTTCCTAAACGTTCCCACCTTCGGAGTGTTTCTTTTGCACAACCTAGTTCTTCAGCTGCTTTTCCAATACTGAGTTTCATAAAAGACAAATCTATACAAAATGTGTAGATTTGTCAAGATTTATCCAGATTTTTGTGAGCTGTTTCTAACCCTGCGCATGGGCCCATTTTAAGATGGCGAGGTGTCCTTTACTAGCAGCAGAATATAGATGTATCTCATCGAAAGAGCAGCCCTGAGCTAGGGTCCACAGCAATACATTAAGTTTGCCTCCGTACGTTGCGGAAAAGCCTAACTGCGATTTATCCAAGGGGCAACCATTGGCTCGAGCCCATTGTAAAAGGTCAAGATGGCCTCCCCTCGCGGCTGCTATGCATGTCCATCCATCTAAAGGACAGTGATTCCCCCATAACCAGTGCAACAGAGATCGATTATTCCTTGCAACTGCAGCAGAAAAGGCCCCTGTTGTTAAAGGGTAGCGCAAATGATCATGTAACCATATAGCGATAGAAAAGTGACTTCTTTCGATGGCACTTTCGATTACATTCCTATATTTTTCATATATAAGATTATCTTTTTTTAGCCCGTCAAGCTTTCGAGTTGCTTTGCAGGCAAAAGACAAAGGAAGAGCAGCCCTTTGTTCCACCAACATTTGAGCAATAAGATTGAGAACAGCTGCAGGAATAGACAAAATCGGTGGAGAACCCTGCTTGCCGTGGTAAACCGAAGAAACAGCCCGATAGGTTGACACCGGATTTGAGTGACTATTTTGTATTACTGACATAAGTTTTTTCTTTTTAAAATTTTAAAATCTTACCTAAATCCAACTAAAATAGCAATAAAATCTTGAGAAATTGTAGGAGCAAAAAAATGTTCAAAAGAGGTGTTGTAAAAAGAGGTGTTGTATGCCGTTGCTTAGAGACGAAGGGACAAACGACCAAGGGACAACGACGCAAAGGACGAAAATGACGCAAACGACAAAAGGACAGAAGTTAGTCCTTTTGTCCCTAGTAAAGAAACCCTTTGCCGGTGCCTAGGTTATAGCCATAGTCCTTTTGTCGTTTGCGGTTACGCCAGGTATAAAACCCTGTTAACTCGTTAGTTGAGAGGTACTAACAATGTAAATTGCATATTCTACATTTAGCTACGCATTGGCGTGGGGGCTGGTAACACACCACGCGAAACATTGCGGTCGACTGAACGGCGAAGAGAAGCGCATTCTCTGATAGCAAAGACATGAGCCCAATACAAGTGAACTCGATTCGGCCTCGTTAGACGCAATGTTGGTGGTCAACCTCCCGAAAAGGGCGAAACCTACATCAGTAAGGAAGTAATATGCAGGTGCACTTACTGAACCAACCGGGGTGATTGGAGAGGGCGCGTGTCGAAAGTTAACAATAGGTCCTGGGAGATCCGGTAGAGACAGTGGTAACCGAAGTTATCCACAAACGGGTTGGCGGAATACATAACGCCATCTCGGCTTTATCGGAAGTCAGATGGATCCGTAGTAGCAATGAAAGCAGAGTAATGTCTGCTGAGCAAAGGGGTCCTGCTGGTTGTAATGCTTTTGCAAAGAGAGGAGTATCTGATTGATGGTTAAAAACACTAGTACAGAATTAAGAAACGTTGAAGAGTATGCGGACTTCGTCGTAGATAAAGTCGCAAACCGATCTCCAGGCCTTGCTCGTCTAAGGCAAAAGTTGGGTGAAAAGGCCCAGAATGAACCACAGTTTCGCTTCTACGCGTTATACGGACACATTTATCACATTGAAACACTCCGAACTGCTTGGTACTTAATCCGACAAAATGGTCAGACACCTGGTGTCGACGGCATAACCTATGATGACATCGAATCTGTCGAAGACATCAAGGATCCGTCAGCCGCCAGCCTCCTAGCGGAGGTAAAGGTGGAAGCCTATTTGAAGAAAGTCCAAGAAGAACTGAAATCAAGAACTTACAAACCAATGCCTGTCCGCAGAGTATATATACCCAAAGCTGATGGTAAGAAAAGGCCGCTCGGCATACCTACCATCAAAGATAGGTTAGTCCAAATGGCAACACTCCTAATAATTGAACCAATATTCGAAAAGGATTTTCTGGACTGTTCGTACGGTTTCCGACCAAATAGATCGGCCCATGACGCCATCCAAGAAATTACCACGAATCTCAAGAGTGGGAGAACAGCCATCTACGACGCCGATTTGAAAGGGTATTTCGACTCCATCCCTCATGATCAACTCATGAAATGCGTGAAGATGCGTATAACAGATGGAACAGTCCTTAAACTAATTGAAACTTGGTTGAAGGCTCCCATCGTCGAAAAAGAGAAAGATGATAACGGCAAATGGAACATCAAAGTGACAAAATCACTTCGAGGAAGCCCCCAGGGCGGGGTCATATCTCCATTACTTTCCAACATCTACTTACACTGGTTCGACAAGCGTTTCCACGCTGAAGATGGTCCACGATGCACTGCGAACGCTAGGTTAATAAGATACGCTGACGATTTTGTCATAATGGCAAGATACATTGGAACCAAAATCGTAAGCTCAGTCAAACATCTGATAACAGACTGGCTGAAACTTGAGATCAACGAAGAAAAGACCAAAACGGTTATCCTGAATGAAATAGGAAACTCCATTGACTTCCTGGGTTACACCTTTCGAGTAGAAAGATGTCTTTATAGAAATAACGACACCTATATCCGGATAGAACCCAAGAAGAAAAGCATTGAAAAAGCCAGGGACAAGATACGCGAACTCACATCGCGTTCAATGAATCATGTCCCTGTTGATAAATTCATAAGAAGAATCGACAGCTTTCTGAATGGATGGAGTGAATATTTTAAACTTGGGCACCCGAGTCGAGTCTTTAGGAAGATGGATAATTACGTTAGCGCTAAGGTCATAAAACACCTAAGTAGAAGAAGCCAAAGAGGATACAAGAAACCCAAGGGTCAGACGTGGTATACCCACCTTCAGAAACTTGGGCTGGTACGCCTTGGTAGCAAATGTGCGAAATACGGGGTCACAATTAACCGAAGCAACTAGGAGAGCCGTATACTGGAAATCTGTACGTACGGTTCGATGAGGAGGAAGGCTACGGCCTTCCTTACTCTATTCCCTTGCGTCGTTGTCCCTTGGTTGAGAAATACAAAAAAGCAGGTCTTGTTGTGCGTGGGATGAGGTATCGTGAAGGTATTTCACAAAAAGAATTAGCTAAGAGAAGTGGTGTCAATCAAACTGAAATATCAAAAATCGAAAATGGCAAACGCACAGTAGGCGTAAAAGTGGCTAAAAGGTTAGCTAAAGCACTTAATATAGATTATTTGCTGCTAACGGAGCTGTAAAGCTCCTCTCTTTTTGCTCTTTAACAAAATGCTTAAGTTTGCTACTCTTTTAAATTTAAAATGCACTCTTTAGAACGTTATTCCAATGTTGCTGATAAAAATTGTCGAAATTCTATTTCAGGTGTATACATTGATGCTATTTGCGCGCATTTTGAGTTCTTGGCTTCCTGAAATTCAGCAGTATAAGTTTGTACAGTTCATTGCCTTTTATACGGATCCCTACCTCAATCTTTTCAGAAGATTTATACCCCCCATTGGCATCTTCGATATCAGTCCGATTATTGCCTTTTTCTGCTTAGTGGGTCTAGAAAACATCCTTCTTTATATACTAAGTGGATTCCTCCGATGAAATTTCTAACTAAGCTCTTTCAATTAGGGAAGATCACCCTGCCCAATAATATCTTTTATGCTCCCTTAGCGGGGTGTTCAGATTTCCCCTACCGCAAAATGTCGGCGAGATATAGGCCTGGCCTCCTATTTTGCGAAATGGTGAAAATGGATGCGTTGATCCGCTATGATCAGAATACCTTCCATATGCTCGATTATGATACATCGATGCATCCTATTGGAGGCCAGATTTGCGGCAGCAAACCTGAAATAGCAGGAAAAGCTGCCAAAATGATTGAAGATTTGGGATTTGATGTCGTCGACTTAAACTGCGGCTGTCCGGTGGATAAAATCACTAAAGATGGCAGCGGTTCGGGACTGTTAAAAAATCCACAACTCATTGGGGATATCATTGCCAATATGGTAGCGGCCGTGAAAATTCCTGTGACTGTAAAGATCCGCGCAGGATGGGATGAAAACCACCTGGTAGGACCGGCGATCACCCAAATAGCGGAAAAGGCAGGTGCTCAAGCGATCTGCATTCATGCCCGGACCAGGCAGCAAGGCTATAAAGGGCCTGCTAATTGGGAGTGGATTAAGGAATGCAAACAAGTTGCCGATAAAATCAAGGTGATTGGAAATGGAGACGTTGTCGATGGCCTTTCGGCTCTCAACATATTCGAGAAGACAGGATGCGATGCCGTGCTTGTAGCCCGTGGAACAATGGGGCAGCCTTGGGTCATCGAAGATATCGTGCGGTTTTTGATTGGTGAAACTGAGATGATCCGCGATCTAGAATCTTGTCGACAAGCCCTTTTTGACCATTTTCAGTATACATTCGATTATCATCACCCGCGCCGCGTTGCGGTGGATATGCGGAGGGTGGGCTGTTGGTACCTGAAGAAAGCAGCGGTGACTCGCGGCTTCCGCGAATTGATCAGCAAAGCGGACAATCCGGAAGTGGTGAGGGATTTGATTCTGAATTACCCCCTTGGCATTGCAACCGAAGAGGAAGCTGCATTGGAAGAGGAATGTTGCTGATGGAACCCTCTATTGAGATGCATGCCATTATCAAGGGACGCGTTCAAGGGGTCGGCTTCCGCGCGACAACCCGCTTTCATGCCGTCCAACTAGGTCTGAAAGGATATGCGAAAAATAGGGCAGATGGATCCGTTGAAATACTTGCTATCGGCAGCCGTTCCGAACTTGACCGTCTTCTAGAAAAATTGAAAGAACAGTTTTCAGGGTACATCCAGACTATAGAGGTCGAGTACCAAAAGCCCAGCCACTCCTTTCAAGATTTTGGAATGCATTGAAAGAGCCTATGTGATAAAGTTCGGTTTTGCGGAGGCTCAAAAGTGTCTGAGGACATTATCAAGGCGTATCAAGAAATTTATGATGTCGTCATACCTGATCTCGATTATTACATTCGACAGATTGATTGCCGCGATGGCTGTCCCGTCAATACAGATCCGCGCGGATATATGATCGCGCTTCACTCCGGCAACCTACTGGAGGGATATAAAATCGCACGAGGCCCTAATCCCTTTGCTTCCATTTGCGGTATGATATGCGGAGCTCCCTGCGAGGCAACATGCCGTCGAGACCGTGTCGACAAGACGCTGACCATCAGGGCGCAAAAGCGCTATCTCGATGAGTGGTTTGGCTCAGATAAGGAAGCTCATGTCAAATCCTTGGAGATGAGCTATGCGCGGGGGTCGACAAACCCTAAGCCTAATGGCCTGAAGGTCGCCTGCATAGGCGCAGGTGTCGCATCATTGGCATGCGCTCACGATCTTTTGCGCCTTGGATATGCTGTGGACATTTATGAAATGATGCGTGTGCCAGGCGGGATGCTGAGCCATGGAGTGCCTCCATATCGCTTGAAAAATGAAATTGCCTTCAATGAAATCTATGCGATTGAATACCTCGGCGCGAAAATCATTTATAATACGAAAGTAGGAAGGGATATTACTCTCACAGAGCTTCAGGAAAAGTATGATGCGGTTTTCATCGGGGTCGGGCTCTGGAAGTCGAGAGACCTGCCCATTCCTGGAGCTGATGGGCCTGACATTATCCGCGGGATTGAATACTTGCGTGTCCGCTGCATGATGGAAGAATGGAAGATAGGCGAAAACCTCGTCGTCGTTGGAGGAGGAAACGTCGCCTTCGATGTGGCCAGGACTTCTGTCCGCAATGGAGCGAAAAAAATCACGATGGTCTGCTTAGAAGCGCGCGACGAGCAGACAGCAGACGAATTTGAGATCGAAGATGGCATAGAAGAGGGAATCACCCTTATCAATCGGCTAGCTCCGATCGCTGTCGAGCGGGATAAGGAGGGAAGGGTTTCGGGACTGCGTGTACAGCCCATTTATTCTCTCTTTGACTATACAGGCCGGTTTGCTCCTAAGCTCATTCCCGATTCGCAATTCGTCATCCCTTGCGATACCATTGCCCTGGCAATTGGCCAAGCGATGGATATGAGCCTCTTCGATGGATGGGATAAAAAAAGCGAGTTAGTGATAGATCGCGGAGTTATCAAAGCCGAGCGCGGTACTGGCAGAACAACAGTGAAAGGGATTTATGCTGGAGGAGACGCCGCTTTCGGGGCTGCCTTGTTTATCACGGGTATCCGCCATGGCCAGGATTCAGCTCGGGCCATTGATTCCGATTTGCGTGGAACGAGACCCTACCAGGAATTTGTCGGTCAGTTTACAGAAATCTCTCCTACAAGAGACAAGTCATACCTGAGAACCAAGTGGGCTTTGCCCACGATGCAGCCGCAGGAATTGCGCCTCCACAGTCAAAATATGGTGGAGAACAACTATACCTATGGAGAGGCTCATCACCAAGCCAGCCGCTGTTTACAATGCCATGTCAGCCCAGTTTTTGATGGGACTCTCTGCATCAAATGCAATGGATGCGTCGATGTCTGCCCCTGTAATTGCTTGAAACAAGTGGGAATCAGCAAGCTAAACCTTGATCTTGGCGATGGAAAATTGAGGCGGGCAGTCGATAATTTTTATGGTGTCGACTCGGCCAACATGAGTGAAGAGGATCTCAATCATATGGGCAGTGCGATGCTAAAAGATGAAGACCTGTGCATTCGATGTGGTTTGTGCGCGGAAAAGTGCCCGACCCAAGCTGTAACGATGGATTTAATGGATTATTCTTTCCGATGGCTAGGATAAAAATAAATTCTTAATAGCAAAATAACAAATGATTTGGTATTTATTCAGTTCAATCGTGTTTGCTTTAGCGGGATTACTCGTTTATCTTTACTACTCTAGACAAGGGCAATTTGACGATATAGAAGATATTAAATACCAGATGTTTCGGGAAGATCACGATGCCTAAATACCGCAACTCGCTGAATGTCGCTCCAGATGATAAAGATCCGATGATTTCGCGAAGATCATTTTTAGCGATATTGGGAGTCGGGGCTTGCGTCCTTGGAGCCGCGCAGATGGTCAACGTCTCCATTTTAGGATTCTTGTATCCGAATGCCATGAAGGTGCCCCCGAGTATCTTCTCTTTAGGGAGGCCTGAAGAGGTACTATCGAGAGAAGGCAAAGTATTCAATGCAAAGCAAAAGGTGTTTATCGAGGTGAAGTCGGGAAAAGTGCGCGTCCAAACGGCTGTTTGCACTCACTTAGGGTGCACTGTCAATATGTCGGATACAGGATATGCCTGTCCTTGCCATGGCTCTACTTACGATCGGCATGGCAAGAATACCGGAGGGCCGGCTCCGTTGCCTCTCGTCTATTTTCACGTTTATAAAGGGGCTTCTGGAGATATCATGGTAGACAAATCGAAAACAACATTGGATTGGGAAGCGGCTTGGTATCAGTCTACAGTGTAAAAAGGTGAGAGGATAAATGGAAGTTTTTGAAGGCAAAAAGCGCGAATCGTGGCCGGAATATATCGCTAATCTTCCCTCAATGTTTGTCCGGTCGATTTTTAGGCATAATTATCCAAATAACGATGTCGATCGCTCTGAAATCGTCTTTAAGAACTTTTTTTTGCATTTTCATCCGGTCAAGTGCCATAAGCATTCTTTGGATCCCTTTTATACGCTTGGTTTGGGAGCTATTACCGCCAGCATGTTTTTTATATTGGTGGTTACCGGCATAGTCCTCATGTTTTGGTATATTCCCGCTGAAGATCGTGCCTATGACATTATGAAAGATTGGCATGACACGACGCCCTTTGCCCAGATGTACCGCAACATGCATCGCTGGGCTGCGCATATGATGGTCCTATTTGTGTTCCTGCATATGACGCGAGTCTTTTATACAGCTGGATATAAAGGAACCCGGCGTTTTAATTGGGTGATCGGCGTCATTCTCATGTTCCTGACGCTGCTCCTTTCCTTTACAGGATATCTTCTTCCATGGGATCAGCTGGCCTTTTGGGCGATTACCGTTGGCACAAATATCGCAGGATATGTTCCGAATATCCCCGGTTTTGAATACAATGTAAACCGCGTGATGCTCTTGGCATCGACGGTTGTCGGCCAAGATTCCCTCATACGCTTTTATGTCCTGCATGTGGCTTTCCTGCCCCTTCTAGCAGGCACCTTGATCGGCGTTCACTTCTGGCGCATCCGGAAAGATGGGGGGTTATCGAGGCCGCCAGATAAGCTTCGCCCAGACCCCTATCGCGTCATTCAACGCTCAGATACAAAGGAGTCTTTTGCTCCGGGTGTGAAGCGGACTTATGGGTTGATGGAGCTTGTGCGGGGAACGTGTCCGACAGTCGATAAAGGTCCCTATAACTTTGTCTTCACGTGGCCTCATCTCCTCAGAGCTGAGATGGTGGCCTTTTTCTTGTCGCTCGTGTTGGTGCTCGGGTTGTCCTTTATTGACGCCCCGCTGGAAGAACCGGCGAATCCGAGCAAGCCCCCCAATCCCTCTAAAGCTCCCTGGTATTTCTTGGGCCTGCAGGAGATGGTCTCCTATAGCGCTTTCTGGGGAGGAGTTGCCATTCCAGCCGGAATTATAGTAGGTTTGGCGGCCATTCCCTATTTGGACCGAAATCCCCAGGGCGAAGGAGTTTGGTTTCATAAAAGCCGCTATGTCGCAATCTTTTTGTGGACGTTATTTATGACCTGGCAAGGGATTTTGATTGTCATCGGTACCTATTTCCGCGGTGCAAATTGGGGATGGGTCTGGCCCTGGACCGAAAATTTTGCCCGGCATTAGCGGGAGGAGATATACCAGCATGCGATCCTCCGATTATTATCAATACGCGCTCATTTTTCTTGGATTGATTGCCACTCTCTTTTTCGCTGCTTTTCTCTATAGGGAAATCTATCCGGAATATCGCATTTACCAGGATGACTTCATCGCGTTAGAGGAATTCCGTTCCAGCTATACGGGAGAACCTCCATCCGAATTTCAAACGGGCATCAAACAGATTGTATTCGAAAGGGAAGATAAGGGCCCCCCAGAGATTGATCGTTGCATTTCCTGTCATGTGGCATTGCAGATCCCGGCTTATTCACCAACCAAAATTGCTCTCGATAGGAATGGGAATAGCCTATTGGATGAGCAAGGCATTCCCGTCACAGTCCCGAACGAAGACTATGTCTGGGCTAAACTGGAGGCTAAAATTGCCCAATTGCAGCCAGAGCATCCAGAAGAAGCGGAAAAGTGGCGAAGCTTGAAGACCTCAAAAGTCGACGAGCATGTTTATGATGTGGTCAAGGTGCTGAAGATGCATCCGCTCATTGGCAGAGAAACGCGTCCCTTTGAATATCATCCCCTTGAAGAATATGGGTGCACTGTCTGCCATAATGGAAATGGACGCGGATTGACAACCGAAAAAGCGCATGGGCCGATCTTTGATGGCGAATATGAGATCGAATATATCGGCCCAGAACCCCAATTCACAGAGCCGGATCTCAGGGATGATCCTCTCTTTGCCAAGGGTTATAATCATAAGCCGGGTCACAATATTCTCTTTCAAACGACTCCTTTATTTATCGGAAAGTTGATCCAGGCAAAATGCGTGCAATGCCATCAGATAACCTCCTCAACCCTTCTACTCCAAGAACAAAGCACTATTTCCGCATTGCACTCGGATATCGATGATTTAACGCGGGAATTTCAAAAGGGACAGCAACTGTATCTTTCGCAAGCCTGCTATGCCTGCCATCGGATCGCGGGCTTTTCACGCGGTGGCATAGGTCCCGACTTGACGCGCGAAGGCAATTATTACCCGTGGTATGTGAAGAAGAAAATGGTCTGGCCGCAATTCGACCTCAAAACCTCGACCATGCCTAATATGAAGATGGATCACGAAGAGCTCGAAGGCTTGATGACCTTTGTAATGGCCCAAAAGGGTCCCACCAAGGCGGTCTCTGAAAATCTCTATAATACCAGGGTGCAGCAGTGGGAAGCTGGAAAAAAACTGCCCTGGGAAGAACCGATCGCTCCTAATAAGATTCATGATCTACGCTACTCCATGACAGTTTTTGCAACGCAAGGCTGCGCCGCCTGCCATAGGCTTAAAGGTTTTGAATCCGATGTGGGATATCGGGTCGAAAAAGAACAAAAGGAAAAACTCGATTTCGCCGCGCGCTATCAGGAGACCGAATGGTTTGAAAACTTGATCCCAGAGGCGATCTTGGGATCGGAATTAGTCCGAGTACTAGAAACGCATCAAAAGGAAATCGATGACCGCATCGTCGACCCTGTGCGCCAAGGCTCCCTCCTTGAAGAAATCGAAAAGAATTATCCCGATATCATCGAATCTTATTATACCCAGTTCAAATATGCTTCAAGAGCCAAAAATGGTGCATACGCCGATTTAGCAGCCAAAGAAAAAGATCCGACAAAGCAGGCAGCAATATGGAAAGAGATGGACGATTGGAAAGCCCGGGTGCATCGGGTCCTCATGGTCTTTATCCAAGAATATGGCCTAGGAAGAATCATAGGTCCTCGACCCAACTGGTCGGGAGTCTATCGCTCTGACGAATGGCTCATGGAACATTTCCATAAACCCACCAGTCATATCCCCAATTCGATCATGCCCGTTTTTCCATTCAATGACACAAAATTCTATGCTTTGACCTATATGTTGGATGTCTTAGGCAAACGGAATCGCGATTCTGTCCGGGCGATTTGGGAACATCGCGGATTCAATCCCGAGCAAGCCTTTGAAATCTATTGCTCCCAATGCCATGGGGTTTACGCAAATGGAACCGGACCCGTGTCTGAATGGATTTATCCCATTCCGAAGAATTTGCGAAATGCCGATTTTCTACGGAATTTGACTAAAGAAAGAGCCATGATCTCCATTCACCATGGAGTGAAAGGAACCCCTATGCCGCCATGGGGTGAGGTCGCTGCCGATAAACCTACTGCAGATAGTATTCCGGTCCTGAGCGATCTGGAGATTAGGCGTTTGGCAGATTGGCTTTTCTCTTCCCTGCCGGGGGGATCAGTCATTAAAGGATATGAAGATGTCCCGAAGTGGCAATATAGTCCTGAGGATGTCATCAAAGAGCTGCAAAGGGAGGGCAATGAACTGAAATCAGGACTTTTGGAGCTGCCCAAAATTAATCGATATTATGCGGCTTTAGAGCCTAAGGTAAATATCGGGTTAAACGAAAACATCCATGGAATATTCGAAGTTAGGCCTCCACCAGTACCTGGAGGCCTCGATAAGGAGGGCTATTATGTCAAAAGAAAATACTATTCCGATGAAAATATTGGCGCTGGAAAAGCTTTTTTCGAGCTCAATTGTGCGGTGTGCCATGGTCCAGAGGCAGATGGAAAGGGGCTCCGTGCAGAAGTGATGCAAGATGCAAAGCCCCGAATGCTGACCAATTTGGATTGGTTGGATACGCGCGATGACCTGAGATTGCTTCGCTCAATTAAATATGGCGTTTCTGGCACTGCCATGACGCCCTGGGGAGATTTGACCTCTTCTCTGCAAAGGCTTCAGCTCGTCATTTTCATCCGGTCTTTGAGCGAGGAGCAAAAGAAAACAGAACATCTCAACTCCTTTTTATACAAAGCATTTGATACTGCTGACATGACTTTGGAGGCCTCGCGCGTTACCGAATATAGCCGCTTAGCGAAAGTTCAAAATGAGTATGATGCTGCCAGTAACCGTCAACAAGATATTGTCAGCAAGATTAATGGAAATGAAAAGATCTCAAAGGAAGCACTAGAGAATTATCAGAAGCTGATTGACTTGCAATCCGAACTAGTCAAAATGCAAAATCAAGATCAGAAGCTTAAGGAATTAAAAAAGGAAGTGAAAAAGGCGGGTGATCTCTATAAAAGCATTGGCCTCAATCTTCTGCTAAAGCCCATGAGCCATGAATCTCTCGCAAACTTTAATAAAATCCTCGCACTCAATGAGGGCCGCTTTTCCCTCAAAGAGGGTCAGCTCATCCTGCAAAATAATCTCGAAAAAGAGAAAGAAGCCGAAGGCCTTCAAACGCAAATTCTGAATGAAATAACAAATAAAATTGACAATTTAAAAAAGAAGAAAATTATCCTCGAAGGAAAAATTGCCTCACCAAAAAACCTTCAAGAACTAGATAACGTCACTTCCGATTTCACTGGATACAAAAACATGAAGAAAATTGCCATTACTAACTTTGAAGAAATAAAGAGAACTCGCGCCAAAGAACAGGCGCTTTACGAGGAGCTTGCCTCGACGGAAAAAGAAGAATAAGCTATAACAAAAAGCGTTTATTTTACATGCCATGTGCGATTTTGTTGAGGTATCTCAAACCCAGGACCGAAGGTCCGGCAGTTGTATAGCCCAGGCCGCAAGGCCTGGGTTAAGATAGCCATGTGAGATGAGGACCGAAGGTCCGCTACAAATAGGCGACACATTTGTGCCGGACCTTCGGTCCTCCTCATCTAATGTCCTCGTTACCCAGGCCTTGCGGCCTGGGCTATACAACTGCCGGACCTTCGGTCCTGGGTTTCGGAGGCCTCAACATAAATTCGCACATGGCTTTTACACATAACCCAGAAGATTACATGGCAAGCTACGAATCGGTACAGTATAACGATACCCCAGTCAAGTTGTTGCTCTATCCTGCGCTTCTTTTTATGATTTTAGGAATGACCTGGGGTGTTTATATTGCTTACAACACCTTTATTTTTCCTGACTATTTTTCAGGAGAGTACGTGCACTTCGGCAAAATCAGGCCGGTACATGTCAGCACAATCTTGTTTCTTTGGCTGCTTTCCGCCAACATTGCCCTTTTTTTCTATTTTATACCGCGCCTATGCGGTGTTCCTATATGGAGCTCTACCTTGGCTTATATCTCAATTGCACTTTGGTGGCCCGCTTTGATCATTGGCATCTACTCCTTTCCCTGGGGAACAAATTTTGGATGGGAGTACGCCGAACTTCCCAATTCAGTCTCATGGATTCCTGTAAAGCTGATGTTTACACTAAGCTGGCTGCTTCTCGTCATCAACTTCTACATGACCATTTTTAATCGAAAATATGAAAAAATGTACGTCTCTTTGTGGTATGCCATGGGGACTTTGATTTGGACCACCTTTACCTACCTTGTAGGGGCATATGCTATCAATTTGGTACCTGGGGGCATTTCAAGAGTCAATGTCAGCTTTTTTTATATTCACAACCTGGTGGGACTTGTATTCACCCCTATGGGTTTGGCGATCGCCTATTATTTCTTGCCGAAAATTTCAGGCGTGCCCATTTATAGCCATAAGCTTTCGATGATCGGCTTTTGGTCTATTGCCTTTGTCTATGCATGGATCGGAGCCCACCATATCATCCACGGTCCCATGTCCCAATGGCTGCAAACGACCGCCATTATCTTTTCCATCTGGCTCTTTATTCCCGTCTGGACAGTGGTCGCAAATATCTTCATGACGCTGCAAGGACATTGGCAGGCCTATACTCAGAGCGCCCCCATTCGTTTTCTCATGATGGGAAATATTTTCTACCTCATCACCTGCGTCCAAGGGCCGCTCATGGCTGTGAGAAACATCAATGAAATTACCTCCAAAAATGATTGGGTTATCGGCCATTCCCACATTTCCCTCTATGCGACATTTACCTTCTTTGCAATAGCCGGCATCTACCAGGTCATCCCGACAATTACGAAAAAGCCCCTGTGGTCGGAAAAACTTGCAAACTGGCATTTTTCCCTGAACTTATTGGGGAGCATTCCCTTTATTGCTGCCCTATGGATTGGAGGATTCCTCCAAGGATTGCAATGGTCCACTTGGGCCAATGGTTCCTCTTATGCCGAATTTCACAATAATTTGACGCTGCTTCCCTTTTTGCAGACTGTTGCCGATATGCGCCCTTGGTGGATCATGCGGGGCATTGGTGGCCTGATCGTGCTGTTCGCAAATATTTTGTTCGTTATCAATATGTATAATACCATCATGTTAAAAGAAGCTCCCAAAGCTATTAAAGCGGTAGCAACTTAAGGCTTATGAAATGAGTGCTGATAATCCTAGTAAATTCATTTTCAACCTTGAAAAATCAGCTGTTTTCACTCTTATCGGTATTATTCTCCTGTTTAGCTTTTCGATTGCAATTGTCTTGATCGCTCCGCTTTTCGTCGAACAGGCTTGGGTACAACCTACAAGCCTTTACCAGGTTCAGATATATGAGGTCGCAGACCCCAATTTCTTTATCAGCAATACGGCCGGCACCTCCTATGATCTTCAGTTTGTGCAGCGCCTGAAACAACAGGAAACGCTGGCAGCATTTCAGGAAGATGAGCAAAACCGGATTCTAGCTACGAATGAGTTGGAGCCTTTTATCACGCGAAACGGAGACCCTAAACTCAAGCTGACTTCGCGCCTCCTGCTTCTCCGTATGCCAACAGGCGAATTTGCCGATAAAGCAAAAAGCCTTAATCAAGAACTTCAAGTCCAATGGGAAAAAGACCATCACGATTGGAAGGAAAAAGACCAGTTCAAACCCGATTTTTTTGTATGGGAGCTCTACGATCCTGCCAAAGCTGAAGCGTTTATCGTTTCGACAACTGATGGCATTCTTGAAAATTGGGTCGACCGCGACTTCGTCATCTTAGACGAGTCAGTGAAGCAGCCCTGGCATCAGAATTATGGGGTCATTTTCTCCAAAAATCCCCAAGAATACCGCATTAAGACATTCATGTTCGGAGGTCATAGCTATTGGCACTATGATCCGGAAGGAGAGCTGATAAAAGATGAAAAAGAACTGAGGAGCCTGCCTTACGGTTTTCGATCGAGAAAGGAATTAATCGAATTTGGGGAACATACCTATGCTGTAGAAGGCTGCTGGTACTGCCACACAGATCAAACGCGCACTTTAGTCCAAGATGTGGTCCTCAATGGTTCTGCCGCTTTTCCTGCCCCTCCTTCTTCCCCTAACGAATATATCTATCAAAAGATCACCTTTCCCGGAACAAAACGCAATGGACCCGATCTTTCGCGAACTGGCATTAAAAGGCCGAGTCGCGATTGGCATAAAGGCCATTTCTGGTCTCCTAAAACAGCTAGCCAAGGCTCTATTATGCCCGCGTTCCGCCATTTCTTCGATTACGATCCGCGCGGAACATCCAAATCGACTGTTGGCATACCCAACTATAAGTTTGAGGCCATCTATCAATATTTGATGACGAAAGGAACGCGTATCACCCCGCCAACGCAAGCTTGGTGGCTAGGCAAAGACCCTGTGAATACAATCGAAATCATAGAAAGTAGGAACAAATTTCAATGAATGGGGAACTTCTAGATGGTTCAGGAGTCTATGGCGGAGTTTTACACTATGCACTTGTGATATCCCTGGTGGGAAGCGCCTTTCTGATTTTTTTCTATTTATGGAGAAAAGGGCGCCTAGATATAGATGAAGATCCCAAATACCAGATGATGCGAACGGAGGAAAGGGAAAACTTGACTGAGGAAAAAAATGAGAACGAAGTGGTAATGTATAGCGGAGATCCAACACTTCTGCAAGCCAACGGGCCCGTTCCAAACTGGTTGAAGTGGACCTACATCACCCTACCCATCTGGGGAATTATTACCTTTTTTCTATACTGGAACGGCAGTTGGGGTTGGCTTGACCGTGGTTACTGGAAACAGCTCCAACAAGCAGCCAACACAACCGTCCCCTATATCGATCGCGATAACACAAAAAAGCTAAAATAAAAATCGTTGATTCGCAAAATTTAGTGACATAGGGACCAACGACCAAAGGACAACGACGCAAGGGACGAAAACGACCCAAACGACAAAGGGACACAGACATTTTTGTCCTTTTGTCGTTTGGGTCGTTTTCGTCCCTTGCGTCGTTGTCCTTTGGTCGTTGGTCCCTATGTCCCTTTGTCGTTTTATGCCGCATGACCTATCAAGGTAGCGTTTAAAATTCTAGTGTTTTTTCTCAAGACTATGATAGGCAGGGAAAACAAAGGAGAATAGGACAATGTCGCGCAAAATTGTGTTTTTCATTTTGCTTTGCGCCTGTGGGCTTTTGTTTCAGGGATGCAACAGGCTGGAGAAAGCTCAAGTAAAGAAAATGAAGGTGGGTGAGGTCGAACTTGCCTATTACCTGCGGGGGAAAGGGGAGCCCCTGATCATGATCATGGGATTTCGTGGGACCATGGGAATATGGGACCCTAGTTTGCTAGAGGAGCTTGAAAAAAAATATACGCTCATTTTATTCGACAATCGAGGGGCTGGCCTTTCGAGTGATACAGAACAAGATAAGACAACCATTGCGCAAATGGCAGAGGATACCGCTGAACTGATTCAAGCTCTCGGCTACAAAAAAGCCCATGTCTTAGGGTGGTCCATGGGTTCGCGTATTGCGATGGAACTCGCTCTAAAGTTCCCAGAATTAGTGGAAAGCCTGATTTTATGCTCACCAAATCCGGGAGGAAAATCTCAAGCTAAGCGAACAACCGATGCCTATAAAGCGCTTACCTCGCCCTCTCCCCTTTCAGTAAAAGAGGGACTCTCGCTCATTTTTCCCAATACACCAGAAGGAGATAAAGCCTCCGAAGCCTTTCTGGCTAGGCTCACGAAAGCTATCATTGAAGGAACCGTGCCGGACGACCGGAATGTCAGCTTGGAGACAGTGAAACGTCAAGTTCATGCACTACAACTCTGGGATCGCGACGATCAACTCTATGAATTATTGCCTCGTATCAAAATTTCCACCCTCGTCGCAGGTGGATTAAATGATGCCCTCGATAACCCTGAGAATGTGCAGACAGTTGCCTGCCGCATTCCCTTCGCTTGGTCAGCCTATTTCCCAGGAGCAGGCCATTACTTTCTCTCTCAAAATCATCGAAAATTTGCCGAATTAGCCATTTTATTCACAGTGCAATGGCTGCATTCCCAGGGTTGCCCTTGGAATTTGACGACTTGCCAATTTGCTGCTCGAGGCGGACATCTTGAAGTATTAAAATGGGCTCGTGGCCAGAAATGCCCTTGGGATGAGACGACCTGTAACAATGCTGCCAGAAGTGGTCGTTTAGATGTACTCCAATGGGCTCGGGGAAAAGGCTGCCCCTGGAATGCCGATACTTGCCGATTCGCTGCAGAACATGGCCACCTTCATGTCCTGGAATGGGCACGCGCTAACGGCTGCCCCTGGAATAAAAAAACATGGACCTTTGCCACTTCCGAGGTTAGGTGGTGGTTGCGCAAAAATAAGTTTCCTTGGATAGAACCCGATTATTGGAACGGATAGCCCTCTACTTCGTCAGATAGTGAGTTTGTCGATAGAATTCCGACATTTGCTTTTCGATAATGGAACTCGTATTGAAAGCTTGTTGAAAAGGGGGCAAGCTATTGACAAATTGCTGTCCATATTTCTTTGTCAAGATGCGAGCATCCAGGCAGACAACACAGCCGCGATCCTTTTTATTGCGGATCAACCGCCCAACGCCTTGCTTGAACTTGACGATCGCATTGGGCAGAGAATACTCCATGAAGGGATCGCCTCCCTTTGCCGAAATCGCCTCAGTCCTGGCTTGGATTAGGGGTTCCGTAGGGACTTTAAAGGGCAATTTGACAATAATCACACACCTCAAAGCCTCGCCCACGACATCGATACCCTCCCAGAAAGAATCGGTCCCAAAAAGGATCGAGCGATCATTTGCCTTAAATTGATCTAACAGAGTTTGACGATTGTCGTCGCCCTGTTTGAACACCCGATACTTGTGTTCAGTCAACTTTCCGATCAATTGCTGGTGGCAAGCTTTGAGCATGGTATACGAAGTGAAAAGAACAAACGCATTTCCCCTGCTAATCTGGATGGCCTGCCAGATTTTTTCCGCTGCAACAACAGCAAAATCAGGGTGCGAGGGATCTGGAATGTCGGTCGGAATAGCAAAGAGCGCTTGCCGTTGAAAATTAAACGGCGACTCATAAAGGTTCTCTGTTATCAGTTTCCCTTCGAGATTTTCCGGAAGAATTCCAAGGCGGGTTTTGATAAAGTCAAACTTCTTGTCGGTCGTCAAAGTGGCGCTGCATAGGACCACCGTCGACATTTTGCTGAACAGAAATTCAACGAGGGCTTTCGAAATGTCCAGCTGGGCATCGACCAAGTGGACATTCATCGAGCTTTTAAATTGGTGGGATTCAATCCATCTCACCTGGTTAGCAGGAGTTGGTTTTACCACAAAATTTTCCATCGTTTCGCAAGCTTTTAACAAACGCAGGCCTAATGCCTTGATTTCAAAGAAAATGCCTTTGAGCTGTTCTTTGATGGGCTCATTGTCAAGCCGCTTTACATTGACCTCTAATGCCTGGAGCATCTGCACATAATTTTTGATGCTGGAGATGAGTGCTAGCGTCTTTGGGGTCATTTCATTGATCCAAGCAGGATGTGTCAGGTGGTAAGGCAAAATGCGCAGCTTCGTTTCTCCAACCGATGAATCTTCGTTGTTTCTGGCCTTCAAAGTATCTAAAAAGCGGGCATAGGAGTCAAAGGTCTCAACGATTTGATTCAACACATCGTGCCTGGTGTTGGGCAGATCGCTATTTAAGGCGAGATGGAGGGCAATCACATCGGGAGAGTTATCTGTAGCCGAAATTTGACTCGCGATTTTTTCCTTAATGAGGGGCAGTTTGCCATGCGTTTTGCCTTGCTTTTCGGCTGTTAGACGACTTAGCACTTGAAGGAGTCCCAGGCGGTTAATTTGATCTGCAAAGTACTCTGTAGCCACATCTTCGATATGATGTGCCTCGTCCAAGATCACTCTTTTGTAGAGAGGCAAGATGGCAGTATCTTGATAGTTTTCCTCTTTGCTTCTGTAGGAGAGATCGGCAAAGAGGAGGTGATGATTGACGACGAGAAGCTGGGCATCCTCGGCCTGCTTTCTCGCCTTGAAAAAATGGCATTGCTGGTAATAGGGGCATTTAGTTTTATTGCAGGTATCATTTTCGGCCGAGACTTTATCCCACATGGCAGATGAGGGAACAAAGGGAAGCGTTGCCCGCGAGCCTTCGTTGGTACAATGGCTCCATTCGTCAATGCGCTTGAGCTCTGAAGCCTCTTCTGGAGGCAGGAATAGCAATTCTTCTTTTGTTTCTTGCAGTTTCCTGAGGCAAAGATAATTGCGCATTCCTTTAACCAGGACCGCTTTAACTTGTACGTTTAGAGCTTTTGCGACGAGCGGGATATCCTTGTTGATCAGCTGTTCTTGCAAGGGGATTGTGTTCGTTGAGATGAGAGTGCGTTCTCCCTTTCTTAGGGCCCACAGGATGGCAGGAATGAGATAGGCCATGCTTTTTCCCGTTCCCGTCCCTGCCTCTATCAAAGCAATTCCGGAGTCATTGTAAGCTTCAATGACATTTTTCATCATTTGCTGTTGTTGGAGGCGCGGTTCGTACCCTTTGAGATGCTGGTGGAGAGGGCCATTTGGCTGTAGAATCTTGAGAGTGTGCTCGACGTTAAGGCCTTTTTGCGCTTTTGTCATTGCTTCTTAAATAGTCTATTCAGCTTCGAGGAGATCAAGAAAAGCTTTCAATTGCCTTGAACGCGTTGGGTGGCGCATTTTTCTCAAGGCTTTAGCTTCGATTTGGCGGATGCGCTCTCGGGTGACATTGAATTCAATGCCTACCTCTTCCAATGTCTTTGGTTTGCCATCTAGAAGGCCGAAGCGTTGAATCAGTACTTTGCGTTCGCGATCAGTCAATGTGGAAAGCACCTCGCTCATTTTGTCTTTGAGGATCGAATAGCCCGTCGCTTCGGCGGGCGAATCAGCTCCTGTATCCTCTAGGAAGTCTCCAAACTGGCTTTCGCCTCCATCACCCACTTCTGCCTGCAGGGAAATGGGATGCTGTGCAATTTTATAAATTTCCCGAACGCGCTCTGGAGTGATTCCCAGTTCATTGGCAAGCTCTTCCGGGCTAGGTTCGCGGCCTGTCTCCATCATGAGCTTTTTCGCCCCTCTCAATACTTTGTTGATCGTTTCGATCATATGTACTGGAATGCGGATCGTGCGGGCCTGATCGGCGATGGCGCGCGTGACAGCTTGCCGGATCCACCAAGTGGCATAGGTGGAAAACTTGTATCCGCGGCTGTATTCAAATTTTTCGACCGCTTTCATCAAGCCCATATTCCCTTCCTGAATTAGGTCAAGGAAAGATAAGCCGCGGTTTGTATATTTTTTGGCAATGGAGATCACGAGCCGCAAGTTGGATTCTACCATTTCGCGTTTTGCTTCCTGGCTCTTATCCATCCAGCGCTGCAGCATCCTCACATCTTTTTTGAAGTCATCGAGGAGGCGGCCTGCGGCCAGTTCACGCTTTTTGAGTTTTAGTTTTGCCGAGGCCAATTTTGCTGCTGCGAATTTATTGCGCTCTGCCCGCGGAGATAGTTCTGCGATTTCGGTTTCCAGCTGCAAGAAGCGGTCATAGGAGCGCATGATGACTTCGCCAAAGTCTTCGATGATATTATGCCTGAAATGAAAGCGCCTTAAGTAGGCTTGTGTGCGGATGCGGCACTTTTCGATATCTTCTGTAAGAGTCACTCTATCTTGTTTTTTTAATTGAGGATCGCTAAGCTTTGAAAGCAATTTTTCAAGGATTGCATCCTCTTCTTTCAATCTCGTCCCCATCTTAGGGAGCAGATTCATGAATTCTTGTTTATTAGGGATCTCCTTTTCCGTGATGATCTTGTCAAAGCGTTCTTTGTTCGTGATGAGATAGTTGGCTATGGAGATGGCTTCGCACGTAGAATAGCGGAAGCGCATGATGATTCTTTCGATTTGGATTTGCGCTTTTTCGATCCGTTTGGAGATTTCCACTTCCTCTTCGCGGCTCAAAAGCGGAACGGACCCCATCTCTTTCAGATACATTCTGACAGGGTCGTCCGGCGTCCCTTCTGCCCGTTTAGGCAGTCCTTCTAGTTCTTTGGCTTCTTTTTTTCGCTCTTTTTGGCGCTCTACTTCAGATTGATTGAGAATCTGAATGTCCATCCCGCTCAAGTAAATCAAGACTTGATCGATCTGCTCCGCAGAATCGAACGTCATAGGGAGGATTTCATTGATTTCCTCGTAGGTAATGAAACCTTGTTCTTTGGCGATGCCAACCAGTTCATCAACTTTGAGTTGGTGTTGCTGCGAAAATGTATTTTTAAAATTTCCTGCCTTCATGCTTCCCTATGAAAAAACACAGATAGTATAAGGAATGTTCATCTATATAGCCAGTTTTTGTCAACAGCATTTAAAGAGCAGCGATTCCGGCTGTGCCCTAGAGTCCTAGAGTCCCGTCTCTGTGTCCTCTGTGTTCTCTGTGGTTAAATATTTAATTAACCACAGAGAACACAGAGGACACAGAGACGGGACTCTAGGACGCAGCAGAAATGGCTCGTCTTTTTTATGCCCGGTATTATAGATTTTGTGTATGCAATTATTCGCACTTGATAATAGGCAACAGGTTATTATTGCCAAACTGGCTGTCAAGCAGCAAGACTATTACTGTCTGGAATGCAACAGCGTTGTCAGGCTGCGAGGCGGCTTGCATCGCCAGATGCATTTTTATCATGTCGATCCAGATAGGGTCTGCAGTCAAAAAGCCAAAAGCATGGCCCATTTGCAGACGCAATGCTATCTGCAGCAAGCGCTGCCTTTCGGGGAAGCGGCTCTTGAGGTCAGATTTCCTGAGATAGGCCGAATTGCCGATGTCGTCTGGCGCCCTCAAAAAATGATATTCGAAGTGCAGTGCTCTTTTATTTCGGCAGAAGAGGTGGAAGCACGCAATCGAGATTATGCGCGTCTCGGCTATCAGGTGATCTGGATTTTACATGATAAGCGATACAATCAATGGCGGCTTACTGCTGCCGAAGCGTTTTTACGTCATGAGCCTTGTTATTTTACTAACATCGACGACGATGGAAAAGGGATGATTTATGACCAATATGACCATTATGACAAGGGAAAGAGGAAAAATACCTTGGATCCTTTGCCCTTACAAATTGATCAGCTCTATAGGCGAGATCAGGATGTAGAACTTCCAAACAATCCTCCAGGGTTTATTGCGGAAAGAATAGAGAACCGGAAAGTTTGGTTTGGGGGAGATTTGATGCATTGTTTTTTATCGGGCCAAGCCACAGACTATCTGCATAAATCTGCCGATGCCCATGTTCAGACGATAAAACCACCCACAACGCATAGAATATGGAGAAAACTCTGGTCGGATTATGTTGTCAGGCCTTATGCGCTCGCGATGCAGATATTATTGGAGAGCTCCTGCCGGTAGGTTTTTAAGCAGGGTATAAGACACCCATGACATGATGTTTGAATAGGCCTGTTGGAATGACTCCTAGAACGCCATTGACCAGGACATCGGATCCCGTTTTAGACTTTATGATAAAACTGATTTTGACTTCAGGTTGTGATAACAGTAATGCCAGAGCCTTATTCCATTCCTCCATTCCTTGTTGGACTATCTCGGGAAAGCTTTGTACAAATTTGTCGGGGCTCCAACCGACTAAATTGCGGATGAGTGCATTCACAAACAACAGCCGATTCTCTTTTTGCGAATAGAAGAGCAAGGCCCCGCCTTTTTCGCTGCGCAAGCTATCAAAGAGGCGCCTCAGATCAATGGCGTAATGATCTTCGTGGATATCTCTTAGCCTGGAAGAGCCTGAGAAATATCCGGCTCCTGTCATCTTCTGAGCGATATCAACACATCGCTTTAATTGGGATGCGGCTTCTTCGAATGTTCGCACTTGGCTTTCAGGAATAGAGGGAAGATCTTCTTGATCTGTTTCTAAATAATAGGAGGGAGGCGGAGCGCTATCAGAGAGCAAGAAGCTTTGGCGAATCTCTGCATCGAGAGGTTGATTTCCCAACTCGGCCAACTGAAGAAGTGTTTTAATTTCATACGTTAAATCGCGCACTTTGCTTTCGAGCTGTGCGATCTGATGCTGCTTTTTTTCTATGACAGCTTTTTGTTCTGCCATTGTCTGTTGGTAGTCTGCCAGCAATGTCCCTTTATGCTCTAGCTGTTCCTGAGCGGCTTTCTTATATTGGGCGAACTCTTGAAGCACAAGCTCCGCTTGGCGCTGATAGCGCTCATTGTCTTTAGCATATTTCTGTATTTCTTCGCTTTTTGCTTGGACGTCAGCGAGCGCTAAATTGATCTTTTCCTGGGCTTCGTCCATGGCTTTATGGTAATTTTCTTGTATCGCTGCAACATCGGACTTGGGTGCGCTTTTGGGCTCTGCATAGCGCTCTTCGCGTTGTTCAGTCGAAAATGGCGGAGCTGATTCTTCCCTTTTCAGGATAGGCTCTTTGGGTAGGGTTTCCATCACCTGTATTTCCCAGCTTCGCAGCATCCAAAAAATAAAAAGCGATCCACACGCTGTTATCAGCAATCCAGCTGGCCAGAGGATCCATAGATGTGTTTGGGGAATTAGTCTCGATGTGAAATAAATTAAAAGGATGAGCGGAATAAAATAAAATAAAAAAATGGCCGAAACTGGCGCAAGTTGCCTTCTCTGTGGGTTTTGCATAAACGAATTACATTTTTTTTCCGTTCGTTGTATGCATTATACAGAATTTAGATTTATACCCAAATGAGGCTTTATTGCCTGATGTTGCGTTTGTTGACGGGATTTTTTGCAAAATTTGAACGGAAGACATTAATGTCTAATCCTCCGCGCCGCGTATAGCGTCCATATACAGTAAGCTGTGAGGGTCGGCATTGCTTCCCTATATCCATATAGATTCTTTCGATGCACTGTTCGTGGAATTCTTCGTTTTCCCGATAGGAGATCAGATACTTCAAAATTCCTTCACGGTCTATTTGAGGGCCCATATATTCGATCGAGATGTTAGCCCAATCGGGTTGGCCAGTCACTGGGCAGTTTGACTTAAGTAAATGGCTGTATAGAGTTTCATGAACGACTGAACCGCTGCTCTTTAAAAATTGGGGATGAGGCTTATAAATGGAAACCTCGACATCCAAGTCGTCTAAACAAAAGCCTTTGAAGTTTTCTAGAGTGACTGCTGAAAGTTCCTTCTCAAATTGGAGCTTCACTCCGACTGTTGACTCGGTGATCTGGGATAAATCCTTCACTAATGTCGCATGCACCTCTTCTATTGAGCTGAAGTGCGTTTGATTGAAGGAATTTAAATAGAGTTTTAAAGATTTAGATTCAACCAGCGCCGCTGAAGTACAAGGGAATAGAAATTCCCCTATTGCAGCTAGGGGCTTCCCTTTGCTGTTTAACCAAGAAATTTCATAGGCATCCCAGATATCGATGCCGTGAAAGGGAAGGGCATTTGCTATTCCAATGGATTGGCGCATTTCTGCGCGAGGGATTACAAAGAGAAGATTTGGATTATATTGAGTTTCATACTCTGTTGTCTTCCCCAAAGGAGAATAATTTAGGCGGTCATGCATATTAACTCCTTTTTGTACAAAATAATAGAGAATACTCGGTTGATTGTCAAATAATTTTCAGAACGATTTGAATTGAGCTAACCGTTAGATTGGGATGGCGGGGATCTTGTGAACTAATGGGTTCAATACATACAAAGGAGGCTCCCCGAGGATGATAAAGCTGCCAACTGTTTTCTTGTGAAGGACATGTATACGTTGTTTCAAGTTGGTAGCTTCCGGCATCCAGAAGAATTCTTCCGCTCCTCGGATGAGGAAAGGGATGAAAGGTGAAATCGGCTTCGTTGTCTAAATCAAAAATCAAGCGTTGTCCCTCTTCGATTTTCCACGCGGAATCTAATGGCTTTTTTACTCCGTTGACTAAGTATTCATTTTGGACTTGGCTGATCACCTTTCCCGTTTTTTGGGGTAGTGAATAGTAATAATGAATTCCTACGAGGGAATCACTATCGCTGACTACGGACAAGGCTAATTCAAGACCGTTAGGTGTCAAGTCGACATGAAATTCCATTTTGAAATTTTGTCCTTCAATTGCTGCTAATTGAATCCCATTCCATTCCTCTTTTCCTGATAAAGAGGCTTTGATTGTGCGGTCTGTCGATTCCGTTTTCCAAGGTGCATATCGGCCCACGCCGTGAGAAAAGGGATCATTAATACCTAAGGCCTTACATCTTGCAATATGGGGAAAAGCGTTTTCATTCTGCACTTTTGGGACCACATGTCTGCGATGAAAATGGGGACCAATCAAGGGGCCTAACCCCGCATAGCGCTCTTCGAACATCGGACGAGTGGATTGATCGATCACCTCGATGTTTCCCTTTTTGTAGCTCATTATATTCATTCCATAGCCAGGAAGGAATATAGCCTCGAGGGGTTCTCCATTCGAAGTTTTATTTTTAAGAGCAATCGTTTCCATAATCTTAACGCCTTAAATGTGTGGCATGATAGCCTAACCAGATGAAGTAGAGGAACAATGCCCACATGACAGCTGCCGATAGGCTTTCTTTGAAGGGAAAGTTTTTTTCTAAGGAGGAATGATGGGGATTGCTGGCATTATACCAGACTCTCCACTTCTGCCTTGCATATTCTGGAATCGCCTTTTCCGCAGCTTTTGGATTCCAATAATTGTGATCGGTTAAAACTGTTTCCCCTGTTTCTAAATGTCCCTCAGCCAAAAACTCATAATTTCCCTTAATATGATATTTTTCATCTGTGATACCATGCACTGACCAGCTCATATTTTTAACGGGAACCCTTCTATTCAACGTCACATAATTGTAATAGGAATATCCAAACTTGCCGGTGTACCAAAGAACAACAAGTAAGATGACTGCTAAAAATACATACCAATAGAGATTGCGATGCATATTTACCTATTTATACTGGCATAATGATTCTGAGGAAGGCCTCGGGAATTGGCGACTCGAAATGCATCTGCTTTTTTGTGATGGGATGCTCAAATCCCAGCATAAAGGCATGCAAACACAAACGCTTAATCGGATTTCGTTTCGATCCATATTTTCTATCACCTGCAATCGGATGTCCGGCCATTTGACAGTGGACGCGTATCTGATTTTTCCTACCCGTTTCCAAATTGATCTTTAGCAAAGTGTAGAATTTATGGGAATTTTCCACATGATAATGTGTAATAGCCAGCCGGCCTTTTCTTTTATCATCCGTTTCCCTCACGACATAATTTGGATCTTCATACAGGTAGGATTCCCATTTACCCGACTCCTCCATTATTTCTCCTTCTACAATCGCCGCATAAGAGCGCTCTATCGCATGTTTTTCGAAGGTCTCTTTTAAAAGATCTCTCGCTTTTTCCGTGAGGGCAAAGAGAATTACTCCCGATGTGTCTTGGTCGAGGCGATGCACGACAAAGACGGGTTTTGGACGAAAATTCTTCTTCAAAAGCGAGTAGAGGGTATTTCCTTTTTCAAAGTTCGTAGAAACGCTAAGCAAACCCTCTGGTTTGTCGACAACCACCAGATGTGCATCTTGATAAAGGATGCTGATGCCTTCCTCCGTCATTTTTACTTTTCTTCCTAGAGAGACTGTTTGTCCCTTTTTCACGGGATAGGAGGAAATTTTCTGGATAGAGGCATCCACACTCACCCGCCCCTCTTTCAGCCAGGAGCGCAAAGTTGTTTTCGAACTTTCAGGAGAAAGTTCTGCTAGAATTTCCAGTAAAGGCGTATCCTGAGATGCTATCTTTTTCATAAGAAAAGTAGTATACCACACCGAAAACAGAGAATCAACAGATCCCTTTATCTTTGACGAATTATTGCTTTATCCATATAATTCAATTCCAAAAGTCAAACACAAGAGGCACAATGGCTAAAGAACCGGCTGAAAAAGAAAAGAAAAAAACAAAAGAAAGACGTCCACAAGCATTAAAGAGGGATATCCAGAGCAAAAAAAACAGACTCAGAAATCGCGAGGAAAAAGCTGAAGTCAGAACAGCTATCCGGCTTCTAGAAAATGTTGTTCCAAAAGGGGATAAGACCGAAATCCAAAAGCATTTGAATGAAATTTATAGCTTAATGGATAAGGGTGTAAAAAAAGGCGTCTTCAAGCAAAATAAAGCCAATCGCACTAAAGCACGCCTGGCCGCCCTTGTACATTCTAAACCTGCAGTTGCCTAAATCGTAAGAACGACATTCTTTAGCGAACGATGCACAAATTCAGCCCGCTTGTGAACGATCTCTTCGTGGGGAACTTTATCGGAAAATTGATAAAGAAGGTGGGCTCGCCTGCAATTAAAAAATAAGTTGTTAAGCTCAGTCAAAGTAATTCCCTTAATCCACCCCATTTCAGTCCCTAATTTCAGCAGTCCAATAGCATTCATGGCTTCAATTGCTTCGATATTGTAAGAATGGATGAGAATACCAAAGGCCCGGCTTATTTTGTCTTTGATTTCCGGATTCTGAGAATGGCGTATGGCGTTACGAGTCCCGTTTTCCTCAACGAGAAGCTTCGTGGCTATATTTCGCAAAGACGACACGATATTTTCTTCTGTTAAGCCAAGAGTATAATTATTCTGCAGGGCAAGGACATCGCCGATCAATTCCGTCGGACTACCCTGTAGTCCTGTAATGAGGATGTTGTCATCGGCATATTTTTCCAGGACTTCTTCGATTTTCTCTGTATGAATTAGGGCGGGCAGCTGGAGGAAGATAGTCAGCTTCAATGCAGTGCCGCATTCTGTAGGGTTGGAGGTAAGGAAGCCAAATTTTGGCGAAAAAGAAAAATTGATTTTTTTATCAAGTGAAGATTCGATTTTAATCAGTTTATTCAGATTATTTTCCAGTTCGCCTTTGCAGTCCAATAATGTCAATTGGATATGATCCTGAATGTTAAGGGCAGTTAAAAACGTTCCGGTATTATCGATCAAAAAGGCTTCGCCAGCATGTGCTTGATGAAAGGTGACTGGACTCAGAAAATGTTCTCCTAAGTATTCTTTTTCCAAGTAGGTCAAATCCTCGGCTTTATAGAGGGTCGGTTTATCAAGAAAACCATTAGCGGAGGTCAGTTCTTTGCCTATCAACGAGAGCATCTGCTTGCGCCTATCTGATGAAAGTTTATTCGGGAATTCAAAATTATCGATATTGCGCAAAAGAGATATCGTAGAGGCTAGCCAAACGCTATTGTCATTGGATGCCCAAGGTTTTTCCTCTAGAACTTTCCATTTTTGAGGATTACTTTCGTTCATCGGGTTTCTCCTGATTCTCGGTCAACGCCCTAATTTGATCCCTGAGCCATGCCGCCTGCTCATAGTCTTCGCGTTTCAATGTTTCATTTAATGCTTCATTCAAAGCTAAGAGGCGCGATGAGGTATTGACCTCTTGAGTTTCTCCAGGAGTTCGGCCGAGATGTAAAGGGGCAGTTTTTTTCGAAAATAGTTTAGGTGGCAGCTTCTCTGAATTGATCAATTCGTTTACCAGGACGTCGCTGAAGACATCATAGCATATGCTACATCCAAGGGGATTGCCATGGCGCAATGACTCAAGTGTTGTTCCGCAGTTGCCACAGGCCAAACCCGTTGCGCCTTCGATTCCTCCCCCCCTCCTTCTCGGTGCGGTATCCCATGCAGCCGCCTCTCCAATTCCGGACAATCTGCGCACATACAGGTATGAATGATGGAATGACCTACGATTTCAGTATATTTGACAGCGATCGGCTTTTTACATTCGCTGCATTCGAGAGGACGTTCCGGAGTTTTCTCTTCGGGAAATTCAAGCTCTTCTTCTTCTGATTTGTCGTCTTCGTCTGCCATGATGCTCTGTCGGTGGATGGGTTTGCCTTTTTGAGCTCACTATATGAACCGAAATAATAATTGTAAATTCAATCCCAATTATATGGACATGGTTAATGGACACCATGGACACCATCGACTATGGACAAAGGCAATGGTCCATAGTCGATGGTGTCCATGGTGTCCATTAGGTCCATTAACCATTGTCCATATTCGGTTATTTCAGGGGGAACGGGTTTATCCCAGCCATTTTTTTCGTGAAATTCGACTACCCTAAATCGAGCATTCTGATCGCTATCCCTCATTTTGAGTATCCTATTTCTCAAATCTTCATCAAAACGAATATCTACGCGATCAATCATAACTACTTTTTGAATGTATAATGTATAAAAAGATTGAGTCTTGATGGACTCGAACCATCGACCCCCTCATTAAAAGTGAGGTGCTCTACCGACTGAGCTAAAGACTCAGAGACAAACGTTGACCCCAAGGGGATTCGAACCCCTGTTATCGGAATGAAAATCCGGTGTCCTAGGCCAGACTAGACGATGGGGCCATAGCTATTGGATGACTGTTTAGATCCTTTCGCTTGGCTTAGAGACGCTTAATAGTATGGATTCAGGGAATTTTCTGCAATGTCAAATTGTCATGACTTCTTTTTCTTTCTTGTCTGAAAGGTCATCGGCCTCTTTGCAGAATTTGTCTGTCAGCTCTTGGATTTGCTTTTCAAACCTCTTCATATCATCTTCCGTGATGTCGCCATCGGCTTTTTGCTTGCGGACCAGTTTATTAGAATCAGCCCGAATGTTGCGGATGCTGACTTTGGCCTCTTCGCGTCTCTTGTGGCATTCCTTGACCATCTGGTTGCGCAAATTTTGATCCATTGGAGGGATGCGTATCCTGACGACGTTGCCGTCGACAATGGGCATGAAACCAAGGTTAGCCCTTTCGATGCCTTTTCCTATTTGGGCACTAGAACTGGGATCAAAAGGGGTGATCAAGATGAGGCGGTCTTCAGGAACAGTAACGGAGGCCAATTCTTTGATGCGCATTTGAGTTCCATAGGCTTCTACAGTGACGTGATCCAGCATGCTTGGATTGGCCCTGCCCGTACGAATGCTTTTCAGTTCGCTTTTCAAGTGCTCAAGGGCTGCCGTCATTTTTGATTTTGTTTGATCAACAATCGACATAAAGATTCACTCCATTTCTATGGGTATAATTTAATCACCACTTACAAGGGTTCCCTGTTTTTTGTTCCTGAGAATATCCTCGAGTTTCTTTGCGCCTAATAATTGCATGTTAAAAACAAAGATGGGTATTTGGTTATTCATGCACATGGCAACGGATGTAGCATCCATGACTGCCAGTTTTTCTGCAAGAAATTGTGAATAGGTCAGGGTGTCATATTTTGTTGCTTTAGGGTTCTTTTTGGGATCCTGATTGTAAATGCCATCGACCTTGGTTGCTTTAAGAAGAATATCGGCATCGATTTCGCTGGCGCGCAATGCCGCTGCAGTATCTGTGGTGAAATAGGGGTTGCCCGTCCCCCCGACAAAAATGATCACATCCCCTTTTTCTAAGTGTTTCAAAGCTTTATGCCAATGATAGGGTTCCGCGACTTTGGGGCATTCCAGAGCACTCATGACAGCAGCCGGACAATCGAGGGAAACTAAAGCCTGTTGCAAAGCAATTCCATTCATGAGCGTGGCAAGCATCCCGATGTGATCTGCAGGCGTCTGCGCCATTCCCGAATCCTTCAGGCTTATGCCGCGGAAAATGTTGCCGCCCCCAATGACTATTGCCACTTCAAAACCCTCTTCGCGCACTCCTTTGATGCAGGTGGCGAGGCTATTGACGGCCTTCTGATCGATTCCGAAGGGTTGAGATCCCATCATCGTCTCACCCGATAACTTGAGCAAAACGCGTTTATAAGGAAGATTTTTTTTCATATGGGTGCCGGTCTGTTGAGTTTGCTCATTTTTTATAACACACAAGCGAGCAAATTCGCGAGACCATTTTTTGACAAAGAGCGTTATGCTGCAGAGACGGCGAGGTAGCGATTGGCGACTTCTGTCACCAATTTTAGATCTTCGATGATCCGGCAGTGGCTCTCAGGAATGCCAATGACGCATTTGTCATTTCGCTCAATGCCTTTAGCAAGATAGGCCCTTGCGTGAGAAGCATCGGCCGTGATGATGCCATCATTTATAATCCTATTTTGATCTTCTTTCTCTAGGATTTCACCTTCGCTTACCAGTGCAGTTTGAAGAATGATCTCCGGCATGTTCAATTTTTCTGAGGGTTCGGTGACTCTAAAGTTCCACCCAAAGAGATGGGAAAGGAAACCCAAGATTTTCGACCCTGTAACTCCTACCGCAGCTTCGTAAATCGATGAGAAAGTTCGATCTTTGATAGAGAGGTATTGGATTCCCTTCTTGAGTTGGTAATTGTCAAGACCCTCGGCTTGGACTCCGCCTCCGATCGAATGGCCGTAGCAGATGATCTGTTTAGCGCCAATTCCCCTGTCTGTGTCCTCGAGAAATTTAAGCATGGTTTTATAGACTTTTGCCATTGTTGTCCGAGAAAGCAAGGGAGAACTTAATCCTGTTCTGGGATGATTAAAGGAGAGAATATTGCATCCTAACTCTTCGGCAAGTTTAGGGGCTGAACCAGCATGAGTAGTGACTTGTGTTTCAGCAAAGTCTCCATTACCCTGGGAGACAAGCATCCAACGGCCTGCGCGAAACGTTTCCTCAGTTCCACGAATGTAGGCATCGATTTTTTCTCCATCAACTTCAATGGATATTCGCTTCCAGTGGTAGCGGAAATTGGGTAGCTTATTTTGTTCCGCTTCTTTCCTGATTTTATGGTATAAATCAATTTTTGATTCTTCGTATTGGTAGCGCATGGCAGCGGCCGGAACCAACAGATAACCGAGTACGTGATGAAAACCTTGATAAAGGCCAACTGGAAAACAGATCACATAAAAGATAATCAGTGCAATGCGATGAATCTTGCTGTCGGTTTCATTTCTATAGACTACAGGAAGGGGTTTTTTCGCTTGTAAGTCTCTTTCCAAATTAGATTGATAATCTTTTTGATTATAAAAGGCGTTTTCGCCAATTAATAATTGAGAGAATGGTATAGAATCTGCCATTGTAACAACTCCTTTTAATATTTAGAAAAATAATAATAGGGAATTTCTGAGGAAAAGTCAATCTTTTTTCATCTCTTTGACAATTAATTATTTAAGTCATAAACTAAAAGTAGATGTTTCTCAATTTTTGTCTTTCCAATTTCAATAAATTGTGTTATTTTTAAGGACATTTGAAAAGCAGGGAGATGCGAGATGGCTACCCAAGAGATGTTCATGGGAGGCTCAGAATATAAATATGGGTTCGTGACGGAGGTCGAAACCGAGTCGTTGCCCAAGGGGTTGAACGAAGAGATCATTCGGTTGATTTCCGCTAAGAAGGAAGAGCCCTCCTTTATGCTCGATTTCCGCCTTAAGGCTTACCGCAAATGGCTGGAAATGGAGGAGCCCCATGATTGGGTCAACGTCGATTATCCCCATATCAACTATCAAGACATTTGCTACTATACAGCGCTGAAGAAGAAACCGCAGCTGAACAGTTTAGAAGATGTCGATCCTGAAGTGCTCAAGACATTCGAGAGATTAGGCATTCCGCTCGATGAGCAAAAACGGCTGACGAATGTGGCTGTCGATATGGTCTTTGATTCGGTCTCGATAGGCACCACCTTCAAACGCAAATTAGATGAGGCCGGGGTTGTCCTTTGCTCTGTTTCGGAGGCGGTCAAGCTCTATCCCGAATTGGTCGAAAAATATCTGGGGAGCGTTGTCCCGATTGGAGACAACTTCTTCGCCACTTTAAATTCCGCAGTCTTTAGCGATGGCTCATTCGTGTACATTCCGAAGGGGGTCCATTGCCCTATGGAGTTATCGACCTATTTCCGCATCAACGATCGCGAAACGGGTCAATTTGAAAGAACGCTGATCATCGCTGAAGAGGGTTCTTTTGTAAGCTATCTAGAAGGATGTACAGCTCCCGCTTTTGATACCAATCAGCTCCATGCCGCCGTCGTTGAGCTCATCGCAATGGATAATGCGCAAATCAAATATGCGACCGTGCAAAACTGGTATTCGGGCAATCCCAAAACGGGCGAGGGAGGCGTTTACAACTTTGTGACCAAGCGGGGCGATGTGCCGGCGTCAATTCTAAAATCTCCTGGACGCAGGTAGAGGTAGGGGCCGCCATCACGTGGAAGTATCCGAGTTGCATCTTGCAAGGCGATAATTCCATCGGCGAATTTTATTCCGTTGCCATGACTAACGGGAAAATGCAGGCCGATACAGGCACTAAAATGATTCACCTTGGGAAAAACACCCGTTCTACCATTGTTTCAAAGGGAATCGCCGCAGACTTTTCCCATAATAGCTACCGTGGGTTGGTCAAAGTGGCTCCCAAGGCTTCCAATGCGCGCAATTATACGCAATGCGACTCGATGCTTGTGGGAGCTAATTGCTCTTGTAACACCTTTCCCTATATTGAAGCGGCCAACAATTCCTGCCAAGTCGAGCATGAAGCGTCCACTTCAAAAATGAATGAGGAACAACTCTTCTATTTCCAATCGCGGGGAATCTCTCAAGAGGATGCCGTCAGCATGATTGTCAATGGCTTTTGCAAGGAAGTGATCCGCGAGCTGCCGTTGGAATTTGCCACCGAGGCCCAAAAGCTTCTCACCCTTAAACTCGAAAATTCTGTTGGATAAGCATCATGTTAATCATCAAAAATTTGTATGCCTCAGTTGAGGGAAAGCCAATCTTAAAGGGAATCAATTTGACCGTTAACGCCGGTGAAATCCACGCCATCATGGGCCCCAATGGATCCGGAAAATCGACGCTAGCCAAAATATTGGCTGGACATCCGAGCTATGAGTTGACGGAAGGGGAGATCCTCTTTAAAGGCAAAAATCTGCTCGAGATGGAGCCCGATGAGCGCGCACACGCCGGACTCTTCATGAGCTTTCAATACCCCATCGAAATTCACGGCGTCAGCAATCTGCAATTCTTGCGCACCGCTGTCAATTCCAATCGAAAAGCCCGCGGAGAGCCCGAAATAGCGTTGGCTGATTTTGAAAAATTCCTCGATGAAAAAATGCGGGAAATGGACATCAAAACGGAGTTCAAAGACCGCAACTTAAATGAGGGCTTTTCCGGGGGAGAGAAAAAGCGGAATGAAATTTTGCAAATGGAGGTCATCGAACCCGACCTAGCCATTTTAGATGAAACGGACTCAGGGCTAGATATCGATGCCCTGCGCGTCGTCGCTCACGGCATCAACCGCTACATGAATCCTCAGATTGGGTTGGTCCTCATCACGCACTATCAGCGTTTGCTCGAATACATCAAGCCCGATTTTGTCCATGTGATGCTCGATGGTAAAATCGTCCAATCGGGGGGACCGGAATTGGCTCTGCAGCTGGAAGAAAAGGGATATGACTGGCTGGAGAAAAGTCCCCAGGAGGATAGGGTCGAATGATGACAGAGCCGCGCCTCGAACCCCCTTCTTTTTATACGCAATTGGAACACTTTTATTCACAGATAGCGAAAGGGGATCTGTTGGAAAAATTCCGAGGAAAGGCTTGGGATCACTTTCAGGAATTGGGTTTGCCGACGGTCAAAAGCGAAGTATTCCGCTACGTGAAATTGCGCTCGCTCTATTCCCAGACCTTTGTTTTGTCCGAGATGGCTGATATCGCCCCTCAACAAATCGAGTCGTTTATCTATCCCGAATGCCGCCAAGCCCTCATCGTTTTTGTGAATGGCCACTATAGTCCCAAACTCTCGAATTTGGAAAACCTCAAACGCCTCGTCGTCTTGCCCCTCAATGAAGCCACGCGTACCTACGGAGCCCTCCTCACCAATCAGTGGGCGAAAAGCTTGAAGGAAGAGACAGATCCCTTTGCCGTGCTCAATTCTATTTTGCATCGCGATGGCGTTTTCATGTATATACCTCCTAAGACTATCGTCGAGTCCCCAATTCAGATTTTGCATGTGATCGATGCCAAGGATGCGAAGATGGCCCTGATGCCGCGGCTCCACCTCTTTGTTGGGGCGCAATCTCAGACGGAATGCCTCTTTTCTCAGGGACTCCTATCGGGGAAGGGATATTGGGTCAATCAATCCGTCGATGTGTTTCTCGAAGATGATTCGCATGCGAAAATCTATCAGAATAGCTGTGGAGCCCAATCCGATGTGTGGCACTTCGAAGCGCTTCGTGCCGGATTAAAGCGCAACAGCACGCTAAAAACCGTGAATGTGACTGAGGGAAGCGCCACCCTCCGCAGCGATTATCGAGTCCAACTCAATGGGGAAAATGGAGAAGCTCTTCTCAATGGAGTCTGGATGCTCTCTGAAAAGAGAGAAGCCCATACCCATGTATTGGTCGATCACCAAGCGCCCTTTTGCCGTTCGATGCAGCTGTTTAAGGGAGTTCTCAATGATTTTGGCCGTTCGAGCTTCGAAGGGAAGATTCTCGTGCGGCAAGCGGCCCAAAAGACAGATGCCTTTCAATTAAATAATAATTTGCTTCTAAGCGAACGGGCAATGGCTTATAGCAAGCCCAATCTTGAAATCTTTGCTGATGACGTAAAAGCGTCCCACGGTTCCACTGTGGGGCAAATTGATGCCGAACAGCTCTTTTATTTAAAAACGCGCGGATTATCCGAAGGGGAAGCAAAGAACATCCTGGTTTACGGCTATTGCAAAGAAGTGATCGATATGATCACAGCGGATTCCCTTTTAAAGGAGGTCAGCAGGCGCGCTCAGCGCTATGTGACAGGAATACCATGAGTAATCAAGATCGTTTAAAGGCGCAATTTGCCAAGGCTAGAGCGGATTTCCCCATGCTCAGGACGAACATGCATGGAAAACCCCTCATCTATTTGGACAGCGCTGCGACATCGCAAAAGCCCCAGGTTGTCATTGATGCCGTTCGGGACTTCTACCAAAAGCATTATGGGACGGTCCACCGTTCCGTTTATGAACTGGCCGTACATGCCACAAAAGAGTATCAAGACATCCGCAAAAAGATTGCGGCTTTTTTAAACGCAAGAAACTCTGAAGAGATTATCTACACCCGAGGCACCACCGAATCGATCAATATGGTGGCCTATTCTTTCGGCAAAGCCTTTGTGCAAGAAGGCGATGAAATCATCCTGTCCGAAATCGAGCATCATTCCAATATAGTCCCCTGGCAAATCATGTGCGAAGAGAGAAAAGCCCATATACGCGTCATCCCTGTAGATGACCGTGGAGTGCTGCTCTTAGATCAATATGCCAAGCTTCTCAATCCGAAGACCAAAATGGTGTCTGTCGGCCACATTTCGAATGCCATAGGTACACTCAATCCTGTAAAAGAGATCATTGCGATGGCTCATCGCGTGGGTGCAAAAGTCTTGATCGACGGAGCTCAGGCGGCTCCCCATATTCCCTTGGATATACAGGAGCTAGATGCCGATTTTTATGTCTTCTCCGGACATAAGGTCTATGGGCCGACAGGCATCGGGATCTTATACGGGAAGAAAGAGCTTTTAGAAGCGATGCCTCCAGCGCAAGGGGGCGGAGACATGATCGAACAAGTCACCTTCCCGAAAACGACCTATGCCGCGCTGCCTATGAAGTTTGAAGCGGGAACACCAATGATTGCCGAAGTCATCGGCTTAGGCTCAGCGATCGATTATATCCAACAAAACGGTGTCAAGAATATCAGAGAGTGGGAGCAGGGTTTGCTCGAATATGCGACAAAACGCATCCAAGAAATAGAAGGATTGCGCATCATCGGAATGGCACCGGAAAAAGGGGCGCTGATCAGCTTCGTCGTCTCCGGAGTCCATTCGCTAGATATAGGGACGATGCTCGACCTAAAAGGAATTGCAGTCCGTACCGGACACCACTGCGCCCAGCCTGCCATGCATCGATTTGGCATCGAAGGCACTGCCAGGGCTTCTTTTGGCCTCTATAGCAACTTTGATGATATTGATCACTTTATCTCCTCTTTAAAAGAGGTCATACATTTATTGCGTTGATATGCGAATCTCTTTAGAACAAGCTCAACAGTTATTGCAAAGCGGCCAGGTTGTGGGCATACCGACCGAAACCGTCTATGGATTGGCAGCTTCTTTGTTGCATTCTGAGGCTATCCGCACCGTTTTTTCATTAAAAGGACGTCCCTCAAACAATCCCTTGATTGTCCATATAGCAGACAGAAAAGAACTAGATGCCTTCCAGCCATACTACCCACCCGATTTCGATCGGTTAGCCCAAAACTTTTGGCCTGGCCCCTTAACAATGGTCATCCCCGTTGACCCAAATACAATTCCTCATGAAGTGCGTGCCGGCCTTCCAACAGTGGCCGTCCGGATGCCGCAGCACCCCTTGACCCTACAACTCCTGAAAAGCACAGGGCCGCTTGTCATGCCCTCCGCAAATCTATCCGGAAAGCCATCGGCAACGAGTCCCGAACATGTGGAACAAGATTTTGGCCGGGAATTCCCTGTTTTAGACGGAGGCGAATGCGTTAGGGGGCTCGAATCCACAATTCTCTTCCATACCGGCAGCTATTGGGAAGTCATTCGCCAAGGGGCACTGCCTCCTGAAGCCTTTTCAGGGGTATTGGGTTACACTCCTAAGATTGCAAATGGGAAAAATCAAGAAAAACCCCTTTGTCCCGGTCAGCTCCATCGCCACTATGCTCCGAAAGCTAAATTGCATTTGGTTGAGAAGTTTCATTGTGAAATGCAGGGACCTATTTTGGGATTCGCTGATCGGAGCTATCCACAAGGATGCCGCGTCATCTCTTTAGGCCTTCTTTCAAAGCCGGAAACGATAGCCGAGAATCTTTACTCGATTCTTCGCCTTTTAGATGAAGAGGGAATTACTTCAGTTTGGGTTGACAATGCCTTTCCCCGAAACGGCCTTCTCAGCACGATTGCAGAACGTCTCCAAAAAGCTTCTACAAGGAATTAAGAGTTTCAAGCGTCAAATTTTGATTATGGAATGGGCGGTGGGACCTCCGCGGGAGCTTTGAACATCGCAATCATTTGGATGACGGCATTGATCCAGTAATAGCCTTGCTTGGCCAATTCTTCAGAAAATAGCCTAAATCCCAGAGCGACCACGACCAGGGCCAACAGGGACTTGAGAGGCATTCCCAAGAAGGTAATTTGCACTTGAGGGGCTAAACGATTGGCGATACCAAGAAAAACGTCGGTCATCAAAATGGCCAACAGCGCAGGGGCCGCAAGGCGCACGCTAATCGTCATGATATTATTGAGAAGTTTTGTCTGCAATGTCCAAAAATCGGCTGTCTTGGCAAAGAAGAAGGGATTGATAAACTGGTCAGGCGGAATGACATCGTAGGAATCCATAATAGCATCCAAGAACAAAAAGGGGCCATCAATCATGAAAAAGATCCAAATCAAAACGAAATTGAAGAGTGTGCCTAATGGCGATGACTGGTTTTGAATGGTGGGATCGTTCACCATCAAGCTGGCGCCTCCGCGCTGGTGGTCGATAAAGATCCCGACGTTTTGTACAATCATAAACGGCATGCTGATCAACCATCCTATGCAAAACCCCACAAAGATCTCTTTGACAAGAAGCATCAGCGTCACATTAGTAAAGGAGAGGGGTGTCGTCGTCACAAATAAGAGTTTTGGCAGAAAAATGACAAAAAGGGAGAGGGCAAACGTCAATTTCACAGGGTGGGGAAGGACTTTTGCTCCAAAAAAAGGACTTAAGGAAATAATGGGAAGCATGCGCCCTAAAAATAACAACACTAGCGTCAGAAAGCCCATAAAATTGCCCTGGGCTAATGAGCTATTGAGAAACACCATCACATAGCTATTCATGTTTGGGCTATCCTCCGCCCCCCCCTGCCGTCCACTTGGAAAAATTGTTAAAGATCGAACCGGCAAAGTTCATGATCAATGCACCCGTCCATCCTCCCAAAAACATGAGGGTTAAAGTCACTGCAACGAGTTTAATCGTAAAGGAGAGCGTCTGCTCTTGGATTTGGGTTGCTGCCTGAAAGATGGCAACTAAAATGCCAAAAAACATACTGACGAGGATCGGTGGTGCCGAAAGGATCAAAATAAGAAGCATGCCTTGATAGGCGAGCTGAATCACTTGGGTTTGAAACATTGCGGGTCCCTCTATACGTATCTTTATCTAAATGTATCCACAAGACCTTCTATCAGCAAGGTCCAACCATCGAGCATCACTAACAAAAATAACTTCAATGGCATCGAAATCGTCACCGGCGATAACATCATCATCCCCATGGCTAAAAGGATATTAGACGTGACCAGATCGATCACAAAAAAGGGAATGTAAATCAAAACCCCGATCTGGAAGGCTTCCGTCAGCTGAGTTGTAATAAAAGAGGGAATGAGAATCATGAGGTCATCCGGTTTTAATGTCGGCCTAAAATCCTCTGGAAGCACTCTGTAAGCCATCTTATAAAAAAGTCCCTGGTGTCTGACGCTCGAGTTCTTAAAAAGGAAATCCCTGAGGGGCTCTTTGGCGGCATCCGCTATTTGCATAATATATGCAGCCGACTCAGGAGAAGTGACGGAACCGGGAGCTTTTTCCGCCGTCGTCACTGTCTGTGCTGCCTGATACATTTTTAAGGCTGTCGGATACATGACGAACAGGCTGAGCATGAAGGCGACGCCGTTGATGATTTGGTTGGGAGGCGCTTGCTGGACGCCTAAGGCACTCCTCAAAAGGGAAAGCACGACCACGATTTTGAGAAAGGAGGTCAAAATCATGATAATGAAGGGGAGCAGAGCCAGCGTAGAGAGAGCTGCTGCCTGGGTCAATAAGCTTGGTCTCCTATTGATGTCTATGGGCCAGAGCGTGTTTTCAAAATTTGTATTGGGGGCTGCTTTTGCAGGGGCCTGAGATTTTTGGTTTTTTTCGATGGAAGTGGTGCTTCGAGGAGTGGGTCGGGCAGCCGGAGTGGGAGCATTCTGTGAAAATATCTGTGCAGGAGAAAACCAGATGATCCCAACGATCGCCAATATGTATAGGAATGTTCTCAATGAAAAGAGTCGAAAGTTTCTCATGAATTATTTCGGTTGTGTTGTTTTAAAGAGTTTCTCAAAGGCGTTTTCTAGCACCCGCCACTGGTTGTCTAATTGAGCATTGATAATCCCCATTTCGGTTTCGATCACACTGCCGCCAGGAGCGATATCGTTTCTTTCGCGTATGGACAAAGTTTCTAAGCTTTCGAAAATTTGCTTGATTTTTCCCCGGTTGGCTTCAAGGGCATCGAGGTCCTTCTTGTTGACATAGATCGTAATCTGCTTGTGCTGCGAAACGGCTTTTAGAGAAGTTGAAACGATGTCGACAATGGCAGTTTCCGATTGTTCCAATTCCCTTCCCACAATCTTTTTGGAGGCTTTCAATGCTACTGGAACAATGACTTTTTCTATATCTCCGCGGACTTTTTTGATTTCCGCTTCCAACTGGACAATGTGCTCTATCCATTTGTTGAAGCCCTCTTGAAATCCTTCCCGCTGGGCTTGTTCCTTTAGCTTTTCACATTCAGCGGAGACTTCTTTTCGGTATTCTTCCGCATCAATTTTAACTTTCTCTAGAACAGTAATGGCATCTAGAGTCGTTGAAATGGAATCGGCTGTAATCACCTTCGTCTTAGGAGCTACATGGACAGAATCGCCATGGATGAGCGTAAAAAATTTCTTACTCACAGCTTAACTCTTCTTTTTAATAAAGTTTAATACATTTATCACCTGCTGCGCCAAAACCGTGGAAATTCTGAGAATCTCCTCAGACGCATAATACTTCATTAAGATTTTTCCTCTGCCGATATCCAAAGTATGCACAATATGCCATACCAGATCCTGATTTTGTCCACTTAATGCTTTTCCAAAACGAAGCATTCCCCGATTATGCAATTGGTGTTCCAAAGACTGCACGTCGCCATTCCACTTCTCCAAATGAAGCCGAGGAACGACAAGCCGCTCTTTCTGATGGATGCACGTGCGCAAGTAATGCTGCTTCCCTGGGGATAAGCTATCATAGATCGTTTTGATGATCTTCTTATCCACGACATAGCGAAGTTCGTTCGCCAGATCATAGAGGCCCAAATAATCTATCACCATCAAAAGCTCTTTTTTATTCAAATCGAGAAGAGCATTAAAGATGGATTTGGGAAGGAATTCCCGAGGCAATATTTTGTCTTCGTTGAGCGCTGGGACGAATTGCTGCTGTAGATAGGTCTTTATGGCTGAGGCAAACTTTTGGCTAGTCCTAGGTAGGTTGAGGGCTTTAGACAGACCCGCGGATTCCGATTCCGGCAAAGAAGAAACCATCAAACTCTTCAACGCCTGTGGAATTTTCCCTAAAGCTTCGATGATCCAAGAATAATGGATCTTTTTTAACATCTCTTCAGGGGAATTAAAGGCCGGAGACGGATCGTCAGTTTCCACTGACTGGGAAACAACTGCTTGAACAAAGTCCTGAGGCCACCCTTTTAAAACGGCTTCAAGCGAAACACCATGATGAAAGCGATTTAACATGATGTGAAGCATGATTAAGCCTTTAGCTTCCATAACTATCCTCAGGTCTCATCGATATCTTTATCTACGAGGCCTAAATCATCTTCGGTTTTTTCTTCTTTTTTCTCTGCTTCTTCTTTCTCGAGAGGGGCAGCTTCTTCACCCTTTTTTTCCATCTGTATAGGCTGAAGATGGAACAGTTCTTTAATGCCTCCATGCTCTTTTAACAGGGGATAGATTTTCCAACCCACCCACAGCAAGCACAATAACAATGCCAATATGAGGAGCGTAAACGAGAAAAATATGAGGCGGAAGCGCGTCACTGATTCTTTGGCCAAGATGACAGACCAGATATTGACATATTCTTTTTCCTGTTCTGCTGAAGGGTTCATGACAAGAGGCTGCTCGCTATAGCGTGCACGCTCCGCAATCACCGTCACATTGTCATAGTCTAACCCGGTAACGCTAGCTGCGACAAGCCGTTTAATTTTTGTGATCAAATGGCTATTGGGATCATCCAGGACTCCATTGTGCTTGACATAGACGGAGGCGGTGATTTTACCCTGATATTTACCCGGATTTAAGGGGTCTTCTTTTGGAAAGGAAATCTGTACTTCAGCATCGAGTATCCCATCGATTTTTCGGATGGTGCTGGCGATCTGTTCCGCTAAACCGGCTTGATAGCGTATCTGCTCCTGCATTTCCGAGGGAACGAGCCCTCCTCCGCCAAAGATTCCCAACAAGTTTTGCGTTTTCCGCTTAGGCAATCCGGCTTGGTTTAAAAGGGACATGGCTTCGATTCTACGATCCTCATCTACAGAGATATCCCATAGTTGGACTTTTTGGCCTCCTCCGCCTCCAGCTTCTGGTGCGGGTGACTTTTGAGCATCGATCCCTTTTGTAGCAAGAAAGACGATGATTTCGTTGGCTTCCCTTTCGTCTAACCCGTTAACAATGACTCTTCTTGATGAACAGCTTGTAAATAGGGGAAGGCACAAAAATATAAGCAGAAATAAATAGGCCCAACGCTTTCTTTGGGAGGCAGTAATTTGCATAGCGGAATCCCTTAGTATAAAAAAATTCATGATATCCGCATCGTAGCATACCAGTCGTTTTTTGCTAACGAAAATTGCAGAATTGTGCAAAAGTCGATATGCCTATTCGCTCAATACGCGTACAATGTTTGGAGGGAGGGTGACAATGAAATCATGGATTTCTCTCATACTGCAGAGACGAACGAGTCGCTTGCGTTCCAAGTTTTTTTCTCCAGTATACCTGGAAATTGCATCGAGATTGCCTGCCCTCAACTCTTCGCAAATTTTTTCTCGATGGACATGATTGGGAAGCGTCGTATTCAAAAACAAGGAAAGTTGATTGTCTTGATTGATAGCAGCGTTGACAATTTTAAGCATTTTTTGGGAAAATCGCCACATTTCTCGAGGCATGTCCAGATTCTTAGATTGATTGATTTCCGTTACTAGGGCGTCAATTTTTATGCTGCCAGCAGAAACGATTTTAAGTTGAAGATTTAGTAAGATTCTATTGCGTAAATCATAAATTCTGTACAGGAGGTCATCAGAAAAAACAAAACGCGGATTAATCGCAGCGTTAATTGATTGTAGAAATGGATTGATTGTATAATGATTATTTGTAGAATAAGCTAACATTTTAAACCTCCTTATTAAAACTTAATAATATTCAGATTATTCCTTATTGTCAATGCTTTAAAGACAATTGCAAAAGTACCTGGATTCCATATATAAAGGATATTTTGCCGTTGCATAAGGACAAAATGACAAACATTGTTGATGGTGATCTGGTGATGGAGATCTTTTTGTGGAATTTCCCCTGGTTTTTTAATAAGGAAAATGATAAATTTGAGTTTACCTTTACAGATTTATCTTTTTTACCTTTACAGGTTTATATGGCGTTAACGAAACATCCGGAAGGAAGCGTTCGCGAATTGTGGACGATTGCCTTACCATTGATGATCTCTTCATTTTCTATGCTGCTGATGCTTTTTGTCGACCGCATTTTGCTAGCTCATTATTCGACTTCGGCAATGAATGCTTCTGTGAATGCATCGACGATGGGATGGGCTTTTATTTTCAGCGGGATGGTGATGGCCAGCATAGCCGAAGTTTTTGTGGCTCAATATAATGGGGCCGGATTAAAGGAGCGGCTGGGCGAGCCAGTCTGGCAGATGCTTTGGCTTTCTTTGTCTTCATTCGTGTTTTTTATTCCCCTATCTATCTGGGGAGGCGCATTTTTTTTTGCTAATTCCCCCCATGAAAATCTCGAGATTGATTACTTTAAATGGATGCTGCTGTTTGGTCCTACCTATGCGATGTATAGTGCGCTTTGTGGTTTTTTTGTAGGGCAGGGAAAAACCCATCTCGTTACAGGTTTAGCCGTAGTCGCAAACCTTGTTAACGCCCTATTCGATTATGTCTTGATTTTCGGAGTCGAGGGCTATATTCCTTCTTTAGGCATTGAAGGGGCAGCCATTGCCACTAGCGGGAGTTCCCTCTTTCAAGTCATCGTTTTGGCAGTCATTTTCCTGAACAAAAAGAATAGAACGCTTTATAAGACTGGCAACTTCCGCATTCAATATCCTTTATTTTTGCAGTGCGTGAAGATTGGTTTGCCTGGAGCTGTTTTTGTCGCCGTCGAGTTCTTTGGCTTCGCCATTTTTTATTGGTTGATGACTCTCATGGGAGAGCGGTATATCACAGTGGCTGGCATCAATCAGAGCATCATTTTGCTCTTCTTTTTTATTCCAGAAGGCATCAGTAAAGCGGTTATGACCATTTCCGGCAATTTTATAGGAGCAAAAAAATATGACCGGATCCCTGATGTACTAAGATCTGGTATGTTGATACTCGTATCCTTTTTTGCGCTGATTGCCACATTTTTTGTATATGCATCCGACTTTTTGGTGAAACAGTTCCTTCCCAACGCCTCTACCCAATTTTTGCAAGACCTCAGCAATACCTTCTCCGTATGTCTTGTCGTGATGGCCTTTTATTTGCTTTTTGAAGGATTGCGCTTGCTCTTTTCAGGCATCTTGACAGCCGCAGGGGATACAATCTTCCTTCTCTTTGCCGGCTGTGTGTCCGTATGGGTATTTTTGATCTTGCCAGTATACTTGATTGTGGTCCAGGGAGGTGCTAGCGTAGAATTTGCTGCCTTGACATCTCTTTTTTACAGCGCGATGGCAACCCTGATCTATTATTGGCGCTATCGTGTCGGAAGCTGGCAGTCCAAATCATTGATCACCTCTGCCACGCCTGCATGACCGCTTCCATATCGCGTTTGAGATCTTTCGGTAGCTTTGGATTGGCTGCCAAAGCCAAAAACTCTTTTCTTTCCTTCTCTGATGAAAGGCCTTCACAAGATAGAATGAGATAGGTCGACAGAGCTAAATCTTTCAAAACGGCCGGATCTTGCAACATTTTTAGGCAGGCATCTGAGACCTCAGGATCATTTTTAAACTGGATTAACGCGATGGCAGCCCTTTCATTATCCTCATTAAGTGGACGGCCATGCAGGACTTTTAAAAGGAATGCTTTAGCAGGCTCTCCGACTGCTTTAAGGGCACTTAATGCAATGTCTTCATCAAAGTAGTCGCCAGCGCCAATCTCTTCGAATAGGGAAATGATGGCTCTTTTGTCTCCGATTTTTCCTAAGCATAGAGCAGCTAGAGAAGGCGCAAATCCATATCCTGGAAATAGAGGATCAGAAAATTGTTCGGACCGCAACAAGTCGATAAGCAAGGGCACGATCTTGCTTTTATGATGGATGATCGCTTCGATTTCTTTTTCGGGGTACTCCTCTTCCGAGAGGATCAGGTCAGCTATCAGTCTAGCATTTTCGGATCCTTTTCCTTTTGATTCATAGATATCCCGCAGCTTTTTATAGGCATCTCGAGCTTCAGCGACGCGTTCCGCTTCAGCTCCGCTTAGAAGCATCGCTGCCAGATTTTGTTGCGATTGTTTTTCCAGTTGGGCTAAGGATTGTATTTTTGAGATTTCAAACTCTTGGAAAACCCCCTTGCCACCCTTCAGGTAATAATTCAGCATCACATCAAAATTGCCGCCAAAGTGGGCATCGCGATGCATTAAAATGGCGCTTTCGATAGAGTCTGCGATGGGAAATCCCTCTGCTTCATCTTGATCATTATTTGGCTTCATTTTAGTTATTATTGATGGTTTTGATGCGGTTGTTAGCTTGCTTGATCACGAGGTTAGCATTATAGCTTGACCGGACAAAAGGTCCGCAATACATAAACTTCAAGCCGATTCCATAGCCATACTCTTCGTATAATTTGAACTGTTCTGGTGTGACAAAGGCTTTGACGAGCAGCTTATGCCGGTTCGCTTGGAGATATTGTCCCATCGTCACAATATCGCAGCCTGCCTCCATAAGGTCTCTGAGGGTTGTCTTGACTTGGGACTCTGTTTCTCCCAATCCTAACATCATGCCGGATTTGATCATCATGTGAGGATTTTTCCTATTCTTATTGACATAGCGGAGCACCTCTAGCGTTCGATCATAGGTGGCTTTATGCCTGACTCGGGGAGTCAGTTCCCTGACGGTTTCAATATTATGATTAAAGATTTCTGGGTTGGCCTCTAGGATAAGATCTAGGGCCTCCTGATTCCCATTCAGGTCGGAGGTCAATAGTTCAATCGTGACTTCGGGATCTTGCCGGCGCACTTCTTCGACAATGCTTTTTAGGTGCGCTGCCCCGCCATCAGGAAGATCGTCGCGTGCGACCATGGTGATGACCACATGCTTTAATCCAAGCAGCCTCACCGATTCTGCTACCCTTTGCGGTTCATCTAGTTCAAGAGGCTTTGGCTTTTTGGAAAAGTCAATATCGCAAAATCCGCAGTTGCGCGTGCACTCTTTCCCCATGACTAAGAAGGTCGCCGTTTTTTTCGACCAGCACTCCAGCAGGTTGGGGCATTTTGCTTCCTCGCATACTGTATGGAGCCTCTTTTCCGACAAAATGGCGCCTGTTTTCCGAAGTTCGGCTCCGGTGGGAAGCCGTCGATGGAGCCAGGAGGGAAAGCGTCCAGGGCCAACGGCCTTTTCAGGGTCTATGGGTTCAGGGTTTTGCGGCAGCACGTTGAGCCGATTTTTCTTCACTTTTGGCCGGTTGTCAAATAAGTCTGGTTGCATCCTCAGCTCGCTTTTTTTGCCGTTTTTGGTGGAAAGTGAAGAGGAGTTTCATTTGCCACGAGAGCCGCTTCTAGCCAAACTTCAGCAACCGTGGGATGGGCGTGAATGGTTTCCATGACGCTTTCAACTGTCAATTCGTTCGCGACAGCAACTGCCATTTCGGCGATCAAGGTCGAGGCGTCATGTCCAACAACTTGGGCTCCCAAGATTTGTCCCGTCTTCTTGTCGATGACAATTTGTCCGAAGCCATCGGTCTGTAGGGTAGCTTGAGACTTACCTAGCGCTTGGAAGGGAAACGCCCCTAAAGTGGCTGCATAACCCTCTTTGATGGCTTGCTCCAGGGACAATCCTACCGTTCCGATTTCGGGTTCCGTAAAGATGACTGAGGGGACAGCATTGTAATGCATCATAGACTCTTTGCCGCAGGCATTATTTGCTGCAACAAGGCCTTGATGGGAGGCCACGTGGGCTAGCCACCATTTAGTTGCAATATCTCCAATGGCATAAATGCCATTGACGTTCGTTTCCATTTTGACATTCACCGGAATCATGCCGCTTTCGTCGACCTTTACTCCAGCTTTATCCAATCCTATGCCGGAAGTGTTCATTTGCCTTCCGATTGCAACAAGGGCCATATCTCCTTCCAGGTTCTTATTGCCGGACAATTTGGTGGAAATTCCCGACTTAGTTTTTTCGATGCCTTGCACAAGCACATTGGTTTCTATTTTGATCCCTTTCCGCTTAAAGGCTTTTGTTAAGGCTGCAGATACGGCTTCAGATTCCAAAGGAAGGATTCTTGGCATCATTTCAATGAGGGTGACGTCGACCCCAAAAATTTGATAAAGGGAAGCAAATTCACACCCTACTATGCCTCCTCCGACAATGATTAATTTTTTGGGAAGCTCTTTCATCTCGAGCATGGCCGTTGAGTCCATGACCCTTTCATTGTCGAAAGGGAATGCCGGAAAGCTCTTCGGTTCCGAACCTGTAGCGATGATGATTTTATCGGCGCGGACCGTCGCATTATCTTTGCCAGTCACTTTGATCTGTCGCGGAGATTCAAAAGCGCCAAATCCCCGGAAGAGGGTGATCTGGTTAGAGGCGATCAATCCCTCCAAGCTTTTGCGCACTCTGGTGACAACGTCATCTTTTCGCTTCACTATTTTGGCAAAATCGAAGGAAACTTTTCCTTCGATGATGATGCCGAATTCTGGAGCTTCCTGAATTTTTTTGAGGGCTTCGGCATGGGCAATGAGGGTTTTTGAGGGAATGCATCCGCGGTTAAGGCAGGTGCCGCCTAGCTCTTTTGCTTCAATCAACGCGACTTTTTTTCCAAGCTGAGCGGCTCTAATCGCTGCAGGATAACCCCCTGGCCCCCCGCCGATGACTGCAATGTCAAATGTGTGCATGTTTTCCTCTAATTTAATATCAAAATAACAAAATCCAGTCTTTTAGAGAAGTAGATCAAAAATAGCCCTTTATGGCAAAGTAGTATCTATGAGCGAAAGCACGCAAAAAAAGAAACTTTGTTGGAATTGTGAAGGGAGAGTTTCCTTTACAGAAGAAAATTGCCCTTTTTGCGGGGTTTACTTGAGTCCCTCGCCCTCTTCCAAAGAGGGAGAGCTCGTACCTCCCTATAAAATGGTGAATGAGGAAGATCATATTCCCGCTTCTCCTTATGCTTCAAAAGAGGATAAGAAAATCGTAGAAAAGGCGCTGCCTATAGAGGTTTCAGAAGAATCGGCATCCCAGGAAGTTTTTAAGAAACTCCTCATTGCCCTCTCTTCGCTCATTCTAGGCACGGGCCTACTTCTTTTCGCTATCGTTTTAGCTCTTTTTTCTGAAAACGGAAGCCTCATCTTGCGTTGGGAAGCCACTTACTGGTATGCCTACCTCATCTTAGCATTGCCTATGCTATTCCTGGGTTGGTGCGCCGTCCAGAAATTATAACTAATCTTCCTCATCTTTGTTAAGCCCACAACACTTTTTGTACTTTTTACCACTTCCACACGGGCAAGTATCGTTGCGGCCGACTCTTGGAGAGGCGACGACAGGCTGCAATTTTTCAGGCGCGGGCTCGGCTTCTTGTGGTTCGGGCTCATCGATTGGCTTAGATAGGGCTGCCTGCGGCTTTTCCAACTCCGAAACAAAGGAACGGTTTGTTTCTAATTGCAATCCTGCCAACAGTTGTTGGATGCTAGGATGCGCATGGGTGATGATTTCAAAGCGGAATAGCCCTTGTGCGATATCTGTCCGCAGGTTGCGTCCAAACTCGTCAAAAGAGGCGAAAGCCTCATGCTTGAATTCCATCAAGGGGTCGCGCTGCCCGACAGAACGGAGGTTCACGTCAGTGCGCAGATGATCCATTGTGAGAAGATGCTCTTGCCAAAGCCTATCAACGTTCCGGATCATGAGGTTGCGGACAGCTTCACAAGCAGGTTGTGGAGGCATTGTGCCATCAGAACGAGGCTGCAGGACCACTTTGGCGTTTTCCCTGTCCAACTTTTCTTTAAAAGCTTGCACAATCTTTTCAGAGGCCATTTTTTCCAGTTCAGGGACATCGAGATATTCCTGGTCGAAAAATTCTTCCGCAAAGGTAACGGGGAAGTGGGCCATCAGCCATCGCCTATAACCCTCTGGATCCCATCCGCCTTCTTCAGACCGGCTTCTGAAGAACTTCTCGGCTGTATTTTCGCAGACGGTCTCTAATAGTTCGACAGCGATTTCTTCCGGATGTCCATCGCATAGAATGTCGTTCCTAAAACCATAAATTTCCTGCCTTTGCTTATTCATCACATCGTCGTATTCCAGCGTATGCTTGCGGATCGTGTAGTTGCGCTGTTCGATCCGCTTTTGTGCTGTTTCGATCGATTTGTTTAAAATACCAGCGGAAATAGGCTCTCCTTCTGGAGGACGAAACCTTTGCAGGATGTTCGTCAACCGAGGCGACGCGAACAAGCGCAGCAGCGAATCTTCAAAGGAGACAAAAAACTTGGACGAACCGGGATCGCCTTGGCGGGCGCAGCGCCCTCTGAGCTGTCTGTCGATCCGGCGCGATTGATGGCGAGTTGTGCCAAGAACATACAAGCCTCCTATGTCGGGAATGCCCCTTTCGAGTTTGATGTCCGTACCGCGTCCTGCCATATTGGTGGAAATGGTGATAGAGCCTCTCTTGCCAGCTTGAGCGACAATTTCAGCTTCGCGGTCATTCTGCTTTGCGTTCAAGACAGTATGATCGAGTTTATTTTGCTTGAAGATGCGCGATAGCTTTTCGGAGATTTCGACCGATTCAGTACCGATGAGGATAGGCCTTCCCTTGTTGTGAATCTCGCGCACTTCTTTTAGGATGGCGTTGTATTTTTCCCGTTCTGTCATATAGATTTCATCATTGAAATCTTTCCTCTGGACAGGTTTGTTCGTTGGGATTTGGAGTACATCCAACTTGTAGATCTGCTTAAATTCATTAGCTTCGGTGATGGCTGTGCCTGTCATTCCGGCAAGTTTTTCATACATCCTGAAGTAATTTTGCAAAGTGATCGTGGCGTAAGTTTGCGTTTCGCGCTGAATGGAAACGTGCTCTTTGGCTTCGATTGCTTGGTGAAGCCCATCAGAGAAGCGTCGTCCCGGCTGCGGGCGGCCAGTGTTTTCATCGATGATGATGATCTTGTCATCTTGAACGATGTAATCGACATCTTTTTCCATCAGCAGATGAGCCCTTAGAAGCTGCCGCAGATTGTGGGCCCTTTCTTTTCTTTTGGCGTCCTCCTCTTGAATCGCCAATTTCCGCTGCACTTTGGCTCCCTCGTCTAACGAGGGATTTTCATCGATTTTGAGGAATTCATGGCTGATGTCGAGCATGATGAAATCGTCGCTATGCCCGCGACCGCCTGTGCATTGGTCCCAGGCGGCAATCCCTTTATCGGTCAATTCAAACTCGTTGGCCTTTTCGTCGATGATGATGAACAGTTCAGCAAGAACCCGGGCTTTTTCCTCTTTGTTTTGTTCGCCATAGTAGTAGAGATCCATTTTATCCAAGGAAGCCCGCAAATCGGGATCTTCTTTAAAGCGTTTGAGGATTTTATTTTGAGGCGTTCCCTTGTTGACGAGCCAGAGTTTGCGGTAGGCATCCTGCTCGAGATCTTCCTGCTTTTTATCCTTTTTTTCCTTCGGAGCTCTCTCTTCGCGCCCCTTTTCAGGGACTTCCAAAACCTTGCGGGCTTCGGTGGCAAGCCTGTTGCACAAATCGCGCTGAAAACGGACGAGTTCAGCGACGCCGTCCTTGAGTTCATCATACATTTGGCGGCTGACAGGCACTGGACCCGAAATAATCAAAGGTGTCCGCGCCTCGTCGATGAGGATGGAGTCCGCTTCGTCGATGATGGCATAGAAATATCCCCTTTGAACTTGTTCATTTTTTGAGGAGGCCATCGAATTATCCCTGAGATAGTCAAAGCCGAATTCTGAAGCCGTTCCATACACGACATCGCTGGTATAAATGCTTTTTCGCGCTTCCTGGGGAGTCTCATTAGTGAGGACTCCGGTCGTCAGTCCAAGCCAGCGCAAGATCGTTCCAACCCATTGGCAGTCGCGTTGGCATAAGTAGTCGTTGACAGTCACAAGATGTACTGGTTTCCCTGTCAAGGCATTCAAATAGAGAGGGAGCACAGCGGTCAAGGTTTTGCCTTCACCCGTCTGCATTTCAGAGATCGTTCGGTAGTGCAGGGCAATGGCGCCCACGATTTGCACATCAAAGGGGACCATATCCCATTGCTGGTTATATCCCGAGACATGGACTTCGGTGCCACAGAGGCGGCGGCAGACGTTTTTCACCACTGCATAAGCTTCTGGCAGCAACTGATCCAGCGATTCCCCTTTGCTTAGCCTTTCCTTAAACTCAGCCGTTTTATGGCGCAAAGCATCGTCGCTTAAAGCTTGGAATTTGGCATCCCAGAAGTTGACTTGATCTACGATCTTAGTATATTTGCGGACTTGGCGGTCTTGCGCCGTGCCAAAAATTTTCTTAAAAAATCCAAACATGTACCTTTTTCCCTCTTGAACTGAAATTAGTTAAATACGTACAATATAATCTTAACACAGTTGAGTATTTTAGATGTTAGGAGAAAAACTATATGAATACCGCAAATCCAGTATTATCCACGCAATCTTTTTCGGGGTTTGGCTACGTCAATCGCGGCGAGGCCATGACAATGCCGGGCACAGCAGCTAAAACAGCTTTGCTGCTGTTGTTTCTTTTGCTATCGGCGAGCTGGACATGGCTGCAATTTTACCATGCCGGCAACAATCCAACAGTGGTTTCCACGCCTATGTGGGTGGGGGTTATAGGAGGCTTTGTCCTAGCTATAGCGACCGCCTTCAAAAAGGAGTGGGCTCCTTATACTTCTATTCCCTATGCCTTATGCGAAGGGCTTTTTCTCGGAGCCATTTCAGCTATGCTGGAAGTCCAATTTCCAGGCATCGTGATTCAGTCTGCTGGGTTGACTTTTGCTACCCTCTTCTGCCTCTTATTGGCTTATCAATCGGGATGGATCCGGGTCACGGACACATTCCGCTTGGGAATTTTTGCCGCAACTGGCGGAATAGCTCTCGTCTACTTTGTTTCCATCATCCTCTCCTTTTTTGGAGTCAGCATCCCTTTTATCTATGGCAACGGCGCAGTTAGCATTCTCTTTAGCCTCTTTGTCGTGGGAATCGCCGCTCTCAATCTCGTATTGGATTTCGATTTCATCGAGCAAGGTGCTCGGCGCGGAGCCCCGAAATATATGGAGTGGTATGGCGCTTTCGCCTTGATGGTCACACTGGTCTGGCTCTACATTGAGATTTTGCGCCTTCTCTCTAAATTGCGCAGCCGAGAGTAATGAACCCGATCGTTTATATTGACCGGAAGACAGGTGCGAAGGAGACGGAACTAGTCTATGGGGAGGCTGCCTTAAAGTTGCTCTATGGCAATTTTTTAGGCAGGCCTCTCATGCATTTGCTCTCTCGTTATCCCTTTTTTTCCGCGTTATATGGAAGCTTGCAGAAGAGGCCCGCAAGCCGGGAAAAGATAAAGCCTTTCATTGAAAAGTATAAAATCGACACCTCCGAATTTCTTCTCGATCCAGGCCAATTTCTATCCTTCAATGACTTTTTCATCCGAAAATTGAAGCCGGAAGCTCGTCCTATTTCCATGGAGGAAAATGTTGCGGTCATTCCGGCGGATGGCCGCTACTATTTCTACCAAAATATGAGCCAAACAGAGGGCTTTGTCGTAAAAGATCAGAAATTTAATCTGTCCAATCTATTAAAAGATGAGGCTTTAGCCAGGGAATATACAAATGGAACTCTGGTGATGGCGAGGCTCTGCCCAACCGATTACCATCGCTTCCATTTTCCTTGCGATTGTGTTCCCGGACCTACCCGATACATTAACGGATGGCTCTATTCGGTGAATCCAATAGCCATCAAGAAAGACATTCACATTTTCACTCAGAACAAACGTTGCCTCTGCATTCTTGACAGCAAGCATTTTGGCAAAGTTCTCTTTTTGGAAATCGGGGCCACCAATGTGGGAAGCATTCACGAAACCTATCAGCCGAATCGCTTTTATCCCAGGGGAGTGGAAAAAGGCTACTTTTCCTTCGGAGCCTCTGCTCTAATCATTCTTTTTGAGCCAGGAAAGATCAGTCTGGATGCCGACCTCGTCGACGCCACAAAGCAGGGATTCGAAGTCCGTTGCCTGATGGGGCAAAGTTTAGGGAGAGGGGATGCCTCGCTTTTGTCCAATTTGAGCTAGGAGGTTGAGTTCGCTCAAAAAGTCTGGGTCAAAAACTTGAGACAAGTGATTTTCCTTGATGATTTCGGATGCTTGATAGGCGACCCGGACCAACTTATAGAGGACTTCTTTATTTTGCTCGTCTTGTAGGTATTGTGATTGCAGCTGTTGATATTTCTTAATGAGATCGCGCAGTTTCTTTTGGGTTTCCACGTTTTGTTCAGAGACTTCGATCAGATTATCGAGAATCGAAAGTTCGTTAGCCACCATTTTCTCTTTTTTGCTCCCTTTTGGAGCATCTGCTCCATGAAGAGCCACAGAGAAAATTGCCATTGATACGATTAAGAAACAAATGCGATGAAACATACCTTACCCTATGGTTAAAACAACTAGAATAATGCACATCACAGTTTACTGTCAAAGGGAGAATACTTTAACATCCCAGACAATGCTTCTAGTTTCAGTCTTGCTGGATTCATATTCGACAATCAAGCCCAACTTTTTTAAGAAGGCGAGGTGTGTTTCACTATTCCCAGAGTCGAATAATTGGCGTTTATTCCTTTTTGGGTCAAAGCCATTCAGGTGAAAGACATCTTTCAAAAATGCTTCTCGGTCTTCTGCATCAGGAAATTCCCTGATGAGAAGATCATCCGCTAACATTTCAAAGGTGATGGCATCCTGTGGTTGGGTAGCTAATGTGTTCCGATCGATCCAAATTGTTGGAATGATATAAAAGGCTGTCGGATCATTCCTTCTTCTGGGTGCTTCTAAGTCTACGGGATGAACCACGTCGCTTGGTTTAGCTTTTATTAAAGGAATATTCGCCCAGGCATGGGGACTCCAGGCCGAGATAATATTTTTTCTAACGAGAAAATTCAATACGCGGTATCTGCCCATAGCACTTAAAGTATCAGGAGGATTGCATTCAAAGATATACCCCTCCTCTTTACGTGCCATGTGTGTCATCACATCTCTGAGATAGCCTCTCTCTAAAGCCGTAAAGTGGGCAGGACATTCGGGCAGTGGAGGGAGTTGCCTGGTAGGCGCTGTAACTCTAGGCGCTGGCACAGGAGGTTGGGCTGCCAGAGCTTGTGCAGCTTTTGCTTTCTGGCTACAAATCCAGCTCATAGGCTTCATGCTGACTGGACCCAAAGTATTCACTTTTGTTTGATTATAACCCCAGTCAAAGAGCATCTTTTGCGCTTTAAACAATTCCAGTACTTCATTTCTTTTTGCAGTTTCGATGATGGTGGTTGGGCATTCGAGGGTATTAGAGCCAGTATGCTTTGAAATGCGGCTCTGGAGCTCAAGAGCAAGATCCTTTTGTTCCTTGGTAAAGGTTTCTGGGAGAGTGGCTAGAGCAGCCGTTTGAATTCTAGCATCCTGTTGTGACGGCTGCTGTTGCGGCTTTTGTGGACTACCTTGCGGCGATGTCGAAGTTGATGCTGTACTTACTGGATTCATAGTAATCTCCTCGTTAAAATGATATAATCCAAAACTATACTTATTAGTTATATTAAAATCAAATAAAAATAGAGGTCTTTACTAATTGCTCTAATTGCTATTCCGCTAACAGCAAGAGCCCGTCTCTGTGCTCTCTGTGTTCTCTGTGGTTAATTAAATATTTAATAACCACAGAGAACACAGAGACGGGCTCTTAAGCAAGAATTGCAGTTAATTATGTAAACGAAACAGCGCCTTGGCATTTTGCGCTGTGGCCAGAGCGATTTCCTCGACAGGCACATTTTTGACTTCGGCGATAAGTTGTGCTGTCTCGGGCAGGAAGCTTGGCTCGTTGGTTTTTCCCCGATGGCTTTGCGGGGCTAGGTAAGGGGTGTCCGTTTCAATTAAGAGCTGATTCAATGGGACCATTTTGGCGACTTCTCTTAGCTGTTCGCTTTTTTTAAAGGTGATAATCGCGCTCAGGGACAGGTACCAGCCCCGTTTCAGAACCTCTTCTGCTTCTGCCATAGTTCCGGTGAAGCAATGAAGGACACCAGGAGCATGATGGCCGTTGACTTGATATTCTGCATCTAAGATGGAAAAGAAATCGGCAAAAGCGTCTCTGCAGTGGATGACAACTGGCAAGCGGCACTCCAAAGCCAATTGCAGATAGCGCGCCAGCAGTCTCTGCTGGGCAACCTTCGTCTCTTTGAAATAATAATAATCGAGTCCAGTTTCGCCTACAGCGACGAGATCTCCGGAGCGAGCATGCTTTTCAAAGATGGGAAATAGGGCTTCTCCCTCTTTTTCCGCATCGTGAGGTGTTGTGGCGCCAGCGTTATAGATCCAAGGATATTTTGCGCCAAGCTGAAGGCCTCTTTCCAGAGTAGGAAGATTGGTGCAAATGTTGACGATCCCTAGCACCTTAGCTTGCTGGGCCCTTTCTAAAATTCCATCCAGTTGCCCCATGAGTTCTTCTTTAGTCAAATGGGCATGCGAATCAATGTACATCTCTTTCTGCAATTGTGTCGGTTTCAATGGTGTTCAGATATTCCAGAACAAGTTCTGGTGTTAGGACCTGCGGCAAAATTTTGGGCGACTGGGACCCATCATTGCTATACAGGACATAGAGTGGGAGGCTATTCCTTCCGTATTTCTTCAAGGCTTCTGTGATGACAGGATCCCTTTTGGTCCAGTCGGCTTTCATCCGCACGACCCCGATCTCCCGCATTTTGTCATGCACTTTGCTATTTGAAAGGATCACATGGTTCGTTTGGCAGATGAGGCACCACTTGGCGGTGAAGTCGATAAAGACAGGGATGCCCTTCTTTCGCAGTTCCGCAACGCGTTCTGGAGAAAAAGGCTCCCAAGCATCTACTAAGGCCACTTCAGAGGCTTTTGCTGGATGCGTCGGCTCTTCCGAGTTGGCGATTTCCGGCGAAACGGCGTAAAGCATCGCGGCTATGGCCAAGACCAGGCAGCTTCCCGAAAAGAGATAACTTGTGAAGCGGCACGTGCGGCTTTGGGTGGGGGTCCCCCACTTTCCATAGATCCAGCTTCCAAGGCTTAAGAAAAAGAAAGCTGCAAGCAAAAAGAAGATCGAAAGGCTATTCGTCTGCGCTCCGAAGACCCAAACCAGCCAGAGAACAGTTGCAAGCATTAGGAAACCCATCAATTCTTTAAAAGTCACCATCCAGTTTCCTGGCTTAGGCATAAATTTGAGGAGCGCCGGATAAGCTGAAAGCAGGAGATAGGGGAAGGCCATGCCTAACCCAAGCGAAGTGAAGATCAGCATAGCCAATGGCGCTGAAAGAGTGACGGCAAATCCGACGGCGGATCCGAGGAATGGGCCTGTGCAGGGTGTCGCCACAGCGGTTGCCAGGATGCCGCTAAAAAAGGAACTGGTCTTACTTTCTGGCTTCACGACCTCGCTTTGGGCTTGTCCCGCCCACGATGTGACCGACATGCCGAGCTCAAAGACGCCAAAGAGGCTGAGCCCAAACACTAAAAATACGGCTGACAAGATGGCGACGAATAGCGGCTCTTGGAGCTGAAATCCCCATCCGACTGCATGGCCATAGGTTTGCAGGACCAGCAGGGCTCCCGCTAAAACCCAGAAGGACACTAAAACGCCGCCGGCAAAGGCAACGCCATGCTGAAAAGTGAGGGCCCGGTTTTGTCCTGCCATCTTGACGAAGCTCAAAATCTTGCAGGAGACAACGGGTAACACGCAGGGCATGAGATTGAGGATCATTCCTCCGATAAAGGCAAAAATGAGGGCCCAAATAAAACCCAAAGAGGCTTCTCCCTGGTCAGGTAAGTTCGCCAGTGGAAGGTCTTCCGATTCCACATCGGTCGCTGTTCTTGGAATCTCATTAGCGATGGCGATGTCATCCGGAGAGTCGTTCGCTATAGGATTATTTCGGGCTTTTGCAAAGAGCGCAGTGGCTGTGCCATTTACCTTGGGGGCAGAAGCCACCACCGGCAAGGCGATCTTGAGATCGGCGTCTCCTGGCACGCAATGCGAGTCGGAGCAGACGACCCATCGGATGTTGGCTTCAATTTCTGCTTTGGAAAGATCAGATAGCGAAGCCGGAGGAATAATTTGGGTCAAAAACAGCGCCTCTCTTTCATAGCCATAGCTAACCAGTCCATCGACATTGAAGCGTTGCGGCATTGGCCATTGCAAGGGGCCTGCCTGAAATCCTTTCGGCAGCGTCCATTGGATTGAGGTGGGCGCCCCTGTAGCGCCTGGATTTTTCCAATAAGTATGCCAGTGATCTGCGATTTCGAATCGGACGATCACCCAGAAGGGGCGCCCTGGTTGAATGGATTCCTCTTCATTGAGGAGCTCGACTTTGACTGGCTCGACTGTATCGTTGGCGAAAGCGATTTCATTGAAGGCGCAAACGAAAAACACAAGGAACAGGTTCAGATAAAAGGCCATTTACTCTCCTTTTGAGGCAGTTGCAAAAATCAGGTTCAGTCGATTTTCGGGTTCTTTTGAGCCGATTTTCGACTTAAAATTGCAGGGGTAATATCGACAAAAGTATATTACCCCTGCAATTTTAATCGAAAAGCGGCCAAAATAATCCCGAAAATCGACGAACCCTGACTTTGGCAACTGCCTCATTGACAAAATGGACATAATCGTTTATGTCTGATTAGAATTGCGATCAAATTAAGGAATATTGTAAAGGAAATTGAAATGTTTGTAAAGACTTTTCTTATATTAGCGAGTAATCCCTTCTTTGATGCTTATATACATTCCGATTTCCTAGGGCGATTCATCTTTATATTATTGATTGCTCTATCAGTAATTAGTTGGATTATTTTAATTCATAAATTATGGATCACTTTTTTAGCAAAAAGAAATTCCAGCCAATTTTATCAGTCTTTCCAAGTGCAAAAACTGAATCCTCTAGGAATGGAATGCGAGGGAGCCGTCAGGCGAAAAATGCCAAATCCTTTTCTGGATCTCTATGCTGTTTTAAAAAAGCATACCGTCGAAATTCTCAATAAAAACCGGCGATTCGGCCAAACGCAAACCCCAGGAACAGAAAAGGGGATCTCCTATTTATCCCCTTCCGACGTCGAATTTGTCGATTCGCATCTCCAATCAGCGATTGCCACACAAACAAAGCATTTAGAGAGAAATTTATTTATCCTGTCTACGGTCGTGAGTTTAGCCCCTTTTTTGGGGTTGTTAGGTACCGTTTGGGGAATTTTGACGACATTTTCGGAATTGCAGTCGCAGACAATGGGCAGTACCCATCAGATGGTGTTGGGCGGACTCTCTTTGGCATTGGCAACGACAGTCCTCGGTTTGCTCGATGCCATTCCTGCCCTAATAGGCTACAATTATTTGAAAAATTCGATCAATGATTTTCAGACTCAAATGGAGAGCTTTTCGACGGAGATCATGGCTTCCGTCGAGATGCAGTATCGAAAAGTAGACGTTCGCTGAGGAATTATACCATGGCTAGGCGCGTAGGAAAATGGACACGAACCGGCTCTATAGATGAACCCATAATCAATCTCACCCCCTTGATCGATGTCGTATTTGTCATCTTAATCATGTTTATTGTGGTTGCTCCCCTCCTGGAATTAGACCGCGTTGAACTCGCTGATGCAGCATCGGATCCCTTGGATGGAACGACAACGGCTCAGGAAACAAGTCCTATTGCGATTCATGTTCATAAGGATAATACGATTTGGTATAACGCAAAGAGAGTTTCGATTGCTCAGCTGGTCCCTTTGCTCAGGGAGGCTAAAGCCAAATATCCGAAAGCCAGGCCCCAATTATTTCACGATAAGAGCGGCCATTTTGGAGTCTACCAGAGTGTGAAGAATGCTGCCGAAGAGGCGGGCTTTCAACAAATGGACATCATTTTAAAGCCTTCGTAGCCCATTGGAGCGTAATGCAAGCCGCCACTTTTATCAAGCTGCAGCAGCAAGATCGTTCTCTTCTATTAATTACCCTGTCTGTTGTCGCAGCACATTTTTTGCTTTTGATTTGGGCGGCTCTCACAACCGCTCAAGCAATGCCTTTAAACAAACCCATGGAAAGGCTAATCGTCAAAACGATTCAGCTCAATGAAAACAGGCAGCCTCCACCAATAATGCTTCAGAAAGTCGAAGCGGCGCCTGCTCAAGCCACTGTTGAATCCATTCCAGAGCCTTTTTCAACGCCGGTTCCCGAGCCCGAGCCTATTCTCGAACGAGTTCCCGAACCTATCCCAGAGCCTATTCCGGAACCTGTTCCCGAACCTGTTTTGGAGTCTAAGCCTATGGAACAGCCCAAGCCGAAAGTCGAGATAAAACCAGAGCCAAAGGCTGCTCCGAAACCGAAGCCGAAAAAAGAGGCTAAAAAGGCTCCAATAAAAAAAGAGCCGGTGAAACCCAAGAAACAAACCCCCAAAAAGGAGGTTAAGAAACCTGAGCCCAAGAAAACGGAGAAGACTCTTCCAAAAAAAGAAGTAAAAAAAGAAACGGCGAAAAAGGAGGCCAAAAAAGAGACTCCGAAAAAACCGGCGAAGAAAGAAGAAGCTCCTCAGAAGCCGGCAGCGCCTAAGCCAGATCCCCAGGCTGAAGCGGTCAAAGCCAAGCAGCGCGAATTGTTGGCAAAAGCCCAGGAAAGCATTGCAAAAATTGATCGTCCTCGTGGTATGATTGCCTCTGCGGGAACGGCCAGCGCGCTATCGCTTGCTTCTGTGCCAGGAAAAATTTCTGCTTTGCAGATAGAAGCATTGCCGAGCGATCAAGGGTCGACCTTGACTCCACATGAGAGATCCTATCGAGATGAATTAGCGGGTCGGTTGAAGCTTCTCTTGAAGCTTCCAGAGCATGGCGAAGTCAAAATTAAGCTAACCTTGGAGCGTTCGGGAAAAGTGACAAAAATTGCGGTTGTTAGCTCTCAAAGCGCAGCCAATCGTTCTTATATTGAAAAAAAGGTGCCGACATTGACTTTTCCTAGCTTTGGCGACAATTTTGTCGGGCAGTCGAACTACACGTTTTTAGTTTCATTAAGCAATGAATAAATGATCGGGGTATCACGATGTTAAAAAAAATATTCATCTCTTTCGCACTTCTATTGAGCCTTGGAATTAATGCCAAGCCGCAAGAGGACGAACAGATTGTGGTGAAATTGGCAACGGAAAGCCAACTCTTGCCCATTTATGCTTCGAGTTTCATCGACAATCATTCCGGTTTTGATCCCGTCTATGTAAAACAACTCGAACAGGTTCTCTCGTTTGACCTCAATCACAATGGGATGACTTATACAATTCCGCACTCCAGCGATCGCGATGTGCTTGCGAATGGGGGAGCCTTCGATAGCTTAGGCTCCTCTTCGTCTTGGAAAACGCTCAATATTTACTATGTGGTCAAAGGGCGCCTGACCGATAAAAAACTCGACATCCGCATGCTTGCCGTAAATAGCAATTCGACAAAAAGCGTCGATGGCATCAGTTTAACAGGAAATCTGGGCCAAGATAGGCGCAAAATCCATCAGCTTGCCGATACCATCCATAAAGCTTTGTTTGGAACGGATGGGATTGCCTCGACGAAGTTATTGTATACTCTTAGGACACAAGTTCCTGGAAATAAGTGGCTCTCGGATGTGTGGGAAGCCGATTATGATGGTGCCAATGCGCGCCAAGTCACGCATGGAATGGGCTATTGCGTCACGCCAACCTATATTCCTCCAAAAGCGGGGTTTATGCCTGGGAGCTTCTTTTTTGTTTCGTATAAGACGGGGCAATCCAAGCTCTATTTGGCTAACTTGCAGGATGGAATATCCCGACGCTTCAATACTTTGCGCGGCAACCAGATGATGCCTGTGGTGTCACGTCAGAGGGATAAAGTCGCTTTTATCACCGATTACACGGGAAATCCCGATCTCTTTTTACAAGGTTTTAGCCCTGAAGCAGGTGCCATGGGCAAGCCGCAGCAGATTTATGCCACCCATCAGGCCACCCAAGGGACTCCGACCTTCAGCCCTGATGGAAAGGAAATCGCCTTTGTCTCGAATAAGGACGGCTCTCCACGCATTTACGTGATGGATATCCCCTCTCCAGGCATGAAACTGAAAGAGATCAAGGCAAAACTGATCAGCAAGCAAAATCGGGAAAGCTCGGCTCCGTCATGGTCTCCGGATGGCACCAAAATCGCCTACTGTAGCATGACCGGAGGGGCCCGCCAGATTTGGATTTACGATGTCGTAAAAGGAAAGGAACGCCAGCTGACGCAGGGTGCCGGAAATAAAGAGAATCCGACCTGGGCCCCCAATAGTTTGCATCTTTTGTTTAATTCCACAGGTCCGGACGGCAGCGAACTATTCTTGATCAATTTGAATCAACCCAATGCACAAAAAATTAGCAGCGGTCCCGGAGAAAAGAGATTCCCCGCATGGGAACCACGGTAATTCCTGCTTGTTTGGGTATAGGGCGGTGTGATAGTATCCGAAGGCAAGAGAAAATGGATGAAGAGGACACCTATGAGAGCAAATAAATTGATACTCGTGATGTATTTATTGGCGGTTTGCATCAGCTTGACAGGATGCCGCCGCAACGGTGATGATATATGGGAAGATACGCAATCCGCTTCCAGGCATATGGGAAGGGGCTTTAGGACCCTTGGAGGCAAACATGGAGACTCACGCCAGATTGTCAATCGCGATGATTTCTATGCAGAGGATGTGGCCGTAGGAGGCAGTATGGATGGATCTGGAGCAAGTGGAGAGTTCATTCCCCTATCCGATGTCCAAAATCCAAACGATCTAGCCATGGGCGAATCGATCGCTCCCCAGCCTCGCGAGTCACCTGGTGATCCTGGCAGCTCTATTCCAGGCATTGACGCTTTCCGCGATCCCAGCACCATTCCAGCACTTGCGGGAATATTCAAAAATATCCAGTTTGAATATAACAGCAACCTGGTTAAAGGCCCGGACAATCTCGAAATCCTACGCAAAGTCTCGGATTATATGAAGAGTAAGCCAACTACCTATGTCTTTGTGGAGGGCCATGCTGATGAACGAGGCCCAGAAGCCTATAACTATTCATTAGGTTCGCGCCGTTCCAATGCTGTGCGCAATATGTTGATTGAGCAGGGAGTAAGCTCTGACAACATCTTTACGATCTCGTATGGAAAAGACCGCCCATTGCTTCATGATCACCATGAGGAAGCTTGGGCTCAAAACCGACGTGCAGAATTCAAAATTTACCAAAGGTAGATTTTTCTGTGAAAGGTGGTGCTCTTCTTTGCTTAGCAGCGATCTTTTTGTTCATGGCGGGCTCATTAGATGCTGCTCCTAGGCGCTATGCCTACGAAGAGGAAAATAATACGCTTTTGCGCGAACTTCGGGATGGCGTCGATGACATCCGCCATGAAGTCAATAACCATGAGTCCGAGATTCGCATTTATGAAGAAAAGCTGAATACGATGGAAGCTGCCATCGATGCGATCCGGCAGCAAGTCAATGAAAGCCATCAAGTGAATAAAGACCTGCTCAAAGACAGCGCAGTCAACACCGAACTCAAGCTGAATAGCCTAGAAAGCTCTGTCAAGGGATTGATTGCTGATTTAAAGCAATTTAAGAACCATGCCAATGATTCTTCTTCTGTCTTAGGCCAATATAAACAGAAGCTGATCGAAATGGAAAAGGTGATAGAAGGTCAAAATCGCAACATCGAGAATTTGCAATCGGCATTGAAATCGATGATGGATGCCTTGCAAGTCAAAAGCGGATTGGATAAAGGGCCTGTGGCAGACTCAGGCAAGACCTATAAAGTGAAGTCGGGAGACAATCTCGATAAGATTGCGCGCAGCCAAGGGACGACCATTCAAGCCCTTAAAAGCGCTAATAACATGGCCAATGACCGCATTAATGTTGGCCAAGTCCTAAAACTCCCTTGAGTCAAATGATGAATACCCAAGATAACAGCAGATGGATCGGGATGTTTGACTCAGGGGTGGGCGGCCTTACTGTCATGCAAGAAGTGGTCAAGGCGTTGCCTCGGGAAAATATCCTCTACTTTGGAGACACAGCCCGCCTTCCCTATGGCGAAAAGAGTCGGGATACCATCATTCGGTATGCCATCGAGAATACGATTTTCCTCATGGAACAGAAGATTAAGATGCTCGTCATCCCTTGCAATACGGTCACTTCTGTTGCTTTGGATAAGCTGAAGCAGATCTTTAACATTCCTATCGTTGGCGTCATTGAACCTGGGGTCGAGAAGGTTGTACAAGTGACGCGCAGCAAGCATATCGCCGTTCTTGGAACGCGAGGCACGATAAACTCAGGGGTTTACCAAAGGGAAATTGCCTTGCGATTGCCCAATGCGACCATTCACGCTCTGGCCTGCCCCCTCTTCGTCCCTTTTGTGGAAGAAGATATGGTGCGCCACCCCGCTGCCGAAATCATCGTGAAGGAATATCTAGCCGCGCTAAAAGGACGCAAAGTGGATACGATTCTCTTGGGGTGCACTCACTATCCCTTGCTCCGCCATCTCATCCAGAAAGAACTGGGCGATGGGGTACAAATCGTGGACTCCGCTTCGACCTGCGCGGAAAAAGTGGGGTTGATGCTTTCTCAATATGCGATGCACAATACGGAGAGAAGGGAAATCATCAATTTTACGTTTCGGACGATCCAGAAAAATTCCGGCTCAATGGCTCCAAATTTCTCGGCACACCCATCCCGCATGTCGATTTGTATTCCCCTGGCTTCTCTATTCGATAGAGTCGGCAAGAATCGATGTAGATCGTTCATTGACGCACTCTAACGAAAAGCAATCCGAATGTTAAAATAGATAATGCTAAGCTAAGCCCGAAGGCTATTTTTAGGCTTCCTAGATCAGAAGAACACTTATATTGCCGCTTTTCAGAATTTTTCATTTTTTCTGCAAGATGTTGGATTCTTTGCAAAAAGAGACTAATTTTGTACCAGTCCAGACCTCTAATTTCAATGAAGTTAAAAGCTAAGGTGTTTTCTCTTCTAATAATAATCTGCAATGTAATAGGAGATTGAATTGACTTGTTCCACTTTTTACAAACAAGATTCACATTTTTTAAGTCCAATAAACTCAAATTCAAAAAAATATGATTGTAGAGCTTGGGTAGCAAACGATCTACTGAAAAATATTCCTTGGAATTATGCCTGACTTTAGAAGAATGAGGTTTTAAAATTCGGGCAACCCTTCCCGATAATCTTTCTAGCTGATCATCCAGCTGTGACCTTTCTTCGGTTAAAAGATTGTCCCTTTCCGTAAGCTTTGCATTAAATTCTTCATATGAGGAAATAATAGATGTCATATATACTGGAGTATGATGGATTCATTATCAATCACAATTACTATACCACTCGTCGCTTCTACCGTGTTTTTGAAAAAATTCTATCTCAGCTGGACTTGGTGGAAAACGATTTAATAGTAGAAATATGCCTTTTAAATAAATAGCTGAGCCTACAACAATTAATGTTGCAGCAGATAATGTATTGCTAATTTTTAAAGTCGTATCGATTGTGCTTATGTCTGAAGTAATCTTGCTTTGTCTTTTATTCAGCGACTGCTTTTTTGTCTCAATACGTTGGATTCTATACATGAGAAGACAGGATTTTCTCCAATCAAAATTTGGATTTTTAATCCCTTTAAAAACTAAACCGTTTTCTTTTTCGCAAATTATCTTCCAAACACGCTGGGTTGCCATTTGACGCCATTTTTTGCAAACCAAAGTGGCCTTAATTAGTTCTAGAGATGTCAATCTTGTAAAAATGAGCAGATAAACATCGGCGGGTATTCTATCGACGTTAAGATAAACTTTAGGTTTATCTCTGCCCTTTGGGGACTCGACTTCTAGAGCTTGGGCAACCAGTCCAAATAACTTTGCTATCTGATTTTCCGAGGAAGATATAAGTCCTGTGGATATATAGGTTAAAATATAAAAATTAATAACATTCCTCCAAAGGCCAAAGCTGCTACAACTATAGCGAGGCTGGCGGCAATTTTCATCCTTCGAATTGTTTCTACCTGGCACTTATTTACATTTTCTAGAGCTTTAAGATCACTTTCAAGTCGAGAGACTTTACTTGAAGTATTTTCCATGAATTTTTGGGAGGCTTCTTCGCTTTGCGCATCTTTTGCAAGAACTTGTTGAGCCATATCATTAATAATTTGTAATTTTTTGTAGTCCTCTGTTGTTATTGTCACACTGTCGCTGTTGATTGCGATTGGGTTTGGAAATTGAAAGTCTGTAAAAGACGTTTTAAGGGGTTGCATAGTTTGTTTCTCTTTTTTTGGGGCTTCCATACATATCCAAAACTGCACTTTCGAGTCAAGAAAATATGAGTGCTTGTGATACTTTTTTATTTTTTGTCGATTTCTCCCCGCAGTCTGCGGCTTGCTTGGAATTGTTCAATGACCGGCTCTTTCACGATGTGCATAATGTCGAAGATTTTACAGTATTCTGGAGGGAGATTGCATACTTTGAGTTGAAGGTCGCGCGAGTTATTAATCGTAGCTTGCAGAATTTTCTGATCCCAAATCATAGGTTCTACAATGCAACCGTGAATCCAGCGATCAATCAAAGTCATGATCTTAGCATTATTGGCCAGGTAGAGCGTGCTCGAAATGAGTTCTACCTGATGCATATAATGGGCACCGATATCGAAATTCACTTGATTGAAGAAAGTAAGAGGTCTTTGGACGACTGCATCGACATCCAAATAGAGAATGTCTTTGGGAAAATGGCGCATGAGCATCTGCTTTAGGAAATAGGGCTTATATTGGGTATTGGCTTGCCACGATCCCTGACTGGGAACTGGAACGATTTGGTAGGGGAGCTGAAATCGTTCTAAACTTTTGATGAGGTTCTGCGCTTCAGCTGCGTAACCTGTATTTTCCGTAAAATAGCCGACAATGATATAGCCCATAAATACCTTATAGAGGTCATTTAACGCTTTCCAAAAAGGACAAAAAGACAAAAGGACAGGGACAAAAGGACAAGGACCAAGAGGACCAATAGGACCTAGGGGACAAGAGGACAAAGAGTTACGTCCTCTTGTCCCCTAGGTCCTATTGGTCCTCTTGGTCCTTGTCCTTTTGTCCCTGTCCTTTTGTCCTTTTTTAATAGTCTTTAACGCTTTAGGGCTACCATTTAACTCTATTCCTTTTTTTTCAAGAGGAAAGTAGAGTGAGGGAATTCCTTGAGAAAGAAAGAGGATTCTGATATAATAATTAAACTTATAAGGTTATAAGTTGCTTAGGGTGAAAAAGAACGGAAATTATGAACGAAATTGTCATAGACGTACAGGAAGTCTCGAAGAGCTATAGCGGATCGTGTGCGCATGAAGCTTTGCGCACGATCACGTTGAAGGTGCATCGCGGGGAAATTTATGGCATTGTGGGCATGAGCGGCGCCGGCAAATCGACCCTGATGCGCTGTCTCACAGGATTGGAAAAACCGACCTCGGGGATACTTTCTGTTTTAGGGACCGATATGCGAGGAGTGGATGGACGCGGATTGCGGGAAATCCGACAACATATCGGGATGGTATTCCAGCATTTCCATCTTTTTAGCTCAAGAACTGTAGCTGAAAATATCGCCTATGCCATGGAGATTTATAGCGTTTCAAAAGAACAACAAGAAAAGCGCATCACCGAACTTTTGCACCTCGTGGGACTCGAGGCAAAGCGGAATGTCTATCCGGCCAAACTTAGCGGCGGAGAAAAGCAGCGGGTTGGCATTGCCAGAGCTTTAGCTAATCATCCTTCCCTTCTCCTTTGCGATGAGGCGACCTCAGCGCTGGATCCCAAAACAACCCGTTCTATCCTCAAACTCTTGCAAAAACTGAATCAAACCCTGGGTTTGACCCTCGTTGTCATCACCCATCAAGTCGACGTCATTAAACAGATTTGCACCCGTGTCGCTGTTCTTTCCCATGGCGAACTTGTTGAAGAGGGGGAAGTGACGCGCATTTTTACCCATCCAGAACACCCTGTTACCAAATATCTTTTGCATCACGCTTCAGAAAATCTCCCCGAGCTCTTTCAAGAAGGCCGCGATCCCTCGCGCAAGCTCATCCGCCTCTTCTTCGATGGAGCCAAAGCAAAAGAGCCGGTGATCTCGCGCATGATCAAACAGTACGATGTCGAGGCTAATATCCTTTTTGGAAGCTTAGACTGCATTCAAAATAAAATGATCGGACACTTGGTTCTAGAATTAGATGGCTCTTCAGAAGCGATGAGCCATGCCGTCAATTATCTCAAGGACTCTCATGTCAAATGCGAGGAAATCGAATGAATGCAGAAAATATCCAGTTAGCCTTTTCAATCCTTCCTATTGAATTGTGGAACACTTTCTATATGGTCCTCATGTCCTCTCTGTTGGCCTTTTTCTTTGGATTTCCCTTGGGGGTGATCCTGACCCTTACAGACAGAGGGCATCTCATGGAAAATAGGTCTGTCAACCTGGTGTTAGGCACGCTTGTGAATATGGGACGCTCCTTTCCTTTTGTCATTCTCATGGTCGCGATCATTCCACTTACCCGCTTTATTGTCGGGACAAGTCTTGGCACAACCGCCTCGATCATTCCTTTGACGTTCGCTGCCATTCCCTTTGTGGCGCGCATTGTGGAATCTTCTCTGAAAGAGGTTGAAAAGCCGATGGTCGAAGCAGCGTTGGTCATGGGATCGACACCCCTGCAGATCGTCGCCAAAGTGCTAGTCCCTGAAGCTTTGCCCTCTTTGATTTTGGGCATGACCACCACCGTCATTAACTTGATTGGCTATAGCGCTATGGCTGGGACCATGGGAGGCGGCGGATTAGGGAAAATAGCGATCCAGTATGGATATCAACGCTTCAACGTGTTTTTGATCGTCGTGACTGTCGTTTTGCTGATCATTTTAGTTCAAGGAATTCAATGGACAGGAAATTTTTTAGCCAATAGAATCAACAAAAAAAGAGGAAAGGTATTGGCCAAATGAAAATTTTTCTGACGCTTATTTCAGCTCTATTTCTGCTTGCAGCTTGTCAAAAGAGCGAGCATAAAAATTCGATAAAAGTAGCCGCTACGGCTATTCCCCATGCGGAAATTTTGGAGCAGATCAAACCCGATCTAAAACAGCAGGGATATAATTTGGATATCCTTGTCGTTGAAGATTACAATACTCCCAACCGTGCTTTAGCAGATAAGGAAATCGATGCGAACTTTTTCCAACACATTCCCTTCTTAGAAGTTCAGAAAAAAGAATTCAAATATCCATTTGAAGTGTTAGCCTCTGTCCTTTATGAACCGATGGGACTCTACTCTAAAAAAATAAAATCACTTAAGGAGTTGAAAGATGGGGCAGTTGTGGCCGTCCCCATAGACCCCACCAACCAAGCCAGAGCCCTCCTTTTGCTTCAGGCCCAAGGACTAATCACCCTCGATCGGCAAGATGTCAATGCGACGCTGTTGAATATCAGCAGCAATCCCCATTTGCTAAAGTTTCAAGAGATCGATTCACCTTTATTAGTCCGGACTCTTGATGATGTCGATCTTGCAGCTATTACCACCAATTTTGCCTTGCAAGCGGGTCTATCTCCTAAACGCGATGCTTTGGCGATTGAAGATAGCCATTCCAGATTTGTCAATGTCGTCGTCATACGCAACGGCGATGAAGAGAGGGAAGAACTGCAGGCCTTAAAAAAGGCTATCAACTCTGATAAGGTTAGAAACTTTATTATGAATAAATATCAAGGGGCTGTTCTGCCAGCTTTTTAGAGCCTTTTTCTTGCAAGGGCATAAAGGGCTATAATAGATACAAATAGGATTAAGTAGCTTCCCCACACATGTGGGGGCTTTTCGATGATTTTGGGTTCTTCCATCCAATAGGTTTGCATTTCTTCAATTTTCTGGATGTGGAATTTTCCCTGGAGATCCACAGCTTGATGTGCTCTTGCGTTCTCAATAAATCCCTGAAGCATGATCTGCTTCGACAATTTTTCTTTGGCTCCGATGCAGCAACTTTTGAGCTCTGGCTCATCTGCCAGGACCCATTTGCCATCCTGAGATTGGTGTAAGAAGCCTCGGACTTTGACCATACGCCCATCTAATGCGTTGATGGGTTCCTTGGATTCAAGTAAAGAAAAGGTCAGCACAGAAGGCTCTTCTGCTAATAGGGTACTCGAAAAAATGAGGAAAACTAGAATCAGAGGCATAAGCCTAATATAATCTTTCGCGACAAAAAATGAAATCTGCGATAAGTTTAACAATAACGAAATGCTAGGGATTATCATGGGAAATTATCTATTTACGTCTGAATCTGTGGGAATAGGGCACCCTGACAAAGTCGCTGACCAGATTTCCGATGCCATTTTAGACGCCTGTTTAGAACAGGATCCCTGTGCTAAAGTGGCTTGTGAAACGCTTGTCAGCTCTGGACTTGTCGTCCTTGCCGGTGAAATCACGACCAAAGCTTCTGTCGACTTTCAAGAAGTCGCCAGACAAACGATTAAAGACATCGGATATGATGACCCGCTGCTTGGTTTCGACTACCGCTCCTGTGGTGTGATTCGGACGATCAACCAACAATCTTCAGATATAGCCCTTGGAGTAAGCGAGGAAGAAGGCAAGGAGATGGGGGCTGGGGACCAGGGCTTGATGTTTGGGTATGCCTGCAATGAAACTCCGGAGCTTATGCCCCTGCCGATTATGCTCGCACACCAAATTGTCAGGGAGCTGCGGAGGCTGCGCGAAACCAAATCTCTGGAATATCTCAGGCCGGATGCCAAAACGCAGGTCACGATTGAATATGATAGCCACGACAAACCCGTGCGCCTGCATACTGTCGTGATTTCCACCCAACATGGATTAGATATCGATAACGCGACGATCTTTCAGGATATGCGCGCCATGGTCTTTGGGTTGGTGCCCAAACACTTTATTGATGATCAGACCCTTTTCTATGTCAACCCAACAGGACGGTTTGTCATTGGCGGCCCCGTCGCCGATTGTGGATTGACGGGACGCAAAATCATCGTCGATACTTATGGGGGAATGGGCAGGCATGGCGGAGGCGCTTTCTCCGGCAAGGATCCCACTAAAGTCGACCGTTCAGCGTGCTATGCTGCACGCTATGTGGCAAAGAATATCGTGGCCGCAAAGCTTGCGGAAAAATGCGAGGTTCAAATTTCTTATGCGATTGGCATCCCTAATCCCATCTCTATTCATGTCAACACATTCGGGACGGGTACCATAAGTGAAGATTTATTGGCCAAAGTCATTCCAAACGTCTTTTCTTTAAAGCCCAAAGGCATCATTGAAATGCTGGACCTGCGCCGTCCTATTTATAAACAGACGGCTTTCGGCGGTCACTTTGGCAGGCAGGAAAAAGATTTTACGTGGGAAATCACAGATCGAGTTCCACGCCTTTTGGAAGCGATAAAACTCGAATCCTGCACCCACATTTCTAATTAAAGATACAATGTTTTTAAATTCTATTTGTAATATTCCCAAGCATTTTACGTCTTGAATTAATAGAGGCAACTTGTTTAGTCACCTCTGAAACTGAATTGGGATCGACAGCAAGTGGATTGGGGGTATTTGGATTTGGATCAACTGGATCTGACGAGCTTATTGAAGTGGTCGAATTTATGGAAACATTTGTGGAATTTGTAACACTTGAGTTATTTGTGTCATTTGTTGATTCTTTTATGGCATCACTAATTGTTTGGGCTGCTAGCTGTTCAGCAGTTAATATAGCGTCATCCAATTGTTCTTGAGTTAGAGGATTAAGATTATTACTAAGCGAAGGAGTCATTTTTACCTCCTACTAATTAAAAATAATACCTTCAATTATTAGAATAGCATATTATAATTAATTTTTCAATCCTCTTCTTTAAAGCGGTATCCTACTCCTCGGACAGTCTCTATCCAGTGAAAGTTTGGTCCCAGTTTTTTCCTTAGGGCTGCAATATGGACATCGATATTGCGGTCCACGATAAAAGCGTCATTATTTTGGAGGTCATCTAGCAATTGATTGCGGGTCAAGACTTTTCCACGGCTTAGCAAAAGGCGGCGCAAAATGCCAAATTCCGAGAGGGTTACGGGTATATATTTGTCTTTTTTCCGTAGTTGATAGCGATCCACTTCCAAGGTAAATGTTCCAAAAGAAAGGTTTTTTGGGGCTTTTTCGGGTTCTTTGCCCCTACGAAGCACCGCCCTTACCCTGGAAAACAAAATTTTCGGAGAAAAGGGTTTGGTCACATAATCATCAGCCCCTAATTCCAGTCCCAAGACAACATCCAGCTCTTCGCTTTTAGCTGAAATCATAATGACTGGAATATCCTTGAGGTCAGGATGATTCTTGATTTTTCGACAGACATCGAGGCCGCTTTGGCCGGGAAGCATGATATCAAGGATGACTAGATCCGGTTTTTCCCTTTCGATAGTGCGGAATCCATTCAATCCATCGACTTCGACTTGTATCTTATAGCCGGAAATTTCCCCTTGGAGTTTGATGAGCGCGGCGATATCTTCTTCATCTTCAACGAGGACAATTTTAGGTTTTTGCATAATAACTCCTGAGAATCGTTCTTATCACATTCTTAATAATTATTAAAACATTTTTCAGAATTCTTGTCCTCCTTCCTTTTTTGGCCAATGGACAATGGTTAATGGACCTAATGGACACCATGGACACCATGGACTATGGACCATTGCCTTTGACCATAGTCGATGGTGTCCATTAGGTCCATTAACCATTGTCCATTAAGGCTTCTCCCTATTTCATACCCTCTCATCTCACTGGCTCAGTGGTTAATTTTGTGCAACAACACCACTTTTTTTCAAACTTCGATTTAAAAATTGTTTATTTTAATTCGAGTTTTTTACATAATGTATTCTTATACATGAGGTTAGTAATAAATGCAGGTTCGAAAAACCTATCTTTTTGCCTTCTCGATTTTATCTGTTTTTCTATTCTTGGGGCTCTTTTTTTTGGGGAATCCCGATGAAGATCCTTCCTACCGCCGTTTTGCAGAAGGACAGTATGAGCAATCGTTTAGGGAATTGCAGCGCGTGAGAAGCGCGATGTCCGCAAGTGAGTATCATCTCATTATGGCTTATATTGCTAGAGGAAGAGGGGATTTACAGGACTCAAATCAAAGGTTAGCAAAGGCCCTTGAAGTCAAACATTCGGGTTTGAAACCTAAAATTCTGGCGGAAATCTATCTGAATCAGGCACTTAATGCTTATTTAGTTGGAGATCGCAAAGCCATCATCAGCTCCCTTAAAGGAGTGCCGTTGAATTCCTCCTTACAACGAGCCTGGGTGAAATTTTTTGAGGGGACTGCGCATTTTTTAGCAGAAGACTATGAAGCGGCCCTGAAAGACTGGGAAAAACCCCTTCACGAGGAGTATTTGTCCCCTTGGATGCAGCAAGCTTTTGGGGCTATTTTTACGCCTCTTTGGTATGATCTGCGCCATGCCCGCATCGACATTGAAATGGGGAAAGGGGTAGAGGCTTTACGGCTATTGCAAGAGAAGCTGCCGCTTGCCTCTTCAAGAGATCAGGAGGAGATTCACCTCCTCACGGGTCTCTATTATGTTCAACTAGGGCAGGGAAAATCCCAGGATGCAGAGATTGCCTACCATAAAGTTGCCCTTTCTTATTTTTCGAAACTGCCCTTATTTCCAAACAACCTTAAGTGGATGCGCAAGGATGCTTTATACCTCCTCCAAAAAAAGGCCCACCAAGATTTGGGGCTTTACATTGCCGCCTTAGAGAATTGGCATGCCGATGAAATTTTGCAGGAGTTGTCCCTGAAAATGTCTTCTGAATTAAAGAAGGAAATCTCCGCGAATCAGGAATATGGAACATCGCACTTGTTGGTTTTATGGAATCAAGTCATTGGAAATGGAGAGCTTCGCAGAAGCCTGAGACAGCAGTTTGAGAATACCATTTTTGATGATTTGGATTCGGGAAATTTCCCCAAAAACTGGAATATCGTCCTGTTCTTAAGCCAACATCCTCAGAAAACCAGCGAAGAGTTTGCGTCGCTCATTGGCGGTAAAATTCTAGAGCTTCTTCCACAAGATAATGAAAAGCTGGAGCGATCGCTTCCCTATCTGGAATTTTGGTCTGCTCTTGAAAAAGACCATCGGCGCCGATTGCGCTTTGCTGAAAATTTGGTATTCCTCTCCAAGCGAGTTTGGATGCAGGAACAACAGGAAGAAAAAGCCCTTCGGATGATGCGTGCTGCCGATTCTCTGCCTTTTCTTACCGACAAAAGGGAGCTGAATCAGGAGCTGGAGACCACCTTGTCGCAAATCTATAAAAGTGCTCTTTTAGCCGACAATGTAGATAGCTTGCCCTATATCTTGCGTGCGGTGAAAGAGTTTAACATCAAAGAAATTCCCATAGAGGATCAGAATGAAATAGTAAATCACCTGGCCGATGCTCAATATCTCTATTCGGATAAACGTTATGGAGAGGCTATCCAAAAAGCCCTTTGGGTTTTACAGATCCAGCCAGACAATGCAGAGGCCCACTGGATTGTAGGGATGTCTCATTATCATATGGGCAATCATGCAGCGACAATAAACAGGATACAGAATTTTGCCGAAGAAGACATCGAAACAGCAAAAGCATTTGCGATTAGCCACTTGCTTGCAGGGGATGAATCTAGAGGCATCCAAGCTTTATCAAACTTGGAAAAGCGATCTGCTCTAACCAAGGAAGATTATCTGAAATTAGCGTTGGGCTTGCTGAACAATGACAAGGAGTCAGAAAGCATTGCCTGGTTTGAGAAAATCAATCCTGTAACGAACGAGTCTAGGGCTGGTTTGGCTTATGCATACTACCGCTTGAAGCAGTGGCAGAAAGCCTTACACTATTTCCTTGAGTTGGAAGCCCCGTACACTAAGATCGAGGGTTTGCAGGGAATTGCGGTCGAGGCTTATGCAGCCCTGGGCCAGATCGATAAAGCCGAAGAAATCTTAGCGAATTTATTAAAGCAAAATAGGAGCGAAGAGAGCGAACTCTCTTTTTTCTTTAGGCAATTTAAGAGAAAAAAACTGGATCAAATCGACCGCCATTACATCGCTGGTAAGTTCTATAGCCAAGTCCAACATCGTCACTCCCAAGCCCTTTACTATTTTGAACAGATTCAGAATCCAACTTCTGAGATGCTCTTTGAAAAGGCAGTTTTATTGCAAATGATCGGTCGGACGCAAGATGCCATTGTCTCTTTAGAAAGAGCCTTGCTCTATGATAACGAGGAAATTTCCCCTTTATACTTAAAGATTCTCCCGCTCCTGGCTAAGCTATCCGCTGCCGACAAACAGTATGTAAAAGCGATTAAATACTACGAGAAGGCGATCGAATTCAGCAGGGGGGGCCCATCTGTTCAAGCCGAATATGCTTCTGACTTGTTTTCTATTCAATTGCAATATGCCAAATCGCTTTTGGGAACTGACCAGAAGCCCAATTCTTCAAAAGTCGACGAAGCTTTTACAATTCTCGACCGCTTAGCCAAAGAGCATCCCGCTATTCCAGAAATTCTCTATCTCAAAGGGCGCTCTCTTTACATGATGGATAACGCGGTTGCAGCCGAAAAGGTTTTATTGCAAACGCTGGACTTGGACCTATCAAATGCGAATGCGCTTAAATTATTAGGATTGATTTATCGGGATCAAAATCATTTGGAGAAAGCAATTCAAATGGCGAAAGAGGCCCTAAGATATACCCCCGATGATGCCGAAGCCTATGAAGAGTTAGCCTCAGTCCAGGAAAAGGAGGACCATCTACTTGACGCAATCACAAACCTTGAACAAGCAATAAAATTTCAACCAGATAGGCTCTCGGCTTATCTCAAACTGGCGCAACTCTATTTGCAGATACACAATCCTCTGGATGCCCTCCTTACTTGTGAATGTGCTCTAGAATATGCTCCGGATGATCCAGCCCTTTTGAAGCTTCTGGTGAAAATCCTGAACGACCCCGATCTCCGCCGACAGGCTAAAAACATCGGCGATTTAGAAGAGAGAAGGCATCATTATCAGGAACAGTTAAAAAATGAGTAAGAGGCCAGCATTTTGGAAGACAGAAAAAGTCTTTGGTCAATTTACCAAATATTGTAGGATCGGGAAAAACATAGAGAAAAAATGGTTCTTGTCTTTGTACTATATGCGCTCTTCGCAAGCGTTTTCACAATAGCTAAAACGGGCTTGGAATATACTCAACCCCTTTTTTTAGTGGGTTCAAGAATGATGCTAGCAGGCGTTCTGATGCTAGCCTATCAATACTTTTTCAACCGCAGCCAATTTAAATTTGACAGATCGCACGCATGGTGCCTTTTTCGATTGGCTATTTTTAACATCTATCTCACCAATGTCTTCGAGTTTTGGGGTTTGAAATATCTCACCTCTTTTAAAACATGTTTCATTTATAGCTTATGTCCTTTCTTGTCTGCCCTTCTTTCCTATTTTATGCTTTCCGAGAAGATGACCCTAAAAAAATGGGGAGGCTTAGCTATTGGATTTTTAGGGTTTATTCCGATCTTATTGAATGAAACTGTTGCCGAAGAACAGACAGGCCATCTCTTCTTTTTCTCTTTCGCGGAACTGTCTGTCATGATGGCAGCCGTTTGCAGTGTTTATGGTTGGATTCTTCTTAGGCAAATGGTGAAAGACCACGCCTATTCACCCTTTATGGCAAATGGCTTGAGCATGTTTGTAGGAGGCAGCATTTCCCTCGTTCATTCTTTTTTTGCAGAGAATTGGAACCCCATTCCTGTAGTGGAATTCTGGCCTTTCTTTGAATGCGCCTTGGCCTTGATCATCATTTCCAATATGATCTGTTACAATTTATATGGATGGCTTTTGAGGAAGTTTTCTGCGACCTTCATCTCGTTTGCAGGTTTTACTACTCCCCTTTTTACGGCTCTTTTTGGCTGGATCTACCTAGGCGAAGTCGTGACTCTTCCTTTTTATGTGTCGGCAATCATCGTATTCTCTGGCCTGCTTATCTTCTATCAAGAAGAATTGAAAGCGGTTTCCATACCAGTACCAGTCTCCAGCCAAGAATCTGATGAATTAGTATTAGATTCAGCTGTTTAGATTGAATAATTAGTTTAAACTGATTATATACCACACGCGGCCCAAATTTGCTATTTTGGACCGCGTGTGGTATAACTATGCCTTAGGGAAAATTTATGACAGTTGTAGCAAAAGTTCAAGCATCCGGCACGACTCCGATTTTTAATCACGAAAGCATCCATAAAGTGATTGAGGCTGTGCTGCCCCAGTTTGAGAGCAGCATGAAAGCTTATGTGCTCTTCAACATGCTTTTTCTCCTCTTGGGAGGTCTAGAATGCCTTCTATTGGTGACCTTCTTCGCCTTTTTGGCAAAAACGGCGATCTTAGCATTCAGCCTATCCCTCCTTTTTCTTACTTGTTTTTCCTATTTCATCTTAAGGCTCTATTTTCAGAGCAAAAAACCGGAAGAATTCACGCTTATTAAGGAACGTTATCTGAGGGGATGCAAGAGCCTTTTGAATTATCAAGAGGGCATTCCGGAGCATCACATCGCCTTGTCAAAGGCTTGCTGCCGATTTGCCGATAGCCTCCATTGCCGGGAATACTATTTCTATCATGCACCGCAATGGCTTTCCCATCTTTCCTCTCAGACCGAAAAATTTAGCTGCTGGTGGCATTGGCAGGATGTGTTTCAGATGAAAGAGCTGCTCCTGATGGCATCTGTGGAAGAAAATATCAAATTGGTCACCTGCGAGCCGACGAGCCTTGAGGTGCATGCTTCCCTGGCAAATGCCTATGTGCTTTTGTCGGGGCTTTATGTCGATCCGCGCAAAATCGATGGCTATGATGAAGAACGGTGGATTCCTGCTCATCGCTATAATGCTTCTATGGAGCAAAAATTCCGCAAGACAGCGGAGAGAGCCATTGAAGAATTTAAAATTCTCAATCACTATGCGCCTGATGATCCTTGGGTGCATGCTCAGCTAGCTTTTAGCTACCGAGACCTCAAAATGCCTCAAGAAGAAATTCGGGAATATGAAACCATTCTTCGCATCAACCCCGACGATAAGGACACCCTTTACAAGCTTGGCATTTTATACTTTCAGCAAGGCATGAATGCACAAGGTTTGCGGATCTATGAAGAACTCAAGCGGTTTAATTCAAAGAAAGCAGAGACTCTAATTAAACATTATGGAGCGTGTACATACTATGTCTAACTTTTTGGTTATTTTGTCAGCTTCCTGCTTCTTTGCTTATGGCGCTCATAATACTGTAGAGATAGCTCAAATTTATCAAATTAATGCGCCTCCAGAATCTGCCCCGCCCCCTGTGAAACAACTCCCTGAAGAACAACCGCATCCAAAGCTAGCTCCTGCACCTGCTCCCAAGCCTGCTCCTGCTCCAGAGATTGTTCAATCGCCCGATCAATTGATATCCGTTGTTGCCCAGCAGTTACAAGCGTTTCACAATGAAAATTATGCGGGAGCATATAATGACATTGTATCCAAAGAGTTTCAAAAGGAAATGCCCTTAGAGGCCTTTAAGACGTTCGTCCAATATTATCCGATATTGACCAAATACAAAAAGGCGAGCTTTGATAAATCCTCTATAATCATCAAAGGTGACAAAGGCAGCCTGAGAGTCATTTTGGATCCAGATGCCGCCGCTATTCCAGTGCAATATGATCTAATCAAAGAGGGAAAAGAATGGAAAATCTGGCATATGCATGTTGTATTGCCTACCGAAGAAAAGTATGAAGATGTGAGTCTGCTTCAGCATGTCGTTGAGGGGCAATTAAAGGATATGCAAGCTGGGAAACTCGATGCTGCCTACAACTATACATCCAAGGTTTTTCGGGAAAACACGTCTTTGGATGCTTTTAAGGAATTCGCCCAACATTTTCCGATTCTGACAAGTTTTACTTCGGTTAAATATAGCGATCCCAAAATTGAAAAAGGGATAGGTACAATTGTTGTCGAATTGAAAAATCAAGGATCCGCTATTCAGCTGGTGTACACTTTAGCAGTAGAGGGAAATGAGTGGAAAATATGGGTGATCAAGGTCCTAAAGTTTACGAATGTGATGATGACGGAAAACAATCCGTTGGAAGGAGTAAAGGTTTCAGCTCCTCCCAAAGTGAATAAAATGCCAGATCAACAGCAGAAAGGCGAAGAGGAGAGTGAGCAGCAAAAGCTCATCGATCAACTGAATGCTGTGATAAAGGAACAGCAACAAGCTATCCAGCAAGACGATATCACAACAGCCTATGTGAAATATACTTCCGACGAATTTAAAAGCTCTACTTCCCCAGATGCCTTTAAGGATTTCATTGCAAGATTCCCTGCTTTTTCCAAGGGGATGGGGACTCCCTTTGAGAAGCTTACCCTAGATAACAACGTCCCTACATTAAGCGGGACTCTGATGACAGAAAATGGAGATATGTTCCATGTGGAATATGATTTTATCCATGAAAAGGATGCCTGGAAGATCTTGCATATCGAAATCTCCCCCGAAGAAAATGCGGCCGCGATTCGAAAGGGAATCAGCGAATCCAAGGGGAATGGGCCAATGGAATTTTCTAAGATCCTGATCGGAAATACCGTCGATAAGCAAGGGTTGGTGCAGGACCCGAAAAATGTCCTGAAATCTACTGGAGGTAATATTTTTGTCAACTTGTTTATCCAAAATGGAAAAAAGGGAACCCGTATCGAATTAACCTTAAAGAATCTCGATACAGGGTCGAATACCCCAGGAGTTTCGACGTCGCTGGAAGATGATGGCAGTGCGATGATTTCCTACGATTTCACTCCGCCAGAGAAAGGTTGGCCAGTAGGCAGCTATCGCTTATTGGCGACATCTTCTACTGGAGAAAATAAAACTGGAGTAAATCAGGAGTTTAACTTTCGTATCGAGTAATAATGACCTATGCAAGTGAACGAGACATCAATTCAGGATGTCAAAATTTTGATTCCACAAGTCTTCGGCGATGAGCGGGGTTTCTTTCTCGAGAGCTACAATGAGAAGGTCATGGAAGAGATACTGGGAATCAAAGCCAGATTTGTTCAAGATAATCATTCCAGATCTGTTCAGGGCGCAATTAGAGGACTTCATTATCAGATGCAACAACCTCAAGGAAAGCTATTGAGAGTGGTGGCTGGGGAAGTCTATGACGTCGTTGTGGATCTTCGTAAAAGTTCAAAAACGTTCGGAAAATGGTTCGGGACTATTTTATCCGCGGCCAATAAGCAGATGTTATGGGTGCCTGTGGGTTTTGCTCATGGCTTTCAGGTCTTGTCAGAATATGCCGATTTTTTGTACAAGACAACGGACTACTATCATCCAGCTTCTGAACGATGCCTCCGATGGGATGATCCCGACCTGAATATTCCATGGCCTATCCAAGATCCCATTCTTTCCGCTAAAGATCGGGATGGCAATTTGCTCAAAGGAACGGACCTTTATCCATGAAAAACATCTTAATCACTGGATGCCGCGGACAAATCGGATGGGAATTGCAGTGGACCTTATGTTCTCAAGGGCAGTTGTTTTGTTTTGACAAAGAGGATTTAAATTTAGCTAGCCCGGATGATATCAGAAAAAAAATCCGCGAGGTTCAGCCTCATATTATCGTCAATGCGGGTGCTTATACTGCCGTTGATAAGGCAGAACAAGAATATGAGCAAGCCTTAGCCATCAATGGAAGGGCTCCTGGAATCCTTGCAGAGGAGGCTAAGAAATTAAAGGCCCTTCTCGTTCACTACTCCACAGACTATGTATATGACGGTGCATCATCCATTCCTTACACGGAAGAAAGCTCGACAAATCCACTCAATGCATATGGAAGGTCGAAATTGGAAGGAGAAAAAGCAATTCAATCGGTCAATCCCTCTTATCTGATATTGCGCACAAGTTGGGTCTATGGCATGCGTGGAAAGAATTTTCTGCTGACTATGCTGCGCTTAGCTAAGGAGAAGGATCATCTGAAAATAGTCGATGATCAAAGGGGGACTCCGAATTGGAGCCGGATATTGGCTGAGGCAACGGCTCAGATGGTATGGACTTGTTCTCATTTGTCTCAGGAGTATTTATCGGGAATCTATCACCTATCTTGCAAAGGAGAGGCTTCTTGGTATGAATTTGCCCTGTCGATTTTTCACGAATATCATCGCCTTCATCCCGAATTTCGCATACCTGAAGTACAAGGAATCCCCACTTCTGAGTATCCGACGCCTGCAGTCAGGCCCAAATATTCTCTCTTAAACACTGCCAAGCTATCCCAGCGCTTTGGCATTGCGTTGCCCGATTGGAGGGCTGCCTTCCAAGGCTGCTTAGCTTGATATGCAGCCGTGCATCAATCAAAGATTGCAAAGATAACAGGATAAAGGGGAACAGGATATGCAGGATCGCACGCGGCAGGATAGGCAGGATTACCGGCTCTTAACCACAACAAAACAAAAGGACATTTTGCAGTGGTTAAGAGCCGGTAATCCTGCCTATCCTGCCGCGTGCGATCCTGCATATCCTGTTCCCCTTCTTCCATTCCATCCTGTACTCCTTTTCCCCTTCTTCCATTCCATCCTGTACTCCTTTTCCCCTTCTTCCTTTCCATCCTGTACCCCTTTATTCTGTTCCTCTTTCTCATGTCTATCTTGTTTCACTTTTTCCCATCGTGCCTATCGTGATCGGAATTGGCTTGCGAATAATGTTGCACTGTTGTATCTACTAACGGCTTTATTTTTAATCCTATCTTGGAGGAGAAATGAAGCGCTATCTTCCCTGTCTATTCCTTTGTTTAAAAATTTTTGCCGCAGAAGAAGAGCTTCTATCATTAGCCAATATTGAGGGAGAGCCTTCGGCAATTGTGCATCATGCTGTGAATGTTATCACAGGTGATTTTGCGGATGCGCAAGTAGACTTGGTCATTCCCGGAGCCGAGCCGCTGGCTTTCGAGCGATTTTATACGAGTTCAGCCTGTAAAAGCAAAGAGCATGCCTGTACATCCCTGGGGCACTTGTGGCATTGCAATTATGGGGGAAGCGCTTTCTTCAGTAAAACAATAAAACCGGAAACATTCGGTAAACGCGTGATCGTCTATAGAGGGGGTTCAGGGACTGTGAATCTCTTTGAGGGTGGATCGAAAATGAAGCTAAGCAAAAAGGCAATGAGTTATGGGCTCACGAATGTAGGACAAGGTGAAATATGTGGTCAGACAAATCCAAAGAATATCCAATTGACCGTTCTTCAAGCTGCAGGGAATTTTGAATGGATCGATGGAAAGGGAACCCGCAAGATTTTTGAAAGCCATTACCTCGCTAAGGAAATCAAGCCCAATGGCAATCAGATCGCTTATGAATATGATTCCAAAAAGAGATTGCATAAAGTACATGCTCGCAATGCCTCAGGGAAAAAACTAGGCAAATTCATCATCACCTATCCATCCGAAACGCAAATGATCGTCTATGCGAGCGATAGCCGCCATGCGACATATACCTTTAAGAAAATGGACTCTCATTATTATTTAAGTGAAGTTTCACGACCATGGGCTCCAAGGGAACATTATCACTATGAGGGGATGCGGGTATGCAGAAAGGAAAAGCCCCAAGGGAGGTTTCTGGAGGTAGAATACCATGAAGGCAGCTTTGGGGATTATCAACGCCAGCGGGTAAAGTATTTGAGGGAGCCAGCAGGTTGTGATGGCATACCGGTTATCACTTATTCATTTAGTTATAAGAAGGATTCTGAAGGCCAAGGAGGGGTCACAAATGTATTGGATGCAAAAGGAAATTTAACCTCCTACACCTATGATAGCTGCCAACGGTTGGTGAAAATTGTCCGCTGCCGGGAAAAAACTCCTCAGAGCATTGAGATATTGATATGGGGAAAAGATCGGGATGAAGGCAACCTGATGCTGCGCTCCATACAAGATCCGAATGGAAAGAATCTCCTCTGCCGCTCTTTCAGCTATGACAAGAATGGAAATATCGTGAAGGAGAAGATTTTGGGGAATTTGACTGGGACCAATGTTATCCTGCCTGAATATGACCAGAAGGGTGTTCTCCAAAAAAATGGTTGTGATAGCTACAAGAAGTCTTATTCCTACAGTCATGATGGGCTCAACTTATTATTGAGAGAGTCGGATTTTAGAAAAACGACTGAATATGCATATATTCCCGGATCCAACCTCCTCAAAAGCAAATTTGTCTTAGAGGGTGATTTCATTCGCTTGCGTTACTTTTATGAATATGATGAAAATGGCACTGTGATCCGGGAAGTCGTTGACGATGGAAAAAATCGAGATCCGAATGATCTGGAAGGCCTATCGGAAAGACATATCAAGAAGATCCAGCCAAGGGCGAATAAAATTCCCTATGGACTCCCAGAAGTGGTCGAGGAGTATTATCTAGATTTAGAGACACTTCAAGAGAAACTGCTGAGTAGAGTGATCAACAAATATTCAATTCATGGCTATTTGAAGGAAAGCCATCATTATGGAAGCGATCAGGATTTCCTCTATTCCGAATCCTGGGAATATGATGATCGGGGAAATGTCATCTTAGAACAAAATGGTCTTGGCCATACGATTGAGAGAGGCTATGATGAGAATGGCAATCTCATCTATCAGAAAGGTCCAAGGAGGGATTTTCATCGAGAATGGACATATGATTTTTGCAATCGGCTGATTCGGGAAGATGAAGTTTTTGAAGATGGAACAAGGCTGACAATTTCCCATCGCTATAACCTGAAAGGGGAGCGGATTGCGACCTGCGACATTTATGGCCAAGAAACTCTTTTCGAATATGACCATTTAAGTAGGCGAATTTCGACGCTATTCCCGGAGCTGAAGCAGGAGGGAGAAATCCTGAGGCCTAAATCCACCATTTCTTATGATCCATTGGGTTTTCCATTAGACCAAATCGATCCTAGGGAATTCACGACTAAAACGGTCTGCAATGCCTATGGGAAACCCTATCGGACCCTATATCCTGATGGATCTTTAGAGAAAGCGGAATATGCTGTTGATGGATTATTGGAAAAAAAGATCGCAAAAGATGGGACCAAAACGGTCTACGAATATGATTGGCAATCGCGTCGAAAGCAAACTGTCAATTATTCGGAGACCGGAGAAATGCTTAAGAGTTCTAAAGTTGCTTATAATGTCTTCCACCAGATTTCTGAGGAAGATTGCAATGGCAATTTCATCCAATATAAATATGATGCGGCAGGCCATTTGATCCTAATGAAAAAAAATGGAGTCGAAACGAAATATGCTTATGATACTGCAGGACGCATCGCAACAATCGAAAACGCTGGGATCATCAGCTTTTATCACTATGATGTGTTAAATCGAATCATCGAAGAAAGGGTGGAAGATCTGAAAGGGCATATTCAAAAACAGCTCCTATACAGATTTGACGAATCGGGAAATCAGATTGAAGAAATGAGCGGTCAATCGATCAAGAAGACGTCCTATAATGCTCATGGAAAGCCTATCGAAATCATCGATCAAGAAGGAGACATTACTCACATTCGTTATGATAGTGCGGAATGTTGTGAAGAAACGACGGATCCACTTGGAAATATCACCTGCGTGCGATTTAATTCATTAGGCAAGGTAGAATTCCTCATTAAAAAAAATGCCTTCGGTATAGTCATCCAAAAGCAGCAGTTTGTTTATGATGCCTCTGGAAATTGCATTTCGACGATTCATACAGTTATCCCGTCTAATTCTATAATCAAAACATGCTGCAGTTATGATTCCTGCAATCGCTGCATCTCCCTTTGTGAAGCTGTCGGCACACAGGAGCAAAAGAGCACTGAAATTAGGTATTTCCTTTCAGGTAAAAAGGAAGCGATTGTAAAGCCGGATGGGGTACAAATTCGCTATAGCTATGATTCAAATGGGCGTTTGCATCGCCTCCTTTCTTCTGACAATACGGTACATTATGTCTATCACTACGACTTAAGGGGCAATGTTATTGGGGTTGATGACATCATATCAGGGGGTGTCACGAAGCGAGAATTTGATTTGCAAGGGAGAATGGCCTCGGAAACTTTAGCCACGGGTCTTCATACTCGTTTCGAATACGATGATTTGGGTCGCATGATTGCCATTCACTATCCGGATGGATCGAATGCCCAATACGCCTTTGAAGGTATTCACCTTAAGGAGATTCAGAGAAGTAATGGCGAGAGTTTTAGTCATACCTATCTTGAATATAACCTTGCAGGAAAGCCGACAAATATGAAACTCATCGGCCAAGCAGGAATGCTTGAATTTGAGTATGATCGCTGCCAACGCCTTCGGAAGATCCAAAGCCATTATTTTCAGGAGATAATCCCAGAAGATGGCTACGATGCCGTTGGGAATTTATGCCGCCGACAGATCGTGGATCCTCTCGGTGAAGTTCATTGCCGCTATACGTACGATGACCTTTATCAATTGCAGAGAGAAGAGAGTGTTGTGAACCATACTTATCAAAGAGATTCCCTCTATAATTGCCTAAACAAAGATGGCATTCCCTTAAAGGTCAATGCCCTTAATCAACTGACCCAGTCGGATCAGGCGGCATTTACGTATGATCTTTGTGGCAATATTCTAAGGGCTATTTATCCCGATAAAACCCTTACTTATCGCTATGATGCTTTAGATCGACTGATCTATTTTAGCGATGGCCGATGCGATATGCACTATAGGTATGATGCTTTCAATCGCCGGATCAGTAAGGCGTCGCCTAATGGGGTATCGATCGATTTCTTATACCTTGGAGATCATGAAATAGGCTCATGCAATAGCAGGGGAGAAATCCAAGAATTGAGGATTTTAGGGGTTGGCAAAGGGGCAGAAATCGGAGCGGCTATTGCAATAGAGATCTCTGGAAAAATATACGTGCCTATTCACGATTCCTGCGGCCATATTTCAGTCCTTATTGACGCTTTAACCGGAAAAGTAGCGGACACCTATCGCTATTCGGCATTTAAAGAAGAAACCAAAAATAGGAAATCGAAGAACCCGTGGCGATTCAGCAGCAAAAGAACGGATGCGGAAACTGGCTTTGTCTATTTTGGCAGGCGCTACTATGATCCGGAAATAGGAAGATGGCTGACACAAGATCCAAAAGGTTATGCGGCAGGCCCCAATTTATATGCCTATGTTTTTAATAGTCCCCTCACACATGTCGATCTATATGGATTAATGGCACAGTCAGATAGCCATTCTTTATTTCGAAGAACTATTGAATCTCTTGTAAAGCTTCCTGGACGCGCCCTCGAATGGATCGGAAGGAATTTGGTTCCAGTGCCTTTTGCCAGGGATGCCCTTGAGCTTTCAGGCCGTGTGCTGCGTGGAGGCTGCATACGCCATTATATTCCTTCTTATGCGCATCAAAGGTCTTTTTATGGAGTCTATCCTGGATCCCAGGGAGAACTTTCTCCAAAAGGCTCCTATTTTATTTCCAATGGCGTTGGGGTCACCTGGAATGAATTCTATTCACGCGTTGAAAAGGCCTCCGCTGATTTAAACGGCACTAACGTAGGATTTGTCTACAATTCGACTCATGGCTTGGCTTTAGATGCTTTGGAGTGGCTCTGCCAAAGGTTAGGAATTAGAACCCATGCGGATAGGACCATGAAAACAGCTTTAATCAATATGGGAAGCCAGCTTCTTCATGTGGGAAATGCGGAAATCTGGAGCGAATTGCATAGCCAGTCGAATGAAATGTTGAATTCTATCAAATCCCAACTTCCCGAAAGTATAAAAGAAATGATGGTAGTCAAATCTTTGGGTTCTCCTTATCTACATTCACAGAAAGATTATAAGTCAGCGATGAATTATGTGAGTGCCTTTGATGCCATTCCTCATCTATTGGATCCGATCAGAATGCTCAAGGCAAGATGCTCTTCAAATGATTCCGTAGCGTTCTTGCGGCCTCATGGTTTTCCAGGATTAGACCACTCCTACGATGGAACTACCTATAGTAGGCTAGTCTCAGGGATACGCTCCGACTATTTGCAGCAATATGGCCACTGAGCCAGTGTCCCACATTCCTAAGCTAAATTAAACGCAAAGGCGCAAAGATGCAAAGAAAGGACAAGTCTCTCTCTGTGATCTCTGTGGTTAATATTTTTTTTACCACAGAGATCACAGAGAACACAGAGAGAGACTTGTCCTTTCTTTGCGGCTTTGCTCTAATTTATGGCCGTAGAGGTCTCTGCGCCCGTGGAGCCGTACCTGCAGCTCCTCCTGCTCCAGGACCTGGACTTGAAGTTGGTATTGTAATCGTCGCATCGGGTTGATGGTACGCTTGCGGCAAATGATACTGTTCTGTTAATACGCTCGTCTGAGCTTTAACAGCATTTTTTCTAAGAGCTTTAGCGCGGTTTTCAGCTTTGACAATCTGCAAGCTCTTGAAATAGGGCTCTATGCGGCTATGCCAGAAGTCGTAGCCATGATTTTGCAGATCGAAGGCATAGTAGTAGGCTTTTCCGTCTTCAAGAACAATCCAGGAGACATAAAAAGGATCGATATAGCGCCCGAAGAATGTTTGACAATCTAAATAAATTTGCAGCCTTTTGGCTTTGAAGGGATATTTGAGTTTATCGGCTAATACTGGATCTTGGTCGAGTTGCACCATGAGGTTTTCGACTATCTCGACAAGCAGCTCTCGAGCTTCTTTAACCGTGAGAATAGCTTGGGTGCTATAATCGAGTTGGATAAATTCAATCTCATTGTCATACCAAAAACTGGAATCTTCGAGAAAAAGGTGGTATTTTTCTTCCAGCGTCTGAGAAAAATCGATTACAAGATTGACTGCTGACTGAGAATCTATCTTTTTCTTGATGGAGACAATCGTGGGGCTTGTATTCCAAAAATCCCAAGGGCAATTGCAGCAACTCGTAAGAGTGAACAGAGTCAAAAGCAGGAGCAAATATCTCATGGCTGGCTTAAACCTCATGTTATATCATTATTCTTCTATGTTGACCTCCATTAATACATTTTTCGGATGATATTTGGAAAGAAAAAGCTCGGTTAAGCTAAAAAAAGTAATCTTTAGAGGCAGTTGCAACAGTCAGGTTCAGTCGATTTTCGACTTAAAATTGCAGGGGTAATATCGACAAAAGTATATTACTCCTGCAATTTTAATCGAAAAGCGGCCAAAATAATCCCGAAAATCAACGAACCCTGACTGTTGCAACTGCCTCTTTATACCAGTCGACGAAGCTTTTCATTCCTTCTTCTATAGAGACTTTAGGGGAGAATCCTAATTTATTTTGGCTGTGAGAAATGTCTGCATAGGTAGATAGCACATCGCCGGGCTGCATAGGTTTAAGGATTTTTTTTGCCTTTTTCCCCAGATATTTTTCGAGTAATTCAACGAGATATAAGAGCTTGACTGGCTGATGATTGCCTAAGTTGAAAATTTCGCAAGGGGATTCTAAATCAATGGCGGCAACAATACCCTGAATAATGTCGCTGATGTGAGTAAAATCCCTCTGCATTTTACCCTTGTTGAAAATAGCAATGGGCTTCCCTTCTAAAATATCTTGAGTGAATGAATAATAGGCCATATCTGGCCGTCCCCAAGGTCCATAGACAGTGAAAAAACGCAGTCCAGTCACTGAGATGCCATAGAGGGTATGATACGTTTGGGCCATGATCTCGTTTGACTTTTTAGTGGTGCCATAGAAACTTACCTGATGGTCTGTGCGATCCTTTTCGGAGAAGGGGATTTTTGCGTTTAACCCATAGACGGAGGATGAAGAGGCATAGGTGAGTTTGATCTCAGGATGATGGCGACAGACTTCTAAAATATTGAGGAAACCTTCCATATTGGCTTTAACATAGGCTTCTGGATGGGTAATCGAATAGCGTACGCCGGCTTGCGCGGCAAGGTGGGCAATATGTGTCATTCCCTGTTCGCTTGCAAGCCTTTTTAGAAGCTTTGCATCGCAAATATCTCCCTTGCGGATTTGAATTCCTTTTTTCTTGAGAAGAGCAGCGCGGTCAAATTTGAGTTGCGGATTATAATAGTCATTAAAATTGTCGAGTCCGATGACTGCATCGCCTCGCTTCGAGAGGGCTTCTGCCAAATGAAACCCGATAAAGCCGGCGGCACCTGTGACGAGTATCTTTTTTTGCATACCAACAGTGTATACTTTTAACTCTTTTTCTGTTATCTTTACTCGCTATGGAAAATGAAATTGTCGCAGCCTTTGATTTTGATGGGACATTGACTTATAGAGACACGATGCTCCCTTTTTTGTTTTTCACCCATGGGATTATTTCAACTCTGATGAAGCTAACTATTGAAATTCCTGCAATGCTGGGCTTTGTTTTTGGGTTTAAGTCGCGCCAAAAGGTCAAGGAGGGCATTCTGACCCGCTTTTATCAAGGATTTTCCTTTGCTGAGTTGGCAGACCTAGGTAAGGCCTTTGCTGAAGGCCCTCTGAATAGCCGTCTTAAACCTGAAGCCATGCAACGGCTTGCTTGGCATCAGCAGCAGGGACATCGCTGCATCTTAATAAGCGCATCCCTCGACATCTATTTGCAACCTTGGGGAAGACGAAATGGATTCCACGAGATCCTTACTTCACAGCTAGAAAAAAATAAAATGGGCGATGTAACAGGCCGCTTAGTGGGCCTGAATTGCTGGGGATCAGAGAAATTGAGGCGTTTAACTGAGCTTCTTGGAAAACGCGACAAGTATCAGCTGTATGTCTATGGAGACAGCCGAGGCGATCGAGATATTTTATCCATTGCTGACCATCCTTATTATCGGGCGAATCTTTCGTTGGAGGGACAAAAATGAAAGGGATTGTTCTAGCTGGAGGAAGCGGCACGCGTCTTTATCCTTTGACACTAGGAATATCGAAGCAGTTACTCCCAGTCTACAACAAACCCATGATCTATTATCCCCTATCCGTTTTGATGTTAGCAGGCATTCGAGATATTTTGATCATTACCACTCCGGAAGATCAGCTCCAGTTTAAAAGGGTGTTAGGAGATGGTTCCCATTATGGGGTAAAATTTAGCTATGCGGTTCAGCCGCAGCCCAATGGTTTGGCAGAGGCATTTATCATTGGTAAAGATTTTATCGGCACTCATCCCGTTTGTTTGATTCTTGGCGATAACATCTTCTACGGCAATCATTTAGGCCCGCTGTTGCAGGATGCCTGCAAAAAGAAAAAAGGAGCTACCTTATTTGGCTACGAAGTTAAAAATCCCGAGCGTTATGGCGTAGCTGAAATAGGGCTTGACGGCTTGGCATTGTCTATCGTGGAAAAGCCCAAACATCCCAAATCCAATATTGCTGTCACAGGCCTCTATTTTTACGACAATCGCGTCGTGGAGATTGCGAGCAAACTCAAACACTCAGCGCGAGGGGAACTCGAGATTACAGACGTCAACAACGCCTATCTGAAAGAAGGGACAGCCTCTATCCATGTCATGGGAAGAGGATTTGCCTGGTTAGACGCGGGTACTTATGAAAGCCTGGTGCAGGCCTGCCAATTTGTTCAAGTGATTGAGGAGCGCCAAGGTCTTTATATCGCAGCCCTTGAAGAAATTGCCTTTCGACAAGGTTTCTTGGATGCCCTTCAGCTGAAAAAAGCTGCGCATCGCCTTGGAAAAAGTCCATATGGAGAATATTTACTGCACATTGCTGAAAAAGAGATGTCATGCCGCAACGCAACGTGAAAAACCTCCTCGTTACAGGAGGAGCCGGATTTATAGGGTCCGCTTTTATTCGCTATCTGCTTACTCAAGTTAATGCATTCGATGGTTGTCTATTCAATTATGATCTGCTTACCTATGCCGGCAATCGCAAAAATTTGGAATCTGTTGAAAAGGATTCGCGCTATTTCTTCAAGAAGGGCGATATACGCGATCAAGCCACTGTCGAACAGCTTTGCCTAGACCATCAAATTGATACGATTGTCCATTTTGCTGCTGAAAGCCACGTCGATCGCAGCATTTTGGGCCCTCAAGAGTTTGTGGAAACGAACATCATGGGAACTTTCCATCTCTTGGAGGTCGTCAAACGCCACCCCTCGATTCACTTCCATCACATTTCCACCGATGAGGTCTATGGTTGCCTTGGCGATACAGGCCAGTTTACTGAAGAGAGCCCCTACAGGCCTAATTCCCCCTATTCTGCCTCCAAAGCCGCATCGGATCATTTGGTGAGGGCCTACGGCAAAACCTATGCTCTTTCAACTTGCATCTCCAATTGCAGCAACAACTATGGACCCTATCAGTTCCCCGAAAAGCTAATCCCAGTGATTATCTTAGGATGCCAGCAAAAAAAGCCTTTGCCTATCTATGGAGAGGGTAAAAATGTCCGAGACTGGCTCTATGTGGAAGATCATGCAGTGGCGATATGGAGGCTTCTACAATATGGCAGAAAAGGCGAAATGTACAATATTGGAGGAGAATCTGAATGGAGCAATATCGATTTGGTGCACAAGCTCATCCAGATTTATGCCCGACAGCAGAATGAGGATCCCAAAGATTTAGAGAAATTGATCACTTTTGTCAAAGACCGTCCAGGACATGACTTCCGCTATGCTATCGACTGCAGTAAAATTAAGAAGGAAATCGGATGGCAGCCGATGCATACCTTCGACCAAGGTTTGGAAGAGACTGTCAAGTGGTATACCGGCAACTATTGATCGGGGTCAGGCCTGACCCCGATCATTCCGATTATTGTATTTCAGCTTGTACCATTTCGTGATCGATATGATGCGTGTTCTTGACGCAAAGCAGCTCTCCTTTTCCAACTTTGACTTTGAATAGATCCCCCATAGAGACATTGGAGATGCCGATAAAATCTTTGTTTAAAGAGTTCACCGCACCGCCCAGTTCCCACTTCAGACCTTGGCTAACAAGGCCTTCAGCTGGACCATAGAAAGGAATAAGAGATACCGTCTGACCACGACAAGATGGAAATAGGACCTCATTAGAAGAGGGATTAAGGACGACAATGCTCTCCAAAGAAGTGACAACTTGTGCATGACAATCATTCAAATTGGATACTTGACGCAACAGATCCAAATTGTAAATGAAGGGATAGTCAATTTTATTAACGGTGGGAAAGAGAGGAGGACTCCGCTCTTTTGCCAGATTTTGGAATTCGATCTCGACATTTCTCATGAGACAAACTAGCGCTTCTCCTTCACCTATCGAAATCCAGGATTTGTGGGAAATCGTGAAGACAGCTGGAGCTGTCTGCTTATTTAGAACAAGAATTTCATGAACCCCCTCAGGGGTCTCGATTAGAAGATTTTTAGCTTCCCCGTAAAGAGGAAAAAAGAGGAGTGTATGGAATTGACTATGATCGATTTCTATTTTACCAGAACTGGCATGGAGCGCGAAAAAGCATTGATCTTGAGACTCTATGAGTAAGCTGGGATCCCTAAATAATAAAAGGAGATTAGTTAAAGTATGATCCATTCTGCCGCCGAGCCCACCAAAAATAATAATCGGTGACGATGCAGCTATTTCCCTTGCTTTAGCAATAGCGACTTCTAAATCCGTTTCATCTTTGGCCCTTTTAAGTCGAGTTTTTGGTCCCTCCATCTTTTCAAGTATTGCTGGGGATACCGAATCCAAATCACCAATAATCCAATTCGGCTGAATGTTCATTCTGTCGCAGTGGTTTAAACCCCCATCAACACCAATGACTGCAAGACAACTTTTTATGCGGTGGGTTAGATGTGAGTCAAATTCCATCTCTCCGTTGCAAACGATGGCAATACAACTTGTCACATCAACAGGAGGAAACCTTAAAGCTGCAATCGGTCTCATGACAGCCCTTAAAATTCTTTAGACCAATTATTGCAGAAAGGTTATTTATTTACCACTAAGCCCGCCGGCCTGGTTTATCATCTTTAATGAGACAGGCAAGAACTTCACCTTTCCCTACCTTTACTTTAGATTTGCCTTTGAGAGGGAGAAACTGTAAGGCATTCTCCGACGATCCAATCAGGCTCAATGTTCATGTTTACACAATGGGTTAAACCCCCATTCACCGCAATCGTCCAGCTGCATTCCTTTATTCTTTGTGTTATCTCTTTGCCATAGTCCATATCTCCATCACAAATAAGGGCAATACAATTTGTAATATTAACTTGTGGGAAAGTATAATGGGCAATCATCACAACCTCATAATTTTTAGTTTACAAATGTTATTTTATATCTAAATCCTTTCAATTATATAGAGACAATTAGATTTCGTTAAGGTCATCAAGGATCACCATCAGGATGGGGTAAAAAACTTATCCTGATGCGAATGCTTGCTTATCCTGTCATCCTTGCAGAAAATGGAGGTTGAGCCTATCATTATAGCGCAACAAGGCAATAGTGGGACATGGGCGATACGCATTTTGACATGACCTCTGAAAAAGAGGCATTAACGACTCTCATCGATCCTGCGCATGCAGAAAAGGAATATTTTAAAGATCTATTTCGATATCGAGAGTTATTTTTCTTTCTTTCATGGCGCGACATTTTGGTGCGCTACAAGCAGGCCTTTTTTGGTATATCTTGGGCTTTGTTTCGGCCTTTTTTGAACATGGTGTTATTCGCGTTGCTTTTTGGGAAAATTGCGCAATTGCCTTCAGATCATGTCAACTATGGAATCTTTGTTTTAGCAGGAATGCTTCCCTGGCAGCTCTTTTCTAACGCCATTATAGATACTTCCAATTCTTTGATCAATAATGCCAATTTGATTACGAAAATATACTTTCCAAGAATTCTCATTCCCTCTGCGCAAATGATGGTCCATGTCGTTGATTTCTCGATAGGCCTGATGCTCTTAGCCTTGTTAACGTTATTTTCTGGCTTTCTGAGCCTGTGGACTTTTTGTATGCTGCCCTCATTTATTTTGTTAGCGATGATGTTCTGTTTGGGAACTGGCCTATGGCTTTCGGCTTTGACAGTGCAGTATCGCGATTTTCGCTTCATTGTCCCCTTCATGGTTCAGCTAGGAATGTTTATCTCTCCGGTTGGATATGGCACATTTGTCATTCCCGATCAATGGAAGTGGCTTTTTTTCCTTAATCCTCTGGTTGGAATTATTGATGGTTTTCGCTGGTCATTTTTTGGCATTTATCATCCTCATATCTTAGCTTCGGTGGCGATTTCTGCCGCGATGATCCTTCTCCTATTGATTTCAGGGTTTTATTATTTTAGGAAAATGGAAAGAACATTTGCGGATAAAATCTAATGCCTGAAGTCATTAACGTCGCAAATTTATCTAAAAAGTATCTCATTTATCATGCTCAGCAGGGTGCTTATACGACATTGGTCGAAACCCTTTCCACTAAAGCTAAAGCCTGGTTGTACCGTTTGCGGCACCCCTTTAAAGAGAATACCCTCATCTCTTCCGATATCTATGAAGAATTTTGGGCTTTAAAGAATGTGGATTTGTCCGTGCAAGAGGGAGACCGCCTTGGAATAATCGGCCGCAATGGTTCCGGTAAGTCAACGCTGCTCAAGGTGCTCTCTCGCATCACAGAGCCGACAACCGGACAGATCAAGATACGGGGAAGGATTGCCAGCTTGTTGGAGGTGGGAACGGGATTTCATCCGGAGCTGACAGGGAGGGAAAACATTTTCCTGAATGGGGCGATCCTAGGCATGAAACGGAGTCAGATCAAAAGGAGATTTGATGAAATTGTCGCCTTCGCCGAAGTGTCAAAGTTCCTGGATACCCCTGTAAAAAGATACTCCAGTGGTATGTATACAAGGCTCGGATTTGCTATCGCGGCGCATCTAGATCCCGACATTTTGATTGTCGATGAGGTATTGTCTGTCGGGGACGCTCAGTTTCAGCAAAAATGCTTGAACAAGCTCAATGATTTAGGGGAAGCTGGCAGAACGGTTTTATTTGTCAGCCACGATGCAGGTGCTATTTTAGCTCTTTGCAATAAGGGTTTATACTTAGATAAGGGCAGTGTGAGGGAAGTGGGCACTGCAGAGCAATGTGTCAATGCGTATATGCAAAACTATCGCATCAATGCCTTAGAATGGCATGGGAATGAAGGGGATGAACACATTCGTTTCTACAGGGCTACCTTGCGAGGAGTCATGGATTCAGCAAAGAAGGAGTTTTTCTATCGGGATGAATTGACCATTCTTGAAATCGAGTATGAAGTTTTCAAGCCTAATCCCAACCTCATTTTGGGATTTGGCATTTGGAATATGCGAAACCAGCTTTTAGCACGGGCTTATGTACCAGAAAATAGTCCTCATTATTTTCAAGAGGGCAAGCACACAATCACTTTCTCCCTCAATGCAGGACTTTTCCATGAAGGCAATTATCTATTAAAACTGGATTGCGTGATTCTGAATCACAAAAGAATTATCGGCGAGGAAATCACGCTAAAATATCCCATCTATGCTTCAAAAAATGAAGTGGACTTAGGTTATAGATGGCAACAAGAAGGAATTGATCTAGGTAACCATTGGAAAGAAGAATGAAGATCGCCCTATTCTGTCTCGATGTCGTTGGCAAATCTATGGCCGGTCCGGCCATCCGCTATTGGGAATTTGCAAAAGAACTCTCGACGTTACATGAAGTGATTTTGTTGACCCCCAACAAATGCGATCGAGCTCCTGAGGGATTTCAAATTATCCAAAGTCGGAAGCTTCCAGATGGTACAGATATTGTCATCGCACAAGAAGTTTCTCATCAAATGGCCCTTCAGGCAAAGCGAAGAAACATCAAGATCATTTTAGATGCCTATGATCCGTTGCCTTTAGAACTTTTGGAAGTCTTTCGCCATTCCGACATGGCGGTAAGAAAGCATAAGCAGCATCAGGCTGTGAATCGGTTCAATTTCTCGTTTCAGATAGCTGACGCCATCATTTGCGCCAATGCAAAACAGAGGGATTTGTGGATGGGCTTCATGATGTCATTGAAGAAGATCACTCCTGCCCATTATGATGAAGATATTTCCCTTCACAACCTAATCGATTTAGTCCCTTTTGGACTCCCCTCTACTCCCCCGAAAAAAAGCGGGGAAGGGCTCAGGCTGAAGTTTAACCTGAGTCAAACCGATAAGGTACTGCTCTGGGGAGGAGGCATTTGGAATTGGTTTGATCCGCTGACGCTCATTAAGGCAATGAAGGGGATAAGCAGGGAAAGACCCGATATTAAGCTTGTTTTCATGGGAGTCAAACATCCTAATGAGGCCGTTCCTGAAATGATGATGGCTGACGAAGCCGTGAAGTTGGCAAAATCCTTGGATTTGATCGATAAACAGGTCTTTTTTAATTTTGGTTGGATTCCCTATGAGGAGCGCCAAAACTACCTTTTGGAGGCAGATATCGGGATTTCAACGCATTTTGAACACCTGGAAACCCAATATGCTTTTAGGACCCGCATTTTGGATTACTTATGGGCTGGATTGCCGATGATCGTGACTAGAGGGGATTCTTTTGCCGATTTAATCGAAAAGGAGCAGCTAGGGATCGTCGTTCCCTCTCAGGATAGCCAAGCCTTGGCAAAAGCCATTCTAAGCCTTGTTGATGATGACCCTTGCATTCAAACGCTCAAACACAATATTTCTCTAATGCGCCCTCGTTTTTATTGGGAGGAGGTCGTAAAGCCTCTCCACCATATCATAGGTCATTTAGAAAAAAAGAAGCAGCCTCGCTTATCATTGAGGGACATCAAAAGTTTTGTCAAATATTATATGACAAATAAAAGTCCTTTAGCCTTATTAAAAAAGGCTTTTCTACGCCTTGCCTTTACAACAAGGACTTAAAGATGGCTTCAGACCCTGTTGATGTCGTCATGGCTACATACAATGGCGGGAAATACTTAGGTCAGCAGATTCAATCCATCATGGATCAGCCATATCCCAGCCTTCATTTGTACATCCGCGACGACCTTTCTCAAGACAATACCTTAGAAATTATGGGTCATTACAAACGCCTTTATCCCGATCGAATTACCCTCATTCCATCCATGGAAACATTGGGAGTTAAAGGCAATTTTTCAATCTTGCTGCAGAACTCCAAAGCCAATTACGTTCTACTTTCCGATCAGGATGATGTTTGGCTGCCAGACAAGGTCGAAATGACGTTGGCGAAAATGAGGGAACTAGAAGAAATTTATGGGGCCTCATGTCCCTTGTGTGTGCATACAGACTTGACAGTTGTGGACACAGAATTGCAAAAAATCCATTCCTCTTTTTGGGCTTATTCCCATCTCAACCAAAGCGGAGTCCATGATCTGAATAGGTTGTTAATCCAGAATGTAGTCACAGGGTGTACGATGATGATTAATCGCGCATTGATAAAGTTGGCCCTTCCCATTCCTCCTGCAGCCATCATACATGATTGGTGGTTGGGATTGGTAGCCACTGCGTTCGGACATATCGGCGAAGTGGAAAAAGCGACGATTTTATACCGCCAGCATGGCCAAAATGTGATCGGAGCTAGGCGTTTTGGGAGTTTTCTCCATATCCAGCAAGGCATTAAGAAGCTATTCCGAGAAGACATAAGGAAATCCGCGCAAATACAGGCTTTCTATGATCGGTATGCATCTTTATTGAAAAAGAAGCAACGACAGATGCTGGAAGATTACCTAAAAATGAAGGAAATGCCTTTTCTCACAAGCCGCATCCTCTTCCTCAAACAAGGCTTTTTCAAACAAGGCCTTCTTCGGAATATCACCTCGTTTCTCTTCCAACGTCAGCCTTAGGCGTTGTTGCTTTTAATTACTACTGAGCCAGTGAAAATTGAGTAGATTTTGCCTGCAGGAATGCGTTGCGGTGTTTATCTTCAGATAAACACCGAAACGCAGTCTTGATCTCAGTGATCTCACTGGCTCAGTGGTTAACTTTAATTTGCTTTAATCATGGGTTTGGCTTCTTCCGGCGCGGGGAAAGACAAAGTATTTTAATCCGAGGAAATTGATCAAGGAACAGAGGCAGGTGGCTCCCATATAGGCAATGAGGAGTCCATAAGGTTCATCGTCAAGCAAATGAATGAAAAGGCTGTTAGAACTTACGTTTGCGAAGAAATTGCTCAAATATAAGCAGCCAAAGCGGACAGTTTGTTTTGGGGTCGTATTTTCCACGGAAAATGTCCAGAGGCGATGCGAAAAAAAAGCGACAATCACTGCGCAAATGAAAGCGATACCTTTCGCTATGGGGATAGGCAAGTTTGCCATGATGCCAATAAAATAGGTAAACATATCGACCGAGAAGACCATCGATCCTACAAGCAAATAACGACCAATTTGTCTAAACGTTCGATGTGCCATTTTTCTATTATTATTAAGTTATTTCACGTACAATATCATCTTTTCGATATATTAGCTATAAGACTGCATGATCCCGACTGCTTGGCTGTTAATACCCTACTTCATGATGATGATTATCGGCGTCACGATTCCCTCTGATGGGTCTCACGGCTTGATTTCTCCAAAAGGAATATCCTTTACAATTTCTTGTATCCTTTTCGGCTTGTATTTTGTTCTTCGGCAAAAGGTAACCTATCGCCAGTTAATGTTAATCTGTGCATTTCTTTCTTCGATCTGCTTCCTATTAGTCTGGTTTCTTATTGGAATTCGCAATAACGAACTGGGTATGTCCAGCGCCATCGATCAAATGAAGCTCTTTATTTTGACGATCTCGATCCTATTCATGACCCTTTATGCGGTCAGCGAAGGAATGACTAGCGGAGAACAAATCTTACGGATTTTGATTATCGCCAATTTCCTCTATTCTTTGACCAAAGTGGTCCTTGTCAGCTTGCATCTCATCGGAGCTGTGAATATGTTTTCGCTTTTGCATGTGACCGGGATCCGTTTTATGACTATGGGGATTATTGGATCGATATCGCGCCTTCAGACTTCTGTGGATATCATCACTCCCTTTTTACTATTTTTTGTCTTGCAGTCGAAGCCCCTTCATTTAAGATTTGGAAAGTATTTTAGGTGGGCATTTCTTTTCATTTCAGCATTTGCCATTTTTTTGAGTTTTTCGCGCTTTCTCTTATTTGCGACTGTTGCGGCATGCCTGCTCTATGCGATTTCTTTACAAATATCTCGCATGTTCAAGTTTCTTCTGTTGGCCCTGGCGTTGGGTTTATTTGCTGTTGTCGCTATCGGTTTTGATAATGCGGCGGCGATCATGGAGCAGCGCTTTTTTAGCACTGTAAATTATTATTCAGACGTAGCGCGCCACGAACAGATTTCCGCTTTGATGGGAGAATTTGATCAATATCCCCTGCAAGGAAAGGGTTTAGGGGGTTATATTAAGGGGTTAGTGCGAGATGGCGACATCCTCCATTCTTATGAGGTGCAGTGGGTGGCTTTCTTAATGCAATTCGGTATCATCGGATTGTTTATCCTTTTCATTCCTTTAGCAATCATTAGTTATAGATTTCTGTGCCGCAAATTGACGCCTGTTCGAATTGGTTTTTTGGGGATGTTTCTTTTGTGGATATTATCCGGATTCACTAATCCATTTCTGATATCGCTGACAAGCGGAATTATCTACTCGGTTTTCCTTCTCGCAGCTGATTTGATAGATAAGGTCAGAGTTTCTGAGCAATCCACAGATCTTGTTTGCAATATTTATCGCTAGTGGTATCGAGATGGTCTAAAATATTCCATCCTTTGAGCAACAAAGGGGGCTCCTTTGTGTTTTCAGTACCTATAATCAGAAGGCCATTTTTCTTTAAAACTCGCTTTAGCTCCTTGCACCATGCGATTTGTCTGTTGTTGGATACGAGACTATAAATAACATCAAAAAATGCATCCGGATAGGAAAAAGCGCGTTTGTTTAACGAAAATGCGATGCCAGGCAAATGTGTCCGGCACCATGCAATCGATTTTCGATTGCAGTCTGTGCCGAATAAATCGAGAGGATATGTGGAAAAATAGTCTTGGAGATGGCAAAGCACTCTGCCTGTGCCGCATCCCCACTCTAAAATTTTAATCGGCTTGTTTATTCCATGCTTTATGATCATTTTAGCTATGAGGCCGGCATCTTCCATGCCTGACAAATGATAATAGGGGTAATGCACATGTCCATACAGATCGAACATGAGCCTGTTTGATGGCCAAGGAAAGTCTGGATGGATCTGCCGAAATTCTTGATTCATTTGATTGTTTTTCAACAGATGAAGGGGATAGAATAGAAGTTTTATCATAGGAAAAATAGTAGCTGTGTATAATCAAATATCGCAACAAAAATCAGCGATTCCCGCTGAGTCTAAAAGTAACATGGCGAACAGGATATGCATCAATCAAAGAAAACAAGATAAGTAAGATAGAAAAAGGGGAACAGGATAGACAGGATCGCAAGCGGCAGGATAGGCAGGATTACGGGCTCTTAACCACAACAGAATTTTGCTGTGGTTAAGAGCCCGTAATCCTGCCTATCCTGCCGCTTGCGATCCTGTCTATCCTGTTCCCCTTTTTCTATCTCACTTATCTAGTCGTACTTATGATCCAGCGGGAATCGCTGAACAAAAATAGAAGTTTGAATGAGAGTTGGAATTTTAACTCCTGCATTGATTTTGGGCGATGCCATCAGCCATGATGTGATGGGGATGTACACATCCTTAAAGAAAAAGGGGATAGATGCTTACCTGTTTGCCGACCATGCGAGAATGCCAAACACCAAAGCTTATCCTTGCAGGCATGCCGACCTATTTTTGACAGAACCTCACGATGTCTTGATTTATCACCATGGAATCTATTTTGAAAGAGCCCTCGATCTTTTGCTCAAGTTGAACTGCCGCAAGGTTGTGAAATACCATAATATTACCCCTCCTGAATTCTATGAAAATTATCCCGTGATTAGGCAAGCATGTATCCAGGGCCTAACAATGAATAAGAAGATGTTGGAAATCAAAGAGTGCGTTTTTTGGGCCGCTTCAGAATTTAATGGAATAGAGTTGCGGAAGCTAAAACCGATCTCCTTTTCCGTTCTCTATCCTTTTAATCAAATTGAGCAATTTGCAGAAATCGCACCTGACAATTTTATCATTCCACGCAATAGGGAAAAGGCTTTGCACATCTCCATCATAGGGAGGGTCGTTCCAAATAAAAATATAGAAGCCGGATTGAGAATTTTTGCTGAGTATCAGAGAAAATATGACCGGGCTGCTCGATTGATGATCGTTGGCAGTTGCGATCTTGCGGCCTATTATCGATCTCTTCAATCTTTAGGAAAGGAGCTGGGGATTCGCAAACAGGTGACTTTTACTGGAAAGATCCCTCAAAATAAGCTTAAAGCCATCTATATGCATTCGGATCTTCTATTAATCCCTAGCAAGCATGAAGGTTATTGTGTTTCCATGGTCGAAGCGATGGCCTTAGGCCTTCCGGTTCTTGCTAATCGGGCAACGGCTCTTCCCTATACCGGAGGGGATGCCATTGCCTATATGAATGAGGCGGATCATGAAGGCGCGGCAAACACTATCAACAGGATTGTTAGCGATAAGGCTTACAGAAATACCCTTTCCGATGCCGGAAAAGCTCGTTATCAAAGCCATTTTACCCACGCTTTCATCGAATCAGAGTTTCATAGACTTTTTCAATCAATTCTTTAGCTACATCTAGGGATGTTCTTTGGAAAATGTGGAGAGACTCTTTTTTTGGAGGTTTAGCATAGATTAGACTCAGAGTTTTTTGACGCAGGTCCCTGATGTGATAAGGGACGGCATAGTCGACGAGCCCTTGTACATAAGGGGATGTCCCATTCAATGAGAGATATTCTGCGATGCTAGCCCAGCGAGTCGCTAGAGTAGGTGTATGACAAAAGACCGATTCCAAATAGGTATAACCTGGCAGCTCATAAAAAGCTGGATGAATGTGCATCCTTGCATTTTGATAAGCTGATTGGAGACATCTTGTAGATAATCTTTGTCCGTTTGGCATTTGGATGATGTTTAAATTTCCGAACGTTTGGTTTGGCAAGTGATCCGTGACAAGAATCGTTGGATGCTTGCGGATTCTTTGGGCTAATTCGATGAATGTCTTCTCATATTCTTGCGTTTCTGCTTTTGTGGCAATGAAAACAAGGGGAAGTTCGATCTCTTTGCAAGCGATCAGGGTCGACAGTTGATTTTTTCTTAGCTCTAAGCGTCCCACTTGTAGAAGATAGTGTCCCTTTTTCAGCTTGGCAAAATCAAGGAACTCAGCGTTTTGGTCCCATTCGGTAGTTATTCCTGGAGCCCAATAGATGACTTTAATGGTGGCTTCCGGACAGTCTCTTTTGATCGTTTGCGCTTCAAAATGAGAATTGGCTACGCAAAATTCCGCGTCGCGCATCACTTGTGCATTGCGCCGGCTGTCGATGTAGGCTCTGGAATGCCAGCGGATAATTTCGGGATTATCCTCTAGCCGTTGAAGGCAATCATTCAAGATTGGACCAGAAGAGAATCTCAAGCAATTTTGAATATAGGTATGCATTCCATAGGCATACCTCAAATAACGCTCAAAATCTTCGTGAAAACAGATGATCCCATATCTTTTCTTCTTCTTCATGAGGTAGCGATAATTTTCCGTGAGGTCCAGGCAGGTGTTGGTGAGGAAGACAAAATCACATTCTGCAGGGCATTCTTCCGCGGTGGGAATCAGAACCACTTCATGGTGGAGCTTTTCCATACCCTCCTTAAGGCTATACAAGGCTTTGAGGTCTCCTCCCCAGATGGCTTGTGTAGGCCTGGTAATGATGGAGAATTTCATAACAATTTTAGCTTAAAGGCATCGGGAAAGTGATACAAAATGTCCGAAGCGACGACGCAATTAGGGGTAAGCTCAACGGCCGCATGTTCCCCGGCCAATCCATGTAAAAAGACTCCCAAAATGGCTGCATCATGGGGCGTTAGGCCTTGCGCTAGCAAGGCTGATAAGAGGCCCGTAAGCACGTCTCCGCTTCCTGCCGTGGCCATGGCAGGATCGCCCGATGAGTTGACGTGGATCATCTGATCGGCTTGAAAAATAAATGAAGGGCCCCCTTTAACTATGAGGGTAATGTTGTTATCTTCTGCATATTTTTGGCAGGTGGCAAGGAATTCATGGCTGAGGACCTGATGCGAAGTTACTCCTAGAAGCCTCTCCATCTCTCCTTGATGAGGGGTAAGGATGGCCTGCTTAGGGAGGGGTACCATTTTTTCGGCTAGAAGCGTCAAGGCGTCTGCATCAATGACACAGGGTTTTTCAATGCGCGGCAACACGTAATCCAGGACTTTCCGAGCTCTTGAGTCTCTGCCTATGCCAGGACCGATAAAGGCCGCCGATGCTTTATTGAGGGTTTCGACAACCATATCGAGGTCATCTTGGCGATAGGCGATTTTAATGATCTCATAAGGGGTAGACGACAATTCAGCTTGCATCCCATCAGGGAACAGGAGGCGCACGATGCCGGCTCCTCCAGCAAGCGCAGACCAAGTCGCCAGCGCTGCTGCCCCAGGCATGCTCGGGCTTCCGGCTAACCCCACGACAAGTCCTCGAGAATATTTGTTCCTATTCCGCTTAACGCGAGGGAAGAGGGGTTTGGCGAAATCGGGATCGACCATGATCATGTCGGCTTCTGATTCTTCGACATAGCTAGATCCGAGGCCAAAATCGACATAGCGAAGTTTCCCTACCGTGTTCCAGCCCTCTCGCAAGAAAAAACCCGTTTTAGGGAGCCCTAAGAATGCGGTTTCAGCAGCCTGGATGACGGGGCCTTCTGCTTGTCCAGTAGAGCCATTCAGACCTGAAGGAATATCCACAGCTATAATGGGTACGTGGGAGTTATTTGCTAAATCAATGATTGAGGCATAAGGTTCTTCCACTTTTCCATGAAAACCTGTCCCAAAAATGCCATCGACGATGACGCCATGCATGGGAATGGCGAGCTCTTCGATGGAGTTAATCTCTCGAAAGAGGCCTCCTTCAGCTAAAAAGCGGTGATGGTTGCCCTGGCATAAGGGGCTGCATTGAGAGATGGGCGTCAGCTGCAAGGCGATGACATCATAGCCCAACTTCAAGAGGTGGGATCCTGCCACGTAGGCATCTCCAGCATTGTTTCCTTTGCCGCAAAGGAGAACAGCATGTTTATCCAAATCATTTCGTTCGACGAATTCATGCACGACAAGGGCAACGCCTGTCCCTGCTTCTTCCATAAATTCCGATTCGGAGGCTCCGTCTCGGTAGGCGAGAGATTCGATATAGCTCATTTGCTGTGAGGAAACGACTTTCATGGGTTTTTCCTAAAAGTGTGTTCAAAAACTTATTATACACCGTTTGAAGTTTTTGATCACACACTAAAGGTGTTCTTCTTTTATTGTTCTTTGCATCAGCATTTTTACAGCATCTTGCGGCTGCATGCCCTCATAGATAATCGCATAAACCGTTTCGCTGATGGGCATTTCAACTTCTAATTGCCTGCTTAACTGCAATGCGGAAACACAGGTATAGACGCCTTCAACGACCATTTCAATTTTTTCTTGGGCTTTTTTGGTATTCATGCCTTGGGTTAAGAGATAACCGAAGCGGTAATTGCGGCTAATCATCGAACTGCACGTTAGGCAGATATCACCTAAACCTGAAAGTCCATTCAGGGTTTCGGCTTTGCAGCCTCGCGCGACGGCAAGCTTGCGAATTTCATGGAGTCCCCGGGTAATGATGGCAGCTTTGGTGCTATAGCCAAGTCCGAGTCCCTCTGCGATGCCGCAAGCTATAGCTAATATGTTTTTTAAAGCTCCTCCATAGGCAACGCCATGGATATCGGAGTTGGGATAGACCCTAAATGTGTCCGTCGTGAACGTTTCACAGATATCCATCATCGCCTCAAGCGAATAAGCCGAACCGACCACCGATGTAGGAAGGCCGCGTATCACTTCTTGTGCAAAGCTAGGTCCGCTGAGGAATCCTACCATCGGTCTTACCCCTTCGCCTAAAACTTCGATGACGACATCGGAAAGGATTAAGCCTGAGTCTTGTTCGATGCCTTTGGAGGTGATGACAATGGGGCATTTGGGAATCATCACATGTTTTACCTTCTCAAAGACGGGACGAATGCCAGCTGAAGTCACGGATTCAACGAGCAGATCCTGATGGGCAAGGACTTCTTTGAGATTTGTCGTAAAGCGGATCTTGCCATGGAATTTATGGCCGGGAAGATAGGGATGTTCCCTCGTTTCGTTAAGCTGGTTAGCAAGGTTTTCGTCTTTTGTCCAGGAAATGACGTCATAGCCTTTTGAAGCTAAAAGACTTGCTAAACAAAAGCCCCAGCTACCTGCTCCCAAGTACCCGATCTTCATAAAAGCACCATAAAATATTAACTCTTAAGGATACACGATTTCGATTTATTGGCAAAGTTTCCATGGAGGGTCAAAAATAAAAAGTCTCCTCTCTTACAAAGTGTTTTAACCACAAAACACACAAGTAAGGAGGAGCCTTGGATTCAGCGGGAATAGCTGAAGGACCATTGTCCTTTAGTCAGTCACTCCTAGGATGCGTGCAGCTTCAAGCCCTATGACAAAGGCTTGATAAGCAGTATTTCCATCCTCTATAACAGGCGCAACGGAATTGCTTACTACCATCAAATCCTTTACTCCAAAAACATGTAATCTAGAATCAACGACCCCATCAACAGACGATGTTGACATGCGGCACGTTCCGGAGGAATGGTAGGTAATGGTATTGGTATTGAGAGCATCATTAAATAGCGCTTCATCGCTTGTATAGTCTATTGGAGGAGGATAAAGGACTGTGCCTCCATTATCAGCTGCGACAGTTTGCATTATTTTATAAAATGAAACTGCTTTATAAGCATCAGTGCCAGGTGTCGTGTAGGATCCATCTGTATACTGATTAAAGTTGATGAGTGGATCATAAAAGGGATTGCGACTCACAATTTGAACAGTGCCTAAACTGCTTGGTGTTACGTTAACTCCAGCAACGACATTTCCCGAAGTAATCAACAGAGCGTCGGATATGCCCGCAGGGAAAAGAGCAAGTAGATTTGTTGCAATTAGTTGATAGCGCCTAACTCCAGCCGACATGTAAGGGGAAAGATCGATAAAACCGCTTCCGAAGTACGACAAGATTAATAGGAAAGAAAAAAGGGGAACCGGATAGATGTGAAGAAGGAGGAACAGGATATGCAAGATCGCAAGCGGCAGGATAGGCAGGATTACGGGCTCTTGACCACAACCCTATTAGACGCAAAGGCGCAAACATAGTTTTACCCATAACTTTTTTTGACAGAAAATTTGCTTTGCGTATTCATTAATACTAATGCAACGTCCAGTGCATCTACAAAGATTCTTAGGTATTCAAGTCCTCTCCAAATTACCTTAGCACCAGGTTCTGGATCACTTTTTCTATTTAAATATCCACCTAATCTAGCAACCATGATCATCATTTCCCGGATCGTAGGAATAGGATGATCTGGTGGAATAATACCTTTCTTTATAGCTAAAACCGCCCCTCGCCATTCTTCTTCAGAAAATATTACAGTGCAGGGTAGTTCTGGATTCGTTCTGCTGATCCTCGATAAACTATTGATCCTCCATGCAACTATCAAAAATAAGGCAAACATTGGGTATAATCGTTCTGCTTTTCTTAGAGAACGTTCCTCTACCTTGCAACCTGTTTTGAATGTCCTAAAAAGGACTTCTATATCCCACCTGGACAAGTAAGCTTGTATTATCTTTTGGACATCTTCAATGTTCTGAATAGGCAGAGTAGTTAGCAAATACCAGTGGATCGGTTCGATCCCTTCAGGAGGATCAATCTCCTCCATAAATACGAGATTCAAAGTCACTTGTCGTCTTTCTACTCCAGAACGATAGGCTGGACAAATGCACACAGTAGATGCTCGGATGTTTTGTTTGACCGTTCTGATTACACTGTGTGTGGCGCGATCTTTCAATTCAAATTCGCAACATCCTATCACTGGAGCTGCTTTTCCAAATTCGAATAATTTTACGTTCTTATTCTCCTCTGTGGGAATAACAGCTCGATTGTGGTTACATCGCACTACTAAGTGTGCAGCGTAGCCTGTCTCTTGCGCCCTGATAGCTTCTTCCCAGAGTTCAATTAAATCTGCTTCTCGGTCTGCTACATTAATTATTTGGCTATTTGGACATTTGCTAGCGATCTCATTCGCAATCAAATAACTTTCAATCCACTTGTAACTTTCTTTTTCTTCAAGTGGGAGATAATCTCGATGTATTCTTTTTTCAGGCTTTTCTTTAGCTCTTGCCCAAAATTTGGCACCCACAACACCAAGAGGTTGTCGATCTAGCGTAGTAGCTAATGAAGCATGCATCAAAAAGCCTTGAGCATTATTGCTTGAAATATATCCAGAGTCAGGATTGGATACTCTTGTAGTATAGTTAAGGGATGTCGAATCACTTGCTATTACAACCACTGTATACGCTTGAGCGCGTTCTATTGTTTTTGCAAAATGAGGCTCTAAAATGATCTCCGAGCTAATCAGATCAGAATCAAAAAGCCGATAACAAGCTTTTAATTCTGCCGTTGACTGAAACTGTTGAGTAAATGACATGTCTGGTTTGTTCATAACTGTTTCTGTGACACGCATAATACGCTTATCTAGTCGTTTATCTCCTGTGTTTATGTTTCCCATTTCATTTTCCACCCAATTGCAGACTGCCATGATACATGCTCCGGTTTAATTTCAAAAGCGTAGAGCATACTCAAATTATTTTTTCAAGCAAGACTTATGGGTAAAACTATGGGCGCAAAGACGCAAAGAAGCGCAAAGAAGGGAGAAAGATTTAAGGTCGTATAACATTTTAAATTCTTCCTTTCTTTGCGCTTCTTTGCGTCTTTGCGCCATTTGCGCCTTTGCGTTTAATTGGTTGTGGTCAAGAGCCCGTAATCCTGCCTATCCTGCCGCGTGCGATCCTACATATCCTGTTCCCCTTTCTTATTATCCTTAAATTTTTATCCTTGCTTGCGGTCCCGTAATCTTATATCCTGTAAATTGGGTACAAATGGTTTTGGTTAACGGATTTCCTTCTACATTTTTATGGGGAGCAGCGACATCTTCCTACCAGATTGAAGGCGGGGTATCATTTGATGGACGCACCGATTCGATTTGGGATGTCTTTTGTCGCCAACCCGGTAAAGTTCTCAATGGAGATACTGGTGAAGTGGCAGCAGACCATTACCGACTCTGGAAAGAAGACATAGACCTTATGACCTCTTTAGGACTTGGGGCCTATCGGTTTTCTTTGGCTTGGCCGCGCATTTTGCCTCAAGGAGGAGGAAAGCCAAATCCCAAAGGACTCGCCTTTTACGATAAACTGATAGATGAATTGCTGAAGCAGGGCATTCAGCCGATGGTCACCCTCTATCATTGGGATTTGCCGCAGGTTTTGCAAGAGAGGGGAGGATGGCTTTCGAGGGAAACAGTCGAAGCCTTTGTCGAGTATGCCTCTATCGCTTTTGCCCATTATAGCGACCGAGTCAAGCTTTGGATTACCCATAATGAGCCGGGAGTCGCTGCCTTTGCTGGTTATCAATTTGGAGTTCATGCCCCTGGCATTGTCGATCCAGCTGGGGGAGCAATTGCAGGACATCATTTGCTGCTTTCCCATGGGATGGCTCTGCAGGCGATGCGCGCCTTGGCGTCCCGGAAATGGGAGGGAAAGATCGGAATTGCCTTGAATATGAGTGCAGTCCTTCCCCAAAATCCCGATGCAAGGATGGACCAAGAGGCTGCTAATCTGCACTGGGATCGCGGATATGGTTTCTTTTTAGAGGCTCTTTTCAAGGGCAAATATCCTGACAGTGTCCTTCAAGACAAACCGATTCTATCGCGATATGTTCAAAAGGGAGATCTTTCTCTGATCAGTCAGCCTTTTGATTTTCTGGGGATTAATTACTATACGCGAACAGTGGTAAGCGGTAGAAAGAAGGATCACACAGTCGAGGTTGCATTCAAACCCCATGTTCCTAATCCTCATTCTATCCTATGGGATTTTCATCCGGAGGGTCTCAGTCAAGTGGTGGAGAAGATCTGGAAGCACTACCATCCGAAGGAAATCCTCATCACAGAAAATGGTACAGCACTGGACGATCAATTAGACGATTCAGGCAAAGTACACGATCCAAGTCGCATCGAATACATTCAGGCACATCTTCAGGAAGTGCAAAAGCTAATCCGCGAGAAAATCCCTTTGACAGGCTATTTTGTCTGGTCTCTTCTCGACAATTTCGAATGGGCTGAAGGCTACTCTAAAAGATTTGGAATTATATACGTAGATTATGCCACTTTAAAACGCACAATCAAATCGAGCGGCCATTGGTATGCACATCTAATTAGCAATTATGGTTCAATGTAGGGGGTATCTGGAGGGCGTTTGCCTAGCCATTTACGGAGAAGGTCTTCAGTCGGATAATAAAATTCAGGAGACAGTTCGAAATCATGCTTGGGAGCTTCCAAGCCTGTGATGGTATGAATGATTTCCTTGTCCCTTTTTAAGAGGGCCGCTTGGACAGTTTCGATAGAATCTTCTCCTTTGAGATTTTTAAGAGGGGCGAAACTTTTGGAGCGAGGATAAAAGAGGGCCTCCACTCTATCTGTAGCAGGCAAGATGTCGAAGATAAACTTCTCGAATTTCCACGCATTGGGATGGTCCGGGTGGTGGAACACCCCATGGTCGTCCATTACTTTCGAGATTTTATGGGCAAGATGGAGAGGAAGATGATAACCTTCCAGGTCCTTGATAAAATCCATCGAGAGGCAAAAGAGGCTCATGTTGACACATTGATACTCCTCCGATTCCCGTTCCTCCTTAGGAAATTCTGAATATTCTACTACGGCAATTTTATCCTCAATTTTTGCTAACAAGCCGACGCTTTCACTGGGATGGTTTCTTTCCGTGCATTTCACAGTGACGTCGGCTTCCCTGCGGTGGTGAAATCCGGCCAATTCCGCATCGTAGGGATCGGCAAGGGCGTTATCGATGAGGATAAAATTCACGTATTCAATTCCAGCAGTTTGCCAACGATGCCATATTCCCGATTTCACAAAATGGTGAAGCGATGAGCCATTTCCATCAGGGCCTTCAGCAATCGTATCCAGATTTTCCAAAAAGGAATTGCCTTTGTTATTGAGGAGGGGAAGCATTTCCTGATGAAAAAAGCTCACCTGGTCCTTATGGAGCCCAAAGTAATGGTGCTCTTCAAAGAATCTGACGCTTTGATCGTGATTGAGCGGCGAAGTCATAATGGCCAGCGGCAAATGCCTTTTAGCCAGTTTGCTTGCAGCGGCAACTCTTTCCGCGGTGAGTTGAAAGAGCGATTTCTTCTTTATCAACGTCACTGGAAACATTCCTTTGGGGCCTTCGAAGCGAAGCCGGGAGCCCTGCCCTCCTGCTACAACCAAGCAGCCTACCATCCCCTGCTCGATCAACCTGCGGCCATCTTGAATATCTTCTGGACTTCCTCCGGCATAGGCAAAGTCAATAAAAGGAGAGATTTTTAGCGGAGCGGCTTTGCCTCTATCCGCAAGAATGTTTTGCTGCTCTATAAAGAGGTGCAAATCGATTTTCTGGATTTGCTTGAGGAGTTTGTTTTGCTGTTGTTCGGTGAGTTTATTCCAAAGGATAAGAAGGTGTTCCTGGCGGATGGCGCGCAGTTTTTTCAGGGCTGTAAAGTAATCCACAGGTCCACTCTCACAGGTTTTGAATCATTTTCTGGAGCTCCTGATAGACCTCATCGACTTCGATGCGTTTCATGCAGCGAAAGTCAATAGGGCAGACCCTCTTGTAACAGGGTGAGCATTCGACATGCTTGTGAATCACCTTTCCAGTATGATAAGGGCCTGTTTTAACCTCATTGGTGGAACCAAAGAGAGCTAGCAGCGGGCGGCCCAATGCGGCGGCAATGTGCATGGGTCCGCTATCATTCGTTAGGAAAATGGAGCAGCAGTGGATGAGGGCCATCAGTTCCCTCAAGGTGGTCTTTCCAGCCAAGTTAACCACCCTTTCCGTTGGCAATTGAGCACAGATATCATGGACGAGAGGGGCTCCGGCATTATCCCCAAAATAGAGGATGGAGATCTTGGGATTATCAAGCAGTTTTTGCGTCACTTCCTTGTAGCGTTCTGGCAGCCAGCATTTGGCAGAACCATAGGCGGCGCCAGGATTAATGCCGACAATGATATTTTTTTCGGGATCGATGTTGAGCAATTTTAAAAAGTGGTGGGCATTATCTACTTCTTCCTTAGAGAGATAGAGCTTTGGCGACGCATCGGAAATCGAAATCCCGAGCGGCGTCAATAAGTGCTTATAAGTGAGGACGAGGTGTTGCTTCTCCAGATCAGGCGGATAGGCAATGGCCTTATCGAGTAGAAAGCTTCTGAAATTATCGGCATAGCCGATCTTATTTTTGACACGGCCGCGCCAAAACCACCAAGCCGAGGAAAAGGAGTTGGTTAGCAGGATCCCTAGATCATATTCTCCTTTGCGGATCGTATCGATAATTTCCAGGTGTTGGCTGCGATGGATCCAACCGCTCGGGCGTTTAAAGCTATAAACCTCATTGAGATGGGGATCTTCTGTTAGAAGAGGGGCGACATTGGCTTGGCACATGGCAGTAATGAAGGCTTTTTCCCAATGCCTCCGCAAATCTGCCAAAATGGGTGTAGCCATTACGGTGTCTCCCAGCCAATTCGGCATGCGGACGATGATATTTTTGGGCTCAAACATGAAAGATCCTTGGTCTTCATCGAAGTAAACCTCAGATTATAATGTAGAAATAGAAATTTCAAAAGAGAAATGCTCTTCGCTCTTTTAGATTGATCTTCTCCTAGCTAATGCCTTAAAGTAGCAAGATAGAAACTAGGAGGCTTTTTCCCTTGAGTAAAACGGCTTACACTGAAGAAGAGATCCAGCAGATTTTGCACAATCTGTTCATTGAAAAGAAAAAGGTGAAAGAATTGCAGCAGCAGTTGCGGGAACTTCCAGAAAGGGAATTCCAGCCGCGCAGGGATGGTCAACAGGAAATCCTCCAGAGGAAGCTCGAAGAAGTTCAGCAAGAGGCCTTGAACTATAAACAAAGCTTGGCCGAGGCATTGGAAAAGCTGACAGAAACACACAAAGATGAACCGACGGCTATCAGAGAATATCGGGAACAAATGGCTCGTCAGAAACAGAGCCTGGAAAAGGTCACCGCCCAACTAAAAGACAAAGAGCGCAAAATCCAGGAGCTGCAGCAATTTGAATATAGCTATAAAAAAGGGAATGAACTGAAGCAGCAGCTACAGAGGGATCTCGAAGAGCTAAACGCAAAATGGAGAAGCGTAGAAGAGGATAAGCAGAAGCTGGAAAAGCAGATTGAAGAAAATACCCAGCACATTCAGCAATTGGAGCGGGCTGTCCGGTTTTTGCGGGAAAAGGCCGAAGCAGGGGAACTGGAAACCAATCAGTTGCAAGCCAAATTTCAAGAGGCCCTTAATAAGATAGATTCTCTGTCTGAGGAGTTAAGCTCTGAAAAGAAAAATCATGAAGAGATGGCCAGCAGGCTTAGTCTGGAGCAAACAGGACGCCAAGAGGCTGAGGAGGAATTGAAGCTTCTTTACGGACAATTTGACATTCTGAAAGCCCGAGTGGCGGAAATCCAACAAACGTTAGCTTATCGCGATGAGGCTCTTCTTGAGACAAATCAAATCATCGAAAGATTAAAAGAAGAAAGGCATCAGGCTGACTCCCAGCATGCCAAAGAAGTAGAGATTTTAAATCAGAAAATAGAACTCCACTTTAAAGAAAAGCAGCAATTAGAAGAGGAACTTCATTCTGGATATAGCGATCGGAATGAACAGGAACAGAGATTGAAGGTCGCACAGCAGCATCTAGGGAAAAAAGTAAAGGAAACAACCCTGATGACGGAACAACTGGAAGAACAAAAAAAACACGTTCAAGATCTGGAACAAAATCTGGCGCATGCGACAGGAAAAATCCACGACATGCAAAATGCCTTGGAGAATCAATCGCAGCACGAAAAACGCTTGCAAGAACAATTGAACGAGAGCTTAAAATCCATCGAAAGCCAAATGGCAAAATGGGAGGCGAAATATTTCTCGGTGTATGAAAAATGGCAGGAGACTGAATTTCGCAATAAAGAACTCAAGGGATTTGAAGAGAAGTACCACCAATTGCAATCCCTATTGTCTAATGTCGGCAATTTTGTAGGGATCGCTCAAGGGCCCATGATCCATTCACCAGTGCCGCAAAAAACTCCCCATAGAATCATGGAAGAGGTTTCCGTTAAGGAAGAACCACTGCCAGAACAGCGCAGAACGACGCAAAACCTTTTTGAAGTGCCCCAGCATCATGTTAAAGCTAAGAATTCCCTGTTTGAATGAGGCGGTGCATGGAAAAAAGGGAAGTGGTCATCATCGGGATCGATCCGGGGACGCGCGTGACCGGTTATGGATTGATTCTTCTGGATGGAAATGGCTACCAAGCTTTGGATTATGGATGTATCAGGCCGCCAAGCGAGGAGAAGTTAAGCGATCGCTATTTGATCATTTTCAATGGCATTGACGAGCTGTTGCTTAAATATCGTCCAGAAGCGTTAGTTGTAGAAACTCAGTTTGTGCAGAAAAATATCCAGAGCGCTATCAAGCTTGGGATGGCGCGCGGAGTGGCAATCGTAGCAGCCAAAAGGCATGGCATTGCAGTGTTTGAGTATTCGCCTACGAAGTCAAAAATGGCCGTTGTAGGCAATGGAAGGGCAAGCAAAGGACAAGTTCAAGGCATGGTTCAAAGGCTTTTACATTTACCCAGGCCGCCTTCGCCTGAAGATGCCGCCGACGCTCTGGCTCTGGCCATTTGCCATGCCCAAGCATCACATCACGTAAGCTTTATGCGCCAAGAAATCTAAGAGGTTATATGTATCATTACATCAAAGGGAATTTGGTTTTTGTCTCTGTCGTGAGTGTCACTGTGGAAGCCGGGGGAATCGGCTATAAAATCCTCATTCCTGCCAGCCTTTTTTCAAAGCTTCCTCAAATCGGGGAAGAGATTTTGCTGCATACCTCTTTCGTCATCCGAGAGAATTCTCAGGCCCTCTATGGCTTTGTATTAGAACAGGAGCGAGAGATGTTCGAAGCGTTGATGGGGGTTTCCGGCATTGGCCCTAAACTGGCACTGAGCCTCATCGGACATATGGCTTTGCCGGAATTGCATGTAGCGATCGGAAATCATGAAATTGCAACATTATGCCGGGTGCCAGGAATCGGTAAAAAGACGGCGGAACGGTTGATCATCGAATTGCGGGACAAATTGGCCATGTTTCCTAATCCTTCTGGGTATTCTATACCCTTACAACAAAATTCGAAGAGCCAAAAGGTTCTGGATGCGATGAGCGCTCTCATTAATTTAGGCTATAATCAAATGACTGCTCAGAAGGCTATCAAGAAAACCCTAAGTGATTTACCAGAGGATGTCGACCTCGGAACCTTGATCACAGTCGCTTTACAACAAGTCTCTTTGGTAAAATCATGAAGAAAGACTATGCGATAGGCGTTGATCTTGGCGGGACTAAACTCGATATCGGCGTTGTCGATCCATCTGGCAATATTCGTGCACACAAGCTTGTTCCTACAAATGTTCAAGGGGGATTTCAAGCTGTTTTAGAACAAATTGTGAGCAATACTAGAGAATTAATAAAAAATGAGGCTTGCGATCCATTGGCAGTGGGAGTGGGTCTTCCTGGTCAAATTGATGGCTCAACGGGCTCTGTCATTTTCGCACCCAATTTGCTCTGGAAACAAGTTCCCTTTCGCGAAGAACTGCAAAGAGCGCTTTCCCTCCCCATTGCTGTGACGAATGATGTTCGGGCAGCAACATATGGAGAATGGATTTTGGGAGAAGGCAACGGGTATCAGGATTTGGTATGCATCTTTGTTGGGACGGGCATCGGAGGGGGTATTGTCAACCAAGGTCGTGTGGTGACAGGCGATACCAATTGCGCAGGCGAAATCGGACATATGACAATTGCCATCGGAGGCCGCGAATGCCACTGTGGAAATCGGGGCTGTTTCGAGGCATATGCGTCAGGATGGGCAATAACCAAAAGGACACAAGAATTAGTTCAAAAAGATCCAATCAATGGAAAAGCCATCCTAGATAGTGCAGGCGGAGATATCAATCAAATCACTCCACGTCATTTGAGTGAGGCTTACGAAAAGGGCAATCCTTTGGCAAAACGCATTGTAGAGGATGTAATCGAAGCTTTAGCGGCAGGTTCCATGAGTGTAGTCAATGCGTTGAACCCTCGCCTCCTCATATTTGGCGGCGGCATTATCAAGGGAATGCCCTATCTGATAAACCCTGTTAGCCAAGAAATCAAAAAGAGGGCATTGGCATTAGCAACAAAGCAGCTGGAGATCAAACAAGCCCAATTGACGACAAATGCAGGCGTAATCGGAGCAGCTGTCTATGGGATCATGATGCAAAAAAAAGGAGCAGAGCAATGACAAAGATCACAACGCTATTTTTGGATATAGGGGGAGTGCTGCTGACAAATGGATGGGATCGAGCGGGCCGCAAGGCTGCGGCGGAAAAGTTTCAGTTAGATCAAGCGGAAATGGATGACCGGCATCACTTGACATTCGATACTTATGAAGTCGGGAAGATGAGCCTGGACAATTACTTACAGGAAATTGTGTTTTATAAGCCGCGCTCTTTTTCCATGGATGAATTTAAGGAATTCATGTTTTCGAGAACACAGCCCTACCAGCAAATGATCGATTATATCGCATCATTGAAAAAGCAATATGGCCTCAAGATAGCTGTGGTGAGCAATGAGGGAAGAGCCTTGACCGAATACCGGATCGCCAATTTTGGATTAAAGAAGTTTGTCGATTTTTTTATCGTGTCCTGTTTTGTTCACTTCCGGAAACCGGACCTGGATATTTATCGGGTGGCCCTTGATATCGCTCAAGTTGCCCCCGAAGAAGTAGCCTACATTGAAGATAGGCCGATGTTTGTTGAAGTCGCCAAAAGCCTCGGCATCAATAGCATCCGCCATACCACCTACGAAAGCACCAAAGCCATCCTCGATCAGATGTCATTAACTTGAGATAAGCCGGATCGCGAGCAAGGATAAAAAGAAAAGGGGAACAGGATATGCAGGATCGCACGCGGCAGGATAGGCAGGATTACCGGCTCTTAACCACAGCAATTATCAACCACAGAGCCCACAGAGAACACAGAGAGAGAAGAAATTTAATTATCAGAATGCCAGTGGTAATTAAACTCTTCTCTCTCTGTGTTCTCTGTGGGCTCTGTGGTTGATAATTGCTGTGGTTAAGAGCCGGTAATCCTGCCTATCCTGCCGCGTGCGATCCTGCATATCCTGTTCCCCTTTTCTTTTTATCCTTGCTCGCGATCGGGCTTATCCAAGAACTGCGACAGTGGCATTGCGGCCGCAGGTTTTGTCGCGGCGAAAGGAGAAATAGTGCTCGGGGTGGGCGAAGGTGCTGATTTCAGCGATTTGGATATGGTGGGGCAGGATGCCGCAGGCCAGGAGTTGGGCTTTGCTGATTTCCCACAAGTTGAAGTGGTTGGGCTTGCATTGGTATTCCCAAAAGGGCTCAGGCAGTTCAGTTTTATAATGGATGAATTCGGCTTCATCGGGGCCCAGGCTTGGGGAGATGCAGACGAGCAGATCCTGAGGAGATGAGGAATAGCAAGCTTTCATATGCTGGACAGTTTCTGCATAGATATTCTGTACGTTGCCGCGCCATCCGCAATGGACATTGGCTAGTGCGTGGTGTTGCGGATCGTAAAAAATAGCGGCTTGGCAATCGGCATGGGTGATCAACAAACCCATATTGGCTTGAGAGGTTGTGAGGGCATCGCCTTGATACTCTCTGTCGGAGTAGTGGGTGACGCGATGGACGATTTTGCTGTGGCTCATCTGAAGTGGGACGAAGGGAACATGCAAAAGCTGAGAGGCTTTTTGCCTGTTGGCATCGACATGGGGTTTGGCATCTCCTACCACGTAGCTGAAGTTTAAGCTATGAAAAGGGGGCTGGCTGACCCCTCCAGTGCGCAAGAATAGGGCATGGGTAAGGTTTTTAAATTCGGCCAAAAGCTCGAATTCCAGCCAGTGGAGGCCGCCCTCACATTGTTTTTGAAGCATATCTACCTGATCGAAAGAGTAGTGACAGTACGGTTTGAGAGGTCAACCGATCGAATGCAATGATTGTTTGTGTCGGCAACAAATGCTCGATTGTGCTCTGGATCTATGGCTAGGCCAGAAGGTTCATCAAATTGGGTGTTGTGGGGAGGACCATCTTTGCAGCCTGGCGTTCCATTGCCGGCGAATGAGGTGATGGTATTGGATTTTGGGTCGAGCAGCTTGAGCCGGTGGTTATAGGTATCGGCAATCAAGATTTTGCGCAGAGAAGATATCCAGGCTATCCCTAGGGGGCGCTGCAATCTTGCCTGGCTGCCTTGACCATCCTTGTCTCCATAACAGAAGAGATTGTCGCTGTCTTGATTATCGCCGCCGGCTAGTGTGGCGCTGCTGTGATCGGCGAGGTCTATTGTACGCACAGAGCTGCTTTCGCTATCGGCAATATAAAGATGGTCATCCCCATAGGTGATCCCTGAGGGTTGAGCCCACCCCGATAGGAGGAGATTATCGCTATTGAAATTCTTTTCTTCTCCCGATCCGCTGAAAGTTCGCGTGCGTCCAGAGAAAAGCTCATGCATCCAGATTTGATGGGTTCCCGCCATCGCAATAAAAAGGCGATCACCTTGAGGACCTAGGGTCAGATCCCAGGGAGAACTCAGAACCTGGTCTTTGCCTGCATGCCCTCCGCGATAGTCTCTGCCTTGACAACCATTGCCAGCTATCGTGGAGACTTGCTTTGTCAGAAGATCAATGCGTCTTATGGCGTGATTCCTAGTGTCTGCAACATAGAGAGTGTCGCGATGATAGGCTAAACCTTGTGGATGGAAGAATGCTGCCTCGCTATAGGGACCATCTGCAAAACCTCTTTCACCAGATCCGATCACTTCCAGCATTTGACCTTCGAGCGTTGTGACGAGGATTCGATTGTGATTGGAATCGCTAATCATGAGTCTTTTGCCTTCGCTATCGATAGCCACTTTGCCTGGGTAAAGCAGTAGGGATGACTCATCGGCTTCTAGAGGTAGGGGCAGGGGTGTTTCATTGAATTCAGATGGCTCGTAGAAACTTAAAATTGACTTAATATAAGTGTCCGCGGTTTCCCTGTGTCCTTCACCCGATACAGAAAATAACATATTGCCTTTTGGTCCCACGACCACAAAGGTTGGCCAGCTTCGGATTCCCAACTGATGCCACATGGTGTGTTCAGGATCGTTGACAACGGGATGCCGAATTTCATGGCGTAGCAGGGCGTGGCGGACATTGTGCGATTGCTTTTCATTCTCGAATTTTGGGGAATGGACTCCGATGAAAGTGACAGGGGCATTTGCATATTTTATTTTCAGGGCATCAATATCTGCTAGCACATGCAGGCAATTGATCGAACAGTAGGTCCAAAAATGCAAGACAACGATCTTTCCTTTCAGATGAGTTCGAAACGATAGCGGTGAGGAATTAAACCAATCTAAACCCTGGCTGAAATCGGGTATGAGATACTCTTCCGCCAGGTCTTCAATTTTTTGGATATGGGTGTGTAACATTTACCAGCATCTAGTTAAAATTATCCATTTTGGCTGCGCCAAAACTCCCGGGGCTGCAAGATCGTAAATAGGTCCATATTGACTTAATATTGACCTATTTACGATCTTGCAGCCCCGGGAGTTTTCGCGCAAGCCAAAATGGATAATTTTAACTAGATGATGGTATAGCGCACTATACCAAATTTTGGCTCATCACGCAAATGAGTACCTGTAAAAAGTCCAGAGTCTCGTAGTCCAAGCTAAATTAGACGCAAAGACGCAAAGACGCAAAGAAAGGACAAAAATTAATTTTTTATTTTATTTACCACTGAGAACACTGAGATCAGTGAGAAGATATGAGAACATTGAGAAGGATTAATCTAATATCTATCCTCTCCCTATCTCATACCATCTCAGTGTTCTCAGTGGTAAATAAAATAAAAAATTAAATTTTGTCCTTTCTTTGCGTCTTTGCGCCTTTGCCTTTGCGTCTGATTTTTAACACGCCCAAATTTTTCCGTTTTTCTTTATTCAAAAATCTTGATAAGATAGTCTTTTTTCATATTTGAGGTTTTTGATATGCGATTTCTTTTTATTTATCTATTGATTATGGGAAATCTTTTTGCTTTAGAGATAGAGGAAGAAGAAAAGTTCCTATTAGTTACCGGTTGTGCCCGAAGTGGAACTCGCTATACAGCGCTGCTATTTTCTGAATGCGGTCTTGATATCCAGCATGAGAAGATGGGAAGGGATGGCATATCTTGTTGGACGATGGCTGTAAAGTATCAGCGGTCTCCTTGGGGGCCTCCTGTCAACTGCTATAAATTTAAACACATCTTCCATCAGGTGAGGGATCCCCTGCTTACGATTGCTTCCGTTTATGTTTGTGAAACTAATTCTTGGAATTTTATTTGCCAGCATATTCCTGAAATTGATCGGAAGGACTCCCTTTTGGTCAAAAGCGCTAAGTATTGGTATTACTGGAATTTGAAAACGGAAGAGATAGCAGAAATCACTTATCGAGTCGAAGATATTGATCAAGTCTTGCCTGAGCTAGGAATGCTATTAGATTTTTCGTTTGATTCCTCCTTTTTGCAGGAAATCCCAAAAAATATCAATCATCGAAATGGTGCCTTGCACCTGACCTGGGACGATTTAAAACATGAACTTCCATCCGATCTCTATGAGAAGATTATCTCTTTATCGAAGCATTATGGTTATATACCACGCGCGGCCCAAAATAGCAAATTTCGGCTTTGCCAAAGCCCCGGGGTTGAATGATCGCAAGTTGCTCCATATTTTTAATATGGAGCAACTTGCGATCGTTCAACCGCGGGAGCTTTCGCATTGCCCAAATTTACTATTTTGGGCCGCGCGTGGTATAACGTTCCAAATTAATGTGATTTATATGCGATTATTCTTTTGTTTGCTTTTTCTCCTTTTCACAAGCACCAACTTGGAAGCTGAAGAGGTCGATGCTGCCGTGCAGATCATCGAACCAGTCGTCAGCAAAATCAAAGTGAGGCAGCATCATTGGCTCGTCAAAACCCTTCAAGCCTTCCCCGAAGGGGCTCCGCAAAACGTAGTCTTCTATGAGGGAGAGACCCCAATCAAGCAAATGATTTTCGCCGAAGAGGGTTTCATCTTAAATGAGACGGATCTCATCGTTGTCGATGCAGAAGATGAAGCAGCGAAATCTTTTGGATCTACAGTTCTCTATCATGGTCCAAGCATTACCTACAGGGAAGATGGCTCTATCGCGAAAATTGAATTTTACAAGAAGGGAGACCTCTATGGGCCTATTAAGGAGTATTATCCCAATGGCATTTTGAAGTCGATCCGTTCCGTCAAAGGGGACAAGCTGCAAGCCCATGATGCGACTTACTATCCCGATGGCAAACTTGCCTCAAGAGCCTATTATCATGAGGGTCTTCTTTCGGGAATTGGGGAGAAATATTATGACAATGGACAGTTAGCTTCAAAGGTTTCCTATCTGAATGGTTTGCCTGATGGAGAGGCTCTTGAATCGTATGAAAATGGCATAATGAAGTCCAAACAGTATTACTTAAAAGGATTGCTCCATGGGGAACGCAATCAAGCGGCCCTTTCCTTTTATTATCCAGATCAGCATATCCGAGAGACCCAAGAGTTTATTCTAGGCGCTCCGCATGGGCTCCACGTAAAATATAGCCCTAAGGGCAAGGAGGTCTATAAAGTCGCATACAAGTATGGCAAGAAGCAAGGGATGGAGCGGTTTTATAGCGACGAGGGTACTCTGCTTGGCGAAGGCAAATTTTTGAAGGGGAAGCCAGTGGGATATCATTGGAAAAAGCATGCTAACGGGACTTTAGCCTATTCGGAGCATCGCGACAAAAAGGGGACGCTTCAAGAGCCCATTCTAGAATTGGATGAAAAGGGTCAAAAGCGGCTTCAGTATGTGATTGCAGAGGGTCAATATCAGGGCGATTTTATTGAGTGGCATCCGAATGGAAAAATCAAAAGAAGTTATCACTATCAAGATGGGGAATATGAGGGGCCCCAAACAGAGTTTTTCGATAGCGGACAACTCAAGCTCAAAGTCTCCTATCGCGATCATCAGAAACAAGGTCCCTACCAGCAATGGTATAGCAAGGGTAAACCCTCTCTTCAAGTAGACTACGAGAAGGGCAAGAAGCATGGGGAGAGCCTAGCATGGTATGAAAATGGACAGAAAAAAAGCGAAGCTCATTACCTGCAAGGGAAGCTCAATGGGACATTATCAGAATGGTATGAGAATGGAGTCCTGAGGCTGACGATAGATTATGCATTAGGCAAGCGCCAAGGGGACGAACGGCGATGGAATGACAAGGGCGAACTAGTTTTTGAAGCTCAGTATCAAGAGGATCTCCCCTTCAATGAGGTCAAAGAATGGTATAGCGGAAACAAAATCAAACGGGTCACTCATTATCGGAATGGCATGCTTGATGCCAAGGAAGAGACCTTTTTCCCTAGCGGCCAATTGGCAAGCTCTGCTCATTACTCCGATGGCAAACTCGATGGAGATTTCTTTGCCTGGTTTGAGGATGGCTCTCCCCATTCCGAAAAACACTATTCCAATGGCAAGCCAGAAGGAGTCCATCGCGAAAATTACCCTAGAGAAGAAGGGAAACAGGAGTCACGATTAGCTCGATTGACCCAGTATCAAGAAGGAAAGCTCCACGGGGAACAGCGAAGCTATTACCGCAATGGAGAAAAAGAGGCCCTCTTAAATTATCATGAGGGGATTTTGGATGGGCTCAAAGCGCTTTGGAGCCGCGATGGAGAATTGCTAGAAAAGGCGCGCTATGTTCAAGGCAATATAGAGGGGCGCTATTTCCTCAAAGATCAAGAAGGTAGAGAGGTAATCCATCACTACCAAAATAATCAACTCCAAGGTTTGCATCAGATCTATTATCCTTTTGATCCGATCTTTGGCAAAGTCAAGGCCCTTGAAGCCACTTATGCTAATGGGTTGTTAGAAGGCGAAGTGGCAGAGTTTAATGAAGCCGGAACTAAACTCTGCAGCACGTTTTACCATAACGGATTAAAAGAAGGCATCGCTACCGTATATGGAAATGATGGACGCATTCGCATTTCCGCTGAATTTAGTCACGACAATCAAAATGGGATGGCTTACGAGTTTTTTCCGAGCGGGAAACTCTTTAAGCAAGTCATGTTCATTGAAGATCAGAAAGAGGGTGAGGAAAGAACCCTTTTTGAAAATGGGCAGCTTGCAGCCCAATCCTTTTATAAAAATGGGAAAATCGATGGAATAAGCAAAGAATGGAATGCAAAGGGAGTGCTAATCTTTGAGGCAGAATATAAGGATGGAAAGCGCGATGGCAAATTTAACAAATATCAGGATGATGGTACGCCGCGCCTTCTGCAAAGGTATGCCAATGATGAGCTAGTAGAAAAAGTGAAAATACCTAAGAACGAAGAAGAAGAAAACTTATGAAATGCTGGAAATGCGGATTTGAACAAGAAGATCCTCCCAATGGCAAATTGCCTTTCAGGGCTACTTGCGAGAAGTGCCATGCGTGGCTTCATTGTTGCCGCAATTGCCAAAACTATAAACCGGGATTGCCCAATGACTGTGCGATTCCTGGAACAGAATATATTGCCGATCGCGAAGCCAACAATTTTTGCGATGAGTTCAAGTTGCTGGGCAAGGGCCCTGAAAAAAAGGCCGATCCCAATGATGTCTCGCGCCGGTTATTTGGCGAATAATTTATCAAAAATCATGCCTTCGATTGCTTTCGGGACAAAGCCATCCAAGCGATGGCCAAAATGGGCAATTTCCCTGATCAATGTCGAGCTGATATGCATATATTTCGGGTCGGTGATGAGAAAAAGGGTTTCCACATCTCTCATTTGTTTGTTGGCAGTGGACATTTGGAATTCCTCTTTGAAATCGGGTTCTCCTCGCAAACCCCTGATTACAAAGGGGATTTTATTTTTATGGCAAAAGTCTGCCACTAATCCGTCAAAGGCCACGATTTTCACTTGAGGAATATCCTGGGTGATGACCCTGACCATTTCCATCCGCTCCTGAGTCGAAAAGTATTGGTCGGCTTTATGGACATTCTCTGCAATGCCCACATAGAGAGTATCAAAGAGGAGCACAGCGCGCTTGATGAGGTCCAGATGGCCTAGTGTGGGAGGCGAAAAAGTTCCTGGAAATAGGGCTTGTTTCTTAGTCATATAGATTCCTTTTTTGAATATTCATGCAGCATTGAGCGGCCTAAACGTCGCGAACTTTTAAGTTCGAGAGAATGCAAACCTTCCACAGGCTGCCTTGTTGTCTTAGCATCTTCAATGAAGAGCGATCCGTTAGGCTTTAAAATAGGGCTGCGGTCGATCTGTGTTACGATGTAGTGGCTATAAGGGATCTGCTTTCCCTCCACATCAAGTGTTTCCTCATAGGGTGGATCCACATAGATAATATCAAAGTCTCTTCTTTTTTGTTCAAGGCGTCCCAGAAGTGTGCTTGCATCCCCAAATAGCACATCGGTTTGGCCAACAAGGCCCAACTTTTCGATGTTTTTTTCCATGCACCCGATACAGTCGCGATTATTGTCGACAAAGGTCGCAGAGCGGGCTCCCCGGCTCAGAGCTTCGAGGCCCATGGCGCCAGATCCTGCAAAGAGATCGAGAAAATCAGCCCCTTCGACAAAGCCTTGGCAGATATTGAAGACGGCTTCCCTCAACATGTTCGATGTAGGGCGCGTTTCCATCCCTTTAGGAACCTGAATGGCTCGGTGTTTATACTTTCCCGCGATGATATGCATATTGATGTACTATAGCAAAAAAAACAAGGATAAGAAAGAAGATAGAAAAAGGGGAACAGGATAGACAGGATCGCAAGCGGCAGGATAGGCAGGATTACGGGCTCTTAACCACAGCAAAATAATAAGAATTACACCTTCTCATACTGTTGTGGTTAAGAGCCCGTAATCCTGCCTATCATGCCGCTTGCGATCCTGTCTATCCTGTTCCCCTTTTTCTATCTTACTTATCTTGTCGCACTTATGATCCAGCGGGAATCGCTGTATATCCTGTAAATTTGTTTATCCTTGCTTGTGATCTGGCTTATCTTGTTCATTTTAATGATTTGCCCTTATCTCGTTCCACTTATGGATGATTTGGGCTGCCATGGGAGCGGCTTCTTTGCCGAAATGGCCATAGCGCAAGTAGACCACGACGACGAGTTCAGGCATGCCGAAGTCATCATATGAAATATAGGCATCCTCCTTTGGAAAGAGAATGCCTCCAAACCAGACGTGGGTGTACATATTGGTTCCATATTCGGGATCCATATCGATATATTCTTTGGATTCGGCGGTGCTTGTCTTGCCAACCAAGTGATCTTTAAGGTCGACATAATCGCTGATCGCCTCAGGATAGTCGTGGTAAAATCGAGAGAGGCCTGCCAAACCTTCCCGCATCTGTTTCTGGATGACTCGCTTCATTCCTTGTAGCAGAATGTCTCGCACGATATCGGGCATAAAGATTTCGGATTTGATATGCGTAGGGTAAGCTTGGACCTGTTTTTCATGGGTTCCTGCTTTTAAGGAGATGATTTTGGGTTTTAAAATTTTCCCGCCATTCGCAATGGCAGAGAGCATGACGCCTGTCTGCAAAGGTGTGACGACAAGGGTGTGCTGTCCATTTGCCATGGCATAGAGTCCGGTTCGATTATAGCTAAGGTCTCCGGGAACCTTTCCAGAGATTTCCCCTGGTAAATCAATTCCTGTCTTACGCCCATAGCAGAAGGATTTAGCTGCTTCGGCTAAGTCCCCAGGGTCTTTGAAGAAGTCTCCTGCCAACAAGGAAAAATAGGGGTTGCTGGAGGTCTCTAAGGCTCGCAACAAGTCCACTTTGCCTATATTTGAGAAGCTGCTTTTTAGCATTCGTCCTCCCTTGTATTTTTGTGGAATAGGCTTCCCATCGGAATGATAACCCACGAATACCTCGTTGCCATGCCTATAGGTCTGGTCGGTGATTTCCAATGGATTCAGCCTGGAAACTGTGATGTTTTTCCCCTGCAACTCATTATAGCGCTGTATCAATGCTGTGTAAGCTGTGACGAGCTTAAAAATTGAACCTTGAGTCGCCGCTTGACGATAGGCCTGCGAGCGTCCATATCCATACCCATTCAGGGGGTAAAAGGCCGTTGCCAAATGTTTTTCCAGCTGGATTTTGTTGCTATTTCTGAGATGCCGATAATGGCCGATCAATGGGCGGCTGAGGTCATGAAAGGTACGCAGCGTCTGTAAGTAACGGAGGCCGGTTTCAGGATCTAGCTTCGTTAACCCCTTTTGCAGTTTGAGATAATGAGAACGCCATGCCGCGTCAGGGTGGGCCCCTTCTTTCAGTTCCATGTGCCAAGTAGTAAAATGGAGGATAAAAGGATACAGTTCCTCATCAGTTTTAGAAGGGGTGCGGCCCGTTAAAAATACATAAAGGAGATCCCAGCGATGCTGATTCCAGAAGCTATCAAAAAGTTCGCTTTCTTTAGCATCGAAATAGTCTAGATAGGGCTTTGGGTACTTATGTTCCTTTTTTTCTTCTATCCTTTTTTGCTTTAAAAATTCCTTTTCATTGTTTTGCCGCCATTGTTTAAATGAGGCTTCATGGAAAATCTCCTTGGTCATTGCCTTTATGGCTTCAGCCACTGTTGCCATAGATGCCGAGGCATCTCTATAATCGGCAAGGGTTTGCTTCCCCGTTTGGGCGATTAGATTTTTATCGAATAAATCTCCACGGACGGCCATGCGGCACAAATCGACGCAAAGGACTTTGTCATACCAATGGGGAAGCGAGGCGATCCAAGGGTCTATCTTTTTCTTGATGAGAAAGACTTCACTTTGATCATTGCGAAAAGCCTCTTCGATTTTTATTCTTAGCAGTGAAGGAATATTTGGATGGGCAATGTGATTTTCACCTGAGTAGAGCACATGGAAAATTCCATATAAGTTATCCTGCCCTGAGATCTTCATTAGCCTCTCGATATTATTCTGAAGGCCGATCGCCTGTTCTACAGTACCCAATCTTTTAAAAGATTCCGCCACAGCACTCTCTTTAGGCAGAATCATCGCTAAATAGGTTTCCCAATTCATCCAGAGCTTCTCATCGAAAAAAGCTTCCAAATCATCGTCATAGCGTTCCCTTTCCAGGGGACGCTTCTGGTCCCAGATTTCCGCTAAATGTGCTTCATTTTCAAGCCAGTGAAGCACATTCGACCGCTTGGTTTTGCTATACTCTGGATTGGAGGAAGCAATAAAATCATTGGGATCAAAACGGGGATAGGAGGCTAATGCAAAGATTTCTCCGGTATTGGGATCCATAGCGACAATAGCTCCTCCCTTAATCCACGGCTGCTTCAAGTCCAATAGGGCTTGTCGCGCTGCGTCGACACCTGACGTTCGGGCTTCGCGGATTCTTTCGTTTTGGGCCAGCAGTTTCTCGGCATATTCTTGAAGCTCTGAAGAGATCGCCAGCAAGATCCGCTCCCCAGAAGAAGGCTCCCTAGATCCAGGCAGCTCCCGTAAAAAGTTACCTCTGGCATCGGAGAAAAAGCTTTTTTTTCCCTGATAACCGCGCAATTCTTGCTCAAAGCGGCCCTCAATGCCCGTTTTTCCTACATAGTCGTTGATGGTATAAGCGTGCTCTTGCAGCTCTTTTAAGCGGTGCCTTGCTTGAGTCACATCCTGAATCCCTTGCGGAGGCTCCTGCTCTTCATCTGTTTCCTGCAGGCGGATGTAATTTTCAAGGGCTTTCATCTCATGGATGATCTTTTCATATTCTTGCTTGTTGATAGCTCCCATGTACCCGATGATGTCAGCGGCTACTCGGCCTTTGGGATAATCTCTCTTAGGAATGCGCCGAACTTGAATCCCAAGCCAATCCTTTTCGAGCATTTTCAAGCGATAATATTCCCTTTCCGACAGGTCTTCCTTGATGACATAGGGAATTTGATAATAATAGGAGGCTTTGGAATAGATGAGGTCTTCGATGCGGTCATAATCCAAATTCAGCTCTCTGGCTAATACCTGGGCTAGCTTTGCAATATATTCCCGCCTTTTGAATTTTTTGACTTTTTTTCCCTGCTCATCTTTTTCCCAGGCGACAACAGGAATCGGTTTTAATTGGGAATAGAGGATTGTGGCCTGGTAATGGAGTTTGTTGATGGCTAGCGGGATGTTGAATCGGTCGCGTATCGTTCCTCTTTTTGCAGGTTCGACGATCACCCTGCGCTGAGGTTTGCGCGATTCTGCCAATTTGTCGTCGTATTGGACAATGCTCAAATGCCAGATGCGGAAGACGATCAGGATAAACGCTACCAAAATGAGATTGAGGATGCGGTTTGCTTTTTCTGGAATCGCCAAGTGGCTCAATTCCGGACGATAGCTGCGTTGTCTACGCCTTAGCGACATAATAGAAGACCTCTTCGTCCACTAGAAAATGGAGCAGAGCACAAGTAATAAAGGAAAGCAGACAAATTTTCCATGGAAAATTAGTCTATTGATAGGGTCATGGGAGTCATCTTTATGCTTCTAAGTTTAAAATTAATACTTTTTCATTATACCACGCGCAGCCCAAAATAGTAAATTTCCGCGCGTGGTATAATTGCGGGATTGCAAAAAAAAGGGATGATCGACATAATGATAGATCATCTTGCGCGCCTGTAGTTCAATGGTAGAACTGTAGCCTTCCAAGCTACTAGTGTCAGTTCGATTCTGACCAGGCGCTTGTATACCACAGTGCCCCAAAATGGTGAATTTGGGCAATGCGAATGCTCCCGGGGCTTTGGCAAAGCCGAAACTCACCATTTTGGAGCGCGTGTGGTATATACAGTATAAATATTATTAACCAAGACCGAAATCTCCTCATTGAGAGGGGATGCCGTCGTCAACATAAAGGGACAAGGCTTGGCACAACAACAAGTAAATCTACCCATTTCTATTAAAGAACTTATTAGAAGCCGGTGCCCATTTTGGACACCAGACCCACCGTTGGAACCCGAAAATGAAGCGTTTCATTTTTGAAGAGCGCAATGGTCTATATATCATTGACCTTGCGAAAACATTGCAACAGATCCGCCATGCCGTCGAAGTTGTCAAAGAGATCGTTGCAAAGCATCAATCGATTTTATTCGTCGGCACAAAAAAGCAGGCGAAAGTCGTCATTCGCGAATTGGCCGAGCAATGCGGCGAATTTTATGTCTGCGAACGTTGGCTCGGCGGTATGCTGACCAACCTGTCGACCATTCGCCAATCCATCAAGAAGCTTGAGCGCATTGAAAAGCGCATTTCTCACAGGCGGAGATGGTTTGACGAAGAAAGAGCTTTCGCTTTTGACGAAAGATCAGATCAAACTAGAGAAGAACCTGTCAGGCGTTAGAAGCATGCGTAAGCCTCCTGGGCTGGTGATTGTCGTCGATCCAAGCAAGGAGCACTTAGCTGTTGCAGAAGCCAACAAGTTGGGCATTCCCGTGATGGGCTTTGGTCGATACCAATTGCGATCCCGATCCGATTCAGTATGTCATTGCGTGCAATGATGATGCCTTCAAGAGCATTAAATTGATTCTTGCAGACCTTGGCTCAAGCAATCATTGATAAGAAAAATGACATGCAAGTTGCCTTCGGCAAAGGGGACGAAGAGGAGCAGGAGGAAATTGAAGAGGGAGAAGGGGAAGAGAAGCCAGGCCGCTTCAAAGGAATCGCTGGTCTTGAGGAAGAAATGGCCAAGGAAAGTAAGGGGGAAGAATAATCATGGCAGAACAACCAATCACTGCAACCTTGATTAAAGATCTGCGCGATCGCACTGGCATTGGCATGGGAAAGTGCAAAGAGGCTTTGGAAGAAGCCAAAGGGGATATTGAGTTAGCGATATCCAATTTGCGCAAAGCTGGGATGGCAACAGCCGTGAAGAAAGAGGGCAGGGCCACAAACGAGGGGATGATTGGCATTGCAGAAAATCCAAAGGCGATTGCTTTGGTCGAGGTCAATGCCGAAACCGATTTCGTTGTGAAGAATGACCGCTTTCAAGACTTTTTGAAAAATATTGCTGCAGGAAGTGGCAGCCACCCATCCAGCCAATTTGGAGCAGTTTTTGACTCAGAAATATTCTAAGGATCCCTCTTTGACCATTGATCAGTATCGGGCAACGATTGTGCATACGATCGGGGAGAACATCCAGATCCGGCGTTTACAATTGATTCCCAAGACAGCGGATAAATCGATTGGGGTCTATTCGCATTTAGGCGGCAAGCTTGTGACCGTTGTTGAAATTACCGGAAGTACGGATGCACAGAATTTAGCGAAAGATATCGCGATGCATGTGGCAGCGGCGCATCCGGAGTATTTGGCTCCGGAGAATGTGCCCTCATCTGTTATTGAGCATGAAAAAGAAATTGCGAAAACTCAGATTAAGGGCAAGCCAGACAATATTGTGGATAAGATTGTGGAAGGCAAGATGAATTCCTACTATGATCAAGCCTGCTTAGTGAAGCAGAAGTATATTAGGGATGACCAAAAGACGATTCTTGATATTGTCAATGAGCAAGGCAAGAAGGCTGGGAAGTCGCTAAAACTGACGAATTTCCTACGCTGGAGCGTGGGGCAATAAAGTTTATCCTGAAAGAGAGCCTCTTATAGGTTGCCATTGGTCACATTTTGGGCTGGGGCTATATCTGTAGGGGCTTTTGTTTTTGCGCCTAAATAGCTCAGTTGGTAGAGCAGCGCATTCGTAATGCGGAGGTCGCGGGTTCGATTCCTGCTTTAGGCAATCATTCTAAACCATCACTAGAGCAATTTTTTGATGGTTTTTCTTTTTAGATTAATAGTTGAAATTTCTAAAATGGTGCACTGGTGGTGCATTAGCTGGCAAAAAATCACAACTCTTTTCAACATTCATTTCTTTAATAAAATCATGCATTTTTAGAGTTCATTGCACCACCAGTGCACCATTTCTGTTTTTTTACAAAGCTAGTCAGCATCTTGAATATATCAAAAGGTACTATTTTCATTAAAACATCACAGCATTGTATATGCGTTGTTGCTATTTTTTGGAGATTATTGTATGGTGTCGTCTTTAATTTAGGACGGTAGATGGCATATATTGAAAAACGCAAAACGCAAGATGGGGATATCAAATATCGGGTACTTGTGAGATTGAAAGGACATCCGACCCAAACAGCTACTTTTGAGAGACTGACAGATGCAAGAAATTGGGCGCAGCAAACAGAGTCTGCCATCCGCGAAGGTCGTCATTTTAAGACATCGGAATCGAAAAAGCATACGCTTGGCAAATTAATCAACCGCTACATGCAAGATCATTTGCCTTTGAAAACAAAAAGTAAGCAAGAAGGTCAATTTCTGTGGTGGAAAGAACAACTTGGAAGCTATGCCCTTTCTGAGATTACTCCCGCTCTTATTGGACAGTATAGAGACAAGCTCGCGCAGGGATTAACACCAACAGGATCTAAGCGAGCACCTGCAACTGTTGTTCGATATCTAGCCGCTCTTTCTCATTGTTTGACCATTGCTGTCACAGAATATGGCTGGATAGACGATTCTCCCATGCGTAAAGTCACAAAGCCAAAGTTGCCAAGAGGTAGAGTTCGATTTCTAAGCGACGAAGAGCGTTCGGCGTTGCTGTCTGCCTGCAAGGAAAGCACTAATCCTTTTCTCTATATAGTAGTGGTTCTAGCGCTTTCTACAGGAATGCGTCAAGGCGAAATCATGAAGCTTCGATGGGAAGATATTGATCTTTTTAGAGGGAGAATCATCCTTCATGAAACAAAGAATGGAGAGCGGCGTGTTGTTCCTTTAAAAGGTTTAGCTCTGAAGCTGCTGCAAGAATTAACTAAAATGCAAAGCCGAGATTTTGGATTTTTATTCCCCTCTCAAAAAGATCAAAAGTCTCAAAAGCCTAAACCCATCGACTTGCGATTTCCTTGGGAAGTAGCTCTGAAGGCAACAGGCATTACTAATTTTCGCTTTCATGATTTGCGACACTCTACCGCTAGCTATTTAGCTATGGATGGAGCTTCTCTTGCTGAAATAGCAGAAGTTCTTGGCCATAAGACTTTAGCCATGGTGAAACGATACGCTCATTTATCTGAAGCACATACTTCAGGCGTTATCGAAAAAATGAACGAAAAAATTTTCAATCCATAGAGGTGTATGAATCATCAAAAATTCTGGAGCGGCTTTTGCCGTCGTTTTCGTTCTAAGAATGCAGATTTTAAGACTTTGCTCAAAGAGTTAGGAGACAACTTTCCATGTAGTAAAAAATGGTTTAAGCGTGAAACTTGGGAAATGGATAATGCCATCTTGATATACCACAATATTAACATTGGGGAATTGGGATATGAAGGGACTCTTTCTTCTCATGAGATTGTAGAAGCAATCCAATATTCTGATGACGATGATTTACACGGGAATTTATTGAATTATCTCAATCCTACCCCGTCTTTTCTAGAATTGGAATGGGAGAGGAAAACTATTATTCACGTAACTGATTTTTTAGAATTTCTGAAAAATAAAGGCTTTAAAATCCCTGAGCATTTTCCTAAAGAATTATCATATAACAATCGACAGCATGATGAAGAGACTGCTCAATCACTGAAGCAATGTGCAATTGATGAGAAATTTCTTAAGAAACATGTAAAGAGTTTTGACCTCAAAAAAATGACTGTCAATGAATTGGGTATACTACAGGCTCGAATTTTAGCCGCAGCACTTTGGAAGCATAATGAAAACCTGAGTCAAACGGATATTATTGATAATGGTGAATTTATTGAGGCTATGCAACATTTTTATAGCTTTACAGGTTTGTCAAATGCTGAAGAGAAAGAGATGAGGCAAGAATGGATTTCTGACCTTGATCCTAGAGACAACAAACCAGGCCGAAAAAAGAAACAGTAATAATTTTTCATTATTATCATTTCCTATTTGAAATTGGATTTCTCGATTGAAAAATTCTTTTCTCATTCCATGAACGTTCTTAAAGGTCTTTATTTCCCATTTGAATTTCCCGAACAACTTCCTAGTTTACAAGCATACCTCTAGTTTCTCCAGTCGATTTCCTTAAGAAATCCATTCGAGAAATAGCTTTCCATCCATTCGGACATAAAGCTCGATTCTGTAAAAATATTGGCAAAAGCACGCAAAGAGTCTTGGTAAGACGCCCAAGACAAGCGAGCCAAAGCAAAACAATCGAGGTTTTTATGAACGAAGATACAAATCGAAAAGATTTACATCTGTACCTGACTCCTAAACAGTTTGTAGCCAAACATTCCTTTATGCCAATGGGAGGGCTAAGACATCTGCTTTTTTATGCAAAACAAACAGGATTAGAGAAAGCTATCTTAAGGATTGGCAAAAGGAAGATTCTCATTTCAGAAGATGGTTTTTTCAATTGGTTAAAGGAACAAAATCAAAAAGGAGGTGTCCAATGAAAACCTCTTTTCTCTATTTTTTGGAAAATTTTCTTTTAGGAAACTCAGATGGGGCGAGCTGTTACCTTGCTCCATCTGATGAGAATACTTTCAATCTACATATTCAACTCCATGATAGCAAAGGGGGTGTTTTATGAGAAAACCTTTAAAATATAACATCCAATTTCTAAAAGAAAATATTTGTTTTAAAGCCTTTTATCAAAAAGAACTCCCTGAAGCGCTCCTATTTAAATATGTTGGCTGGCAAGAGGGAGGAAGATGTCCTTTTCATGAAGATAAACATGCTGGAAGTTTTCATGTTAATCTTGATACGGGAGCTTTTAAGTGTTTTTCATGCGGAGCGAAGGGCTGCGACATCATTACGTTTTTGCAGCTTAGAGATCATTTAACTTTTGTTAAAGCTTTGCAAAAATTGTCTGCTGACTGGGGGGAATAATTATGAAAGACGTTTTTCCCAACTACAACGGTATGCCACTTCGCTGGGTATGGACTTATTGCGATGAAGAGAGCAAGCCCTTGATGAAAGTGGCAAGATATGATTCTCCAAATAGAAAAAAGGAAATCATTCCTTATCATCAAGATTCAGATGGGCAATGGAAGGTTGGAGCAGTACCCAAGCCGTATCCCTTATTCGGACTAGACAGCTTAAATCAAAACAAGCACTCAGAATTCGTTTTTGTCGTTGAAGGAGAAAAGTGTGCTTCAGCTTTGCGATCGTTAGGTTTTATTGCCTTTACTTCAAGCGGTGGAGCAGGCAATGCCTTTTCATCTGACTGGACACCATGCTCTGGATTAAAAAGTGTGATCATCATGCCTGATAATGATGAGCCTGGCAGGAAGTATTGTGCGGATACATGTTCTGCAATTCATTCTTTGGATAAACCACCAAAAGTCTTTAAAGTAGAGCTTAGAGGTATTCAAGAAGGTGAAGATATCGTTGATTGGATTAAGCAACGCATTTCTTGCTGGGATACTTATTCTCCTATACCCGAAGAAAACGGAAAAGAGATTGTGGTCGAATTGTTAGATGAAATGAATTTTAAAATCCCCTTGGAGGGAAGCCAAACGGCTACCAAGACGAATGATTGGTTTAAGCAAATTTCTCTTCAAATGAAAGCTTTGCCACTTTGGAGTGACAATCTACTTCCTAGTCCATTAAGGGAATTCGTCAGTGAATTATCTAATTCAACAGAAACTCCAAAAGAACTGAGTGCATTTTTAGCCTTATCAGTGATTGCTACGGCTGCACAAGGCAAATATCGCGTTAACGTTAAACCTGATTATTTTGAGCCTGTGAATATCTGGACTTGTGTGGCGCTTCCTCCTGGAAATCGCAAAACAGCTGTTTTAGGTGCTTTAACTCAACCTCTGATGGAATGGGAAAATCAGCAACGTATACAGCTTGAACCTGTCATTGCTAAAATGGTTTCAGAAGAGCAAACATTGAATTCAAAAATAAATGCCCTAAGGCAAAAGGCAGGAAAATCAGAGGGTGCAAACCTGAAGGAGATTCAAAAAGAGATTCTTCAATATGAAGCTGTTCTACCCCTCATTCCTAAAATGCCTCAACTTTGGACTTCGGATGTCACCCCCGAAAATCTTGGTGTTATCATGGCAGAAAATGATGAGCGGATGGCTATCCTTAGTGACGAAGGCGGTATTTTTGATATTTTAGCAGGTCGCTATTCCAATGGCATTCCAAACTTAGACGTTTTTTTACAAAGCCATGCTGGCAGCTCTGTAAGAGTTAATAGGGGTTCTCGATCCCCTTTATATTTGCATAAGCCAGCATTAAGTTTGGGATTGAGTCCACAACCTGATGTTTTAAAAGGGTTAACTGCTAATCCTAGTTTTAGAGGCAGAGGACTTTTAGCCCGTTTTCTATATGGACTTCCCCCTTCAACCTTAGGTTATCGGTTGCTAAATACACAGCCAATCTCTTATGAAACCAGAGTTAATTATTCCAATCTTATGCATGCACTACTTAGTAGTCCTTGGAGTCTAGATGAGCATGATAAAAAGACTTCTCATGTCATCGAGCTCTCAGCTGATTCATATGAGTTATGGAAGTGCTTTGAAAGGCACATTGAACCCCTTATGCGCGTGGGTGAAAAATATTCACACATCACTGATTGGGCTGGAAAACTAGCAGGAGCCATTGTTCGGATGGCAGGTCTGCTCCATATCATTAGGCATGCGTTTCAACAGCCTTGGTTGAAGGCTATTCAATCCGAAGATATGCAAGCTGCGATTGATATTGGAAACATAATGGGCGAGCATGCTTTAGCGGTTTTTGAGATGATGGGAGCTGATCCAGCTGTGGAAGGAGCACATATCATTCTATATTGGATTCAAAAACGATTTGTCAGGTCGTTTACATTTAGAGAATGTCATCAAGCTCATAAAAGTCGTTTTAAAAAAGCCGCTCAAATGCGGCCTACTATGGAAGTTTTGATTGAAGAAGGCATTATTCGACGAGTGGAAGCAACAAATAAAGTGGCTCACAGGCCAAGTGAAATCTTTCATGTAAATCCCTATGTGTTAGCTGAAAAACATTCAAGCTTTTGAGGCTTTTGTTCCTTTTGAGATGAGGTAGGTAGAGAAGGCCTCCATCTCCCTTAAACAAACAATTAAAAGGTAAATCTATGACAACTCTTAAACGAATAGAATCCAATCTTTTGAATGCTCAACGTTCAACAGGCCCAAAAACGCATAAAGGAAAAGCCATAGCCAGCATGAATGCTGAAAAACATGGAATCCTTTCAAAGGAAACACTCATAAACAATGAGTCCATTCATGATTTGAATGATTTTGCTGAAGGTATGAAATTAAACTTAGCTCCTGAAGGGCAATTTGAAGCCCTCCTTGTTGATAGAATTGTATCTTCGGCATGGCGGTTGCGCCGTATTATTCGTGTTGAGGCGCAAATTTTAGATGAGAAGCCTGAATATGAGTTTGGCAATTCCAAAATACTTGCTGACTCCTTTAAAAATGAGGATGGCAATCGCATGTCAATTTTATCAAGATACGAAACCACCCTGGAAAAGTCTCTATACAGGGCATTGCATGAACTGCAAAGATTACAGGCCCAGCGCCATGGACAGTCTGTAATGCCACCCATAATGTTAGATGTAAATATTTCTGAGGACAATGGGTTCGTTTCGCAAAAACGTGATTAGACCTCTATGGCTTTAAACTTTCGAGCAAATCTAAAGTAGGTTGTAATTCTTCAAATAATTCCGACCCATCTTTAGCTACATGGCTCTCAATTTGAAGATAAGGATTTGAAATGAAAATATTATCAATCCAGGAAGCTTCCATATGGGTGCTTATATGCGTAGGATAAGATACATCCATAATTATAAAAGGCTGAACTGGGAGTCCCATCTTTTTAGCTGCTTGTTCTAATTGCGGCAGAAAATAATCGGGAGAACGATTCATATCTCCTAAGACGATTGAAATATTTTCGGCATTATATTCTTGCATGACCTTTTCGGCTAATTCAATTCTAGCAGGAAGAGAGTTTACAGGCCCGCCAGGAACATGTGACTGGATGAAACAATATTTTAATCCAGTCACTTTTTCACGTAATGTCAACCTTATGATAGTATTGTGCGAAAAGGTGTATTGGGAAATTTCGGAATCAAGAATATCAAAAATACGAGTGTCGACAATAAAGATATCTTCAACTTTTTGCTCGTCAGCATTTTCTGGAAAGATATGCATAAAATCTGGCAAACGCAATGACAATTCTCTAAATAAACATCCGCCAACTTCTTGAAGCGCAAGAACAGAGCGAGGATGCGTAGGGTGCTGTAACATTTTCATGATATATTCAATCACCACGTCTTCGCGAACTGTCAATGTAGAATTTTCTGAAAGAGGAACGTTGGTATTTAAAATGAGACTGTCTTTAAGCCCCTGTCCATTTTTTTCAATCCAATGAAGATATTCGGTGTTTAGCGTATTCCATAAAGCAAAATGAATGTTGTCAATTGATGCGCCTATAGGTAAATGATCACTAGGAAATTGCCATGCCATCCCAAGCTCGCCTACCAAATACGATTTTGTAGATGTTTTTTCTTCCATGATCGTCTGTGGGGTGCTCGATGGCACTGCGACAAGAACCTGAAACATAGATAGAAGCAATACAATGAATATTTTATACATAAATTCCTGGAAGGCTTAAGTAATTAAATTTAACCATTATTTTCCTAGAGGCATGAGGTATTAAATAGGCTTAGCCTCTTTTCAATTTGCTAAAAACCTCTTCAACATCATCATTCCAGCTCGGGAGACCTTGAAAAAGTTTAAATTCTGAATCTGGATTCTCCTCACTGTCAAGATAGAAAATATGGGCTTTTTTGAGAGCATCTTCAATAAAAGGGAGAAGGCGTGGATGTGGATTTTGTTTGGGAAAGATATTGACCAGATAATTGATTAATGTACCGCCACCACGCTGCTTGGTGGCTGCTAGTAAATCTGTTACAGTTTCCAACATATTATTCCTGAGTCGTTCTTCTGAAAAGTTGTCGAAACTAAATCCTTCCTTACTATAGGACTGATAATGGTGTTCTTCATTCTGATGAAGTTCCCAGGCGGCTAGATACCCTAATTTGTCTTTATCTTGCCTACCGCCTCTAAAGTAGCGAGCATACCCTTCGAATTGTTCTAGATCTAGCTTACAGAGATCATGACGCAGTAGCTGTTTTTCAGGAACTCCCAATATAACACCGAAATCAAAGATATATTGTCTATGAATCTTAAGCTCTGCAACAAAGAAGAGCATTTCTCTGGCAATTTCCACGTTCATGTTTTGGACCCTGAGAATAGCCTCCTCGTAACCAGCAAGATGTTCATCAATTTCTACGCTGTCCAATGCGGCATTTTCCAGCATTTCAGTAATGCGTGAACGGGTTTCTTCTATGAGAAGACTAGTGAGATAGGAAGCGGCCTGTGGGGATAGGTTGTTGGCAAAAATTATAAATTCTTGAATTTTGTCGTGTTGTTCCCCATGGGTTAAAGTAGCATCTAGCTCGACCTCATCCAGAAAATACTGGAAGGCAGCTCCTGCCTCGCTTTCCGCCGAAGAGAAAGAAATTTCTGTTTGAAAAATAGTATTGTGATTTTCAGCAACAGGTGCTGCGTATATGGTATGCATGAATGAGCATAGAATTAGACAAAACGACAGATTTTTCATAAATTTCCAAACCCTTAATTAAAACAATAGTAAAAATGGATTATGACATAAAACATGTTATAAAACAACTGTGTTTATTTAATGTTAAAAATAAAAAAATTACATATTAACTTGTAAGTAATTTTATTTTTACCAAAACGACTTGATTTTATTGAGTGTGTGTGACAATATAAAGGAATTCTTGTCATAAGTTGAGGGTTCGATGTCATTTTCTCCTAAATTCAATATCACTAACAATATCACAGCTGCTCTTGTAAAAATAGAACGTACACGAGGTTTTTTAGAAGCTGCGAGGCTATCCGATGAATGGATTGCAAAAATGCAGGCTAAGACTTTAATTTTGGAGGCCCACTATACTACCCACATCGAAGGCACTCACTTAACTCTAGATCAATCTGAACAGCTTTTGACTGGTCATAAAATAGAGAATGCAGATCCCGAAGACGTTCGAGAACTTTTGAATTACAAGAAAGCTTTTGATTTGGTTGCAGATTATTTAGGTAGTGGGGAGCCAATAAGAGAAGGACTAATTCGCGAAATCCATAAAAGGCTTGTCGAAGGTGTTAGAGGCAATTCTGCTACTCCAGGGGAATATAGGAAAGTGCAAAATTATGTGGCTAATTCTAAGACAAAAGAAATTATTTATACGCCTCCGCCAGCCTTCCAAGTTCCACTCATGATGTCAGAATTAGTAGAGTGGCTTAAATTGGAACAAGAAATTAACCCTGTGCTTATGGCTGGGATAGCTCAATTCCAGCTTGTTCACATCCACCCTTTTTTAGATGGCAATGGTCGATCTGCGCGTTTGCTTTCGACACTTTACCTTTACAAAACAGGCTATGATTTTAAGCGTCTTTTTACGATCAGCGAGTATTACGATAGAGATCGCTCTAATTACTATAAAGCGATTCAGTCAGTACGCGAAAATAATATGGATATGACAACATGGTTAGAATATTTTGTTAATGGTTTAGCGACTCAGTTGCAAGAAGTTCAAAATCGTGGGCAACAAGTGATGAAATTAGATATTCTTACCATACAACATAATCTTTCCAATAGAGAGAAAGAGGCTATTGAAAAGGCGTTAGATCAAAATGGTTTGTCCATTAAAGAATTTCAGCTCCTTTTTCCTGAGACAAGCAAAAGAACTCTCCAGAGGGAATTAAAGCATTTGCTTGAGCTAGGGCTTTTAAAAGTAGAAGGCGCCACAAATGATCGTCGTTATTTGGCTAACTTGTGACAAATTCATGTCGCAACTTGTGACAAACTTGTGACATAGCTTGTGACAAAATCGTATAAAATAGCCAAATTCATGGTGCACTGGTGGTGCAGTGGCGAACAAAAAACAGCGATAAATGAAGAATTATCACGACAATCAATCTAACCTCAAATCGCTTATTTTAATGTTGTTATGTCTTGCAATTGATTGTGAGGAGTGGAACGCAGCATAATTCGTAATGCGAAGGTCGTCGGTTCGAGTCCGGCTTTGGGCACATCCCGAACGTTTTGTCAGAAATGGCAAGATGTTCGGCCTTTTATTTTTGATTGTTTTTAGAGATCAACTGTCCCTCCGGCGAGCGTGCGTAAAATCAAAAAATCAGTATGCTAAGCTCCTTTTATTTATGGAGCAGTCATGTCCCTACCAGAAAAACTCATGAAAATTCAGGCGCTGATCGACAGAACCACGTCGGAAGGTGAACGTAAGGCCGCTGCCTTAGCTAGAGATCGCATCCTCTCAAAACAACTTCAGGAGCCAAAAGAATACCATATCACACTCCACAGCATATGGCAGAAATCATTGCTAAAAGCCCTTTGCAAGAAATATGGTCTCCACACCTACCGCTATCCAAAGCAGAAACACACCACTACTATGGTTTTGGTGACACCGGCATTTATCGATGAAGTTCTGTGGCCAGAATACTTGGAATATTCGTCTTTACTCCAAGACCTTATTTTAGAAGTTGTGGATACGGTGATAGTGAAAATTGAACAAGAGGTGCCAGCGACTCCTAGCTCTGGTGATCGTGAAATAATAGCCGCAATCGGTGATCACAAGTAAAAGGCACAATCACTTCTCAAAACTATGTGTCCACAATCGCCTGTGGTCGAAACCATTTGAAAAAGTCTCTTACTTTTTCGCGAAATGTGCGTTTTTGACCTTCGAGATCTACCTGAGCAGGTTGAATGATGGGAGATCCATTGGGTTGATATATTTCTACAATCGGCATTGGGTGGGGTTTGACATAAGCGCACAATACATTCTGAGTAAAGTTCCAGGGTAACCAAGCATCAGGATTCTTCTCTACATCATCCACATTTGCCTGGATGGCAATAAGATAGTTATGGGGGTTGATTTTGTTTATGGTACAAGTTTTAATGATGCTAAGCAAAATATCCCCTACAAAGGCACCCCACATGCTTTTATAAAAATACGAATTCTTCCGATCAGTACTTTCGCCTTAACAATACGCTCTCCGGCATTATTTGACAAAGGGGCTAGTCCATTTTTTAGAAAGAGACTGAGTCCTTTTTTGTGATTGTTCAGGTAATTGATAGCCTTCCCAAGCCCACTGTTTGGTTCCACAACCTTGTTTATGATGAGGTCGTTGCAATATTGATAGAGTTGTTTTATGACAGATGAACTATGCTTTTGATGATATTGGAGACGCTCTTTTGGCGTCATCGTTTTTGTTTTTCTGTCATTCATAAATAATGTATTGATCATTTCGATCGCTGTCAGTGCTTCCTGTGGCCACACTTCCAATAACTCGCAAAAATTGTGTCTAGCGTGGATAAAACATTTTGCAACCTCAGTTTCATGGCGCTCTGGTGCATTCGAGGTGCTAGCATCGCACACTGAACAGGTTTTGGTAAATCTTTAGAGCGATGGTCAAGAAGATCATCGAATTTTCTCCAGCATTTTTACGCCCAGTACAGTAAAAAACGATTTCGCGACCACCTACCTTGACAATAAATCGAAATATAGATGCCTTTGCGGAATTTCTCGTTTTTAACCCCTTCTGAATTATTTTCGCATGATTTTTTTCTACCAGCTCGTTATCTGCCATCAGCTCCAAAATTTTTGCTGTTGTGTCGTCATTGTGTATCCATCTCCTGTTGCGGCTACTTTGAGGAGGGCTTTATAAACAGGAAATAACACAAGTGCAACAGACTCTGTCCACTCCCATAGCTCTGCATCAGAGATTGGTACATTCATCACTTTCTGCCATGTTCAAGGCGATATAAAGGCGTTCCCAATTGGTACTTAGCCAAACAAACTAAAGCTCTTGCTGAAAAATCGCCCTTGATTGAGTGATCACTTCTTTCGGAAACTTCGCACGGAAGATCGCATCGCACTTATTGCATCGCAATCCTTGGCACAATAAGCTTCTGCCCTGATCGGGACTGCCCTTTAAACACTAGAATAGCTTCCGAATACCAATCATACACCTTTCCAGCTCCGCACAAAGGCATGTGTCCCCTACCTTTAGAGTGCCGTGCATGATGCAAGTGATTTTTGAGAAATCATAATCGTTGAGTGGTCTTCGTCCATGTCCCTTTCGTTTCTTTGTTTTTGGTTCCCCTGGTGATGGCTCTGGAGCCGTCAGTGCGTTGTCTCCACGTGAGATGAACTGTTTTCCAGATCATCAGTCGAGGTACTCATTCTATCGGATAATTGAGACGGTGTTTCTGTCACTCTTATATTCATCCTGAGTCTTTTTCTTGATATTTTTATAACTCTCCGTTTTTTTTCCAAAAAACATATATTTCAGTTTTGCTATGGTCACAACTACTCTATAATAACAACCTAAAGCCATAACATCAAAAATCACACTACTAAAATCTATAAAAAACTAAATAAAACACTATAACTAAACTAAAAAACTCTAACTCTACCTAAACCTCAAACTATATATACAAAACAAATCAAAACTAAACCTAAACTATCTCTCACAAAACTCCTCAATACTAAATATCATCTAAACAAATAATAAACTCTCACAAACTCTCACACTCTACATAAACCCTATCATATCACATCCAACATACTCTCTACACTCTCAATACTTTTTCCTTCTCACACCAACATCCTCTATATTTATTTTCCTTTATCACATTTCATTTCTATTTCCACACTTACATATATTAACAAATATCTTCTCTTTCTTCTTTTTATAATTACTCACTTGTAGCATGATGATGCTCCTCCCTTAAGAAATGCATTCACTAGTGTAATCAGAGAAGACGTTGTGTCGCCATCTATATTCAATTTATACCCTTGTGAGTTTTCTATGTTGATAGTAATCTCGTTGATAATTTCTTTTGTAAACAAAGAAATTTCCAGAAATGTCAAAATTTCTTCAGTCTTCCGAGCCTTAACATCTGAGATTTTTTTACTAACTTAAGCTACGTAAACTTTGATAGCTTTACAAACCATCTAAATCCCGAGTTTGTTCGTGATAGCCGCTGCTGCCTTCCAAATGTCATCCGAGAACCAATTTTTTTTCCCCTGATTCACCGATAGCCGTAAACTTTGAGACCAGCTCCGAGAGCTCCTCGTATACTGTAGTGAACATTGTCTTTCCTCCTGTGTTTAGAAAGAACCCACTTTACATCGTAAGGTTTAGAATTTACACAAACTAACCAAGACACGATCAACTGGATTTTCCATTGTAAGAGAGGGTGTGAATGAATTTTCTGAATCATTTTCTGATCAGACGTAAGCAGAGTCGCTTCGAGGTTTCCATGATTATAAAGTTGATTCAGAAAGTTCTTTTCACTGGCATGGAAGGGTAAGAGTTGTCTTAAAGCGTTTTTACATCCCTGCAATAATGTATTTGTCCAAAGTACCCAATTTCCTTCTCTCCCAACTGTACTTTTGCGCATGACTGGAAGTAGCTGATTCTGTAATTCCCTTTTATCAAATTGAATGTCATCTACAGCTATTTCTCGCCAATCTCTTGTTCCCATTACACCATATAGCAATGATATAACCCTAAATTCCTCATATTCAATATATTGCTTTGTTAGCAATTTGAGCATCAAATAAATCGCGAGATGCTTGTCGATGAAATAAAGCGGATAACTTACCAGCCCCTAATTCATGCAAATGAAGTAAGCTAACCTCTTGGGTCTGATGAGTTCCAATAAAATGCGAACGTCGCTTCTGTATTTCACAGAAGGGTACTCGAAACATAAAGTTGAGATCGACCTCTAAATTAACAAAACCTCCTAAGGCACTTTCATATTTGAGCTGCCATTTGCCGCCTGCATGTTTTCCTGGAACACGACAGATAGTTAATCCCTCTCGCTTAAAAACGGCTTCGAGAGCCTGTTCCACTAATGGGCGCTCTGTCATCATGGCTTCCCTCTCGATTGCACCAATGTAATTCAAATCAATGTCTACGGATAGGCGAGGAAGGTCAAAAATAAATAGGTTAAGAGCGGTTCCACCTTTCAACACTAATTTTTCTTTCAAAAATGAATGATCATTAATGGCATCTAATAAAGCCATTAGATACCAAACTTTCTCCAAAATTTCCGGCCGAAATTCTGTAGTAGCCGCTTCTTGAATTAATTTTTGTTTAGATATTTTCACCAGGTTCTTCCCAAGTTCGATTTATAAGATTTAAGGGGACAATGATATTCCATTTAGAGATCAATTTCTGAGGGGTACTGCGCTGGGTTTCAAGATAATGTGGCTTTTTAGGTCGGTGTGTAAGGAGTTTTTCGAGATCCTGGTCGGAAATCAATAATGTCTCACGATGTGTTTCTAAAAAAAAGCCTAATTTAGCAATTGTCGTGGCATTTTCGAGAAAGAATGCATAATCTAATACTTCTTCCACATTAAAATATTCGATAGATTCTAATGAACGCCATATCTCTTCCCAACTCCCGCAAAGGTTCGGGCGATCTAATATGTCAACTAGAGTCCGTTCGAGCGATGTTACAAAGACCTTTTGTCCAAGTCTATCGACCGAAGTCACTCCAAATCGCTCCTTACTTTTTTTCTTCAAAGGGGTTGGAATGGAAGCCTTTCGATATTTCACGTCTTGGAAGATATAAGGGGTCTTTTCTAGCTTAGTTGAGAGGTAGACAAATTCATTGGATATTGTATGGAGTTTGCCAAAAATGGCTAATGCTGTCCGATAACCAAGGACAGCATCCGTGGACATTTTACTTGCTACCAAAAATGGATCAACAGGGCAGGTAGTTGGATCTATGCCCTGAGGGACAGAATAATACAATCCACGTCGAATGCGAATTATATGCCCCCGTTGTCGATGGTAAGCGAGCAAATTATGCAGAGTTGAAGAATTCACTTGGTGATTCTTGGATAAAGCAGTGAATACCTCTTCAAAAGTGAAGACTGTATGCTGCGCAAAAAAGGCATCAAGTTTCATATTGCCCACTTGAAAAGTTTATCCTATACTACTAATGACCTTAGTGGTTAAGAAGAAAAAAGTCAACCATAGAATTGAGAATTTATTCTTGAACCCCTAAATTTATTAGTGGTTCGGCTAAAAAACATCAACTACTTGGACAAGTAATATTACAAGAATATCCAAGGTTCCTATCGAGTACAATAACCCTAAGAATCTTAGAAATGTGAATCCCAATTCATTCGGATCCAAGTTAATAAATGGTTGAAGCTCAAATAGTGAATCCACCTCGTCTTTGCCTCCCCGTGTCTCTAACAACGCGAAACATTTGTAGAATGCCTCTGAGAGCAACAAACTTCTTTATCAAATCTTAACACTGTTTTGCTAAAATTATTATTTTAATATAAGACACGTTTTAGAATTTCGCTACTCCGTTCTCCGATCATCATAGCTGGTCCTGTCGTATTCATATCGGGAATCACCGGACAGATGGAACAGTCCACTACAAAACAGTTTGTTGTTCCATAAACACGTGTGTCGCCATCTACCACACCTCCGGCATCCAGAGGTGCCATTTTACAGTGCGATGTAAAGTGGCGTCCATCCCCTACAAGATTGGTGTTATTTCTCACATAGAACTCAACCGCTTTATCGGCATAGCCAGCACGAATGACTTCGTTGATCGGGTCTTCTGGAATGGGTCTATAGAAAGGCGATCCAATGAGGGCCAGTTGCTTTAGCAAAGCTTGAATATAAACCTTGATCGCATTCTCCATATTCTGCAGGTCTACCGGATCTTGGTAAAAGCCACAATTCACAGCGGCTATCTGAAAAGGGTTGTCACTTTGGATTTCGACACTTCCCTCACTTATTGGGTTCAAAAGCTCAAATCCAATGGCTAGTAGGGGTTCGGGGGCTGGTATGAATTCAAACAAAATTTGTAACATTCGCGGGTCGCTGGAAGTACCGCCCACTACTGGCAAGTAGATATTCTGGATAGTAAATGCATAGAGTGCTCCATATGGTATTCCATTATCTGCGGGATTTGCTTTCAAAAAAATGGCGATGAGCGGGTGATTTTGGAGATGTTTCCCTACGTTCTCATTGATGAACACGGGCTTGATCCCTGCCTTCTCTAGTGTTTCCTTCGGACCTATGCCCGAAAGCTGCAGCAACTTGCTACTGTTGATTCCGCCCGCCAAAACAACAGCTTTCCGAGCGTGTGCTTCCAAGAGTTGGCCATCCTTTATAAATTGCACTTTTTTGGCACGCCCCTGTTTGTTAAATACTATTTTCACAGCTACAGACTCGAAGAGCACACGCAGTTTGTGTCCGTTAACTCCGTAACCCTCTGGCGTCATAACCTCACTATTTAAATACGCTGTCGCGCTACTCACTCGCTTGGTACCTGTAGGGTCAATCAACCACTGGGCACGAGGGTCTATGCAATTCTCAACACTCGGATCATTATAGTCCACCACCGTTGGAATTCCAGGAAACGCTGCCTGTGACGCGGGCAATAGTACGTTTGTTGTCATCTGCGACACCGTAGGCGTCTGTAGCACATTGACAGGACCGTTGTCTCCTCGTGCTCCTGGTGTGATTGTCAATCCTTGATAGTTCTCAAGAGCCGTGAAGGTTGCCAGAATTTTGTCCAGACTCCAATTGTCGCTGCCCGAAACTTCTTCCCAACGCGAGTACATGGCATTAGAGCCACGGCCATAGTATAATCCATTAACCGATGAGCCACCACCCAATAGCATTCCTGTTATCCAATCTCCACCTACTCGTCCATTGAGCGTTAGCTGTGGCTCGGTTTGCTTCCATCCCCACCAAAAATACTTGTACGCTGCTGTCCCAGGCAATAGGAATGCTGGGAGACCTACTGCCTCTATTGCTGGATCACTTGTTAAATTTGCACCGGCCTCTAGTCCTAATACTGAAAAGCGACCGTTCTCCGATAGCCGGTTCATCAAGACGCAACCTGCCGCTCCACCACCCACTACGATGACATCTGCCTCTAGGCAATTTTCGTTGATCGGCATTTTGCTAGGATTGCCAAAAAGGCTTGCGGTAGCAGTGACTAAAGCAAAGGTAATAAATAGGATTTTCATAGTGGGTTACTCCTTGCGACGCGTGCCAGTGGGAATGCAAGGCTTTGTTCCGTGGATTGCGCCAGTTGCTGTTTGTCTTTCATATTCATACACCTTTCGCGATAAAACCAGGGACGCCTGTCTTTACCACTTCATTGAGCCTTTGCCTAGTCTGAATGCGATTGATTTCGTTAAACGCGTCTTCAGGAAGGGCGGAGATGTCAAAATTTTCTCTCGCCCGAGCCGCAGTTTTGGGTGTGGTAAGCACAGCCCCGCCGCGCTGCACCGCCCATGCTAGCAGCATCTGTGCCGGCGTCTTTCCAACTCGTGCGGCGATCGCCGAAATGACTGGATCTTCGATCAGCCCCGGGCGCATTCCATGACCCAAAGGCGCGAAAGCCAAAAACACAATACCTTTCTCCTTGCAGAATTCCAGAAGCTCCGCTTCAGGCAGATACGGATGGGCTTCGACCTCGACCACGGCGGGCTTGATTCGTGCAGATGGTAGATGGGCAGCAGTTCGTTCAAGCTGATGTCCGATAGTCCGATGGCCCGGCATCGGCCGTGGTCCACGAGACTTTCCATTGCTTTCCAGGTATCGAGCAAAGTCACTCCCTTGTCGTAGATGACATTGCCATTTTGATCCCGTGGGTCCTGTTCGTTCCCCGGTTTAAATGCATACGGAGTGTGAATGAGGTAAAGATCCAGATAGCTGAGCCCGAGTCTTTCCAGACTTGCCTCGAAGGCCGGTTTGACGCGCTCAGGCCGGTGATTGGTGTTCCACAACTTTGTGGTAACGAAAATGTCTTCGCGCGCGATTCCCGCAGCGGCAAGTCCTGCTTGCAACCCCTCGCCTACCTCGCGCTCATTCCGGTATCGCTCTGCACAATCGAAGTGTCGAAACCCGGCCGCGAGCGCATCTCTGGTCGCGGCTATGGTCTCGGTTGCGTCGGGAATCAGGGTACCGCAGCCGAGTGCGGGCATACGGCCGCTTCCGTTGTTGAGCGCTATTCTAGTTAGCCGAAGATCAGAAGATTCAGCCATTGGTACACCTCTGCATTATTTTGCATCCTGCATCACCGCCCGCATTCGAAGATTTAGGGCGCCGCCCCTTTCATTAACAGAGACTCCATTCTTTTGAAAGCCTTAATTCAAGTGCTATTTTTTTGTTGCATAAAATACTACGATTGTAGTAAAATCGATTCTTTAAAGGAGATTTTATGACAAAAAGAGCGTTTGGTGAATTGGAATCGCAAATTCTTTACATATTAAAATCCGGGGAAAGACAGACTGTTAAAGATGTCCATCGAGCCTTAGGAGGAGATGATAACTATAATACCGTCATGACTGTGATGAGCCGCTTGGCCGAGAAAAAAAAGCTCGCCAGAGAACGGATCGGTCTTCAATATGAGTATTGGCTTCTGAAGCCCTCAGAATCTTTTTCTTTTTTAGATAAGATTAAACAGAAGTTTTCCGGAGTGAAAACAACAGCACTAGTCAGCCATCTGATCGAATCTGCCCATGACCTTTCAGATGAGGACCTGGCGGAAATGGAAAAAATCTTACAAAAGAGAAGGGATTCTAGAAAATGATTTCCAATCCGTTTTTTCTGCTATCTATTTTGATCAGCGCTCTGATTACTTTTGTGACTGTGGTAGTTATTGTGGAAAGTTCTCTTGTTTTATTGAAGATCAAGCAGGGAAGAGCGCGATCTATTTTGAGATTTATTCCCTTTTTAAGCCTTTTCCTCGATCTCCTATTGAATTGTTTTAACATAGGTTATTGGCTAAACCCGTTGATTTGCGGCAGCTGTGTGCAAAAACTCTTGCTCACCCTTGTATTCCCAGAACTTAAAGACTATCTCTACTCCAATGAGATTTCCCTTCTATCCTATCTCGGCTTAGAAATCTCTCATACACTCTTCTCGATTGCTTTCGTGTTGTTTTGTACACTGACCCTCTATTTTACTTCACGCCTCCTTTTCGAAGGATTTATCCTTGTTAGGGCGCTGCGATCCATGATGAATCCTGAAGACATTTGTAGTCGTTCGATAGAAAATATTTTATTGGCTGACGCTGTGCAGAAAAGTAATGTCCAGATTTTTTGTAGTGAAAAAGTCGTCATTCCCATGGCAACGTATTCCAAGGCTATATTTATACCGAGTAAAATTGTTAACGAATATCCTCAGAGGGAATTTGAAGCGATCGTAGCGCATGAGCTTGAACATGTGCTCTGGAGAGATCAAACTGTAAGGCTGTTTTCCCAATTGATTTCAGAAATCTTCTGGTGGGTGCCGACCAACTCATGGCTGAAGAAGCTGGAGTTTGATCAAGAGATTGCTTGCGATCAGAGTGTTTTGAAGTATGGCTTTAACAAAGAATTTTTAGCATCGGCATTAGTTAAAGTTGCAAGGACAGCCAAGGAGAAGACTTACAAAACTGTCTGCTATCTGAATAATGAAAAACATCCTTCGTTAAGACGTGTGCAAATAATGCTTGGCCTAGCTTCTACAAATTCCAAAAGCTGCAAATGGGTGAGTTCCGCTGTCGTTGTGGTCGGTTCAATTATTGGATTAGTGTGCACATTATGGTTGTAAGAAGAAAAAATAATACATAAAAATACTACAGTCGTAGTAAGTGTGCTGTTCGGTCTCCCTTTGAGTTGGCAAAACCAAAGAAGAAGGAAGGCCTATTTTTTAAAAATAAATACTACGCGTGTAGTAATAAGGAGATTTATGTTCGTTCACTCAAATAATTACGTTGGTTCAAAAAGTCCTTCTTTCGAGAATTCGGGAGAGGAAAAACTGATGACATCTCTTCATGAGTTGCAGGAGGAATTGCCTCAGTACAATCAAGAAGTGATTCAAGGCTTAATCGACATTAGCCGCGGGCCTGAAGGAGGACGTATGGAAACTTTAGGTCTCGTTAAAAGCGTAAAAAACAACCAGGTTTTCGAGGTTGATGGAAAGACCATAAAGCTTTCCAGTGAATTGTTTGCACTGGATTTAGAGGAAGAAGCTTGCAATCCTCCTATGATAACAGTCCCTGATCATCTTGAATTTATAGCGGCATGGGATAAAAAGACTATTGCATCAGGAGAAGGAAATAATATTTTAGGGGATAATGGGGGGTTATTCTTTGAGGAATCCCCTATTCAAATTCCTAAAGTAAAGGCAACGAAAGAGACGCTGGCTTATTATGGGGCTGTATTGATACCAGAAAACTCAGCGATTCGTTTTCCAAGTGATGAAGCTTATCCTTTATGGAAAATGCATGTGGGTCCCAACTATGTCAAAGATTATATTATGAGCAAAGAGGGTGGAGGTGGATTTTACCTTGAATTTCATCATGATCAACCGCATTTTCATATGGTAGTTGATGGTGGTGGGTACTATCTATTAGCAAAGCAAATTGGAGAGAACGTCTTTCACATCACGGCATTTGAGCTTTCAAATGGACAGGCCGTTTATACAAAAAAAGGAGCCATCCACTGTGATGCCGCTTTAACTGGCGATCTTGTCGTGGGTTATACAGCTTCGGAAGATTGCTCGACTGTTTTACTCCGAACTAAAACCAAGAATGAGATGGTGAAAATAGAATTTGTTTAATATACCACGCGCGGCCCAAAATAGCAAATTTCCAGCGATTCCCGCTAAGTCTAAAGGTAAAAGGATGAGGATATAAATAAATCACAGCTCTCATAGGACAAAGGACAAACGACCAAGAGACAAACGACCAAGGGACAACGACGCAAAAGACGTAAACGACGTAAACGACAAAAGGACTGAACCCTAATGGAGTATTATCCTATTGTCCCTTTGTCGTTTACGTCGTTTACGTCTTTTGCGTCGTTGTCCCTTGGTCGTTTGTCTCTTGGTCGTTTGTCCTTTTCCTAGTGAGAGACGTATATGGCTGAGGGCCATCCTGTGCCCATTTTTCCATCCTACTTATTCTGCAGTACTTATGATCCAGCGGGAATCACTGGCAAATTTCGGCTTTGGCAAAGCCCAAATTTACTATTTTGGGCCGCGCGTGGTATTGCTAACAAGATCGCGTAGACAAGAATTCACAGCATCTCTAAAATCTCAGATTTAAAACAGTTGAAACTTGTGTGGTCATTATTTATGAGATGGATCCCTATTCTATTTTTTGTAGGTATACTCGTTCAAAATGCCCTAATAGGAAGGGTACCCCAAGCTAAATATTCTCCACGAATAGGTGCTAAAGATGCGGAACTTGTGGAGGAATTTTTCTATGAAAATACCGCCGAGGATAAATTTTCAAAAGCTGCACGCGAGATCTATCAAGAAAATACAAGTTCTGAGATAAAAGGTGTAATTAAAGGAAATAATAGCATTGTTAAGTCGACGAAAAGAATTTTCATACCAGCGTATCCCGAAGCTTTCAACCCTTCAATCATTAAACATCGCGATCACTATTTATTGATCTTTCGTTATGTACCCAATCCTTGGACGTTTTGGGTATCCTATATAGGTATCCTTCCATTGAATAAATCGTTTGAGCCCATTTCAAATCCAGTGCTTTTAACTACTAGGGGTGAGAATGATTTGACCCCTTCACAGTCGGAAGATGCTCGGATTTTCTCCTACAACAATAAGTTGTATCTTATTTACAACGACAGTACTCAAGATATATGTCCTGGATCCTGGCAAAAAAGGGATATATATTGTGTAGAACTCATTGACGAAGGGAGAAAATTTGTTCTTTCAAAACCTATAAAACTCGTCCATGAAACAAATTATCAAACCGTAGCTTGGCAAAAAAACTGGACTCCCTTTGAAAAAGATGGGAATCTCTATCTGATCTATACCATAAATCCATTAGAGATTCTCAGCCCGGATTTTAATACGGGAATTTGTCATGTCATCTCTAAAACAGAAAAATCTATAACCTGGAATCTTGGAAATTTGCGTGGCGGAACCCCTGCCCAGTTGGTAGAAGGTGAATATCTAGCTTTTTTTCATTCGATGGCTCATATCGCGTCTTTGGCTTCGGGTTTCAAAAACATGTATCATTATTTTATGGGTGCCTATACATTTAGCCAAGACCCTCCTTATGAAATGACTAGAATGAGCACTATACCCATAGACGCAGAGGGTTTTTACACTTATTCAGAAAGGGATAGACGAGTCATCTATCCTGGAGGATTTGTCGTGGAAAATGATCAGATCTATCTCGCCTATGGCAAAGATGATCATGAAGTATGGATCGCGACACTTGATTTCAATGCCTTAAAAAAATCCCTTATAACAGTGAACGATAGACAGGAGAAATAACGATGCAGTTAAAGCTATTATTTATTCTATGTTGTTTTTTCGGTAGCTTATCTGCTGGACTTCTACCAGATTATGACACCAATTGTAATTCCCTGAAGGCTGAAAAGTGTCGAATAGAAACTTTAATCAATTCTAAGGAGTTTTTTGAAAAGAAAGTGCCGCGCATCCTTCATCGAATATGGTTTGGAGATCAATCAAGATTAACCAATGAAAACCGTAAAGCGTGGGAAAGTTACACATCTCAATTTATGTATGAATATCACCTTTGGACAGAAAAGGATGCTGATACATTTAAAACATTCATGGAACCGAGAAATTATAACTTATTCCGCATGATGCTTGATCAAGAGAATTGGAAGGCAGCTTCAGATATTTTACGATTAGAATTAATCAAAAACATTGGCGGAATCTATATCGATTGCGATTTTGATCCCCCGAGCTATCAGGAAAAATATGTAGATTTTTTTGATATTTTAAATTGTCGGGGCTTAACCTTAATGACTGAGCATTTTGGTAGAGACGTAGGAAGTTTAACGGCTCTTTTTGCCGCAAATGGATTTTGGATGAGCCCACCCAATCATCCTATAATCAATTCCTGTGTCGAACAAGTGTATGAAAATGCTTTAAACTGGAATCGAGAAAAGGGAAATTTTTGCGCAGCTTATGCTACAGGGCCATTTTTCTTGAACAGAGTAATAAATGGTCCTTTCAATATTGTTCCTACTATGTATTTTAAGCAATACAATATGTATAGGTAGTAGTTTGAGGAATGAAAAGCAGCCCTCGCCTAAAGGCGAGGGCGTAGTCAGAGCTTATGGAGTGATGCTATAATTATCCAACGCCCCGTGAGTAGAAACACCAGGTGTTGAACCGATCGCCCAATCTACAATAGGTGTATTAGCTGGCAAGCCAACAAAATTGCCTGAGGGATTGTCCCGCGCAATATTGCCATAATAGGCATTATTCGCTGGTGATGCTGAAGCTGTAGTCAAATCTAAAATACCATAGGTTAGATTACTAGCGGTTATATTTTTGCCTATCAAACCGTCTGAGCTTACGAGAGTTGCACTTTCTGAGGTTGCTACATTATCTACAAGAATACCAATGTCGCTGCTGTTAAAAATGTTATTTTCGACGACTAAATTCTGTTGGGCATTGATCAAAAGAGCAGCCCCTGTAGCTCCGTTTGGAGCATGTACGTCTTGAGCAAGGCAGTTTTGTACAACTGTACCTGTGCCCACAAAATTAATCGTAGGGAAACCAAGTAGTGGTTTTAAAATGCCAAATCCAAGTGCTAGATGGCTAGAATCGGTACTGTTATTAGTAATGTTGTAAGCGATACAATTGTCGAACGTTATATTATTACCAGCAGCTTCGATGTCTAATCCATGCACAAAATTTGCGGTTCCATTTAAATTTGAAACAACACATCCTTCGATAACGCAATCCTGACATGCTGCAACTTCTATGCCTACAAGATGGGAAGAAGCGAAGTCTGTTGTTGCAGCTGCAGTAAGGGTATCAACGGTACAATTTTTATAGGTGACTTGCAAACCTCCCGCCATGGTAATCCCTTCAATAAAATAGAGAGCTGCAGGGGTTGTATTGGTTTGCGCTGTATTGTTGACTACACAATTTTCAAGGATAATATTAGTATTGGGTCCTACAGGCGGAGTGCCTATTGCTAGACTGTCAATATAAAAACCAAAGGCTGAATCTCCTCCTACAGTATCATCTACTGTGGAGTTGATGAAGTTCAAATTGGAAGATCCGGAAACAAAAGGCGTACCGGTTCCCCCCGTGCTTGATACGAATACACCATAGGCAACATTTCCGAATAATCCACCACTATTGAAACCTTGTGTACTATTAGAGCCACTGTCGACAAAATTTAAAGTGTCAATGCCTGACATCCCTATTCCAAATTGATAATTTTGAGAAAGATTGACGGCAATGATATCAATATGAGAGGAATTTAAAAGGACAATACCTCCGGTAAAACTTGGTCCATCAGCATTTCCATTTTGGATGACTAAAAGGTTATCTAAGACAAGATTGTCGATATCATTCAGGTAAATGCCATTGATGGTAAAATTCCGGATTGTTCCATTTTGAATAACGATATTGGAAGGGTCGTTAGTAGAGATACCCGTCGAGGCAAAATTGTTACCTGATAGAGTATGTCCATTGAGATCGATGAAAACATTGGATGATTTTATGGTAATGGCCGTGCCATCTTGCTTCACTTTGACATCTTCGCGTAAGCAATATTTTCCAGGCTTTTTAATGACAAAGCCCCCTGGCCGGTTAATTTCGCAACTACCGAAAGAGATAACTTTGGAACATGAGGATCCTGATGAGGTTCCATAGATCATCTGCTCAATGGCATGAATCTTTGATTGTGGATCAAATTTCATTAGAGCTTCATCTGCATGTGCAAATGCAAATAACGGCAAAAAAGTAAGGATGGCGCACATCCTAAAAATTCGCGCTAGTGTAACTGTAGGGCATCTCATAAGAAAAACTCCAAATTGATTGTTTACGATGTTTATTCGTTCATATGACAATCTAAATCATAAACATGAAATTTATCGCAAGAAAAAAGCTTAATTTTTTTTTTACAAAAATAATTTTTTGACAGTATTCATTTTCTTTGATTTAGTGCGAATTAAAGGGATACATTCAAACTTATGGTGGTATATGCATAAAACAGAAGAAAGAAAAAAAAAAGCCTGGCGGAATATCAAAAAGAGTTTAATCCGGAATATATGCATCCAGTTCAGAAGCTCAAGCTGTTTGGAAAGAATTTGCAAAGATGCCTGATCGAGCTCAATATTAATTAGCGTGAGATTGATTCATGATAGCAGAGGTTGAAAAGTTGACGCTGTTAATCAGCAAAGTATGGATTAAACCAGAAGCCCTTATCCAATTTGCTGATTGGCAGGCAGAATTGAATGCTGCCATTGCGGTGCACCCTGGCTTTGTCAGTTTGGAAATCTTGTCCCCAAGTCCAGAAAAGCCTGAATGGTCTATTATCCAAAGATTTCAATCGCATGCGGATGTTGAAAGTTGGTGCCAGTCGGAGACTCGAAAAAGACTGATGGAGGCACTTAATGCTTATACATTGAGCAATCAAAAGAACATCCAGGATCAAACTTCGGTTGATAGCCGAATGCCCCTAGGTATAACAGAAGTTTTTGTCACGCAAGTAAGTCCTGAAAATGAAAAGGCTTATCGCGAATGGATTGCAAAGATTCACCAGGCAGAAGCAAAGTTTCCTGGATTTAGGGGCGTCTACATGCAATCTCCAGGTCAAAGCGGGGGTGTCAATTGGATTACCTTATTGCAGTTTGATACACCGGAACATTTAGATTTTTGGCTCAATTCACAAGAAAGACAAAAAGTCCTTTCGGAAGCAAAGCCTTTAATTTCTTCACTTGAAAGCCATCGCATGATTTCGCCTTATGCGGGCTGGTTTGCCTCTCTTGCGAAAGGTTTACAACTTCCTCCTGTCTGGAAACAAACGATGATTGTTTTGCTCGTGTTGTATCCAATTGTCATGTTGGAACTGAAATATCTTTCTCCCCTAACAGCCGGTCTAAATTCCTCTGTTGGGACATTTATTGGCAATGCCATTAGCGTCACGCTCATTGCGTGGCCCATGATGCCGATAGCCATTTGGTTTTTAGGTTGGTGGCTGACGCCAAAGCCTGAACAGTATAGGCAAGCCACTATCTGGGGAACGTGTCTTATGGGAGTCCTCTATTTCCTAGAGATTGCTCTCTTTTGGTATAGCTAATCATTTTCTCTGCGATTTGATATAGACGTGGAAGCTCTTTCACCAGATAAAAAGGAACAGATAGAATTTTATCTTTAAAAGAAAGGGGTTTAACAGAAATATGGATTCCAAGCGGTGCAGGTTTGCTCGCAAGAAATTGGTGTAATGAGCCAAGATGCCCCTTTTTTCCTGCTTTGACCTCGATTGGTACAATCTTGCCATAATAGGTTGTCAAAAAGTCCACTTCTGCAGTTCCGCTTTTTTCTGTCTCCCAAAAAAAGAGATGGGGATCTAGATAGGGATCGAAATAAGCGAGTAATTCTTGGCCAACAAATTGTTCTGCGAGAGTTCCAGCATTTACTTGAGATAAGGAGAGTTGTGCGAAAACAGTCGGGTCGATCTCAAGCGCACATTGTAAAAGACCAATGTCGAGAAAGAGCAATTTGAACTTTTTTTCGCTTTCTTCTGCTTTTAGTGGAATCCCATTTGCCGATGTGGCCCGTACTGGATAAATGAGACCTGCTTGATTGAGCTTTCTTAGAGCTGTTTTGTAATCCCTGGAAGGATTGCTTGCTTCGGGATCAATTTTACTATAACGGAAATGTTTAGCCACCAGCAGTGGACTGCTTTCAAATAAACGTTGTAGGTAAGCGAATTCCTTTTTTTTACTATATTTGGCTAAATCTAATCGATAAATATCTAAAAGAGCTTTTTGTTCGCGAAGCGTTTCCACATAAGACTTCGATTTTAAATAGGCTGATATTGCTGCTGGCATACCTCCAATTAAGAAATACTCTTTTACGAACTGCATCAAAATTGAGTGAAATTCTTCTGATAGAGGATTGTCGAAAGAAAGAGTCTCTATGACTTCCATCCATTGACCTTGCCCAATAGCTTCCATGAATTCTTTAAAGGAAAGGGGTTTCATATTCAGAAATCGCACGCGCCCCACAGGAAAGGAGATCGGTTTTTCTTCATCTTCCAGCACAAATTCGAGTAGAGATCCTGCTGCAATCACATGAAGATCGGGAAGCTTTTCTTTAAAATAGCGGAGGGCTTTAATAGCCTCTGGACATAATTGAATTTCATCCAGAAAAAGTAGGGTTGTGCCAGGATCAATTACTTTTCCATACAGATATCCTAATTGCTTGAGAATCACGTGTACATCCAAAGAATTGAAACAAGCTTTTGTTTCTGGTTTTTCTTCGAAGTTAATAGTGATCAAGGTTTGGAAATATTGCTTTCCAAACTCCTCAATTGTATAACTTTTTCCAACCTGCCTAGCACCACGAATGATTAGAGGCGTCCGATCTTCCTTATCTTTCCATTTTATGAGTTCTTTCGTGATGTCTCTTTTCATGCCAGGGGTCCCTTTTTCTACATAATTGTAGAATTTTAGGGTATTTATTTCTACATTTTTGTAGAAATTTCAATATTTTTCTAAATTTACTTGGAAAATTGCCAGAGGCTTGACCAATCCCAATCGGCTTTTCCTTGGGCAACTGCTTGTTCCAAATGGCGGTGAAGCAATTCGGCCAAAGGCATCGGAACATGAGAGGCATCAGCGGACGCGTTGACTAAGGTCATGTCTTTTAAACCTAGTGAAGCTTTAAATCCGGCGGGCAAATAGTGATTTTCCGCAATGATATTTCCATAGGTTTTATAAACAGGAGAGGGAAAGAGGGTTTCAGAAAAAAATTGGGCCATTTTTTTGCGATCGATTCCATTTTTCTCTGCTAAAGAGAGAGCTTCTCCTATTGCTTCTAGAGCAGATAAAATGAGAAAATTTCCCGCTAGTTTCACGATATTTGCCTTTTCAGGGGCGTCTCCAAAGTCTTCAATGCGTTGGCCTAGATTCTTTAAAATGGGTTCTATTTGCTTTTTAGCTTCCGGATTTCCTGCCACGCAAATCCATAATTTAGCTGCTGCAGCTACATCGGGCCTTCCAAAGACTGGTGAAGCGACAAAATAAGCCCCCTTTTTCTGATGTAGTAGTTCGAGTTTGCGGCTAGTATCCGGGGAGACTGTACTTAAGGAGACATGGATAGAATGGGTTTTTATCGAGGATAAGAGCTCCTGGGTGACTTCCTCCAAGGCTTTGTCATTCGATAACATGGTCATCACAATATCAGCTTTTTGAAAAGCCTCTGCTGGTTTGTGAATCAGCTTTGCTCCTTCAGCTACTAATTCGTCAGCTTTCGATTGTGTGCGATTATAAACAAAGAGGGAATAGCCGGCTCGCAAGAGATTGCGGGCCATGGGAGTGCCCATACTGCCAAGGCCAAGAAATGCGATTGATTGTGCCATAATTCCTCTTCTTTACTCAGTTTTTTTGCTCGTTAAGACGCATCTGAAACCCAGATGGTTCAAACTTGTGTCTGGACAGGTTTTCATCCGAGCGGCAATGCGGTATCCTTTGCAGTAGCTGCTGTGGCATAAGAAGGAGCCTCCGCGATGCACATACTTTTTAGCGAAGGGTTCTTGCGGATCAAAACTCGTGGTTGGACCTGTGGGGTTAATGGAGATCTCTTTTTTGGCTTCTTCTTGGTAATAATTAGAATGGTAAAGGTCTGAACACCATTGCCAGACGTTCCCGGCCATGTCATATAAGCCATAGGGATTGGGCTTGTATGTGTGGACAGCTGTTGTCCCCATATAGCCATTGGTTTTTGTGCTTTTATAGGGGAAGTCTCCTTGCCAGATATTCACCTGTGGATGTTCTTCAGAAAATTCCTCATTGCCCCAAACATAGGGAGTATCTTTTCTTCCTCCGTAGGCAGAATATTCCCACTCTGCTTCCGTTGGGAGCCTTTTTCCAGCCCATTTTGCATAGGCCTCGGCATCATACCAGGAGACGTGGACAACAGGATGGTCGTCTTTGCCCTCGATGGAACTTTCTGGGCCCGTTGGATGTCTCCAATTGGCTCCAGGCACCCAATCCCACCACGTGAAATGATTGGTTAGTGGGACTGGACCTTTTGAAGGTTTAAATACGAGCGAGGCGGGTACCAGGAGTTTTGGATCGGGTGGAGGGGTTCCTGGAGGCACTTGGCTCATGATTTCTTCCAGAGTGGGTGCTTTTTCTGCTGTTGTCGCATAGTGGGTGGCGTCCACGAATTCTTTAAATTGCTTGTTGGTGACTGGCGTTGCATCCATCCAAAATCCATCTACTTTGACGCGATGGGGTGGCTGTTCATCGGGTTTTGCCTCTGGTTTATTCGATCCCATGATGAATTCTCCACTGGGAACCCACACCATATTTGGAGGGGTCATAGCGGAAGCGCCAAAGCGATTGGGAAGATTAGAACAGCAACAGGAGCTATGGCAATGGTTTGCAGATATCAAGATCAAGAGAATGAGCAGATTTTTTATCATCATTCAAAAATACCAGTAGCTGAGAATATTACTCTCATTGCTGAACTAATCTAAGAATAAAGTCAACCTAATATAGGATTTTTGGGTAGATGGGCACAGCGATGGCGACGAGTAGGCAAAAGGCAAATATGCCGACCCCAAAGTCTGTCCAAAGGCCAAATGTGCTGAATTCACCTACAATCATCAAGCTGCGAAGGGCATCCACTTGATAGGTTAAGGGATTCATGATAGACAGACTGCGAATCCACGCAGGCATCATCTCGATGGGATAAAGGGCGTTGCTTGCAAAGAACAGAGGCATCGTCAATACCTGCCCTATTCCCATAAAGCGCTCCCGCTTTTTTACGAGGGAGGCGGCAATCAAGGATAGGGTGGAGAAGATAGCTCCCCCCAACAGGACGGTGGCAATCACTCCGAGAAAGGAAAGCAAATTCCAGCGCAAATGTATCCCTAAAAAGAAGCTGAGCAAATAAATGATGAATATTTGCGAGAGGCCGCGAATGCCTGCTGCAAAGGCTCTACCGACAACTAAGGCAATGCGGGGAGCAGGGGTGACGAGAATTTTATGGAGTATTCCCATATCCCTCTCCCAGATGAGGGCTATTCCATAAAAGATGGCAATGAATAGGACACTTTGGGCAAGTATTCCGGGTGCAATGTAATCCAAGTAGGAGAGTCCGCCAGTTTGTATGGCTTTTACTTTTGCCATCGCTTGCCCAAAAATCAGGAGCCATATGGAGGGCTGAATCATGCGGGTAAACAATTCATAAGGATCGTGGCGGAGCTTGCGAATATCTGCTTCTGTAATGGCCAGAGTTTGACGGCAAGCGATGATCCATTTAGTCCAGATGGGAGATGGTGCTTCTAATTTGCTTGGCCTGGTCATAGTTTCCACCTGCGTTTATAGAGGTTCCTGTGTAATTGAGAAAAACATCGTCAAGAGTGGCCTGAGGACCTATCTTGGCTTTGAGGTTTGCGGGAGAATCAAGGGCAACGATGTGCCCTAAATACATGAAGGCTACGCTGTCACAAAGCCTGTCTGCTTCATCCATGTCATGGGTTGTGATGAATATCGTCGTTCCGAATTGGCTCTTCCATTCTTGAATATGATGCCAAACTGCTTTCCTCGCTGCAGGATCTAATCCGACGGAGGGCTCGTCGAGAAAAAGCATTTTGGGTTTATGGAGAAGCGCCTGAGCGATTTCAAGGCGGCGGATCATGCCCCCTGAAAATTGGTTGACCATTTGGTTAGCGACTTCATGCAGGCCCATAAATTCGAGCATTTCTTGAATCCTCTTTTCGCGCGTCTGGCGGTCTAGTCCGTAAAGCTTTGCGGATAGCAAAAGGTTTTCATAGGCGGTGAGATCGCCATCCGCAGAAATGAGCTGGGACACATAACCGATATTTTGCCTGACTGCAGACGGGCTTTGAATGATATCTAATCCAAAGATTTTAGCAGTGCCAGAACTGGGGGGCAATAGTGTCGTGAGCATCTTGATGGTGGTGCTTTTTCCAGCTCCATTGGGGCCTAGCAAACCAAAAATAGTCCCCATCTCCACTTGAAAAGAAATGTTATCGACAGCCCTTAGGGTATTATAAAAGCGCGATAACTCGATAACATCGATAGCGGGCAACATGGTTCATAACTCTGAGGCAGCAAATGCAAGACAAGGTTTTTCAAAAACGAAACAGGAGCGGCAGCGCGGTTCATAGCATTCTTCTCCGCCGACAAGGATGAGAGGATCATCATATTTAGCTGGAGCCCCATTGACGAGGCGCTGGGAGAAATTCGCTTCATCGCCGCATAACACACAGATTGCCCTGAGCTTGGTGACTTCATCGGCTAGGGCCATCAGGTGAGGAACAATTCCAAAAGGCTCTCCTCTGTAATCGAGGTCTAAACCTGCGACAATGACTCTTTTGCCCTGGGCGACCAGATCGCTGATGACCGTAGTGGTCATAGGTGGGAAAAATTGGATTTCATCGATGCCAACTACATCGACGCTTTCATCTGCTAGCTTTAGCAATGTTTTGAGGCTGTCTTCGCAATTGCCAATTGCATAGGCTTCTCTTTTTTCTCCGTTGTGGCTTATGATGCAGGAATAGGATTTCCGATTGTCGATTTCATGTTTGATGGTAAGGACTTTTTTTCGTGAATATTCGGCACGCTTCAAGCGGAACATCAGCTCTTCCGATTTCCCTGAAAACATGGATCCGCATACCACTTCCAGCTTTCCACTATGTCTTCCCATCGCTACCTCCTATTACTCGGGCCATATCTTGGTAGCAGAAAAAAACCTCAAAGTCAAATCATTTCCGACCTGGATAAGCAGTCATAGGCATCAGCAAAGATAACAAAGATACCAAGGATACCAAGGATAAACAATTTACAGGATATGCAGGATCGCACAAGCGGCATCAAGGATAAACAATTTACAGGATATGCAGGATCGCACAAGCGGCATCAAGGATAAACAATTTACAGGATATGCAGGATCGCACGCGGCAGGATATGAAGGATGACCAGGATAATGGGGATGATTAAGATGATCAGGATGATTAGGAGTTACAGGATATGCAGGATCGCACAAGCGGCATCAAGGATAAACAATTTACAGGATATGTAGGATCGCACGCGGCAGGATATGAAGGATGACCAGGATAATGGGGATGATTAAGATGATCAGGATGATTAGGAGCTACAGGATATGCAGGATCGCACGCGGCAGGATATGCTGGATTATGGGCTCTTGACACCAAAACTGATTTGTTGTGGCTAAGAGCCCGTAATCCAGCATATCCTGCCGCGTGCGATCCTGCATATCCTGTAAATTGTTTATCCTTGATGCCGCTTGTGCGATCCTACATATCCTGTAAATTTGATTATCTTTGGTATCCTTTTATCCTTGATGCCGGTCGCTATTGCAAATCTAGGTTCGTTCGTTTAAGATGGTAGGCATCAATTTGGAGGTTGGACATGTCATTTGAAAATCTATCTTGGATCTTGGTTGGCCTATCCTTAGGCGGAAACGTGTTTGTCATCAAAAAAAATGTGCTGGGACAGTGGCTTTGGGCCTTTGCCAATCTTGGCTGGATCATCTTTGATATTTCTATCGGTGCCTATTCTCAGGCATTCCTATTTGCCGTTTATTTTGCGATGTGTGTTTGGGGAATCGTTGAATGGACCAAAGAGACGAAAACGAAGTCTCCAGAGGAAACGTGATCCCAATTCAGGAGTAGTATCTTCATGCAGCATTTTCATGCCCAAACGCGATCGGCATTTTTGTGGTCTCGTTTTTTGAGCATTCCTTTTTGGGCTTTGTTCAACATACTTCCTGTCATTCTCTATAAGGACTTGAATGGAACGCCCTTCCAAATTGCTGCCATTATTGCTTTGAAGCCCATTTCTTCACTCTTTTCTCCCTATTGGAGCCTTTCCATCAATCGCAGGCAGGATAAGCTGGTCTCCAATTTGGTCTGGGCAAACATTTTGAAATATGTTCCCTTTTTATTCTTCCCGTGGATCTCTAATAATTGGATCTTTATTGGCTGCTTTGGGGTTTATATGGTCTTGGCCCGAGGGGTCATCCCGGCATGGATGGAGATTTTCAAGCTGAATATCCAGGGCGTTTCAAGGGAAAGGGTTTTTGCTGTGGGATCCGTCTTAGACTATGTAGGAACGGCTTTGCTTCCCTTAGCTTTTGGTTGGATATTGGATGACTATCAGGGATCGTGGCGTTGGCTTTTTGTGTTAGCGGCACTGATAGGAATAGCTTCTACGCTATTTCTCTTTAGGATATCGGTTGAAGCAAAAGAAGAGAATGAGAGCGGACCGGAGTATGTTTTGAGCTGGAGTCGGCTTGTCGAGCCGTGGCGGCAATCCTGGAATTTGTTGAAGCAGCGACCCGATTTTGCGGACTTTCAGATCGGCTTCATGCTCGGTGGTGCAGGACTGATGATGATTCAAACGGCTCTGCCGATGTTTTTTGTGGATACGCTGAATTTGTCTTATACCGAGATTTCATTAGCCATCATTGTATGCAAAGGTATAGGGTATGCCCTATCTTCTCCTGTTTGGGTGAAATGGTTTCAGAAAATGAATATCTATCGTTTCTGCAGCTTGGTTACACTATTGGCGGCTTCGTTCCCCCTCATTTTGCTATTCACTCCTTTCTATCTGCCTCTGCTGTATGTGGGCTATTTGATTTACGGCATCATGCAATCAGGAAGCGAGCTAAGCTGGCACATGTCAGGCCCTCATTTCGCACGGCACGAGGATAGCTCGATCTATAGCAGCACAAATGTCTTAAGCGTCGGCATTCGAGGCTGCATCGCTCCACTGGTTGGCAATCTGATGTATACCATGACCAATTCAGTCACCGTGCTTGTCATTAGCGCTCTTTTTTGCCTTTTCGCGACGGAACGGATGCGCTATTTCAGCAAAGCAGCAGCCGTTCCAGAATCCTGACATCGCTTATTTACATTTCCCGAACGAAATAAACAGCTTCCTCGGATTCCCACAGGGTAAAAATCCATCTGTATCGATGCTAAAGAGAATAGGATCAATACTTACATATCCTGGAATGGAGAAATAATCAGAAATAAACTGATCCGGATCAATCCCGTTTGCAGCTAGACAGGAAAGAAAAGCGGGATCAACCAATAACTCCCCTGTGGTTGCAGGAGGGTTGGTAATTCCGCAAACGACGCTTAAAAAGCCGCCAAAATTGGCAAAAGTTGTGGCGTCGAATTCCGTAGGGTCCGCATTGATCGCTTGGATTACAAAATCCACAAGGATTTGTGCTTGTAGATCAGGAGGAGCTAATAGGGAAGCTGTTTCAGCTAGAGCTGGCTGTACTAATGATTCGTTAATGTCATTAGAAGGAGTATATAATTCCGCTTGGGCGAAATTGGATCCTTTATAGACAGCATGCTGAAATTTGATTTTCTTCGAGGCAAGAAGCTGTTCAAAAAGTGTCGCTCCTGTTGTGCTGATTAAGGGTTCATTCGATCCGAAGTCGATGAGTAATCTTTCAGACTTCAAATTATCCCTGACCGTACTGCTATTTGCCACCAGACTATAGGGGTCGTTTTGTAGCCATTGCGCAATCACAGGCGCATTGGGGACCAATTGTCCACCTGATAAGACAGGAGTATAATCTGGATTCAAGACTATGGGCAAGTCGAGTAAAAAGGGAGGATTTGATAAATCGGGACTGAGCGCAGCTGAAAGGGCGTAAAGCATATAGCTTTTTTGTCCGTTTGTGGGTAACACTTTTCCAGCTGAAGGACCGGAAGTGGGAATCTCTTCAAGCACCCCTTGATAGAAGTCTGGATTTGATATTTGAGGTGCCATTGCAATAATTGTAGAGGGTGTATGGGCGGTTACAGTCGAATAAATATCGGGATTCAAAATGCTTAAAAGAAAGGACGCATAGCCTCCCATCGAATGGCCGCAAATCCCTGTAGAGGCCTTATCTATTTTGGTGCGGTAATTGCTATTCACATAGGTGCGCAACTCTTGGGTGATGTAGTCTCCAAAATCCCCATTGAGTGAAGAATTGATAAAAAAGCTGCCTAACCAACCGTCAGCTAAACTTCCATCCGGTTTCACCACAATCATAGGAGCTAGGTTTCCGCTTTTGATTTCTTGATCTAACCGTTTGAATATCCCACTATAGCTTGTGTAATCTTGGCCAAAACCATGTAGGAAATAGACGACAGGATAGCTTTTTGTGTTACCGGGTGCGTCATAGCCGTCGGGAAGGTAAATCTGGAAGTAGCGAAAGGGATCCGATGCAGCAGGTTCATTCGAGGGGGAGGGTCCCACTCCTGGACTGGTAGGCGCAAAGCCATCAAATAGCACACGGCTTGCTGCATTCACTTGGGGAAAACAAGCAATTGCGAATAGGAAGATGATGAGTGAAAAAATTCTTTTCATGTTACTGTCCTTCTAAATTGTTGCTTTTATCCTGTTTTTTCATAATGGACCCAAACGTTGTTGGAAGTATGAGGAATAAAAGAGTCCATTTGGATCAAAGATTCGGCGGACTTCATTGAAAGCATTGACATTGTCAGCGCCGTATATCTGGAGCGTCACTGGATAGGTTAAAAATTGTGGGTTATTACCCCATTGAGGGCGCCCTCCGTAATTGTTTTGCATTAGATTAGTGAAATCTTGCAAGATGTCAATCGCCTCAGGGGAATCGTCATTATAAATCACTAAGAATCCTATTAACCAGGAAGGCCGATTTGTAGGACTCAAGTACATGAAGTTTTTATCTGAAACGTAACGGACTTCGGCAAAACTAATAAAATCATTTCCTTCGCTTTGATAGGACTGGACAAGGGCAGCTAAGTCTCTCATAGCAGGAGCAAGATATTTTGCTTCAATAGACAATTCGGCAATTCTACCTCGGGAAATTGCATTGCTATGGAAATAGGAATAGCTTTTATAGAAAAACTCGACAATGTCGACGCTCCCGCTGGTTACAATGCTTTCTGAAATAGCGGGGTAAGCAGATGTTGGAAGAAGGGGATAGACTATTGTATTTAACTCTCCTACAACATTGGAATTGGGTAGATAGTGGTTGTAATCGCGGTTGCTCGTATTGTCTTCAGGAGCATTGGTGATGTTAAACGTTTCAAATAATGTAGCCTCGCTTAAAGGATCAAATAAGAACTGAAAGGCATCATTTTTATAAAGAAAGATATCCTGATAGGTGAGAATGGTGTCGAGATTGCTTGGTGTCGCATACACAACTCGCTTATTTGTGGGGTAGCATTGAAAGGTTACAGTGTAAATGGGACCAAGCACACCCAAACTGACTCTTGCAGCCGGTAGCCATTGGCTATTTTCCGTTGTGGAGACAGTGCGTAGATTTCCCAATCCATCGACAAATTGAATTTCTAGTATGGAATCGCAGAGGCATCCATTCAAACCACTTTCATGAACGGCGTTAGCAGCCATTCCCCCAACGGTATCATCATAGGGTCCGGGTTGTGTCAACAGTTTTAAGCCAGCTTTTGCCAATTGATGGGATAGGACATATAAATTTGTTCCACCTTGGACTTTGACTCTCTTTTTATGGAAGTCGATTTCAAGGATTTTATCCAAACTATTCATATTGATTAAATAGTTAGTGTCTCCCACAGCAACATCCTCGATTGCCGAATGCAGTCCCCCAAAGGCCCTGATTAGGACTCCATCATTGATAGCTGTTGTGACAGCGCTTTGCAGTTCTTCTAGTGTTGTAGGGGTGAAGATTTGTGCAGCACAGGTGGTTTCTCCTGATGAATCCTCGATACATTCGAGGGAAGAAGCCGAAATAGGCTGATGCACGCCGATGCATAGTCCTGCCATGAACACGATCCACGCATATCCTTGGGCAAATAATTTCATACCAAATAACTCCTAAGCAATGGGGCTGTTTATATAAGTAAACTTCACTTTAAGAGGCCCCATTTTTCTCGTCAAATTCTTTTTTCAACACCGAGCCAGAGAAAATCAATGATATTCTGTGGTGGAATAATGACAAACTACTTATAATTACTTCGCTACTAATAAAATGAGATTGATGAATGTCTTATTCATTGGGAAAGGTTAGTGTACATTGTACTCAGCCTGTTTCTTTGCATCGAGACGAGGGTTTGCCAAGCGCTGCTCCTCCAGCGACCCAAAAGCCCCATTCTAAGTTATTTCCTTACGCCCATTTCTCATTAGATCAATTAGCGAATAAGCTACAGGAACACTATTATGATGAAAAAGGGTGGATCCGGAAAGAGGTCAAATTGCCTGAGTTGCCCCCTGTGCCGAGGGATCGCCTGAATTTGCTTAGGCAGGAGTTGAGGCGAAACCTCAACCAAACTTCTATCCAAAATCTATTCCGGTATTTCAAGACACTGCATCCCAAGTCTAAGAATAGATTAAGGGGGGAATTCCTTCGCTATCTTCTCACTCCGGAATGGGATAAAGAGGCCTTGTGCAAGCTTTTAGAAAAAAAAGATGTAGAAGCCTATTTCGATTCGCGAGGCAGACAACAATTTTCCGATATTGATTATGAACATTTATGTTTAGAAAGCAAAGTCGAGGCTTTGCAGCTAGCGAATCGCTATGTGGGAGAGAGGGCTAAGGCAAGCGGCTCATCAGAAGATGCGATTCGGGGAAGTTGTAAGCGCTTCGATGCTCTCCTCGAGGTCGATCCTAAGGAAATTACTTTGCAAGCCCTTTTGATGAGATTTGGAACTTCCGATGGGCCTGATGTCGATTTTGTCATCACAACAGTCAAAAAAGATCCCTATTTTTTGACGATGAAGGATCTTTGGCTAGACCTGGATGCTTTGATTGATGAAGAGGATCCACAAGATAACCTGAAGCTAATTCCCAGTGGAAACTGCAGCGATGGGTGGCAAGCGGTTCTCGATTCTAACTGCCGCATCTATAAGATTGGGAATCCCGCATTGAAAAAATGGGAGCGAGCGATGTCCGTATCGACAACACTGTGCCGGCATCCTCTTAGACTACCGGAGGAGCTCTACGAATGTGTGCGGCTCTACTGCAAACCGTATGGTAAAATCGGAGAACCCATTGCCTTTTTATTGCAAAATGTGTTGAAGAGCCACCATAAGGATTCTCCTTCTACTGCTGTCGCTTTAACCTATAATGCCTGTACAAATTTGCTTAGGCACGGGTTTGCGCAAGAAGATGTTGCGGTGATTGTAAAAGGCATGTTGACTGGGAGGGAAGTTCAATCAAAGGAATTGCAAGCGATTCAATCCGCCCTCAAATGGATGCCCTTTTCCACAGTTTCTGCGGCGCTTGAAGCGCTTCAACTTCTTTCTCTGGCTGAAGGAGAAGCGTTTCTTACGCAAGATGATGGAGCGGCTGTGATTCTGGGAATGATGGATGGGCAATCCTTGATGGTGCCCTTAAGGCCACTGGAGACATTAGCCACGCTATCCATGAGCTGCTATCAGCTGAGGCATCATCCCAATGCAGAGCCTTTAAAGGATCTCTGCAGCTTGATCCGATCATGGCGACCTCAATTTGGGTTGTCTTTTGATCCCAAATCGCCATTAGATCGGTATATCCGAGAAAAAGACATTTCCTTTCAGGGCCTTTTGGATCTCTCCATCAGTTTAGTCTGCCATCCCTCAGAAGAAATCTGCCTGCTTGGCTATCAGCTTCTTTTGCAATTTCATCTCATGAGTCCAGGAAAGAGCTCTTTGGCGCGCTTGTTATACCATCTGCCTGAATTCCATAGGCACGCGCCTCCTACTCTTCTATCCGAATTGCTTCCAGTCCTTTTAGGAAACCCCAAAGTGCCTGTAGAGAAGGTGTCTGAGATGCTGCAACGATTGAGTACACCGGAAAAGCGTACCGATTTTCTAAAGGATTTTCTGATCTTCTTAGCAGAAGAGAGGCTCAGCTATGCTTGTATGGCCCTCTGGGAGGAATATGCGCAGGATTTGGATGCGATGACTCATGCGCAAATCTGTTTAGAAATCATCCAAAGAATGCCTGACGATGCCGCAAAATATATCGACTTTTTCTTGTGTTTACCGATTCACAATGAACAATACAATGAGGGGTATACCGAACTTTACTTTAAGATTCATGACTATTTTTTTAGGATTTCACCCTCGCCGCGATTTGTTCAAAGCCTATCGCAGTTGGTTTCTGTAGACGCTAGAATGCTCAGACACCATCCCTCCATCAGGACGGAATTCATCTCTCGTGGGATGCAAGCAGTTGCAACGCTTCTTCATCAGCGCAGTCAGCATGCAGCTTATTATCTCATGCTCTTAATTAAAAACGAGATTTCCCCGGTTTCAGAAGGCGTTGTCGAATTGTGGATCTCTTGCTGTGAATCTTTGGCCTCTAAATCCCATCTTGAAGCATTTAAGTTCTGGAAAAAAGGGGAAGACTTGGGAGTTTGGAAACAGGAATGGAGCGTTTATGAGCACCGATTCTTTTTAGTCAATTTTGTGGAGGCCCTTTACAGTCAAAATAGAGGGGAACAGGATCTTGTTGCAGACGCTATTATGAGAAGGATTTCCAGCAATGGGTTCAAGAGTGAAATATCGACAAAACTGCAAGAGATACAGGAAAGCAGAAAGAAAAGAGAAGAGTGTCTACAAGCCTCTCAGCAAGATTTGCAGAGCTCCCTATTGGCCTTGGAAAAGTTGCTCAAACGTCCCTCAGAGGAGAGGCCAGAGCTTGTGAAAATCGCACGCAATCTGCTTCAGCGACTGTCTGAATCCAATCCTGTGAGAAGTGTATACATATCAAATTTAAAATCAGCACGCACACTGTTCGCCAATCCGAAAGTGCAAGATCTATTTTCTAGAGGGGAATTTTTAGCCCTGCTAGTAGGTTGTATGGGCAGGATGATGCAGAGAAAAATGGATCCTGAGGAAATGAATCTGCTGGTTTCTCTGTGGGAAATTTCTTTTGAGTATTTATTTACTCAACAAAAGCGTCAGGATCCCAGAGAAGAAGGGGAATGCCTCAAACTCTTTGCCCAGCTATTGAAAAGAAGGGAATTTCAAGATTCTAGCCGCCTATTAGACCTTATTTTGAGGCATCTCGTCAGTATCTTGACTCTGTTTAAAGAGCAATCTCTTATTGAGGAGACGGGCTTTCTTCTCTATATGGTTCTTATGAAAAGCAATGCCTATCACTATGAAGCTTGCTTGAGGGCAACTTTTTGGATATTGGATGCATTGCCATGCAGAAATTATGTGGATTCTAGCGAAATATCGCGGGCAATTTCTTGTCTTACGCTATTGCATCAAAGCAGAAGCATCCCTCTCGATGCTGATCCTCGTCAGCAGCTAAGCTGTTTCCTGAGGTGTTGCGAGTACCTATTCGGACAACGAAACATAGAACAAGCAGTGGTATGGCTTGAGCTCTCCGTCACTATTTTGAGGTCAACAAAAGGGAGGGCCGATTTAAATCTTGCAAACTCTTTCCTTCATTGGACTAAATCCTTGGAGCCTTTAAAGAGATATGCGCTCATCTATTCCCTTTTGCACATTGTCATTAAATCCCAACCCCATTTTGAAACGCGGCTATTTGAAATGATGATGGCCTTATCCGAAGAGTCGATGAACCATGCTACGCGTCCGCTCATTCGCGTCTTGGTGAATCATGCGCAAAATCCTCAGTGGGCCCATGTGGAAGGTGTGGCCAATCGGGTAAGGGTTGCAGTAAAACGTCTGATGAATATGCCTAAGAATAAAAATGGAGCGGAAATCTGCCTTGACATATTTGAGAAATTGCCTTGTGCCACGTCTTTGACATTTGACGATGTCTTCAGGTTCGCTGCTGGAACGAAGGTAATAGCCTATAGGGTGAGAGCTGTAGCACTATTAATACAGAGGAGCAATAGTCTAGATTCTAGAAATCGCGAACTTGGTTTGGATTGGATGCGCAGCCTAAACCATAGCGTAAAGATACTCATGGACTATTATGCGACAACACGCTCAGATTTTAGCCTATCCACCCTCATTACATATTTTGAAAGGGTGTTGGAGGATGAGTCTAAGTTCAATCAAATTGTGAGGGAGCATGCTCCCGAAAATATCCGGGATTTCTATGAAAATCTGATCAGTACCTGTTTAGAGATGATCGATAATCCCGATGGAGAAAAGATGAAGTGGCTGCTTCTTTATCTGGTCAAAGCAACAGCAGCGACTTCGAAAATAAGGCCTCTATTGCATAGGGAGAAGGCTGCCAAATTCGATGTGAAATTGATAGAGCTTCTAAAGAGATCCTCGCAACCTGATTTTTTTGCGATTGCAATAGGACGATTAGGCAGTCTTTTTGAGGAAAGGGGGGAGGCCCATTTCGATGAATCTTTTTCCATGTTTTTGTCGCTCCTGCAAGAGGTCGGTCGATTCACTCAACAAAATTTATATGAAACTTTGGATGGCGTCGCCGGGGAGTCAGTACTGAAACATCCTATTACACGAAAACAAAAAAGGCTATTGTCTGCAGCCATTCGTCCAATCCGAAGTAGATTTCAAGTTGCTCAGAAAAATGCTGCGCTTGAATTCTTTTTTGCACTGTTGTTGTTTTCAGTGCGACATGGCCCTTTGCTCTTTGCCCTTCCCTTTGTGTGGAATTCATGGAATCGTGGATCAATCGGTAAAAGCGACCTTCTTTTTGTCTGTTTGATTGTATTCATCTGGAACCGGGTACGCCGCTTCCATCTATGATTAACAATATTTCAACGCAAAATTAAATTTACCGAACATGTGGCTATAATATTTTATCCATTTTTTTTCCAAAAGGCAGGCACAAATAGCGCTAGGATGGCAAAGAATTCGAGACGGCCGAGGATCATGAGGATGCAGGATAATATCAAACTGAAATCGGATAAAAAAGCACAAGAATGGACAGGTCCATCAGCCCGAAAGCCCATGCCACCGCCATTGAGCATGCAAGCGACAAGGCCCAAAGCTGTCTCTGGATCGATGCCATCCATGACATAGAATAAAGTGCCCAAAACGGATACCGCAATCGTTACCAAAAAATAGACTAAAACCAGGATCATGGCGCTATGGTCTATCTGGCGCTCTCCGACGCGCACATTGCGGACAGTTTCAGGTCGGAAAAGCGATTCAATTTTGGCTTTAGCGATGTAAAAGAGCATATAGATGCGGACGACTTTGAGTCCGCCTGCGGTGGATCCGGACATGCCTCCGATGAACATGCCAATGAGCATGAGCAGCTGAATCACATAGGGCCAGCGATCGAAGTCGGCGGTATAAAAGCCGGTGGTGGTATGCGCCGAAACCATTTGAAAGGTGCCGTAGCGCACCGCTTCCCCAAGGGAAAAGATTCCGGAGTGTTCTCCGGTCAATAGCACTTTTTCTGTCCCCACAAGGTACCAAACTGTTAGGAAGCAGCTCAGAAGGATCAGGGCAAGAAAAAGGAAGAACTCTGCTTGGAAGATGCGATGGAATTTTCCTCGCAATATGTAGTAGTAAAAAGTAAAGCTAATGCTTCCCAATAGCATAAAAATGATAATCACCCAATCTGTGGAGGCATTATGATAATATCCGATGTTTGCATTTTTTATGCTTTGTCCTCCGGTGGCCAACGTAGCGAAGCTAATCGTCAGAGCATCAAAGAAGGGCATGGCTTCATTCGTCCACATCAGAAGGAGTGTTTGGAGGATTGTTAATCCCACATAGATTTTCCACACTTGTTTGGCGCCCTCTTTGATCCGGGGCGTCAAGGAGTCTTTGACTGGGCCCGACACTTCTGCTTGAAAGAGAACTTTTCCTCCGACACCTAAAGCTGGCAGGATAGCCACAAATAAGACGATGATGCCGCCACCTCCTAAAAACTGGATGAAGCTGCGCCAGAAGAGAAGTTCGCGCGGGACCGCTTCCACTCCTATTAAGACGGGCTTTTTGGTGTCCGGATCGACAACAGGGGCAATCGTCCCCTTATATTCGTAGACAGTATCAATCACCCCTCTTTCAATGTATTCGATCGGGATCTCTTTTCCTGTCGTGGGATCATATTTCTTGGCCTCCATGACGCTAGTACCGGTTGCGGTCAAGCCGGAGACCGCTTCAAAATAGGCTTGATAAGGATTTTCCAATGTGCGGCTCAAGAAAAAGGGTAGGCCAGCTACGAGAGGTGTGAGAAGCCATATGGCGACCACGACGAACAACCCTTCGCGGTGATACAAATTGCCGCTGGAGCGCCTTCCATACCAGTAGAAGCCCATTCCTAGCAAGATGCATGCTGTGAGGCTTTTGAGAAAGGGAACTGTCTCGATAGGTTGTGGATGGAGGATTGGATCTTGAAGATAGAGATAATAAAAGCATAAATACAGGGGAACGAGGAAAGCAAGGCTCAGGCCGAAGAAGTAATACCCCAAAATTTTGCTTATGTCCCGATATAACATGAAGAATGGCCTCTAAAAAATTCTTTCGAGCTCCTTGGCATATTTGGGATGCGTGATGACAATGACAATATCGCCTGGCAAGAGGATGCGAGTGCCATTGGCAATCAGGATGCGTCCCCTGCTTTGGATCATGGCAATCAAGAAGTCTTTAGGGAGCAGCGGACCGAGTTCCGATAAAGGGATGCCGACGATCTTGGAATCGAGGGGAACTTTGATTTCCATGATTTCAGCTTGATTGTCATAGAGGGAAACGAGGGAGGTTACAGTTCCTGACAAGATCTGCGACAAGATGTGGTTTGCTACGCTAGCGCGAGGGGAAACCGTGTGATTGATCCCTAAATGAGCGAGCAAAGGCGCATAACTCGTATTGTTTAAGACGACGATAGCTTGGGGACAACCGACCTCCTTAGCCAGTAGGGCTGCTAAGAGGTTGGTGTCATCATGGCCCGTGCAGGCGACGATGAGGTCTGCCTGACCGATCTTTTCTGCTTTGAGGAAATGGAGATCGGTGGCGTCATGGTTGACAATCGTGCATTTGGGCAGAAGCTCGGCAAGCAAAGTGCAGCGGTCGTAATTCTTTTCCAGGATTTTGATGTCGATATCCCTGCGTTGGAGCTGTTTTGCCAGGTTTAACGCTGTCAGCGATCCCCCAGCCAGGATCACCGATTGGATTTTTTGTTGCGTGATCCCAAAAAATTCATGGGCTTCTGTGATGACATCGGTTTCTCCGATGATGGTCAATTCATCCCCTGGCAGAATGTGATCGTTGCCATGCGGAAAGATGATCTGGTTGATGGTATTCAGGGAATTCGTTGGATCGGATACTTCGCGCTTGATGAGGCAGGCGATTAAATTCGAGGGCAGGTGAAGGTCTTTAAGTGTTTTATCGGATTTGCGCCACTTCTCGGGAATGATTAAGGTGCGAAGCTGGACTGCGCCATGGGCAAAATTTTCGACTGTGATGGAGCCTGGACTCAGCATATATTTGAGAATGTCATTGGCAACCAAGAGCTCGGGTCCGACAAAGGAATCCACATCAAAGATGCGTCCAAAATCGAGACGCGTGCGATTGAGGTAACGGGTGTCGCGTACTCTGGCTATAGTGCGGGGATATCCCAGGCTCTTTGCAATGGAACAGGCGACCAAGTTGGTTTCATCGCTGTTTGTAAGGGCGATAAATAAGTCGGGCGAAAGCTCTAAGAGGTCGTCGAGCATTTGCCAATCTGTTCCCGAACCCTCTCTGATGGCGACGTCTAGAGTCAGGGAAGCCTCTGCAAGCTTCCGGGCATTTTTGTCGATTAGGATGATATTATGCTGTTCTTTGGCTAGCAACGACGCGATGTAACGGCCTATTTCGCCTGCGCCGATGATGACAATATTCATCATGGTTCTAAACCTTTTTGATGGAACTATACAAGATTTGATTGAATGGTGTCTTGCAAAAAGTCCGATAGGCAGGCCAGGCATACGATAACAGGATAACAGAGATTAAAAAGGAGGAACAGGATATGCAGGATCGCAAGCGGCAGGATATGAAGGATTACGGGCTCTTAGACGCAAAGACGCCAAGGCGCAAAGAAGGGACAAGGGCCCTCTCCCTCTCTGTGCTCTCTGTGTTCTCTGTGGTTATTAAATATTTAATTAAACACAGAGAACACAGAGAGCACAGAGAGGGAGAGGGCCCTTGTCCCTTCTTTGCGCCTTGGCGTCTTTGCGTCTAAAAGCCCGTAATCCTTCATATCCTGCCGCTTGCGATCCTGCATATCCTGTTCCTCCTTTTTAATCTCTGTTATCCTGTTATCGTATGCCTGTCTATTCTCATGCTATCTGTTCCTTTACCTTATTTGAGATCTAGACTATAATGTTGCCTCATTTACATGTGAGGTGATGATGCAGCAATTGATATGGGCTCTTGTCTTCTTATGTTTCGCTGTAAAAGGATTTGGCCGAGAAGTTGAATCATTGCAGACGCCTTATGTCTATGAAGCGGTCAATTATCCGGGCTATACCGAAGCCTACGATGCGCTCAATCACAAAGTGGTCTTTCGCTATAATGAGCATAACCAGATTATCTGTTTTGAAGCCTATGAGGACAATGGGCAGCTTTACTGCGCGTTTAAAAATCAGTGGAAAGGGCCGCATCTGATCTCGCAGAAATTGGAAGATACTCAGGGCAAGATGGTGAGTTGCACCCTCTATGACTATGATGCGAAAGGGCGCATAGTCAAGCAAACATTGCAGGGAGATCTTACTGGAAGAGGAATGGGAGTCGAAAGCTATTCCACCACGTTTAGTTACTCGGACGATGATTTGCTGTTAGCTAAATCAGAAGAGAACGGGAAAAGCATCCGCTTTCTATATGACCATCAAACCAAGCTGGCCAAAGCGCAATTCACCTGCTGGAACGGTACGATCAAATTGCGGAGCTTTTATTTTTATGATGATGAAGGAGAAATAGTCCAAACTGTTGTCGATGATGGATGCAGGGAAATCTATGAGGATGTCACTGGAGTGACCGAAAGAAGAGTCGTTCCAAGGGCTACAAAGCAGGGCAATGATCTTCCAGTAAATGAGGTCAGGCATGAGTATGATGTGTTCAAGCGCATCATTCGCACCGAAGAAATCACCCCCGAGAGGACATATGTGACTTCCTATCGCTATGACTCCTTGGGAAATCTAATTGCGTCCATTGATCCTCAGGGCAACGAGACGGAATATGCCTATGATGCCTTCAGCCGTCTCATCAAGACGGTTTATCCGGCCGTTTTGGACAAAGAGGATCGGATCATTCGTCCGACAGAAATTTTTGAATATGATGTCTGCGACCGCGTATCTAAGAGTGTCGATGCAAATGGGTATGCAACGGAGACGCGCTACAATGCACGCGGCAAACCGATAGAGGTGATGTATCCGGATGGCAGCCGCGAGGCCTTTGAATATCACCTGGATGGGACTCTTTGCAAGACAATCGGGAAAAATGGTTCCATAGCCACCAGCAAGAACGACTATTTAGGGAGAATTGTCGACTTAGAGGTCCGTTCTGCATCGGGAGAATTAGTTCAGAAGAGCCATTCCGTTTATAATGGCTTTCATTTGCTTTCCACAACTGATGGTAGGGGGACGCTTACTCGCTATCACTATGATGGAGAGGGAAAATTGCAGGCTCAAATTGTGCAAACGAAGGAGTGTCTGCGCAGAATCGAATACCAGTATGATGCGGCCGGGAATGTGAACGAAAAAAAAGAATGGTTTGGTCCTGCAGAATCGGACTATGTGGTCTACGCCATCGGCAGAGGCCAAATGGGGGATATCCAGGAAGTCAAAGCGCAAGATAGCGGGGGGGGACTCTCAAAGAGGTTGCCATTGGTGGTGCAGTTCTTCCGACTCGGGTGCATGAAGAAATTGTAACAAATAACCGAGGGCAGTGCGTGATTCAAAAGACGAGTGTGGATAGCCTCGGCAATAGGTTGCGCATGATTTGCGATGCTTTGGGCAGGGTGGAGACAATCATTCAGGAAAATCCTATTGGACAGGTCATCCTTGAACAGGATTTGCGCTATGATGCAGTAGGAAATAAAGTGTTAGAAAGGAATGGTACAAGTGTCATCGCATGGGAATATGGTCCGATGAATCGCCTCGAGGAGGTTGTGGAAGCTTATGGAAGCCCTTTACAAAAACGGACGTATTATGCCTACGATTCTCAAGGGTACTTGGCATTCATGATTAAGCCAGATGGCATTGAAATTGCCTATGGGTATGATGGGGAAGGCAACAGGGTCTATGTGGCCTCGTCGGATGGTTCTATCCAATATCGTTATTCGTATGATAGCCGAAAACAGGTCATAGAGGCAAAAGATCTATCTAACAATGCCCTGATAATCCGAGAATATGACGGCCAGGGTCGTTTAGTTTCAGAAAAAAGGGATCAGGGCACGCCTATTCGGAAGGAGTATGATTTGCAAGGGCGCACTCGCCGCATCGTCTTGCCTGACCAGTCCAGCGTCAGCTACGAATATGATGCCGCCTATTTGCGAGCTGTTAAGCGCTATTCTTCTACAGGCGCTTTGCTTTACCAGCACTCTTATGACAGCTATTCTAACAAGGGAAAATTGGAGTCCTCCACCCTTGCTGCTGATCTAGGTTTTCTACGCATTTCTTATGATGATAAGCTGCGCTGCCGTTCGATAGAATCTCCTTATTGGTCGGAAAAGATTCCAGAAGGCGGCTATAGCGACACTGCCAATCTCATTAAAATGTCGGTTAGCGATTCGGCGGGAACATATACAGCTCAATTCAAATATGACGAAAAGGGACAACTGATAGAGGAAGAGGGATTAGCCAAGTGCCATGCGTATGCTTCCCAAAATGAACTCTTTCAATTCAGTCAAAAGGGCGAGTATAGTCTGGAATATGATGCCAATGGCAATATCATCAGAAAGGGATCTCAGAGGTATCGCTACGATGCCCTCAATCGATTGATTGAAACCCAAATCGATGAATCCCATCGCTATTCCTTTTCTTATGACCCCTTTCATAGGCTAGTCACGACTTCCAAAGACCTTCTAGAGCAGGGCAAATGGAAACAACAGGAGGTGTGGCATCACCTTTATGATGGGGACAACGATATCGGGACATTTGATCATGCAGGAAAGTTGTTTCAGCTAAGAGTGCTAGGAACCGGCCATGGAGCCGAAATCGGGGCCGCAGTTGCATTGGAGCTCAATCATAAGCTCTATGTTCCGGTTCATGACCATCGCGGATCCCTCTGCTGCCTAATCGATGCAGAATCTCGGGAACCGCGCGAGTTCTATCGCTATTCTGGGTTTGGGGAGCAGGAAATTTACGATAACGAGGGAAACCCTCTCGACGCATCTTCCCTGATGAATCCATGGGGATTTGCGAGTAAGAGGACCTTTCGGGATGCCGGTTGTGTCTTCTTTGGGAAGCGCTTTCTAGATCCCTCTTTAGGCCAATGGTTGACCCAGGATCCTTTAGGCTTCATCAATGGTCCAAACCGCTATGCCTATGTGGGCAATAATCCCATGACCCATTTTGATCTCTATGGCCAATTTTCTTTCTCAGAATTTATGGGCGATATCATCACTGGTACATTGCATGCCTTTACAAAAATCGGTGCTTTCTTTGAACAGTGGTACAAGGTGATGAATCCCGAGGGATTATCCTATTTTAACTATGTCAGGCCTGAACTGGAATCATTGAGCAAAGATATCTTTGGAACGACATTTCTACTGATGATGGGCTTTTGGGTAGATCCTCTACACGCTCAAACCCATGGCGAGGGCGAATTCAATGACAGTGTTCGCATCACAATGATCAATGGGATACTCAACCAACGAAGGAACTGCGTAGAATCTGCGCAAACAATCTCCACAAGCCATGGCGGCATCAATATCCATTATATCTATCGGCCGACAGCGGGTTGGGCCGCGGATATTATGAATGGTTTTTTGGCAAAGTGTGGCTTCATCTCTCCTGCTGCGCGACAACTTGCAGAGGTATGGAAGATGTTGATTCAGGATATGGGCGGCATTGGCAATGGAGGAACCATCATCCATTATGCGCATAGCATTGGAGGGAAGGAGACGATGCTTGCCACCTCTTTGCTGACCCCAGAAGAACAAAAAATGATCCGCGTCGTTTCCATGGGATCGGCTTCTGCAATACCAGATGATGGGTTTGAATCAGTTGTCAACTACATGAGCGTTTGCGACGGCATCTGGCTGCTGGATCCTGTCGGTTTTATATGCGGTCTTTTGGAAAAACAGGGCAACGTCGAATATTTGGGATCGTGGTGGGGCATTCCATTTATTGATCATAGCTTCAGATCAGGCAGCTACGGCGCCTTACTGAAAATATTGGGCCAACAATTCATAGAGAAATACGTGACGATTGGCAGGTAGAATTCCTTATTTATTCTTAATCCTCAATTCTGTATTCTGTATTCTCCATGCACCGGTAGCTCAATCGGATAGAGTACCCGGCTACGAACCGGGCGGTTAGAGGTTCAAATCCTCTCCGGTGCGATGTTTATTCAAGCTTTTCCTTCTGGGCCCTTCGAAACAAATGCTTATGTTGTGGCATGTCCTGATACCAAACAGGCTGCCATTGTGGATCCGGCTCCTGATTGTTCCTCAGTAATAGAGAGATATCTTGTTGATAATCAACTGACTCCGAAACTCATTCTCCTCACCCATTCCCATTGGGACCACATTGTCGATACTGCCCTATTAAAAAAGAAATATCACCTTCCAGTTTATGTTCATCCCTTAGATGCCGAAAATTTGAAAAATCCTGGATCGGATGGTATTCCCTGTTGGATCGCGATCGAAGGTGTACAGCCCGATCACTTGCTCAAAGAGGGAGAAGAAATTGGAGTAGGGCAATTGAAATTGAAAGTGATCCATACGCCGGGTCATACTCCTGGGGGCGTTTGTTATTATATCAAAGACAAACAGGCGCTATTATCGGGAGATACCCTTTTTAAGGGGTCAATCGGAAATCTCTCCCTGCCAACATCACAACCTAATCTGATGTGGGATTCTCTGCGCAAGCTGTCGGCGCTGCCACCAGAAACCAGGGTTTTTCCCGGCCATGGGCCGAGCACATCTATCGGAGCGGAAAGTTGGTTGGCGAGGGCGGAAGAATATTTTGGATAACTAGATCGTGAGAAAATCATAAAGATCAGCTTCGCGTGTGATGAGAATGCTATGGTGCTTTATGCATATGGGAATGGCTGCTTCAATGATCTCGGAATTGCCAACACCCGGGGCGCATATTGCTGCGTTATCGTTCAGGATTTCCCGGCTATCCAGCAGATGTAGCCCTTGCATATAGTCTGGAATGCTGAAGCCCTCTTCTGCAACTCGGAAGAAAACTAAATGGCGATGGTAAAGCAAAGCTTGGACGGCATAGAATAATCCTAGGCTTTCCTCGGGTGGATTTCCCAGATAGTCCACTAATTGCGGCAGCGTATCGCAGAAATAGGGGGTGTGAAACTGGCCTTTTTCTGCTTCTCCAAATAAAGCAATCGTATAAACAGTCATGATTACCTCGCGAAAGGTGAGCCGCCACACGCAATCATTTTGTGATCACTTTTTTCCCCAATTCCTTCGTCGTTTGTATAGCGCTTTTGAATTCCTCAGCTGTATTTAAAGCGGCCTCATCCGAGAAATTTAATGTCCAATTCTCGATTTTTTCAGATTCCTCTCCTTTTCCCGGGTAAACAGAGATATTTCGGTAGCGAAATCCAAATGTACTTCCATCTTTCTGCATATCTGCAAGTGCTTGGTTAAAGGGGACATGTTTGTGACTTTCAACTTTAATATTCCCCGTGTCTCTGTAAACGACATCCAAGGCTTCGTAATCAACATATAGATTATTTGCATTTATATTCATAATAACTCCTTACAGCTGCAAATGAAAAAAATCCTACGTTTTAATTATACATTCCTATTAAAGAGACTGTCAAATATTTTTTTAATCTTTTTAGGTAATGCTCGCACGATAACTGTCAAGATACCGCGCGGTTTCTCCTAAGCCAGCTTCGATATTGAGGAGGCGGTTGTATTTAGCGATGCGATCCGTTCGCGAGAGCGATCCGGTTTTGATTTGGCCAGCGTTAGTGGCAACGCTGACATCAGCGATCATGCTGTCTTCTGTTTCCCCTGAGCGGTGAGAGATGATTGTTGTGTATCCATTAGTTTGGGCTATTCTCACTGTCTCGAGGGTTTCGGTGAGGGTTCCGATCTGGTTGAGCTTGATTAAGATGGCATTGGCAACCCCCATGTTGATTCCTTTCTTTAGGAATTTGGGATTGGTGACAAAAATATCATCGCCAATAACCTGAACCTTATTTTTAAGCCTTTCGGTCATGTATTTCCATCCTGACCAATCATTTTCATCGAGGCCATCTTCGATGGTGTCGATGGGGAATTTTGACACAAGTTCTTCTAAGTAAGCGACTTGTTCATGGGATGTGCGTTCGGCGAACTCCTTGCTTTTCGCTTTCTTTTTCTTTTCGACATAGCGGCTATTGACTTTGTCATAAAACCCAGAGGCAGCGCAATCCAGGGCCATCGTCACTTGCCTTCCTGGTTTATAGCCTGCTTTTTCTATAGCCATCAGAATGAGTTCAATGGCTTCTTCGTTGGATTCCAGGTTGGGGGCAAAGCCGCCCTCATCGCCTACGGAAGTGATATGTCCTTCATTTTTTAGGATTTTCTTCAAGGTGTGGAAGATTTCCGATCCCCAGCGCACAGCTTCGCGAAAAGAGTTCGCTCCAACAGGCCGAATCATGAACTCCTGGAAGTCCAGAGAGTTGTCGGCATGGGCGCCTCCGTTGATGATATTCATCATGGGACAGGGCAAAATGGTCGTATGGCAGCCGCCAATATAAGTATAGAGAGGTTGGTTGGCGGTAAGGGCTCCAGCTCTGGCCAGTGCCAATGAAGCGCCTAGGATCGCGTTGGCGCCAAAGCGGCTCTTGTTTTCGGTTCCATCGGCGGCAATCATCATGAGGTCTAGGCGCGTTTGATCAAAGACATGTTCTCCGACGAGAATTTGGGAGATGGGGCCATTGACGTGTGCGACAGCTTGCTGGACTCCTTTGCCGAAGTAGCGCTTGGGATCATCGTCCCGCATTTCAAGGGCTTCATGCACTCCTGTGGAGGCGCCCGATGGCACGGAGGCGCGCCCGAGGACTCCGCTGTCCGTTGTGATGTCGACCTGAATTGTGGGGGTACCGCGGGAATCGAGAATTTCAATAGCTTTGACGGAGCGAATGTAATACATAGGACCTCTTTTATCCTTTAAAATAAATGTCCAAGCGTTTCTCGACAACAGGATTTATTTTACCACTGATCTCAGAGGTAAAATAAAAACAATGCTTAGCGGCGCAAATGTTCTTGGGTCAAATCTTCCATGAGGAATTGGAAGGATTCGTAGCGAAGGGGGGAGATGTTTCCCTCCTCGACAGCTTTTCTGACGGTGCAGTCCTGTTCATGAAGGTGGGTGCAGTCCAGAAATTTGCATTCTTGGCCATAGTGTTGGATCTCGGTAAAGTACTGTTCCACTTCTTCGCGCTTAAGATTCCACACACCGAAGCTTTTGATTCCTGGCGTATCGATGCACCAGCCTCCGAATTCCAGGCGGAGGAGCTGAGCCGTGGTTGTCGTATGGGATCCTTTGCGCGTTTTTTCGACAATTTTACCTGTTCGGAACTGCAGCCCCGTGATGGCATTGATGAGGGAGGATTTGCCCACCCCCGATTGTCCGGAAAAGACGGAGGCTTTGTTTTGCATGGCATCGCGCAGCTGCTGTAAGCCTTCCCCGCTGATGAAGCTGACGGGGATGACCGCTACACTTGCCTGTCGGTAGGCTTCGAGGCACCCTTCAAACAACTCTTTCTCCACTTCCTGCAGGATGGGATCGACGCTGCTATCGTGCAGCAAATCGATTTTGTTAATGACGATAATGGGCTCCATTCCCCCTTTGCGTGCTGCGATGATATAGCGGTCGATAAGAGGTGGCTTCAGCAGTGGGGTGACGACGGACACGGTGATTATCACCTGGTCTATATTGGCTGCAATGAGTTGCTCTTTGCGCCTCGAGAGGTTGTCTGCGCGCGACAGCATGGATCGCCGCGGTTCGACGTGAGAGATAAAGCCTTCATGTTCCGATGCCTTTTCAAAAAGGACGAAGTCTCCCACGGCGACCAGATTTTTCATCTGGCTTTTTTCCTTTTTAAGGAGTCCCCTTAAAGTACAGGTAATGAGTTTGCCCTCACAATCGACTTCGTAGCCTTGTGGGGTAATGGAGAGCACTCTTCCGCGCAGCAGTCCTTCTTTTTCAGGCTCTTTTCCCTTCCGCAATTTATCCCGATCTGTTTTTTTGTATTTGGAACGATCTTTTGCCGATGCGATTTTCCTCTCCATTTTCATGGCTTTGCGGTCATCGCCAAAGTATTCCTCCTCGATATCGCAGCCTACCCATCTTTTTGGAAGCCTTTGCTTTTGTTTATGGTCGTCAGGGTTTTTCATATCTATCTAATATTTGGGTTGTTTTAATAAATACATCAAGATGCCGCCTGCCACAGCCACATTGAGGGATTCCATCTCCCCTGGCATGGGTATCGAAACGGGGTGGCACCATTTCTTTGTATGGGGCGAAGGGCCATGGGCTTCATTTCCAAGGAGGAGCAGCAAGCCTTGGCTTGCGTTGATGTTTTCAGGCGCTAGTCCCGATAGGTCCGCGACGCAAGGGAGGAGCTGATTGGATTGTGCTAAGGATTGCAGTTGCTCCCAGTTGCCATGCGCAATAGGCAAGCGGAAGATGGCTCCTCTAGCAGCTCTGAGAGCTTTTTCATTGTAAGGGTCGCAGCTTTCATTGAGGATGAAGGCGCCTTCCCATCCAAAAGCTAAAGCGGTTCGCAGAATGCTCCCTAAGTTTCCTGGGTCTGCGACGCCATCGATGCCGATCAGATGCCTTTTTCCGTTTAAGTCTGCGGGCTTTGGCATGGCGACTTCAGCCAGGATTCCTTCTGGCGTTTTCATTCCCGATGCCTTTTGCATGACCTCTTCAGAGGCAAGATAAATATGATCTGCCTTCAATCCTTTCGGAATCAACGCCTCATCATAGGTCAACAGGGCCTTAAAGTGTTGTGTCGAGCCTATTTCCTCGATCATTTTGATCCCTTCGATCACGACGCTGTTGTGTTCATGGCGGTAGTCGGTATTTTGGCGCAGCCTCACAAGATGTTTGACAATGGGGTGCTGCAAGCTGCTGATCTGATTTTTCATTTATTCTCCTTTTGGCCAATGTTGCGATTTGGATAATAAATTGATGATGGAAGCGGGCGTATGGAGGTCTTGGGTAATGGAAATCGATTCTGCTTCTTTGAGGAGTTTGCCCATCCCAATTCCCTGAGGAATTCCCTGCTCTTTCAAGAGAGCCGCATTGACCACCGGCTTGCGGGTCGCAACCCGTTCGATATGCAAAGCGAGCTTGGTGCATCGTTCGTTGTGTTTGTTCAAGAAGAGCTGTTTTTGCGATTCTGGATAGTGGGCCGCACAGATCTCTAAGCAGAGTTGAGATTGGGGATGAGCATAGAAATGGACCCAGTCTACATCTGAAATGGGTTTTCCAGATTCCTCATTTTTTAATAGGTCTTTGCCGCAAAAAAGAAATTCTCCAAGGCGGATATCCTGGTTGCTGCAGTGCAAATAGAGCAGAATTTCGATGATATTTTCCAGCGTAGCATCTGGAAAGAGCTCCATGAGGCAACCGATTGTCGGTGTTCCCGGCTTAAAGTGGGGAATGGCTTTGACGCGATCCTTGATAGTGTTGAGGTGGACGTCTTTTAGTTGTGGAAAGATGACGGGAAGCAGGCCAAGGCGATGCATCTCAATGAGGGCAAACTCAAAATGGGGTTTAGAAGCCATGATGGATAATTCTTTCCAGATGCGTTCCATGGCAACTGCTGGGAATAGGGTGTCGGCGTTCTCTTTGATGGCTTCTTGCGTGTCGAGGTCTATTCTGAAATTGAATCGGGAAGAAAAGCGGATGGCCCTGATCATCCTGAGTCGGTCTTCCATGAACCGCTCTTGAGGATCGCCGATTGAGCGGATGATGCCTTTCTTGATATCTTCATAGCCATGGACGTAGTCATGGATTTGATCATTCAAGGGGTCATAAAACAAGCCATTGATGGTAAAGTCGCGTCGAAGGGCATCCTGTTCTGGGGAAGAAAGTTCGATTTTCTCGGGTTTGCGTCCATTGAGATACTCGATATCTTTACGGAACGTGGACACTTCAAACTGATGGCCATCGATCATGACGATGACGACTCCAAAAGCCAAGCCGACGAGGAGGGTCCGAGGAAATAGGTCTACGATCTTTTCCGGTGGTGCGTTTGTTGCGATGTCGATATCGGAGGAGGGATGCCCCATGAGATAGTCGCGCACCCAGCCTCCAGCGAAATAAGCCGTATAGCCTGCGTTGACTAACTTCCTCACTATTTCTGTCGCATGTTCTTTCGCATCCATTTACATTCCTAAAGATTGCATTAAAGGACAATGGACATTATCGACCAATGGACAATGGTTAATGGACCTAATGGACACCATGGACACCATGGACTATGGACGATTGCCTTTGACCATAGTCCATGGTGTCCATGGTGTCCATTAGGTCCATTAACCATTGTCCATTGGTCGATAATGTCCATTGTCCATTGGTCCTTTGTCCTTTATTATTATAACAGAAAGTGAAAATTGGAGCTTGTTCAAAACGAATTAAGGGATATAATTGAACCCCTATGGGCTCGAAGATACGCGTTTTAAACGAACATACCATCAATCAAATTGCTGCTGGCGAGGTGATAGAAAACCCTGCTTCGGTGGTGAAGGAGCTCGTGGAAAATGCGATCGATGCTGGGGCTAGCGACATTTGCGTCGAGATCAAGGGCGGCGGCAGGCAACTGATTCGCGTAACAGACAACGGATGCGGAATGAATGCCGATGATGCCATGCTCTGCTTGGAACGGCATGCCACTTCGAAGATGCGCGAAATTGAAGATATCCACTCCTTGATGACAATGGGATTTCGAGGGGAAGCTATCCCCTCTATTGCTTCGATTTCGAAATTGATGATTTTGACCTGCCCCCAAAAAGAAGAGGGGCAGCAGGATCCCGAAGGCACTCTCGTCATTGTCGATGGAGGAAAAATCATGCAGTGTTCTCCAGCTGCACGGTCTTCTGGGACTACGATCGAAGTCAAATCGCTCTTTTTTAATGTTCCGGTGAGGAGAAAATTCCAAAAGTCTCCCACCTATGACCAGAATGAGATCCTCAAGGTTCTCAGCATCATCGCCCTTGGACATCCCGAGATCAAATTCCAACTTATAAGCAATCAACAGACTCTACTTTCGACTTCTCTCTCTGAAGGCAGCCCCTTGGATCAGTTGGGAAATCGCATTTCGTCTGTTTTGGGCCCCGAATTTTTCAATTCGATGTGTCCTGTAGAGCACGAAATGGTGCGCGGATATATCGGCCTGCCTAGCTATACCCGGCAAAATCGGACGGGGCAATATCTCTTTATCAATAAGCGGGCGATTTTTTCTCCGTTGATATCCTATGGAGTCAGAGAGGGTTATGGGACGACTTTATCCGCAAATCGATATCCGGTTTATGTGCTCCATCTCCATATTCCGGGCTCTTTAGTCGATGTCAATGTCCACCCGCAAAAGCGAGAAGTGCGTTTCAGGCAGGATCAGGTGATGAAAGAGAAGATCATAGAAGCTGTAAAACTGGCCCTACAAGGGTCGCCCTTCGAAGCGGTCGAAACTGCTCCGCTGATGCAGACTTTTGCCACTGCAGAAGCATTGGTGACGACGCAAGCCCCTTATGAGGCACACTTTCCCAAGACCTCTTATTTCGATGCCAGAATGCCTTCCTTTTCCTCGATGCCGATACGTCCTAATCCTGTGGTGGTTGAGCAGCCTCTCTTTGAAAAGCCTTCGAAAGTTATCCCAAAAGTCATGGCTACCTTGCCCAACTATCTGCTGGTGGATTCCACGAGCTTGATGGATAGCCCCAAAAACAGCCTCTGCTTAGTGGATCAGAGGGCCGCCCATGCGCGCATCATCTTTGAAAGGATGGAACAGGGAAAAAGAAGCGCGGTTCAAAACCTTCTTTTGCCTATCACTCTTCAGATGACCCCTGTGGAAGCAAGCGTCATTCTAGAACACGTGCAGGACTTTAATCGTTTGGGAATCAGCATCAGGGAAATCGGACCCCATTCCTTTTTGGTGGACGCCATTCCTCAGATGCTTTTTCAGGCCAACATCGAAGGTTTCATTCACGAGATGGTTACGCATCTCAAGGAGTATCGCGAGAGCAAGTCGATGGAAAATGAAAAGCTTAAGGCGATGGCCCAGATGGCCTCTAGAGGCGCTGTCCCATATGATAAGAGATTTTCGATAGAAGAAGGCCAAATGGTGCTGAATCAATTGATGGACTGCCAGTCTCCCTTACATTGCCCTTTTGGCAAGCCAATCTTTGCTTATCTCAATCAAGAGCACTTGTCTAAACTTTTTAAGTGAGAGCTAGATCATGTCCTATGCCGACCGTTTGCACCGCGTGCAGCAGATTTTGCAGCAAAAGGGTTGCGATGCGCTTTTAGTTGAAGATGGAATCAATCTCTACTACCTGACAGGCCTAGAGCTAAGTGCAGGAACGCTGATTGTCCAAGAATCTGGAGCTCATCTCTTCGTCGATAACCGCTACTATGAGCTCTGTAAAAAGCGATCGCCTTTTCCAGTTGTGTTGATCGACCAGGGCGTCATTTCCGACCTTTTAGGGCATCCTGAATGCGCTTCGATCCGCAATTTGGGTTTCAATAGCGAATCTCTTTCCTTCAAGGCCTATCAGGAAATGGAAAACAAACTAAAAGGCAAAGTGATTCTGGTTCCTCTCGACAACCCAATGAATAGCATCCGAGCAATTAAAGACTCTGATGAAATTGCCCTATTAAAAGAGGCCGCAGATTTGGGCTCCAAAGGGTTTGACTTTGTGTGCACATTGCTAAAAGAGGGGATCTCCGAAGCGGAAGTGGCGCGGGAACTCGAGATCTTTTGGAAACGGCTGGGAAGTAAGGGTGTGGCCTTTGATCCCATCATCGCCTTTGGTGCCAATAGCTCCATGCCTCACTACCGCGCTGGAGAGGCTAAACTCCAGAGAGGAGAGCCGGTGCTTATCGATATCGGCGTCAATTTAAAGCACTATCATTCCGACATGACGCGCGTAGTCTTTTTCGGGGAACCAAAGCAGCCAATGCGTGAAATTTATGACATCGTGCTGCAAGCGCAAGAAGCTGCCTTGAAAGTGTGCAAACCTGGCACCCTGATAGGCGAGGTCGACCAAGCCGCCCGCGGACTGATCGCGGCTGCCGGCTATGGCGAGCGCTTTACCCATTCCATCGGACATGGCATCGGGCTTGAAATCCACGAATACCCCATTTTGCGCAATAAACCACCCATGAAAGACGTTCCCTTGCAAATCGGAATGGCCATCACGATTGAACCTGGCATTTACCTGCCCGGAGTCGGAGGCGTCCGCATCGAAGACACCGTGATCATCACAGGAACGGGCTATGAGAATCTGACTAATCGGCCGAAAAAAAAATGGACAATGGTTAATGGACAATAATGGACAATGGTTAATGGACACCATGGACTATGGTCAAAGGCAATGGTCCATAGTCGATTGTGTCCATGGTGTCCATTAGGTCCATTAACCATTGTCCATTGTTTTTTTATTGCTTAATTAAAAAATATAGTATAAAATGTTATTATGTTAAGTTTTAGACAGAAGATTATTCTTTCCTATGTGATTGCAATACTTGTCTTTATTGCAGTGATTTATCCTTTTGCAAATCAGGCAGTTAAGCAAATTACAACAAAAGCGATGCGCGATCGTTCTCAGGAATTGATAGAAAGGATTCAATCGGCTCCGAATAATGAGGCCCTGATTCGCCGCCTCAAAGAGCAAAAAGGCCTGATTTTCTTCAGAGTCAGCGTCATTTCCGATGAGCGCAAAGTCTTGTACGATTCGCATACCAAACGGATGCTAGGGCCGCGCTTTAGCCAAGACTACATCGTCGATCATCCTGAAGTGATGCAGGCCTTTAAAGAGGGCTCTGGATATAACGAAGATTATTCCGATTTATTAGGGCAGAAATTCTCCTACTTTGCGAAGGCTTTTGATTTTCATGGAAAGACCTATGTCATGCGGACCGCCTTTCCCTATAAATATGTCATAGAGATCACTAAAGACTTTGAAATCGGGGCGATTGCTTTAGCTACAGCGGCTCTCTTGCTATTCAGCCTCCTGACCTGGTTTATCGTCAACCATCTGACAAGCCCTATTCAGCAAATCATGAATGCCGTCAAACCCTATCAGGAGGGGACCAGCTCGACAATTCCCGAAATCAAACTGAAATCGGCAAACCCTAGAGATGATTTCTATAAATTGGCCCAAACGCTCAATTCTTTAAACCTCAGGATCAAGAAGCATATCGATACCTTGACGCGCGAACGCAATGAAAAGGAGACGATTCTGGAATCCCTCATCGAAGGGGTGATCGCTGTGGAGAGGGATGGAACGGTCACATATGCCAATAATTCCGCCACAAAATTCCTCGGAATCGATAGGCAGGAATTGCTCGGAAACAAGCTATCGCATCAACAAAAGTGTTTGGGACTCTTGCTGGCTTGCCTAAGTGAAAAGCGCCCATTGACAGAAACCCTTGCGATCAAGCGAGAAGGGCAGAATATCTTTCTGGATATTGTGGCAGCCCCTAAAAAAGATGAGAGCGGGGCTATCCTTGTCCTGCAAGACAAGACCTCTCATTATAAATTGCTGGAAATGCGCAAAGACTTTATTGCCAATGCATCGCATGAATTAAAGACGCCAATCACCATCATCAGAGGCTTTGCGGAAGCCTTGCATGACAATCCCGATTTACCCCGAGAAACAACGAAAGAGATTACCGGGAAGATGGTGCGCAATTGCGAACGGATGACCAATCTCATCAAGGATCTGCTGACTTTAACCGACGTCGAGAACCTCATCGAGTCGCGCTTAACCGACTGCGATTTATCTGTGATGCTGGAGCAGTGCTGCGCTACGATTCAGGATGTCTATCCCGATGCCAAAATGACAGTCAATAAGAGTGGAGATGAGGAGATCCATATGTTGGCAGAACGCGATCTGATGGAACTGGCCTTTATGAATCTGATCGAAAATGCCGCAAAGTACTCAAAACCCCCTGCGGATATCACTGTGACCCTCGCCAAGGGTGAGCAGTGGATTGAAATCCGCATCGCTGACAAGGGCATTGGAATTCCGCCTGCCGATCTCGAGCATATCTTTGAAAGATTCTATACAGTCGATAAGGCCCACTCCCGCAAGATGGGCGGATCGGGACTCGGTTTATCCATTGTGGAAACCATTATATCCAAGCATTTTGGAAAAATTTCCGTCGCGTCGGAACTAGGCAAAGGCACGACGTTCACGATTCTGTTGCCTATTAGCCAGGAAAAGAAATAATCGCTAAACCGATTAAATACTTTGAAAATTAATCGCCAGAGCGATTAAATTGAAGATATGGCACTCTATGGCGATTTAAAAAAAGCTCTGTTTGATTGGACCAATTGGTTCAAGGAATTTTCGAAACAATTAGTTCCGAGAAATGATCTTCCCCATTTTCAGGAAGGACTCTGTTTAGCAATGATTGGGGTGCGTCGATCTGGAAAGACGTCTGCAGCCATTCAAATTGCAAAGGAGCTCGATTTAACAGATACAACTTTTTACTTTAACTTTGAAGATCCTCTGTTTTTTTCAGGGGGTACAGTCAAAGATATTGGTGTTCTCATTACTCTATACGAGGAGCAATTTGGTTTCTCACCTACGCTTGTCATTTTAGACGAAGTGCAAAATATTGAAGGTTGGGAAAGGTGGGTCAGAAAAGCAGTAGATATTGGAAGCTATAAAGTCATTGTAACAGGATCTTCGTCTCAACTATTAAGCTCTGAACTTGCGACGGCAATTAGCGGGCGAGTCATTGAACATACTATTTGGCCATTATCTTTTATCGAGTATCTTTCCTTTCGGAAATTGGCCCCTACATCGGAAGGTTTATGGTTGAGGGAACTGGATGACTATTTGCGATGGGGAGGCTTTCCAAAAGCTGCTCTTCTCAAAAATGAAAATGAGCGGATTCTGCTTCTAAAACAATACTTGAGTGATATTGTCTTGCGGGATGTCGTATCAAGGCATTCGATCAAAAGTCAACATTCGTTGAATCAAATCGTGACCTGGTATCTGATGGGTCTCGGCTGCTTACATTCGTATACGGCGATAAGGAAAGCCTTTGGCATCTCCATTGAGCTTGCCTCTACATTTACGCATTATCTAAATCAAGCCTATTTGGTTTTCGAAATGAGTCGTTATCACCCAAATTTAAAGGTTCAGGCTCGGGATCCGAAGAAGATATACATGGTCGATTGCGGCCTGCGGACTGTGTCTTTGGTTTCTGAAAGGGAGGATTGGGGACACCTCGCTGAAAACGTTGTCTATATAGAATTGAGAAGGCGTAGGAAAGAGGTTTACTACTTTAAGGCAACTAAAGAAGTGGACTTCATCGTGACAGAGCTGGGAAAGCCGGTCGAAGTCATTCAGGTTTGTTACTCCAATCTAAACGACTTGTCTACAAGAGAAAGGGAGGTTAATGCCCTTATGGAATGCCTTGAAGCAGTCAAAATACAAAAGGGAATCATTTTGACTCGTTCATATGAACATCGCGAAACCCATAAGGGAAGAGAAATTGCTTACGTCCCGCTCTATCAGTGGTTGACTCGATTTTGAACAATTTTTGAGGTCGCCCTCCTGGGAAATTAGGGGCACTCTTTGCATTTTTGTTCTCACCAATCGGCATTCGACGATTGGTTTCGAACAAAAATGCAAATTCAGCCCCTAATTTCCCTAGAAGGGCAACTTCAAAAATTGTACAAAGTCGAGGTTGAAAAAAAATTCTTTTTCGCAGAACATGAATCGAGAATCGAGGATCATAAGAGAAGGTTAACGGCATGGCGACAGATACGAGTGCATTGGAAGGGGTAGTCAAAGAGGCGAATCTCAAATTTCAGCGGGTGAAAAGCGAAATAGGCAAAGTCATCGTGGGGCAAAATGCCATGGTGGACAACCTATTGATTGCGCTTTTGGCCGATGGGCATATCCTTCTCGAAGGACTTCCCGGCTTAGCCAAAACTTTGGCGATGACGACCCTGGCCAAGGTCGTCAATTGCGATCACAAGCGGATCCAATTCACTCCAGACCTTTTGCCTGCCGACCTCATCGGAAACACCTTTTACAATCAAAAAGATGGAACGTTCAGCGTCAAAAAAGGTCCAATCTTTACCAATATCCTCTTAGCGGATGAGATCAATAGGGCTCCGGCCAAAGTGCAATCGGCACTTTTGGAGGTGATGCAGGAGAGGCAGGTGACCATAGGCGGGGAGACCTTTAAGACGGGCGCTCCTTATCTGGTTTTAGCCACCCAAAACCCTATAGAGCAGGAGGGCACTTATGCCCTTCCCGAAGCCCAGACAGACCGGTTTATGCTCAAAGTAAAAATAGGATATCCTTCGTTGCAAGAGGAAACAATCATCTTGGATCGCATGGGGACGCTGGGAAAAAAGCCAGAGCCGGAATCCATTCTTTCTGGGCAAGAAATTTTGGATGCACGCCAGGTTGTCAACAAGGTTTACATCGATGAAAAGGTCATCAACTACATTCTCAATATCGTGTTTGCGACGCGCAATCCTAAGAATTACGGGGTGAAAATCGATGGGCTATTGATGTTTGGGGCTTCTCCTCGGGCTAGCCTAGCCCTTAAGATCGCGTCGAAAGCGCATGCTTTCTTGTCCAATAGGGCATTTGTCACGCCCGATGATGTGAAGAAAATCGGTCATGAAGTATTGCGCCACCGGTTGAGGCGCACCTATGAAGCTGAAGCGGAAGACATCTCTTCCGATGATATCATCGATACGATCTTCAAGACCATCCCAGTCCCTTAAAATATAGGTGGGATGAATGCCAGACATTCCGAAGGATCTCTTCAAAACCATCCAGCGCATCCAGATCCAAACAGGACACCTCGTCGAAAATATTTTAGCAGGGGCCTATAAATCGGCCTTTAAAGGTCAGGGCATCGAATTTGAAGAGGATCGGGAATATCAGGAAGGGGACGATATCCGCCATATCGATTGGAATGTCACGCAGCGGATGAACCACCCCTATGTCAAGGTGTTCCGCGAAGAACGGGATCTGACGGTGATGCTGATCGTCGACGTTTCTTCCTCCTCGCGCTTTGGCAGCATTGATCGTACAAAAAGCGAAATCATCGCCGAAATCGGGGCTGTCATCGCCTTTTCTGCGATAAAAAATCTGGATCGGATAGGGCTATTGCTTTTTACCGATCGCGTGGAGCTCTATATCCCCCCTAGGAAGGGCACCCGCCATGTGCTGCGCATTATCCGGGAATTGCTTGCCTTTGAACCTGAAGGGCAGGGTACTAATATCAACGCAGCCTTGGAATTTGTTGGGAATATTTTAACGCGGCCTGGCGTCTGTTTTTTGATTTCCGATTTTATTAGTCCCGATTATTCTCACGCAGTAACCTTAACAGCCCAAAAGCACGATCTTGTGACGATCGGCATCAGCGATCCGCATGAAATGGATTTTCCGGGCTTAGGTTTAATTGAAATGCGCGATTTAGAGAGTGGCGAAGTGCGATTGATCGACACTTCCGATGAGCGGGTCAGAAAGAAGCTCCAGCAATCGTCCCAAGAAAGGATGCTGAAGCACAAGCAGCTGATGGATAAGCTAGGGGCAGGATTTATCCCGATCAGGACGGATCAATCCATTATCCCACCGATACGCAAGTTTTTTAAGCTGCGAGGGACGAAGCGGCGATGATGCGTTTTCTTGTGTTGTTTCTTTTGATTGCAAGGGTTCTGTCCGCAGAGGTAGAAGCGAAAATCAGCTTGTCCGCGGATCACATCAAACTCACGGATAGGCTAAAAGTCTATGTGCAGTTAAACTATCCCGAGGGATACAAGCCCGATATTAGGAAAATCAAAAATAATCTCCTGTTGCAGTCTGGTTTTGGAGAAAACCCTTTTCTCTTTGATAAGGAGCAGATCGAATCCCCTAAATCTATTGGGAAGGATCTGTGGCAACAGACTCTCACCTATACGTTAGAGCCTCAAATGCTCGGCCAATATCCCTTGACACTTAGAGACATTGATTTTGTGGATAAGGCAGGCAAAATTGAAAAAGTGATTTCGCCTCTTTTTGAGATCACTGTCGAAGAGGAGAAAAAAGGGCCTGAGGAACCTATGGTTGCCCCTTTGTTGGGTATAACTAAGCAATTTCCCATTGATATCTCTCCAGAAAATCGGCGGGCTCTTTTATTGAATGGGCAAATCGAGAAAGAGCAACGCAATCGCGATATAGCCATCGTAGAGAGCCATTCCCTGCCCTGGTTTGGCATTTTTACGACCTTATTGGTTGTTTTATTCTTTATTGTTGCCCTCTCCTATAAGCCTCGAGAAACGGAAGAAGATCGGCAAAAACGGCTGATGACTCTTCGAGATCAGGCCCTAAACACCCTTCAAAATCTAAAGCAACTCCCACAGCAAAATGATTTTGAACAGTTTTATGTTCAATTGACCAATGCTGTCAGGACCTATATCGAACAACGCTACCAGATTCAGGCGACAACACAAACAACGGAGGAGTTTCTGACGGCTATTGCAAGCCATCCCATCTTGGATGAAAACCAACGCGCATTCCTGAAAGACTTTTTAACGCATGCCGATCGCGTGAAATTTGCCCGTTATGAGCCATCCATAGAAGAGTGCGATCTCGCCATCGCAGCCGCCCAAAAGTTTATCGGAAGTGGAGCATGAATCTCTTTATCATTTTACTTATTGGCTTCGCTGCTTTTTTCTATTTTGTATACTTTAGATCCTATTATAAAGGTCCACAATCAGGTCATTTTGATGGGAAGCGGTTTCGGAATGATCCTGCGAGATATAGAACTGTAAGGCAACTCCTTGTTTGGATAGCAACCCGGAAACCTGTTCCATGGCCGGAGGAACGTTTTATTGGCGTTCCAAGCAAACCTGGAAGGCGCGTCGAGGAGGAAGAGTGCGTCGCGACTTTTGTGAATCACTCTACAGTGCTCATTCAATGGGATGGATTGAACATCTTAACCGACCCTATCTGGGGCGAGTATGCGGGGCCGATAAAAGGGTTGGGCCCCAAAAGGAGGCACAAACCCGGTATTGCTTTTGAAGATTTACCTCCCATTGACCTTATTCTTTTGAGCCATAATCATTATGACCACATGGATTTGCTAACCCTGAAAAAGCTGGCGCAAAAATTCAATCCAAAAATTATCACAGGTTTGGGCAATAGGGTCTATTTAGATGCCCATGGAATCGCGAATGTGTCTGAGCTCGATTGGTGGCAGGAGATCCATCCCTATCCCCATATAGAAGTGACTTACGTCCCAGCCCAGCATTTCTCGGCCCGATGGCCATGGGACCGCAACAAAGCCTTGTGGGGTGGCTTTACAGTAAAATCAGACACGGGAATTCTCTATTTTGCTGGAGACAGCGGTCCAGGGAGCCATTTTTCAGAGATCAGAAAGCGAATAGGGCCTCCGCGACTGGCCCTGCTCCCTATTGGGGCTTATGAACCGAGATGGTTCATGAGAGAGTTCCATCTTTCTCCAGAGGATGCGGTTCAAGTTCATAGCGATATGCAAGCTAAAACCAGCCTTGCCATTCATTTTGGGACGTTTCACTTGTCCGATGAGGGCATTGACGATCCAGCCCAACAGTTGAAAAGAACATTGCAGGGCAATAAAATTAGCGAAGAGGCATTCTGCGTGCTTCAGCCCGGAGAATCTAGGCATATTTCCTAATCATAAAAAGGCACTATCATGTCACAGAAAATTGGCGTATTGTTAGTTAACTTGGGTACACCCCAATCACCCGAACCGAAAGATGTTTATCGTTATTTAATCGAATTCCTGACGGATGAACGGGTGATCGATCTCCCCTGGCTAAGGCGTCAGCTGCTTGTCAGAGGGATGATTGTTCCTACGCGATATAAGCAATCTGCACAAGCCTACAGGGAAATCTGGACAGCGGAGGGCTCTCCCCTGATGGTATACGGTAGGCGTGTTCAAGAAGCTTTGCAGCAGCGCATGGGAGATCCCTATTGTATCGAATTGGCGATGCGTTACCAAACGCCTTCCATAAAGGAGGGCATTGAAAATTTGTTGGCACAAAATCTATCTGAGCTGCTCGTCGTCCCGCTATTTCCTCAGTATGCTTCGGCTACTACAGGCTCAGTGCTTCAGAGAGTCATGGAAGAGTTGTCCAGGTGTCAGACAATTCCCAAAGTGACCTTTCTTGACCAATTTGCGACTCATCCTGCCTTTATTGAGGCTTTTGTCGCCAATGGGCGAAAGTATCCATTGGAGAAGTATGATCACATTCTCATAAGTTTTCATGGATTGCCTCAGAAGCAGCTGCAAAAGGCAGATAGGCAGGGGCATTGCTTAAAACGCCAAGGATGCTGCCGGGTGCAGTGCCAAAACAATGCTTCTTGCTACGGGGCCCAATGCTATGCAACGGCCCACGGTATAGCTAACGGCCTCGGCATACCTCCCGACCAATATACGGTATGCTTTCAGTCGCGTTTGGGCAAAGACCCTTGGCTCCAGCCTTATGCGAGCGAAGTCATCCATCAATTGGCAAAGGAGGGATGCCGCAATGTTCTGGTTTTTTGCCCCTCCTTTGTTTGCGACTGCTTGGAAACCCTCTATGAATTCGGAGTCGACTATGCGCGCGAATTTCATCAAGCGGGAGGTTCCAATCTCGATTTAGTGGAAGGCCTGAACGCACATCCTCACTGGATTGACGCACTCGAGCAAATCATTTCAGAAATCACACCCATCAAGAAAGGACGAAAAGGACAGAAGGACAAAGGACAAAATTTAATTTACCACTGAGATCACTGAGATCACTGAGATCAGTGAGGAGGTATGAGATAGGGAGAGGATTGATAGCGGAGAAAATAACCCAGAGCGCATAAAACTGGTTCGCCTCTACAGTTTGGGAGAAATCAATCAATTCCTAGCTACACTCACCTCTGAAATGGTCAACAATATCATTGGCGTCATGGCATAAGAGATTCAGAGTGGCTGAGCTTTTTGGGCTCTACGAAATGGCACCGGGATAACATCATTGACCGTCATCATTCCAAGCAAAATGAGTGAGGATGCCAATAAGCTTCCGAATGTTATCATTTCATTCAAGAAAAGATACCCTAATACCATGCCGCAGGCAGGTATAAGGCAGGCGACCATCGAAACGGCTGTCGGTCCGCAGTGTTCCATGACATAATAATAAAGAAGGGATCCGCAAAAGGTTCCTATAACTGCCATTCCGGCGATGCCCCCCATCGCAGATAGAGAAGGGGAGGGTAGATTCCAAGGAGCTTCGAAGACAAAAGAGAGTGGGATTAGCAATGCAGAGGAAACTAATAATTGGGCGGCAGGTGCAATAAAGGGTTGTTGGCCTACGATATATTTTTTAGCATAGATATGGCCGACAGCATAGTTGAATGCCGCTAACGTCGCGATCATCATTCCAAGTGCAGAACTAGAGAATCCTTGCAGGATGTCAGGAGCAAAGAGAGGGATTAAGCCTCCTAAGCTCAAAATGATGCCGATGGCTTTTTTAAGATTCATTTTATCCGATACCACAAAAAACTGGGCCAGTAAGGCCGTAAACATAGGGGTTGTTCCATTGATGATCGCAGCAAGGGAGCTTTCGATTGTTTCCTCGGCACAGCAAAAGAGATAGAAAGGAATAATCGATCCAAGTAGCGCCATCATCGTAGAATGCACCCAAAAGAGTGGTGCGCGAGGGAATGGACGCCTTAGCCATAATAAAATGGCTACAAATCCGATAGCACCAAGAGAGACTCGAGACGCAACAATCGTGATCGGAGGGATTTCATTCACTGCCAGCTTGATGAATAGGAAGGAGGGGCTCCACATCGCGGTCAATGCCAAAATTGAGAAGAATCTTTTAATAGGGGACATGATCTACCGTTCTTAGGAGATTTTCATTTCCATGATGGAAACTTTGTCATTGAGGTAGGTAGATTTTTCGATCGTTTTCCATCCGAATTTAGCATACCACTTTTCCTGGTCGGGAGTAAAGAGGTAGAGCTTGCTGCATCCTAAATCTTTAGCCTTGCGCAGGCTGGTTTTAAGAATATGGGTTCCGATGCCTTGTCTGCGGTGGGCTGGTGGTACATAAACACTTGATAGCCATGGAGATAAATTCAAATGGGTCTCCATGTCATGAAAGATTAATGAAGCTGTTCCTAACCAGCTCTTTCCCTCCAAGGCAAGGATTGTCAAGGGAAGGCAGTTTGTGTTGGTCTGTTGGTGGAATTTGTGGCGCATATCCTCCTTGTTTTTTCCCGGATGGAGATAGCCCCATTCTTCAAAGCATCCATCCACTAGTTCCGGGATATATTCTGGATGTTCCCCAAGATAAACGATATGCATTAATGTAGAAGCTCCGAGTAAGTAATTGGCTTCGCTAAGAAATACCCTGTAGCTTGCGTATCGAAATAATGGGGCTTTTCTTCGGTCAATGCCACTACTATTGGTACATGTAGTTTCTTGCCAAATTGATTTTCCACAGCCTCGCGAAATTGCTTGTAACCTTTTGCTAGAACTTTCTCCTCTGGATTGCTAGGATATTGCTGGATCCAAGGAGCCTCGTAAATGAGTGTGATGAGTTTTAGTTGTTCCGCTTTCAAATCTTTCAAGCTTTCTTGGAGCTGTTGAACCAGGATTTCTTTTGATTTATCCTGCATGAAGGCTTCGAGATTTTCTCCGAGACAGACAAAAGGAGGAAGTCCTGCTTCCAAGGCGCGTTTGATTTTTTGATTCAAATTCTCTTTCTTTTCATTGTCAGTTCTAAGAACCACAAATTGTGCACCTGCTTCCATGAGCAACTTAGGGGCTATTGGCTCTGTAAAAACGCCCTTTTCAACACTGAGCATTGAATTGGCGCCAATGGCGACTTCTCCCGAGGAAAATTTTTCTTTCAGGGGCTTCATGTAATGGAAAGGGACAGCAGCGTAGTGTTTGAAGGAAGATAACTCGGAATCTGCCTTGAGTTGATTGAGGGCTGTTAGAGTACTCTCGAATGAGAGATAAGGCTTCCAATAGCTGATGCATTGTTTAGTATTGTCCGGGGTGTCGCCGTCCATATTGCCTACTTATTAGCTGGTTTCCCCATGTATAAACTGTTAGCTAAATTTTTACCAGGTCTCACATTCCTAAGCCAAATTAGACGCAAAGGCACAAAGGCACAAAGGCGCAAAGAAAGGACAAAATTTACCACTGAGAACACTGAGATCAGTGAGGGGGTATGAGATAGGGAGGAGGATTGATATTAGATTAATCCTTCTCAATGTTCTCATATCTTCTCACTGATCTCAGTGTTCTCAGTGGTAAATTTTGTCCTTTCTTTGCGCCTTTGCGCCTTTGCGTCTAATTTGGCTTAGGATTACGGGGTCATGGTACTACATCATATCCATTCCCATACCGCCCATGCCACCCATTCCGCCCATGCCGCCCATGCCGCCCATGCCTCCCATACCGCCCATACCACCCATTCCGCCATGCATTGGGGCGCCTTTTGCTGCGGGTTTTGGGATTTCGGTGATCATGGCTGCCGTCGTGAGCAGCATGCCAGCTACCGAATTGGCATTGATCAGGGCTGTTTTGGTGACGCGTACGGGGTCTATCACCCCTGCTTTGGAGAGGTCTTCGAACTCGCCATTGAGGCCATTGTATCCAAAGGCGCCTTTGGCTTCGTAGATCTTTTCCGCGATGAGGTTGCCCGTTTTCCCACAGTTATTCGCGATGCACGTTGCTGGGGCAAAGCAAGCTTGCCTGATAATGTCGACACCGATCATTTCGTCGCTAGGAAGCTTTTTCAGGCTATCCAGTGCTTTGACCGCTCTCAATAGGGCGACGCCTCCTCCAGGTACAATCCCTTCGGAAACAGCGGCACGCGTTGCGTGGAGGGCATCTTCGACGCGCGCTTTCTTTTCTTTCATTTCCGTTTCGGTTGCGGCACCTACGTTGATGACAGCCACACCTCCAACGAGTTTTGCGAGCCGTTCTTCCAGCTTTTCTATGTCGTATGACGATGTTGAAGGATTGTTGATCTCCGCTTTGATCTGAGCGACGCGCTCTTTGATTTTAGCTGGTTGTCCCATTCCGTCAATGATTGTGGTCTCTTCTTTGGAGACTTTGATGCTCTTAGCTCTTCCAAGGACCGAGGGATCGACATCTTCTAAGCGAAGGGCTAATTCCTCGGATACGACGGTAGCGCCAGTCATGGTGGCTATGTCTTGCAGCATGGCTTTGCGCCGATCTCCGAAACCTGGAGCCTTGACAGCGCAGACGGGCAATCCCGCCTTCAGTTTGTTCACCACGAGAGTAGCTAACGCCTCACCCTCGACATCTTCAGCGATAATCAAGAGGGGGCGTGGCCCTTTCTCCATGGTCTTTTCTAAAATCGGCACCAATTCCTTCACCGAACTGATTTTTTTGTCGGTGATGAGGATCAATGCATTGGATAGCTCGACAGTCATCGTTTCGGGGTTGGTGATGAAATAGGGTGATAAATATCCCTTATCAAATTGCATCCCTTCGACAACATCTAAAGTCGTATCGATCGATTTTGCCTCTGCAACAGTGATGATGCCATCTTTGCCGACCCTTTCCATTGCCTTGGCGATCATGTCTCCGATTTCCTGGTCGTTATTTGCTGAAATGGTGGCGATCTGCTTCACTTCGTTTGACGTATTGATGGGCTGTGCTAGCTTTGTCAATTCGTTGCAAATGGCTTCGACAGCATGGTCCATGCCGCGTTTTAGGCTCATTGGATTGGCTCCGGCTGTGACGTTTTTGACTCCGGCGCTATAAATCGCTTCGGCCAATACGATCGCCGTCGTCGTTCCGTCTCCTGCGGTATCGGAGGTCTTGGATGCCACTTCCTTGACCAGTTGAGCGCCCATATTTTCAAATTTGTCTTTCAGGGCGATTTCCTTTGCAACGGTCACACCGTCTTTGGTGGAGAGAGGCGATCCATAGCCTTTGTTGATGACGACGTTTCTGCCTTTAGGGCCCAGAGTGATCTTCACGGCTTTAGCTAAGGTTCTGACCCCTCGTAGAATGGACTTGAGCGCATCTTCGTTAAACTGTAACATCTTTGACATAAGTCAAGCTCCTGTATGATGGATAAACGGTTTTGTTAGCTAAGGATGCCGAGAATATCATCTTCGGACATGATGAGATATTCCTCTTCCTCTTGATTGGATTTCACTTCTGTACCTGCGTAAGCGCCAAAGAGAACCTTGTCTCCGACTTTTACGTTCATGGACTCATTTTTGCCCTGATCATCGGTTTTGCCGGGGCCGACGGCCATGACTTGCCCTTCCCTCGGTTTTTCTTTAGCGGTATCGGGTAAAAGGATTCCCCCCTTTGTTGTAGGGGCTTTGGAACGCTGAATTAAAACGCGATTGCCAAGAGGTTTAATTTTTTTGGACATAGTTGGTACTCCTGTAATGCAATGGGTTAATGTAGTGTAGTAAAAATAGTATGTGGTGCCCCGTTTTTTGTCAAGTCATTAGCAAACGCCATTAGCAAACGCATGTTTCGACTGCTATGTGAACTAGGGCTCATAAGTGGGATTAAGATATTTCTTTCGAACCGCCATAAACTCATCGCGCTCTTTTTCATGAAGGCCGCGCAATTTCCACACGACATTTTTTTCTTCGGCAATCAGCCGATAGACCTCTTCGGTCCCATTCGCTTTGCAGAACATCTCTTTGCGCGAGCCTGCTTGGGCCAGGGCCTCCTGAAACTTGTCGGGATACAAACTTTTGAGCATACCCATGATCAGATATTGGGTGCTGACAGGCTTATAAGCGAGGGAATTGGTCACGACAATGAGAACCCCTTCGCAATCTTCTTGGGCGAACCGGCCATAAAAGGGGCGATAATGAAAAGGCTTGAAAACGACCCCGGGAAATTTCTGTTTATTGAGTTGCTCTGCGAAATTTTTGGCGTTGATCCAAGGGGCGCCGATAAGTTTGAAAGGCAGCGTATATCCGATGCCGATGTTCACAATTTGCAATTCCCCTAAAATCCCCGTTACAGGGTAGTAGAAAGAGGTTGTCGCCTCCGGAATATTGGGACTCGTCGGGATCCAATGCAGCCCCGTATCATAAAAAGACATGCGGCGCGTCCATCCCTTCATGGGGATCACTTCCAGTTGGCAGCCCACCTTGTATTCGTTGTTGAAAAAGAGAGCGAGTTCTCCGATCGTCATCCCATGGCAATAGGGAACGTTGACATAGCCGATGAAAGAGCGCCATTTCTGATCCAGCATAGGGCCATCGACGATGACCCCATTGAGTGGATTAGGCCGATCGAGCACGATGACCCCCACCCCTGCTTTGGCCGCCTCTTCCATAGCATAAAAGAGCGTTGTACTGTAGGTATAAGAGCGCGAACCGATATCCTGAATGTCATAAATCAGGAGGTCAATTTTGCTTAGCATCTGCGGAGTAGGACGCCGCGTTTTCCCATGCAGGCTGAAGACTGGAATGCCATCCGCGTCTTTTTCATCTTCAATCGACTCTGCAGCATAGGCTGAGCCCGTGATGCCATGTTCAGGCGCAAAGAGAGCAGCTAGTGTGTAGTGATATTTCTTCGCATTGGCTTTGAGGAGGTCGATCGTCGATTGCATGTTGCGATTGACAGCCGTCTGGTTTGTGATGAGGCCTATCCTTTTTCCCATTAGCAGAGCCGGATACTCGCCAGTGAAGAGGACATCTGCCCCCACAGCGACTTTAGGAGGGGATGCAATTGCAAAAGCAAAAGCGCACAAGGAAAAAAATAGGGTTAAGAGGTGGGAAAACATCTTTATTATAAACGATCTATTTTGTTATCATATCGCCTTCAATTCTATACGCAGTGTTCTATGTTGGAAAATTTAAATCAAGAACAACAAGAGGCAGTCCGTACAATCGAAGGCCCTTTGCTGGTTTTAGCCGGAGCAGGTTCCGGTAAAACGCGGGTTGTGACATTCCGCATTGTACACCTCCTCGAAGTCGGCATCGCCCCCTCGCAAATTTTAGGGCTGACCTTTACCAATAAAGCGGCCGAAGAAATGCGCCACCGGGTGCACCAGATGACAGATCAGAATGTCCTCATTTGCACCTTTCATAGCCTGGGGGCCCGGATTTTAAGGGAGTCCATCCATCATTTAGGTTACAACCGCCATTTTACAATTTATGACCAGGAAGATGCTGAGAAGGTGTTGGGCATCTGCATTGAAGAATTGAATCTGGCCCAGAAAAAGCTCGATGTCAAAGCATTCAAACATTTGATTTCCCATGCGAAAAATGATTGCATCACCCCTGAAGAGGCACATATTGACCATCCTACTTCTGAAATAGAAGAACTCTTTCCTAAAGTCTATAAGCATTATCAGGAAAAACTCGCCCATTTCAATGCAGTCGATTTCGATGATTTGATTTTTCTTACGGCTATCCTATTCCAAAAGTTTCCTGAGGTGCTCAGCCATTTTCAGAATCGCTGGTCCTTCCTGCTGATCGATGAATATCAAGATACAAACGCTTCTCAATATGCCCTAGTCAAGATGCTCGTCGATGGAAAGCACAATATTTGCGTCGTCGGGGACCCTGACCAGTCCATCTATTCTTGGAGGGGCGCTAAAGTGCAAAATATCCTCAACTTCGAGCGCGATTTTTCTGGAACCAAAGTCATCCGCTTAGAGCAAAACTACCGCAGCCGATCCAATATCTTAAATGCGGCCAACGCCCTCGTCCAAAATAATGACATGAGGTTCGAAAAGAATCTCTGGAGCGATCGAGGCCCTGGAGATAAGATCAAGTTTTACAGTGCCGATGACTCGGAAGATGAGGTGAAGTTTGTGGCGGACCGCATGCTGCAACACCACAACCAGAATATCCCCCTCAATCAGATGGTCATCTTTTATAGGACCAATTTTCAGTCGCGTGTCTTTGAAGACTACTTTCTCTTGAAACGCATTCCTTATGTCATTGTGGGGAGCATCTCCTTCTATCAACGAAAGGAAATTAAAGACATTCTGGCCTTTCTCAGGATGGTGCAGTCGGGCAATGATTACATCTCTTTTGCCAGAACCATCAATATCCCAAGAAGAGGGATCGGAGAAGCGACCATTGAGAAGATTATGCAGCACGCAGCAGCTGAAAATCTTTCCCTCTTCGCTTATTGCGAAGCCATTGTCGACGAAGCGCCTTTGCAGGAAAAGCTGAGGCTGACTCAGAATCAAAAGAAAGGGTTGGTTGACTATGTCGCCGTCCTTCGCCTGCTGAAGCGGATGAGCCATGAAGTCTCTCTAAAAGACCTTGTGCAGGCAGCCATAAGGCAGACTCATTATTTGGACAGCATCAAGGATGATAAGGACACCTTTGACGATCGCAAAGGCAACCTCGACGATTTGGTTGCAAAAGCAAACGAATGGGAGATGAAGGCCCCAGAACCAAACCTCAGCGCTTTTCTTGAAGATTTAAGCCTGAAGTCAAGCTTGGACCAGGCGGACACCACTAAAGATCGGGTCAATCTGATGACGATCCACAATGGCAAAGGATTAGAATTCACTGTGACCTTTATCGTCGGATTGGAAGAGCAGCTCTTTCCCCATATCAATTCGATGCAAAACACAGCCCAACTGGAAGAAGAACGCCGCCTCTGCTATGTCGGGATGACGCGAGCCAAAGAATATTTGTATATGACTCATGCTCATGCGCGATTCCTCTGGGGAGCCCGCCGCGATCAAAGACAAAGCCGCTTTATGCGGGAAGTGCCATTGGAATACGTCGAAAAGATTCGCCGATCGTTCTCCTTTATGCCGCAAAAACCCCTCAAAGAAGAGGTGAGCTTCATCGACGATATGGATCAAAGCATACCAGAAGGTATTGAAAATGAGCAATTTGAGGAAGGCGACTTCGTCTTTCACAAAGATTTCGGTCCTGGCTTGATCAAGCAAACCTACCAGGGGGCCGCCGGCCTTACCTATAAAATTCATTTCTCAAAAGAGAACCGCGAACGCAATATCGTCGCCAAGTACTCCGCAATGAAAAGACTCTAATTGCCGCCGCCATTTTCGGAGCCAACTCCGAAAAAGGCCGCCATTTTCGGAGTGGACTCCGAAATTGTCGGCGGCAAATTTGATATTTTATTGATCGTAAATTGGCTAAGGGGTAGCATTGCTTTGGAACTGAGGAGGTGTGACTATGTTTATTCGAACATGGATTAAAAGTTCTCTTTTTCTGTTAGGAATGCTGGTAACTTTAGCCGGGGTCCTTCACTCTGAAGAAGTAAAACTTGATTCCACAATACCAGTCTTAGATATGCGGGATTACTATAATCCAGCCACGCGCAAACAATTTTACAAGAGTGTATCAAAAGCCTTGCACGAAGTCGGCTTCTTCGCTGTAGTCAATCCAGGTCTTGACATGCATGCCTTGGAAAATGGCTATGTGGCAATAAAACAATTCTTCAATGCACCCTTGCCCCAAAAAAGAGAAATTCTAAGACCTGAGCTATCGGGTCAGCGCGGATACGTTCCCAGTGAGACTCCACAGGGATTTTCCAAAATCGACTTTAAAGAATTTCTCCACGTAGGTCGCTATAACAACGTATGGCCCGATTGGATGGATTTGCAAGGTCCAACCGAAGATCTAATGGCTGTATTAGATATTTTCTCAGAAAATATTCAGAAGGCTCTGGCTTTTGGGATGGGCAAACCTGAGAATTTCCTCATCGAGATGACAAAAAAAGGCGAATGCATTCTACGCCCGATCCACTATCCAGCTAATCCAGAACCTGGCCAGTATTGGGCTGGCGAACATACGGACATCGACCTTTTCACCATCTTGCCCATGGCTACAGAAGATGGACTACAGCTTTACCACGAAGGCAAATGGGTCGATATTAAGGTTCCCCCCAATGCCTTTATTGTGAATGCAGGCGACAAATTAATGAATATGACCAATGGCTATTTTAAGAGCGGCAAACATCGCGTCGTCTCTAAACGGGACCATGAGCGCTATTCTATTGTCTATTTCATTCACCCTCGCGATGAGGACGATATGAGCCCGTTGCCTTACTGCATCGAAAGGACAACCGGCTATCCGCAATTTCCCAATGCCTCAAGCTGGGAGCTCCTTGCTGTGCGTTTGAGAGAACTAAAACTGGCAAGCTCTGCATGGCTCAATCGGTTAGAAACCTGCGGCATCAATGAACGCATCGAAAAACTGGCCATCAGTGGAAAAGCCCATCCGACTGTGAAACGCACTTACGAAATCTGGCAGGACTGGCTCCTCAATAAAGGATAGCGTTCATTAAATTTAACAAGATAAAAGGATAGATGGGATAAGAAAAAAGGGGAACAGGATAGGCAGGATCGCAAGCGGCAGGATGGGCAGGATTACGGGCTTTTAACCACAGCAATTATCAACCACAGAGCACACAGAGAACACAGAGAGAGAAGGTTTTAATTATTTCAGCTGAGTCGTTATTAAATTTCTCCTCTCTCTGTGTTCTCTGTGTGCTCTGTGGTTGATAATTGCTGTGGTTAAGAGCCCGTAATCCTGCCCATCCTGCCGCTTGCGATCCTGCCTATCCTGTTCCCCTTTTTTCTTATCCCATCTATCCTTTTATCTTGTCTTATGTTTAGTCTGCAGTCCCCATCCAGGAGCATATAGGGCAGGTTTCCTGGATGTGGTTGCGGGCAGGGCAATAAGTGCGGGCAAAGTAGATGATCTGCAGATGCAGTTTATTCCAATAGCGCTTTGAGAATAGCCGCTTGAGGTCTTTTTCTGTTTGTTCCACGTTCTTTCCCGAGCTAAGTCCCCATCTTTTGGCGCATCTATGGATGTGTGTATCGACTGGAAACGAAGGGACTCCGAAAGCTTGTGCCATCAACACAGAGGCTGTTTTATGTCCCACGCCTGGCAGCGACTCCAAATGGGCGAAGGAGTGAGGAACTTTTCCGTGGTGTTTTTCTAAGAGGATCTTTGAAAGCTCCCAAATGGCTTTTGCCTTGCGCGTCGCCAGTCCGCATGGACGAATGATCTCTTCAATTTCGGCAATGGTCAGCTTGATCATCTCATCAGGAGATTTTGCTTTCCCAAATAGAATAGGTGTAATTTTATTCACCCTCACGTCTGTACATTGGGCAGAAAGTAAAACGGCAATCAGCAATGTATAGGCATCGCTGTGGTGAAGCGGGATGGAAGGATTTGGAAACAATTTGGTTAGGATCCGCCTGATTTTGTCTGCTTTCTCTTTTTTGAGCATCTTACTTCCCAATGCAAAACTTTGAAAAGATGGCCGATAGAATATCTTCTGTGATATTTGTCCCTATGATTTTCCCTAATTCCTGCAAGCACTGGCGCATATCCATCGAGAGGAATTCGGGCGATATTCCTCCCCTCAATCCTTCGATGACCCGGAGGCAGGCTCCATGAGAGGCTTGGAGGGCTTCTTTGTGCCTTACGCTTGTGATTAATACCTCTTCCTTAGAGGGGGGGCCCTTTTCCCAGATGACATCATCGATTTTTTTGCGCAAAAGATCAATGCCGGATTTGTATTTGGCCGAAATTTTCACATGATGCGGAAAAGGCAGCTCCTCGATTTTACTATTATTGAGATCTGTTTTGTTCCAGACTAAAATGCTCTTCTCTTTTGGAATCCGATTTAGCAAGAGGTGGTCTTCAGATTCCAGGCAGCGGCTGGCATCCAATACCAGAAGAATGAGGTCAGCTTGCTGCATCGCTTCATTGGAGCGCTTGATTCCCTCTTGTTCGATCATTTCTTCGGTCGCGCGGATCCCTGCTGTATCTAAGAGGCGTATGTTCAAACCGTTGAGCCGCATGTGGTCCTCTAGGATATCGCGCGTAGTACCCGGTATATGGGAGACAATGGCTCTCTCTTTTTCCAAGAGGGCATTCATCAAGGAGGATTTCCCGACATTAGGGCATCCGATCAAGCATAAGGAGAGGCCGTCATGCAGGATTTTGCCATCGTGAAAAGTGGCAATGAGTTCTTCCAACTTGTTCGCAACCTTTTCTAAATCATGGCAAATCTCTTCCATTGAGGCAAATTCCAACCCTTCTTCAGGGAAGTCGACCCAAGCTTCTAAGATGGCTGCAATTAGCGTTAAGGAAGATTGGAAATGTGAAATTTTTTGGGAAAGGGCACCTTGGAGTTGGTTTTCGGCGGCATCGAGTGCCCGATCATTTTTGGCGCAAATCAACTCCTGAATGGCTTCCGCTTGCGCCAGGTCGAGCTTGCCATTTAGAAAGGCTTTAAAGCTAAATTCGCCTGGCCTGGCGGCTCTGGCTCCGGCAGCAAGTATGGCTTCCAGCACCCGCCGCGAATTCAGGCTTCCGCCATGGCAGTGGATTTCGACGGTGTCTTCTCCGGTGAAGGAGCGCTTACCAAGCATTGGCAATAACAAGCCATCATCGATTCTTTTCCCTTGCGCATTCACAATCTGCCCATAATGTGCGGTATGGCTTTTATAGGAGTGCACGTGTCCCGAGAAGATTTTGGCAGCAACGGTCAATGCCTCTTTTCCTGAAATCCGAACGATGGCGACGCCCCCTTCTCCTGGAGGAGTTGCTAAGGCAGCAATCGTTTCATCTGGTTGATAAGGTTCGTGAATAAAATCCATAGAATTGCATATATTTTATGATATATTTGGATAAATTAATGTTCAAGCATATTCAAGATTCAAATGATTTGTTTCGGTATTTATTCACAAGGACTTGTATGACATTTTGATAACAAGCATTCTTGAAAGAATGCTCGATATTGCTTCCCGGATCTCCTAAAGTATAAGATTGTTCTGTTTAATTCGCCACAATTTTTCTAAAACAAAGCCGATTCACAAGCCTTGCAGCATTTTCAGCATCAGGATGGAATTTATTTTTCCTGCTTGTGAATAAGACAAATTTTTCCTTGTCTTGTGCATGAGATATTGCTAGATTCAGCCTAATTATGAATTAGGTGAATTATGACCCTATCAGATTCTGCGCTAGGCTCTGTTTCCTCGGTCTATGTAGCTCCTCCGATTCCGCAGGCATTCGTCAGGAGACGGTTGCACTCCCTAATGGGGCTCTGGTTAAGCGTCTACATCATCTTTCATCTGATGACAAATTCGCAGGCGGCCTTATTTATCGGAGATGATGGAAGGGGCTTTATCGAAGGCGTCAATGCCATTCAAAATATGCCTTTTTTGCCCATCCTCGAAATGGCCATTTTAGGAGTACCAATCCTGATTCACCTAGTTTTTGGGATTCAATATCTGCTGCAAGCCCGCTATAATGACTTTTCTACAGCTGGCAATGCTCCCTCTCTTCCTCAATATTCGCGCAACCGAGCCTACACGTGGCAGCGCATCACGGCTTGGATTCTTGCCATTGCCCTTTTAGCCCACATCGTCCATATGCGTTTTCTTGAACACCCGGTCTCGGCGCAAAAGGGATCCCAAGAGTACTACATGATCCGCATCAACCATGACCCGGGGCTGATCACTTTGGCAGACCGGCTGGATTTCGAAATCTATAACCAAGATCAGGTAGAAACCCAAAAGGAGGCAGTCCTCTCCGCTGGCGGCAAGGCTAATGGGGAAACACTCCCTTCTTTCCTTTATTCTTTGTGGGAAATTTTCCAGAGGCCTGCCGAGGAGTTGAATAAACCTCAGGATATGCTACAGGATCAAAAGCGCTTACAAGATCGGGAATGGGTGGTGGCGCTTTCACACTGGCCGCTGAAATCGGGAGAGGTGATCGCGGTGGCAAAAAGCTTTGGAACCGCCGAATTGCTGATGCTTAGGGACACCTTTAAGAAGCCCTTCATGATGGTACTCTACACGATTTTTGTTTTGACGGCTTGTTTTCATAGCTTCAATGGCTTATGGACCTTCCTCATCAAATGGGGCGTCACTTTGACGGAAAGGTCTCAGAAGATCTTTTTAAATGTTTGCTATGGCATTATGGGTATTGTGGCCTTTTTAGGGCTCTCGGCCATCTGGATGACCTATTGGATTAATTTAAAGCAATAAAAGAGGCTTATGTCGTTGAAACAGGCTGTAGTGATAGGGGGAGGTCTTGCCGGGCTTTCTGCAGCGTTGAAACTGGCGGAAAAGGGATGCCAAGTAAAAATTATCTCCGTGACTAAAGTCAAGCGCTCCCATTCTGTATGTGCTCAAGGGGGCATCAATGCTGCCATCAATAGCATGGGGGAAGATGACAGCCCAATCATTCACGCCTATGATACGATGAAGGGAGGCGATTTTCTTGCCAATCAGCCGCCCATCCTGGAAATGTGCCTAGCAGGTCCGGGCATCATCAATATGATGGCCCGCTTTGGATGCCCATTCAATAGGACTCCTGAGGGCAATCTCGATTTTAGGCGGTTCGGAGGTACCCTTTACAACCGGACGGCTTTCTGTGGGGCATCGACAGGGCAGCAGCTGCTCTATGCCCTCGATGAACAGGTGCGACGCTGGGAAGTGCAAGGAAGGGTCGAAAAATTCGAAAACCATGAATTCATGCGCCTGGTCATCGATGAAAAGGGCATCGCGCGCGGCGTCGTTATCATGGATCTCTTCAATATGAAGCTGGAAGTCCTCAAAGCCGATGCAGTCCTTGAAGCTACGGGTGGCCCTGGGTTGATCTTTAAGAAGTCGACGAACTCCACCTTTTGCACAGGGGCCGCCAATGGACGGCTCTATATGCAGGGGATCAAATATGCCAATGGAGAATTTATCCAGATCCATCCGACAGCTATACCTGGGGAAGATAAACTGCGCTTGATGTCGGAATCGGCAAGAGGGGAAGGTGGCCGCATCTGGGTCTGGGGAGATTCCAGTAAAAAGATACAGGCTCCGGATGGACGCATGATCCCATGCGGAAAAACGGGAGAGCCCTGGTACTTTTTAGAGGAGATGTATCCTGCCTTCGGCAACCTGGTGCCTCGCGATATAGGCTCAAGGGAGCTTTTGCGCATCTGCGAAATGGGACTGGGCATCGATGGAAAGATGCAGGTCTATTTGGATGTCACGCAGTTGCCAGAAGAAAAAAAACAGAAATTGGAATCCATTTTAGAAATCTATCAGAAGTTCACAGGGGAAGACCCGCGCAAAGTGCCGATGCGCATCTTTCCCGCTGTCCACTATTCGATGGGTGGATTATGGGTGGATTGGCCTGCTGCGGATGATCCCGACCGCTGGAGCCGCTATCGACAAATGACAAATATTCCCGGCTGTTTCTGTGCCGGGGAGGCGGATTATCAGTACCATGGAGCTAATCGCCTCGGGGCCAATTCACTGTTGTCCTGTATTTTTGGCGGTTTAGTCGCAGGCGAGGAAATGGCTCGCTATCTAGACAATTTGGCTTCGACGTTTGAAAAGACCTCTCAAAGTGCATTTGAAGGGGCATTGCGTGCAGAGCAGAAATTCAAAGAGGAATTGCTTTCAAGAAATGGACCTGAAAATGTGCATAAGCTCCATGATGAGCTTTCGGAATGGATGGTCAGGAATATGACAGTGAAGCGCACCAATCCCCTTTTGCGCAAGACAATCGACAAAATAAAGGAGCTTCGCGAACGGTATCAGCACATATCCTTAGACGACCGTAGCCAGTTTGCCAATCAGACATACGCCTTTGCAAACCAATTTAAATATATGCTTGAGTTAGCTCTCGTCATGACCAAAGGGGCACTTTTGCGGGATGAATTCCGCGGATCCCACTATAAACCCGAATTTCCCGAACGCGACGATGAACATTGGATCAAGACGACCATTGCGACCTATGATCCGAAGAGAGATGAACCAGTTATCACCTATGAAGCGTTGACCTGCGCCACTTGAAGCCGGTAAAAAGGGATTATTCCACGGCTAAGAAGGTAATACCGACATTAGAAAATATTCCCGCGAATATTAAACTTCCTATCTAAAGGAAAGTATGGAGTCAGAAAACTTAATCTTAAAAATATATAGAGGGACTCCTGGGAAGCAGTATTGGGAGGAATTTGAGCTTCCCTACCATCCTTTAGAAAATGTCATCACGGCTCTTATGGCTATTCAGAAAAATCCCATCAACCGCAAAGGGGAAAAGGTGACCCCAGTCGTCTGGGAGCAGGGCTGTTTGGAAAATGTATGCGGCTCCTGTTCCATGCTGATCAATGGCAGGCCGGGCCAGGCTTGTATCGCTTTGCTAAAGGACCTCATCAAGCAAACGGGAAGTACAACGATTACATTAGCCCCTTTTACTAAGTTTCCTTTGGTTCGCGATTTAATGGTCGACCGGTCGGTGATGTTCGAAAATTTAAAGAAGGCGCACGCCTGGATAGACACGGATGGGGCTTATGATCGAGGTCCGGCCCAAAAATCAGTCCCGCAAAAGCAAGAGGTCATGTATGCGCTTTCGACATGCATGACCTGTGGTTGCTGCGTCGAATCGTGTCCTCAGTCCGGTCTCAATACCAAGTTTGTGGGTCCCCAAATCTTTGCACAGGTGCGCCTCTTCAATGCCAATCCTACGGGAGCCATGTTCAAAGCCAGCCGGTTGCGAATCTGATGGAAGAAGGGGGAATTTCCGATTGCGGCAATGCTCAGAATTGTGTTAAAGTATGTCCCAAAAATGTCCCTTTAACAGACGCGATAGCTGCTATCGGACGCGATGTGACTCTGCAAGCCTTTAAAGATATGTTCAGCTTCCCCGATAGAGAATAAGCGGCATCTCTGAATCTCTATGTACACAAAATGCGTTCCTTCTTCTTATATCTGTGCTGATCATCAAGGCACTGATCATGGCTGGTATTATCCTTTACTCAGGCATAGGCTTGGGGCCTGACGAGGCGCAGTATTGGACCTGGAGCAAGGCTCTAGATTGGGGATACTATAGCAAACCCCCAGGAATTGCATGGCAGATTTGGCTTGGGACACAGTTGTTTGGAGATACCGAGCTCGGAGTACGCATCGGATCTATCGTCATGGCCTTTTTGTTGCCCCTTGCTGTTTTTTTTACGGCAAAAGCCGCTCGATTGCTGCCCAACACTTGCTTTTGGGCTGCCCTCATGATGGCTCTCTCGCCTTTGGGGGTGACAGCTTCCCTGTTTGCCATCACAGATGTCGGAATGGTGCTATTTTGGACAATCGGACTCTGGGCCTTGATTCAAGGGCCGAACTACATTGTATTTGGACTCTCCATCCTGTGGGGAGCCCTTTTTAAATGGCCCCTTTATTTGCTGTGGATTTTTGTTCCCATTCTCATGTGGTTTTCCCCTCAAGCACGGAAAAAATCTGCATTATGGGGATTGCTCCTTTCCCTTTTAGGACTATTGCCAAGTCTTATCTGGAATGTTTCCCATGATTGGGTCACTTTCCGCCATGTTTTTTCTGCCGTCGGCAATCCCTCTGAAGCGAGCTCTAATTTTTTCGAGTTTATCGGGGCCCAAGCCGCTTTGATGTCGCCGATTCTCTTTTTCCTATTACTTGTCACTTTAGTCTATATACTCAGGAACCCAATTTCCCTTCCCTTAGGTCTGCTCGCTGCTGCTTGCTTTGTTCCTTTATTTTTGGCCATTGGAATGTCCATCTTCGGGAAAATGCAGGGCAACTGGTGCGATTTTGCCTATCCCTCGGGTTTTATTTTACTCGCTTGGTTTTTATGCGAGCAGGTTTCCTGGGGAAAGCTTTGGCTCAAAATAGGCGTCGCCTTCTCCCTCTTTCTATCTGCCTTCTTGCTTAGCATCCCCTATTTACAGAAACAAGGCTTCCCTATTCCCCATAAGTGGAGTCCCTTTAAGCAAAATATGGGTTGGGATCATCTTTCCTCGATTTTGACTGAGGCAGGGTATGATCCTACAAGAGACTTCCTCTTCGGGGACAAATATCAGACGACGAGCCTCATCAGTTTTTATGGGCCGCAGCAAAAAAGAGCCTATTTTCTCAATTTGCAAGGGATGCGCAAAAATCAATTTTCCTTTTGGCCAAGTATGGCGCAAGAGAGAAAGGACTCGAATGGCTATTTTGTGGCCTTCGAAGAAAAGGACTATCAGAAAAGGCTAACCCCCTATTTCGCTAATGTCGAATTCGTGGAGGCAAAACCGCTCTATTCTGTGGGCGGGGTGCCTGTAAAATCCGCCTATATCTATCGCTGCCTAGAATACAATGGGCTTCTCCCCAAGGATCCTGAGAAGTATTGAATGATCCCAAAATGTTATCAAAAGTATAACATTTTGGGATAAAAATTGAAAACTTGCACAAAATATTATGCATGTGATAACATTTGTGTATGAAGAAAGAAAGCCAACTACTCCAAATAGCTGCAACACAACAGGGCTACTTTACAAGCCGACAAGCTGTAGAGTGTGGTTTTTCTCGTCCTAACTTTCACCGCAAATTGCAGTCTGGGAAATGGTACAAAGAAGCACAATGGGGCATCTATCGCGTTGCTAATTACCCGCCTACCTCACGCCCAGAGCTTGCTCTCTGGACACTCTGGAGTGCTGACAGGCAAGGGAACCCTCAAGGTATTTGGTCTCACGAAACTGCTCTAGAAATCCATGGATTAAGTGATGTAGCCCCTACCAAACTTCATATGTCTGTGCCTCGAGACTTCAAAAAAAACACTAAAATTCCAGATGATATTAGTTTACACTTCGTCGATGAAATTCCCCAATCCGATATCGAAATTCGACAGGGATTCCGCGTCACTTCGCCTCTTCGGACAATAGCTGATGTTATTCGGGAAGGTAAGACTCAGCAGGAACAAATTGAATTAGCTGTACTCGATCTGGCTATCCAGAAGTCTTTGATTAAAGGTCTTGCAACCATTCAGGAAATGGAACAACTCTTGAAAGTCGCGGAGTCGCAGGAAATGCGTGAAGTTATTGCTAAAGCAATTGATACGGTATGGACTCGAGCAAATACACAATTAGCAGATTTTGGACGAGAGGTAGAGCCATATACGGTTGGGCTCATTTTAGAAGGGAAGGGGTTTGGAACAGCTGTATTATGCCAATACAAATCCCATTGTTTCCTACTTACAGCAGCGCATGTAGGCAGAGCTCTTCGTAAAGCCAAATCAGTGAAGATGGTTCTTAGATTTGATCACTTTCGAAGAGAATATCCCGTTTACTCGTCAAAGAATTTTACCGTAATCGAATGGGATATAGCTTTTGATAATAATTTGAATGACGTTCTTGCAAATAAACCAAAAGATTTGGCCCTTGTTATACCTGGGCAAGCAATTATTGACATGCTAAAAATTTATAAAGTTTTCTATAAAATATCAGCGGAACCTCCAAGTTTTTCGCTTCAGGATGCTCTCATTTCTTTGGGAGGTATTGAGCCGATCCATTCTGATGATCATAAGACTTGTGAATTGCGTGTAGGCCCCTATGCATTTGTCGCATCGAATTACTGCCAATTTCCCGATGAAGATTATATCGTATGCCCGGTAAGTAATCACACATATGAGATAAGAAATTTAAGAAGAAAGATAATATCATCCTTTGAAGGCCTCAGCGGCAGTGGGCTCTGGAATTTCACTAATACGATTCCTGTCCTTGTAGGTATTGCAATTGCTGAGGACCCTGCAAGTTATGAATCTTCCTCAGGGTCAAGAAATGTTTACTTTCATGGACCTCATTCCATCCTTTCAGTAGTTTCAACTTTAGGAGAAACTTATGAGCACAAACTTTGACTCCCCAGCTGAGTTTCGCAAACACCTAGATTCTTATCTTCGAGGAAAGCTATACGATAGTATCTGATTTTTACAAGATACTGCAAATATTTAATGAATAAAAGCAATCTTGCTTCTCCTTTCTTTGCACTTTTGTGCCTTTGCGTTTTATTTTTGGAAGGAATGCGACCCTTGGTTTTTGACTCGGGTATGTTAATTTAATCGGAAATGGGCTATTCTAGAAGTAGAAATTAGGATCTTTTTCTGCCGATAGGGACAACCTGGCGACTGCAAGCCCGTCAACGATATTTTAACGTTTAGGGGATCACGACGCTTGGGAACGAGCTTCAAGGTTTTTACCCGAGAACTCCGACTCCTGGAAGTGAACCCACTTTTATCAAATGGTTGATCGCTAAGCCGCGAGACCCCTTTCGGCAGTTCTTTTTACATCTCAAGTAAGATTGTGGCTTTGCGGTGGGGGCGATGGGTTATCGCATGGGCCTGTTGGGGAGCGATTTCCTTCACATCGTAGCGTTCCTTTAAGGCTTTGATGAATTGAGATTGGAATTGGCCCAGGTCGATATAGTCGCGCAAGCGGCAGATGAAATCGGCGTGGGGACGGCCTGAACGATAGCTAGGGGCTTTGGGGGGCATCTGCAGATACTCCATCTTCTCTTCGCGGTAATCCCACAAGAAAGAGGTGTGATGGAGCCAGCGGTTTTTGCGCAGGTATTGTGCGTTGCCACCGCACTTGCGATTTTTTATGACATAATCATTTTCGATGGCGCGAAAATCATTTTCACCAAATAGGGGCTGATAAAGTCCCTCGGTCCAACGCAGGATTTTTTCGGGCTGGCAAGGGACCTGTACCTGTTCGCTATTACAGATCAAGGTGATGAAATAGGTGCTTTCATCGACGACGACCGTGCCTCCTCCGCTGAAACGGCGGATCACAGGTATGGGCTTTCGCTGGAGATAAGGGGTATTGATCATGATTTCGGGCTTTCCAGATATGCCTAAGACGATAGCGGGAGGGCTCCCTTGATTGATGAGGCACCAGTTTTCCTCATCGGCGCGCAGGAGGCTTTCTTCGAGCTGAAGCTGCTTCAAGATAGGCCAGGAGTGCAAGCGGATGATATTAATCTTCATGAGGAGCTGGCTGTTTCATATAACGTGAAAGGGCGATCATGAGAACGGAGATATCGGCCGGAGATACCCCTGAAATGCGCGATGCTTGACCCAGATTATGGGGAAGCGATTTTTGCAGCTTTTGCTTGGCCTCAATGCGCAATCCATTCACTTGCATGTAATCAAAACCCGATGGAATGCGTCTATTTTCGAGATTGGATAACTTCGCAACTTCCGAATTCTGCCTTGAAATATAGCCTTCGAACTTTAAATTGAGTTCGATTTGGAAATTGGTCTCTTCCCCATGGTCTTTGACATTCTCGGGATAATCCTTCAAGAGAGAGGCGTACGTCACATCGGGCCTGCACAAAAGCTGAGCAAGGCTATATCCTTTTCCGTTGATTTGCTTGAAAATCTTCTCAAGCCGCTCGTACTCTTCAGAAATGGCCCGTTCTTTTTGCTGCAGCTTCGCATAGCGTGCGCTATCGATGAGGCCCAATTCATATCCATAGCGGCGCAGGCGTAGGTCTGCATTATCTTGCCTTAAAAGGAGGCGATGCTCCGCCCGGCTCGTAAACATGCGGTAGGGTTCGTCTAAGCCCTTTGTCACCAAGTCGTCGATCATGACGCCGATGTAGGCTTCAGAGCGCTTTAAGATCAGGGGAGGATGCCCCTTTACGGAATTTGCAGCATTGATGCCGGCCATCATTCCTTGTCCGGCCGCTTCTTCATAACCTGAGGTCCCATTGATCTGCCCTGCAAAGAATAGGCCTTGTATCGTTTTGCATTCTAAAGAGGCTAAGATCTGTCCACAAACAAGATAGTCATATTCGATGGCATAGGCCGGCCGCATTATTTCGGCATGGCGCAAAGCGGGAATGCTCTGAATAAATTGCAGCTGCACATCAAAAGGGAGCGAGGAGGAGACTCCATTGACATAGATCTCCTCGGTTTTTAATCCTTCGGGTTCCAAAAAGATCTGATGCCGTTCCTTATCTGCAAAGCGGACCATTTTATCTTCGATAGAGGGACAATAGCGAGGGCCTATTCCCGTGATTTTGCCTGAATACATCGGGGATCGATGGATATTATTTAAAATGATTTCCTTCGTTTTATCGGTTGTGTAGGTGATATAACAGGAAACCTGTGGCAAGCGAGGCCCTTCTTCTTCGTCGAAGGAAAATTTCACTCCTGGTTCGCCCGGCTGCTCTTCACAGCAAGAAAAATCGATAGAACGCCTGTTGACGCGCGGAGGGGTTCCCGTTTTGAGCCGCCCTAATTTGAGGCCATGCTTTTCTAAACTGGCCGATAGGCCTACAGAGGGCTGGTCTCCAGCCCTGCCTCCGCTGTAATTGGTTTCCCCAATATGGAGCAATCCACGCAAAAAAGTCCCCGAAGAAATGACTAGGGTTTTGGTATAGTAGATGATCCCCTCTTTGGTGATCACCCCTTTGATTTGATCCCCTTCGACGATGAAGTCTTCAATGGTCCCCTGCTTAATGTCGAGATTCTCAGTCTTTTCCAGGCGATGCTTCATCTCGAATTGGTAGGCCACCTTATCGGCTTGCGCGCGCGGAGCCCATACGGCTGGGCCTTTCGTCCTATTGAGCATGCGAAATTGAATGCCCGTGGCATCGATGACCTTGCCCATCTCGCCCCCTAAGGCATCGATTTCCCGCACGATATGCCCCTTGGCAATGCCCCCCACAGCTGGGTTGCAGCTCATCTTAGCGATGGTGTCTAGCGTCATCGTGAGCAGCAGCGTTTTGGCTCCCATGCGGGCGCTCGCCATCGCGGCTTCGCAGCCAGCATGACCCGCCCCCATTACAATGACATCATAGATTGTTGGATATTTCCACATAGTTTTAGTATACAGGATTTAGATTACAGAATGCAGAATTTAGAACTCAGAAAAAGTACAGGATGGGGATCTGACTTAGATATACGAAACCCAGCGAAATGGTTTCGTATGACTTACCTAAATGCGCACATCGGATGTATTCTGTATTCTGAATTCAGTATTCTGAATTCTTATGAAGTCTTGTGACGATCACGTCTGCTGCGCTTTTTGCGCTTGTGCTTGGCGATTTTATATCGCCTTTTTTTCTTTACGGATGACATATTTTCCCTTTCAGTTGTGAAACAAGACGATAGTCTAAACGATTCACAATAAAAAGTAAATAGGTTGTCAAACTCTCTTCTTCTTGTAAACCATGTAGTTAGCGGGGAGTGTAAATGCCTCGTCTTGGGGACTTACATCTCTTACAATTGAATCGTTGCAATAGATCCATTTGCTTCCATTCCAGACACAAGCGGTCCAGTGAACCTGATTGTAATTCTGTGAAAACCCAACAAGTTCGTAGGTAGAATCTGGAGGAGGATTTTTAAATAACGCTTCAAAGTTAATCGTCTTATCTTCTTCAGCGTGGACAACATGACGACCCACATTTAGAACCAAAATTTCAGGAGCAGGTCCCACAATTTTCTCCATTTCCCTACAATCGGAAACGTGTATCCTTTCTCCGGTAACAAGATGTTCCGCATTATATTCCAATTTTATAGCTATGGCGTTTCGATACTCATTCACAATATTTTGGAGATTACCGCCGGATCCTTTCAGTGGAAATACCCCTTCTTGTGTCATTTGAACCGTTTTAAACTCATTCAATACTTTTTTGCCATCGTCCATCACAGGAGTTCTCGTGAACTCCTTGTTAAAACCTCTACCGATGACGCTAAGGATCAATTCAAAAAAACACCTGGCATCATTAACGCTCTCCAGCTCATTTTTATTGATAAAGCCACCTTCGGCAAGTCCAGCTATAAAGATTTCTATACGCAATCCCGCAACCATTTCACCTAATTTTTGTGGAGAAGCTCTGACTCTCCAAGCATGAAGAAAATCGTTTAAGGCATCCAGGATCGCCTGACGCAGTGGAAGTTCTTCTGGAGAATGTCCCGGGGGAAGTAAGGCTGTTGTCGGAACCAAATCTGGGAAGATCCCAGTGGCTAATAAGGGTTGAAGAGCGGAATTGATATAACAGGTATTGGTGGCATTGCTGATACCTTGGATACTCACTGTCAATGGGGTTTTCGGTTTTGGTGCTTGTTCAATCTTATTCTGGAGAAGAATCTGGGCTTTTTCGATAGTTATCATAGTAGCTTCAATCGTATCTTCCAATCCAAGCATAGGCGCATAGGCTTTTTCTGAAGCAGAGTCTCTTTTTGTTTCACCTTCTTTTAATGCCTTGTGTACATCACTCTTTAACTTTTCCAATGTTCCTTTAATTCCTTGCAATTCATCATTTAAAAATGACCAAGCTTTCCGATTATTCCATTTTGGGCTGGAAATAGTTCTTAAGTATCTATTGAGATAGGAATCCCAAAAAGAAAATTGTTCAGCTAGCGTATAAAAATTGATGACTGGCCCTGGTTCACTGGAGTTTGTTTGAGATACAGATGGGCTTTGAAGCACGACTGAAATGGAGACGTTTGTGCTGCTTGAAGTAGAGGCTGCTGGATTGAGTGAAGCAGAGTTCGGATTACTGGTTGTTGCGGTCGATGAGGCAAGGGGTGCTGCTGATGAAGCAGGGGGGACTGCCGGGTTTCTGGGAAGGGCAAAAATTTTGCTAGCTTTAGTCGATTTAGTAATAAGTCTGCGAACAGATTTAGAGAATAAGCCAAATCCAAGACTAAACAGTGTAGCACTGCATCCTAAAAAGATGCGAAAAATTCTTTCAAGAAAGGGGAAGTTAGTTGTCTTTTTGGCTTCGAGGATATAGGTATAAGTCCTGACTTCTCCATTATCACTTTTTGTGACCAGGACGTTCTGGTTTTTTCTTTTGAAGTCAGATTTATCATTCCACCCTCTTTCAGATGGGATTTCTGCTCTATTTGTAATATATATTATATCTGCCATAAAATCCTCGTTATTAAGTTATAATTCTACCAGAACTAACAGATTTAAATCAATGATAAAATAAATAAATTTATTGGCGGCTAAATTTGAGGACAGGGTTTTGCAATCCTCAGGTCATTTCCATTAGTTGCAAACCAATGTTTGAGAGGATATCGATATTATAATTTTCATAGCATGCAAGATATGTTTAGATAAAATTTTTTATTGTTTTAATTTGTCGATAATCAAAATTCACAAGATAGGCAGAAGAAAAGTGGAACAGGATATGCAGGATCGCAACAAGCGTCATCAAGGATAAACAATTTTCAGGATATGCAGGATCGCAAGCGGCAGGATATGCAGGAATACGGGCTCTTAACCACAGCAGGTTATAACTAAGAAGGGATATATCTATTTTGCTGAAATTTTCCATCATATGGAATTTTTTAGCATTTCGCCTGCTACAAATTTGGTAAAGGGGACGATTTGATTTTCAACACTTGCCATTTCTAACGCCTTGAAATACTTTTGCCGATGGACTACTTGAATGATTGTCCATGGATAACCTCCTGAAGCAAGCATCGCATTCATCAAAAAACGTGCAATACGTCCATTACCGTCGATATAGGGATGAATAAAGACAAAAATGAAGTGGCCCAAGATAGCTCGGACTCCTGCGTGAGGTTCTTCTTTGAGGCACGTAAACAATGCCTCCATCGCATCGAGTATTGCATCTTTTGGCGACGGTACATGACGAGAGCCGCGAATATATACTTGCCCCTTGCGATATCCATAGAGCATCTCTTCAGAAAGTATACCAGCCCGAGTTGAGGGGGAAAATAGTGCGCGATACCATTTCTGGAGGTCTCGCTCTAAGGTTTTTCCAGCTGGAGCTCCCTTAATAATTTCTGAAATGGACTTTTTGACCTCTTGGAAGGCTTCAAAATAGCCTCTAGCCGCAAGTGCATCACGTTCCTTTCGATCATGTTCGTTCTTATCAGGCTTCCAGCGTTGATTTTTCACTTGTTCGATCAGTTCTTCATTGACTACATACCCCTCAATAGAAAGAGAATTGTAGGCATCCTGCGCGAAGATAGCATCCATCGATTTTAGATAGATTTCAGCATTATCTGGTGGACTTCCTGATGGAGGAAAATGAGCTATGATATCCTCTCGATAGCTTTCCCAAAGTGTGAAGATCCTTGCCATATAAGGTGATCGTCCCCGAGGTACATTGGATTTCGATTGCCCTTCTTCAAAAGGATCTTCTTTTTTGATCCTCATGCCAGCTTGTCTTAAGTCATCTTCGAGTAATCTCGCCATTTCCACATTCCCCAGAGAATGATAAGCGCCTAATATTCTGGCCGCAGCTCTTTTGAAATTATGTTTTACGATCACCTGGACTAAGTCGAAATGCGAGCTGACAGATCTTAGAGCAATTTTAGATTCGATTGGGTTCGTTTTAAAAAAGATGGGTGTGATCTTGCAAAGGGCATATGGCCTTTCGTTATTCATCTTCAATGCAGGCACAGGTATTAGAAGCAAAGCGATTCGGGAAGAGGCCTTCCAGAACTATCAACAGGTCATCCTGCAGGCCTTCCACGAAGTAGATGATGCATTGATTTCAATACAAAAAAAGCTGAGATCAGTGAAAAGATATGATAACATTGAGAAGTTTCTCCCGCTTGCCATTGGGTAGACATTTCAGTTTTGCGCTGAATTTGCTAATGGGATGACCGTAAAAGATTCTTAGATAGCGCCTGGTTATGCATTTGCGTTCAACCAACGCACCCATGTCTGTTCATCCCAAGGGCAGCCGTTTGCTCTAGCCCACTGCAAAACTTTACGGTGGCCTGCATAGGCCGCACTTATGCATGTAAGTACATCCCAAGGGCAGCCGTTTGCTCTAGCCCACTGTAAAACTTTAAGGTGGCCTTCACTGGCTGCATTTCTGCATGTCCATGTATCCCAAGGGCAGCCGTTTGCTCTAGCCCACTGCAACACTTCAAGGTGGCCTCCTCTGGCCGCATCTGAGCATATCTGTGTATCCCAAGGGCAGCCGTTTGCCCTAGCCCACTGCAAAACTTCAAGGTGGCCCCTTGCGGCCGCACTTGTGCTGCATGTCCATGTATCCCAAGGGCAGCCGTTTGCTCTAGCCCACTGCAACACTTCAAGGTGGCCTCCTGCCGCCGCATATGAGCATGTCCCTGCATTCCAAGGGCAGCCGTTTGCTCTAGCCCACTGCAAAACTTCAAGGTGGCCTTCACTGGCCGCACTTTCGCATGTCTTTGCATCCCAAGGGCAGCCGTTTGCTCTAGCCCACTGCAAAACTTCAAGGTGGCCTCCACTGGCCGCACTTTCGGATGTCTTTGCATCCCAAGGGGAGCCGTTTGCTCTAGCCCACTGCAAAACTTCAAGGTGGCCTCCTAAGGCCGCATTTGAGCATGTCCCTGCATCCCAAGGGCAGCCGTTTGCTCTAGCCCACTGCAAAACTTCAAGGTGGCCTCCTAAGGCCGCATTTGAGCATGTCCCTGCATCCCAAGGGCAGCCGTTTGCTCTAGCCCACTGCAAAACTTCAAGGTGGCCTCCTAAGGCCGCATTTGAGCATGTCCCTGCATCCCAAGGGCAGCCGTTTGCTCTAGCCCACTGCAAAACTTCAAGATGGCCTCCTCCGGCCGCATTTTTGCATGTCTTTTCATCCCAAGGGTAGCCGTTTGCTCTAGCCCACTGCAAAACTTCAAAGTGGCCTCCTCTGGCCGCAGCTGGATAGACAGCTCGTAAATAACCTTGAAGATGTCCCTTTCTCTGTAGCCAAAGCAGCATTTGCATATTGCCTCTCTCGGCAGCAGTAAAAACTTCTTCTTCTCTAATAGGGTATCTCAAATCTTCGTTAAACCATTGAGCTAAAGGAGAGAATCCGCGCTCGATGGCATTTTTTATGAGATCACGAGTTCGTTCATTTGTAAGTTTTTCGGGTTTGAGTGCGACAAGATCGCGAGTCGCTTTACAGACAAAACGTAAAGGAAGAGCAGCTTTTTGTTCCACTAACCTTTGAGCGATTAGTTCGAGTACATCACGAGGAATCAACAGAAGAGGTGAATTTGACATGCCACGATATTTTGGAATGCCATGATATAAAGAAGGGAAATTGAGGTCACCTCGATTAAGGGCAAAAATTTTGCTCTCTTTAGTCGATTTAGTGATAAGCCTGCGAACAGACTTAAAGGCTAAGCCGATTCCAAGACTGAAGAAGGCAGCACTGCATCCTAAAAAGATACGAAAAATTCTTTCAAAAAGTGGGAAGTGAGTTGTCTTTTTGGCTTCAAGGGTATAGATATAAGTCCTGCTTTCTCCATTTTCATTTTTTGTTACCTGGACAGTCTGGTTTTTTCTTTTGAAGTCAGATTTATCATTCCAATCTCTTTCGGATGGGATTTCTGATCTATTTGTAATATATATTATGTCTGCCATAAAATCCTCATTATCAAGTTTAAAAAATAATTATACCTGAAATAACCTATGGCCGCAAAATCCAGTTGGATTTTGAACGACCAGTCTCATGAGACCATCTCATGAATTTGAAAACACTTTAACAGAAACTTGAATTATATGTCAACTGAAAAAAATAAAAATTTTTAAATTAGTTCGACTGATATAAATGAGAAAACAATTTGGCAAGTTTCTTTATGTACCAATACAAAAAATATAAACTGGAAATCCAGTATTGGATTTCGTCGTTTTCACGCAGCCTGTAGGGCTATTGGTTTAAGATCTTCCACCTTATTCCCAGCTGGGGATTCTTCCCCAGGAGAAACCGGCAAAGTTACAGCTATGCTGGACGATCTTAAACCAATAGCCGCCCGTTGAAGCCTAGTCATAGAGTTTAAAAGTTTTCGCGGCAACCCCTCCATCTTGACTAGCTTTTTCACTTCTACTGGTAATTTCTCTTCATCTTCTCCAAGCTTCTTTATCTCTTTCCGGATGAGTTTAGCATCAACTTCGGCAAACCTTGCTGCTAATGTGGATTTTCCGTTCAAAATGATCCGTACGTATTCTGGATTATTGAGGTTTTTTACAATGGGCGTTTCTGCAAGCATGGTCTGCAGGGTACGTCCCAACGATTTACCCCCATTTCTTTTACGATTTCCTCGGTTCAATTCTCTGAAGAATCTTTCGAGGATGTTATTTGTTTTTTGTGCATAGATGCGAATTTCCTCACCGTTTGGTAAAGTGACAATGATCGCATCCGCAAAGAGCTTTTTCCAGTACTTTTTGATTTGGCTATACATTTTTTGATAGGATAAATCAGTGTTGTTTTTTATATCCTCTCGTTCAACAAATTTTGAAACCGCTTTTTCAATGGTTGGCATGTCATCATCGTCATCTCCATCGTCATTTAACCCATCTTTTCCATCAGGTAAAGCGATCCGCATCGCATTCCTCAGCTCAGTAAAATCAGCCGTCTTCTTTTCCAGAAGCTGAACAGATTTCTGTATCTCTGGATCTTCGACAACACTCTTCAAAAAACTCTTGAGCTCCGAGAATTCCCCTATGTCGTCAGATATGCCTCTTAGGAATAGGGACACATCCTTCATCCTCTGGAATTGAATAAGATAGCCTTGGTCAAATGGAAACCCATAACCATCCAATTCACTTTCATAATTTCGAATCCACTCTGTGAGGACATAGGCTATAGGTCCGTATGGTAGTGTAGACAGTCCAGATAGTCCGTTTTTTTTAATACACTTATGATACGTTGCTTCGTTGGTACCTATGGTTACTTTTGTCTTTTTGGATATTTCTCGAAGCCTGGTGCACGTTGCATATCGTTTGAGTCCGTTGCGTAAAATTGAATAGTCGTACTCCATTAAATCCTTTCCTATGTCCCTGAGAAAGTGATATAGGCAGACAAAATGCGGAACACCGGGGAATACAATTTCGAATGCAGCTAAATTTGCTTTAAGCATATCGGAAACGCCAGCCAATGGATTACCATACTGCTCCTTGATGGTGGTAAGAAAGGCAACAATTGCCTCCGTGGTTTCAGAGGGCATTTTTACACTTCCTAAGACCAGGTCTACAATCTCCGCCATCGCGCAAAAAAGATGTGGGCTATCACCATCGCAGGTGGCATCAAAATGCAATATATAGCCTCCGATAAGGTGGAGCAATTGCTGGAGTTCAGGAGATTTATCTTTATGAGCATAAGCCAAATAGAATATAAATTTTTTCCCAAGAAACGTGACCTCCCTTTCTGAAATCGTCACATTTTTTTCTCTGAGCTCTTCTATAATTTGTTCGACTGTGCGAAATTTCTGAAACAGAGCACGCCCGACCTGCTCTATAACGTCGTAACCAAAGTTGGAAAACTCGGGGACCAGGTACCGCAGGTCCTCGTGCCTGTAAATTTTTTCGCAATCGGGGCAGTGTTTTACGACTTCATACACCTTAAACTGCCCGATTTGTAAGGTGACGACTTTTTCTCTAGTCATGGTTTTGAGTATACAAAGTTTTTTACCACAACAGCACGCTGTTTCTGTCGCCTCAATCCTGATGGTTGGAGATTTTGGGAAGAGATTGGGTGAGCTCAGCTTAACTTGCGCACGATCACATAACTGCCTTAAGATTTGGATTGCTTTGAATCCAGAGTTTTTTTTTCTAAACCATGTTCACGGAAGACTTGATTAATCTCCTCTCGCGTTATCGAAGACCCCTTTTTGTGGAGACTGTTAGAAACGATACCGGGGGTAATTGAATGTGATGAGAGGCGAATGATTTCTACAAGGATCTCAATTGCAGTCCAATCAGAAACACGTATCTTTCTGCCCTGGTTGGTGCGCGTTCTAAGCTGCTTCGTTCTTGTTTCTGGATCAACACTCACATACAGATACGTTTTTTGGATCACCTTCTCCCTTCCAAGTTTGTTCGCGTTCACAAGGGTGAGCAAAGTGTTTTGAACTCTTGTTTTGAATTTCTCTGCCAAATCAGCATTGGTTAGGCCCGCATCCGATTGATTTACGATGTGCACCAACGCGTTAAGTAGAGTACCGGATTTTGAAAATCCAATATCACCGGGTTGCCATAAACCATTCTGATCAAATTGTGCTACCTCCGGAAGGGTATAGTATTTACCTGCATGTGTGTAGCTTGAGATGTAATCAAGTTTTTTTAGGTAGCGAAAAACCGTTCTGCTAGATTCAGTCCCAAGAGCTGCCTGGAGCTCATTAATAGTCAAGATCGGCCTTTTTTTAAACAGTTTCTTCACGGTTTCAATTTCGCAAACTTTTTTCATGATATTGTCCAGATTGTGTTTTCATAAGTCCTAATATTGACAATACTGGGGTAAAAAGTCAACTCCTTATAAGCAAAGTTTTTGCCGGAAAATAGAGAAATGTTGATGTTCAACGACTTAAAAAAATGATTGAAAGGTGAGGATTGTCAGAATTGTGTTTTAGGGGATAAATGCAACTTGTTGATTCTTATAAACTTGATTCAAAATCCAACTGGATTTTGCGGCCATAGGAAATAACAGATTTAAATCAATGAAAAACTAATAACATGAAAAAACTAATAAAAATTTATTGCATAAGAACTCAAGAAAGGACGAAAGGACAGCAGGGAGAAGAGGACAAGGACCAAGAGGACCTAGAGGACAAAAGGACGTAACTCTTTGTCCTTTTGTCCTCTAGGTCCTCTTGAGACAGTTGCATAAGTGACATTAAATTTTTTCAATTTCTTGAGGTTTGCGAAACTCAGGGCCGAAGGCCCGGCAGTTGTAAAGCACGCTCAAGAAAGGACAAAGGGACAAAAGGACAGCGGGGACAAGAGGACAAGGACCAATAGGACCAATAGGACCTAGAGGACAAGAGGACGTAACTCTTTGTCCTTTTGTCCTCTAGGTCCTATTGGTCCTATTGGTCCTTGTCCTCTTGTCCCCATTGTCCCTTTGTCCCCTTAGCGTTATTTTCAGATAAACACCGCAACGCGGTTGGGCAACTGGGCTATACAACTGCCGGGCCTTCGGCCCTGGGTTTTGCAAACCTCATTCTGAGGGCCAATTTTTAACCTCTCCAAAATAGCATCTCGGGGAAAAAAATTCACTTTTGCGACCGAGGATTCAATTCTAGACACTCAAATGACTTATGCAACTGTCTCTCTTGGTCCTTGTCCTCTTGTCCCTGCTGTCCTTTCGTCCATTTGTCCCTTTTGGACTATACAAATGGGGGGCCTTCGGATATAGAGAGCTTGCCGCTTCTCTTCATAGAGGATGAATTGCGGACCATTAAAATAGCCTCAGCTACTATAGCGTCTGTCAATGCCATGTAACCTCATCATTTACTCGACTTTTATGTTACCATTTACTCGACTTTTCTGCTAAAAAGCCTTCCCATTCCCCTCTATGTCTAGACAGACGCAAAGGCGCAAAGACGCAAAGAAGGGACAAATTTTGTCCTTTCTTTGCGCCTTTGCGTCTTTGCGTCTAATTTTGCACAAAGTACTTATCCGCTCTGCTTGAGGGAGGGACATCCGGTTCTGGCTGGTATTTGATGGCGGTGTAATTGGCGAATTGGCCGATCTCCTTGCGGAAGGTCAGATTGATGGTTCCGATGCCCCCATGGCGGTTTTTGGCGAGGATCAACTCCGCCATGCCGGGCTTATCCATGGGGTCGTAATAATCGCGCCGCAAGAGGAACATGACCATGTCGGCGTCTTGTTCCAAGCTGCCGCTTTCCCTGAGGTCGCTCATCATCGGCCGATGGCCTTGCCGTTCTTCGACCTTACGCGATAATTGGGCCGTACAGAGGATGGGAATATTGAGTTCACGGGCCAGATTCTTGAGCATGCGCGAAATTTCTGAGATTTCATTCTGCCGATTTTCTTGCGCGCGGAAAGAACCCGATCCCGAGAGCAGCTGAAGGTAGTCGATGATGAGCAATCCGATCTTATACGTTTCCTTCATGCGGCGCGCACGTGCTCGCAGGTCGTTGATTTTAAGTCCCGGTTGGTCATCGATGACCATGACGTGGTTTTGCATCGCATTGACAGCAGCGACGACTCTTTGAAATTCTAGGCCATTGAGGGCTCCCGTTTTGATTTTATCCGATTCCACCTCAGCTTGCGAACAGACGATGCGATGCACCAACTGCTCGGCGCTCATCTCAAGGGAAAAAATGCCCACGGGAATGTGATTTCTAAAACAGACATTTTCCGCGATATTCATGGCAATGGCCGTTTTCCCCATGGCTGGTCTGGCGGCGAGAATCATCAGGTTCGAGTTGCCAAGTCCATTGATGAGCTTATCCAGGTCTGTAAAGTGAGTGGGGATGCCTGTGATGCCAGAGTCCTGAGGGCCCAGCTGCTGGTAGCGGGCTTGCTTCTCCTCCAGAGCTTTGAGGAAGGGCACTTGCGATTCGGTTTTGACTCCAGAGAAAATCTGCCCAATGAGGACGCCTGAAAGGGGATTGGCTGCCTGGCTGATTTTAAAAAAGAGCTGTTGGGCATCATCCAGGACCTCATGGACATCCGGAGGGTCTTCCAAGGCTGTTTTTTCGATCGATTGCGCTGCATTGATCATGCGGCGCAAGATCGCTTTATTTTTGACGATATTGGTATATTCTTCGATATAGGCTGATGTGCCGGCATATTGGGCTAAGGTGGTGATATAGGCTGCCCCGCCGACAGCCTTCAATTTTTCCTGCCTCTTGAGCTCTTCGCAAATGAGGTGAACGTCGGCTGGTTTTTCGCTTTTGTAAGCCGTCTTCAATGTTTCAAAAATAATTTTATGTTCTGTGTAATAGAAATCGGCTTCATCGAGAGAGTCGGCAGCAACATTAAGGCCATTAATGCTCGTCAGCATACAGCCTAATACCATCATTTCCGATTCTTTTGAGTTAGGAGCTATTTTTACTTTGGTATTGAGTTCGTTCATGAATTCACCATACACGATGAGCTAATTTTCAGCATTCTTTCTTGCATTTAAAGGATCTTCGACGATAGGATATTCTTCTACTCTTATATGGAAAGATGGCTGAGTGGCCGAAAGCACGTCCCTGCTAAGGACGCATACCCCTAAAGGGTATCGAGGGTTCAAATCCCTCTCTTTCCGCATTTCCTCATTTGATCGAAAAAAGCAGAGCAATGACATAGGCAACGCCTGCCAATAAGGCAATTGTCGCTCCTCCCGGCCAGTCCAGATGGAAAGAAATACCCATTCCTGCCAAACAAAAGAGACAGCTCAATCCTACAGCTATCCACATCATCTTCGATAGGCGGCGCGTATAAAGATTGGCTATCGCAGCCGGAATGGTCAGCATCGTCATGACCAAAATAATGCCGACGACCTGAATCAGTAACACAATAGAAACGGAAGTGAGCACTAGCAGCAAGATATACAAGCTATTGACGGGCAACCCCTGCAATTTGGCCTGTTCCTCATCGAAGCAGATCGCTAGAAAACGCTTATGCATGCAGAACACAATGGCTAGTACTGCTATATCTAAGGCAAAGAGGATCTTGAGGTCTGTGGGGGTGACCCATAAGATATTGCCGATCAAGAATGTGGTTAGCTCCACGTTGAAACCGGGCGTTTGCGAAATGAAAATGACGCCGACTGCCATTCCAATGGACCATAAGGCCGCAATGACGGAATCCTCCCGTTGCCGATAATGCAGGTGAATCCATCCGATCAGAAGGGCCGAACCGATAGCCGCGAGCAAAGCGCCATAAAGGGGCGACACCCAGGAGATCCCTTTGGCTCTCTCCAGCCAGAGGCAAAATCCAATGCCGCTCAAAACGGAATGGGAAATGCTTCCACTGATGAAGGCGATGCGCCTCACGACAACATATGAGCCAATAATTCCGCTGACGACAGAAGCCGCAAGCCCCGCGATGAGGGCCGAAAGAAGAAGAGGGTTGGTGCGCAAGGCTTCAAAAAAGGCTGTCATGAGGGTCCTAAGGGGATTAAGGGGGCATGATATAAGCCATAGGCAAAGTGTTTGCAAACCTCCTGAGGCTCCAGAGGGATCACTGTTCCCTGGACGCATATCACCTTTTCCACCTGTTCAATGGCAGCGCGCAGATCGTGCGTGACCATGAGAATTGTCATGGTTCCCTTGAGTTTTTGCAAAAGGGTATAGATGTCCGCTTCGGCTTGGCTATCGACGCTTGCGGTGGGCTCGTCGAGAAGAAGGAGCTTAGGCTCAGAAACGAGCGCCCTTGCGATGAGAGCCCGTTGCGCTTGGCCTCCGGATAGAGTCCCAAAGGATTCCTCTTTGAAGTCCAGCAGGCCGACGGTGTCTAATGCTTTTATATGCTGCGTCTTTGTCTTTCTGCGCATATTGGCCATGCCAAGGAAGGCGTGAGAGCCGTCCTGTCAAGACGAGTTCCATGACGGAGATGGGAAAGATGCGGTCATAGCGCATGGATTGCGGCACATAGGCGATATGGTCTTGTCCGACGACTTCTATTGTGCCCGATACAGGCTGCAAAAACCCCAGGATGAGTTTGAGCAAAGTGGTTTTGCCCCCTCCATTTGGGCCTATAATGCCGACAAATTGCCCGGAATCGATAGAGAAGGAAACATCCCGCAATACCGGTGTGTCCTGGTAGGAAAAGGAAACATTTTCAAAATGAATAATCGGATGCATGGCATAAATTCTATTATATTTTTTAATTAATTGTCTAGGCCTGATGCAAAGGCTTTTGCAATCAAAAGCAGGGTTGTCATATAGGATTCGGAATAGGGGTCCAGGCTGACGATATTTGCTCCGATTACATCTGCGATCAGTTTAGCTCCCTTGTTGCTATACTGCGGCTGGATAAAGACGGTTTTGATTTTAGCCTGGCGCGCCTCATTGAGGATGTTTGTCAGCTGCTGTGGGGTGGGATCCTTCCCTTCCCATTCGATCGAAATTTGCTTGAGGTTATACTCCTGGCAAAAATAGCCATAAGCAGGATGCGAAACTAGCAACGTGCGGTTTTGGAGTGGTGAGAGGAGTGCCGCGATTTGTCGGTCGAGTTCATCCAGTTCTTGCAAGAAGCTATTCAGATTGTGCTGGTAGAGCTCCCGATGTTCGGGATAGGTAGCGATCAAGGACGTTGCTATCGTAGCTGCTTGGATTTTGGCCAATTTAGGGCTGAGCCAAAAGTGGAGGTCCTCGCAATTGCCGCGGTGTTTTGAACAGTGGTGTCCAGCGGTGATGAGGGGAATATTTTGCCTAAGGTCAATGAGCTGTAGGGCAGGATGGTGGCTTTTGAGCGCTTGCTTGGCGCGTGCTTCGAAGCCCTCTCCGATGTAAAACCAGAGGTCGGCCTTGCTTGCTGCGATCATTTGTTTCGGCGAGGGTTCGTAGCTATGGGCGCTAGCCCCTGCTGGCACCATCACTACAACGTTTAAGGTTCCTTCTGCTATACGTTCCACAAAGAACTTATGCGGAGAGACACTCACGAGAACGGTGTGTAAAGGAATTTCATCCGCCGTGCAGAACGTGCACACGATCAGGCTGAAAATAACAATAAGAAATTGTTTCATGAAAATATTTTGTCAAAAAATAGACTATTTTTCAAGCGAAAAATTCTTATTTCTATTGACACTATTTGATTTTCAAGCATAACATCGCAGGTAACTCAAAAATAATCCGGAGTTTACAGAATGCAAAGCACACAACCAAATGGAGGCGTTTCAAACGCAAATTTTGAGGAGGTTTTTGAACGTTGGATTAAAAACAAAAATATTAACTCTCCTACTCAAAAGATTAATTTGAGAGATCAACTGAAACCAAAGGTCAATGAATTGGCTCAAGAAATTCTCACAACACTTGAGGACACTTTTCCAGTAGACTATCAAACTTCAGGCCATCATTACAATTTTCACCTAAGTAAATTATTGTATAGTCCAATATCGTTCATCGTGTTGGCGGCGGATGTCTTTGAGAAACAATATGGATTTAAGATGACCGTGGAACCAACAGTCAAAGATGAGAAGGCTCCTACCCTTACGGTGCTTTTCACAACGACATGCGAAGCTCTTAATTCATTAACAGCGTACTACAAATCAGGTCATTGTCACTCTTTCTAGGTTCTCTTCTCTATTTCCATTAAGGCCAACTTATACGGATCCACTCTAGTTTGGGAGGCGAATTTTGGGCCGATAGAAAACTCAGAAAAGCCACTGATGTGGAATTTACGACATCCGATGGTGACAAAGTCATAGCCCATTCCTCACTCTTCAAATTGCGCTGTCCAAAAGCTTTGGAAGGGACGACTTTTGCTCCTTTGGTACAGATTAGTCTTCCTGATGTGAATAAAGCAACTTTGGAGATTGTCCTGGAAGTCCTTTATAACGGAGATTATCGACCCTCACCTTTCTTGAGCCTAGCTCAGATTTTCTCTTTGTATCAAGTAGTCGACCTATGGAGCTATCACCCCTTGAGACCTTGGATTGATGATCAACTTAAAATTTGGCTTGGACGCGCTTCGATGTCCGAAAGTGATTTTGGACAACTTTTTCCTATGGGTTTGAAGGGCATGGACTATGTACTCTCGCGTTGTTTCAAATACATACGCACAACAAGAAATACCCCTCTCCTTCTTGAGCAGATCAATGCAGAAAACTTTGAACAGGTAAGAAAAGTATGCGGCTGATAAAGGCTACGTTGATTTACAGGGGCCATTGCTCGAGAGGGCAGCCCAGTTGTTGAGGCAGTCAAAGGAATAGGCTGCTTCATTTGAGTTTCAAACATGACATTACACCTAACCTAACAACCAAGGAGAATAAACTATGCAAAGCGCACAAGCAAATGGACCCGTTTCTGATCCAATTTTTCAAAGTCAATATGCTGAGTATTTTGGAGTCCCTCCAAAACAAGGAACCGTTGGCATGCGAGACCATGTGAAACAGAAGGTTAATCAATTGGCTCAAGAAATTCTTTCAACAATTGAGGAAAAGCAATCCCAACATGACATTGACATTGAGGCCAGTATTCTTTTGAATAGATTGGTATGGATTCCAGAATCAGTCATGAAGTTGGCAGCGGCTGTATTTGAGAAACAATATAGATGTAATATAAAGATTCAACGTGTAGGAGAGGGAGCATCCGCTCTTAATCTGCTTTTAGATCAACCCTACAATGCTCCTAATGCGACAGCTGGCTATTTCTGGGTCTATATCACACTTGATAAGGAAAGTCCGCTATATGTGTTAAGGCCGACTTATGTTCCTCCTGGGGAATTGGGAAAGGAAATTTGGGCCGATAGGGAAGTCAGAAAAGCGACCGATGTTGAATTTACGACATCTGATAAGATCCAGGTTGTTGCCCATTCCTTTGTCTTCAAATTGCGTTGTCCAGAGGCTTTGAAAACAGGGACGACTTTTGGTAGTACCCTGCAGGTTAATCTTCCCGATGTGAATAGAGAAATTTTGGAGATTGTCCTGCAAGTCCTCTATAAAGGAACCTACAAACCCTCTAATTATTTAACTCTCCTTCAGATTTTAGCTTTGTATCGAGTTGTGGACAAATGGAATTATAATCACATGAAAGTCTGGGTCGATGACCAGCTTAAAAGTTGGCTCGGACGCGTTCCGATGGATGATGGCGATTTTAGACTCCTGTTTCCCCTCGGATTGGGAGGCAAGGACTTTGTGTTAGCAAGTTGCTGCAAATACATCCAAACGACCAGAAAAACGGGACTCCTTCTCGAGCAGGTCACGGCAGAGAATTTTGAACAGGTAAGAAAATATGCGGATGAGAAAGGATACAAGGATTTACAGGGCCCATTGCTCGAGAGGGCCACTGAGTTATTAAAAAGCACTAACCAACAAAGGAGTTAATCATGCAAAGCGCAACATCAACCGGACCAAGAGGGGCGGAGGATTTTAACGCCTTATTTGTTAAATTGGCTGAAGAATATGATTTTGGAAGTTCTGGACCAGTTTTCTTGCGAGAGGGGAGCGACCAACTCAAAGCAAGAGTCGATCACTTAGGTCAAAAGATTATCGAAACGATGCGCGACACTGTTCCATCAATAGAAGGCAGGAAAGTTACCTTTACTCTAAATGAAACCGTTAAGGCCCCGCAACGTCTGGCGAAGTTTGCTGTGGACGCTCTTAAACTGCAGTATGAATTCCATATCAGACTAACGGGTGCTGAAGCACCCTCTTCAGATCCCATTCCATTGCTATTTAAAGATGCTCTTGCCGAGGTTAACGATAAGATGGGCAACCTTCATGATTACAAGATCAGTGTCAGAACGGACATGGATAATCCTCATTATAGTCTAAGGCCTACGTATATCCCTTTGCAGGATCTGGGGAAGGACTTTTGGGAGGATAGGGGAGTGAACAAAGTTACTGATGTCGAAATCATGACAAGTGAACCCAACGTTAAGTTGTTCGGTCACTCCCATGTCTTAAAATTGCGATGTCCTAACTATGATTGGTCTGGCAAGGGGACTGTTGTCGATAAAACTTTAGAGATCCCAATGCTCGATTTCAGACCCGAAATTGTGGAATGCGTCCTTAAAGTCCTCTATTTGGGATCCTATCAACCAGTACCTTTTCTGACTCTTAACCAAATTTCACAACTCGATAAAGTATGTGAAATATGGAAATGTGAAAATGTAAAGCCCTGGATAGATGATCAACTCAAGGTTTGGCTTGCAAAGGGTACGATGTCTGATGCTGATTTTCACCTACTTTTCAGTATGGGGTTACAAAGAAGAAGAGAATTTGCGCTCTGTCATTGTTTCGATTATATTCAAAAAGACGAAACAAAAATCCCCTTGCTATTCGCGCAGGTCACCGCTGAGAATTTTGCCCACGTGTCTGCATTAGTTGCTAAGGGCGGCTTTGCGAAATTACAAGGCCCCCTGCTCAGGCATGCAGGGACGCTGTTAAGTGGAAAGAAAGCCTAGCGCCTAAGATTATATTCAAAATTAACAAAGGAGTTAATAATGCAAAGTGCAACATCAACTAAACCGGTAGAGGATTTTTCAACCCTATTTCAGAGATTAGCTAGCACATATCAATTTTCAAACGATGTACGGCCAGCGGCGTATGATCAACTCAAAGACAGGGTCGATCAATTGGGTCAAAAGATTATCGAAACGATGCGGGATACGGCTCCAGTCCTAAGCGAAGATAAAGCTACATTTACGTTGGAAAAACCGGTAATGGGTACAGAACGTGTGATGGAGCTGGCAGTGAAAGCACTCAGTCAACAGTACGGATTCGATATCAAATCCAGGCAGATTGGACCCGCAAAAGATGTCATTCCACTGTTTTTTTCTGGTGGTGATCTTTCCGCTCTTAATGACAAGATAGGAACCCTTTACTCCTACATAGTAAGTGTCACAACTAACGTCGATAATAAATTTTATCGTTTAAGGCCGACAAGCAAGCCTTTGCAAAGTCTCACACAGGTGTTATGGGAAGATAGAAAAGCCGCCAAAGCTACTGATGTAGACTTTATAACGTCAGATGGAAAGGAAATCAAGGCTCACTCCCAAATTTTAAAATTGCGGAGTACAAGTTCCAGTCTTCCAGCTGGGACTCCGTTTGAGAAGGGTGTAGTGATCAGTTGCCCTGAGTCGACACGCTATGTTTTAGAGATCGTTCTTGAATATGTCTACTTAGGATCATATCAACCGAAGATCCCTTTGAATCTCGATACCATTTCTGGACTCTATCAAGAAGCTGACAGATGGAAGTTTGAAGGTTTGCAAGATTGGGCCGATGACCAGCTCAAGGATTGGCTTCTTAGGAATGTGATTACTGAATTATCATTTCCGCAGCTTTTCAAATTGGGTCTGCAAAACAAAGATTTTTTACTCTTTCGCTGTTTAAAATTCATTCAAACTGAGAAAAAAGTCCCCCTTCTACTGTCGGAGATTACTTCTGAAAATATAGCACAAGTCACCGAAAAGGTGACCGAGGGTGGGTACACGGATTTAGAAGGATCCCTGCTCAAGAAGGCAATGGAGTTTTTAAAGACCAGGAAAGCCTAGAACTTCTTGCATGTTATAGAAGAGATGCTATAAGCTATTCGCTTACTGCTGGAGGAGTGTCCGAGTGGCTTAAGGAGCACGCTTGGAAAGCGTGTGTACGTTAATAGCGTACCGTGGGTTCGAATCCCACCTCCTCCGACACTTTAGATGGTCTGACACTGCAATAAGTTTATCAAATGACTCATGCAGTGTTATGATAGCCTTTTTATCCTTCAGTTTCCAAATTTTTTTTGATGAAGGATGCCCAAGCTAGATCGATTTCCACTGTTTTTTCTTTTTATGAGGAGATATTCTTGTAACCAATCGGTGCTTGATGCTGCCAGTCTCAAAACGAATCACACTATTGTGTTAACGCGCCGATTATAAACATCTTATATTTGGCGCGTTAACACAATAAAAACGCCTATAAGTTATTGAAAATTAACTATGAAGCAAATATTCCTCGTCATGATTACGAGCGCAGGACTGAAACCATCAAAGTATTCGGTAGAAATGATCTCACAGGAGGTTAAACTGAGCGATCTCTTTATGCCCGTTTAATTGGGTTGACTTTATGCAGCAAAAGAGATTAACTCCTCTTGCAGATGACGGAGTTCACACCATGGAAAAGTTCGAAGACTGTCCCATGTTTCCCGTCTTTTCTATAACCAAAAACGAGGAATGAATATGAATAAAAGAAAACTGATTTTGATGATGACTTATGGAATGATCTTTACCTTTTCAGGCCTTAAGGCTGATCAGCAAAGCAACTCCCCGAGCATACAAGTGCAGGTTCAACGGGAAGGTCAGTCTCACTTTGAAAGTAGTGAAGGAGCTAATGTAGACAACCCTGGCAATGAAGCTAATGCGGATATCCTGCGTCAGATTGAAGAGAGAATAAAAGGTTCCTACGGCCGTTACAATATCAATATTAGAATTGTTGATGGAGTTGTCGTTCTCAAAGGAACCGTCAATACTTCTCAAGATAAGGATAACATCGAGAAGATGGTGAGGAGCATTTCGGGTGTCGACAAGGTCAATAACAAACTAGAGGTCCAGTCGAGCCAAAGTCCAATGCAAATCCAGACCGAGCAAATCAAATAATTGGCCAAGGTCTGCTTATTTAATGGACAAAAGGACCAATGGATAATGGATATTGAGACTAAACTGTCCATTGGTCCATTGTCCATTTTCGAGACCGAGACCGAGCCCGTGGCCGAGACCGAAAATGCGAACCTATGGCCTGCGAAACCTAGGGCCGAAAGCGCGGCAGTTGTATAGCCCAGTTCCCCAACTGCCTGCGTTGCGGCATTTATCTGAAAATAACGCTCAAGAAAGGACGAAAGGACAGGGACGAAAGGACAAGGACCAAAAGGACCAAAACGACCTAAAGGACGAAAAGACAGGGACAAGGACAAGGACAAAAAGGACCTAAAGGACAAAAGGACAATGGGTTGTGTCCTTTCGTCCTTTAGGTCGTTTTGGTCCTTTTGGTCCTTTTGGTCCTTGTCCTTTCGTCCCTGTCCTTTCGTCCCTGTCCTTTCGTCCTTTTGTCCTTTGTTAATAAAGTTAACTGTGAGCAATTTGTCAAATTTTTGTGGGAAACAAATTCGATTTTTTTCCTTAAACCCGGTCCATTAGAAAGCCTTCTAAAGATTTTCCAACAGAAGGGTCTAGCTGTAAATTTACGTCAGCAGAACTCCGAAACCAAGGAAACACTTCTCGATCGTTATTCTGGGAATGCAAAGATCCTGCAAGCTTTACTCTCTATCGATCCTGGCTTGATTCAGAGAACAGAAGGGAAGGAAATTGCTCTTGTCAGTGCTCTCCTGGCGGGAAATAAAGAGGGAGCATCCCTATTGTTTACTACTATGGAAAAACAGAAAATAGCATTACTTCCTCGAGAACTCCTCTTTCAGAAAGTGGCATTTGAGGGTGTAGTGACCCTGGAAGAATTGCAAGCTCTTTCTCGGGAGGACCAAGAAATTGTCTATCGGCTTGCTAATTCTTATTCTCAATTGAATGTTGTACGAACCATGAGAACACTGGGTTTTGGCAGAAGTGACCAATTACTTATGCGCAAAGGACCATCGATATTTGGTTGCAATATGGATGCTCTCGAAATGCGTGAGCGCCTGCACGATTTTCTAAAACATTTGCGCTCCCAGCGATTACTTCTCAGGCGATCTGAATTTGCCAAACTCCCTTCCACAAATTACATAGAAAAGGGATATGACATTGGACGTATTCTAGGGAGGGATTACATCGAAAGAAAAGCGCGCGAGCTTGGTTTACAAAGTATTAAAGTACCAAAAAAAATGATTGTGATCGGGGATCAGGCAAATCTAAACCTCTCTACCGATTCAAATCTCAATATTAACTCTTCTGATGATGTAAAGGTTTATGCAGAACGTATTCAGGGAACCGATAGAAGAATAACTTCTAAGGAAGCCTCTGAACTTCTCCGTCTTTTTGAAGCGACAGGATATAGCGATATCCATTGGGAAAATATCATTGTAGCAGCAGATGGGGTCTATATTATCGACACCGAATTTACCAATTTTTGGGTTATGAGGTTCTAATTTGAAAAGGGGCGCCAATATGCTGAAATGGCGAAAGTTGTCCATGCCCTTCCAATTGAGCAACAACAACCGCTAATTGATGAATTGAATGGAAAAGTTGCAGCTTATCAACAGCACGAAGAAGAACTCAATGCACAACGAAAGCTTTGCCGTGAAGCAGAAGTAGCCGCACTACAAAAATCAGGCTGTGTCCATGGCCCCACCTTTACATTCACTGCTTATGAACTATTCGAAGCCGCCACGAAAGCTTCACAGCCAGCAAAATAACGAAGCCGAGCATTGCTGAACTTGCTCGCGACAGCGCTTTGTGCGGTCGCAAAGCAATGTTCTAGACGGTCGTATCAAAAAGAAAGCCTCTTGTTTCTCAATTGGACTGCGTTACTCTTTTTTTATATCGGTATCTTGCGCCTCTTGTATGACCTATGCGCTCAATGATTCCTCGACTCAATAATTCCTGAAGGCGGCGCCAAATGGTTGGCCGTGAAAGAGAAAGTATTTTTATCAGCTCATTGAGCGTGATTTCGCCCTTAGCTGCAATGATGTCTTCGATCTTCTTTGCATCATCGGATAGTAAAGCATTGCCAGGCATGGTTTGACGCGGGAGAATGCACTTAACAAAGCAGTTTAGTTCGAATATTTGTGGTTCTTTCAATCCTCGTTTTTCGTAGCTACTAAAAATAGTCAGAAGACCTGTACCCATTTTTTCCACGTACCCAGCCTCTCGAAAAATTCGACAAATAAGCGGGTTACGCAGAAATGTTAACCCAGCTTTCATGCTTTTAGAATCTAGGGGACCTGGGAATGTACCAGGACTGAGTATCTCCACACGGTCGTCATAAATGGAAATACGTAGAGGAGAGGCTTGGTGATAGTTTCGATGGACAATTGCATTAAGAAGTGCCTCCCGGATGGCTTCTTCCGGTATTTCCAACGTTTCTTCTCTTTTTGCTCCGCGGATGACAAAAGAACGTGAGAGCCTGTTTAGAAGGAAAGCAAAGGCGCTTTCAAATTGTTCGAAAATTGTACCCTCGCAGTCTATAGTTGCCACAACATCTCTTCCAGAAATTCCTCTGAAGTGTGTACAAATGATCATTGCCTCGCTGAAGTAGTGTTGTGGACGCTTGCCAAATAACAAGAGACCTGCATTTGTAGCGAGATACTTTGTGTGTTCCTCTCCGATAAGATGATAAGCCTTCAAAATCGCATCGCTGTATTTGACTTTATTTTGGTTGCGCCTCGCATTCAAAAAAGCCCGAATTTTCTTCCCATCTAGATCTTTATGGCTTGTTTGGTAATGCAGCATTGTTTCAAAGTGAAGCCCTCTAGCTTGCCAACGCAACTCTTCAATCATTGCATTATTCGCCTTCACTGTATGGGCTCCAATTCGTATGTAAGTACCCTGCTCCAATCCTTCTGAGGTGATATAATAAGGCTTGTTCATCCCAGGAGATACCTCGACAATGACAATAATCCTGTCTTCAATGCGTTTCGCAAAAACCTTAGGAATAATCGGAGGGCTGCATGCCAAATAAATATCCCTTTCCAAGGTTTCCAATAACTCTTCAACTTGGTTTTGGGGAAGCCCAACGATGGAACCATCGTCTTTAATCCCCAGTATTATTTTCCCTCCATTTTGATTGCAAAAGCCAACGATCGTTTTATAAATGGGTTGCTTTTGTGGGAGTGTTTCTTTCCACTCTATAGTAGCTGATTCAGACTCTGGGTATTTCATAGCTATCTATCTTTTCATATCTTTTCACACAAACACAATCTTTTCATATCTTTTCACGAAAACATAATCTTTTCACATCTGTTCATTTTTGTCTAAGAGAAAGATGTTTAACTGAAGCCTTAGGGCTGATGAGCAAAGTAATGCCCCTAACATTCAGGTGCAGGTTCAAACATTCAGGTGCAGGTTCAAAGTTTTGAAAATAACGCTCAAGAAAGGACAAAAGGACAGGGACAAAGGACAAGGACCAAAAGAGACAGTTGCATAAGTCAGGGTTCGTCGATTTTCGGGATTATTTTGGCCACTTTTCGATTAAAATTGCAGCTTCTTACGTCCTTCTCTTCCCTTTTACCCTCACCTTTCTTGCAATCAACCTTGTTCTCCGGTCTCATTACCACTTTACTGTCCTCCCTCCAGGTACCAGCAAAATTTCGGAGAAAGCCCTTCCCGTCATTTCCACGCGCGTAGAAGAAGGAGTACCGATTTATCATTGCCCAGGCCCAATATTCGGCAATTATGATCTGGATCGTTATTTGATTTATATTCACAATGAGGGAGAAAAACGCCTCATAGTAGTACATAAAAAGCTTGGCTCTCGTGGTGAGGATTTTGATTATGTTCAAGTAGATGAAGAGCTTATCCCTACTCTTGTTAAAATATTAAAAGAAAAGTCTAACAATTACATTTGTATTAGTGGAGATCCCCTTCAAGAAATCTTGTCGGGGCCTATTAATTGCGAGCAACTTGTCAGGTTTTTGTTCGAAACGAATGCGTTTTTTTCCCTGCCACCCGAATCATTACAGGTACTTCTAAACATTTTCCAAAAAAGGGGGCTGGCTCTAAATTTACGTCAGCAGCATCCAGAAACAAAAGAAACACTTCTCCATCGATATTCTTGTGATGCAGGGATCCTGCGAGCTTTACTTTCTCTCGATCCTGCCTTGATTCAGAGAATAGAAGGGATGCAATTGAACGTAGTGCGAATCTTGAGAGGGCTGGGTTTTGGCAGAAGAGACGAGTTATTTATGGGCGAAGGGCCATCGATTTTTGGATTCAATATGGATATTCTCGAAATGCGTGAACGCCTGCACGACTTTCTAAAACATTTGCGCTCCCAGGGACTGCTTCTTAGGCAATCTGAATTTGCCAAACTCCCCTCCACAAATTACTGATACAAGGGACATGACATGACATTGGACGTATTCTAGGGAGAGATTACATCGAAAGAAAAGCGCGCGAGCTTGGGTTACAACATATTAAAGTGCCAAAAAAAATGATTGTGAGCGATGATCAGGCAGATCTAAATCTCCATACCGAAGATCTCAGTATTAGAGTATTATCTGGGGGAGCACGGGTTTATGCAGAGCGAATCCAGTGCGCGAATAGAAGAATAACTCTTACTGAAGTCTCTGAACTTCTTCGTCTTTTTGAAGCTACAGGATGTAGCGATATCCATTGGGGAAATATCATCGTAGCAGAAGATGGGGTCTATATTATTGACACAGAATTTAGAAATTTTTGGACAGGAAGGTGGGATTTTAGACATGGGCTCCAATATTTTAACATGGTGCAAATTGTCAATGCCCTTCCAATTGAGCAACAACAACCGCTACTCGATGAATTGGAGGCAAAAGCCGTCGCTTATCGACAGCAAGAAAAAGAGCTCGATGCACAGCTAAGGCTCCGCAGTGAAGCAGAAGTTGCTGTTCAAAAAAGAACAGGTTGTGGTGTCCTTGTACCCTCCTTTACTTTCCATCCCAACGAATTATTCAACTAAACAATTCCATGTCTGGAAAGACTCGGATAATTTGCTTGTGAAAAAAATATGGTACTATGACCATAGATAAAAAGGAGTTCCTTATGCTTCGTTCTATTCAAGCCGGAAAGTTCAAGGCCAATTGTCTGAAAGTTATGTCTGACGTGAGCAAAACGAAAATCCCTATAGTGGTTACAAAACACCATATTCCTTTGGTGAAGATTGTTCCTGTTGAGGAGAAAAAACAATCGTTGTTTGGTTGCATGAAGGGCATGGTTCATATTAAAGGGGACATTATCGGACCTATCGGTGAGGCGTGGAATGCCGCATGTAACGTTCACGATCCGTCGTAGGCTGCATCCACAAAGCGTTTGACGATATCCGCTGCTGATTCGACCGAATGAATGGAGGCGACGCTTTTTCCTGCTTGCCAGTAGTCTTTGGAAGAGCCGCCATGAAGCGTGACCTTTTTGAAGCTGCGAATGGAGCGAAGTCCATACCAGAGCCGCATCCAGTGTTTCGTCCATCGATGCTGCAAGAGGAAGCGGGCGATGGGCCCTACCTGAGTGCCGATTTTTTCCACATAGGGCGTCCGGATCACCGAGAGGGGAACTCCGGTGACTCTTTCCGTCAGGACGATATCCGATTCCTCTGCCTTCAGGATTGCCTGTTTATAGGTATCCTTTTCATGGCATTCGGCTGTAGCGATAAATCGGGTGCCCATCTGAATGCCATCATATCCCATCTTGAGGACTTCGACGAAGGCTTGCTCGTCGCCGATGCCTCCGGCGCAAATGAGCGGGACCCCAAGGTCGTGCAGTTCCTCATACATGTGCTGAGGCGATTGCGTTCCGGCGTGGCCTCCTGCCCGGTTATTGACGCAAATTAAGCCATCGACGCCATGTGAAAGGGCTTTATCTGCCCATTTGCGCTCCGTTACATCGTGATAGACAAAGCCTCCAGCAGCATGGACTGCTTTGGCGACCCAGCTGGGATTTCCAAGAGCTGTTATAAAAAAGCGGCATCCCTCTTCGAGGGCGACATCGACGGCGGCGCGCATCCTATTTTCATAGATGCTCGACGATTTTTCCACGATGATATTCACTCCGAAAGGCTTGCTTGTCAGTCTCTTAATAAGCTTGAATCCCTCGCGCAAGTCATGGCCATGGACATAGACCAGGGAGAGCGGTTGGACAATGCCTATTCCTCCGGCTTCAGATACAGTTGCCACGAGTTCGGGATTGCTGCAGGGATACATGGCGCCGCAGATGATCGGATATTCGATCTTCGCTTGTTCAGTAAAGCGGGTTTTGAGACTTTTCATGTGAAACTGTCTTTTTCCTTGGGCTTGATGAGGTTTTCACTCAACTCGCGATGGATGATTCCATTTGTCGCAAGGATTCGCCCAGAAAATAGATCAAAGGTGTTGCCATCATAGCCGCTGACAGTTCCTCCGGCTTCTTCGACAAGGAGGGATCCGGCAGCCATATCCCAAGGCTGTAGTCCGCGTTCCCAATAGCCGTCGAGCCGTCCGGCGGCGACGTAAGCCAAATCCAGGGCCGCAGAACCGAGTCTGCGCACCCCTTGAGAGATATTAGTGAGCCGGCAAAATTCGGCATAATTATTATCTCGAGTCGTTCGACGGTCATAGGCAAAGCCTGTAGCCAGGAGGCTGAACTTGAGTTTTTCCGTTTTGGAAACATGGACCTCTTTTCCGTTGAGAGAGGTGCCTGAACCTTTTGTCGCTTGAAAGAGCTCTTTGAAAATAGGGTTATAGACGACGCCAACGACGCGTTCTCGGTTATGTAGAAGGCCGATAGAGATCGAGACCATGGGGTATTGATGCGTGTAATTTGTCGTGCCATCGAGAGGATCTATCACCCATAAATACTCTGATTTTTCTTGGTTTCCCATTCCCGATTCTTCAGCAAGTATTTGATGAGAGGGAAATTTTTTGCGGATGGTTTTGATAATCATGGATTCCGATTCCTTATCCGCTTCGGTCACGAGGTCCCAGGCAAACGTTTTTTCCCGGATGTTATGGAGTTTCCCCCAATATTTGAGGAGGATTTCGCTTCCTTTGAAGGCAGCGTCAAGTGCAACGTCTAGGAAATTTTGGTACGGCATGACTAACTCCCTATAAGCTCAATCTAAGTTGTTTAAGTATAAGAGTAAAGAGCTGATTTCCTTGCCATTCCGGAATGGGTTCTTCAGGATGCACTCCCGAAAGAAGGGCAATGCCGTTTCCGACAGAGCATTCGACAATGGCTGCTGGAGTGTGAGGAAGATCGGCATAACGTCCTAAGATGCAAACATTTGTAAGGCTATCGGCCTCAGGAAAATAACATCCGCCATTGTAGTAGCAGGCATACTGGACCACGCCTAACCAATCAATGGGCACGATTTTAGCTCCCCTCTCGCTTTCATAGCAAAATTGGTGGGTGCCATAAGCTGGCCCCTTGGCAATACCTGGATAAAAGGCTAATTCCCTTTCTGCAAGGACTTCTAATGGGGACCCTTTTTCAAATTCAAAGGCTGAGCTGCCATAGTAGGCTCCGGCGCAAATTCCTAAAAATTTCCCTCCCATTTCCACAAAGCGCTGAATTTTTGCATTGCCTTTTCCCTTAAGTGTTTCATGGTAAGGGATATCGCGTCCACCAGGAAAGATGAGCAAAGCTGTTTCGCTTTCCCAATTTGTAGAGAGAAGGGTATGGCTATTGATGGTTTTGATTGAGGTGCCAGGAGGAAGAGAAGAGCTTTTGAGTGCTTTGATCAAGTGTTTGATCGAACGTCGGCCCGTTCCCTTATCGGCATAGATGCAAAGACTTTTCATCACTTCATAGTGAGCTTGGCGTCATCCACATGCTTGATGCTATATATAATGGCAGTGACGGCCAAAAGCTTAATGAGTTCGCCCGGAATAAAGGGATAGACTCCCATCGCCATTGCATTTTCATAGCCGATAAAATGGCCGAGCCAAGTGGCGCCTATAGCCATTTGAATGACGATGGCAGCCAGTCCTCCTAATAAAAGCCTTCTTTTCGAAAATTGTTGGTTCCGTTTCGCAAACCAACCCATCATTCCAGCTTGAATGACCATGCCTATTAAATAACCTCCCGTGAGTCCCACAATGGCCAAGGGCATACTAAGACCGCCTGCTAAGAAAGGCAGGCCTAAAGTTGTTTCAGCTAAATAAGCCAAAACGCTCAGGGCGCCCTTCGTGCGTCCAAGCAATCCTCCTACGAGCAAAACGGCAAAGGTTTGCCCGGTGATGGGAACCGGAGTAAAAGGGAGTGGAATGCTGATCTGGGCACAAAGAGCAATAAACAGAGAACCGCCGATGATTTGCAAAAGCGACGGTAACGTTCCTTCGCGATGAGAAATTAATTGAACAAGACTGATTGGCATAAGAATCTCCTTTGCTAGGATTTTTTAACACCGCTCTCAGAATACAGAATTCGGAATTCTCGGAATACAGAATTCAGAATAGACTTTTTTATACTCAAGCTGTAGGGTAAAAATTAAATAATATTTTAACGGATTATCATGCGCCCTGATGAGAAAAAGATCAAAGAAATGCAATCGACTGCAGAATATCAGCGATTAAATGCGCATCATTTATTCAAGGCAAATTGGAAGCATTGGGGACCCTATTTGAGCGAAAGGGCTTGGGGGACTGTGCGCGAGGATTATAGTGCACAGGGCAATGCCTGGCAATATTTTCCCCACGAGCATGCGAGAAGCCGGGCTTACCGGTGGAATGAGGATGGCATGGCGGGCATCAGCGATCGCAATCAATATCTCTGTTTTGCTTTAGCGCTTTGGAATGGGAAGGATCGCATCTTAAAGGAAAGGCTCTATGGCTTATCGGGGACTCAGGGCAATCATGGCGAAGATGTCAAAGAGTATTATTTCTATTTGGACAGCACGCCGACCCATAGCTACATGAAGATGCTGTATAAGTATCCTCAGAAAGTGTTTCCCTATGCTGAGCTCATCTCGGAAAGTATGCGCCGAGGCTATAAGGATCCGGAATATGAATTATTGGATACGGGCATTTTCAATGAGGATCGCTATTTCGATGTCTTTGTGGAATATGCCAAAGCTGATCAGGAAGATATCCTGATCAAAATCTCGGTGCATAATCGAGGGCCGGAAGCGGCTTCATGCCACGTGCTGCCTACAGTATGGTTTCGCAATACCTGGAGTTGGGGATATCCAGACGGACCGATGAAGGATGTGGAAGAAAAGCCCCATCTCATGCGGGTTGAAGGGCAAAAAGAAAATTCCATCATAGCCGCCCATCACTCGGATTTAGGGGTCTATTATTTATACGCAGAGGGTGCTCCCGAACTCCTTTTCACTGAAAATGAGACAAACCACCATTTATTATGGGGAACATCGAATGCTAGTCCCTATGTCAAGGATGCTTTCCATCGCTATTTAATCGATGGGGAAAAGAATGCCGTCAATCCCAAAATGGAGGGAACTAAGGGAACAGCTCTCTATTTCCAAGAGATTCCACCCGGAAAGAGTGTCTCCTTTCGTCTGCGCCTGACAAAAAACAAATGGGAGCGCCCGTTCGAAACATTCGATGCTATCTTGGCTAAAAGGCTTGAGGAAGCTGATCAGTATTATCATATGTTTGAAAAACCTGACCTCTCGGAAGATGAAAAAAGAGTGCAGAGGCAAGCGTTTGCAGGGCTTATGTGGACAAAGCAGCTCTATTATTATGATGTGGAGCATTGGTTTAATGGGGATCCTGCCTATCCGCCTCCTCCCGAATCGAGGCGGGATGTCCGCAATCAGGGGTGGGAGCATCTCATCAATTTTGACATCATTTCCATGCCGGACAAATGGGAATATCCCTGGTTTGCCAGCTGGGATTTAGCTTTTCATACGATTCCGCTTGTTTTGATCGATCCAGACTTTGCCAAGAGGCAATTGATTTTGATGACGCGGGAATGGTACATGCACCCAAACGGGCAGCTTCCGGCTTATGAATGGAATTTTAATGATGTCAATCCTCCTGTTCATGCCTGGGCTGCCTGGAGAGTCTATAACATCGATGCCAAGAAGGAAGGGGGGCAAGCCGACAGGGAGTTTTTAGAGGGCATTTTCCATAAGCTGATGCTCAACTTCACCTGGTGGGTGAACCGAAAAGATGCGGTGGGCAATAACCTCTTTCAGGGAGGCTTTCTTGGCATGGACAATATCAGCATCTTTGACAGGAGCAAGCCTTTGCCCTATGGAGAGCGAATTGATCAGGCCGATGGCACTGCATGGATGGCTTTTTATTGCATTATCATGATGAAAATAGCTTTGGAGCTAGCTGAAGGAGAACCCATCTATCAGGACTCAGCGACAAAATTTTTCGAACATTTCCTGCGCATTGCTAATGCGATGCAGTCCTGCGGGCAGATGAAATATTCCCTGTGGAATGAAGAGGATGGCTTTTTCTATGATGTCTTGCATTTGCCCGATGGAACGATCAAGCATTTAAAAGTCAGATCTCTAGTCGGATTGCTGCCTCTGTTTGCCGTGGAAACATTGGAACCCGACCTCTTGCAAAAAGTGCCCATCTTTGAAAAAAGGATAGAATGGTTCTCCAATAGACATCCCCTTTTGAGTTCTTCTATGGCGAGTGTCTATGAACCCGGTATCGGCAATAGGCGGCTATTGGCTATTTTGCCTGAACAGCGGCTCAGGTCAGTATTGCGGTATATGCTCGATGAAGAAGAATTTTTGTCCGATTATGGAATCCGATCCCTGTCCAAATATCATTTGAAAAACCCTTATAAATTCATGATGGATTCCCAATATTATACTGTGGGTTATCAGCCGGCTGAAGCCGATTCAGGGCTCTTTGGAGGCAACTCCAACTGGAGGGGACCGATCTGGTTCCCCATCAATTTTTTGATTATCGAATCCTTGCAGAAGTACCATCACTATTACGGCGAGCAATTTACTGTGGAATTCCCTACAGGATCCGGCAAATTCCTGCATCTGCGCGAAATCGCAACTGAGCTTTCCAAAAGGCTGATTCGCCTGTTTTTGCTAAACGCCAAGGGGGAGAGGCCCGTGTATGACAATCTGGCTAAATTTCAGAACGATCCAAATTGGAAGGACAATATTTTATTCTATGAGTACTTTAATGGCGATACCGGTCAGGGATTGGGCGCTTCGCATCAGACAGGATGGACGGCTCTCGTGGCAAAGCTGCTCATCCAATCCGGAGGCGCCTGAGGCAAGGCACATTTTAATTTTACCACTGAGAACACTGAGATCAGTGAGGGGGCATGAGATTGAGAGAGGCTAGATATTAGATTAATCCATCTCAATGTTCTCATACCTTCTCACAGATCTCAGTGTTCTCAGTGGTAAAATTAAAATTTGCGTTGAAATGCCTGTCAACTTTTCCGTTCTTTGGTTATATAACGAAAAAGTATAAAGGGGGAATTTTATGGAACTAAATTTGAAAGGGAAGAAAGCGATTGTTACGGGCAGTAGCAGTGGAATTGGAGAAGGGATTGCCAAATGCTTAGCTCGCGAAGGCGCCCATGTCATGGTGCAAGGAAGAAACAAGAAGGAACTCCAGCGCATCACTAAAGAAATCAATGCAAAAGGGGGCGTTGCGCGTTATGTGGAAGGGGATCTGACCAGTGATCAAGCTGCAGAGAATATTGCAGAAACCACTTTAAAAACATTCAAACAGGTGGATATTTTAGTCAACAATGCAGGAGCTTTTCCCTTCCATGGTTGGCTGGAGGGCATTCCACAAGAGTGGATCGATTTGCTCAATGTCAACGTTATTTCCATGGTGCGGATGATCCAAGCTTTCCTTCCACAAATGAAGAAACTCGGTTGGGGACGCATCATCCAAATCGCCAGCGTGGCAGGCGTTGACCCCTTGCCTAGTGCAGCAGCTTATGGGATAACAAAAGCGGCTAATATCAATATGACGATCAGCTTAGGGAAGGAAGTTGCTGGTACCGGCATCACTGTCAATACCGTTTCTCCAGGGCCCGTAGTTACGGAAGGTACTAGAAAATTATTTTTAGAAATAGCCAAGGAAAGAGGGTGGGGAACCGATTGGAAGAAGATACAAAAAAAAGTGACAGAGGAAATGCTCCCAAATGCGGCGGGGCGTTTTGGCACCCCAGAAGAGGTCGGTAACCTCGTGACGTTTTTGGCCAGTCCTGTAGCTGATTATATTACAGGAGCCAATTATAGGATTGATGGAGGCCGCTTGGCATAAAGTCCTATGATTGGGATGTTTCTAAAGCTAGTGAGTGCGGTTTTTCTGCTCTGCGGCTGTACTTGTCCGAATCATTTTTTTCCTGATGATGATCCACCTCCCCTTCCTCCTTGCTATGTTCCCGAAAGGATTAGGCTGGCCTTGGTGCTAGGGGGAGGCGGAGCCAAAGGCTTAGCCCACATTGGGGTGTTGGAGGAGTTGGAAAAAGCTGAAATTCCCATCGACCTCATCATTGGATGCAGTGCGGGAAGTATTGTAGGGGCTCTTTATGCAGACTGTCCCAATGCGGAATATGTCAAATGCGCTTTAGAGCCTTTGAATACAAAACGCCTGTTGGATATCAATTTATGGACAGCGCGTTATGGCTTATCCCAGGGTAAGAGATTGAGCGATGTTCTCCATCAGCGATTGGAGGCAAGTTGCTTTGAGGAGTTGAAAATCCCCTTTATACTTGTTGCGACAGACCTCTATTCGGGAGAATTGGTGCGCATTGGGGGAGGCCCATTGATTCCTGCCGTTAAGGCCTCCTGTGCTATCCCCTTTATTTTTGTGCCCTGCCAGCTTCATGGACGCGTTTTGGCCGATGGAGGCATTATTGATCCCACACCAGCTGCAACGGCAAAAGAATTGGGTGCAGAAATTGTCGTCGCAGTGGACTTAGGGGCATTGCTGCCTAGAACATTGCCTACCAATTTGTTTGGAGTAGCAACGCGCAGCGCCGAAATTAGCTCGCTGTGGCAGTGCGAAGCTTGTGCAGACGTAGCTGATGTCGTCATTCGGCCTCATTTGATGAATGTCGGAACTTTTGATGATCACCGGTGTAATGAAATTTATGAAGCCGGAAAACGAGCTGCAAAAGAAGCCATTCCGTTCATTCAGGAAAAGTTGAAGCATTTACCAAAATGTTCAATACCGCATGACGGTATTGAACAGGAAGTGGAATTTCACGAAAGTCTATGCCTTCTTCGGAATTTGCCAGCCGATGCTTACGAGTGTGATTCCTGCAAAGAGCAAGTCAATGCCAACTAGGAGGCCGATGGCCCACATGGCTGTTCCTGGCCAACCATAATAGAGGATAGCTGCCAATGCCAGGGAGATAAGCCCACTGAAGAGCAGCCAGCCTGCTCCATCTAGTTCTTTCATTTGAACGGCGTAGATCCATTTCACCAAAGCCTCGATGAAGAAAAAGACAATTAACAGAGCCGTGAGCGATAAGATTCCTTGTAATGGGTAAAGAAGCAATAAACTCCCAATGACTAAAGCTAATATGGCGCTAATAAGGGTAATGAAAAAGCCCCTTTGTTGCGCTGTTTTAAATGCCCTAAAAAGTTGAATGATCCCTAAGACGACTAATATTCCTCCAATGAAATACTCTGTCGCTAACGTGTAAACACCGGGCAATACGATTCCAAAAAAACCTAGAATCATGAGCAACACCCCTTCGATGATGAAAGGCGTGCGATAATTTCTGATATCTTCTTCCATAGCGGACTCCTTCTGTTTTAAGGTCACCATATGGAAAGGAAAAATTATTTAAAATAAAATTATGAACAATAACCACTGAGCCAGTGATCACTGGCTCAGTGGTTATTTTAATGCAACGATACCAAAGATGTTCGGATTTCTTCTGCATACTGAGGATAGTATTTCCCCAGCCAATGGTCGATTCGCCTCATGACAGCAGCCAGATCTTTTTGGGATCCTTCTGGGGTTTTCATCTCCTCATCTTTTGCCATCTTGCCGACATCGAACCGAACGGGCTTGTCCCCGATGAATCCGGTATTATGCATCAGGTTGTGATCTTGGTCATAGATGCCTCTGGAGTATTCCGATAAAAAGAGCCCGATGAGGCTTTGGAACCTTTTTGTAGCCGAGGCGACATCTCCCCTGTCGAGGAGGTGGCTGATGAGAACGCGGGCAGGTATGGCCTTTTCTTGAACGACAAAGACGACGGAATCAAGGTCGATATCGTGGCGAAATCCCCATTTGTCTCGGACATGGGCAACTAGATGCAGGGAATTAGTCTTGTTTAAGTGGACAAATAGAAGGGCTGCGTTGTCTTTATTCCTTTCATAAGCCAGTTGATGGCTGGAGAAGATCCGCGCAATCTTTTTTGATTTCAAGGGTGCGTTATCGAAGAATAGGGAGGGTTTGAGGTGGCCAAACTTGAAGAATTTAAGGACATATTTATGATCTTGGCTTTCAAAGACATACGTCTGATTTCCCTTCCCCAGGTAGGTAAACGGCTGATCGATGATGGAGCTCAGCTGATCGCGATCTTCTGCGGTCGGAGGTGGTGTTGTCCATTCAGGATGGTTGGGCAGCTCCATCGTGATATTGGCTAAGGAAAAGTCCGTCAACTCGCGATAGACAAAGAAAAGAGAAGCTCCAATTGCCAGTGTAAATAAGAGCCAGGATACTTTGCGTTTCATTTTTATCGGAACGTGTGTCATTGCTAGTTTGAAAAGGCCTTGGGTTCTGGAACCTCTTCGCCATTTTTAAGATATAATCTTACTGCTGCTTCAATGGCTTCCTTAATATTATCCATCCCTTCTTCAATAGTCTTCGCATCAGTGCATATACCGGGAAGTTCATTAACTCGAATGATATAAAAACGCCTCCCTTTCTCTTCATCTTGTTCGATAGTATACGTCCAAGGAAGGTTAAGGTAATATTCGATATTTTTTTTAGTAATCATGCAATAACCGGCCTGTTTTCTTGTAGCCTTACAGGCTACAATCTTGGGAGTTGCTTTCATCCAGGGCGTTGCCCTTCCATATAATGCTCTCAAAAAAGGACAAAAGGACGAAAAGACAAAAGGACAGAGACAAAAGGACAAGGACCAAAAGAGACAATTGCATAAGTGACATTAAATTTTTTCAATTTCTTGAGGTTTGCGAAACCCAGGGCCGAAGGCCCGGCAGTTGTATAGCCCAGGCCGCAAGGCCTGGGTTAAGATGGTCATGTGAGAGGAGGACCGAAGGTCCGGCACAATGTGTCACGTATTAGTGCCGGACCTTCGGTCCTCATTTTCTAACGTCCTCATACCCAGGCCTTACGGCCTGGGCTATACAACTGCCGGGCCTTCGGCCCTGGGTTTTGCAGACCTCATTCTGAGGGCCAATTTTAACCTCTCCAAAATAGCATCTCGGGAAAAAAAATTCACTTTTGCGACCGAGGATTCAATTCTAGACACCCAAATGACTTTTGCAATTGTCTCAAAAGGACCAAAACGACGAAAGGACATAACTCATTGTCCTTTTGTCCTTTAGGTCCTTGTCATTGTCCCTGTCCTTTCGTCCTTTTCGTCCTTTTCGTCGTTTTGGTCCTTGTCCTTTTGTCCTTGTCCTTTTGTCCTTTCGTCCTTTCTTGAGCGTTAGTTGGGGAACTGGGCTATACAACTGCCGGGCCTTCGGCCCTGGGTGTCATTCTTTTGTGCCATATGATGCCATCTTTGATCATAACATGTCAATGGACAGGGATTTGTCCATTGGCTGCGGTAGCTTTGATGCCTAGCAGCAGTTCGGTGTAGGATGCTTTGAGCAGGGTTTGGACGATTTGCCAATCGCTGTCCGTGACGCGATTCCACAATGTGCATAGGTCGCGGTAGCGGGCAGCGGCGGCTCGGAGGAAGGCGGCGCGTTCAAAATGGGAATCATCGCGATTTCCATAGATGGCGCTATAGTATTGCGCAATGATCTTTCCGACATGTTCATCGCTTTTGCTTTCTGGTTGGCGCCGTGCAATCCACCATGCCAAATCGAGTTCAGCGACTTTTTTGGGGTCCCAGGCGGCTCCTGTGGCCTTTTTTAGGGTTTGATAGCCGTCGATCAAAGAGGGAAGGATTTTCTTTTCATATTCGCTTTGTGTGGTAGTTTGATGAGGGAGAGCCCCAAATTCCAAAATGGCCATGTTAAATTTATAGGCGATGATATCGAGGTCCTTTTGGTTTTGATTGGGAAATTGCAAGGATATCATTTTCAATAAACTACGAATAAGTGTAAGCTCATCCTTAGCATAATAGGACTTCCATGCGCCCGTTTCTGCTTCTGCAAGTTGTTCAGCATCAGCGGCGTATGTCAATTGAGAGAAAAGAAGCAGGAAAAATAAAATGTATTTCATTATGCCCACATATATAAAGTATTTTTTTAAATTGAAAGAAAAATGAATCATAAATGGCAAAGCGTCGTCGTCAAATTAGGGACGAGCACCTTGACGCAGGGTACCAAAAGCTTGTCCCGTCGCGTCATGTTGGAGATGGCTCGCCAGATGGCCCTCGTGCATGATCAAGGAGCTAGGGTCGTCCTGGTCACTTCCGGCGCTGTAGCGGCCGGCCGCGAAGCTTTACAGCATCCTCGGCTCGACAGCAATGTCCCCACCAAACAGATGCTTTCCTCTATCGGCCAGGGAAGGCTGATGCATCTCTGGGGCGAGCTTTTTGGATTGTTCGATATTCAGGTGGGACAGGTGCTGCTTGCCCGCGGCGATTTTTCGAATCGGCAGCGCTACCTGAATGTGCGGGATACTCTTTCTGCTTTATTGCAGCATCGCGTGATTCCAATCATCAACGAAAATGATACTGTTGCCACCAAAGAAATCAAGGTTGGAGATAACGATAATTTGGCTGCCCTCGTCGCCAACTTGATCGCTGCCGATGCCCTGATCTTGTTGACAGATCAAGAGGGGTTGTATACAGCGGATCCTCGCATCGATAAAGATGCGAAGCTCATTCCGGTTGTGGAACACATTGACGAAGCGATTTTTGCTTTGGCGGGAGGAACCCATCCCTCGGGTGGATTGGGCACTGGAGGGATGACCACAAAAGTGCAGGCGGCCCACTTGGCTTCCCAGAGCGGAACCCAAACTATCGTGGCCTCTTCGTCATATCCTGAGGTTATTCTGCGCCTCTATGAAGGAAAAAGGGTTGGGACATTATTCCAGGCCGAAATTTCTTCTAGGGAGAGCCGGAAGCGCTGGCTGCTCTCCGAGAAGAAGCAAGGGGCCATCCACATGGATGCGGGTGCGGAACAGCAGGTCCGCAAGAAGGGGGCCAGCCTGTTAGCCGTTGGCGTTGTCCAGACTACAGGAGATTTTGATCGAGGAGCTATTGTGGAGCTCATGGGTCCCTCGGGAAAACCCATAGCGGTGGGATTGGCTAATTATTCCAGTCAAGAAATCAAGGCAATTTCCGGAAAGCATTCCAATAAGATTTCCGAATTGCTGGGTTATAGTTATGGTCCTGAAGTCATCCACAGGGATAATTTGACATTATTGAAGTTCAAAGGGGATGCCGAAGAATGAATGACCAGAATAATGGATTGCAGCCCATAGGCAGGAAGGCAAAAGAGGCATCACAATTGCTTGCAGTGGCTACAACCGATCAGAAAAACAAAGCCTTGCACAACCTTGCCCAAGCCTTAAAGCGAAATCAAGACAAGATTTTGAGGAGCAATTGCTTGGATGTCGAGGAAGCAAAGCATTCAGGCATGAGTATGGCTATGCTGGATCGGCTCGTCCTTGAAGGACGCCTGGAAGGCATCATCGCCGATCTCCGGCAAGTCGAGAAATTGCCTGATCCAGTTGGAGAAATATTCGATGAACAGGTGTTGCCCAACGGTTTGAAAATCTGCAAAAGGCGCACTCCCATAGGCGTCCTTGGCATTATCTATGAGGCCCGCCCAAATGTCACTGTGGATGTGGCTTCTCTGGCGATCAAGTCGGGCAATGCAGCACTATTGCGGGGAGGCTCTGAGACGATGGAGAGCAACAAAGCTCTAGTCAGCATTATCCAAGGAGCATTGGCCGAAGCAGGGCTGCCCCCTGAGGGCATCCAACTCATCGAAGATCCCGACAGGGCTCGCGTCCTGGAACTCTTGCGTTTGCATGACTATGTCGATATGATTATTCCTCGGGGTGGTGCAGGGCTCCATCAGTTTTGCCGGGACAATAGCACCATTCCAGTAATTACAGGGGGCATTGGCATCTGCCATCTATTTGTCGATGAGAAGGTGGATGTCGAAAAGGCTTTGGAAGTGATTCACAATGCCAAGACACAGCGTCCGACGGTCTGCAATGCTTTGGATACGCTTCTGGTCCATGTCAAAGCGGCTAAAATTGTGATCCCAAAGGTCATCGAGAGGCTATCGAAGAGCCATGTAGCTTTTCGTTTAGATCCGGCAGCTTTCAAATTTGCTGAGGATTCTCGCGGCTCTATCCGCTTGGCCGAAGAAGGAGACTGGGATACAGAATGGCTGAATCTAACCTTGGGCATTAAAGTTGTTCAAGATTTAAAGGAAGCTATCGGCCACATCAAACAGCATAGCACTGGCCATAGCGATGGCATCCTGACAGAAATCAAAGCCCAGGGAGAACAATTCATCCGGGAGGTCGATTCTGCTGCCGTTTATGTCAACGCTTCGACGCGCTTTACGGATGGCAGTCAATTTGGCTTAGGAGCGGAAGTCGCCATCAGCACGCAAAAGCTGCATGCACGAGGTCCTATGGGGTTGAAAGAATTAACGACATATAAGTGGGTGATCCATGGTTCGTATCAAGTCAGATCCTAAAAAGAAGAAGAAAATCGGAAAGGTGGCGATTATAGGCTGTGGAACGATTGGGGGAGCTTTCGCCCATTTTCTTTCGAAAAATCACCCTGTCATCCTTTATGATAAGGACCCCAAAAGGACAAAAGCTTTGTCTGAATCTTTTCATGCAACGGTTGCAGAATCCATTGCCGAAGCTATCGCATCAGCCGAATTTGTTATCCTTGCTGTCAAACCGCAGAGCCTTGCCCAAGCTGCTCCTCAAATTGCCTCCGTGTTGACTCCACAGCATATCTTAGTCAGTGTCATGGCCGGAAAAACCATCCATCGCCTTAAACACTACTTTAAAAATAGCCCGATTGTTCGGATCATGCCCAATTTGGCCATCACCAAGGGCACTGGAGCGATTGCGATTGCAGAGGGGACTGGGATGAGCTCACAGATCAAATCGCGATTAGAGGCGATGCTGGGAAGTTTGGGCCAGATTTTTTGGATACCGGAAGACAATTTTGATGCGTTTACCGCTCTAGCGGCATCAGGGCCTGCTTTTGCTTTGGAGATCATCGAAGCGATGGTCGATGCGGCTGTGGCAATGGGTTTTTCCCATGAGAAGGGACTGGAAATCATCCTTCAGATGCTGATGGGATCGATTTCGCTTCTCAAGGACAATGGCAGGCATCCTGGAGAACTCAAGTGGCTGATTGTCACCCCATCGGGAACGACGATTGCTGGTCTGAATCGCATGAAGGCGGAAAAAGTGAGCAGCGGAGTGATTCAAACCTTCCTCGCAGCCTTTGCCCGAGCTCAAGAATTGTCTGCAAAGGAATAAGTTCCTTTACAGTTTACTAGCGATTCAGTATCGTATTTGTTTTACTCATCAGGAGCCTCTTATGAAAAGATCCGGTTTTTATGCTTTATGGATTATAGCAATTTTTCTAGCTTTTTGGTTCTATAAAGCTCATCTCTTAAAACAAGATGTCGCTAAACATCTCGCAAAACTAGAAAAAGTGCAGAATCCCACATTTAAATATGAGGGGCTTTCGACTACAGGCTTTCCTTTTTCTGTAGAGGTGGCAATCAAGAATCCCACCATTTCTTATAGAGCAAAAGAGGATGAAAAAAATGCTTCAAATGTTTCCCTCGATGGAAATCTGATCGTCGGATCAAATCTCCAAGGAACAAAGTATTGGCTAACCCAAAAAGGGAATCTCCATATCAATAATGAGGATACGCAAGATCATTGGCTCCTATCAGGGGATCAGACGTTTGCCATTCATGTTCCGGAATATCATTTCACGAAGGGTTTTCCGGAATCCTTTAATGGAGATAGCATCTCTGCTTTAATCAAGGACCTGACTTATCAAGGGGAATTCTATGGGAATCATGTGAGTCTGAGCAACAACCTTTTCCCCATGTATGATTTCGATTCCTATTATCTCGACTGGAATACTAGGGATAAAGATAAGGGATTAAAGCTATTCGACTATAAATTTACCTCCAAAGGGATAGATACTCTCTACAAAAAATTGCAAAAAGAGGATCCTTCGTTACCCGATGCCGGTGTGATTCAAGCATCCGGCGCAGGGGATGTTTTATTCGATCCCAATTTGCCTACAGATGATTTCCTCAAATTTGCTTTGGCGATCCAGACAACTCCCCTTTCTATTAACATCAAAAATTTCGATTCCCAGGATAACTTCCACAACCAGTCCTTTAACTTCCATTTTTCGATACAACCGCAAGAAGATGGGAAATTGGCAATCAGTTCCGATTCCAGCTTTGACGCCAAGTTTTCTAAGGGAGCCTTCGATAAGGGTATGGTGGAAATGAAGGAATATGTAAAAGAGTCGGAAGCGATTGCAGAACCTGAAGAGAAGGCAATCCTCGAAAAACTGCCAGAATTCTTGGCAGCAACTTTGCCAAAGTTTTATGAATGGGGTCAAATTATAGGGAAGACAGACTGGAACCTCAATTTGAAGATGACCTCGATTCCCTTTGTTCCTTCGGAGTTTTCGCTTGATATAAAGCACTTCGACTTTTTGACCGATAAAGGGGGATGGGAAATACATGGGAACTTTATAGGCGGAGAATCGCGCTTTATTGGAGACCTAACCTTAGATCTCATCAATTACCGTTCCCTCATAGAAGGAATCAGTGATTATTACAATGAAAGTTACAAAGCAATTGAAAGTCATTTCGGCTTGCCTCTCGCTCAATGGGCCCGCCCAATACCGAAAGAGACTGTGGATAATATCATCGCCTTCGTTAACAAAATCTCGGATGAACCTGGCAAAGAAACGAAAGATACTAGCATCACATTGAAAATACCGCCCGATCGTAAGGTGACCATCGGCACACTGAAATTAGACGAAGCAGTCCAAGACTTCAACCAGCTTTATGATGAGGTTTATAAGAAGATCACTCCGGAAGCACCTACTCCTGAACCGGCAACCGCTCCAGAACCTGCGACGCCCGCGAAAACAGGATGAGCAGGATTAATGGACTTAATGGACTTAATGGACTTAATGGACAATGGTTAATGGACCTAATGGACACCATGGACACCATCGACTATGGACAAAAGCAATGGTCCATAGTCGATGGTGTCCATGGTGTCCATTAGGTCCATTAACCATTGTCCATTAGGTCCATTAATCTATCATTTGAAGGAGTCGAAGAATTGCCGAATGGCCTTGGGATCGATCGCGTTGTTGTATTGAGGGTTGTAGAAATTTTCGATAGAGAAAGCTAGCTGCAAGGAGTAATCCGTAGAGGTAGATCCTGGACTGAAAGCTTCAAAGGATTTAATGTTGCGAAACCAGTTGAGCTTTTCTTCGTCGCATCCTTGCGAGGTCATGGTTGCCTTTAAGGGAACTTGGGCTGTGCTATGGCAGCTTAAGCAAGAAGAACGATGATTATCAGCTGGACCGATCAGCCTACCAGCCCATCCCAGTTTTTCTTTGGCGAATTCAGGGGCCTTAGCACAAAAGACTGTTTCTTTCAAAGTGGCTCCGTTGGCAACATCTTCAGGGGTGATTCCGGGGTCATTGCCCCAGGTAAGGCCGGCGGGCATCATTTTTTTCCAAGGATCTTTATGAGGGGAATTTTTATCGTAGACTAAAAGGCCAAATACCCAACCGGTCGTATCCTCTGCACGGGAATCGCGCACAGCAATGTCAATTTGTATCAGGCGTATGCAATTGATGGCTTTCGGACTAATTTTATCGATAGTGGAATTGATATTGGCTTGCCAGCTAGGCGAACCCCCAAGGAGGGGAGCTTGGGCAAGACTTGCATTTGTAAATATCAACTTGGCAACGACTGTTCCCACAGGAAATTGAGCGGCATAGACATTTGGCTTTTGTGGATCAGCCCAGACCTGACCTATCGTGTATCCACCATAGGCATTGAATAGGCCGATGGCCCAATTTTGTGCGGGAAGGCTTTGGAAAGGACCTAAATCGTAGACGCATAAGTCGCGTTCGCGCGTTAAGCCTCGTATGCACTCGCGCGGATGCCTACCTAAATGCATCCAAGGCATATGGTACCAGGTGCGCACGGGGTTGTCTTGCGCTTTCCAGTCGACTTCCTGCATCCCCGCATAGAGATAATCCCGAAGAAGAGTCAGATATTGTTCAGGGTCTTTTCGGAAATCTATTGCTTCCCAAGGCTTCTCTTCTTTGGGAAGCTCCTTTGGGTAATTTTGGCTCAATTCAAAGAGAGGCCCGTTATAATGATCTGGGATTGTTTCTGTAAAGCTTGGGAATTGGGGAAGAGAATCTGCTAGGAGGCATTGGGAGATCAGGGCCAAGATAAGTGTCAGGCAAGCCGTTTTCACGAGAGAACCCCACAAATTCAATTAATAATTTTACGAATAACAGATGAGGGAATTTTTAAAAATATAAATTGACAATTTGTATCAATTCTTAGGCTTTGCAGTAGTCGATTTGGGTGTTGAATCGGCTGATGCAGTTTCTTTGGCAGGAGCTGTGAGTCCCTTTTTTTCGGCTTTATCATTGAGGTAGTCTTCATAATAAACGAAATCGGTTTCTTTGTGCGTGCGGTTATATTCCCTGATGATTTGGCAATGTTTGCATACCGGGGCATCCTCTTCATCAGCCCAGGCAGCACATTGAATCATGACTAATGGGAAAGTGAAGTATAGGTATTTCATAAGTCGTCCTGTTATATTCGAAATGTAAACAAAAAAAAAGAGTTTGTCAACAGAAGGTCAAACATGCTTTTGCGATAGCCAGATTTTCCTGGGCATGGACGACCGCGATATGCACTTTAGAGTGAGGCTGGGAAATCAGGAGGTCCTCTTGGCAAGTGGCGTTTTTGGATGGGTCGATAGCCGCTCCCAGGAAGGAGAGGCTTTTGCTGGCAGCTTCTCTGATGGAAGGAACGTTTTCTCCGATGCCTCCGGTGAAAACTAAAGTATCTAGTCCGCCTAACGCAGCCAGCATGCTGCCCAGCTGCTTTTTGAAGCAATGTACATAGAGATCGTAGGCCAGTTTTGCTTTTGTGTCACCCTGTCGGACGGCATTGAGGATCGTCCGCATATCGTTATTGCCGCATATGCCCTTTAGTCCAGATTCGAAATTTAAAGTTTTATCCAATGCTTCCAAGGAGGTCTGTTTTCGTAGGAGATAGAGGATGATTCCAGGGTCTATGGATCCGCAACGGGTTCCCATCATGAGGCCTTCTAAGGGTGTAAAACCCATCGTGGTGTCGATACTCTTGCCTTTGTCGATGGCAGCCAGCGAAGCCCCATTCCCTAGGTGGCACGTGATCATTTTGACTTGTTTGAGATCTTGAGAGGCGAGTTGTGCTCCTTGATGGGCGCAGTAGTGATGGCTGATGCCGTGGAAGCCAAAGCGGCGTATTCCCAGCTCTTTCCACTCATAAGGACCGGGATAGGTATAGGCTACTTCCGATAACGTGCTAAAAAAAGCAGTATCAAACACGGCAACCTGAGGAATTTTTGGAAATATTCGTTCCATGATGTCGATTCCCTCCAGATTGATAGGATTATGAAGGGGGGCGAGTTTAGAAAGGCGGCGTATTTCCTCTTTCACTTGCGCAGTGACGAGGGCGGGTTCGACAAAGCGTTCTCCGCCATGGACAACGCGATGGCCAATCACACGGATTTCATTGGATTTGACAGGGGCTTGCTTTAGAAGAGACTGAACAGCTTTATCGCGAGCGGATGGAGGGTCTGAACTGCTCCAATCCAGTTGCTTTTCCCAAAGAAGGTTTAGCTTAGGAGCTTGAAACAGGCTGCATTTTGCCGAGCTCGATCCTGTATTCAATACGAGAATTTTCATGTTTACCACTTTAATAAGGGGGGCATAGAACAGAGAATGGCTTCAGGATTGCCTCCTGATTGAAAGCCGAATTTCGTTCCCCTATCATAGAGAAGGTTGAATTCGGCATAATGTCCCCGCAGTTCCAGCTGTTTTTCCTTCTCTTCAGAGGTAAAAGGTTGATTAATTCGCCGTTTGTAGATGGGAATGATCGCCTCTAAAAAGGTCAAACCGATATTTTTCCACATGGAATAATCTTTGGCGAAGTCTCCACTATTGAAATGGTCAAAAAAGATGCCTCCTACCCCGCGTTCCTTATGGCGATGGGGAATATAAAAGTATTCGCGGGCATTTTGTGAGAGTTTGGGATAGAGGTCAAATCCAAAGGGGTCCAAAGTGGCCTTGGCAATCCCGTGAAAATGGCTCGTATCTTCTGGATAGGGAAAACCCATAGGAGTCAGGTCATAGCCTCCGCCAAACCAAGAACGCTCTTTGGTTTCGATAAAGCGGATGTTCATATGTACTGTTGGGGCATGGGGATTCGCCATGTGGGTGATTAAGCTCACCCCTGTAGCGAAAAAGGGTCCGCTGCCATCCTGCATCGGAAAGTGATCCCCGGAAACGCCCGACCAGTTAACAGCGGCTTTTTCAAAGACTTGGCCCCGCATCACGGAGATTTCTCCTCCTCCGCCCGTATGGTGCTATCCAAGGCTTGCGTTGGAAGCGCTCCTTATCTAATTGTTCGAAGCGGGTGATGATTGTCTCTCTCAGGCCTTGTAAGAAGGCGATAATTTCATCTCGATGGGAATGGGGCTTCACTTAGATTTTACTGCTATCTTTCTTATTTGACTTTGAGGCGCTTTGTTAAAGGTCAGCTTCAAAACACCATCTTTATATAACCCGAAATAATTGTCAAATGACCCGATAGTGATATATTTTTGTCTTGTAGATATCGCCAACTTCGATGGTTTTAATCGGGGTCCATCCAGGGATAGCGAAGGTGTGGCTGACAATTAAAGTATTGGGACTTAATTCTCTGTGGAACTTTTCTTTAAGCTTTCGCATGGCCTCAGGATAGAGGTAGCAAACAATGATTCCTGCATCCTTCAGCGGGATTTCAAAAAAGTCCTGACGATGAAAATGAAGGTTTTTCATCCGATGGAGTCTGCTAAAGAGATAGGGAATAGGAGAAAGCTCATAGCCGATGACTTGATTGTCGGGATATTTTTTTGCCAAAGGAGCAGCCAAAGATCCCCAGCCTGAACCGAGTTCTAGGATTGGGCCTTGGATATTACCTGGAAGTGAATTTAGGAGAGCTTTTTTAACTTTTTGGTTAGTCGGCATCGGGCTGATGCCGGTGCGTAAGGACCAGACGACGATAGACAGCAGGATCCACAGGAGGATGACTAACAATATTGCGGTCACGATGGTTTCCATAGCTCTACCTATTATTTAACGCTATCAAGAAAGGACATAAAGGACAATTATGGACAATGGACCTAATGGACAATGGTTAATGGACCTAATGGACACCATGGACACCATGGACTATGGTCAAAGGCAATCGTCCATAGTCGATGGTGTCCATGGTGTCCATTAGGTCCATTAACCATTGTCCATTAGGTCCATTAGGTCCATTAACCATTGTCCATTATGTCTTTTTTTGTTGCCATTTGTGACCTCATTTGTTAGGACAACAACTGCAGGTAATAGGAAAGAAAAGATGAAAGAGATCGATTTCAATGATGAAGAGATCCAGGATGCGATCCGGGGATTGATTGCCTATTGCAAAGGAGACCCTGAAAGCTTTGATGGCGAACTCGTAAGGCAGATGATCGAAACGAGTTTAAAGCTAATGGTCGGTGGACATGATACCGGCCAGTTGAAGCTGGTTTCTAGAGCACTGAAAGAGATGCGCTATGCCTATCGCATTTTCAATGAATATAAGGGAAAATACAACATCAGCATCTTTGGCTCTGCAAGGACTCCTGAGGGCCATCCCGATTATTTGGCAGCCAAGGAATTTAGCGCAGGCATGGCTGAGAAGGGGTGGATGTGCATTACGGGAGCTGCCAATGGCATCATGAAAGCAGGTCTTGAGGGCACCCAAAAAGAGTCGAGTTTCGGTTTATCGATACGTTTGCCCTTTGAGGCTGCATTCAATTCGGTGATTGAGGGAGATCCAAAGCTCATTACCTTTCGCTATTTTTTCACTCGAAAGCTCATGTTTTTGAGCCATTCCCATGCTGTAGCCGTCTTTCCGGGAGGTTATGGCACTCTGGACGAGCTTTTTGAGGTTTTGACCTTAGTTCAAACAGGCAAATCCAATATCATGCCCATCGTTTTGATTGAGGGAAAGGGAGGCAATTACTGGAAGCGTTGGGAAGAGTATGTTCAAAAACAGCTACTCAAGAACCATTGGATCAGCCCTGAAGATAGAAAATTGTATTATCATGCGAAATCGCCGGTTGATGCCATCCACCATATTATTCAATTTTACCGCCGTTTTCATTCTTATAGGTACGTTAAGGATTATTTAGTGATTCGGCTCAAGGAGCGGTTATCTCCAGAGCATTTAGAAAAGATCAATCAGAATTTTTCAAGGCTAGTCAAAACCGGGAAAATTGAAGAAGTCCAACCTTACCGCGAAGAAGAAGACCATATGGATTTATTTCGAATAGCCTTTATCCACACACGCCGCGATTCAGGTTTGCTCCGCATGCTCATTGATGAGATTAACAGATAATTTTCGTGAGCTCTTTGAGTTGATTGGGGCATGTTTTGAAATAGTCATCTTTCTGGAACGTGGATGCCGTGTCTTTCGCTTTTGTGATCAGTTTTGGATCATTGGATTGGACAAGTCCCCTAATCCATTCCAAAAAGAGGAAGACTTCTTGTTCCTTTTCTTTTGGGTCCATCTTCAGCTCTGCTTCAAAAAACTGGGCGATGTCATAACGTTTTAAGATTGACTCTTTATCTTTGCTCTCTTTGAGTTTTTGTAAAATGAGAGAAATTAATTGTGTTAAGGCAGCAAAATAGGCCTTATAATTTTTAGAGAAACAGTTTAGATCGAGGCATTGGCCTAGGAATCTCATGGCTATATAGAGTAAATCCTGTGGGTTGTGGGGATCTTGTGAACGATGGCATAGCAGGGAAAAATGAGAGGAGAAGATTTCCATTGCAGCATGGATGGAAGCGGTCATTTCTCCGACTTTAAAACTTTTATCTGTATGCACAATCAGGGTGCGTTGTTGGGCGGATATCCGAAGAAGTTGGACCAAATAGCCTTGCAAAAATGAATAGAGAGGCTTTTTCAAAAGGAAAACGTATTTTTCGGTCGAATTTTGTGCAGCATTTTCGATAAAGACTCTCTTTTTTAAGAAAAAAGGATAAAAGGGATCCTTTGCAAAAACCTCTAAAAGCATTTTGTAAGAGCGTTTGATTTCTTGAGGAGATAAGCAGGCAATCGTTTGATGTGTTGCTAGTATATCCAAAGCCCTTCTTGCAAGAATGGAAGATTGAAGGCTGGCAAGGCGCGCAACTGTGGAAAGGATAATTTGAGATTTTTCAGGAAAATAATCCACAGCTGGGGTGGTAAAGGGATTTACGTGAAGAGACAGCATAAAGAATTTCTCTATATACCTTTTCTTAACATTCCAGTCCTTATTTTCTAAAATCAACTGAAGGATAAAGAAACACCAATGCTGGTGATCCATAAAAACAAAGTTTTGCAATCGGGTATCTTCGTCATCATGTTTATGTGAAACACCTTGATGGTCGGCTGCAAAGGCGCCGAGGAAATAATCTTCGACCATCAGCATGATCTCACCATCATATTCGGGGTATTGCTTAATGATGAACACAAGATATTGGGCAATGAGGTTAGTCAAGTAGTTGGCGGTAAGGAGACTTCTAGGCCTCAATTGGCTTAGGCGATGGATTAATACTCTGATGCAGCCAATATATTGATCCTTTTGATTCTTATCTTCCATCCGAAGGAATTGCAGCGTATAGCAAACACTAGGAAGGCGTTTCTCATTAATATCCGATGTGATGTGGGCTTGAAAACTAGTTGATATATTCTGATGGAGTTTTTGCAGAGATTCTTCATTTGATTCCACAAAAAATTCGAAAAGAAGCGTAGGATCATGCAGAAAGATCATGCGGGTGGCCTCGTCTACCGAAGAGGCGGTTATAGGAGGGCCCTCTTTTTGCTCTTCGCTATTTTCTGGAGGCTTTAGCAAAGTTGTATCAATCCCAGGAATAGAAGGATTTGCTGATGGATAACCAAAGAGCAATGGCATCACTTGATTGATCCGTTGATTGAATAGTTCAATGTTGTCTCCTTCCAATTCGGGTATTAGGATATCCAATATCCGTTTCAGCCAAATCACTGAAGGATCTCCGCCGCTTTTTGCCTTCGGATAGTGTTCGCAAAAAAGGGAAAGGGCATCAGGCGCAGAGGTTCGGAAAGCCACGCGCAAGGCGCCTGCCCAGAGGAGAGCTATTGTTTTTTCATCAAACCAAAGGGGAAGGGTCGATAGCTTGAGCAGATTGATTACCTCTCTATCAATTTGGGTGTGGGTATTCGCATGGAACATATTTTGGAGTAAAGTGGCTCCGAATTTTCTATTGCTTGGGGGTTGGGGTCCCGGTTTTCTGCTGAGAATGGCTTGTAGGAGGCGGAATCCAGCTAAATTGACCTCTGGGGAAGAGTGGGAACAGCATGCCTCTACAAGGATAAATCGATTGAAAGGAACCGCCGTAGAGTCTGGGAGTGCTAGACAAAGGGCAGCGAGCAGTTCCTGGGTTTTGCCTTTACCCTTCAAGTGGGATATGGCCTCCAGGATGGCATTTATCCAGTTTTCTATTGTGGATTCATCGTTTAAACAGGCTACTTTTTTCAAGAAGTCTAACCCTTTTAAAAAGAGACTGAGATTTCCCTGTGCGGCACAAGCAGGGATGAGGGTGCCATCCATCGCTGCGCGATAGGAACTGGCTTTTTCGCCGCTGAGAAATGCCTCTTGTTGTTGACGCCACTCCAACCATCTCTCGATACTGACTTGAGAGTCCGGATTTTTTAATTTCAACGCGTATTCGACTGCTCCTTGAAATAGGATTTGAACAATGAGAAAACGGCGTGAAGATGTGGGATCGCAAGGAAGAAGCAGTTCTGTAAATCTTTTGAGAAGATTGACAAATGTTCCTTCATGGCAGTCTCTTAAACTATTTAGGGCATGGATGCAGCCATTTTCATATAGTTCTGGACGATTGGAGTAACTCTGCCGGCTGACCGAGAGTTCAAACAGCTCCCAGGCCTGGCGTCTGACCGTCTGACTTGCTGTTGCTGCTATAGCCTCTAAAACTGTGCTCCAAAGAGTTCCATTGGCGATGGCAAGGGATCGTAAAAGAGCGACTATCTTGATGAGATTTTCTTGGATCGGCGTGGCTAGCAGTATAGGGATAAGAATTTCACTCCACTTGATTAGTCGATCTTGAGAGTATCCTTGCTGCCGTGTGAGTTGCTGGATCCAGTAATAGGTACGATCTGCGCTGGCGGCGGCTATTGGGGAGGATGTCAGTCGATCAAGCAATTGCGCGGTCACTTTGGCTCTTAAAGAAGAAGCTCTTGGAGATAGCTCAGGCCAGTGGATACTGGATAGGATGAAATCGCAATCCGCAATCTTTCCAGGCTGATCTACCCTCGTTTGCAAAAAATTGTGGATAGAAAACAAAATGTATTGGAGACTCCTCTCACTATTCTGAGGGGATAATTTATGGTTAATCAAAAGCTTAAGATAATCGATTAGTTCTGCATAAAGAGACATCTTAGCCATATGGATGAGAAGCTGTAAATGTCCCCTCATGATAGCCGAATAGAATGCGTTTGGAAGGGGGTGATCACCTATTCCATGATCTTTAAGAATATTGGTCAATAAGGCAAGAGTGTTCTTTACATGGGTTTTTGTGGCCTGAATTTTTCCCAATCTTTGAAAAAGAATCAGGTTGAATTCTAAAAGGGAAATGAATGCAGGACTTTCCCTTCTCCTTCTGGCTTCATTCATGGCATTAATATCAGAAAGCCCCTGCCCTAAGAGGAATTCTCCAAGCCGAAGAATGCGCCTACGCTCTCGCAAGGAAGCTTGATTCCACAACGTTAAAAGTTCCTCTTTGACTTCTGGATTTCTCCCTTCGCGGAAATCTATTTCTATTGCTTCCAGCCTGACACTGACCCGTGCAGGATGGGAGTGGGGGGCCAATTGCTGAGATAGCTTTTCGATGAATTCCCTTCTCATGGATCCTTTGACGGCATTTTGCGCTTCAGGTCTATTCCAAAGTTCGAGCGCTTTGATGTAGCCTCTGTTTGGCTGCTTCAGAAGGGATTGACAACTGCTGAGGATTAATTCCCCTGTCTTGGGATCATTCTCATCGAGAAGCGGCAACATATCTGCCAATTGATCGGGATAGGCTTTGGCTATTTCCTGAACAACCCAGGCAATTTCAGGAATAGTCGTGGACTCTCGACAGTTAGCCACAACGTATCTGACCGCTTGCAGGAAGAGTGTTGCCATGGATCCATTCGAGGATTTTGAATGGCTTTGCATACAGGCTCTGAGTACTTTGCTAAAGGTATGCCAATCCTCATCTTCGGGAGGATCTGTATGATTTACAATGAGTCTCAAGGCATAAGAAGCCTGAGACTTCAGGAGGATTTCCGAAAGGCTTTTCCTCGCCTGTGATCGTTCTGCTGGGGGCCATTCTTTCGATAGCTTTTCCCATTCCCGTACAGCCACAGGAGTAAGCTTAGGATCGGCAGTGTCTGCCAATAGCAACAACCATTCGACTTCCAAGCGTTGCGGCGTTATGTGGTTGCGCGCGATAAGGGCTGTGACATTTTCTAAGGCTCCCCCTGCAGTGGTGAGGGATCGAAATGGAGATTGGGCGATGACATTCCTTAAATTGTCCAGAACCAGAAATGAATTGCGTTGTGATTGGATGATTCTGGGAAGATGGGCGAGGAGGGTGGGCAGGCTTTCCATATGGCTCTCGAGCATTTGAAGGGCCAATAGCAGGGAGTATCCTAAGCTTTGCAACAGGAGATCAGGTTGGACAATCATTTCAGTGCCGAGAATCGACAAGCGATTGAGATCTAGTTTGACATGCTGGTGGTTGCGCTTAAGGCCGGAAAGACTAGCGCAGTCGAATTTTAGCGGATGAAGAAGGTATTGTCCAAGGGAAACAAGATGATGCAGATCCCTTCGCTCTTTTAGAAATTCTAAAAGCAATTGAAGGGCTTCTTCAGGCAAAAAATGCAGCATAATGGCGAAGGTATCGATGAGTTGAATTGCCGGTTTTTTTTCGTGTTCGCGCAGTTGAGCCCGAGATGTAGAAGGATCAGCAAGGAGAGAGAGAAAGGAAGCTGCCTGTAATAAAGCAATGATGATAGCAACCGGCGTCCCCGCGCTCAAGGCCAGGGCAATCCATTCAAAAAGACCCTTCTCTTCGGAGCTTTCCGCTTTTGACAGGTATTCAGGCTCTAGCACTTTAATAAGCTTTTCGAGGATGCCTTCCTGGGTTTTAACTAACAAAACCGAAAAATTGATAATCATCGCTAACAAAGCTCTGTGGTTTCCTGGATGGTGTTGGGAAAGCCAATCCAGGATGAGCGTTGCTAGCGTTTGATGGAGTTCTGTTTGATTATTCCGGCAATACTGTAATAGGGATTGGACATAGGGGTCGACAGGTGTCGGATCGAAACTGCGCATCCCACCCGCAATGTAGGACACGTGCTTGATGAAGATCCTCGGGTTGGAGGATAGATCTGGGTTGCGGGTTCGCCGCAAGATATCAAAGAGAATATCAAACCCCGCTTGCAGGCAGTTATCGCGAGGACTATTCTCTAAAGCTAGAGTCATCTGGGCGCTCTCATGATGGGGAGAGGAATGGGGAGAAGGGTTCAGCCATTGCTCTAAAAGGGTGGTAGAGATCCAAATTCCAGGCGTATAGAGGGTAAAAATGTCATCGTGGACTTTTTTTGGACTAAAGTTTAAATCGATTTTATCGTCGATTCCATTGCAGAGTGTAATTCCTGTGCTGAATGAGTCTCCGCTAAAGTTCTCATGCGCTTTGCAAAGCACTCTGCGAACCACGAGTCGGTAATAGTTAAAATGTTTTGGATCGCTTAAACCAAAGATGCTTTGGCAGAACTCTTGGATGATCGATTCATTGATGTCACGCAATTCATCAAAGCTTTTTCCTTCCACTGGAAAAATGAAATCCCAATCGGGACACTTCTGCAGGAGTTTCCCAAACTTCTGCTCTGAAAATGGGAGAGGCTGCTTAAAAGCAAATTTCAGCATTTCGAGAAAAGTACCTGCTAAAGCGCGGCGGCTTTCTCCTCCAAAGAGTTTAAAAGAACGGCAGTTCTGATTCCGGCATAGCTTTAAGAAATAGGCGGCAGGAATAATCGATGTCCTTAATTGGGTGACTTGATCTTCGGGATCTTCCTGCAACAAGGGCAAAGCTAAAAAGCTCTGTAAGTCTGGGGTAGGATTGAGTTTTGCTAGATCCGCTTTGATTTCTCTTTTGCTGGCATTATTGAGATAGGCCACAACAGGAAAAGGAGTAGTGAAAAATGTGCGTATAATTTGAATGGCTGCCGAGTGGATCAAGAACTTTTGAGGGATGGGACAAATGTCCGGATTGATACGGCCTTCAGCATCAATTTTATGATCCTGATAGAGTTGGGCAAAGAGTTCATCTTCCTCAAGGCTGCCAACGATCCGAGAGCTTTTGATTGCTGGCTCCAGGTGCCTGGGACTTGAAGAGCTTGAGGCCAGTACACTTTCTCGGGCGCATCCTCCGCGCGAAATGGGTGGCGTTGTCATAGGAACCGGATCATATGAACCACAAAAAAAATCCGCAACAAAAAACAGATCGAGACCTCTTGTATAATTAACCACTGAGATCACTGAGATCACTGAGAGGGTCTGAGATCAGTGAGAAGATTTGAGAAAATTGAGGCGTATACAACTTGGGTTGACTGTTATATTTAAGCATTTTTCAAAGCTCTCCCCATCTCAGACCCTCTCAGTGATCTCAGACCTTCTCAGTGATCTCACTGATCTCAGTGGTAAAATATACAACTCAGCGCGGGAACAGCTGTAAGATAGAATGATGCTTTTGATTGAATTCTTGTTCCAAGCCGAGTTCTTTTGCATACCGCATATATCTATCTTGGCAAATTGCAGTAATGGCGCGAATGTTCAGATTGACCAGCTGCCTAGTCCATTCGCCGATCAGATTGACGCGTGCCATTTTTGCTGACGTGGTCAGTTTTTTCAAACGAAGCAAAAAGAAGGAGCAAAGATCATAATGTCTCGCGGCTTTTTCAGGATCCTCGGAGGAGGCTATAGCCTTCAAGAGGATGTTCGATAGCTTGATGACCACTGGGATCAAATCTTCATAATAGGGTTCTATATCTAATTTGTTACACACTTTTTCTAAGAATTCAATTCCTCGTTTGGGCAAATCAAAGTCCCTCGTGGTTGCCACGGCTTCGATTATCATGAGAGCTTCCAAATAATAGACGTAAATATCGAAACCGATTCTTGTCCACATTTGAGCCTTTTTAACATCTTTATCTTTATACATTGCAAACAGAAAGCTTTCATCAAGGAGCTGGCAACCAATAAAATTAAATAGAGCTAAAGGCACACTCACAGAATTTAACCTTTCAAGATGCACAACGCGACATTGAAACATATGAAAAGGATCGCTGCACATGGCGTCGATTAAGCGTTTGTAACAGAGCGTTAACTGAGGAGGAGTTTGTAACATCAGAGAGGCTGGAACAGAGTTGAGGATATCGCAGGCCCTTTTTGTCCAAATACTATTGTGTTGTGTTGGCTGAGTGAGTTTAAGGGCCGTTTGACAGGTGACTTCCTGCATCTCACTTGTTGATAGCCTGGGAAAGGCAAACTCTCTTGGATAAAGGAATAAGAGAATGGAGAAAATGCGCTTTGGATGGTTCCTCAACAGTAGAGGCATGCTTTCCAGAGCTTTGTTCATGAAGTTATGGAAGATGGCTGGGGTTGGCGCTTCGAGGAAATGCTCAGAATGAGTAAAAACAAAGGCTTCGATTAGTTCCATCAGGTCTTCAGTTTTTTCAGGAAAGTGAGACATTAAAATGCGGATTTCCACTTCAGCATAAATCAAAAGTCGCTTTGCTATTAGGAGGATTGGCGGATGAGATCTTAATATCACTAACAGCAGCAATTTTTGCAATTTAAAGAATCGTTGGCGAAGCACATCATTTGGAAATTCGAGTTGCACGAGTCCTTGTTGGGCAGGGTTTTTCTTTTCCTTATTCGCATTAGTAATATCCCTTTGTATGATGCTCGTCAGATTATTAAAGAGAACTTGTGGTGATTCTGCAACGTCAATTAAGTTAGATATATTTTGAAAGAATTGTTTGATCCGCTCTTGCTCTTCTTTTGGAGAGAGGGGTGCTTCCAGGTTAACAGTGAGTTGGGTTGTCAGCCTTAAGAATTGCTCTATCCATTTGCGCAATTCTAATAACTTTTCCAGCACTGCTTGCTGTGATTGGGCAGTGCTTGTATCGGGATTGCGTTCTTCGGGAGGGATATTATCATAAAAGATTTGAAGGCGGGCTTCCAGGGCCCTTTCCCAACAGCATACCAAAGTAAGTTCATCTTCAGACAAGACCTCAAGGTTATCCGTAAAAGATTGAACAAATGCACTATGCCTTTCAATTTGTCGTTCACGATTTGCAAAAGCTAAAAGCATCAAGAGATAAGGGCCCATGACTTCTGCGTGATTTTTTTTGGTCAGCCACTTCTTGATCTGTGGGTGTTGAAGGACTATGGCTGCATCCTCCGGCAACGTATTCTTCCCCCAAAAAAAGGAAAAAACTAAAATATTTTTGACTGTTAAACTCATTGTAGCATCGATAGGATCTGGGGGTGTATGATGATCCATTAATACCTTGAGGGTTTTAGCCGCTTCTTGCAGAATCTCTGGATCGTTTTGTTTGTATAGGTGGAAGAGGAGGAATATGATATTGCGCTTTGCTGCCAGAAGGCGGCGCATTTCTTGGATTAGATAGAGTGTGAAAGAAAGGTATGGAAATTGGTCGCTCAGCAAGGTGAGTAACTCTTGTATACATTTTTTAATGGCATCTAAGTTTTGTTCATTTGCTTGAAAATACTCCCTTGCCAGTTCATGGGTACAAGGAACAAGGAGACCATGAGGCCTATTAGCCAGGATCATGAGCAGCTGATAATTCATCTCATTTAAATTCTCCGGATCTTGCTGCAGCCTTGTTAGATATTGCTTTCTCAGGGCCAGAATTTCCAGGAATCTCTCAGACTGCTGTTTTTGGGGTACCTGTTCCGCTATCCATTCCGAGCTGCCTATAATGAGAATAAATAAAAATAAATGAATATCCTGAGAAGCTTCATCGGTAAATAGGGGGATAAAGGTTTCATGGGCTAACAAAATCTGGTAGAGGGCTGGACTATTTAGCTTTCTTAAAATATCCGCTATTTTAATCAGCATATATCCTTTGATAGAGGGTGGATATTTTCCTCGTATGAGTTGAGTTGCTTGATAGATATTCCAGAGTTCGTTTTTAAAAGCAGTCGCATTTTGTGCTGTATTAATGGCATGAAAGATCTTGCCGACGAGGTCAGGGGATAAAGCATAGCGCAGCATGACATCATACGCTAAGCGCAGCCGCGTTTCATTTGCATTCATTATGAGCTCAGAGACAGTCTTTTCCACTGAACCATTGAGCGTATTTTCTTCGCTTATCACGCGGTTTGAATGATCGATGAGGATTCGGGCAGATCTTTCTGCATAGCCTTCTTGACCTACCAGAGAGCAACATTCTCGGTTAAGAATGGGATCAGAATGGTAGCCTGGGCAGGAAAAAGCCTGGATCAAGAGAGGAAAGACATCGCAATGCAAGCGAAAGTCAGAGGCGCATTGGGCAATGGAAGCCGAGGAGGGAGCAGCTGGCACAGGTGAAGTTGCCCTTGCTACCAGGGATAGGGAACGAAGCATCCAGTCGAATGCCCGGGATGTTCTTGGCATAGCTGAAGACAGCATTCCATAAACTTCCACTTGTTCTTCGATGCTGACAGTGGGATGGGCGCCCTCGAAGTATTTTAAAGCATTCAGAATCTCATCAATACTAGATATAAGCTGGGGTGAAGGACTGTTGTTTAAGCATCCTTTGCAGGACCCAATGAAAATCTGGCAATTTTCGCCTTCTAAAGCTGGCAGCAAACCTTGCAGGTGCATGAGATGGATAAGCTGGATGACTTCTTCAGGGTGATTTCCTCTTTTAAGGGCTTTTAAAAGGATTGAGAAGCCATTCTGGACTTCTTCTTTAATTTGTTTTGGAAGGGACATTTGGGGAGAATAGAGGCGGCCCAAGATAATTTTGAGGAGGTTCAAAATCTGCACGATGAATAGATCGTCAGGAGTTTCTTGTCCTTTCAGGCTATTTAAAGCCAATGCTAGGACATCTAACAATAGAGTGCGTTCTGTGTTTTCTGAACAGAGTGATAATAGCCTTCCGATTTGTCTGCTTTGATCACGAGATGGAAAGTCTGGTCTTTTTAATAGCGTAATAATGGTCGTGATGTTTTTGGCTTCAAATTCTAGTTCAAGAATGCGGAGGCAATAGTCTGTTCTGCATTCCCGAGGTAAAACCCTTTTGAAGACATTGTCTAGCCAGCGCAATGCCTCTTCTCTACGCTTTTCTAATAAAAGCCCATCTAAATAGTTTTTAGCTACTGTTGCAAGGTCGGCTGAAGGCGTGTTTTCTCCTTGCTCCTGACACATGGATTCCAAAAGGCTTTCAAAGATGGCGATAGTGGCTGGATTTTGAAGGATAGGGAGACTAATGTAAAGGGAAGCTACTAGGGCTACCCTGTTTGGGATCTCGCCTTCCAACATTCTGATTTTGAGTGCTGCAGCTTCTTCCCAGAGCCTTGCAATGACCTGCATATTTCTGGAAGGGTGTGTCACGAGTTTTTCGAAACATTTTAGCCAAAGAGATGCAGCTGTACCATTGTTAGGGGGAATGGCTCTTGCGCGGGTAGCATTGGATAGCAGCACGAAAGCCTCTTCGGTTGGATTTTCAAATATCTTGAGGATCAGCCAGTTTAATGCTTGAGCGCAATTCCAAGTAAATGTCTCTTGCGCTGGGGCTCTGGGGGCATGCTTTTTTGGATTTCCCCTCCGTTTAACCGGTGCCTCTTGTTGTGGCTCGCTAGCCAGAATTTCTGTTGCTGCTTTCCCCAAAAGAGAGATATTCCCAATCATCGCTGGGTCTCTTTGCCGTGCAAAGGCAGTGTTGAGAATGTCTTGAAATTGTTTGCGTTCCTGTTGTTGGCTAAAACAGCGCGTTTCTTGCAGATCGGAGAATGTCTTTAAAGCCAAGTTGAAATCAAAAGGCAATAGCCATTGAAGGACTTGCTCGCCCAGGTGGGCTCTTTCTGGAGGATCGGGGGTAGACTCAAGCGCATATTTCCAGAGGGAATAGGCTTGCCGCTTTAACTCGGGGTGGTCCGAGCACATCAACAAAGCGATGAACGAGGAAACCTGGTTTTCCGGAGTTTCGCCCCCCATTTGATTCAACGCCCGTTGAATAGGTTCAGCATAGGGTGTCGAAGCGAAGGAGATCTGCAAATTCTGGGCAAAACAGGTATGATTTGTTGCGGTACGAAGGTGGAGAAAATAACGGATCCTGTCGAGAATCAAGTGAGGAGATACCAGTAGAAGATGATAGCCGATTGTTTTGACTAGCCTATCGTTCGAATTGCAAAGGCGCAAGGCGGCATTCTCTAATAGAGGCCATGGGATGCCTAGGAGTGGTTCATTCCTTTTTATCTGGTTGTTGGGGTCTAATACGAAGCCATCGAGAAATTGTTCACAAGTTGTTTGCAGCATCTGCATCGCGGAGGAGTGTAAGGTACGGGAAGACCAGAGTTTCTCGAAAGTCGTCAAAGCAGTTAATGGATCGCAGGGAAGAATGAGTGTCTTCTGTGCATTTACTTGCAAGACGGCCCTACCCTCATGAGAGGATAAATCGACGGAGAGAGGGGCGTCCGGGTTTGATGTAGCGCAAGCTTGTATGAAGCTGAACAATTCCAATGCGGACAAGGCCAGGTCGAAATAGGCGATGTCGCGATCCAGCATAAGAATGAGGCGATCTAGAAGCGTTTCGGCTGTTTTGGGGATAACCAGGGCTATTGCCGACTTAATTCCTTTCCAGCTTTCCTTGATTATTTCATCCCCCATGTCTTTTGATGTGTTTGCATAGGGGTGAAGGGCATCTGCATTTCTTCTCAATGTCAAGAAAGCGTTGATCACCAATGCCCTTAAAGCTTGCAGGTCATTTTTATGGTGGGCTCTATGGCACTGGATGAGGAGATCGTCTAGGCCTGCTTTTTTCCCCTGTGAAATGAGTCGCGGAAAATAGCTTTTGATTAAATGATTCACCAACGCCCTAGAAAGGTTTTGAGGGCTACGATAGCCTTTAGTCAACCAATTGTGATAGAGGGCAAAATCTTTTTCCTTCCCAAAATCCCTTTCTTCGTGCAGGAATCCGAAAACAATGTCAAAAGTGCTTTGCAAGCCTATGCGGTATGTTTCAGGAGTGATATTCAGCCTCAAATGGCTTTCTATTTCCGCAACTGGGCGGGTAGGTTGTTCCAACCATTGCTTGAGTCCAAATTTAGAAATTGTCAACTCGAAGAATTGATAGGAAAATGCCATTTTATAGTTCGGCTGATTGCTGGTGACTATTTCAAACCCTTTTCCTATCGTCAAGCAGTTTTGGGATTTGCCCTCTGGAAAGTAAGAGACAAATTTGCACGCCATATGCTGGGTCAGTAGGAGATACAAGGGAGCGAGATCGGCATCTGCTTTGCCAAAAATGCACTCACAGACATCCTGCATCATGGCATCATTTAATTTCAGGAGATCGAGATGTTCAGCTGATGGAAAGTATAAGACAAAGTCCCAATCTGGGGGATCAGTTGCTAGTTGAGAACGTTTCTTTGGGGCTAATGTGAAAGAGGGATCCATGTTCCTTTGGATGACCAATTCAAACCAGGGCAATAGTAATTGGCGCAATCGCCCCCCGCGGAGAATGAATTGTTCTAAATGGCCCCGCTCCAATTGGCGCAGCATCAGGCGTCCCGGAGTAATCTCATGGGAAAAGGCGCTTTCTTTATTCAAATTTTGCAAGTAATGGTGCCTTAAAAATTTCTCGATCTTGGCATCGGATAGATTTTGATTCTCTTTCCTAAATTTTGGCGAGTTGATAGCAGCCACGATTTTCTTTTTCTGATCTGGTGTGAGAATGCCCTGTAGCTTATAAGGGGTGCAGAAAAAGGTGCGCAGTGGAAGGGCCATCTCCAGGGTAAAAGCGGGGATTGTGATCGCAGGGATTCGTGAAAAGTCGATATATCCAAAGGGATTAATCAGCTGATCCGCATAAAAGCGTGAGAGTTGCTGCTCTTCTGGCGAATTTCCACAGGGGATAACAGAGTTTCGCTGACTATCACAGACCACGACACTCACTGGAGATGTGGGCTGTAAACCTTCGGTAGAGATTGTCAGATTTTTTTTTGGATCTAATGACGCTTGCACTTTTGTCTCGTGTATTAAATCGGTTTAACAATAATAATCAGGATTGTGATTTTATTCAATTCTTTTTAATTTATTAATGTTTATAATTGTTATTAGGATGAGGATCATATGCTTAAGTTGGAATTTTTTGACATTACACCTAGAGAAGATCCCCAAAAAAATATTCCCCCTTTATCGCGTGCCGCTGTCCATATCTGGCAATTGCATGCTGAGTCCCTTGAGCATCTGCAAGTAGAGGAATATTTACCCCTTCTGACCGAAATAGAAAGAAAAAGAGCTGAAGCTTTTGTTTTCCCTAAAGATAAGAATAGTTTTGTTCTAGCACAAGCCTACATTCGCAAGATTCTAAGCCTTTATACTTCCATAGCTCCTACTGAATTTAAATTTAGGAGGGGAGCGAAGGGAAAACCCTTTCTTGCGAATGCTGTAGAGCCGATTCAGTTCAACATTTCCCATTCGAAAAACCTCATCCTATTTGCAGTAGCGCTTCAGGATGAGGTGGGAATTGATGTCGAATATATCCGTTCAATCGAAACTATGGATCATATTGTCCAAAGAGAATTCTCACCGAAAGAACGAGAAGAGTTCGAAAGCCTAATGCACAAGCAGGAACAGAGCGAATATTTCTTCAAGACTTGGACGACCAAAGAGGCTTATTTAAAATGGACAGGGGTAGGGATGCGGGATGGATTGAATGCCATTGAGTTTGAGCAGCACTTTTCCCAGGACAATCGCCTGTATGGCAAAATCATTGATCACTCCACTCAATTGGCCTGTTTGGGTGTCGCATTTGCTCCTCGCGACCACTACTTTGCGACTGTAGCCATCTCAGATTAGTTCTTAAAAATCTGATCATTTGTTATAATAAAAAATTGAAGTGTTTAGTATAGGAAACGCATGAAACTCATTTTTTTAGGCAGCGGATCTGCATTTACCATAGGAGCGAATAACTTTCAGTCCAATATGCTACTCGAAAATGAGAAAAAAGAGCGTCTGTTGATCGATTGTGGTTCTGACGCCCGGTTTGCTTTGTATGAACTCGGGTTGACTTATAAAGATATCAATCAAGTTTACATCAGCCATCTTCATGCTGATCACGCTGGAGGGTTAGAATGGCTAGCCTTTTGTCGAAAATTTGATAAGAGCTGTGAACGACCAGTTCTATATATCTCTGAGAACCTCCCTCATGTTTTGTGGAACAAAGTTCTTGCTGGCGGTTTGAGCTCCTTGCAAGGGGTAGAGGCAGATTTATCTACTTATTTTCAAATTCAGAGCATTCCAAATAATGGGGAATTCACCTGGAATGGATTGAATATTAAAATTATACAGACTGTGCATGTGATTTCAGGCTTTATGATAGTTCCTAGCTATGGACTCATCTTTTCAGCCGACAACAAAACGGTGTTTTTGACAACAGATACGCAATTTACTCCACATCAGCTGGCCGATTTTTATAAAATGGCTGATGTCATTTTTCAAGATTGTGAGACCGGTAATCCCAAAAGCGAAGTGCATGCGCATTATGATGAATTGAAGACTTTAGATCCTTCTATCAAAAAGAAAATGTGGCTCTATCACTATAATCCTGGTTCCTTGCCTGATGCACGCAAAGAGGGTTTCCGAGGCTTTGTCAAAAAAGGGCAATGCTTCGACTTTGCAAATCCTGAGACATATTAAGGGATGAACATGGAAAGCGAAGAACAGCGTCGCCTTTCTGAACTTATTCAAGGCGATGTTCCTCCTTGGCAGAAGTGGGGTCCCTATCTTGCCGAGCGTTCCTGGGGGACCGTCAGGGAGGATTATAGCACGGACGGCGATGTTTGGAACTATTTTCCTTTTGAAGATGCCCATAAAAGGGTGTATCGCTGGGGAGAAGATGGCATCGCCGGATGGTGTGATAGATATCAAGTTCTCGCATTCTCACCAGCATTTTGGAATGAAAAAGACCCTCTGTTAAAAGAGCGCCTTTTCGGTCTCAATGGCTTGCAGGGCAATCATGGCGAAGATGTTAAGGAATGTTATTTTTATCTGGATGGGACCCCTACCCATTCTTACATGAAATACCTTTATAAGTATCCTCAGAGCGCATTTCCCTATAAACAATTAATCGAAGTGAATGAGAATTTAGGCAGCGAAGATCCCGAATATGAGTTAATAGACACCGGAATTTTTGATGAAAGCCGTTATTTTGACATTTTCATCGAATATGCCAAAGCCTCTCCAGAGGATATTTGCATCCGCATTCAGGCATTTAACAGGGGACCTAATGCGGCTCCTTTGCATATTTTACCTCAGATATGGTTTAGGAATCAGTGGTGTTGGGGTGAACGGCCTCTTGCACAGCCGAAAATCACTCAGGAGATGCAAGATTCGGGGAATCTCTGTTTGGTTGGAGATGATTCGGCTCTACTTTCTCCCTCTTCTTTAGCTTTTGATTACCATCTAGGGAAAAGATATCTGTATGGGCCTGCAAATGGCGAGGCGCTATTTACCGATAATGAAAATGCGTTGCCAGGAGTGCCCTATACCAAGGATGGGATTCATTGGGCTGTGATAAAAGGGGAGAAAACCGTCAATCCAAAAAAAATAGGGACTAAGGCATGCCTGAATTATGCCTATACAATTCCTCCCAATGGATCTGTGAAGCTTACTTTGCGTCTAACTCCAGAAGTAATCAAAGATCCTCTTGCCGATGTGGACAGAATCATCGACTTAAGAAAATCGGAAGCAGACCAGTTTTATGCGCAGATTCATCCTAAGGGAGCGACGGAAGAGGAGCGGAGAATTCAAAGGCAGGCCTTTGCAGGGGTTCTGTGGAACAAGCAGATCTACTTGTTCGATGTCGATCGATGGCTGGACGGGGATGATCCTCGGAATCCTCCACCTAAGTCACGGCTTCATTTGCGCAACATTCATTGGCGTCACCTGAATTCCATGCGCATCTTGTCCATGCCTGACAAATGGGAATTTCCCTGGTTTGCTGCATGGGATTTGGCTTTCCATACGATAATTTTGGCACTTATTGACCTTGAATTTGCAAAAGAGCAGCTCTGGTTGCTTTTTTTATGATGTCTTATCCTATCCCGATGGAAGATTTTCGAAATTCCGCGTGCGCTCCCTAGTGGGGCTGATTCCCTTGTATGCTACAGAAATAATCAAAAAGGAAGAGCTGGCGCCATTTCGTCTATTTAATCAGAATTTTCATTGGTTCATGGAGAAGAAACAAGACTTGATTCAGGATTGCATTTTTGAAAAAGAGGATCTTTATCTTTTTAGTTTAGTGAACCGAAAACAATTGACAGATGTTTTGAGGTACGTCTGGAATCCGGAAGAATTTCGCTCTCCCTATGGCTTAAGGAGCCTTTCGAAGTTTCATGAGAAGCATCCATTTAGTTTTCAAGAATGGAAAGTCGGCTATGAACCTGGTCATTCTTTAACTAAAATCAAAGGGGGAAATTCCAACTGGCGAGGGCCGATTTGGATGCCGACCACTTATCTCTTTATCGAAGCATTAAAGAAATTTTCCGAAGTCTATAAAGAGGAAATTATCATCCAAAATCCCCAAGAACCCCCTGTAGACATAGCCGAAATTGCAAAAGGGTTTCGGGAACGCTTAATATCCCTTTTCCTTCCCAATAAAGAAGGCTTTAGGCCATTTTGGGGAGCCCAATTTCCCTATTTGCACGATCCTCATTGGATGTCCCATCTCCTTTTCTATGAATATTACCACGCTGAAACCGGCCAGGGCTTGGGCGCGTCCCACCATACCGGTTGGAACGCGTTGGTGGCAAACCTCATTAGCGAACGCCGGAAGTAAGAATTCAGAATTCAGAATACAGAATGAGGCTTGCAAGACCCAGGGCCGAAGGCCCGGCAGTTGTATAGCCCAGGCCGCAAGGCCTGGGTTTAGATGGCCGTGTGAGACGAGGACCGAAGGTCCGGCACTAATACGGGAGACATTTGTGCCGGACCTTTGGTCCTCATCTTCCATAAAACCATTCTACCCAGGCCTTGCGGCCTGGGCTATACAACTGCCGGGCCTTCGGCCCTGGGTCTCGTACGCCTCAACTAATTCTGTATTCTTTCCTAAAGCCTTTGGTCTTTGAGGAAATCCCAGATGACATCGTTGGCATTAAACGACATGACGGTTTTGCCTGTGAGTTCCTCCGGAACGGCGCGCGGGACGCCTGGCCATTCATGGCCTTGCCCTTCGACAATCTTATAGATGACCTCTTTCCCTGTGGTTCCAGGGCCATAATGAAAGGTTTTGACGCCTCCCTGCTCTTCGATTGAGGGATTGTTGGGGTCGGCTCCGATCAATTGCGCCCATACCTCTGCTGCCTGTTTTAGCGGCGGTCTTTTCACTTCTGCGGAATGCCATGGATTCTTTTTCCCCATGCCTCCGTTGAGGGGATTGACTGGATCGGCGCTACCGGTGATGAGAAGAAGCGACATGGGGCGGGCAGGCTTTGGATTATCGACCCTCAAGTAACCTGTGACAGCTGCTATGGCAGCCACGATTTCGGAGAGGACGACTCCGATGGTGAAGGACATCGTAGCCCCCCTCGAAAAGCCGGTAAAGTAAATGCGCTTTGGATCGATGGGGAATTTTCTGCTAACGTCGTCGATCACAGCTCGCAAAAAGGCGATATCATCAACAGTTCTGGTTCCTCCCTCTAGGTCGTTCCAGGCTGTCGGGTTAGCGACGAAATTGGGACGCTTGTCGGGGTCTAAGGGGGTTGCTTCAGGAAAGACGACGATGAAGGATTCTTTGGTCGCTTTTTCTACCCAACCATAACCCTTGACGGCGTGATCCGCAGTACCGCCTTCGCCGTGCAGCATGAAGAGAAGGGGCCAGGAAACGACATGTTCTGTGGATGCGGGAACAAAGATGCGGTACTTGCGCTGCCTTCCGCCGCTCTCGAGGTGAATTTTTTCATTTATGCTATGGATGGTCATAAATATTTCATTTAATCGTTCTATTTAAGTATAATAATATTTATATATTTTGCAAAGGGAGGTGTCTATGAAAAAGACGGTTTTGATTACAGGAACTTCATCTGGGATAGGCCTTGCCGCTGCCAAATATTTTGCAGACGAGGGATGGAATGTTGCGGCAACCATGCGCACGCCCGAAAAAGACATGGAGCTTAAAGATAAGGAAAATGTCAAAGTTTATCGGTTAGATGTCACCGATGAAAAGAGCATTAAAGATGCCATAGAGCAAGCATTGAAGGATTTTGGAGCGCTAGATGTCATCATCAATAATGCCGGTTATGGAGCCGTAGGGGCTTTTGAAGCGGCTAGTCCAGAAAAAATAAGAAAAGAATTTGAGACGAATGTTTTTGGCCTCATGAATGTCACCAGGGCCATTTTGCCCTATTTCAGAGAGAAGAAAAGCGGGACGATTATCAATGTATCTTCCATAGGCGGCCGCCTGACCTTCCCTATTTACAGCATTTATCATGCCTCAAAATGGGCGGTGGAGGGATTCACTGAGGCTTTGCAATTTGAATTGCGTCCGTTTAATATTAGGGTCAAACTTGTGGAGCCAGGTCCCATCAAGACCGATTTCTACGACCGCTCCCTCGATTTATTCGAGAAAGAAGGGCTTCATGCTTATGATGACTATGTGAAAAGGCTCAATGATTTCTACAAGAAAGGGGGAGAATCCGCAGTCCCTCCTGAAGTGGTTGCTAAAACGCTCTTTAAAGCTGCAAGCGATAATCGGAATAAACTGCGCTATCCATCGAGTGCTTTTGCCCATGTGGCGCTATTTTTTCGTCGGATATTACCCTATAGGGTGTTTGATTTTTTCTGGAGGAAGGGCATTGAATTTCAAGCGTAAAGCTTGAGAAGATAACCAATAAGGTCTTTTGAGGTGACGATGCCTATCAATTCCTGATTATCGTCTACAATAGGCAGGGCATGGTATTTTCCTGTGCAGAGCTTTTCAGCGGCTTCGCGGACTGTGCCGCTAGAAGATAAGCTAATGGGATTTTGCGTCATGACCGCTTGGACATCTAAGATCTGGTCTAGGATTTTATAGAGCGATTTTTTGTGGGTCACATCGAGGGAGCAGTCGAAGCAGACCCGCATGAGGTCGAAGTTGCTGATCATTCCAATGAGTTTTTTGCCTTCAACAACGGGCAAATGGTGAAGTTTCCCCTCAGAAAATAGATGAGCGATCTCAGAAATGGGGGTTTTGAGGGTGATTGTCTTAGGGGGAGCTGACATGATTTTCGCAACTAGATCGTCGGTCTTTGGACTAGGCATGGTAAACCTCCACATCAATTTCACCATATCCGAAGTGAAATAGTTTTTGAATTAAAATAATTTATTGTTATTATAAGGTTAACATCTTCCTCAAAAAAAGGATAAGGGTATGGTATCAAATCAAGCTATTGAAAAGAAAGTTCAGGGAACGGATCGTCCCCTGCATTTGCTGGCTCTTTCAGCAAAGAGCGAAAAGGAATTGCAAGACTTAGCGGACGCCTACCGCAACTCTATCAAAGAGCATCCGGAGGCGCAGCTTTCTGATATTACTTTCTCAGCTAACACAGGTAGAGAGCACTTTGATTATCGCTTGGCTATCGTAGCCGATTCACGAGACCAACTCTTAACTAAATTGAGCAACCGAGAATATAAGATTACAAAAACTCCAGCAACACCCTCTAAAATCGCCTTCATGTTCACAGGTCAGGGGGCTCAATACCCGAACATGGGGAAACAAGTTTATGACTGCCAGCCTGTCTTTAAAGCGGCTCTGGAACGATGTGCAGCTATCTTGGATAAAGAACTGGGAATGCCTTTATTCAAACTTCTTCAAGATCAGGAAATTTATAAGACTGGCAATACGCAGCCTGCGCTTTTCGCCTTCGAATATGCGCTTTATGAGCTCTGGAAGAATTGGGGCATTACGCCTAATTTTGCCATTGGCCATAGTGCAGGGGAATATGTGGCAGCGGTCGCTGCGGGGATTTTGAGCTTGGAAGAGGGTTTGAAGCTCATTGTGGCAAGAGGTCGCATAATGCAAGCGCTCCCAGCAGGGGGTGGAATGGTAGCCATCTTAGCCGATGAAAAGACGGTCAAAGGGACTTTAGCGGAAAAGGGGATTACGCTTGATATCGCGGCTTATAATGGTCCCACTCAAATTGTCCTTTCTGGAAAACAGGAAGAGATTGAGAAAGCGATCGAAGTCTTTGTTCAAAGGGGGTTTAAAAAGCGTAGAATTTATGTGTCCCATGCTTCGCATTCGCGGTTAATGGATCCGATGTTGGATGGGTTTAGAAAGGTCGTTGCAACCTTTACCTTTAATCCTCCGAAAATCGGGTTTATTTCGAATTTGACGGGTAAGCTGATAGGTCCTAATGAGATCAATACCGACTATTGGGTGAAGCATATTCGCAATCCCGTCCAATTTGCCCAAGGGATGCAGCAGATCAAAGAGCAGGGTTGCGAGGTCTTTCTGGAGATGGGCCCCTCTCCGATTCTCGTCGACATGGGCAAGGAATGTCTTCTTGGGGATAAATACCTATGGCTGCCAAGCATGAAGCGAGGCTTCGACGACTGGCCTTTTGTGATGGATAGCTTAGCGCTGCTCTACTTGAGGGGATTTCCCATTGACTGGAAAGCCTTTGACGCCCCTTACCAACGAAAAATGGTAGACCTGCCAAAATAGCCAACCGCATTGACAAAATAATAGCCAATGTATAAATTTTCAGGTCTTTTCCCCGCTTTTCTTGCTGTTTCAGTTCTTTTTTAAATTTGGTGCGATATGAGATGTGAAGCATTATTTTAGGCCAAGCTTTGCGACAAAGTCATCGAAATCATCACAACGGACTAATCCTTTTCCTTCGTCAGTTTCTTTAAAAGCTTTGATCGTCTCTGCATTAGGTTCATTACTAGAACCGAGCAAATTTTCTCTAACACAGGTAAGAATGAGGTCTTTTAAAGATATACCCATAAAAGCAGCCATTGCTTTGAGCTTTTTGTGCTCTTGAATAGGCAGATCTAAGGTCATTCTGGAATGATCGGAATGAGCAGTCATCTAATACCTCCTTTCTTGTAAGTTAACACATTTCACGCATGAGATGTTGTGGAAGTGGCATGAGATGCTCTTTGTCAGCGATCGGTATTCATATATCGAAAAGCGGGGACATTACCGCTCACACTCAGAGCCTATGCAGATTGTATCCAATCGATATGACCGACCTAGAATATATTTTGAAGCTCCGCCGTCGAATCAGGTGTTAAAAGAGATGGAACAGTATCTGAAATGGTTCAATCATCCGACAATGTCCGAGTCTATTTTAGGAAGAGCTGCGATAGCGCACGTCTATTTTGAGAGCATTCATCCCTTCGAGGACGGCAATGGCCGAATCGGCAGGGCCCTTGTTGCAAAAATCCTTTCTCAATTGGTCGCAAGGCCTGTGTTGATTGCAGTTTCGCGCGTGCTTGAAAGGCGCAAAAAGGTCCTAAAAGTAGATCTAGGTATGAAACAACGGATGACATGACTTGGTCCATTCAAAATGCGAAGGCTCGATTTTCAGAACTCGTGCAAAAAACACAGGACGATGGGGCGCAGCTAATCACAAAAAACGGTCATCCGATTGCGATCATCATGTCAGTGAAGGAATATGATCATATGAAAAAACCAAAGCAGTCCTTGATTGATTTTTTTAAGGAAGCCCCTTTTCCAGAAATTGATCTTCCGATTGAACGTTCCAAGGATGAACCAAGAAATTTCGAACTATGACATATCTGTTAGATAAAGGATTAAAGCAGGCCAAGGATGCCTTGATAATGGCAATAGCTGCCCGCCATGGTGAAGAGATGCCAGATTCCATGATTGAACCGAAGCGATTCCCATAAATAGAAGACGGTCCCGAAAGAGTAGATAAGTCCTCCGGCAAACGTCAACACAAGGGTTTTGGTAGGCAATACTTCAAGGAGAAGGGGCAAATTGAAAGTAATGAGCCATCCCATGACAAGATAAGCTAGCACCGAAAGATAGGGAAAGCGGTCAATTGCGACAATTTTGATCGCAATGCCAAACAGAGCGATCGCCCATTCAATTGTCAAAAGCTTCCAGCCGTTATATTCTCTTAAGGGACCCAATGCAAAGGGAGTATAACTTCCAGCTATCAGCAAAAAAATGCAGCAATGATCGAGGATTTTCAGCTTTCTCTTTCTCACAAGGTTCTGAGATCCGTGATAATAAGTCGAGGCAGCATAGAGCGCGACTAGGGTGAAACTATAAACCGAAGCACCGACAATATTCCAGACAACCCCTACGAGACAGGTCCAAATCACAAGGATCGAAGCTCCCCCAATACTCAATAAGAGGCCTGTAAAGTGAGTCCAATAATTGATTTTCTCTTCAAGAGGGGTTTCACCTGAAATGGGGCAAATCTGTTCCATCTTTTTTTCTCATTCGAAATTTGTTACACCACGCGTGGTTCAAATTTATTATTTTGGCCACGCTTGGTAGATGATTATAATAGATTTGCCATGAATTATCTAATCAAATTTCAGAATTGGATCAAAATCGTCTCCCTTAATTGAACAACTCAAGCAAATTCTAAAAAGCTGGGCTCGATAGTTTGTCGCATTTTTTCAATTAATTAATGGATGCGTTGACATAGATGAAGTTCATCTGTTAAAGCTAGTCTCAAAGATCATAATAACTTATTTGAAAGGTAGATCTAACAGTGAGGAAGTATGTTTAGAGTTCTATTATGTACCCTTTTGTGCTTATCCACAGCTATTCTAGAAGGCAAATCCCCAGCTAAGGCAGACTATGTCGTTGTGGGCGTCGGCACAGCAGGAGGCCTGGTTGCCAAGAGACTAACGGACGACCGTAAAACATCCGTGATTGCCCTTCATGTTGGAGAAAATCTCACAGAAGACCCTTTAATTAAATTTTCTGAATTTGCGGCTATCACCGTAGGATCTGGTCTATTTCCCGAGCCACCCTTATATGTTGGAGGAGAAACAACTCCTCAAGTCGATGCCAATGATCGTCTTTTAGAATGGATCCTGGCGCTTCCTTTAGGAGGAGCCTCTTCAGTCAATGCGGGCGCCTACTGCCGCGGAACCGATCAGCTTTTTGCCCAATGGGAGGAAATTGCTGGCCCAATGTGGTCAGTGGAGAGGGTGACAGCCCTTTATAAAGAGCTCGAAAACTACAATGGCCAAACGACAAACCCTGCAGCCCGCGGCTATCACGGACCCTTGAATATTTTCCAGCCCCCTAACCCTACACAGGTGTCGCAGAAATTCACTCAAGGGGTTATAGCTGCCACCGGGCTGCCCTTCGTATTAGATTATAATGATCCCCTAACTCCTATTGGGGTCTCCGCTCAGTTTCAATATACTCTCAGCGGAAATGAGGGACAACTCAGGGTCAGTAGCTCCACCGCTTTCTTAAATGACAAAGTCATGACTCCAGATGGATTTGGAGTCAATTGCAGAAAACTGCGCGTCTTATTCGAGAGCTTTGCCCTGAGAACGATATGGGAGGGAAATAAAGCGGTTGGCGTCGAGTACTTACATAAAGGCAAAGTTCAGAAGGTCTATGCGAAGAAGGGAGTGATCGTTTGTGCTGGTCTGAGGAGTAGCCCTTTCTTAATGCACTCTGGAATAGGCCCTGCAGCGTTGCTCAATTCTCTTTCAATCCCCGTCGTTTATGACAATCCAAATGTCGGACAAGGTTTGGCTGACCAACCCGGAATTCGCACCATCTGGACTTCAAATCCTTTGGATACTCCTTTAGATCCTCCTTCTGGCCTCTTTTCTCAAATTTCCTGGCTGCCAGCACCTGGGGGTGATCCAACGATTAGGGCTTTAAGGTTAGCCACCATCAATCCCATACCTGGAATCACTTTAGGATCCTTTGACCTGAACCAGACGCAAAGCCGAGGATCTGTTTCGATTAATAGTAATGATCCCCTTTCCGCTCCTGTTGTCGATTTGGGAGTGTTTACAAACTCAGCGGATTTGACGTTGATGCAGCAAGGCTTTCAGATTTATATCCAAGAAATCAATGATGCCATGCAACTCATTGATCCACTGTATCAACTCATCTATCCCAATCCGGCCATTCTCACTGACATCCATGCGTTAACGACCTTTATCAAAGATAATATTGAGTCTAATGAGCATTTTCAAAGTCATTGCCGCATGGCCCCTTTGAACCAAGGCGGGGTTGTGGATAGCACAGGAGCCGTTTATGGAGTCGAAAATTTATATGTGGCTGATGACTCAGTCGTCCCTTTATTAATGGATGGTAGTCCGATGGCCACAGCCTATTTAATTCCGGCCAATATTGTGAAAATGCTTCTCAAGGAATAAATCATGAAAGAAAGGACTTTAGATTTAAGTCTACTGGTGAATGGATATGCATTCAGTTTCTCAAATACCTGAATTTGAAGCAATGACAGCCTCGAAATGCAGGGTTAAAGCTTGACACAGCGGTTATAGAGCAGGGCGTCGACTAAAGTGATGGCTGCCATGGCTTCGACGATGGGGACTGCCCGGATAGTGACACAGGGATCGTGCCTGGACCCTTCCGGAAGTTGGAAGACTTGCGGCTTCCCTTCGATGTCGACTGTATCTTGCGGCTTTTTGATGCTTGCAGTGGGTTTGAAGGCCACGCGGCCGACGATGGGCATGCCCGTTGAAATCCCTCCAAGCGTACCTCCGGCAAAGTTTGTTTTCGTTTCTATGCGGTCGCCATCGGCAACAAAGAGGTCGTTGTGCTCGGATCCTTTCATCGAAGCGGCTTGGAATCCGGAACCGATTTCAAAGCCTTTTGTGGCCGGTAAGCTCATCATGGCTTTAGCTAAATTGGCCTCCAGTTTTTCATAAACGGGATCCCCTAGGCCTACTGGGAGTGATAATGCAATAAATTCAATGACGCCTCCGAGGGAATCCCCTTCCTCCATAGCCTGTTTTAAACAGGCGATGATCTTTTCCGAAGCTTTGGGGTCGGGACAAAAGACGGGATCCTGATAGGTGCGTTCCCGAAGCTGTTGGATATTGGGGAAATCAATTTCTGCTGTAATAGGTCCGATTTGCTTGATATAGGCTGCAACGGAAATGTTGTAATGCTTGAGAATTTTTTTTGCGATTGCCCCTGCAGCTACTCTGCAAGCCGTTTCACGGGCCGATGAGCGGCCTCCTCCACGGTAGTCAAAGATGCCATACTTTTCCAAATAGGTATAGTTGGCATGTCCTGGAAACAAGAGGTCTTTGATCGGGGTATATTTGCTGGAATCCACATCCTTATTTTGAATCAAGATGCAGATGGGCGCGCCTGTCGTTTTGCCTTCGAATACTCCTGAGAGGATTTCTCCGATATCGGGTTCCTTGCGCGGAGTGGTATAGGGATTTCTTCCGGGAGCGCGCATGATGAGCTCGGCATTGATCTCCTCATCGCTGATCTCTAAGCCAGCCGGACAGCCATCGATCACGACACCAATGGCTTTTCCATGGGATTCTCCAAAGGTGGTGATTCTAAAAATTGTTCCAAAGGAATTAGCTGCCACGGTTCATCCTCCTTTCGTTGATAATTTTTGTCGCAATCTCGGTAGGGGATAAGGTCCCGATGTCGACATGTAAATCGGCAACGGACTCATAAATCGGTTGGCGCTGCTGGGCGATGTTCTGGAATGACTCAAAAAGGTTAAGCGGATCTAAATAAGCGGGTATTCCCTTTTGCATGAGTCGTTCGAAGATGATTTTAAGGTCGCCTTTTAAATACACGATTTTACCTAAAGCCTCTAATATTGTCACATTTGCAGTATTGTTAAGGGTGCCTCCCCCTATGGAGATAACGCTTTTTTTTAGCTCCAGTAGCTGGGATAACATTTTATTTTCGAGTTCTCGGAAGGAATTTTCTCCGACTTGTTTATAGATTTCTCGGCACGTTAACTTATTGCCTGATGTGGATTGGTAATACTGTTCTAAGCAGGCATCAGTTTCCACATGCTTCCACCCTAGCTGTGAGGCTAATCGCTTTGCTGTTTCTGTTTTACCAACGCCGGGTAATCCGCATAAGATGATATTATCACTCATGGGTGATCTCGATGTTTGCCCCTAATGCTTGGAATTCTTTTGCCACATTGGGGTACGTTTTATCCACACATTCGATATCTTCTATCTTGGTTTTTCCTTGTGCACCAAGAGCAGCGACCATGAGAGACATCGCTAGGCGATGGTCGTGATGGCTAAATACATGGGCTCCCTGTAAGGGCGAAGGCTTGATGATCAATCCGTCCGGCAACTCTGTAATCTGAGCCCCCATTTTTTGCAGCTCTATGGCTATCCCATGGAGCCGATCAATTTCCTTTTGCCGAGCGACGGCGGCATTGATAATTCTTGTCTCACCTTCGGCATAGCACGCAATGACGGCTAAAATGGGAACAGCATCGATAAATGTGTTGATATCGATTTCCATCCCACGCAATTTTCCATTTCTTTGAACGGTCACGGTATTTGCCTGTTCATCGATATGAATGCGTGCTCCCATTTTTTGGAGGACGTAAATCAGCTCTTTGTCGCCTTGAGGATCCTGCATGTCGATGTTACTTAGGGTGAGTTCGGAATCCGTCAGGAGTGCCGCTGCAAGGGGAAAAGCTGCCGTACTTAAATCTCCCGGTACAGTATATTCAAAGCCATTGTAATGGCATTTTCCATACACTTTGTAATGGACGAAGTCGCGATTTTCATAGCGAATCCCCAGTCGGTCAAACCAGTCTAAAGTCAATAGAATCCAGGGTTTTTCGCCGGGTTCGACGACATTTAACTCAATCGGTCCCTCTATAAAAGCGGAGGCAATCAACAGGGCCGATACGGGTTGAGAATCTTGCCCATGGATCGTGGTTTTGCGTTGGGTCACAGGGCCCTTGATGACCACAGGGGCATACCCATCTCCTTTGGTGGAGATGGCAAAAGCTCCGAGTTGAGTCAAGGCATCCAGTAACGGTTTCATGGGACGTTGATGGCGTATCGAATGATCTCCACTAATCACGGTGTATTGGGAAGAGAGGGCGGCAATGGCGGAGATAAAGCGCAAGACGATGCCTGAATTCCCCGCATCGATGACATCGTCAATTGCATGAATTTTTCCATCCACTCCTTCAATTTCCAAACGGTCTGGATAGGTCGCGATTTTTGCTCCTAGAAGCCTGCAGGCTTGAATCATCGCTTGTGCATCAGCGGATTGAAGGGGATTTTTGATTATAGTTTTTCCCTTTCCCAGGGCACCGAAAAGGATAGCACGTAATGTATGGGATTTAGATGGGGGGATAAGGATGGTTCCCTTGATCAAAGATTTTGATATCAAATAGCTTGACACTGCTAATTCCTCTCTCTTTTCATTGCCAGGTTTTGAACCAGATCTTGAGTTGTAGCTGGGCTTGTTTAAGGAACATCTCTTCGCCGTAAATGACAGGGCAGCCTCTAGACCGGGCTTCCTGGATGAAAGCTGTCTCTTTAGGTCGGGTATTGATCTCCATGGCGTAGGCACCAGGCAAGAGCCACTTCGGATCAATGGGCAGGGGATCGGGGGTGCTATTGAGGATGAGGTCATAATGGCGGCCTAGACCGGAAGCTAAGATATCGAAGCCACCTCCGCTGCATCCGAATTCATCGGCAAGCGTTTTAGCTTTGGCCGCAGTTCGGTTTAGAATCACAACGTTAGCTCCGCGACGCTTGGCCTCCCAAGCGATGGCCCGCGTAGCCCCGCCGGCCCCCAAAATAACGATTTTTTTGTTTTTGACAGGAAGATGGCTTTCGATGGCTTCTAAAGCGCCCCATCCATCCGTATTATAGCCCTTGATCCGATCTTCTCTGAAATTCAAGAGTATTGACTGCTCCGATGGCTTTTGCGTCGGGATCGATTTCATCGAGAAACTCCATCACCTTTTCTTTCAGGGGCATCGTGACGCTTAAACCTTTAAAGCCTAATTGTTTAGCATATTTTAAAAAGGCTTGCAATTCCTCGGAAGCTACCGGAATTTTCACATAGACGCTTTGCAAGTCGCGGTCGCGCATGGCCTTATTAATGGTGAGATGGCCGATGCTTTTATCAACAGGGTCGCCAATTAACCCATAAAGGGAGGTATTCGTATTAAGCCTAGGATATCCATACGTGTGGATTAATTCGCTTGCGGTAATCTGGCCTGGGGCTGTCGCTAGCTCATCATGAAGACTGGCATACGTGAGGGGGCTGCCCACAATAGGAGCCAAAATCCGGCTGAGGTAGCCAGTTTTCCCCATCGTCATCAGGAGAACATTTGGAGCTGCTTGCTTGGCTAGGCAAAGGATGGAGAGGGTATCCAAAGCGGAATGGGCCATGAAGGACATCTTATACAAGTCGGCTTTTTTGGATTGTAAGTTATGGAGAAGCGAGGGGACATCTGGAGGGGTTTTTTCAAAGTCATGGTAGGAAAGGATGATCCTCATCCTAGGATATTTTAGCTTAAGTGTTTGGATAAAGGCATTGGGAACTGTGTATTCGAGATCGATAGTTTCAGGATGCAATGAGGCCAGCTTTTTAATGATGCGCAGGCGTTCTTCTTCAGGACCGGCGTAGGCTCCTCCCTGGGATTTTGGCCTAAGCGTAAAAATGGCTGGTATAGGAGAGGCTTCTTTTAAACGGCGCAAGGAATCCAGATCGGGCGTATCAAAATGGTCTAAACGCCATTCGACGAGATTGCAAAAGGCTTTTGCTTCCTCGATTTGTTTACGGGCCTCTTCAAGGGAGGGACCTTTAATCGTGATGCATAACATGGCATGTCCATTCTAAGGTTGAGCGGAGAATCTCAGAATCCACACTTTGGCAGTATTCACCATCGCATTCTAAACAGTTGCCGATTTCTTGGATCATCACAAAGCGGGGCCTATTGTTCACCGATTTCTTATCGAGTTTTAACACCTGGAAAAAGTCCTCGGGCTTTAAAGGAATGTCTAGCGTGGTTTTGATCCCGAATTTTTTAAACACTTTCACAATTCTCTCAAAGGATTGAGGAGAAAGCTGCTTCAGCTTCATCGAGAGGTAACTTTCGGCTACGATACCTATAGCTACAGCGAGTCCATGAGGGATTGTATGATGGGTTAAGGTCTCAATGGCATGTCCGATGGTATGCCCAAAATTGAGGAGGCGCCTTTTCCCCCTTTCCTGTTCATCTTCTTCCACCACCTCTTTTTTGATGCGGCAGCTGTCTGCGATGACCTTTTCTAAAAGGGATATATCCCCTTTTAAAATCGCCTCTGTATGGGATTCCAGGAAGTTATAATAATCGCTATCCAGGATTAAGCCATGCTTGAGGCATTCCACGAGTCCATTTTTCAATTCATTCTCCGGCAAGCTTTTCAATAGGGTCAGATCCATGAAGATGGCAGAGGGTTGAGCGATGGTGCCGATCAAATTCTTTCCCTGAGGGACATTGACGCCTGTTTTTCCGCCGATGCTTGCGTCGACCATGCCCAAAAGAGTCGTTGGAACCAGCACAAAGGGAATCCCGCGACAGTAGGTCGAAGCGACAAAACCTGCGACATCTATGACTATCCCTCCTCCGAGGGCAATCAGGCAGGTATCGCGGCCTAAACCACTGGCTAGCATCTGGTCTTCAAGCGATTGCTTGGTTTCTCGCGTTTTATACTGTTCTCCTGGAGGAAAGGCAAAGAGGTGTGCTTCAAATCCCTGGGCTTCCATAACCTGTTTGAGCTTTTTTCCAAAGAGAGATTCGGTATGGGTGTCTGCGATAATCGCAAAGCGGTGTCCTAGGGAGCCGCAATAGTCCTTTAAGAGCCGGCTTTGCAGCAAACTCTCTCCGATATAGATGGGGTATTCGACCTGATTCCGCTTCAGGAAAAGCTTAAGTTCTTGGGTCATAGGCTCGGGCAATTTTAAAAGATTAAGTTCCTAGTAGTAGAATACAGAATAAAGAATTCAGAAAACAGGATATTCAGTACCATAGTCGTAATTTCGGATTCTTATGAATCGGTAACTATCTTTTTTTAATTACTGTCATCTTATAATTTCCTTCTCTAGTTCTTCTTCGATTTCGTCAATTTGTGCCGCCAGTGGTGGCACTATTTTGTATTCTTTGTAGAATGCTCTTATACGAAAATAGATAAAGAAGCTAACTCCGTAGATAGGGAGCTAACCTGTGGAGTTAACTCCACAGATAACCTTCTAACCTGAGGAGTTAACTCCGTAGATAAGGAGATCATATTCGAAGCTTCTGCCTCCTTCAAGAGCTATTACTTTCCCAGGATAAGGACGAGGACGATGTACTTTCCTGTGATGATAAAGAACGCGTAATAAGCTTCATGACATTCTCATTCACAAAACCCAAAAAAAATTTGGGTTTTGATAGGTAAATTAACATTAGGATATAAAATCGTCAATCTATTTACAAGGAGAACCATTCCGGCATTCCCGCTGCCAGCAATTCGGATCGAAATGGAAAATGAGAAAATTCTTCTCGCGATTTAACCACTGCCTATGCTAGAGTCTCGAGCCATAAATGTAACAAAATCAAAAAAACTTGTCGAAGCCGCAAAAGTATTGGGAGCTAATGACAACTCTTATAAATAAGATTCATCTTGACCCTACAAACAAGCAAACAGTCTATTTTACAACGCTTGTGGAATGCGATGGTCTGCGAAGCCTTGCAGGACCTATTGACATAAATATGCCAATGTTGGCATAATTAGCTTTCGGAGAGATATGACAATAGAAAAGAGAAATCTCATATATCTTGGATCGACTGAGAAGGATGCTACAAAACTCCCAGAAGAGGTTCGCGAATTATTTGCCTCTGCTTTAAATATTGCTCTTGCTGGAGGAGAACATGAAGACGCTAAGCTCTTTAAGGGATTTAATGGTCGAAGCGTTATGGAAGTTGTGGCTGATTATCGAAATAGCACTTTTCGAGAAGTTTACACGGTGAAATATAAAGAAGCAATTTATGTGCTGCATATTTTTCAGAAGAAAAGTAAAAAGGGAAAAGAAACTCCTAAGCCGGACATGGAATTAATTAATCAAAGATTAAAGTGGGCGGAAGCCCTCCAAAAGGAACTTTATGGAAAGAAAAAAACAAAAAAGAAGTAAGACCCAAGAGATAGAGTATACGGTTAGTTCTGGAAATGTTTTTGCCGATTTCGGCTTTGCGAATCCTGAAGAAGCTAAGACGAAAGCTGAACTTGCAATGGCGATTACTAAAATCATCAAAGAGAAAGACCTTAATCAACAACAAGCAGCAGAATTAATCGGGATTGATCAACCAAAAATTTCAAAAATTACTAGAGGTATTCTTTCTGAATTCACAATTGAACGACTAATGCGATTTTTAAACTGTTTAAGTTATGATATTGAACTAAAACTAAAAAGGCATAATACCCTCACAACTATGCCAGGTATCCATATTATTTACGAGAATCAAAGAAATGCTTCTAGGAGACGTCTTTAAGCTGAGCAAGGTCTTTATAACCCGCAAAGAAAGGACGAAAAGAACTGAAGGACAAGGACTTAAACGACACCAACGACTTAAACGACAAAAGGACAATTGTCCTGCCGTCCTTTTGTCGTTAAGGTCGTTGGTGTCGTTTAAGTCCTTGTCCTTCCGTCCTTTTTGTCCTTGCTTAAGCGATATTTGCAGATAAATATCGCTACGCAGATGGGGCCTTTGGCCCTGGGTTTCGCTTTCTATCTCACTGATCTCACTGCTAAACTACTAAAACTGCTAAATTTCGGAAAGCTGCTAAAGCTGCTAAATTTTGTTTTGCTATTAAAATTATTTATAAACTATAATTTAAGTAGCGGTTTGGCTTTTAAGTTGATCTCTCGGAGAATGTATGTCAAAATTGGTCGATCATCTATTTAATTTTAAGGAGAGTCTCTTTCATCGAGTCAGTGACGAAGAAATTGCTCTTATAAAAGATACCCATTTATTTTCTCACCTGGATGACAAGGCATTTAAAACCTTGTTAAATGCCATTAAATTGCAAAAATATCCTGCGGGGAAGTCATCCTTGAAGAAGGAAATCCAGGAGATAAATTATACATCATCCTAAATGGTTCTGTCCGCGTGTTTACCCGCATTTTAAAAGGGGACAAAATCCCCTTAGCCCGGCTGAATAGAGGAGATTATTTCGGAGAACAGGCCCTTTTAGGGGAAGCCTTCCGATCGCGCAATGCCAATGTTGAAACAATTGAAGAGACGACCTTAATCTGCATTGAAGAGAAGTATTTTTTGCCACAGCAAGAGGTGAAAGAAAAACTTAAAGCGATGGGATACCAGCAATCCTTAAACGCCTTGTCAGTAGCGTCTGGGTTTTTTAAATCGATTGAATCATTAGTCTCTCAAATCCCAAATCCAACAATCATCGAAATGAAAAAAAACGAACCGATTTTTCGCATAGGGGATCAAGCAGACAATGTCTATGTCATCCTGGATGGGAAGGTCAAGCTGCTCATTCTGGATCGAATCACAAAAAGATTTAACACGCGCATCTTAGAAAAAGGCCATATATTCGGAGAGCTAGGCGTTTTAAAAAATAAGCTTCGGGCAGGTTCTGCGGTAGCTTATACCGATTTACGACTTCTTTCCATTGAGGGGAAGAATTTCAAAGACTATTTGGCAAGCAATCCACAGGTGAATGAAATTATCGCAAACTTGATGCAAACGTATCACATTCCCCTTGCAGGCTTAGTGGAGCAGTATAGCGAGCTAGATCCTACCCTAGGAACTTCTATAACGAATATTTACAAGATGGATGATGGCCGGGTGATCATATCCACCAATTTTTTATTGCTAAATTCTTTCACTATGATGGTCACAAAGAGTCCAGAGGGGAAAGGCTACCAGTATAAAAAGGGATCCTATGAAGTGGAACTTCACTTTGTAGATAAGAAACTCACCCTGATAAAGGCTTTGGGCTTATCAGAGGATCTCCCGATCTATTGTCGGATTCTTTTAAATAATGCAGACATTGAGGAAGCCGAACTTGTCGATTTTGAAACGACAGGTGAAATTAAATCCAAACACTTTTTCACAAAAGAAAAGTCGGAAGTCGTTTGTCCTTGTATGTCCGTGACAAAGCATCAGCTTCAACAACAAATCGATCAGGGAAATAGGACTTTGGAGGCTTTGTCGGCGGCAACAGGCGTTTGCACGGTCTGCAGGAGCTGTGAGCGAAGGATTTTACATATTCTTGGGAGAGGCGACTGGTTATCTGCGCGCATGGTAAAATTAGAAGCAAATACCCCCTCGACACGAAGCTATCTTCTAATCTCGGGCAATGGACCCTTTAAACCCTTTAAACCTGGGCAGCATGTGACCATTCAAGCCAAGATCGATAATGCCTATCTAGAAAGGCCCTATATCATCTCAGGGAGTGATCAAAGGGGCAATCTTAGGATCACCATTGAAAGGGAAGCTAAAGGCTTTTTTACGGAGTGGCTTTTTGATAGAGCTCCCGAGGAATTTGAGGTCAATGTCACGCATCCCTTTGGAAAATTTTATGTGAATCCAGATGATCACGTTCCAGCAGTCTGTTTTGCCGAGGGAATTGGGATCACTCCCTTTATTACCTTTGCAAAAGCACTCGCGTATAGAAAAGGCACTAAAAGATTGCACATCGTCTATTCAGCACCCCAAGAGGAGAACTTTCTCTTCACCAGCGAGTTCAAAGATGTGATGGCGAAGATGCCTACATGTACAATTTACTATAAAGAAACGCAACGCGATGGATCCCTTACCGATGAAGAAATTAGAACGATTGTTTCGGCCTATCCCAATGCAGATGTTTATCTATGCGGTCAACAAGGATTTGTCGATTTCGTCGAAAAAAGCCTGCACAAGATCCCCTGTAACCCAAATAAAATCCATAGCGAAAAAATTGTCCATGCCGGGGGATAAAATCTAAGACCTTGATGTTTCTAACCAAGAAAGGATATCTTTTGCTACGGTTTCATAGCCTTTTGCAAGCATTAAATTATGAGGCATGTTTGGGTAAATTTTTGCTTCAGTGTGGTATAAATTTGCCATCTTTTGGGCTTCATGGGGTGGAATGATAGAATCTTGCTCAGCTCCAATGATGAAAAGTGGTGTCTTGATCTTGTTCACATCAATAGCGGTCAAATAATCAAAATCTAGGTAGGCTCTAAAGGATTCAGGCTGAAGCTTAGAATAATAGGTTTCATATTGGGCGTCTGTAATCCCGGGAGTGAACATCATTTTTTTTAAAGATTCTTTATCAAAATTAGCTGGCGAAATATTCATCGTTAGCAAGTTCTTTAAAGTGGAAAGAAAATCCATTTTAAATGCCCGTGCCGTAATTTTTGAAAACCCTTTCGGGGGAATAGATGCGATTAAGACCCCCGCTTTGGCTGGGTGTTGTTCCAGGTATTTTTGAGTGATAAAACCTCCCATGGAATGGCCAATTAAGATCGGTTTTTCGGTCAAGGTTTCAATGGCTTTTTCCAAGTCTTGAATGTAATCCGCTAAGCTCAACCAGCGAAGATTTTTACTGGTTTTATTGGTGCCATGCCCAGGGAGATCTTATTAGAAAAAAAGGAAAAACAGAGCGACGCGGAGACAAACTCATTCGCCGTATGAAAGGGGCTTCAACCATAAAGATGACAACCCAAGAAATCATGGAGCTCACCCGTGGCGATCATGATTGATAGCAATGTCATTTTGGACATTGTGACCGAAGATAAGGAATGGTTTGAATGGTCATCCTATATAGTAAAATTGCTATCCCAAGAAGAAATTTTTCTCATTAATAGCGTGATTTATTCTGAGGTTTCGATCGGTTTTAAGAAGATAGAGGAAGTTGAGGAACTTTTTGTTTCCGATTACTTCGTTCGCGAACCTATACCGTGGGAGGCATGCTTTTTGGCTGGGAAATGCTTTCTTAGCTATCGGAAAAAAGGAGGGCTCACGACAAATCCCTTACCAGACTTTTTTATCGGTGCTCATGCCTTAGTTCGAGGGACTAAGCTTCTCACTCGAGATACAGCCCGCTATCGAACCTATTTTCCTCAACTTCAATTGATTTCACCTTAGCTTGGTCATTAAATCCAGACCTTAGCTTCTTTTAAACAGATGCAAAAGTCGCACCAAATCTAGTTTTCTGTATTTGGTGCGACTTTTTATTGAAAAAAACCGCACCAAATGCTAAGAAATGAACGAAGAAACAACCTTCATAGGTCGCAAAAAAGAATTTGCCCCATTTGAGGGCATCTCTTTAGCGTGATATTGCCCAACCCAGAAAATAACCCAGAAATACTAAGAAGTCACGATTTTCTGGGTTCTTTTCTTGGTTGCTTCGGAGAAAGCCCGTCAGTTGCCTATGGATAGATTACTTTGACCAACAGCCTTGGTCTTAAATTTCATCGGTTTTAAAAAAATCAGCAAAGTCAATGATTTGGCTAAAGAATTCGCTTTCTTTTACGGTTTGACTAATCCCATTAACATGAATTAAAACTGGACGAACCGAATAGCCAATAGGTACGGAAAGTCGTTTGATCTTTTCCTCAACCTCAGCAATTACCTTACTCTTAACCTCTGAAGCGACAAATTTGATCTCGCAAAGGTATAATGTACGGTAGCTAGTTTGGATTAAGAGGTCAATCTGGCAGCCCTTTTGCCGTTTTGTAGGTCTTTGAAAAAAGGGTCCTGCCATCACGATGTCTTGCCTTTCAATTTTGAGCCGGCTACAAACTTCTTTTAAATTATTTAAGACTAAGTTTTCAAATTGAAATCCCATAATCATTTCCCAGCCAGGCAGGCTTGAGAGTGATCGAGATTCGAATAATTGCCTCTCAATTTTTTCTTTATTTGCTTGGATATACTTCAAATAGAATCGGAGATAGTTATCCTTAAGGCGAAACCTTTTTAAGTTTGAGGTTTTTCTGCTTTTCAAATTCCATGTATTGTCTTCAGCAACAAATCCTGCACAAACAAGATCATGTAAATAGTCTGATATATAACCGCTTTTCTGGATTTTAAGCGTACGGTAAATGGTATCGAGATCCAAAGCTCCTTGTGCCAAGACACTCACAATGTTGCTATAGGTTTGAGACTTATTGGAAAATAAATCGGAAAAAATTTGATCATATTCACGAAATAAAAGTCCATTTGATTGAAAGCACAGCCTACGAATATTTTCTTCTGCAGGTTCCTCTGGAATAATTTCCTCAAGGTATTTTGGAACACCTCCGGTAACTGAAAGTAGTTTAAATTTTTCATAGTTACTGATTTTATTTTTCAAGCCATTCCAAAATTCCTGACATTCTATAAGAGGCAATTCCTCTAACATAATATCAAGGGAAATCCGTCCCAAAAAACCTGTATTACTAAGGATATTGCGTTCAATCCAGCTTGAAACCGATCCACAGACAATCAAAATCAACTTGGGATTTTGAGAAAAATAGAGATCCCAAGCATTTTTGAGATGACCTAAGAAATCAGGATCGATCGATCCCATCCAGGAGATCTCATCGAAGAGGATGATGATTTTTTGATCTTTTACCTGATTTCCCAGATGCCAAAATAAATCACTCCAGCCAGAAACCTGTAATTTAGGCATATTTAAATTTTGTGCCATTTGATCTGCAAAAGCATCGATTTGCCTTTGTTTTGTCATTCCCGAAACAGGTGGCAATCCAGAGAAAATCAAATGTTTTTTATCTTTGGCAAACTCCTGGATCAGTCGACTTTTGCCGATCCTTCGGCGACCTCTAATGACGACAAGGCTTGCCGATTTTTTTTTGTGCAACAGGTTAAGCTGATCAAGCTCTTTTTTTCTCCCAATGAATTTCATTTTTTTCTCCTGATATCATTCTTATGATAGGTATTTTTAACATTTTTGTAAAGAACAGGAATGACATATGTTATTCCTGTGAGGTAAATAATGTTTGTGATTTTACCTCACAACAATGACACATGTTATTCTTGTGAGGTCATAACGCTCAAGAAAGGACGATACGACAAACGACCAAGGGACAACGACGCAAGGGACGAAAATAACGCAAATGACAAAGGGACAGCAATTTATAGTCCTGTTGTTTTTTCCTTTTGAGACAATTGCATAAATACTGAGGTTTTCGAAACCCAGGGCCGAAGGCCCGGCAGTTGTAAAGCCCAGGCCGTAAGGCCTGGGTTTAGATGGTCATGTGAGAGGAGGACCGAAGGTCCGGCACCTATACGAGACATATTTGTGTCGGACCTTTGGTCCTCATTGTTCTAACGTCCTCATACCCAGGCCTTACGGCCTGGGCTTTACAACTGCCGGGGCCTTCGGCCCTGAGTTTCGCAAGCCTCAATAAATTGAAAAAATCTAATGTCAATTATGAAATCGGTTCTTAATATCCCTGGTGTCGAAGGTTCATTGTCCCCAGTTGTCCTTTCTTAAACGCATTATATGTAAAGCAAACCACAGGTAGGATTCCAGCGATCAATAGTATATATATCATATCGGCACGGGAAATTACGCAAGTGCAGGCATCTCCTTGATTCCCCTCCTCAAAAATGACTTGCCCCGCTTGATATTTGTGCAAATGGATGGAATTTATTCTAGTTGCCTTGAGTTTTTACCTGACGATCAAGTGACCAAAATCATGATCGAACGCTGCGATCGCTTTATGGCAGAAGGGACACCCAAAAATTGGGATGGGACCTTCCTGTTCACATACAAATGAAGAGGATTAATCGATGGAGACGATTCAAGATTTCATCAAACATTTGGAAACGCTACCAAACAATCCGACCGCCTTAAATTTCAAATCCACAGGTATATGACTTTCGGGGTGAATGGGGCAAAGCCATTTGAAGATATCCCTAATCTCCTCGGAAAATTCACTGTGGATATGGTTCTCCAGGAATTAGAGTTGAAACAAATTAGCATCTTTTATAAAATGCGGTGCAAATGTGTCGGATTTGCGGTGCAAAATTTGGGGATTTTTATGGATAAGATGCTAGAACTCGCTATCGCTGAAGGGGAAGGATTGAAAGTAGAATTCAAGGAGAGGCTTTCCAATCTCGATCGAGAAATTGTCGCATTTGCGAATACCGCAGGGGGAATCATTTACATAGGAGTTGATGATTCAGGTAAAATTGTTGGAGTTCCTATCAGCAATAGTATTAAGAGTCAGATTTTAGACATCGCACATAATTGTGATCCAAGCATCAAAGTCACCTTTACAGAATATCGAGATGAAAAAGTATTAGCTGTTCATGTGGAATCGGGAAATGATAAACCCTATCGCTGTAAAGAAGGATTTTACATGCGCAATGGTCCTACAACCCAAAAATTAAAAAGAGACGATATTGTGATGCTGATCAATAAAACCGACAAAGTGCGGTTTGATGAAACGATTAATGATCATTTTCACTACCCTAGGGATTTTTCACAGGAAAACTTGGCGGAATACCTGAAGATTAGTGGGATTACCACGAAAGTTTCAGAGCATGATATTCTAATTAGTTTGAACGCAGCTCAAGAAGAAGACGGTAAACTTAAATTCACGAATGCAGGCATTTTATTTTTTGCCAAAAATCCACAGCAGTTTTTCCCTGAAAGTTATATTACAGCAGTTAAATACAAAATTCCTGAAAGATTTTCTATTCTTGATAAGAAAGATTTTAAAGGAACACTCATTACTCAAATCGAACACACCTTAGAGTTCGTTTTTCGCCACATGAATGTTGAGCCTAGTATTATCATGGGTGAAGGCCTTAAGCTAGGTGCGAGAAAAGACATTTATGAATACTCACCAGTAGCAATAAGAGAAGCCTTGATTAATGCTGTCACTCATCGAGACTATCTCTACGATAGTTCGCATATATACGTTCATATGTTTCCTGATTACATTGAAATTGAAAGCCCAGGAAGTTTATATCGTGGACTTACCTTGGAAGACTTGGGAAAAAGAAGCATCCGACGCAATCGCCTGATCGCAGATCTTCTTCATCGAGCGGGTTTCATCGAAAGAGTTGGAAGCGGCTTCTCACGTATGGAAAATGCCCTCAAAGAAAATAATAATCCGCCACTAGAGGTTAGTGCCACTAATTTTTTCAATATACGTTTTTACAAAAGATTAAGGGACATCTCGACAACAACAATGACATCAAGGCAAATAAATATTTACCATCTGATACGCGAAAGTAAAAGGATCAATAAGCGAGACATATCCCTCTTTTTAAACATGAGTGAAGATACAATCTTGCGCGAGCTTAATCATTTGATTGATCTCGGATTTATTCAGAGACAAGGTACAGGTAAAGCCACAGTTTATACTTTAAAAAGTAAAGAGATGCCGGTATAGGAGCCATTCCTGCTGTGCTGCTCTAAAACAAGAAAATGACGTAAGCGACAAAGGAACAGTAATATACGTTTTTTATATTTCAGTTGCTCAGCCTGCTTGGTTTTAGTAATTAAATTAATAAATGTCCTGTTATAATAAATATAATTATTTTATTTTCCATAGGCTTTTATGGAAGAAACCTTACAGAATTATGAAATTACAGATCTAATTTCTGAAGGCCAAACGAAAATCAGATAGCACTTATAAGTCTTTCAAATAGGAGTATCAGATGGAGACGCTTCAAGATCTCATCAAACATTTGGAAACGCTCCCAAACAATCCGACTGCCTTAAATTACAAATCCGCAGGAATATGGAAGGGCCTTTCTACCAAGGAATATCTCCACCAAATCCTATGTATTGCCTCAGGACTCAAAGCATTAGGTTTAAAAAAAGGGGGACAGTGTAGCGCTTTTTTCACCACCCTCTCCACAATGGACGATTTGCGATTTGGGCATTATGCTTGCCGGATGTGTTTCTGTCCCTATCTTCGCTTCTATTTCCGAAGAGCATTTTCTGTATCAAATCAATCAAACAGGATGTAAAGCCATCTTTGTTTCTGGCAGAAGATGTCATGACATTTGCCACAAACAGGGGAATTTGTTTAGCCACATTATTTCTCTAGATCAGACGACAGAATTTCCAAAAGAAATGTTTTATAAAGAGTTATTCATCACTCAAGAATTTATCACTGCCGTATCTGCAGATGAATACCTGAATCGGCCTGAAGATATGGCCTCCATCGTCTATACAAGCGGAACATCGGCCGAACCCAAAGGCGTTGAGCTCACCCATCGAAATATGGTCCATGAACTCCCTTATAGTGTGGAAAAGGTACAGATGGGCATGCAGGACCGCTTCCTGCACTATTTATCCCAAGCCCATATTTTTGGCCGCGTCTTAAATCTCACTCTTCTGTTGTCCAATTGCTCTATTTATTATGTGGAAGAAGTTTCAAAGATCCTGGAGGAGTCGCGCTCGATCCAACCTACCCTCATCGTGTTGCTGCCAAGAATGATCGAAAAGCTCTTCAACTCCATTTCTCAAAAAATCGAAACGGAACACTGGCCAAAAAGAGTGCTGGTGCGAGCTGCTTTTCAGCAAGCCCAACAAACAGAAAGGAGCTGGTGGACATCGATTCTGCAACCCTTATTCAATAGCGTTCTCTATAACAAAATCCACCATATCTATGGAGATTCTCTCCGTTTCATCATCACGGGGAGCGCAAAAGCCAATCCTAAGCTTTTAACGTTTTTTCAAAATGTCGGACTCCCCATTGTCGATGGATATGGATTGACGGAAGCTTGTCCAGCGATTACAAATTCGATTGCAGAATTCAAGATCGGTTTTATTGGAAAACCGATGCCTGAAGTCGAGGTCAAAATCTCCGACAAAGGGGAAATCCTTCTGCGCGGTCCTACTGTGATGCGCGGGTATTATAAAAATCCCGCTTTGAATCAATCTAAAATCGATTCAGAGGGTTGGTTTTATACAGGCGACCGAGGCTCGATTAATGTTGAGGGATATGTCACCTTTGAAGGCAGATTAAATGAAGTATGCAAAACGTCTTATGGAGAGTTTGTCGATCCTCATTTTTTAGAAGAAAAATTAAATCAATTGGCCATTGTTGATTCTTCTATTGTGATAGCGGATGATAAACCTTATGTGACCTGTCTTTTGTTTATCGATAAAGAGTCTGTAGGGCTCTTGAAACAAAGAATAGGCTTACCCGATTTAAGCGATGAAGAGACTTTAAAGATGGATCTGGTGAAGAAAGATTTCGCAAGAAATCTCGAAGATATCAATTCACATATGGATAAAGGCCTAGGCATTCGCGATTACCGCTTTATCTTTCATAAACCCTCCATAGAGGAGGGGGAGTTAACTCCATCGCTTAAAATGCGCCGCTTTTTAATTCAATCCAAATTTAAAGGTTTGATTGATGACATGTATCCACAGATGAGTGAGGGAACCTATTAATGAAAGACCAACACTCCTACTCCCAAAGCAAATCTCTCTGGATTTGTTCTTCGTATAAGCCCAAGCCTTCTCAATTGCGCCTCTTCTGTTTTCCCTATGGCGCTGGAGGAGCCTCGCTTTATCGCGAATGGCAAAAGAAAATGCCTTCGGATATAGCCATCCTGCCCATTCAACTGCCAGGCTGCGAAAATCGCATTCATGAAAAAGCCATCGAAAATATAGATGAATTGATCTCCATTTTAAAGAAGATCCTGGCTTCCGAATTCCAACATCCTTTTGCGATTTATGGCCATAGCTTAGGAGGGTTCATCGGATATAGGCTGGCCCTTGAGCTTTCCAAAAATCCCAAATATAAAAAACAGCTGAAGCATTTATTCATCGGAGCCTGCTCTCCTCCCCAGCGTTTTGCTAAAAAGTTTAACAAAGTTTTTATCGAACCCTTTCAAGACCTAGGATTTCGCGGCATCCCTGACCGCGAAGAGATACTTGCCAGCACGGATGAGCAAATGGAAGAGCTAGGAAAAATTTTAAAAGTCAATCCAAAAAAATATCACTATTTACTGCAAAACAGGGACTATTTAAACCTGATGTTACCCAAAGTCATGGCAGACTTAAAAATCGTTGAAAGCTGTGTCGAATTTAACGCAGAGCAGCTGAACAAAGTCCCGGTAACCGTTTTCCATGGAGAGGGGGATGATCGCATTACCCTTAGCCAAATGAAGGCCTGGAAAAAGTTGACTTCTGGGCCTTTCGATATCCAAATTTTTCCAGGAAATCACTTTTTTTTGCATCCAAATCAATTTCAAGATGAATTAATTAATAAAATCTCTTCTAAATTGACTAATTAAAATAATTTGTAATATAATAGAACAATAATGAATTAATGACTTGATTAGGAGAATCGCATGGGAATAGCCATTTGCTGCGATGTAGATGAAGCTTTGCCTAAGACCATGATTGATCCTAATGGCAAAAAGGATTTGCCGCCTCTGCATCCGTTCATCGTCAAGCTGATGAGCACAGACGTTGACCTACAGGAGTTTTTAGCGAAGCAAAAGCATGAAAAGCTCTTCTCTATGCAAGAGGCTGGGGAAACTGTTAACCAGATCGCTCTCTTTCACCATGAGGTCCTGTATAAAATATTGCTGGTTAGTTTTGCGAGAATCTCTTTTCATGATACACAACAAATCCCGCTACTTTACGATATCACCTTTTTCGCGGACGCCTCACCTGAAGTATCTGTTTATCAACAGGATAAGGATTCTAGTCAGTTGCGAATCTTGAACATCTCCAGAATGAAGCTACTTGAAAAAAAGGATCAGAATTATTTCTATACCGCTTTTGAAGATACTGTCCTGGAAATTCTTCTTAACATGTTTATTTTCAATTCACAAACTGCAGTTCAGATTCTCGATCATAAGAATCAAAACCTCATTGAAATGACCTCGGCGGAAGTGATCAAAGATCCTATCCTTCGCTGGAGAGCCTTTCTTGAATTTCTTCAATGTGATTACAAATTTCCCCATCTGAAACAATTCATTGAACAGCAAACGCAATCGCTCGTGGAAGAAATTGTGCAGAATCAGGAACTCCGCGAATCCTCCATCCAGCTTTTAGGATCCGATCCGCTTGCCCTTCATTCGATTGTGAACTATCGCCTCTCGCTTTTGGAAAAAATGAATATTCCAGAAATTAAAAGCTTTATTGAAGAGATTATCCTGAATAAACAGGCAATGGATTTACCGGGTTATATCAAAGTTCTCAAGTGTGACACTCCAGATCCGGTAACGACGATTTTCCACCTCCACGAAAAGGACATAGCCAAGCAAGAAAGATATAGCTTTTCTATTGTGAAAGTAATCTCAAGTCTTAGTGAGATTTTGGAGGAAGCAAAAAGCGCCTTTTTAATTTTAGAGGTTTTGCAAAAAGAGGTTCCCAAAGCGCAAAATAATCGCATTGAGTTTGTATTGCACAAATCGAATGCCTCTAAAAATCGGACCAAGCAGAGCAAGCAGCTAAGGGAAATTCTCGAAAATGCCTTTGAACAGCCTGATGCCTTAAATGTAAAAGAGGTTTGCTTTCAAGTCCTCAACCCTGCCCAGAATGAAACCTATATTTTCCATCCTCAACCTACAGGGGGTTTTACTGAAGATGTTTATTTGCGCCATATCCCTCTGGACTATGTACCCTTCTTAGAATTGCAGCGTTGGACCCATTTTGAACTTTTACCCGATGCCGATCATTCTGACCGCTACAGCTATCTCTTTTATGCACACCCTATTCTTAAAGGAAAGAAAGACTATCGCCTGATGGGCATCTCCCTCGTGTTGTGTACGGAATTGCACAGCAGCGCACTAGGTTGCCAATTACAGGAAATCAATATAAAAGAGAGCATGTTCAGCCTCATCAATGCCTTGCAAGCCTCATTGCAGAGCCATTCTTCGGAGAAAAGACCTGTATGCAACCGTCTGTTTTTCCAGATCCTACCCATACTCAATACGACCAAAACGGAGATCACGGAGCACGTTCGTACGTTGATTGAATTCTTTGAGGGCCAATGTGTGGGACTTAACCTCGAAAAAATCATCTTTAAAGCTCGCCTCATTAATCCTCGCGTCGAAAGAGGCCATGATACAGTCCTGATCGAGTACAAATACGTAGGCACTCGCCCTAAGATCGACGTCAAAAATTTAAACGTGGAAACAAGTTCCTCTCTTATCTCTCCGGCAACACATGATGAATCCCGCGAACGAGAAATCAAATCGAAAGGAGGCATCTATGCTTCGCGCATTCCGGAATACATCGGTTATATAGTCGACAAGTTCAAGAAGACAGAGCTCGGGATCAATTTCCCTTCAACAGATATCCGAGAATCATTTGTAGAGCTCGATCTTGACCCTTATACCCTTGCAAATGATCCCAAAACGGGAACCTTAGATTTTAACAAGGGAAAACTTGTAAAGGTATCGCGTCCCATTGGTTATCATGAAGCGGGCGTTCTCATCGGCATTATGACTGTGGACCTCCAAATTGGATTCCCCATGCAATCCCTTCTCCTCATTGGCGATATCACCCACACAAAGCGAGGGGCAATTACAGCCCACGAATGCGCCAGGATCAACGCTGCGATCCGCTATGCGGCGCAACATGAGCTTCCCGTCGATTGGTATGCAGCCTCCCATGGAGTCGAAATTCAGCGAGAGCGCGGTGTAGAAGGATTAGACGCTAGCTCATCCACAGTGAGGGAAATTATCCATTACAGCCATCACAAGGGAGTCCAAATCAATCTAGTGATTCACGAAACCAATATCGGCGCCCAATCCTATTGGGATGCCCTAGCTTCCATGATGTATGAGACCAGCGGGATTTTGGTGATGACCCCTCGCGGAAGCATGGCTTTGACAGGGCCAAGCGCCCTGGTCAGCGCTCTGTTTACAACGGCGCATAGCCTCGACCTTCCTGCGTTAGCTCAGGAGTATTATCCACAGGGCTTGCAAAGCCTTTCTGGCTATGAGTTAGTGCATGGTCCCAACAGCGATGCCATGCTTTTTGCTAAAGATTTGGAAGAAGCATGCGAATTGATCATCCGCCATCATTACTATTCCTATAAGAAACAGGGTCAGGCAGTGGTTTCACAGCGTCCAAGGAAAGCAGATAGGCCCTATCCTATTAGTGATGCCGATTTACAAAGAGAGCTGACCAAGTTCATAAAAGGGGCTAAGCCCAATCGGGAAGCCATTTTGGAAGCTCTGCAAGACCCCGGCAGTCCCTATCCCATCAGATTTTGGAGGGATATTAAAGCGTACCGCAGCCAAGCTTCGAAAAAGGGAGATTTCCCCCAAGAGCCCTCAATCATTGTTCAAGAAATGCAGATTGGCGGCTTCCCAACAATGGTCATATTCTCACCAAGAGGCCCCCTCACTCCAGTAGACTCCGATATCATGGCCCGGGCCATCTTCAAAGCAAGCGGACGCATCCCTGTATTAATCATCGGCAATTTGACAGGCTTTTCTTGCGATCCGCTTTCGATGGAGAACCGTCAGCTATTCACCGGAGCCCTGATTGCTAAATCGATTGTAGACCACAAAGGACCCATCCTCATCGTCAACCTGGGCCTTCTTGTCGGAGGCACTTTCGTTGTCTTTAGCAAGCAGCTCAACCCCAACCTTAGAATTCTGGCTATAGCGGGCTCTCGCGTTCAAGTCATCGGAGGAAAAGCCGCGGCCAAGGTGGTCTTTCATTCCCGCATATGCAAGCAAGCCGACGAAGACCCTCGCCTGAAAAAAATAGCCGCTATGATAGAAAAATACTGCGGAGAAGAACCGCCCTCGCAAAAGCAAGTAGAATTAGTCAAAAGCTATCAGGAGCTTAGGCGCGAAGTCATTGCCGAAATCGAAAATAAAGAAGGCGAGGCATTCGATAACATCCATAACGTGGAAAGAGCTTTCCGGGTGGGTTCTATCGACGAAGTCTTGCCTCTGCATAACTTCCAGCAATCCATCATTCGGCATCTGACAGAAATGGTCACCGCCTACGAAAAGGAATACAGAATCGCGTAATCTTACCACTGACATAATTTTACCTCTCACATAATTTTACCACTGAGAACAGTGAGATCAGTGAGAAGGTATGAGATTGGGAGAAGTGTTTTTATATTAATTACCACTGAGCTAGTGTGACTGGTAATGAGATTGTCACGTCTCCCTATCTCATACCTTCTCACTGATCTCACTGATCTCAGTGGTAAAAAAAACAAAGCTCAGTGGTAAAATTATGCAACACCGAATTAGTGTTGCAAAACGAATGGCGATCTTGTATAGAAAGGCAAAGTTTTGGATTTTTGAAGGGGAGTCATTACGTGCGGTGCCCGTTTTGCCAGCATGAAGAATTAAAGGTGATCGATTCGCGAGATGCAGCCGAGACCAATGCGATACGCCGTCGACGCGAATGCATGGAATGCCAGCGCCGGTTTACGACATTCGAGACGATCGAACTGACGATACAGGTGCACAAACGAGATGGCCGCTATGAAGACTTTCAGCAGCAAAAGCTCATTAATGGACTGGAAGCCGCCTGCAGGCATACTTCCATCAGCCATGACAAGGTGATATCCATTGCTTCTGATATCACTGCCGAATTGCTTCAACGGCAGATTAAGGAAATCAGCACCAAGGAATTAGGGGATATTGTCATGCAGCACCTTCAGTCTTTAGATCCAATCGCTTATATACGTTTTGCTTGCGTTTATAAGCGATTTAAAAATATTGAAGAATTAATGGCAGCCATTCAAACTATAGAAGCCAAAGATGAAACGCTAAATCTTCAGCACAGTAAATATTAGGAGAAATCTCAATGAAAAAAACGATAGGATTGACAAAAACAGACATCGCCAAGTTCAAAAAGCGTCTTCTCGAACTTCGCCTTAGTTTGAGTCAATCATTGAAAGGATCTACAGCAGAAGTTAAAACCCCCGATGAAGCCACAGGATATTCGCAACACCAAGCGGATCAAGGTACTGACGACTTTGATCGCACCATCAGTTTGGAAGTCACATCGAGGGAATATGGAATTCTGCGCCAAATCGACAGAGCTCTAGAGAAGATAGATGAAAATACCTATGGCTTATGCGACATCACCGGAGAAGCAATCCCGCGCGCCCGCTTGGATGCAGTGCCTTATGCCACAATGACTGTGAAAGCCCAAGAGCAGATCGAAAAAGGGCTAATCTAATATAGAGTCTGTATGTCAGGACGCATTCTAGCTTCCTTTATCATCATTTTGATCATTTCGGCTGATGCTATGAGCAAGTTTTGGGTACAGCAGCATATCCCCCTCATGTATGCCCATTCGCAGGAATATCCCTATGGCGGCATCGGCGTTTTCCGCAATTTTATGGGCATCGAATTTTCCATCATTCATGCCACCAACCGTGGGGCTGCCTGGAGTCTCTTTTCCCAATATCAGGGAGCGTTGATGGTGATCAGGGGCCTTTTTGTGATCGGTCTCGTCGTTTATCTCTATTTCTATAATAGGCGCAAGGCCTGGGTGATTCCTCTTTCTATGATAGTGGCAGGAGCTCTAGCCAACATATTGGATTACTTTTTGTATGGGCATGTCATCGATATGCTCCATTTTGTCTTGTGGGGATATGACTATCCGGTTTTTAATATAGCTGATTCTGCTATCACCCTTGGGATTATGTGGATGATTTTGTTACTCATGACTGAATCCAAAACGAAAGCGGCCAATTAACGGGATGAATTTTACTCCTCTAGAGAAGCGTACAGTAGAGAATCAGCTTCCCCTGGAAGCCTCGAAATGGCTCAAGATCCAAGTATTGATCGACGCCGATGAGATGCGCCACCTTTTGGTTAGTCTTGGTAATTTTTCTATCTTCCTCACGAGCGGGGTAAGCCCTGAAGGCAAAGAAACGCTCTCCCATGAAGAATTTCTAAAGGTCTACAGCCATTATGTTGAACAGCTCCAGTCTGAACAAGTTCCTGATGAAACTTCTTTTCGTCGCGAGTTTTCATCGGTCTTTACATTAACGCCAGAGGCCCTCTATGCTTTGCCCGTCGGAACAAACCAAAACCTCATCCGCGTCTCAAAACCCTGTGTACAGCTGCAAAACCATCGCATGCACTATTCCAGAGAGGAGGGCAAATTCCATACGATGGTCTTTGGCCTCGATAGCATCTACTGGGGAATCCAATTTTCATATCCACAACTCTACCGCAACCCCGAAAGCAAACAAGTCGAAAAGGTAGCGGATAGTTCCCTTTTTCCCAATACATTGCTTTTTCGCAAGCTCCAACAGTGGGTGCGCCAGAATACCATTCCCACCCCTTTTCTCATCCAAGGCGAGCAGGTCAATGTGCCAATACGCCTTGGCAAGAAATGCCTTTCCTGGGTGAATTGCCATCCACAGCTACAACAAAAGGGACTGCAAGTCAAAATCGAGGGAGCAACCCATGAACGTTGAAATCATCGCGATCGGCAATGAAGTGCTCGAAGGCTTCATCGTGAACAGCAATGCTGCTTTTATGAGCCAGGAACTCCTCAATACGGGATATACCCTCGCACGCCACACCGTATTGCCAGATGACCACGATATCCTCGTAGATGGCTTAAAAGAGGCTTTAAGGAGAAGCCAAATCGTCCTGACGACTGGAGGCCTAGGCCCCACTTGCGACGACCTGACGCGGAATGTCGCTGCCGAGCTCTTTCATTCCGGATTCCATTTCGATGCCGCAATCGCGGCCGATCTCGAACGTCGGTATGGGGGCCGTCTCCTATCCACCCAAGACCAGGCCACCATCCCTGATAAGGCGCAAGTCATGCCCAATACCGTTGGAACCGCTCCCGGTTTGATCTTCCGTTCCGAAAATTCAATTCTCCTGCTATTGCCAGGGGTGCCTTCCGAGATGAAGGTGATGCTCCGCGAACAAGCCATCCCCTTTCTAGAATCACTCAAAGGAGAAAAACGGCTGAAATACCGCAAGGAGGTTTATCTCTTTGAAATGATCGAATCGATGGTCGATCCCAGTTTAAGGCAGATTGAGAAAGAATTTCCCGGAGTTAAAGCCGGCATTTACCCCCATTTTGGCCTCCTGACCATTCATCTGACTGCACACGAGAATGGCCTGCTTCAGAAACCCTATGAAGGTCTACTCGAGCAATTTCGGAAGAATGTCTATCAGGGCCCAACCTTGGCCGAGGCCGTCCACCAGCTATTTATCAGCCGAAAATTAACCCTCAGCCTAGCCGAATCCTGCACTGGGGGAGCTGTAGCAGCCCGGCTAACCATGGTTCCAGGCGCCTCGCACTATTTTGTGGGAGGCATCATTCCCTATTCCAATCAGCTGAAAGTCGACCTATTAGGGGTCTCCCAGGAAACACTAGAAGCAAAGGGAGCCGTGAGCCAAGAAGTCGCCATCGAAATGGTCGAAGGCCTAATCAAAAGGACTGGATCCGATTATGGCATCGCCGTAACCGGCATTGCCGGACCGACTGGCGGCACCCCTGAAAAGCCCGTCGGCACCTGCTGGGGAGCCGTCGCCGGCAAAGGCAAGCCAACCCATGCCTGGCGCTTCCGCGGCTATGGCAGCCGCGAAATGGTCATCGAACGCGCTGTCAATGCCCTCCTCGCCCAAATCCTCATCTTCGTCCAAAACTGAGCTTTTATAAATAACCACAGAGATCACACAGAGATGAGTCCGCAGACTCAAGCTAATATCTCTCGCATAGAAAATGGAAAGCGGAAAATTGGTAAAACAGTAGCCAAAAAGCTAGCTCGACATTTAAAAATAGATTACATGCTACTTCTTAAAGATTATATCATGGCTAAAGGGATAGCGCTCAATATGCTGACAGGCGCCAAAACAAAGATGAGTCAAAAAGATGCAGATCTGTTGGCGAACGAGGCTAAACACAAGAGTCGCAGGAAGTAGTAGCTTTCATGCGAGAAAGAGCGTACAGTAATACTGCTCGAAATGAGTAGCAATACAGCATGAGTCGCGCAGCAATACTGCGCGTTTCGTAAACAATTGCAAATGTACCTAAGGCTAGCGAAACCCAAGGCCGAAGGCCTGGCAGTTGTATAGCCCAGTTCCCCAACTGCGTTGCAATGTTTATCTGAAACTAACGCTCTCAGGAAAAGACAAGGACAACAAGGACAAAAGGACAAGGACTTAAACGACACCAAGGACTTAAAGGACACAAGGACAATTGTCCTTCCGTCCCGTCCTTTTGTCGTTAAGGTCGTTTGACGTAACTATTTGTGCTTTTGTCGCTTAAGTCCTATTGGTCCTCTTAGTCCTTGTCCTTTTGTCCCTGCTGTCGTTTTGTCCCTTCTTGAGCGAAGTTAGCCTGATGCGTATCCTGTTTCATTCTGTTTCTTTTAGACTCTGCGGGAATCGCTGTGAAGTCTCCGAGTATCCGCCGTGTTTAACATATTTTAAGCATAGTAGCTGAACCCGCAAGGCTACAACGACTTTTTCATCCACAAAATAAAATCATCATCTAGTGGATAAGACATGCCAGGTATCGTCGGTTGACTTTTGTAGGTGACTCCTTCGCCATCAGGACTATATCCCAGCTTGAAATACAGCCTTTGTGCTGGGCCATAGTCTTTATAAAGACCGACGCCAATGCCTACCTCTTTATAGCCTTCTTTCCGCGCTAATTCTTCGAGATAGCCGATGAGTTTCGTTCCTAAACCATAGCCACGATGGTTATCGCCTATCCATAATGCATTGATTTCCGGAATATTGGAAAAATGGGGATATTCCGATTGGCGCAAGAGGCTTCCATAACCAATCAGTTCCTTTCCTTTTTCCAAAACGGCAACTGTGCGTACATTTTCTTTCTGCTCTTGGTAATATCTTTGCCAAAGCTCTCGGGTTGCCTCTGCAGTTGACCATGGAAAACTAAAATTCACTACTAATTTAGCTATGTCGCCTTTCTTCATCGGCCTTATATGAACGTTAGAAGCCATCCGTCCCATCCTTATTGTGATCCATCTTGTGATCTATACTTGTTTTCTTATCCATTCTCTCCTAAAATGAATAATTCGTATAGTAAAGAGGACAGTTATAATGAATCAAATGAAGAAATTTTATTTAACAATTTTGATGACCCTTCTGGTTTTTTCGTGTCATGCGCAGATCACACAACTCAACGATATGAAAGATGTTCTTGAGTATTTCACCGAAGCCGATTCAAAGACACTCGCGATTTTCGATGTCGATATGGTTTTGGTTCAGCCAAGTGATCCGGCCTTCCAAATGGCCAATATTAATCGCTTCGGTGCTATTTTCAAACGCATTATGAAAGAAGTGCCGGCAGAGAAACAGATGATATTTTTGAGTTTGGCGACCATTAGTTCCGAACCGATGTTGATCGACGATTCCACACCACAATTTCTGAAAAAGATTATGCAGAAGGGAATCCCGACGATGGCGTTGACTGCCAATTTAACCGGAACATTTGGAACGATCCAAAACATGGAGCAATGGCGAGTAAATGGTTTACGCTCCCTAGGAATCGACTTTGCTAAATCCGCTCCCTATCAAGGGCCGCTTGTGTTTGATAATTTAGCTTCTTACCGCGGCAATTATTCGAATTATCTGAATGGAATACTCTTCGTCAACGGCACAGTAAACTCAAAAGGGGAAGCCTTCCTATCGTTTATCGAAAAAACAAAATTGTCTCCCACAAGAATCATTTTTATTGACGATCGCGAGGAGAATCTGAAGAGTTTGGAAGCCGCTATTCAAAAACTTGGTAAGCCCATCGAATACCATGGATTACATTACGTTGGAGCCCTAAAATACCCATCCCAAACAATTTCGGAGGAAGAATTTGAAGCTCGCTGGCAGAAACTCGCATCAGAAGTAAGGGAACTTCATTAACAAAGAAATGATGCGAGCTATTTTTCTTTTTACGACACTTTTACGACACTTTTTATGACAGAATTCTCAAAAAATATCATAAAAATTTGACGCGATCAAATGATCGATTTTTTGTTGTGTTAAAATTCGGCCGTAAACGTGCAAATGCGTATTTGCTGATTGATTTTTGATGGTGGACTTTTTTTCAAAATCCAGCCGCAAGGCAAACGGATACTATCGATGTTGGTCAACTTTTAGAGTGAAAGGCAGACTCGAAAAGCCAGCGATTCCCGCTAAGTCTAAAGGTAAAAGGATGAACAGAATATGAATAAATCACAGCTCTCATAGGACAAAGGACAAACGACCAAGGGACAACGACGCAAAAGACGAAAACGACGTAAACGACAAAGGGACTGAAACCTATATGGAGTGTTATCCCATTGTCCCTATGTCGTTTACGTCCTTTGCGTCGTTGTCCCTTGGTCGTTTGTCCTTTGTCCTAGTGAGAGATGTATATGGCTGAGGGCTATCCTGTGCCCATTTTCTCCATCCTACTTATTCTGCAGCACTTATGTTTCAGCAGGAATCACTATCGAAAAGCTGAATTCTGGAACTATTGTTTAATTGCATTCAATACTTGTTTTCATATCACTTCTTTCCTATAATGAATGAAAATAAAAAAGAATGAACTTCTAGGATTAATAGATGTGGCGCTTTAGTACGATTTTTCACTATTATTGTTTTCTGTTTTTTGCTGGTCAGTTGAATGCAATGATCAAGTTAAGAGGAGTCCTTTAATGGTGAATTCACTTGAAATTAGGGAACAAGGAATTGTAGGTAAATTATTTTTTCCTGTGACTAAGGATCCACGACCGGCTATTGTTGTATTTAGCGGGTCTGATGGAGGCTTTCATGAAGGTCCGGCAAAATTACTCGCTGAAGAGGGCTATGTCGCGTTGGCATTAGCATTTTTTAATGCTGATGAGTTACCAAATAATTTAGAGGAAATCCCCCTGAAATACTTTTTGAATGCCATGAAATGGCTTAAATCTCAACCTCAAGTAAGATCAGACAAAGTTCATCTTTACGGGCCTTCCAAAGGAGGAGAATTAGCGCTATTGCTGGCTAGCACATTTTCAAATGAGATCGCTTCAGTTGTTGCAGTCGTTCCCAGTTGTGTGACATTTGGTGGGATTCCTAATGATAAAGTCTCAAGTTGGAGTTTAAATGGAAATCCTATTCCCTTTGCCCCTACACCGGGTAAAGAAGATGTATACAAACAGCTTGAGAATCGCACAACTGTTAACTTGGTAGAGATCTTTTTGGATAAAATGCAAAATCGACAGGCTTTTCATGATGCATTGATCAAGGTTGAGAATATACAATGTCCCATCCTTTTGATTTCGGGAAAGGAAGATAAAATGTGGCCTTCTTGGTTGTATGGGGACATCATGATGCAACGATTGGATAAATCGGGCTCAAAAATTCACCGAAAACATCTCTGCTATGAAAACGTTGGTCATATGATCACAAATCCATACGAGCCTGTGATGACAGAAGCTTTTAAACATCCTGTGACAGGCCTATTTTATGAAATAGGCGGTCATCCAGAAGCACAAGCTTTAGCCTGTAAAGAATCTTGGCAAGAGATTTTAGAATTTCTTAGAGTGTGTTCCAAATAAATGGAAAAAATAAATTTCGAATCTCTTAATGAATCTCATTTTGTATTGATTCATCAATGGTTCAACAAACCCCACATTCAGGCTTTTTATTCTCTAAGATCTTGGACACTTGAAGAGGTTCGCAAAAAATTAATACCTTATCTGCAAGGCGAAAAGCAGATGAAATGTTTTGTTATCTATCAGGGGAAACACCCTGTTGGTTATATTCAAAGCTATCCCATCCAAGAGCATCCTTGGGAAAATCAAGATTTGTCTGATGAGGTCATCCGAGAAGCTGCCGGGATAGACTTGTTTATAGGAGAGGAAGAATATTTAGGTAAAAGACTTGGGTGTAAAATTATTAACAGTTTTTTAGGAAAATATATTTGGCCGTTTTATCGATATTGTTTAGCCGATCCAGATATTCGAAATGAAGCCTCACTTCGTTTGTTTCAAAAGTGTGGATTTGTAGCGCATAAACTGATATTTTCTAAGGATGCATTGCAGAGAAGTGTGACTCTACAATTGTTAATTAAAAAAAGAGAATAAGTCAGCTGAAACAAATTCCTAGGCTTTATATTCAAAGAGGAATTCAGTGAATTCACGGATTAAGAAATTTTTTTCCTATTATAAACCCTACTGGGGATTGTTTTATGCAGACATGGCATGTGCATTTATTGTATCGGCAATTACTCTTGCGCTTCCATTATGCATAAGATACATCACCAAAATGTATAGAAGCCGACTCGCCTGATGCGCTCAGCCAAATCTACATGATGGGCGCCGTCATGCTTGCTTTGGTGGCTCTTTATACTGCATGCCACGCTTTTATTGACTATCAGGGGCATATGATGGGGGCGCGTATGGAAGGGGACATGCGCAATGAATTATTTGAACATTATCAAAAACTATCCTTCAATTTTTATGATGAACATAGAACAGGCCAGCTCATGACTCGGATCTCAAACGATTCGTTTGATCTTGCCGAATTGTATCATCATGGCCCTGAAGATATCGTCATCTCATTACTGAATTTTATCGGTGCGTTTGTCATCTTAATCAATATCAATGTTAAGCTCGCCCTCATCGCTCTTCTTTTTTTGCCAATCATGGGTATTTATGGATTTTATTTTAGCAAGAGAATGCACACTGCATTAAGAAAAAGCAAGGATAGAATCGGTGATATTAACGCGCAAGTGGAAGATACTCTTTCAGGCATCAGAGTTGTAAAGTCATTTACGAATGAAGAGATTGAGAAAAAGAAGTTTGCTTACGAAAATAATCGGTTTGTCGAGAGCAGAAGAGAGGGATATAAAAGTGAGGCCTATTTTTATGATGGCCTGATTACGCTCACGCAACTCATGACTATTGCTGTTGTCATCTTTGGTGCAGCCAGTATTGTTAAAGGTTCCTTAGATTTAGCTGATTTACTCACATTTTTACTTTATATTGGCATCCTCATTGAACCCATACAGAGACTCGGTAATTTTACCAGGCTATACCAGGAAGGGATTACCGGTTTTGAACGATTCATGGAAGTTTTAGAGGTAGAGCCAGATATAAAAGACGCCCCAGATGCCATTGAACTTACGCATGTCCAAGGAAATATAGAATTTAAAAATGTAAGTTTCAAATATAAAGAAGGCTATGACCATGTCCTAAAGAATATCTCTCTGAATATAAAAGTCGGAGAATATGTTGCTTTGGTGGGGCCTTCAGGAGTGGGAAAAACAACTCTATGCTCTTTAATTCCTCGATTTTATGAAGTCAGCAAAGGACAAATACTGCTTGATGGTAAGAATATTAGCGGTATTACCATGCGTTCATTAAGAAAGAATATTGGCATTGTCCAGCAAGATGTCTATCTGTTTGCCGGAACAGTCTCAGACAATATCCGCTACGGTAAACTTGATGCAAGCGAGGAGGAAATCATTGCGGCAGCCAAAAAGGCGAATGCCCATGATTTTATTATGGCGTTACCAAATGGGTATGCTACAGATATTGGACAACGTGGCGTAAAATTATCAGGTGGGCAAAAGCAACGCTTAAGCGTGGCGCGCGTTTTCTTGAAAGATCCACCCATTATCATTTTTGATGAAGCAACGAGCGCGCTGGATAATGAAAGTGAAAAGGCCGTGCAAGATTCATTGGAGAAGTTAATTATCAACCGCACAACACTTGTCATCGCCCATCGTTTGTCAACAGTCAGACATGCACAAAGAATTCTTGTATTAACCGATAACGGGATTGACGAACAAGGAACGCATGAAGAGTTAATCGCATTGAATGGCACCTATGCGAATTTATACAATATGCAATTAAGAATATAGCTCCCCATCCGCTACAAAGTTGGAATTGAATTCGAAATGGGGAACGGAATGCAAACTCTCTTCATTTTCTATCTAATTTCATCTTCAGTGCTTCAAAAAGCTCAGGAAAAACAAGCTTTTTATAATCCCCTCCAAAATGCCCTTGGTCGAGGAATTCGTGATATTCTGTATTCAATTTGTTTCGAACAAAACGAGCTTCTTCAATTGGAATCCAGGGATCGTTTACTGAAGCAAATTGAATAATCCATCCTTGATTTTGAATGATAGATTTCCAGTCCCATGGACGATTAAAATATCCGCTCTGTTTTTCCGTAGATAACCCCTCTTTCTGAAGATCCCACTATAACGGCATCAACGGCATTCGTTATCCATGATCCGGCAGCAAAAACAAACGCCGAAGCAGAAAAAATCCGTCAGGTCTTTGTAGAGCACTCTTATCATGGATCATCTGCGAAAAGCCAGAATTCCAATGTTAGTCCTGGAGGCGTGATCGTTCTTGCTGGCACCTCGACAGCGGGTAAATCGTCTATTGTCAGTGCTTTAAAAAAATTAGATCCGAATATCGTTGAGGAAGACCTTGATCTCAGAACGAGTGACACCCAAAAGATACCAGACCCCAATGCGCAAAAAGAAATGATGGATGATGTCATTAAACATTCTCTTCAAGGGAAAAAAGTCGTTGTCCATGTAGATCAAGCGTATAAGTTTTTAGATCATATATTGAAACGTGGGGTGGAACTACCCGTAACGACAGTATTAGCCTTTTGTCCTTTTCACGAGCTCTCTAGGCGATTGGCCGAGCGCAACCGCAAAGCGGAAGAGCCTGGTGGCGATCCACAAAACCTGCGAGATCCTTTGATGCCGATTGATAATTTTGGCAATCTTTACACACAGACAAAGGGACCCGGTCAAGGTCTAGAAACAATTCAACGAGACAGAGCAGTGGAAGTTTACAATGACCATTTCGATAAAATGATTGCCTATGCGAAGAGGCTAGGGAGGGATCTTCCACCAGAAGATGTGATTGCACGTGATAAGATCGAATCTCTTCGTGAATTCTTATCGAATTTAGGATTTAAAGAAGGTGTCGATAGCGTTGACATTGAGCCCAGAAATAGGGAACATTACAATTTTATCTTTGATACCCATAAATACGGTGACGCCGACGGAAATGCAGCCATTGCTAAGATTCTTTATGACGAGCTAAGAGGCGATCCTAAAAAATAAAAATTTCTTGGATAGAATGTGCCACGCTGGACATCCGCAACAAGCGTCAATTTTAAGCTGCGTTGGTTCTCAATTTTAGGCGGATACCCATAAGAGACAGTTGCATAAGGTCAGCAACGACTGAGTGGAGAAATCATAAAGGGATTGGAGATTGGCCATGGGCCATGAATCATAAGATGACCATGGTCGTATAGATAAGGCTCGGGAATTGCTTCATCGGTGAATCGATCGGGTGAAAAGTAAAAATAAATAGCGTCGACCTCTGCAGGTAGATGATTAAGAATAACGTCAAGCGTAGGCATCTTGCTAGCAACAATATCAAAAAGATGTAACGTTTTATCTTTTAGCTGATAGGAGATCAACCCATCGATTGTAGAACTATAATGGACTGACCAGTAGGTAGGGTAGTTGGCAAAAAGGGTGTTAAAGGAAGCAATCAAGCCATTATCCTTTATCCATAACCGATTAGAGATCGGTTCTCGTTCACGAAAGCAACGAAGAAAAAGTTCATTGTCCTGAGGAGCGATAACTGGCCTTAATACTTGTGACCCTTTTGGACAGGAGCGCCGTAGATGAAACCGATGTTCTTGGATTTGTTGAAACGAGAGCCTTTCATAGAAAGCAGGAATTTCCGTAAATAACAGCACTATGTCACAACGCCCTTTCGACCACTGAAGCGCCTCTTTTGTCAATTCAGTTGCTAATCCATGGCCTCGTGAGTCAACTTGGGTACAGATTCCGTGCAGGGCGCCTATTTTATACCACTGTCCTTCAATAAGCATAGGACATTCCAAAAGAGCGACATGGGACAAAGCTTTTCCGTTTACTTCTTTGATGAAGAGTTTACTTGCTTCCCACGAAAATCCTAGGGTTTCACAGCGGATAATATTGGCTTTAATCCCCGGAAAGGACTCTTCTAAAAGAGCCAAGTAAGGCTTTTCTTTTGTTTCCATGTAATGTATCGTAGTTGTCTCAAGCAGATAAAAAAGACGATTGACCCTCACGTTACGATATTTCTTATAATGATGTCATCCTTTAAAATCAACGGGAAAGCAGCACGATTCTTTTCATCCGAAATTAGCTTTATTCATGGCGAAAGCGATGGAAGTGTATGCTGACCAAAGCTTTGAAGACGCAAAAGGTACTACGAATAAGTAGTAGGGCTCGTAGTACGAAATTCATGTTTGTAGTATAATTATGGTATAATATTAATTGGAGGATTTTGTTATGTCTTCTGATCTACAAATTCATTTTCAATTGCACGGTCAACTATACTCTGTTGATCTTAAAGCGCAATATAACTCAGCAAAAACAGATGCAGTTGTCATTGGAGGGGTTGCCTATTCCCTGCAAGGTAATCGCGAAGGAATGAAATTTGTCAGAGACTGTTTGGCACAATTACCCAATAATTCCCTGAAGAGCCTCGATGGGGCAGGAAAAGAATTGAAAGTAAGGCTCTGGTTAGCGGGAGCTAAAGAGATTAATTTAACGTCTCAAGCTACCCATAAAATTGGCCTACGGATTTTAGGCAAGCCAGTCGATATCCCTCAAACAATCGAAGCCATTTCCGTTTCCCTTGAGCGGTTTTACGTTTTTCCTGAAACGGCAAAGAAATGTAGTGAATACCTATATCGGCAACTTAGAGAAGGAGCCTATGATGCAATCAGCGACCTCGAAACAAAGGGAAACTGGGAAGGAATAGGGATCATTCCAGATCATATGGTTTCCGCAAAAGATGCTTTAGAGGCAGCCATTTCACTAACAAAGTAGGTTAGATAGAGACATGTAGAAGAAACGCAAACTAGGAAAGCAGGGACTCGAAGTCTCTGAAAATGATTGAGCATAGCATGAAAGTAGTCGTTGATTATGATCCAAGCCAATCCGATAACGCTGTTATAAGCGAAGGTATCATTGCGTCTAATGCGCATATAGTAGGTGAGCGAGATAAGGCATTTTCAATTTTTTTGAAGAATGATTCAGGCAAAGTTTTCGGTGGAATACAAGCATTCTTAGATACAGAATCGGTCTAGAAATGGACTTATTTGACAGATCTAAATCTAGTTTTGCCAAATTTCTCATCCACAGCTTTGATTGTCCTTTTCGTCAACTCTGTATAGGGTGTATCCCGCCCAAGAAGAGTATTGAGCAGGTCAGTTTGCCAATATAGTTCAGCAAATCTTTCCACTTCTTGAGTTTGTGTGAGTTTGAAGAGCTCACTATAGCCGCGGGTAAATTCAGAGATCAAGTTTTCAGTTTCGGCATTTGATAGCCCGTGTTTTGCCCCATAGCAGCGGAAATTAACGATAATTTGGTGCCGGTCAAGGGCAGGAATCCCATGGGGTACACCAAGACGATTAACCGACTGGATGAGAGAGCCTGGATCAATAATGGTAAGGTTTGGTGCCTTGTAAATGACGTTTCCAGGATGAGCATCCCCATGCGCTACAGCCCCAATTCCGGGATTTCGTCTAACATCCCTAGAGATCATGACGACTTCTCGCATAGAAAGCTGAGTTGAAATTCCTAAACTTTCCAATGTATCAAGTGCTGACATAGCCCTTAAACTCAAGAAGCGGATCTTATTCTCAAGATATTCGCCTGATACAGGAGCGCCTGAAGTAATACGGTTTATTTCTCCAAAAGCTTTTCCTATCTCTCTTGCCGGAATGTTTCGACGACCACTGAACAAAGCGGCAACGGTTTCTCCGGGAACAAACTCATACATGACAAGTCCCCTTTCAGATCCTTGAGCAGCATATTTACCCACTGCCAAGATGGCTGGCAAAGCGGCCTCTTGGAGTTTTTTGCTTTGCAAAAATGCATAGGAGACCATTTCAGGAACGAATCCCTGTGCTGTCGATCTGGTAGAAATATAATCCTTTATGACACCAAGCGGCTGATTTTGCAAGTTGTAGACATAGTAGACTTCATTTCCACTCAAGGCATTGACTTCCCGTACCAATCTAAAACGGTGGCCCCGTAGAGTGTTTTCAACAAATTTAGTGATGGGATTAGATTCATAGTGAACAATAGCACCGCTATTCATAACCCTTGCCACATTGATTTCAGAAGTGGCACCATCGCCTGTCAGCTCTGTGGCCATTTCTACTATGGCTTTCGTTCTACTTAAAAGTGGCGGGTTAAGGGCTCCACTCTCATCTTTGAGAAATCGAACAACAGTGCCTTTGTTTTTTACTAAACTTGTATTCGAAATGAGTGTGATCGATACAGGTTTTACTTTTGGTGCTTCTTTAAGGGCCCTGTAAACAGTTCTGGATGTTTTATGGGCTGCTTGAGCGGTTAGCACAAGGCCCATGCGCACGCCTCGACCCGTCATGACAGCGGCTTGCTTGAAAGTCTTTATAGCTACTCCACCCACGGCCATCAATCCTATATCGACGCCACCAAGGCATCCTTCGTGTATGAGCCCAGGAACGGTACGATATTCCTGATTCATATAACGATCGAATTCAGCCAGCCGAAGATTGGCGTGAGACAAATAGTGTGCCGTTTGCAGAGCCCACTGAGGCGTCATTGATCGCATCATTTTGTTAAACTCAGGGTCGCCTCCCCTTAGAGCGCGCCGCATTTCAGCCATGCGCTCATTGTAACGGTGAGGTTCGGCTGCCAATACAGACTCGCTCATGGCACTCAAGGCCCAGGCTTTAAATATAGGGGTCACCACTGCATTTATAGCCTTCGACGTACTTGCGAAAGACATGGCTATCTCATTGATTGTTTTCCCAACGATAGCTTTAGGGACAAAATCATCGAGCTCCTTTTGTTCGCTCTTGGATAGCCCTTGTGAATGTTGAGCAACGCAAGGTATAGCTCCCAAGAAGGATTCAGGATCCATTGTCGTCTGTATGCATTGAGCGAGTTGAGTTTTCCTTTCCTCTAGCTTTGGTGTTGTGGTTTGCTGCAAGGGTTCTTGGTCAAGCGAGAGCGGCTCATCATCAAAATCCATTAGCAGAATGGGGCGAAAATCTGGGTTGCACTGAAGAAGGCTATTCCTGATGGATTGATTGCTCTTGCGAACAAGACCTTTGTTGATGTCATATTGGGCTGTTTGTTCAAGAAAGTTAGCCTTTGACAAATGGAAATCTTGAAGAAGGTCATCGACAACTTTATTGATTTCATATTCAATTCGCCCTTTAGCCCTCATTTCAGCAATTCGCGAACGAATTTGAGCCATGGCGTTTCGTATCATGGCTTTAAAAGAGGTTTGCTGTTTTTTTGGCAAATGATCTGCTTCCGCTAGGGCGTCTTCTTCCGTACGATCTACTTTCTCTTCAGGGGATAAATTTAAAGCGGATGTTTGGAGCCATAGGCATGATGAAGATGAAGATGATGATGATATGACAGAAGATGTCATAGAAATTTCCTTGATTTCATTAGAAGCCACGCTCTGCCATACCTTATTTTGGCAATCTTTCCCACGTCAGCAAAGTTAAAGGATTGATGTTTGTACCTGCATCCAATTGTCCGATTCCATTCACCTTCCATTTCTGTTTGGAATGATGACACACAAACGTATGAGCTACCGCATGGAATTTTGAATCATAAGCAATCACAACATTTCGGGCTTTCTGAGATTCTGCGAAGAGGAAGATCGAATCTATAATGTGCCGAGTGCGTTCCGCAGCCTTCAATTTAGTCGCTTCTATTAAGGAATGATTTTTGACTTGTGACCGAATGAGGAACATCATGCCATCATCCGTATGTTGATATAAAAGCGTCGCTTTCAATGTGCCTACTTTTTGTGGTCCTAGATGCATGTGACGAAAGGACAACTCCCGCGAGCGCTCAACGAAATTCAAAAGGTTTGTGACTGGAGAGTTTACGGGTTGCAAAGTCCCTCTTAAAGAGCCTAAAATGCGCTGTTCATCCAAAATAGAACTTCGATAGATCCGTTGTCCTTCTGTAAGAATAAGCGGAGGATTCGATTCTTGCCTGGCAAGAATTATCTTTGTGGTTTCATTGCTAGGCTTAAAGAGCTTCTTAATCTCCTCTAAATTCTTTTTCTTTGGAATAGCTAAACTATTCAAAAGAGATTTGGCTTTATTACCTATTTCCATAGCCAACCCTTCCATTGGAAGGGTTTCAAGGACTCTTTGTCTTACCGGAAATTCAAAAATATAGCTTGCATACTTCTTATCAGTGGGCTTTCCAAAGGACGCCACCATCATTTTTAGAAATTCTTCCTGAAAACGATCAATGCGAAAATGGACCAGGCTGACGCCTTCTTTACGGGCAATTTCTTCAAATCTATGGATTAGCGCTGGTAGCTTTACCTGACCTTCCAGGTTAGGCACCCTAATCTCTTCCAATTTGACAAGTAACATGTCTTCTTTTGCCACCATGCTCCCCTTTAAAGAATAGGGGGGTCGTCTAGATCCTGTTCCGAAAAATTCGGGTGCAATCCCAAAATCATTCCATGCCAGTTCCCTTTTCAAGGTGACTGGAGTTAATTTGCCAAATTGGGTTGCAGTCTGAGATAGCGAACTCTGGGCGGGCACGGAAACTCCTACTACAAATAAATCTTTGCCTTTGGAGCTTAGTTGCTTACCCAAGGCAGTAATTTCTATGGAACCAGCCTCCAGGACGCTAGCCAGGGGATGAATGGAAGGATCATAGATCGCGACAACCTTTGACAATTGCTTTTTCCGGGCAAAGTCAAATAGCTCGGCTAAAATGTTTTCAAGGCTTTGTGTAGCCGTATAACCTGAGGCTTTTTCGATCAGCCTTTCACCTTGATACACCGTACGATGCGTATAAATAACCGTATCATCAATAACGCGTAGTAAAAGAGTCGCTTTCAACTTGGAATTTTGAACAGTATGTCTTATAGACTCGCTAGGATTAAATCCATTGACATCCGTAGACTCCAGAGGTTTAGGCAACCCTTTCCTTTCTAAGTTTTTTAAAACTTTCTCTTCATTAGAGATCATCTTTTTATAGTTGACCACATGAGTCGCATATCTCTTTTCACTTGTGTATACTACTTTTGGGAGCTTTCTAGAGGGCCAAAAGAATTGTGGCAAGCGAAAAGAGCCAGCCTCGTTTGTGATAAACCTTGGGATTTTCCCTGATGAACTGGTTACTGCTGCTCTAACAATATCTTCAAAGGCTCTGTAAACAGGTTTGGAGGTTGCAAGGGCGGCTTGAGCGGTTACCTCAAGGCCCATGAGCACGCCTCGACCTGTGATGAGAGCAACTTGCTTGAAAGTCTTTACAGCTACTCCACCCACGGCCATCAAGCCTATATCGACGCCTCCAATGCATCCTTCGTGTATGAGACCAGGTACGGTACGATATTCCTGATTCATATAACGATCGAATTCAGCCAGCCGAAGATTGGCGTGAGACAAATAGTGTGCCGTTTGCAGAGCCCACTGAGGCGTCATCTCCCGCATTGCTTTGTTAAACTCGGGGTCGCCTCCGCTTAGAGCGCGGCGCATTTCAGCCATGCGCTCATTGTAACGGTGAGGTTCGGCTGCCAAAACGGCCTCGCTCAGGGCACTCAAGGCCCAGGCTTTAAATATAGGGGTCACCACTGCATTTATAGCTTTCGACACCATGGCGAAAGAAGCGGCTATATCGTTGGCTGTTTTCCCTACGATAGCTTTCGGGACAAAAGCATCGAGCTCCTTTTGTTCGCTCTTGGTCAGCCCTTGTGAATGTTTAGCAACACAGGGCATAGCCCCCAAGATTGATTCGGGATCCATTGTCATCTGTATGCATCGGGCGAGTTGAGTTTTCCTCTCCTCTAGCTTAGACGTTGGCGTAGTGGTTTGTTGCAAGGGTTCTTGGTCAAGCGAGAGCGGCTCCTCATCAAAATCCATTAGCTGAATGGCGCGAAAATCAGCGTTGCACTGAAGGAGTCTATTCCTGATGGATTGATTGCGATTCCGAACAAGACCTTTGTTGATGTCATATTGGGCTGTTTGTTCAATGAAGTTAGCCTTTGACAAATGGAAATCTTGAAGAAGGCCATCGACAACTTTATTGATTTCATAGTCAATTCGCCCTTGAGCCCTCATTTCAGCAATTCGCGAACGAATCTGAGCCATGGCGTTTCGAATCATGGCTTTAAAAGGGGTTTGCTGTTCTTTTGGCAAATGATCTGCCTCATCTAGGGCCTCTTGTTCTAGACGATTAACTTTCTCTTCCGGGGAGTGAGCTAAAGATGATGTGCGAACCCACATTTCTGATGAAGTTGCTGAGGTTATGCGGAAAAAACTCATTTGTTATCCTCCCTGAGGCGTGTGATATAATCATGGGAGATTAGTTTCCACGAAGAATCCACTGTTTCTTCTCTATTTCTTTCGTCAATGACGTAGGTGAGATCGCTGCGATGATTCGATTCGTTAATAAAGCGCACTTCAATAGGAACATTTCTGACGACAACTAAACGAGTTACTACTTCTGTAGGAGAAATAATACGTGTACCCGGCGGGGTGTATCGAATAAGATAGTTAGCTAAATTATTACCCTGTTCCTTATTTCTTCCTGTCTCACAAGCCTCTAAAATAATGGTGGCTTTGGGGGCCAGCCTTCTTAGGCAAGAGTGTGCCGGCAGGCGATCGCCCACCCGAAGTTCACGATGCTCATCTAAAGCCATCGAGTTTCTTGTGCCGTGTGCACGGATAATAAGCAGATCGATGGGGCCGCCTCGATCTGTTTCCTTATCGATCGCTTTACAAAATGTGGTGATGTCAGAAACTTTCCTGTAGTTCATCTTATAATCTCTTTCAAGGCGATGAAAAGTTTCGGTTTTTTTTTCATAACCAAAAAGGGACAAAGTAAAATATTGGTTGTTATCGACGTTGGCTGTCAAAACCAAGGCCCGTTTTTTTTCCACCTCTCTCGGGCTTCCCATCAGTTTTTTTCCTAGCTGTGCAAGCACATCCCATAGGGTGGGACTAGCGGTGGTTAAAAGATATCTCGAATAAGGTTTAATGGAACCGTCATCAAGGAGAGAGGGAAAAGAAAGGGTATTGATGATATTGGCGGTGGCACAAAGAGTTTTCGCAGTCCTCTGTTGGGTTCTCGAATGGTATAGTTGCGCAGAGAATTTCATCTCATCAATGCGTCCCCGGATCATGGGGAGAAACTGATCAGGTGCTACGCCTTTCAATTCTGCGAAGATATCTTTGCGAATTTGTGAGGTTTCAGTCCTAATCAGCTCTCTGTACCCTTGCCGTTTATCCTGGGGGAGCTCTTTAGCTCTGGCGAGACAGTAAGCTTGGGCTCTATCAAGCTCCTCCTGCGCGTAGTTACGAGGTTCCGCTTGAATTGAAGCATCACTAGGCTCCTTTTGAAGTACAACAGGGCGAAAACGGGCTTCAAGAATTTTGTTTCGAATCGCTTGATTGCGATTTTGGACCAGGACTTTATTGCTTTCATATATCCCATTTTGCTCGAAGAATCGCGTCTTTGAAGGATGAAAAGCCTGGATTTGCCCATCGATCTTCTGAATTATGGCATAAATACTCTTTCCTTGAGCTTTCATTCCAGCGATACACACAAGCATTTGATCCACGGCACTTCGTATCATGGCTTTAAATGTCGCTTGTTTGGCTTTTGGCAAGCGGTTGGCCTCAGCATTCATCTCCTGTTCAAACCGATCGACCTTTTCTTTAGGGGATGGGGTTGAAGCAGATGCTTGAAGCCACAATTCAGAAGAAGGTACAGGAGCTATTAAATGAATCATTTATTTTCCAGGTGCTTTGAGCAATCTTCAAGCGCTTGCATGACATTCATCACAATGGGGATATACTTAGGCTCATCGCCAGTAATCTTGTCGATCACGACTCCTTTAACAATCAAAAGATCTTTTTCCTTTTCGATCTCTTCACCGCAAAGAAGATCGCCAACAGTATCGAGAACCTTTTTATCTTCCAGATAAGAATCATTCGTCAGTGGATGGCTTTTCAAGCAGTATTTGAGTGCATCCTGTGATGGGTACTTCTTGGGTTCTTCTTCTTTATCCAACTTAATTGACTGAAGAGTACGGAAGCGGCATTGTTGGATTCTATCGTCATGAGCTTGAGTTCGACACTGAACTTTGGCTTTATTGTTTTGAAACTGTCCATTTTGCTCGATAAACGTTACTTTTGAAGAATAAAAATCCTGAACCAATCCATCAATAACCCTATTGATTGCATATTCAGTACGTCCTCGGGCTCTCATGTCAGCGATCCGGGAACGAATTCGAGCTATGTCCCGTCGAACCGAGGTCTTATATGTCTCTCTTTTTGCTATTGGCAAACGATCTGCCTCGGCATAGGCATCTTGTTCTATACGATTAACTCTTTCTTCTGGAGAGGCTATTGAAGATGGAGTTTGGGGCCATTGGGATGTTGAAGATGATGTTGATGGTGTTAAAGATGTCATAAATTTCCTTTTTTTAGATTTAACCTATACTGATTCCATTTGGTGTAATAACAACTACCTTTTTAAGAATCCAACTGGCTGCTACCGAAGCAACAAGACAACCCACTTGCATCAACCAGTCAGATTCTTTGTCAGCTGCTTTGGCTTTTACTTCATTGACATTGGCTTGCAGCTGTATTTTGGCCCGATCCAATTCGCCAAGCTGGGAGCGGTTGGCAACGAGCTCCCTTTGTAGCTCTGCATTCACGGCTCTTAAACCTTCAGCCTCTCGTGTCTGCCTTTCGGCCCTCTCTCTCATAATAGCTCTTTGTTCCAAATCGCGCTGCTGCAATCTTCCAGTATCGGCTCTTAATCGCTGTCCTGCTTCAAGGCTTTCCCGAGCCATTTGATCAATTCTTTGTTGAAGCGCTGTTTCTTGTTGCTTCAATCGCCCTTCCAGTGCGTGCAGCCTGTTCATGTTCCGAGCTTCTTCTTGAAGATGTTTTGCATTCATTTCTTCAATCATGCGCAACTGCTCAAGAAGCTCAGGGGGGATATTGGCCTCAGCCTCAACCTGAAGCGCTTCCAGATTGAACGCTTCGCAGTATAAGCTAGAGTTAAAATCCCTCATTTTTCGGACCAAAAACCGAACGATAGGAAGGGGTGTTTCCCCAAAAAGCTCCGGAGGAAAAGGGGCGCCAGGGACGCTTGGCCCGCGCAATATTCCTTTGAGCAGTTCCACAAAGTCATGTGCGATCTCTCTTGGATCAAGCGGGAGGTTTAAAGAGCTCTCAAAGCTAGCCTGCCAGGCAACAAGACTTTGCTCAAGAGGATCGGCAGAATTCACTGGCAATTGGGTTTTTATCTCTGCAAGCTCCGCTTGCAGGTGCCTTTTAAATCTATCGATGGCCACGCTCTGAAGAGTAACTTGAACGACACTAGGGGAACTTGGATTAACTTGCATAATAGGCTCCTGCACGGCTGGAGGCCTCTCTAAGAAAAGCCATTCCAGGATTGTCATTTGGTTCACTTAATTTTTGGTTTAAATCTTTTAAATTATTACTCAGAGCTATATTTTGTTGCTTTCTTTCGCTGATCTTCCCTCTTGTCTCCTCCAGGGCCTTTGATACTGATCCGTTAATTCGCCTTAGGTCAGCCACCGATCGGTTAATATTTTCCAGTTGCGGGCGAGCTGCGGCGTTCGGATCGTCTTCAGCCAACTCTTGTACGCATCCCTCGAGATCGCCAAAAGCCTCTGTCGATCTCTCTGTTAGCTGGGCTCTGGCGGAAGCTTCGATCTTCACAAGCTGTTGTTCACGCTCAGAAATTCGCGCTTCTACGACCTGGAGGGTCTTCTCTGGAGAAGGTAATGAGGGCTTATCACTTCTTTGGTAGTTAACTACCTCTTGCATCAATCTCATGGGCAACATTTGATAGCTCCTTCACAGTCATCTAGTAACTTCATTAGATTAGTTTCTTGCACCTGTAGGCTCTTTCCAAACTCTTGTGTTTCTTTTAATTGCTGCTCAACCTCTTGATAAATGGTTCCCACCTTTTGTGTGAGTCTATCAAGGTCTTCATGAAGCTGATCTGTGGCCACCCTTCTTTCATTATTTAAATCGAGAAGGAGTTGCTTGATTTCTTCAAATTCAGCCTGCAGCCTGCAATTAACCTGGTCGACGCTTCCCGACAAGATTTGTTTAAGCCTTATAAAAATAACACTAGCTCTTTGCAGGCATTCACGGGCTGCTTGATCAGTCTTATAACGCAATTTGAATTCCAATTGTTTTTTTTCATCAGCGGCTATAAAAGCCTTCACATTAATATCAGCAGGAAGAATCGAAGCCACGATGTTTGCAAACTCATTATATATTTGCAGCCACTCTATTTTTTCCAAATTGCCCACAGCGTAATTGAGCATCATATAGCGCATATTGTTGTGGCGTAAAAACAAGAGGGCATGAGCTGCGGCTATTCTTTCGTTATCCACCGGAGAATCGATGCGATAGTTGCGGAAAAATTGGTCTTTCCAGTCACGAAGGATTTCTAATACCTCGCCTCGATGCTTCAGTGGTAACGCTTCAGTTGCCTTTTGAACTTTTTCAAGAAGCAGGCACACGCGTTGTCCAGGCGTCATCTGCAATCGAAGAACTCGATCTGGGGCTGCAACTAGAGCTGGATTAGCTTCAGTTTGAGTGATTATCATAAATGTGCCTTACTTACATGACAGAACAATTGTTATTATCTAATTTGTCGCGCAAATTATTTACATCTGCTGCCAAGCTGCCAAGCTGAGACATTAGAGAGCCAATTTGTGCTTTTTGCAGATCGATTTCAGTACGGGCGTCTTGTAGTTCTCCCTTTACATGTGACAGTTGAGATTGAACTTCATCTGTCCTTTTTTGACAATGATCCCTCGTCTCTTGTTGCTGCAGGTTGAGGGATTCTAGACCTCTTTGCAATTCAGCCGTTTGATCTAAATGACTTTGATGTTGCCGTTCTAGATCCTGTGTAAACCTCTGAATTCCTTGAGTATTGGCTGTCTCTAAAACCAAAATCATCTTTTCAAGCTCTCTGTTGACAGACAAACAGTGTTGAAGCTGTTTTGATTTTGCTACCAGCTGGTCCGATACGGACTGCTCTTTGGGCAATGGTAAACGATCCATCCAAGCTTTCACCTCTCGCGAAAAGGAGTGAGGAGTCGCATGAATGACCCTTCCTGCAAATCGTTGGGCCTCATCTAGGGTTGATTTCTCCCAAACCGCAGAGGACTCAACCAAATAAGGGTCTTTAAATCGAGAAAGAATCTTCCTGATTTCTTCAATCTTCTCTAAAGCCCCTAGCAACAGTTCATTGAGAGGTTTTGCATAGTTTCCTCGGGTATAGTGCATGAATCTAGTCCCTGCGATCCTCAACTTCTTAGAAAGGTCGTCATTTTCCTCGGCATGTTTGAGGAGAATGGCCCCTAAATCCATGATAATGCCCAGGGGAGATTGAGGGTGGGCCCTTAAAACTACGGGTGAAGTATGTACAAGCTGAGTTAATGATGCATCTGTGCAAGATTTTATCATGCCTTCATTCCTTTCTGTTGTGGATTGACAAATGCCTCAAGCATCGAAATTATTGCCTTCACTCTCTCTTGCGTTTTGTGCATTTTCTTGCTTAAGGCTGCTAGAGACAACTGATGAAAATACCCAAACTCATCATAATTATAATAGTAGCTAATGTTTGATGTTCCAAGCTTTTCCCATTGAATCGGGGAGTATAGAGAGCGGATTTTCTCAAGAATCTCTTTCAGCTGAACGATTTCCTGCTGCCTCATTTCAGCGAGCTTTTTTCCATGAAAGTCGATCATCATTTCTTTTTTATCGATTAATGCAATATTAGTAGCTCTTATCGGAGCAATTTCACTTTTCAGCTGCTCAAAGTCCCCCATAAGGCTTTGAACTAAGACGGGGTTTACTTGTGTAAGGACAAGGGAATTTGAAAGTTGCGTGGTTGTCTGTTCTTGAGGTTTGCATGCATTTGTTCTACGATCGCTGTAGTCTGGGTAGGTTCCTTTTTCGTCATTTGGTTTTGGAATATCTAAAAGAGATAAAACCAATTTGCTGTCTGAAGAAAATACCCAAGGATAATTCTTCATCGTCTGATAGGACTCAAATTTTGTAACGACTGTTTTTATTTTCTCGAAAATCATTTGTATTTTTTCAGAGTTGCTCGCGACAGCTGCATTGAACTCTGTCTGATGAATCAACTTTAATTGAGTGATCTCACCATCCAATGCTCGATTAGCAGACTCCAATGACAACTTTTCCAAACGAAGCGTTTGAATGGCTTCTCCCATTTTCACGCCAACCTGCAAAGCTAAACGAAACATGCGTCCTTGAGCTTCTTGTAGGCTTTGATCTAATTCATTCGGCCCACGCAATGGCTGTGACGGTAGAGATAACGATGTAGTCAAAGCTAGATTAGCAGGTGTTACGGACATTACCTCTCCTTTCCTGTCTGTTGTGGATTAACAAATGCCCCAAGCATTGAAATTATTGCCTTCACTCTCTCTTGCGTTTTGTGCATTTTCTTGCTTAAGGTTGCTTGAGATATTTGATGAAAAGCGGCAGCTTCCACAGCATCACAACCACCATTATAATAGTAGCTAATATTTGATGTTCCAAGCTTTTCCCATTGAATCCGGGAGTATAAAGAGCGGACTTTCTCAAGAATCTCTTTCAGCTGAACGATTTCCTGGTGTCTCATTTCAGCGAGCTTTTTTCCATGAAAGTCGATCATCATTTCTTTTTTATCAATTAATGCAAAATTGGTAGCTCTTATCGGAGCAATTTCACTTTTCAGCTGCTCAAAGTCCCCCATATGGCTTTGAACTAAGACGGGGTTTACTTGTGTAAGGACAAGTGCGTCTGAAGGTTGCGTGGATGTCTGTTCTTGAGGTTTGCATGCATTTGTTCTACGATCGCTGTAGTCTGGATAGCTTCCTCTTTCGTCATTTGGTTTAGGGATATCTAAAAGAGCTAAAACCAACTTGCTGTCTGAAGAAAATACCCACGGCCAACCCTTCTGCGTCTGATAGGACTCAAATTTTGTAACGACTGTTTTTATTTTTCCGAAAATCATTTGTATTTTTTCAGAGCGGCTCGCGACAACTGCATTGAACTCTGTCTGATGAATCAACTTTAATTGAGTGATTTCAGCATCCAATGCTCGATTAGCAGACTCCAATGACAACTTTTCCAAATGTAGCGTTTGAATGATTTTTCCCATCTTTACACCAACCTCAAAAACTAAACGAAACATGCGTCCTTGAGATTCTTGTAGGCTTTGATCAAATTCATTCGGCCCAGGCAATGGTTGTGAGGGTAGAGATGACGCTGTTGTCAAAGCAGGATTATAAGGTGTTGCGGACATTACTTCTCCTTTCTTGTCTGTTGTGGATTAACAAATGCCTTAAGCATCGAAATGATTGCCTTCACCATCTCTTGCGTTTTCTGCACTTTCTTGCTTATGATAGCTTGAGATAACTGATTGTATCTTGCAACTTCACTATCGTTAAAAGAAGCTTTATAATAGTAGCCAGGGTCTGATGTTCCAAGCTTTTCCCATTCAATCCGGGAGTATAGAGAGCGGACTTTCTCAAGAATCTCTTTCAGCTGAACGATTTCCTGCTGCCTCATTTCAGCGAGCTTTTTTCCATGAAAGTCGATCATCATTTCTTTTTTATCGATTAATGCAAAATGGGTAGCTCTTATCGGAGCAATTTCACTTTTCAACCGCTCAAATTCTCCTGTAAGCCTTTGAACTAAGACGGGGTTTACTTGTGTAACGACTAGTGCATCTGAAAGCTGCGTGGTTGTCTGTTCTTGAGGTTTGCATGTATTTGTTCTACGATCGCTGTATTCTTGGTAGCTTGCTTTTTCGTCAGTTGGCTTTGGGATATCTAAAAGTGATAAAACCAATTTGCTATCTGAAGAAAATATCCAGGGTGTGTTCTCTTTCTTCGTTCGAGACTCAAATTTTGTAACGACTGTTTTTATTTTTTCGAAAATCAATTGTATTTTTTCAGAGCGGCTCTGGACAGATGCATTGAACTCTTCCCGATGCATCAACTTTAATTGAGTGATCTCAGCATCTAATACTCTATTAGCAGACTCCAATGACAACTTTTCCAAACGAAGCGTTTGAATGGCTTCTCCTATCTTCACTCCAACCTCAAAAGCTAAACAAAGCGTGCGTTCTTGAGCTTCTTGTAGGCTTTGATCTAATTCATTTGGCCGACGCAATGTCTGTGATGGTAGAGATGACGCTGTCGTCAAAGCAGGATTATAAGGTGTTAAGGACATTACCTCTCCTTTATAATTTTAGGCACATAAAATTTATCTAATTAAAAAGTGTAGTTTTTGTAATAATAAAAAACAAGTGGATTTTTATAGAATATTTCTTATGAATCTCCAAATGTCAAAACGATTAGAGACCTGATTTTCTATACCGCGCGCGGTATAGCGATTAAGACTTAATACTGAGGGTTCGAGTCCCTCCACCTAATAGGTTTCGGGTGAAAGTAAGTGGGTTCAACTTCCACCACATTCTACAAAAGCAACTAAATAAATATCTAATTAATTCAGTTGTAAAAAATAATACTGTAGTAAAAATATTTTTATCGATGCCCAAAAAAATATTTTATTGTTGGCGATAAGTAGAAATGTCCGGTACTTGAAATAAGTAGAAATGTCATCTTGACAGAAAAACTCCATCAAAATCTACGCAAAAAAATGGGGGCTGGAACCCCCAATCTAAAAAGCCATCTGTCACCCGTCGCCTTTCGGTCGAAGGTGGAGATGCCCTCTTCTTGGTAATTTAAATATACCACAATGTAAGTTATTATTCAATTTTCAGTATCCGAAATACTCTGCTTCAGAGATTTAAAAAAACCATCTAGAACTTTGAGCTTTGAGGGAGAAGGTGGGGGTGCCTTCTTCTTGGTCGGGGGAGGTTTGGAGGGGGCAGAGCCCCCTCCAAGTTAATAAACCAACCTTTAAAACGACTCCGGCCCTCCTGTTTTTTCCTCCTCTAGAAAAGACGGCTGCTCGGTAAAAAGTACCACCATCCAATCCTCCAGGCACAGAGTTCCTGTAATAATTGTCGTTGCCAAATCACGATATCCTTCGGATTGACATGGTATGTTGCTGAAAGGTAAGAAATCGACTCTCCCTTTATTGCCCTCAATGCTACTAAAGCCTTTATATCAGGATTTTTACAGTGGAAATATTTCATTGTCCACCCCTTCGTGAAGCGTGTAATATTGCTTCCTTATCGCTATGGCGCGTCCTTGTTGCTTCCAGGGGTGAAAATCGGGCACTGTTCTCTTCTTTTTCTCCTTTAAGAAAATATCTATTCCCTTTGAATTGACCTCTTTTCCGCACACTGTCTGCTGGGTGAGAATCTTAAACGGCAAATTCTCACCTTTGTGTTCAATATGCACCTCCCCATCTATTCCTTTAATAATCGTTACTTTTGCGCATCGTAGCCGCCACGATGGGTTTTTTAATACAATTTGATAGATTATATTATCGCATTGAACCTCTAGATTTTTACTTAACGTACCCTCCGTTTTGCGACTCAATATTTTCTTTAAGTCGTGTTCCCGAAGCAGCTCCCTATGCACATCCTGTGGGGATTCGGCTCGAACTGCAAACTTGGCATTATATGCATCCCAGTAGACGTTATCTAAAAATTCATTCGCTTCGTCTATTGTGCTTATCCCTTCTAAACGCAGTTCCTTCACCAAACGATCTTGTTGAGTTTGATGGTTCCGCTCAACGCGTCCTTTCGCCTGTGGGCTACGAGCGCAAATTGTGCCTATATCCAGCTCTTTACATGCTCTACCAAACTGTGTTATAAGTTCTTTTTTAAGGCACCCTGGTTTATTTATTCGAAATATCGAATGCCTATCAGAGTAAAAAGCCAAAGGCCTTCCATATTTTAGAAGGTACACTCTTGCGGTTATCATGTAGGCTATTGTGGTCTCGGATTTAAAAAATCTACCATATGTCTGCCCTGTTGCGTCGTCAACAAAGGTGATTAGAACACAAGGATCTCCTCTATCTTCAAACCAAGCGTGAGGCGATCCATCAATTTGTACGAGTTCACCGCGACGGGCTCTGCGCTTACGTTGCTGATGAACAACAGGGCGCTTTTTTCTATGAGCATCCCAAACACCGTTTAGGATCATTAACTTTCTTGTCGTTCCGACAGAAACTTTAATTCCATGGCGTTCCGCTAGTTTTTCACACATATATGTAGGTCCAAAACCCACGTATAATTCTATCGTAACCAGCTCTGAAATGTGCGCCTTGAGCCCAGCTGGTAATTGATTGTTACTTGGTTTTCCGCGCTGCTGTGATACCAGCGAAAGTATCCCAGACTTGCGAAATTTGGCATAAAGTCTTCGAACATGTCGGGTAGATAACCCGAGCAGTTCTGCTGCCTTTGTTAGCGTCATTTTTTTTTGACTTATCTTCAAGAAGACATCACCTCTTGAAATTTCAGGTTGTGTCATATAGACCTCCCTCATGCTAACCCTCCTTTTTGGTTATTGGGTTAGCTATCAATAGTAAAAGATATTTTTATTGAAAAGAGGGACCGGACATTTCTACTTGTCAGAAACCGGACATTTTTAAATGTCGCCTACAAAAAAATATTTTATATGATAAAATGAACAATAATGTGTTATTATAAAATAAGATGTCCAGTGTTGATCAGAAGGAGGTGTTATGTCAAGCCCAGAGCAAATGAATATTAGTTTCCGCCAGCAAGGGATTGACTATCACATCAACTTAGTTCAAGGGAAGCAATCTGATCGTACAGTTGAAATAAATGGTATTCCCTATGCTGTTTTGGGCGACGAAGAAAAACTGGAAACGGCTTGCAAAATTCTGGCCTCTGTATCGTTAGACTCGATTACAAATGAAAAGGATCTCCAAGGCAGATTATCTCATCTTGAGGACATTTCATTTCCGCAAGCCCAAAAAACAGATAGAGTCGGAATAGATGTTTTGCAGACATCGGTAAAAAAGCCAGAAACAATAGAAGAGGCTTACCAAAAACTTTGCAATGATCTCGAAGTGTATGCAAAAAAACACTTAGGGGAAGGTGCTCTTTTAGTTAGAGTAATCGGAGTGCCTGGATCAGAACCAATACTTTTTGGAAAGCGTTCTGTGAATGACCCTGAACCGATTCTAGTTCGGGATAACATGGTTGGCCGCACCGGTTCCGGATGTAAACTATGGACGGCATTGCTGACAAAGATCATCACTACAAAGTATGACAAGTACATCAAAATGGATGATGGATTGGGCAAATTTGCTCATCATGATGCTTTAAAAAAATTTGGGGTAATAGGTCCGGATGGAGAAGATATTCAAAAACCAGAGTGGGCACGAGAAATTTCGGTGGAGAGCCTCATCGCAATGACGGCCGGGCTAGAGTATGAGGATCAGGCACCCGACTTAACCAAAACAACTGAAAAAACATTAGATCAGGTCATGCGCGGAGTTGATATCAAAGAGGGGTCAATCCATATGCTTTTTCATCCGCGAGATAAAATTTATGAATATTCAAATAATGTTTGTTTGACCGCCTATCCAATAGAAAAAGCCTACAAAAAAGTACTCGCAGAGGAGAATATCCCCAAAGACGCTAAAGTAGGAGATACACGCAAAGCCAAAGAACTAGGACTATCAGAAGAAGTGCAAAAACTCTCTCTTGATGAACTTCTCAAGTGTAACGATGCATATATCAAGGACGCCTACGTATATGATCTGCTAGATCTATTTTTGTCCGATTTAGAACCCCCGCTCGATAATTTTACCTATGAGAAGATCTTGCAAAAAGAGCTCTTAGGGCCTATGGGGATGGAGAAAAGTGGATTTTATAAAAAGTATGAATCCCAAAGAGAAGCAGAGGAAGCGATGGATCTTACTTTCTTTGATAAAGAAACAAAAACGGATCAGTCTAAACCTCTTAAGCCAGAACATCCGATGGTGCATGGTATGTCCTTCGGCAGAACAACTTTAAGAGATGCTACCAAGTTGGCGGAAAAATTGGCAAGCGGAAAAGGACTTGTTGCTGAAAATGGCCGAACCTTATTAAAAGAAGATGATTTAAAATCTGTGTTCACTTCACATAGTCATTATGAACCGTTTGGATTAGGAGCAATCGAATTATCATGTGGGAACCAGGTTATAGACAAGGGAGGATGGGTCAATCAAGATCAATATAACTTCTGGGTAGATCGTGAGTCACATGTGGGATTGATTGCGATGTGCAATTGTGGGAGGAGACCTGATGACATATTGGCGGAATTTAAAGCAAGCGTTGAAAAAATTTACCACGACCCTGATGCGACAAAAGTTATCAAAGAGAAAGAGAATACACCACTTGGCATACCTATAGAGAACTTTTTTACTCATCCGTTAGTTAGGGATAAAGTAACTATGTGCTTTGAAGGGTCACGAGGCAGAGTAGCTCTCTTATTCGATTTTGAAGAGGCGCAAATAGGGCAAAAAGGGTTAATTCATTGGAGTGGAGCTCCTCTTGAAGTGAAAAAGCTAGATGAGGTCAATTTTTGCATTACGACTCCTGGACGCTTTAAGGACATAAATGTACGGATAGTAAAAGGTGATTATACAAAAGACAACTATTTAGCTATTGGTTTCGATGCTTTTTATGAGGTAGATGAAATAGATCAGGTATTACCTTCTGATGGAGATATAATTGATGCACAAAATGAATTTGAAAATATGGCGGGTGTTTACTATAGTAAAGAGGGCGAGCACGATGCTCTTATATTTAAAATCGAAAAAGATAATAAAGGCGGCATACTCTTGTGTGTGGGCGAGAAAGGCCGAGATTTAATTCCACAGAGTATTATTAAAGTTGAAAAGAATGCCATTTCATTCAATGGGCATGATCGACAGCCTCCTGATAAAATTTTCCATTTTGTGCGTGATGTAGAAGGTGAACCGTGGCGGCTTCAAGTTTTAGATTACGCTTCCAAGAAATTTATCGAAGAACGTATAGATGTTCAATCTGCGACGGAAGCTTATCTTTCAGCTACAGACAATCCACATGATTCCCATGTGGCCGTTGGTATTTTGCGGGCAGATGGGCGTATTTCGGAGTTAAACCTTGGAAAGAATGAAGCTTATGGAGCTCATCGAATCGGATCGGTGACAAAAATATTTACCACCTTTCTAGCCTTAAAGCTTATGAATGACGGTATGATCAATCTCGAAACTAGCTTAGGTGATCTCATCGATAAAAAATTAATTGATGAAAAGGTATTGCAAGGGGTTTTTGTTGATCCTAAAAAGGCAAGACAAATGACGCTAGAACAACTTCTTTCGCATAACTCAGGGCTTGATTACGATGATAAGCCGAGGATAGGTCCCGAGGGTGAAGATGATCCAAATGTGAGGCTATCAACTTTAAATGAGCGTTTCACTTATCAAGCAACCTTGGATAAAAAGTACGAACATAAACATGAACCAGGCGAGGGAGTCGGATTGTACAGCAATATCGGATTTGATGTTGCAGCCTGGATGTTAGAGGTTGTCTACAACGCTCAGAAGGGTTATGAAACACCTAAAATTCCATTTTCTCAAATCATAAGGGATGAGTTATTCACCAAGGTTTTCAAGCTATCAGAAGATACACGTATTGCACCTGGATTTTCTGGGAACGGAGATGTGATTCAAGCTGGGTGTGGAGATATGGTTTCCTCTATCAGTGACCTTTTGAAGGTGGCTCAAGTTCTTCAAAAAGGAGAGAAACACCTTTCTTCTTACTTTGGAGAAGAGTGGCAGAAAAAGATGCTAGGCGCGCGCAGTTCCGATGGCACTTCCACTTATGGCCTCGGCTGTGAAGCAAATGCTTCTTCGATTCAGTTTTCAGGGTTAAACTATGAACTATTTGATGATGGCGTAGGAAGAGATGTTACAGCACACGTTGCTTTTCCTCTTCACGAAAACCAACCAGCAATTGTTGCCATGTGCGATTCAAATGCACTTGGCCCTGAGGCAAATCAAGTGAAATTTCGCCAAGAACTGAGAAAACTTGCTGGGCTCCCTGTCACATAAGGGGGCCAACAAAAATTATGATTATGGTAAAATCCAGATCTCTATTCATGAGCCTTCGAATTATGCGTTCATTGGGCATCAGGCGTTTTTAATAAGAACGTTGAAGGTGGCATTTTTGCTTCTTCAAGTATTGATATAGCTATCATTAATCACAGAATTCATAAATTATTTTTGCACAACCTAACCCCGCGCAGTATACCACTCGTATAATGAGTTTGGGACCTGTCTAAACCGCGGGAGGCCCTCTTTTTTTTGTCTTAAAAAAGATTCATAAGAATATCTAAAACCACTTTGATCTAATTGATCCGGACCAGGCAATGGTGTCAAAACCAGGTTACCAGGTATTACGGACATTACTTCTCCTTTCTTGTCTGTTGTGGATTAACAAATGCCTCAAGCAGCGAAATTATTGTCTTCACTCTCTCTTGCGTTTTCTGCATTTTCTTGCTTATGATAGCTTGAGATAACTGATTGTATCTTGCAACATCCCTATCGTTAAAAGAAGCTTTATAATAGTAGCCAGGGTCTGATGTTCCAAGCTTTTCCCATTGAATCCGGCTATATAGAGAACGTACTGTCTCAAGAATCTTTTTCAGCTGAACGATTTCCTGCTGCCTCATTTCAGCGAGCTTTTTTCCATGAAAGTCGATCATCATTTCTTTTTTATCGATTAATGCAAAATTGGCTGCTCTTATCGGAGCAGTTTCACTTTTCAGCTGCTCAAATTCTCCTGTAAGCCTTTGAACTAAGACGGGGTTTACTTGTGTAACGACAAGTGCATCTGAAAGCTGCGTGGTTGTCTGTTCTTGAGGTTTGCTTGTATTTGTTCTACGATCGCTGTAATCTGGGTAGCTTGTTTTTTCGTTAGTTGGCTTTGGGATATCTAAAAGTGATAAAACCAATTTGCTATCTGAAGAAAATATCCAGGGTTTATTCTCCTTCTTCGTTTGAGACTCAAATTTTGTAACGACTGTCTTTATTTTTTCGAAAATCAATTGTATTTTTTCAGAGCGGCTCTGGACTGCTGCATTGAACTCTTCCCGATGAATCAACTTTAATTGAGTGATCTCAGCATCTAATGCTCGATTAGCAGACTCCAATGACAATTTTTCCAAACGAAGCGTTTGAATGGCTTCGCCTATCTTCACACCCACTTCAAAAGCTAAACAAAGCGTGCGTTCTTGAGCTTCTTGTAGGCTTTGATCTAATTCATTCGGTCCACGCAATGGCTGTGACGGTAGAGAGCAGGCTGTAGTCAAAGCTAAATTACCAGGGATTATGGACATTACCTCTCCTTTATAATTTCATGCTCATAAAATTAATCTAATTTAACAGCGTAATATTCGTGATAATAAAAAACAAGCGTATTTTTATAGAATATTTATTATGAATCTCCTAATATCAAAATGATTAGGGACCTGATTTTCTATCAATATGCTAAGAAAGGAATTTTGTGGAACACGTGAGATTTGATAGAAAAATGTCAAAATGAGTATAATATGATTTACTCATCTACCACGTGTAGAAGGAGTTTGGGGCTCGTCTAAACCGCGGAGCCCTCTTTTTTTTGTCTTAAAAAAGACTCATACTCCTTTCTGAGTTTTTCTCTACGAGATGCTTTTTCTACATAATAGGCTGTAACGAGATCAAAGCCCCTTGAGCTTTCAGCAATGACAACAATAAAGCTGAAATTATCAATGCTAAAATTGATTCTTCGCTACTTTTGACCTTTCCAGGGGCGACATCCTGAGGGGATGGGGGCAGGTTAGGCCTGACTTAATCACTGACCCTAACATAGAAATTTGAAATTATGCGCCAATTTGTTGACTGCTTCCAGGATGGAATTAGGGAAACAGCTGTTTCCCTAATTCCTTGGGGCCGTAATGTTATCGTAAGAGAGCCATTTTGAGCGAGATGAACAGTGCCTCTTGTTTTTAAATATGTTTCCAGGCTATATTTTTACATATTTCTCTCGAAATAGATAGCATGGGTGTATAAGCACTCCATCATAGGGTTGGCGTGTAAGTCGAAGGTCCCCCAAAGGGAGAAGCCTTCTGCTTTAGCTGAGGGAGTATTAACGCTAAAATTTGCCATAGGAGAGAAAAATGATTAGAAAGTATTTGCTATATATCGCTTTATTAGCCATCGCGATCCTTCCAGATGCAGCGTCTTCCCAAACCATTTGTCCTGATTTGCAAAATGCAAAAGTTGCTTTCGTTCAAGCTCAGGATGCGAAGCTTTTCTGCCAGATTGTGGGGCAAGGAAAGCCCTTGATCGTGATACATGGGGGTCCAGGCCTAACTCAAGATTATCTTCTTCCACATATGGCAAAACTTAGCCAGAATAATCTCGTGATTTTTTATGACCAAAGAGGATGCGGACAATCCTTTGCGGAAATCAGTCCTGAAACGATTTCGATCGAGACCTATGTGAAGGATTTGGAAGCCATTCGACAAGCCTTTAATTTTGACAAAATCTCCATTTTGGGACATTCGTGGGGAGGCCTTTTAGCCATGCAGTATGCCATTGCCCATCCAGAACATGTGGATCACCTTATCTTGTCAAATTCCATGCCAGCTTCATCAGAAGATTTCCATCTGTTTGTTCAGGAATATATGCGGCGGACCGCTCCTTACAACGCCGAAATCGACAAAATTCGAGAGATGGAAGGATTCAAAACTGGGCAGGTCGATCTTGTTGAACAATATTATCAACTCATCTTCCGTACCTATTGCTACAACCCGGAAAAGGCTGTACTGATCTATTCACGCATGACGCCAACAGCGGCTTTAAACGGAACAAAAGTCTACGAAATCTTTCGCAAAAATGTGTTCGCTAAGCCCTTCAATTTACAGCCTGCATTAAAAAACATCCATACTCCCACATTAGTGATTCATGGCGATTCCGATCCTGTTCCGCCAATTTCAGCGCAGCATTTGCACGAAAACATCGCATTTTCAAAATATGTTTTAATGAAAAACTGCGGTCATTTCCCTTACGTTGAAGAGCCAGACCTTTATTTCCATGAAATAGCCGAATTTCTAAACAATTAGTAGGCTGCAAAAGACTATTTGGCGATAAATCTTCTGGGGGGAGGCCCTGAAATTTCGTAAAAAGTGTTAGTTTTGGAAATGAATATAAATTTTTATTTTACATTATATGCGAGATTTTTTAGGGTGGGGATAAGTCAAAAAAACTTTTGTTTTTGAACCCCGCGGAGGAGAAGATGGCTAAGTTGACAACACTGTTTGCCCAGCTTGTTTGTGCATCAGTATTGCTAGGGCCAATAATGGCACAAGCGAGAGAGAAATCCCCAGAGCTCTTAAGAGAAATTGCCAAGCAAGAAAGTATCGCAACCCTAACGACTATAGGAGTGTGCGGATTGGGAAACATCCTGACCGATGGCAATGGAAGAACCCTTTACCGTTATGCGGGCGATCTCCAGCTCCTCGAATGCGAAGAGTGGAGTGGATTTTGGCGTCCCTTATTGCTGATTGGAGGCGAACCCAGTTTAGCTTGTGGGGTTCCTGGCCATGTCGATACCATCAAACGCAATGATGATACGCGGCAAGTTACCTACAATTGCATGCCCCTCTGGTATTTTCTGAAAGATGCCAAGCCAGGGGACGCCTTTGGCAATAAGCTGGAAGCATCCTGGTTTGTGATTAATCCTTGCGGAAAATAAGGCCCTGCATCTATTGAAGATGACATGGGCTTTTGGACACGAAAATCGATCAATTCTTTACTCGAAGATGCAGAAGGCGGCCCGCGTCAGCTGAAGCGCACCCTTGGATCTTTCCAGTTAATAGCCCTTGGCATCGGAATGATCATCGGAGCCGGCCTTTTCTCCATCACAGGGATTGCCGCAGCTGAAAATGCTGGCCCCGCCATCGTGATCTCCTTCATTATCGCAGCGATCGGTTGCACCTTTTCCGGCCTATGCTACAGTGAACTCTCGACGATGATCCCCGTCAGCGGAAGCGCCTATACCTATGCCTATGCGACCCTGGGAGAATTAGTCGCCTGGATGATCGGATGGAACCTCATCCTCGAATATGCGATCGGGGCGGCGGCTGTAGCCGTCAGCTGGTCGGCTTATGTCGTTTCCTTTCTCGAAGATTTCCACATCCGTTTGCCTGCAGCGATCTCGGCTTCTCCCTGGCAGCCCGTGCGACTTTCCTCAGGTGAAGTCGCCTATGGGCTTGTGAACCTTCCCGCAGTCCTGATCGTCTGCCTCATCTCTACGTTGCTCGTTATCGGCATCAAACAATCTGCAGTGATCAACGCCTGTTTAGTGATCATTAAGGTGGCTGTAGTTATCATTTTCATCAGCGTTGGTGCTTTCTATATCAATCCATCTAACTATGTTCCCTTTATTCCCGAAAATACAGGACATTTCGGAGAGTTTGGCTGGAGCGGTATTTTGCGCGCGGCTGGGGTCGTCTTTTTCGCCTATATCGGCTTTGATGCAGTCTCTACAGCGGCTCAAGAAGCCAAAAATCCGCAAAAGCAAATGCCGATCGGAATCATTGGTTCACTGATTGTCTGCACGCTGTTCTATATCGTCTTTTCGTTTGTCATGGTGGGTGTCGTGAATTATAAGGAGCTGAATGTGGCGGCTCCCGTAGCCTTAGCGATTGACCAAACCCCTTTTTGGTGGTTGAGCTGGCTCATGAAACTCGCGATCTTAGCCGGATTTTCTTCTGTTATTTTGGTGCTATTGTTGGGGCAGTCGCGCATTTTTTTCTCCATGTCCCGCGATGGATTTTTACCCCACTACTTTTCCGACATCCATCCCCGTTTTCATACTCCATGGATCTGCAATCTTATCCTCTGTGCCGGAGTCAGTCTCATGGCAGCCTTTGCTCCGCTAGAGTTAGTGGGTCATCTGACTAGCATTGGGACACTGCTCGCCTTTGCGGTGGTCTGTGCCGGGGTCCTCGTATTGCGCTATACGCATCCCGAATTCCCCCGTCCCTTCAAAACGCCATTTGTCCCTTTAGTTCCCCTCTTGGGCATCCTCGTCTGCTTCATCATGATGCTTTCGCTTGGAATGGCAAATTGGATTAGGCTCATCGTCTGGCTCCTCATCGGCTTTTTCATCTATTTATACTACGGTAAATCGCACTCCAGAACACATAACAGTCAATAGGCGAAGCAGTCGCATCCAAAAGACCAGGGATTTACTGGAGTTTCCTGACAAGTCAAGCCGAAGAGGTGATCCAGGGAAGCTTTTGTGGCATGATGATGAGGGCATGAGCATACCCGATGGTTTGCCGTCTGATAATAGCCTCCAAAAGAGCGCACGGGAGACCAGTCAGGACTAACGGGCAGTTCCTTCCCTTGATCAAATGCAGAGAATTCTTCTGCCCCATAGACGGCTTTTCCTCCCAAAATGGTCAGGAGGGAAGTGATCTCTCTGATGGATGCATCTGGAACAGTAAAATAGTCCTGCGATAAAACAGCCATGTCGGCGTACATTCCCAATGAGAGGGATCCTTTCACATTTGCTTCGCGCGAAAACTGAGCGCTTCCCCCCGTATAAAGACGCAAGGCTTCCAGGCGCTCCACCTTGTTTTCATCGCCATATAGAGCTGTTCCTCCCACTGTTTTGCCTGTCACCATCCAGTATAATGAGATCCAGGGGTTATAGCTCGCGACGCGCGTGGCATCTGTTCCTGCTCCAACGGGGATGCCCATTTCTAACATTTTCCGAATGGGAGGACTTCTTTTTGCGGCTTGCTTTCCATAGCGCTCAATAAAATATTCTCCCTGATATGCCATCCGGTGTTGGATGGCAATCCCGCCATTCAATGCTTTAATCCTTTCCAGGTTGGCATCGGTGACCGTTTCTGCATGGTCAAAAAACCAAAAGAGATCTTCAAATGGAGCTTCCCTATTGATTTCTTCAAAGACATTGAGTGCGCGGTTGATGGTCTCGTTATAAGTGGCATGCAGGCGAAAGGGCCAGCGATTTTCCACGAGGAAACTCACGACTTTTTTAAGGTCTCCTTCCATAGGGGAGGGCATATCAGGCCTTTGATACAAAAAGTCTTCGAAATCTGCGGCTGAAAAGACGAGCATTTCTCCGGCGCCATTCGGGCGATACATGGCATCGCCTGAATAGGGCTTTACCATTTTCGACCATCTCTGGAAATCGGCTAATTCAGCTCCTGGCTTTTGTGTAAAGAGGTTGTAAGCGATGCGAAGGGTCAGCTGATCCTTCCGATGCAACTCATCAATGACTTGATAGTCTTCAGGATAATTCTGAAATCCTCCTCCGGCATCGATGCAGCTCGTCAGGCCTAAGCGATTGAGTTCCCGCATAAAATGGCGTGTCGAATTGATTTGATCTCTCAACTCTAGTTTGGGGCCTTTGGCTAGAGTCGAGTAGAGGATCATCGCATTAGGTTCGGCGATGAGTATTCCCGTGGGATTTCCATTTTTATCTCTTTCGATGCGGCCCCCAATGGGATCAGGAGTCTCTTTTGTGTAGCCAACAGCGCGCAAAGCGGCAGCATTGAGCAATGCCCGATCATACAAATGAAGAATGAAGACGGGAGTATCAGGCGCAATAGCGTTGATCTCTTCCAGGGTGGGGAGCCTTCTTTCCTTAAATTGGAATTCCGACCAGCCTCCAATGACTCTCACCCACTGAGGAGGCGGTGTACGCAGCACTTGTTGTTTCAGCATCTCCATTGCATAGGCCAAGGAGGGAACGCCATCCCAACGCAATTCCATGTTAAAATTCAGCCCGCCTCGAATCAAATGGATATGGGAGTCATTAAGCCCTGGAATGACGCGTCGTTTCTTTACATCGATTTGGAGAGTCTTTTTGCCTGCCAGTTTTTTGACATCTGCATCGGAGCCAATCGATGCGACCAATCCATCTTTAATTCCAATCGCCGACACTTCAGGCTTTTGAGCATCTAGGGTTGTGATTCGGCCATTAAATAGAAGGAGGTCTAACAATGGATCATTCATGATTTGCTGGCTTCAGATGCATGTTCGCCTAAAGCCCATTTGGAGAAACCCACCTGAATTCCGTAGGGCGATTCAGCCTTTAAGATTTCCATCACCCCATCATACGTTTCCCCGCGCGCCCAATCTTGTTGCAGTTCAAATAGAAATTGCTGTGAAGTCAGGGGCACCGCGCCGGCTTGGATGAGGCGTTGCACGCTGCGTTCGTGGGCCTCTTTTGAGACGTCTCCGCACGCATCTGTTGGAACATAGACCTCATAGCCAGCTTTCAGCATGTCGAGGGTTGGAAATAAGACACAGGCTTCTGTCCACAGTCCTGCGACGACGATTTTCTTACGGCCTGTTGCTTCTATAGCCTTGCGAAAATTGGCGTCTAGCCAAGCATTGATGGAGGTGCGATCGATAATTTTATACTTTGGAAAAATCGCACTGATTACAGGATCAAAAGGGCCGCTAAAGCTGTCTTTAGCTACAGTCGAAAGAACAGTTGGAAGTTTGAAGAGCTTTGCCGTTTTAGCCAATATCGCTGAATAATGCATAATCGTCAGGCGATCATGACTTTGAACGCCAAAATACATGGCGGGTTGAAAATCAATGAGAGCCACTGCACAATTTTGTGGTGTGAGTAAATCGGTATATTTCATAAGTACCCCCTTTTCTTATCTCCATAGAACGGCTGAACCCAAAACGTCAACTTATTTTTTTATTGCAGCTTTTTGGCAAGATTGCTATTTGGTATTTTATGAACAGATTAAACGTGGTTAAGCTCCTATTTTTGGTCCTCACAGCGTGGATGCCCCTCTATGCCGTAACTGACGTTTCACAAAAGACGACAACTTTGCCGGCAGTTGGAACGCAGGAGAAAGTAGGCAATATAGAGGGTGTCGATATTCATGCCGCCGTCCAAAGTCCTTCGGCGCAAGAGACACCCTTACAGATCGTTTGTTTGTTTGAATATACCGAAGGAGACATCTTTAATTCTCCGCCTGCATTGCCAAAAGAATTGAATGGCATGTTGCATGTCGATGAAGCCCTGCATGGTTTAATCACTGAATTGAGAAAATCGAATCAGTTTGAGGGTCATGCTCTCGAAACACTCCTTCTGATTCCACCGCCAAATACCATTCCTGCCAAAAAGTTATTGATCATCGGTTTAGGCAATCGAAACACGTTTAAACCCGAAATGATGCGAATGATCGGTGTCATAGGCATGCGAGAAGCCCTAAGATTGGGTGTACCAAGTTATTCCCATGCAAGCGATTTAAAAGATGCTGGCATTTCCTCGCCAACAGCTGAGGTAGCGGGCAATGTCGTCCAGGGCGCTATCGAAGCTTACAAGACACAAAAGTATTTGAAAAATCAAAACGCCAGCAACGATTTATCAGTCACCAAAATCACCTTGCTAAGCGGGCCCTCCTATTTTGCCGACTCAAAAGCCGGCATCAAAAAAGCTATGGGCAACCTGTAATGACCTTGTCATTACCCTAATTGTGTAAATGATTATTTTATTGCAAAAAGCCATTCTCATTAGCCAGAAGAGGCCAGATTTGCACGTCCGTCAATGGAAAACATTCGGCCCTTTTTCTTGATGGCGTCTCTAGCTTAGTTTTAAGAGGGGATATGTTCTATTGAGGCATCCTTTAGTGTCCTTGTCCACGTTGACAGTGAGCTCTCGGAGCTCTGGAAGAAAGGAGGTAAGTCTGAGGAGGTCAGCAGGAGAAATGGAGTTTGCCCCAAGAAAGAGTACGCGAAGTTTCCTCAATGCTGTAAGAGCCAGTACCTCAGAACCCTTAATATTATTGCTATTGAGGTCGAGCACCTGAAGCTGGGGTAATTCTTTAAGTTCCCGAATGCCTTCCACTCCAATGGTATTACTATTAAAGTGGAGTTCTCGCAAACTTGTCAAATGAGCCGCCGCTAGGGCATGGGCAGCCTGCGACGTGAGATTATTGAAGTTTAGATCGAGCCCTTGAAGTTGCGTCAGCTCACGTAAAGCCACTATATCTTTATCGTTAAGATTATTTCCGCTCAAGTTGAGTGCTTGAAGCTGAGACAGCAGCTTGAGAATCCGAATGGCTTGTCTATGAACATTGTTAAACGCGAGGTTGAGGATTCGCAGATTGATCAGAGAAGTCATAGGATCAATGGATTCGCTAGTGAGCTCGTTCCAGCTCATGTCAAGCTCCCTTAAGTGTGTCAAAAACTGGACAGAGCTCGGCTGCACGCCGGTTTTAGCGAGATTGAGGACTCGGAGGTTGGTCAAGCCTGAGAGGGATTTAACCTCTTCAGGATTGATATCCCTTGCTCCTTTCACGCAGAGGACGCGCAATTCTTTTAGTCTAGCTAAGGATTGAATTCCCCCTTTAATCCTATAAAGCTCTATTTCTTGAAGGCGGCTCAATGAAGTCAGGAAATGTATGGCTTCAGGATTTCGCAAATCAAAATCGACGCGATCATTTCTAAATTTCAGTTGGCGCAACTCAACGAGATGTACTAGAGCCCACAGAACAACTTTAATATCGGTTACTGAGTTTAGAATGGTGATATGGGTCAAATGTGGGCATTTCTTAATCAGTTCTAAGACAACATTGGTGGAAATCTCATCAAAGACCAGGCGAGTCAATCGATCCCATTTTTTAGCAAAAAGCTCGTCTCTAAGCATTGGAGTCATTTGATTCCAATTAATGGGCCTGGAACCATCGTTGTTGCGTTCAATCATTGAATCTATGGCGATTGTCATGCCTATCCCCATTTTTTCAAAAAAAATTACGGATTAGAAAATTATCACTATGTGGGTATATGTCTTCTTTTTAATAGCAATCCGAAATTAATACAAATATTTTTGAAAATTTTCTTATCGGTGTGTAAATCCAAGGTCTTTCTTTGAGTTTTTCTTAACTTTTTGTTAGCATCATTACGAGGTTTATGAAAAATAAGACTTATCGACTTTTGGATAGCGGGCAGGGCCGTAAGCTGGAACAGTTTGGACCCTATCGCCTTTCGAGGCCTTCGGCACAAGCAGTTTGGGAGCCCCAGCTTAGCGAAGCGGAATGGAAACGCGTCGATGCCTTCTTTACCCGGGAAGGCGATACCAAATGGGACAAGTCATCTAAGATTCCCTCGACCTGGACTATCGAAGTTGCCGGCATCCTCTTCAAAATTGCGCCGACCGACTTTGGGCATCTGGGCATTTTCCCCGAACAGCGCGACTTTTGGGAATGGATCCCAAAAATCATCAAGGCATCGGGACGCTCCGGCGCTAAGGTCCTCAACCTCTTTGCCTATACCGGCGGCTCGACCTTTGCTGCCGCTAAGGCCGGAGCCCACGTTTGCCACCTCGATGCTTCCAAAACGACCGTTGCTTGGGCGCGCGAAAATGCCGCTTTGAATGGATTAGAAGGGGCCCCCATACGATGGATCACCGATGATGCCAGCAAATTTCTTGCGCGCGAAATCCGCCGAGGCACGCGCTATGATGCGATCATCTTAGATCCTCCTAGCTTTGGGCGCGGGACATCCGGGGAGATCTTTAAAATCGAAGAGCATCTGCAACCCATCCTAAAACAGTGCCGGCAATTGCTTTCGGAGCATCCTCTCTTTGTCCTTTTTTCCTGCCACACACCAGGTTTTAGTCCGATCGTGATGCATCACTTGTTGACTCAGATGATGGGAGACATTCCTGGCACTATTGAAGAGGGAGAAATGGTTTTGAGGGGAGACAATGGCATCTATCCTTTACCCAGCGGAACCTATGCGAGGTGGACTCATGCCTCATGATCTCACTTACCTCAGCAGCATGCAAAATCCGCGCGTCAAGCAGATTCTGCATCTGCGCGAGCGAAGCGCCCGCGAAAAGGAGCAGCTTTTCCTCATCGAAGGATATCGAGAACTCCTCCGAGCTACCGATGCCGGACATCCTATCGAAAGCCTGTTTATCTGCCGCGAGCTCTTTTTAGGCAGCAATGAGGAGGCGCTCATCAAGCGCATTCGGGCTTCAGGAGCCCACCTCTACGTTTGCACGGAGCCCATTTTCCATAAAATCTCCTATCGAGACAGACCCGATGGACTATTGGCCATAGCACCACAACGCCACCTCCATTTAAATGACCTTTCCCCAAAAAGCGGGAATCCCTTCTATGTCATTGCCGAGGCCATTGAAAAGCCGGGCAATCTGGGAACTATCCTGCGCTCTTCCGATGCCGTCGGACTCGATGCCCTTATCGTCTGCGATCGCTGTACGGACATCCACAATCCAAATGTCGTCAGGGCAAGCGTTGGCACCTTATTTACGGTGCCGGTCATCGAAGCGAAAGGGGAAGAGGCCCTCCGCTGGCTAAAAGAAAGAGGTATTGCCATTTTGGCTGCCACCCCAAGTGCAAAAAAGGAATTTACTGAAGTCGATATGCGGGTTCCTCTCGCCATAGCCGTCGGCACCGAGCAGCTGGGATTGTCCGAGCGCTGGATGCAGCAGGCCGATATCCAGGTGCGCATCCCCATGTATGGCGTGGCCGACTCCCTCAATGTCGCCATGGCCACAACACTCTTGTTGTATGAAGCGGTTAGGCAGCGAAGATGACTCCCGATGTCCTCTATGAAGACAACCACCTCCTGATCGTGAATAAGCCGGCGGGCCTTCTCACACAGCCTAGCGGGACAGAACAACAAAGCTTGGAATCGATCTGCAAACAGTGGCTCAAGCAAAAATATGCTAAACCGGGGAACGTCTTTTTAGAGGCAGCCCATCGCTTGGACAAACCTGTCAGTGGCATCGTCGTCTTTGCAAAGACAAGCAAAGCGCTTTCGCGGCTTCATACAACACTGCGTGGAAAAGAAGCTGTCAAAATCTACTGGGCTCTCGTGGATCCTCTTCCAAAACAACCGGAAGGAACCCTGGAACACTTCCTGGAACATGGCGACTACCAGGCACGCGTTGTCCCTCATAAAACCGAAAAGGCAAAACTAGCGCGCCTCCACTATCGCTTCATAGAGAAAAATAAGCTCGAAATCACATTGGAGACCGGCCGCTATCACCAGATTCGGGCCCAGCTAAGCGCCATCGGCTCTCCCATCATCGGCGATACCCGCTATGGCAGCAGCCAGAACCTTCCTGGCGGCATCATCGCCCTGCACCACAGACGATTGGAAATCCGGCATCCCTTCAGCGGCGTTATCCTAGTGATAGAAGCCCCAGAGTGGAAAGGGACCTAGGAAAGAAACAATTGTATAATTTACCACTGAGCACACTGAGATCACTGAGAGAGTCTGAGATGGGGAGAGGATTAGCTTTAGCTATTCTCCGTTGAAAACTGTTTAAACAGGTATACGGCATTGTATAACCCTCAATGTTCTCATAATTTCTCACTGATCTCACTGACTATCTCAGTGGTAAATTAAATTAAACAACTGGCTCATTCGCTGATTTTGTGGATTTTGCTTTCCCAGTTTTTGACATATTCCAGCAGGGTTTCCTTGTCTGGCTTGCGCTGAAGCAGATCCAGAGTTTCAGGCTGGCTGGTCAAGTGGGCGATCTTAGCCAGAAGGTGGAGGTGGCGCTTGTCGTCGCTGGCAAAGAGGAAAAAGAGGGTATGCACAGGTTTGCCGTCTAAAGCCCCATAAGCGATCGGCTTCTGAGGAAAGCAGACGGTCACCACATCATAGTGGGCATTGAGGAGAAAATCGCGCGTGTGGGGAATCCCGATCCCCTGATTGAGCGCTGTCGGCTGCAATCTCTCGCGATCCAGCAGGAGGTCAGTCAAGACATCGGCATCCAAACTCAACTCTTGCGCCATCAAGTTCATCGTCGTGCGGATCACATCTTCTTTCGTGTTGCCTGGTGCGTCAAGAATGATATTCCCTTTGTGGAGAGCTCGGTAGAGGCTGAATTGCTTATTTCCCCCTTTGATCTGAGGGGTAGGGATCTGCTCTTTTTCAGGGGCGGATTTTGCGACGGCCTGTACGGAGAATGGATTGCCCCCAGAATGCTGCCCCAGCTTAAAATTCATGACCCAATCTTCGATTTCGTTGCGGCTGAAGCGGTACTGATGGTTGATCCTGTATGCCGGAATTTTCCCTTCCGCCAGCCAGCGCCGAATGGTCGTTTCAGAGACATTCAGTAGATCCGCGACGTCGCGAATTTTTAAATCCATGTTTACCCCCATAGCTACTTGGTTTTTCCCTTATAGCAACTTTTGTATTTATACTAAAACCCTTTGAAAAGATCCATTATTTCAGCAGGCGATGCGGAATTGAGCATTTTCTTTCGCCTGGCTTCGTCTTTTATTGCCATCGTAATGCCAGATAAGATCTGAAGATATTCCGTTTGCTTATCGTCGGGGCCGCCTATCAAAAAGACAATTCGAACGGGGGTGTCGTCCAGGGCATGCCAATCGACCCCTTTTTGCAAAATCGCTATTGCGATAAAAAATTCATTGAAATTCGGAAGCTTAGCATGCGGGATAGCGACGCCCATGCCTATCCCTGTCGAAACGATCTTCTCCCGATCTAAGATGGCTGTATAAAAAGAGGATGCGTCGCTCAATTTTCCTTGCTCCTTCAGCAATTCCACTAATTTCTGCAAGACATCGTCGCGCGATTCCGATTTCAGAATGAGGATGTGATTGCGATCCAAATACCGAGTGATTTTAACCATAAATAATTACTTAATGGGTTCCTGTATGGCCGAATCCGCCTGCGCCGCGCCCGGTGCTGGCTAACTCGTCTCGAGACACAATAAATTGCGCTCTGTAATAAGGGGCTAAAACCGCCTGCGCGATGCGCATGCCGTTCTTGATTACAAAATCTTCTTTGCCATGATTGATCAGGATGACCCCGATTTCCCCGCGATAGTCGGAATCGATGGTCCCTGGCGTATTGAGGACTGTCACCTGATTTTTAAGGGCAAGTCCGCTCCGAGGCCTGACCTGCAATTCAAAGCCTTCGGGAATGGCCATGCGCAATCCCGTGGGGACCAGCACGGAACAGTCAGGCTTTAGGACGATATCATGAGATAGATGGGCTTTGAGATCGGCTCCGGCCGCCCCTTCCGAACCATAGTAGGGAAGATTTGATTCATCCTCTATTGAGATGGGAACATCAAGCACATTTTTCTTCATCTTTTCCTCTTAACTGAGAGTTGTTTTTTATGGTGTATACCGGCATCTAGTTAAAATTATTCATTTTGGCTGCGCCAAAACCCCGGGCTGCAAGATCGTAAATAGGTCAATATTGACAATATTGACCTATTTACGATCTTGCAGCCGCGGGAGTTTTCGCGCAAGCCAAAATGAATAATTTTAACTAGATGCCGGTATAAGATAGGAAAGAAATTCGACTACCTTGCCTTTTAGCTCATGACGTTTCACAATACAATCTATCATGCCATGTTTCAAGAGAAATTCTGACTTTTGTGCGCCCGGCGGCAGCTGCTGCCCTATCACCTGCTCGATGACGCGGGGGCCGGCAAAGCAGATCAAGGCATCGGGCTCCGCGATAATGATGTCGCCAAGCGAAGCAAAGGATGCGGTCACACCTCCAGTTGTCGGATTCGTCAGAATCGAAATAAAGGGAACTCGGGCGTCATGCAATCGGGCCAAGGCGGCCGCTGTTTTCGCCATTTGCATTAAGGAAAGGATCGACTCTTGCATCCGCGCGCCGCCCGAGGTCGAGACAATGATCAGGGGAAGGCGGTCCGTTAAGGCCTGCTCGATGAGTAGGGTCAGCCGCTCTCCGACGACAGATCCCATGGATCCCCCCATGAAATTGAAGTTCATCACTCCGAGGGCAACAGGGTAGCCGCCGATGCGGCAGGTGCCTACCGTGACGGCTTCATCGCTTCCCGACTTTTCTTTTGCATTGACGAGTCTTTGGGTATAGGGTTCTGTATCCACAAACTTTAAGGTGTCGACAGGGGTTAAATGGGTAGCATTTTCTTGAAAAGTGTCCGCATCGGCTAAAGATTTGATCCTTTCCTCGGTAGATAGGCGGTAATGGTAGTCGCATTTCGGGCAGCAGTTGGAATTTTGCTGCAGCTCATTGGCATGGATCAATTCGTTGCAGTGGGTGCATTTGAGCCAACCACTAAAGCCATCCTTTTTTGAGGTCTGGATTTTGATTTTCGGCTTGCTTCGGGAAAATAATCCCATGTCAAAATCTCCTTGGTATCTCCATCATAGCGAAGGAGAGCGGTAAAACACAAGGAATTTTTGCAAAAATTTATAGAGTTCTAATGTAAACTTTATAATTTCTTAATAATTAATCATTACATTCAAGCATGAAACAATTAATTAAGAAATAAGGTTTGACTTGGAGCTTAAGTTTAAGCTATAGTCACCACTAGACATTATAGGTATACAGATGGAAATCATGACAAAATTTGCAAGCGAAGTAGATCAACATGTGACGTTTTCTACAGTCGCTTCCAAGTACTATCAACCGGAAAGCCCTACAGATCGCATTCAACTGCGCAATCGCGGCATTTGCTTGACTGCAGCTGCTATTGCTGCTGCGGAAACGATCGCCTTTTTGGCTCTGACAATCTTGACTGCTCCGATTTACTTTTTCGAAACCGACCCAAATCGAAAAGGGTGGATGGGATCCCTAGTCCGCATCGCCGATGCTTCTCCCGATAAGTTATTGATTAACGCTTTTGCTACCGCCCTTTTATTGATAGGAGCTGTTTGGCATCCGGAGAAAATGAAAGAGCTGTCTCCTAAGTGGATGGAAGAATTGAATAGGATGCTCTTAAAGCCAGTACAGCCTTTCCTCGTGCCTAAAGAAGCTGAGCCTACCCCGCCACCAGAAACACCAGGACAGACTCCAGGTGCAGTAACGGACATTACCTTTCAATATATGACTGTCCTGCAACAAGATCAGGTTAAACATCAGACTCCTCCTGATACTGCCCAAGCCAATGATGATGGAGAGCTATCTCCATTTATAGAACAACCGCCACCAAAAAATCCGATGGTACTGAGCATGGCCGAATTGTATGTTCTTCGCTTCGGGAAGTAAAATTATCATTGAAATAGTCAAATTGGAGGAAATATGACTTTAGAAACGCAACTTGCTTCTCTAACTAGCCGAAACACAGTTGTAACGATAAATCATTGGCTGAATGATGGTCGTGTAGAGATAAATTGGTATGGACAAAGAGTTCTTACAGTGGAGCAGCTCGGTTCCGTAGAAATTGATCAAGTGGCACGGAAATTCCTAAATGCTCATGCTTTCCAATTCATGGAGCAGCCTACTTTGCAAGAAAGACTTGACGCCCATCAATTATGGGGGAGGATCCGCAAACTTTATCAAATAAGTGATGAGAGATTGAGCAGCACTTGGGCCATTAAGATCCTCACTTACATAAAAGAATTTAAGCCCTATATGGTTGTACATGCTCAAAATGTGAGGGAGCACTTTGAAACGATGGGCGTGAGAGGTTTATCAAATTCGGAAAATTCCCCTTTTCTATTCACACCGGAGCAGTTTAAGGCGATCTGGCAAGAACAACGGCCCGTCGAACAATTTTCGATTCGCTTTCATGGCAAAACTATAGAAGGCTGGTCTGCTAATAAAGAAATGGTTGAAGCAGCCTTACCAAGAGGCTAGACAAAGACTAATTAGACGCAAAGGCGCTAAGAAGGGACAAGGGCCCTCTCCCTCTCTGTGTTCTCTGTGGTTAATTAAATATTTAATAACCACAGAGAACACAGAGAGCACAGAGAGGGAGAGGGCCCTTGTCCCTTCTTTGCGCCTTTGCGCCTTTGCGTCTAATTAGTCTTAGGACTATGGGACCGCCTGGTATAACCTTAGGTTCCTAAGGCTGCTTTGTAGCGTTCCGCAACATTTTTCCAATTGATGATACCCCAAATGGCTTTGACATAGTCGGCGCGCACGTTCTTATACTGTAGGTAATAGGCGTGTTCCCACACATCGATTCCGAGTAAAGGAACTAAACCCTTCAAGCTCAATGGGTCTTGGTTGTCGCAGGTCGCAATTTCCAATAGGCCTCGCGTTTTGTTATAACCTAGCCATCCCCAGCCTGACCCTTGGATTGCTCCCGCTTTGGCGCTTAATTGTTCGACAAGTTTATCCAATGAGCCGAAATCTTTTTTGATGGCATTGGCTAGATCGCCTTCGGGTAGAGTTCCTCCTCCTTTATTTTTTGGAGCCAGATTCGTCCAAAAAATGGAGTGGTTGACATGGCCTCCGCCATTAAATTTAACGGCATGGTCGATGGCAATCATTGAGGCGACGTCGTTCTTTTTATCGGCTTCAGCATACTGTTCTAAGGCTTTGTTCAGGTTGGCAACATAACCTGCATGGTGCTTGTTATAGTGTAGGTCCATGATTTGTGCGCTGATGACAGGTTCGAGGTCGCCTAGTCCGTAAGGCAGCGGCGGTAGTTGATAAGCCATATGAAATCTCCTTGGTTGAGCTTATTGGAATTGTTATAGAAAACAGGGATAATAATCAAGAAAACTGTTGCCAGCGAGAATTTATGGCCTGTTGAGTAACGGGGCCAATGCCTATCACAGCGACATGTGGGGGAGGGGAGCCAAAGAATTGCGCAAAGGCATCCACAGTGGAGGGACTGGTAAACACAATTTCCTCTATTTCAGCAAAGGGAGGATTTTCCCTCGGTTTGAACGGAATCGTGTTGTAGATGGCGCAAGCGGCATAGCGGTATCCTGCCTTCTTGAAAAAATCGGGGATGACTGAGCGCGACAGCACGGAATGGGGCCAAAAAAAGTAGGGATGTGTTAAGGCCAATCCTCCTAGCAAATGGGTGATGCCCTCGGCGGTTTCTTCTTGTGCTACCATAGCCGCTTTCATGCCGAAATAGCGCACCACTTCTGCAGTTTGTTTTCCAACGGCTACAATGCTTTTGTCGAGGATCTCTTCGAGTCGGCCTCCCAAGCCGAGGTGATGTTCCATAAAGATCCGCACGCCATTTTTGCTCGTAAAGAGCAGGTGGGTATAATGGGACATCCCTTTAAAAGCTTGTTGAATTTCGGGGCTGTTGCGATCGCGGGGAATCACTTGAATGATCGGGTAGTGTATATAACTCTCCCCATTTTGATGAGTGGGAGGATCAATGCCTAAATAGAGGATCTTTTTCATGAGCGGCTATCCATACAGCGAAAAAGTTCTGCCATTTCCCTATCTTCGGATCTGGCGATCACAGCTAATTGCCCTTGGAAGGGGATGGTATCGCCTGGCAAGGGAACCCGATTCAAATGGGTGAGGTTTAATCGGATCAAAGCGGCTTCAGCGATGACAACAGCGTCAGCTTCGCCAGTTTCCAATTTTTCGAGTCTTTCCAGGATCGTTCCTCTAAGGTCGCAAAAGGTCAAATCGCTTCTCAGTTGCCTTACGGCCATCTCGCGCCGTTCTGACGAGGTGGCAACTATAGCCCCTGTGCGTAGCGTCTCGAGGCTTTCTCCGGCACCCATGACTAAGGAGTCAGATGAGTCGACCCCTTTTGTGAGCGCAACCATGCTCAGCCCCCTTGTCAAAGGCTCTGGCAAATCCTTGGCGGAATGGATACCGATATGGCACTCGCCCTTAAGCACGAGATCATCGATTTCTTTTGTGAAGAAGTTGGTTTTGTCTAGGGAGCGCAGCGAGGTTTTTCGATCCTTGTCTCCATAGGACCACGCATAGGTCGTCTCAAACGCGACATGCGGATGATACCTCTGGAGCTCCTCCAAAACTTCGGCCACCTGAGCTTTCGATAAGGGAGAGGGCCTTGCTCCCACGAGTACTACACGCTTTTTCATGGAATCAGTTTTTTTACAGCCTCTTCGACGACTTCGACTCCAATAAGGGTGATCTTTTGCCGGATTTCCTCTGAAATGCCTTTGAGGTTGCGCTTCGGTATCAGACAGCGCTTGAATCCCATGTGGATCGCCTCCTTCAACCGGCTTTCGACCCGCGTCACACTGCGGATCTCGCCCCCCAGACCCACTTCCCCAACCACTGCAGTTTCCGGGTCGATGAGGCGGTTGCGCATGGAGGAGGCCACAGCTAAAAGGAGACCCAAATCGATGGCGGGCTCCAGGATGCGCATCCCCCCTGCGATAGAGACAAAGACGTCGCAGCGATGGAGCTGATAGCCCATCCGCTTTTCCAAAACGGCCAAAAGCAGAGCCAGCCGGTTTTGGTCGATGCCTGTGCAGCGCCGCGAAGGCGTAACAAAAAAGGTCTCCGTCACCAAGGCTTGCGTTTCAATGAGGATCGGCCGCGACCCTTCGATGGTCGGAATGATGACCGAACCGACTACCCCTTTCATGCGTTCCTCGAGGAACACTTGCGAGGGATTGGGCACTTCCACCAGGCCGCAGCTCTGCATTTGGAATACGGCGACTTCATCCGTAGGGCCAAAGCGGTTTTTCACCACGCGGATCATCCGATAGTTTTGCTGTTTGTCCCCTTCGAAATAGAGGACGGTGTCGACCAGATGTTCCAACACGCGCGGGCCGGCGATCTCTCCAGACTTCGTCACATGCCCAATCAAGAAGGTCGCAATGCCCCTCCCCTTAGATAAATGCATGAACTCTGTCGCCGTTTCGCGCACCTGTGAAACGGAACCCGGCGCGGAGGTAATCTCGCTCTTGTAGACAATCTGTATCGAGTCGACGACCAAGATGTCGGGATTGACCTGGTCGATTTGGGCTTTGATCGCAGAAAAATTGGTTTCGCTAAGAAGCAAAAGGTTGTCGTTGTCGATTTGCAGCCTTTTGGCGCGCATCGACGTCTGCTCGACCGATTCCTCTCCACACACATAGAGGACCACCAGCCCCTGTTTGGCCAAAGCTTGCGAGAGCTGTAGCATCAGCGTCGATTTGCCAATGCCTGGGTCTCCTCCGACCAAATTGAGCGATCCAGGAACAAGCCCGCCGCCAATGAGTCGGTCAAATTCCCGAATATGGGTCTGAATGCGGGGCGTCTCATTGAGATTGACTTCCTTTAATCGGAGGGGACGGCTGCTTGTGGTCGATTGTGCTTCGAAGCGGCGCGCAGAGCCTGAAAATTCAATTTCTTCATGCAGAGTGTTCCACTGGCTACATTGGGGGCATTGTCCGCCCCATTTGGATTGCTTATGGCCGCAGTCGGAGCAGTACCAGACATTTTTTTGCTTAGTGGCCATGGTTTACCTTTCATTTTTATTCAGGCGGGCTAAGGCATCGGCTGCTGCAGCCTGCTGCGCCTCTTTTTTCGAGGAACCCTCGCCAAAGCCAATCGTTTCATCGTTGACGATCACCGATATTTTAAATAGTTTGCTGTGGTCGGGACCCGACTCCTCAATGACTTTGTAGGTAGGAGGCTTTTGGTATTGCTTTTGGCAGTAATCTTGGAGCGATGCTTTCCAATTGCGGACCGGCCGTTGCAGAGTGGCTTCGATTTCCGGAGTAAAGTTATTGAAGAGAAAACTACTCGCCGCTTCGATGCCTCCGTCGATGTAGACAGCCCCGATGATAGCTTCAAAGAGGTCTGCCATGATGGAATCCCTGCCGCGCCCATCATTCATCCGTTCGCCTTTTCCCATTAAAACATAGGTATCGATGTTCAGTTTCCGGATATAGGCGACACAAGAGCTAGCCTCGACAAGGCGCGATCGCAGGAAGGAGAGCTCTCCCTCTGGAATATCCGGGAAATTGCGGTAGAGATACTCGGCGATCAAAACGCCCAAGATGGAATCCCCGAGAAATTCCAGCCTTTCATTGTGTTTCAGCACTCCACGGTTTTCATTGATAAAGGAGCGATGGACGAAAGCCAAAGCCAACAGAGAGCGGTCGCGGAAAAAATACCCCAGCTTGGATTCAATAGCAGAAGCCTGAGAGATCAGATGTTCGATTGCATTCATGGCCCCAACTTAGCACATTGCGCCATTTAGAATCAAAAATGAATACGCAACCAGGCGACAATATGGTGCCGACCATTTGTTTCTGCAAGATCAAATATCCTTGCATTCCAGGGGCAGCCATTTGCATGGGCCCATTCCAATAGCTCAAGGTGTCCTTCTTTAGTTGCCATGTGACATGTACTTTCATCCCATGGGCAGCCGTTTTGGCGCAACCACTGTAATACGGAAAGGTGGCCGCCCCAGGCCGCGTTCGCGCATGCCCACTCATTCCACGGGCAGCCATTGGCATGAGCCCATTGCAATACATGGATGTGGCCTTCACCCGCTGCGGCTTGGCTTGTGGCTAGACTCCACGGACAGCGCTTTTCCTGAAGCCACCGCAATAATTCAAGATTGCCACTACGTGCAGCATTTCGAAAGGTCGTTTTTAACAAAGGATAGCGCAAAGTTCTGTGGTACCACTGAACCAAGCTTAAGCAACCCCGTAATGTGGCCATTGCCATAGGGTTTGTTGCCTGCTCCCCTAGGAAGCGGGTCATACGGTAATGTTGACGAATATCGAAATGCTGCCGTGCATCTTTTTTATGAAGTTGTTGTAAGGCACCCAGTTGTTTGAACCGCCGACAGGTCAGAAGGGGCGGGGGCGTTTCCAGTGGATGAAAGTTCTTTTCGCAAAATATCAGTCCGAGAATATCTGTAGGAAGAGTTAGAATCGTAAGGGAATTTGTGCCTGTGCCATTTTGATAAGGCAAGAAGGAGAGTGGGTGCAAAGGGGTTACCGCACTAGTGCTAGACACTTTATTATACTCCAATTTTAAAATTACGATAACAGGCTTGTTTTCTTGTAGTCTTTCAGGCTACAATTCTCTCAGCGTATTTTGTTGAGGCATCCGAAACCCAGGGCCGAAGGCCCGGCAGTTGTATAGCCCAGGCCGAAAGGCCTGGGTTTAAATAGCCTTGTGAGAGGAGGACCGAAGGTCCGGCACCAAATATGGGCACATTTGTGTCGGACCTTCGGTCCTCATCTTCTAACGTCCTCTTAACCCAGGCCTTACGGCCTGGGCTATACAACTGCCGGGCCTTCGGCCCTGGGTTTTGGATGCCTCAACAAAATACGCATTGGCATTTAATATAAAGTATTTATGTTATTAATGCAAACTTTAATTAGTTTTATTTTGAATTCGAAGAGAACTAGTTTGAAAATATATGAAATTTGCCATAGAAAGCGAACATCGCGATTACTTTAGGATTCATCGCCATATTGAATTTGAGGATTTGCTGAATGAGCAGCAGCTAGTAGATATTGTCAATGGGGTGGAGGCTGCCATCGAAGCGCGGCTTAACATTCCCTTGTACAAAGTCAGCAGCTTGCCTCCCCATTCGCTCTTCATGGCTGGCCGCGACTTATGGCGAATCAACGACAAGGTACGCAAGATCGCGACAAATCCCAACTTTGCCTCGCTTGCAGCACAACTGATGGAGCAGAAGCAGATCCGCCTGGGCTATGATCAATTGTTTCCTGAAACGCGCCATCTCTTTGCCGCCTATGCCATTCCCGATGTCTATTCCTCTTTCCTTCGCAAAAAGGCTTCGCTAAATGATGTCAGCTCGTTGAATAGGATTGTCTGCGGCTTGATGCTCTGCATATCGGGTGCTGGAGGTGAGCCATTACCACTCTTTTCTGCGAAAAGGGGAAGCGGGGTATTCATCGATCCGGAGCTCCCGCTCGATTTTTCGCAGCTGAAAGAGCGGCCCGGACATCGCTATCTGCTGATCGTGTATGTTCCACAGACTACCCAGTATATCATCAATGAAAAAGACCCCAACACGTATGCTTTAAAGCATTTGGGCTATGGCATTGGCGATGCTCTGAGGGATAAATTAAACCCACTACTTTTCAGGTGATTATGAAACTGCTCATAGGAATTGCCCTTCTTCTCAGTCTTGAACTTGGCGCTGACCAACCCGTGAGGTTGCAATTCACCAATACCCCCGTTGAACAAACGAACGAGCTCGCGATCGAGATGCATCAATCCCTTCCTGGCATTAAGCTGGATGCGAATAGTCAAGAGGCTTTTAGGGCCATTGTCAAACTTGTGGGCGAAGACTCTTATTCTCCAATTACCCAGCCTCCGCTTGAGCTGAACTATACTTTGAAGGAGATGAAAATTGACCTTAACATAAATGGTAAGCCGGTTCGCTACCACACCTCCGAGCCCGCGGCATCGGTCGAGGTCGCCCAGCTCTCTAAGGTCATCGACAAACCTATTCCTCTCAGGTTTACAGAGGGTTTTGCCTTGGACCCTAAGAACAAGGAGCTGCAAAAACTCATCCAGGATTATCCCGTATTGGACGAGATCAATTTCGATGAAGTGCTTCGCGAACTTTTCATTTACGTTTTTGCTTTAGCAGGCAAGGATCTGACTGTGGGTTCTAATTTCCAAGTCAAATTCCCAGCCGACATTACCTCAGGGGTTCCCATCTATCTCAACTATGAGATCACAAAAATTGACGATCAGGCCATTCAGGCTAATATGTCAGGCAATATCGATGTCAAAGGGATGAAGCTTGAAAACAAGCTGGTTCTCGAAGGGGGAAAGGAAGAAGAAGCACAGATGAGCCTGTCAGGCAAAATCACGGGAACAGCCACCTGGAACAGAAAAGATGCCTTGATCCACCAAACCGATTCCCAATTTGTCCTCAAAGGCAATGTCAAGATCGCTGAATTGGAATGGCCAATCAACGTCACTGGCGACATAAAAATCAAAAGCAAGCCCGTTAGCCTCTAGTCATGTGGAGAGTTTTAGACACCGGCCCGGCAACAGCCGAACGCAACATGCAGATAGACAAAGACCTGTTATCTAAAGGCGAGCATCCGATACTCCATTTCTACGATTGGATCCATCCTAGCGCTACCTATGGCTATTTTATTCATCCTGAGCTCTTCCTGAAGGCAGATCACTCCCTGGATCTCGCCAGGCGACCTACCGGAGGAGGCATCGTGTTCCACTTGTGCGACCTCGCCTTTTCAGTTTTGGTTCCTGCGCACCATCCGGCCTATTCCCTTAACACCATGGACAACTATGCGTTTGTCAATCGGGCTGTTTCTCGAGCCATCCTGGACTTTTTAGGAGTCCAGCCAGAGTTGCTTCCGGCAGAGCCTCTTCCAGCCGATAAGGCTTCTAGCCATTTTTGCATGGCAAAGCCGACGAAATATGACGTGATGATTGCAGGACGAAAGGTAGGAGGAGGAGCCCAACGCCGAACAAAAGAGGCTTTTCTGCATCAGGGTACCATCTCCATTGGAATGCCTGAGGAGGCCTTTTTGCATTCCGTTCTAAAACAGAAAACACAAGTATTCGAGAGCATGCGGCGCCATAGCTATTACCTTTTAGGCAATACCTGGACTCATGATCAGCTTCGATCGGCCAAGGCTGAATTGCGGCATTTATTGGCGGCCTCATTCATGCTTTAGCAAAGGCAAGGGCCTCTTCTATTGTTTTGAATATGTGTTCTTTTCCGACGGTCTTTTCAACTTCCGAGCGTTTTAAAAGCTCCTGCACCTCTTTGCGGACTCCTGACAAGCAGAAGAGGATTCCCTGTGCATCGCACTTGGCTTTAAATTTTTTCAAAGCATGGATGCCTGAGGCATCGATGATCGGCACCTTATGCATGCGCAAGATAAAGACTTTTGGAGGCTTTGGAAGCTGGCGCAGCTCTTCGTTCAGGGCATCGGAGATTCCGAAGAAGAAGGGCCCATTGATCTCAAAAATGGCTACATCGTCGGGAACATCGTCGCGAAAGAGAAGCTCGGAATCCTTTATTTCGGGATCGTCTTCGTCCTCGCTGATCAGCAATTTACAAGCTTCCACAGTGGTCGAATCGGTCATTTTCTTCAAGAAGAGGATGGCGGCGAGAATGATCCCCACCTGCACAGCCATGGTCAAATCGACTAAGATCGTCAATAGGAAGGTAATGAGCAATACCAATACATCGCTTATCGGACCTTTCAGGATAGCCCAGCAGTGGTCGAGCTCGCTCATATTCCAGGCGATGTAAAAGAGGATTGCAGCAAGGACGCAAAGGGGTACTTTAGAGGCTAAAGGAGCAAAAAAGAGCATCAAAAGTACAAGAGTGACTGCATGGATCATTCCCGCCATCGGGGTTTTGGCACCCATTTTGATGTTCGCTGTCGTGCGTGCAATGGCTCCGGTGGCAGGGATGCCTCCGAAAATGATAGAACCGATATTGCCAAAGCCTTGCGCAACAAGTTCGCAATTGGAACGGTGCTTGTGGCCTGTCATTCCATCCGCTACCACAGCAGAAAGCAGCGATTCAATGGCCCCTAGCAAAGCGATCGTCCACGCATCTGAAAATAAAAACCTGAATCTATCGAGGGAAAAAGCAGGAAAATAGGGTTTGGGCAATGTTCTGGGGATCTCACCAAATTTCTTTTCAATGGTTTCGATGGGGAGATCGAAGAGGGTGGCCGCGAGAGTAGCTAAAATTACCGCTACGATCACCCCGGGTATTTTCGGATAGTAGCGGCGTAAGCCAAAGATGAGGACAAGGGATCCGAGGCCTAGACCGAATGCCCAGGGATTCCACGTGTGCATGCAGCAGAAATAGGCTCTCCATTTGTCCACGAAATCAGAGGGCATGGCCGGCATATCAAGTCCAAAAAAATCTTTGATTTGAGAGGAGAAGATGATGAGTGCAATGCCAGTCGTAAAACCGGTAGTGACCGGATAGGGAATGAACTTGAGGATCACGCCGAAGCGGGCCAAACCCATCAGGATCATCATGGCGCCGGCCATCAAAGTGGCGATCGCCAATCCCTCATAGCCATGCCTTTGCACGACGCTATAGATGATGACGACAAAAGCTCCGGTAGGTCCGCTGATTTGCACACGGCTCCCACCCAGCAGGGAGATCAAGAAGCCTGCCACAATAGCGGTGTAGAGCCCTCTTTCTGGGGGGACTCCCGATCCAATGGCGAATGCCATCGCGAGCGGCAAGGCGATGATGCCAACGGTTGCCCCTGCCATCAAGTCATGGAGGAACAGATTCCAGGTATAGCCCTCTTTCCAGCAGATGTAACTTTTTGGAATATAATCCCGTAGCATATTTTTCCCGTCCAAATCAGCCTCCGGAGTCCCGTCCCTTTTCGAGAACGAGACAATAAAGACAAAAGGACGAAAAGACAAAAGGACAGTGACAAAAGGACAAGGACCAAAAGGACCAAAACGACGAAAAGGACGAAAGGACATTACTCATTGTCCTTTTGTCCTTTAGGTCCTTGTCATTGTCCCTGTCCTTTCGTCCTTTTCGTCGTTTTGGTCCTTTTGGTCCTTGTCCTTTTGTCACTGTCTTTTCGTCCTTTCTTGAGCGTTATTTTCAGATAAACACCGCAACGCAGTTGGGCAACTGGGCTATACAACTGCCGGGCCTTCGGCCCCGGTCTTGCAGGCCTCAGGTTAGCTATTTTCGGATCTCGGTACGGTAACCTTATAACACCTATCTTGTTAGAATTCCATTCATTTCTTGTGGTGGGAAAGGGCGACTTTTGCTAAGCTATTTTCTCTATATAGGAGTTGCCATCATGCTCGAGTTTTTTCGCAAATACCAGCGTTATTTTTTCCTTGTGATTGCTGTCGTCATCATCATTTCTTTTTCTTTTTTTGGGACGTATAGCACCTATAATGTCGATCGCATGCGGGAAGGAGTGGCATTTACCGCTGTTGATGGGACGCCTATCAAGCGCTCCGAGCTGGACGATGTCGTCGCATTCATCGCCACCGATAGCCAGGATAAACTTCAGTTTGGCGGAATGTGGGGACCCAATTTCTTCAACGATGGCGTGATCAAAAAAGATTTCTTTGAGACTGGCTTAGCCCAGATTTTAGCTTCCCAATATCGCACTGAATTAGAGCCAGACTTTATCAGCCGTTTTGAAAAAGAGAAGCGCTATGTGCCCTATACGCATCCACAGGCTAAATTCATCAGCGTGGAAAATTCGTGGTCTCTATTTGCTCCAGGTCTTAAAGCTGATTTTGAGGCGTTACGCCTTTCAAAAGATCCATTGGATCCTGCAGCCTTTGAAGCACGGGTTAACCTTTATCTTGGACAAAGTAAGATCCCACCCTCCTTTTTGAACCAGGTGCTACGGTATCAGCAAAGCCAGCATACCTGGGTTTCCCCAGATCCGTTTTTAGAGAGAAGCGACCTCTCCCTATTTGGTTACCATACATTAGAAGATTGGTTTGGTCCCCGCTTCGTACGCATTCTGGCGCAATTTATTATCAATAGCGCGCTGGTTGCAGAGAGCAAGGGCTATGAAGTATCTAAGGAGGAAGTTTTGGCCGATCTGATCCGCAATGCGGAAGTCAGCTATCAGCAGAATCTCCGCAATCCCAACCTTGGCGTAGCCAATAGCACAGAATATTTCAACGAGCAGCTGAGGCGGATGGGCATGGATCAAGGCCGAGTCATCAGAGCTTGGAGGCAAGTGCTCCTTTTCCGAAGGCTTTTCGGCGATGTCGGTAATTCGGTTGTGGTAGATCCGCTTGCTTTCAATCAATACCAGGCGTTTGCTCAAGAATCTGTCCAAGGCGAGCTCTTCAGCTTGCCCAAGGACCTGCAATTAGGCAGTTTTGCCGATTTGCAAAAGTTGGAGCTCTACCTCAACGCTGTCAGCAGTAGGCCTGAGGATACTAAGGGCCTCTTAATGCCGCCCAAAAGCTATTTCAGCGCGGCTGAAGTGGCGAAGAAATACCCCGAACTCGTTCAAAAGCGCTATTTGCTTGATGTCGCCCATATCGATAAAAATGCCTTGCAAAGCAAGGTAAGCGTCAAAGAGATATGGAACTGGGAAGTACAAGATTCGAATTGGAAGCAATTAAAAGAGAAATTCCCGGAACTGGGCATCAAAAAAGGGGAGACTCGCGAGGAGCGGTTATCGGCCCTAGATAGCCTGGACGACCGGACGCGCGGACGCGTGGATGCTTTTGCGACGATTGCCATCATCGAAAGCCATCCCGACTGGATTGAATCCGCCGTGAAGGAAGCTCCCATGCAAGAGATGGCAGTCAGTTTAAGGGCAAAGGGAGGGGCCTCTCCCTTTGAGGGGCTTGAAGATCGCGAAAAGCTCATGAAGCTTCTTGACCAGGCCAAATTAGGCGATGAAGTGTCTAAACTACAGAATTTCACTGCGTATTTCACTGCGGACAATAAGAACTACTATAGAATTAAAGTGCTTAATCGCACCCCTGATCAAGAGATCATGACCTTTGCAGAAGCCGATGAGGAGGGTGTTCTGGACCAATTGCTGAGCAAAGCCTTGCAAAATCAAAACCCTGAAGAGTATTTTGCAGCTATCTTGAATGCGATTAAACAAGACTACACCCAAACAATGCCGGAGAAATCGGAAGCACAGCTGACGAACGACCTCCTGGCTTCCCTTCGTTTTTTTGCCTATATGCGAGATACCAAGAAGAAAATGGAGAAAAACCCTGAAGCTGTTGCTGAACTCTCCAGACCCTCTCAGGAATCCCAAAAGCAATTTAATCTGCGCGAGCCCTTGGGGGATCAATGGAAACTGGTCAGAAAGCCCTATAAGGCCACGCGAAGTGGCGAACGGGAGCTTCTCAACCACCATGATATCTTTAACCTTGCTACAGGAAGCTGGTCCACTGTCTATACCTATCCCAATGGTGATATCTATTTTGTAGAGATTGCCTCCAAAGGGGTCGACAAAGGGGAGACACAAGAGAAAATAGAAGAGATCCATCAGGCCATTTCTGATGAGGCTCAGCGTCACTACATGCGGAACCTGACGGCTCTCCTCAAAGAGAAAAATGCCATCTCTTTGGATTATCTCACGCAGCATAGCGAAGAGATCATGGAGGAACCGGTCCAAACCGACGAATAGCACTCTCATGTTTGAATCAGAAGATTATGCAACGCTTTCACCGGTCACGTTCTTTCAGATCGGCTTTGATTGCTCCTATTATGATGGGAAGGGAAAGCTGGCATCGCCTAAATATCTCGTGCCCAGCACTTCCATGCTATGCGCCGAGGACCACTTTGCCGCGGTTCATATGGGGTGGAATCCAGAAGGGATTTCACTGCTCGTCAAGGTCCACAACCCCATAGTGGAGTGCCACTACCCCGATATTTTTCGCGGCGATTCAGCGGAATTATTCTTTGACACGCGCGATGTCAAAACATCGGGCTATAATACGCGGTTTTGCCATCACTTTTTCTTTCTGCCTGAAGCCGTCGAAGGCCATCAAGCAGGGGAAATCACCCGCTTCCGCACCGAAGACATGCATGAATTATGCGATCCTAAAGAACTGAGCGTCCAAACGTCCAGTACGCCGCAGAACTATCAGCTCAACATTTTTATTCCAAGTCATTGCCTTCAGGGGTATGATCCAGATCAATTCGACCGCATCGGGTTTACCTATCGGATCAATAGGCGCAGCGGGCGCTCCCAACATTTTTCCGTGGTGACTGAAGATTTTCAGTTGGAGCAGCAACCCTCTTTATGGAGTAGTGTAAAACTAGTCAGATGAGAACCGCACTGTATGAGCGACACCTTCAGCTTGGGGCCAAAATGGTCGATTTCTGCGGGTGGGAAATGCCTCTTCATTATAACAATGGGATCATCGCTGAACACAAGGCCGTTCGAGATCGGGTCGGCATCTTCGATGTCTCTCACATGGGACGCATCTTCATCGAAGGGCCGCAAGCTGAGCCCTTTGTCGATTTTCTTTCGACCAACAAGATTCTAGGCAAGCCCGACCTGTCCGCCACATATACCATTTGGAGTGCTCCCTCTGGTGGCACCGTCGACGATGTCATCGTTTACAAAAAGGATCTCCAACGCTATTTTGCGATCGTCAATGCGGCGAATCGAGAAAAGGACTTACTCCATGTGAAAGAGCAAGCTAAGCCCTTTCACGTGCAGATTTCCGACGGTTATCAAGAGCAGGGCATCCTTGCCATTCAAGGGCCCAAGGCTCTGGAGCTCGTTGCCGCGCTCTTTCCTCAAGCTAGCGAGATACGGCGCATGCATTTTGGCGAAGCAAGCTACCGGAATCGAGAGATAGTTTTGTCTGCAACTGGCTATACCGGAGCCGGAGGATTTGAAATTTATGGACCGAATGAAGCTCTTGTGGAATTATGGGATCAGTTTTTGAAGAGGGGAGCCGAACCCATAGGACTCGGAGCTCGAGATACGTTGCGGCTTGAGATGGGCTATGCCCTCTATGGACATGAGCTATCCGACTCCATTTCTGTCAATGAGAGCGTCTCATCTTGGGCGCTCAAAATAACGAAGGGAGATTTTCTCGGGAAAGAAGCTCTGCAAAGGGTGGAAAGCAGCCTCAAGAAACGGTTTGCTTATGGCATTAGCCTTGTCGATAAAGGCATTGCGCGCGAAGGATATCCGGTTTTGAGAGAGGGGCAGCAGATCGGCATCGTGACCTCAGGAACGCACTCGCCAACGCTGAATCATGCCATTGCCTTGATTTTGGTGGGCCTACCTTTGCAGATTGGGGATCTGGTAGAGGTCCAAATCCGCAAGCACTTGGCCAAAGCAGAGGTTGTCCCCTTCCCATTTATAAACACCAGGAGCACAGAATGAAATACACAGAATCGCATGAATGGATAGATATACAAGAAGGCGTAGCTATTGTGGGTGTATCAGATTACGCCCAAAAGGAGCTTGGGGAAATTGTCCATGTGGAATTGCCTCAGGTAGGCAAAAACGTCAAAGCCGGAGAAGAAGCGGCTGTATTGGAATCGACGAAAGCCGCCGCTGATGTCTATGCCCCCATTTCCGGAAAAATCCTTGAGGTGAATAAAGCCTTGAGCGAAGCCTCGAATTTGATAAACGAATCCCCTGAAGCCAAAGGCTGGCTATTCAAAATGCAACCGTCCAATCTGAAGGAACTCGATCGCCTCATGGATGCCGCAGCTTACCAGGCAAAAATCGGCCATTAAGGAAAGGGACAGGGACCTAAGGAACTTTCTTTCTTTTTTCTTTCATTTCTTCCTCTCTGTCTCTCGTGTTCTCTGTGGTTAATTAATATTTAACCACAGAGAACACAGAGAGCACAGAGAGGAAGAAAGTCCCTTATGTCCCTTTCATCCTTTAGTCAATACTATGCTATAATAATATGAAAGAGGTGATGCGATGGATTTCATTTCCAATCAAGAGCCACAGAATCACGAGATGCTGGCAGCTATCGGTGTGAAAAGCATCGATGAGCTATTTCAGGCTATTCCCAAAAGCCTTCGACTTCCTAGGCCTCAACAGGACGATGGGTTGTCCGAATATGAGGGAATCTGCCTCATGGAGGGGCTCGCGGCTAAAAATAGCTATCCGAAGTACAAGAACTATTTGGGGGCCGGAGCTTATGAGCATCACATCCCGGCCCTTGTAGGCGCCATTTGCAGCAAATCGGAATTTCTCACCTCCTATACTCCCTATCAAGCTGAAGCATCCCAAGGAATGCTGCAGATCACCTTCGAATTCCAGTCGGCGATTTGCGCGTTGACAGGCCTCGACGTGGCGAATGCCTCCCTCTATGATGGGGCCTCTGCTTGCGCTGAGGCCATGCTGATGGCGCTGAGGATCCATAAAGAAAGAAATAAAGTCCTTGTTGCCGATTCTCTTCATCCTAGCTATCGAGGCGTCGTCGAACAATATCTCCAAAGCCACCATACGCGAATCGAAACGATTCCTTTCGACAGCGAGGGCAGGATCGATCAGGATCTGTTGACCAAGAAATTAGATAATAAGACCGCTGCCATTCTCCTCCAGTATCCAAACTTTTTTGGAGTCATCGATGACATCAAAAGCATCAGCGCCAAAGCCAAAGAAGTGGGCGCTCTGACTGTCGTGTCAGCCAATCCTTTGGTCTATGGCCTCTATGCCTCCGCAGCTGAATTAGGGGCCGATATTTCTGTAGGGGATTGCCAACCCTTTGGAATGCCTCTTCAGTTCGGAGGGCCCTATGTCGGCTATATGGCTTGCCGCCAAGACTTGGTGAGGCAATTGCCTGGCAGACTCGTTGGCGAAACGCAGGATACAGAAGGGAGAAGGGGCTTTGTGCTGACTTTGCAAGCGCGCGAGCAGCACATCCGCCGGGAAAAAGCGACCTCCAATATATGCACCAATCAAGCCTTGGCAGCTCTCGCTTGCCTGATCGGCATGGTCTGGTATGGAAAGAAGGGTGTACCAAAACTGGCCCTGACCAATTATCAGCGCGCCTCCTATCTCAAAGCCCAGCTAGAGAAATTGCCTGGCATCCGTACCTGGGGCAAAACCCCCCTATTTAACGAGTTTCCTGTCTTCTTCCCACATACCCCTGACAAGGTGCAAAGCTTCTTCCGCCAACGAGGGATCGAGCCTGGTGTCGATTTAGGACAATTTTATCCTCAGCTTAGCGGTTATTTCCTCGTTGCCGTGACGGAGACCAAGAGCAAGCAAGACTTGGACGACTATGCCCATGCCGCAAAAGAACTTCTGGAGGTGTCGCCATGAGCCAGACGATCTTTGAAAAATCCCAAGATGACCAGCATGCGTATAGCCTTCCAGCTAGCGCTCCTGATTTTGAGGCCTTTCATCCACCCCAAAATCTGATGAGGCGCGCCCCTTTGCCGCTGCCCGAAATTTCCGAGATCGATATCACCCGCCACTTTTGCGAGATGGCAAGCCGCAATATGGGCATCGATACGAACTTCTACCCCCTTGGAAGCTGTACGATGAAGCTAAATCCGCGCGTCAATGAACTGTGCGCTATTATGACCGGATTTACGCGGGTGCATCCCTATGCCCCTGACGAAGCAGTCCAAGGCAATTTGCAGATCATCTCGGAGCTGACAGAAATCCTCTGCACGCTTTGTGGAATGGATGCAGGGTCCTTATTGCCGAATGCTGGTGCGCAAGGGGAATTCACTGGGATTCGCATGATCGCCGCCTATCACGAGAAGCGCGGCGATAGTCAAAGAAAGGAAGTTCTCGTTCCCGACAATGCCCATGGGACCAATCCTGCCACTGCGGCAATGGCTGCTTTTAAGACGATCTCCATCCGCACAAATGCAGAAGGGGACCTGGACCTCGATCATCTGCGAGAACTCGTCTCGGATCGCACTGCAGCGCTCATGTTGACGAATCCCAATACGCTTGGGTTGTTCAGCCCCGTCATTCAGGAGATTACAGACATCGTCCACAAAAAGGGTGGGCTTCTCTTCTATGATGGCGCCAATTTAAATGCCATCTTGAACATCGCCCGTCCAGGAGATATGGGATTTGACGTCATGCATCTCAACTTGCATAAGACATTCTCCACGCCCCATGGCGGAGGCGGCCCAGGATCGGGCCCCGTTCTCTGTAAGGAAAACCTCAAAGAGTTTCTTCCGCTGCCTCGCGTTGAAAAAGTTGAAAAAGGATTCAAACGCCTATGGAAAGATGGGAACAGCATCGGTAATATCTCCACTTTCCATGGCAATTTCGGCATTTATTTGCGTGCCTATTTATATGCTAAATTGCATGGCAACTATGGCTTGAGGCGCATCGGCGAACAGGCCGTCTTAAATGCCAATTACCTGAAGTCGCAGCTGAAGGACTACTTTACGATTCCCTATCCTCAGCCTTGCATGCATGAGTTCGTCGTTCAGGCCGATAATTTTCTTGATCAGGATGTGAGAGCCCTCGATATAGCCAAGCGCCTTTTAGACTATGGCATCCACGCCCCCACAGTCTATTTTCCCCTTATCATTAAGGAATGCTTGCTGATTGAACCGACGGAAAGCGAATCGAAGGCCACCCTTGACCGCTTTATCCAGGTGATGCACCAGATTGTCAAAGAAATTGAGACCGACCCCGAACTGGTCAAAACCGCTCCCCATACGAGGCCCGTTTCCCGCTTAGATGAAGTGCTCGCCGCCAAAAAACCCATCCTGAAACATATGGACAATGGTTAATGGACCTAATGGACACCATGGACTGAATGGACAATGGTTAATGGACCTAATGGACACCATGGACACCATGGACTATGGTCAAAGGCAATCGTCCATAGTCGATGGTGTCCATGGTGTCCATTAGGTCCATTAACCATTGTCCATTCAGTCCATGGTGTCCATTAGGTCCATTAACCATTGTCCATTTCTATTTTGCAATAACAATTTTTGTTTTTTATCAAAGTTGTTAATCAAACTTATTATAAAGTTATTTTATGTTATTTTATTTACAATAAAAAACGTTTATGATACTATCATCTTTTTAAAAGAGGATAACATTATGACAAGCATTAATATTTCAAGTAATAATTCCGTAACAATTCATAGTAATGAGGCGCTAACAATAAATATTTGGAGAGGCCAGGATCCACAGGCGTTTTCCGGTGCCGAGCCAACTCTAACTATTCATTTTAAACCTAGTCCACTCGAGTTCATTCCATCCGATTGGAAATGCAGAACTGTTAAATTGTTAAAAGATGCCAAAACTGGTCTTAAAGAATTGTTTCTAGCCCCCTCAAATGGGACCGACAAAGCCATTAAATGGGTCAATAAGGTAGATGCGAAACTTGAAGAACAGTTTCCCAATAATATTATTCAGGATCGATATGACTTTTTCATCAATCTCCTAGAAACAAAGTTTTCTCAACTGAAGGGCATTGAGAAGTTGAATGCTTGGTTGAATGATAACGAATTAGAATCGAAGTCCACTCCTTTATATCAGCAAATTGCTCTCTTCTTGGCTAAGCTGCCTATGAGGACAGCGCGCAATATCTTCAATCTCCTCTACAAGATCGTCAAAGGGCTCATTAATGTTCCTTTGCATCCCCTGAGATCCGTATCTGATCTGGCAAAACTATTCATACGGCTCATTGATGCACTAACGCAGCCAGAGACCTGGTCCAAGTTGGGAATCGGAATCGTTGGTGGAAGTTTAGGGAGTATGTTAGTAACAGGCAACCCTCTTTCCGCCCTTGCGATTATTATTGGGTCGGCAATGCTTGTTGGTGGGCTGGCCATTGGAACCCTCAAAGCGGCTATTGTAGAAGATAACCTTAAAGATTTTAAACGCAATGTGATCTCGCAGTTATCTTCTCTTCCTGAATCGCTTCTCACTGGCTTCTTGACAGGATTGCTGTTTGGAGGTATCCAAAGAACACTCGAAAGAACCCTCGAACCAAAGCTTCCTTATAAGCCATTGGGCAAATGGGGCTGGCATACCGTCTATCCTTTAAAAACTCCGGGGATGAATTATAAGAATGCGATTGAGATCTGGTGGGTAGACACAGGCCATGGAATTATCCAACCAGGCCGCGCCGTAGGTTGGGCTTTCAAATCTAGTCTCTATCAACCCCTCACTGAAGGTCACTTGATCGGCACCACCGCAGGTGTCAATCTAGCAACTAAGGTATAGAAGTGATCGGGGTCAGGCCTGCAGATTTGCAGGCCTGACCCCGATCATTTTCTTGCTTTTCATTATGATAAATTGTTAATTATCCCCTTTACGCGGTCTGCCTATTTCCACGTTTCCGCCTCAGAGAGAATGGACAAAACTTATGAAAAACATCCATAATTCGCATGAAACGCCAGATTTTTCCCTAGTTCTGGGAGGGCCATTTTTCCAGTTGTTGATGCGTTTACGGCTTACTACACCAGCTCTTGGTCTATTGCAAAGGAGGATTATCTTCATCACCCTGTTCGCCTGGTTGCCGCTCCTGCTGCTCTCTTTAATTGAAGGCAAAGCTTGGGGAAATGTAGGAGTACCGTTCTTATACGATATGGAAAATCAGACCAGGTTCCTGGTTGCATTGCCACTACTTATTGCTGCCGAGCTTCTGGTGCACAAGCAGCTTCGTCTGCTGGTGGGGCAGTTCATTGATCGGGATATTATCACGGAGAAAACGCTTCCGAGCTTTAAGGAATTGATAGCTTCAGCAATGAAACTACGGGATTCGGTGATTATTGAGCTGACTTTGTTCTTACTCGCTTTCGTCGGTGGGCATTACCTCTGGAGCACAGTAAGCATTGTGGAAACAATCGCACCCAGCGCTGGGTCTTGGTATGCCACAACCGATAGCACCGGCACATACCTTTCGCTGGCAGGCTACTGGTACATTTTTGTCAGTAGGCCACTGTTTCAATTTATCGCTTATCGCTGGTATTTCCGGATATTCATCTGGGCCCGTTTTCTATGGAAATGTTCGCGACTCGACCTCAATCTTATCCCGACTTACCCCGACCGAGCCTGTGGTCTTGGATTTTTAGCCTTGAGTAGTATTTTGTTTGCACCATTGATTATGGCGCACGGCGTGCTGTTTGCTGGGCTAATCGCCAATTCGATCTTTTTTGCTGGGATGAAACTTACCAATTTCATCATTCTAATTCTTGGTGTTGTGTTATTTGTCCAGGTGATAGTGCTGGGACCACTGTTAGTTTTTTCACCCTCCCTGATGCGTGCCAAAAGAACAGGTCTATGCGACTATGGTGAGCTTGCCAGTAGATATGTGGGTGAATTTGACCTCAAATGGGTGCGCGGAGGAGTTGTCGGCGATGAACAACTCATTGGCAGCGGCGACATCCAATCCCTTGCGGACCTTGCGAATAGTTTTCAGGTGATACGCGACATCCGATCGTTCCCATTCGACAAAGACACGGTTATCCAAGTCATCCTCTTTGTCCTAATACCGATGCTGCCATTAGTGTTAACGATGATCCCGCTGGAAGAGATGATTAAGAAATTTTTTGAGGTTATTTTTTGATTCCAACCGGAGGCGTATGCGCAACAAATAGATGTGATTTATTCATCCTGTTCATCCCTTTTTAGATTGAGGACGGGGTCAGACGGTCAGACCTGCAAATCTGCAAGTTCCAATGATAACATAAAATTGCACAATAACATTGCTTATGTTATTGTGCAATTTTATGTTATCATTGGTTGCAAACGATGGAAAAACTTCTCTCAGATTTCAAACAGATCTGAATCGCCTCTTCCAAGTGCGTTTCTCCATCTTGGGAATGGTGTTCTGATTTCGTGCAAAATGACAAAAGTTCTACGAATATTCCTGTGCATCTTGCACGTTTTCCTAACATATTCTTGTTGAAGCTTAATCTGGATGAGGAGTAATAGCAACAATGGTTATTTCTTTTCTCCCGGGTCCGTAGAACCAAAATATTCGGTAAGCCCCTGGAGTATTATTTTGAGCATATGACTCAAAAATCTCCTCCCCATTAGGCCCTTCCATTTCATCATATTTATGCGTATGCAAAGAAGGATGTTTTAGGTTGACCCTCATGAATTTCAGACTTTTAACGACGGCCTTTGCAACAGATCTTTTTGAGTTATCGCTTTTTAATTCCGCCATATCTAGATCAGCGTCTTCAGTAAACTTCAATTCGTAGTCACTCTGCGTCATTTTCTAAGTCTTTCTCCCACTGATCGAGTTCTTCAGATGATACTGTCCTAACCTTTCCTTCTTTAGCTTGCTGAACTGATCTCGACAGCTTTTCGTTTAATTTTGCCTTTCTATATTCCTTCATACCCATTATCACAAGATTGTGCATAAAATCTTTGATAGGAACCCTAGATTTTACGCATTCTGTTTTGTAAAGAATATGTTCATCTATTGGAACGTCAAAGCTGACTCTTACTGTTTGTTTATTCATATAAACCCCTTGCCTATATCTCTATTATAAAGGGATATAGGAAAATAGTCAAGTATCAAAATATCTTAATAGGCAAATATCCGTTAGCCGAACAAGTTCTGGCTTCTTCGATTTTTAGATTGTGGACGCACTGGCGGCAACGCCAGAGGTTTCGCGTGAGCGCTCAGAGGAAAACAAAACATAAAGCGAAGGCAAAACGAAGAGGGTAAGCAGCGTCGAGCTGATTAAGCCGCCGATGACGACGGTGGCCAAGGGCTTTTGGACTTCAGCTCCTGTTCCTGAACCAAGGGCCATGGGAATGAATCCCAGGGAGGCAACGAGAGCAGTCATCAACACCGGGCGCAATCTCACGATCGACCCACGGAGCACAGCTTCGTCCAGCGCCACGTTTTGCATGATGAGCTGATTGATGGAGTTGATCAAGACAAGGCCGTTCAAGACGGCAATGCCCGACAACGCAATGAATCCAACGGCGGCAGAAATGGAAAAGGGCATATCGCGCAGCCAAAGGGCAAAAATGCCTCCGGAAACGGCTAAAGGTACGCCAGAAAAGACAAGCAAAGCATGCTTCCAGGATCCAAAGGCCGTATGCAAAAATAACAGGATCAGGCCTAAACAGAGGGGAACAACCAGCAGTAGGCGGTGGCGGGCCGAAATCAGATTTTCAAACTGGCCTCCCCATTCGATCCAATAGCCATCTGGAATCTTAATCTTCTTCTCTATGTCGGCTTTCGCATTTTCAACAAAGGATCCCAAGTCGCGATTCCTCACGTTTGCCTGTACGGAAATATAGCGCTTCCCATTTTCACGCTGAATTTCGTTGAGGCCTTCTGAAGCTTGGATGTTCGCAATTTCTCTTAAGGGTACATGGGTGAAATGGGAGACATTCCGATTCAGGGGAATGGGCAAATTGCCTAGCGTATTGATATCTTTTCGCAGGCTTTCGGGCAGCTTGACGAAAATGTCAAAGCGCCTGTCTCCCTCGAAAATTTGGCCTGCATGGCCGCCTCCAGCAGCAACGGCTAGCACATCTAAAACATCCGAAACATTGATTCCTAACCGGCTTAACGCTTCCCGATTGAGTGAAAAATCTAAAACGGGAAGGCCTTCCGTTTGGGCGATCTTGACATCCGCGGCTCCGGGGATCGTTTTCATCACGGCAAAGATGCGATCGGCAGTAGCCTGCATTTTGTCAAATTCATCCCCATAAACCTTGATGGCGACATCGCTTCTGACTCCGGAGATGAGCTCATTAAACCTCATCTCAATTGGCTGTGTAAATTCATAGCCATTTCCTGTCAGGTGTTCGCCTAAAGCCTTTTCGATAGAGGCGATCAGTTCCGCTTTTGTTAAATGGGGATTCGGCCATTCGTCCCTTGGTTTTAACATCATAAACGTATCAGAAACATTAGGCGGCATGGGATCTGAAGCCATCTCAGCTGTGCCAGTCTTCGAATACACATAGGAGATTTCCGGAAATGTTTTGAGGACATTTTCCACTTCTGTTTGCATTTTAGTCGATTGCGTCAAAGAGGTGCTGGGAATTCGAATGGCATGCATGGCAATGTCATTTTCATCAAGCGTGGGAACAAATTCTTGGCCTAGATGATTAAAGGTAAGAAAAGAAATGAACACGATCAGGCAAGCTGCACAGATGCTCATCAGAGGCCTTTTCAGCGTGATATCTAAGAGATGCGAGTAAACTCTCTTCATTCCTTCCATCATGCGGTTTTCCTTTTCGACCTCCTGCTTTCCAACAAAAAGAGCAATCATTGCCGGAACAAATGTCAACGAAAAAACAAAAGCCGCAAGCAGCGCATAGATGACCGTAAAGGCCATGGGTTTGAACATCTTCCCTTCTATCCCAGAGAGGGTCAAGATGGGAATGTAGACGATCATGATGATCGCCTGCCCAAAGACCGTGGGTTGGATCATCTCTTTGCTCGCTGCAAGGATCTCTTGCAGCCTTTCATCGAAGGAGAGTTTTCGCTTGAGCTCCAGATGCTTTTGCGACAAGTGCCTCAGGCAATTTTCTGTGATAATGACCGCTCCATCGACTATCAGCCCAAAATCGATGGCCCCTAGGCTCATCAGGTTGCCGCTGATATTGGATCCCACCATTCCAATGGCTGTCATTAACATCGACAACGGGATGACAGCTGCCGTAATCAAGGCGGCCCTCACCTGGCCTAAAAAGAGAAAAAGGACAAAGATAACGAGCAATGCTCCTTCCGCCAAATTCTTGGCCACCGTTTCAACAGTCGCATTCACGAGCTTAGTGCGATTCAAAATGGGTTGGATCTGGATATCAGGCGGTAAGCTTTTCTTGATGTCTTGAATTTTCTTATCCACGGCAAGAGATACCGTGCGGCTGTTGGCTCCGATGAGCATCATCGCGGTGCCGATCACCGCTTCGTGGCCATCTTTGGTCGCGCTTCCCGTGCGCATTTCCCTGCCAATGGCGACTTCTGCGATATCTTTAATGCGGATGGGGACTCCATCCCGAGTCGCCAAGACAATGCTTTCAATCTGTTCCGGAGAGCTTAGGCGTTCATCGGATTTGATTAAAAGGGACTCCCCATTTTTCTCAATATATCCAGGGCCGATGCTCGCGTTGTTTTTTTGTATCGAAGAGATGATCTCGTCAAAAGTTAGTCCCAAAGCGATCATCTGCTCGACATTAGGCTGTACGTGGTACTGCCGCACATATCCACCAATCGAGTCGATTCCGGCTACTCCTTGAATTCCCTTAAGCTGTGGTTTGACGATCCAGTCTTGGACTAATCTTAAGTAGGATTCCTGATCCAAATCGCTTTTTAAAAGATGACCTTCCGGAGTCAGATAGGCATTGTCTTTTTGCCAACCCGGAATGCCATCCTGCTTGGCGGCCCCCACGCCATGCGGATGCGCGAAGTCCACCGTCCACATGTAGATTTCGCCAAGACCCGTAGAGATAGGCCCCATCTTAGTGTCAGCGCCTTTCGGCAAAACCTCCTTGATCTCGCTCAAACGCTCATTGATTTGCTGGCGCGCAAAATAGATGTTAACGCTATCTTCGAATACAGCGGTGACCTGCGAAAAGGCGTTTCTGGAGAAGGAGCGCGTCATTTCCAGCCCTGGGATGCCTGCCAATGCGGTTTCGATGACATAAGTCACCTGCTTCTCCATTTGAGTTGGAGAATACCCTGGCAAGGAGATATTGATCTGAACCTGATTGTTTGTGATGTCCGGTACAGCGTCGATAGGCAGTTTCACAAAAGCATAGATGCCGATTCCTGCAATCACAAGCGTAAAGACCAGAATCTGAAACGGGTAATGGATCGAGAATTTCAGTATTTTTTCAATCATTTCTCCACCTATTCCTCATTCGATTTCCCCAGTTCCGCTTTAAGCAAAAAGGTCTCGGAAACAGCAAAGGGCTGCCCCGGATTCAATCCGGCGATTACTTCAGCGTTTTTGTCATCGCTTCGTCCAGTTTCAATGACTCTCTTTTCAAACCCTGCAGCCGTTCTTACAAAAACGGCCTGTTTTCCCTCGATATTGTGAATGGCTTCTTTGGGAACCGCAAGCGGCACTGGAATTCGATCCGTGATGATTTCCACGTTTACAAACGTTCCAGGACGCCATTTTTGATTTGGATTAGGTAGAAGCGCTATCGCTTTCGCAGTGATCGTCTCTTCTTTAATGATTGGGCTAATGTAGATCAATTCCGCTTGCTCCGGATGTGTGTCGTAGGCCGCGGCAATTTCGGCTTTCTGTCCCACACGCACTTGAGGAATGTCTTGCGGATAGATGCCAATTTCCACCCAAACAGTTGAGAGATTGGCGATCTCATAGATGGTCGTTGTATCTGGAATAAACTCGCCCTTGGTGATGTCGCGCTCAATAATGATTCCATCCATCGGAGAGCGGATCTCATAATTGCGCAAATCCCCAGAAAGAGCGTTTTCATCTAATCCAAAAGCCTTTAGTTGTTGCTTTGCTAGTTGGACATTGATAGTCGCTTCTTGATAGGCCGATTTACTATTGAGAAATTCTTGTTCAGCGGAGACCTTCATCTCATAAAGGCGTGCTTCCCTTTCCAAATGGGACGCGGCAAGCCTCTCCTTTTCCAATGCTGCTAAATAATGCGCTTTGATATCTGCGATCTCCCGGCTCTCTAATACAGCAATGATCTCACCGGATTTAACAGGATCTCCAATGTTTTTATTCGCCTGTTGCACAACACCAGAAACTTTAGGCAGCACATGCACTAAGTAATCCGGATGCAACATGATTTTACCGCGAGTCGTCAACATCCTTGTGAGAGTGCCTGGACCTGCTTGTTTGACTTTAATTCCCCACTTTTCAATTTGTTGAGGAGTGAAGTTAAGATGCCTTTCCTCTGGAACAGCCGCCTCTTCTTCTGTCTGCACCAGGCTTTGAGAGGGCCAGAACAGCCAAATTGAGAAAAAAAACACAGGAACCAAAAGGATCAAAAGGATTTTGCTTTTTGACATATTAATCAACCCTGGTTGTGAGATATTCGATATCTGCCCGCCGCTGATGGTAATTCAATAGCGCTTGAATATAATTTTCCTTCACCTCGAAAAGAGTCCTCTGGGAGTCGAGCATCTCAAGATACTCGAATTTCCCTTCCAGGTAACCTTTCTTAGCCAGGTCAAAAGCTAGGCCGGCAGAATGGAGCACACGCGTTTGAATCTGCATGGCTTCCGTATAGGAACGCATGAGTTCTTGATGGGAAAGGGAGAGCTTATTTTCTAACTGAAGCTGCGTATCAAGCAGCTCCTGTTGATAGCGAGACATCTCTGAATGGGCCGTGTAGATGTTTCCCTGATTTTGATTAAAGACTGGAATCGGGATCGCAGCGCCTAAAATCATCCCTCTTTTCTCTTCCCTTTCAAGCGTTTTGTATCCAATAGAAACAATCACATCGGGAACAGCATTCGACTTTTCTAATTTGACCCTTTGTTCAGACGCTAAAAACGCGAAGTTCGCTTCCAAAAGTTCCGGATTTTCGCATAAGTCCTCCATGCATTGAGCAAAGGCTTTTGGCTGCTGAATATCGAAGAAGGGATAGGCCGCTTCATCGAAATCGGCGCAACTGCTCCCCCATAGAAGCGCCAATCTTTCTTTTGCGACACGCAAATTGACGTTGGCCTGATCCAGTTTTATCTCGGCATTGATAAAAGCGATCTCCGCTTTGCTCTTTTGTATGATGGACACTTTGCCCGCATCCACTTTAGCGCTTACGGAATGGAGCACCTCATCGGCAATCTCTTTCTGTTCAGCGGCCACTTTGAGCTGCTCCTGAGCTGCTACGACGCTTACAAACAGTTTCAACAAGCGATTCATCAAATCCACTTTGGAAGCCTCTAGAGAAGCTTGAGATGCATAGTATTCATTTTGCGCGACTCCTGTGCGATTGGCCCTCTTCCCGCCTAGCTCCACGAGTTGTGCCAACTCATAGCGCGATTCCGCCGACTCCCACCCTTTCCAATGCTTATTGCCGAAAACGTTTTCGACACTGTAGGAGGCAATCGGATTGGGATAAAGGCCGGCCTGAATGGCCTGCCCCTCAGACCCTTCAACTTCACTTTCGCTGATTTTCAAATCTGGAGATCCGACAAAAACCCTGGCAACAGTCTCATCAAAGGTTAAAATACCATCCGCATAGGAGGAAAACAATAAGCAAAAAAGAGCACAAAGTCGATAGAGCATATTCATTTAGCCTCTGAGATTCCAGAACACCTACACTAAAACAAAAAGCGTAATGAAGATACTACATTATGTCATGGCTTTTTTTATCAATCCTTTAATGATCGAGCTCAGACCTGCAGATTTGCAGGCCTGACCCCGATTGCTGAAGACGGTTTTAGATAGTACTAGGCGCGTATTTGTTCACCCATATCATAGGCAAGTATCCCCATTTCTCCATTCTTGATACGCCCACGAGGAAGAATTTCCAGTATATTGCCATCCAGTAACCTTCCTTTTCGTCATTTTTCCAATGACCTTCATAGACTTTGCTTTCGTCTGCTGTACAGACCACTTTGCAAAAACCATCTCGTTTACCGTTTATGAAGTTTCCACGAGTATAGCCACCATTTTTATGAGTGTATGTTCCAAAACCGGATATTTCACCATTAAACCAAGTTCCCTCATAGCAATCTCCAGACGCAAACCAGGCTTTTCCATAGCCCTGTAGTTCGTCATTCACAAAGTTACCTTCAAAAATGTCTCCATTAGCTTTAGTCATTTTACCCTGACCGTTTAATCTTCCATCCTTCCAAATTCCCTCATAGAAATCGCCACTTACATAACGGACTGTTCCATAGCCATTTAGTGAGCCATTCACAAAGTTTCCTTCAGAAATGTTTCCTTGGGCATCAGTCTTTTTACCCTGGCCATCGACTTTGCCATCCCGCAAGACTCCTTCGTAAGAATCGCCATTCGGAAAAATGTATTTGCTCGGGTTTTGGGGAATGTTGTTTTCCCACATAGCCTCTTGCGTCATAGCCGCCGTGATAAATTTTCCTTTGCCATGGCGCTTGTCATTCCTCCATGCTCCCACATAGGTCTCTCCATTTGCGTAGACATTTTTGCCGAGTCCATGCTTTAGCCATGTTTCCACTCCCCATCATAGGTTTCTCCACTTCTAAAACTATATTTACCTAACCCTGAGGCCACTGAAAGTTTTCCTTTCACTTTCCGCCACGATGTCCATACATGTTCATCTCGATTCCTTGCAGGTAGAGATAAAGGGACATGGCCACCTTTGCCATCTGGAATCTTTTCCCAATGGCGCGGTAAGCGTTCAGAAACTCCCATGAAACGGCAAGCAATTGTCATCGCTGCAGCTTCGTGAATTGACAATCCATATTTTTCAGCATATTTACATCGCCCAATAACAGAGGTATAGGCAGGATTGACTTGATTGACTTCTACTCCAAACCGAAAACCCCGAGACTTTATTGCCTGGATGATAGCATTATAAGCAAAAGAAGAAAGGATTCTTGCATGCTTTGCAGATGCCTCTTCTCGAAGAGTTGTTTTCTTTTCTTGAAAGCAGAGTTTTTCAAGAACTAGCGGTTTTTTCGTGTCAATGCACCAATCAATTATCAGTTTCGCTGCATCTCCGATAGAAGCTTTTACTTGATGCGAATTTTTTGCGTGTAATGGAAGTGGTATTTTCTTATGTTTGACAAGATTGCCATACCTGTCTAGCTCGGCAACAGCAAGGTGATCGACATTGATATCAATCCCAATGGCACCAATTCCAGAAAGGGTTATTTTCTGAGGTTTTTGTAAAGGAGTTGTTAAGAATATCTGCCACCCCTTCTCATCTTGTCGAAGGCGATAGCTAATGGCAACACCTGACTCTTTGTCGCCTTTTTTTCGGTTTAGACAGCTATAAAGACTTGCTAGAACAGCTTCATGCCCATATTGAAATTTGACGTTAGAAATTTCAATATATTTGCCAAATTCCGAAGCCATGCTATTTGGCAAACGAAGCCTCAGCGTTAAATTTTCATCCTCTTGAATGTGAGCAGTACAGGACTGGTTTCCACTGGTTTCATCCTTTGAGCCCAAGAGAAATATCTCGTTATTGCGAGACTCTTGCCACTTTTCTTTCCAATCTTCATGTGAGTGGAATCCGTTTTCTTCCAGATGAAACTGTGCTCGAAACAGCCTACGAGAACCAAAGCAAAGAGGAACTTTACCGGATGCTTCGTCTTCTTGGAGTTGCTGTCGTTTTGTCCTTAGATGGCAAAGACGACGCTTTTTCTGATGAGCAGTATGCTTGTTTTTGATCTTTGGTATCTTTTTTTCTATAGAAATGATGCGCCGATTCAGTTCTGTTATGTGATCTTTACGAAGTTCTTTGATGGAAGCAATTTTCCCTTCTACTTGAACTCTTAGGGAATTAAATTGGCGTGCAGTGATTCCAAAGCGCTTAAGGTAGCCGGATTTTAGTGAGGACGCCTCTTTTCCTCTCTGTAGATCAGCAAAGAGAGTTCTTTGGATTTTGCCCATCAGCCCAGCATAAATAAAGAGAATGTGCGAAAGCTCATTATCTAACTTAACACGCGTCTGGTAAGTGAACATTTGACATTCAGATTTGGTTTGCAGCATCTTTCAGTGCATCCAATATCTTTTGATTTTTACTACTCCGAGATCCGTAAAGTCTCGCGGAAAATACTGTAATTATTTCTAAGACATCCTGTACAAGATCATCTTCAAAATTGACCTCGCTTGAAGCGTTGATTATCACTACTTCAGTGCCGAATTGTTCACATAATGAAAATATCAACATATCTTTCTACATGGAAGAAACCATTTTTAAATTCACCTTCATAGACATCTCCATTTGCACGGGTAAGTTTTCCTTTGCCGTGACGAAGGCCATTTTCCAAGGTGCCTTCATAAGTTTCTCCATCTACAGTGAATGTCCCCTTTCCTTTAAGCAATAGATCATTTTCCCAGTAGCCTTCACTAAGGACTGTTCCATTCGCTGAAAATTCTTTTCCAAAACCATCTCGCTTATCGAGTTTCCATCGTCCCTCGTAGGATTTTCCATCTGTATAGACAGTCTTGCCTAGCCCGTGCTTATGGTCATGCTTAAATTCCCCAACATAAGTGCTTTCGGAAAAAGCCAATGTTCCGGAACCAGACTTTTTGTCATGTCTCCATTGTCCTTCGTAAATATCCCCATTTGCATAGGTGAATTTTCCTTGTCCCTGCCGCTGATCATGTCTCCATAAACCTTCGTAAACAGAGCGATCGGGATATATGCATTTCCCTTGTCCATGTCTTTGACCCCCTTTCCATGTTCCAATGTAAACAGTGCCATCAGGGTAAACCTTTTTCCCTTGGCCTTCGACGAGTTCATTATTTTCCCAGTTTCCAATGCTAGTCACACCATCGGAAAAGACATATGTTCCTTTAACATGTTTCAAATCGTTGCGCCACTCCCCTTCATAGGTGCCATTGGAGTCAACGTGCTTCCCTTGTCCTTCGCGTTTCCCGGAAACCCAATCCCCCTCATATTTTTGTCCATTTTGAGCTGTGAGAGTCCCCTTTCCGTGGAAAAGATCCTCATGGAATTCTCCATTATACGTGTCTCCATTTACATACTTAAATTCCCCTTTCCCCTCCTTCTTGAAATTTTTCACTTCTCCATTATATTGATCTCCGTTGGCATATCGAATGCTACCAGTCATTTTCACATGAAACCAAATTCCTGCAAATTGATCTCCATTTGCACGAGTAAAAGTTCCATTCCCATGGATTTGATTTTTCTCCATGTGCCATCATAGAAGCTCCTGTCGTTGTAGCGGCAAACCCCTTTTCCATCCCTTTGTCCAAACTTCCACTCGCCATCATAGACTTCTCCTGAATCGTAATGGATCCATTCCACGCCCATGGAATTTTCCATCCAAAACTTGCCCTTTGTACTCCCAACCCGATCCTTTCATGATCGTCTCCCCAGTGATAGGATTAGGCACTCGTTGCGCAGTTGCCTGTGCGTCTTCACTCAGTTCCTTACTCACTCGTTCTCGTTCCAAAGGTTGCTGACTCGGTCCGTTGGAATCATGTAAAACTACTGATATGATTGCTGGTTTATTTGGGGCATTAGTAGCATCTGTACGCACTGTTGTTGCTATCGCAGCTGTCGAACTGGAAATCGTAGGTAACATATTTTCCTCATTGTTAAAATTGTTGAATAAAAAGTGGTTGACCCAGTTTATTCGATTTCTCTTTTTTCGAAAATACTTAAGAATTAAAAGATTTTCTAAAGGAACGGGGTCAGGCCTGCAAATCTGCAAGTTCCTTGGATTTTTCCAACCTGGGAATTGCTGGCAGCGATTCCCGCTGAGTCTAAAAGTAACAGGACGAACAGGATACGCATCAATCGAAGAAAACAAGATAAGCAAGATAGAACTTCGCTCAAGAAGGGACAAAAGGACAGCGGGGACAAGAGGACAAGGACCAATAGGACTTAGAGGACAAGAGGACATATCTCTCCGTCCTCTTGTCCTCTAAGTCCTATTGGTCCCATTGGTCCTTGTCCTCTTGTCCCCGCTGTCCTTTTGTCCCTTCTTGAGCGAAGTTCTATCTTGCTTATCTTGTCGTACTTATGATCTGGCGGGAATCGCTGGAATTGCTGATATGTTCGGATTTTGTGCAGGATGACCAAAGGCTCTATCATGCTTATCGCTATAAAAAAGGTAGCCTAAACTATGAAAATCATGATTTTGATAAATATCTTGTTATTCTTTGACACGAGGCTTCTAATCATTTCTCTCATCAATCAAAATTGACTGCAATTTTTCTTTAATGGTAGGTAATTCGCGTTTCACTACAGACCATGTAAGAGATAAATCAACGTCAAAATATTCGTGGATCAATATATCGCGCATGAATCTCAGGGTGCTTGGCCTTGAATGAAGCAGCAAGATTTTTCACAGCCTCACCGATGATTTCAAGGCGACGAATAATGGAATCCTGAACGTTGCGGTTTGCTTGAAATTTTTCTGCTGTCAAATCGCCGGCGTATTCCTCGATGAGTTGAATAGATTCTACAATGTGCCCGATAAAGACTTGAGGATCTTTTTTCACAAAATCACGACCTGCTCCGCAATAATTTGTTCGCGTAATCTCCAATAGATCGAGTTATAGGTGATGATATCGACTTTTCTTCCTAATGTTTCCTCCAGCTCAGACTTCAGATTAACCAGATCAAAAAGACTTTTATCTTCAGTTTTATACTCGATGAGAAAGTCTACGTCGCTCTTAGCTTTAGCGTCTCCTCGTGCAAAAGAACCAAAAATTGAAGCTCGCTTTACGGCATGCCGTCTCAAGATTGGTAAAGCCTTTCTCTTTATCGTTGGAATTGTGCTTACTGCTTTCATTTTGCTAATAAGAGTTTTTTACTTTTTAGCGTAGCATTTCCGCAAATTTTGCGCAAATGATCGGGGTCAGGTGATCGGGGTCAGGCCTGCAAATCTGCAAGTTCCTTGGTTTTTTCCCTTTATTTTTCTATCATCGTCCAAAAAAAATCTTTTGCCCATTGTTATGCGTGTACGTTGCATAATGTGTTACATACTGACATTTTTATCAAATCAACAGTTTGCCATCTTTGCGTTCTTTTGCATGATGAGTCACAGAAAATCCTCGAAAGAAATAAGATGACTAAAGAAGTTTTCCGATCTGATATTACCGGATAATTCGCCCTCATATATCAATACAGGACGTACCGATGTCGTTTTAGGAATTTTTATCTTACGAACTTTTTCTTTAACCTCATCAATCACACCTAATGGAATTTGTTTTCGAAATTTAATTTCACAGACATATACAGTGTGGCGCGTTTGAATTAAAAGATCAATTTGGCACGCCTCCGTTCTTTTAGTTTTATGCTGAAAATAGGGAGATACACTGAGCACGGAAGTGGGTGAGATTTGGAGTATGCGTTGGACGGTGCTCAAATTATTCAAGACTAAGTTTTCAAATTGCAATCCCATAACGGTTAGCCATTCGGGCAATTCCTCTAAATGTAGATCGCGGTAAACACCCTGTTCGATCAATTGCTTCTTCGGTTCAATATAGTTGATATAAAAGCGGAGATAATTGTCCTTGAGACGATATTTATAAAGTTTGGCTCTTTTGAGGTTTCCATTCCAGACATAATCCCGAGCAAGAAAACCGGATTGCTGTAATACAGTAAGCATCTTACTAAATCCACCCGTTTGGGGAACGCCCAGCCTTTCGCAGATTTCTGTTTGATCAAGATTGCCGTGCGATAGAACTTGAACAATCCTTTTATAATCGTCTGCGCGGCGATCAAAAATATCTCCAAAGATTTTATCAAACTCCTCTACTAAAATTCCGCCCTTACTAAAACACATTCTCTTAATATTCTGTTCAGCTGTTTGTTCCGGCTGAATTTCTTCCAAATACCTGGGAACCCCGCCTGTTACACACAATATCTTGAATTTTTCGTAAGATGAGATCGTTCTATTTCCCCAAAATTTATTGGCATCATAAAGGGGCATTTCCTCCAGATTGATGGTTAACGAGACCAACATATTGCTTATTTAGAGTCAAATGCAAGTGTAAAAAAAGTTGACTTGTAAATGACAATTTGTCGATTTCAAGTCATGATTTTTTCTTAAATAGGGAGAGAATCCAGGCGAAAAACCGAAATAGGAAGGACAATATAGACTTGGACTGTTTTGCCAAAGGCTTTGATGATCTACTTTTGTTCTGATTCTTTGGTTCCACTTTATCTTCAACCTTTATCTCTTTTTTTGGAATCGCGACTGTAGCTACAGGTTTTTGTAGATCATAAGTTCTTCTAGAAATGGGACGATCGGCTTTCGCTGCTGATACCCATTTAGACTTCATCCAGGGCTTACCAACAATTTCTGGTTTTTTCCAGCCGCATAAGATTTCCACAATCGGGTTCGTCAGCAATTGGATGGTGTGCCGGGAGACATGGCGGGACTTAATCTGCTCCACAACCTTCTGATAGGTCTCATAATCCCAGCGAAGATCTTCTTTGATGAGTTTACTCAAGACATTCGGGTCTTTGATTTCGCCATTCAAAAAGGCGGCATAGGTCGTCATTTCATTTGCTTTGGCCGATTTCTCGAGAAGGAGTGCGTCTTCTTTCGTCACACTTGCAGTAGAGGCAAGGATGTGGTGATCAAATCCTATGAGAGCATATTTGAGTTCCTGTTTATTTCCTTCCCTATTGAGTCTGGCAAATTCTTCCCGATAGAACTCAGCCCCTTGTGTGGTACATGCCATAAAGCGATACGAATGGTCCGGCAGAATTTGCACGACGATGTTCGAGATGGGTTTGGTCAAGTCCTCAGTTTGGTTACGCTCTATAGGAGAGAAAAAACGTGTATGAACGATCAATTTAGGCTGTGAAGCAGAAATTCCATTGAAACGATAATACCTGTAATTCCTATTTCTCCTTTGTACCAACAAATCTAAATCTCCATTCAATCGATCCTCCTCTTCTCCATAGCGTTCCTGGGCAAATTTAAAATCTTCCAAATTATGATACCAATTATTGAGCTGCAATTGCTGTTTCTGCTGCTGCTGTTCTTTCTGCTCATTGACATGCTGATTCTCTTGGACGACGAGAGAATTGAGTTCTACTCCACGGGGTGATGGGATTTTGTCAATCAAGTCAGTGGTTTGCCTTATGATCTCGAGAATCTTGTTTTTGCAATCTTGCGGGAAATGAGAGGTGTCCATTCGGAAACGTTGCGCTTGGCTTTCGAAATAAGTCTCTAAAGCTTTTGTGGTTTCGATATCTTCAGATTCTATCTCATAGAGGTCCCAGGGTTCGGTGAGAACGGTCTCTTCCAAAGCCTCTTTATATTGATCGTATAGCTTCTCATTGGAATCTATCATGTTCCAAATGACATTTTCCACCTCATCACTGATGCCTTGATAGGCTCTGCTAATGATTTTCACTTTTAATTCTTCTACTTCATTGTGCAGCATCCAATAGAAGAGCGCTTTGGGATCAAACTCTTGACTTCCGGGATTCACTTCAAAGTACAAAGCCTCCAGCATAATCCAGATAATGGTCTGTGCATTATCCCAAAGGAGAAGTCGCTCACGCATCGATGCCTGAATAATATCTGTAACCGTCTGTTTCTTGCCTACTGTCAATCCAGCACGGGCCTGCGGATTCTGCTTCACATCGGATCCTGTCGTCTTGCTTAGCTCATAATAGAGAAAGAGGGATAAATCCTCGTATCTAAGTCCTTTCTTCTTCAACTCTTTCACCAATTGGGATCCGGCTAACCGCAAAGCAGTTATTTTGGGGTCATTGGATTTAAGATGGAGGTATTGTCCTTCAAAATGGAGAGTCGATTGGTTTTCCTTCACCTGTTTGATCAGGTTGAGATAGGCATCCATGACTTTATTGGGGTCGTGATCGCATAGAATGGCTCCTCGATCTATCAGAACCTCCAATCGCTTGAATTCTTCAGGGAATTGCCTGCTGAATTCGGCAAAGAATCCATGGGGCGATTCGACTTCGTCTTTTAACAAACAAGCTGTCTGATTTTTTGCCTGCAGCAATGTGTCGACCACTTCCGCTTCAAAAGGAGCTGTGAAATAGGTATTATGGTGTTTGATGGATACAGGATAGACCTCCAGCATCCCAGGTGTCGCTGTAAGAGAAACTGATTTATTGCATCCTCTTTGAGCAGCTGCTGCAGTAGAGACCACGCGCTTTTTTGTGATTTTAATCTGCATTAAAGCTGTCTCTCGCAAGAATTTGTTGATCATCCAGGGATGCATTTGCATCTCTTTGCTGCTGCTGAGTGTTTCGATATCCTTCTGCGTGAGATTTTTTAGCTTGAGATGACTCAAATGCGGAGGAAGTAGCTGCGCAAAGTCCCTTTCAGCCGGTGTAGGGGATTGCCACTTAATTTGCAGGTGGTAATCTGACTGTAAAGATTCAATGATTTTTCTCACTTCTTCCTCAGGAACCCCCTGCTGTTCGACAAGCTGAATGGTTAAAGCAGCAATGAGCTGCGGATCGCTAAAGTGGGCCGTCGTGCCTTGACCGTTATTCTTGGGAGCAGCGGTGAGATCTCCAGGATGAATCGAGTTGCCATAATTCTTGACGTATTGCAAGGAAAGAATATGCTTCAAATGCGTTTTGATGAAGGACCTTGCTGCAACAATAAGATTAGAAAGATCTTTATCAGTCGATCGGAGTCTTAAGAGCCAATCGGGACGTTTTCTCGATTCTTGCAACAAATAGGTCAGCAGTTTGGGCCTATCTACAGAAGCAATTTTTTCAAATTGAGGATCGGTGACTATCTTATTGGCTATGACTTCCTGGATTTGTTTCAGCTGATTTTCACTCACCTCTTTTTTGCTGAAAGAGTTGATACCAGTAATCTCAGGAAGTTGTTCCGTACCTTCTATTTTGCCCGTGAGCATCGCATAAAAACGCATGAGCAGGGAAATATGCGTTTCAGTAAGTTTGACCTCAGGACCATACGTGCGAATGTTCTGCTTCAGTGGATCTAAAAGCAGATGCCCTTCATCATTTAACAGGACGCAATGCTTCTTGATATAATCTAAAACAGCTTGCGCTTTCTTTCCCTGCTCTTTGTTATTATCAGCATAGGCCTTCTTTTTAGCTGTATGGATGGCGGCCCAGCTGACAGCTTTGACTAGGAGGACTTTTTCTTCTTTATGCCATTGTTTTAAATCTCCCAGGAGGTTATCAAAGCCCGTCTGTCCCCAATTATGATTGAGCTCCACTTCGAGCACTTCCATATGCTGCTTGAAACTGGCCTTGAGGCTTTCTGGGATATCTTGAACTCCAATACTATATAATTCATTCGTGTTGACAATCATGGGCAGTAAGCCCCTCGAGGCAAAGCGATGGGCTAATAGTGGAATCAATACGGCTGTCTTGCCGCCACCCGCTTCAAATTGGGTAAGCAAATGGCAGACATCCGTTGAGGGATTCTCAATTCTCTTTATGATCCATGTGAGAAGTTCTACTTGTCCCGGTTGGAGCATTCTTCCTGTCGCGTATTCGTAAACGAGGAATTCAGGATACTCTTCGATGGCGTAGGTCCTGGATTTATTCAAAATCATCCCGACGCGCTGCTGTGTATAAGCATCCAAGTCTCCTTTACCAGCTTCAGAGACCAGTTCTAATGCTTCCGAAACTTGGCTTACACGGGATTGTACTAGGCAATATTCGATCAGCTTAGTATAGATAGCGTCAATTTTTGCCTGATCGAGGAAACAATTTTTCTCGGTGAGAAGGGAGGGCTTTTGTCTCAGGAGAGACATGAGCAAATCGCCTAATTGGATCGGTGTTTTATGTATCGCTTTCTGAGCCGTAATGAGGGCTAAAACGCGCGCCAGCTCTTGCGGAGATTGACCGGTTGAAGGATTCGGGATTTCCTGAGCCAGAGCAAGAACCTCTTGGAGAAGAATTTCAGCCTTACGAGTCTCTTGGCCTTTTTCTTCTTCTAATTTGCTCTGGATCTGATCGCGTGTGCAGCCTGGCTTGAGGGCATAAATCTCTTTCAACTTCTTCTCATTTGCTTCATGGCCTTCCTTGTAGTATTTAAGGCGCTTTTTTTCTAGCTTGTTCGCATCGCGCATCCCTTCTTCAGGCAACTTGAAGGGTCGTGTGGCTGCGTGGCGCCTAGTGATATCGAAACAGTCTTTAAAGAGATGTTGAAGGGGACAGGTTCTCAGATAATCTGCTGAAATAGGATTGAATCTAAATTGTAGGTTGTCAGCTCCCTTGATGAGATCATTCGCTAGAGGTTTAATAGTCGGCACGACTTCATGATTAGGCAGGGAAATTGTAGGTTGTGTTTCCAAAACTCGATGCTCAAGTGTACCTCTATAACTTGCTACACTTAATTCACAACATCTGCGCGCGATAGTTTCAAAACAATCTCTTGAATTTGTATAACGAGGCAAATCCTGAAAATGATGTTCATAATTTCTTAACACGAATAAAATTGTCGCGATAAGAATGCGATCTTCTCCATACCAAACTTTGTTTTTATCGAGCTTCCCTCCATATTTCTCTTTTCCGTTCCAATATTTATCGCTATGAAGGAGAAACAGAAGATCGGCCTGGCAACGGGCTCTGACTTCCTTGTTTGAAGAAGTTGCGTCTTCAATGAGGTTCATAAAGTGCATTTTTAAATAATCAAGTGCAGAAGGTGCAGAGTTAGGACTGTTCGGATCATTATAGATTCTCAAAAAGTGCGGGCGTTGTTCTCCTTGATTTTGTCTTACATGATGAGGACTCCAGGTTACTTTTTTTAAAACTGTTTCCAAGCTGATCGTACCACAGTCAGATGAACCGGTATTGCTGTAAGGTAATCTGTAAACCAACCTCATCCGTTTACTTACGATATCTCTTATAGAAGTGCTATTTCTATTTGGATCTATTTGATTCTCCTGTTTTCGTAAAAATTCTGGAAGACTATAGACATCTTCTTTTAAATCGCTAAGATTGGCCTGAAAAAAGGCAGATTGTGTAGCAATATGCAACCAAAAACAGTCTGCCTGATAATCATCAATAAATGGTTGGGTCCATTTTGCTTGATGCGCCTCCATACGAGAAGCAAAATGGCAATCAAAAATCGCCCCCGGCAAGGATAGATCTTGCTGACCCCACACCAATTGCATCGCAATATACCACATCAATCTTGTGTTGATAGTGTGATGTTTAGTTCTAGCCAATACTTCCATGGCTCGCTTATAGTTATGCAGCCCACGATACATCAAAGCCAAATACAAATCGGCTTCAACCGAAAGTCCTATTAGCTCTTCGTTAGAATCGCATTGATAGACAAAGTAGGGTTCCGGAAAGGTTTTTAGATCATGAGTTAATAATTCTCCACTAGTTTTGGGTGAGAGATTATAGGCGCAACTTCTTTTGTCTCTAATTTCATAGGCGGGCAAAATCAATTTCTTGTGGCCAGCCTCATTTTGCAAGAGGAGAAGGCTTCGAAGACCTTTTAGCTTTGGAATGCTTGTTTGAGTTTTCCAATAATAACCTTGATGTTCCCGAGAATAGAAGCGCCATTCCCCATTGATAGATTTGGCTTCAAACGAGAGGTTGAAGCGTTTGAAGTCAATGAATGAGACACGACCGTTCTCCACTCTGACAATGAGGTGTTTAGTCTCATGAGGAGCAAAACTTCTTAGGAATTGTTTCCATTGAATCTCCCAATCATTGCGGGGAGAGACGAGATTTAAAAATTGCGTGCTTTGAGAACTCCAAGATCCCTTCCCCCTTTTCTGAACTAAATGCCATCCTTTTCTCTTAATATCATAATAGTAACACTCTCCTCCTTGAGTATGTTCGAATAGAGCACCGCTTTCTCCCCACCAAATGATATAATGAGGGAATTGTTCTTCCCTGATAGGCACATTATCATAATGTTCTTCTTGGTGTTTAATTCTTATCCACTGATCCAAGAAATATTCACAGTTATGAAGCAACTTTAGAGTTAAGGCCTGTTGATCAATCTGGATCTTCTGCTTGACTTCCCTGATTGATATGTCATTCTGGAAGCTCAGTTTAATAGCCCAGCGGCCATCTTGGCTAATGACATGATCCCCGTTGATTTGAACGGCTTGCAAAGATTCAGCACAATCTAGGCGTTTGAAAAGAGGATCGTTTTGGAGGACAGAAGCCAAATCAAAATAGGCTTGATTTCCCTTGAATACCCGACCAGTACGTATATCGATGCTATACACTTTACTTTCGTCGATTAACATTCCATTAGCGTTATCGAGAAACCATCTTTTATCCACGGATTCATTTAAACAAAGCTTCATAGTCTCATTACCAAAGGCCTTCAACTCAAGCGGATTTAGAGTAGAAAAGGCTTTAGTGATACCCTGCTGATGCTGGACGAGCAGCTTGATATTAGTATAATCTTCAATCGTCACATGGACCCCTTTGCCACGATATCGCATGGAGGCTAGAGCATTGTAACGCACCAGCTCTGCATAATCTTTTTGAGTCCATTCCACTTGGCTTTGAAAAGAATGCACAAGGCATTGCGCGATGGAAATGCGTTCACCGTTACTCTTAGCCTTTTCAAGCAATTCTATGAGAAGGGGCCGCCTGTTAAGTGAATGGACATCTGCTTTCTTTTCAGCAAGGTGGGCTTTGAGATAATGAGTAAACGTAGCAAACCAGAGGATCGTTTCCAGCTGCTCAGGATTTTGCTGGTAGAAATCCAATACTCTCTGTTGCAACAGTTCGATTAAGCGCAGCAAATGCTCTGGAGCCTCATCGTAAGCCTGCTCGATTTTTCCAAATTCGAATATCAAAGAAAAAATGCGATTTTGAATGGTAGGATTTGACAGCTTGTCAACATGATATTGAGCCCATTCAAGGGTCTTTTGGACTTGTAAATGATCTGCAGACTCGATAACACGCAAATCTTCGTCAATCCCCTCCGCTAATGTTGCTTTTTGATTTTTCTCAAGCAGTTCAAAATAGTGGTCCACACGATGGGATCCCAGGGGTTGCACGATATGATCCGCCGCGAATTGTCCATGGAGTTCGCCATCTAAACGCGCAGCAGCAAGGAGCTTATGAGGGTGAAAGGCTGTATTTTCGAGATATCCCTGATTTTTTCTTGGTGTGCCTTCAGGCTTAGGATAGTGCGCGACATGTTTCTGATCGTTCGTTCCTTTTTCACGTTTATAGCAATATTTGAAGTAACGGGTGATATTTGTCTCTTCTGGAATCACTAAAATATCTATATCGTCCTTGAACATCATCTGATAATGTCGATTTCCTCCCTCTGCCTTCATCGTTCCCAAGGAATGCACAAAATGAGAAAGGAATACGAGATTAGAAACACTTTCGGGAATAAACGGAGGCTGACCTTGCGTTAACAAATCATAAAATAATTTCTTATCCGAATAATCAGGCGGACAATTCAAGCCCGTTATCTTCTTGCACCAATCCATTTTTAATTCATTAGTCAAAAGAGTATTCAAAACATAGGCTCGAGTAGGATCATTGTTGTTATTCTTAAGGATCGATCCAAATATCGCTTTTTTTCCCTTGCAGCGGCTTTTAAAATTCTCTTGAATTCGTCTCACAATGTTGTAACTTTGGACATCATGGAAGAGGGATTGATCGAGGTACACATCATCTAGCGCAAAAGCAAATGCAGAATTTAATTTGCATTCCTTCTCTAAACGCTGAGCTAGCTGAGCTGCAATATCATAAGCAATTAAACCCATTTCACAACTATGAATGCGGCAAGCATTATCATTTTCGAGTTGATTTCTTTCTTTTATGAATTGATCACACCTGTCTTTTGTGTTTGCGGTCTCATTTCCTTTTTCACTTAGATCGGGAATGCTCAAATAGTGTTGATTTTCACAAACCAGGCGAGTCAAACGTTGGCAATAAGAGATGATGCTATTCACCTCCTGCAATGGGATCTTATCCCAAAAATCATCTTCTGGTTTTCCCGAAGTGGGGGGTAACGACACCAGGATGGACCGCAGTTGCATGAATTCTGTTTTGCTTAACTCTTTTTTCTTTTCATAATATTGGCAAACCTGTTCGAGGGAGCTTTTCATCATCTTTGAGGAAAAATCCTTTACTGAGAGAACTTCTTCAGAAGAAATGGATTCTTTTGTCTGGAGAGGTTTTGCCCCCTGGATAGAGTCATCCCTTTCAAGCATAGTAGAAGGCAGCGGTGGATCTCCTTGCATTTGCATGTCAGGAGGAGCGATGGGGATGCATGCCTTTGCAATATCCTGTTTTTCTTGCTCATCTAGGTAGGCAGTCATTAGATTTGCAATTTCTTGAGCGAGAGAGAGTTCTTCATTTATGAGGATCTCGGGATATAATTTTTGACTGCGCACATTAAATTCTTGAATGGCATCTCGCAAAAAAAGGAAGTTGCGGGCTTTTCTTTCATCATCAACCTTGGCTATTTTATAAGCTTTAAATGCTTGGATCAGAGATACAAGCTTAAATGCATAGTGATAGCGTTTCAGGCCAGCAGCAGAACTATTTTCTTCAGAAACAAGTGCATCGCGATGGGCTGCTCGCGTATTGGAAATCCAGCAGGTTCCAGTTCGTTGACCAGTCACTGCTCGCCCTTCACCGGATCGCTGGCCTGTGACTAATTCTCCAAAGATCTCTAGGAGCGCATAGGGTTCGACATCTGTGTAAGGATTCACATTGGCCGAATATGATGGTTCTTGTATTCGCTTATCTTTTTGAAATAAGAGGATATAGGTTAAAAAATCATCACACATTCTGGATGCTGGATTGATCGCAAACTCATCACTCTGATAATCCCTCTTCTGTTTATGGGGTCCTTTTTCCATGAGCATATGGAATTTGTTGCCAAAACCATAATTCAGCAGACTGAAGGCCAGCCTCCCATCTTTTAAGAGGCGCACCTTAAGTGTATCGAAGTGCCCCGCGTCAACCCCAAGAATAGAAAATGGAACATAGCAGCGCTTATTTTTAGATGCCCGGCATTTTGCAAGGATTTTTTCCTTTAGATGAACAGCATCCGTACCTTTAGAGATAAACTTGTGAATTTCCATCAACTCATCATTGGTGGCCTTTAAGGCCTCGAGTTGTTCTGGTTTTAGGCCGTGCAAAATAGGAAATTCTTGGACTTTGAAAAGGTCTGCCATAAATTGGAATGCATCGCCTGGAGAACCCCCTTCAACATCTGTGTTCTTGATTGATGTTGTGCAATGCAAAGAAGCAAAGGCTCGAAAATCCACATGCATTTCTGGATCGCCGACTAAATAACGCTCTGACTCTTTGCGAGCCTTCTCCTTGATAGAAGGCAAAGCCAACGACGGTAATGGGGAAGCCCCATCAGGCGAAGGGCTCGTATCTTTTGTGGATACCCCAGATGATAAAGGGTGCATGACATTTCCTTAGTTTAGTAAAAAATATATTTTTGTTAAATAAATGTCAATAATCTTTCAAAACTATAACATAATTAACTATAAGAAATGGTTAGTAAAAATGACTTTAACGGGAATGCAGGGCATGCATTAATTTGCAGGCGTCGCCCCATTCTAGGGTGCCGCTTTCCAATGCTCCAGGATCTATTTCTAATGTTTTGAGGAGTTCCGGACCGGGGCTCTCATGATTTAAAAAGACGATGACTTTCCAATACAACTGCACGAACAGGGATTTGAAATCTTTGAAGTGTTTGGAGCGGCTATTTTCAGCTGTTTCTGTCACATGCCTGGCACAGAGAATATAATGCTTGTCAATGCCTTCCAAGTCACTTTTGGCCGTTTTTCGCGTCTCATCAGAAATCGCCTGAGCGAATTCTGAAAAAGGGGAGGGCGTCGTGGTTCTAGAGGGAGCATGATGGACGAAATATTCTAGAGGTCTCTTCTCCTGACGGGGGTCTTCCTCGACAACTTTAGCCAGGAACTTTCTGTATTCATCACAGTAAACAGGCCACATCTCAAAAAATAGCTCGATGGGAATAAAAGAATTTTCGCCGCAACCATATATTGTCGAGGACTCTTGAAAGAGTAGATCACATAAGCGTTTCATAAAAATCTTCTTATCGAGGATCTTCTGAAACTGATACTTTAGGTCTAAGAGATTGATGATATCTTCAAGTTTAGCTGAGTCTAACCCTTCTAATGTTTTCCCACTATTTTGATCCGGTGTAAGAAAGGCTTCCTTGATATGCTTGACTTTGTCTTTCTGATAGCGGCCAAGTACCTTGAAGATAAATTTTAGATCATCTTTGATGAGGGAGAGCACCCTTGTCAATTGTGCTAATTCATGTTTGGGTTTTTGAAAATATTCATCCAACAAAAGGCCAATCCACAGATTGGATAACTGGATATCGCGATCCATCAGCGCTTTGATGGACGCATTTTCCCTGAGTTTGTAAAGGGTGCTGGATAAAGGAGGAGTGGGTCTATATCTTCCCTCGCGAATAAAATGTCTGACTGTTTGCAAGATATAGCGGATCGCCTGCTTTTGCACTTCAGATTTTTCTTTTGATGGAGTCCAACCCATAGTGAACTCGCCTATCATGACCAACATTTGCCCTGACATATGGCGTTTTGGTTTATTGCCTTCATCACATTGGTTTAAGACCCTGTTTATCTCTTCAAGCCTTTTAAGATCTGGTAGAGGTACAACTGCTTGGTCTTGAAAAAGGCGTTCGATCGTTCTTTCTAAAGCATCTATAGAGAATTTCGTTGGCGCTTCCATCTGAAATATCAAGGATTCCGAACTGGGCACCTGCTGCACTCTCGAAGTCGCTGAGTTTGAGCTGGGCGAAGGCGTAGCGCTGGTTTCCCACGAGTTTGTGGGACTATTGGAAAGGGCATGGGGACTGTCCCGAGAATCTAGCACGCTTTGACTAGGTAATGATTGCGAACGGGCATCAGCAGAGAGCCTGAATAGGGAAGTCAGCTTCAAACTGATCCTATGGGAGGTTTTTTCTCTGCTTGTTTCATCCTTGCTGTTCCGTTCATCGCTTGAAACCGAAGCCGAAGAATGGCTGCGAGGCGTTTCACCTGATAAAGTATCTCCTGAGGGCGAATGCGATTTGGAATGGTCTGATTGGGAAAGGTCGCTTGTTTCTCTAGAGATTTCTCTATAGATTTGGCTCGACCTTTTCCTATCTATTTTCATATCGCGAATCCTGGGGCTTTCCTCTAGGCGTGGACTTTTAATCTCGATAGGGGTCGAACTGTTTTTGGGTCCAAAACTTTGTATTCTTTTAGCGATAATAGGAATGAACTCTATGCTGCTTTCCCAATTTGGTGGCTGTTTTATTCCATTCACTTTTTTAGGTTTAAGTTCCTCAAGGCGTTTCTTATAGAGTTCCCAGCTCTCGGGTTCGATACCAAGGTCTTTTAATAAATAAACTCCCTTTTCTATCAGTTGCAGCATCATAATAAAGAGTCCTTCATTAGGAAGGATAATATGCCGTGTCACCTTGTCGCGCAGGATTTCGACGCAAAGGAGGTAATCTTGCTCTTCTTGGAAGGCTTTAAGGAGGGCCTTTCGCCTATCTTCTGTCAAACAAGACATTTCATCGGCCGAAGAGAAATCGCTCCTCCCCAATCGTTGCCTCCTTACAAAAGGACTTTCTGCATTCTGAATGTATAGCAGCAATCTTTGCTGTTTCTTTACCGGATCCCAAAATTGGGTTACGCAATTTTTAAAACCTCTCAGATAGAGCTCGCAATCTTGAAAAAAATAGTGCAATGAATCGACAGAATTCGAATTGAAACCCTTGACATCCTCCGGAGTTGAAAAAAATAATTTAGAGAGGAAAAACTCGAAATCAAAGAGATCCCCGATCTCGATCAACAGGTCGTTCAATCGCAACCTATCTTTAATTTCGAGAAGCTGAACTCCCGTTAAATTTCGGAAATTTCCTTCCAGACGGTACTGTCGTTTCATTTCACTGATCAGCCTCCCTTGGTGGTTGGACAAGGCGCGAAGAATATGATTGCATGGGACAGCGATCTTCTCAACTACAGATAACTTATGTTCAACTTCTTCCAAGGGCCTTTGGAATAAGCCTAAAAGGAGGACGGTCAGCCATTTATTCAAGAGCTCTGAAGGTTCCTTGAAGAGGCGGGAACGATTGGGATTTTTGAGTAGCTTGCTACCCACTTCCAATACATTGATGCTTCTCTTGTCGTGTTTATAATAAAATTCCTCACACCCTTCATTCAAGGACTGTTGCAAAACCTGAAGGACAAAATCGATGGCATCGATAATTTTGCTATCTTTAGCTTTTGGGATAGGGACCCAGACCAAACTATTACCTTCCCGAACAAAAACATATTGATCGCTCACATACTTGTATGTAGCCGTATTCGGAACCTTTTCTTGTAATAAATCTGTCAACATTGTCAGCTGATTGATGCAAGAAGGTTGCTTGGTAGCGGCCGAAACAAAGGCCATATTTGAGTGCACATCTTTCCAGCTGATCGACCTGTCTAATGTGGGCGTAGATGCACTTTGCGGCAATAGGGGCACTCGAGGCAAATCACCTGATTGGACCTCGGCTATAGGTTCAGGAGTGGGAGGCTTTGGTAAGGAAACATGGGATAAAGAGGCGTGAAGAGTTTCAATTATCTGGATGATTCCACCTACCGTTGTCTCTTCTATTCGGATTTTAGACACGCTTTCCTTCAGACTTGCTTCTTCATCACTTCCCGTGGTTCCATTTCGGGAACATATCGCGATTCCCTTCAACAAAAGCTGCATCAATACCATTCCTAAATTTTTGTAGGGTCCCATGACGGCCGATTCTGATTTTTGCATCAGGAATCCAACACATTTCATCGGATCTTGTGAATAGAGTCGCTGAGCTTCTGCGCGCATCTCCTCGGAAAGGCAATGCGAGGATTCATCAGGACTATAGGGCATTCCCTCCTTCTTCTGTTTAAATTCCTCAACGGATTCACCTTGTTGTAAGAATTGTTTCAGATTATTTTGTTTATGTTCTGGATCCCAGAGATGGAGGAGTAGATTTTTAAATGCTTTGAATTGGAGCAGGCTATTGGAAAAAAAGCCATTTAAATTGATGGCCGTATGCTGGCCCTCTTCTGAGGTTTTAAGGACTCCTAAAAGTTGTTCTGGAGTAGAAAATAGAATTTTTCCGAACACAAACTTAAAGTCATGATAGGGAAGTTTATCATATTGAACTTTCAAGTCGAGTTTAAGCACAATAGCGTTAAGCACCTTCTCATCGACATACAGATTCGCACTCAGCCTATAGTCCCTTTTTAGTATTTCGATAATAGCTTTTTGATAGGCAGCAAGGAGATCTATGATTTTTTTGAGTATGGGATTAACCATTTCTAAAAATATGATTTTCACATCTAGGTTTTGCATCGTTTTGTAATATTTTGCAGTCAGCTGCAGATTGATCCAACACTGTGCCTGAGATTCGTCTAATCTCCTTCTTTGCAGAAGCCTCGTTCCCAAATCTATTACCTTTATCGTTTCCCCTTGCAGGGTAAATTCTTCTATTCCTTGACGTAAGGCTGAATCCAGAATTTCTAAGATAGTTTCCGTCTTGGCTTTTTGATCCGGGGAAAGGGTATGGAGTTCCTGAAGTTTCGAATGAATTTTGGATCTATCAGATTGAGAAACGGCATCCCGATGCGATGAATCCATCGACTTGCTTCGGGATCTGATAATTTTGGACCCATCCTTAACAGAGGCTAGCTGCTTGAATGAATCTGCAGTGCTTTTCTTAACTTTTTGCTCCCCCGAAGTGGAATCTGGATTTGCATGACTTGCATTAGGCACCTCACCAGATCTTGAAACTCTTGATTGTGAATCAGATGTGGAATTAATCATCCTTATCCTCCTCAAAATGTGTGGGTTCTTTCAAATATAGTAACTTCAAACAAAATTGTCCATAATATGCGCCTGTGCCATTGTTGAATAAATTCACCACTGAGCCAGTGAGATCAGTGAGAAAATATGAGATAATTGAGTGGAAATATCATGATATAAGCTTTAAGATTACAACAAAGTGTGTGAATAGTATAAGCCTCTCCCTATCTCATACCTTCTCAGTGATCTCACTGGCTCAGTGGTAAATAAAAAAATTAATCCAGGAAGCCTTCGCGTTGGCTAGCAGGAGCTTCCGTATCCACTTCCTGTAGAATTTTCGATTCTCCAGAAGGGACCGCCAGTTTGATTCCGGTAAATCCTTGGAAAGCCATCGCCATTAAGCCTGTCATGATAAAGGTGATGCCCATGCCTCTGAGGGCGGGCACCACATTCGAAACGGCAAGTTTTTCGCGAATGGCGGCGACGAGGGCGATGGCCAGCCACCAACCCAGTCCTGATCCAAACACATAGACTAGATTGGGAAAGAAGGGATAGTCCCGCGTCACTGCAAAGAGGCAGGCTCCCAATATGGCGCAGTTGACGGCGATGAGGGGCAAATATAAACCAAGAGTGGTATAGAGCGAAGGAGACACTTTTTCGATGACGATTTCCAGGATTTGGGTAAAACCTGCGATGATCGAAATGAAGATGAGGAACTCCAAGAATCCCAAGTCGATTTCCGAAGCATCGATGCCGGCAGAGTTCAGCCAAGAGAGGGCTCCTCCTCCCGTAATAAAGCGATGGACAAACCAGTTCAGGAGACCCGAAACTGTAAGGACAAAGACGACGGCGATGCCCAAACCGTTGGCGGTCTTGAGCCGGGTAGAGCAGGCCAAATAGGTGCACATGCCCAAGAAGTTGGCGAGCAGGAAGTTTTCTATAAAGACCGCTTGCAGGATCAAGCCAAAGTGATTGAGTGAGCTATAGGGTCCCGTCCACATGTCAAACCTTTTTGTTTATCATATTAAAGATCCAGATCATGCCGCCGATGATAAAAAAGGCAGCGGGAGGGCTCACCATGAGGGCAAAGTTGTCATACCCGTTGGGAAATTCAGCCGTGGCATACCAGGATTGGGGAATGACTTGGTAATTAAACAGCTGTCCAAAGCCAAATAGCTCTCGTATCCCGCCCACGATGAAGAGGACAAAGGCATAACCCAGGCCTGCTCCCAAGCCATCCATAAAGGCAGGGATGGGTTCGACATTTTTTGCCATTCCTTCCGTGCGCCCCATGACAATGCAATTGGTGATGATCAAACCCACAAACACGCTCAATACCTTTGAAATGCTAAAAAAATAGGCCTGCAGAAATTGGTCGATGATGATCACAAAGACGGAGATGATGGCCAATTGGGTAATCATGCGGACGCTGTCAGGCGTGATCTTGCGTATCAAAGAGACAATCAATGAGGAGAAGGCGGTGACGAAGGTAACAGATAAACCCATGGTGATCGACACGGAAAGGCGGTTCGTCACTCCCAAGGCGGAGCAGATCCCTAAAACAGCAATGAGAATCTGGTTGCCGCTCCAGAGTTGATTCGTCAGGAAGGAAAAGGGACGGATTTTTTGCTCGGCCATAACACTTCTCTATTTTTTATTTTCTTCACGCAGTTTTATCAAGAAAGGGCGATAGGGAGCCAAAACGTCTTTGTAGGCATCTGTGACCCCATTTCCTGTTAAAGTAGCCCCGGTCATTCCATCCACCGCGCTTTTGGCTTTGGGAGTATCTCCAAAGACTTCCGACACTTTCCCTTTGACGACGACGATCCCTAAAGGCGCCGTTTTAAAGTCTGTCGTGCCGGAGGCGCTTTCCTGGAAGATCTTTTTCCCAGGAAAGAGGTTCTGCCAGTAGGCCTCTGCAATGTTGGCACCAAGGCCCGGCGTCTCCTTTTGGTCATACCAGGATGTTCCGATGACGCTAGTTCCGTCGGGCTTGATCGCCAGATAGCCATAGATGGCATCCCAAAGGCCGAAGCCATTGATCGGGATGACATACCCGATTGCTTTTTCTGTTTCTTTTTCCTCGGGGGATGGATTGGGTAAAATCTTGTAAACGAGTTTATAGGGCAGACGGTAATAGCCCGTTTTGCGGTTTTCGGCAATATAATCGTCTTCATCGATATGGGCCTTTTCAAATGTGGTGATATTCCCCTTGGCATCAACGAGGAGAGGCACGAACCGCTTTTCATAAATGTCGATCAATTGCGCATTGGTGGCGATCTCTTCTTTTTCACTCGGGACCAAGCGGCCATTCTCTGCGTATTTTGCAGGAGTCAGCTCGCCTTCTTTATTTGTCATGAGAAAATCCCCATCATGATCCAAAACTTTCGCTGCGATCATCATCTGTTTACTGCGATCGAGCTCCTTAGCGATTTCTTTGGGTTCGGCTAAGGCGCTGGCGAGGACGCTCAAAATGAGGGCGCAGACAAAACTCAGCGCGACCATGAATAGGATGGTTTTTGTGTTTTGATGGAGTGCCCTAGGCTGCTGCTCTGACACGGCTTGGGCTCCTCTTCATGTAATTGCGCGAGACATAATAATCGAAGAGCGGAGCAAAGACATTGCCCATCAAGATCGCGAGCATTACCCCTTCCGGGTAGGCCGGATTGACAACGCGTATCACGATGGTGATGACTCCGCAAAAGAGGCCGTAGATCCACTTGCCGAGCTTCATGCTAGGCGAAGAGACAGGATCGGTTGCCATAAAGACGATGCCGAAAGCCAGCCCCCCTAAGAGCAAATGCTTGTAGGCGGGAAAGCTATACTGCGCCGCAGTCCAGGCTCCGCTGTCAGCGGCCAGAAAGCTGAAACAGAGCTGAAATAAGAGGGCGGCTCCATAGGCTCCTAAAGTCATTCCGAGCATCGTCCTCCAGGAGCCCACTCCCGTCCAGATCAAGATGGCGGCTCCAATGAGGCAGGCCAGTACCGACGTTTCTCCCATGCTTCCCAACTTGTCGCCCAAGAAAAAGTTCCAGTCGCTATTATTTCCGAGGCCATAATCCAAACCCGAGAGGTGGTAGGCATCTTCATAGTAGCCAGAGGAGAGGCCGAGCCCTCCTTCATTTAGAGGGCTGGTGACAAAGGAGCGCATCTGGTCTTGCGTCAGTTCTCCCAAGGTGGCGTGGTGGTTGCCCGCCTGGTTCCACTGCTCAAAGTGCTTTTGGAGGGTGTTGTATGTGCCCACCTGGGATCCCAAATCGTTCGAGGCAATGGCATCGACATGAATGCGCTTAATATCTTGAGAAGTGTTTAAAACGGCTAGCTTAGTCGCTTGAGAATAGCCGTCCAAAGCTGTGGTATGGGCGTCTTGGTTCATCTTGAGGAGGCTTTGGCGCACTTCCGTGGGATTGGTACCGACCCATATTTCACCTGACATTCTTCCAGGAAAAGTAAAGAAGAGGAAGGCGCGGCAGGCCAAAGCTGGGTTGACGATATTCATACCCGAACCGCCGAAGACCTCCTTGGCTAAGATAATGCCGACGGAAATGCCGACGGCGGCCATCCAATAGGGGATAGTAGAGGGCAAGATCAGGGCATACAAAATTCCCGTCACCAAAAAGCCCTCGGAAATTTCATGTCCTCGGACAGCGGCAAAAAGGGCTTCCCAGATCCCGCCTACGATATAGGAGATTAAAACGATGGGGAGTAGCGCAGCCAGCCCCAACTTGATAATCGTCAGGTAACGAAATCCCTTAGAGGCAAAATCCCAATACCCTTCCCAGGTCGCAGAACTCGAGAGATATTCGTCCATCAGCTTGTAGTCTCCGCTCGTATAGACATAGCTTTGGAGGCCCGTGTTCCAAATAGCAACCAAAAAGCAAGGGATCAAAGCAAAGACGACGATCAGCATCCAGCGCTTGACATCGATGGCGTCGCGTATGTGCGGAGCATGGGATGTGTTGATTGGGGCTTCATAAAGAAAGGTATCCCCGGCTGTAATGAGTGGCCGAATCTTGTGTAGCGGCTTTCCCTTTTCCGTTAAAGAAAGCTGATAGTCGAGCAATTTTCTCAGCATGTTTCGTTCATCCTAAACTTTGTGTTCATCAGGCTAGCAAAAATCTCTCAAAAGTCAACTAGTTTTTACTTAATGGACAATGGTTAATGGACCTAATGGACACCATGGACAAAATGGACAAAATGGACAATGGTTAATGGACCTAATGGACACCATGGACACCATGGACTATGGTCAAAAGCAATGGTCCAAAGTCCATGGTGTCCATTAGGTCCATTAACCATTGTCCATTTTGTCCATGGTGAAATACCTACAATCAACATTTCTATTCTTTTTCTTTGCTCCATACTCCCTAATGGGATAAAATATTCCCATATTAAAATAGTATTCCATAGATATGACAAAAAAAAATCAAAAGCTATTGTGGCTGTCTATTCCTTTCGCTTTTATTCTATTGGTTATTTTCTTTCATCAGGCGATTATTTCCCATTTTCTCTTGAGTTCCCTCGAAGATTTTAGCCGTGAAGCTTTAAAAGGGGAGCTGCACGCCGAGAAGATCTACCGCAAAGAGTCGGCGCTTGTCTTAGAGCATCCCGTTCTCCTCAATTCAAAGGAGTTGGGTTTCGCAGCAGATCAGATCACCATCGACTATTCCTTTAAACCTTGGGCTTTAGCGCTCGATATGCGGATTACATTGAGGGAGCCGCAAGTCGAGGTGGCGCAGTCGATCGCTCAACTTTCGTCTTTAGCGGCTCACTTTTCAGGATCCTCCTGGCTGAAAATTAATCCTGAAGTTGCCATCCAAAAGGGTTCCATCCATGTTCGGGATGAAAGAGGGTTGCAGCATTCCGCATTCATCGATTGGGAGAAGGAACGCTTCCAGATAAACCTTGGCGATCCCAATCAACACATGAATGTTTTGACTTTGAAGCTGGAGGGTTCTCGATCGGCCTATGCAGAGGCGCATGCCCTTGACTTGCCGAGCCTTCATCGGATGATGCAGGTGCTATGGCCGGAATACAAGGAGTTTGCTGTCGATAAGGGGCTTCTGGATCTCAAAGGGCATTTACTCCTAGATACAAGCTGGCCCTTTCTATTCTCTGGTGAGGCCAAAGTAAGCGATTTTGTTTTCTTTTATAAGCCCCTACAGTTGCGGGGAGAAATTCCGGAAGCACAAATCGTCATGCGCGATGACCCGGAAAAGGAGGGCAAGTTTGAAATCCTCCAAGGAGCCCATTTTGCGATTTATAAAGAACAGCTCCCTTTTTGGGAGGTTCGCCATTTGATGGGTGGCGTTTTTTTCAATTCCCGCCAGGAGACAAAAGTCGCTTTTGAAGGCTCCTGCCTACATCATGAGAAGGCTTGTGAGTTGCACATCGAAGGGGAGGGACACCCCTATGAAAAGGGGCAACCCCAGCTAGATATAGCCGTTCGGCTTTCGGGTTCTCATCATCATCCCGATTTTTCCGCTCGCTTTTTAGTCCACAAAGTGGCTGAAGGATGCAATTGCGCTGATATTCGCATCGAAAAAATTGGGCATCAGGAATTTGAATTATTGCAGCGGCTTTTGAGTCCGCCTGAATCCAACTGGAGCAGGGTCAAAGTCCTCAGCGGTGTGATGGATGCCTCGCTTTTGGCCCTCATGCAAGGGATCAAAATCTCCGAGCTGAAACTCAATAAAATTGAGGCTTATGATCTCCTCGTGGACTTTAATGGAGGAAATTCGAGTCTGGACCTGGGCCGCTTGAAGGGAGAAGTTTCCGTAAACCTGCTCTCCAGTACCTTTTGGGATCACTTGAATGCCAACCTTCAACTTTCCCGAGGACATTTTAAAACGAGGAGATCGGGAGCTGACTTTTGGCATTTTTCAGATATGGAGATGGAGCTGAAAATCGAGGAAGGAATGGTCAGGAATAGCCAGATCCACGGCAACTTTGCTGGTTTGCAAGGCTTCATCACAATGGATTGGCTGTCGCCTCAAGAATTTGTCAAGCTCCACTTCAAAGGGGGGACATCGGAACTGTCTCATTTGCTTCCACCGAAATTAAAACAAGGGATGCTTAAGCAATTTGAGAAGGACCAAGTCGAAATTGTCGCCGATTTGAGCAGAATCCCTTCTGGGAGTACTCTAAATGGGGAATTGCGCATTTATGATCATTCAGAAGAGATCCGAAACGGGATTACATTTGGTTTCGATTTAAAGAAGACTTCAGAGGACTTCTGGGGCGCATGGCCGGCGAATGAACTGGCCTCTGCCTATTTGGAAGCGATGGGACAGGAAATATTCCAGAAGGTTTTTCCAACGCTCGGGGCGCCCATCGCCCATTTTAAAAACAAGGCCCTCAAGCAGGAATTGGGGCTTTTTGGCTTCATGATCAGCAATGGATGGTTTGAAGCGCAAGATTTGCCCTTGGAAAAGTATATTTCGCCTTTTATCTTTACTGAAGGCCAATTTTCCCTTAAGGGGTTGGGCGATTTTACAGGAAAATTTAATCATTCAGACCTTTCTGTACAGTATACCGCCAAAAACCTCTCCCTTGACAATGAGGATCTAGCAATTGATGTGGAGGCTGTTCCAGACCTTTCCGCCAAACACTACTTCAATTTTGATACGGGGGATCACTTTGGCTTCATTCCAGTACAAAACGGCACCTATTTCGACAAGAACCATGGGCTTTTGTTTGCTGACATCAATACAGAAGTCTTTTTTGAAGGGAAAAAGGTCCATATTCCAGACATAGACGCTTTTTGCAATGGCGTCTATCTTGCCGGCTCGATCGATGTGGATTACAGCAACCCCTTCAAAGGCATTTTCGATGTCGATGTTTTCTGCCATACCCTCACCGGAAAGGTCTCTCAAGTCCAAGATATCTTTTCCCATTTTGATAAGCCTTTCTTCTTTCTCAAGATGCCTGTCGAAGGCAATATTGCCCTGCATCATAAGGTGGGATATTTAGGCTTTACCTTTTATCCCGGAGATTACCGATTGCAAGCAGTCTTCCAGGGAGGGCTGACTGATGGCCAAATCAGCCTTCAACAAAGCAATATCGCCGTCCAGGAGCTTAGCTTAAATATCGACTACGATCATCAAGCCAATAGACTCGAATTTTCCGATATCCAGGGAGCTGTTTTGGTGGGCTCCCCAAGCCATGTCGAAGAGTATACCCTCGTGGGCGATCGCATCCGCTTTGACGACTATCGCCGCAATCAAGCGGAATTTGACGTTTGGATAGGGGATAAAAAGCGGGATATCATCCGCGTGGCTGGCAAGACCGTTCCAGCTACTGTCGGGGAAGATGGCGAATATGTGGAATTTCATATCGACCAGGAGTTGACCCACTTTGGCGATGTCCATCCCTCCCTCTTCAAACTTGTGATGAAAAATTGGGAAGAGGTGCATCAATTTGACCTCAACCTCGAGTTCAAGCTGATGACCCTTTTCCACGATTTGCAGCGCTTTAGTCGGACTGGGCTCTTGTTTTTATCGAGAAGCCTCTTGAAGGAAGTCAATGAGATCCAAGATGCTCAAGGAAATTTTTCCTTCGGCATCCATTTTGACGACCAATCCAATACGACAAACTACCATCTGAATGGAGAGGGCGTGTCCATCGGTTCACATGCGTTCGACAAAATGTTGCTCGATGGAAAAAAGCATAAAAGCCTTTGGTCCTTGGATCTTCTGCAGCTCGACAATCTCTCTCTTGCAGCTGAAGTGGAGCGGCAGGAAAAGTCTTGGGTAGTGAATTTTTTGGGAGTCAGGTATGGGGATGCTCTCCTAATGGGCTTGGAAGGGGAATATAAAGATGGGGAGGCAGCCCTTGAAACTAAGGTGAACTTGTTTGAGCTCGACTTTGCCAAACTGGGACACCTGCCTAAAATGCAAAAATATACGCTGGGGGCCAATGTCGAAGGCGCCCTTCGAGGTACTGGGACCATGCGGTTCGAATTGGGAAAAGGCTTTCCTGGATGGCATGCGGATCTTCTCCTCAATGGAGCTTTGCGCCAATTTCAGTTAAAAGATTTAGCGCTTCAAGATATGGAAAACATCTCTTGCCACTTAAATACAGCGAGAGGCTTCACACTCAGGCATATGGCAACGAGTCCCCAATTCAACGAGAAACCGTTGGGCAAGTTTGTTCTCGATAAGCTCGATTATGATTTCGATACGCAATGCCTGCAGATGGAAAACCTTGGCTTTGACATCAAGGCAGAGAACCTGGTCTCCTTTGCAGAGGGGCTGCAAAGCCATATGCCCGAAGTCGTGACTCCTGCTATGGCAAAAGTTATCGGTCAAATTAAAAATAAGGAAAGCTTTAAAGGGTCCTTAAACCTCTCTCTCCAGTTGCCTGAATATACTTTGCACCTAGAATTGCCTGAAGGCGATTATTTCTTTCAAGATAGGGAAAATGAGCTGAATCACTTCTCCTTGGATTATTCACCCCATGAATTCAACCTTCTCACGCAATACCGAATCAAACAGCTTCCCTTTTGGTTGAGGGTCTATTCAAATGCCTCCGACTTGAGCGAGGGGTCGCTTATCCTATCTGATAACAGCCATTCAAACCTCAATATCGACTGGTTTATTCATCCAGAATTTGGATTCAAGGTCCGAAAGGCGATGGGACAGTTTTCGGGACTCAATGTGAATCTCGCTCAAAATCAAGAAATGCCTCTATCCAATGAACGGCACCATCTCGTTGGCGAGGTCGTGGTCGATGCCCCTGAAGCGGCTCGGCTCCTTCCTGATGAGGTTGCCCAACAAATTCAAAAGTGGAAAATTGGCCGAGGCTTTTCTCTACGGGGTTTCTGGGAGCTGGATGATCACATTCAGTTTCACGGAGATTTAATCGGAAGGAATTGCGAATTCAGCGGCTATCAGTTTCAAAACCTGACTGCGAAAGTCGACTATGCGCCGACAAGGGTCAATTTAGGCCATGTCATCGTTTCGGATCCTGCCGGAGCGTTTCATGCCGAGAAGGTAGATTTTATCCAAGATGATCAATCCAATTGGCGCTTCTCTTCCCCTCTCGTATTAATGAATGAATTCACGCCAGGGCTGTTGCAAGAAGCAGGAAATGAGCCTCCCCAAAAGTGGAAACCCCTCGAGATCAAAGAGGTCGAACTTCAAAATTTGCAAGGCACCCTTGGAAGCCTTGAATCAATGACAGGCGAAGGGCATTTCTCTTTTGTCAATCCGAGAAAGAAAAATATTCTCAGCCCCCTTTTTACGATACCTGCCGAAATTTTGAGCCGTTTGGGATTAGATCTTAGTGTATTAAATCCCGTGACGGGGACGGTATTGTATCAATTGCAAGGGGGAAAAATTGTCTTCACAAAGCTCAAAGACGTGTATAGCGAAGGCAAATTGTCAAAGTTCTATTTGCCCGATAACGATTATGAATCCTATATCGATTTCCAAGGGAATCTGCATCTCCAAATTCGTTTAAAGCAGTATAACGTCCTGTTTAAATTCGCTGAATTGTTCACGATAACGCTTCTAGGAACCATAGAAAAGCCCTATTATACCCTGAAGAAGCAGCCCCATAAAGGAAATGAAGTGATTGTTGAGGAGCCAGACCTTTTGCATCATTAACAATAGAGGTCAAATCCTGCTGTGTCTTCGAGCCCCCTCTCTGTGCTCTCTGTGTTCTCTGTGGTTTTTAAATTAATTAATAACCACAGAGAACACAGAGAGCACAGAGAGGGGGGGGGCTCGAAGACACAGCGGGATCTTGATCCCTAATCTTAATTATACAAGAGGTATTCATGAAATTTAAGCGTGCGTTAAAGATTCTCATCGTTTGCCTGGCATTGTTTGCTTTGTCACGCGTTTATTTTCGAATGACCGACGATTTTCGACTCTCTAATACGACATACGCTGTTCCTTTTCATGCCGAATGGGAAATTCCTTCCCTTAATGAAGCCGACAAAAAGAAGCTCGATGCGATTTTGGATCAGAAGTTCTCCTACATAGGCAAGGGAGCCCAATGCTATGCTTTTTGCAGCGACGATGGAAAGTATGTCCTCAAATTGTTCAAATTTAAACATCTCAAACCCTCCCTATTTGTCGAATACCTTCCCTCCATTTGGCCTGTCAAAAACTATAAGGAGACACAAGTGGCGCGAAAGATTCGAAAACTGGAGAGCGTCTTTATTGGCCATAAGATCGCTTACACCGTCCATAAACCGGAGAGCGGCCTCATTTATATTCAACTCAATGCCAACCAGGGCCATATGAAACGCACGGTGACGGTCAGAGATAAAATCGGCCTCGAAAGGAATGTAGACCTCGATTCAGTGGTTTTTGTGGTTCAAGAAAAAGCGCGCACGACACAGGCTGTCCTGCGAGAACACCTGGAAAATGGAGATATCGCCGGCGCAGAGCGCCGCATACGGCAAATCCTCGATCTCTATATGCTCGAATATAGCAAAGGCATCTACGACCACGATCATGGCGTCATGCATAATACCGGCTTTGTCGGCGAGAAACCGATCCACCTCGATGTAGGCAAAATGCTGCGGGATGAACGCATCAAATCCAGGGAGTTCTATCAGCCCGATTTGGAACTCGTCGCCTCGAAATTTATCCACTGGACAAAGGAGCATTATCCAAAAGAATACCCCGCAATCCAAAAAGACCTGGAGGGTTTTCTGCGTACACTTTTTAATACACCGCCATGATGCACTCTCTCATCCAGAACATTGGAAGCTCTTTTCGCCATCTCCTTTATCCCTCCCTCTGCCTCAATTGTGAAGTCGTTTTAAGACATCCATCGCACCTTCTCTGTGCCGATTGCTTGCCGCTTCTTATTCTGATCGATCCCAAGGAGCGATGTCCGCGCTGTTTTTCAAGCAGCTATTGTCCTGAACAGCGCCTCTGCTCTGAATGCCATCGCCAGCAATGGATCCTCGCCAAATCTGCAGCCGCTTTTGATTATGCAGGCCCCGCCTCGGCCATCATTCGAAAAATGAAATATGGAAATCAGCCCTATCTGGCTAAAGATGCGGCAGCATTTATGGTCGCGCAGCTCATTGCGCTCGAATGGCCCTTGCCCGACCTCCTGGTTCCCGTTCCCATTTCTTTGACGCATTGGATGACCAGAGGATATAATCAGAGCCTTCTCCTCGCACAACACATTGCTGAACTCATCGGCCGCCCCGTTTCAGATTGCTTAGGGCGCAAAAGCGGGGACTACAGTCAAGCAGGGTTGACGAGGCAGCAGCGCCTTGCCTTTGAAGGCAGGACCCTATTTTTGAAAAAAGAAGACTTGCGGGATAAGGTAATTTTACTGATAGACGACGTCATGACCACAGGGAGCACCATGAATCGCTGTGCCAATATCCTCATTGAGGGTCTTCCCTCGGCGATTTACGCCTTGACATTTACAAGAGCGCTTACCGGCATCTAGTTAAAATTTCCCTTTTTGGCTTGCGCGAAAACTCCCGCGGCTGCAAGATCGTAAATAGGTCCATATTAAGTAAATATTGACCTATTTACGATCTTGCAGCCCCGGGGTTTTGGCGCAGCCAACAAGGGAAATTTTAACTAGATGCCGGTATACATAGATTAAAGTTATGACTGAATTTATGACTGATGTGATGGCATTTGGGGTGCATCCCGACGATATTGAATTTGGCTGCGGCGGCATTATGGCAAAGCTCGCAGCCCAAGGGAAATCCCTTGTTTTTGTCGACCTTACCCTAGGGGAAAAGGGAACGAACGGGACTCCGGAGATCCGCCGACAAGAGGCATTGAATGCCGCGAAGGTGCTGGGAGCTAAACGGGTCTTTCTCGACTTTATCGATTGCGAAGTTTTCGATACCTATGAGGGGAGGTTGAAGCTCACTAAAGTGATTCGGGAGCACAAGCCTAAGCTTGTGATTGGCCCCCTCTGGAAGGGGGAGCGGAATCACCCGGACCACCTAGCCTGCGGCCTGATGCTGCGTTATGCCTGCCGCTATGCCCGTTTTAGCAAGATATTGCCTGATATCTCTCCTCATACTGTCGGAGGCATTCTCCATTATGTCAATGGAGCCCACGAGCCCGATTTTCTCATCGATATCTCCGATCACATCGAGAATTGGAAGAAGATGATGGAATGCCACCAGAGCCAGCTGAAAACATTCAATTATATTGATTGGGTGCTCCGCGCTGCATCAGCATACGGCATTACGATCGATAAACCTTATGCCCAAGGATTAGCTAAAGGGAATCCGGTCCAAGTGGATGACCTCATGTCAGTATCTAAAGGAATCCGCAACCTGTGAGGGCGTTGTGAAAATCGGAATCGTTTGCTACCCTACTTTAGGGGGAAGCGGCATCATGGCCACTGAACTCGGCCATCAACTAGCTCTCAGAGGACATGAGATCCATTTCATCACCTATGAAGTTCCTTTTCGCCTGAGGCTCCATGAACCCAACATCTATTTTCATGAAGTGGAGATCCATCCCTATGATCTGTTCAAATATCCTGACTATGCCCTTCCCTTAGCTGTTAAAATGGCCTCGGTTTCCGAGCGCCATTCGCTCGATATCTTGCATGTGCACTATGCCATTCCCCATGCCACGAGCGCCTTTCTCGCCAAGCAGATTTTAGGGACAGTCAAACCGAGGGTCATCACCACTCTGCATGGTACGGACATCACCCTCGTAGGGAGAGACCCCTCTTATTTTAATATTGTGAAATTCAGCATTGAGCAGAGCTGCGGCGTCACGGCTGTCTCGCGAAGCCTATGCGAGCAGACGCATCAATACTTCAATATTCAAAAGCATATTGAAATCATCTATAATTTTTTCCTTCCCGAGGAGGAATTGATTGGTCATAAGCCGATGAGAATGAGATATTTAGACGGAGAGGAAAAACTCTTGATCCACGCCTCCAACTACCGCGCCGTCAAACGCGTAGAAGATGTCATCCTCATCTTTCTCGAGGTCAAAAAACAACTGAAATGCAAGCTCCTCCTCCTGGGGACAGGACCCGGTATAGAAGAAATCCGCAAAATGGTCCACGAGTATCACTTGGAAAAAGAGGTCTTCTTCATCGGAAAAAGCCGCGATATCGATTCCTATATTGCAAGTGCAGACCTCTTCCTCCTTCCTAGCTCGCAGGAAAGCTTCGGATTGGCTGCCCTGGAAGCTATGGCCTATGGCGTGCCGGTCATTGCCTCAAACGTTGGAGGATTGCCCGAATTGATCGAATCAGGACAAACGGGCTTCCTGGAACCTGTAGGAGACACCAAAGCCATGGCCGCAGATGCCCTCCGGCTTTTAACAGACCAAACCCTATATGAAAAGATCAGCAAAAATGCGCAAGAAATCGCCCGCACCAAGTTTTCAGTCGATACAATCCTGCCCAAATATGTGTCTTATTACGAACGCGTTTTAGCATCGTGCTAAAAATTTACCACTGAGCCAGTGATCTCAGTGGTAAATTTTTAAATTTAAAATTGATATATTCGGTTTCGGTCTCGCGCTCGAGGGCTTATGGGGTGTCATACCAAGGCTTTATTAAAGTAGCGCTCCAGCACCCGCAAGGGGGCTGTCGCCTCATTCTGCAATCCCTCCACATTTAAGTGAAAGGTTTGCTCTAAGACATGTTGGCCCGACATGGCTGCGTGGGAGACCTGATCGGTGAAAACGATCCAGCTGCTTCCCGGAGGAAAATGCAATTCTTCTTGGCCTGCATTTTTCTGATAGTCGAGATCTCCCTTCATTCCATCATGTATTTGCAGCATATAATGGTCATAGTCTGTCCGCTTATCTTTTGTGATTTTAAACAATTTGAGGAGATGGGGAACGACTGGCCAAGGGCTAGACGTTTTGGGAGCGAATTGCTTTACAACGACTTCAAAGGGCTCTCCGGAGCGCCATACCCGCGGCTTACCCTCATGGTTGATATTCGTGAAAATGCGCAGAATCCTTTGCCCCTTCGTCGGATTGGAGGGAAATGCATCGACATGCAAGCGGGTGTCATCTTTACGGTAGGAGGTTTTTCTGCCCAAAATCTCGACAGGGCGAAAGCTCGTTTTGCCCAAGATAAGGTGATGCTCATAGTGCGGAATGAGGTGTAGTAGGAAATGTCGAGCCGTTGAGTAGTAACGCTCCATCATCCTTTTGAGAAGAGCGGCTTGAGTTGGGTCGCATTCAAAGCCTGAGAGGCGGTCGTGTACAGGATCATAGCTGATATTTTTGGCCTTTGGGCTCAGGATGTTCGGCGTTAGAAGGGTGCGTTCCTGTTCGCTTAAAGGGAAGTCAAGATGTGGAAAATAGAGAATTTTTCCACCCTCCAATCCATGTACAGCCCGTTTCTTGATTTCGCTTGAGATAGAATGATCCCATTTGGTCATCTCGATATTTTCTAAAGATTTCATGTCAATACCCCCTATTAAAGTCCGATGTTTCGTTCCACCATATGGATTTGCTTGCGCAGGATTTCATCGCCGCCAGCCACTTTTTTCTCGATATTTTTGGTCGCATGCAGGATCGTCGAATGGGTTCTTCCGAAGGAGTCGCCCAACATTTGCAACGATTCATTGATTAGCTTGCACGCCAGATACATGGCCACTTGGCGCGGCAATGCCACATCCTTTGTTCTAGCACTCCCACGCAAGTCGCTCACTCTGACCTGAAAAACGGCTGCGACACTCTTTAGGATTTGTTCCACGGAGATTTTTTCCTTTGGGCTTTGCTGGAGCAGTTCCCGCAGCGTTTTTTCTACAAGTTCTTCCGTGATATTGATATTGAGCAAGCGGCAATGGGCGCTCAGGCGGTTCACAGCCCCTTCAAGCTGCCTGATATTATTGAAGATGTGCTCTGCAATGTAAAAGGCTACATCATGCGGGATATTTAATCCTCTTTGTTGCGCCTTGTGCTGCAAGATAGCCACGCGCGTTTCCAATTCCGGCACACCGACATGGGCCACGAGGCCCCACTCCATGCGGGCGATGATACGTTCCGATAGCTTCAGTTGGGATGGAGGCTTATCGCTCGTGATGACAATCTGCTTGTTCTGGTTGATCAACGTTTCAAACGTATTGCAAAATTCCTCTTCGAAGTTGAGGCGATTTTGTAAAAATTGGATATCGTCCACCAGTAGGACATCGACATCGGACCGATAAAAGCGCTTCATGCGGTCGATCGATTTATTGCGCAGGCTGTCGACGAGGTCGTTGATAAAGGCTTCGGTTGTGATACACTGAACGCGAAGCTTTGGGTGATGCTCTAGAATATAGTGCCCGATACTGTGTAAGATGTGCGTTTTCCCCAATCCCACACCCCCATGAATAAAGAGGGGATTATAGGATTGTCCCGGGCGGTTGGCGACGCCAATAGCAGCCGATTTGACAAATTGATTCGTCGGGCCTTCGATGAATGTCTCAAAGCGGTAATTTGGGTTTAACTTCACCTGAAAGGAGGAGGCCTCCGGCTTTTCCCGTTTTTCTTCGTCCTGGATGATCAGAGGCGGCGCTTTTTTCACTTGCGCTGCAACCTTGAAATTGAGGGCAGGCTCTCCATCGACCCGTATAGGCAAGAAGGCCAGCAGATCTTTCTTGTAATTTGAGAGAAGGTATTCCTTCACAAAAATGTTGGGGACTTCAAGAGTGATCTCTTCGCTTGACCATTCAACGACTTGAATGGGAGCAAGCCAGTTGCCAAAAGCCGTTGTTGAACAACGAGTTTTGACAAATTCCAAAAATTGAATCCATGCATCACATGTGTCACAAGTCAACATAGTGTCGAGTCCTTATCCAAGTTATGAACAACGTTTCCACAGTCTAGTCTAGAGCCTTTATGACCGGTGAATCTAACATGAGAAAACTTAGCGCGCAAGCAAATTATCGCACCCTACATTAAGCCGAATGGACTGAATGACTTCTGTTATTTGCCGGTCCCAAGCAATTGTTTGGCGACAGATAATATAAAGGACCGTAGGCTTCGGAAGAACGGATGATCGTCACGTTGGACGGGTCGAGCAGTTCTTGAGTCAACGAGCCTTGGATAGCTAGCTTGTGCAAGTCGATGAGAAGGCCTAAGTCTCCTGGGAGTACTACCGGGGCTTTTACTGAGGGATAATGGTGCATAAAATCGCGACGCAGCCTTTCGGCTATTTCGAGCCTTATATCCCCTTCTTTGCCTCCATATTCCGTACTCAGAAGCAGCTTCGGCCTGATATCTTCAAGCAGTGAATAACTCCCATAATATCCCAATGAATCTTCGTTGTGCTTTTGCTCTTGGTAGTCCTCTTCGCTCGTATTGCCAAAACCCAGGAGCAGCACATCGCAGAATCCCAGATGGTGCGAGAGCAAAGGAGTCCACGCTGTTTTCGATACATACCCGAATCGAAGAAGAGAGTGCTCTCTTTTCAACTCAAAGCGCAAAGGCAATGAGGAGGCTGTTTGAGATTCATTCGAAAGGGAAAAGTAGTGCAGCTCGATCTCCGGCGTTAACTCGATTTTTTCGGCTTCAGCTGTATCTGCAAACAGATCCAGCTCATGCACTGTATTGCGTTCTTGCTTTGAATGTGGCTTTAGAATGGGATGGAGCTTTTGGTAGACCGACGGAATCAGGTAGTAGTGAATGATGTGAATCTGGTTGTCAATCTTATTGAGCTGCCCATTCAATGCATAGATTTCAGAAATATCCGCATAGCTGTCCGAAGCCTCTTGCGATACGATGACGTAGTCAATATCTCTGACAGTAAGGCCTCGGCTGTGAAAGTGGTCCAGAAAATTGGTTCCCGGGTTAATCGCGATACCCTTTCCATTCCATCGCAAATAAAACCCGCCGGAAGTCGTACGCGAGTGTTCAGTCAGCGCCCATGTACGGTTTGGATTGTGATCATTCCATCCATGCAGCAGATAGAGGGCCGACAAGGGGAATGCTCTGCTTTGCTTTCCCTTATTTAGGTACTGGTAAAGTTTGTCCGCTTGCTCCCTTTTAAAATGAGTGATGCGCTTTTCTAGAGGATCTTCCCCATCCTCTGTGCATAATTTTCCGAGCTCTTCCACAGTAGTAAAAGCTGAGTCCGAACAGGGCGCCGAAGCCTCCTCCGCACAACAGGAATAAAGCCTTTGCTTTAAATGATCGGTTTCCATTGTTTCTGGATTTTTTGTCGGAGAAAAAAAATCTGGATTCATCGTACACACTCCATTCTTATGGCTTCCCTTTTATCGGATATTCCCTTTCCTTACTATACAAATTAATCGCTTGACAGAGAGAGCCGAAACAGACATTATTGATGTAAATTAAGCCGATACAAATGAAATTTATTCCTTATGCGCATCAATCAATCGATGCATCTGATATAGAACATGTTGCGGAATCTTTAAAACAGGATTGGATTACCCGCGGCCCGCAAGTTGAAGCTTTTGAAAAAGCTGTCGCCGCCTATTGCGGCGCCAAATATGGGGTCGCCTTCAATAGCGGGACTTCCGCCCTGATGGCTGCCACCTTTGCAGGCAAAGTCAATGGCCATGACCGCCTCTTGACAACGCCCAATACCTTTGTGGCAAGCGTAGGATGTGCGACAGCTTTAGGAGCAACGCCAATCTTTTTAGACATCGACCGCACGACGGGCAATTTCAACCTTGACCAATTAAAGATCAATCTCCAAAAAAAACACTCGCGCGGACGCGATCTCATTATGGCCGTCCACTTTGCCGGATTGCCTATCGACATGCAGGCGATTGACCGGATGATTCTAGACCCCCAAGCCCTCGTCATCGAAGATGCCGCCCACGCCCTTGGATCCCACTATCCTGACGGACAGAAGGTGGGATCGTGCACCTGGAGCCAGATGACGATATTTAGCTTTCATCCGGCCAAGACGATCACGACAGGAGAAGGAGGCATAGTCACCACCAATGATGAAGAGCTCTACAATCGGTTAAAGATGTTTCTCAATAATGGGAGATCCATTCCCTCCCTAGAGGTAGAAGAGATAACAGGAAACTACCATTTGACCGAAATGCAAGCTGCTCTGGGTTTAAGCCAGCTAAAGAGATTGGAAGCCTTTATTTCAAAAAGGCGCGAGCTCATCAAGCTCTATCGTGAGCTTCTTCAGGGGATGCCCCATGTAGAGCTCTTTACCTCAGAATATGATGAGAGGACAGCTTTCCATCTATGTGTCGTCCAAATCGACTTTCACGCTTATGGGAAAACCCGAAATCAAGTGATGGCCCTTCTCAAGGAAAAGGGCATTGGGACACAGGTGCATTATATCCCTGTCTACCAACATCCGCATTACCGTAGACTCTGCGGCGATCTCAGCCCCTACTTCCCTGATATGGAAACCTATTATGCCAGAACCCTCTCACTCCCGCTCTATTATGATCTAGCGCCAGAAGATGTCGAACGGGTCGTCGCCTCCCTCAAAGAGGCATTATCAAAATGAGACTCTTACACTCCTTAGGGTTTATAATCCTTTATCTGGTTAAAGATAGAGAATCTTTCGCGAATGACTTTTTGCATTTCTAGAGGAAATTCTCCAAGATGTCTAGGATTCTTGAGAACAGTACTATGTTCTGAGGTTAAACAGGTATTGGAATGAGACGATCGATTCCAAGCCGAGTTTTTTCCCACGATTTTGCTAACGAAACAAACGAACCTCTCTTTCACCCCTTTTACCCAGTTGTTTACCATGTCAGGTTTATAGGTTATGGAGGGAAAATGAGACACAAGTTCTTTTAATGTCGCATGATGATCCACGTTAGGTTTTTGTAAGAGATCTCCATTGAATACGACGAGACGTTGGTTTTGAGCCCTTTTATAGAATTTAAAAAATTCGAATAAGTTATCCCATGCAAAACAATACTGTTCTTGCGCATATTCTACAGCGCTTTTTCGAGCCGCATCAATCTCCTCGGCAGTCACCGGTTCCCCTTCTTTTTTAGAATGGAAATCGCGGATTCTCTTTACTAGCTGTGGTCTCGACATCACAAAATCGATCTTTCCTTGAGGTTCAATGCCTTCAAAGTGGGGAGACATCAGATAAAAGACCTCGTTAGAAGAAAGGACATCTCCTCCCGGTTGTGCAAGCCTGTCATTGATGATCCGTGTAAATTGTGAAATGGCCATATTCAGTGGAGAGCGGATGACGCAAATCGTATTCCGAGTCAATTTGTTCATTTTCATGACTTCTTCTGTTGTCGCAAAGACAGAAATGTCATGGATGACAAACTTCATGTGGGTTGACGCAGGATTGTAACAGGAGAAAATCCTTTGACAAACCGTATCAAAAGTACGGAGTTTATCGGTCGGAGAAGGTTTAAAATCATACCTGCGCCCTCTAACATCATCATAGCAGGCGGGTTCATTGATTTGACCGGAGACCTCATCAGCTTGCGCCAGCGCCTGATGGAGAGCTGTACCGCAAGTGCGCGGAAGAGCCATAATATAAATGAACTCTACCTTTCCTATGCGGACCAAATGTTTTAAGCCAACATAATGCGGTTCATTTATCACTCGAATTAAAGCTCGCTTGTACTTGTTCAGATCTAACTGATCGGGGGCATTATCTAAAGGCCTCGTTTGATCCATTATATGCTGAATGATCCTCAATTGCTGTTCTGCATGGCTTTTTGCCGCTTGAGGATTTTGTGCACAGAGTTCATAAAGATGAGTCCGTTCTGATTTTGTTACATTATTCATTTTTTTTACTCCTTTTTTGTATTTAAGTCGAATAATGACTTTAATTTGTTTAAAGATGATATCATTTTACTACTTTTGGAAGTGTGATGCCCCAGTAAAATTTACTAGGAAATCGAACAGTTATCAAAGTAATGATATTCTACTAGGAAGCCAAGTCTCACCAGGACACCGAATCTCACGTAGCCATTGTATTACATGCGGGTGTCTTTGCGCCGAATTGTATATAGATCGGTATGTTCCATTACCCTCATACAAACGACAACCATTTGCATAGGCCCATTGCAATACTGCAAGGTGGCCTCCGAAGGCCGCAGCAGAGCATGTCCCTTCATCCCAAGGGCAGCCATTAGTGCGAGCCCATTGCAATACTGCAAGATGCCCTCCTTTGGCGGCATTTGCACAGGTCTTTTCATCCCATGGGCAGCCATTGGCACGAGCCCATTGCAGTACGGCAAGGTGGCCTCCTTCAGCTGCATATGAACAGGTCTCTTCATCCCAGGGGCAGCCATTAGCGCGAACCCATTGCAGTAGAGCAAGATTGCCTCCAGAGGCCCCAGCTAAGCTCGATCCTTGCAAGGGGAAGCCATTAGCATGAGCCCATTGTAGTACTTCAAGGTGGCCTCCATAAGCTGCTCCTGGGCACGCCCCTGCATGCCATGGGCAGCCCTTCTCGCACAGCCACTGCAATAGGGCTACATTACCGCTACGTGCAGCAATATAAGACGATTCTTTTTTAAGAGGGTAGTGCAAGTGATCGTGATACCATCTAACTAGAGAGATGAAACCTCCGCCTATAGCCATTTCTGCTGCATTTCTCATTTGTGAATTCGAAAATCTTTCACCCTTTACTGCAGCAAGATTGGCAATGCGCTTGCAGACAAAACGCAAAGGAATTGTTGCATTTTGCTCAGCCAACTTATTAGTAATAATATTGAGCACATCGATGGGAAGGGATAAAAGGGTCGGAGGGATATTTGCATTGCCATGGCCATAATAAGCAGATGGTAAAGTTGAATGCGCTTGGCTTATCACTGAGTTATTATTATTGCTTATCATATACTTCTCCATTTAAATTTATCAATACTAGGAAATCGAACAATTAAAATGATGATAATTTTCTCCAGGACACCTTATTGAGCGTAGCCATTCTATCACATGGGGATGTCCTCGCGCCGAGGAATATATAGATTTGTTGTCTGGTCCAAAAGCCTCAAATTGTTGTGTTCCATCCCCTTCATACAAAGGGCAACCATTGGCATAGGCCCATTGCAAGATTTCAAGGCGGCCATGATCAGCCGCAGCATGACACGTCCCTTCAGTCCATGGACAACCATTTGCATGGGCCCATTGCAATATGGGCAGACGACCCCATCCTGAAGCAAGATAACCCGACATTGTCCAATCTATATGTGGGTGTCGCAAGCGATCATGGTACCATGCAACTAAAGAGAGGGATCCCAAGGCTATGGCATCTTCTGCTGCACTCCTGATGAGTGTATTTGACGCTTTTTTGGTTTTTACTTTGTTGAGATTGGCAATGCGTTTACAGACAAAACGCAAGGGGATGATGCTACTTTGTTCCTCCAACTTTTCTGCAATTAGATTGAGAACATCATTGGGCAGAGTGAGAAGTGCCGGAGGGATATTTGCATTGTCAAAGCCATAGTAAACCGAAACAGGTGCTGAATTTAGAGCACTCACCTGTAAATTAAAATTAACTGTCATATCCTTCTCCATTTAGACTTAATTACTTTTAATTTTTTTGTACTATTTTCCCTTCAAATAATCTTACATATTTTACATTATATAGAATAATAGTACACTAGTAAAATTTTCGAGGATTTCACTCGACTTGTAAAAAGCTGAACAATGAAGAGATGTAAGATTTTGCCTTTGAAGTCTACTTCAAAAATAAACTAAAGCTATCAAGAAAAATTTATACCCAGCCAAATCTCAACTTTCCCTAGGACAATCCTTTTCGCGAAGCCATTCCAAGAAATTTGGGTCTCCATTTTGTTCTGCCGCTAGATATGTTTTTTCATTCCAGGGACAGCCATTGTCATGCAACCATCGCAAAACAGCAAGGTGGCCACCTTTGGCAGCAGTCTCACAAGTTTCCTCGTTCCAGGGGCAGCCGTTGGCATGCGCCCATTGTAAAATATCAAGGCGGCCTTGCAAAGCGGCAGGTTTGCACGTTCGAATATCCCATGGGCAGCCTTGGGTACGTATCCATTGCAATACAGGAAGATGGCCTCCTGAGGCTGCAGCCCAGCATGTCTCCTCATCCCATGGGCAGCCATTCTCTCTAACCCATTGCAGTAGGGAAAGGTGTCCTCCAAAGGCAGCAGCTGCACAGGTTGATTCATCCCAATGAGGAATGGAACTTTTGATTAAGCCTATCCATTTAAGCCAGCTTCCTAATCTGGTTTGTTCACTTGGAGAGGCTGTGCTATTCCGTAGCCATTGCAGCAATGAAAGGTGTCCATATTGAGCTGCAACGGGACATAGGTAATTATTCAAGGGGTATTTCAAGAGGTTATGGTACCATATAACCAATGGGATTGATCCACATTTTGCGGCAGAGACGAGAGGTTTGCAAATCGCATCATCGGAATCATGAAGAACTCTGTAACCAAGACTTCTATGAATCCTTACTCTATTTTTAGTCGACTCAAGTTTATGTTGCTGAATTGTGGAAAGTTTTTTTAATGTCTGAAGTTGGCTAAACCGCCTATTGATAAATAAGCAAGGAAGAGCTTCTTCGGCTTTGAAGTATTTTTCAAATATCAAATTTAGAACATCGTTTGGAAGCGTAAGAAGAGGAGATTGTTTCCCGACAGAGTTAAGTATAGAAGTAGCTGAAGATGAAACGGGATTAAGCATTATTACCCTCCTATTAAATAAAAATATTTTACTATTTTTAGAAAAAGAAGGCAATGATTAAAAGATTTACTAAGTGCTAGTGTAAGCAAGAATAAGTGCTTTGGCGGTATTTGAAATTTTAGGATCGGGTTCATTTTTTAGGATATTGGCTAATCGCAAACCCTCATCCTTTTTTCCCATCATAAACAAACACTTTGTGACATTGAGAAGAGTAGGGGCATGCTCTCCTTCAATTTTGAGGGCGCGATCGAAGTATTTGAGGGCTTTGGCTGGTTGATTGAGTTGTAAATATAAGGCGCCCGTCGTTTGGGCATCGTAGGCGTTTTCGGAATCAAGAACGCATAAAGCTTCAAAGATAGGCAAGGCGATATCATACTTTCCTTGACGGATGTAGGCATATCCGGCAAAGCGTAGGTCGTGCATCTGTTCTTCGGACCATCCCAGTTCCTTCAGCCAGTCGATTTTCCCCATGCATTATCCTTGTAAGAACTGTCCGACGCGGCCAATGATGAAGCCCATCCACGAGTTGATTTTGCTAATCTGATCGAAACAACCTAATAAGACCTGTTTTTCCTTTTCTTCATTGGGCGAGGAGCACTTTACAGACTTCAATTTTTCGTTATCGCTGGCCTGTTTTTCAATGCTTCCAAGCGTAGGGACAATCCGCGAAAATGAAAGGAACGAACGCCTTGAATCGCCAAAGTTTTTTGGGGGATAGAAGTAGGCCCAAGGCGTGTTAAGAGGCACTACTCCTAGGAGGAGGTCAAGCTCTGTAAGTTTGGGATAGATATCGACAATAGATATTTGCGGCGGAATGCTAGCGGCATCACCCAGATTGAACTGTTTGTTGATCTGTTCAATCATGCGGGTGCGCACGGCGTATAGGTTATAGACACTGATGTCATATTTATCTATGGTAATATAAGCCATAAGTATCTCCGAATGAACAATTAATATTCTTACTACCTACACTTTTTATTTTACACCCTTTCGAGTTTTTGGAAAAGCTATTTGGATTTTTTCTTCTGTATTGTGTATTCTATATCCATGACACCGTCACCCGTATCCCCCCATATTTCTGTATTACTTCACGAGGTGCTCTCTTTTTTCGAGGGACGTCTGCTTTCGGTCTTTGTCGATGGGACTCTGGGAGCCGGGGGCCATGCCGCGGCACTTCTAGCTAGCCACCCGGAATTGGAGAGGTTGATCGGTTTTGATCAAGATCCGCAGGCCTTGGCAATAGCCGCCGAGCGCTTGCAGCCTTGGCGATCGAAGGCGGCCCTGATCCATAGCAATTTTGACCGGTTTGACGAACACCTGAATGCCTTAGGCATAGGCCAAATCGATGGGATGCTCCTCGATTTGGGGGTCTCTTCGATGCAATTGGACCAGCCCGAGAAGGGTTTTAGCTTTATGAAAGAGGGTCCCTTGGATATGCGGATGGATCCGACGGGCTCCCTCACCGCTGAAAAAATCGTTAACACCTGGAGTGAAAAGGAATTGGGCCTATTATTTCGCGATTCGGGTGAAGAGAAACAATGGCGCGCTGCAGCGAGAGCGGTCGTTAACGCCCGAAAACACAAGGCGATTGAGACCACAGGGGACTTGGTCAAAATCCTTTATCCTGTTTTGATGCGAAGAAGCAAAAAAGATCTTCACCCTCTTACCTTAGTCTTTCAGGCACTTCGCATTTGTACGAACCGCGAACTCGAAGCTTTGGAAAATGTCCTGCCCCTCGCTATCGACCGCCTTAACCCCGGGGGAAGGCTTGTGGTGATCAGTTTCCATAGCTTGGAAGATCGCATAGTGAAGAATCTCTTGCGCTTTGCCGCCAGTGATAAGTATGATACTTCTGGCATTGGTGGGGTATTCCTGGATAAAGAGCCGACGGTCAAGTTGGTGACGAAAAAGCCTATTGTTCCTTCGGAAGAGGAAATCCGAGGCAATCCCAGAAGCCGCAGCGCAAAGTTGAGAATAGCCGAGAAATTATGAAGCCGAACATCCATCTCTACGTGCGATTATTGATTTGCATCATGGGAGCAGGACTCGCTCTCTATTTCACCATAGAAAAGCAAAACGAGCTGACAGAATTGCGCCTGATGATTCCCGTCTTGAGCAAAGAGGTCAGGCATATCCAAGAAGACAATACGCGCCTGCAATATGAAATCGAGTACTATGAAAGTCCCATCCACATGATGGAGCTGGTGCGAAAACCTGAATTCAGCCATTTAAAGTTTCCCTCGCTCCAGGACGTGATCTTGTTGCCTGAAAGGGAACCTATCCCCATACAGCCGCGAGGAACCCATGGCCAGTAAAGATTCCAGGCGCCTTGCTTTGGTCGGGCTCTTCATCGCGGGGTTGTTTTCCCTATTGATCTCCCAATTTTACAAAATCCAGATTGTGGAAGGGGAAAAATGGACCAAGGAGGCGCGCAAGCAGCATTTCTTTACCATCAGCGAACCTTTCATGAGAGGCAAATTCATTTCCAATACCTCGATCAAAAAGGGACACCCGGAAATCGCTCAAAGCTTTGTGATCGATGTAGAAAAATATCACCTGCATGTCGATCCACAATCTATTTCCGACCCTTATCAAGGGGAGATTTCTAACCATTTGATCTCCTTTTTGGATCTGACTCAACAAGAAAAAACGAAGTTTAGGGTCCAGTTCGATTACAACAGCCGCAACCGCAAGCTCGCCATGTGGCTGGATCGCGAGACGCGCGATGCCATTATGGAGTGGTGGCTGCCGTTTTCGCGTCAGAATCACATCCCGCGCAACGCCCTCTTTTTTGTGAATGATTATCAGAGGTCATACCCTTTTGGAAAGCTTTTGGGACCCGTTTTGCATACCATCCAAAACAACAAGGATGAAACGACCAAGCAGGCCATACCCACAGGGGGCTTAGAACTCTACTTCAACAAATACTTGCAAGGGAAGCAGGGCAAAAGGCGTTTGATGCGATCCCCGCGGAATTCCCTGGAAATAGGCGAGGTGATTTCTATCCCCGAAAATGGGGCTGACATCTACCTGACGATCAATCATTGCCTCCAAGCTATTGCCGAAGAGGAACTGGCGAAAGGAGTAAAACAGCACAAAGCCAAGGGCGGATGGGTCGTCATGATGGATCCCAGAACGGGAGAGATTTTGGCCCTTGCCCAATACCCTTTTTTCTATCCGCCCGATTATCAGGATTATTTCAACGATCCAAAGCGGATCGATGAGACGCGCGTGAAGGCTATCACAGATGGAAATGAGCCAGGCTCTATCATGAAGCCCTTTACACTTGCCGTCGGGCTCAAAGCAAACGAGGCGTTGCAAAAGATGGGGAAGCCCCCTTTATTGAATCCAGAAGAAAAAATGGCAACCAGCAACAGCCGCTTTCCCGGCCGTTCGAAGCCCTTGAGCGATACCCATTTTCACTCCTTCCTCAATATGAATATGGCCCTGCAAAAGTCCTCAAACATCTATATGGCCCGCCTGATCGAACGGGTGATTAACAAGTTGGGGAATGACTTCTATCGCAGCGCCCTACATGACTTTGGCTTCGGTGAAAAGACGGGGGTCGAGCTGCCCTATGAAACGAAGGGTTCTTTGCCGACGCCGGGCAAGAAGCATCCCAATGGGACCCTGGAATGGTCGACGCCCACTCCTTTTTCCATGGCTATAGGCCATAACATCGTGGCGACAGGGATGCAACTCACCCGTGCTTATGCCGTGTTTGCCAATGGCGGCTTTTTGGTACAGCCTACGCTAGTGCGTCAAGTCATCAAAACAAAACCCGATGGAACAAAAGAAATCCTCGTCGATAATACCCAGCCGGAACGCCTAAAACAATTTCCGCGGGTCATCAACCAGGAAAACGTCAAAAGGATTGTCCAAGCGATGAAATACACGACAAAGTTGGGCGGCACAGCAAGAAGGGCCGATATCTTTGGCTATACGGAAGCGGGCAAAACCGCGACAGCCAATAAAGTCATCGCAGGAGGCTATGCCGAAACGCTCTTTGTCTCCAGCTTCGTGGGATTTACTCCTGTCAATCACCCTGCTTTCGTCCTCCTCGTTTCGTTAGATGAACCCGAATATGGCTACCTTCCTGGTATAGGTAAAAAGCACCACGGAGGCCATTGTGCGGCTCCGATTTTTAGGGAAATAGCGAAGCGATCTTTGGAATACTTGGGCATCCCAGCCGATGATCCGCATGGTTATCCTTCCGGAGATCCCCGCTATGATCCTAAGAAGGCCGATTGGGTCCTGGAGACAGAACTATTGAAAGAAATGTATGAAAAGTGGAATAACAGTTCAAAGGGTAACTAATAGTCATGAAACTAAAAAAAATACTAAAAGATATTCCCATCCATGAGATTAAGGGAAATAAAGAAGTCGAAATCACTGGGATTTGTTCCAATTCCAAGCGGGTTGCTCCAGGCAATTTGTTTATTGCAAAAAAGGGGACGGTAGATGATGGCGCTCAATATATTCCCGAAGCGATTGCTGCGGGAGCAGTAGCCATTTTGACAGATATCTATGATCCCACCATCAAAACAGCCACCCAGATTATCCATTCCGATGTAGCGGCCATCGAAGGCCTCATTGCAGCCCACTACTACCAATTTGCCAGCGATGAGCTTTTTATGGTGGGGATTACCGGAACTAATGGCAAGACAACCACATCCTTCTTAGTCAAGCATCTGTTGGATCATCTTGGAGTGCCCTGCGGCCTCATCGGAACCATTGAATATATCATCGGCCAAATGCGCTACCAAGCCACAAGGACGACACCTGATGTGACGACGAACCATAAGATGCTTAGAGAAATGGTGCATCATGGCTGCCAGGCGGCTGTCATGGAGGTCACTTCCCATGCCCTGGAACAGCGCCGCGTGGAAAATATCGACTTTGATGTCGCCATTTTTACCAATTTGACGCTCGATCATCTCGATTACCACCATACGATGGAGAATTATTGTGCAGCCAAGAATAAGCTATTTCGCAGCTTAAAAAAAGAAAAAGCTAAACGAAATCCTACCGCTGTAGTCAATATCGATACTCCTTGGCTTCCTAAGATCATCGAAGGGTGCCAAGCCGGTATCTTGACCTATGGCATAGAAAGTGAAGCTCAAGTGAGGGCAAAAGATATCTTGTTGACATCCTCAGGAACCACTTTTACAGTGACCTATCAAAATCAGTCCGTGCAATGCCGCTGGCCTCTTGTAGGACGATTCAACGTCTATAATTGCCTTGCAGCCATCAGTGTGGGGCTTTTGCGCCATGAACCATTGGAAAAAATCGTCAAAATCATGGAAACCTTTCCCTCCGTTCCAGGAAGGCTCGAAGGGGTTCCCAATCCCCTGGGGCTTAAGATCTATGTCGATTTTGCACACTCCGACGATGCCTTGGCCAATGTTTTAGACTGTTTGCGCGAGTTTAAGAAGGGACGCCTGATCACCATTTTTGGATGCGGAGGAGACCGCGATCAAAGCAAAAGGCCGAAGATGGCTCAGGTTTCTGAGGAGCTATCCGATCTCACCATCGTGACATCAGACAACCCCCGATCGGAAGACCCTGAAGCGATTTGCCGGCAAATTCTTCAAGGCTTCAAAAAGAAGGGAAGCTATCATGTAGAGTTAGATAGGCGAAAAGCAATTGAGAAAGCAGTGGAACTTGCAACGCCAGACGATATTATTTTAATCGCGGGGAAAGGCCATGAGACGTATCAGATCTTTGCCCATAAGACAATCGAATTTGACGACCGAAAAGTGGCTGCTCAAATTTGCCATCATAAAAATCTTTCGATGTGTGTATAAACCCCATGAAATTAAGGTTAGTTTTATTCTTTATCCTTGCTGCAGCCCTTGTGGGGCTAAACAGCTGCTCCAGGCAAATCCGGTATCCCATAGAGCGGGTCCCTCCCATCTCGAAGCAACTTCCCGAGATGAAACCCATTCCCTATACTCCTCCTCCAGCCCCAATTGCAGCAGAGGAAAAGGCAACCAAGGGACTCATTGTGATCGATCCGGGACATGGAGGTAAAGACTTTGGCACCCATTCTTTGAAGGATCCTCGATACCAGGAGAAATTCCTTACGCTTTCCACGGCTAATTTGGTGCGCACCTACCTGCGGCAAATGGGATATCAAACGGTCATGACCCGCACAGAGGATAAATTTATCGAGTTGAATCAACGAGCAAAATTTGCCAATGATTTAAATCCGCTCCTTTTTATCAGCATTCACTATAACCATGCTGACAGTGCAGAGGCCTCCGGAATCGAAGTCTATTACTACAATGCCAAAGAAGATGCGAGCCGCACCACCCAATCTAAGCTGCTCGCTAATGCTGTGCTTAATAAAGTCATTGGGACGACCCAAGCGAAATCGCGCGGAGTCAAGCATGGCAATTTTGCCGTCATACGCCAAACGGAGATGCCGGCCATCTTAATCGAAGGGGGATTCTTGTCTAATCCAGAAGAGAGGACCCGCATCAAAGACGCGGCCTATCTCAAACAGCTGGCCTGGGGCATCGCCCAGGGCGTCCAAGACTACCTGGGAAAATAAATCCCTCTTTTTTTTAATAACCACTGAGATCAGTGAGAGGGAATGAGATAGGGAGAAGATGGACTGGCTCAGTGATTGTTTAAACCTAGGGGAGAAAATGTCCTCGGCGCGACTCGAACGCGCGACCTGTTGCTTAGGAGGCAACCGCTCTATCCACCTGAGCTACGAGAACAGAATTAGGAATTATAGAATATAGAATACAGAATACAGAATTCAGAATACAGAAGAAAAATATGGACACGATGGACAATGGTTAATGGACCTAATGGACACCATGGACACCATGGACACCATGGACACCATGGACACCATGGACTATGGTCAAAGCAATAGTCCATAGTCGATGGTGTCCATGGTGTCCATTAGGTCCATTAACCATTGTCCATTATTGTCCATTAGGTCCATTAACCATTGTCCATTTCTTTTCTTCTGTATTCTGTATTCTGAATTCTGTATTCTGAAAAATAAAATAGGATGACAATAGAAATGGCAAACGCACAAGCAGATATTGGGTTAATCGGATTAGCTGTGATGGGACAAAACCTGGCCCTCAATATGAATGATCATGGCTTTACGGTGGCAGTCTTCAATCGCACAGTTTCAAAGGTCGATGATTTTATGCAGGGACCTGCCAAGGGTTCAAAGATCATCGGGACCCATTCCCTGGAAGAATTTTTCAAGGCCCTGAAGCGGCCTCGCAAAATCATGCTAATGGTCAAAGCGGGGGCTCCCGTTGACGAATTTATTGAGCTTCTCTGCCCCATTTGGAAAAAGGGGATATTGATCATCGATGGAGGCAACAGCCTTTTCACCGATACAGAGCGCAGAAACGAAGAATTGAAGCAAAAAGGATTTTTATATATCGGCACAGGGATTTCCGGAGGCGAAGAGGGGGCAAGGAATGGCCCTTCTATCATGCCTGGGGGCAATCCCGATGCTTGGCCGCACGTGAAAAATATTTTCCAGAGCATTGCAGCGAAAGCCGATACGGGAGAGCCCTGCTGCGATTGGGTTGGTGAGGGAGGAGCCGGCCATTATGTCAAAATGGTGCACAATGGCATTGAATATGGGGATATCCAGCTGATCTGCGAAGCCTACCAGCTGCTCAGCTCAGGCTTAAAATTAGATGCCCTTAAGCTTCAGCAAATATTTGCTAAATGGAATGAAGGGGAACTCAATAGCTACCTCATTGAAATCACGAGCCATATTTTCGGAACAAAAGATGAGGATGGCAAACCTCTAGTGGATAAAATCTTGGATGTCGCCGGTCAGAAAGGGACGGGCAAATGGACAGTGATCAATGCGCTCGACCTAGGGATGCCCTTGACACTGATCAGCGAAGCTGTCTTTGCCCGCAACCTCTCTTCCTTAAAAGAGGAACGGGTAGAAGCCAGCAAATTTTTGCAAGGGCCTCTGCCGAATTTCCAAGGCGATAAAGAAGAGGTCATTGAAACGATCAGACACGCCCTTTATGCCTCCAAAATCATCAGCTATGCGCAAGGCTTTATGCTGATGCGCCAGGCCGGTGACGACTATAAATGGCACCTCAATTACGGTGGCATCGCCCTGATGTGGCGCGGCGGATGTATTATCCGCAGCCGATTCCTCGGAGATATCAAGAAGGCTTATGTGAAAAATCCCCAACTTAAAAACCTGCTTCTGGCTCCCTTTTTCGCCGGTGAAATCAATAAGTCTCAAAAGGGATGGCGCAAAGTTGTCGGATTGGCTGCCGAATGGGGTATCCCAATACCTTGTTTCAGTACTGCTCTCGCCTTTTATGACGGATACCGCACGGCGCGCCTTCCCGCCAATTTGTTGCAAGCCCAAAGAGACTACTTCGGCGCCCACACTTATGAAAGAATTGATGCCCCTCGTGGGAAGTTCTTTCACACTAATTGGACGGGCACCGGCGGCAAGGTGAGCTCCAGCAGCTACAACGCCTAGCGTCAAAATTAACCACTGAGATCAGTGATCTCAGTGGTTAATTTTGTCCTTTCTTTGCGTCTTTGCGATGCGTGCGCTATCTTAGAGGGGTTTTAGGCGGGTTTTCATCGTGTCTTTGTATTCGAGGATGCGGACGACGATTTCATCTACAGACAAATCTGAAGTATCGATGACGAAAGCATCCTGAGCTTGATGCAAGGGGGATATTTCCCTGGTTGAATCATAGGCATCTCGCTTGTTGATATCTTCAATGACCTTTTCCAAAGTGAGATCTTTGGTTTCATTGGGGAACTTCGTTTTTAGCTCTTCAAAGCGCCTCTTGGCCCTGACTTCAGGGTTTCCTGTAAGGAATACTTTCACATTGGCATTTGGGAAAACGACAGTTCCCATATCGCGCCCTTCGAATACGGCGTTGAGCCCTTCGGCCATTTCGCGCTGGAGTGCGACGAGTTTATTTCTCACAGCGGCATTGGCTGAGACTCGAGAAACATTGGTTGTGACATCTTCCCCACGGATGGCCTTTGTGACCTCTTCTCCATTCACAAAATAATGGCGTTCAGTCGGCTTTATTTTAATATCGTAATGAAAATCTTTGAGAAAAGCCTCTAATTCCTTCGGATCATCGATATTGACCTTCTTTTTCAAGATTCCATAAGTCAAACTGCGATACATGGCGCCCGTATCGAAGAAAATATAACCGATTTCCTGCGCTAGCCTCTTGGCAACTGTACTTTTTCCTGTAGCGATGGATCCATCAATGGTAATAATCATGGTTTTTCCTACTATGTTCAAGTAAAGCGAGTCATAAGGAATATATACAACAAAGGCGCTGTAAAAACAAGGGAGTCGACAGTATCTAGCGTTCCCCCTAGGCCTGGCAGCTGGTTGCTATCTTTGACTCCGGCGTCCCTCTTTAGCAAAGATTCGGCCAGGTCTCCGGTCTGCCCTAAAACACTGATAAGCCCCCCTAACCAGAGGCTTTCCGTTATCTGGAGATGCAACGGAGGGGTAACAGGCATCTTATTCACAAGGTAGGCGATGGCGCCGCTGGTCACAACCCCAATCAAGAGTCCTCCTAGAGCCCCTTCCCATGTTTTCTTTGGGCTGATATAGGGGGCCAGCTGATGGCGGCCGAATTTCTTTCCGAAGAAATAGGCAGCCATGTCAGTGCATTTGGTTACAGCCAGGAGGTAAATGAGCCACCAACGTCCATCTTGTATGGAATCTAGACTGAAAAAGTAATTGATATTGATGATGCAGCCCAGAGGAATAGCTAAGTAGACGATGCCAAACAGGGTAACGGCAAGATCGCCTAATGGATTCGTCCCGTGGGAAAAATAATAGATGAAACAGGTCAGCAAGGTCATGAGCAAGACGGTTTCGGGCAGATATTCCGCTATGGAGGCCTGGGTAGAAAGGAAAACTGCAAATATGTAGAAAATGGAGGCGCTGATTCCAACAGAAACTAGAGGTTCGAATTTCTTACAATGAGCCAATTGATAATATTCCCAAATGGCTGTTCCAATTATTGTGGCGACGAGAAAGGTGAAAATCGGCCTGATATAAAAGTGGTGCGAGAAATAGATCGCCACTAGCATGCAAAAGATCAGGATGCTGCTGACCGTCAGCCTTTGTTTGAAATTGCTCATTGTGCTTATCATCAGTCTCCTCCTCCAAGGCGTCGTTCGCGTTTTTGAAAGCCCTGGATGGCTTTCAAAAGATGATGCGGTGTAAAATCAGGCCATAAAACTTCTTCGATGTGGATTTCGGCATAGGAGATCTGCCACAACAAGAAATTGCTGACGCGCATTTCTCCGCTGGTGCGGATCAGTAAATCGGGGTCTTCCCATTGCGCAGTGTCTAGATATTGGGACATCTTTTCAAGATCGATCTCCTCTATGCCGAGGCTTTTGTTTTGGATGTCCGCCGCCATTTTCTTAAAGGCCCTGCATAATTCATCGCGGCTTCCATAATTCAATGCCATGACGAAAGTGATCCCCTTGCCCTGCGCGGTTGCCGCTTTGGTTTCATTGACTACGTGCAGTACATCTGGAGGAAGCCTTGATAAATCCCCGATCGTTTCCAGGCGGACACCCTCATCGATCATCGTTTGGCGCTGCTCTGTCAAGTAGGAGGGAAGAAGCCACATCAAGGCATCGACTTCATCCTGGGAACGGTTCCAGTTCTCTGTCGAGAAGAGGTAGAATGTCATCGTTTTAATTCCGATCTCTTTCCCTGCTCTGACGATATTCATGAGGTTATCAGCCCCTTCGCGATGGCCTGCAGCTGGCATCGACTCCTGCAGTTTGGCCCAGCGGCGGTTGCCATCCGGAATAATGGCAATGTGTTTGGGGAGGCGCGATTTATCGAGGGTATCGAGTTCCAATGCAGAAAAAAAGGAGATGCCCTGCTTTTGAAAGGGGGTAGTCAAGGGGGTCATTTAAACTCCCGAGGAACAAAGACGTTTTTAAGGATGATGGTCTTTTCCCTTTCAGGCCCTAGAGAAATCATGCTGATCGGCACCCCGCACAACGCTTCGATGCGGTTGAGATAGTGCTTAGCGTTTGCGGGCAGGTCCTCATAAGTTCTGATGTCAAGAGTCGGTTTTTTCCATCCCTTGAGCGTTTCATAGATCGGGGAAACGCTTTCCAGATCATCGGCAAGGGCGGGCAGATAGTCTTGCCGTTTGCCATTCACCTGATATCCGACGCAGATCTTGATGGGGTCTAGATCATCGAGGATGTCCAGTTTCGTAATAGCCACCGATTGCAATCCATTTAATCGGACTGCCGTTTTCGCCAATACAGCGTCAAACCATCCGATGCGGCGCTTATGGCTGAGCGTCATCCCATATTCTTTTGCTTTGTAATGGGCGAGAAAGAGAGCATCATCTTTCGCTTCTGTTGGAAAAGGCCCTTTGCCTATGCGGGAAGTAAAGGCTTTTGCGACTCCGAGCGTGTGGTCGATCCGGCTTGGCCCTACGCCGGCTCCGGCGCAGATGCCTCCTGCAACCGTATTGGAAGAAGTGACGTAGGGATAAGTCCCTGAGGTGATATCCAGAAAGGTTCCTTGAGTCCCTTCGAACAAGACATGTTCTTTTGCTTCAATAGCCTTATTGATGATCTCTTCGGTATTAGCGACATAGGGCTTGAGGATTTCGGCATAATGCGAGTAGGATTTGATCAGATCTTCATAGCCGACTTTTTCAACGCCAAAAAATTTAACGAGTTTTTCATTTTGGATCTGTAGAATGGTTTTGAGAAGTTTCGGAAATATATCGGGCCGGATAAATTCCCCCATCCTGATGCCAAGGCGATTTGCCTTATCCGAGTAGCATGGGCCTATCCCTCTTCCTGTCGTTCCTACGGAATGTTCGCCTTTCTTCAGCTCCAGCAGCTTATCGAATGTCTTGTGGTAGGGAAAAATCACATGCGCTGCAGGAGAAATCCATAATCTGCCCTTAATGCGAATACCCCGGCTTTCCAAGCTTTGAATTTCATGCAAGAGCACTTCAGGGTCGACGACCATGCCTGCAGCAATGTAACACTGTGTATGAGGCTGAAGGATGCCGGCCGGCATCAGAAGCAGTTTATATTCCATTTGGCCTAAGTTGATGGTATGGCCAGCGTTATTGCCCCCTTGCGAGCGGACAATATGTTTTGATTGGGAGGTGAGGATATCGAGGATTTTTCCTTTCCCTTCATCACCCCATTGAGCGCCAACAACGATCACGCTAGGCATATAGCTCCTTGATTATTCTGCTTTGAGGACTTCCATAAAAGCGCTTTGCGGGATATTCACTTTGCCGATTTCTTTCATTCGCTTTTTCCCCTTTTTCTGCTTTTCCCATAACTTACGCTTCCTGGTAATATCTCCTCCATAACATTTTGCCGTTACATTTTTGGTAATAGCCTTGATGGTTTCACGAGCGACGATTTTGCCTCCGATGGCCGCCTGGATAGGCACCTTAAACAGCTGCTGAGGAATCACTTCGCGAAGCTTTTCGCAGATCGCCCTGCCTTTTGATTCGGCTTTGGTCCGATGGACGAGACAGGAGAAGGCATCGACAGGCTCTTCATTGACGCGAATCTCCAGCTTGATGATATCGCTTTGTTCATATCCATCGAATTCGTAGTCGAAGGAGCCGTAGCCTCTCGTGATCGATTTGAGTTTGTCATTGAAGTCGGTGATGATTTCGTTGAGGGGCAACCGATATGTCAGCAGCAAGCGCCGCGCATCCAAAGTTTCGGTCTTCGTGCAGATGCCACGCTTGTCCATGCCAAGGCTCATGATGGCTCCCAAATATTCCGAGGGGGCCATAATGTGGCATTTCACCCAAGGCTCTTCGACCCATTCAATGAAGGCAGGATCGGGATAGTGGGCCGGATTATCAATCTCTTTCGTCGTGCCATCGCCCAAAGTAAAGCGGTAGATGACGCTAGGGGCCGTCGAAATGACATCGACGTCGAACTCCCTCTGGATCCTTTCAAAGACGATTTCAAGGTGCAGCAACCCTAAAAAGCCGCAGCGAAATCCAAAGCCCAACGCCGTGCTGCTTTCCTGTTCGATGTGCAAGGCGGAATCATTGAGCTGCAGCTTCTCGAGGGCATCGCGCAACGCTTCGAAGTCCGTGGCATCAATCGGGTATATCCCGGCAAACACCACTGGCGAGATCAAGCGGAATCCGGGAAGCGGCTCTGCCGCCGGATATTTTTGCAGCGTGATGGTGTCTCCGATTTTGACATCGGAGGGCGTCTTGATATTGGCGATTATGTAGCCAACCTCTCCGGGTCGCAGAACCTCCACCGGGCGTCCCTTTGGAGTGAAAATCCCTACTTCAAGCACCTCAAATGTTTTGTTTGTCGCCATCATCTTGATGAGGGAGCCCTTTTTGATTTCTCCGCTGATCACTCGGATATAGACCATGACGCCGCGGTAGGTGTCGTAGTGGGAATCAAAAACGAGGGCGCGCAAAAGATCGTCTTGAGGTTCTTTTGGAGGCGGAACATCCACTAAGATGCGTTCGAGAATGTCCGCAATGCCGATCCCCGATTTCGCGGAGCAGCAAATCGCATCGGAAGCATCCAGGCCAATGACCTCTTCGATCTGTTTCTTGACCCCTTCGATATCGGCCGTGGGGAGGTCGATCTTGTTGATGACAGGGACAATTTCGAGGTTGCGTTCGATGGCGAGATGGACATTCGCCAGGGTTTGCGCTTGGACGCCCTGGCCCGCATCGATGACGAGCAGCGCCCCTTCGCAAGCAGACAGCGACCGGGACACTTCATAAGTGAAATCGACATGTCCTGGAGTGTCGATGAGGTTGATCTGATAGGTCTCGCCATCATTAGCTTTATAATGCATCGTGACGGGATGCGCTTTGATCGTTATGCCTCTCTCCCTCTCCAAGATCCATGTCATCGAGCACCTGCTCCTGCATCTCCCGCGGCGCCAAGGTATGGGTCAGTTCCAGGAGGCGGTCAGCCAGCGTCGACTTCCCATGGTCGATGTGGGCGATGATGGAAAAGTTGCGTATCTTTTTTTGATCGTACTTGATACATATGGAATCATTTCGATGAAGCAGGATTGCGGCCAAGATGACTCGAACATCCACCGAGTTGCCCCGACTAGAACCTGAATCTAGCGCGTCTACCAATTCCGCCATGGCCGCTTACTTACAAAACTCACGGTAGACAGAGTATAATCCATACCCCATTTTTGGGCTATTAGTTTAATTTCAGCCGTTTTTTAACTTGTGAAGAAAAGGGCTTGCGGGATAAGTTTGGAACGCAAAATCAATATAACCATTATGCAATACAGCAAAACGCATCCTTTTCTCGCCACGGTTAAAGAGCGATACCCCTTATCGCACCACGGTTCCAAAAAGAATACGCAGCATGTTGTGCTTGGAATTAAACATTCCGGCTTGACTTATGAGGTCGGGGATAGCGTTGGTGTTTTACCAGTCAATGATCCCTTCGAAGTAGAAAAGACCCTAAATGCTTTGAAAGCGAAGGGCGATGAGATTGTCCATGACAAACAGACCCAAAAGCCTATTTCCTTGCGGGAGTTTCTTTACAAAAAAGGAAACCTTGCGGACGTAAGCCGCAAACTCCTCTTGGAAATCGCCCAGAGGCAAATGAATCCAGCAAAAAAAGAATATCTAGAGAGCTTATTCGTCGAAGAAAACAAAGAACAACTAAAGGCTTACATAGCTTCCCATGAATTATGGGACCTACTCGAAGAAAATCAAGAAGCTGTTTTTGCTCCGGAAGAAATTGCCCAATTGCTGATGCCTCTGCTTCCGCGCCTCTACTCGATTTCCTCATCTATGCTCGCCGTCGGAGAAGAGATCCATTTGACTGTCGATTTGCTTTCCTTTTATACGAATGGTCATCTGCGGCGTGGGGTTTGCACGCATTACCTTTGCAATTTGGCTCCGATGCACGAGCCTGTAGTTCCCATCTACATCCAACCCCATCATGGCTTTACTTTGCCTCAGAATCCCGATATCCCTATCATCATGGTAGGTCCAGGGACTGGTGTCGCTCCCTTTAGGGCTTTCATGCAAGAACGGTTGGCAAAGGGTGCCAAAGGCAAAAACTGGCTCTTCTTTGGCGAGTGGAATCGCGCCTTTGACTATTTCTACCATGATTTTTGGGAGGGCGTTGACAAATCCATTCTGAAAATCGATTTGGCCTTTTCTAGGGACCAAGAGCATAAGATATATGTACAGCACTGCATGAAAGAGAAGGCTTCGGAATTGTACAGATGGATCCAAGAAGGGGCTATCCTCTATGTATGCGGCGATGCCCACCACATGGCCAAAGATGTCGATGCCTGCCTCCACGACATAATTCGAGAGCAGGGTTCCCTTTCCGAACAAGATACCAAGAATGTGATCAAGCAACTCAAATCGGAAAAACGCTATCTACGTGACGTCTATTAACAATAAGCGGCGGCAAGGATAAACAAATTTACAGGATAGGCAGGATCGCACGCGGCAGGATATACAGGATTACGGGCTCTTAACCACAGCAATTATTAACCACAGAGCCCACAGAGAACACAGAGAGAGGAGATTTATTTATTTCAGCTGAGTCGTTATTAAATTTCTCCTCTCTCTGTGATCTCTGTGGGCTCTGTGGTTAATAATTGCTGTGGTTAAGAGCCCGTAATCCTGTATATCCTGCCGCGTGCGATCCTGCCTATCCTGTAAATTTGTTTATCCTTGCTCCTTGCTGGCTATCCTGACTATCTCGTCAGGCGGATGATTCTACTGTCAGGATGGCAAAGCATTGAACGCCATCGCCGCACCCGAAATCGGTCAGTCCTTCACCGGAGGTCGCTGTAATCCCGACTTGTTCGACCTGCAGATTCATCACTCTAGCGATATTCTCTCGCATGCTCATGAGGCGCTCTTTGAATTTGGGCTTTTTGGCTTCCAGCGCAATGGCAACATGATTGATTCGATATCCTTCTAATGTTTTCATTCCTTCGCGCAAAAAGACTTCGCTGTCGGTGATCCCCTCCTTTAAGCAAAGCTCGTCGGCAATGGCTCCTAAAATCAACACTCCTGTGATGGATGAAATGGCATTGCAGATGGAATGAAAAACGACATCGCCATCGGAATTGGCATTGAAACCAGGCATATCCTCGAAAATCAATCCTGCGATCACACAGGGCTTCGATGAATCTTGCGGAAGAAAGCGGTGGCTATCTTGCCCGATGCCTGTTTTTACTGTCATAGGAGCTCCTTACATCTCATTTTCGAGATAGTGTTTTAATTTAGTTAACGCAATCTTGCGCATGGAGAGCTGGCTTAGCTCTTGCATCGTCAGCTCGGAATAGGTCTTGTTCCAGCCGACGGGTTGAAAAATGGGGTTCCAAGATAAATTGCGGAAGACGTTTTGCCCTCGAGGGGGTACGATCGTTCCTTCTACTTTGCCATCGAAGAGGATCGCATCTCGATGAGGAGTAATATAGGCTGCTGTGCAATAGACCTCCGCTGAATGATCCTCATATTTGTGGATTAGCTCATAAAGGCCTTGCGCTCCTAAATGGATGAGAAAGTCTTTGATGTAGGGACCGGGAAGCCCTCCGATGGCTGCACAGTAGAGGGAAACATCTTCGACGATGAGGGGCTTTTTCAAGATGCGCAAAGCTTCATGTGCTTTAGCATGAATAATTTGTGATCGCGTTCCCTGAATCTCAGTGAGTTCTATATTCACCTGCTCGAGTTCCCATTCCGAAAGGATCAGCCGCGCTTCGTCAAATTTATATTGATTGCTCGTGATATACTCGATCTTCAATCTTCGAAACTCCTCTGATAAATCAACAATTGTGCTGATCGATGCTTATTTGCACCAGAGTAATTCGTAATAAATCGAAATTCAAAAAATAATTTATACATATCTCAAAAAATATATTTATTCTGTTGAGCAAAAAATTTAGAGATGCTACAAAAAAATTTGTCTTTGATGTTGCGAAATACCGCTAATTATTGTAAGGTTTGTTCTCCGCAATACGCAGAACGAACGCTGAAACTCGAGTATATAATAAAATAGGATCTGGGAATAGATATGGAAGTATTGAAGATTAAGGGAGGAACCCCTCTAAAAGGAACTGTGAAGGCAGCTGGCGCAAAGAATGCGATGACGAAACTGCTAGTAGCCTCCTTGCTCTCCGACAAGACGTGCCGCTTCTACAACGTGCCTAACATAGGGGATGTCGAGGTAACGGTTGCCCTTTGCCAGGAAATCGGGATGCAGGTGAACTGGGATCGCGAGGCGGGAATGATGGAGGTCATCACGAAAGAACTCAAGACCTCGTATGTTCCACAGCGCTTCTCAGGGGCTAACCGGATTCCCATTCTGATGATAGGAGCCCTTTTAGGACGCACTGAAGAAGACATCATCGTGCCCACAGTAGGCGGTTGCAATATCGGAAGGAGATCCGTCGATTTCCACATCGACGCTCTGCAGCGCCTAGGAGCCACTATTGAGTATCGCGGCATGAAAAGGGAAGGCGCCTACTTTGCCAGCGCCCACAATGGCTTAAAAGGGACAGTCATTACGCTGCCTTATCCTTCGATAGGCGCAACCGAAAACACGATTTTAGCCGGCGTTACAGCGCGTGGCATCACCGTCATTAAAAACGCCGCCATTGAGCCGGAAATCCTTGAATTGATCCTTTTCCTACAAAAACTTGGGGCCATTATCACTTTAGATGTCGATCGCACGATACGCATTCAGGGAACGCGCCGTTTCTATGAGGTGGAACACACCCTGATTCCTGACCGCATTGAGGCAGCATCATGGGGGATGGCAGCGATTAGCTCGAAGGGGCGCGTCTTTGTCGAAGGGGCGCAGCATCAGTCTATGATCACATTCCTCAATAAAATCCGCGAAGTGGGAGGAGGCTTCGACATTAAAAGCCATGGGATCGAGTTTTACTATGACGGCCCGCTGCAGGGGGGACTCCATTTAGAAACCGATGTCCATCCAGGTTTTATGACCGATTGGCAGCAGCCCTTTGTGGTATTGCTCACACAGGCTACGGGCTCCTCTGTTATTCATGAAACCGTCTATGAAAACCGCTTTGGCTATACCGAAACGCTGGGGCAGATGGGGGCCGATATTACGTTGTTCCGACAGTGCCTCGGAGGCAAACAGTGCCGTTTTGCGTCACAGAGTTTTTCACATAGCATCATCGTCAAAGGGCCGACACAATTGGTCGGAAGGGATATATCCGTTCCAGATCTCCGGGCAGGCTTTGCCTATGTTATGGCAGCTGTATTGGCTTCGGATTATAGCACGATCTCAGGTCTGCACTTCCTAGACCGAGGATATGAGAGCTTGAGCCACAAATTAGCGGCTTTGGGTGTCGATGTGACGCGCACGCATCTCGATGAAAAAGTGGCGCCCAAGCCCATGCAGCCTCAGCGCAAATTGCTCATCGATGAATTGCAGCCTGTTGTCAGTAATTAGGCTATTGGGATATAATCCCGCCTTTCATATTTCACCCGTAATCAAATGACACTCACTTTAGCCCCGACATGGCGCCATCTTTTTCAGCAAAATTTTCGCGATTGGGAAAAGCTTGCCGATTTTTTGGAGCTCAATGCTTCCCAATGCCGGCAAATCTTGCAAAATCCACGCTTTCCCTTAAATCTTCCCATACGGCTAGCACAAAAAATTGCTAAGGGGACTTTGGACGATCCCATCCTCAAGCAGTTTCTGCCGATGCAGTCCGAAGCTTTGAGCGTTCTGGGTTACACGCAAGATCCGGTGGGGGACTTCTGTTCCAAGCGCGAATCGAAGCTCTTGCACAAATATCAGGGGCGCGTCCTTTTAGTTTGCTCGAGCGTCTGTGCTATGCATTGCCGCTATTGTTTCCGTCAGCATTTCGATTATGAAACGGAGGACAAGTCTTTTGATAAAGAGCTGAGCTTGATTGCCGCAGATGAATCCATTGCAGAGGTGATTTTGAGCGGGGGAGATCCTCTATCCCTGCCGGATCGGATTCTGCATTCTCTCCTAACAAGGATAGCCGAAATACCGCATATTAAACGCATCCGATTTCATACGCGTTTTATCATCGGCATACCGGAACGCATAGACGATGCCTTTCTCGAAATGATAAAGTCAGTAAAGAAGCAGTTTTTCTTTGTGATCCATATTAATCATGGCAATGAATTGGATGAGGAAATTTTAAATCGAGTCAGAGACCTGCAAAATCTGGGGGCTGTGGTCTTAAATCAAACGGTCTTATTGAAGGGAATCAATGATGATGTGGCGACTCTTTTGACGTTGTGCAAAGGGCTTGTCGATCACGGCATTTTGCCCTATTATTTGCATCAGCTCGACCGCGTGGCCGGCGCCGCTCATTTTGAAGTAGAAGAAGAAAAGGGAAAAAAGCTCATTCAGCAGCTGAATGAAGTACTGCCCGGTTACGCAGTTCCCAAGTATGTGCGAGAAGTGACTGGCGAACCTGCCAAGGTCGCGATCTGATACCAACCCCATTAGACGCAAAGGCGCAAAGACGCAAAGAAGCGCAAAGAAGGGACAAAATTTACCACTGAGATCACTGAGATCAGTGAGAAGATATGAGAACATTGAGATGGATTAATCTAAATATAAATCCTCTCCCTATCTCATACCCTCTCACTGATCTCAGTGATCTCAGTGGTAAATTTTGTCCTTTCTTTGCGCTTCTTTGCGTCTTAGCGCCTTTGCGCCTAAGAGGATTTTTGTCTACTGCAAGTTTCACATCTGTTATGATGAGTATATGAAAACAGTATTCTATTACATCGTTTCGATCCTTGTTGAAGTGGTCGCTTTTATCACGGCGCTTTTCCTTCTCTTCTTTGATCTGGAAAAACGCAATCCTATGGAAAAGTCAGATAAGACCCCGATCCTATTGATCCATGGCTATTTCCTGAATAGTGGGGTTTGGTGGTATATGCGCTCCAAGCTTATCAAGGCTGGTTATTGCGTTTATACGATCAACTTAGGCTCCTCATTTCCCTCTATCGACATTCATGCGCAAAAGGTAAAAAAAATGGCGGAGGAGATTGAAAGGCTGTCAGGACGCAGGGACTTGGTGATCATTGGCCACTCGATGGGAGGAGTTGTGGGGCTTCATTATGCGTATAGATATGCCAAGCCTAACAGCGTCACTGACCTCATCACATTAGGTTCTCCCCTTGAAGGGACGAAAATGGCGAATTTAGGGAGCAGTCAATCAGCCAAAGAGATGCGGATTGGCTCTTCGTTCCTTCAGGAGTCGCAGAAAGCGGTTTTGCCGATGCGTTTCTTTCATATTGCTACTAGGGTTGACACAGCAATAATCCCTTGGCAATCGGAATTATTTTACAGCAATCGGGGGCCGCATATCCAGCGTTACACTTATGAGTGTATGTCTCATATTCAATTTGTTTTTTCTGGGCGAGTAGCTAAACAAATAATTGAATATTTGAGGAAATAAACAATTAAAAACGAAATTATATTTGACTTTTTTATATCATTTCTGATATAAGTTTGTTTTAATCAATTGGTTGAGTGTAAAACATGTCCGTTCCTCTTACAGTAGATTCTTCAAATATTATAGGTCCTAAGCCTTCCGAGACTCCAGGCATGGATCCCCTTATTGCACCTAGTGACTCTAAAATCTTTCGAATCGATACAATTGCGGCCAAGGTGTGGTACTTTTTAGCCGGAGGATTGGCAGCAGCTACGGCATTATGCATTACGGGCGTTGTGCTAACACCCAATCCCTTGACCATTACCATACTCGTCATTACCGCTGTTGCCTTGGCAATCTTCGCTTTTGCCGAGGGAATGGATAGGATTAAACCCTATCTTTCTCCCAAGAATCAACTGATTGCCAATTTTGTGCAGAGTGTTGCCCAGGATATTTTGACTCTCATTGCGACGACTATCTTGACGCCTTTTGAAATCTTTAAATATTACTTTCAAGATCCAGATAATAAAGAGAGGCCTGTTCTTTATATCCACGGCTGGCGCTCCAATCCGGGAACAGGAGCCTATTTCCATCATCATTGGAAAGCTGCAGGTTTGGGGTCCTTTCACGCCATACATTTAGAAAATAATCCTGAATTCAATACCAAACATTATGTAAAACTGGTCAAAGCGAAGATTAAGGAGATCAATCGTCCGGATCTCATCCTCGTCGGCCATTCCTGGGGTGGTATTATCGCCATGAACTGTGCTAAAAAAGTGGCGGCGGTGATCACGCTCGCTTCTCCACTGGAGGGAACGACTTGTGCAGATAAAGAAGAAGGTTACAGGATCTTTGGAAAGCTTATCAATTGGAGCGATAAACGGGTGATTGATATGCATCCTGCTTCAGCTGTCATCGCAAAGTTAAAAGAAAAAGTTTCTAGAATCACGACACCCACGTTACATGTCGCAAGCCAAACCGATCCTGTCATTCAGCCATGGGAATCGGCTTTGTTTCATTCTAATAAAGGGTCTCACGTTCAACGAGCTGTCATTGAAAAATTGGGACATACCGCATTTTATTTTTCGGATAAAGTCATGGGTCTTGTCTTGAATTTCGTCAAACAACTGTAGCCCCTACATTTTTTCGACCGTTTTTACTCCTAGAATGTCCAGTCCCCGTTGCATTGTGCGGGCTGTTAATTCGGAAAGGAGGAGCCGCGAATTTTGTTGGGGCGAACCCTCGACGGTGCAGTCTCTGTAGAAGGCGTTGAATTTCTCTGCCAAACTATACAAGTATTCTGTCAAGCGGTTGGGAAGCAAATCTTTAGCCATTTGGTTCAAAGATTCGCCGAATTGCCGCAGGTGCATGCCTAAGGCAATTTCGGAGGGATGTTCCAAGACGATTTCTGTATTTCGGATAACTTCCTCGATCTTTGCGTTGACCTTACGTTTGATGCCGGAGACGCGCACATAAGAATACATGAGAAAGGCAGCCGTATTGCCTTCAAAGCGTAGCATGCGGTCATAACTAAAGACGTAATCGCCGGTGCGATGGCAGGAGAGGTCGGCATACTTGATGGCTCCTATCCCTAAGGCATTGGCTAATGATTGCCGATCTTTCTCAAGCAAATCGGGAGAGCGTTCTTTGAGAATGGTTGCCGCCTGGTCAATGGCGGCTTGTATGAGGTCAATGAGTTTCTCTGTCTCTCCGGAGCGCGTGCGAAACTTTTTGCCATCCGCTCCTAAAACGACTCCAAAAGCCACGTGATCGACTTCCACTTTTTTCGGGTCTAAATATCCTGCCTTTTCTGCTGCTTTAAAGAGCATCTGGAAGTGGGTGCTTTGTCCGGCATCGGTGACATAGATAATGCGGTCCGCTTTTTCGTCTTCGATGCGATGCTTGATGGCTGCCAAGTCGGTCGTATCGTAGTTGTAGCCGCCATCGGATTTTTGAATCATCAGAGGAAGCGATTGGCCTTCGCGGTTTTGAAATCCGTCCAAAAATATGCATTTAGCGCCATCGGATAGTTGGACGAGTCCTTTTTTCTCCATATCGGCGACGACATCTGCCAGCATGGGATTGTAGAAGGATTCTCCGCGATCGAAGATCTTGATATCCAGCTTGTCGTATATTTTTTGGTATTCCTTTTGGGAAATCGCGCAGATGATGCCCCAAGCTTTGAGGGAATCGGGGTTTCCATTTTGGAGGGCGACGACTTCGAGCTGAGAGCTTTTTTTAAAATCGGGATCGTCATCGAATCGCTTTTTCGAGGCCCTATACCACGCCACAAGGTGGGATAAATCTGTCTCTTGCTTGCCTCCGAGCACTTCAGGGGCTTCCTGCTTCATATAGGCGATGAGCATGCCGAAGGAGGTTCCCCAATCTCCGATATGGTTGAGCCGCACGACATCTTGCCCTAAGAATTCAAAGAGGCGCGCTAAGCAATCTCCGATGATCGTGGAGCGCAAATGGCCGACATGCATTTCTTTAGCGATATTAGGGGAGGAGAAGTCGATGATGATCCGCTGTTTTTTTGGGGGAATGGGGATCCCAAGCCTTTGATCTCGGATCATCTCCGTCACGCTTTCAGAGAGATATTCGGGGCTTATTGCCACGTTGATAAATCCCGGCCCCGCAATATCCATTTTCGAAATAAAGGGTTTCCCATTGAGTTTGGGGTCGACCTCTTTCAAGATCTCCTCCGCTATTTGCCGGGGGGTTTTCTGAAGGATTTTCGCCAGCTTCATCGCGGAATTGAATTGGTAATCGCCAAATTTGGGTTGCGTGCTTTGAACCACTTCAATCAGCGATCCCACTTCGAGGGAAGAGGAGGCAATTTTTTGGGTTGCTTCCAAAAACTTCTGCGTAAGAATTTCAACGACTGTCTGCATAATGCCCAAAAGTGTACCCCAGCTCGCCCCTTTTGATCAAGCTCGTGCACCCAAACCGTCTTTATAAATTTACCACTGAGATCACTGAGATCAGTGAGATGGTATGAGATTGGGAGAAGTGTTTTTGTATTAATTATTATTGAAAGAGATATTAGAAAAGTCACCTCTCCCTATCTCAAACCTTCTCACTGATCTCAGTGATCTCACTGGCTCAGTGGTAAATTTATTTTCAGTGGTAAATTTATTTTCGGTGGAAATTACTGCCAGTGGATGGGTGCGACGCGTTTGCCGATGCCGTGCTGGAGGTTGTATTCGGCCATTTCGTTGGCTATTTGCAGAGGCGTCTTTTGTTCTTTGTCGGCGCGGTTCAGCATCGCCCATAAGATGTCGTAAATGTGATTGACCTTATCGCGCGATCTTCTGGGATTGTATCCGTCAGCATCAAATTCCGCTGCGGCATTGAGAATGCCTCCTGCATTGATGATGAAATCAGGGGCATACAAAATGCCTCTTTTTGCCAATTCTTCGGCCATTTCCGGAGAAGAAAGCTGGTTGTTGGCGGATCCTGCAATGGCTTTGCATCTCAGCTTTGGCACCGTTGCAGGATTTATAACCCCTCCCAGAGCACAAGGAGCTAAAATATCGCATTCTGTTTCATAAAAACTGTGGGGATCAGCCATTTCAGCTCCATAGAGAGTGGCAGAGCTTTGCAGCTTTTTTGGGTCAATTTCGCTGAGGATGAGGTTTGCTCCTTCCCAGAAGAGGATATTGGCAAGCCTGCTTCCCACGCTTCCAAGGCCTTGGATGAGGATTTTTGTCCCCCGTAGAGTTTCGCGGTGCCAGAGTTTTTTCGCGATGGCTTGAATGCCTCGAAATACACCCCAAGCTGTAAAGCGGCTAGGGTCGCCGCTGCTCTTCTCGATAGGCAAAGCACAGACATAGGGCGATCTCTTCCGAATGATGAGCAAATCCTCAGTCGTCGTCCCCACATCTTCGGCTGCGATATAGTCGCCCTTGAAATAATTGATCGCGTCGGCAAAAGAATAGAGGAGCTTCTCTGTTTTGTCTTTTTTGGGGTTGGCAATGATGACGCTTTTCCCGCCCCCCATGCCATCTTCTGCCACAGCCGATTTGTAGGTCATCGCCTCGGACAAGCGAAGGACATCTGCCAGGGCATCTTCTGTTTTAGTATAGGGAAAGATGCGGACGCCACCTAGTGCTGGACCTAAGGTGGTATTATGGATGGCAATAAAGCAATGCAATCCACTGTCAGGGTCTTTTCCCTCAATGACGCTTTTATAGCCTTTGATGGGGAGCTCTTTGATCTCAATCATTTCGTTAAAATTTGCTTGATCATTAATATTCCAAAAAGGTATTCTTTCTTTCAGTATTCATTAAAATTATCTTACTTTTTTATCCTAACAGAGGTTGTCGATGACAAAAACTGTCATAAATGAGGAAATGAAAAACACTTTAAAACAATTTCTGAGCGAAAACGCTTCGGCAGAACTTGTTAATACCTATCTCTGTTTTATCGAAAAGAAGTTTAACCTTCAACCGGTCCTTTTCCCAAAGGAGAAAATCATTTACCAAAGTGCGGATGATGCCGTAAAGGAAGTCGAGAAATCGGGAAAGCTTTGGCACGAGACCGAAATTAAAATCGGCTTCAGCAACTTGAGCGTGAATGATCAAACGCAAAAGATATACATTTGCCCCTTTACAGGAAAAGTTTTCGGCGATAATACCCATCCCAACCCACAGGATGCCATCTACGATTGGGTTTCCCGCTGCCCCGAAAATAAAGAAAGGATTGGGGGCTTAAAGGTGAAACGCTTTTTCGTTTCCGAAGATCCGGAAGTGATCAAAAGCTACATCGCCAAAACGAAGCCGAAAGAGCCGATCACAAAGGTCGTCTTTTCCTCTGTTTTAAGCGGCAAGCTGTTCAATTCAAAAGAAGCGGTGATTAAAGATTTTAAACAGAATTACTTGAAGCCTCTTTCCCTCGTGGAAGTCCAGAATCAGAACCGATTTCAGATCGAAGAAAACTTCTTAGCCTTCATTCAAAAACAGCTAGTCGAAGATAAAATCGCGGCTTTTGTCGAGGCTTTGTCGGAATATGAAGAGTTTGCTTCTTTTATCGAACAGTGGCTAGAATAGATAACTATCAGAGCTATTCAGAAACAGAAACCCTTGCCTTGGGAAAGGAATTTGGAAAGGGATTAGCTGCAAACAGCCTCGTCTGTTTTTATGGAGATTTAGGGGCTGGAAAAACGACCTTCATCAAAGGGGTTGTCCAAGGAGCCGCTGCCCTTCCGATGGAAGAGGTAAATAGCCCGACCTTTGTCTACTTGAATATTTATAAAGGAACCCAAACCATCTACCACTTTGACCTGTACCGCTTGCGCGATGCGGATGAATTTCTCAGCATGGGCTTTGAAGAATTGTTCGACGCAGGGGGCATTTGCTGCATTGAATGGTCGGAAAGGATTGCTTCCCTGCTTCCAGAAGGACACATCTTAGTGAAGATCAGCCATCAGGGTCAGGATAAAAGGCATATACAGATCATTTGTGAGGGCTTAAATCATGACACAGTATCCCTTTAGGAACGCTGTCTTTGTAAAAACAGCTTTAAAGCCAAGGGATTATCCTGTCCTCAAGTCGGACTCGGGAAAAGAGCTTCCTGAAATTGCTGTCGCTGGACGCTCTAATGTCGGGAAATCGAGCCTGCTCAATGATGTGTTTCAGAGCCACAGTTTGGTGAAAACTTCGTCGGCTCCGGGAAAAACACAGGCTCTGAATTTTTTTAGGTTAGATGACCTGCTCTCTTTTGTAGACCTCCCCGGTTATGGCTATGCCAAGGTCCCGCTCGAAGTCCGGAAAAATTGGGGACCCATGGTGCAGACCTACTTGGAGAAAAGGGAAACTGTAAAGCTGATCTTGTTTCTTTTTGACATTCGACGCTTGCCCAACGAGGAGGATAAGCAATTCATCGAATGGGCCGCCCATTACCAAAAGTCCTTAATTCTGGTGTTGACCAAAGTGGACAAAGTCACGGCCAATGAAAAGAGGGCCAATGCCCTCAAAATTCTCAAAGCGTTCGATGTGGAAAACCTCCATTATGTCCTGTATTCGGTCCCTAAGAAGCAGGGGAGGCAAGAACTCATCAAAATGCTCATCGAAGCGGTAGAAACCGAGCAAAGGGAGGCGGAGCATGGGTCAGATAGATAAACAACTGTTCGTCTGCCTCGACTGCGAGACGACAGGCTTAGAGCCTAAAACCGATCGCATCATCGAAGTGGCTGCCGTCTGTTTCAATGCCGAAGAGGTATTCGGCACTTTTGAGTCTCTCGTCGACCCCGAATGCGAAATACCGGAAACATCGATAGCCATCCATCATATCACACAAGAAATGGTCCAAGGAAAGCCGACGATAGCCAAAATCTTGCCAGAACTTTTGCGCTTTTTGGGCAATCATATCCTGGTCGGACATGGAGTGGGATTCGATATCGACGTCATTGCCGCCTCCGCGGAAAGGGCCGGAATTCCTTGCACGCTGAAGCATAATCGCTATTTGGACACTTTGCGCATGGCCCGCTATTATGGGGAAAGCCCTGTTAATTCCTTGGAACAGCTGAGGCGCCATTTCAATATTGAAGCTGAAGGCGCCCACCGGGCCATGAGCGATGTGATTGTCAATTTGGAAGTGTTTAAATACCTGAGCAAATTCCACAAAACGACGGAAAGCCTTTTCGAAGCCCTTTCCAAGCCCGTTTTACTCAAAATCATGCCGCTCGGGCCCCATAAAGGACGCCCCATGAAAGAGGTGCCTCTCCCCTATTTGCGTTGGGCGGCCGCAAAAGACTTTGATCAGGACTTTCTCTTTTCCGTCCGCTCCGAAATCAAGCGGCGCAAGCAAGGGGGATTGTTTAGCCAAGCATGCAATCCCTTTAATGATTTATAAACGAATTTATAAAGGGCTTGCGAATTTTCATTTCGATAGGCGATAATAATATATGTCTTGTACAAGTTTTTTGAGGTTTGCGAAACCCAGGGCCGAAGGCCCGGCAGTTGTATAGCCCAGGCCGTAAGGCCTGGGTTTAGGGTTTAGATGGCCGTTTGAATCGAGGACCGAAGGTCCGGCACCTATATGAGACACATTTGTGTCGGACCTTTGGTCCTCATCTTCTAACGTCCTCGTAACCCAGGCCTTACGGCCTGGGCTATACAACTGTCGGGCCTTCGGCCCTGGGTTTCGCAAGCCTCAAAAACTTTTCGTTAGCGTTACTTGCAAACTGGGTGGAGGAATCCATGGCAAAAGAATCTCAAATAGGGCGCGAAAAAGGGTCATTCGAAGTTAAAGTTGGCCTGGCCGAAATGTTGAAAGGCGGCGTCATCATGGATGTAACGACTCCAGACCAGGCCCGCATCGCCGAAGATGCCGGAGCTGTTGCCGTGATGGCCCTAGAACGCATTCCAGCGGATATCCGAGCCGAAGGCGGCGTCGCCCGCATGTCCAACCCAGAGCTTATCCAACGCATCCAGGAAGCTGTCTCCATTCCCGTGATGGCCAAATGCCGCATTGGACATTTTGCCGAGGCCCAAATCCTCGAAGCCCTCTTCGTCGACTTCATCGATGAAAGCGAAGTGCTTACCCCCGCTGATGAAGAGAATCACATCGACAAGAATGCCTTTAGGATTCCTTTCGTTTGCGGATGCCGCGATTTAGGGGAGGCCCTGCGCCGGATTGGCGAAGGGGCTGCGATGATCCGCACCAAGGGGGAAGCCGGCAGCGGCAATATCGTCGAAGCTGTGCGCCACATGCGCTGCGTCAACAGGGAAATCCGGCAACTTGCGATCTTGGACAACGCGGAACTGATGGCGCAAGCCAAACTGTTATCAGCTCCCTTTCACCTCATCCAAGAAGTGGCTAAAACCGGCAAGCTTCCCGTGCCCAATTTTGCTGCCGGAGGCATTGCCACCCCGGCCGATGCCGCCCTCATGATGCAGCTCGGGGCCGAAGCTATCTTCGTCGGGTCTGGCATATTCAAATCGGAAGATCCAGCAGCGCGCGCCAAATCCATCGTCGCAGCAGCCACCTATTATAATGATCCCGAAATGCTAGCCAAAATCTCTATGGGGCTTTTGAGCGCCATGAAAGGCATGGATATCGAGCAATTGCGCAAAGAGGATCTATTCTCTCCCAGAGGTTGGTAGGCGATGCTAAAAGTCGGTGTCTTGGCGCTCCAAGGGGCTTTTGCAAAACATATCAAGATGCTCCGTTCCTTGGGAGCCGAAGCCATAGACGTGCGCAAGCCGCAAGATCTTGCCTCCTGCGACGCCTTGGTCATTCCCGGAGGCGAATCCACCACAATGATGCGCCAGATTCAATTCATCGAGATGCAGCAGGAACTCAAGCGTTTCGGCAAGGAAAAACCTGTCTTTGGCACCTGTGCCGGGCTTATTTTGATCTCACAAGAAATTCTAGCGGATGTGATGGAACCCTTTGGGTTGATCGAGGTCGCAGTAGAACGCAATGCCTTTGGCAGGCAGGCGGAATCGTTTACTGCCGACTTGAATCTCAACATCTCATCCAAATCCCCCCATCCCTTCAAGGCAGTCTTCATCCGGGCTCCGCGAATTCGTCGCTGCAGCCCCCATGTGAAAGTGTTAGCCCAATATGAAGAGGAACCCGTCCTCGTTCAGCAAGACAAATATTTGGGAGCCACCTTCCATCCCGAACTGACTAACGATCCCTATATCCACGACTATTTTCTCAAGATCGTCAAGAATCATAAGAAAAGTTAATTAATTAAATTGATCTGTATCTTTCACTTGTTAAATTCAAGGTGAAATTTCTTAGGTGAAATTTCTTATTGAATTATATTGTTTTTGATGGTATTATAAATTTCTTTCTGATTAATAGAGAAATGGTATGACAATATCTTTTAATTCTAACAGTCTTATATTACCCTATTTAGCACCCACCTTGGTGCAAACCTCTCAAGCGAATAGTGAATCTAGGACGGCGCCAACGATTGGGACTCTTCCTAATGATGTGTTAAGAGAGTTATTTGAAAAGCATTTGTTTCCTCAAGAAAGCATTCCTCTTGCATTAGTCTGCAGGAGGTTTAGAACCCTTTGTAGAATTCCAATGAAAGAGCTAAGTCCAAAAAATAATAGAGCATGTTTCTTATCTGCAATGTGCGATGCGGCAAAGCGAGGAGACCTTGCTTTGCTAAAGTGGTATCACGAAACCCTGAAGTGTCCCTTGGATAAAAGAATTTATAATGCTGCAGCTGAAGGAGGCCATCTTGGAGTATTGCAATGGGCACGTGCAAACGGTTGCTCTAGGGATGGATGGACCTGCTCATTGGCGGCCGTGAAGGGACACTTGGCAGTCTTGCAATGGGCTCGTGCCAACGGATGCCCTTGGGATGAGGAAACATGTGAAGAAGCGGCAAAATATGGGCACCTAGAAGTATTGCAATGGGCTCGTACCAACGGTTGCCCGTGGAATGCTGAGACGTGGTGGCAAGCTGACTCGAGCGTAAAGCAATGGTTGCGTGCAAATGGATGTCCTGGGGCTGAATGACCAGTATTGCAAAAAAGCCTCTCTCATCAGCCCGTAGGGCTGGAAGTGCCAATAGCCTAGGGCAACGCCCTAGGTACAGGGCCACAACAGAAATTGCAGCCTGTAGGGCTGCCAGAATCCCTCAGCGTATGATTCTTGCAGCCCTACAGGCTGCAAATATGTGTGTGGACCATTCCTAGGGCGTTGCCCTAGGTTTTTGGCACTTCCAGCCCTTCGGGCTGATGAGAGAGGCTTTTTTACATATTTGGACTGCTGAAAATTAGTCCAGAAAAGCCTGAATGGCTACAAGAGAAACTTAAATGAGTTAAGGAATCGAAACGATATGACAATACCTTTTAATTCCAATAGTCTTTTATCACCCTATTTAGCACCCACCTTGGAGCAAACCACTGCTTCGAATGGCGAATCTCAGACATCGCGTCCAACGATTGGGACGCTACCTAATGATGTGCTAAGACAGTTATTTCAAAAGCATTTGTTGCCTCAAGAAAGCATTCCTCTTGCACTTGTCTGCAGGAGGTTTAGAACCCTTTCAAAGCAAATTTATGCGCAAAAAAGTCGAACAGAAAGAACTCATTTTCTCTTTTCTGCAATGTGTGATGCAGCACAGCGAGGAGATCTTGCTTTGCTAGTGTGGTATCACAAAACACTGAAGTTTCCATTGGATAAAGGAATGTGTAAAGCCGCCGCTAAAGGAGGCCATCCGGAAGTATTGCAATGGCTTAGGGCCAAAGGTTGTCCTTGGAATGAATTGACCTGTGCTGCTGCAGCGGAAGACGGCCAGCTTACAGCATTGCAATGGGCTCGTGCAAACGGTTGCCCCTGGGATGAATGGACCTGCACGTATGCTGCTAGAGGAAGTCACCTTGAAGTATTGCAATGGGCTCATTCCAATGGCTGTCCGTGGAGTTCTAATACATGTACGAATGCCGCCTATGGAGGCGAGCTTGAAATCTTACAGTGGCTACATGCCAATGGATGTCCTTGGAATGAATTGACCTGTGCTGAGCTAGCAACGAAAGGCTCTCTAGACCATGGCCGTTATTTTAATACCTTGAAGTGGGCACGTGCCAATGGTTGTCCTTGGGATGATAATACCTGTTCAGCTGCCGCTGAAGGAGGCCACCTTGAAGTTTTGCAATGGGCTCGTGCTAATGGCTGTCCTTGGGATAGCAGAACGTGCGCAGCCGCGGCAAAATATGGGCGCATGAATATTTTGCAATGGGCTCATGACAACAGCTGTCCATGGAATGAAGAGACGTGGAGGAGTGCTCACCCTAATGTAAAACAATGGTTGCGCGCCAATGGCTGTCCTGGTGCAGAATGAACCGTTCTAAATGCATTTAGGCCCTTTGGGCTGATGAGAGAGCCTTTTTTAATATTTGGTCTACGGAAAAACTATTTTAGCAATAGCCTGAATGGCTACAAGAGAAACTAAAACGAGTTAAGGAGAACGAAACAATATGACAATACCTTTTGATTCTAACAGTCTTTTATCGCCCTATTTAGCATCCACCCTTGTGCCAACCTCGGCAGCGAATGGCGCACTAGAGACATCGCGTCCAACGATAGGGACGCTTCCTAATGATGTAATAAGAGAGTTGATTCTAAAGCATTTTTTGCCTCAAGAGATCATTCCTCTTGCATGTGTTAGCAGGAGGTTTAGAACGCTGTGCTTAACAAGGGCAACCAATGCACCAAAGACCCCAGAATTCCATAGAATGGTTCTCCTACAGGCAATGTGCGATGCGGTAGGGTGTGGGAACCTCGGTTTGCTAAACTGGTACAAGGAGACTCTAAAAAGTCCCTGGGATAAATTGATATGTGAAGCTGCGGCCGGAAGAGGCCGCCTGGAAGTATTGCAATGGATTCGGTCCAAGGGATGTCCTTGGGATGCAGAAACGTGCGAGGATGCTGCTAGAAGAGGTCATTTGGAAGTTTTGCAATGGGCTCGAGCTAACGGTTGTCCATGGGATGAAAAGACGTGCGAGGCCGCTGCCAAGAACAACCATCTTGCAGTCTTGCAATGGGCACGAGCCAACGGCTGTCCTTGGGATAGCGAGACGTGCGCAGCTGCGGCCTGGGGAGGCCAGCTTGCAGCATTGCAATGGGCTCGTGCCAACGGTTGCCCTTGGGATGAAAAGACCTGTTCATCAGCGGCCGGGCGAGGCCAGCTCGAAGTGTTGCAGTGGGCACATGCTAATGGTTGCCCTTGGGATGAAAAGACCTGTTCATCAGCGGCCAGGGAAGGCCATCTCGAGGTGTTGCAGTGGGCACATGCTAATGGTTGTCCTTGGGATGAAGATACCTGTATATCGGCGGCCGGGGAAGGCCATCTCGAGGTGTTGCAGTGGGCACATGCTAATGGTTGTCCTTGGAGTGATATAACCTGTGGTATGGCAGCATTTAGAGATCAGTTTGAGATACAGCAATGGCTTCATGCCAATGGCTGTCCGTGGCATTCATGGACTACAAAATTGGCAGCCAAAGCAGGGAATCTTGAAGTGTTGAAATGGGCTCGTGCCAACGGTTGTCCCTGGGATGATGGGACGTGGACGACAGCTCATCCGAGCGTAAAACAATGGTTGCGCGCAAATGGCTGTCCTGGTGCAGAATGAACTGTCCTAACTGCATTGGCGCCCTTTGGTTTTCTGCAGCCAGGTGTGCAAAAAAAGCCCTCTCATCAGCCCGAAGGGCTGGAAGTGCCAATAGCCTAGGGCAGCGCCCTTGTCATTACCCAAATTGTGAAAATGATTATTTGATTGCAAAAAGCCATCTCTCAGTTTTGAAATGGGCTCATGCCAATGGCTGCCCTTGGAATGATATGCCCATGAGAGAATACGACCCTGGTTAACTGCGAATGGAAATCTTAAGACAGAAATTCGTTAAGGCGAAAGGCGCTGGATTCTCCACGTCTCCCTTTCCCGCGTATAGCTGAAGCGATCGTGCAGGCGGTTGCGTCGCCCCTGCCAGAATTCGAATGCATGAGGGATGAGGCGGAAGCCTCCCCAATAAGGAGGGAGGGGAACAGCTTGTCCTTCAAATTGCTTTTCGAATAGGACAAATTCATTTTCCAGGACTTCTCGGGATTGAAGAGGCTGGTCTTGGCGGGAGGCCCAGGTGCTGATTTGGCTTAAGCGAGGTCTTAAGGCAAAGTAGGCCTCATCTTCTTGGCGGGAAACCCGTTCGACTTTTCCTTCGATGATGACTTGCCGTTCAAGCTCTTTCCACCAGAAGGTAACCGAGGCAACGGGATTGCTATCGAGTTCGCGAGCTTTTCTACTCTCATAGTTTGTAAAGAAGATAAGGCCGTCTTCATCAAAATGTTTCATCAAGACGACTCTTGAAGAGGGTTTTCCCTCGCGTGTGGCTGTTGCAAGTGTCATGGCTGTCGGCTCGATGACATTGGCTTTTAGGACATCTTCCATCCAGTGTTGAAACTGATCGAAAGGCGATTCGTTCAAATCTTTGCGGTTCAATGTGCCTGCTGCATAGTCTTTGCGTTGGTCTTTGAAATCCATCCTTGACACCGTCTCGTTCTTTGATTTATTAAAGATGTACAACATCGCGAGAATACAATGACTTCCAAGCTATCCATTAGAGATTTATCCATCAAGGACAAACGGGTTTTGATGCGGGTCGATTTCAACGTTCCGCAAGATAAAGAGGGGAACATCACGGACGATTCGCGCATTGTCGCCTCCTTACCCTCCATTAAGTATGTGTTGGATCATGGAGGCTCCCTCGTCTTAATGAGTCATTTGGGACGCCCTAAAGATAAGCGCGTTCCGGAATTGTCCTTGGCCCCCTGCGCCAAACGCCTTTCTGAATTATTGCAGAAGCCTGTTGTGATGGCTCCCGATTGTATTGGAGAGGAAGTCAAGAAGATCGTCAGTAAGCTCAAGCCAGGGGAGGTGGTGCTTTTGGAAAATCTACGCTTCCATCGCGGAGAGGAGCATCCTGAAGAAGATCCTGCCTTTGTTAAACAACTCGCGGAGTTAGGCGACGTTTATGTCAATGATGCCTTTGGAACTGCCCATCGGGCCCATGCCTCGACGGCAGAAATAGCCAAGTACTTTCCAGGGAAAGCGGCCGCAGGCCTCCTTCTCGAAAAGGAAATTCAGTTCTTGGGATCAGCTCTCTTAAATCCAAAAAAGCCTTTTTATGCCCTCATCGGAGGAGCCAAAATTTCCACCAAGATCGGCGTTTTAAAGGCGCTCTTGAAAAAGACGGATGCCCTCTTAATAGGCGGTGGCATGGCTTATACCTTTTATCGCGCGCAAGGTATTCCCATCGGCAAAAGCTTATGCGAAGAGGATTTGGTCGACCAAGCTAAGGAAATATTGTCCGAAGCTAAAAAGAGGGGAGTGGATATCTTATTGCCCGTCGATAACGTCGTCGCCGACAAAATAGCGGCAGGAGCAAAAACGGAGATTATCGATGTCCAAAAAGGAATACCTGCAGATATGGCTGGCGTTGATATAGGACCAAAAACCATCGAAAAATATGCGGCTTATCTCAAAAATGGAGCCACAATATTATGGAATGGCCCTTTAGGAGTTTTTGAAATCCCTGCTTTCGCGAAAGGAACAAACGCCATCGCCAAAGTGTTGGCTCAGCTCAAAGCTGTCACGATTGTTGGGGGAGGGGACTCGGTCGCTGCGTTGCAAGCGACGGGCGTTGCTGATAAAATCACACACATTTCCACTGGCGGCGGTGCCTCCCTCGAATATATCGAGTTCGGCCACCTGCCCGGCATCGATGCCTTATCCTAACTAAACCTTTTGTTCGGTTTCGGCCCGAATATCAACTGAAGATGGATCGAAATTACTATTTTTCTCTAAGATTCTTTTAAAAAAAATGGGAAGCTACACAAATGTCTGAAAAAAAACTTACGCAAAATAAAATTCTATCAAATCAACAGAAAGATGACGAGGATCGGGTAAAAATTGAAGCCAAGTTGGAAACTATGGAGGCATTCATAAAAAATGAATTAGAGTTAAATAATCAAGAGCGAGTGATTCTTTACACTGCTGCTGATGGCAAAGTGACCGTCGATGTGTTTTTTTCACAAGATAACTTTTGGTTAACCCAAAAGACTATGGCTGAGCTCTTTGGGGTGAAAATACCCGCAATTTCTAAGCATCTAAAAAATATTTACGCCACGAAGGAATTGAGTCCCGAGGCAACTGTTTCCAAAATGGAAAAAGTTCAAATTGAGGGTCAACGTGAAATCACGCGCGAAATAGAAGTTTATAATTTGGATGCCGCGATTGCAGTGGGTTATCGTGTAAATTCCATCAAAGCTACGCATTTTAGAATATGGGCTAAGCATGTTTATTGACTTTGCTGAACTGCGGGCGTTGAACCAACAGGTTATGACAATGAAAGACTGGTTGAAACAAGTAGAAAAATTTCTTAATCTTACTGACCAGCAAATTTTACGACATGCTGGAAAGATTTCTCATAATATGGCCCTTGCAAAAGCGAAAGAGGAGTATGAGAAATACCGCATAGATCAAAACCGCGAATATTTATCCGATTTTGACCATGCATTCGTCAAGTATCTGAAAGGGGGAGATGATTTATGAATAACACGTAAGTTTTTCTTTCGATTGGCATTTTCGGTCTCGGTCTCGGTCTCGGTCTCGAAAGGACAAGGCTCGGTTTCGAAATGAATTGTCTCGATCTCGAAAATGGAAGGGCTCGGTCTCGAATAGGGAGATGCTTTTGCCTTGCACATATAACTGAGATCCTATATAACTATTGCTTCCCAGGGATAAGGCATATGTCAAAAGTCGACAGTGAGTCGTCTTCTCAAAGCCCATCTGAATTTAATCGGTGGCGGCGCTATTTTTGGCCTGTACATGCCTATGAACTGAAGAAACTCCTTCCCATGCTCCTTATTTTTTTCCTCGTCTCCTTTGATTATAATATTCTGAGGACGATGAAGGATGTTGTGGTGATGTATGCCGATTCTTCGGGGGCTGAAGTGATTCCCTTTATCAAGGTCTGGGTGATGTTTCCCGGAGCCATCCTCATGACCTGGGTCTTCACTCGCCTGTCGAATAGTTTTTCCCAAGAAAATGTCTTCTATATCATGATTGGCAGTTTTCTCACTTTTTATTCCTTGTATACATTTGTCTTGTACCCCAATCGGGATCTTTTGCATCCCAATGAATCGGCAGAGTATCTAACGACTGTTTTGCCTGCAGGCTGCAAGGGTTTTATCGCGATGTTCCGCAATTGGACCTGCACCCTATTTTATGTCATGGCTGAGCTGTGGAGCAATATTATCCTTTCCGTTCTCTTCTGGGGTTTTGCTAATCAGGTAACCCGTATCTATGAAGCTAAGCGGTTCTATGGATTGCTTGGAATCGGTGCCAACCTTTCAGGAATAGCTGCGGGTGCTGTGTCCGTGTATGTGAGCCAGCTTGATTTCAATCCCCAATTACCTTTTGGAGCAACAAAATGGGATCAGTCTGCCTTCTGGCTTACCCTCCTCATCATTCTCAGCGGTGTGGCGACGATGTTTTTGTTCCGTTGGATGAATCGGGAGGTGTTGACAGATTCCCGTTATTATGATCCTCAAGATGCTGTCAAAGCCAATCAGATCAAAGGAAAACTGACGATGGGGGAGGCGGTCAGCTTTCTGATGAAATCGCGCTACTTGGTTTGTTTGGCGGTCATTGTGATTTCTTACAATCTCGTCATCAATCTCGTCGAAGTAGTGTGGAAAAATGAAGTCAAAGCCCTCTATCCCAATCCCAATGATTACAGCGTTTATATGAACCACGTCGTCTTGATCATTGGCTTTATCGCCACGTGCACGGCTCTTTTTATCTCGGGGAATTCTATTCGCAAATGCGGCTGGACATTTACGGCTTTATTGGCTCCGCTCATTTTGCTTACGACTAGCGCTGGTTTTTTCACGTTCTTGTTTTTAAAAGATTATTTTTCCCTAGAAATGTTCGCCCTGTTTGGAACGTCTCCTTTGGCCATCGTGGTCTTTTTTGGAAGTGCTAACAACATCTTAAGCCGGGCTTCTAAATATAGCGTGTTCGATGCGACTAAAGAGATGGCCTTTGTCCCATTGGGTTCGGATTCCAAAATTAAGGGAAAAGCTGTGATTGATGGGGTCTGCTCGCGCTTTGGCAAATCGGGGGGCTCATTTATCCATCAAAGCTTGCTGTTGCCCTTTAAAACAATTACCGCTTCTGCACCCTATGTGGCGGGTTTTCTCTTTGTCATTATTATCGTGTGGATGAGCGCCGTTAAAATTTTAGGTAAGAAATTTAATGAAATTACCGCTTTGAAACCGTTGCCCGATGTATTAGATGAGCCGCTAGCCCAGCCGCCTTACTTGATTCAAGGTTTAAAAGAACAAAAAGTATTAACTTGAGTTGTAAAGATTTTTTAGTAGCCGAAAAATGAGAAATCTGTTAAATTATTACTTACAAAGGTTGGCAAATGTCAAGACAAATTGATTCAGATTTTGGCCCAATCCGGTCGAATCTTTGGCCGATTTATCGATATGAGTATCGAAAAGTTCTTCCCATGATTTTCATGCTCTTCTTGATCTGCTTTAATTATAGCATCTTGCGCAACCTTAAAGATTCCATCGTCGTCACGGCCTCTGGCGCCGAAGTCATTCCTTTTATCAAGGTTTGGGTTCTCCTCCCGACGGCTGTTTTAATGACCTTTGTCTTTACTGCTTTGACAAATCGGTATAGTCAGGAAAAAGTATTCTATATTATGACGACCGGATTTCTCACCTTCTATTGCCTATTCGCTTTTGTCCTGTATCCAATGCAGGACCTGCTGCATCCGACTGGTTTGGCCGTCGTCTTAAAAGAGCATTTACCCGCTGGTTTTAAAGGCTTTATCGCGATGTGCTGCAATTGGACGACGACCGCATTTTATGTTTTGTCGGAGCTCTGGAGCACCATGATTTTAACCGTCTTGTTCTGGGGTTTTGCCAACGAGATCACGCGCATATCGGAAGTGCGCCGCTTTTATAGTGTTTTTGGGATTGCATCGAATGTCGCGGCTATTCTTGCTCCGCAGGCTGCCAACTATTTTTCCCAAGGGGAAATCTTCAATATCAATCTCCCTTTTGGCAGGACCTCGTGGGAGCAGACGACGATGGTCCAAGTGTTGCTGATTGTTGCTTCTGGCGTGATCACCATGGGGCTATTCCGCTGGATGAATCGCAATGTATTGACCGATCCCAGCTATCATGATTTGCATGAGATTAAACGAGAAACAAAAGCAAAGGGTAAGCTTTCACTATTAGATAGCTTTGCCTATCTTGCCAATTCGCGCTATCTCATTTGCATTGCTGTTCTGGTGGTGAGCTATAATCTCGTCATCAACCTGGTTGAAGTGGTCTGGAAGGATCGGCTTCAGCACCTTTATCCCTCCTCTTCCGATTACAACTATGTAACAAACAATTTAACGACGCTGATGGGGATCTTCTCCACCATTACTTCCCTCTTCTTAGCGCGTACGATTGCGAAGTTTGGATGGACGCGCATTGCATTAATAACACCCTTGATCATGTTTATTACTTCCGCAGCCTTTTTCTCGTTTGTGTTGTTTGAAGATACCTTAGCGGGTCCGATGATTGTCCTCACCGGGTTAACTCCGCTGGCTCTCAGCGTCATCATCGGGGCGGTGCAAAACTGTCTGAGTAAGGCTGCTAAGTATTCTGTATTTGATACGACGAAAGAGATGGCCTTTATTCCGCTTGGGCACGAATGTAAGCTCAAAGGAAAAGCTGCTATCGACGGGGTCGGATCTCGCCTAGGCAAGTCGGGCAGCTCCCTGATTCATCAGGGCTTATTGCTCATCTTCGTCACGGTCAGCGGCAGCGCCCCTTTCGTCGGTGCGATTTTGATGGGAGTCATTGCATTGTGGGTCATGACGACGCGTTCCCTTGGCCGCCAATTCAACGCGCTGGTTGCTGAGCAGAAACAGAAGGGTGTCGAAACGGAACAGTGGCAGCAGCCCGAAGGCGAGCAGGAACAACCACAAGTTGTTGCTACGACAAGTCGGTAATCCTGTTCTTTTCCAGTGTTCGATCGAGCACTACATAGGGACTTAGATACAATTCCGTAAGTGCCAAAAGGCCAAGTACGATGAAGAGGCTGTAGGCAAATAGTGGCACATTCCACTGGAGAGTCAAAGCGAGCAAGATTGTAAATTGCAATGTCGTGGTGACTTTCCCGCACCAGATGGCGCGGAATTGATAGGTTTTCAGATATCCCTTAAAGGCGAGATAAATCCCAAAAAGCACCACGGAGAAATCGCGGCAGAGAAAGGCCGCTGCTTCCCATAGGGTAATGCGACTCTCATTTAACATCACACTTAAAACGAACAAAACGAAGAACTTGTCCGTAATAGGGTCTAAAAGAGTCCCTAATCGTGTAATAATCTTGTAGCGCCGTGCCAAATAGCCATCTAGTCCATCGCTAATCATCGCTAAAATGAGAGCAAGCAAGCGTAGCATGATGTTCTCTTTCAGAAAGATAAAGGCTAATGGCAAGCGGCAAAGAGAGAGAATATTGGGAATGTTAAACATGCTTAGATCTTCCTTAAGGACAATTGTAACGCATCTTTTCGTTCCTGACTAGCCCGTTTTTAAATGGACAATGGTTAATGGACACTAATGGACAATGGTTAATGGACCTAATGGACACCATGGACACCATGGACTATGGTCAAAGGCAATGGTCCATAGTCCATGGTGTCCATGGTGTCCATTAGGTCCATTAACCATTGTCCATTAGTGTCCATTAGGTCCATTAACCATTGTCCATTAGTGTCCATTAGTGTCCATTAATCGCTGCTGTTTTTTCGGCTTTTCCAGATGAGAAGAGCGATTGTAGCTAGGATAGCTACTAATAGAATTAAAGCAGTTTCGTTATATATTTTGAAAAAATGAAAGATCTTTTCATGGTATTCACCGAATTGATAGCCGATAGAAAAAATGACGGAAGTCGAGATGAGGCATCCGACGAAATCTCGGCTGATGAACTTCAAAAAGGGCATTTTACCTAATCCCGAAGTTATAAATAGGGCATTGCGTACTCCTCCGGGGAAAAAGCGTCCTACTATAAAGGTTAAGACCCCAAATTTTTCATAATAGTAATGCAGCCGCTCGATGCGATGGGGAGTCAAGATATGGCTGAACCATTTGATAGTGTACAGCTTTGGACCTAGCAAGCGCCCGACCCAATAGGCTTCCCAGGCCGAGAGCCAGCAACCGAAGAAAATCCAAATATAGAGATAAAGGGTATGTTCGGGAATGCACGTGCTGGCGATGATGCCTCCGATAAGCAGCATGAGATCTTCGCTGATAGGAACATTAAATCCTGCCAGTAGCAGGAGCAGGAAAATGATATAAGGGGCCTGAAGTGCATGTTCACAAATGTAAGCTAAAAAGGATTCCATAGGATTATATACCGGCATCTAGCCAGGTAGAGAAAGAAGTTCTTTACAATCTTTCTTTTCCCAACCTTTTTTCAGGAGTTCGCCTTTTTTATTTGAGATGCCGCCGAGAAACTCGATGGATTTGAGCAAACGGGCGCGCGTCCTATCTTTTCCCAGAATGCCCGCCGAGTCAAATAGGGGAGGGCCTTGCAGCTTTCCCATCAGGCTGGCAAAGAGGAGAGGCATGACGACCTTTTTATGGTTGACGCCCAAGATTTCAGCAACATCGCGGGAGGCTTGGTTGACTCCGGAACTGCTCCAGTTTTCATTTTGATCCATATGCCAAATCATCCCTTGCAGGAGGTAGCAGGCCTGTTCAGGCGCGATCCCTTTGCTGGCAAAGAGTTCTGGGGTGTACTTCAGGTTGTTGATGAAGAAGAAGTCGCAGAGCTCCATGAAGTCGCCGAAAGTCTTGATGCGCGTGTGGCATAGGGGAATGAGCTTTTTCATGTAGTCGTCGCTATAGTTCCATTGGCGCAAACGGTTCCACAGCTGGTCTTCAGGGATATTTTTGATGATGTATTGCTGATTGATCCAGTCGAGCTTCTGCACATCGAAAACAGCTCCAGAGACCCCGATGCGCTTGGGATCAAATTCCCGGACGATCTCTTCGAGGCCGTAGATTTCCCTATCTCCCGTCATGCTGTAGCCCATCAATGTTAGGAAGTTGACAAAGGCTTCAGGAAGATATCCGCTATCGCGATAATAAAAGATGGAACAGGGGTTTCTGCGCTTCGACAGCTTCTTGCCATCTTTGCCTAATAAGAGGGGCATATGCATAAAGACTGGGGGTTCCCATCCAAAAGCTTCATAGAGGTAGACATGTTTCGGCGTCGAACTCATCCATTCATCTCCGCGGATGACATGCGATATTTGCATTAAGTGATCGTCGAGGACATTAGCCAGATGATAGGTGGGGAATCCATCGGATTTCAACAGAACCTGGTCATCGACATCAGCCCAAGGGAAGGTGATTCTTCCTTTGATCGCATCCTCGTAGACGCATTCGCCTGTAAGGGGCATCTTCAACCGGATCACATAGGACAATCCGGCGGCTTCTTTCTGCCGAATTTCTTCAGGGCTTAAATTGCGGCAGCGCCGATCATATCCTTGCCGTCCGCCCTGCTTGGCGCTTAGTTCGCGCATTTCATCGAGCTCTTCAGCGGTGCAGAAGCATTTGTAGGCCTTTCCCTTTTTTAAAAGGTCATAGGCATGGGTTTTGTAAAGGTCAAAGCGTTCGGATTGCCTATAGGGGCCGAAGGGGCCTCCCACGTCGGGCCCCTCATCCCAGCGGATATTAGCCCAATGAAGCGCTTTGTAGATATTCTCTTCATATTCGGGTCGGCTCCGCGTGCGGTCGGTATCTTCAATGCGCAGGATGAATTTTCCATTGTGATGTTTGGCGAATATTAAATTAAATAATGCCATGTAGGCAGTGCCTACGTGGGGATCTCCCGTTGGCGACGGGGCAATGCGGACGCGTACAGTCATTGTTTTGTTAACCTCATGCATGGAATTGTGGAATACAGAATACAGAATTCAGAATATTCTGGCTACCTCGCACCCATCGGCTCCATTAACAAAATGAGGTCTTTCATGACATTAGTGGTTTCGATGAGCTGCAGGTCATTTTGTCCAAACTGATCTTGAGTCTCATCTTCGAGGTCTTTTTTCTTTATCTCTTTCAAGAAGTTTTGATAGTTCTTATTGTGTTCGATGCGGTAAGAGGAGTTCGTTTTCAAGGCCTCAACATAGGGATCGTAGATATGGACGACGGGCTGCAGATCAAACTTATACAAAAATTTCAGCTTCTCCCTTTGCAGAAAAGGGATATCCGAAAGATCATCATTAAAGCTCGGTTTGATCTGGTCGTTTTCCAAAGGATATTTTGCAAATTTTTCTCCTATATCCATTTCGGAAAGAGCTCCCGGCACAAGGATGCTCGACGAGACTCCCGTGAGCTGGGGGGTTTTGCCCGAAACGGTGTAATAGCGGCCTCGCGTCACTTTGTATTCTCCTTGAGGATTGACGGATGTCTTTTTTGGATCATTGAGAGTAAACGTTTGAAACGTTCCTTTTCCATAGGTGTGGTCATCTCCGACGATAAGGGCTTTGCCATAATCCTGCAGGGTTCCGGCGACAATTTCCGAAGCGGAGGCGCTGCTGCGGTTGATGAGGACGATCAAAGGGCCTTTAAAGACTGTTTGTCCATCGACATCGCGCAGGTGCTGGATGGTGTTGGTGTCGTCTTTTATCGAAACGACGACCCCCTTCGTGATGAATAAGCCCGTCACCCCTACTGCTTGCGAGAGCATGCCTCCCGAATTGTAACGCAAGTCTAAAATGATTCCTTTGACTTTATGGTCGGACTTTAATTTTTTAATTTCTTGCTCTAAATCCTGTGTCGATGAACTTTCAGGGTCCTGATAAAAAGAATGAAGCTTGATGATGGCGATAATCCCATCCCCAAAGGGCTCGTAACTTGTTTCATAGCGCGTTTCTTTTAATACGACTTCCCCCCGCTTGAGTGTGATATCATGTTTTTCTTCATGCTTATCGTTGCCTTCGCCTACCTCGCGAATCACAGTAAGAACTACAGGGGTATTTTCTTCGCCTCGGATCAGATCCACAGCATCGATGATATCCATGCCCACGACGGGCTCGCCATTCACAGCAATAATGCGGTCTTTCAGCTTGAGTTCTTTGCTATTGGAGGCAGGGCCTCCATCGATGATTTTGATGACTGTAAAGCCATTGATATCATCGCGCAGCTGGGCTCCAATCCCAAAGAGGCGCTGCTGCACGCTGATCATAAACTGCGCTGCCTCGTCCGGGGTAAAATAGGCTGTATGGGCATCCAAGGAAGAAGCCATCGCTTTGAGAACATTCGTCAAGATGAAGCGCTGCCTTTGGACGGGATCATCAGTCATGACCTCTTCTTCATATTTTTTTTGGCGTTTTGCGATGCGCTGCAAGGATTTTTCCTTCACATCTTCATTGAGTTTTGCGGCTGTTTCGACTTGCAAAGCTTTGATGCGGATGATGCGGTTTAAAAGCTCTTCTTCGGTATTGACCCATTTCATGTCCTTAAATTCTTCAGGGTTGACCTTCTTCGGCAGCTCTGCTAAGTCAATCCTCTTCTCAAGCTCGTTCCGGCGCAGCATCGCTTTGATCATGGCCTGATGGATCTGCTCAAAGACTCTAAAATTGTCCCGGTTATAATCGAAGAGGATTTGGTGAAGGAGCGCGTCTGTGGGCTGTAGCCACTGATGGATATCGGATTCTATAAAATAGCTTTTGGTGGGATCGAGCTCTTCTAAATAATTTTGGAGGGTCCTTTGAATGAGCATGGGATTCAATGATTTGTATGTCGCATGGGCTTTCATGATCTCATCCATCTTTTCGGTCACGATTTGAGGGGTGAGCTCCGGCAGTTTTGCTTGTGAGAAAACCGGGAGGCACAAAATAACCAGGAAAAATAGAAAGCGTTGCATAGATATCCTCTTTTAGTAAAATTTTACCTCATTCGGCTGTTTCTTTCCAGGTTTTTTTCGAAAGAAGCTTTCAGTACTATTCTGAGGCTAAAAGACTTAAATTTCATCTCCGTTCCTACAGCCTCTTTTCCCAGGGCAAACAAAAATTTTTCAAAAAGTTTAAAGAAAAGCTTGATTTCAATTTGTTTTTATGTAAAAATGGAAGATTCAAAGATGGTAAAGTTTCCCAACTTTGATAAAATCACAAAATACATGGAGGTTTAACAATGTCTAGAAATAAGGACAACGTAAAGGACCAGCCCGAAAATAAACTGGTCTCGATAACAGAAGCTGCAAAGTTAAATAAAGTAACTCGGCAGGCAATTTATGTCGCAATTAAGCTCAATAAGTTGAAAGCGAGAAAAGAGACAACAAGATGGACGATCCATCTCGATGATCTCGAAATGTATCGCAAGCAGAAGTATTCTCGCGCTAAGTCTATGTTTAATGGAGAGTTGCTTTTTGACAACAATAAAGGTTACTTTTCCGTTAATCAAGTCGCTAAGATGCTGAGCGTTCCCGCCCAGAAAATCTATTATGCGACGCGCGTCGGTATGCTGAAGGCTCATCGCCGCGGGGCTGCTTGGGTGATTCACTCGGATGATGTGAAGCTCTACCAAGAAGCGCATTTGAAGAAAAAAGCTCGCAAAGCGGGTTAATTTAGGGCGAGCGTTTTGACATGTGAAACATGTCAAACGCTTGGCACTTTGTACCGCGTTGGTTTTGCACAAATTACCACTGAGATCACTGAGATCACTGAGAAGGTGTGAGATCGGGAGAGATTGCTATTCTCAAGTTTTGTGGTATTTCTTAGCTTAATTCTCCTCAATTTTCATCTTTTCTCACTGATCTCACACCTTCTCAGTGATCTCAGTGGTAATTAATAAAACAAACATTGCTAATCGAGGATCTTGAAGTCACGGATCATGAGCTGGATGCTAGGTCCTTGGAATTCATTGATTTGTGGGGTGAACGCGACCCTTAACGTGAGATCGCGCTTTCTAAGCATAGGGCTATGGTCCGCTTTCCCGAAGGCGATGCCTTCCAGCATGCGGTCGCCCTGTTCCAGATACAATTTTAAGTGAGTCTTACCGACGACTTTTGGAGGCCACGCCTGTTTAGCATCTGTATAGAGGACGGGTTGTGGGTTTTCGTTGCCGAAAGGTTCTAGCAAGCGAATCGATTCCATGAAGTCAAAGGTGAGCTCATGGAATTTGACTTCGGCATCGAGATAGAGCTTTGTCATGATGTCATTATCGCCGAGCTTCTTGTCGGCTTCCGACAAAAAATGGCGCTTGAATTCTTCGATATTTGTTTCCTTGATTGTGAGTCCCGCTGCAAAATCATGTCCACCGAAGTTGAGGAGGAGTTCCGAACAATCTTTGAGGACGTTGAGCAGAGGAAATTCCGGAATCGACCTGAGGGAGCCTTTGCCGATCTCTTTGTCAATGGCAATCATGACAGTTGGGCGATTGAAGTGTTTGGAAATGCGGGTCGAAAGGATGGCGATGACTCCCGGATGCCAATTAGGGGAGGCCATGATGATGGCTTTTCGGTTTAAAATTTCGGGATTTTGGGTGATCATACTTTCGATATCGGAAGACATCGTTCTCTCGATTTTCTGCCTTTCGATATTATTGAGATCGAGCTCCACCGCCATCTTTTCCGCCGTTTGACTATTGCGGATGAGAAGCATTTCGACTCCCTTTTGGGGATCGTCGATGCGGCCCAGGCTATTGAGGCGCGGCGCAATTTTAGAGGCAATGGTGAAGGTTGAAATCTCATTAGTATCCACATCGGAGATGGAAATTAGCTTGGCGAGACCGATGCGTTTCGAAGCGCGCATTTGGCGCAGGCCATACGAAACGAGAATCCGATTTTCGCCTAGGAGAGATCCCATATCCGAAACCGTTCCCAGAGCCACGAGGTCGAGATAGCGCTTAAGGTCGATCTTTTTTGGCGACAACTTGCCCTCGCTCACGAGTTGGTTGGTGATCGCGTGGGCCAATTTAAAGGCAACCCCAACGCCAGTTAAATCGCGATTGGGATAGGAGTTGCTGACGAGCTTGGGATTGAGAGTCGCGATGCAGTGAGGGATCTTATCCGTCGGCTCGTGATGGTCCGTGATGATCACATCGACATTTTGTTCGACGACTTTAGCTATTTCCACAGCTGCAGTGATGCCGCAATCGACAGTAATGAGAAGCTTGCATTGGTTTTTTAAGGCATATTCTAAGGCTTCGACAATCAGACTTTGACGCAGCGTCCCTCGGTTTGACACATAAAAGAAGACATTGGCCCCGATGAACTGCAAAAATTCGGTCAGCAAAGCAGTCCCGGTCATTCCATCGACGTCGTTATCCCCATAAATCAGAATGTTCTCTTTGTTGGAGAGGGCGCGGCAGATGCGGTCTACAGCTTGAGGCATTTCCGCCATGAGAAACGGATCATAGAGGTCGGGCAGCTTGGCATACAAGTAGTCATGGATCTCCTCTAGCGTCGTAAAACCTCTCGAGACCAGAATTTGCGCCGTTACAGGATGGATCTTGAATTCTTTCGTGATGCGTTCCTTCCATTGCGGATCATTTTTGGGATAGATCCACAAGGGAGAGGATTCAGGATGGCCATGCCAGGAATGCATTTGAGGACTCCCTCTAGGCTTTTTTCATGCCATAGTTATGATTGTGGTCGCGCTCTTCCTTATCGTGGAAGTAAATCATGACCGGAGCGGCTATGAACAGTGAGGACAGGGTCCCCACAATCACGCCAATAGTCATGACGAGCGAGAAGGCAAAGATCGTCTTGCCTCCCAACAGAACCAGCGCTAGCAGCACGAGCAGCGTCGTTCCGGAGGTCATCATCGTTCGGCTTAGGGTGACATTTAAGGCATGGTTGACTAATTCATGGAAGCTCATTTTCCGTTGAATCTTGATATCCTCGCGGATGCGGTCAAAGACGATGATCGTATCGTTCAACGAGTAACCAATAATGGTCATGATGGCGCCAATGACTTGAAGGTCGATTTGCACAGGCATGCCTAGCTTATGTAACAAAGCCAGAATGCCTAGCGTGATGATCACGTCATGGGCTAAACCAACCACCGCTCCAACGGCATATTTGAACTCGAACCGGAAAGTAATATAGATCAAAATGCTGAGCAAGGCAATCGCCAAACCGATAACGGCATTGTTGCGCATCGCATCAGAGAACTGGCCGCTGATGACCGTCCAATGTTGATTTAAAGTTTCTAACTGCGTGGGCACTACCTGCAGGCCAGCATCGTTTAATGCCGAGACCACCCAGACGATGCGCGGATTGCGCAGATACTCAAATTTGTATTGGCCTTCTGGATAGCTTTCCGGCAGCTGGTAGAAGGGATGTCCCGGCTCTTCCATTGTCGTGCTGAGCTGAATGCGCAGCATATTCGGCTTGCTCAGCTCCCTAATTTGCAGGTCATTAGTTGTCGCGCCATGGGCAAGCAAAGCCTCCGTCGCCTGCAAACGATAATTGGGATTGTCCGGCTTTTCCACGAACTCCACATTTAGGGAATATCCACCCGTAAAGTCCATGCCGAACATGGTCTTCCATTGGGAGACAAACAAAAAGGTCCCAACAAGCATAATCAGGCACGAAATGATAATCGCCTTTTTGGCTTTGCCCAAGAAATCAAAATGGGTTTGGCCAATGAACCGCGCCATTTTCAGCTCTTTGTTTTTGGGATTTTGTGCCCAGCCAGCAAAGAAATAACGGGTCATGAAGAGCGCTGTAAACATCGAGGAGAGAATGCCGATGATCAAGGTCACGGCAAACCCTTTGATCGGTCCTGAGTCAAATTGAATCAAAATCAAGGCCGCGATGATCGTGGTGATGTTCGAGTCAACAATGGCGCTGAAGGCCTTCCGATATCCGGCTTGAATGGCGGATGCAATCCTGCCAGAGATGCCGAATTCTTCGCGGATGCGCTCAAAGACCAAGACGTTGGCGTCGACCGCCATCCCAATGGTAAGGACGATACCCGCAATGCCAGGCAGGGTCAAGACCCATCCAATATTTTGCAATACTCCCCACATGATCAAGATATTAAAGAGCACAGCGCAGGAAGCGACAACTCCAGCGAATTTGTAGTAGCCGACCATCGCCACAACGACGAGTCCTAAGGCCACCACGGCGGCTAAAATCCCTCTCGTCCGCTCCTCTTTTCCAAGCTCTGGACTGACATTTTCTTCCGATAAGATCTTCGGAGTAAAGCTTAGCGATCCCGCCTTCAAATCGGCTGCCAATTGGTTAATTTCGCGTTGGGAGAAGCGGCCGCTAATGGTGGCTCCATCGCGCAAAGCAGCGCGCAAGGCAGGCATGGTGATGATCGTATCATTGAGGATGACCGCCATCCTCCAGCCTCTGCCTTGGGTATAGATCTCTTTCGGTGTGCCGGCGATCTTGTCTTCGGAAAACTGGGAAGTCCACGTATAGAAATCATCCCGGGGGTTGCCGACGCGATCTTTGGACTCATAGGAGCCTTTAATATTGAAGGAGAGGATGTTCCCTTCGCTAGGATCATATCCCACTTGAATGTTCGTCAGGCTTGAGCCTTCTAAGGCATAGTTGTGGAAAATGACCCTGAGCGGATGCGTTTGCCCTTCCCACTCGGAGAAATCTTCTCCGCGCATCAGGCCTATCGAAGAGAGCGTATCATTGAAAGCGTTGCTGACAGATTTTTCTTTCGGGTTTGCGAGGCGAAGGCCGCTATCATAGAGCAGCTTTGCATGCTCCGTGCGGGGCAGCGTCTCTTGCCCTGCTACGGTATCCCCGCCTAAGTGCTGCCACGCAATATCATTGATGCTTTCAATGTCTTTGCGATTGGTCACCACCGCTTCATTCCATACATTTTGCAGGAATTGGTTGACGGTGTCCGCTAAAGCTGTATTCGAGGGTGTGAATTTTTCATTGACGATGTGAAAGTACATCGCCGATGCCTTGACCAATTCTGTCGCCGACATATTTTGCGATCCAGGAAAATCGAGGATGATATTGTTATTCTCGATGTGTATCGTGCGCTCGGCTACACCCATTTTGTTGACCCGAGTGTAGAGCTCATTGACTGCTTGCTTGATGTCCTCGGGATTTGTCACCGGACGATTATTTTGATCGCGCAGGCCAATCCGCACCGTTTTGCCTCCAGAAAGGTCCAAACCCCACTTGATGATTTTGCGGTCATCCCCGCGGAAATACTTCACCACACTGAGCTTGAAGTTCTCCCAATACGGATTTTTTGTCGGAGAGGGCACTTGGTACTTGGCTCCAGGATTCAGGTCAACCCGAGCTGCATTGTATTCCTCATACCATTTCAACAGATCTTCTTGTTCCCGATCGTCGATTTGATTCTGGGTCAGGATCCTCTGCTCGACATCGCTAAAATCCAGAACCGCATAGCGTTTGCTGCCTTTGACTGAAAAATCTTCGCGCGTCGCCTTGATCAAATTGGTGTAATAATCATCCAATTCAAAAATGTAATCCTTGCTGAATTCCGGAGCTACGCCGTAAGCTGTGCCCGGATAACCGAAGAAGCCGTTCGCTTTCAAGACATTGTTCAATTGATTCACATCCTGGGCAAGAGCGCTGCTGGCAGTTTCGCCTGCTTGACGGCCCTTCTCTAGGATGCTCGCCATTCCCTTAGCAATCACATAGATCGATCCCGTGCGAAAGCCCGCAGGAGGAGCCTCTCTGTACATCGCAGGGGCATAGACGACTAAGCCCAGCTTCTGTTCTTCCGATTTGAGTTTCTTAAACTCCTCATAAGAATGGATCGGATAGTTCACCCGTAGCAGGTCAGTTTGTGTAGGAAGCCAGGAGAGAGACAGCTGATCTAAAACTTGTTTGCTCAGCTTGGAGGCTAAATAACCCAAGTCAAATGTCAAAAAGCTTTGCATCGAGTTCAGGCGGTTGAGAGCAATAGCAAAACCTTCGATATCGGGAGCGAGCGTCTCATCGGTTTGGCGGGCAACGCGCGCGATGTCATTGACGATAAACTGATTCAGCCTCTCTTTGACAATATTCTGGGATTCCGATGTCCCTTCAGTGGAACGAATTTTTTGGGCATCCTCGTAAAACCTCGTCTGGATTTTGTCATTGCTCCAGTCAATCAAGAGAAACTCAACAAAAGGATTGCGCCCTTGTAAATTGAGCGTTTGGATCTGCTCCTGGCTCTTGTCTTGTGCTAACGCCTGGCGAATAGCTGGCAGAGTCAGAGGCTTTGCTCCCGCTTTGAAGTCGGCACTATTTTTTCTGATAATCCCACCAGCAGCTTCCAGAGCAGCTTTTTGGCTATCGAGCAACGCCAGCGTTTGTTGGCTGCCCGTATCCGCTGACTTACTTTCACCTAAGCTCTTCTTCTGCTGTTCGATCCGGGCTATCATAGACTCAGAACGCGCTAGAAATTTCTGAATTAAGTTGGCCTTGTCCGCATCGTCCACCTGGGTAAAGCTGGCATAGTAACGCTTTGCAATGGATGCATTCTTCCCTAGAACCTTATCGAAATCGACAATCTCCTTTGACAAGGAAAGCACCGCATCATCATATTCTGGATTTTCGCCCTTCTGAGCTATAGCTTGTACCAGGAGGCCATTGCGGGATGGACCGCCGAAAGCTAAGGCTATTTGGCTGGCCCGATCATAAACCACTTCCCTATAGAGATCGGACACCCCGCCATTTTCATTATTCTTAAAAGAGAAAAGGAAAAGCTGGCTCGCCTCATTGGGATTGAGGTGTACCCCAATCTGCCGCACAACTAAAACAGTGTTGGGATTGCTTTCCGCGCCAGGATACAGGTCAAGCTGAGCCGGCACAAAGGGAATCAGAGCCCCAGCTCGAGGCAAGAATCGCTTAAGCAGAGCCGCATCTTGAGCATTGTCGAAGGAGACTTCAATCAGGCGCGGATCATCCGTTTTTAAAACAATCGAATTCGGCTTAATCCCTAAGAGCTTGCTAAACGAATAGAGCCAACCTTTGGCTTCCTCTTCTAAGCTGTCCACCCGAGAAATAATGTGTTGTGCAATGCTTTCCGCCCGCGCTTCATTAACAGCACTCTTCAGAGGCTTTGTGTAATAGAAGATAGTCGGTAAGATATTGTAAAATGTTAGGATAATGACGACCAGTATCACATAAAATTGCCAACGTTTTTGTTTTTCCATGGTGAAATGTTTTCCTTGCGATATGCTCTAGTTAAAATGAATAGGATAGCAAATGGGATTCCATTCTGTCTACTGAAATAAGAAATGGACATGGTTAATGGACCTAATGGACACCATGGACTATGGACCATCGACTTTGTCCATAGTCCATGGTGTCCATTATTGTCCATTAGGTCCATTAACCATTGTCCATTAAGGGGCAATGGACTTTAGGTCCATTGCCACGTAGGATTGGTGGTTATGCTGGCTGAAGAGCAGGATTTGCAAGCAAATTGCTATGGTTGACCGATTCGACATAACATGTCCAAAGATCTTGTTCGACCCTGCCATGGCGGATAGAAGCAATGAGTTCTCTTTTAATCGTTCTCAAATCTTTTTTCGGTGTCAATTTGCGGATCATCTCTTTGTCTCCGGCCAACCGGGCCATATTGAGCATTCGTTCGATATCTTGCTTAGAGAAGAGGAATTGATCTCTACGCTTGCGGGAACCGCGTGCTGCTCGCTGTTTAGGTGGAACTGAAACAGGTTTGTCGACTTGGACGATATATTTCGTGATGAGAGAATGAAGATGTTCAGGTTGTTCTGTCTTCATTTTGCGCATCGTAAAATGATGGATATAGCCACCAGTAGGCGAAGGAAGATAACGACAGATATCGTTTTCTTTTTTTGCTCCCAATTTTTTCACTGCCGAATGTATAAGCGTGTCTATATTTTTGTCATTTTTTTGTGCAGAACTCATTGTTTACCTACCTTATTTTGTCTTTAAAAGATTGTTTTTCGATATATTTTCAGTTTAGATGGGATTTCCCATCACCCCTTGTAAAGAGCCTTTCGAAGTTCGCTCTTTATTTTATTAATGGCAATTTATTGATTTATATGATTTTTATGCAACATAAAATTAACGAATCCAGCAAAAAAATAAGTTGTGACAATCCTCTCCCTATCTCACACCTTCTCACTGATCTCACTAATCTCAGTGGTAAATTGTTCAAAATCCAGTTCAAAATCCAGACCTTGTTATTATCTATCAAATCTTATACAATACAGAAGTTTATCGGGAGGAAAAGTATGCCATTGCCCATGTATGAAAAGAAATCCAAAGGGTCTCTTTCAGAGGTCAAGCATATCGTTGCTGTGGCAGCTGGAAAAGGGGGCGTCGGCAAGTCTTCAGTGGCGGTTAATTTAGCTCTAGCCTTAAAAAAGCTGGGATATCAGGTGGGGATAATGGACACCGATATTTACGGCCCCTCTGTTCGACGGATGCTGCCGGAAGATCTCCTTCCCGCCCAGCAGGGCCAGATTTTCACTCCAGCTGTATGCCGCGGCATTAAAATGCTGTCCATGGCCTATTTTAGAAGGGAAAATGAAGCCGCTGCCGTACGCGCTCCGATTGCCAATGGGCTCATTCAGCAATTCATCCACAATGTCGAGTGGGGAGCCCTCGATTACCTCTTGATCGATTTTCCTCCGGGTACTGGAGATGTGCAGCTGACTCTGAGCCAGCAGGCCCACTTGACAGGTGCCGTGATGGTGACGACTCCGCAAGAAGTGGCGTTGATGGATGTCCGAAAAGCCATGCACCTCTTTGAACAAGTCCATGTGCCTATCATTGGCATCATTGAAAATATGAGCGGCTTTTATTATGGGAAAACTCAGGAGATGCTGTACATCTTCGGAAAGGGTGGAGGAGTGAGGCTGGCAAAAGAATCGGGAGTTCCCTTTCTCGGCGATATCCCGCTAGATCCGGCGATCTGCTTATGTGGAGATACAGGCGATTCCCTCTTTGACGAAACCAATGCCGACACCAAGCACACAATCAAAGCCCTTTTGGATATCGCTGAACAGGTCGTCTCCCGCGTTAAGCTCCTCAAAGAACAAACCGGAGAAAACCTTCAAGATTTCAAAGTCAGCTGGAAGGAGATGCCTCAGACATGACCTCTCGCGATATCCTCATCCGAAAAATCCATCAAAAGGACAACCATACCTTCACTATTGAATGGAGCGATGGATGCCTTGCAGACTACCGCTTAAGCGATCTCCAGCGCAACTGTCCCTGTGCAAATTGCGTGGATGAGACCTCAGGAAAGAGAGTCGTAGATCCCGCAACGATAAGGGATGATGTGCGGGCAGTCCAGATGACTAATGTCGGGCGCTATGCGCTCCGCATTCAATTTACTCAGGGATGTTCGACAGGCATCTATGAGTTCGCATTGCTCAGGAAAATGGCGGGGTTGGAATCATGAAATGGATCGCTTTCTTTTGTGCTCTTGTTGTTCTTTCGATGGCCTGTTCGAGGTCAACTCCTTCGGCCCGGCAGCAAAAACTGCAGCAGTGGAAGGCGGAAAACGGAAAAGTCAAAGTCCTTTCCACGACGGCTATGATTGACGATTTAGCCAGGCAGGTTGGAGGCGTGCATGTGGATTGCCATACGTTAATCATTGGAGAGCTGGATCCCCATTCTTATCAGCTTGTGAAGGGCGATGATGAAGTTTTAGCCTATTCCCAATTGATCTTCTACAACGGATTGGGATTGGAACATGGCCCTAGCTTAAAGGCCTACCTAGAGGCGCAACCAAAGGCCGTCTCTTTGGGCAGCTATGTCATGGGGCAGAATCCCCATCGAATCCTCGCCTATAACGGGCAGACCGATCCTCACATCTGGATGGATGTCGCTTTATGGTCTCAGACCGTTCCTTGCATCGTTGCAGCCTTGAGCAAGCGCGATCCGGAACATGCCCCTGCTTACAAAGAAAATGGAGAACTTCTGATGCAACAGCTTGCTCAAGTCCATGAGGAGTTGAGGAGTAGTCTTCAGAATATACCTGAGAACAAACGCTATCTCGTCACTAGCCATGATGCCTTCAACTATTTCGCCAGAGCCTATTTGGCAACGGACGCGGAAAAGGGGAGCGGAGAGTGGGAAAAGAGGTTTAAAGCTCCGGAAGGGCTGGCCCCAGATAGTCAGCTCAGCACACTGGATGTACAGCACATTCTCGACCATATCCGGCAGTATCGCATTGAAGTCCTCTTTGCCGAATCCAATGTGAGCAAAGACTCTATCCGCAAAATCGTCGACGCAGGAAAGAAGAGCGGCCTCAAAGTAGTAATTGCCCAAAACTCTCTCTATGCGGATACCATGGGTGGACCCGGAAGCGATGGGGATACTTACGTCAAGATGATTCGGCACAACGCCGCCCTTATTGCTCAGGAATTAGTTGGACATCCTAGCCATGAATGAGTCCATGAATGAAAATGCCTTACAAACCACCCAGCTCACTGTCAATTATGACAAAACGCCCGTTTTGTGGGATATATCGCTTGCGATCCCTTCAGGAAAACTCGTCGGCATCATCGGCCCCAACGGAGCTGGCAAAAGCACCCTGATTAAAACAGCTTTAGGCTTAGTCAAACCGATTGCTGGCAGCGTCGATTTTTTTGGGCGTCCCTTGAGAGAGGTCAGGAAGCGCATCGCCTATGTCCCCCAACGGGAGAGCGTGGATTGGGATTTTCCCGTCACCGTCCGCGACCTCGTCCTGATGGGATGCTATGGCCGTTTAGGCCTCTTTAGGCGCCCCAAAAAAGCTGACCTCTGGGCTGTTGACCGCTACCTCGAGATGGTGGGCATGGCCGCCTTTGCCGACAGGCAAATCAGCCAGCTATCCGGAGGCCAGCAGCAGCGCGTTTTTCTTGCCAGGGCATTGCTTCAAGAGGCCGATATCTATTTCATGGATGAGCCTTTTACGGGTATCGATTTAGGGACAGAGGTCGCCCTGATCCACATTCTGCGCCATTTGAAAGCGCAAGGAAAAACGCTCTTTGTCGTCCATCACGACTTGAATACAGCCGAAACCTATTTTGATTGGGTCATTTTATTGAATATGCGCTTGATCGCAAGCGGTCCGACAGAAAAGGTCTTAAACGCAGAAAATCTCCACCTGGCCTATGGAAAGAATTTTATCCTCATGGGCGAAGCTTTAAAGCTTTCCAAAACCAAATCCCACGGATTGGTGTGATGATCGACTATTTCCTGGATCCCATCTTGCAAGCCCCTACCCTAGGGACAATGCTGCTCTGTTTGACGGCTGCCATCGTGGGAGTCATCGTGTTCTTGCGCAAACAGTCGCTGGTAGGCGAATCGCTATCCCATTCGGCCTATCCAGGCATCCTCATCGGCGTCTTAATCGCAGGCGGCATCGGCATTTCCGAAGATGAAGAGCTGTTCATCTCAGGCGCCATCCTGCTAGGGGCTTTTGTCACGGCGCTACTCGGATTATTCACGATTCATTATTTGGAAAGAAAGATGAAGCTGCGCAGCGATTCAGCCCTCTGCTTTGTTCTCGCTTCCTTTTTTGGGGTGGGCGTCACCCTTGCTAGCGAAACCCAATTTTCTTATCCGCTCCTCTACCGCCAAATCCAAATCTATCTCTATGGGCAAGCCGCTACGTTGACGAGTGAACACCTCCACATTTATGCTATCTTATCGCTTGCCATTGTCAGCATCGCCTTCTTTTTTTACAAAGAATTGGAGGTCATCACTTTTGACCGCGATTACGCCAAAAGCCTCGGAATTCAAGCCCGAATGATCGATGCCCTCGTTTATGTCGCCATCACTTTGGCCATCGTCATCGGCATCCGCTCTGTTGGCGTCGTCCTGATGTCAGCGATGCTCATCGCCCCCGCTGTAGCTGCCAGGCAGTTCACCAATAAACTCTATCTGTTGTTTCCCTTGGCGGCTCTATTCGGAGTGGTGAGCGGCTTTCTTGGAAACTATTTTTCTGTGGAGGGAGGCAAAGCTATAGGCTTGGGACTGCCGACAGGTCCGATGATCGTCTTAGTGGCCTCTTCTTTGTGCCTGTTTTCCCTGCTCTTGGCCCCTGAACGAGGGTATTTATGGCGCCTTTGCCGCATCGTCCGTTTCCGCTATCAATGCGCCCGCGAGAATGTCCTCAAAAGGCTTTGGTATGCCGAAGGCTTTTCTTTCCGTGAGATCGCCAGACACCACGTCGTCTCCCCCCTTTTTCTACGCTTCATTCTGCAGAGATTGATTGCAGAAGGCTGGGTGCGCCGGACTGAGGACAAGCGACTGATTCTCACCACCGAAGGACACTACCGCGCCACGCGCATTATACGCCTTCACCGCCTTTGGGAGGTCTATTTGGCAGATTATTTGGGGGTAGGCATCGAAAAAGTCCATCGCAATGCCGAAGAGATGGAACACATCCTCACGCCAGAACTGGAACGGGAATTGACCCTTCTGCTCAATGATCCCAAGAAAGATCCCCATCAGCAGCCGATCCCCTCCCTGGAGGGCCCTGCATGAATCCCTACTCCGATCAAACATTCCCCGGATTTTTTATTGAACTGTTCTGGCGGTTCTTTGCCTTTCTCAGCGGCAATCTTAGCTTTCAGGAGCTAGCCACAGATGAAATCCAGCTCTTAGTCCTCATGGGCATAGCGGCATCCTCCGCCCTTGTTGGAACCTATTTGATCTTGCGAAAGATGACGATGCTCGCCAATTCGCTCTCCCACACCATTCTGATAGGCATCGTCGGCGCCTTCATCATGATGCAAGGAGAGAGCGACCTGCAGACAATGCTGATGGCTGCGGCAGGCATGGGGATTGTGACCTCTATCTTGACGGAGATTTTGACTAAAAAGATCCAGCTTCAGGAAGATGCCAGCACAGGCCTCGTTTTCACAAGCCTTTTTGCCATGGGCATCATCTTGGTGACCCTCTTCACGCGCAATGCCCATATCGGCGTTGAAGCCGTCATGGGCAATGTCGACGCCTTGCAGCCCGATGATTGCCTTTTCGTCGCCATCATTCTCCTCATCAATCTGCTGCTCGTTGGACTCTTTTATAAGGAATATCTACTCATCACATTCGATCCGCAACTCGCCAAGGCGTTGGGTTTTTCCACCCTCTTCTTTAACTATCTGCTCATCACACAAGTCTCCATCACGGTCGTGGGCGCCTTTCGCGCTGTCGGAGTTTTGATGGTATTAGCTTTTATCACGGGACCTGCCCTGACGGCGCGCCTCCTGACCCATAGCCTGGGACGCCTGCTCGCCTTAGCGATGGCTTTCGGCTGCCTGGCTTCCCTGATCGGGGTCGCCCTCTCGCGGCATATTCTGACGGCCTACGGCATGGCCCTCTCCACCTCCGGCATTGTGGTGTGTACCCTGGCCTGCCAGTTTGTTTTGGTGGCCTATGCCCGGAAGCTCTTTCACATCGCGCAATCCAAAATGCTTAAGGAAGTCGCGCGTAATCCCATAGAGAGTCGGCCTGCCGGGAGCCTCTAACTTGCCCACAGGTTCGATGAGCTGCCGCTCCAAAAGGCTTTGGATCACCCCAGATGAATCGACTCCTCTAATAGAGTCGATTTGCGGCCTGGTAATAGGCTGGCGATAGGCAATGATTGCCAACACTTCCGACGCCGGATGGGAGAGCTTTTCCGTCCTTTTATTGCGGAAAAGCAAGTCGATGTAAGGACTATATTCTTCGCAGCTGCGCAGCATAAACCCCTGGGCAATTTCCTCCAGGCGGAAAGAGCGCTGCTGGGTAAGATAATCGTTTGCCAGGTCATCCAAAAGCTCTTTGAGAAACCTAGGACGGAGCGGATAAATCGTGTCGGTGACCTCTCGGATTTTAGTAAAAGGCAGCGGCTCGCTAGAGGCAAAAAGCAGAGCTTCGATCACCCGTTTGATCTGTTTTCGGGCTTGCCTCTCCTCTTGGACAATGGAATCGCAAGCTTTCCCAATCTCTTGCTCAAATAAATTAATCTCTTTAACCATATACCAGCATAATCGTAACGATTCCATTTTGTAGGACGACGCAAACATCGCCCATTTTCATCAGTTCCAGCAGCGCTAAAAAGGTGACAATTAGCTCCGCGCGCGAAAGTTCCGGATTGAATAATACATCAAAATCCATTTTTTTATGCTCTTTAAGGAGCTGCCTGATCGACTTAATCTTATCTGAAACCTTCCACTCTTCTTCATGGATCAACCCTTTATTCAGCCCGGATTTTGCCATGATTTGCTTAAAAAGGCTGGCCAAATCATCCAAGGTGAGATGCTCGATGCCCAAGTTTTTTTTAGTTTCAGGCGAGTCAGCCCCTCGAAAATAATAGGCATTCTGCTGCTGTTCCCTCAAAGCGAGTTCCTTGGCAGCTTCTTTGAAGCGGCAATATTCGATCAGCTGGTGGATAATCTCAAAGCGAGGATCGATTTCCTCTCCCTCGGCATTCTGAAGCTGCTCATGCTTCGGCAACAGCATCTTGCTCTTGAGCCAATGCAACGTAGCCGCAATGCTGATGAATTCGGCACCCGTATCCACTGTTGTAGGCAAATATTGCTCCATAATTTTATGAAGGGGAATATCATAGATATCGATTTCATTTCTTTGGATTAAATAAAGCAGGAAATCGACTGGTCCTTCAAAGTTGTCAAGGATGAATGTGTCTTCTGCTTTCATGCCTCAGAACATACAACGACTAGCAGCAAAAATCAAGGATAAGAAAGAAGGATCGTATAATGGACAATGGTTAATGGACCTAATGGACACCATGGACACCATGGACTATGGACCATTGCCTTTGACCATAGTCCATGGTGTCCATGGTGTCCATTAGGTCCATTAACCATTGTCCATTAGTGTCCATTAGGTCCATTAACCATTGTCCATTATCTAGCGGGTATCGTCGCGGTAGTTGTGGCAGCAGTATTTGTAGTGGATTGCTGCTGGGCCCGATTATTGGCTTGCAAATAGATCATATCCTTGACGATATTGACACCTTCGGCCATCTGCAGATCGTCAGAACCGAAGTTCTTACGGTCTTGATTAGGCACATCGTATTCATTATCTACGGCATCTTCGGATTGATCAACAATCTTTTCCCCATTGATCAATTTCAGGAACATCTGATAGTTTTTATTATGCGCAATCCGATATTCGCTATTCTTTTTCAGAAGAGGGATCATGTTGTCCCACAAATCAACTTTATGCTGAAGGGTAGGTGTATAGTAACGCAAATACCAGGGTTTCAGGTTGGGATCGATATCACTCAAGGGATCATTAAAAGCGGGAGCAATTTTATCGGATTTCAAAGGATATTCCAAATACTCCTCGCCGATGTGTTCATGGCTATATTGGCTTGGCACTACAATATCAGCTTTCACCCCTACAATCTGAGGTGTTTTTCCGGAGACCGTATAATACTTGCCAACCGTGACTTTAAAGAATGAACCGCCATGGTTTTCCGTGACAGTTTGGCTTTGAATAGTCCCTTTCCCATAGGTATGTTCATCCCCAACGACCAAGGCAACGCCATAGTCCTGTAAAGCTTGAGCCACAATCTCGGCAGCGGAAGCTGTCGCTTTTGACGTCAGAACAATCAAAGGACCTGTATAAGCAGGTTTTCCATCCATATCGCGATAAAAGCGTTCATCACCATTAGAGTATTTTGAAATGACGACGACGCCATTAGAAATGAATAATCCAGCGACCTTTACAGCCTGATTGAGAAAGCCCCCGCTATTATCGCGCAAATCCAAAATCAAGCCCCGCAAATTGCCTATCGCCTGCAATTTCTTAATTGCATCCCGGACATCCCTTTCACTGCTGATCCCATTCTCCCCTTGATAAAAGGCATGGAGCGTGATTTTCCCTATGATTCCATTTCCGAACGTATCATAACTCGTATCTACGCGCTCATCGTTGACGACGATTTCCGCCCTTTGGAGTTTGACATTCAGGAGATTAGCCTCTCTTTTCAAGAGAAGAACCACGGTCGACCCATCTTTCCCGCGAAGCTCTTCAGAGATTTTTTCAAACGGAATTCCAGAAACGGCTTTTCCATCGATTTCAATAATCTGGTCATTGACTTTCACTAAGCCGCTTTTTTTGGCAGGCCCCCCATCCAAAAGAGCTGTGATAAAGACTCCTTCAGGCTTTTCTTGCATGCTGATGCCGATTCCCTGAAATTCTTTTTCCAAACGCACCTTCATATCATAAGCTTCTGCGGCATTAAAAAAGGTCGTATGGGCATCAAGACTGCTCGCCAAAGCTTTCAGCACGTGGATAACAAGAAGGTTTTCTCGTTCCGCCGGCGTCAAGGATTGGCCATTTTCATCCGTGGCTAGATATTGATCCTCATGGTTGCGAATTTCCTTCTCATAGAAGCTAATCAACCGAGATTCATTCTTTAACACCTGAGCTTCGCCATAGCGATTTCTTTCCGCTGCAACAAACCGGGTAAAGTGGTTGCGAATATTATGGCTTAACTCAGCTGAGGTCTTGGCAAAGGGTTGTTTTAAATCAGGATCGAATATTTCTTCATCGGAGACTTTTTTCTTCTGAGTGAAAATCCCTTGGTCATTTTCCATCACCAGCCGATCATTCCGTGCGCGATCGATCGCTTTTTGAATGGTTTTATTGAGATTTTCAAAGGTGGTGAAATCGCTCTTTTTATACTGATCTAAGATCGTCGCCACCTGAGCATTGGTCAGATCCTCATAAGGCTGTACTTCATTCTGAAGCAAATAGATGCGCTCCGGATCGAATTGATCGATATAGATGGTGAAAGCTTTTTTAATGATCAGGTTATTGACCGTCTTGTCTTCGAAATGTTGCGAAAGAATCTGATCCATGATTTTATCGACATCTTGCCTTTTTAATAAATCCTGTTCTCCTGCAATAAGAGCAGTGAAAACAAAGCAAAATAGAATTAGAAATCTAATGATGTGACGACTATACATAGCAAAAACACTCCAAAATAAACCCCTTATTTTAAGGGTAACATAAACCTATTAATTTCTCCATATAAAAATTCCCGAAATTACTCAGCCTAACCATTTTAGAATTCTTACCGTAGCATAAGCCACCCCAGCTGAAAAGGGGAAAGTAATCACCCACGCGGTCAAAATATTGGTCGTGACCCCCCAGCGTACAGCGGATAAACGCCGAAGGGATCCCACCCCCATGACGGCAAAATTGATGGTATGCGTCGTACTTAAAGGAATACCTAGCCTGGAAGCAAGTTCAATCGTGCCTGCGGCAGCCGTTTCTGCTGCAAAGCCTTGGGAGGTATCCAAATGGGTAATGCGAAAACCCACCGTCTTCATGATTTTCCATCCGCCTATTAAAGTACCCATCGCCATCACTAGGGCGCATACGATCATCACCCACCAGGGAATGTAAAAGGAGGGGATCACTCCACTTACTAGTAGGGTGAGGGCTAGCGTTCCCATCAGTTTTTGTCCATCGTTAGATCCATGGCTAAACGACATGAAAGCGGCAGAAAAAATCTGAAATATGCCGAAGATCCCCCTGACCTTTCCCTGGCTCGATTTGCGGAATATCCAGTAAATCGCCGACATGATCAAGAGGCCGCCCATAAAGCCGAACAGGGAAGAAAGAAGCAACCCGATGAGAATCTTTTCCCACCCCTCCCATATGAGCGCGTGGATGCCACCCGTCGCAAAACCGGCCCCCGTCAAACCCGCAACTAAGGCATGGCTTTTGCTAATTGGAAGCCCCCATTTGGCGTTTAAAATCCCCCAGAGAATCAGGCCCAGCATGGCCGCGCCAATCGTTGTCAAATTGATTGACTCAGCATTGACAAAGCCCGTCCCGATCGTTTCCGCTACCGCGGTCCCTGAAAGCACTCCTAAAAAGTTGAAACAAGCTGACATGACTACAGCCTGTAAAGGGCGCAAGGCCTGTGTGGAGACACTTGTCGCGATTGAATTGGGAGCATCCGTCCACCCATTGACGAATTCCGCTGCGAGAACCAAGAAGACGACGAGGCTTAAACCGAGATTATCCATATTTGACCACAATGCCTTGGATCGTATTGGCAATATCTTCGCAGGTATCGATAGCCATTTCGATCGTATCGTAGATCTCTTTCCACTTGAGAACTTCGAGCGTCTCTTTGCGATCGTTGAAAAGGTGCATGATCGCTGCATCCGAAGCGTGGTCGGCGATCTCTTCAATCTGGTTGATTTCAATGCAATAGTCGATGATGCGCTGGGGGCGGTCCAAGTAGCGAATGGAGGAAATAGCCTTTGTAACCACTTCAGTGGATGTGACCAGCATCTCGGAGAGGTTGAGCAGCTCAGGCGAGACCCGCTCAATGGAAAAGAGCTGCAAGCGGCTGGTGAGTTTGAGGATGATGTCCAGGACATCGTCCAGTTGTTTGGCCAGCAGGTGGATATCTTCCCTGTCGATTGGAGTCACAAAGGTGCGGTTCAGCCGGTGCAGAATTTCGTGAGTCGTCATATCGCCTTCGCGTTCCAGATCCTTGATTTTTTGTATTGAAGGATGTTGCAGGGACCATTGTGAGATCATTTCCTGGAATGTTTTAGCGCTTTGAACCATGCGTTGGGCATGTTCGTCGAGCAGATCAAAGAAATGTTCATCCCGCGGGACCAAAGAAAATCGCATGGCCTCTTCTCATGATAATATTAGGTTCATTATGCATATCGGAACTTTCTTATCACTTTGAAATGACCTCGAAAGGACAAAAGGACAGCAGGACCAAAACGACCTAAGGGACAAAAGGACGTAACTCATTGTCCTTTTGTCGTTTAAGTCCTTTTGGTCCTTGTCCTTTTGTCCCTGCTGTCCTTTTGTCCCTGCTGTCCTTTTGTCCCTGCTGTCCTTTTGTCCTTGTCGTCCTTTTGAATCATACTGCAGAAAGGCTCTCAAAAAGAAACAATTGTGGAAAAAGCCGCAATTGCATATGGTGCTATTCTTCAACTCATGGCCAGATAGCTCAGTCGGTAGAGCAGAGGACTGAAAATCCTTGTGTCGCTGGTTCGATTCCAGTTCTGGCCAAACCTTTTACGTTCTTGCCGGCGTAAACGATCCGGAATATATCCGGAATTCTAGATTTCCTTAAATCACCCAAACGGGTGCTTCAAAAATTGTTTTGAAGTACCAATTTGGAGTGTCTATTCCGGATATAGTCCGGATTTTACATTAGCACTCCCTTTTAAATAGCTAATTCTCAAGAGAGAAGATGGTAGCGTCCTCAGGACTATACGTCTTCCTCGCGGGTTAAAAGGAGTCAAATGGGTTACGTTAGGGAAAGAAGTTTGAGTGATGGCAGCAAGAGATTTTATGCCGAAGTGGAACTTAAAGGTGCTGGTCCGAGACTCACAGCCAACTTCAATCGAAAAAGCGATGCAAAGCTTTGGATTCAGAAAACTGAAACTGAGATGCGTTGTGGAAAAAACCAACTTATCGCTGAATCAAGAAAGCATATCTTCAAAGAGGCCGTACAAAGGTATTCCAAAGAGCAAAAAATCTCAGTCGTTAAAAGAGGTCAGTTACAATGGTGGGAAAAAGAGTTAGGCCACTACTTTCTCAAAGACATTCGCCCATCATTAATCGCAGAAAAGAAGCAAAAACTACTAACTGAAACCACTGCAAAGGGTGTGGTACGTAGCGGAAGCACCTGCAACAGATATCTTGCTACTTTGAGCCATGTTTTAAGCATTTGCGAGAAACAGTGGGAATGGATTGAAGGCAATCCGGTTAAAAAGATTTCCAGAGAAAAGGAGTCTCGCGAGCGTACTCGCTTCTTAAGTCCTGAAGAACGGCTAGCTCTCATAAAAGCTTGCAGAGAGAGCGAAAATCCCTACTTACTCACCTTTGTAGTTCTCCAACTATCCACTGGATGCCGTTATAACGAAATCCGACATTTACGCTGGATGGATGTCGATTTGAGTAAAGGAAAGATTACCATCAGAGAATCAAAAAACGGCGATATGCGTTCTGTTCCTGTTTTGGGGTTTGTCTCTTGGAGAAATAGGCCATCTGCTAGGGCATAAGAGTGTGTCCATGACACGACGCTATGCTCACCTTATCGAATCAAGGTCCATTGACGCTGTTGCTAAAATGTCCGATCAAATTTTCCAAGGAGTTGAGAATGGATAAAAGTAAACGAGTCCGAATCAAACCTTCCAAGCCTATCGATGACGAGATATTCAAGGAGTTTCTTAAATTTCTTTCTCAAAAAATCAAGCTGCTAGTCGAGACATATAAATTTGCCAGTGAGATATTTGCAGAACTTGGCCTCTTGTACTATTGGGAAGAAATCTTTAACTTACCGGCGACGGCTGTGTATCAACCCGACTGTGGGCCTTGGCAAATCATTTTCTATAGAACTTCTAAATACGGAACAACTGGAGAGGATCATTTTGTTCATTATGTTCCCAAACATCTCTTAAAAAGACTAATTGCTTTGTCCCAATCAAATTCGGACGGGTTATTGTTTCGACAAGAAGATGGGAGTCCTTTCAATAAAGGACAGTTAAATGAAGAGTTTCGTAAAGCACGCCAAAAGGCTCACGAAAAAGGGTGCAAGCTGAATCTTACCCCGATTCAATTGCGAACAACTCTTCCTGCTAATATTCAAAAACATAATCGAGTGACTGTTAGAGGGATCACTAAAGAAAGAATTCAAAAAGTTAAGGAGCTCCTTCCTAAATCTAAGAAAGGTGGGCGGCCTCGTGAATTGCCTTTAGAGGATATCCTACAACCGCTTCTTGTGCAGGCGAATTTTGGATTAACAAGAAGTGCGTTGATTTCAAATTTCCCTAGAACAGCTTTTGCCGCAGAAATTCAAAAGAGGCGGTGGGAAAAACAGGGTATTTGGGATCAAATCCTCCGAATTTTTCAGGAATAGTTTGTCGCCAAAATCTGCATTTTCTCAAGTCTTGGCACGTCATTTTAAAACAATCTGCAAAGCTTTAATTATCTAATTATAAAATAGTTGAGTTTCTTCAATATGAGGCTTGTTTAGGTTTTTTAAGGAAATCTCCGGCAAGAGAATCCGTAAACATAACAAGGAGTAGATTTATGAACGAACTTAGCCAACAATATCTCACCAAGCAACAGGCGGTAGAGAAATATGCATTTCTTACCGCAAACATGCTGAAAAACCTTTTATTTAAAAATCCCGGCGGTTTTAGAGACAAAGTGGTCAGGAAACTAGGTCGACGCATTGTTTTGGATGAGAAGGCGCTTCTCCTGTTTATCGCTGAAAGTAAGTAGAGAGTAAATGATGAAGAGGCCCAAACATAAAAAAGCTTTACAGGCAGGAATTTTATTCAGCTTTAAAAATAATTGGGAAGCTAAGAAGAGGCATTGCGGAGAAAAGAATGGATAAGAGTAATAGTCAACACACATTCTCTGATCTTGACAACGAATGCCTTTCTCAAATGCTTCATCATGGAATTCCATTTCAAGGTCCCATTGTAAAAGATGGAGAAATTCATCGATTTTCAAGGGATCAAAAGAGGGAGAAAGATGAATGGTATATCGCTTTTGAGGGCGTGTCGATTCGAGGAACGCCATATTTTAATTGTGTATATGGCTCCTGGAGTGACGGAGGTAGTTTTAAATACAGTTCCTGGGAACATAAAAGTGCCAATTACAGTGAAAGCGAGTTACAGGCTATACGCGAAGAATGGTTAAGGCGAAAAAAAGAAATCGAATTAAAGATCGAAGAAGATAAGAAAAAACGAGCTGAAAATGCTCGTATTTTATGGGATCAAGCATCACCTATTTCCACGCATCCTGAGCATGGGACTTATTTATTAAAAAAATCTGTGAAAGCTCATGGTTTGAGATATTCCACAGATGATTATGACAATCCTGTATTGGTTGTGCCAATTTGCAATGGTCAGGGAGAGGTTTGCGGTATTCAGTATATTAGAGCTGATGGAACAAAGAGGATTCATGGATTACAACAGGGAAATTATCATCAAATAGGCTAAATCAAACCTACCAGCCTCATTTATGTCAGTGAGGGGTATGCCACAGGAGCAACTGTTTACGAAGATTCGGGTTGGCCCACTATTGTCGCTTTTAGTTGCCACAATATTGATCCAGTGATGAGCAATCTCAAGAAACGGTATCCACGCCATCATATTGTGATTGCTGCAGATGATGACCACAATAACCCCAAAAATCCTGGTAAAACGAAAGCATTAGAAGCTGCCAAAAAGCATCAATGTAAAGTTGTATTGCCAATATTCCCAGAGGATCAAAAATTCAAGGAAGGGATACCCCTTACTGACTTTAATGACTTGCATGTGAATTTTGGTATCGAAATCGTGAAGAAACAGCTTTCGAGAAAGCCTCATTTGAAACCAATCGATATTCAAACTTTTCTTTCACAGGAAATAGCCCCAAAGAAGTTCATTCTTTCCCCATGGCTCCCAGAACAAGGATTGGCCATGATTTATGCTCCAAGAGGAATTGGAAAGACCTATGTTGCTTTATCAATAGCTTACGCAGTAGCGACGGGAGGAACAATATTTGGTTGGCAGGCACCCGAACCAAAAAGGGTTTTGTATATTGACGGTGAAATGCCATCGCGCTCAATGCAAGAACGGCTTGCTCAAATATCCAGCTCTTCTGAGAACCAAATATTGGATTCAACGCATTTCAGACTTATCACTCCAGATTTTCAAGAGACTGGTATTAGAGATATTGCTACCTCAGAGGGTCAGGCAGATATTAATGAGTATATTGATGATTTTGACTTGGTTGCTATCAGCGTCGTGTTGCATGTTGCATACCCTAGAGAATGCAACTTGCAACGCTTTAGAAAAATTTGCAACAGGAAGTGCGGCGACAACGCAACAGATCATGTTTAGATATAGAGGATTTTGATTTGAAACATGCAATAACTATTGCAACTGCGCTGCAACTTAACTGTTGCACAGAAGATTAGAGGTGTCCACATGGACAAGTATGATTTTTATGATTTTGAGAACGTTGAGGCGCTCAAAAATCAAATAGCACGTAAGTGGATTATGTTAGGCGATGGCTTGCAGCCAAAGAAAAAGGTAATGATAAAGCAAAGGAGAGGGCTATTAAAGCGATGAGAAAACACAAAGAGCAAGATGAAAAATTCAAAATAATGGTTAGAGAAGCAGGGCATTATTGGTGGTAAGTAGCTTACTTATCAATGGGGGTTGATTATGGTTAGATCATGGCAGTATAAACCTTGGGAGCCGTGGAGTTATTCCAATCACAAAAAAGCTCAGATGTTAGATATTTATCATTCAGCTCACTGGAAAAACGAAAGCTTATGGAAAAAGAACCGGCCTTTATGTGGTGCTAAATGCCGAAATGGCCGTTCCTGCAAAGCCCCAGTCGTAGTAAATTCTAATACAGGTGAACCAATTAATGGACGTTGTCGAATGCATGGAGGTTTATCAACAGGCACAAAGACACAGGAGGGCAAAGATAAGAGTAGGGAAGCTGCACGTCGTGGGATGCTTGCTTATTGGGCAAAAAAGAGAGAGTTTATTCCCTAATATGCGCGTGCGTCATGGGGTGCATATGCATCGACCTAAAGCAATTCTCGGATTTCATGAAAGCGTTGAAGTACTTGTTCCCAAGTTGGAAATGATCCAAAACACAGTATACGACATTGTTGTTCAAAATCGGCTTGAAGCGCGGGTTCTAAATGTGATGGTGGAAATAACGCATCACTTTTTTGGAAGTGCATATCCTGGGGAGGGATATAGCTTGCATCAAAATGTTCTCTGCTAATCTTGTCGTAATCATTTTTTATGTCTTCATATTCATCGGATTGCAGCATTTTCAAAACTTCAGATCGTTCAGCGAGGCAAAAGAGATCATAATAGTGGCGAGCGTAACCTCTAATCCCTAAGCCAGTTTTTTTGAAAAGTTCTACTTTAGCATGGATAGCAAACAGTTTTTCGACAAATGTTCGTCGAAAATGTAGCAACTGCATTACAAAAGGTGATTCGTCTTCTGCTCCAAGACTAATACCGGCATCTTGTAAAAACTGTCCTAAATACGATTGGAGCTTTACACTTTCTGTGGGTTCTTTACCACTTGCTGTGCCTACTTCAATGAGTAACCGATTGCGAATATCTCCTCTTCCTGAAAGTCTCTGAACATATTCAAAATAATCGCAGCGTCCAAATCCTCCGATCGTACGACTATCTTTCTCCATGAATTTTAATCCTGGATGAGCTTCAATAGTTTGACGCAGCTTTTTTAGTTCTCGATTGATGGCGTTTTTGCCTAATGGAGGACTAAAGGCAGTGGGGTCAAAGAAAATATCGACATCTTCTGAAAATCTTTGAATGATATTCCATCCTTTTGACAGGCTTGTGCCACCTTTAAAAATGACCTTATTACCTGATGATTGATTGATCATTCTCAAGGCTTCTGTAACGAAATAGTCTTTCTCTATAATGGCTTCTCTCATGCCTGGTGAGTGAAAGTGTTCTGCTGTGCGAATAATCGCTTGTTCAAAGTCTGGATGTTCAAATAATTTCATGAGTTTTTAGGTCCTTTGCTTGCCATTGTTTTGCGTGTTTCAAAGCGATTAAATTTCCAAAATTAAATTTAGAAAGAGGGTTTAAGCTTCTTCTCAAAGTAACAAGGATATCTTTTTGACAACCAATTTGCTGTCCGATAGCTCCGAGTAAAGCTCTGACACGCGGAGGTTCTGATTCTGCAACTTGAATAAGACGTTCAAATTGATGTTTTTCATCGAAATGCTTCAATAGTTGCTTTACTGTTTCTTTTGGAGATAGTTCACTCGTTTTACCGCCTTGACGAAGAAAGTCCAGAAGAGCGGCATCTTTTGTCGAGAGATTTTTCCAAGATTCAGGTCTTCTAGTGTGAATAATGGTATCTTGACCAACAATGGATCGAGGGAGGCTGAGCCCATTTGTCGCTACCTCTATTTTTGCTGCGTTTTGGGTTGTAAAACCCAATAAATTAGAGGCAGCATTACCAGCTGGGAAAATCTCTTTTCTTTGAATGTTTAGAGAATGAAGCTGACTTGGAGAGGGCTTGCTTTCGCCAAAAGGTGTTTGTCGGGAACGATAATATAGTCCTTTGCTAATCCGACGGATAACCCCCTTTTTTGATAGGCGAGACAATGCTTGTGCAACAGCTGTGAATGGCATATTTTTAAAGTCGTCCAATCTCCAAATGCGCTCTCCTCCGCTTTCAATTTGATTGCGGACATTTTCTGCCGTGCTTAACGAAACGGATGTTGTTTTCTTATGTTTTTTCTCCATAACTCTATGATGCTATAAAACATCTTGGTTTGTCAAGTTTTTTTGCTGTAAAACTTGACATATATGTAAGAAATATTGTAACTATTCACGTTCTTGATCGCCATGAGCCGGTGACGCGCTCCGCGCGTCACCGGCTCATGGCGATCAAGAACGGAATGGTGATGAAAAATTCAGAATCTACCGCCATTGCCTGGTAATAGACGAGGAAAACAGAAACAGCGGGTAGGTAAAAACCTATTGGACAGGCTTGTAGATAAGCGAGACAGTGTTTTGCTTTTTATGTATGATTTTACCGTCCCGTTCACCAACAATCTTGGAGAGCAGGACATCAGGATGATGAAAGTGAAGCAGAAGATATCTGGTTGTTTTCGGACGCTTGACGGTGGAAAGATTTTTTGTCGCATTCGGAGTTACATTTCAACGGCTAGAAAGCAGGGGTGGCAAATATGGGATGCTCTTGCCGATGCCATCAAGGGCAGCCCACGATTACTTCCAGTTTAAATATTTCAAACATTTATCACCATTCCGTCTTTGATTGCTGCGAGTCTGCAGGCCCGCGCGAAGCGCGCCTGCAGACTCGCAGCAATCAAAGACGTGAATAGTTACAAAAAGAAAATGATTTTTTCATTTTTTTTAATCTGGTTGCGCGCTTCTTTGAAGGTGACGCTATCAAGACTGCTCTCTGGTTTAAAACACGAAATCCAATGCTTGGCAATATCTCGCCTCGCGATATGATACGTTTAGGTCGCAAACAAAAACTGCAGAAATTCATTCTCAATGCTCTCTCTGAAAATCAAAAGTAGATTTCACTATTAGGTCTAACCTGCTTCGAATTGACTGTGCTCTGTTCTGATATTTGTTGCAAATTTTAATCCCATTCTTTATAAGAAAATCTTTTTGACTAAAACGAGGGCAGGAAACAATGAGGAAGTCAATTTTTACTCTACTATTTTTGTTCGCTTTTCTAGAGGTGAACGCTCCTATTTATGGAGAAAATAGCTTCATTAATAAGCTTGATGAGCTTGATCATCACTCAACAAAAGCGGGCAAAGGGCTTCAAGCAACTCTCGTGTTAGACGGCGTCGTTAACAATCCCGATGCTTCAGTCACATATACTGTGACAGCGACTCTCACAAATAACTCAAAACAGCCTATCGGGAACATTTCCTACGTGGATCAATTTTTAAATCTCTACCAGGTCACGTTAAATAGTGTAACAGTGACGAATTTGGTGCAGGCAAATCCCCTCCCTTCTTTGGAAAATAAAATTTTGGATTTTATCAATGATTTTTTTCCAAATTCTTACCAAGTCACAACTAAAAATTGCGCCCATTTGGCAAAAAGCGAGTTGCAATATATGATCGATACTCAATCCTTGCTCGCTTTAACGTCCTCGCTATTACCTGGACAGTCAGGTTCCCTTACTTATACATTCACTTATTTCCCCTTAGTTGATGCCCCTAGCAGTCCTCTCGAGAGCATCGCATTCGTAAGAGGAGATGCTTCCGGTGAACATTTCAAAGTGAAATCTACTTTACCCTTAGGCCTCTCACCAGTTGCTCTGCCATTAAATCCACGCATTGGAATTGTTGGAGCCGGATTAGCAGGCCTCACCGTTGCTTATCGACTCGTTCAAGCAGGCTATACCCCTATCATTTATGAAGGATCGGATCGGATTGGGGGTAGAGCATTTTCAGGCGTCCTTTTGGAAGATCAAGTTTTTGAGCACGGTGGAGAATTCATTGACACCGATCAAACCGATATCATGGAATTAGCTGGGGAATTGGGATTGGTCATAGATGATCTTTATGCAGGACAAACACCTGGAACGGTCGACATTTATCAGGTGATTGACTATGATGTGTGTCCTCCAAAAAAGATCCCTTATTCCATTCAAGAAGCCACAAATGATTATTTCAATACGTTCAATCCGCAAACAGGGTTGTCGATTTTTCAAGAACTTGTGAACTTGGCGAATGATACTTATCCGACAAATTCTCCGCCTCCGGGACCAGCCACACCATGGCCTTTGACATATGGAGATCCAGCATTAGCGATTCAATTAGATTCGATGAATCTTAATGATTACATCGATCAATTGACAGCATTTTTGCGCCCTGATCAAAATGGAAGCAAAACAAAGTTAGCTCAGTTCCTCAAAACAGCCTACGTGCAAGAATATGGCGCAGAACCTGATCAACAAAGTCCATTTAATTTAATCTATTTGCTGGGATTTCAAACCCTTCCTCCAGGTGTTGAGCCCCCGAATGTTCCGCCATCTTACTTTCAGCCCTACGGTATTTCAGATCAGCGCTACCATATCCAAGGAGGCAGCGCGGAACTCGCACTAGCATTGGTTGAAGTGCTTCAGCAAAACCAGGTTACAATCTATAAGAAGTGTCGCCTGACTAAAATCAAATACCAAGGAGGCCCTTACCAATTAAGTTTTGTTTCCTCACATAAAGACTCATTTACTCCTCCTAATTTTGATCATATTGTTCTTGCTCTTCCCTTTGCCACGATGCATCCAACTTATTCAAAGAATGGAAAGCTGTTATATGATGGGCAGTTCGTAGACTACTCTGAAGCCAATTTTAGCGATTTGAAAAAATATGCGATTCAATATCTTGCGATTAGCAGAACCTCCAAAATGAACGTGCAATTCAAGAACCGCTTTTGGCGGGATGAAGGGTATGACGGAAATACCTATGTCACTTCTAACCCTTATGTCAATGGGAAACAAGGCCTAGAAAAGACCTACCAGAATAGCTGGGAGGTCACAAGAGCTCAACCAGGAATTAGAGGGATTTTAACTGCCTATACGGGGGGTAATAAAAGTCAGGAATATCGCACTTCCTATATCCTCAAGGATCCTGAAAAGAAAAATCGGATTTTAAAAGTCGAAAATAATTCTTTTTTGCATCAGCTCGATTTTCTCTATCATGGTGCAACTTCTACAAAGAATTTTTGCTACGTATATGGATGTCAATTTCCTTTCAAAATCCTGGATGAAAAGCCATTTCCTTTCTTCCCCTGTTTTTTTACAGCTAACAATGAAGCAGAATTCTCACTTTGCACGGAAAAAGAGGAAAAGTCCATTATCAATGTGATTTGTGATAATTGGACTGAGTCCCCATGGCAAAGGGGAGCATATGCTTACTGGAGTCCTGGGCAATATATTGCGGGACAGGGTCAAATCATTAATGGAGTAGTCGAGCCTCCTGGTGCCGTTGTGCCCTTTGCAGGTTTCGAAGGTGTTTCAGAACCCTATACACCTGCTCAAACAGGCACTTGTCATTTTGCAGGTGAACATACCTCTTATGACAATCAAGGCTATATGGATGGCGCCGTGGAATCTGGAAACCGGGTTGCAGCAGAAATATTAAGCGAGATTTAATTAATCCCAAGTTTTCCTCCGGGCAGCTGGGTCCTGTCTAGCTTAGCTAGGCTATACAGATGCCAGCCCTTCAGTCTTTGGTATTCATTACTTCAAGTTTTTATTTTATTTGAAATTATATGGGTAATGCTTTACGCTTTTGAAGGATAAACCTTACATCAAACATAAGGAGTTTATGATGTTTAAAAGATTTATCCAAACACTTTTTCTTTTCACAATTCTTACTTCTTCACTTTTTGGTGCTGTCGACTACCAGATCGAAAACCAAACGCAAGTCATCGAACAGGCCGTTCAATTTGAACAGCGAGGCATTCTAAAACAAAAAGACAATGGATACCTTTACCTTGAGGTGTCTAATGATTATATTGGGAAGATACTCCCATTGATCGATGCGCCTGGAAAAATTGTTCCTCCCAGTCACTACACGAGTAAGAAAGGGATTGGAGCGCATATTAGCGTTATGTATGAAAACGAGCAGATTTTGAATGAAATCTGGGAAATTAAGGAACTTGGCCAAGAGTTTTCCTTTACGATACTCGAGTTACGCACTGTGAAGTTGAATAAAGATAACCAGATAAAAAAGCTATGGCTTTTGGCTGTTGATGCGCCTGAATTGGAACAACTGCGCGAATGCTATGGACTTCCCTCGCTGATGCAGGGGCACAATTTTCACATTTCAATCGGCACTCAGATTCCCGGCAAACCTCAGGTGCAGCCAAAGGTATATGAGTTGATGATTGAACCTGCTGAAGAACTCGAAGAGCTTTTTGAAGCAGCCTAATTAAAATTAATCATAATAAGAGGTGTCTATGCGAAAACTACACATTTTATCTTTCTTTCTCATCTTCATTTTGTGCAACCCGATTTTTGGCGATATCGAGCGGCGCATGGCCGTCGATGTAGGGTCGGGAGGCACTAAAGTCGCCATCGCCGATGTGGAGACGGAAACGAATCAAATTGTGCAAGTTGTGCTTGACACCTCTTATCCAGTTCCCTACCAAGCCTCTTTAGACAAATCTAAAGACGGCACCTTCGACCCAGAAACGCAAGAGATTGGCTTGAAGACTTTCAAAGCTATCAAAAATCTTTCTGAAGAACATGGAGTCGCCAAAATTGTGGCGGTGGCTACTTCGGCCTTTCGCAAAGCAAACAACTGCAAGGAATACCTGGCTGCAGTCCATAATGCCACAGGGATTCAGATTCGCGTCATCCCGCAAAGGGAAGAGGGAGAAATCGCTTTCTTCAGTGCGTTAGCCTCGGATGCCTACAACCCTGAGGATGTTGTCGTCTGGGACATAGGGACAGGAAGCCTCCAGATGACAACCAAGAATGCCAGCGGAGGATTGACGGTTTATATGGGCGAGCAAATGGGTTCTGTTCCTTTCAAGTCTTATATCATCGACACCATTCAAGATAAAGACTCGGGCGATGTCAATACACCCAATCCCATCGCGGAAGATGAAGTGAAATTGGCTGACAGCTATGCCAGGGCATTTGCGCGCAAGGCTTATCCACTCATCAAGGAGAAAATCAACAATCAAGTGAACATTGTAGGTATCGGGCGCCTCTTTTATCACAGCATCCGCCCGTTGGTCTTCGGAAAATGATGTGATCACTCGTAAGGGTTTAAGAACCTATATCGAAGTTTCTTTGAATAAAACCGATGCAGAACTCAACAATCCCTTTGCTCATGTCGATGTGACGAATTGCATTTTGACATTGGCCATTATGAAAGCATTGCATATCCATGAAATCCACCCGGTCGAAGCTACCACAACACGAGGGATGCTCGTTTCGCCTAACTACTGGTGATGTTCTCAAACTCTGAAAGTAAATCATCAGATAAAGGAATATCAAAATCTTTTGCTATTTTAATTTTCCCCTTTAGCAGCCCAAAGCGACGCCGGATTGTTTTTTTATACAATGGGACAATTTTTGCAACAGGCTTGCCTGCTTTTGCAATCACTGTTTCCTTACCAAGTTGAGCAGCTTCTACGAGCTCAGAAAAATGCTTTTTGGCCTCATGAATATTGAAAAAATGCATCCTATTCACCATTCGTTTGCAGGACTAAGCTTAGTCTAGTCAATTTGATTTTGCAATCTAAGTAGTCAGATATTTTTCTAGGATCAACTTGGGATCAATAAAACGCCGGGCGAAACTTTTATTAATATATCCCCAGCTCCAGGTTCAAAAGAGGTGTTGTATGCCGTTGCATAGGGACGAAGAGACAAACGACCAAAGGACAACGACGCAAGGGACGAAAATGACGCAAACGACAAAAGGACTATGGCTACAACCTAGGCACCGGCAAAGCGTTCTTCCAAAGGACAAAACGACAAAATGGCTATAAACTGCTGTCCTCTTGTCGTTTGCGTCATTTTCGTCCCTTGCGTCGATGTCCTTTGGTCGTTTGTCGTTTTGTCCTTATGCAACGGCAATCGCCTTAATTAATGCGAAAGAAGAGTTGCTGCTTTAAAACCTAGTCGAACCATTCTATCCACTGAATAATGAATGGTTTGAAGATTTTCCTCTTTGAAGATTTTCCTCTTGTGTTTTTTTGTTCAATTTTATACAATAAAAAATCCAAAGCTATGAGATGGTAGTTGACACCAAGTCCTTTAGCATTCGATTGGGTACAACTATCAAAAATATTAGTTACTTAACAGAAAGGAATTTTATGTCAGAAAAAGTAGAACAAGAATTTTCGGGTTGGCGAAAGTTGCTTTGGCCGATCCACTCTTACGAAGTTAAGAAGTTCTTGCCTATGGGCATCATGATGTTTTGCATCTTGTTCATTTACACAGTTTTGCGCGACACAAAAGACGCCATGCTGGTCAATGCGCCTGGGGCTGGAGCGGAGAGTTTAGCTTTCGCCAAAGGTATCGGCGTCACCATTTCAGCCATCGTATTCATGGTGCTTTATACAAAAGCGGCCAATTTGTTTAATCGAGAAGGATTATTTTATGCGACTGCTTTGCCCTTCTTGATTTTCTTCGGACTATTTCCCTATTATATTTACGCCCACGTAGGCTCACTTCACATGAGTTTGGATACAATTCATGCTTATCAACAGGCGTATCCTAATATCAAGTGGATTATTCCTCTGGTCGGAAATTGGACATACACACTGTTTTATATTTTATCAGAACTGTGGGGAAGTGCGATTTTATCGCTGTTGTTCTGGCAATTTGCAAATGCCATTACCCCTGTAAAAGAAGCACGCCGCTTCTATGGAATGTTCGGATTTGTCGGTAACTTCGGGTTGATATTCTCTGGACCTGCGATCTATTTTTTATCTGACTCCATTCATAAGATGGGATTAGAAAGAATGGAAGCAACGGGCCTGATGCTACAATACTTGATGGCATTTGTAATTGCTGCAGGTGTCATTCTTTTCGCTACATTCTACTGGATGAACCGAGCCGTTTTGACTGATAAGCGCTACTATGATCCAGAAGCAATGGGTGAGACAAAGAAGAAAAAAGCAAAACTCTCGTTAGTAGAAAGCTTCAAGTACATCCTTCAATCTCCCTATTTGGGATTGATCGCGATGCTCGTGCTTGCCTATGGCGTTTCCATTAACTTGTTTGAAGGTGTGTGGAAAGGTCAGATTAAAATTGTTTATCCTACAGAAGTGGAATACAACCGCGTGATGGGTGGATTATCAACGGTTACAGGCATCATTTCCGTTATCCTGATGTTGATCGGTAGCAATCTTTTGCGTCGGTTTAGCTGGAGGACTTGCGCGATGATTACACCTGCTGTCTTAATCACAGGCATTTTGATATTCTTTGGTGTGATTCAGTATAACAACGGTTTACTGCCTGAAGGCCTGAAGATCGTTGAAGCGATCGAACAGGGAGTTATTAACAAGGAACTCATCATCTTTGTCGTTATTCTTGGCCTATTTGTCAACGCCTTCGGCAAGGCAGTGAAATACTCGCTCTTCGACCCGACAAAAGAAATGGCTTACATCCCGTTGGATCAAGAGCTAAAAATCAAAGGAAAAGCCGCTGTTGATGTTATCGGTGGCCGCGGAGGAAAATCTGCAGGTGCCTATATTCAAATGGGCTTGCTGACTCTAGTTACCGGAAGCTCGCTATACCAGCTTGTACCGATTATTGCTCCGATCTCCATCGGTATCGTAGCACTATGGCTCTATTCGGTATTTGGCTTAAGCAAACGCTTCAAAGCATTGACAAGCGAAGCCAAGCCAGCAACTGCCGCACCAGCACCTGCTCCTGCTGTATCGAATACGCAGCCTGCAGTGAATGCCGGTTAGTCTTAAATTTTATCATGCGGTGCAATCCTGCACCGCATGGTTATTCCCACTGACCTAAGCTGAAGAGGAAGTCGCAATAAGAGAGGGATTTGTCCCTGCGGACATGTTAGGTTTAGGGATTTTCTTTCCTTCTAGATGCATGTTTTCCAGATCATAGATCGACTGCAATTGCTGGAATGTTTGAACAAAATCAGATCCCCTTTGTTCGCGAGATGACATAATCACTTGTTCCGTCATTTCTTGCCTATTTTCCAGATTTACTTCTCCTCTTCTGATCAGTTTTATCATTGTTCTTGCTGTGATTAACGTCCCCGTGCGGCCGACTCCCGCCATGCAGTGTACAATAGGTTTTTGGTCCTGGTTGCATAAAACCTTTTCTTCCAAATGATCCATCAGAGAGATGATCTTACCTAAGTTTTCTGCTGAAGCCGCACCATGATCGGGCCATTTTTCAAAGTGAATGCGCGCTACAGCTTTGGTTTTACCTGAATGATCCGCTAAGCGATACATATACAGTTTAATGAAAGGATCATCTGTAAACGGTTGGCTTATGCTAAGGCATGTCACTTTAATTTCTCCAAATGTCTTCGTCTGGTTGAGTTCCTTCGGATAATAGCAATGATAAAATGGATGTGTTTCCTTATGGCCCTTTGTCAGATCGACAATCATATTTGATTGGTCAAAACACATTTTCCAGAATAGATCGTCATTATATTTAAAGGGTCTCGTTATTTTTTCTTGTCCCTCCTGCACTTGGGTCTTAGGGCCCACATAGGGTGCTTGTGAGGCAATATAGCTTCTTCCATCGGCTGTTTTTACCACATTGGCATGAAGAAATTTCTTTTCATTAGGCGTATCGATTATCATGGCTGTAGGCTGAGGGCATAGAATGTTAAAAAAGCGATGATCGGCTTGAGTCGTATCTAAAACCTCCATGTTCGCGATTGCCCGATTTGAGCCTGTTTTATTTTCAAGTTGAAAGAAACTTCGCATCCCATCAATTTTTGGAAAAGAGATTTCTGGATTTACGATGAATTGATGCTTTCTAGCGTTGCTCTTATTTACCAAATAGACAACCAATGCAATTGCAGGAATGATGAGTGTAATGGCTAGGACGACTTTCAAGATAGTTGCAAAGAGGCGAGCCTTTTTAGAGTCAACAACAGGATCATCAGAATAGTTGACGAGCAGAATGTCCTTTTGCTTGTCATCGCATCCGACGACCTCAAATCTCTTGTTGGAAAGGGTCCAGTAAGATTGAAAAAACCAGTTCAAAGTAGATGGAGGCTGTTTGGGATTCACGATGGGAATCCGGCCGTTTCTTGGATCCGGTATTGTTGAATCATTAGAAGTGACTTTGTAAGAAGATATTGGAGTGAGATTTTGAATATCCATTGTATACTCTCATAAAATATTAATTTAAAATTAATTTAGCATTCTTTCGACTTTTTTTCTATGAAAATAATAAAATCGACAATGAACCAAAGGTCCATTGGTTTATCCTTCGCCGCGATGCTTCATGTCGCCGAAATTGCCATGCAAATACTGCCGCAAGTTAAACCGGAAGATGCTGTAGGCATGGCTTTTCTGGGATTTGGGGCGAGGGCCGATATCCGGTGTGATGAGGATGTTTGGGATGTTCCAAAGCAACGAAGAAGGGGGAATAGGGGTCGGATGAAAAGCATCGAGAATAATGCCGCGGAATTTGCCTGTCTGGGCCACTTTCGCGAGGGCTTTTTCGTCGATGACTTTATGGGATCCCGCAATGGCTAAGATCGAATCCTCTTTCATCCGCTCCAGCTTCTCTTCGTCCAGCCAGTTGTCCCACTCTTTTCCCTTGGGTAAACAGAGAGAGACCACATCAAATGAGGGCAAAACCCCAGAGAGATCGCCAAGGGCGATATTTTCATGGCACCAGGGGTGAAAGGTACTCTTTTTATCGACCCCTACGACTTTCATTTGAAGCAAACGGGCGAGGCGCGCCATTTCCAATCCGGCTAGATTCAATCCAATTTGGGCCATCGTCTTCCCTTGCAAGGACCAGAGGGAATCCCGCCATTTGCTGTCCCATACATGAGAGGGAAAGCGGTTGACATCCCGCCAATGATAGAGATTTTTGGCAAAAGCCAAGAGGCTGCCGATGAAGAATTCTCCGACTTGTGCACTATTTTCTTCGGGTGTAATCGTGAGAATCACATTGCCACGCTTTTGGATCTCATCCAAACAGAGGCGGCTGAGATTGGGATTAGGGCTATGGATCCAGCGCAATTTCGGCGCCATGTCTAACTCATGAGCGGTGAGCCGATTTCCAAAAATAATTTCCATCTCAGCCCATTGCTCCGGCTTTAAGGATTTATATTGCACTTCGCCGGCTGGTAAAAATAAAAACTGGGAGAATTCAGCCAGAAGTTGCTCGACTTCCTTTTGGGAGATTCTGCTTTGCAAAAGAACAGTATTCATGGTTATACCGGCATCTAGTTGCTGGTATATACCGGATAGCAGGATTTTCCCATTGATTTCAATCGGTAAGTTGCGATATACTGACTTTTTCATATAAAAATCATGAGGACGAAAAATGCAATCCAAAACATATGCCATCATTAAAACGGGTGGAAAGCAATATCGGGTGGCGCAAGATGATATCATTGACGTCGAACTGCTCGATGCCGAGCTGGGGGCTCAAGTGGAGTTTCCAGAGATCTTGATGCTCAACGATGGCGATTCGGCAAAGTTTGGAAAGCCCTCTCTATCGGGAGCTGTCGTCAAAGGCGAATTGCTCGAAGTTGTTGCAGGGCCGAAGCTGATGAGTGTGAAATATAAACCCAGCCACCATCAATATAGAAAATTTGGACATAGACAGCACTACTCTCGGGTTAAAATCACGGAGATAGGAAAAGCGAAAGGGGAGAAACATCATGGCACATAAGAAAGGACAAGGATCGACGCGCAATGGACGCGATTCCCACTCAAAGCGCCTCGGCATAAAAGTAGGAGCTGGCGAACTTGTCAAAGCCGGAAGTATTCTCATCAGACAACGCGGCACGAAATGGCATCCAGCTAAGAACGTAGGCCGTGGAACTGATGACACCCTTTTTGCCCTTGTAGACGGCATCGTTTCGTTCCGAAAAGCTAACAAAACTTTTGTCTCTGTTGAGGCAGGAGTATAATCTCAACTACTACTTGCGGACGAAAAGGACTTATCATTAGATCTTTTTCGTCCTTTTTGCTCACCATTTATGTTTATTGATAGAGTTCTCGTAGACCTTGCGGCAGGCAAAGGGGGCAACGGCGTTGTCGCTTGGCGTAGGGAAAAATATATCCCTAAAGGCGGTCCCTGCGGCGGCAATGGCGGCAAAGGCGGCTCTGTCATCCTGCAGGCCGATACCCAAGTCTATTCTCTGGAATGGTTCCGCAATAGGCGCATCCTCAATGCCGAAAATGGCAAACCGGGAGGATCCAACAACCGGCAAGGCCGCAATGGCAAAGACCTAATCCTAAAGGTGCCTTGCGGTACTTTAGTGAAGGATGCCTCTACCGGTGAAGTGCTCCACGATTTCACGCAAGACAAAGAAGAATGGGCGATTTGCCAAGGCGGCCGCGGCGGCCGAGGCAACGACAGCTTTAAAAGCCCCACTAATCGGGCTCCGCACTATTGCACAGAGGGCAAAGAGGGCGGATCTTGCCAAGTGGAATTGGAGCTCAAACTCATCGCAGATGTGGGCTTGGTGGGCTTTCCGAATGCGGGCAAGTCTACCTTGATTTCAGCTCTGGCCCATGTCAAAGTAAAAATCGCTGCTTATCCCTTCACAACGCTCCATCCCAATATCGGATTTATCAAACTGGAAGATTTTACTCGGATCTTTTTGGCGGATATTCCCGGAATCATCGAGGGCGCCCATCGCAATAGGGGGTTGGGCTTCGAATTCCTACGCCATATTGAGAGGACGAAATTGCTTCTGTTTGTTTTAGATGCATCAGGTATCGATGGACGCAATCCTTCCGATGACTTTCGCGTTCTCAGGGCAGAGATCGGCAAATATAATCCTGAGATGTTGGAACGGCCTTATCTCGTCGTCTTAAATAAAATCGATGCAGAAGAAGCTCAAGAGCACATTGTACAATTCAGAGAGAAGTACAAGCTGGGTCCGGATCAACTGTTCGAAATCTCAGCCCTCCGCGGAGATGGCCTTTCAGGCCTAAGAAAAGCGATTGAGTTGTTGCTGCGTAAATGAATCGCATCTACCTCTTCCAAATAAGGCTCCCGAGAAAGGACAAAAGGACAAAAAGACAGGGACAAAAGGACAGGGACCAAAAGGACCAAAACGACCTAAAGGACGAAAGAACATAACCAATTGTCCTTTAGTCCTTTAGGTCGTTTTGGTCCTTTTGGTCCCTGTCCTTTTGTCCTTTCGTCCTTTCTTGAGCGTTATTTTCAGACCGATAAGATTTAAAACTAGGGACATCTTTGATAGGTTCAAAATCAAAAAAACCTACAGGCCATTTCCACCTATTCTTTGGCATTCTAATCCTTCATGGAGAGGAGGAATTCGACGTTGCTGTTGGTCTTCTTGAGCCTTCCCAGAAGCAGGTTCATGGCATCGACGGCAGCAAGGTCGGCAACGGCTTGCCTGAGCAAATAGATTTTCTCGAGCTCATGCGGGTGATAGAGAAGCTCCTCTTTCCTGGTGCCGCTCTTGATCAGATCGATAGCAGGATAGATCCGCCTGTCAGCAAGGCGTCGATCGAGGACCAGCTCCATGTTTCCGGTGCCTTTGAATTCCTCAAAGATCACCTCGTCCATTCTGGAGCCCGTATCGATCAAGGCCGTAGCAATGATGGTAAGGGATCCGCCCTGTTCGATATTGCGGGCAGCGCCGAAAAAGCGTTTCGGTTTATGCAAGGCATTGGCATCGATACCGCCTGTCAGGATCTTGCCCGAATGGGGTTGGATCGTGTTATAGGCGCGGGCCAAGCGGGTAATCGAGTCGAGCAGGATGACGACATCGTTGCCATGCTCGACGAGGCGGCGCGCCTTTTCAATGGCCATCTCAGCCACCTGTACGTGCCTTTCCGGGGGTTCATCAAAGGTCGAAGAAATCACCTCTCCTATGACGACGCGCTGCATATCGGTGACTTCTTCAGGGCGCTCATCGATGAGCAGGACGATCAGGATGATTTCCGGGTTATTAATGGCGATTGCATTCGCGATGTTTTGCAAAAGGATCGTTTTCCCCGTTCGAGGCGGCGCTACAATCAGTCCGCGCTGTCCCTTGCCGATAGGTGCAGCCAGATCCAGAACCCTTGTCGACAACTTGTCTTTGGTTGTCTCCATCACGATGCGCTTATTTGGATATAAGGGCGTCAAGTTCTCGAAAAGGATCCTTTCCCGCGCCTTTTCAGGTGCTTTTCCATTGATCTTGTCCACTTTTAGCAGGGCAAAAAACTTTTCCTTCTCTTTCGGAGGCCGGATGGTGCCATTGACAGTATCGCCCTTCTTCAGATCAAACCGGCGGATTTGCGCCGGGGAGACATAGATGTCTTCGGCGGAAGGAAGATAGTTGTAGTTGGGGGAGCGGAGAAAGCCGAAACCATCGGGCAATACTTCTAAAACCCCTTCACCATACAGGATCTCATTGGGATTTTCGGAAATCGCTTTGACGATTTCAAAGACCATTTGCGATTTGGTGAGTGACCCGAGGTGTTTGAGCCCTATGTTCTTTCCATACGCATTGAGCTGGTCGATATTCATGCGTTGGATATCGGCGATTTTGATAATTTCGCCTTGGGGCTGGGAATGCGCTTCTTGCTCCGCATTTTTTTCTGAAGAAGCATTTTCCTCATAAGCTGAAGACAAATCTGAAGATCTATTTTCGGGTTCCATGTTAGGGGATAAACTCCTGATTGAAAGTGTTAATGGATGAGATTTTCATAAATCTCGGTAACGGCTTTTCGCAATTCTTCGAAAGATCCGTTATTATATATGACATATGTAGCTCTTTTTGCTTTTTCCAAGGGGCTGAGCTGGTTTGCCGCTCGCTTTTCATATTCTTCTTCGCCATAGCCCGTTGCCTGCATAAAACGCTTTTTGCAGACCTCGGGATCGGCCATGACAGAAATGGACGCCTCAAAACGCTTGTAGCTTTCGCCTTCAAACAAAAGAGGGATCTCCGCGACAAATAACGCTCCTTTTTTTCCCTTTTTCACCTCTTCATACTGCCTATCGACTTCGCGCTGCACTGCAGGATGCAAAAGCTTTTCGAGGGATTTTAACAACTCTGGATGATTGAATACCTTTCTTGCGATAATTGAGCGATCTATCTGATCATTCACCACAATATCCTGTCCCAGTAGCCGGATCACGTTCTGACCAATATCTGTATTGGGGGACAATAGCTGGTGGACAATTTGGTCGGCGCTTACCACGTAAGCCCCTAAATCCTGAAAGATGCGGCAAACCGAAGATTTACCACAAGCGAGACCGCCAGTTATGGCTACCTTCTTTAACTTTAACATTCTTTCCAATTTTTGCCAATAGTGATGTCAACGACTAGGGGAACTTTCAAATGAAAAACCTTTTCCATCGTCTCTTTAATCAAGGGCTCCAACGCCACAATCTCAAAATCGGGCACCTCAAAGATCAATTCATCGTGGATTTGCAGGATCATATACCCCAAATGGCGGCCCTTGTTGAGCTTTTGGTCTATCTTAAGCATGGCTAATTTGATCAAATCCGCTGCCGTTCCCTGGAGGGGAGTATTGATCGCCAGCCGCTCGGCGGCACTCCTCAGCATCCCGTTTTTACTCGTGATTTCAGGGATGGCCCTCTCTCGCCCTGTAATGGTCACTGACTTTCCCGATTGGCGCGCCTTTTCTTTGCACGATTCGATGAATTCTCTGACGCGCCCATACCTTTTAAAATACATCTCGATAAAGTGCGAAGCCTCTTTCACTTCGATTCCGAGCTCTTGCGATAACCCATAAGGCCCCTGCCCATAGATGATGCCGAAATTGACGGCTTTGGCATGAAAGCGAAGCTCTTTGGTAATCTCTTTTAAGGGAACATTGAAGATTAAAGAGGCTGTATAGGCGTGAATGTCTTCGTTGTTTTCAAAAGCTTTGATCAGCGTGGGATCGTGGCTCAAGTGGGCGAGCAGCCGCAATTCGATTTGGGAATAATCGGCTGCCAAATAGCTCCAACCCCTCTTTTCGGGGCGGAAGGCCTCCCGGATCATGCGCCCCTCTTCCGTTCTGACGGGGATGTTTTGGAGATTCGGATCCTGGCAAGAGAGCCTTCCCGTAGCCGCTACAAACTGGTTAAACGTGCAGTGGATGCGATGGGTCTTGTGGTTGACCTCCTGCGGAAGGATTTCGATATAGGTGGAACGCAATTTTTCCAAGGTGCGGTATTCGATGAGTTTTCCGGCAATGGGGTAGTCATTCTGCAGCGATTCTAATACATCGGCATTTGTCGAAAGCCCCGTCGCCGTCTTCTTGGGGGCTTTGATGCCCAGTTTATTAAACAGAATATCGCTCAATTGCTTGGGGGAGTTGATATTAAAAGCGGTCCCTGCCAGTTGATAAATGTGTTCTTCCAGCTGCCTGATTTTTGAAATGATCCCCTTGCCCATTTCTTGGAGGTGGGCAACATCCACGAAAATGCCATGGCGCTCCATTTGAACGAGAACAGGCACGAGGGGTAGCTCGATCTCCTCGAAGACATGCTGGAGCTTGCGCTCCTTGAGCAGCTTTTCGAAGAGCTGTTTCAGGCGGACCGTATAATCGACATCCTCGCAGCAATAGGTACTCACCTTTTCCAAAGGAACATCGCGCATGCTGATCTGCTTTTTTCCCTTGCCGATCAGATCCGTTATCGGAATTTTCACCTTTCCAAAGTATTCTAACGCCAAAGAATCCAGATTATGCTGGCGGCTATGGGAATTGAGGACATAGGAGGCCACAATCGTATCGAAGCAGACATGAGGCACCTTGATGCCATAATTCTCTAAAATGTGAAGGTCGTACTTGACGTTGTGTCCATAAAATCCAATCTTTGGATTCTCGAAAAGGGTTTTCAATCCCTCCAAAACCTTCGCCTTCCCTAACGCTCCATTTAGAGGAACATACCAGGCCTTCTCAGGCTCTACACCAAAGCCGATGCCGACGAGTTCGGCCTCTAAAGGCTTCAGGGAGGTCGTTTCCGTATCAAAGCCGATTTCCTTGTGGTGATTCAAGGTTTTCAAAAGAGCCTGAAAAGAGGCTTCGTCATCGACCAGAGTATACTCCTCTTGGCCAGCCCCTTGTTTTTGTGCCTCGGGCAAAGCCTGCTCGAATTCCCGGATGAGGCTGTGAAAATGCATGGTCCCATAAAATTCCTTCAGCTGCGAAACCTCGGGTGGCTTCAGCTTGAAAAAAGAAGCCTCTTTAGGGAAATCGACATTTGTATCGAGTGTGACCAGCTGCCTGCTCAAACGCGCTTCATTGGCTTGATCGACGAGGACCTGCTGTTTTTTGCCGCTGAATTTTTCCGGATGCTTCAAGAGGTTGTCAAGAGAATGGAATTCCTTGAGCAAGGCGACTGCCGTTTTCGGGCCGAATCCATCAAGGCCCGGAACGTTGTCCGATGCGTCCCCAACAATGGCAAGAAGGTCGATGATTTGGTTTGGGGGTACGCCATAGGTCTCTTCCACCCCGTGCGGATCGAGGACCTGATTCTCTTTGTGCGTATTCAAAAGCAAAATCTTGTCCGTGACCATTTGGGCCATGTCTTTATCGCTTGTACATAAATAAACAACGTAGCCTTTCTTGGCCGCCCAGAGGGCTACGCTGCCCATCGCATCGTCAGCTTCGACATCCGGAACGACAAGCTTGGGGATTCCCATGAGATCGCACCACTCTTGGGCCCATCCAATCTGATAGCGCAAATCCCCAGGCATTTCAGCGCGGTGGGCTTTATAGTGTTCATACACCGCTTTGCGCGCTTGGATGCTATTGGGGCCATCAAAAACCGCCGCCAGATGGTCCGGATGAAAGTCTTTGAAAAGCTTCAATAGCGAGCGAATGAATCCAAATAGGGCGTTCGTCGATTCTCCCTTGGCATTCGTCATATTGCGGATGGCAAAGTAAGAGCGATAAATCCATCCAGAAGCATCGATCAAATAAAGCTTTTCCATAAAAGATCACTAGGAACGATAAAGATATAAAAACTTGTTTGCCAGCTTCGGATGCATCTCAGGCGATAGTTCGACGCGATGCGTCATCTCGCCTTTCAGCAAACTAAACTGGCTCTTAAATAGACCCGAATACCAAGGTTTTGACATTTGAATCACCTGATAGGTGTCCTCTTTGATGCCAGCTTTTTCGACTAACAGCGCCAGAGCGTCGCGATAGCTCACCCCGCTTTGATCGATATATCCATATTCTTGAGCCATTTTCGCTGGATAAACCTTGGCCCCATAGTCTTCAACCAACTTATTTCGATCAAGTCCAGGCCTATTGCTTGTGACAATCTCCAGAAAGACCCCATAGTAGTAGTTGATCAACTCCTGAATATTGGCCGATTCATCGGGTTTCCATGGACGGAAAGGATTGAGCTCATCCTTGCCCTTTCCCGCGCTCAAAGTCAAAGAAGAGACGCCTACCTTATCAAAGAGCTGCGAAACATTCATAAAGGGGGGTGTCAATACCCCTACACTGCCGATGACACTGACTTCACTCGCCAGAATCTTATCGGCCGCACAGGCAATATACATTCCGCCAGAAGCACAAAGACCATCCACATAAGCATAGACAGGCACCTTATATTGTTCCTTATAGGTTTTAATCGCCTGATAGATTCCATCGGCATCGACGACCGTTCCCCCAGGAGACTCAATATACAGCAGAAGCGCTTTTACCCGGTCTCCTAAAGTTCCTTCCCTCGATTCAACCAGCTGCTGCCGGACCGAATGCATATCGCTGCCTTCCAATCCAATGAGGCCATTGATATTGATCCGAAGAATAAGCGGCGACTCAAGTGTCAGCGCTTTCCGCACCCCCTTAGCATTGGGAAGGATATCGGTCGTATAATTCGTTTCCGGTTCCGTTTCGACAGTTGAAAAGAGGCTGATCAATCCGATTCCCAAAAGCACTCCCAGGGTGACACCTGTCATCCCAAAAAGCCCTATAAAAAAGGATCGGATCGTGGATTTAAATAGAGATTCGTTCATATGTGGCTACCTTTTTTGGTTCAATTTTAACGGGCATTAGATTTTATAGAAAGGGAAAAAACTAATAAATTCTCATTGCGTTTAAATATAAAAATAGAGTAGTATCTTATTTTAACCAAATTTAATTAAGGTGATATAATATGCATGCTACTTCTTCTCAAGAACTTAATTTAATAAATTCACTTCGCGAACCTCCACCCTTTCTTTTCAATGCCACAACAGGCCAGCTTAGGAATGGCAGGCTCTTTCGCTTGGTAAAATGCGGATGTATCCGGAGCGAGCAAGAGGTGAAACAATTAAACAAAGGCGATAAAATTTATTGCACGCGCCATAAAGACTCTTCTGCTGTCAAGGAAAACCCCAAGATTACTTCTATCGTGGCTACTTGGCAAGAACAATTGAATAAGGTGGGCGTGACATGGGAAAAACCAGGAATTAATACGACTTCTCTTCTTTCCCCAGTACGAGCAAAGAGAGCAAAACCCGATTCATCAGAAGATAATCCCCTCAGCTCTAGCACCTCCACAGTTTCTTACTCAAATCATACTGCCTCAAGCGATTCCTCCTCGACGCATAATCCCCATCTTTCTATAGCCTCAAGCGAGTCCTGGACGCCTAAACCGCAGCTTCCTATAGCCTCAAGTTCTTCCTCCACACCTAAACCGCAGCTACCTATAGCCTCAAGTTCTTCCTCGACCCCTAAACCGCCACCTCCTATCGAAAGAGAAAGTGCTCCGCGCCCCCCAATAATACCACCAAGAACGAAATGTAAAGCGCGAAAAGCGGCAGCTAAGCATGTGAGTAGAGAGGATACGAGCTCAGAAGCTGTCGAAATTGAAAAGCCAACTCTTCTGCAGAAAACTCCGCCAAAGCGCAGGAAACTAGAGAAGTATGCTTTCACTTACGAAGATTTTTTTAACTAGACTAGATGCCGGTATAGATGAACGAGTTGGATTCCCTATTGCAGGATCTCATCACGCAGGATTTGCTCGTAGATGGGGTCCTTAGCAATCCTCGTTCCAAACAGCTTCCTTTCAAGATTGGCATTAGATCTCTGAACATCAAGCAGAAAAGATTTTATCAGTTTTCTGAACACTTTTCTGATAAAGTGTTGCATGCGAATCTGCTGCCTCAACAAGGGATCAGCCGTATCCTTGATGCCCTCTCTTCGGGATACAGACAAGCTTTGCTGCGCAGTCGGGAGGCTGATTACCACGTGCTGGTCAACAGGCAAAATAAGGTCACCCTTTTAAAAAAGGTTCCCACCAAAACCTCTCCAGAAAAAGAGAGCCTGAGCCACAATCGCTCCAAAAAATATCTCTTGGAAGAGGGGATCCCTCTCCCATTCCTAGTCGAGCTCGACGTCATGACTTCCCAGGGCAAAATAAAGGCGCAAAAACAGGACAAATTCAGGCAGATGAACCGTTTTTTGGAAATGGTGCGCGATATTCTTCCCTACCTTGATTCCACAAAGACTCTGGAAGTCATCGATTTCGGGTGCGGGAAAGCCTACCTCACTTTTGCTCTCTATCATTATCTTCACGATGTCCTGGGATATGATGTAAAAATCATCGGATTAGACCTGAAAAAAGAGGTGATCGCCTTTTGCCAATCTGTGGCCGAGAAACTTCACTATGAACAGCTTAGATTTGAATTGGGCGATATCGGCCGATACAATGCAAATCGAAAGGTCGACCTCGTCGTGTCCTTACATGCCTGCGATACAGCTACGGACGCCGCAATAGAAAAAGCCATCAGCTGGCAGGCAGATGTCATCCTTGCTGTCCCTTGTTGCCAGCATGAGTTGTACCCCCTCATCCAGTGCGAGCCATTACAAACCCTCTTGCGCCACGGCATCCTCAAAGAACGCTTTGCCTCCTTGGTAACCGACGCTATAAGAGCAGAATTGCTTGAATCACAAGGATATAAGACGCAAATACTCGAGTTTATCGACATGGAACATACCCCTAAAAATCTTTTGATACGCGCTGTTAGAAAAGCATTAAACGAGCAGCTTCCTTTAGATCGATATAAAAAGATAAAAGAACTATTAGGTCTAGATGGATATAAATATAATTTGACATAAACGGTTTCTCCTTTTAAAAAAAAGTCAAAGGAGCTTTTTTGCCTAAGGAGGAAAGATGCAAGCTAATACAGATAATACACCTAATACAGTCTTTAGAACTAGTCCCGCTGCCCAATTGTTATCTTCGCTTTCGCCTCCTGGCAGTAATATCCAAAGAATTAACTTTCAGGCGCTCCTCCGGATACCCGAACCAGACCCGATCAATCTAGCGCCTAGCTATCCTTTTTTCCCGACCTTCCGCGATGAAATCCGCATGATCCAAATGACCTTTGGCCCCATCTCTAATCCCACCCCAAACCATACCTTGTTGTTACAGTTTTGCCACCAAATCCTTGACGAAGCTAAAGAAGCAGCCAGGCGCCATTCGAAGGACAGCGATATTGTGTTGCGAAAAGCCAGACGCCTTGTCGGAGAAGTGATCTATTTGGCTGAGCAGGATAAAGACGATTTGAAGGAGACGGCTAGTTTAATTGACTCTAGAAATCGCGAGAAAACTGAGGATGCGATTCACACACAGCTCTACAAAAAGTTGCATGCAGCCAAAAGCAAATTAGACGAGTCCTTCGCGCTGCATACAGCAGCAAACATTCAGGAAAGAAATAGGATCAGATTGACCAAAGCAGCTGCCGCAATGGCAACAGCGTTAGTGACAAAATGCGGCGTTATAAACAGTGAAGTTGTTTATGCTTTCATTGGCTATTTTAACCCTATAGATCTACCCAAACATTATAGTTGGATTCATCTTGTCCATTCGCTGGTAGAAGAGAGAGATCTAAGAGAAGCCTTTGCGGGAATCGTTATCGAAGAATCCCCCTATCCTGTGCCAGAATCTGTTCGAATTGCTTTAGATTTAGACCCCGCAACATCCCTCAAAAGTTATCATGTCAAACGGGCTGCCTTAGCTGCTTTGTGGATCCAAATACAAACACCAGAGAAACTCAAAGATTTAAATCAATACTGCGTCCAATTTTTACTCAACATGAGCCATTTGATGAGAAAGGGAGTGACGGATTCAAAGAGTCAAGAGAAATTGAACCTTAAATCTTTCCAGTTCGATGAAACTCTTAAAAAGAAGATTTTAATCGATCGCCATGGCTGTATCAATCCTTCTAAAGTAGCCCTGAAAGATCATCCCGGATTTGCTGCGGCAGCAAAAACAGTGGAATGTAAAGACCCCCATCATCTGTTTAAGAACGTACAAGAAAGACTATTTCAAGGTTCCAATGAAACAAAGATTGAAACCGATCCGGAAACCCTTATTCGACTGTTAGTGGACATACAAGTGGAAGGACAAGTTTTGCTTCCCGGAAAAAAAGAGGACCGCCTTCTGCTATCCCTGTTAGCTTTTAACTCAGAGGTCCAAAACCCCTTCTTGCCATTCTCTCCTCCTTTAAATAAAGAGAAGCGCAATGAAAGCTATGCGCATATTTGCGAAGAAATCCGTAGGATCGCCCACTCAGTTTTTTCCCGAGCTTTGCAAGAGGTGCCCACAACAAAGCCAAACGCGGTTGCCAATGGGGAGAAAATTGCCCAAATGGTTTTTAAAAGAGGTGTGCCAACTGATGAACAAGTGAATGTCTTTAACTTTGTATATGCAAACTTTATCGAAGGGAAAGTGAGCCGCGAGAGGGCTATTGTCTTCCATGGAGATGTACGACAAATGGAAGTACAATTTATGCCGATGACTTTCAAGGAATATTGTACGAAGTTGCTGGAGTCGGCCCATGCTTTTAGCGAAGTGACTTCAGAGCACGAAAAAAAGCAAAATCAAAGGTTGTTAAGATGTTATATCCTCACTAGAGGCCTTTCTCAAGAACACCTCAGAACTTTGTGGGAAGATGCCAGGCCTCTTAATCCTGCCCTGTTTTCTATGAATGACAGCAATTATTGTTTCTTCATCGTCTACGACCCTGTTCTTTCTAAACTCATCCCTGTGGCACGTTCCAGAGATGGTTCAGAAGTTCATATATTAGACGAGGAAACTTACGACAATATCACATTGGTAGAAAAGTCTTATTTTAGCTGATTAGCTAATTCCCTCTTGTTAGCGCAAAGTAGAAATGTCGTAGACTGGGCAAAGTAGAAATGTCGTATTTGCACATTTCTATTTCAATTAAACCGAAGCTTACATCCAAAGAGGTAAGCCCCGGCTCAATTGGTTTTTTCCCTAATCACAATTATAACATAATTTAATCTTTATTTTACAATTCCACAACTTGTTCTATACATCTCCTCCATCATCTTCTTCAGCAGTGCTTTCTTCTTAAAAGGATGGTTGCTAGATGGTTTGTGTACCGTTTTCTTTTTCAGAAAACGTTCTATTTCTTTTGAAGTCACCTCTTTTCCGTTAAATTTTTGTTTTGCAAACTCTTTGAATTTAAGTGGTTTACCCCTATATTCGATTGATATTTGTCCGTCAGGTCTCTCTAAAACTGTCACGATAGCTCTTATCAGTTGCCTCGAGGGCTTTTCCTGAATAATTTGATAAATCACATTATTATATTGTATTTCGAGGTTCTTCGTTACTTTTCGGGTTTCCTTTTTACAGAAAATCCTCTCTAAATCTGTTTCAGAGGATACTTTTTTATGTGCATCGTCATCTTTTTCGGGTCTTACGGCGAACCTTTTATTGTATTGTTCCAGAAATTCGGGCAAATACTTATTTCCCTCTTCTATATTACTAATCCCCCTGATACGCATTTCTTTTACAAGGCGGTCTTGAAAGGTTTCGTTAGCTCTTTCTACTCTTCCTTTTGCCTGGGGACTATTGGCACAAATCAAGTCTATGCCCATCTCCTTTGCGGCTCTACCAAACTGGGTCAATGCATCTTGTCCAGTCGAATTATGGTTATCCCTAAAAATTCCGTGCCGATCAGAATAAAAAGCCAAAGGACAACCATATTTCCTAATATAGTCGATTGATGTTAGCATATAAGCATTGGTAGTTTCTGCTTTGAAAAATCTAGCTAATATTTGCCCTGTGGCATCATCGATGTAGACAATTAAAACGCATGGATCGCCACGATCTTCAAACCAAGCATGTGGCGATCCGTCAACTTGCACAAGCTCGCCAAAACGAGCTCTGCGTTTGCGTTGTTGATGTATTACAGGGCTTTTTTTCTCCTTATTTCTCCATACGCCTGCTTCTATCATCCATTGGCGAGTTGTTTCGCGGGAAATGGAAATGTTGTGATATTCAAAAAGTTTTTCAGACATGAATGTGGGTCGGAATCCGCTGTATAACTCGTAGGTAAATAACTCTAATGTTCGTTTTTTCGTGATGTCTGGTAACTTGTTATTGCTTCTTTTTCCACGTTTCTTAGAGGTTATTCCTTTGGCTCCGTGAATCTTGTATTCGGTGTACAGGCGCTGCACTTGTCTCAAAGATAATTTGAGAGTTGCGGCGGCCTCTTTTTGGGTGATTCTCTTAAGTGTTATTCGACAAAAGATGTCGCAACGTTGAATCTCTTTTGTTGTCATATAAACTCCTTCTGGCATGCTTAACTCCTTTGGGTTAGTTGAGTTAACATCCAGATAATGAAATTTGCTATTTTTGACAGGAGAAATACGACATTTCTACTTTGCTGGAATACGACATTTCTATTTTGCGCCTACAATTAGCTAATTCCCTCTAGACATTTATTTCTTGATTTATTAAAATGTTATTCTAAATAACAAAACATCATACCATGAAGGTATCATCATGATTTTGGATCCAACATCACAACCATCTGCCTCCAGAACAATTCATGGAGACAACTCTTCTCCTCAATTTTCTCTGGGAATGGGAATGGCAAAGTTTTCAGCCCTACCTGCGGATATCATTAATATTTTACTGACATTACTTCCGATTGCAGATATGGGCAGAGCAGTCTGCACATGTAAACGATGGGCCCAATTAAGTGGTCCTGCTTTTCAAGAAGCAGCCCCCCGACATTTTCCTGTAAGAGGGCTGCATCATGTCACTCTTCTAGAACAGCCATTAACTGGAAGCGCTGCCTATCGCGCTTTAGCTATGTTCAACAATCTCCGTACGGATTTATCACAAGTGTATGCCGATAGGGAAATCTTCCCCATGTATGATCAGCTCGTGGTGGCAACTAGGCTTGGAGAAACAAAGGTAGAATTTCGCAAACTGCTTAAGGAAATTTCGACCCCGGAATGTCAGATTGGACTTGTAGGAACTTTAGATCTGACAATGCCTCATTGCAAATATGTGGTGATAGAAATTAATGGGAAAACGGACTCCAAAAAATTCTTGAATATCATTGAAAAAACAGACCGCATTTTAAATGCCCTGCCCGTCGGACGAGAAAATTGTAATGGACAATATGTAGGTACAACATTCTATGCTCCTGACGTCCTAGAAGTCATTTGCCCGAATGAGGAACAACTTCACCTTTTTCGCATCTTTAATGCCGCCCAAAGAATCGGGCGCCTCTTTGAAACAGTTGTTGAGCATGAGGAGGGGAAAGTAGTCAGATTGCAAGTTCCCAACAATACCTCCATCAGACAGGCTTATGAGGCCGTTTCTACTTATGGAAAGACGGAGCAAGGCAAGGGAATAAAAGCTTCCTTATTGCAAGGATTATTAGCACTTGAACAAGGTCCTGCTGAATGCCCTCTGCTTCCAAAGCGAAAAGCACCCCCAGGCTTGATACCAAAAGACACATTTAATCAGTATAAGAAACTTAAGCCTCAGTAATTTCGATTTCGAGGCCTTTCAAGAGGTTCATGGCTTCGGGAAGAGAAAACATGGCTTGATTAATCCGATTGGCTTGGACATCGATGAAGTAGTTCAACGCTTCGCGAAAATCGGCTTTTATCAGGTTGCAATGGTGGAAGACCGTGCCAGCTAAATCGGTTTTGGAGAAATCTGCTTTGACAAGCTCTGTATTCACAAAACAGCACTCTTTGATTTTGGATCCTGCAAAAGAAGTATGGGGCATCTTTAAATCGCTGAAGTTGCAGCTTTGAACTAAGCTTGAAAGTATTTTTATCGAAAAAAATGTGGCGGAGCATTTAAAGAACTCGACACCGACGAATTTACATTCTTCAAAGGTGACATTTTGCAAACGGCACATCTCCATGTTGACAAGGCTAAAATTGCATGAACTAAAGTGGCAATCTTGAAAACGGGCGCTTTGCCAATTGCTTTTGGTGAAATTGCAGTTTTCAAACTGGGAGTTTTCAAAAACATATTCACAAAAATTCTCGCCTGTAAAGTCCACACATTTAAGCACTTCTTGTTTTGCCATAAAGCTCCGTTAGTCGGCTTTGTTGTATATTTTACCACTGAGCCAGTGAAATCCTTCGAGCCCCTCTCTGTTTTCTCTGTGATCTCTGTGGTTGAAAAAAATTAACAACCACAGAGATCACAGAGAAAACAGAGAGGGGCTCGAAGGATTTCACTGGCTCAGTGGTAATTTATGCAATAACGCGTACTCGCGTGTGAAATAGCATAACAGAAGTGAAAATAGAGCAAAAGTCAATCATGCAAATGCATGGAAATAATGTGTTGGACCATTTCGTCGAGGGCAGCGGAAGTCTTTTTCCAGGATAAAAGGGAGTTGTTGATAAAAAGGGCGAAAATGAGCTGTTTTCCTGTGGGAAGTTCAATAGTACCAGCCAAACATGAAATGCCTGTCATTCCTCCGGTTTTTGCCCGAATGGTGACCCCCGGATACAGATTTTGAAAGCGATCCTTAAGGCAGCTGTCCTCTTCCGCGCCAATAGGCAGCGATTCCAAAAAGAACTTATGGTAAGGGGATTGCAGGGCATAGTCGATCAGTTTGACCGTTTGCAAAGGAGAAATGAGATTATGGCGCGAGAGTCCGGATCCATCAAAAAGGCTATATTCAGAAGGTTTTATCTCGAAGCGCTGCAAGAGTTGTCGGAGGGGATCATCAGAATGCCGATTCATATATTTGAATAAGAGATCCGCAATGAGGTTATGGCTGATCTTATTCATTTTCTGGATCAGGCCTGACAAAGGGGCTGATGAATGGCGTGCCAATTCATATGTTCTTTTAGATACATGGGGCTTTTTGGAACCTTCTACGATGATCCCATGACTTGAAAGCGCTTGTGAAAAGATGCGTCTAGCATATTCTTGAGGATTATGGATAGCTATCGGAATTTCTACAGCTGTGTGATTGGCAGGAATCGTTCCCTTGATTTCGATCTCATTATTTTCCAAGCCGCGCGTTAGGATGAAAGACGGTTCAGAAAGATCCTTAACAGTCAAAACGTGGTTCTTCAATGTGCAGAAAGGGACTTCCTCTTCCAATGTGGCCTTAGCCTGCCCCCTCCCAAAGGGATTAGGGTGAATGCGAGCCTTGACGACGTTTTCATTGATGCTCAGCGCAGTTAACTCTGCGGCATAGTATTCCACAAGATCTTCCCACTCGCTATGGATGGGCAAACTCGGCTTGTAGAGGGTATCGTCGGCTATGATTTGACCCCGGATCACTTTTACCCCTTTTTCGTGGACCTGCCTGGCCAATTTCTTCAGGGCTGCAGTATCGAGCAGGGGATCTCCGCCTCCAATTAAATAGACATTCCCAGATATGCAACCCCTGCTGTCCATAGGCTCTGAAGAGGCCGCTTTCGTATAAAAGAGATGGGATGGGCCTAAAAATTCCAAAGCGGTGACAGCGGTAAAAAGCTTTGTAATGGAAGCCGGAATGAATAAGCGATTTTCATTGTGTGCATGGAGCACCTCTTTAGTGTCAGCATCGATGACGCAAAGGCCCCAATTCGCAACAGAAAAGAGAGGATTGGCATCCTGGGCTGCGGAGTAACCCCCAACAAAAAGATAGCCTGTCAGCAATACAGACGAGAAAAGCTTTTCTCATTAGCGTAAAAATTCCTTTTTTGTTTAAGGATAAAAAGATCTATGATTAAAGGGAAAGCCAAATTATCGGGAGCCGTATGAGAAAAATCGTCATTGAAAAACCAGGCAGTTACAATCGCTTGCAGATCCGGGAATTTCCCGATCCAAAGCCCGGTCCCGGTGAAATCCTCATCAAAATCAAAGCTTGTGGGGTCAATTTTGCCGATTGCTTAATACGCATGGGAGTCTATAGCTCAGCCAAGGAGTATGTCGGCTGGCCGATCACACCCGGATTTGAAGCTGCAGGAATAGTTGCAGAGGTCGGCCAGGGTGTAACCCGTTTTCAGCCGGGACAAAGAGTAATTGCGATAACGCGCTTCGGAGGCTATTCAACCCATCTCGTCCTTCCTGAGGATCAGGTTTTTCTTTTGCCGGACTCGCTTGATTTTATCCAGGGAGCGGCCTTTCCCGCAGTCTTTTTAACGGCCTATTATGCCCTCTTTGAATTGGTGCATCCAAGAAAGAACGATACTCTTTTGATACACTCTGCAGCAGGTGGAGTCGGAAGCGCCCTCGTTCAGTTGGGAAAATTGGCCGGATGCCATGTCGTGGGCGTGGTAGGAGCTTCGCACAAGGTCGATTTTGTCAAAAGCTTTGGAGTCACGTCCGTCATCGATAAATCTTCCCAAAACCTTTGGAAAGAGGCGGAAAGGCTTGCTCCGATGGGTTATGAAGTCATTTTGGATGCAAACGGCATAGAAACTTTGCGGCAAAGCTATGACCACTTGAGTTTGAAGGGAGGAAAACTCGTCGTCTATGGGTTCCACACCATGTTTTCCAAAGGCCGCGGAACGCCGAATTGGGCGAAGATGATCTGGGACTATTTCTGGACACCCCGGTTTAATCCGATGATGATGACGATGCAGAATCGCAGCGTCCTTGCATTCAATCTCAGCTATCTTTTTGAAAAAAAGGATTTCCTCCAGGAAGGAATGAATCTCCTTTTGCAATGGTTTGCAGAGGGGAAAGTAATGCCACCAAAAGTCAAAGCATTCCCTTTTGAAGAGGTCGCAAAGGCACATCGCGAACTGGAATCGGGCCAGACAATAGGAAAAATCGCTTTGGAAATCGATTAAAACTTACGTTTCTTATGGGAGTCTTCGCCAGTCGAAACTCTGGATTCCAAGGAGTTGCGCAAGATGCTGTACTCGCTTCGAAGGCTCTTGATGGGCATCGGATTCGATGATGCGAAAAAATAACAAACTTCGATCTGAAGACCCAAGCGATAAAGGATTTCTTCGCAAAAGCTTTGAAGACGACCCTCCCAGAATAGCTTTTGCTGTTTTAAATCAGGCATCGGATATCGCATATACTTGCAATACAATTCCAATAGTCCACGTCGCTTTAGGGAAGTGTCCGACATTTTATTTAAACAGCTCAATGCCTTTTCCCATATCAAGGCATAATCTCCGAAAGTCGTCACATTTTTAGGCAAATTTACAACGCAATAAAAATAACACCAGTCTTTTGTATGGGAGCTATCTATCGTCTCAATAAATTCCAGTATTTTGTACCAGAGCCTCCAGTCCCGACTTTCGATTAGGCTCACATGTGCAAGCGTTGGAACGACGAGATTTAAAAAGGCTAAAGACCTTGAGGTATAAGTGGGTGTTGGAGGAGCGCAATCGCTCTCCAAAAGCCTGGAGATGGTACTATAATCACCTTTATGCAAAAGATGGCCGACACACCAGACTAAAGCAAGTCTTCTTGCAGATCGATTTTCAATGCTTGCTGCAAGCTCAATCAGATGGTCAACATTAGCTCCAGCAAAGATCTGATCATACCTGTATAAAGTAGGATTTCTGTAATGAAATCGAAGACGAGCAGTAGCAAAATTTTCCACTGGATTTTCTGAAGTTGGGTCAGAAGGTCCATGATGAAAACAGGTGTTTATAACGGCTAACTTGAGATTATCCCTATAACTTCTTTCTCTCGGAGCATTTGCCAATTCAAAAGCGAGCTGAATGTCCTGTTTTTGCAAGCTAATCCGCACAGGATTGAGGCGATTGATCAAGCCCGTTACCCTATTTATTAAGAATCGATCGAAAAAGTCGATATATTCGACCGCCTCATATCTTCCTCCTGCTTGCATGAGTCTATCAAAAATTTCACCTACGCGTGTGGGATTTAAACTCCTGGTTTTTGCTTCTACATAGTCGCGATTTGTTTTCCATGTGGCACAAATTCCCGATGAGGCAAAGCATTCGATGATTTGCCCTATCCTTTTGATCTGGCCTGTAAATAGATCGCGATAGCGAAAATTGGCAAACCGACTCCTTTGGTTTTCAGGCAAGTTTGCTAAGTAAAGTTCGGCTTGCAAGAACCCTTCAACAGCCTCTGTTTCCATTATATACTCTCTATCTTGGAAAGTATTTTGCAAAGCAGGACAAATGTCGTCTAAAAGGTCGGCACAATCCCTATGTGTTTTAGTATCAAATAATCTTTTGCAGTGTAAAACAAACCCCGAAAGCCATGTCAGGATGCGCAATTTTTTATTCACCAAAGAGATGCTTTTGTGCTCTTGAATGGGTAAATAATCATTTACCACCAAAACTTCTAATGCATTCTGGCGTTTTTTTTCCGGGGGAGGGATGACGATAGAGACGACCGAACCTCTAGCTACAATGCTTGGCGCTGACATATATGCTTCCACTCATTTTTTCATGAATTATAGTGGAATGTTTATTATATAACAACATTAAACTATTATTAGTTAATACGGAATACGGAAGTAATACTCTGTGATTAGTTTTTTAAACTAATATATGAAAATTTTATTTGATTGAAAATTTGTAGGAGAGCATTATACTACAAACAGTTTAAATGAGAGGAGCGTGGTTATGGAATACAGACAATTAGGGCGCAGTGGCTTTAAGGTTCCGATTCTGAGCTTTGGTACAGGGACTTTTGGCGGCAAGGGCGAATTTTTCAAAGCGTGGGGAAATGTCGAGCAAAAGGAAGCGACGCGCATGGTTGACATGTGTTTAGAAAATGGCGTGACGCTTTTTGATACAGCTGACCTATATTCGAGAGGCGGGTCTGAAGAAATACTTGGAGGAGCCATAAAGAAACGGCGCGATAAGGTGTTGATCTCGACAAAAGCGACATTTCGTTTTAGCGATAACGATCCCAATGATGTGGGTTCTTCCCGATACCATCTCATAAAGGCTTGCGAAGGAAGCTTAAAACGGTTAGGCGTCGATTATATCGACCTCTACCAAATGCATGGATTTGATGCACTCACTCCAGTTGATGAAACTCTCAAAGCTCTCGACCACCTCGTTGAGAGCGGCAAAATCCGCTATATCGGCTGCTCCAATTACTCCGGATGGCATTTGATGAAATCCCTGTCGGTATCAGAAAGATATGGATGGGAGCGCTACGTTGCCTATCAAGGCTATTATTCCTTGATAGGGCGCGACTATGAAGCTGAGTTGATGCCTTTAGCCATCGATCAAGGCGTTGGGATGTTAGTGTGGAGCCCATTAGGATGGGGTCGGCTGACAGGAAAAATCGATCGGAAACATCCAAAACCACCTGCACTGAGCAGATTGCATGAAACCGCACAATTTGGCCCTCCGGTTGATGATGAATATCTATTTCGGGTCGTAGACGCCTTAAAAGAAGTTGCTAAAGAGACGGGAAAAACCATTCCACAAATAGCCATCAACTGGCTTTTGCAGCGGCCGACAATCTCTACAGTAATCCTTGGAGCCCGTAATAAAGAGCAGTTAAAGGACAACTTGGGGTCAATCGGATGGAAGCTCTCGGAAAGTCAAATGAAAAAATTAAACGAAGCCAGCGATAGGCCCCTTCCCTATCCCTATTGGCATCAACAGGGATTCCCTGAACGCATTCCATGGCCGGTGTAATGAATCAGATGTAAAAACTGATCGATCATGGCATTGACTTGATCGGGCACCTCTAACGTTAAAGAATGGCCCGAGCCCACCACCTTGCCCCAAATCAATTGAGGACATAGCTCTTGTAAGCGGTTCTTATCCAAATTCTGTTTGGCAGCTTCAATATAAAGAAGTGGCTGTTTGCATTGTTTGAGACGGCTTTCTGTATGAGCGTCCCAAGCGATCATCTGCTCAAAAGCGGAAGCCCAGACATATTGGGGTGTTTTCAAAAGAGACTCCTCAACGTATTGTTTGCATTGATCGGTAGGAAGGAGTCCATTTGACACAATCTGATGTATGCAAGAGGCGAAATTTTCCCCCTGCAGTTCTCGAAGAAGTGCGTTTAGCATTGACACAACAGGTTTTGCATAAAGAAAGGCAGAATCGAGGATGACAACTCCGGAAGGAAAATCGGGATATCTGCTCGCCAGATCTAGGGCAATATTGCCTCCCATGCTGAAGCCTATAAGAATAGGATTTGAAACATGGCGCGCTTGGCAGATGTAGTGGATATCATCAGCAAACGTTTCAAGGGAATAGCTCTCTTTCGGCTTATCGCTTTTCCCATGGCCTCTTAAATCGACATTCAACGCTTTTCCCTTTTTGTAAAAGTAGTCAAACTGAGGTTTTAGGTGAGTGTGATCGCCGCCTGTTCCATGGATAAAGACAAAAGTCGGCTCTCCTTTTCCCTCTTCTTCAAAAAAAAGACGTACGTCTTCCCGTTGCAATTCCATTTTCTCTTCTCGTTTCGCGAGAAAAGTACCAGAAAATCCCGATTAGGAAAATTCATTTTTTGGCGAAGGCAAGAAGATCGGAGTTTATCTGATCCTTAAGCGTAGAACACATTCCGTGAGGAGCTCCCTTGTAAACTTTCAGCTGCGCTTTTTTGATGATTTTGGAAGAGAGCAAAGCAGAATCGCTGATAGGTACAATCTGGTCATCATCTCCATGAAGAATTAACGTTGGCTTGTCGATCTTCTTGAGATCTTCGGTGAAATCTGTTTCAGAAAAGGCTTTAATGCAGTCATACACAGCGTTGAATCCAGCGATCATACCCTGAAGCCAAAAAGAATCGCGGAGACCCTGTGAAACCTTCGATCCCTTCCTATTAGCACCATAAAAGGGTTCGCTAAGTTCCCTAAAGAATTGCGAGCGGTCTGCAAGCACGCCATTCCGGATTTTATCAAAAACTTCTATAGGCAAACCGCCCGGGTTGCTTGCTGTTTTAAGCATCAAAGGAGGAACAGCGCCAATCAAAACCGCTTTTGCTACGCGAGCTGTCCCGTGACGTCCGATATAACGCACAACTTCCCCGCCTCCGGTGGAGTGACCGATCAGAATAGCATTTTTGAGATCGAGTTCTTTAAAAAGCTTAGCCAGGTCATCGGCATAAGTATTCATGTCATTGCCATTCCAGGGCTGGCTGGATCTTCCATGGCCGCGTCTGTCGTGAGCAATACAGCGATATCCTTGAGAAGCCAAAAACCGCATCTGGTCCTCCCATGCATCGGCACTTAAAGGCCATCCATGACAGAACACGATCGGTTGACCGCTTCCCCAATCCTTGTAATAAATCTCAATATCCCGATCATTTTCTTTTCCGACTGTGATGGTGCTCATTGGCTTATTCCTTTTTTCATGTGTTGCCTTTCTTTTCCATTTATTTTTTTCATGAGTAAAAAGCTACTTATTTTCTTAGGCTCTGAGGGAAAATGCTACTTCTTCAACCTCGAACAATTCATCATAATTGAAGTGGCTTTTTTTGATTCAAAAACCCTTCACAAATGTACATAAATTCCTTGAAATGTTATGATTTAAGTTACGACAGGCCGTTCAAAAGAGTAAAAGTAGGAATCGTTCAAATATGGATATGCTGAAAGGTTCGGCATATTGTCTCAATATACCTAAAATTTCGGAAAATTTCAGCATATGCGGAACATGGGGAAATTCTGGCCATTGAAAATGAATTGACGTGCACCCTAATTGGAGGAATGATCAAGTACTCTAGAGTGTGGCGCATTGAATCGAAAGCTTGTGAAAAAAATGAATTTATTTTACTAAGAAACTAATCCTTTGGATTTGATTGAGGGTATTATGATGGCCATTCTTTTTGCTCTTTTTTCAATCGCTTTCCTGTTTGTCTTTCTACGAAACCGACAACTGTCTCTTATTTTCTTTGTTGTAGCCTTAGTGGCGTCGCTCCTCATGTTCTGGCATCATGCAACAGACGTTTTGAAAATCAACCTTTAAAAACCCCATGCTTATTTTACAGAGAAATTTAAACATCTTATTCATTTTGATCGTGTCAGGAGTGTTGTTAAGTGCTTATGGAGTGCAATTCATTTTTCATGAACAGCCATGTCCATTGTGCATGCTTCAGAGACTTGGAATGATTGGAGCTTCTTTTGGAGCAGCCCTGAATCTATGGTTTGGCATCAGAATGTCGCATTATGGATTGATGTTGATCAGCTCCCTTTATGGCGGAGGCGTTGCATTGCGTCAAATTTCTTTGCATGTTTGTCCGGGATTTCCCACCTTTGGCATCCCTGTTCTTGGCTTAAGCCTATATACGTGGTCATTCGTTGTGTTCGTCTGCATCGTTGCCTATGTAGCCCTTCTGCTTATTTTATTTGATTGCACTGAGAAAAAAGAAGTGTCAGCACCAATAAATGGCTGGAGTAGTTTTTCGGTTGTGTCGATTTTTTCCATCACTTTAGCAAATGTGATCACTACTTTTTTGCAATGCGGCTGGGGCCCCTGTGTAGATTAAGGTTTATTGGGAATAGGATGTGTACGTGCCCAACCGACTTCTTTCCGAGTCTTGTGAACAAGACCATATTTCCTTATTATTACACTTGATTAACCAATTTTAACCAATAATAGGGGGAGTATGAGTATGATATCTAGAACAAGTCTCAGTAGCTGCTTTGGACGCTTGAACCTGCACGGTGTAGGCGAAACTGCACCTTATTGCAAAAATAGGGTGTCGTCACAGTCAGTTTTTTCCTCACATTCTCATCCGACATCGCCAAGCCTTCGTACACGAGTGACGTTTGCAAGTCAGGCACGAGAGCCTAGCCCAATTCCTGCACGAAAGTTTGCCCATCTTCAGACTTTCAATACCAATCAAACTAACTTTGCAAAATATTTTACTGCCTTTCCATTCCATGCTCTTGTAAAGCATTGCAATGCACGAAACGAAGTGGAAATGGAACAGTTCATGAGCGATGTGAGAATGCAGATAGCGAATGGGCACAATGTAAACAGCAAAGATGCAGAGGGTAAAAGCGTCTTCTATCATCTGCTTCAGAATCTGCCCTATGTGCGAATGAGACTCATACCTCACGTTAAGGATACGCTCAAAACTTTTCTAGATAACGGAGCAAAAGTTGATGACAATGAATTTCACAATCAGTCGGCAATTGCGGATCTGATTGGCTTAGGAATAGGAAATAGCGCTCTATCCAGGCACTATCGCGTGCTTCTTTTAGTTGATTTGATCCATGCAAAAGCAGTCGATGTAAACAGGTGCGATTCTCGGGGCCGCTCTCCTTTATCGCTGGCTCTGCAAGCTTATCTTGAGCATGGCCAACAGGAAATGTATGAAGTTATTATAGAGCTATTGTTAAAAGGAGCCCGGATTGAGAGTCAAAGCTTTAAAGATGGATCTCCCTATCTTCAGATCTTCCACTCTCACGGGATTGCAAGAAATCCAAAAAGTCTCTACTTTGCCGTCTTTGCAATTTCTCAATATAGTTTTGAGGGCATTAATGCAAAAGATCACCTTGGCCTTACTGCGTTAGATCTTGCCGGCAGATTGCCAGAGTCTCGATGGAAAAATTACACCATATCTCGTCTTCAAGAAAAAGGTGCTGTGGGGAATGTGCCCCGATTACCTTTTTGCGAGCCGACACTTGCCGAATTTTTCACAATCGAAGGAGAGTCTTTCACCTCATTTCCTCTAATGGACGCTCAGAACAAAATGGATTCACTTTTTAGCCAGAATCTTCACTAATAACCTAATTTTTGCAGTTGATTCGAATATCTGGTGAGAAGAGGGAAGCACTGTTAGAGTTTTTGCGACCATTCTTTTTCGTTGAAACCTGTGAGGCCAAATTCTTCTCCGAGGAGAAAAGGGCGCTTGACGAGCATGCCCTGTTGGCTTAATAGGGCCAATACCTCGGTTAAGGGCATATCATCCAATTTTTCCGAAAGTTGCATTTCTCGATAAAGCTGGCCCGATGAATTGAGAAGTTTTTTGATATTGCCATTTTGGAATTTTAACATCTTTTGGAGTTCTGCAATCGTAGGAGGTTCTTTGGTGATTTCCTTAGCGGTGAAGGCGACCTTCTTTTTTTCTAAGAAGCGCAACGCGCTTTGGCAGGTCGAGCATTTGCTGTAGATGTAAACAATCATAGCTTCCTCAGATTAAAAACGAATGGTTCGGAAGTATATTAAGGTTAGGTTAGGAACTATTGCCTGGAACCTGGCAAGTATTATCAACAGCTCCGCAAAAAGCTTAGAATATTTCATCCGTTATTTTTATGCAAGATTGAAGGGAGGTTGCGTAAAATTTCTAGACATTTTGCAGAAAATGTGCAAAAATAAAGGAAATGCAAGAAATATATAGGAGAAAACCCCTTGTTATTGCAATTTTCAGTCAAAAACTTTCGCTCTTTCGAGAAAGAAGAAATCTTGAATCTATCGGCGGGTAAAGGGTCAGAACTTCGTGATTCAAACACATTTGAATTTTCTCGAAATCAGCGTCTTGTACGTTCTGCTCGAAAGAGAATGGGGTAAAATATGACAAAATAGGGACCAAGGGACAAACGACCAAGGGACAACGACGCAAAGGACGAAAATGACGATAACGACAAAGGGACACTCTTTGCGGTGCCTAGGTGATCGCCATAGTCCTTTTGTCGTTTGTGTCATTTTCGTCCTTTGCGTCGTTGTCCCTTGGTCGTTTGTCCCTTGGTCGTTTGTCGTTTTGTCCTTATGCAAAGGCAAAAAAGATGTGTGCAACTCTGACAATATAATTTGCATACCACGAGGTACTCATTTGCGTGATGAGCCACATTATGGACCAATTGACCATCGACGTTTTTATTGTCACTTTTTAAACAGGATATTTTGTCCATTGTCCATTGGTCGATAATGTCCCTGGTGTCGATAATGTCCATCGTCCATTGGTCCATTGTCGATAATTGTCCTTTCTCGAGAGCGTCAAAATGGAAGATAAAGGATTTGGAAGTAATTTTATCTCGTGTAAGGCACAATTTCTCCTAGAGATTTGTAAAAGTTATTTTTATACGATCCCTAACCACTCTGTTTTGTATCCAAGGCTTTGATTTCGATGACCATCACCTCAATAGGTTCATTGGATTCGTTGATATCGCCATGGAGGGTGTTGGGAGGGTCTTCCGTTAACCAGTAGGCTTTTCCCGTTTCAAAAAGAAGCTCTGAAGTTTCGCCGGTCTCTTCAATCTTAGCCAGAGAGCCGCCTTTTAAGCCAACTACAACGCGAGAGCAGTCGTGGCGATGCAAATTCAGCGGTTGATGAGGCATAATCACCGTTTTCCATACCCGCACATGCTCATTCTCAAATTGGAAAACGCGATGGGTTTTGCTTTCATTGCTTTGCAAGTAGGAACAAAGCAGCGTCATGCATAAAATGATTAACCGTAGAAACATCTGGCCTCCCGAATGAAATAAAGGACGCTTTCCCTTAGGAAAGCGTCCGCAAAATGCCGATGACCGGACTCGAACCAGCACTTGGTTGCCCAAAGTAGATTTTGAGTCTACCGCGTCTACCGTTCCGCCACATCGGCATTAAGAAAAGCGCTAGTATAGGCGACTCTATAGCTTTCCCGCAAGATTTTATCTGCGAAGATAATTATGGTTGGCTTTGTCCCAGGTATAAATGACCTTTTCCTGCTTCTCATCGTCCCAGCGCACCTGAATGCTAATATAGGGATAGGGATGGCGGTTGTCGAAGTTGCGGCCCTCCTTTTTGCGGAAAATCTTCACGAAGATCTCCTTGTTCATCCAGGGGGGCGTTGAGACATTGGTATCCTCTTTCTCATAACGGGAAAATTCGGCAAATTCCTTGCGCTCCTTATATTTAGGATGGCGCTTATAATACTCCTGTATGATCTTAACCACCACTTCCGGGCGCTCTTCCATCCCTTGCACATAAAAAGAGACCTCTGCTCCAATCATATGCTTGGAAAACTGATTTTCCTTCGATGAATCGACATAAAGATTGTGGTCCGGACAGCGATGGCCGCTTGTAATGACGACCCGCTTGCCCGTTTTGGCCTGGATCTCATTCAGCAATTCAATTAAAATGGGATAGATGAATTCTTTGCCGTCGCGCAAAGGCAAGCTGTGCTTTTCAGCGCCGCCGCAATCATAATAGCGGATGACCTCTTCCTTCTGCTGAACGATGCGCACAGGATTTAAGTTGGTTCCTTTGCAGCGGAAGAATTCCTTGGAAATTTTGGGAAGACTGCCTACAACCCCTTTTTCCCAAGGGTAGGCTTCCAGCAACACTTTTTCAGGGGGCGAAGGATTAAAGACATATTCATCATGCTTGCGATAGATAAATTCCCCTTTCTGATTGAGTGTTCGCAGTTTTTCAATCGCAGGGTCTTCGCTAGAACTGCACCCTGCCAGAAGGGAAAGAAGAATTAAGGAACAAATAAGGTGCTTAAAGGTCATGATATCACAAAGTTTAGAGGGTCATCGAATATAGAATATGGATTGGATTCAAGATTATCAACTGTTTCTCTTCGATTTTGACGGATTGTTAGTCAACACCGAAGAAATTCACTTCCAAGCTTACCAAAGAATGTGCTCCGGTAGGGGATTCAGTCTCGATTGGGACTTCAATACGTACTGCCAAATGGCTCATTATAGCTCGGATAAATTGCGCTACTCCATCTTGCAAAAATTCCCGGAGCTAAACCGGATACACTGGGATATTCTCTACGCCGAGAAAAAAAAGGCTATGATGGATCTAATCCAGGAGGGAAAAATCCACATGATGCCGGGCGCCGAGGCTTTTTTGAACATATTATCCGCTGCTGGAATCAAAAGATGCGTCGTCACGCATTCTCCAGATGATTTGGTGAGTTTAATCCGCAAGCAAAACCCCGTGCTCAATACGATTCCCTATTGGATTACGCGTGAAGATTATACCCACCCTAAACCGGATCCTGAGTGCTACAGAACTGCAATCAAACGGTATGCGGAAAGCAAGGATCAAGTGATTGGTTTCGAGGATACTCCCCGAGGGCTCACAGCCCTCTTGGAAACTAGCGCAAGGCCAATATTAATTTGCCAAGCGGAATACCCAGAAATTCCCGAATTCCTTGCAAAAGGGGTCCTGCGTTATACCTCTTTAGAAGAGCTGTCTCAGTCTAAAATATAATCGACCTTGATTAGAAAGAGGCCATGGGGGGGCGCTGCTTTTCCAGCCTTTGTGCGGTCTTTAGCGGCGAATATTTCTGGAATTTCTTGAAGGCCTATTTTTCCTCTGGCTACATCCAACAGGGTTCCAGTGATATTCCTCACCATTTTATAAAGGAAGCCGTCTGCTTCGAATTCCATACGAAGGCCTGTGGTCTCAGGATAAACATCGAGCCTTTTTATGGTCCTGACTGGATCATGGGCCGCAGTGCCAGTATGGGCTTCATTGGCAAACGAGGTGAAATCATGCGTCCCAATAAAAAAATGAGCGGCTTTTAGGAAAAGTTCCATGTCGATCTTTTCTTTCACATGGAGTTGATAGAGTCTTTCAAAGGGCTCTTGGACCTTCGCCATACAGAGGCGGTAATGGTAGGTTTTACCCACCGCGCTATATTGGGCATGAAAACTCAGCGGGACGGGCAGTATCTCTTTCACTCGAATGTCTTTTGGCAGCAAGGCATTGAGCGACCCTAAGAAACGGCGAAGGTCTATTTCCTGATCGAACTTGAAATGGGCCGTTTGGCCTCGCGCGTGAACGCCGGCATCGGTTCTCCCTGAACCGATAATAGAAACTGCTTTTCTTAGAACAATCTCCATTTGGTTTTGTAAAACTTCTTGAATGGTCACTCCATTTGGCTGGATTTGCCATCCACAATACTGGGTGCCGTCATAGGCGATCGTCATTTTGTAATTATATGACACTGATAGATTTATCCATTTTCATGGCTGATCCAACGTTAACACCACAATTTCAGGGGCTGCAAACCAGCGAAAAGGCATGATGCTGCCTATGCCGCGGCTCACATAGAGCCATTTTTGACCCTCTTGAAAAAGGCCGCTTTTGTATTTCATATTTTCCATCAGAGTAAATTTTTTCCAGAGCCAAGGCAAATTGATTTGTCCTCCATGGGTATGGCCAGAAAGGATGACGTCGCCAGGATACCCTTGAAGAAGGGGAAAGCTATCTGGGTTATGCACCAAAATGACTCCGGGTGCCTCTCCATCATAATGTGCAAAGGCTTCCTTGGGAGAGCATCGGCCTAGAATGTACTCTCCCAATCCACAAAGATTGAGTTTGGCTCCCCGTATAGAGAGGATTTCAGTCTCATTATGGAGTATTTTAAAGGGGGTTTGCTTCAGAAGGGCAATGAGCTCACGATGCTCTCCGATAGCTCGGACGGCGGGAGCGATTTTCTTTGTCAAAGCGATGTGCGAAACCAGCCTCTGTAAACCTACCGAAAGGGAAGAAGGGGAATCGGTTAAGAGGTCATAGTCGCCCTTTTGATTGATCGATACCCATTGTGCATAGTCGTGATTGCCGAAAACGGCAAAACAGCCAAAAGGGGCGGAAAGAGAGTTCAAAAAGCTTTGCAACCTTTTTGAGTCATTGAGTTTCGAATAACATATAAAATCGCCTGTGAAAACAATCATGTCGGGGGATTCGCTCTGGATTTTTTTTGCCAATCGCTTTAAGAAAGGGTCGGGAACATTTGGATGCAGATGCAAATCGCTGAAATGGACAATTTTCAATCCCCTCAATTCGGTTGGTAGATTGGGCAAAGCAAGCTTCAATCGCGTGGTGGTGATGAGATTGGGTTCAATAAAGCGCGGCCATATGCCGACAACAGAAAGAATACACCATAAATCCCAGGCGAGAAGGGCTTTGTTTTTCATAGTTATAGAATACAGAACTCAGAATTCAGAATACAGAATACGAGATTAAGAATACACAGCAATTCCCGCTGGATCATAAGTATTACAAGATAAGTAAGATAGAAAAAGGGGAACAGGATAGACAGGATCGCAAGCGGCAGGATAGGCAGGATTACGGGCTCTTAACCACAGCAATTATTAACCACAGAGCTCACAGAGAACACAGAGAGAGAAGAAATTTTAATAACGACTCAGCTGAAATAAATAAGTCTTTTCTCTCTCTGTGTTCTCTGTGAGCTCTGTGGTTAATAATTGCTGTGGTTAAGAGCCCGTAATCCTGCCTATCCTGCCGCTTGCGATCCTGTCTATCCTGTTCGTCCTGTTACTTTTAGACTCAGCGGGTATCGCTGAGAGAAATCAGAATACAAAATTCCTTTTCGTTGAGCGAATTCTGTATTCTGTATTCTGAATTCTATATTCTTTTTTCAGATTAACGGCTGGCGTAAGCAGAATCTTTCAAATGCTTGGACACTTTGCTTGTCATTTCAAACATGTTGATATCTTGGCTTGTTCCAAATACTTCAGCAAGTTCTTTATTCGGCTTAATGTTTTTCTTATTTTTTGGATCTTGGAGCTTATGCTTCTTGATGTAATCCCAAAGTTTTTTTGTTACTTCAGTGCGTGGCATTGGGCCAGGGCCAACGATCTTTGCTAATTTGTCGCTCACATGAACGGGTTTCATGAATGCTGATGGTTTTTTTTCTTTACTCATGGGTTTCACTCCTTTTTTGTAAAATCATACTGAACACACTCTACTAGGGCCTTCTTTTAGCGCTGTTGCTATTTTCAAGTCAAAAGAATTCCTAATCGCGACAAACAAAAAAATTTGTTTTACACTATGAGGAATTCTTAATTCGTTTTGCAATCTTCTGAATATAAAACCCTTATATTTGTTCTTGACGGATGCCTGCTTTTCCATGAACATCGGGATAAAAACGAGGATTTCCTAAAACATGTCTTTAGAAAAAGAGATCGCTAAGCTAGAACCGCTTCAAAATGAGCTGAAACGGGCTAGGGAACCGATCAAAAAGATTGCGCTATTAGATCGACAAGATAGTGTGCAGCACTTTTTACAGCAAAATCCTGGTGTGGCATCTTGGTTAACGACGTTAACACCCATTCAAGAAGCTGCTGTCAAGTCACTTTTGGCAATCGGACAAGGCTCCCACATATTTCAGGGCTTTAACCCAAATGCAAAAGACAAGCTCTCCGATTTGCTCTCCCATTTGATTGAGATAGACAAATTTTACGATACCTTAGGAGGGATCGTCGGCTATCATGTCAGCCTTCTCAAGCTCATCGTCGAAAAGGAACACCCTAAAGAAAGAAAAGATGCGCATACGCGTTATTTAAAGCCTTTGGGATATAATATCTCCAAAAATGCAGCTTCCATTCGCAAAGCCATTCGTTATTATGTTGAGCATCTCGATCAGGTGGCTGAGATCTACCCCGTGGGGGGGGCTGGCGATCGATTAGATCTGAAAGATGAAAAAACAGGGGAACCGCTGCCATCGGCATGGCTGCAATTTTGCGGTTTCACTCTGCTAGAGGGGCTTTTCAGGGATCTACACGCACGCGAATATCTCCATTACAAACTGATGGGGAAGCAGATATGCACTCCCGTGGCGATGATGACCTCGCACGAAAAGAACAATCATGAACATATCAAGCAGATAGGCGACCGCAGCGAATGGTTTGGCAGGCCGAAGCATGGCTTCTTTCTCTTTACTCAGCCTTTGGTTCCACTAGTCACTGTAGAGGGGAAATGGGCTTCTGAACATCCGATGACTTTCCTATTAAAGCCCGGAGGCCATGGGGCGATTTGGAAGCTTGCCCAAGATAAGAAGGTATTTGAGTGGTTCAAGGCTCAAGAAAGGATAAAAGGCCTTGTGCGGCAAATCAATAATCCGATTGCAGGATTAGATTATGGCTTAGCGGCATTTGTTGGCCTTGGATTGCTTCACAACAAAGTTTTTGGGTTTGCTTCTTGTCCGCGTCTTCTCAATGCGGCTGAGGGAATGAATGTTCTCATTGAAACAGAAAGGAGAGGCGATTCTTTTGCCTATCGCCTGACCAATATTGAGTATACGGAATTCGCTCAAAAAGGAATCCACGATATCCCTTCGGAACCGGAAGGAAACTATTCGATATTTCCAGCTAACACCAATATTTTGTTCGTCGATTTTCATGTCATTCAAGAGGTCATCAAGGAACATCCGATCCCTGGCATGCTCATCAATCTGAAGCATAATGTGTCTATGCTGAATCACAAAGGGGAGCCTATTTCCATTAAAGCGGGCCGCTTGGAATCGACCATGCAAAATGTCGCGGATCATATCGTCGATCTATTCGATCACCAACTCAAGCCCCAAGAATTTGAGAAGCTGCGTTCCTATATTGTCTTTAACGAAAGGAAGAAAACCATTTCTGTGACTAAAAATGCCTATCATCCTGGAAAATCTATTTTGGAGACTCCAGAAGGATGTTTTTATGATTTGCTTCTCAATTATCAGGAACTCTTAACGAACTACTGCCATATGAAGGCTCCTCGGATTAATTCAGAAGAAGAATATATCAAAAATGGTCCCTCGATGGTTGTATACCTCCATCCGGCTATTGGCCCATTCTATAGCCTCATCGCGCAAAAAATCCGCGGAGGAAAATTGGCTGAGGGAGCTGAATTCCAGGCACAGATTGCGGAATTATCGATGGAAGAGGTCTCTATCAGTGGAAGCCTACTGATCGAAGCAGAGAGGATACTTGGTCATAAGGAGGGTGATGGCATCCTGGTCTATAGTGAGGATAATGGGAAATGTTTTCTCAAAAATGTTCAGATTCAAAACAAGGGAATCAACCGAAAAGCCCCGAATTGCTATTGGAAGATGCAGATAGAACGTCATGAAGCCCTAAAAATCACCTTAAAGGGAAACGCGGAATTTCATGCTAAAAATGTCAGCATCACAGGCAATCACACCCTAGAAGTCCCTGATGGCCATCGCATGACTGTGACTAAAGAGAGGGGAAAGTTGAAATTCGCTGTAGAAAAGATCGAAGCCCCAACATGGTCCTGGAAGTATCAATTTGACGAGGAAGACGCGATTAGATTAGACCTAAAAAATTGGGATTCCATTTAAGCGAAATCCCAATTTTTTAGATTGTTTAAGTATGTCTAGTGATTAGATGACTTTTGCGGTACGGAAGATCGCGCCGATAACGACACCACCCACCATTAATGCGGCACCGAAAACTGTCAAACCGACCTTAGCATAATCCCACTCTTTAGGATCTGGTTGAGGCGTGTTTGCTGCATCGTTAGGTTTTTTGCCAGACAAATGGGTTGCCAAAAGGACGGTTAGACCAGTGGCAGCCAAAACAGAACCGATACCAATGCCAGTTCTCAGGCCTTCGAGAGTTCTCTTCGCTACTGGTTCAACTTTACCCCAGGCGTTTTTGGCAAATGGAAACAAAATATCGTTAAACAAGTAAGAAATTTTGTGGCCGCACCATAATACAGCAGTTTTGACACCTTCAGCTCCAGTTGTCACTGCTGAGACGATGGCGTTCTTAATTCCCTCAATACTCATAGTATTCCTCCTAACAATTTTGTGAGTTTAAAAAATTTGTCTCTTTTTCATTCTTTTGCTTAAACAGGTAATCATGCAGTTCAGTCGAATTTGCTGCAACTTAAAAAGAACCTTTCCACAAAAGGGCACCCTTCGCAACTGGCTTCATAATGAAGGCAAAAATCGCGATGAAGTTGGTATGCGCCCTGTTCTAAACAGCCCTTTCTTAAAATATTTCCCTTTATTGTGTCTCCAAAAAAACGATGGGTTAGGTACTTTGTCTTGCCCGTCTTTGAAGCTGGAAAGGATCGATAAAATTCTATAAAGGCTTGATGCTCCTTTTCTTCTCCACCTGCTTCAATCTGTTCATAGAATAGGGGTAGGCAGGTGTTAACGAGGATCTCCTTTTTTAAATCCTCTCCAATTAAGGGCAGGAAGGAGGGGCTTTCCTTTTCTTCGAAAGTGTAATGGCGGTTCCAATAAGCGTCTTGATAGGTGGGAATTAAATCGCACAGCAGAACGCGCAGTTTGCCCCATTGCTTCATGGGCCAGTTATCTTTCCAATGGAGTTCAAAGGCTTGTCCTAATCCAGGGATCTGGGGATCTTTGATGATTTTCGCTAGTGCTGCCAACCGGCGGATGGGATGGTTCAACGGCCTGATTTGGGCTAGCTTTAAAGGGAAATGGGTCAAAGATGTGTCTTGGTTTTGCTCAAACAGGGATTTTAAGGATCGATATTTTTCTGACGTATTCCACTTTTCTTGATAGGGGGAAGCAAAAAATCCGCATAAACCCAAAGCCAAGGCTAGGATTTCTTCTTCAGGAAGCTGCTGTTTTTTGATCAGGTGAATGTAAAGTTCAAAGAAGGTTTCCGCATTGTTTTTGTATCCAAAAGAGGTCGCAATGCCAGCCCCTACTTGAATCGTGGGATTGTCGACTCTTGCTTTCAGAAGCTGTCTCTTTTGTATCAGCCTCCAAGTTGCCGCAGAGGTAAAGAAATGGATAGCGGACGCTTCGGGAAGCGTTTTAAATAGGGCATGGGCACACCTCCCGCTGCCGACAAATTTCTTATAAGGATAGAGATCGAGGTCGATGAGCTGCAAGATTCTTGAATGGGAGATGGAAAGAGAGGGTTCGAAAAAGGCTTGGATGATTTCTCTGCCTTGGTTTGTCACGATGGTTTTTGGATTTTTAGTCTGCCATAAGGAGATGTGAAGGATGACATTATTATAGCGATTGTCTTGATGGTGGTGATGCTGGGTCCAGCTCTCGGCATTGAGATGGATTTCCACATCCCCAAGGAACGTTTGGCCTCCGATGATCAAATGGGCCTTAAGAAAATCGGGACCGGCCTCCCCATTCCATAATCCTGGCGAGACGACTTCAATCGGGAGACCCTGTTCAGTGGTCAGATTTTTGAAGTATTTTTGTTCATACCACATCACCTGAAGGTGGCGTTCCGTCAGGTATTCGTAGGGGAATTTGGTTTCGGCTACTTCTTGAGGCAAAACGTGGAGAAGATTGGCATAAGAGCTTTTCATGCGCACCTCCATGAAAATGGCACGCATTTAAATCGAACCCCCTTTTTTATGCAACAAAAAAAAAGATCCAGGATAAGAAACAGGATTAATGGACTAATGGACAATGGACTAATGGACAATGGTTAATGGACCTAATGGACACCATGGACTAATGGACAATGGTTAATGGACCTAATGGACACCATGGACACCATGGACTATGGACCATTACCTTTGACCATAGTCGATGGTGTCCATGGTGTCCATTAGGTCCATTAACCATTGTCCATAGTCCATGGTGTCCATGGTGTCCATTAGGTCCATTAACCATTGTCCATTAGTCCATTGTCCATTAATTTGACTTTTTTGCTTCTATGCCGTACATTAGATGTGGATACAACAAGGAATCATCTATGAATAGCGAAATGCAAGCACGCTTGGCTGAAGTCGAGGAACGTTTCCAGAAAATGTGGAGGTATCTTTGACTTGGCTTCGAAGGAAGCGCGCGTCAAAGAATTGGAAGTGCAAATGGAATCCCAAGACTTTTGGGATGACAAGGAGAAAGCTCAGAAGCTGATTGCCGAGTGCAATCAATTGCGCGGTTGGACGCTTCCCTATAAGAATCTCAAAAGCCGGTTTGAGGATGTGAAGTCCCTTTTGCCTGAAGCTTATGAGACCAATGACGAGGCATTGATCCAAGATCTCGTGAACGAATTTCATGCAGTCAGCAAAGGTTTGGAGGAGCTCGAAGTCAGGAAAATGCTCTCAGGAGAGCTCGACAATAAAAGCTGCTATTTGAGCATCAATGCAGGAGCGGGCGGAACGGAAGCATGCGATTGGGCCCAAATGCTTTCCCGAATGTATCAACGATGGGCTGCTAAAAGAGAGTGGCAAGTGGAGGTCATCGATACCGTTGAAGGCGATGTCGCCGGAATAAAAAGCATGACGCTGAAATTGACTGGTGAATATGCTTTTGGCTATGCCAAAGCGGAAAAAGGTGTGCACCGCTTAGTCCGCATTTCGCCCTTTGATGCCAACGCTAAAAGGCATACGAGCTTTGCCTCAGTCGATGTAATCCCAGAAATTACTGACGATATCCAAATCATTCTCCGGCCAGAGGATATCCGGGTCGACACCTATCGGGCTTCGGGAGCCGGAGGACAACATGTCAACAAAACCGATTCGGCTGTCCGAATGACCCATATTCCATCGGGCATCGTCGTCTCCTGCCAAACGCAGCGCAGCCAGATGCAAAACCGCGATACTTGCTATAAGATGCTGCGCTCTAAGCTCTATGAACAGGAGGTCAACGAGCGCGAAGATGCCATCAAAGCCATCGGCGGCGAAAAAAAGAAAATCGAATGGGGAAGCCAGATTCGCAATTATGTCTTTCAGCCTTATACTTTGGTGAAAGACGCCCGTACCAAATATGAAAGCGGAAATATTCAAGCCGTCATGGATGGAGATCTCGATGAATTTGTCTATGCTTACTTAAAGGAATTTGGGTGAATAAATGACCTCTAATGAAACACAGAATGTTCCTGGGCTCGAGATTCGCTATACGGATCTGAGCGATGCAAAATATCTAAAGCAGTGGCTGATGGATCCAAGCATATCTAAGTGGTTCCCCATGGCCGATGAAGTGGAAATTGACGATGCCGTCAACCGCTGGATTGGTTTCAGCCGCTATAAATGCAGTCTGACGGCTGTCAAAGAGGGTGTGCCATGCGGATTGACGACGCTTTATTTGCAGCCCTATAGAAAGTTAGCTCACCAGTGCGAGTTTGGCATCATTGTAGGCAGTGGATTCCGCGACATGGGAATTGGCTCTACACTGCTTAATAATGTGATGCATCTTGCTAAAGAAACCTTTCGCATCGAGCTATTGCATCTCCAGGTTTATGCGGAAAATCCTGCCATGCGCCTATACAAGCGGTTTGGATTCAGGGAATTTGGCCGGCAAAACCACTGGATCAAGGAAGAAGGGGGAATTTACGTAGGCAGAGTCTTTATGGAGAGGTTCCTTTGAGCTCATTACTGACTTTTCAACATGAAATAGAGAATCACTCGAGAAGAAAGATCAAGCTGAAGATCAACGACAACCGTTCGACGATGCTAAGTGTCAAATGGGAGCCCGATTGCACGAAAGTCTCCATGCACCGCATGTTTTTGAGTGCTCCTCGAAACGTGATGGAGGCTTTGGCCTGCTACATCAGCAGGAAGCATAAAATGATTGCTCCCGATGTCAAAGCTTTCATGGAAGAGAGCTTGAAGAAATTCGATTATACCCATGAACTGGATCGGAATAAACTTTACATTCAAGGAAATTATTATAACTTAAAAGAGTTTTACGAGGCCATTAATCGGGAATACTTTAAAGAGAGTTTGGATCTCTCCATTACCTGGTTTGGCAAGCCAAAACAATGCAACCGCAGCCGCGTGACTTTCGGGCTCTATCACGACCCTCTCAAGCTGATCAAAATTAATCGGCTGCTCGATAGCCCCTCTTTTCCCGATTATCTGCTTTCGTTTGTGATCTATCATGAAATGCTCCATTACGTTTGCCCGGCCTATGTCGATGAAAAGGGTCTGCACAGAGTCCACAGCAGAGAATTTAAAGAAAAGGAAGCGCAATTCAAACATTATGAACTGGCGCAGAATTGGATCCGCGAGCATACGCAACAACTCTTTTATTAGGTGATATCATCATGGCAGGACATAGCAAATGGGCTAACATCAAACATCGCAAAGGAAGGGCCGACGCCAAAAAGGGGAAAATCTTTTCCCGCTGCGCCAAGGAGATCATCAGCGCCGTAAAGGTAGGCGGAGGGCCGGATCCGAAGTCCAATCCCAGGTTGCGCTTAGCCCTGCAAAAAGCACGTGAAAATAATGTCTCCAATGACATCATCGATCGCAATATCAAAAAGGCCTCTAGCACCGATCAAGCTGATTTTTCCGATATGTCTTATGAGTTTTATGGATATGGAGGCGTCGGCATTATTGTGGAGGGGATGACTGACAATAAGAATCGAGCTGCCTCCGAGATGCGCATCGCTACAAATAAGCGCGGAGGTGTCATTGCCAATCCGGGTGCTGTCTCCTTCAACTTCGACCGCAAAGGGGTGATCGAAGTCACCAAAAAGGACATAGAGGAAGATGCCCTGTTTTTAGCGGCGACAGAAGCAGGAGCTGAAGACTTTGAGGCTGGGGAGGAGATGTATATTGTCACCACGGATCCTACAAGCCTTATCCAGGTCAAAGAAGCCATCGAAAAGCTGGGAGTCAAATGCGACTCGGCTGAGATTGAAATGATCCCCAAAGTGTGGATAGAGTGCAATGCTGAAGACGCAAAAGCAAATATCGCTTTGATCGAATGGCTGGAAAATATCGAAGATGTCGATGAGGTCTACCATAATATGAAAATTCCCGAAGAATTGACAACATAAGTTAGAGAGAACAAATGAATACACCAAAAGAACAGACGGCCATTTCCCCAACGCGGGCTGAAGATTTTCCAGAATGGTTTCAACAGGTCGTCAAAGCTGCCGATATGGCGGAAAACTCTCCTGTGCGCGGATGCATGATCATCAAGCCGTGGGGTTATGGCATCTGGGAAAATATCCAGAGGCATTTAGATGACCGCATTAAGCGGACAGGGCATCAGAATGCCTATTTCCCTCTTTTCATCCCATTGAGCTACCTGGAGAAAGAGGCGGCACATGTCGAAGGCTTCGCCAAAGAATGCGCCGTGGTGACACACCACAGGCTTGAACAAAAAGGTGGGCGATTAATTCCCACTGGCGAGTTAGAGGAACCTCTGATCATCCGGCCCACGTCCGAAACGATCATTGGGGAAGCTTTTTCGCGTTGGGTCGAATCCTATCGCGATTTGCCTCTCTTAATCAACCAGTGGGCAAATGTCGTACGTTGGGAAATGCGCCCTCGGATCTTCTTGCGTACAACGGAATTCCTATGGCAGGAAGGCCATACGGTCCACGCTACCGAAGAAGAGGCGATCGAAGAGACGAAAAAGATGCTCGAAGTCTACCGAGACTTTGTCGAAAATGTCCTGGCAATACCTGTCCTATTGGGCGAAAAATCGCCTGGAGAAAGGTTCCCTGGAGCAGTCAGCACCTATACCCTCGAATCGATGATGCAAGACCGCAAAGCCTTGCAAGGAGGAACTTCACACTATTTGGGGCAAAACTTTGCAAAAGCGGCTGGAATCAGGTTCAGCAATAAAGAGGGGCAAATGCAATATGCCTACACGACCTCCTGGGGAATGACGACGCGCACCATAGGCAGCATGATCATGTGCCATGGGGACGATGATGGCATCCGTTTGCCTCCAAAAATAGCCTTTAAGCAAATTGTCATTTTACCGGTGGTGCCTAAACCTGAACTCGAAGGGCAAATCTTCGCCTATTGCGATCAATTAGCTGCAAATCTAGGAAAGATTCAGTATAATGGGAGCCCGCTAGCCGTCCACGTGGATAAACGGGATATGCGCGGCGGAGAAAAGAACTGGGATTGGATCAAAAAGGGTGTCCCTGTCCGCATCGAGATAGGGCCGCGCGACATGGAATCCCAGTCAGTGATGCTATGCCGCCGCGATAAGCCGCATAAGGAAAAAGCTAAATTGCCCTTTGCACATATTTCTGAACAAATCTGCGCCATTCTCGATGAGATCCAGCGCAATTATTTCAATCAGGCAAGGCAATACCGCGATGAGCATATAAGACGCGACATTGCCAACTTCGAACAGCTGAAGCAATTCTTTACACCAAAGAATGCCGATAAGCCTGAAATCCACGGAGGCTTTGTCTTGGCAAAATGGTGCGGAGATGAAACGACAGAAAAAATGCTCGATGAGCTGAAAGTCTCCATCCGTTGCCTACCCCTCGAACAAAGCGGAACCAAAGGGACCTGCATCCTCACAGGCAAACCAGCAACGCTGGATGCCATTTTTGCCAAGTCCTATTAAGAGAATTCTGCTTACTTCTTCCGAAGAAGTGAATAGGCTATGGAGCTGCCAAGGACAAGGATGACGAATACAAGCGTGATCCATGTCGGGATTTCGATCCAATGCGATAGCAGCAATTTGGCGCCGATGCCTCCTAATACAATTGCCAGACCGATGTCGAGATAATGGAAGAGTGTGAGCGAGTGGGAAAGGACAAAATAGAGGGAGCGCAAACCCAGGAGCGCCAAAATATTCGATGTATAAATGATAAAAGGATTCAACGTGATGCCCATGACAGCCGGAATTGAATCGATAGCAAAAATGAAGTCTGCGGACTCAATCATTAGCAATACGGCAAAAAGCGGAGTGGCCAAATAGGAAGAACCCTGTTTCACAAAGAAACTATCTCCGGAGTAATCTTTTGTCATCGGAATATATTTGCGGATGAGCTGCATCAAAGGGTTCTGTTCAATGTCTATTTTCTGCCCTTTTCTCCGATAGAGTTCCACAGCAGAATAAATGAGAAAGAGGCCGAAGAGGTAGAGAATCCAGTGGAACTTTTGGACTAGATAGATACCTAAAAAGATAAAAAAGGCTCTCATGGCTATGGCCCCTACAATGCCATAAAAAAGAACCTTGTGCGTATAGGCTTCGGGTACTCGAAAGTAGGAAAAGATCATCAGGAAGACAAAGAGATTATCCACGCTTAAGTTGTATTCAATGAGATAACCGCTAAGAAAATTTGCCGCATCAGTTGGGCCTCCCCGGAAATAGATGTAGATATTGAATAGCAGCGCAGGGACAATCCAACACGCGGACCAGAGAAGAGATTGTTTAACCGTTGGGGTTTTAATCTGGCGCCTGGCAATCCCGAGATCTGCTGCTAGCATCGCAGCTATCAAGAGATTAAAAAGGACCCATTCCGTGAGTGTATAGCTAACGGACATGAATCCAATGTGGGCGAGTGTTTAAACTTTGGAAAGCCTGCTTTGTCTTGGCCGGATTGCAGATATTGCTCAATTTTGTTTGGAGCTTCTCCTCCATCTCCTTTTTTCGCAGCTCTAACTGCTTCCATACTTCTTCGCTGAAATTCTCTTTATTGTCGACATAGTTAGAGATGTCTTGAGGAGTAAGATCGAGTTGCGCATAAAGATCGGCCACCTCTTTTTCAAGGGTCTGGAAATGGAGCAATAACTCTTTAAATCTCTTTTCATGAAGTTCGCGTTTTGAATCTAAGTCTGAATCGAATAACATGTAACCTCCTATACCGGTAACTAGTTGCCGGTATTATCCGTTAGGAAAATTTATTTTAACATAATTTTACTTTTAATACAATCCCTATAAAGTGGAGAATATGTTTTATCTAATCCTAATGCCCCTTTTTGGGGCCCTTATCGCTTTTCTTTCCCTCGCGTTGGTGTGGTTCATTGTTTTGAACAAACTGAATCCAGCCAGGGTACAGCTATCCTTGGTGTTAGGCCCCTATCTCAAATGGGACGGACAGCTTGAACCGTTATTAGAGTCTTTAGAGATAGAAAAAGACTTAGCAATTCTCGTCGATCAACACCTTGATGCTTTAGTGGAAGCCCTTCGAAGACAGATTCCTATGAGTTCCCTCCTTTTAACAGGGACAATGGCCGCCAGGATGAAAATGCAAGCGCGCGATGAAATCCTCAAGATGGCTCCAGCGTTAAAAGAGAAGATCATTCAGGAATTAATGAGCAAAATCGATCTCAAAAAATGGGTCGCCGATAAAATCGATGCGATCTATCCCCGCTTATTTGAACTTGTGATAAAGGATACGCGTGATGTACGTTGGCGCTTAGCCGCTATCGCCGCTGCCTTAGGCTTTGTCCTGGGTTTAATAGAAGCAGGGATTTCACTCTTATGATTGAGAAAAACAAGCGTTTTTCCGAAAGCATCTTGTGGGATTTGCAGCAAGCAGCCTATTCCGAATATGGGATTAAAGCCTGGACTGCCAAGGGCGTTCCTTTTTATCTGACAAGCAATCCCTTTACCGCACGCAAATATGCCAAAGTCATCTTAGGTTATATTAGAGATTGCAAAATCAATCCCAAACATCCTCTGATCCTGTTTGACTTGGGAGCTGGCACCGGCCGCTTTGGCTATCTCTTTTTAAAGTTTCTGATTCCTGAAATTTCCGAACTGTTAGGCAGAATCAAAATTCGATACATCATGACAGATATTGTGAAGGATAATCTCGAATTCCTGCAGAATCATCCCTACCTAAAAGGCTTTATCGATGAGGGCATTCTCGACTTTGCTTTTTACCATCACGCCCAGAAGGAACCGATTGCCTTACTGCTGTCCAAAGAAAAGCTGACTCCGGAAAAGCTCCATAATCCTATTATCCTCATTGCCAATTACTTTTTTGATACCATCCCGCAAGACCTATTCAGAATAAAAAAGGGGAAGCTCGAAGAAGGAAGAGTGACAATTCAAGGAATAAAAAAAGAGCTCGATCCCGCGCTCATCGAAAATTTGAGATGCAGCTATGACTATCTTCCCATTAAGCATGTCGATCAATACTACCCTGATCATCCAGAGCTCAATCGCCTCTTATACGAATATGTACAGAGATTTGACAACATCACTTTTTTATTCCCCATCGGGGCCTTTCAGTCCCTGAAGTATTTTAGCCTCTTATCACAAGGGCGAATGCTCCTATTAGCGGGAGATCAAGGAGTCTGCACAGAGGAACAAATCCGAGCTTGGGGAGAGCCCCATATCGCACGCCATGGGACTTTTTCTATTGCTGTAAACTATGAGATTCTGGCCCGTTATTTTGACAATGAAGGCGGATTGGGATTGCTCACGAAAGATTCCGATCCCTTATTCGTCGTCATTGCCGGGATTTTAGGCGGAAGGAAATATCCCGAGACCAGTATGGCCTTCTTAGAAGAACTGGATTCTTTTGAACCGAAGGATTATTGGCATTTGGCAGAAGGGGTGGAAAAGGAATGCAAGGAACCTTCTCTTGAACATTTATTGACCCTGCTGAAATTTGGCTATTGGGATCCCATGAACTTCTATGCCTTTTATCCCTTAATCCGCAAGCAGGCTTCCAAAGCATCCGAAGCCATGCAGGATAAAATCCTCAATGCCATCCATTGGACGCTTGAACAATTTTACCCCATAGGGCCGGAAGATGCCGATTTTGTCATGAATCTAGGGGCTCTCGCTTTCGAGATGAAGCGCTATCAAGAAGCGGTGGTGCTGTTTGAGAAGTCGCTGTCACTTGGAGGCGACCGCTCCAAAAACTTGATGAATATGGCCACTTGTTATAAAGCCCTCAACGATACCCAGAATGCCCTGAAATGCCTCCACCTAGCCAGCGATTCCCGACCAGAGACCCGTAGTCCTATGCCCAATTAGACGCAAAGACGCAAAGGCGCAAAGAAAAGGACAAAATTTAATTCGAAATTTAATTTACCACTGAGATCACTGAGATCAGTGAGGGGGTATGAGATAGGGAGAGGATTGAAATTAAATTAATCCATCTCAATGTTCTCAAATCTTCTCACTGATCTCAGTGATCTCAGTGGTAAATTAAATTTCGAATTAAATTTTGTCCTTTCTTTGCGTCTTTGCGCCTTTGCGTCTAATATGTTTGTGGCTTTATCTGCCTGTGTAGGTGCTCAATTTGCGGAGCTGATTGAGATCGACTTCCACATAATTGAGAGAGCCATTTACGGGAATGACACCTTGCAGCAGAATGGCGAGGCGCCGTTTGTTTTGGCGGCCGAAGGTATCTTTAGCGATGGTCAAGAATTCCTGATAGGCGAGCGTTTTAAAGCCTTCGATGCGTTTATCGATCCAATCGAAGTCTCCATCATATTTGAAAGCTAATGTTTTCAGGAGCTTGCCAGCCTCTTCGATGCTATTTTGGGGTTGTTGCAGGATTGTCAGCAACGATTGCTTGGTCACATTGAAGCTTTCTTCGTTGAATCCTGTTTTGCCCATTTCTTGAAGGTATTGTTCGATAAAGAGCTCGAACCGTGCCAAAAGGTCTCTGACATTGTGTGAATTCGATTGCACAGCAAAATAATCGAACAGATGCCTTTCCGTTTCCTCATCGCTGCTGCCGACGATATAGCCTGTTTGCTGCTTGGTCCTCAGGGTTTCAAAAAAGTCCTGTCCCATATCCTGCATGATGATTTGCTGTGCGGCTCTCTCCTTGAGTGAAAACTTTTCCGCTTCAATAGCCAAAATGACCGCGTTCCCTTTTGATTTAGTTGTGGATTCGATAAAGAATGGTCCTGCATTAGCGGGCAGTTCAATCACTAGTTTTTTAGGCTGGTCTTCCTTGGGATAGGGTTTGCCTCCCAGGACCTGGAGGAGCTGCTGAGTCATTGCCTTGGCTTGATCTTCCGTTATATTCCCATAGACAATGCCTTCGACATAGGTCTGGTTAAATATCCCAGTGGCAAATTGGTTATACATCTCAAAGTTGACCTTGCGAATAGCATTGAGTTTTTGCTTATCCGTCGAGTAGTTTTTGTAGATGGCGCTCTTGAAGAGTTCTGTCGCTTGTGTCAGAGGACTTTCTTTCGCAGCATTTTGATATTGGCGCGTCAAGGTTTGCTTGTAGATGTTGAACTTATCGTCCGAAGGGTGTATTTCCTTTAACCTTTTCAGGATCTCGGCAAAGAGCAGATGGGCATTTTCGCTGTAGCCTTTTAAGGTAATCCCGATGCCATTATCCGTCGTTTCGATCGTATAGTCCAGGCCAGCCATCTGCGCATCATAGCTGAATTTGCTTACGGCTTCATTGACGCTTTTGACAAAAAGGTCTCCCAAAACAACTTTTGAGGTCTTTCCATTTTGAATTTCGGGAGTCTTGATTTCGAACCATGTGTAAATTTGCGGCATCCTGTAATAAGTATCTGGGGCATAGTAGACGAGGGCAGAGGAATTATTGACGATCGCTTTAGGATGCGGGACGGCATATTTGGTCTGCTGCGGAATGCCTTGATTGACGAGTTTGAGATCTTTGGGGATGAAGATATTGGGCAGAGGCAATTCGATATTGGGATTATTTCCAGATGCTTGTTCCCAGGCTTTCATCCACTCTTCTGGTATAGGCTTCACAGTATAGTGGGCACCCGTCCACTTTTCTTCGCGGTCCAGTGTGACGCCCGGCAGTTGTTGCGGCGGAGCCATCAGCATAAAGATGGCATTTTGTGGTGTCATATTGTCTAGATATTCTTTGATGAGCGCAGGGTCATACTTTTGAACGATTTGGGTATGCTCCGGATAGGTTGCAATATTCTCATTGACGATGTCCAAGGCATCCGCTTCCACTTGATCAAAGCCATCTTTGCGCGGCTGATATTGGTAGCGAATTTCATCCATCTTTTTGATTTCATTGAAGAGATAAGGGGGAATGCCCTTTTCTTTGAGCATTGCAATCGTCTGGAAGACGAGTTCAATCACTTGATTGTATTTCTGGATTCCCTCATTGGTGAGCTCGATCTCGAGGTAGAATTCGACGGCGCCGGGCCCTATCTTGCCCGATCCGCATTTCAGTGATTCGGCCAATTTTTCCCTCTTCAATTCCGCTAGGAGGCTCTCTTTGCCTTCGTGGCCTAAGACATAGCAGACGAGCTCATCAGGTTGATAGTCGATCATATCGGCGAATTTGGAGGGCAGGTCCCAGACCAAGGAAAGCCTGTTGGTATTCTTGACTGGTTGGACGAAGGTCATCATCCCTTTTTCTGCGTCCGAATGAATAGAAAGAGAGGGATTCAATGCCAGGCGCTTGTACCCATATGCCGGAATCCCGCTAAAGTCCCTCACGACAATATCTGTGAGCTTGTCCAGGGGAAGAGCGGTATAAACGATCAGGTGCATGATCTCAGCGCTGTAATGCTTCTTGTACCAATCGATCAGGGTTTCCTGAGAGACTTTGGACAGCGTCGAGCTGTTGCCTGCCGTAAAGCGGTGTTGGGGATGGTTTGGATTGGCCAGCTCTTTTAAAATGAATAATTCCCTTATATCGTCATTTTCTATGTTTTTATTGAATTCCTGGTCGATCGCTTTCAGTTCGCGTCCGACCCCAGAAGGATTAAACAGAGGTTCTTTGAAAAAATCAGAAAAGCGGTCTAGGGCTCCCTCTGCGGCATCATTATTGACGGTGAAGAGATAACTCGTCGTATCGTTGGCGGTAAAGGCATTCGCCAGGCCGCCATGTTCGCTCATGTAGGCTTGATATTCCGATTCATTAGGAAATTTCTTTGTCCCTAGAAAGAGCATATGCTCCAAAAAATGGGCAATGCCTGGATATGCGTTGGGTTCGCTCCAGCTCCCCGCATTGACTGTCATGGCAGCGGCCGTTTGGCGGGCATTCGGATCGGAGACCAGAATGGCTTCCAACCCATTCTTCAGCCTGATTTTGGAGATGCGGCGTTCAGCAAGCGAAGGATTGAGGATTGGCAGCTTCGCTTGATTTTCTATGACAGTATAAGCAGCAGGCTTTTGTCCAACTTCGAACGCAATCGAAGGGGTCGTCACAAAGCTAAGGAATAGGGCGCCTATACATAAGAGAGAGAGGATCTTTTTCATGATATCTTACCATTGACTAAAGTTTGATAATCTTGATCGACAAGCTTCCAGATATATTCAGCGCGCAGTTTGCGCTTGGCCCGCTTGTCCGCCCCAGAGGCTCCGGGAAAATTCTCCATATCAATTTCAGGGCCGAAAGCCATATGCACAGCTGAGCGCTGGGCTTGCCGCTTTTCCATCAATTCCCTTTCGACGCAATGGGGCGGAGGCAACAGGTTATACGTCGACAAGGCCAAAGGGTAAAAATGGCTCATCTTGGAAGATTGCTGGGCCATCAGGTAAAACATCTCGATGCTTTGCGGATCAAAAGAGGAAACAGAGAGAATGCCCTGCGCATTTGGGCGATCCCTGCCTCCGCTTGGAGCAACGTAAATGCATTTGCCCCCTTCCTGCAAAAGCTGGCTCATGCGCTTCATCGTCTTTTGATTATGGAGCAGCTTGATTTGCTTTTGTTCGGGAGGATATTCCAGATGCTTTTTTGAGAAGATGCAGAGGAGGTTGCGCCCCTTGCTAAAAGGGACTGCTAACGGATCGCTTATGACGCGATGGCCAGCGACGAAAATCATCTCTTCAGCGAAGCGAGGATGGCTTTTTTCGAGCAAAACGCTGATGGCCTGTGGATCTGGTTCGGTTTGGTGATTTGCCAGCAAGATGACATTTTCTCCACGCCCCACCTGCTCGGCCATTTTGTCGGCCATGTCCAGTCTAAGGACTTTTGAAGATTCCATCAGGATGAGGGGGCGGATAAAATCCAAACCAAAATGATAGTAATCAAAGGGCTTCAGGATCCTTTGATGGAAAGGATCGAAGTTATAAGGCTTGTCCAGCTGCTTCAGAACTAATTCAAGGAATTTCGAAAAGAGGGGTTCGAATTTTTGGTTCTCAGTAGATTCGATGGCCTGAATATAACTGCTGTAAAACTGCAAGATGATGTCGGCCAGCTTAGGAGTCAGTTTGCCCTCTTTGACAGCATGTTCAACCTTCGTCCGATAGGCCATGAAGCTTAGACCTCGATGTGTTTATTATTGATCGTGGAGTAGAATTGAAAGTCGTTGATATGCATGTTTTCATCATGGGCGATTTCGAGGTGGGCATTCATCTCTTCCGCTATTTTCATCATGTATTGCTTATCGATGATGTTTAAATAGCGCTCGAGCTCGGGGTGGACGACAAGTTTTATAGCATATTGCTGGTGATAGGCAATCACTTTTTTGAGGCTTCTTTCTATCTCGATTGAAATGCTTTCGTGAGTTTTTACCAGTCCTCCTCCGCTGCAATAGGGGCAAGAGGTAAAGAGCGTCTGAATGAGCGAGCCGCGGTTCCTCTGGCGAGTCATTTCGACCAATCCAAATTCGCTCATGCCCAGAATCGTGCATTTGGCGGAATCGTCTTTCATGCAGTCTTTTAGCCTTTCCAAGACGCGCCGTTGGTTCTTGCGCGCTTTCATGTCGATAAAGTCGCAGATGACCAAGCCGCCAATATTGCGCAAGCGCAGCTGACGCGCAATTTCTTCCGCCGCCTCCAGATTGATTCTCACGAGCGATTCTTCCACGTCCGTTCTGCTGCCGCCGCTCCTTCCGGAGTTCACATCGATGGTATACATCGCTTCCGTCCTGTCGAAGAAGAGATAGCCGCCGCTCGGAAGCCAAATCTTACGCCGGAGAGTCTTATCGATCTCTTTCTCGACATTGAAGCGCTCGAACATGGGCACCTTGTCGCGGTAAAATTCGATGCGCAAAGGGTGTTCGCTGGCATACAGGCTATAGATTCTCTTGCACGTCTGGTAGGTCGGGTAATCGTCTACGAGGATGCGGTCGAACCGCTTATCGACGGCAGTCATCACAGCCCTTTTGATGATATCCGACTCCGCAAAGAGTAGCGTCGGCTCATCCGATTTTTGAAACTTCTCCATGATCGCTTGCCAGTTTTGGATCAGATCATTAGCCTCTTCGATCAATTGTTCGCGCGATGCAATGCAGCTCGATGTCCGGCAAATCAACCCCATATCTTTTGGCATTTCAAACGAACGGATGAGCTTCTTGAGCCTCTCTCTGGCATTGCGGTCTTCGATTTTACGCGAAACGCCGCGATGGGAAGAATTGGGTAGCAGCACGAGATAGCGTCCGGCAATCGAAACATTCGAGGTTAGGCGAGCTCCCTTAGAGCCTATCGGTTCCTTGACGACCTGCACCAAGACCGACTGGTCGATTTTCATCACCTGTTCGATGTCCTGGTTTTGCTGCCTGGCATCGACATCTTTGATATCGTAGTCGAGGTCGAAGTCCATATCATAGACTTGTTCGAACTTCTTGGTATTCTCGATGATGTCGGAAATATGGATGAAGCCATTTTCCCCTTCATTGATGTCGATAAAAGCCGACTGGATGTTGTGCAAAATATTGGTAACCCGTCCCTTGTAGATGTTCCCGGTCAGCTGCCGTTCCTTTTTTCGCTCGACGATCAAGTCGTACAGCTGCCCTTTTCTCAAGTGGGCATATCGGATTTCCTTAGTTTCAATATTCAATAAAATTTCATGCATGTCTGCCATTCAATCACCGTCAGTATTAATATTAAGGAGGCAGTTGCAAAAGTCAGGGTTCGTCGATTTTCGGGATTATTTTGGCCGCTTTTCGATTAAAATTGCAGGGGTAATATACTTCTGTCGATATTACCCCTGCAATTTTAAGTCGAAAATCGGCTCAAAATAACCCAAAAATCGACTGAACCTGACTTTTGCAACTGCCTCATAGGATAAAGGATAAAGAATAAAAGGTAAACGGAATTCGAGAGGTCTTGCCTCTTTACTCCTCCGAAGATTCAGGTTTTTTGTCGGGATGTCTAAACCATTTTAATAAGTCATTTAATCGGCGGATGAGCTCGTCCAGATCGCCCAGCTCTTTGCTGATATTTTTGGTTTTCTTTAGATCATCCAAACCGATTTCCGTTTTACATTCTTCGTTGATCTTCTTGCAGATATTTTTGATTTTTTCCAAAAAATCGAGCGCTTCTACCGTATTTTTGCTTAAAACAGGGGGCGGTTTGATTTGTTTCGGCTTGGCCGGCGCATAATATTGAATCACAGGTGTTTCACTTCGCTGTCGGAAATCAATCACCCAGATAGGTTTTAATCCAGCGATCTCTTTGGGATCCATAAAATCCTGCATAATAATGGTTTATCTCATATATAATTATATATTCAAATAAATATTTTAGCAATCAACAAGGAGTCAAGAGGAGAATTTCCTAGAAAAAAAGGCCTTATTTTAGTAAACTATACCAACAAATGGGCGTTAAAATGAACGATGCGTTTAAAATTTATGTCGAGCAGTTGCGCGATGGGCATACCGAGAGAATTGCCGAGGAATTTCCCCCTAAGATCCTAGAGGTTGAGGAAAAAGACTTGAAATTCTTAGCTCCGATCAAGGTAGATGGCGAGGCTTATTTAGCCGAAGACGACCTCGTGATTCACCTAGCTATCGAAACAGCTGCTACGCTATCCTGTACGATTTGTAATGATCCCGTGGAAGTGCCTATCCGCGTGGACGATTTTTACCATGTTGAACCATTGAAGAATATCAAATCGGGAGTGTTCAATTTTCGGGAAGTGCTAAGAGATGATATCCTTCTCAACACCCCCCATTTTGCCGAATGCAGCGAGGGTAAATGCCCGAAGCGCTCCGAACTGAAGAAGTACATGAAATCGGACGCAGAGGGAAAGAAGCAAGCTGATGAGGAGGGGTATCAACCCTTTGCCGATTTGACCATAGATCATCTAAAACCAAAAAAGAAAAAGAAAAAATGAGGAGCCAATCACATGGCAGTACCACGTAACCGTTTATCCAATGCACGCAAAAATTCGAAGCGTGCCCACCATGCAAAAAAACCGAAGTGTTTTGAAACTTGCCCCAACTGCAAGACATTGAAAATGCCCCATACCATTTGCCAGTCATGCGGCACCTATGCGAAACGGCAGGTTATCGAGGTTTCCGAATAGACCCTAACCTAGGAGAAGGCCGATTGCGTATTGGAATCGATCTTATGGGGAGCGATACCTCCCCGTCCATTCTCTTTGAGGCAGTCTTGCAGGTTGCCGAGCAGCTGGATCCAACCTCTTCGTTGATCGTCTTGGCCACCCAGGATGTCGTCGATGAATTGACGCGCCATATCCACCCCATAGTCAAATCGGCTAAGACGGGGCGCATCATATTCCATGTCGCACAAGAGGTCATTACCAGCGGGGATGACCCCCTCACGGCGGTCAGGCGCAAGAAAAATTCCTCCCTTGTCCTGGGCATTCGCATGCTGAAAAAGAGGCAGATCGACGCCTTTGTCTCCGCAGGCAATACCGGAGCCCTCCTCACAAGCGCCTCCCTTTCGCTCCCGATGCTTAAAGGCATCAGCAGGCCCGGGTTGCTGGCTGTGCTGCCAACCCAAACAGGGACTGTCGCCATCGTCGATGTGGGGGGGAATGTCTCCTGCAAAGCCCATCATCTCGTGCAATTTGCCCACATGGGAGCGGCTTACCAGTGCTGCACCCTGGGCATCGAATTGCCTAAAGTGGGATTGCTCAATATTGGAGTCGAATCGAAAAAAGGAACCCTTGAAGTGAGGCAAGCCTATCAGATGCTGCAGGCCTACTTACAGGAAACCGCTGCACATGGACTGACGCCGAAAATGCATTTTTTGGGCAATATCGAAGGACGCGAAGTCTTCCAAGGAAAAGCCGACGTTATCGTGACAGATGGATTCACGGGCAATGTACTCTTAAAAACCGCCGAGGGCGTTTCCTCTTTCATTTTCGGCTACCTCAAAGAAATCTACAAACAAGCACCATCGGAACGTTTTATTCGTGTAATGAACGATCTGCAGATGCAATTCAATTATGCCGAATACCCCGGCGCCATTTTGTGCGGCGTCGATGGCATTGTCGTCAAATGCCATGGCCATTCCTCTGCCCGTGCGATGTTCAACGGCATCCGCGGTGCCGTCCACCTTGTGAAAAAGCAATTCGTCTCCGGCCTCAAAGAACAGCTTGTTTAAGCATACTTATGAATGGATTACGAAAAATATCACATTGCCTAAAAAACAATAGAGTGTTATGATATGGTTATCATCCCGCATGGCCTAGCCATGCGAAAGCCACGGGTTCCGGCTCGTGGTTCCTTTTTTTGAGGCTCAATGAATCAGCAACGTGTTATCTGTTTTATTGATGGGTTCAATCTTTATCATGCAATCAATAAGCTTCATGTTCCTCATCTGAAATGGCTGAATCTTTGGTCTCTTTCGGCAGTTTTTATTCGCCCAAAATCTCAAAGATTAGTCGATGTTATCTATTTTTCTGCCTATGCAGATTGGCTTCCTCAATCTAAAAAACGCCATTTATTTTTTAGGGAAAAATTTGCGTCAAAGCAAAAAAAGTCACGACTTTTTTTTTCGTTGACATGCAAAAAACCAGGCCAGAGGCCCGGCAGTTGTATAGCCAGGTTTCCCAACTGCGTTGCGGTGTTTATTTGAAAATAAAGCTCAGAAAGGACAAAAAGAGACAGTTGCATAAGTCATTTGAGTGTCTAGAATTGAATCCTCGGTCGCAAAAGTGATTTTTTTCCCCGAGATGCTATTTTGGAGAGGTTAAAATTGGCCCTCAGAATGAGGTTTGCAAAACCCAGGGCCGAAGGCCCGGCAGTTGTATAGCCCAGGCCGTAAGGCCTGGGTATGAGGACGTTAGAAAATGAGGACCGAAGGTCCGGCACTAATACGAGACACATTGTGCCGGACCTTCGGTCCTCCTCTCACATGGCCATCTAAACCCAGGCCTTGCGGCCTGGGCTAAACAACTGCCGGGCCTTCGGCCCTGAGTTTCGCAAACCTCAAGAAATTGAAAAAATTTAATGTCACTTATGCAATTGTCTCTCTTGGTCCTTGTCCTTTTGTCCCTGCTGTCCTTTTGTCCTTTCTCGATATCCTTATACGGAAGAAAATTATACCATTGTAATTAGAGCCTACTTAATTCCTCTCTAGCCCACTGTTTCTGTTCGTCGGTTAATCCCTGTTTTTCTATGAATCGTAATGCGGTAATTTTAGCCGATCGCTCCAGATCAGTTTTAGGAGGCATTTCGTTAAAGCAATTTTGAATAAGTTGAGTTAGATTTTCCAATGTCTTCTCATCGTATCGCGTTTTGTTGAAATACGTCATCCCAACGTATGAAGCTAGACCCAAATAAATCTCTGCTTTTTGGGATTCTTTAAAGCGCATCATTCCATTGATACATCGCCAAGGGAGATTTGCATCGGTAAATCCGCCACAATAATTATAAATCTGAATGATTCGGAATTCTTCCTTTGCATTTTGCGGTTCGATATTGTTTAGTTCCGAGATAATTAACTTAGGATTAAATTTCAAATGATCTCCGGCATTCATAGAAGATTCGGAGCGTATAGCTTCGTAAAGGGCTTGACTGCACATTTTTTTAGCAAAGTCGTCAACTTTTATAATATGGTAATACCTGTGAAGTAAATTTCCAATGTATAAATAACTTGCCGGATTAGGTATTACTTTTGATAAATCGGCAAAGAACTGTTTCATTGCACGATTCGTTCGAGATAGAGGACTTTTTTCCAAAAGTTGTGCGTCATATCGAAATCCCGATGGATTGTCGGTCTTTTTCGATGGACTCTTGATTTGTGCCAGTACAAAACTCATTTTTTCAGTACTTCTTTCAATGTCTGCGACATTGTCAGCTAACGGCTTGAAGAGCTGAAGGGAGGCCAACGGATAGAGTCTATCTGCGCCTGCCTTAATCGCCTTTGCCGATGCATTAAAATCTTGATTTGCAAGAGCATTCAAATAATCTTGGTTTTTCCACTTAGTCCAATAACCGAGAAGGAATATGTTGGCTGCTATACTCTTAATCTTATCCCATAAAGAACGCTGAACCCATTCAAATTTCGTTGGATAATTTTCACTAAACAGCATGGCAATCCCAATCCTTGCAAAAAGGAACTCCGAAGGTTGAGTTAAGCTTGGAAGTGGAAGGGGTATAGGATTCAAATCTGTCACTAGTCGCTCTTTGACGAGTTGATTATAAGAGTCCGCAGTAACGAGAAGGGCATCTTTTTCACCCAATTCGCTATAAAAGCATTCTCTTAAAGCTTGGGCAGGATTAGGCGCATTTCCAAACTTCTCAAAATTTTCAAGTGTAAAGACTTTATCTGCCACCTCGCAAATACGCTGTCTTTCTTGACATTCATTTGATTGTGGAGCAACTCCACCGGCTAGGGGAGTTGTTCTCTGGGTTGTTGTTGCAGTTGATATGCTATTCATATAATAACCTTGTTTTTAAAATTTATAAATTAATTTTACCACTTTTATGGATTATTTTCAATTTATTTCAATTTTATTGGGGTAAATTAGTAAGTGCCTTTTGCAGGAGGGTAGTAGCCTCTGATTCCGATTCCAATTCCTCATTGAGCTGGATGCCATCCCCGATGGTGACGCGGATTGTGGAGAAGGGCTTGGGAATAAGCATTTTATCCCAGGTATTCAGCTGCCAGAAGCGGGTTGCCGTCCAGGATAAAGGCACTATATAAGCAGCCGAATGCTTGGCAGCGACCACGATGCCCGATTTCACTTGATATGGGGGGCCGCGGGGGCCATCGGGCGTGATGATGATGACCTCTTTGCCCGATTGCAACTCCTGAGTCATTTTTCTCAGGGCTTGGTGGCGGCCGTTGTGTGGGACGCGAATCGTTTTTCCTCCGTAGCTAGAAGCCAGAATGGCTAGCACCTCCGCATCGCGGCTATTGCTGATGACGGCAGTATACTGGTGCTTCGGAGCAAAGCGCGTCAGAATTTCTGGGACCAAAGCCAGGCGATTATGCCATACCATCAGGATGCATCGCTTTTCCGAAGCTATGCGGTTGAAATTATCAAACCCTTCCAATTTGAAGCGGCAGGTAAAGAGGAGAAGGCGCATGATTCCTTTGCATACATAGGCTAACGGAATAGCGAAAAAGCGGTTTCTTAACATCGGAGTAGCTCTCCGATAGCTTGGGCGGCCCGCCTGCTTGCGCTCTTTTCCTGAAGAAGAGCCGAAAGCTTATGGCATTCTTGCAGGCAGGTTTGGCGGGGGGCTCCCTCTTCAAACAGAGGTCTGATCCGGTCATAAATCATCTCAGAGGTAAAGCCTGAAGCAATCATTTCGGGAAAAATCTCTTTTTCTCCTAAGATGTTCACGATGCAGTAGTGAGGCAGATTAATCCGGAACAGATACTTGGCTACAAAGCGATTGAGGGTCGAAAGTTCATAGACGACGGCCGTCGGACAATGGTGCAGAGCCAGTTCCAGGGTCACCGTTCCCGATTTGGCGATGGCAGCGCGCGAATGGCGCATGAGCTCATAGGTATACTGCCGGGGAACAAGCGGCACGTCCGAGCAGAGGCGCTCGATGACGGGACGCAGCTCCTCCTGAGCACAAGAGATCGCAAAGGTGCACTCCGGATCGGTTTTCCGCAGCCTTTCCAGCGCCTGAATTTGCTTCGGAAGATTGCGTTCGATTTCGGCTTTGCGGCTGCCTGGAAAGAGGCTAATCAGATTCAACGTGTTTGTTATCCCTAGTTCTTCAGCCCATTGGGGATGATAGGAATAGTTTTCGATATATTCCCTAAGCGGATTGCCCACATATTCGACTTTCAAAGGAGTTCCCTCAAAGTGCTTTTTCTCAAAGGGGTAGATGGTCAGGAGCAGGTCCAGTGTTTCCGCCATGCTTGAGATGCGATTTTTCCCCCATGCCCATACCGTAGGCGATATGTAGTGGACAATTTTCCCACGATATCCCGCTTTGCGCAGCGCTTTGGCAAGGCGCAGATTGAATCCCGGATAATCGATGAGGATGACTCCCTTTGGGTGACTATCGAGAATGCTCTCTTTGATTTGGCGAAATTGCCGGATCAATTGAGGAAGGCTTCGCAGCACATCCGAAAATCCCATCACGGCGAAATCTTCCATGCGCAAGGGTCCCTGAAGGCCGTTATCTCTCATGGCGGGGCCACCCACACCCGTATAGTGGAAATGGGGGAGCAGCTGTTTTAACGCCTTCAAGAGATGGCTTCCATGAAGGTCTCCGCTCTGTTCTCCGGCGAAAAGGAAAAGGTGTTCATTGTGTTGTTGCATAGGATTTCCTGAGGAGCATCAGGTTGCGGATGTAGGGGATTAAGCCAAACGTGGGACCGATGAGATTGACGAGGTCGCCGATGCGGAAGAAATAGAGAAGGCAGAAGAGGTCGCCGACGAGGCTGATCCACCAGAAGGAGCGCCCCAGGATGCTCGCCTTTTGCTTTTCGGCAAACCACCACTGCACCCAGAAGCGGCAATTGAAGAGGAAGATGCCGGCTATGCCGAGTAGATGCCAGAAAAAGCTAATGGATTGGGTTTTGTTCCAAAAAGAGGTGGGAACCCTGAGCCAGTTGTTGGCATCAGGAATCAGCATCCCTTGGATGAAGAAGCCCAGAGTGGTAAAGGCTATGGCCAGGAGCAAAAATCCGATGACTGTAAGGCGTTGAAATTGCCTTTCAGGGGATTGCATCAAGTTCAAGTTTCGCCAGGAAATGACCCCATTGCATGCCTGCACCAGGCAAATCGGATACTGCATTTGAATGAAGGAATGGACAAGGAGGGAGAAATTGCCTGCAAGGGATAGGTACCAAAAGGAAACCGGCACCACGCTCTCTTTTTGGCGCTCGCTGGCAATCCATTGCAAGAGAAAGCGTCCGCCGAACGCCACCGTAGACAAAAACCCTAAAGGATAGAGGATCTCGCGCCACTGTTCGTTCATGGAATCTCTTTTTTGATGCTGTAATGAAGGCGCCGCTTTCGCATCCAGCGGACGGCGAACATGTCGGCGATCGTATTGAAGGAGCGGTTGAAAAAGGTATACTTGGTTTTACCTTTTGTCCTTTCGCGGTGGTTGACGGGTATTTCTTTGATGCGGAACCCTTCAATGGTAAAGAGGGCGGGCAGGAAGCGGTGCATGCCATTGAACATTTTGATCTTGTTGAGGCAGGATTTCCGGTAGAGCTTTAGGGAGCAGCCCGTATCTTGGACGTTATCGCGGCAAAAGGCCCGGCGCACTTTGTTGGCAAAATAGGAGGTGATTTTCTTGCTCCAGGGATCTTTTCTCTTCACGCGCTGACCGCAGACCAGATCAGCCTCAGGGGCTGCTGCGATCAGATTAGGGATATCATGGGGGTCGTTTTGGCGGTCGCCATCCAATGTGATCACAAATTCCCCGCGAGCTTGCTTGAAGCCCGCATCGAAAGCGCTCGACTGTCCATAATTGCGATCAAAGACGAGGGTGCGCACGTAGGGCTTCTGCTTGGCGATCCCTTGCAGAATCTCCACTGTCTTATCGGTCGAGCCATCATCGACGCAGATCAACTCCCAGGGTTGATGCAGTCCTTGCATCACCGGTTCCAGCTCTTCAATCAGCTCCCCAATGTTTTCCTCTTCATTTTTCAGAGGGATCACTACTGAATACTTAATCGTCATAAATGGTCTCTATGGGTTTGTTTGTCTGTACATTTCTTTCCAGGAGGTGTAGGCCGGCATCAGGTGGGAGTGGACGAGGGCGCGGATTTTGAGGAAGTGGAGGGCATGTCTGAATTCCTTGTTGCTTAATAGTTTATGTCTTGGATGTCGCTTTCCTGAAAGGGGAGTCAGCCGATATTGAGTAGCCAGAATAAAGCTCATCATCGTGCTAATGCGCTTGGGGAAATGGGAGAAAGAAGAGGTAACGAATCCCTTAATCAGAGAGCTTGTGACCATCATGATTTGTCCAATGTGCGGGGTTATCTCTTTGTCCAAATATTGCGTTTGGATTTCCTGTTCCAAGATCGGGTAGAGCAAACAAGCCGTCAAAATGGCCCGGTCCAAGGGATGCCTTGGATTGGCCTTGTTTATCTCATCCGCAGAAGCGAGATAATGGAAAATCTCTTTTCCCTTCTTTTGCTCGATGAAATGCGTCAGGCAGGGAAATAGAAGTTCTAAAAGCCCTGACTGCGCCATTAAATGGAAAAAGCTGGAAGAAGATCCTGACTCCAGCATTCGGAAAATTTCTTCCAGAATCCGCGCTGGAGAACTTTTCACAATGTCTTCTCGGCATAGATTGAGGGCTTTTTCAGATTCGGGATCGATCTCGAAATTAAAACGCGCCTTAAATTTGATCAGCCGGATCATCCGCACCGGATCCTGTCTAAAGCGGACGACCGGGTTTCCGATGGTTCGAATGGTATTTTTTTTGATATCTTCCCATCCGCCGACGTAATCGATCACTGTATGGTTAGAGGCATCATAAAAGAGCCCATTGATGGTGAAATCGCGGCGCAGAACGTCTTCTTCGGCATTGCCCCAAACATTGTCTTGGAGGATCAAGTCCCCTTCGGTGATTCCGGAGCGGAAGGTCGAGACTTCTAAGATTTTGTGTCCAAAGCGAATATGGGCGAGTCGAAAGCGCCTGCCGATCAACAGGCACTGCCTGTGGAATAGCCCCTTAATTTGCTCGGGACGCGCAGAAGTCGAGATGTCAAAATCCTTAGGAATTTGCTTGATGAGGAGGTCGCGCACACTTCCTCCGACAATATAGGCTTCAAAGCCTGCCTCGCGGAGTTTCCGTACAACGTATAGGGCATCGGGATCGATCAAATTGTGTTCAATCCCATGTTCTTTTTCTGTGAATATCTTTGCTTCCACTTGCTATCTTAAGTTGTTGCCATGTGCGAACTTTGTTGATGCATCCGAAACCCAGGGCCGAAGGCCCGGCAGTTGTATAGCCCAGGCCGCAAGGCCTGGGTTAAGATGGATGGCACGTGAGACGAGGACCGAAGGTCCGGCACAAATAGGAGACACATTTGTGCCGGACCTTCGGTCCTCTTTCCTAATGTCCTCGTAACCCAGGCCTTGCGGCCTGGGCTATACAACTGCCGGGCCTTCGGCCCTGGGTTTCGGATGCCTCAACAAAGTTCGCATATGGCGTTAAGTTTAAACGCCACGGGCAAATACAAATCTCCAACTAATTTGCACATTGCATGTAAAAGGGATTATAATACGTTAGGAGTTGTTAAAAAGTCAACCTTAGGAGTTCGGAGAAGTTTCGAGACATTTCCGCTGTGCCTTTTCGAGGATCCTCCAGCAATGGCTATGAAAATACTTGAAGAGGTTTACGGTAAAATTGAAAAAATGGCAATTTACCGTAAGCGATTTTGGTTGTATTTGGTTACGGTAAAGTGCTTTTCACTTGAATAGCGGGTAGAGATCGAGTAACGTGTACGCTAATCAACGACGGAAAGGAATAATAATATGGGTGAGGCACGTCCACTGAAAAAAGTTTTTGGGACCGATGGTGTTCGAGGCAAGGCAAATCATTTTCCGATGGACGTCGAGACGGCATTGGCGCTTGGACGGGCAGCTGGCAAGATCTTTCGCACCCGGTTAGGCAAGCATCGCGTCGTCATCGGAAAAGATACGCGCCTTTCCTGCTATATGTTTGAGAATGCCTTGATTTCGGGCCTCTGTTCCATGGGTGTCGACACCCTGATGGTGGGTCCTCTGCCGACTCCAGGGGTCGCTTTTATCACGCGCGCTTATAGGGCCGATGCAGGCGTCGTCATTTCCGCCTCCCACAATCCCTTTTTTGACAATGGCATTAAATTCTTCTCCTCCGAAGGATTTAAGCTTCCAGATAGCTGGGAAAGTGAAATGGAGGCTCTCATTGCCAAGAATGACTTTTCCAAGGACTTGCCCGATGACGCCGATGTGGGCCGCAACACCAAAATCAACGATGCGGATGGACGCTATATCGAATTTGTCAAAGCGACTTTTCCGCGGCGCCTCTCTTTAAAAAATATGAAGATCGCTCTCGATTGCGCCAATGGGGCCGGCTACAAGGTGGCCCCCTTGGTCTTTAAGGAGCTGGATGCCACGGTATTCGTCTATGGGAATAGTCCAAATGGCTTAAATATCAATGAAAAATGCGGTTCGTTGAACCCGGAGACCATCCAGAAAGCTGTGATCGACCATCATGCGGATGTAGGGATTGCTCTGGACGGGGATGCCGACCGCGTCATCATGGTCGATGAGAACGCCCAAATTGTCGATGGAGATACGATTTTGGCGATTTGCGCACGCGACCTGAAAAAACAGGGGCTGCTGCGCCACAACAAAGTGGTTTCCACGATCATGAGCAATTTCGGCTTCGTCAAGGCAATGCAGGAGGCGGGCATTGAAGTCATCCGCGCCCAAGTGGGCGACCGCTATGTGATTCAGGATATGATCAAGCACGACGCCAACTTGGGCGGAGAACAGAGCGGCCACATGATTTTCCTCGATCACAATACGACAGGGGATGGATTGGTATCCGCTTTACAGGTGCTGCGCATTATGATCGAGACGGACTCGAAGCTTTCCGACCTTGCCTCCTTTGTCAAACGCTACCCACAAGCGACTGTCAATGTAAAAGTGACATCAAAACCTCCTCTTGAAAGCTTATCCCACGTGAAAAAGGTTTTGGTCGATATTGAAAACACCTTAGCGGATTCAGGGCGCGTCCTCGTGCGTTATTCTGGGACGGAAAATATTTGCCGTGTCATGGTGGAAGGGCCTAAACAAAAGCAGGTCCAGCAAATGGCAAACACCATCGCCCAAGCTGTTAAAGAAGAAATCGGAAACCGTCAGTAAAATGAGAACAACATTATGTGCGGAATTTTTGGTTATATCGGATCCCAAGATGCTGTAAAGATGGCTATCGACGGCCTGAAAAAGTTGGAATACCGCGGCTACGATTCGGCTGGCATTGCCTGTATCAATGGAAACGAGATCCAATACGCTAAAGAAGTGGGCAAGGTGGCCGTCCTCGAAAAGGAAGTATCCAAGGCAAAATTCAAATCGCATGTCGCCATCTCCCAAACGCGCTGGGCTACCCACGGCAAGCCGACAAAAGTCAATGCGCATCCCCATTTTAATTCCGATTACAGCTTAGCGCTGGTCCACAATGGCATCATTGAAAATCACGATGGCCTGCGCCGGTCGCTCCAAAATCAAGGGATCGAGTTCGTTTCAGATACCGACACCGAAGTGGTCGCCCATCTGATCAGCAGCTTTTATGAAGGGGATATCCTGAAAGCTATCCAGAAGGCGCTTCCCTTGCTCAAAGGCTCTTTTGCGATCGCCCTCATCCATCGAGACTTTCCCGACCGCATTCTGGCCATCGCCCATGACTGCCCTTTAGTCATTGGGATCGGCAAAAATGAAACGTTTGTCTCTTCCGATGCCAATGCGTTTGCTTCCTACACGCGCGAAGTGGCCTACCTGGAAAATGGAGAAATTGCCATTTTAGCGCCTGGCCAGCTGGAAATCTTGGACGCTTCTTTGACCCATGTCGATAAAAAGCATGAAAAATTGACTTTTGAAGTGGAAGATTTCGGCAAGGGCAAATTCACCCATTATACTCTAAAGGAAATCCATGAACAGCCTCAGACGATCCGCAATGCGCTCTATTTGCGCTATATCGAAGAATATGGCACGGCCACTTTTGATGGGCTGAACCTCGACCTCAACGAATTGCTGGCCATCCAGCGCATCCTCATCCTGGCTTGCGGCACCTCCCTCCATGCGGGATACCTGGCAGGCTATATGATCGAAGACAAAGCGAGGATTCCCGTACAGGTCGAAATCTCCTCGGAATTCCGCTACAAAAACCCGATTGTGGCTCCGGGTACTTTTGTCATTGCGATCAGCCAATCAGGGGAAACGGCCGACACGATCGCTGCCATGCGAGAGGTCAAAGCTAAAGGGGCCAAAATATTGGCCTTGTGCAATGTGCAGGGGTCGACTTTGACGCGCGAAGCTGATATGACGATTTTCCTGAGGGCTGGACCAGAAATAGGGGTTTGTTCCACCAAGGCCTTTACCAGCCAGGTGGCTGTCCTTTCGCTCTTTACACTGCTGCTTGCTCGCATGCGGCATATGAGCAAACAAGAGGGGCAAGACTTTCTAAAAGCCTTGCAGCTTTTGCCAGAACAGATTCAACAGGTCCTCGATAACTCCCACCACATCGAATTAATCGCAAGGAAATATGCCCACTACAATAACTTCTTCTTCTTAGGAAGGCGCTACATGTTTCCCACAAGCCTTGAGGGAGCCCTGAAACTCAAAGAGATCTCTTACATCAATGCCAATGGTTATCCTGCTGGGGAAATGAAACATGGTCCTATTGCCCTCATCAATGAGGAGTGCCCCACCGTCGCCTTATGCGCAAACGAAATGACCTTCGATAAATTGATCAGCAATTTGATGGAGGTAAAAGCGCGCAACGGCAAGATTATTGCCATCGCAGAAGAGGATGAAGAGGGCCTAAATGGCATTGCCGACGACATCATACGCGTCCCATCCACAATAGATGAACTTGCCGCTATACCCACGACAGTGGCCACCCAGCTTCTAGCCTATTATATCGCACGCGAAAGAGGCGCCGATATCGATCATCCCCGCAACTTAGCGAAATCTGTCACAGTCGAGTAGGTACGATACAATGAACATGGGAAAACTCATCGGGGGGGCCCTTTTAGTGGCGGGAACCTCCATTGGCGGGGGAATGCTCGCTCTGCCTGTTTTGACAAGCTTAGGGGGTTTTCTCCCTTCCCTAGTCATTTATTTTCTCTGCTGGCTCTTCATGGCCTGCACGGGACTCCTGCTTCTGGAGGTTGCTTGCTGGCTTCCCAGCGATGCCAACATTGTTTCCATGGCGGAACATACCCTGGGACCTATCGGCAAGCTGTTTGCCTGGGGACTCTACCTCTTTCTTTTTTATTGTTTAACCCTTGCCTATATTGTGGGCTGCGGAGATTTAGTTAGCAGTCTCTTCAGCGGCATGATTCCCGAATGGGCGGGTTCCATTCTTTTTGTCCTGGTTTTTGGTCCTGTTATCTTTTTGGGAGCTCACGTCGTTGGCCGCCTCAATGTATTCATGATGCTTGGATTGGGCATTTTTTATCTGGCTTTTGTCATTTTAGGTTACAGCCTAGTGAATGTTGAGCTTCTACGAAACCATAACTGGTTTCTCTCGCTCATCGCCTTGCCGGTCTCTTTTACTGCCTTTGCCTATCAGGGCATCGTTCCGACTCTAGTTCAATACATGCAACGCGATATTCAGAAAACGCGCCTGGCCATCCTGATCGGAAGCTTTATTCCTTTGGTTACCTATATTATCTGGCAATGGCTGATCATGGGGATTGTCCCCACCGAGGGCCCCAATGGACTGGTGGAAGCCATGAAGAATGGTCAAAATGCCGTTTATCCCTTAAAAAATATCATCCAAAGCCCTTGGGTCTATTTCGTCGGGCAAGCCTTTGCTTTCTTTGCCCTGACTACCTCTTTTTTTGGGGTGACTCTTGGACTTTTAGACTTTTTGTCGGACGGCCTCAAAGTGCGCAAAGACGCCTGGAACAAATTCTGGCTCTGCATTGCCATCTTCGTTCCGCCGCTGGTTGTGGCTTTTACTCATCCACATTTGTTTTTAATTGCATTGGATTATGCCGGAGGCTACGGCTGTGCGATTTTATTGGGCTTGCTGCCCATCCTCATGGTTTGGGTGGGAAGATACCGCATGGGTCTTTCATCTGCTTACGCTCTGCCAGGTGGCAAACCGCTGCTCATCCTCCTCATCGCCTTTGTGATCTTCGAACTGGGATGCGAACTCGCGATCACCTATAGCAAAATCATCGATTAGAGATAAAAAAAATCCCGCTGTACGAAGTACAGCGGGAAAGTTCAACCCCTGTGTTTAATATTCATAGGGGTAATTGTAATAATAGGACTCATCGTATTGGGGATACGTGTAATAATAGGGATTGTTGTAGTCGTAGTCGCCGTACCCACCATAATAGTAGGCAGGTCCGCCCCACCAGGCACCGCCACCACCATTCCAATCGTTGTAACCATGATGGTCCCAACCGCCGCCATGGCCCCAGCCGCCGCCGTGACCCCAGCCGCCGCCGTGACCCCAGCCACCACCGTGACCAAAGCCACCGTGGCCACCGCCACCACCGCCATGCTCAGCGATTAATGGTTGTGTGTGCGATCCGATTTCGGCAGCACGCAAACTGTTCATTGCACCGAAGGGCAGAATAATCACGATAGCAAGAGCAATAATTTTAAGAAGTTTGTTTTTCATAAATCCTCCTAATTAAAATACATCAACTATTTTTAGTTCTGAGGCATTTGATTATTAGTAGTATGCACCACAAACCGGAGCCTATAATTTAGGGATATAGGCTCCGCATTTCCGCCCAAAAATCTGGACGGTAGCGTTGTTTCTCTAAAATCCTAAGCCGAATCCAATTCCAAACCCATTACCATAGTAGGGAAAGGCGTAATTGTAGTAATAGTCTGTATCATATGGATAATAGTAATAATAGGTGCTGTCATAAGGATAATAGTTATAGGAAGGGGAAGAGTAATAGTAAGGATAGGTATAAGGATAAGCCCAACCGCCGCCTCCATACCAGCCTCCCCAGCCGCCACCATAATAGCCGCCACCACCATAATAGCCGCCATGGTAATGACTGCCATGAAAATGATTTCCCCAGCCGCCGTGGCCCCATCCTCCGTGTCCTCCATGTCCCCAGCCGCCATGGCCTCCGTGTCCGCCGCCGCCATGCCCACCACCATGGGCAGCAATCAATTCATTAGATACATTTGCGCCTATTCCAGTAGAGGCGAACAGTTTACCAGTAAAAGCGAAAGGAAGTAGAGCCAATACTGCTATAAAGACATACTTACTTAAGTGATTCTTCATTCGGTACATATCAAGGACCTCCACAGTTTTAATTTATTGATAACTTAACTCATCACCGTCCATTGTAATAGTAATTGCTGTTATCGCTTCCAGAAGAAGGCGCATTGTTGTAATAGTAATTGGGATTATTGTTAGAAGGCTGAGTGTAATAATAGGATTGTCGGTTCCCCGAACTGCTGGGTGAATAGTAGTAATTCGTACTTCCACCAGAGGCAGAGGGATTGCGCTGCCAGGCAGCATCTTGTTGTCTGTCATAAAGGTTTGGGCTATCTGCATAAATGGAGAAAAGAGGCATTAAAGTGATGAGAACAAGGAGAAGAGGCGAGAAGGATTTGTTGATTTTGCCACGGTACATACAATCTCCTATTCACAGGTTAAGGAAAATTGTTAGAGAAGGAGAAGAGATCGTTGAGTCCTAACAAGGACTATGTGTAGCTCTCCGGGTTAAATAGTCGAAACCCATCAGCTGTGCGAAATCAGAAGTTCTGATTGAGCTATCTATTCTCCTTTCTAACAATAATTACTACCTTATATTTCTATTATAAGACTAGTAATCATTTATTTAAATCAATTAAACCCAGGCCTTGCGGCCATAGGGACAAAAGGACAAGGACCCAGGTCATATTGGTCCTCTTGGTCCCTGTCCTTTTGTATGATGCATCTTCCATGCCAAAATTGAAGTCGTTTAATATCAATAAGTTATATTTTTTCTGGGGAAGTGCTAGGCAAGAAGTGTATTGACGAAGCTTTCCGCATCGAAGGGTTCGAGGTCTTCAATGCCCTCCCCGACGCCAATGAACTTTACAGGAATTCCGATTTGGCGTTGGATAGCGCAAACGATGCCCCCTTTGGCGGTTCCATCCAGTTTCGTAAGGATAAGCCCCGTAATGGGAGTAAATTGATGGAATGTTTTAGCTTGATCGATGGCGTTTTGGCCGGTGGTGGCGTCGAGAACGAGAAGGGTTTCATGGGGACTATTGGGGATGATCTTTCTGCAAGAGCGGCGGATTTTATCCAATTCCTGCATCAGATGGGTTTTTGTATGGAGGCGGCCTGCGGTATCGATGATGACGACATCAGCGGAGCGAGCTTTTGCAGCAGTAACGGCATCAAAAGCAACAGAGGCCGGGTCGCTTTTGGGGTTTCCCTTGACCAGTTCAAGATTTAGCCTTTGGGCCCAAATTTCGAGCTGTTCGATGGCAGCCGCTCGGAAGGTGTCAGCGGCGGCGATCAGGACTTTTTTGCCATCCATTTGAAAGCGCTTGGCTAATTTAGCAACAGAGGTCGTTTTGCCATTGCCGTTCACTCCGACAATCATAATGACCATGGGCCCCTCTTTCTTAGGGATGCTGGCCAGTTCAGTAGGTTGGCCAGATAAGGTACCCACTAAGAGGGTGCGCAATTCGGCGAGAAGGCCCTCTCCTGTCAAAGAGGGATTTTTTGCATGGATTTTTTTGATTTGCTCTGTTAATTCATGAGCTGAAGCCACACCTAGGTCGGCCTCGTAGAGAATTTGTTCCAGTTTCTCTAAGGTTTCCTCGTCTAGCTGCTTCGAAAAAAGCTGACGCAATTTATTGCCGAGGAGAGAGCCCGTCTTTGCCAGGGCGTTCTTAAGCTTTTGGTAGCCCGTTTTAAGATAGTTCATGATCATAAGGGCAAATTATGCAATAATTGGGAAAATAGGAGAAGGGAAAAAGGTTATGAATACCCATGAGTATCAAGCCAAAATCATTCTGCGCGAATATGGCGTTCCTGTGCCCGAATTTTTCGTCGTCAACAGCCTGGACGAAATGAACAAAATCTTGAAAGACAAAGGCCTCACCCAAGCAGTCTTGAAGATCCAGGTGCATGCCGGAGGAAGGGGAAAAGCCGGCGGAGTGAAGATAGCCAAAAGTCCAAGTGAAATCCTTGCCTATGCAGAAGCGATGTTAGGAATGAAAATCATCAATGCGCAAACAGGTAAGGAGGGGATTGTCGCTCGGCAGCTTCTCATTACGAGTCCCCTTGAGATACGCAAGGAGTATTATGTTGGCGCCATCATTGATCGGAATAAAGCCCAAGCCATTCTCATCATCTCTCCAGATGGGGGAGTCGATATCGAAGAAGTCGCTGCAAAGAGTCCAGAGAAGGTCAAGACCCTTCCCATTGGACTGCAAGGCCAGCTGCGCGGCTATCAGCTTTTGCAAATCGCTAAATTTATGGGATGGAAGGGCAGCATAGCAGCCCAAGGCAAGGAAATTGTCAAAGCAGTCGCCAAGGCCTTTGTCGAGAAGGATGCCTCCCTATTGGAAATTAACCCCCTCATCGAAACGATGGACGGAAAGCTCATCGCCCTGGATGCCAAATTGAGCGTTGACGACAATGCCCTCTTTCGGCAGCCCATGCTCCGCGGCTTTTATGACCCGACGCAGCTGCCTCCAAACGAAGTCCAAGCCAAAGAATTTGATTTGTCTTATGTGGCGCTGGATGGCGACATCGGCTGCATGGTCAATGGCGCAGGCCTTGCCATGGCGACGATGGATATCATCCAGTATTATGGCGGCTCGCCTGCAAATTTTCTCGATGTCGGAGGAAGCGCTACAGAGGAGAAAGTGGCGGAAGGCTTCAAAATCCTCCTTTCTGATCCAAAGGTGAAAGCTGTTTTGGTCAATATTTTTGGCGGAATCATGAATTGCGTGACTTTGGCTGGCGGCATCATCGCAGCAGCTGGGATTCTGCAAATCCATGTTCCGCTCATCGTCAGAATGGAGGGAACCAATGTCGAGCAAGGAAAACAGATGCTCAAGTTATCTGAATTGCCCATCACATTGCCGATAGTTTAAAGGATGCTGCTCAAAAAGCTGTCCAAGCATCACGAGGAAACAGATAATGGCTATTTTAATCAACAAAGAGACCAAAGTCATCACACAGGGCATCACAGGCAAAGCAGGCTCTTTCCATACAGAACAGTGCATTGCCTATGGCACACGGATCGTTGGAGGAGTCACTCCAGGGAAAGGAGGCCAGCAATTTTTGGGGTTGCCCGTCTTTGATACGGTAGAGGAGGCTCGCAATGCCACTCAATGCGATGCCAGCATGATTTTTGTCCCCCCTCCTTTTGCAGCCGAGGCTATCATCGAAGCTGAAGACGCCGGCATTCCGCTCATTATCTGCATTACCGAAGGAATTCCTGTACGAGATATGCTCGAAGTCAGTAAAATTATGCGCTATAGCGCGACAAGCCGACTGATCGGGCCAAATTGCCCTGGAATTATAACACCTGGCGAATGCAAAATCGGCATCATGCCAGGCTATATCCATAAAAAAGGCCATGTGGGCATTGTCTCGCGTTCGGGGACACTAACCTATGAAGCCGTTTGGCAGACAACCCAACTGGGCCTGGGACAATCTACCTGTGTGGGGATCGGTGGAGATCCCCTCAATGGCACCAGCTTTATCGATGTCCTGGAATTATTCCAAAAGGACCCCGAAACAAAAGGCATTCTCCTGATCGGAGAAATCGGAGGCGAAGCCGAAGAAAATGCAGCAGCCTGGATTAAAGAGCACAGCACCAAACCCGTCGCAGCCTTCATTGCCGGAAAAACGGCTCCTCCGGGAAGGCGCATGGGGCATGCCGGAGCGATCATTTCCGGTGGAAAAGGGACTGCCGACGAAAAAGTTGAGGCCCTGAAGCTTGCCGGAGTGACGATCGCGGAAACCCCGGCCGATATGGGCACCGCGATACAGACTGCTATAAATAGTGCATAAAAATTACCACTGAGATCAGTGAGATCAGTGAGAAAATATGAGAAAATGAGTAGGGATATAAACCCATGTTTTAGTAGTTTTACTTTAAATCAATAGCCTCTCCCTATCTCAAACCCTCTCACTGATCTCAGTGGTAAATTATACAATAGTAGGTCGTATAACGTATGTTGAAATTTGCAGGAAAGATCCCGATACGCATTCATCCGCTATTCTGGCTTTTGGCCGTTGTGATTGGGTGGCTCAATTCCGATGGCAATCCGGTCAAGACAGCCATCTGGACCCTGATTATTTTAATTTCTGTACTCATCCATGAATTTGGGCATGCTTTGACGGCGTTGGCTTTTGGGCAGAAAGCCAGAATCGACTTGGTAGGTTTCGGAGGACTTACCCATAGGCATGGAGGAAAACTGAAATTTTGGCAGGAGTTCCTGATAGTCCTTAACGGCCCCCTCTTCGGCCTTCTTTTATCCGTGATTGCCTATGTATGGCTTATAGAAGTCAATCCCGCTCAAAATAGCCTGTACAGGTATGGCCTTCAGGTTACCGTACTCGTCAATGTATTTTGGACCATCCTAAACTTATTGCCTGTCTACCCATTGGATGGAGGGCATCTTCTTCGCATTATTCTAGAGGGACTCTTCGGCTATCGCGGATTGAAGATAGCCCTATTCCTTAGCCTGCTGATAGGTGTCGCCTTAAGCATTTTCTTTTTTCTTGGAAGCGATCTTCTTATCGGAGCCATTTTCCTCCTCTTCGCTTTTGAAAGCTATCGCGCCTGGCAAGGAGTTCGCCATATTTCGGAAAAAGACCAGGATCTAGCCCTTCAGCTCCTATTAAAAGGCGCTGAAAAAGATATGCGTGCCGGAAATAAAGAAGAAGCTCTAAGCAAACTGCAAGAAGTGCGCCAGCAGGCCAAACAAGGCGTTCTTTTCCTTACAGCTACGGAGATTATGGCTCAACTATTGAAAGATCAAGGACGTTTGAAAGAGGCCTATGAGATCCTTTTTCCTATCAAGGCCAAGCTCGAGCCAGATGCTTTGCAGATGCTCCATAAGCTCGCGTTCGATAGCGGTGAATACCACTCGGCAATCGAAATCGGAGACCGCGTCTATCAAATCCGTCCAACGTATGAAACGGCCCTTACTAATGCAATGGCTTATTCCCTTTTGAACAATGTCCGCCCTGCCATAGGATGGCTCAAAAGAGCCATCAGCGATGGGATGACAAATCCGAAAGCTATCCTCAGCAAGAAAGAATTCGATCCTATTCGCCCTACTCCCCAATTCCAACAGCTGGAAAAAGAGCAGCAGATTTAGACGAATGAACCTGAATTTGCAACTGCCTCTTTGGATTTTTGCACAATTCATAGAGTTCAGAATAAGAATAGGGATTAGGATCCATTTTCTTGTGCCAATCTTCCTTGCCATCTCTGCCTTGGTGCGTATAGATTTTGAAGTGCTGCTCTGATTCCTGAAAGAATAGATCCGCCCTGACTTGATTTTCCAAGGCGAAGGACTCTTGTTCCACAACATTATAGAGGATGCTATCTATGGCCCGAACCCTGTCTAGGTCGCTATTGATGATCAGGCAATTGTCTAATTCGAGTTCTGCTGCGTTGACCCCGATGAGAATGCTATTCCTGATGCGCCCTTTTGCGATTTTGCAATTCAAAATACAGGAGCCATTTTTCATTTGTTCAGGCTTGATGCGGAAAAAGCGCCGCATCATTTCCGCCTCGACCGTATTTTGGAGCAGCTTTTGATTGGTGTGATAGTAGGAATCTAACGTCCCATAATCCCACCAATAGCCATCATTTCCGATGTCTACGGCCCCAAAAAACCTCCCTGAAGGGAATTTGTCGAGAAACCGAGTTTTGAAGGCTTGCATGCGCAGGTGGTGGTCCAGGCTCTCCTTTGTTGATACACCCTTTGTTTCCATCACCGAGGAATAGGTCTCTTCATCTAAGGTGCAAGGCATCCAGACTGATGTCTCCACATCCATTTTTCCTGTTTTGGCATCGAGCTCATAGGAAAATTCCTCCAGCAAGGCTTCTGTCATCTCATAGGATAAGCTGAAGGATCCTAAACTCATCCCGAGGCCGCCGCTCGTCTGTATTTTGTATGAGGAGATCAGATTTTGTATCGTCGCATAATCGCTCTTGTCAATTTGTTGGGCATTGCCATACGGATCCAGGGTGACTAATCCATATTTGTCGAGGCCATGGATTTCCCATTCTTTTTGGGAAGGCATAGGACTAAGCTTGGCCAAAATATCGATGTGATGCGTCGGCTTATAATCCGTCGGCTTTGTCGGAAAAAAAATCTGGTCTCCCCAAAAGACCGAAAGCCTTCCCTTTCGACTTGAAGCATAGATAGACGTTTGCTTGATGACCGCTTCCAGTAGGGTGATGCAGGCAACTCCTTCACCTTTGATCGAAACGAGCCCAGGAAGCTTTATAGCCGATTTGTTATTATATTCGCTTAATGAGAGCGGAGATAAACGAGCGCCTTTGCCTGCAGTGTGGTAGATCGCTATCGCAGCTCCCTTCTTTTGCAGGGAATTTAAGTCTATGCCGCTAGATTCCTGCAGTTGCCGTCTCGCTTTTTGATAGGTGTAGAGAGTCCCCAGAGCATTTCCGGCACCGCCAGGCCAATCTTCTTCGATGACAATGACTTGCGCATGAGGGGAAAGGATATCCCCAATAACCCCTTGGAGGCGCCTCTGCCAGAATTCTTCCTGGTGCTTGCTGCTGGTCGAGACCACGAGCACATCCATTCCAGCACCCTTTTGCAGGGCCTCATCCATTTTGCGCAAATTGTCTTTAAGCATGGATCTCCTCGACAAGCAGAGCCATGCTAATCGAACGGATCTTTTTTGCGCTAGCCGGAATTGGTCTAATTTGTTATACGAGTATTTCATTAACTGCGGAGCGCACGAAATGAAAAAGAAATTACTTTTGCTAGCTCTTTTTTCTATTGCATTGCTCAATGGCGATGAACCACTTGCTGAAGCGGATAACACCGATATTTATGCAATTCCTTTAGATTCCAGCGAAGAAGACCAGGAAGAAGACCTCGAGTAACTGCCATTCTTTTCGAGACCGAGCCCGAAATGTGGCCAGCGAGACGCAGGGCCGAAGACCCGGCAGTTGTATAGCTCAAGCTTGCCCAACTGAATTGTGGCGTTTATCTGAATATAACGCTAAATAAAGGACAGCGGGGACAAGAGGACAAGGACCAATAGGTCCTATTGAGACAATTGCATAAGTGACATTAAATTTTTTCAATTTCTTGAGGTTTGCGAAACCCAGGGCCGAAGGCCCGGCAGTTGTATAGCCCAGGCCGCAAGGCCTGGGTTAAGATGGTCATGTGAGAGGAGGACCGAAGGTCCGGCACAATGTGTCACGTATTAGTGCCGGACCTTCGGTCCTCATTTTCTAACGTCCTCATACCCAGGCCTTACGGCCTGGGCTACACAACTGCCGGGCCTTCGGCCCTGGGTTTTGCAGACCTCATTCTGAGGGCCAATTTTAACCTCTCCAAAATAGCATCTCGGGAAAAAAAATTCACTTTTGCGACCGAGGATTCAATTCTAGACACCCAAATGACTTTTGCAATTGTCTCTATTGGTCCTATTGGTCCTTGTCCTCTTGTCCCCGCTGTCCTTTTGTCCCTTTTTTGAGGCTTGCAAGCCTCAGGTGATATTTTCGGTCTCGGTCTCGAAAAAGGACCTCTATTCCTTAAGCAGGAAATAGCGCATCACATTCCCTTGCTTGATTAAATATAAGGTGGACTCTCCTGCATCTGTTATGGCCTTGTTATAATCCTCGAGGGAGTTTACCGGCTGGTGGTTGACGCTTATGATGATCGCATCTTTTCTGATACCAGCTGAATAAGCAAGGCTGTTTGGCATAACGCCGGAGATGAGAACCCCTTTAGGTTCGCTTAGCCCCAGTGTTTTCGCCTTTTCTGGAGTCAGATTCGCGACTTGAATCCCCATTTTTGAAGCATTGAGCTCAGCCGATTCCACTGCCAGTTCTTTGGCGGGAAAATCGGCGATCTCCACTTTGAGGTCGGCCATTGTTTTGTCGGGATGCAGGACAGATAAAGTAACTGTTGAGCCTGGATTTGTCATGGCGATCGAATTGCGCAGCTGCGCCACGTGTTCGACAGTCTGTCCATTCAATTTTAAGATGATATCGCCTTGTTTTAGGCCTCCTTTTGCGGCGGGGGAATCCTTCACTACATCGGCGACTAGCGCTCCCTCCGCCTTTTTCAAACCGAACGCCTTCGCCAGGTCTTGGTCAAGCTGTTGTAAAGCAACGCCTATGTAGCCGCGGCTGATCGTTCCTTTTTCCAAGATCTGGTCCACGTCATATTTCGCAATTTTGCTTGGGATCGCAAAGCCGATGCCCATATAGCCCCCGCTAGACATGTTGCTGACGATAGCCGTGTTGATCCCTACCACCTCGGCATCGAGGTTGAGAAGGGGTCCGCCGGAATTTCCTCGGTTGATCGCCGCATCGGTTTGGATGAAATCTTCAATGCGCGTCAGGTCGAGTCCGCTTCTTCCCTTTGCGCTGACGACACCCACCGTCAATGTCGCCTGCAATCCGAGGGAGTTGCCGATGGCAACGACCCACTGCCCCACTTCAAGGGCATCTGAATTGCCTAGCTTGACATAGGGCAAATCTTTGGCATCAATTTTGACGACAGCGACATCGGTATTGGGATCTTGCCCTAAAACCTTGCCGACAAAGGATCTGCCATCATTTAGGGTCACTTTGATATCTTTAGCTTCATCGATGACATGGCTGTTGGTGATGATCACTCCATCGGGACTGATGAGAAATCCCGAACCTAGCCCTTCAAATTCGCGTTCTTTCGGAGATTTCGATCCGGGAAAGCCGAAAAAGCGACTCCAGATATCGTCTGAAGAGGGGCTTGAGCCATCAAAGTCCCAGTCGCTCCCAGCTTTTGCCGTTCCTTTTACATTGATCGACACAACGGCAGGGATGGCCTTTTTAGCAACTAAAGTAAAATCAGTGGCTTGTCGCGAATCCGTCGCTGCATGCAGTCCGCTGCATAAAGTAGTGAGTGCAAGAAAGAAATAAGTTAATGTTTTCATTTTACTCCTCTTTATTTCCTAAAATTTCAAGTGTTCTAGCTATAATTAGAAAGCCTTTTTCCAGACGGTCAATACCAAAGTGCTCATTGGGAGCATGGATTTTATCATCTTCTAGTCCTAAGCCCATCAAGACCATTTCAGCTTTGGCCGCTTCGGCCAGGTTTGTCGCAATGGGAATGGAGCCTCCGGAAAAGATACGCTGGCAAGGCTTCTTAAAGATCTCTTGGTAGGCTTCCGCAAATGCCTTGACAATGGAGGAATTGGGATTGGCTCGGGCAGCGCGGCCGCCTCCAGGATGGATCTTGACATGGACGCGTACTCCTTCAGGGGCTTGGTCGCGCAGAAATTGAGTGACGAGAGCCCCAATTTTTTGAGGGTCCATCTTTGGAATCAGCCTGCAGGATACCTTGGCAGATGCTTTGGAGGGTATCACGGTTTTAAATCCGGATCCCGAGTAGCCTCCAGTGATGCCATTGATTTCAATCGTCGGACGCAGCCAGGCTCTCTCCATCGGCGAATAGCCTGCTTCTCCTCCCTTTGGGGGCACGCCGAATACCTTCTCATAATGGTGTGGATCAAACTCAAAGGAGATCTGCTTTTTATCTTCCGGAGTCATCTCGACGATACTATCATAAAATCCAGGAATTGCCACCTTGCCATTGACATCGTGAAGCTTATGGAGCAGCTCGATGAGGACATGGATAGGATTCATCACGACGCCGCCATGAGACCCTGAATGGAGGTCTGTATTGGGTCCGACCACTTCGACATCCATCGTGACGATGCCTCTGACGCCAAGCGTGACGGCAGGGGTGTCGCGCTTGGGGATGCCCATATCGACGATGGCGAGATAATCGGCCTTCAACTCCTTTTCCTTTTGTTTTAACAAGTCTGGAAGACTGACGCTGCCGCATTCCTCTTCCCCTTCAATGCATAGCTTGACATTGACCGGCAATTTTTTGTCGCGAGCCAGGAGCATTTTGAGGGCATGCAAGGTATAAAAGCACTGCCCCTTATTATCTTGGGCTCCGCGGGCATAGATCTCTCCATTCCGGACGGTCGGTTCAAAGGGAGGGCTCTCCCATAGATCGACGGGGTCGTCGGGTTGCACATCATAGTGATTATAAATGAGAAGGGTCGGTTTTGTTGGCCCTGCCTCCAGGTGATGTGCATAAAGTACCGGATGGCCGGTGGTTGGCCAAAGTTCCGTCTTGAAACCAATCTTTTGAATATAATCCTGAAGCCAGCGTACGCAATCCAGGCACTCCTTTTTATAGGCGCTTTCAGAACTGATGCTTTTGAATCGCAAGAAAGTGTAGAAGCTCTTGTGGAACTCTTTCTCGCTCTGTTTATACATTTCTTTCAAGTCCGTAGCCATGAGATTACCTATCAGGTTTTCACTGGAGTATACCTTATACAAAAAATAGGATCAACAACCCAGCAGCAAGAAGAATGAAATAGAGGAGCAGGCACGTTCTGACGAAGCGGTGGTGCCGTGCAATGAGGGGCGGATTTAGCTCTGCTTGGCGCAAAAAATCGATCCTTTGCTGGATGCCGAAATGGTGCCAATTCGGGATGAAATGGATATTTCCCGAAAGCGTTCCCACCTGATCCAAAGCCTCGATCATAGATTTCGGGTCCATCCCCAATTCAAAGATATGGAGGTCAGCCTGCCTTTCAAAATTTCGGGAAAAAAATCCGAAAACAAAGCGGAAATAGAGGGCCAAAATAAGGGCATAAGCGATGTATGTGGCCAAAGGATGAGCGTTAAAGAAATCTCCAAAGACAAGAAAGAAGAGACTCGCAAAGATAAACATCCCCATGATAATGCCAGGATAGATCAAAAGATGCTTGCGGTAGCTATGCCCAATCTCATGCGCCAATATAGCCTCAATGGATTCAGGGGGCAATTCGTGCAAAATTCTCTTGGTGAACATCACATACCGGTAGCGGGGCACAATTCCTATGATAGCCGCTGTCAACGCGTCGTTTAATAGCGTCCAGGTTTTCATTCCCGCATGTTTGAAGTTGGCTTTGCGGCACAGCGCTTCCAGCCGATCCTTCAAAGGACCCTCCTCTAAAGGCTCGCAACGCCATAACTTTTGTATCAGCGCTGGCAAAAAAATCATGGTGAGTACCATAAATGCCAACATCCCAACCATGAGAACGATGGAAATCAGCACATCATCGGAGCCATTTTTCATTGCCTCTTGAAAATGGGCATTGGGAATGAATTGGAGAGCATCAAAAAGAAGGGTAAATGCTAAAAAGGGAATTGCAAAAGGGATGCTCATCCAAAGCTGTATCGAGACCTCATTCCTAGGGGTCGCAGTGGCACTATTGGGATGCACCCGTTTCTGGTTAAAGGCAGTATAATGGAAAACAGCCAATCCCACCCAATAGAGGGCAAGCATCAAGAAAGTATTAGGCGTTTGAAAGACATTCCCAATAAAGCGATAGGCCTCAAAAGCATACTGATAAAGGCAAAAAAATCCGATGAGCTCCAGATTCACAAGAAGGATAAAGGCATTTTTGTTGCGCCTCACCTTTGCAGAAAAAAGTTTGTTTTGGAGAACGATCAGCAGGAGAAGCGCTCCGTAAAGGGCCATCGCTCTGAAAAATGGCACAGCATAGGATGGATCAGGCGGTTCGCTGCCTGGAGTAAAACTGACCAGCAAAACGATTAAGAGTAAGAAAAGTAAATTTGTAAACATGCGAATCATAGAATAATGAATAATAAATAAAGGGTAAAGATCTTTCAGTAAAGATCTTTCTCTTTTCATTTTATTTTTCTTGTATTATCATTTCTCTATGAAAACTGTAGCAGTCGGAATGTCTGGAGGAGTCGATTCCTCCGTTGCTGCCCTTCTCTTGAAGCAGCAAGGATATCGCGTCATCGGACTCTTCATGAAAAATTGGGAGGAAAAGGATGAAAATGGAGTCTGCCAATCCTCCAAAGATTATGAAGATGTCGTGCGGGTATGCGGCCAGATCGGGATTCCCTACTATTCCATCAATTTTGTCCAAGAATATTGGGACAACGTCTTCACCCATTTCTTAGAAGAGCTTAAACAGGGCCATACACCTAATCCCGATATCTTATGCAATCGCGAAATCAAATTTAAAGTATTGCTTGATAAGGCCCTTTCAATGGGAGCCGATTATTTGGCGACGGGGCATTACGCCCAAAAATCCCTTGTCGATGGAAATAACTGTTTGCTGAAAGGACAAGATCCCGGAAAAGACCAAAGCTATTTTCTCTATACCATGAAGTCGCAACTCCTTGACCATGTTCTCTTTCCAGTTGGCGGATTGCTCAAAAGCGACCTCAGGGAATGGGCGCGGAAAGCCGATCTTCCCACTTCCGAGAAAAAAGATAGCACCGGCATTTGTTTCATCGGAGAGCGCAACTTCAAACAGTTTTTAAGCCGCTATATCCCCTATCATCCAGGTTTTTTCGAACGCCTGGATGGAGCCGTCATCGGCAAACACGATGGAGCGGCCTACTATACAATCGGACAACGCAAGGGATTGGCCATCGGTGGCAAAGGCGAAGCGTGGTTTGTCGTCGGAAAAGATAGCGCACGCAATGTCGTCTATGTGGAGCAAGGCGCCAACCACCCCGCCTTGTTTCGCGGCTCATTGACGGCAAGCAGCCTCAGCTGGGTTTCGCCGAAAGGAGCTCCTCCTTTGCCCTTCAAATGCAAAGCGAAGATCCGCTATCGGCAAGCCGATCAGCAGTGCACGATACAGAAAATTGAGGAGGGGATTGCCACCATATCGTTCGATGTCCCACAAAGGGCAGTCACACCCAGACAATCCATTGTCTTTTATGAAAAGGATGTGTGCCTTGGCGGAGGAATTATCGAGTAATCAACTTATTCCACGATATTGGAGGTGAATAGCTGTTGATTGTTGTTTTGGGGTGTTTCAAACACATACTTTTTTTGTTCCAAGTCTTTGATGGTTTTATCATTGGCGTGGATATTGATCAGATTTTTTGCAATCATGCAGCAGTAGAACGTACAAACTGCAGACCCTATCAAAGGAAAGAAAACCGTCAACGCTCCAAAAACTAAAGCATGGATCACCAGGCTTAGGATCGCGTTCTTTTTGATTTGGTTTCTCCCTTTAATGTGTTCGATAATGATGTTTCTATCTGGAGCATTTTTCGGATCCTTCTTTTCGAGCTCTCTCTCGATAGGGCCCATTTCAGCCCTTTCCTTGAAGAATTGGATGCCAATGCCTATGAGCGGAATGCACAAGAGGGCCACTTCCTTAGGCTCTTTCGTCGTATACTCAACAATCGCATTCTTGGATTTAATGCCAAATTGTTTGATGTGAGTACCTGCGTTATCAAAAAAGTTTCTGATATCTTGTATCATATAGGACCTCCTATTGTAAAATTAATAGCATAGCGCCCAAATATTAAGAAAAAATAAAGACAGGATACTAATTAGAATAAAACCAGCGGCAAATCCCAATTTTGAATCCATAGGCGCGCAAACCATGCTTTTCCTTATCCAGAGAAATATTGTAGGTTCCCCCAAAATTGATAGACCAGCGGTCGTTCAAATCGCGTTCCAATAAAAAGGAATAACAGGGTCCCTTCGAATGCCCCTTGCCATGATGGGTGATTTCTTTAATAAAGACATGGGTGCGGCTCCAGGCATATTGCACGGAAAGGCATATTCTCCAACAAGCGGCGAAGGTATAAGAGCCTTCTAGTTGGATATAGGGTGATACCGAACGAAATTTCTCTTTGAGATGCCTTAACCCCAATTGGGGCAGATTGATAAACGTATGCAAGTGAGAAAAGTTGCAGCCAAAGCTTGGGGTGATCAATAGATTGTCGGTTAGGGGAGTACAATGCCCAAGGCCAATCCCGCCAGCAACCAAGTTACCTTCGTTAGATCCATACAGAATGACAGGCTTTAGAGCGACGCCTTTCCAAATCAAAAAAGTCGCGTCTGCTCTCACAGCTGGCATGTCGATCCCTTTTACGGTCTTTTCATGCTCAAGAACATCTAAATGTACAAAGGCTGGACCAACGTCGATCTTCCCTCGGCATTCCTCAGAAAAAAGAGATTCCTTGTGAAAGGTCAAAAAACCGATTAATGCCAGCATTAACGCTTTTACTTTTTGGAAGACCGCACAGTTCTTGTACATAGCGAATATTCTCCTTGCATTTTGAAACCAAAAGCCTACAGGATCGTAGTTTAAAATGCAAAGAGACTGATTTCTTATTTCTTCTTACCACCACCAGCTGCATCTTCAGCTTTTTTCCTAGCGGCAGCAGCAGCAGCTTCATCTTCAAGTCTTTTCCTAGCAGCAGCAGCAGCAGCTTCATCTTCAAGCCTTTTCCTAGCAGCTTCCTCTTCAGCCCTCTTCCTAGCAGCAGCGGCAGCTACAGCGGCTTCTTCGTCAGCTTTTTTCTTTTCAGCAAGCAATACGACTTCTTTTGTTGTGTAAACTTTTTCGATTTCGTTCAGATTCTTATTGTTGTTGAAGAAGATAGTGCTGAAGAAACTGCGAATAGCAGCGAGGATCCTCACAATGATATTGCATTGCTCGAGTTTTGCTACTATAGCTGCGTCCAATTCCTTCACATGTTGAAAGATTGTTTTGCAAAGGTTGATTGCATCTAGATTGAGATTTTGTCCCTCTTGAACGATATCCTTGAAGACTTTAATGATATCTTTGACATAGACATTTTTCTCGATCGTCACAACCTTTGATTTGATTTCTCTTCCGCCTAATTTGCCGATCTGGATGTTCAATCCAGAAGGAAGAGTAAAAACTGACAATGCTTCCAATGGATTATCTGCTGTTTTGCATTTTGCCAACTGTTCGTTTAGTTTTTCTACCATATTTAACCTCCGTATGTTTGGACATTTAAAATTTGGACTATAGGCATACACAAAATTTGCGGTCAAGACTTTTAGAAATAGATTCAGATTAAAATTTAATTTTGTTAAATTGAGGTTGAGAGGATTGGGATCAAGGAGAGCGTGAATATGTTAGAAGAGCAGCAACGACGATTAGCAGAAGAAGTATTATTCAGCGAAAAAAAAAGGCTGGTTTTGCAAAACAGCTCTATTTTGGAATTCTCGATCCCTCCGCATTGTCTTTTCCCCGGGTTTCTCCGGACGAATATAAAAGAACGGAGGAACTCCTTGCTAAATTCTCGGCATTCGCCGACAAAAATCTCGATCCGGTTGCGATAGATCGCGAGGCAAAAATCCCAGATGCCGTGATAAAGGGACTCAGCGATTTGGGCATTTTAGGGATGACAGTTCCCAAAGAATATGGGGGGCTCGGATTCTCCCAATATGCCTATTGCCGCGTTGTTCAGGAGATTGCGCGCCGCTGTGGCTCGACGGCCCTATTCGTCAATGCGCATCAGAGCATCGGCTTAAAGGCGCTTCTCTTGTTCGGTACTGAAGAGCAAAAGCGGCGCTGGCTTCCGCCGCTAGCTCGAGGCCAGCTTATCGCTGCGTTTGCTTTGACAGAACCCAATGCGGGATCGGATGCGAGTGGCATAGAGACCCGTGCCGTTTATGATCCAGACAAGAAGGTCTACCGGATCACAGGTCAAAAGCAGTGGATTACCAATGGAAGCATCGCGAATATTTTGACGGTGATGGCAAAGATGGAAGTTGAGACCCCGCAAGGAAAGCAGGATAAGATAACCGCCTTTTTGGTTACCCCTGACATGGCTGGATTCAAGGTAACCGCCAAATCTTTGGAAAAGGTTGGCATGCGCGGCACTTGGACGAGCAATTTAGCTTTTGAAAATATGGAAGTCCCCGCAGCGAATATTCTGGGGCCTATTGGAGGCGGATTAAAAGTTTGTTTGACCGTTCTCGACTATGGGAGAACGACATTTGGAGCCATGTGCACGGGGGCTTCCAAATTCCTTGTCGAGAAAGCCATCGACCATGCGAAAAACCGCTATCAGTTCAAGCGTCCGCTGGCCTCCTTTGCTTTGGTCAAACAGAAAATTGCCGAGATCACCGCTCTGGCTTATGCCATAGAGGCTGCGACCTTTTTAACGGCGGGCTTTGTCGATGGAAAGTGCGAAGACCTGATGCTCGAATCGGCCCTATTAAAAGTCTTCGCTAGCGATTCTCTCTGGTCGATCCTCTATGATACCATGCAAATCTTTGGCGGCCGCTCCTTTTTTTCGGATGCTCCATTTGAACGCATGATGCGCGACGCCCGCTTAAATATGATTGGAGAGGGCTCTAATGAGGTCCTGCGCGCGTTCATTGGCGTTGTCGGCATGCGCGATGTCGGCATGCAGCTTAAAGAGGGAAAGGAAGCATTGGGCAATCCTTTCAAAAATAGGGCTGCCCTGGGCCACTTGGCAGCAGCAGCCTGGAGGCACCTTTGGACTCCGAAAGTACCCGTGCGATCCCCTCTCTTCAAGGAGGAGGCGCGCCGATTAGGCCGAGCAGTGCGTCGATTTGGGGTGGCCATTGTCAAATTATTGGCCAAGCACGGCGAGCAGATTCTAGAGAAGCAATTGCTGCTCGATCGCATTGCTACTAGCGCTATGGCTATTTATACGGCAACTGCCGTTATCAGCAAAGTGGATAGCGATTTGGAAACGGGCGCTACATTAGGCCATGATGTCGAAGTGGCCAAATTGTATTGCTTGATGGCCTTCGAACAAATTGACAGAGCCTTAGATACATTGTCAGGCAATGACGACGAGAAGATAGAAAACGTTTCAGATCTGCTGTCCGGAGCCAAACATCCATGAACCTCAAGGAATTAACGGACCAGTTTCACCAGGAAGAGGAGCGTTTGAAGGAAGGAGGAGGACAAGCGGGGCGCGAAAGGCAGGCCCGCTTAGGGCGTTTAACCGTCAGGGAGCGCTTAAATTTGCTTTTAGACGACCCCAAAGACTTCTTTGAGCTGGGCATTTGGGCAGGATATCAAATGTATTCCGAATGGGGAGCCCTTCCCGCTGCTGGCGTCGTCACCGGCATCGGAAAGGTGAGCGATAGATCCTGCATGGTCATCGCCAATGACGCCACCGTCAAGGCAGGCGCATTCTTTCCCCAGTCCGTAAAAAAAGTGCTGAGGGCACAGCGCATCGCTTTTGAATGCAGGCTGCCGGTCCTCTTTCTCGTTGATTCTTCAGGCGTCTTTCTCCCATTGCAAGACGAAATTTTCCCGGATGAAGACGACTTCGGCCGAATCTTCCGCAATAATGCCGTTTTTTCCGCAACAGGAATACCCCAATTTGCCGCTATCATGGGGAATTGCATCGCTGGAGGCGGTTATTTGCCGGTGCTGTGCGACAAGCTATTGATGACGGAAGGCAGCGGCCTCTATTTGGCAGGGCCTGCCCTCGTTAAAGCAGCCATTGGACAGGTTGTGGATACTGAAGAGCTCGGCGGCGCTAAGATGCACGCAGAGATCAGCGGAACAGTAGACTTCTTAGAGCCCGATGACAAGGCCTGTATTGAGCGGCTTCGCCACCTCATGACTTTTTTGCCCGAAGAAGAACAGTCACTCCCCCCTTTTCAACTCCCGAAAAAAGCCTCCCAGGACATATTCCAGATCGTCAGCTCTGAAAACGATCAGCCTTATGAGGTGCGCGACTTGCTCTCCTGTGTTGTCGATGCCGATTCCATGGATGAATATAAGGCGCTTTATGGAAAAACCATCGTCACTGCCTATGCGAAAATCGGCGGACACCCCGTCGGCATCATCGCCAACCAGCGCCTTATGACCAGAACTGGCAAAGGAGAGATGGAAATAGGGGGCGTGTTATATGCGGATAGCGCCGATAAAGCCGCACGCTTTGTTTTGGATTGCAATCAAATCAAAATACCCCTTCTCTTTTTACAGGATGTCGTCGGCTTCATGGTCGGGAAGGAAGCTGAGCAATCGGGCATCATTCGCAGCGGAGCTAAACTCGTCAATGCTGTCAGCAATTCCATTGTTCCAAAGCTCACGGTTATCGTCGGCAATTCTTTTGGAGCCGGCAACTATGCTTTGTGTGGGAAGGCCTATGATCCCGATTTCATTGTGGCATGGCCCAACGCTAAATATGCTGTCATGGGCGCCGAACAGGCCGCAGATACCCTGTTTCAGCTCCAGAAAAAAGATGCGGAAGCAGAGGCTTTGCGGGAAAAAATGCGAGAGAACTACACGAAGCAAATGGATATCCGCTATGGAGCTGCCCGCGGCTGGATCGATGCCATCATCGTTCCAGATAAAACTCGCGATATTCTTATACAAATGCTAACTTGGGTGAAGAAATGATACGCATAGGCAATGCACAAGCTTTCTGGGGCGATAGCCCAAATGCTGCCGCCCGCATGGTGCACCTTGAGCCTGAGCTCGATTATGTGACACTCGATTATTTAGCTGAGCTCTCCCTTTCCATTATGGCAGCGCAGCGCGAGAAAGACCCAAAAGCTGGATATGCACGCGACTTTGTCGACGTCGTCCATTCCCTGGTGCCCTATTGGAATGAAGGAGCCCATGTCCGCGTAGTGACCAATGCCGGTGGACTGAATCCCCAAGGATGCGCCGAGGCTTGCGCCGCCGCATTGAAAGCGGCGCGGCGTCCGCTAAAAATCGGCATTGTCGACGGAGATGATGTGCTGTCTCTCCTAAAAAATGATCCCGATGATCCTCTATACACCAATTTAGATACGGGGCAAACCCTTCGAAGTATGGATTCGGCCTTAGTGACGGCCAATGCCTATCTCGGAGCGCGCCCCATTGCCCAGGCACTAGAATTGGGAGCCGATATCGTTATCACAGGGCGCGTGGCCGACCCTAGCTTAACTGTCGGCCCTTGCGCCTTCCATTTTCAATGGGCCTGGAACGCCTATGATAAACTTGCTGGCGCCACCATCGCCGGACATCTGATTGAATGCGGAACCCAAGCTACTGGGGGCATGAGCACGAATTGGAGCTCCATCCTGGATCCAGTGAATCTGGGCTTTCCCATTGTTGAGATGAATGAAGATGGCTCGTTCGTCATCACGAAGCCTGCATATACAGGTGGAAGGGTCAACGAAGAAACAATCAAAGAACAGCTTCTTTATGAAATCGGCAATCCTCAATGCTACCTGAGCCCCGATGTCACGGTTTCGTTTTTAGGATTAAACCTCAACAGCGAAGGAAAGGACCGCATACACATCTCCGGAGCAAAAGGATTTTCCCCCACAGATAGCTATAAGGTCAGCGCCTCCTATCGCGACGGATTCAAAGCCGAAGCTTTCCTGGGAATCTATGGTCCAGATGCCGCCGAAAAAGCCCGCAAATGCGGTGAAATCATCATTGAACGGGTAAGGCATGCAGGCTATGCCTTGCATCGGACACATATTGAATGTTTGGGCAATGGAGATATAGTCCCAGGAGTGAAAAAAAATCCCTCTCCACTCATGGAATGTGTATTGCGGATCGCCGTTGCCGACCCACGGCGGGAGGCCCTCGACTGTTTTGCAAAAGAAATTGCTCCCTTAGTCGCGAGCGGTCCTCAGGGAGTCACCGGATATGCTTCGGGTCGGCCGCACATCCGAGAAGTTTTTGGCTTTTGGCCCTGCCTCATCCAGAAAAGCAGCGTTGCGCCGCGCGTGAAACTCTTGGAGGCTTTATGACCAAGCAGACATTATCCCTGCGCCAAATTGCCTATGCACGCAGCGGTGACAAAGGCAATAATGCCAATGTAGGAGTTATCGCCTATACTCGGGAAGGGTATGAATTCCTTCAGCAAAATCTCGTCGCCTCCCTTGTCAGCGACTATTTTGCTCCGCTTGGAGTGACCAAAGTCACGCGTTATGAGCTTCCCAATCTGGGCGCTTTGAACTTCGTTCTAGAAGGCGTTTTGCAAGGGGGAGCTAGCCGTTCCCTTCGGCTGGATTCCCAAGGTAAAGCCCTTGGACAGGCCCTTCTTGAAATGACTTTGACAGTCCCTTCAGAACAATTAAAATCCCTGACTTTATAGAGGAAAAAAAGCTATGAATGAATCTCTCATTCTCATTGAACGGCCTGAACCCCATATCACGGTTCTCACATTAAACCGTCCTGAAAAGCGCAACGCCCTTAGTGTGGCGCTTCTTGAACAACTGAATGCGGCTATCCTAGCCGCACAGGATATACCGGATCAAAGGATCCTCATACTTAAGGGAAATGGATCCCTGTTTTCCTCTGGACTGGACCTTGGAGAAGCGGCCGACCCTTCTCTTGCAGAAGGACTTTCTGAAGCCTTGACAAAAGTTCTCACCCTATTACATCACACTTCACTCGTAACCATCGCACTCATCCATGGCATGGCCATTGCCGGGGGTGCCGGCATCGCGGCTGCTTGCGATTTGGCTTTTGCTGACGAGAACGCTAAGATCGGCTTTCCAGAAGTGAGAAGAGGGCTTGTCGCTGCCCAAATCATGTCTCTATTGATCCGGCAGCTTCGACAAAGGGATTTGCTGGAGTTGCTTTTAGTCGGCGAACTCATTCCCGCTAAAAAAGCCCTTGATATCGGTTTGATCAATGGAATCTACCCAAAGGAAAAACTATGGAGCGAAGCGATAAAATTCGCCGAAAACATTATCAAAGGTGCTCCCCAAGCCATTGTTAATACAAAGAAACTGCTCGATGACCTTTACCCTTCGAGCTTCGAAGATGATATTTGGAAAGGGATAGAAGTCCATAAAACGGTACGGGCATCTGGAGAATCTCAAGAAGGGATCAGGGCCTTCCTCGAAAAACGCGAACCCCAATGGTAAGCTAAGCTTCTACCCTTGATTTTATAATTAACCACTGAGCACAGTGAGATCAGTGAGAAGTTATGAGAACATTGAGGGGAATAGTGTCACAGCGTGAGAATAATTGCATAATCCTTTCCTATCTTACATACTCTCACTGATCTCACAATCTCTCACTGTTCTCAGTGATCTCACTGTGCTCAGTGGTAAAATAAATCTTGCTCAGTGGTAAATTATTTATGACACATCCCATCAGATGAGGTGTTTTTGGAGCACTATCTTGAAACGCTCTGGGATGGTAATCTTTTCCCGTGTGGAAGAGGTTAAGCAGCAATGGACGGTTTTGGCCTTGCCTACTAGGGCATTATTGCTGCGGAGATAGATAAAAAAGGCCATTGTGAAAGAGGTATTGCCGATTTTTTCAATGCCCACCTGAATTTCTAACTGATCGCCTAGTGTCAAGGGAGCCTTGTAGTCGGCTTCAACATGCACCAGAACAAAGACGAAATCTTCGCGGTGGAAGACGTTTCCTAACTCGAAACCCTCGCTTTCCATCAGGTCTTCCATGGCCTCATTCACAAAGCGGAAAAGCCGTGGATAATAGAGAATTCCAGCCATATCCGTATCATGCATACGGACTTTATTATAGACTTTGAACATACTTACACCTTTTTCTTTTACCTTAAACTTATAAAATATTATTGATAAAGAAAAATAGAGAAAAAGCCATGTCATTTCCGACCCTCACTTTACTGAATGAAAAGGGACAGCTAACGGCAGAATATAATATACCGGATGAGATACTCATCAAAGCTTATAAAACGATGCTGGTCTGCCGCCTTGTCGATGAGCGAATGATTACCCTGCAGCGGCAGGGAATAATCACCTTTGCCTTGAGTTCTTGGGGAGAAGAAGCCTGCTCGGTGGGAAGCGCGGCGGCTCTGGATTCTGCCGACTGGATGTATCCGCAATATCGAGAAAATGGCGCCATCTTCTGGCGCGGCTTCACAATAGAGCAGTATATGCATCAGATGTTTGGCGACGCAGCCGACCTCACACTTGGAAGGCAGATGCCGAATCACTTCGGAAGCCGTGAATTGAATGTCGTGACTGTTTCCTCGCCGATCGGGACAAAGATCCCGCACGCGGCGGGCTGCGCCTACGCCATGAAGCTCCTGCGCCAGCCGACGGTCGCCATATGTTATTTTGGCGAAGGCGCCACCTCAGAGGGAGATTTCCATACGGGCTTGAGTTTTGCCGCAGTGCGCAAAGTGCCGGCGCTCTTTTTCTGCCGCAATAATGGCTATGCCATCTCGACGCCCTGTTCCAAGCAGTTTGCCACCGAGGGCGTCGCCGCTGAAGGTATCGGACATGGCGTCACGACCTATCGGGTCGATGGCAATGACTTCTTCGCTATCTACGATACAGTCAAAAGGGCCCGGCAACAGTGCATCGAAGGCAAAGGCCCCATCTTTATCGAAGCGATGACCTATCGCATGGGTGCCCACTCCACCTCGGATGATCCCTCCTTGTACCGGTCTGCCGAAGAAGTGGAATCCTGGAAGCAGAAAGATCCTATCTTAAGGCTGCGGCTCTACTTGGAAAAGAAAGGACTTTGGGATGAGCAAAAAGAAAAGGAGTGGGTCGATACTGTCAATGGACAGATCGCCCAGGCAATTGCCGTCGCAAAAGAGACTCCAAAGCCTCCACTGAGCACCTTGTTCGAAAATGTCTATGCAGAAATGCCGTCAAAGTTGAAAGAGCAGTATGAAGAATTGAGGCGCCTATGCCCGTCATGAATATAATCCAGGCCCTCAATCAAACGCTCCACCAGGAATTCGCACGCGATAATCGCCTGCTCACTTTTGGAGAAGATGTCGGAGCCTTCGGGGGTGTCTTCAGAGTGACGACAGGGCTGCAGGAAAAATTCGGAGAGGAGCGCTGTTTCGACTCTCCACTATCGGAGCAGGGCATTATCGGCTTTGGCATAGGGGTCGCTCAAATGGGCCTGAAACCGATATGCGAGATCCAATTCGCCGATTACATTTTTCCTGCCTACGATCAGATCGTCAATGAGTTGGCTAAGATGCGCTATAGGACGGGCAACCAATATACTGCTTCCATGGTGATCCGGACACCCTATGGCGGGGGCATCCATGGAGGCCATTATCATTCGCAATCGCCCGAGGCGCAGTTTTTGCATACTCCGGGTTTGCTCGTGGCCTTTGCTTCGACACCTTACGATGCCAAGGGCCTGCTGACGACTGCTATCCGTTCGAATGATCCCGTCCTGTTTTTTGAACCGAAACGGATCTACAGGTCGATCAAACAGGAGGTGCCTCTCGAGGAATATGCCATTCCCTTCGGCCAGGCAAGTGTCGAACGCATCGGCAAAGACGTTACACTCATAGGCTGGGGTGCTCAGCACCATCAGAATATGGAAGCTGCACAGGAGCTCGCTGAACAGAAGGGGATTGAAGTCGAGGTCTTGAATTTGCGCACCTTGAACCCTCTTGATTTAGAAACGATTCAGAAATCGGTGCAGAAGACGGGAAGGTGCGTTGTGAGTCACGAAGCTCCGAAAACCGGTGGCTTCGGCGCTGAAATTGCTGCATTGATCATGGAGAGCTGCTTTTATTCTTTGGAAGCTCCTGTTCGGAGATGCTGTGGACTGGATACTCCCTTTCCAATGACCTTGGAGAACGAGTATTTGCCAGATGCCTATAAAGTAAAACAGGCCATTCTTGAGACAATGGAAGGATAACGTATGGGATCTATATACACAGTGGTATTGCCTGACATAGGCGAAGGGGTCGTCGAAGGAGAGGTGATCGAATGGTTGAAAAAAGTCGGGGATCTGGTCAAGCAAGACGAGCCTGTAGTGGTGGTCATGACCGATAAGGCTACAGTCGAATTGCCTTCCCCCTATCCAGGAACATTGGTGAAGCAATATTACAAGCCGGGGCAAATCGCCTTCAAAGACAAACCGCTTTACGATATTGATCGAGAGGCTACAAAAGCAACTTCTGAAGAAACTGTTCAAAAGGTTCTGGCTTCTCCGGCAACTAGGCGCAAGGCGCAAGAAATGGGCGTCGATATCCAAAAAGTCAAAGGGACGGGCAAGGAGGGAAGGGTCACTGATGAGGATCTGGGGCAGGCATCGCTGCCTCCAGAAGAAGAGGCCAGGCCTATTATCGGCATTCGTAAGCTGATGGCGCAGAGCATGGCCGAATCAAAAGCGAAGATTCCTCACTTTTCCTTCTTTGAGCAGGCCGATGCCACGCGGTTGATCCAGCTTGTGAAAAAGATTAAAGAAGAGGGTGCGAAAGAAGAGATTCATGTAACGTTCATGCCCTTTTTCATAAGGGCTCTCTCTTTGACGATCAAACGCCATCCCGAGTTAAACAGCTCTTACGATAGCGAGTCGAGCCAACTTATCATCCATAAGCATCAAAATCTTGGCATAGCTACATCGACGGCATTGGGACTCATCGTTCCTGTGATCAAGAACGTCGAGTCAATGTCTCTAGAAGAACTCATCAGGCAATACGATGCCCTTCGCGAGAAGGTTAAAAATAACCAGCTGCAGTCCAGCGATATGAAAGAAGGGACGATCACGCTGAGCAACTACGGATCCAAGAGCTCTGGATTGTGGGCTACCCCCATAATCAAATTCCCTGAAGTGGCTATCTTGGCACTGGCGCGCATCCAAAAGCAGCCTCTGGTCAAAAATGATCAGGTGATCGCCCGCGATGTCCTGAACCTCTCGTGGAGTTTCGACCATCGCATCTTCGATGGCAATACGGCCTCCCTGGTTTCGCACACCTTTATGGAGCTCATCCAAAACCCAGCCCAGTTATGTTGAGGGCCATTCCCGCTGTGCCTTTTCGAGGATCTTAGGAATCTTTTCGTTGTCTTTACCCCATTCCCCCTCAGCCATATACACTGGGTATATGGCTTTCGGGGGGATGGGGTAAAGACATTCGAAAATATTCCAAATCTCCTCGAAAAATTCACAGTGGGAATGGCCCTGTAAAATCCATAAAGGTATCGACAGGAGTAGTGATCAATCGGTTATGATCTTGCAGGAGCTGCAGGAGTTTTTCTGTGCGTGTTGCATCGAACCGGGTTCGCAGATTTGTTGCGCATTTTTCGAATAGAAGGGGCATACCCTCTTGGCGCCTTTTTCGATGGCCTAGCGGATATTCCACAACAAGAGGACCTAATCGGGATCCATCTTTGAAGTGGATAGCCAGGGAGTTGGCGATAGATCGCTTATCGGGATCGAGATAATCGCGGCTGAAAGCCTCATTTTCGAAAACTTTCATTTTCGAGCGGAGGCTGTCAATCCGTGGATCTTTTGCTATTTTGTCTTCATAATAATTCGCAGTCAGGTTCCCATAGATTAAGCCTATGGCGATCATATATTGCAAACAGTGGTCGCGGTCTGCAGGATTTTTCAAGGGCCCTTTCTTGTCGATGATGCGCATCGCCGAAGATTGCGTCTCAATCTCGATTTCTTGTATATCCTCAAGGCGCTCCTTGACCTTGGGGTGGAGCTCTAATGCCGCCTCAATAGCCGTCTGACCATGGAACTCGGCCGGAAAGCTGATTTTGTATAAGATGTTTTCCATCACATAAGATCCAAAGGGCCTTTGGAATTGGAAAGGGGCTTTTTCAAAGAGGACATCATAGAAACCCCAGCTCTCTGCGGTGAGCGCCGTCGGATAGCCCATCTCCCCTCGCATGGTCATCCATGCCAACAGGGTGCCGCGGCTGGTGGCATCGCCTGCAGCCCAGGACTTGCGCGATCCTGTATTGGGAAAATGGCGATAGGTCCGCAAGGAGCCTGTGTCTATCCAAGCATTGGAGACAGCGTCCATGATCTGTTTCGAAGTCCCTCCCATCAAGTGGGTGGCAACGGCTGCAGTCGCCACTTTGACAAGGATCACATGGTCGAATCCAATGCGGTTGAAGCTGTTGAGCAAGGCGATATTCCCTTGGATTTCATAGGCTTTGATGGCAGCTGTGAGGACGTCCTGCATGAGGAATGGCTCTTTTTTCTGCGCCCTCTTTTGTCTGCTGAAATGGTCTGCGACGGCTAAAATGCCTCCAAAGTTGTCGGATGGATGCCCCCATTCTGCCGCTAGCCAGGTGTCATTGTAGTCGAGCCAGCGTATCATTGTTCCGATGTTAAAGGCGCCTCTGACGGGGTCTAGGACATAATCGGTACCGGGTACCCGAGACCCATTGGGAACGAGCGTCCCCTCGACGAGGGGACCGAGCAACTTCGTACATGCGGGATAATTCAGGGCAAGCAGAGCGCATCCGAGGGCATCGGCCAAGCTAGCCCGTGCTGTTTGGTAGGCTTCATCGCTAGTGATGGAGGCACTGCTGACATATTCAGCAATCTGGACCAGGACATCATCATAGGCCTCTTTCATAATTTCCGATTCTCAATCGACATATAGGGGCGTGAGGCAGGGCCTATATAGTTGCTGACGGGCCGGATCAATTTGTTGTTTTCCCGTTGCTCCATCAGGTGGGCTGACCAGCCTGAAATCCGTGCAATCACAAAGAGGGGAGTAAACATCGGGGTTGGAATTTGGCAAAAATGATAGGCCAAGGCGCTATAGAAATCCAAGTTGGGGAACAATTTTTTCTCCTCCCACATGACCTTTTCGATTCTTTCCCCTATGGGAATCAAAAGATGCGGATCCCCCTGTTCTTTGGCGAGCTTCTTCGCCCATGCCTTGATGATGGCCGTCCGGGGATCAGATGTTGTGTAGACACGGTGTCCGAAGCCCATGACGACCTGCTTTTGGGCAAGCATCTCGCGGATGCCCTTTTCTGCCTCTTCAGGCGAATGAAACCGCTCCATCAAAGCCATTGCCCACTCGTTGGCTCCGCCATGCAAGGGGCCGCGCAGGGCTCCGATGCCTCCGCAGATGGCAGAATAGAAGTCGGACAGGGTGCTCGAGATGGTCCTGACGGTAAAGGTCGACGCATTGAATTCATGCTCGGCATATAAAATCAGAGAGACATCCAAGCAGTTGCGGTGTAGCTCGGATGGCTTTTTTCCATGCAGGAGATGGAGGAAATGTCCTGCAAGGGAGTCTTCCCCAGTATCTAAATCCGGCGCTTTGCCGGTTTTGTGAAATTGAGACCAGTATAAGAGCATCGAACTAAACGAGGCAATGAGGCGGTTGGCTATATCGAATTTGCCACTATCTGGCGTTTCAGGTTCGATAGTCCCTAAAAAGGAGCATGCGGTGCGCAGCACATCCATCATATGGGCATTGGGTGGAATTTTTTCGAGAATCTCTTTAAGGGGGGCGGGAATGTCCCTTAAGTTATTGAGCCTCAGTTTATAAGACTCTAACTCGCGCCGCGTGGGCAATTCTTTCCTGAGCAGCAGCCAACACACTTCTTCGAATGAACTGCTGGCTGCCAGGTCTTCTATCGAATAGCCGCGATAACGGAGGCTTTGCTCTTCCACACCGCATAGGCATATGGCTGAATCGCCGGCGATGATGCCCGCCAGGCCGCCCGTTTTTTTCTTCTCTTGCATAGGGTTCCATAAATAATCTGAAGAGCCATTCCCGCTGAAGCGGGAATGGCTCTTTATGAAACCGGACTATACTGAGCCTATGGATTTAGGACAACAGCGGAAAATGTTGACAATTGATGGACAGAAAAAAAGATTATACATACGTTAAGGATTGAGGGCAAAAAAGGTAGCAGATGGTTCTTGACGAAGCCTTAAAAAATGTAGCGGTGATTGGCGCAGCAGGAAAGATGGGCAGTGGAATATCCGCCTTGCTGCTAGAGGAAATCGCACGCCTGGAAGCTGAAAAAACGGGCAAGGCCGGCGGCGGAGACTATAAGCTATGGCTTATCGATGCCAACGAGAAGGGTTTGCGGGATTTGCGGGTCTATCTCAAAGATCAGCTTCTCAAATATGCAGAGAAGCATATCATGGATTTGCGCAAATACTACTCCAAAAATGAGAAGTTGGTCAGCAATCTGGAAATCATCACGGCTTTTGTCACTGGCGCTTGGGATATTGTCGAATTTCATACGTCTCTGGAAGGAGCCAAAAAAGCCAATCTCATCTTTGAGGTTATTGTCGAAGATGTAGACGCCAAGGTGAATCTTTTAAACAATCTAAATAATCCTAAGGCCTATATCTTTAGCAATACCTCTTCTATTCCTATCGAAGAACTGGATCGGGCCTCTCATCGGAATCACCGAATCATCGGCTTTCATTTCTATTCCCCTCCCGTTGTGCAAAAGCTCGTGGAATTAATCGTCCCCAAGCAGGTCGATCCTGCTCTGCCATCACTAGCTTTGGAATTGGCAAAACGCCTCAACAAAACCGTTGTGCAGTCCGCCGATATTCCAGGATTTATCGGCAATGGCCACTTCATTCGCGAAGCCCTGTTTGCGTGCAGCCAAGTTCGCCAACTGTCAAGCAAACTATCGCTTGAAGAGTCGATAGCAGCTATCAACCAGATGACTCAAGAGTTTCTGATCAGGCCCATGGGAATTTTCCAATTGATGGACTATGTGGGTTTGGATGTGGTGCAGAATATCATGCGCATCATGGAGATGTACTCGGATGATCCCTCTCTTTGCGATGAACTGATCGAGCGTATGGTCAGCCAAGGGAGAATAGGAGGCCAGTATCCTGATGGCTCTCAAAAGCCAGGATTTTTTCAATACGACAAGCATCAAATGAAAGCCATCTATTCCTTTGAAAAGGGGAACTATGTACCCATTCCCGTAGGTTCTGTTTTGGGACCTTTGCCAGAAGGACACTTTTCATGGAAACAGCTACAGAAGGAAAAAGAAAAAAGTCCAAAGCTCGAAACCTATTTTTCCCATTTGTTCAAAATGCAAACTGCAGGTGCCGAGTTGGCCTGCAATTTTCTGTCTAAATCACTGCAAATCGCTCAGCAGTTAGTGGACAAGGGAGTGGCTGCCAATTTAGATGATGTGGAAACAGTACTAGAAGAGGGCTTTTTCCATCTATATGGCCCAAAACTAATCATGAGGTCGCAAGTTCCATGCAAGTGAAACGGTTTCGGAAAAGGATCTTTGTCGCTGCAGGTTACAATACCACCTACTTCGGACCCGGCCGCAAGGAATTCGACCGCAGCAAGCCCATGCCGCCATTCGAATCTTACCTTCTGGAAACGGCAAAGGGCACGCTCGAACAAGTGCCCAATCCCCTTTTCGATGAGGGAATCATCGGCAGCTTTATGTCGGGCCGTTTTCTCAATCAGGCAAACCTGTCGGGATTTCTCCCCTTTATGGTTCCCAGTTTACAGGGGAAGGCTTGCCTTGGCGTTGAAGGAGCTTGTGGAACAGGGGGAAGGGCCATTGCGACTGCAGTCAAAAGCTTGCTTTCTGATTTGTCCGATGCCGTTTTCGTCGCGGCCTTTGAAATGCAAAACACAATGAAATCGATCTATGGGGCTGATGTCTTGGCAGGCGCCTCCTACTATCAGAAAGAACGGAAAGCGGGGCATGCCTTCTTCTTTCCCAATATTTTCTCGGATCGAGCCGGAGCCTATTATTCCAAATATGGCTATGAGATGGCGCGAAAGGGGATGGCCAAGTGGTATGAGCTCGCCATTTTGAATGCGCGGAAAAATCCAAAAGCACAAGAATTTCACAACAAATCCGAGGATTTGTTTGCATTGGGGATGACGCCTCCAGACCCTACTAAGTTTGTTCCCTACCTCAATTTTTATGATTGTTCGAAGGTGACGGATGGCGCTTCTTCCCTGGCTGTATTTACTGAAGAAGGGTTGAAGGCATCTGGGCTATCGAAAGATTCTGTCGCGGAAATTGTGGGAATGGGGATGGCGCAAGGGAATATCACCCAAAAGCCCCAAGATCTGACTATTTTCTCGAACACCGAAATTGCCGTTGCAGAGGCTTTGAAACAGGCTCATTTAAAGAAAGAGGATATCTCTGTATTAGAGGTCCATGATTGCTTCACGATCAGCGGAATGCTCTCCCTGGAAGCCATCGGATTGGCCGAAAAAGGGAAAGCCCCGCACTATATTTTGGATGGGCATACTTCACGAGAAGGCAAGATCCCGACGAATTTATCCGGGGGCCTAGGCGGATTCGGCCATCCCACAGGAGCTTCTGGAGTGCGTCAAATGGTCGATCTGCTCCATCAATTCACCGGCAAGCATGCCAATCCCATTGTTCCACGCACTCCCTATGGGATGATGATCAGCATGGGAGGCGATGACAAAACGGTTACCTGCCTCATCACCTCCCGCTAAATCTCGCATCAAGCTAATCAACTCCGAGAAATGTTTGCGTGAGAGGATTCTGTTAAAGAAGCTAAGAAATTGGGGCCCTTATCTACAATTTCTAGTAAGCGCAATGTAGCATGGTTAGGGCGACGAGATCCATGTTCCCATGCTTGAACAGTATTTAAACTAACATTAAGATATGCTGCAAGCATGTTTTGAGAACAATTAAGTTTAGTTCTTAACTTCTTAATGTCACTTGCTCTATATTCTTTTGGATGCTTAGGGACTTCAGCAGTATCAATTCTGATTTTTTTAACCCTAGCATTCTTGGACAATCCCTTTTCATAGGCTATTGCCTCTTCTAATCCTTCTTTGAGAAGGTCAAACATTTTACCCATGAGTTGCTTCCTCTTTTAATTGTTTGACAAGATGGCTAATAATTTTTTTCTCGTCCGCTGAGGGTTTTTTAGTAAATCCTTTTCAAGTTCTTCAAAATCTTTCTCTAATATTCTTCCTCGTTCAATGTAGCCGTCAAGATGTATTGAGAATGGCGGCAGCTGTATAAATGTTCGATCCATACTCTAAACGTACCACATTGTGGGTATTTTCTGCAAATATTAAAGTAAATCTGCTTACTTGCTTAGATCCTGGTTATCCAGCCACGGGCATTGGTGTATTGGCTAGTACCTTCTCTGTGGCTCTCAGTCCTAATTCCGTGAAAGATTTGGGATGAGCCAAGATCCATATAGGGGCTACAACGATTCCAACGATCCCTGTAATTGGCCAGAAGGCTAGGTATAGCACTTTGGTTGGCAACGTCGTCCCTATTTGCTTGGCACCTATGCTGGCAGAGCATTTTGCCGAAAAGAAAGAGCCAAAAATATTGCCGAAGCCTTTTATAATCGATTCACCAACTTCTGCTATCCTGACAACCAGGTCCGTAATGACAAGGCAAAGGCCGAAAGGAAGGCACGCTAAACGGATCCATTGGGTTTTGTTTACAGCTCGATCGAGTTGTTCATAGCAGGGTTTGACCCATTTTGCATAAATGTTATAGGTCGATTGGTCTGTTCTAGAAAAATCAAAAGCCATGCGCTTTCTCCTATATTTTTATATCTTTTCAATTTTTAAGGGCTTTCTTCCTTGAGCTTTCAATAAGGCGTTTTCTTTTTCCAGCAATTCCCTGCCGGCAAAGGATACAACGGATCCATGGGATAGCTGTGGAATTATATGGCTTTTAACTGCTTGGATCACCTGCTTTGGCGTCAGTGAGAGCAGCCGGTCGCGATAGACTTGGCGCGTTTCGATGGGTTTGCCTTCGCGAAGCCAGCCATAGGCTAAATCGGCTCGACTACCGGGTGCTACGGGTGAATCGAAATCCTGGATGATTTCCAGAATGGCCTCTTCCAAATCGGATTCATCGAACTCCCCATTGGCAACCTGTCTCACAGCTTTGTCAAAGGCTTCTAACGTACTTCCGATGTTCGGATCCCGATAGGAGTAAAAGTAAAAATTACCTGACATGGTATTGGCATTGGCTCCGCCGCCGTATGCCCCTCCCTGTTCGCGGAGCAAAGTATGGAGCGTGAGGTTATCAAAAAGATGGGAAGCGGCCAGCAGGGCTGGAGAATCGGGGTGGGCATAAGGGATTGTCTTGAAGACAAGGGCTGTGAAAGCCACTGGGGAAGCCGTTACGCGCCCTTGGTTCTCTGCTGGAGTCAGGGCATATTCCCCCTTCCATGGCTTGAAGGGCTTGGTTTCAATATGCTGCAAGCCATAGAAGGCTTGGCTCTTCATCTCCTCGTATGCGGAGGCGTCGCTGCTGATGATCAGGTGCGGATCATCCAAGCATAGGAGAACGCTTTGATAGTGCTCCAGCTTTTGGATGAGGGGCCCTACTTTCGCATCGAGATTTTCGGTGAGATCTTTGAGGTAATAGAAATAATCGAGCCCATACCAGCTGCTTGCGACGCGGGAGGAGACATCGAGTCCTCTTGCGGAGAGGCCGATGGCATACTTGAGGGAGGATTGAATGAGGGTGCTTTGGAGGCCAGAAAAGTGTTTGTTTAGGACCTCTTTCAATCGTGGAATATCCTTGAAGTCGACAGAAGTGGCCATCTCATGCAAAAGGGTCATCATCTTTTTGGTTTTTCTGCGAAGCGCTTTGCCGCGGATGCAGAAGGCAGGAAAGAAATGTTCGGAATCCTTAGCCTGTAAATTGAAGGTCATGGAGGCGCTGACCCCTCCGGTATGGGCCTGAATATATTCGAGATTTTCCGCATAAGAACGCCCCCCACAGCCCATCTGGGACAACAGGTCCGAAAATAAGCGAATCAGGGAAAGGTCTTCTTCGGGGATTTCCGGCATATGAAAGGCCAAGTCGGCATAGACGATATCATTGGTGAAACAGGCATGGTGGAAGATGGAGAGATTTCCTGCCTGTTCTTGTGACAGCGGATAGTCTCTAGGGTATTTTGGGATGTCTTCTTTGGTCACTTTAGGGAGGATATCCAGGTTTTCTTCCTGCTGTTTCTTTTGAAATTCCGTAAGCTCTTTCGCTTTTTTGACTATTTCCTGGACATCTTTGGTCTGTAATTGCTTCCGGATTTTCTCTAGAGCCGCTTGTTCGTCGGCTTGCTCTCGGGCTAACAGCTCTTTATCGGGATGCATCACGACGCGGACAAAGTGGGGATTATCCAAAAAGTGTTTTTGGATAAGGCCCGTTAAGTAATCGGGAGCTTCCAAAGTGCGCTGACGGAGCTGCTCTGCGAAAGAGTGGATCATCAATCCATCTTCCGGCTTCACCTGATGCTGCTTCAATAAACCTGCCCTCATAAAGAGCGAAAGGCCAAAAGGCGAATGATCCCCCACAATTTCACTTTTGTGGAATTCTAATTGGTGGATGGCATTCTCAAAGAGAGCTAGGGGTACCCCCTCTTTGATCATTTTTTTTAGGATGGTGCGGATCAAGGACTCCAACTGATCGGCGCTTTCTCTTTTGCATCCATTCATCGCAAAAAGGATCGGCACTTCATTGATATCGGTTTCCATATGGGCTCCGGCTTGTTTGCAGAGCCCTGAACGCATCAGGGCCATCTTCAGGGGGGAAGCATCGTTATCCATGAGGATTAAGGCGAGGACCTGCAGGGCAAGTATTTCCTGCTGTTCCTCGATGGGGCATGTGAGCCATCCAAAAGAGACCATGGTCTTATCCTGAAGGTCTTCTTCAGGAGATATCGGATAGGTTTTCTCCACTTTAACGGGTTCCTTATACCGGGTCTGAAAGGGGATGGGCTCCAATGGGGAAATGGGTGAGAGATGATCCAGTGTCTGCTTCGCGATGAAGTCCAGATGGTCCTCTAAAGGCATATTGCCATAGAAGTAAAACAGGCAGCGGCTTGGATGATAGTAGCTTTCATGAAAGCGCTTCAGCTCCGCATACGTCAGAGTAGGAATCACCTTTGGGTCTCCTCCGGAGTTGCAGCCATATGTCACATTCGGGAACAGGGCATGGTTGATTTCTTCGTACATCCTTGCTTGCGGTGAAGATAGGGCCCCTTTCATCTCGTTGAATACAATGCCTTTGAATTCGAGTGCGGAATCGGGATTGGAGGGATCGGCAAATTCCAGGCGATGCCCCTCTTGCAAGAAGCTCAATTCATTGAGGATTGGATGGAACACCGCATCGAGATACACTTCGAGCAGGTTGTAAAAATCCTTATGCACTTGCGATGCCGCAGGATAACAGGTGAAGTCTGGACCGGTAAAGGCATTCATGAACGTGTTGAGGCTTCGCCTTTGCATGGCGAAGAAGGGATCTTTTATCGGAAACTTTGTCGAACCGCATAAAACAGTATGTTCGAGAACGTGCGCCACTCCATTCGAAATAGTAGGAACTGTTTGGAAGGAGAGGCAAAAGACATTTTCCGGATCATCATTGGCAATGTGAATGATTTGTGCTTGGGTTGGCAAATGGACAAGCTCTCTCAAAAAACAATCGAGCTCGGGAATTTCAATGGCTTTTGTCACCAAAAAATCGCGATAGAGCTGTCCCTTGGAATTCAATTTTGCTGGTTTATTATTCATCGATATCATCTTCGGGTTCAGGCTCAAAATCTTCCAGTGTTTTGGATTTCTTACCCGATATCAGCCGGATAACCGACAGGGTGAACGCGATGACAATATAGGACCAACAAAGGGCAAAGAAAACAATCGGAAAATGGTGAAGGATCCCATAAAACACAAAAACAGCGGCAAGAACAGTTAAAAAGACGAGCTGGAAAGAAGAGACGCGTATATGGAAGGTTTTGAAGCTCGGAAATTTCCAGCGGCTGATCATCAAATACCCAAGGAGGAGCATCTGGCAAAAAAGAAGCCACATCCGGGTCTTATCGGATAGGGAAAAAAAAGATTTAAACTCTTCGGTAAAGAGCAAAAGATTGCCCGAAAGAGCGGCTCCGGCGGCTGCAGGAATGGGAAGCCCGGTGAAATTCTTCTTATAGGCGCTTTCCTGCTCCAGATCTCCGCTGATGCTGCTCTTTGTGACATTATAGCGCACAAGCCGCAAAACCCCGCAAACAGAATAGACCATGCAGGCTGTAGTCATTAGAAAGGAGAGCTCTGTTCCAGGAGACAGGGAAAGGCTCTTGAGGATCACGACGGAAGGGGCAACGCCAAAGGTTATCGCATCGGCTAAAGAATCAAAGATGCCGCCAAATTCACTTTCGGCCTTCATAGCACGCGCTACGGCCCCATCAAGCAAATCGGCTAGGGCGGCCAGCCATAAAATGGCGGCAATTTGGACCAGCAAATAATAGGAGGTATCTCCAACTTGGGTCATATTCATCTTAAAAATGATGAATAGCCCGCAAGTCAGGCCAAAGGCTGTGATGACATTAGGCAATAATTGAACGCGTTTCATAGCAACAATTTTACCACAAACCGATTTTAAAATGCACTTCGATTCCCATGGCCTTGTTATCATTTACCACTGAGATCAGTGAGATCAGTGAGAAGGTGTGAGATTGGGAGAGGATTTTATTTAAAGTTTTAGTTGAATTCCTCTCAATGTTCTCATAGTTTCTCAGTGATCTCACTGATCTCAGTGGTAAATGATAACAAAGGCCATTTAAAGGCGGGTGGTGTAGCGGAAGAGGCGCATCAACCCGACGACGACCCCTTGGATTTGGATGTCCTCCCAGCGTAAAATTATGGGGTGTTGATGGCGATTGTGTCCGATGAGCTTGGCGAACTCTCCCTCGGGGAAGATGCGTTTGACAATCGTGTCGTGATTGTTGATGAGGGCAATGACGGTTTCTCCAGGATTGGCGCTGTTTTTGGCTTCGACAAGGAGGAGGTCCCCATCCCCGATGAGTTCTTCTTGCAGCGAGTCTCCCTTGGCTCGGAGGACATAGGTATTGTCTGGAGCTTCGATCAAGAAATCGGGTATCGCTATAGTCTGATACTGGGGGAACATTTCAATGGGTTGGCCTGCGCAGATGTGGCCGATGAAGGGAACTTCGACTTCCTGGGGAGTTTCTTGGCGATGAGCAGGTTGGGCTAGGGTGAGGGAGCGGGCACCCTTTGTTTCGCCTATTAAAGCCCCCTTTCTTCTCAAGACCGTAACATGTTTATAAACGGAACCTAGGGAAGATAGCTCGAAATGTTGCATGATCTCGCGATAGCTGGGAGAATAGCGGTGGGTATGGATATAATCTTGGATGAAACCAAGGATTTGACTTTGGCGCTTGGTGAGGCCTTTCATGTCGCGATTCTCTGTCGGCTTTCTTCTTGTTGATCAAAGATGAGCCAATCGAATGCTAAAGCGCTTAGCCAAATGATGAGTGCGGAAAAGAGGACGTCGGAAAGAAAATGGCCTCCTTGTGCCATGCGTGCAATTCCGATGAGAGAGCCCAAGAGGGTACCGATGGCAAAGCCCGCAAAAGTCATCCAGCGTCGGCCGTAGCGCATCCCCAGAACGGCGAAGGTGAAGAAGTAATAACCCATTCCGCAATGGCCGCAGGGGAAAGATTTGGAGGGTTCAGGCTGATTGAAGATATTGGGTGAAAAGAAGGGCCTAAATTCCTGACGTCCGCCAAATTGCTCGACCTGTTTAGGGCGCGGCCTTCCCCATTGGTCTTTAAGGGCGACATGCACGATAAACCCTTCTCCGACTGCCATCGTCAAAATTAAGACCAGCGCGGCGGAACGCCATCGCTTCCAAAAGGGAGAAATAAAGGAAAGACCATAAAAAACAGTGGCCAGGATGGCGACAATTTGAGCGGGGATGACTCCATATTCGAAAAAAGCTTCAGTGAAGGTATTCCGAACGAAATGGTGGCCCTGAATGCCGCTGAACGTGTCGAAGTAATCGGCTAGGAATAAGTCTAGCCAGGGTGTAAACGGTGCAATCACTATCATGGCTGCCACCGGAAACAGCCATTTGCTGTGCTTGGCTAACATATGGATGACTTTATATCAAATCTCCTGCTAAGATTCAAGCAAACCTTTTTATTGAGTTTTGGATGGATTTCTCGATTCCCCTTATCTCCTTTGCTCTGGCTTTCTTATGCGTTGTGGCTGGCTGGATCCTCCTGCGCTTCAGAGGGCAGCAGGTCGGAGAGTTACAGCATGAAAACCAGAGGCTGACGCATGAATTAAGGCTCGAGAGCGAAAAGCGCCACATCGCGGAGACAAAGCTGGAACAGGAGCGAAAGGCTTCCCAAGAGAAGATCGAGTTGTTGAATCACGCTCAAATAAAACTTTCAGATGCGTTTAAAGCCTTATCTGCCGATGCCTTGAAAAATAACACCCAATCCTTTTTGGATTTGGCTACGGCAAAATTGGAGAAATTTCAGGAGAGGGCGTCGGGAGACCTCTCCCTGCGGCAAAAAGCCGTAGAGGAGTTGATCAAGCCGATCAAAGAATCGCTCGATAAGGTGGACCACAAAGTCAATGAAATGGAAAAAGTGCGCCTTAGCGCCTATGTCAGCCTTACAGAACAAGTGAAGTCCTTAATCAGCAGCCAAACCCAGCTGCAGTCCGAAACGGCGAACCTGGTCAAGGCGCTCCGGATGCCCTCTGTGCGTGGACGCTGGGGAGAAATCCAGTTGCGCCGCGTGGTTGAAATGGCTGGCATGGTGGAGCATTGCGATTTTGTCCAGCAAGAATCTGTCAATGTCGATGAGAGGCGCCTGCGCCCTGACTTGATAATCAAACTGCCCAATAAGAAGCAAATCGTCGTCGACTCAAAAGCCCCTTTGCATGCCTATTTGGAGTCGTTGGATGCTGCAGACGAAAGCCAACGCGTCATGAAGCTGCGCGAACATGCCCGGCAGGTGCGCACGCACATCAGCCAGCTGGCGACAAAATCCTATTGGGACCAATTCGACTTCGCTCCCGAATTCGTCGTGATGTTTATACCGGGGGAAACCTTCTTTAGCGCTGCCTTAGAGCACGATCCGGAGCTTATAGAATGGGGAGTCGACCAGCGCGTTATTTTGGCGACGCCGACGACGCTCATCGCCTTGCTGAGGGCTGTGGCTTACGGATGGCGCCAGGAGCTCATCGCTACCAACGCCCAAAACATTTGCGATCTTGGAAGAGCCCTATACGACAGGTTGCGGATCATGTCGGAACACTTCGAAGACATGCGGATCGGTTTAGAGAAAGCTGTAGAGGCTTATAATAAGTCTGTAGGATCCTTTGAGGGCAGGGTGTTGGTCACCGCACGCAAATTCAAAGAGCTAGGCGCTGGGATGGATCAAGAGATCGCACCCATAGAGACCATCGACACAGTAACCCGTATACCAGCATCTAGTGAATTTCACTTGATTTAATTGAATCCAATTGGATAGGATCTCCGAGAAAAAAAGTTTCTATGGCTCTATCCAGACTCTTTTCCGTTTCTCTGCTCGGACTTGATGCACTACTCGTCGAAGTAGAAGTCGATGCGTTCAAATCCGACAGCGAAAAAAGCTCCCTCGTCATGGTCGGACTTCCTAATACAGTCGTCAAAGAATCCAAAGATAGGGTCATGGCAGCCCTGCGCAATTCGGGATACTTTACTGGTAGCCTCTCCTGCACCGTGAATTTTGCCCCTGGAGACCTCAAGAAAGAGGGTACGTTCTATGATTTGCCCATCGCCTTGGGACTGTTGCGGTCTTTGGGTTTGCTGAAGCCGGCCCCCTTTCATTCGAATTACCTGGTGATAGGGGAGATGGGATTGAGCGGAGAGCTTCGCCCGATTCGCGGAGCCTTGCCGGCGGCCCTTTTGGCGCGGGAATTGGGCAAAAAGGGCGTCCTGGTTCCCGCTGCTAACGCTAAAGAAGCGTCTGCGGTCCCAGGCATCGATGTGATTCCGATTGCATCGCTGAAAGAGGCTGTCCAGTTTTTCAATCAGCCTGAGACTATTGCTGCCTCCCCCTATACCGTTTCTGAAGCTCTATTTAAACAGGCGACTCCGGCCATCGATTTTGCCGACATCAAAAGCCAGAGCCATGTGAAAAGGGCTTTGGAAATCGCCGCTACAGGAGGACATAATGTGATTTTGTCTGGGCCCCCAGGTTCCGGCAAGACGATGCTAGCCAAGGCCATGCTTGGGATCATGCCTGAGCTCACCGTGGAAGAAGCCTTGGAGATCAGCAAAGTCCACTCGATTGCAGGGCTCATTCCAGAAGGCCAAAGCCTCATCTCCCAACGCCCCTTTCGCTCTCCACACCATACAGTCAGCTATGCGGGCCTCATCGGAGGCGGGACCATTCCCCGCCCAGGAGAAGTTTCTTTGGCCCATCTGGGGATCCTCTTCCTGGACGAACTGCCGGAGTTCTCCAGAACAGTCTTAGAAGTATTGCGGCAGCCTCTCGAAGACCGCAAAGTCAATATCAGCCGCGCCCAAGGACGCTTTACTTTCCCTACCGATTTCATCTGCATCGCGGCCATGAATCCCTGTCCCTGCGGCTATTTGGGGCATTCCGATAAGAACTGTACCGACACGACCCTCCAGATCGAACGCTACCGCGGCAAAATTTCAGGGCCCCTTTTAGACCGCTTTGATATGCATATCGTCGTCCCAGCCCTGCGCTATCACGAGATCCTTAACAATGCCTCGGCAGAGAAATCGGATATGATTAGAGGTAGAGTAAACAAGGGGCGCGAGAAGCAGAAGCAAAGATACCAAAAAGTGAAGACCAATTCCCAAATAACGGCAGCAGAAACCAAGCGCTTTGCCCCTCTAAGCAAGGAATGCCAGGAGCTATTGGGGAAAGCCATCGATCAAATGCACCTATCGGTCCGCGCTTGCGATCGATTGATCCGCGTGGCTTTGACGATCGCCGACATGGCCGATTCGACCTCCATCCAAAAGGACCACCTCATGGAAGCCATCAACTTCCGCCACATTGATTCCAAATAACGATAACAACATAAACAAAATAACAATAACAGGATATTAAGATATTTACAGGCTATGCAGGATCGCAACAAGCGTCATCAAGGAAAACAATTTACAGGATATACAGGATCGCAAGCGGCAGGATATGCAGGATTACGGGCTCTTGACCACAGCAAAATAGATATATCCCTTCTTATTATAATCTGCTGTGGTTAAGAGCCCGTAATCCTGCATATCCTGCCGCTTGCGATCCTGTATATCCTGTAAATTGTTTTCCTTGATGACGCTTGTTGCGATCCTGCTTATCCTGTTCCTTCTTTATCCTTGATGCCGCTTGCGATCCCGTCTATCCTGTTCCTTGTAGATGAGAGGGCATGTACGTTCATTTTTCCACTGTCAGCACGTAATAAGCAGGGAAAGCAAAGTTGTTATTGGGCCTTGACACCGCCTTCAGGGTGACCTTTTGGCCAAGCTTATCCTGCAAATTGACTCGGGTGCTGTAAAGATAGGCCATCGGCATATTTGTCGAGGAATCCAGCAAAAGAAAATCGCCGGGCCTATTTTTGATGGTCTTGTTATACCCTTCTAAAATCCCCGTCAAGGTTGTCGCGCGGGCAGTTTCTTGCTTATAAAACTCATCTTGGGTTGCATCCTTACGAGAGGCGGCCCATTTGCTGTACGCAGTCTGTTCGGCCTCATCCCATTGCGCCATCTTATCTGTAGGAGCAGCGGGTTCGCTTGGGGTAGCATTCTGAACAGTATTGTTTGGAACAGTATAAGGAGTCAAAGGAGCTGCATTCCCCGGCTGATTTGAAGGATGCTCCGGAGGAGGGATCACCACAATCGCGACTTGGTCATCCTTTTTCTGCTGACGCGTTTTTTCTTGGGCTACATATTTTTGATTTTGAGCTTCAAGATACGTGAGCTTCTTCTTGGTATACATATCCTGCAAAGAAGCCTGAAGCGCTTTGGCTTTTTCCACGTGTTCGGGGAAATCGGTATATTCTCCGGTAATTTTATTGATTGTATTAAAGACCTCCGCGACATTCATTTGATCGAATGGCTTTTGGATTTCGCTTTGGCTTGCGCTATAGGCGGCATTCCACAGCTTTTCCACGTCTTCCCTTCGTTTCAGGATTTTGGCCATGGTCGATGGGTCGCCGATATTCTGAACAAATTCCTTTGCGACATAAAAACGGGTAGATTCGGGAGGCGCAATCTCATACCATTTGCTGTTGAGGGGGCTGATTGTCCCTTGAACGCGGTCCCCCTGGTTCAACTGGGCAATGATCGGCGAATCCAGGGTAGGCTCTAAGCGGACGTTTACCCTAGACCCTTCTACAACGTTATCTAAAACGAAAGTGCGGAAAATAAAGGCTTTCAGCGCTTCTGGTGCCTTTATCGCATAAAAATCATCAGACTCCCCCACCACAACGAGAAGATCATCCCGATTGAGTTCTTTCAAAATAGGGCTGTCGAGATTGGGTTGTATCCTCAGGCGCACCCTATTCTTTGTAATGCGCCCTGTAAACGCAAAGAAGGGGGCTTTGGGCTTTTCAGGCTCAGGCGTTATTGTTGGGGATATCGGAGGCGCTGGCTTATGCTCAGTTGGGGGTGGATTTGTTTGGTTCTCTTGTGCGGCCTCAGATGCATCAGCAAAGGCTCTCGACTCCACACAGAAAACTACGGCAAGAAACAAGGCGACTAAATGAGAGGCGGCTCTACGCATAGGTGAACTCCTAAAAGTTTAAGAATCGGATTCTAAAACTTTTAGGAGTTTTATAGCAAGCGATTAGCTTTTAAGAACAGCTAGGATATGTTCGCAATTGGGTTTGCCGCAGGTACAACCGATGGGTTGGCCTAGGTAGACGCTATATTTCTCGTGGTTATCCAAGCGGTTAATCACGGAGAAGAGTTTGTCTCCTGTTTGGACGATGTCCCATTCTTGGAATGTGAGCTCTGCATCGGAAACGATTTCTTCATTTTCTCCTTCGCCCTTTTTCGGATGGATCGCTTCTTGGATAGCTCGTGCAATTTGGCAATGCATGCAGTTGCAATTGTTTTCAGGAACGGGCAAGGCTCCCGCTTCTTCAGGAGCTACGATTTTTGCGATTGCGGCGATTTTCTGAAGAATGACTTTGGGAAGATCGGGGGCATCGGCTTGTGCCGGATTATGTTGTAAGGCTGCTCCGATTCCATCGGGGGTTGCGCTAAAGCCTAACCTAAAGGGTACATCTAGGTTGCCTCCCTCGGCGTTGGAAAGATTCTTTAGGAACGCATTCATGTCCGCATTGGCTTGCATTTCCAGGCTGGCGGCGTGGGCGCGGAAGATGAGGTCAATGGTTGCGGGATTTAAGTCGGGGATCATGACGGTCTCCCCATTTTTAAGGCTTACGGCCAGAACATCCCCTTTTTTCTGTAGTGCGGAGACTTGATTCCAAGTAGTTGATATGTAAGGAGGTATACTCAATATTATAGGCGTGATCTTCATCTTATTACCTCATTTGACTCACTAAGGAAGGATCATTCCTTCTCTTTACATTTTTATAATAACATAGAAGGAATTTATCTGTCAACAAATTTAGCACTTGAAGGCCGAGACTGCTGAATATCGATTTTACCCCTCTGTTTTTTTTACTTTTCTGTTTTACCCACTTTCTTTACATTGACGTTTTTAGAGAGACCGCAAAGGAGAGCGCTGTGGCGAGAAAGACTTTTGTCATTGATACGAATGTTTTACTATACGACCCTGAAGCGATCACAAAATTCCCCAGACATAATGTCGTGATCCCCGTTACAGTCCTGGAAGAACTCGATAAGATGAAGCGGCTCCCCAACGATTTGGGAAAAAACTCGAGGGGAGTTTTTCGCTTCCTGGATTCCCTGACGGAATTGGGCACGGGCAATCTCCATGGCGGAGTCAAACTCGCGAACGGATCCTTGATCCGCATCCAACTCGAAGTCAAAGCCGAAACCACGTTTTCCCTAGACGTCAAAGACAATCGGATTATTTTGTCCGCCTTTTTGCTCCATGAAAAGGGGGAAAAGGTCGTCTTTGTTTCCAAAGACTTTGCGGCCCGCATCAAAGCTGAAGCGATCGGCTTAGAAGCCGAGGACTATGAAAATTTAAAATTTGCTTACAATTCCCTTTATAAAGGCGTAAGAAAGATCGAGCTGGCCAAACACGAGATCGATACCTTTTATAAAGATTCCTCGCTGACGATTCCCAATTTGATCTGCAATCCCAATGAATATTTTGTGATGACCTCTCCCGAGCACTCTTCGGCCGTTGGAAAGTATGATCCCCAGAGGCAAATGGTAGAACCCCTATTAAAAGTCGGGGGGATTTGGGGAATCAAGCCGCGCAATGTAGAGCAGAAGTGCGCGATGGATGTGTTGCTTAGGGATGACATCAAATTAGTCACGCTGATCGGCCAGGCGGGAACAGGAAAGACCCTGTTGGCACTAGCCTGTGGGTTGAGGAAGGTGTTTGATGAAGCCTCCTATAGCCGCATCTTAGTGAGCCGTCCCGTCGTTCCCCTAGGGCGCGATATTGGCTATTTGCCTGGAACCAAGGAAGAAAAGCTCTTCAACTGGATGCAACCGATCTACGACAATTTGGAATTTCTCTGTGAGTCCTCCGGACACGAGCAAAATGAGACACTCCGTTGGGTGATGGAGAGCAAAAAAATTGAAATGGAGGCCGTCACCTATATCCGTGGAAGGTCTTTGCCCAAAATGTATATCATCATTGATGAGGCGCAGAATTTGACTCCCCACGAGGTGAAAACCATCATTTCTCGGGCGGGGGAAGGAACCAAGGTGATTCTCACGGGGGATCCTACTCAGATCGACAACCCCTATCTGGATAAAGATTCGAATGGCCTATCCTATGCCGTCGGCAAATTCAGCGAGCATAAGATTTTCGGCCATATCTTCTTGGAAAAAACGGAACGTTCGGAGCTCGCCGCATTGGCTGCAGAGATTATGTGATATAATTTTTCTTTTATGGAATTTTTAGAAATTATCGATGGGGAGGATAAGTCATCCCCACTCAAAAATTGTATTCGGAACAATTACCGCCACATCCGCAAGTGGGCTAAGCGCACGCACACCAATGCTTTTCGCATTTATGATCGCGACATCAAAGAATATCCCTTAGTGATCGATTATTATGATGGAAGGCTTTGCATCCAGTATCTCACGTATAACCCTGCCATTGACGAACTCTCTGTAGAGTTGCAGAAAGAATTGAGCGAAGTCCTTGCTGATCTCTTTCAAGTGGAGGAGACCAGCCTCTTTTGGAAAACGCGCAGGCGCTTGAAGAATTTGGAACAGTACGAAAAGGTGGATCAAACGAGAGATTTTTTTACAGTATGGGAATATGGAATCCGGTTTAAGATCAATCTTCAGGATTATTTAGACACAGGCCTTTTCTTAGATCATCGCGAAACGCGCCGCCTTGTGGCGGGGATGAGCCAGGGCAAGCGGGTTCTTAATCTTTTTGCTTATACCTGTTCGTTTAGTGTCCATGCCGCCGCTGCCGGCGCTGCATCTACCAAAAGCGTCGATATGTCCAACACTTATACAGTGTGGGGCAGAGATAACTTTATCTTGAACGGCATTCCGTTAGACAAGCATGAAATTGTCCGGGCTGACTGCCTGAAGTATCTTGAGGAAGAGGTCAAAACCGATAGCCGATATGATATTATCATCATCGATCCCCCCACCCTATCCCGGTCAAAGAAAATGGAGGAGCTCTTTGATATTCAGCGCGATTATGTTTTTTTGATTTCCCATGCCCTTAAGCTTCTTGCGCCCGGTGGAGTCATTTTTTTTAGCACCAATTCACGCAAATTTGTGTTTGATTCTACTCTTTTTAGCCGCTGTTCGATCGTCGACATCACGGAAAAGACAATGCCACTCGATTTCCGAAAAAAAAGCCATTCCTGTTGGAAGATTACTTGCTTGTAAACCCAATTCCTTGTATATTTTACCCAATTATTTAATCGGAGATGATCTATGAGGCAATTATTATTCGCATTCGCTTTTCTAGGCTCAAGCCTTGCAGCAGGTGCCCAGAACCAAGCGTTAAGCCAGCTTGTTTATGAAATCCGCAATCCTCAAACCGATGCGGCCCATTTTCGGCAAGCCGTGGAAAAAATCGGGGAGTATTTGGCCCTAGAAGTATTGGAAGAGCTGAATGCTAAAGACGCCACCATTACAACTGTGACTGGGGCAGAAGCGAAGCATAAACTGATTGATGAAACACCGGTACTGGTGACTATTCTACGTGCGGGACTTCCGCTCAATGCTGGAATCCATAAAGTGTTTCCAAATGCAGAAGTGGGTTTTTTTGCCATGGCGCGCAACGAGGAAACCCTGAAGGCCGCGGTCCATTATGTGGCATTGACTAACTTAAAAAATCAGACCGTCATTCTATCCGATACATTGCTTGCAACAGGCGGTTCGATCCTCAATGCGATACAAGAGATCGAGAAGCATGGGCCAAAAAGAATCTATATCATTTCAGCCATAGCCTCTAAGACGGGTATAGAGCAGATTCTCCGCTATAGGCCGGACATCAAAATCTTTGCTGCTGCTATAGATCCTGGTTTAAATGATAAGGGTTATATCAGCCCAGGACTGGGCGACGCGGGCGACCGCAGTTTTGGAAAAAAGATCGAACTATCTTCCGAACATGATCATGAATAGCGCCAGCACGGCTGCTACGCCTACGTTGTTGTGACGAGAGTCGTTGGCATTATTCAATGAAAAATGCTGTAGGCCAATTGTAGCGACAGTTGGCTGATTGAGACCTTGTATCGTTGGCTTTAGCCCATTCCAACGCTTCCTGGTTTTGTTCGTCAAAAAATATGTCCCTATTTGCATTCCACGGACAGCCATTTGCGCGAGCCCATTTCCATACTTCAAAATGGCGTTTTGCTTCCGCATTTGCGCACGTATATTCATCCCATGGACAGCCGTTGGCACGAGCCCATTGCAATACTGCAAGGTGGCCTCCTACAGCAGCGCAGGAGCATGTCCCTGCATTCCATGGGCAGCCATTGGCGCGAGCCCATTGCAATGTTTCAAGGTGGCCTCCGCCAGCCGCAGCTAAGCACGTTTGTTCACTCCACGGGCAGCCATTGGCACGAGCCCATTGCAATACTTCAAGGTGGCCTCCTCTGGCCGCAGCACTGCACGTTTCCGCGTCCCATGGGCAGCCATTTGCATGTGCCCATTGCAAGACTTCTAAGTGACCTCCGGACGCAGCCATCCTGCACGTGTTTGCATTCCATGGACAGCCATAGTTACGAGCCAACTGCAAGATTTCGAGATGGCCTCCTTCAGCAGCACCTTCACAAGTATATTTTTGTTCATACTGTCCATAGCCATACAGTGGATCACCATTAGCTAGCACCCATTGCAAGACTTCTAAGTGACCTCTGGACGCAGCCATATAACCCGTGTACTCATCCCACTTGCAGCCATTGGCACGGGCCCATTGCAAGACTGCAAGGTGGCCTCCTTCGGCCGCATTTGCGCACGCGTTCCCCCACGGGCAACCTTTTGCGTGCAGCCACTTCATCATGTTCAGGTTACCTCTTTTGGCTGCGATAAGCATCGACCTTGCTGTAAAAGGGTAATGCAAATACTGGTGGTACCATTCAACTAAGCGGTGTGTTCCTCGATCTGATACATATTCAAATGCATCCCTGATTGCAGCCTTGACTCCTGTTTTTTTAAGGAGGGCAAGATTGGCAAAGCGTTTGTTGATGAAGCGTGAAGGAAATGCTTCTTCTCGTCGTAAGAATTTGCTGTAGATATGGTTGAGAACATCTGGAGGAAGGTTATCAAGGGTAGGCAATTGTAGGCCCCATCTTGTCGATCTTGGTTCGTTGGATGGCTTTGAAATTTGACGTGCAAACAGGAGAACTCTGAGTTGTTTTTGGTTTGCAGCGCGCCATTTTGTTGGAATCACAAGCAACTGGAAAAGCAAAAAGAGCGGCAAAGCAAAAGCGGTAATGACACCTCCCAAGATTCGCAAACGTGTCGATGGACTTTCTTCCTTAAAAAGCTCTCCTTCTTGAAAAGCAAGAGCTTCAGGATTTTTCAGCCATGTAATAGTATGTCCTCCAAATGCCCATCGAACAGGGGCATTAAGGGTGTCAACGATCTGATCGAGGAAAGGCTTCTCTTTCCACTCATATTTGGTTAAGTATAAATCTATATTTTTCATTTAAGCAAATTGCCTATTTGTAAATTCTTATGAATGGCTGACGCTTGCACTAGTAGAGTAGGGGTACTTTACATGGATTCTAGCATGAGCAGTATTTTCGAGTTTAGATTGGACAATGTCATCAATTGCTTTGATTAGATTTTCTCTCCAATTCAAGCTTTCCGATGCTTTTATGTGGGTTCTTGTTTTTTCATTATTTGAAATAAATCTCACCAGATCTTTGAAATCATCTATTTTTATTGATTGATTTCTTTTTTCGAGATATTCTTGGTTTGACGTTTCCCAGGGAAATGGATCGTAGGAGAATAAAAAAGCGCCAGTTGCTGCTATTTCTGCGGTAGTAGCCCCGCCAGGTTTCCCTAGAACAGCATCACAAGTTTGAAATAAAGCACCTAACTGGTGATCGTCTAACAGGTCTTCAACATGAAAAAAAACATTCTGTGGCTGTGTCGGATCCTTGCTGCAGATTTCATTAGCTGCTCTGCTTACAGTATCTTTAAGCTTTTGATTGTCTCCACACAAAAAAACAAAATGGCATTTCTTATTCAGTTTTTTTGTCTGCTCGATTAGTTTCCGCATGTCTTTTTCTATTCTTCCTGCTAAACTTCCCATTTGGACAACGATCAGCCACTCATTATCTTCGGAGTTATATTTTTTTCTAATCTCTGTTTTTGCTTCTGCAGTGATGGGTGTCTCAAATCCCTTTCTAATAGGAAAACCAATCGTTACAACTCCCTCAACACCCTTAAGTTGATAATCAATGGGTGTAAATATTTTTAACTGATCTGATTGTACATTGTGCCTAAGCTCGAGGAGTTGAGGAGGTAATTCAAAATCCGTATTGACAAATGCCACTGGAATCCCAAAATCTGGGTAGTGGTTGATTTCATGATGAATGGTATTAAGAACAAGATTTGAGATGGAGCTGTTAGCAAAGTTAAACTCTGGTTTTCTTGAACCGATAAAAATTTGATTGTTTTCAATGAAGGTTTTAATTTTTTCTCTATCTTCTCCTTCCGGCATTTCAGAAAATGCATCGTTAAAAGCTGCGCATAATATTTCCGCTTTTTTTGGATTGTCCGAGTTCAATGCAAGAATATCCTGGTATTTTGTCCAGTTCTGACGTGTATATTCACGAGTCGTATTGCCTTCTTTTGTTATAATTTTTGTAGCCGTGCGAAGACGATCAACCAGTTTTTCGACTTCGTCGCTGTTTTTCCAGGTACTAGGATCGATTTTAGTGAAATCGAGAGTGTTATTAACGTCTACTCTTATGCTCATATTTATTTCCTTTTTCGGGTAAATTTTAAATTAAATATTATTATAACAATTAATTGTTAATTTCATATAAAGATTTGTGAGTTTCAGAAAATAGCCTTTTTAAAAAGTGGATAATATTTTTAAAAAGAGTGATGAAAGCATTCAAAGCACGGCTTATAAATCGCTGACGCGATTTATTGTTAGAATAGGGGGTCGTGACATGGATTCCAGCCTTGGCACCAGTAGCAGCAGTGTTAGTAGTAGTATCGCTTTGGAGATTAAGATAGTATAAAGATTAAGGAATTTCGTAAGTCCTCAAAAAGTTATGGCGCGGCGACCAAGGGACAAAGGGAACGACAAAGGGACAAAGGGACATAAGGACCAACGACCAAGGGACAACGACGCAAGGGACGAAAATGACGCAAACGACAAAGGGACAAAAATGATCCTTGTCCCTTTGTCGTTTGCGTCATTTTCGTCCCTTGCGTCGTTGTCCCTTGGTCGTTGGTCCCTATGTCCCTTTGTCGCCGCGCCCTAACTTTTTGAGGACTCCTAATTTTTCAAATATGCTACCGGAGTTGGCATTTTTCAATGAAAAATGCTATCGCCGATCTCATTTTTCATTGCTTTTTGCAATCAGACTTGGCATTTTTATATCCAAAAGGAGATTTTATGAAAAAGTATATTCCCCGCAAAATGGATCCTCCGAAAGGGAGTTATTTTCTTTTCGGCCCTAGGGGAACAGGAAAGTCGACTTGGCTTTTGCACCATTATTCCGACGCCCTGCGCATCGATTTATTGCTTGGAGAGGAAGAAAGAAGATATAGCAGTTATCCGGAACGCCTACGAGATGTGGCGACGGGAATGAAGCCGGGTTCAACGCTCATCATTGACGAAATTCAACGAGTCCCTAGATTATTACCTGAAATCCATGCTTTAATTGAGAAGGGACTGAATCTTCAGTTTATTATTACAGGCAGTAGTGCACGAAAACTCCGTCGCTCTGTGAGTGATCTTTTAGGAGGACGTGCTTTAATGAGACAGATGGGTCCTTTTTTGGCATCCGAATTGGGGCAGCAATTTTCCGTGGAAAAAGCACTGAGAACAGGACTGATCCCACTCATATGGGAATCGGATAGTCCAGAAGAAAGGCTGCGAAATTATATACATCTTTACTTGAAAGAAGAGGTGCAAGCTGAGGGACTCGTGCGTCAAATTGGAGATTTTGCGCGCTTCTTAGAGGTGGCGAGTTTTTCTTATGCATCGCTTTGGACGACAACTGATATCAGCCGTGAATCCAGCATAAAACGAGCTACAGTAGATAATTATCTTCAAATCCTCGAGGATTTGTTTTTAGCCTTTTCCTTACCCGTCTTTACACGTCGAGTCAAACGCAAGCTGGTCGCACATCGGAAATTTTATTTTTTTGATGTAGGACTTTATCGCGTATTGCGTCCACAGGGTATTCTGGATAGTACTCGCGAAATTGAAGGATGGGCCATTGAAGGTCTTGTTGCCCAGCATTTGCGTTCTTGGGTATTTTCACAACAGGAATCGCACACTCTTTCATTTTGGCGTACCCAAACCAGACTGGAAGTCGATTTTGTCATTTATGGGCCGCGTGGATTCTGGGCAATCGAAGTCAAACGCTCTGCAAATTTAGGTCCGGATGATGTGAAAGGGCTTTCAGCCTTTCAAGAGGAATATCCTGAGGCACACTGTTTTTTTGTCACTCTTGGAAAACATCGTGAAAGTTATCGAGGATTTCCAGTTATACCTCTTGATGAATTCCTACTCCAAATCTCACCCGAGAATCCCATCGCTAGCTTTACATAACAAGGACTGTTAGCGCAAAATGGATATATTGGCCGACTTATACCACGCGCGGTCCAAAATAGCAAATTTCGGCTTTGCCAAAACCCCGGGGTTGAATGATCGCAAGTTGCTCCATATTAAAAATATGGAGCAACTTGCGATCATTCAACCGCGGGAGCTTTCGCATTGCCGAAATTTACTATTTTGGGCCGCGCGTGGTATACTTATGAGTATTTCCACCAGCGTCTTAGACGAAGCATATGTGCTGAAATAGGTTCTTGCATTAAGAGTTTAGCAAGGTACATAATAAATTTAAAAAAGGCAGTAATTGATTTGAAAGCACGGCTACAATATCTTTTGAATAACTGACGCCATTTACTATTAGAATAGGGGGTATTGACTCGGATTTCAGAATTGTCTTCAGCAGCAGTATTGGTATTGCTTTTGTCTATATTTTTATTTTTTACAGTGTCATCAATTACTCTGATTAGATTTTCTTTCCAATTTAGGGTTTCTGGTTTTGTTTGAGTTCTAATCTTGTCATTTTTAGATATAAATTTCACCAGATCATTTAAGTCGCCTATTTCCATTGATTGATTTCTTTTTTCAAGATATTCCTGGTTTGGCGTTTCCCAAAGAAATGGGTCATAGGAGAATAAAAAAGCGCCCGTTGCTGCTATTTCTGCGGTAGTAGATCCACCAGGTTTTCCTAAGACAGCATCACACGATTGATATAAGGCACCTAACTGGTAATCATTTAACAGGTCTTCGGGATGAAAAAAACCATTTTGGGGATGTTTCGGGTCCTTGCTTCTGATTTCATTCGCAGCATTCAGTACAGTATCTTTAAGTTTTTGATTGTCTCCACACAAAAAGACAAAATGACATTTCTTTTTCAAATTTTTGGTCAGCGCCGTTAATGTAGGCATGGCTTTTACCATTTTCCCCGCTAAACTGCCCATTTGAACCACAATCAGCCACTCATTATCTTGAGGACTAGAATTTGGATCTTTACTAGTATATTTTCTTCTAATCTCTGCTGCTGCTTCTGGAGTGATGCGCGTCTCAAATCCTGTTCTAATAGGGTAACCCATAGGGACAACTCCTTCAACTCCTTTAAGTTGATAATCAATGGGTGTAAGTATTTTTAAATTATCTGTTTGTATATTTTCTCTAAGCTCGAGGAGTTGAGCAGGCAATTCAAAATCCGTATTGACAAAGGCCATAGGAATCCCAATATCTGGGCAATGGGCGAAACCGGTTATTTCATGATGAATTGTATTGAGTAAGAGGTCTGCACCGAACTGCTGAATTTTTAGGTTTACCCTATCCAAAGCGTTGCTTGGAATAAACTGATGCAATGCCGTCTTTAAATCATTAAAAACTGCCTCTTTGCGAATATCGTTTTCTTGAACTCGAAACTTCCAGTAAATGTGAGATGATTTAATTGCCCCATTGGTAACGATATTAAGCGGATCGCCCTCTTCATCGATATTGATGACTGTCGCGTCATACTTTTCTCTATACTGTGGTTCTTTTAGAAGTTGCTCCATAGCAGTTGCTACCATGCGGTGGCCTCCGCCAGAGTTGCAAGTCAAAATAGCGACAGCAGTTTTATTTGTATTTTTTTCGATTTTTTCTTTTGAATAGTGCTTTTGCATTGCCTTACTAACGAGATCTAGAAACTGCTCAAATCGGCCAGTGAATTTAGCATCAACAAGATTTGATATGGAGCTGTTAGCAAAGTTAAATTTTGGCTTTCTGAAACCGATGAAAATTTGATTTTTTTCAATAAAGGTTTTAATTTTTTCTTTAGCGCTTCCTTCTGGCATATCGGCAAAAGCCTTGTTAAAAGCTTCACATAATATTTTAGCTTTCATGGGATTTTGCGAGTTCATCGCCAAAATTTCCTGGAACTTCGTCCAATTCTGGCGGGTATATTCATGAGTTGTATTGTCTTCTTTCGTAATAATTTTTGTAGCCGTGCGAAGGCGATCAACCAGTTTTTCAACTGCGTCGTTATTTTTCCAAATATTAGGATCGATAGTGCTAAAATCGACAGTGTTATTAGCGTCTATGCTTCCCATAAAATTTCCTTTTTAGTTCCATAAATCCTAAGGTCCATTGTTATCCTACGCATACTTCCACCATCTTCTTAGACGGCGAATCCATGTTGAAAGAGAGTCTTGCATGAGGATTTTAGCGATATAAATAATAAATTTAAAAAATCCGCCTATTGAATTTACAGTACGCCTAAAATATCTTGTGAATAGCTGACGCAATTTACTATTGGAATAAGGATTATTGACACGGATTCCAGCATCAGCAGTAGTCGAATCTTTTTGGGGTTTCCGTTGTACAGTATCATTGATTTCTCTGACAAAGTTTTCTTTCCAATTGAGGACTTCCGGTGCTTTTGTTTCAGTTCTTGTTTTTGCTGGTTCTGATAAAAACTTCGCCAGATCTTTGAAACTATCTATTTCCCGTCCTTGATTTCTTGATTCGAGATATTCCAGATTGGGCTTTTCCCATGGAAGTGGGTCATAGGCAAGTAAAAAAGCGCCCGTAGCGGCTATTTCTGCAGTGGTAGCCCCACCAGGCTTTCCGACAACGGCATCACATGTTTGATATAAGGCACTCAGTTGGCTGTCGTTTAACATGGCTTCAGGATGAAAGAAAATCTTTCTTTTTTCATTTGCTCCAAGCTTATCTACAGCCTGGTTTACGGCCTTTAGGGCTTTTTGATTTGTTCCACATAAAAATACAAAATGGCATCTCTTTTTCAAATTTGTTGTGTCTTCGATTAGTTGATCAATTTCCTTATCCATTCCCATTGCTAAACTTCCCATTTGGACAACGACGAGAGATTCATCCTCCTTAACAGTGTATTTTTTTCTAAGATTTTGCTTTTCTTCCAATGTGATTTTTCTCTCAAATCCCTTTCTAATGGGGAAGCCAATAGGGACTACACCATCCACTCCTTTAAGTTGATAATCGATGGGTGTAAAAATTTTCAAATGATCTGTTTGTACATTTTCTCGGAGCTCCTGGAGCTGTGGCGGTAACTCATAATCCGTATTGACAAAAGCCACAGGAATCCCGAGATCTGCATAAGGAGAGACTCCGTTTATTTCCTGATGTATGGTATTGAGAACGATGTCTGCGCCAAATTTTTGAATTTCACAGTTGACTCTATCCATTGCTGTGGAAGGAATAAACTGGTGCAATTCTATCTTCAGATCAGAATAAATACCTGCTTTGTGATGATCGTTTTCCTGGCAGCGAAATTGTGAGAAAATGTGATGCGACTTAACAGCTCCATTGGTGACGATATTAATCGAATCGCCTGGAAGATCATCAATATTTATAATTTTCGCCTCATACTTGTCTGGCTGTTCTTCAAGCAGATTTTTCATCGATTCTGCCACCATGCGGTGGCCTCCGCCGGAGGAACAAGTTAAAATCGCGACTGCTACTTTATTTGTGTCTCTTTGGGCCTGATTCTGATCATAGTGTCTTTTCATGTTTTCGCTGACGAGATCAAGAAAGCGCTCAAATCGGGCTGTGAATTTACCGTTAACGAGGTTATTGATAGAGCTTTTAGAAAAATCAAACGTCGGCTTTTTGAGACCGATGAAAATTTGATTTCGTTGAATGAAAGTTCGAATGTCCGCTTTTTTGCTTCCTTCCGGCATCTCGCGAAAGGCGTCTTCGAAAGCATCGTTTAATATTTTTGCCTTTGCAGGATTTTGCGATTGGCTAGCTAAAGTATCTGTCTGTTTTGACCAATTCAAGCGATTAAATTCGCCTTGACTAGTAATAATTTTTTGAACATTTGGAAGACGATCGACCAGTTTTTCGACCTTGTCGGCGTCTGACCATGTGCTGGGATCGATTTTAGTAAAATCGAGAATGCTTTTAGGATCTAATCTTAGGCCCATTTCTAGTTCCTGTTTATTTTGAAACTCTTTAATTTAATTTATTGCTATTATTATAACATTGAATTATTAAGTTTTTATAAAGATAAAGAGCTTCTGACAAATATTTAACCGGAGAAGGCAATAGATGTCAAAGACTTTTCAGCGTCGCCGCAAAAAAAATCTCAACCCCATTTTCCTGCCCACAGGTGAATCCCTTTAGTCCAAGGGAGCGCCCGAGAATACCCAAAAGCTCTGCCTTTGTCCCTTTGAGAAATATGCCATACATAAAAGTAAGTCGGAGGTAAAACTAAAACTTGATCCTTATATTCAGTTTTAAGCGCCTCATAAACAGTACGGGTAGCTAAAGTGGGCCCAGTTCTTTCATAAATGGAAAAATAATCTTCCTTTGGTTTCGCGCACCTGACTTTTTTTAAGGCCAGCTCGATGATAGGATGTCTACTTCTTGCTGCAAGTTGAGCGTTTCCTATATAAAAGCTTCCTTCTTGTCGATTATGTTGAGGAGGAGGTTCGTTGCATTCCATTGAGAAGTAACAGCCCTTGGAAAGAGCGTGTAAATCATCAACCGGACCAACGCAAGGAAGGTCTGTATCAACATATAAACCGCCTTTTTCCCACAAGACAACCAGTCTCGCGATATCTGCTTTCTCAGCAGCAGATCCTGCTTTTTCCCAAGCTTCTTTAACATTAGGAAATTTTTTTCCTACCTCTTCAATAAGAGGCTCTAGGTCAGCATCGTTCCAAACTTTTACTTTCCAACCGCTTGTTTCGGGATGATGCTTCTTCCAACTTTCGACGACTTCTGCAGCATCTTGCGGGAGAGGAGACCCTTTCTTGTTAGGAGGTTTTACCCAAATAAAATTGATATTTTGTTCAATTTCAGTTGGATTAGGATGCTCAGAATCTGCCGCTTTTACACGAGAGCAAAACATCGCGTAGTTTTTTTGAATTTGGTCCCAATTTTGATGATCGTTTTGCTTTTGTACCCATTCTGGAGTTACATAGGTGGGATCCGGTTGATTGGTGTTGATAGATTCAAAAAAGTCGGGATTATATTTTCCTCCAGAAGGGCCCGAAAATACGTCTTTTCCAATTAAAGAAAAATCTCCGGCAACAATTTTTTTATGCATTTCGCAAATGTCTTTATCGATCGCAAAAGCGGATAAACGCAAAAGGCCACCCAGCGCTAGGGAAGGCAAAAATAAGATGACCGCTAAAATAGTTTTATATAATTTTTTTTCTGTGGAATTCGGCTGTTGTACCAATTTAGAACCTGATACAACCATGAAGGATCGGTCAGACATGAGTGGGTTTATCAAATCCAAGACTTTGTTGCTGGCAGAGTAGAGAGAAGAAGCTATCCCTTTTGTCTTAAAATGAATTTGATCTGAAAAAAATGATCTAATCAAATCGGGTTTAGTTGTAGCAAAGCTATTCTGCTGGACAGATAAACTATTAGAAACGTTCATTTATAGTCTCCTTTTTATTAAAGTAAAAAATAATTATACAAGATTGCTCATTAAAAAACAAGAGCTTTTTTTTGTTTTATTTTTTTTTATCTAAGCATCGTGGACACGGATACAACGCTGAACCTCTGCTTGCTTCTTCATGATCTTCGTATGAATTTTTCCAGAGCAGCTTTTGAATAGGCATTGAGATTAAGGACTGTGGGGATTTTTTCCCAACGATAGATGGAGGCAGATGTCACTCCTAAGATTTCTGCAAATTGGATGACAGTCAAGGCTTTTTCCTCACGTAAACTTTTTAGCTTATCTCCTGTCATTTGATTGATGGTCAAAGATTTTTTTGCAGATGGTGGTGCAGAAGGCCGTCCTTTCTTAGTCTTTGGTGTTTTCAGTTCCTTTGTGGAGGCCTTTTTTTCCTCTGCATGGTCTAGATCAATACCAAAAAGAGCACTGAGATCATCGGTTGCCAGCTGATTTTCAGTAGAAGTTGCTTCTAGAGACAGGTTGGAACTCACCAGTTCGCTTGCATCGACGCTCCGTAGTTCAAAGAGGAGTTCTGGCCTTTCATCCAATCGGTTTCCTATCCCATAAAAGACTGCAGCCACATGTTTGCATATCTCCGCCCAATCGGGACAGCTGCAGGAACAAGAAAATTCTTTTTCGGCGGGTAAAAGTCCAGTTTCTCGATCGGAAACGACTCGCATCACCTGATCCGATAACTTCCCTTGTAACAGTTCCAGGAGAGAGCCAATCTTTCCTCTGCAGAGCCTTTTGATTTCTTCCCACGCTGTTTGAGCTAATGGGGCAATATTGATGACAACCTGATAAAGTTCGCTGCCGCTGACAATAGCCTCGCAGGTACCCTTTTCAATGCTGAGGTGGCAAACGCTGCCATTTCTCACATAGGTCCGCCCTCTAGGGAGGCGGTTATCGTAATCGGCGAAAGTATCCAGGTGGTTGCACCATTTTTGTCCCCAAAATTTGTTGGAAATCTGACGTCCATCCACCTGCACTGGTTCTATTTTCTTTCCCTTTTTTTTCAGCTCGTCCATTGCTTTGAGGGATTTATTGCGACGATCACTCACTGGCACATATCTTCCCCACATACCCATCTGCACTACCTCATCCTTTAACTTTTGCTAATATCTAAAGAGATCAATTTTAAAAGCTCGTCATCCGATAATTCCGTGATGCGCACCTCGTCCGTTGAGGAGAGTATTTCATTCGCAAGCTGCTTTTTCGACGCGATGATAGCATCGATCTTTTCTTCGATTGTCCCTTGCGTGATGAATTTGTGCACCATCACATTCTTCTTTTGGCCGATGCGAAAAGCGCGGTCGGTCGCCTGATTCTCTACAGCTGGATTCCACCACCGATCGAAATGAATGACATGTGAAGCTTCAGTTAACGTCAATCCTGTGCCTCCAGCCTTCAACGAGAGAATAAAAAAGGGCGGCCCTTCGCTTGTCTGAAAGTGTTCCACCAGTTCCTTGCGTTCTTTGATCGGGGTGCCTCCATGAAGGATAAGGCCTTTCCTTCCGAAAATTCCTCTTAGATATTCTTCAAGAGGTGCGATAATAGCGCTGAATTGTGTAAAAACCAAGACCTTTTCTTGTCGCGATACGAGTTCTTCGCAAATTTCTTGCAAGCGTTCGAATTTACCGCTATGGGAAGGATCATAATCTCCAATTCCAGAATATTGACAGGGATGGTTGCAAATCTGTTTGAGTTGCAATAATGCCTTTAAAACAATGCCTCGGCGGTTGAGAGGGTCTACTGTCTCTAGAGTATGCCTCAGCTCATTGACGATCGTTTGGTAATGTTGCACTTGATTCGCTGTCAGTCGGCAGTAGGCGGCCACTTCAATTTTATCGGGAAGCTCTGAAATCACTTTTGGATCTGTTTTCATCCGCCGCAAGATGTAGGGGCTCGTCAATTTCCGCAAGGAGTCAAAGCGAGAAGGGTGGGTTTGCAAGTACGTAATATAGTCTTTGAAATGCTTTGCAGTGCCTAACAGGCCAGGATTTAAAAAATCAAAAAGAGACCACAAATCAGATAATCGATTCTCAATCGGTGTTCCGGTCAATGCTATCCTGGATTGTGACTTGAGTGTCTTGACGGCTCGGGTTTGTTTGGTTCCCGAATTTTTAATCGCTTGAGCCTCATCTAAGATAATGATATCCCAGGAATATTGAGCCAACCATTTGATCCTCGTTACCATTGAATATGTCGTGATGACCAGATCAACATCTTCTAGATGCTGATCTGGAATCTCTTCAATTTTCAATGAATCAGCACCCTTGAGCTCTGAAGGATGGAGGAAAAAGAGTTTTAGTGACGGAGTAAACCGCATTGCTTCGCGCTGCCAATTGCTTAAAAGGGAGGCCGGGACGATTAAAAGAGAGGGGAATCTGGCAGTTCCCATTTGCCGCCTCTTCAGAATCAGTAGGGATAGAATCTGAATCGTTTTTCCCAGGCCCATGTCATCCGCTAAACAAGCTCCCAATCCTAATCCCGATAATAAAGAGAGCCAACTGACACCCTCATGTTGATAGGGACGCAATTCGGCTTTGACGCTTTTTAGGTGTTGTGGGGAGATTGCATCTGGGCTGCGCAATTGACGCAAAATATTTGCCAGGGCCTCCCCCGAAGCGACCTTGACCCAGTGGCAATTTTCGCTATCTGCATTTTCATCGTCGATGTTTGAGGGGACTCCTGCGAGTAGGCGCATCCCTTCTATAAAGGAGATCTGGCCATTTTTGTGTTGTTTCTGTACCTGTTTCCAATGGGACAAAGCCTCTTGAAGCTGTTTGCGATCGATTTCAATCCATTGCCCGCGTACAAATACTAAGCTTTGGTCTTTCGACAGAATTTCTGAGAGTTCATCCTCAGACAAATTGGCATCCCCTATAGCCAGTTTGACATCAAAATCGAGCAAAGAGGACACTCCTAAACCCGATTTTAGGGATGATCCTATTGTGACGGACACTTGTGGACGAGTTCGCTGTTTCCACCAGTTGGGAATCTGCACCGATAGTCCGCTTTCCTCCATTTGAGGGATTGCGCATAAGAAGCGGTAGGCTTGCTGGGGCGTCCAAGCCAGAGGTTGATAGAGCTCGGCTGTGGTCAAAAGCTCTTGAATCCATAGACATTTTTCGGATGCTTGATGTACCGGGGTAAGAAGCTTGATTAAAGCCTGCCGGTCATTCGTTCCTGAATATTGATTTAAGGCTTCTTTCAAAGGGAGATGCTTGACTTTTCCTCCGGCTCCCAATCGCGTTGAGTAGGTAGCTAGAAAGGCAAAGGGACGGGCCGTGTCCTTTTTGTTTTCTGCCAGATGAAAGCAAACTCGCCCTACTTGTCGCCAGAGAGGCGCGCGTGCTTCAAGGAATTGCTGAATTCCTAATTCTTTTGAAGCTGCTAAAAACCATTCGTTGAGCTCCTGCCACAGTTTTAGTATCCGATCAACAGAAAGATACTCTCCACCCATCATTGGCGGGGCACGCAAAATCCATTCCTCGATTAAGGCATTATTCGGAGGAGGTATGGAAGCGCACGCCGATTCTGCAGGCATATGGCATAGCAAAGTAAGAAAATGAGCAGCAATTTCCTGCCAGAATTTCAGGGTGGGCTCTTGATTCAGCAGAGGTCTTTCCGCTGCAAGCCGAAACCAACCCGCCCTCCAGTCGAGGACGAAGTTGTCATAGATCTGCGTAAGAAATTTTGGAATAGCGGCATTTTCAGAACATTCAAAATGCAGCGCGTTTGATGGGGAACAGCGTATGCTGCAAACAGCTTTTGGAGTGCTATCAATTGAAGCAGTAGACATATCAGTGCAGATTTTGTTAATGCGAAGAGGCGAGTTTAAAAGAACATGAGCAAAAATGCTAGATATTTTCTTGACTTTGTAAGACCGTGAACGAGAACCTGTGGCCTGCGAAACCCAGGGCCAAAGGCCCGGCAGTTGTAAAGCCCAGGCCGCAAGGCCTGGGTATAGCGGATGGCAGAAGAGGAGGACCGAAGGTCCGGCACTAATACGGGACACATTTGTGTCGGACCTTCGGTCCTCAAATCTAACCCTTCACGATACCCAGGCCTTGCGGCCTGGGCTTTACAACTGCCGGGCCTTCGGCCCTGGGTAGCGCAGGCCACAGGTTCGCAAGTTTTCTCTAAATGATATTCTTTTCTTAAGCGAGATTCTCAACTTGACATATTTCTAATATTCACGCATTATTTCATTTTATATTAAAAATGTGTGAATATGAATTGTATTTCACTATTAACATATAATAAAAGTTTTCCTTTAAATTATACTCAAGTTGAAAATTCTCAATCAGAGGATACTCCTTACATTTACAATGAACAGGATCTGCAGATCATCGATCGGCGCTCTAAGATTTGTAAAATTAAAGACTTTATTTGCAGTATTTTTAGAGAAATTGCCTTCATGTTCAGCATGATTCCACGATTCGTATCTTGTTGTTTCTTTGCCAAATATGACCGGTGTGATAAAGAGAAGGTTTGGAAAGCCGAAAGCCAAGGCCTCTATGTGCTTGTCCATGGTCTAAAAAGTCATCCTGCTGTTTGGGATGAACACCGCGATAAAATTCTACGAGAACAACCCAATCATGATCTTTTCATTCCTTATGTGCCTCACAATGGAAATTGTTCTGTAGAGGACGCAACAAACCCAATTTTAGAAAAAGTAGTCGATTATGCCAAAAAATTTCCTAATAACCCCATTTGCCTTCTAGGCACTTCCAATGGCGGAAGAATTGTTCACAAATTAGATAATCAATTAAGGGCATTGGCTCCGGCATCAAGAGTAATGGTTTCAACAATTGCAGGCGTCCATTTTGGTTCCACCAAAATGACAGCGATCCATAACAGTTCTTTTTTAAAGTTTTTTTGGGGAATTCGCAAGACTCTTTCAGAAGAATTATCCTTTGGAAGTCAGAAAGCGCGTGAGATACTCGATGCCATGCAACAGCCTCTCCAAGAAGGCACGAAAAGAAAATATGCTTTTTATGGAACTACGGAGGATTCTTTGGCGATACCGTTAAATACTGTATTTCCTAAAGTGGGTGTTGATAAAGAGGTTAGCTATTTATTAGTTTATGGCTATGGCCACTGCTCCTTGATAAGCAGGGTTTGCGAAGATCAATTGGACAGAGCTAAGGAATGGATGAGATGATAAAGAGAGGAAGAAAGAGCCAGAAAAAATCTGGCTCTCGGGTTTACTATTAAACAAGTTCTTTTTCAGCAAATAGTTGCATGGCCTCAGCCAGGAACTCCGGCATTTGAGGATGATAGGCCTCGTAGGCCTTTCTCAGGTCTGTTTCTATAATGAGACGACCGTGGCTTGGATAGGACTCCTTTGTTGGTGTCCAAAACTTTTTGAGCCACTGAAAGTGTCGGCGAATCACGTTTTGAACCCCACTAGAGTCTGGTTTTGCGTGCTTCTCCATCTTCTGTGCAAGATCCCTGCAAATTTCATCGAATTCTTTTTGCGATTTTTCCCAATCGCTCTTAGTCCAATTCTTGACGTTCCGCTTACACTCGGCAAAGGTCTTTTTTACCTTCTCACCGAAGCGTTCGATGAGTTGTTTTTCATATTCCTTTTGTTTTTCCTTATCAAAGCCTTCATACATTTCGAATTCTTTCATTTTTCTTCTTCCTTGTAAGTGTTTGATTGTTTTGTCAATGGTCTTGAGTAGCTTTTGAGTTCTTTCTAGGTCCCTTTCCAGGAGCTTTCGATGCGAACTTAAAGCTGTAATCGTGTCAAAATCGCTTCTACCAAGGATTTTCTCAATTTTCTTTAGCTCGAAACCGAGCTCCCTAAAAAAGAGGATTTGCTGCAGTATCAAGAGTTGTTTCTCTTCATAGTATCGATACCCATTGGAACCATAATAAGCGGGTTTTAAGAGACCCACTTCATCATACCAATGCAATGTACGGACACTCACGCCCGATAGTTGAGCCAATTTTGTCACTGTATAAGCCATTGCTTTTCTCCTTCAATATCCCATTGATTTTAAAGGATAAGCAAATAATAGAGAATCACGTTACGTGAGGGTCAATAACAAATAATCATTTTAATTAGTGGCATTGATCCTTGACTTTCTTTTGAATAATAGGTATAATATTTACTATATATGGCTTTAGAACTACTTTTCAAAGGTTTGATGATCGGTTTCTCAATTGCGATGCCTGTCGGTCCTATTGGATTGCTGTGCATAAGGAATGTCCTCACTTTTGGAGTTTTATGCGGACTTGTTACAGGTCTAGGGGCTGCCTCTGCTGATGCCCTCTATGGTGCATTGGCAGGCTTTGGAGTAACAGCCGTCAGCACATTTTTGAAAGCGCATGGGACCTATCTTCAAATTGCCGGAGCTCTTTTCTTATGCTACCTTGGTATCTATACATTTTTTGCAAAAGCAGCAAATTCAACCAGCGAAGGGGTCAGCCTAACAAATTCCCGCGCTTTCTTCGCGACCTTCTTCTTGACGCTCACAAATCCCATGACGATCATGAGTTTCGCGGCCATTTATGCGGGTTTGGGAATCGGTCATGAAAACTCAAGCATCGCCGATGCTCTCACGACAACTTTGGGAGTCTTTCTTGGATCAGCAGCCTGGTGGATCATTCTAAGTTTAACAGCCGCTTTTTTCCGAGAAAAAATGAGCGCAAAATCCTCCATTTTGCTGAACAAGATATCTGGTTCTATCCTCTTTGGATTTGGCGCGCTCTCTTTGATTGCCTAGTCCGAGTTTAAGAGAGCTTTCATTCGACCAGAAAATTCATCTACTAATTTCCTACTAAAATCTACTAAATTAGTAAATACCCTAGGGGATTAAGTGAATTTAGGCTCAAACGTCCCAGTTTGCTACCAAAATTTACAAAATTGGTAGTTGACAGCCGAATTTGAATTTGCTACTATTATATTAAAAATTGGTAGAAAAATATGAAGATGCCAAAAAAACCACCTGACGTTCGGGATCAAGAACTGGAGATTTTTACCTCTCGAGAGAAAATCAAGCTCATTCGAGAGAAAGGAATAAAAACAGAAAGAGAAGGTAAATACCGCCATTGGGATATATTGCGACATATCCCGCCTCCAAATGGATTGACTCTGCTTGAGTGGTGGGCAGGAATTAAGATGCAACGCCTATTAGGATATAAATCAGTGCCTTTGTGGGATAAAAGCAGGCAAGATCTTTTTTTCTACAATCTTACTGATAACGTTATGGAACAGTTGCACCACATTGATTTCGGGGCAGGTGGGGCTATTGAAGCTCCTGCGGCTATAGTTAATCCCCAGACACGAGATCAGTACATCGTTCACTCCTTGATTGAAGAGGCCATCACATCCAGTCAAATTGAAGGAGCTGCGACAACTCGTCGAGTGGCAAAAGATATGCTGAGATCGGGTCGGGCGCCAAGGGATAAAAGCGAACAGATGATCCTGAACAATTATCGCACAATGGGAAAGATAAGAATTTGGAAGGACTTGCCACTAACAAAAGAACTTGTATTTGAAATTCATTCGATGATTACGGATGGAACATTAGATAAATCCGATGCTGCAGGAAGGTTTCGAACAGAGGAAGAAGCAATAGTAGTCGAGGATACATCCTCGGGGGCTATTTTACATGAACCACCCCGTGCAGCGGAATTGGATCAGCGCTTACAGACGATGTGTGATTTTGCAAATGGAAAAACCCCCGAACAGTTTGTCCATCCTGTTATACGAGCAACTATACTTCATTTTTGGTTGGCTTATGATCATCCGTTTGTCGATGGTAATGGACGAACAGCGCGCGCGCTATTTTATTGGTTAATGCTGCGTCATGGCTACTGGCTTTTTGAATTCATTTCTATCTCAGAGATTATTCTGAAGGCACCTGCAAAATATGGTGAGGCTTTTCTTTATACTGAGACAGACCAAAACGATCTTACTTACTTTATTGTTCACCAAATTGAAATAATCCGAAAGTCTATTCAGTCACTTCACCTATACGTAGAACGTAAGGCAAAAGAGTTAAATGAGGTAGAGTCTTTAATCAAAGATTATAATAATTTGAATTATAGACAAGAAATTTTGCTTGCCCATGCCTTACGTCATCCAGGGGCAAAATACACAATTGAGGCTCATAAGAATAGTCACAGCATTGCGTATGAAACAGCAAGGCATGATTTACAAGATTTGCATGAAAAGGGTCTGATGGAAATGATTAAAAAAGGAAAAGCCTATGTTTTCATCGCTCCTTCGCATTTACCCGAAACTATTCAGCAGAAAAAGGAAGAAGGTGGGTATACCGGCATCTAATTAAAATGAATAATTTTGTACCACTAGATGCCGGTATAAACCAATGCTTATGAAGCGACTACTTATTTTTAAATACACAATCTAGAGAAACCAGTTTCCCTGGCCATTTCTTTGATACAAAGATGTAGGATTTTTCGATATCGCCAGACAGTGAACGATCTTTTTCAATAAAGCTTACGTCAGTTCGATAATGCTTATAGAGTTCTTGTGTCCATTTGCCGAGATGCAGTGAGGGGCTTTCTTTTCTTCTTAAATCAATCGCTTGAGAAGAATGCATCAGCTCCATGCCTAAAATATAGTAAAGATTATCTATAATTTTGCATGTTCGCTGCAAGACGAGGGGAAGATTGGTGGATAAGTCTTCAATTTCGCCCGCTATAGGGACGAGGTCGCGTGAGACTGGCATACTCAACGCTTTTATTTCTCCGTCTAAAGCTACAAAACTTTTTTGCACCGCTCCAAATGCAATAGCATCAGAATCTGGCGCTAAAAAGCGCGAAAGGTGAGTAAATTTTTCAGATGAAAGACGCAGCATTCGCTGGGTAGATGCATGCGAAAGATGGCTTAAGGCTATAGCTAACGCCTCGAAATCTATAGTCCAATTGATGGTTTCAAAATTAGCTGTAGGAATGACAGCACCAGAAAAATCGTGAAGATAATAACTGTTTTCTTGATCTGTTGAACCTTGTACTGCCGAATTTAATACAACTAAAGGATTGTCATCGGAAGAATTTAAATGAAGCGTAAGTTTTTGCTTCGTCGATTTTAATAAGTCGCGCACTGTGCCATGGATTTGGCTGACAGATCGAAAGCTTAAAGGATCTTGCAGCTCTCTTGTAGATGAGGCTTGCCAAAGAAAACTTCCTTCAAGGGCATTCCGGATATTTTTTGCAGATATTTTTTGCCCTTCATAGGGTCTTGCATTTTGCACTTCCTGAAGAAATGGGGCGATATTTCCATTGAGCGCTTCTAAACTCAAGCTAAAAACAAGATCGGATTTATCCAATAAATGTTCGATGTCATGAATTAGTAGAGCTGCTAGTGCCGACGAATAGGCATTGGAACTCATGATTGAAAGAGAATCTTTTCCCAAAGGAACGAGGGAAGTGAGCCCATTCATGGCTAAGGCCTTCTGCGCTGGCATAAGTTCCCCTTGAAAGTAAACATCTCCTTCACCCATTAAGGCTTTTATTACAGACGCCGAGACAGACGCGCAAAAAAGCCCTTCTCATCAACCCTTTCGGGGGGGATGGGAAGGGCTTTTTTACACGTCTAAAGCCCAGGCCGCAAGGCCTGGGTAGAGTGGACGGAATAAGGTTTATCCGATTGAAGGTGGTTGCTTTCCTCCCCAGGGGTGAGGAGCAAGGTTGTTGAATGTTTTTGGTTTTCCGTTCCACAAACTTCCTAGGAAGCTCACTGGAACAAAGGATACTTCAACTACTTCATATATAACTTTTCCTGCTAGCTCTGCTACCAGTGCTGGTCCAAAAATTCCGATAACCATCGCGCTCAGTTCAAAATATAAACCCACTGCTTTGAGGTCTTCCTTGAATGAAGCTGTCCATACATTGTTATCTTTCACTCTTTGGTTATAGGCATCAATGACATCCTTCTGAACTGCTTGAGCAGTTGTAGCATCTTTAGCTTTAATTTGATCATTTTCCGTTGCGGTAATTGGCAATGTGGCTTGGGCATTTGCTTCCTTATAGGCTTTCCAACTGGAAGCGACACTGGATACGAGTCTTGTTGCTTCGCCTGAGAATTTTGCATAGGTAGCTTTCATATCTTCAAATTCGCCTTTCAGAGAAGCTTCAAGAGTCGCTTTTTTACTTTTATCAGTCGTATTTTTCCACTCTGTATGTTTTTTCTCTAAGTCTTCTTTAAAGCCTGTAAGCTTCGTTAAAAGCTCTTTCAATTGACTCGCTTCTTCAGGAGGTTTAAACTCCGCGGGCAACGCCTTTTTAGCTTCATCTAAAACACGTTGCTGTATTTTGTACATGGACTGCAGGCCAGATTCCGTTTCTGGATATTTTTTATCAAAATCTGTTTTCAATTTTGCGATCATCTCAAATGTCGATATGATTTGCTTTGCTAAGCGAGGAGGAGGTGCCTCCTTATCCACTTTATCCGCACTTATTGGTTTTGCAGGGGATGCAGGAGCCAATTGTGCCGATGTTAGAGCAGCTGTTGCAGCAGCTGTTACAGCATTATTTTGTGGGCTTGAGCTTGGTGCAGCAGCCGCTGGAGTTGTCATTGGTGGAGGTGTAGAGGTTGTTGGGGATGTTGGTGTTATAATTGACATATGTATCTCCTTGAAATTTATTTAGGGACCTTTAGAGACAGTTGCATAAGTCAGGTTCTGTCGATTTTCGGGTTCTTTTGAGCCGATTTTCCATTATTTTTTGGGGGGTAATATCAGCTTTCGTATATTACCCCCCAAAAAATAATGGAAAATCGGCTCAAAAGAACCCGAAAATCGACAGAACCTGACTTATGCAACTGTCTCTTTATGTGCACATCTTTTGTTTGAGGATATCAGAAAGCTTTAAATTTGGCAATGAATATAATTTAATTGGAAAAGGGATTTAGTCGACTCATATAGGCTACGAGACACCAGACAAAAAAGGTAATCCAAAGCCATATTTGAACGACTTCTTGAAGAAACGCGATATTCATGTGCGAATTTAACGCCAATGTAGCAGTCATATACATTCCTTGAGGAAAAACCATGGCCCAAAGAGAAGGCTGATAGTGAAAGGGAACTTTAAAATAGGCAACTTTCCACAACTCCATCAAACACAAAATGGGAATCCAGGCTGTCCCCCAGCACCATAAGAATAAAATCATCCCTTCCATAACAGGCTTGATGACATCAAATATTAGAGGCGCATTGTTTAGGAGAAGAAACTGGTTGCCGTCCACAGCTGCAATTGCAGCGGCTCCCATGCATGTCCAATAGCAGGGATCCATGTCTTCACCAACAAAGGGAAAGAAAATCATCCGGTACATATTTAATGTCATGAAAATCAAATAGAGAAAAACTCCGAATGTCCAAAAACAGAACGCCAGCAACAAGAAGATATTCTGATCGATTATTCCCTTTTCCCAAAGAGTGGTGATCACAATTCCCGAAGAGTGGTTTGCGATCGCAAGCAATAACCAGAAGGGGCTGATGGCTTGAATGGAAGCTTGAATATGAAAAAAGAGACTGCAAAATAGGATATAGGTTAGGACGATTGTTGAAATAACCCCTATAGAGCCAAGAATTAATCCAACGTGATCATATCCGGAAAGGCAGAAGCTGACTCCCAATGTATTGGATCCAGCGCTGAATGTTAAATATTTGAACATTTTCTGAATATCTTTGAAGTCTTCGAGAATTTCCATTTTGTGCAGGACGAATCTGCTTATAAATAAAGCGATAAGGGCTAAATAGCCTAGCAATCCTATGATCAAAAACAGCAAGGACAGATTAGGCCAGTCTTCTTTACTAAAAATAATGGAAACGATGCCCGTAGACATCACGAAAGCAAAATTGGCTGGGCTAAGATTTTTTAACAATGTTCTGCTCATTATTCTTCAAATTATGGACAATGGACGAATGGACAATGGACATTATCGACACCATGGACATTATGGACCAATGGACAATGGCATTTACATCTCTATGAAGTACCATTTTTTGCAGCTTAAGACAATGAAAAATAGAACGTTGTACGCTAGGAATTAGACAAAAGATTGGGTTCCTCGCAAAACGGGTGACCCAATATGAGGAATTTCAGATAAGAAAAGACGCTATCTGAGCAATTTGAGGTGGAGAGATGCTGTTCCCTTTTTTTCATCGTACTTATTCTGCAACACTTATGATACAGCGGGAATCACTGTAGCTTTGGTGCAATTGGTGCAATTGCTGTTAATTTGGTGCAATTGGTGCAACAACTTCACAAAATAGAAAAATCATTATTTCATGAATTAAATTGTCCTTGATTTTTTCTTCACAAAACAGCAACCTTGCTATTTTATGAAGTAAGCTACATCGAAGTCTCTATGAAGATATTCTATCTTCTTTCTTTATTTCTTCTTGGGATAGTGACAATTGGATGAGTGATGTGTCAGACGATCATTCAATAGCAAACTAATGTTCATCTGCTTATCAAGAGGTTCATGATATCAAGAAATAATAAACATCTGATGCGGATAAAGGCTGAGGAATGGTATGCGGTCATCCTTTCCTTCATCTATTATTTCTGCATTCTTGGGGCCTACTATGTCATTCGGCCTATGCGCGACCAGCTGGCTGCTGAAGTAGGCTCGGGGCAATTGCCTTGGTTTTTTGCTGCTACCTTCATAGCGACTTTGCTGCTGACGCCCCTGTTTGGATGGCTAGTATCCAACTGGCCACGTCGTGTGATTATGCCTTTTGTTTACCTATTTTTTATAGGATGTCAGTTAGTTTTTATCCCCTTGTTTCATAACCCAGGTTTGCTATCCCCAAAAAATCTAGGCGCCCTATTCTTTGTTTGGGTGAGTGTCTTTAATCTGTTTGCAGTCTCGGTATTTTGGAGCTTTATGGCCGACATTTGGAATGATGCGCAAGCTCGCCGTTTGTTTCCCATCATTGCCCTTGGGGGAACTTTTGGAGCTGTGACAGGTCCCATCATCACGCAGAGTTTAGTTGCCAAGATCGGATTGGCATTCTTATTGGCAGTCTCAACAGGTTTACTGATAGTGGCTGTCATTTGCGTTCTATTTCTTGGAAATTGGGCGCATAAGTATGGAGTCCACCGCCATGAAGCAGGGAACGAAGCTGCTATTGGGGGTGGAATGTTAGATGGCTTAAAACAAATTGTTGCCAATCATTTTATCGGTAACATGGCTTTGCTTATGCTGTTGAGTGATGCCATTGGGACTATCGCTTATGTTTTAGTCACAGATTATTCAGGAGCCACTTTCCACAATGATGCCATTGCCCGGACGTACTTTGCAGCAACTATGGATCTATACTCAAACATCATCCAAGTCGTCGTTCAGTTGACAGTGACCCGCTGGTTGCTTGTGCGCTATGGAGCCGGCTTGGTGTTTGCGATAAGTGCTAGCATCGTCGTAGCTGCCTGTTTAGCGATGACACTTTTCCACGATCCCTATACACTGATTCTGGGAATGCCAAGTGTGGCATTAGTATTGATCATCACGCGATCTCTTGCGCATGGAATGGATCAGCCCGCGCGAGAAACACTGTACACTCTAGTCTCGCGTGATTTGCGTTATAAGGGGAAAAATGCTGTGGATACAGTAGTATGGCGTGCGGGCGATATTCTTTCTACCTTGTCGATTAATGGAATTCGTGCGCTAGGTGTTACTACGGCAGGATTTGGTTTCATCTGGGCTGCCTTCGCGGCAGCATCTGGATGGATTGGGTATCGTTTAGCAAATCGCGTTGAACGGCATGGAGGTGGAGAGAAGCACTAAGATTTCCTAATGATGATGACCTTGGCAGATTGTAACTTTTTGGTTACAATCAATGGGTTTAAATTTAAGATTCTGTTAGTGGAGTTTAGAATAAACATCTCATTATCTCATAAACAGTTTAACCGTAAATGCTTTACCATCAATAGACTTTTGAATTTGTCTTTCAGAACGTGAAATTGGAAGGTAAAAAACTGCTCATGGATATCCGTGAGCCATTTTGTACTATATAAAAAGGGTCCAATTGGAGGTGAGAGATGCATTCAGAACTTTTCTCTGGTCTAGGCTTCTTATTTCTCAAAATATTGTACGGATTCTTCACGATGTAACTGCTTGAAGTCGTTGGGTGAGAATCTCTATTAAAGCTTCTCTATATTGCATGGCTTGTGTTTGGAGTAGTAGATCAGTAAGTGCGGCAGGAATGTTTTGGTAGTCTGGCAAACGAAAGCTCATTCCAATTTCAGGAGGAGGATTTGAAAGGAGCGTACGGGTATAAAATGTAGTGAATATTAAAATTTCCCATCCTTCCCAAACATCTCTAATAGGAATTAGGGGATTTTGTATATCCCAGAGGTCAGCTAAGAGTGGCGGCCGGACAAATCCTTCGGGAGTGTTCAAAAACTGAAGGCCAAATAGGGCGTTTGCGGAACCCATTACGGATGGAACGAGGAGAACAACTAAACTCTGAAATTTTTGGCTGTATCAAGATTTAAAATTCTTAGGTGTGAAGCATTACCCTTTTGATCTAGATGAGCTTTCTCTCGGAGAATTGATGGATCCTTTTCTAAATAAATTGATTCTACAAATAAGGGAGTTAAAATTGGAAGATTCAGCAAGAGCGGACCATTTTGATATACGATCTCATCAGTAGCCTGTTTATTATCTGTAGTATGGACTAATTTGTCATGCCACGTAATGTGATCCTTTCGGTCATTATACTCACCGGTTTCACAAACTAAATGCTTTTTAGGGGATGACGCCGAATGATGAAAATGATAAGAAAATTCTCCTCTCTTTTTATTAAAGCTTAAAGACGCCAAAATGTATGTTTGCCTATCTATCGAAACCTCTAGATGAACAACTTCTGGCTTATTACACATAACTAATCCTTATTACGTCATTGAACTCGTTTTCAAATTTTTCGATTGTTTTTAGAATTAATTCCCATTCTGGAATTTCCCTGAAAAACATGGCCTCCATCAGAACATAATCCTTTTCAAGCTCTTTTAAGAATTCTCGGAGGGGGGAAAAGCTTTAAGGTCCCCTTTCGGGCTGTTCCGTAGTTTGCCCAACTTGATGCAAAGTAAATGCTTTTGTGGATGGCAACTCGTTCAAGTAGAGCTGTCTCAATAAGTGCCTTCTCCTTAATTTCCGAATTTAGTAAACGAAAAAAGTCATAATAATGCCTTGAGATTCGTGGCGGAAGCTTTTTATCTTCAGGTAAATGTGCATATTGGTGAAGGATTGTCGCTTTCTCCCAGAAAGTTCGTTCAGCATTCAGTACCCGAATCAATATTTCAGATTCATGAATTTTCTCTTTTAACGCCTCTTTAACATAGCTCCGTATTTTATGTTCGCTGACAGGCCAGTGTTCTGATCTTGCACCAATTTCGATTTTCACAAGCGGACGAATGTATCCAGCTTTTGAGGTTTTGCTTGGATATTCAAATAATAATGTTTGGGCATCTGGGTCTTCTTGATCAGGGAAGACTTGCCATCCTTCGGTTGTTCCAAGTTTTGCAGCAAAGGCGTCTTTAAGATCAGCTAGCATCTGCAGTTTGCACGTAATTGGAGCAAGCTTTTGAAAGATTATCAATGATAGCGTTTTGTTTTTTTTTGGAAGGTGCATTTTCAGGGTCATGGGGTGCACCAAAACCAAAGAATTCTCTTTCGATTGAAAGATCGATATCTTCTGAAAAACGGTCAATCAATCCATATACTTTTGAAAGGGACGTACCTCCCTTAAAGGTGAGGTGAGGCTTCATCTTCTCTAGCGAAAACAGCCTTTCTAAAACCCATACGACCCAATAGTCTTTCTCAATAATTTCAAAAGGCATGTTCTTGATATCAGTTGCAGCTCTAAAGAAAAGTTCCCGTTCATCTTTAGATAAAAGATGGATCTCATTCATGGTTTAAGCTCCATAATTTCAAAAACAAGGATTCGTATCCACGCAGGAGCAAATTTCATGTTTTGTCTAATTTCTTTTTCAGTTGAGTCTTTGAGGAATTTTGAAACTTGCGCACGTGCTATCTGGTCAATGTGATCTTTTCCTAAATTTTTCAAGGCTTGAATCAGAAGACCTTCTCTAGTTCCGGCAGAAGACATGATTTTCTTCGTGGTCTTTTTAAAAATGATTTCTTGATTACCAATTTTGACTTTCCTGGATGGGCCTTCAGTTAAAAATATAACCCGACCAGGAACTTGTACAGAAAGGCCAACTAAATTGGCAGCATGAGCTCCAGCAGGTTGAATTTGAACCCCGTTTTTTTCCGCAATTGCCTTAGCGACCTCATTCAAATCAGGAGGAATTGTACCCAATAGGTCATGCATTTTAGGGTAATCATAAACACCTTGGGCAAGCCGTCGGATGATGTTTTGTTTTTGAAGTTGTGAAAGAGCCTTTCGAATAGAGGCATCACTACCCAGATCCGAAAAATGCATCGGGGTAAAACACCACCCAGCGACCATGCTCGATAATTCTATTTTTTACCATGATTTCAATACTTTGGCGCATTTTGATTGCCTCTATTTTTCACAAAAATAGCATCTTTTTGTGAAAATGGCAATAGAATTATCTCGTGATTTCACAAAAATAGCATCTTTTTGTGAAATTTAAGGTCGTTCAGCAATGAAAATATTTGCAATCAATTTACCTTCAAAGATTTAGTTGTTTTAAAGTCCTCCTCCCGATGTTAGGGGAAGGACATGAATTGCATGTTTGGTTGTTGGAAGTAAATATAAGACTTCACTCCAAAAAGTGAAGCCTAAAACTAAATGGAGGTGGAGAGACGTATTCAGAACTTTGGATTCAGAGAAACTGAAATCCTTTTTATCTAGCTGTTGGTTATGAGGATTCTAGATTTTATTGGAATCATGGCTTCTAAAGCCTTGAAATATTGATCTCTCGTGTTCTTCAAGAAATTTGGGGGGATCAGAATATTTCCAGATTCTTCCTCCTCTACTTCTGCGAACCATCCGTCTTTGCCCCAAACTATATAAATGATATAGGTTCTTCCGCGAATGCAACTTGGTGAGCAGACGGATGCTGATCCAAAGAGCCGGTCTCCGGATTTGAGCAGAGGTATTATATGAGGACTATTGAAAAGATCTTGGGGCCCACTTCTATTATGGGGCCTAATCCAATCGAAAGTGCTTACTGGAATTGGTAAAGGGTCGTTGCGATCAGGAAGGTCCATATTCCAAATGGCGACTGTCCATTTGATATCTTTCGCTACAACAGATGATTGGTTGATTAAAACCAAAGCAGAACATTTTGGATACACAAAACGAAGAGCTAGGTCCGGCTTAACTACGAGAGATGCGGCACTTTTTTGATCATCATACCCTATGATCTTAGCGAAGCGTTCCGGTGACATTGGAATGATGCCTATTCTAGTGAGTCTTTCGTGATCGTTTTTCATTTTTTGAAGACGCTTAGGGGGATAATCTTTTCCTCGATTAGCATCAATTAGTTTCGCGCATATCTCGCAAAGATAAATGCCGTTAGCAATAGAGCTTTTTTCTTTAGGTATTAGGTCATTTTTCGCTCTGGGACCATTTGGGGCTGCTGCAATAATGTGTGCAGCTTGTCCTGTATGAGCGTGGTCGTAATCATTAAATTCGGATGCAGACAAAGTTGAAATTCGACAATTTGAGCAATGATACGCCGCTCGTTTTGCAAGCTTATCGATTGTACTTTGTAAGAAATCGCCATCTCTTTTTCTGTTTTTTTTAGTCATTTTTTTGTTGCTAAAATTTATAGAGGCCTGGAGAAATTCCCGGCCCTGTCGTTTTCGGGAATCAGGTAAAATCTTTACCAGCCTCAATGTTCCTTCTTTTACGTCACTGTGACCTGGCCATTCATTAGCATTGGAATTAACCAGTCACGAAGTTTAGATAAATTTTTGTTTTCTAATTCAATTATATTTTGTTTTTCAAAAACAGGATTCATCAGTTTGTTAAATTGATTTAAAACACTTTTTTTTGGTTTGATTACATTTAATGAAGATAAATCGTCTTTTGTTATTGAACCAAAAGTAGTTCCGTTTACATTTCTTCTGTCAAATATTTGTTTAAGATTTATCATCACTCCAAAAAGGTATGAAATGCAATTGTCCTTACTATTTAAAGCAGCAAGACCGCGACCTATACAACACTTTTCATTGGCGATATTTAACATTCCTACCGGTGCTCTTATACTTAAAAGAATGTCACATTCTTTGGCAAATCGAGTTGGCGATGTTGTATATTGACGAACAGTTGGAAAACGATATCCAAAATCTGTGCTACCTTGATAAAAAACTACTCCTTTATTATCATCATTGTAGGAATCGCCGGGAGGTGATTGACCCATTGTTATATTTGCAATATCTTTAAGTTCAGCATCTGTCCACCCCTCAGGAATGTAGAGTTTGAGGGTTTCATTCCAGATCATTTTCCCGCCGGAGGATTTATAGGGCTTGCCGTTCTCGTCAGGGAAATCGAATTGCACAAACCAAAAGTCGTACAGGGTTTTGGCCAATGCTTCCAGCTCGGAATTGATGCGGTTGTTGAGTTCGATTTTGGCGTCGATGGTTTTTAAAAAACGAGCAATTCTTAGTTGCTCAGTGAGTGTAGGCATTGTCATAGGGAATTGACCAATGATTTTTGCATTGGCGCCTGCTTGCACAGATCCGGTTCCATAAGAATTAATAAAGTTCCACCAAGCAGGGGTGCGCATTTGATACCAAACAAAAAAAGGGTCAGCAATAGCCTGATTAATTTTTATTCGAATCAAATATGAAGCAAATACTGTTGGAAAATTTCCTGTATAAATGTAATTTTCTCCAGTGCTGTTTCCTGTCCTTGCTATTACAATATCCCCCTGTTCAAGAAGATATTTACTTAAATCATTGTCACTAATTTTGCAAAAAGGGACCAAGCTCCAATTAACTACCCCGCCTTGTATGTCAGTAATTCGCAAAAACTTTGGGCCAACGGGTTCTGCGGCTGCGCTTGCGGTATAACCATATGATATATCAATGGATAGATCTGCTAATTTATAGTGCTGATTATCTACCATATCGTAACCCTGGTAACTGTTTCATGATCTCATGCTCCAGCTCTCCGGACTCCTTGAACAGCCACTCCAAATTGTCACTAAAGCCCTGCATCTTAGCAGCGAATTCCGCTGGGGTCAGGTCCACATACTCAATCTTTACCTCGAAGTACTGCCCGGCACTTAGAGAATAGTTCTTGGCTGTGATCTCGTCGTTGCCGACCACCACAGAGAAATCCTCCACAGCCTCTTTGCCATTGAAGGTGGCAATAATCCTGTCTTCCTCCTCTTTGGAGAGCAGCGTCTTTTGGTTCTTGCCGTCTTTGACCTTTGTGCCGAGGTTGGAGGCGTCGATCAACACCACCTTTTCCTTGTTGCTGTCATCGATGAAAAGGATGGAGACATTTGTACCGGTGGTGGCAAAGATGTTGCTCGGCATGGATATCACTCCGGCCAGCATTCTATCGTCCACCAGTTTCTGACGGATCTTCATGTCGATTCCTGACTGGGCGGTAACAAAACCGGTGGGCACCACGACTGCTGCCTTGCCTCCGGGCTTAAGTGAGTGGATAATGTGCTGCAAAAATAGCTGGTAAATGGCCATTTTATCCTTGGCCTGCTTGGGGATATTTGGTATTCCAGCGAAGAAACGAGTCTGATATTCCTTGGCGTCTAGGTCATTTCTGAAATCACTGAAATCCATTTTGAAAGGCGGATTGGAAACGATGTAGTCGAATTTTTTCAGCGCCTTGCCATCCCGGTGGTAGGGATGGAGTAGGGTATTGCCTTGGATTATGTTGGGAATGGAGTGAACCAGGTTATTCAGAATCAGGTTCAGGCGAAGTAAGCTGGAGGACTTTTGGGAGATGTCCTGTGAGTAGATGGCACAACGCTGCTCACCAATGGCATGGGCCAGGTTCATTAGGAGGGTCCCAGAACCAGCCGAGGGATCGTAGCAGTTTACATTGGTGACCTTGCCTCGGCTGTCTTCAGGCACTAGAATGGCAGCCATGATCTTGGCTACTGCATGCGGGGTGTAATACTCAGCGTACTTTCCTCCGTTGTCTTTATTATAATCCTTAATCAAGTATTCGAAGAGGGTAGCATAAAAGTCATACTTCTGGGTGAAGATGCGCTCGAAGCTGAAATCCACCAGCTTGTTGATAAGGGCACGACAGAAGTTATCGCGCTTTGATTCATCTGTGATGTAATTGCTCACCCGGTCGAAGAGGGTAACTTTGGCGCCGCCTTCCGTCTTGACCGCGAAAATATCGTTGTTCGTGATGGCAATATCGCGCAGGGTGTCGTCAAACAGCTTGGCGAATTCCGGTGCATTCTGTTTGCTGAAGAGATGAGCAATAAAATGCTCTGGTTTCAAGCGGGCGGTATCGGGCCCTATCTGTAGTTGCAGCATCTCTAGCTCATCGGCGCTGAACTCTGCTATAGCTTGTTCCCAACTTTCAGTCTCAGCCAGTTTGGGATTAATGCGTTTTGCTTCAAAGGCGAATTTATCGTTCAAAAACTTGTAGAGAAAGACCTGAGTGATGATCTTGAACTCGTTGCCGTCATTGCCGAGACCATAGGCGGCGCAGATCCCTTTAAGACTATCGATCAATAGTCTGGTTCTTTTTTCGAAATCTTGTGTTATCATGCAGGTGCTCCTAATCTATTGCCCGAGGTGAATTCATTCATATATTCGGCTACCAGTAGCCGGTTTATGGTGGAGGTGGTGTTCGGATTGAGTTCGATTTTTTGGCGATTACGGAATTCATCGATTACTAGCGTCATCATCATTCGTTCGAAGTAGCTTTCGTTGGCCAGCAACTGGGTGTTCTGCATTACCAGGACATCGGCCTGCTGCTTGACGCCAGAAAGTGCATCGAAAAGGTGGCGTTCTTTTACCCGTGGTGCGTTGTGCTCTAGCAGACGTTTGTGGATACGGGTATATTTGGGATCGCCTCGATATTTGGCCCGAAGCTGGTTGTTCTGCCGATTCAGCTCTTTGGCCTTCTCGTGGATTGTGTTGAGTGCATTTATGTTAGTATTCATCTCTTCTTGGGTCACTTCGTTCAGTTTCTTCTTTTTGAACAGCCTCTCCAGCTCTTCCTTCAGCGTGATGAACTTTGGGTCCTGCTGGTCAATATTGTCGGCCAGAATCTCACGGGTTTGTCGTAAGATATTCTTCAACTTGTCTGCCAGCACCAACTCTTCTTCTTTGACCTTGGTGAATAGGAACAACACATCTTCCAATGCTATATTGAGAAGGTTTCTGGTATCGACGCCTGATTCGATACTCTCCTTTAGATTCAATAGGTCAAGGTGATTGCAGGTTTCTTGGTATAGCTGGTTAAGCTTTCGAAAGTCAAGCTGCTTTAGGAATGAGTATTCGCCTTGTAGACGGATCAGATTGTAGAGACTGCGAGCATCAGATAGCCCTTTTTTGATGGCAAGAACCGTGGTGCGATCCTGGATCAGGCTGATCTGCTGCGAAAAGACCTCGGCGTTTTCGATATTGAAGCGGAACAGAATGTCCTTAATATTTTCGATCTCATGGGCGATCTCCTTGGAGGATTTGAACAGGTGGGAGTAATGCTCCAGCTCGTCGCCCAGCTCGTCCTGCAGCTCGTCGAAATATGCCTTGTTGGTTGCGTCGAACTCTTTGCGGATGTCTGCGAAATCGACAACGTACCCGTAGTGGAAATCATTGTAAGGGCGGTTGACCCGAGTTAGGGCCTGGAGCAGGTTGTGCTTGCGGATTACCCTGCCAAGGTAGAGCTTTTTCAGCCTTTTGGCATCAAAACCGGTAAGTAGCATGTTGTAGACGAACAGGAGGTCGATCTTGCCAGTTTTGAACGCCTCCACACAATCTTTGCGTTCCTTCTTACTACCAACATCGTGCAAGATCAGCGCAGCGCTTTTTACCTTGTTCTCCTGCTCCTGCGGTACTGCATAACTGTGGACTGGTTCGGCAACCATCATTAACTCTTTGATTGAATCTCCTTCGGTTCGGGAATTCATTGCAAAGATCTTCGGTCTAAGACGAGTCTCGAAGATTTTGAACATTTGCCGTGCTTGCTCGGCGCTATCGCAGATTACCAAACCACCAATGGTAGGATCATTCAGCGTTCCTCGGCTTTTCTCGAAATCGTCAATGATGTAGTCAAGCATCGGCTCTACAAAACGCGGATGGGCATAGATGAATTTTTTATCGATGTCGCCCTGTTGGAGTTCCACGGCCGCCAGAGCCTCTTGCAGGGAGAGTTTGTAATTGGTGGCGATCTCCTCGCGGATCAAACGAAGGGTATAGCCATCAGCAATTGAGGCGTTGTAGTAGTACTTATGGATGTAATCACCGAATAGGGCTCGGGAGTTGTAATCATCCCCCAATAATGGTGTTCCGGTGAGACCGATCTTGATAGCGTTTTGATCCGACTGATGTAAATTGGCAAGAAAGCTGCCCTTTGGGTTATAGCTGCGATGAACCTCGTCGAGAAAATAGATCCGCTGAATGCTGATATCATAATCCTCTGTGCGGACCACATCTGTGTCGTCCTGAAACTTCTGTATGTTGACTACGGTGATTTCTGGCTTTCCGGAGTGATTATGAATCGCATGGCTCGCTTTGATGTCGCGAGCAAAGGCTTCGCGAGTTTCGATAGTGTGTACTATCAAGCCACGGCTGGAAAATTCCTGTTGTGCTTGGATGAGAAGGTCGATGCGGTCCACAATGAAGTAGAACTTGGGAGTGATAGCGCGTCGCTGAAAATAGTCTGTTAAGAAGCGCACATTGTAATAAGCTAACGCAGTCTTGCCGCTACCCTGAGTATGCCAGATGATCCCTTTACGGATACCTGAATTGAGCTTTTTTTCAATAGCCTTGGTTGCAAATAGCTGTGGATAACGCATGACATGCTTTTGTATGCCCTCAGCTTCATTGACATATACTAAGGCATATTGTAGCAGAAATGATAGGCGATTTCTGCTGAACAGAGAAGTGCAGATTCGATTAGTCGGTGTGTCAGGTGATTTGTTGCTGAAAAACTCCGGGCTATGTTTGATAACGTTAAGGTTGTTATCCTGGAGAACTTCGTTTTCAACCGCGTCATCTTCGCTAGCCAGCAAATGATCGAGATTTAGCTCTTCCTCTTCGCGGAAATAGTGGAAGATCGGAGCGTGATAAGAAGGGCTTGCATAAAAAGCCCCCTCAATAGGGTGTGGCGATCCGTTGTCATACTCCATGTTGTTCGAGAATACCATGAGTTGAGTGATATTGATAAAACGACGGAAGTGGGGATTTTTGCAACGAGAGATAATGCGGTTGCGCTCTGCTAAGATTCCTTCTCGATTATTGGGCTTTTTGACCTCGATAAAGACCAGCGGCATGCCATTGATGAGCAGAGTAATATCTGGCCGAAACTCGTCATCATCACTCTTGTATGGCAGTTCGGTGACCACATGAAAACTATTGTTGGAAAAGTCTTCGAAATCGATCAGTTTGGTACCTGAGCGTGCGATTAATCTTTCATGAAAGGCCTTGCCCAGATCCTCGTTATCAAGTGAGAGCTTGACTTCATCCAGTAATCGCTTAATATCCTTGTCGTCAATGTCAGGATTGATCCGGGCAATGGAAGCGTGGAATAGCTCTTGGAAAATATTAGTTTCTTCGTCCCAAACAGCATTCTTGAGCGGTAGGTATTGGTAGCCAAGTCTAACCAAATGCAGAATAGATGGGATTTTGACGCGTGAGTTTTCGTTGAAAATCATTAGGCTAGCTATTCTCTTTCTTTTTGTGGAAGGACATGTGCTTATAATTCAAATGCACGATTGATCCTGGAAGCTTTTGGTGTTCTGGTGTTAAGGGTTTAATATTTATTTAAATTTTTGATGATCTAATAGGTGATTACATAATGATATGAAATTAATAAAGCTAAGTCAATTGAAAAAAAAAGAACGTAATGCTAGTTCTGTAATTAATTCATAAAAACTCGGGACTGCCATTCGATCGATGAATTTCTAAAAGCTCCCTGATGAGCGGATCGGCTATTTTTGCATCCAGTAAAAGCTTCGGCCCCAAATACGTTACAGTATTTTTGCGGGTTGGCCCAAAATAGAGCTTCTTGAGAGCTTTCGGGAGTTTTATCCGATTGAGAGTGTGCGCAGGTCTGTCAAATTCGATCTGTATGGGAAAGGTCATTCCATCTCGATCACACTCAACTATTTTTTTGGAAAATTGATAGGGATCCGATCCTCCAGGAAACCCTGTATCATTGAATTTTTGAATACAAAGTCGTTTTTTGTACATTTGGCATTCGATTGCAATCCAAAGTTCCTCGCAATGCCAGAACAAATTCAGCGAGACATTCTCTGCAGGAATGTCCTCTGGTTTTTGAAAATCTTTTGCCAAGAAGGTTAGGATGGCGCTGATTAGGGTTTTAAAACCTTTTTTGAAGAACTGATCAGTGAAAATCACGGCATGATCCTTTTCCAAACCTCCCTCCTTAGCGCAAGAAATTTCGCGCCAAGTAGAATGCTCGGCCGATTGGCGCCAAAACTCCAAGGCCTCGGTGCTTGTTTTGGGAGGGAACAGCTGCTTTTCGAAATGCGAAGAGGGAGTATTCCAGAGCAATAAAGCGGTTTCGAAATATCCCCAGACGACTGCAGGGTTATGGAATTGGTCCCAGTGAGCCTGTTTTGAGGCCATCCACGCCTTCGATGTCGAGGGAGCGTAAGTATAAAAACGAATCGCAGGTGTTCTTATAAGGACCATCTCTGGACGAATGCATATAAATTTGGTGTTATGGAATTTTTCAGATTCACTTACTTCCTCTGAAGGAACAATTTGTTCAATCTTCCCTTGATCATTTAGAATTCCCCAGCGCTCCATTTCAAAAGGGTCTTTTTGTACGTATTTATCCAGATCGACCAATTCGGTGTGTTTTTCGCAGATGTCTCGATATCCCGCCGTAAGCAGCGCTTGCAAGAGCGATCGAAATTCCTCGTCATAGATTCGAAAGATGGGGTGCATGATGGAGTGAAAACGATTCTTGATGATGACGGAATGGGCTTCCTTGAGACGAAGTTTGAGTTCTTTTGAGAGCGGTTGACCTATTTTGAGTTCCCTGTCGACTTGTCGAAAGGCCTTTTTGATTTCCAAAATCGAATTCGTTTCATGCTTCTTTGTTTCAGCGAGCAACGCTTCGTATTCAGTTCTCAGCCGTTCCCAGAAAGGATGTAGTTGGAAATGCTGGCTCAAAAACGGGATCACTTGGAGGCAGAAGAACCTTACCAGTTCTTGCCGGTTTTGGATGGAGAGGCTCTCAGCCTCAAAACGATGAAGGGCCTGCAACAAGATGGAATGCTGAGAACCGGATGAAGTGTCCATTTTTACCCCTTTGCTACTTCTTTAATCGGTGTTGAAATTCCCAAATCGAAGGGCAAAGACCTATCGAATTCCCAAGATTGTCCCAAATATTCCCAATTTACGCCCTTTCAATCACATTTTAGACCAAAAGCGGGTTAACGCTCAAATATTTGCGTATAATGGGAGGTATGAAAAAGCAGAGATCTGTTCACTCTCCTTGCAAATTCGCACCCCAGGTGGATGAGATTTTCATCTCGCCCGAGGAGCGATTGAGACGTTTTTTCAGCCTGCTTCTTCAAATAGACAATCGCAAACACCCCGAGTTTTATGGCAGTCAAAAAAGTAGAAATTGTCCCGATCAAACCTCAAAACGGGCTGCTGGCATTTGCCAGCGTTGAGATCGATGATCATCTCTATATCGGATCGATCGGAATTCACAAACGCCGTGATGGCAGAGGATTTCGGATTACTTTCCCGACTAGGAAAGTGGGGGGGCATCAGTTGACGATTTGTCATCCGACTACACCGGACTTGAGCAAAGAGATCGAGTCGGCGATCATCTCGAAAGCAGAGGAAGTGTTGGGTCTATGAACATCAATCAAAAATGTAACAAAAAGGTATTTTTTTATGTCCGAAGGAAATAGCGATATACATTACAGTCCTTATCCACTTGGTGAAGGATTTGATATCAATCATGAAGGTGTCTGGTTTTCCATGCCGATTGGGAAGAATGACATCCAGAAAATCTTTGTCTGTGCGCCGCTCTTTGTTTTGGCTTATGCAAGAGACGATCGTAATTCAAACTATTCAAAGCTGTTGAAATTTTTCGATCCTGACAATAATCCCCACACGTGGTTAATGCCACAAGAAATGCTCGCTGGCGATGGTGGAGAACTTAGAAAAACGCTCTTATCGATGGGTCTGAAAATTGGCGATGATCGGAAGTCGAAAGATCTACTAACCCGTTATCTTTTGTCATGCGACCCCATTGACCGCGTACGGACAATAGATAGGACCGGGTGGTATGGACAGTCCTATGTTCTTCCAGAAGGGCCTATTGGCAAACAGATGGGAGAGAAAGTCTTGTTTTTAGGTTCCCAATTGTGTCAGCCGATCTTTCATGTTGTAGGAACCTTTGAAGATTGGCAAAAACGGGTCGCTATTCGTTGTATTGGGAATTCCCGCTTGATCTTCTCATTGAGTGCTGCTTTTGCGGGGCCGTTGCTAGGAATTTGTCATGAGGAAAACGGCGGATTTCACCTTAGGGGTGCCAGCAGCACGGGAAAACCACCTCGCTCTATGTTGCCGCCTCGCTATTTGGCGGCAAAGACTACATCCAGAGATGGAGAGCGACGGCGAACGGCCTTGAAGGGACGGCAAAAATGTATAACGACCTACTCCTACCTCTTGATGAAATGGGAGAGATTAACCCTAAAGACGCAGGCGAAGTCGCATATATGCTTGGAAATGGTGTGGGCAAGGCTAGGGCGGATAAGACTGGCGGAGCGCGCGACAAGGCAAAGTTCCGATGTCTTTTTCTTTCCACGGGAGAAATTAGCCTTGCTCAACACATGCTTGAAGATGGAAAAAAAGCAAAAGCGGGCCAAGAAACAAGAATCGCCGATATTCCTGCGGATTTGGGTCCTTTTGGCGTTTTCGAATCTTTGCATGAGTTCTCTGATGGTGCTACTTTCGCAAATGCGATCATGGAAGCCTCAAGAGAGTGTCACGGTTCTGCTGGCCATATCTATATTGGAAGACTATCAGATGATTTTGAATTTGTGAGGAACGCGGTGGATGCGACAATCGACGTGTTTGTAGATGAGCATGTCCCCAAAGGATCGTCAGGTCAAGTGAAGCGGGTAGGTCGCCGATTTGGCCTTGTGGCAGCGGGTGGGGAGTTAGCTACCTCATTCGGAATCACAGGATGGAAAAGATGTACGGCCTCAGAAGCAGTGGCGAAATGCTTTGGAGATTGGCTGGAACATCGAGGAAATGATCAAGACTTGGAAGAGAAAAAGATCTTATCTCAGGTGCAGTTGTTCTTTGAAATGCATGGAGAGAGTCGATTTTCTCCATGGAATGCCGAGTTTGACGGAAAGACTTACAATCGAGCAGGCTTCAAAAAAAATGAAGGGAATAAGACTGAATATTTTGTTCTTGAAGAAGTCTTCAAAAACGAGATCTCGCAAGGTTACGATTGGCGGCAGGCTGCAAAGATCCTTGTGAAAAAAGGGTATATAAAAGCCTCAAGCGATGGAAAATCAACCCGTTCTGAAAACCTTCCTGGCCTAGGGAAAGTTCGATGCTATCGGTTCGAAAATATCCCAATTAAAAAAGAAGATGCTGAATGATTTTTTACCTGTGAGACAAGTGAGAATGTGAGAACAAGCACACTCACTTTCTCACCAATCTCACCAAAAATAGCGAGGAAAATATGACTACACAAAAGCAAATTGAAGCAAACCGCGAGAACGCAAAGCATTCTACGGGTCCCAAGAGTGAAGAGGGGCGGAAGGTTGTTGCCCAGAATGCACTGAAGCATGGGGTATTCAGTAAACAAATTCTCTTGGAAGGGGAACCCCAGAAGGAGTTTGAGGCCCTCAGGCTCGAGTTTTATGAACAATTCCAACCTCAAGGTCTCCTTGAGCAACTTTTTTGTGAAAGAGCATTAGCTGCAGCCTGGAGATTATCCAGGGTGACGCAGATGGAATCGATGTTAATCAACCATGCTGCAAGAAATTCCTTTGATAGTAACGGAATTATTGAAGTTCTCGGTGGTTACCAAGGCGATAAGTTGAGTTTGCTATCTCGATATGAAATTTCTTTAGAAAAAATTCTTTTCAGGTCTCTTGCTGAATTGCATTCATTGCAAACCTTTAGGATGTCCCATCGCAAATCAGAAATTGGCTTTGTTCCGCAAAATTTACCAGAGGAAAGTATCGAAGCAAGCTGATATAATGCGTCTCACTTAAAGAAGTAGCAAAATTGTGTTTATGAAAGCGATATTGTTAGCTAGGGTTTCGAGCAAAGAACAAGAAGAAGGGCAGTCCATACCTGCTCAAGAGCGCCGACTCAGGGAGTATGCTGAACGAAAGGGTTTGGTGATCTCAGAGGTCTTTATTATTACCGAATCTTCGACAAAGGATACTCGGAAGGAGTTTGAAAAGATCCTCGAACGTATCCGTAAGTCTCGAGAGACGATCGCCCTCGTCGCCGATACTATCGATCGGGTCCAGCGCAGTTTTAAAGAATCAGTAGTGCTCGAGGACTTGCGTAAGGAGGGAAAGGTTGAAATCCACTTTATGCGGGAGGGTCTTGTACTTAATCTGAAGTCGAACAGTTCAGATATTCTACGCTGGGATATGGGGGTAATGTTTGCCCGCAGCTACGTCCTCCAGTTAAGCGATAACATCAAGCGCAGTAAGGAGCAGGCAGCCAGGAAAGGGATCTGGATGGGCCTCGCCCCCACAGGGTATATGCACGCGGTAAATGAGAAAGGGGAGAAGACCATCGTCCCCGATCCCGATCGGGCTCCTTTTATTCAAAAACTTTTTGAGATGTATGCCACTGGGAACCATTCATTACAGACTCTGAAAGAGGCGGCGAACAAAATGGGGCTTCGGACCAAAAAGGGCGAGTCGCTCGCCATCTCGCAGATTAATAAGATTTTGAAGAAGCCATTCTATTGTGGACTGATGGAGACCAAGTATGGGGTTGTCGAACATACTTATGAGACGCTGATCTCAAAGTCTCTTTTTCAACAGGTGCAGGGGGTTATTAATGGGTATCATAAGAAGCCGCACAAAATGGCCATTAAACCTTTCATTTTTAAAGGACTGATCACTTGTGCCAACTGCGGTTGTGTGGTCACTCCTGAGATTCATAAGCAACGATACGTCTATTACAGTTGTACGAATGCAAAGAAGGTTTGCAAGCGGGTCTATGTGAAAGAGGAGGCTCTGGTTAAGACCCTATCGACCTATCTAGATCAAATTGCTTTAAGCCAGGAGCAAATAGAGGCTGTCACCAAGCATTTGAAAGAGATCCATGAAACTGAATCCCAATTCCACACCGAAAGCCTTGCCTCTCTTCAGAGGGAGCGGGATAAGATCCAGAAGAGGTTAAGTCAGATCTATGACGACAAACTGGATGGTGTCATCGATGAAAAGCTTTACCTTGAGAAAGTCCGAGAATATAAGACGCGTCAATTCGAAATCGTCGAGGAGATGAAGAAGCACGAAAAGGCTGACCAGAACTTTTATGTGACAGCGAATATAGTGTTGAACCTAGCAGCGCGAGCGAGGGAAATCTTTGAAAGTTCTGAAGTTGATGAAAAACGCCAAATTTTGAATTTGGTCTTTCAGAACCTGAAATTAGAGGGTAAAAAAATGCTCACAGAAATCTGTGAGCCATTTTCTACTATGGTTGGGTATCGCGAGGATCCAACCAAATGGAGGTGGAGAGAATTGAACTCTCGTCCTAAGCAAACTACATATCAACCACTACATGCTTAGTGTTCTGTGTTTTAGCTAATCCCGATGCAGAACACGCCACTAAGATTAGCCTGCTTCATTTGATCTCGAGGCAGGTCCCTAGAAGCGGCGAGGCCTGACTCATACCAAGTAAATGACGATAGTCCCAAAGCCCTCGGTCCAGCCTCAGGCTATCGAGCTGCTTAAGATCGTTAGATCTTAGGCAACATTCATTAGTTCAACTTCTTCATGAGCTTCCGCTACAGGAGAGAAGTCGAATTTAACGATTTTGCTATTGTTAGCATTTATTGTTTTATCGGATGATTTAGGAGGCCAACCGACGTCCTCCGCATGCAATCAATACTTCGATCCCCAGTCGAAACCGTGACACCCCCGTATTTGTTACACTTTTAGTTTATCGAAAACTGCTTTATTTGTAAAGCGCCGACAAACGACCAAAGACAAACGACAAACGACCAAAGGACAACGACGCAAGAGACGCAAGAGACAAAGGACAACGACGCAAGAGACGCAAGAGACGAAAACGACGAAAATGACAAAGGGACAGTAATTTTCGAGGATTTGTCAGATCCTAGTCCTTTTGTCCTTTGAGTCGTTTTCGTCCTTTGCGTCGTTGTCCTTGGGTCGTTTTGTCCCTTCGTCCTTTTGTTCCTTTTCCTGTGCGCTTTTGTCTCTTTACGTCTACTGATCTAATTGCACTTATGATCCAGTGGGAATCGCTGATGGCTCTTCTGGACTTATTTTTAATGGTATATTATAATTAACCTTTTAATCCAAAGGTACTCAAATGTTTGAAGAGATTCCCCACGAGACGTTTGACCAGCGAGAAAGGCGCGTCCTGCAGTTTTGGCAAGACCAGAGCATCTTTGAGCGCTCGGTCAAGGAGAGGAGCGATCGGCCCCATTTTTCCTTTTACGACGGGCCCCCCTTTGCGACGGGCTTACCCCATTATGGCCACCTGCTAGCTGGTACGATCAAAGATGTGGTCCCCCGCTACAAAACGATGAAGGGCTTTTACGTCCCGCGCCGCTTTGGTTGGGATTGCCATGGCCTTCCTGTGGAAAACGAAATTGTCAAGACCTTTGAGTTGGCTGGGGCTCCCGCCATCGAAGCCTTCGGGATTGCCAACTTCAATGAAGAATGCCGGAAGATTGTTCTGCGCTATACCGAAGAATGGAAAGAAACTGTCCTTCGAATGGGTCGATGGGTCGATTTCGACAAAACGTTCCGCACGATGGACTTGCCCTTCATGGAATCGGTTTGGTGGGTCTGCAAACAGCTCTTTGAAAAGGGATTGGTGTATGAAGGGTATAAAGTCGTTCCCTATTCAGCGGCCTTGGGGACGCCCCTCTCAAACTTCGAGGCAGGAGAAAACTACAAAGAGGTGGATGATCCCTCTCTCATTGTCGGCTTTTCTTTAGTGGAGGAGCCCAACACCTCATTGCTGATATGGACGACGACTCCCTGGACGCTGATCTCCAATTTGGCCATCATGGCTGGCCCAGAGATCGACTATGTCAAAGCCAAAGACTTGGCGAGCGGGCACCACTACATTCTGGCTAAGAGCCGCCTTCAAGAGGTCTTTAAGAAACCAGAAGACTACCAGCTGGAACAGGAATTCAAAGGAAAAGAGCTGGCCGGAAAGCGGTATCAACCCCTTTTCCATTACTTTGCAGACAGGGCAGCTAAGGGAGCTTTCAGGGTCATCTTAGAAGAGGGGGTCTCGACCGAAGAGGGGACGGGACTGGTTCATTGTGCTCCAGCCTTTGGTGAAATGGACTTCTATGCTTGCCAGCGGGAAGGGATCGAGCTCGTCTGCCCTGTGGATACCAATGGTCAGTTTACGGCTGAAGTTCCGGATTATATCGGCCTATTTGTCAAAGAGGCCGACAAAGATATCATTCGGCGACTCAAAAAAGAGGGAAAGGTCATCCACCAGACGACCCTGCGCCACCGCTATCCCTTCTGCTGGCGATCGGATACTCCTCTCATCTACAAGGCTGTCAGGACCTGGTTTGTTGCTGTGGAGAAAATCAAAGACAAGATGCTGGAGGCTAATCGGAAGATCCACTGGACTCCCGATTATTTGCAATTTGGCCGTTTTGGAAAATGGCTGGAGGGCGCGCGCGATTGGGCGATCAGCCGCAATCGCTGGTGGGGGACTCCGATCCCCATATGGCGCTCAGAGAAGGGTGACCTTCATGTCATCGGCAGCATCGCGGAATTGGAGAGCTTGACAAAAGCGAAAGTGGGCGATTTGCATCGCCACTACATCGACGACCTGACGTTTACTAAAGAGGGAAAGACCTATAAGCGCATCCCGGAGGTGTTTGACTGCTGGTTTGAATCGGGGTCGATGCCTTATGCGCAAAATCATTATCCTTTTGAAAACCAGAAGTTGTTTGAAGAGAACTTTCCGGCCGATTTCATTGCAGAGGGCATCGACCAGACGCGCTGCTGGTTTTACACCCTCACTGTATTAGCAGCGGCCCTTTTTGACAAACCCGCCTTTAAGAATGTGGTGGTCAATGGGATCATTTTAGCGGCGGATGGCACTAAAATGTCCAAGCGCCTGCGCAATTATCCCGATCCGAGCGTTGTGATCCACAAGTATGGGGCCGATGCGATTCGGCTCTATATGCTTCATAGCCCAGCTGTGAGGGCAGAGGATCTCTGCTTTGCTGAAAGCGGCGTTGAGCTGGTTCTCCGGCAGATTTTGATTCCCATGTGGAATGCCTACAGCTTCTTTATCACCTATGCGCGCATTTACGATTGGAAGCCTAGTCAGCCTCTGGAAAAGCCCGCTGCGGTCATCGACAACTGGATATTATCCGTTTTAAACAAGCTCATCCATGAAGTTGAACAGGGGATGGACCATTATGTTTTGAGCCAGGCTGTAGAGCCCTTTGTGGCCTTTGTGGATCAGCTCACCAATTGGTATATCCGGCGCAGCCGGCGACGCTTCTGGGAAGAAAAGGCGACGACCGACCGCGAGCAGGCCTTTGCTACGCTGTATCAGGTATTGCTGAAGCTGAGCCAAATCGCGGCGCCCTTTGTGCCCTTCATCAGCGAGGCCATCTATCGCAACTTGCGCACGGAGGAGATGCCCATTTCCGTCCACTTGACCGATTTTCCTGTTGCCCATCCCGAATTGAGGGATGAGGGCTTGGAAGCGGCGATGGGTGCTGTACAGAGGGTTGTGAGCCTTGGCCATGCCCTGCGCAAAGAGCATAAACTCAAGGTGAGGCAGCCCCTACAGAGGGCCTATATCGCTTCCGCGGATCCGCAAACGCTTCATTTTTTGCGCGATCAGCAGCATTTGATAGCCGATGAATTGAATGTCAAAGAGGTCCTCTTTGAAAAAGATGAAAAGGAGCTGGTAAGCTTGAAAGCAAAGCCCAACTTCCGCGTCTTGGGAAAAAAAGTCGGCAAGTGGATGCCCGCCGCGAAAAAGGCCATCGAAGAATTCGACCAGCAAAAATTGGCTGCCTTGATGAGAGGTGACTCCATCCCCTTGCATCTGGAAGGGGAAACTTTCACCCTCACCCCGGAAGATGTCGAAGTCGAGCGGGTCGTCAAAGAGGGGCGTGCTGCCGCCAACGAGGGGAGCATCGCGATTGCCCTCGATACAAACTTAACGGAAGCCCTTCTTATAGAAGGACTTGCACGTGAAATCGTCAATAAAATCAATACGATGCGCCGGGAAGCCGATTACGACGTGACCGATCGCATTCGGGTCAAAATGGAGACCACTCCACGGGTTCAAGCCTGCTATCAGCAGTATGCCGATTATATCAATAACGAAGTTTTGGCGCTGCAGTTTGAATTTGGTCCTTGCGAGGGGATCGCATGGGATCTCAATGGCGAACCCGCCAAAATTGAAATGGAAAGATCTAGCGCATAATTTCCCTTTTTCATAGCCTGGGCCGCGTGTGGTATATATCTCCAGGAGTAAAAAATAATGAAAAAAATATTATATAGTTTAGCGCTTGCCTGCTTTCCTTTTTCTGGAATAGCTGAGGAGCCGATTTGTAGAGAAGACGCCTATTTTCTTTGGTGGGATGACGAGTCTGCAACAGAGAATCTTCCCAAGGGGAAAAACGCCTTTAAGCTCGATAAGGTGCTGGATCTGGAAAAAATTCTGTCGAAAAAGATCTTCGGCCAGACAGAAGCGATCCATATCACAGCGAACGCCCTTCTCTGTTATAAAGCGAAGCTGCACGATCCCAACCAGCCCATAGCCACTCTGCTTTACGCAGGCCCTACAGGGGTAGGTAAAACAGAATTAGCCAATGAGCTGACACGCGTGCTGTTGGAAAATTCAAGCCAGATGGTTCATCTGAATATGTCTGAATTTGCTTTGGAAGAGGGGTTGCATGCCCTCATCGGGGTGCCCTACGGCTACAAAGAAAGCGAAAAAGGGGGACGGCTGAGCAATGCGATTAGCGAGAATCCCCATGCCATTATCTTATTGGATGAAATTGAAAAGGCTTCGCCTAAGGTGAGGATGTTATTCCTCAGCATCTTTGACCAAGGGGAATTCTACGATGCAAAAGGCAAGCGGATCGACTGCCGCAACTGCCTTTTTATTTTAACGACAAATATCGGGGCAAATACGATCCTTTCTCAGGCGGAGCAGCCTATTGAAGAGATAGCCCGAGCGATAGAACCGCAGCTGATTAAGCAGTTGACTCCAGAATTTTACAACCGGCTCGAACTCGTCGTCTTTCGGGGATTATCGTATGAAGCTTTGAATCAGATTATCGAAGCAAAGCTCGACATACTCGCCAAAAGAATTTGGGATACGCGCAAGGTAAAAGTGGTCTTTGATCCTAGCGTCAATGACTACTTAAACCTCAATGGCTTTCATCCACAACTTGGGGCGAGGCCCTTGAATCGCCTGATCAAATATAAGGTATCTACTCCGATTGCAAATGCGCTGATTGTGGATCCCTACAAGGAAGGGGATGCCCTAAAGGTTTCTTGCGATGGGGAAGCATTCCTTGTGGAAAGGGTTGGCAAGGGACAAGGGACTTAAGGGTCGTTTAATTTACCACTGAGACCAGTGAGATCAGTGAGAAGGTGTGAGATAGGGAGAACTCCACTCAATTTTCTCATATTTTCTCACTGATCTCATTGATCTCACTGGTCTCAGTGGTAAATTATGCAGCTCAGTGGTAAATTTTGATCTCTTGGCTCTTGTCGCTGATGATGGGCCTGCGGCTATTTCTTCTGTGGATGGCATACCAGATCAAAGCGATGAGGGCTGCGATACCCCAGACGATTATTCGGGGAGTGTTGAAGGTTGGGTAGGGCTTTTGCGGAGGAGCACCCCAGCGGGATCCTGGGGGCCATATGATATAGCAGGGGGCCCCCTGCAAGTTATTTTGCGGGACAAAGCCGAAGACGCGGCTATCCTCGCTCATCGCATGATTGTCGCCTAATACGAGATACTGCTTCTCGGGCAGCGTGACGCCGAAAGTGCGGATAAAGTCGACATCATATTTGCCCTCTTTGAGCGGAGGGCCATTATCTTTAAAGGCGATATAGGGTTTGCTTTCAGAAGATTGCTGCTCTTTTTTTTGTTCTTTTTCCAAAAAGGCCTTTAAGGTGGGATCCTCTTTTTTCATGATGGGTGCACCGAGGAGATAGAAATCGCCATCGCGAAAGTAGGCGTAGCGGTTTGTGGCATAGGAGCTGAGCTCGATGCCATAGTTATAAAGCTTTTTGATATTGGCATTATCTCTCTTATAGAGGGGATGGTCTTTCGGCAAATCATAGGTGATGGCTCCCCAGCCTACCTTGAGGGCTTTGCCGAAATAGAACTCGTAAGTTCCATCTGGAACCCCATCAAAGCGGGGAGTCGACGGATCGAACTGGAGGCCTTCCACATTATAGCGTGCGGCCCGGCCATTGCGCACGACGAAACGCGCCGTGTACATAGTGTCCATGATAGCCTGGAGATGCTGTTCCTTGAGAGGAAGAAGCGAAACCAGCGGGGTTAAAGATAAACCCGTATAGCCGATATAGGGCTTGGGATAGGTGAGATTGGGATGATGCAAGATTTGCAGGTAGAGCGGAGCCTCTTCGAGTTCTTTGGGGGTAACTCCCAGCTCTTGGAGGGCCTCTTCTTTAGAAACGATGCGGGTCATCCCATAATTGTTCATGCCTAAAAAGTCGGTATAGGATTGGATGGTCTTATGCATTTTTTTTTGGCTGGCAGGCTGATCTGGCACCCATGCTTTGCCATTAAATACCTCTCCTACCCATTCTCCATTTCGTCCTGGAGAGATCCTGCCTACAGGCAGATTCATATGATAAAAGAGAAGCTGGTTATTGGATTGCCTCTTTTTTCCATCGAAACTCAAGAAAGGAATGTATTCGATGGTGTTCATCCAGGGCGCAGTGAGAAAATCGCTCAAGGGATTGCCTTCGCTATCGACTCCATACAGCTTGCCTCCGTAGAAGTAGAAGCTATCGCCCGGTTTTCCTGCCAAGCGTTTAATGAGGCGTTTCTTGTAGGGAAAGATCCATAAGAAGGTGCTATCGGGGTCGCGGATAGGAAGCTTATCCGCGGAAAAGATGAGGATACTTGTCCTTTGGACAAGAGCAGGGTCGAAGTAAAGATGGTCGGTTTTCATCGGGTAATTGATGCCAAAAGCCGTTTTGGTGACGGTCAAATGATCCTGCTCTTTGAATGTCGGGCGCATCGATCCGGTCGGAATCTCAAAAGGTTCAAACCACATCTGCCTGACGAGCAGCGCAATGCATAAAGCTAAGAGAATGGCAGGCACTAAGCTCCAGCCAGCATCGATTCCAAACAGGAAGTCCTTCAGGTGTTCGAATGGGGTTTGTTTGAGATGCTTTTCGCCGAGCTCCTCGACTTTGTGGGCTAGGGCATCAGCCTGTGTGCGTTTTTTGTCTAGAATGGCCTGATCCAGCTCCTTCATTAAAGACAGAAGTTGAGACTTTACATCAGGAGGGAGAGTCGCTTGCCTTCTTTTAAAAAGGGCATATTGGTGGCTTAGGATGGAGCGAGATTTGTGTAAGCTATATAATCGCATAAGTTAAATAACTTAAAGAAAGAGCGATTTTTGAACAAGTGTCCTTTTTTATTTCTCCTTTTGTACGCCTTTTGATGCTAAATGACTGGGATTAAGCCGACTTTTTTTGTGGAAAAGCTGAAGATAAAATGGTTCTTTTACCTAATGATGAAATTTTCTCATTTTGAGCGAATTTTTATTGACAATTTTAAATTATTGAAAATAAGCATGTTGTGGGAAATTTCGCAAAAGTGAACTGCGCGTGCGCCCTGTATTAATTTTTGTTGATAACTTGCGGCTTGGCGCGTGGAGAGACAAGCCCTGCGCCGGAATCGATGATTCTGACTTTGGCTTTGCCTATCGCGCCGCTAATCTGGAGCCAATAGGGAAAATACGAGGGATATTGTTCATTTTCTTCGGGGACATAGACTTCGATGTTCTTACCTGCGAGTTCGCTTCCATCCTGAGGCCATTGGGTTTTCCAGGCTGCAAAAACAACGCCCTGGACTGGCTGGCCGTTGGCGATGATTTTAGGCTGCCACGCCCTTCGCATGTCGGGGCCGTGCATGAGTGAAGGGCCTACTTTTTTCATTTGGCTGCGCGGGATTTTATTCAATTTCAGGTTGAGCAACACAGATAAAAAATTATCCGCTGGGGGCATTTCAAACCAGGCATTCTTAGTGAAGGAGAAGTACTCCTTAATGCTGGCATTATCCAGGTTGAGGGTATACATGACCCATGCAGTATTGCCAGGGGCATCCTGTTGCACCCATCCTTTCCAAGAAAAGCAATTGGGGTCAACGCGGTTTGTTGGAATCGAAATTTCTTCGATCGTCAAAGTGGAATCGCTCTTGTCATAAATATGCAATAGTGTGTAGGTCTTACTTTGAGCCGTGACGATATAGTCGCCGGGTTGGGCCCGCTTTAAATTGTCGCGCAAATAGATGACATCGCTGCCAAACAGGGGGAGGAAAAAAGAGAGGAGTGCGAATAACAAAAGTTTGCTCATAAACGTCCATCTAGTTATATTTTCCGATTTTAACATAGAAGCTGAGATTTTGCTATCAAATGATCAAGACGCAACCCAAGTGCCACTTCTACAATCAGTCCTTAGCTCTGCTAACCGATCTCTATGAGATGACGATGTCCCAAGGGTATTGGAAAGCCGGCTTCGCAAACAAAGAGGCTGTCTTTCATTTGTTTTTTCGGAGAACGCCTTTTCATGGCGGATTCACAGTGGCATCGGGAGTGGAGGGCGTCGTCGATTTCCTGGAGAACTTTCATTTTGTCGAGAGCGACCTGGCTTACCTGTCGACCCTCAAAAATCCAGCAGGGGAGAATTTCTTCAGCTCCGAATTTTTAGATTACCTCAGCAACCTCAAGTTTTCCTGCGATATCGATGCGGTCCCGGAAGGGACGACGGTTTTCCCTTATGAGCCTCTCCTGAGGGTGCAGGGCCCCCTCATCCAATGCCAGATTTTGGAAAGCCCCCTCTTGAATCTCATCAATTTTCCCACCCTGATTGCCACCAAGGCGGCGCGCGTTTGCATCGCCGCCAAGGGAGACTTTGTCTTCGAATTTGGACTGAGAAGGGCGCAAGGGATCGACGGCTCTTTGACGGCAAGCCGCGCAGCCTACATTGGTGGATGCGATGCTACTTCCAATGTTTTGGCAGGCAAACTTTTGGGCATTCCCGTGCAGGGGACCCATTCCCATAGCTGGATCATGGCCTTTGATGATGAACTGGAAGCCTTTAAAACTTATGCCGAGCACATGTCTGCCAATACCGTCTTTTTAGTCGATACGTACAATACCTTGGAGGGCGTGAAAAAGGCCATCGAAGTCGGTAAATGGCTGAAATCGCAGGGCAAAAAGATGCTGGGCGTGCGGCTCGATTCCGGAGACCTTGCCTACCTCAGCATCAAAAGCCGCAAGCTCCTCGATGAGGCCGGTTTCACGGACGCAAAGATTGTCGCCAGCAATGAATTGGACGAAACGCTAATTAGCGAATTAAAGCGGCAAGGGGCTAAAATCAATGTGTGGGGTGTCGGGACCAATCTGGTCACGGGCAAGGATCAACCCGCCTTAGATGGAGTCTACAAGCTATCCGCCATTCGCGATCCGGATGGGCCCTGGAAGTATAAACTCAAGCTTTCCGAACAGATGACCAAAGTTTCCAATCCGGGGATTTTACAGGTGCGCCGCTTTCGCTCCGAGCATGAAAACGTGGCCGACATGATATATGATATTCATTCGAACTTAAAGGAAGATGTGACGATCGTAGATCCCTTGGATCCGACGCGGGAGAAGATATTGCGGAAGGGACTCCAAAGCGAAGATCTCTTGGTACCGATATTCCGCAAAGGAGAGCGCGTTTACGAACTACCGTCTCTGCCTGAAATTAGGGCAAGGACACAATCTCAGCTCGAGAGGTTTCCCGTCGGCATCAAACGGTTCATCAACCCCCATCAATATGTTGTTGGTATGGAAGCAGGTCTCTACCAATTAAAGATCGATTTAATCAAGAAGATTAGGGAGAGTGCAAAACAATCTTTAATCCCAATGGAGGATAATTCATGAGCGCTCTTGTCATCGTGGACATTCAGAACGACTTCTTGCCGGGAGGCTCCTTTGCCGTCAAGGATGGCGATGAGATTTTGCCTATTATTAATCAGGTTTTGGATAAACCCTTCGACCTCTATCTTGCGACGAAAGACTGGCATCCCAAAGACCATGGAAGCTTTGCAGCAGTGCATAAGAAGAAAACAGGCGACGTCATCCAGCTGGATGGCATCGAGCAGATTCTGTGGCCCATCCATTGTGTTCAGGACACCCCAGGGGCAGACTTTTCCCCTCGTTTGAACACCCGCAAGTTCGAAAAAGTCTTTCACAAGGGAACAGATAAAAATATCGATAGCTACAGCACATTCTTTGACAATGAACATCGCAAATCGACCGGTTTAGATACTTACCTGAAAGAAAGAGGAATAAAAAATGTCTATCTCTCGGGCTTGACGACGGAATATTGCATCAAATATTCGGCGCTCGACGCCCGCGCCCTTGGATTCAATGTCTATGTCATAATCGACGGATGCCGCGGGATCAACCTGCACCCGGATGATGCCAAAAAGGCAATCGAGGAAATGAAAAAAGCCGGCGTCCATCTCATCAAATCCAGCGATCTGTAAGATCGGAATAGGATCGGGAATAGGATCGGGGTAGTGGGATTCGAACCCACGACCTCTTCGTCCCGAACGAAGCGCGCTAGCCAAGCTGCGCTATACCCCGTGTAAGCTGCGCACATAGGGGTAGATTAACCAAAAAGTGCTTAATGGAGGAATCGAAATCGCGTGCGAGCGAGCAAATTCTAATTTCTTAATGTTATATAATTAAAATACTAATTACTGTTATAATAATGTTTTGTTAAAAGGAGGTTGTTATGATAGATAAAATTAGGTTCTTCGGAAGAATTGGGGGGAAGAAACCTACTGCTACCTAATCACATAACATAAAGAATTTCAATGTGTTAAAAACATGTCTTTTTTGGGTTGTTTTTTTCCTTTTTTTAGACCGCTCAAAACATAACCTAAAAGGGAGGGATTACGCCACGCCGTAATCACCGATCTGCTTTTACCAGAACGAAAAGCGTAGGAGCCTGATTGTCACAAATTTACTGTTGTTAGCTGAGGGGTGAAAGTCACGGCTACTCTGCGTCCGGGCCCGGAGGGCTTATAAAATAATTGATGCCCGATCTAAAATCTGATATGCAAAGAAATGGACGCAGAGTAGCCGTGGCTCTTCACACCCGAAGGGACACGGCGAATTTATTTCAGCTGGTTCTAACGCGAGATGCCCTCCGGGCCCGGACGCAGAGTAGCCGTGGCTTTCACCCCTCAGCTAACAACAGTGAATTTGTTTCTTCGTACTTGCTGACTATTTAGCCAACCAATGCGGTGGTTTTTTCATGCAGATCATAAAGCATCAGCTTGAAGTACTCCATATCCCGATACCCGTATCCTGAGCGCTTCAAAACCTTGATTTTGTTATTGATACCCTCAGCTTTTCCGTTGCTGATGAAATGATCAAAATAGCTCAGCAACCCCTCGTAGTGCCTTAGAATGGTTTTTCCAACTCGCACCAATGGCTTGATACGCGAATGCACTGCCTCGTAGATCCAGTGGCAAAGGAATTTAGCCGCCTCTTCCTTTGACGGCTTATCCCATAACGTTCTAAACTGCTCTTTCATCGTGTGGGCTTTGGCAAGAGACTCATTAACCTTAAAAAGCCTGTCGAGCTTGCTGCGTTGTTTGTCGTCGAGATCTTCAAAATTCCTAAGGAAAAGAAAGCGATCTCCCTTCCCAATATCGCTTCCCGCGGCACTATATTTTTCTCTCTCCTTTCTTCTCAATTCATCAAGAACCTCATTGAGTAGCTTCATGACGTGAAAACGATCAAAGACAATGTCAACGCCCGGAAGGTACTGCTTAACAGCCGATGTGTAGGAAGGGCTTAAGTCCATTGCAATCGCCCTTAACTTGCGGGCTCGTTTTGACAGTTTTTCAAGGAATGGTTTGATGTCTTCAACACTGCGTCCCTCCACAGCATGAACAATACGCCCTGTACAAAGATCGGCAAATACAGTCATGTATTTGTGCCCCTTCTTAATGCTGAACTCATCTACAGTCACATAACGGAGTTTCTTGTAGCTGATTTTCTGATACTTTTGGCTCAGATAGTCTTTGTGGATGTTCTTTACCGTCTTCCATTGGAGGTCAACGAATATAGATATGGCTTGAATTGTGCCAAGTTTGACGAGGGCCAGCACATAATTCATAAAGGCTTTAGTCAGAGGGAATTTTCCAACAGCAAACGGTAAATTCACCCAAGCGGAAGCACCACAGTCTTTGCATTTGAACTTATGGATGGTGATCTCCAGAAAACACTTCATCATCCCCAGCGGAACCATCCGCAGCCGGCGCACTTTAGTGTCCTTGATCTGAACATTTTTAGAACAACACTTTGCACACTTTTTAAGGGATTTCTTCAGCGCACATCTGAAGGTGACAACTTTGTCGATGAAATCTACAGATTTTAGGATTACATCTTTAATTCCAAATCCGTTATTAAGAAGTTTGGCAAATTTTGAAGTAGACATAGGGTAACCTTTGTCGATATTGGTTTACCACCAATGTCTACTTCCTTTTCTCCTTTTATTCAAAATAATTTTTATACAACGAATTAGTGCCAGATCAGCCACCTAAAATGCTTGGCTGTATCCGTCTCCCCCAATTCTTCCGAAGAACCTAAAATTAGTGAAGGAATAGGGCGCTTTACAAATTGGTTGTCAAATGTAACTACCACATTGTCGAATTCGGCAGCTAAAACATCCAAGGTAGCATCAGGAAAACTAGGTGAAACATCAACAGACAAACCACCCATCCAAAGGAAAGTTTCAAGAAGTCAAATTCCAAGCTCCGCTGAACCAGAGAAAGGCTTCTCTTTAACACGCTTTATCCAAAATTTGATTAAAGGTTCCCCAAAACCTGCTACACCTGTTCGAACTCCAGTTCAAAGTCCAGCTCCATCTGTTCATACTCCAGGTTCACCTGTCATAAGAGAAACAGAATATGCTCAAAGAAAGAAGGAATTGGTTAGTATTTTAGATTCGCTAGTACAACGTGGAGGAAATCAGAGTATCAACTTGGCTTATATGTCTGGAAAAAAAGTTGTTATTAGTGGTTTTGAAGCGGATTTTTCATTAATAGGTCAAATTTACCATTATCTATCCACTGATCTTCAAAGAGGAAAATTTATCGAAATGTTGATAAACAACGATCTAAATGAACAAGATTTGGCGAGAATGGACGAAGCATTTATGAAAAATCCAAGGAATGTTGAGATTTTTGAAAATTTGAAACCTAAATTAGATCCTAAACAACAAAAACAAACTGACGTTTATTACATTTATGATTTCCTAAAAAGCGAAAAAATTGCTCCTTCACCGCGATAATTATCCCATAGGGTCATTAAGGAATCAGGATCCGATTAGCAGTAGAATGATCGTATAAAAAATTGCCGACAGGAGAAAAGCCGCCGAATTATGGGGCTTTTCTGTAGGCAGTTCATGCCGCATAATGTTCATGATAACCCCGCCGCCGATGAAAGCTCCGACCAGGGCGACTGCTGCTGGCGAAAGGACAATCCAAAGTCCTGCCAGCCATCCGAGAAAAAGGCTTGCAATAAGAATCCATTTTCCAAAGCGTTCATATTGTTTTGCATGTTCCTTCCGCAAGGTATAATCATTCGTGAAGAAATGCAAAGCCTCGGACTGTGTTTTCTGGAACGCCATGCAATCCCTTTAAATAAAGAATTCCCAAAAGAAATTGGGATTGAACCGAATGTTGGTTCTCCTCCAATATCTTCACGGCTTCCGCAGCATAACGAGAAGAAGGGTTGAGTCTAAGTGTCTCTACAGCATGTTCGATATCCGCGTTTTCCCATTTTTGTCCATTAGTCCATTAGTCCATTATTGTCCATTAGTCCATTATTGTCCATTAGTCCTTTTGTCCATTGGTCGATTGGTCCAGAATTTTTTTTTAGAAAGGGTTTGCATTTCGGGGAAAACTTAGGCACAATAGCGATTAGTTGTTAAAAATAAGGTATTTGATGATGCGCGATTATTTGTTACCTAGCTTGACTGTACTTCTGTTGGCTATGGGTTCGCCAGTTCTGGCAGAGGAGGCAAAAAGTGAACCTCCTGCCAAGCAGGAACAGCCGCTTAAAGAGGATTATGTGGAAACGAAGCATACCGTTAAAATAAACGGTATTGCTGTTCCGTATAAAGCTGTGGCAGGGAACCTGGTGCTAAAAGATGCTCAGGGTAAAGATAAAGCCAGCATCTTCTATGTTTCCTATACCAAAGAGGGGGAAGATGCAAACAAACGCCCGATTACTTTTGTCTTCAATGGCGGGCCGGGCTCCTCTTCCCTATGGCTGCACATCGGGGCCTTTGGACCGAAACGCCTCGTCTTCAATGAGGATGGCTCAATTGCGCCTCCCTATTCCCTTGTTGACAACGAATTCTCTATCCTTGATTTGACCGACCTCGTTTTTATCGATCCAGTTTCCACGGGCTATAGCCGCGCAGCTCCTGGAGTAGAAGCAAAACAGTTTCACGGCTTGGATGAAGATATCGAAACGATGGCCGATTTCATTCGCCTTTATACAACCCGTACGAATCGCTGGCTATCGCCTAAATATTTGGCAGGTGAAAGCTATGGGACAACGCGTGCGGTGGGTTTGGCAAGCTACCTGCATGATTACACCAAAATGTTCATCAATGGGATGCTCTTGCTTTCTTCGGTTTTAAATTTCCAAACCATCAGCGATCCCCAAGGGGGGAATGACCTGCCCTATATCACGGCTATCCCTACCTATGCAGCGACAGCCTGGTACCATAAAAAGTTAGCGCCGGAACTGCAACAAGATTTTTCCAAGACGCTAAAGGAAGCTGAAGCGTTTGCCCTAACAGATTATGCCGCCGCATTGGTAAAAGGCGACAAACTCGATAGGGCTCAAAGAAAAGAGATCATCGGCAAGATGGCTCGCTTAACCGGTTTAAAGCCTGACTATATCGACCTATCCAACTTGCGTGTCGACATGTCCCGATTCTCCAAGGAATTATTGCGGCAGGAAAAAAGGACGGTCGGCCGTTTCGACAGTCGCTATGCAGGCATCGAGGGAGATATCCTTGCAGAGAATCCGGAATATGATCCGAGTGCGAATGCCTTCATGGGGAGGTTTACAGGAGCTTTTAATGACTACGTCCGCTCCGGTTTGCATTGGAAGGAAGACAAAGAGTATGAAATTTTAGCAGCTGTCCACCCTTGGAACTATGGCAAAAACCAGAATGCCTATTTGAGCTACGGCGATAAATTGCGCGATGTGATTAATAAAATGCCAGGACTAAAAGTGTTTGTGGCGAGCGGCTACTATGATTTGGCGACACCCTATTTCTCCACAGACTATACGATGGATCATCTATTCCTCAATCCCTCTTTCAGGTCTTCCCTGACCTTGACTTACTACGATGCGGGCCATATGTTTTATGTGCATTACCCCTCTCTAGAAAAACTCAAAAAAGATATCACAGCTTTTTTTCAGGCACCCGCTCTTCAATTGAAGAGCGCGGTTTCTCGGTAACTGAGATATTTTGAGATTGGAATTTTCTTTTTGCCTGCATGAGTAGACCCTGGAATACAACTGAAGCTGGGGACCTCATTTCTGAGATGAGTTGTTCAGCAAACTCGAATCTATTCTGTTTTAAAAATCTTGATGCGTAAAACAATTGATAAGATTGTTTGGTGTATATGCAATGTATTTCAGTATTGATGAACTTGATCGCGGTAGGTATATCTTGTACCATTTCTGCTTTAACTCTCGTATCCAGTTGGTCCTTAGTATAGCGAACATTTGCCTCTCCTACTAATACACGTGAGACTGGGGTGGTCCGTGAGACTGGGGCGGTCATTGTCTACCTCCTTGGTAAGTTTAAAAGGATCATATTACTTCATTTAATCGTTAAAAACAATACTAAAATTATTTGTTTAAAATTTTAATTTTATCGTATAATAAATAGTTGAGAATTTTGGAGGCAATATGCAACCTTTTTCAATGGACACTAATCGAGCAAATCAAGCCTATCAGGCTCTTATTCAAATTGGGAAGACGCCCTCTGGCGACAGGGCTCGCTTAGGATTTGATGAGCGAATGGGATGCATGATCATTCATTCGGGTACGGATCAGCAACCAAAAAATGTACATCTGATTGAAGTTAACCAATTGGAACAGTTGCTCGTGCAACTCCACAAGGATTTAGCGGATCGAAAGATTCCAGAAGACATTTATTTACAAGTCATGAAAGGAGCTAGAAAAGTTGCGGAGACTCATTCTGCTCCAGGGATTTTAGAATCAGCCAAGAAAGCCCTTGGAGAAGTCGGAAAAAATCCAACAGTCAACTCCACTGTCATTGCAAAAGCTAGTGAGATTCTTGGGAGTACGCCCCAGAGTGAAGCCGAACCAAAGAGTGAAGCCTCCTTACGGGAAAGAGTCACAACTGCACAACTACCTGCAAATCAAGGAGTCATGGCAGCTACTCAGAGATGGTGGGGAATGAATCGATTTGCTTATCACGCCTCGGAAACAACTTTGGGTTTTTTGCCTCCAGATATGGATCGAGAAAAAATAGATAACGTCATGAAAATCTTGATAAAAGATGAAAAGAGCTATCACCGCTATATGGATGTGTTACAGGCAATTGTAGATGCTCGAAAAGAGAATATGAAGATGCTACAAAAGGGGACTTCTCCAACCTCTACCGATAAGCATTATCTGCAAGCAGCCAGTCTGGCTTATACCTTAATCGGTGACATCGGGCAAAGTGCAGAGGATTCTAAGGCGGTGAAACCAGCTCAAGCTTTCCTAGAGTCTCTTTTGGAAATAGCAGGGCCAAATAATACTCAAGTGGTCGCCGATGTATTTATGCTTGGAGTTGGAGGAGCCCCTACTGGAACAGAAGCCAGAGCTGTAGATCGCAGTCAAGATTTGAAAGGGAAAATATCTAACTATAATGAATCTCAGCAAGCCCTGATTAGTGCAAATTTTATGGATAGGGGGGAATTTGGTGTATGGGAGAGAGCAAGATGGAGACCACTTCTAGAGATTCCCGTATCACGTGGAGAACGCATTCTAGAGATTCCCGTATCAGGTGGAGAACGCATTCTAGAGATTCCCGTAGAACGCATCCTGTTAAGAGGGCAGATTATAGGGGATTTTTCACGGCCAGAATCCTCTTCTCTTTCTACCCATTATGTCGTTCCAGTAGATATTACTTCTTTAGGGGACCCCTCGAAGTATAGCGATGGGCTTGATATGGAATATTTGAGTTCTTTATCTTATTCCAATTATCGCGCTATTTATAGTTTTCTTAAGAGTTTTATTTCCCACCCTGCCGAAAAAGCAAGTCCTATTTATCAGGGAGAAACACTAACCACCTATAAATTTGAGGAAAATGACGCCAGATTTATTGATCAGGAAAGGGAAAACATCTTTTGTTTGGCTGTTACTGTCGAAGAGTCTGAAGAGATGAAGCAATCGAGAGTGAGAGCAGCACAAGTAGTCCGAGAGAGTGCGCCAGCTGAGTTAGTGGAAACGATCCTATCCGAGGCTGAAGAAATCAGAAAACTGGAAATGACTCTCGTGAGGGAAAAAGTCACGGATCAAAGGGATAAAAGGCTTATAGAATTTAAAGAGCGAAAAGAAGATCTAGATAGATTAGTCAAAAAAAATCCTCAAATCGCCGATGCTGTTCGCAACCTTCTCCGTTCCCCGCTTGATTGGTCTCAGTATGATAGACTGGTGGGTATTGGCTACAACGTTCGCTCCCGAGTGGATAGGGAATTATGCCGCAGTATGATGCAACTCTATGCTCCACAATTGTTTCAATGATACTCCTTATCGTATATAATATTTTTGACATTTTAATGCGGGAGCTCCCATAGTAAGAAAAGGGCCAATAGCCCAAAAAGAGGAGCTGTTTTTCATGTCGATGACTGCCCCTGTTCAAAGAATACAAGGTCCGCTCAGCGATGGGGAGCTGCGCAAGATCGATGCCTATTGGCGGGCGGCGAATTATCTGTCGGTTGGGCAAATCTATCTCTTGGCGAATCCGCTGCTCCGCGAGCGCCTCAAACCCGAGGATATTAAGCCTCGGCTTCTAGGGCATTGGGGGACGACTCCTGGGTTGAATTTCATTTATGTCCATTTTAACCGCCTCATCAAAAAAGATGATCTCGATGTCATTTTTCTGGCGGGGCCAGGCCATGGGGGGCCTGGCGTTGTGGCCAATGTCTATCTCGAGGGCACCTATAGCGAATACTATCCCAATATCACCTGCGATGAGGAGGGCATGCAAAAGCTGTTCAAACAGTTTTCCTTTCCTGGAGGCATTCCGAGCCATGTCGCTCCCGAAACGCCGGGATCGATCCACGAGGGGGGAGAGCTCGGCTATGTCATCGCGCATGCTTATGGGGCTGTGTTGGATAATCCCGATCTGATTACCTGCTGCGTCGTTGGCGATGGCGAAGCGGAGACAGGCCCTCTTGCGGCGAGCTGGCACTCCAATAAGTTCCTCAATCCGGTGCACGATGGAGCCGTCATTCCCATCCTCCATCTCAATGGCTATAAGATTGCCAATCCCACCCTTTTAGCCCGGATCAGCCATCGCGAGCTGGAAGACCTGCTGGCTGGCTATGGGTATAAGCCCTATTTTGTCGAAGGGGAGGACCCGGATACCATGCATCAGCTGATGGCGTCGACGTTGGACAAGGTGATCGCCGAAGTGAAAGCGATTCAACAGGATGCTCGCACCAATGGCTTCAAGAAGCGGCCCATCTGGCCCATGGTCGTCTTGCGCAGTCCAAAAGGGTGGAGCTGCCCTAAGGAGGTCGATGGCAAAAGAATCGAAGATTTCTGGCGCTCCCACCAAGTGCCCTTTACCGACGCGAAGACCAATCCCAAACACTTGGCTATTTTGGAAAAATGGATGAAGAGCTATCGCCCAGAAGAGCTTTTCGATGACGAGGGAAGATTCCGCCCAGAACTTGCGGAATTGGCTCCGAAGGGAAAGAGGAGGATGGGAGACAACCCCCATGCGAATGGCGGAATCCTTTTGAAAGAGCTGCGCTTACCCGACTTTTGGCAATATGCAGTCAAGGTCCCTACTCCAGGGACCGTCACCGCAGAAGCGACTAAAATCGCTGGGACCTATCTCCGCGATGTCATGCGACGGAATATGGACCATCGCAACTTTAGGGTGATGGGGCCCGATGAGACTTCTTCCAATCGGCTCGATGCCATCTTTGAAGCGACGCCGCGGGTGTTTACTGCGGAAATCTATCCCTTTGATGAACATCTTTCGCCAGATGGGCGCGTCATGGAAGTGCTTAGCGAACACCTTTGCGAAGGATGGCTTGAAGGGTACCTCCTGACGGGTAGGCATGGACTCTTTTCCTGCTATGAGGCTTTCATCCATATTGTCGATGCGATGTTCAATCAACATGCCAAATGGCTCCAGACGGCTCGGGAAATCAGCTGGAGGCTGCCGATTGCCTCCCTGAACATTTTGCTGACTTCCCACGTGTGGCGTCAAGACCACAATGGCTTTTCCCACCAAGATCCCGGTTTTATCGATGTGGTTGTCAATAAGAAGGCCGAAGTCGTGCGCATCTATTTGCCTCCCGATGCCAACTGTTTGCTTTCGACGATTGACCATTGCTTGGCTAGCAGAAATTACGTCAATGTCATCATCGCAGGGAAGCAGCCTTCCCTCCAATACCTTGACATTGATGAGGCCGCAAAACACTGCTCGAAAGGAATAGGCATCTGGAAATGGGCGAGCAATGACTATGGATCCGAACCCGATGTCGTGATGGCCTGCTGCGGCGATATCCCGACCTTGGAAACCTTAGCCGCTGTCGATCTCTTGCGCCAACACGTTCCTGAACTGAAAATCCGGGTCATCAATATCGTCGACTTAATGGTTCTACAACCCCATACGGAGCATCCTCATGGGCTCACTGATAAAGAATTCGACGAGCTTTTCACAAAGAATAAACCGATCATCTTTGCTTTCCATGGCTACCCCTGGCTGATCCATAGGCTCACCTATCGAAGGACGAATCACAACAACTTGCATGTGCGCGGCTATAAAGAAGAGGGGACGACGACAACCCCCTTCGATATGGTGGTGCGCAACACCCTCGATCGCTTTGACTTAGCTTTAGATGTGGTTGAACGGATTCCCCACCTCATCTCTATACGAGGCTATTTCCGGCAGTTTGTGGAAAGCAAACTTTTCGATCACTATCATTATATTCGCGAGTATGGCGACGATATGCCTGAAATTCGCGACTGGAAATGGCCTTATGAACCAGTCTGAATCGGAAAATCCTAAAGATGAATCGCTTGCGTTGGCAAAGGAAAGAACCGTCCTCGCCGTAGAGCGCAATCGGCTGGCCGCCGAACGAACCCTGACAGCCTGGATCCGCGCAGGACTCGGGGGCGTAGGAGGCGGATTAGCCCTCATTCGCTTTCTTACCTTCTCTACGCCCCAAAAAAGCATGATCGCTTATGCTTCAGGACTCGCCCTGATCCTCTGGGGCATCGGGGCAATGCTCTATGCGTTATTAAGCTATTTTCATGTCTTGAAGTATCTCAGTACAATCCACCGAGAGGGTGCCGCAGGAAAAGTTGGCATTACCAGCCTAGTGCTGATTTTGATCGGCCTTTCCATTCTGATATTTTTCATTGCCATAGAGTGGTAATGAGTAATTTCTATTGATATCATTTTCAATTAAATATTATAATGATATTGTTAAAAGAAATAAGGTTATTGGGGGTTTCTATGGCTCTAGTAATCAATGAGCAAAATGCTGATATTTATTTTAATTATTTAGCTCCGAAAAAGAACCAAGTCTCTATTTTTAGCCGCCTTTTTCTACAAATCAAAAGATTTGTCCATTTACTTTTCTATGGCGAGTATATCGATGAGAAAAAAATCTACGAGACCTTAGCCTCCCAGAAATCTGTAGTCGCCGAAAATCCTAAGCTCGCCCACCTCTTAAACGAGGCGTCTGTCAGGCTCGGGCAAGCACCCCCGATCAATCTCTTCGAGCAAGCCAAGCTGAAGGCAAAAGAAGGGGGGCTATCCGACTCTATCGAAGAGTATGGGTTAAAGGCCCGAGACCTCTATTTGCTGGCGACTCTCGTGGCTGCTTATCACGCCGAAGAGCTGAGCGCCAATTATAAAAAGTATCTCATCACAGAAGAAGTCGCCCAAAGACTGATTGAAGATTACCATCCACCGGTTCGGGATGCAGAAAAAGCAAGTAAGTGAGTTTTTGCTACTTTTTTCTTTGGTCGTGGCGCAGGAGGTCTTCCAGGTGATTTTCGTAGTCCTCCAGAACTTTCCTCGTCTCCATCTTATGTTTCCAGCGCAGGTGGTTGGCATCGGCGACGATCTTTGCCATGGCATCTAAGTGTTCGGCAGATGTTTTGCGGATTTGGTCTTTGATTTTTTCTTTGAGTATTTCCATCCAAGCTTCATCGGCAATGGCGATCAATTGATCGGCATATTTTTGATGATGGTGGTGGAGAGCATGGCATTCGCATTCGCAGTGGTGCATGCCGCAGCAATCACAAACGTGACTATGCTGATGCTGAGAACAGCTGCCCTCAGAACAGGATCCATGATGATGTTCGTGTGTCATAGGGGGACTCCTTTTTTTGCTATCTGTTGTCTTTCCTTCACTCTATAGAAGCAAACCTTTTATTTCAATATGACGAAAATTCTCCTCTGCGATACAAGAAGCGAGAGGAACCGCCATGAACCGCCTAATCGTCTTATTAATTATATGGATAGGAAAAGTCTACAGTGAACCCCTTGGGTTACCCCCTGTTCCCTGGCCAGAGGATAATCCCTATTCTCCGGAAAAGGCGGAGCTGGGAAGGCTGCTCTATTTCGATAAAAGGCTATCCTCTGACGGGACAATCTCCTGCGCCAGTTGCCACCAAGTGGATGACGCATTTACTGACCACCAGGCTGTTTCCAAAGGCATCAAAGGGCAAAAGGGATCGCGGAATGCTCCGACGATCATTAATTCGGCTTATTTAAAGAGCCTGTTTTGGGATGGACGTGCTTCCAGTTTAGAGGAGCAATGCAAAGGGCCGATCGGCAATCCCCTGGAAATGACCTTGATTCACGATGCGCATGAAGCCCACCGCAATTGCGACGAGAGGGTCCAGAAAATTGTCGGCTATCGGAATCGCTTTAAGGAAGTGTTCGGATGCGATTCCTGTTCCTTTGACTATGTAGCAAAAGCCATTTCCACTTTTGAACGGACAATCCTTTCAGGAAACTCGCCCTATGACCGCTATGCCGCAGGCGATAAGCAGGCGATGGCGCCGGAGCAAATAGAGGGATTGCATCTCTTCACCAAAAAGGGATGCGTCAACTGCCATCACGGCCCCAATTTTAGCGATGGCAGATATGCCAACGTGGGAGTCAGCATGGATAAGCCAAATCCCGATCTGGGGCGCTATCTCATCACAAAAAACGCCAAGGATTGGGGAGCCTTCAAAGTCCCCCAACTGAGGGAGGTGGCCAATACCTATCCCTATATGCATGATGGCAGCTTAAAAACTCTCGAGGAGGTCATCGACTACTACGATAAGGGAGGAACAGCAAGTCGCAATTTGCATCCCTTGATCCATCCTTTGCATCTCTCTGATCAGGAGAAGAAAGCCCTCGTCAGCTTTCTAAAGGCTTTGAGCGGGGAGGGGTGGCAAAATGTTCAGGAGCCGGATGCCTTTCCGAAATGAAGGCGGGCTTTGAGGGCTTGCACTCGATTGTAAGAAGCTTCGATGCGCTCCTGGGGCAGCTCTCCGCTGGCGACGAGGCGCTTTATGATGGCGATGCTTTTTGGGGCAATGTCGGGATCATACGCCATCTGGTTGGCGAACATGAGGAGGTCGGCGCCGGCATCCAAGGCCAACTTGATCGTGGTTTCTAGGGAATAGTAGGAGGTAATAGCCCCCATTTGCAGGTCGTCTGTGATGATGACTCCATCATAGTTCAATTGTTTCCTGAGCAGTCCTGTGGTGATGTTTTTGGAGAGGGAAGCAGGATAGTGGGAGTCGAGCTTGCCATTGTAGACATGGGCTGTCATGATGACATCGGCCAGATTCGAGGCAATTAGTTCCTGATAGGGCTTGAGTTCTACTTCGGACCAGGTTTTCGTGATATCCGTGAATCCTTCATGGGTATCGTTAGCGGCGCTTCCATGCCCAGGAAAGTGTTTGAGCGTCGTCAAGACGCCGCAGTCGTGATGCCCTTGAATATAGGCTTTGGCGTTTGCGGCGACAATATCGGGATCGTCGGAAAAGCTTCTATCTTTTTTGCCGATGCAGGGGCTATCGGGATTGATGTTTAAGTCGACGACCGGGGCAAGATTCAGGTTGAGGCCGTTGCTGGAAAGGGTTTCCCCGATCAATTTGCCTTGCCTGAGTGTTAATTCGATTTGATTTCTTTCTCCAAGCGTTTGTGCTGGATGCGTAGTAGGGAAGCGGTTTCGGACGCTAAGCCTGGTGATGCGCCCGCCTTCCTGGTCGGCTGCGATGAGAAGAGGAATCGTTGCCCTCTTTTGCAGTTCCTGGCAGAGCGTTTTTAATTGTTCGGGCGATTCTATATTGCGCACATATTTTTTGGATTCAAAATCATAATCAAAAAGAACAACGCCTCCAACTTGTCCTGAGGCCACCTGTTCCGCAATCCAATCGCGATCTTCTATGGTTGTGCCGCGGAATCCGACGACGATCAGCTGTCCGATGATTTTATCAAGAGCGACGGGTTCCTGGCCGCCGAAGCAACAGGCATGGAACAAACAGAGACTCAGGCAAACCCAGCGGTACATGAAAATCCTTTTTTCAGGTATAATTGATAAGATTAACAAATTCGATTTTTTATGCACATTCCTCTTTCAGAAAAAATGCGGCCTGAAACGCTAAGCGAAATTGTCGGACAGGAGCACCTGGTTGGACCGGCCGGCTTTTTGTCTCGCTTGATTGCAGAAAAGCGCCCGTTATCGCTCCTCTTTTGGGGTCCGCCGGGCTCCGGCAAAACGACCCTTGCCGCGGCCTATGCCAAGGCGTTCGGCGCCCGCTATATTCCGCTAAGCGCCGTCACGACTGGCGTTACTGAACTCAAGAAAATCGTCGATGAGACGCAGAAGCAGCCGCTCTTATATGGTCAACCCCATCTCTTTGTCGATGAAATCCATCGCTTCAATAAAGCCCAACAGGACTTCTTCCTCCCCTTTTTGGAAAAGGGGACATTTGTCTTGATCGGGGCGACCACGGAGAACCCCTCTTTTTCTTTAAATAACGCCCTTTTGTCGAGAATGCGCGTCTTAGTCGTCAATCCCCATACTCCCGAATCGCTGGAGGAGATCCTCGCACGCTATGAGAACCGATTTGGTCCCTTGCCCCTGACTCCCGAAGCGCGCTCGTATCTCATTCATATCTCCCAAGGGGATGGACGCTATATCTTGAATTTGGTCGAAAACCTGCCAACAGAGGGCCGTCTCGATGTGGAAGATTTGAAGCAGCAGCTGCAAAAACGGTCTGCCCTCTTCGACCGATCTGGCGATTACCACTACAACCTCATTTCAGCTTTGCATAAATCGATCAGAGGCTCCGACCCCGACGCTTCGCTCTATTGGTTTTGCCGCATTTTGGAAGGAGGGGAGGACCCTCTCTTTTTAGCGCGGCGGCTGATACGCATGGCGACGGAGGATATCGGGTTGGCCGATCCGCAAGCTCTTCCCCTTGCAGTCGCCGCAAAAGCGAGTTACGAACACTTGGGATCTCCGGAAGGGGAGCTAGCCCTTGCCGAGGTGGTCATCTACTTGGCTTTGGCCCCTAAAAGCAATGCCCTCTATACCGCGTACACCCAAGCCAGGCGCATCGCACAGGAAACGTCGCAATTGAGTCCCCCTAAGATCATCCTGAATGCCCCCACGGGCCTCATGAAAGAGCTCGGTTATGGCAAGGGTTATCACTACGACCACGATGCCGCCAACTCATTCTCAGGGCAGAATTACTTCCCCGACGACATGGCTCGCCAAGAGTTTTATCGGCCTCGCGAATATGGCTTCGAACGCGAAATGCATAAACGCATTGCCTACTTCAATAGGCTGAGAAATTCCAAGAAGTGATTACTTTAGAGACCTCACTGTGCGATAAGGGCGATCCGGACAGTTGGCGCTCCATTCGAATTCGCTTAGGCTGCTAATGCGTAAATAGGGAGCATTTTGCACAGCACAAGCATGAATCATTTTGCCTTCTCCCAGATACATTCCGACATGTTTGATTTGATTTTCGGATAGCCCAAAGAAGATAAGGTCCCCGGGACGCATATCCCCAAACGCCACTTCTCGGAATCCCTTCCAGTTCATCTGGTCTTTTGCATCTCGAGGGATTAAAATACCCATTTGCCGATAGAGCATTTGGGTAAATCCGGAACAGTCGTATCCAAAGCTAGAGCGGCCTCCCCATGTATAGGGCAGGTCGACAAATCGCAAACTCAGGCTGCACATCTGCTGCAGATTCAGGAGAGGCGGATTGACGAGCACATCGCCGCGCTGGATATAGCCTTTCCTGCCATCTGGAAGAGCCACTTTGATCCAGCGGGAATTCGACGGCTCTTTCGGTTCGATGACTTCCAAGCGGCTTTCAAATGGCAGTGTAATGAGGGGGCCAAAGTAAACATTTTCTTGGCCATAAAGATGGGCGGCGCAGCGATTGACTTTAGCGATAACGCTATGCGGCCTTTCGCTGGTGCAGAGATGGGCTTTTTTGATCCAGCCGGGATAGCTGTCGATTTTGGTTTGGATTTTCACCCAATCACCTTGCTCTTCCAGGAGCGCAACCTCTTCGGAAAAAATCGCTTGGGAAACGACCTCCGAGCGGGGATTGGGCTCAGCCCGCATTTCAACTGCAGGGCTGCTGATATAGATGGTAAGAAGCAGGGATAGCATAGCGCCAGTTTTGCAAAGAAGGGAATTTTCGACAAGATAAGGATAATCAAATTTACAGGGATAATGGACAATGGTTAATGGACCTAATGGACACCATGGACTATGGACTATGGACCATTGCCTTTGACCATAGTCCATGGTGTCCATGGTGTCCATTAGGTCCATTAACCATTGTCCATTAATCCTTGCGCCTTGAAGCTATTTTTGGTATGGATAAGTTATGGTAGATCAACGTTTGAACCTAAGTCCAACGCGTGCTCAGCGCTTGGCCGCACGTCAAGCGCCTGAGGAAAAGCCATTAGGGTATCAAAAATGGCGCGATCTCCTGTTTATGCATTGGAGTTTTGATGCAAAACTTCTTCAGGATAGGCTTCCCAAGGGACTTTACATTGACACCTTTGAGGATCAAGCTTATCTCGGAATTGTCTCCTTCTTAAAACAAGATGTTAAGCCTTCGCTATTCGGCGAGGCTTTACCCGGCATTGAATTTCACGAGCTCCATCTGAGAACCTATGTCTATAATGAAAAGGGAATGCCTGGGATCTGGCTTTTTTCTTCCGAGCTTAGCAACTGGTTCATGGTGCATTTCCTAAAACTCCTCTATCATCTTCCTGCCCATTACTCCTACTTTCATTTCAAAGAAAACGAGACGAAGGATAAGATAGAATTTTTCTGTCAAAGAAAAGGGGCCTCCGCGTCGCGCTTTCATTATCAACCCACAGCGCATTTAGGAATGTCTTTGCCCGATTCCCTCGAATTCTTCCTCGTCGAACGCTATCTTCTCTACTCTGCGGATGGGAAAGGAAACATCTATATGAAAAAAATACACCACCTGCCGCATACCCTAAGCCATGCCAAACTCCTGCTATGGGATGAAAATGTCTTGGAATGGAACCAATTTACTCCGACGCACCGCGCCCCTGACCACGTGGTCCTCTCACGAGGGGGCGATGTCGATATCTATCCTTGCGTTTAAAGTTTCGCTGGAAATGAGGGGGAGGGGGAGATTTATGCTTTCCAGGAGATGCCTTGAGCTTGGGCTCAAACCCCGGAATGACATGCGGCGTGATTTTATGTCCGGTATATTTTTCAATGAGGCGGACTGTTTGGATATCGCGGCCAGCAGCGAAAGATAACGCAATGCCATGAGCTCCTGCGCGCCCTGTCCTGCCAATGCGATGGACGTAATCCTCAATGGTATGCGGCATGTCGAAATTGAAGACATGGCTAATGGTCTGCACATCTAAGCCGCGCGCAGCGACATCTGTGGCAACTAAAATGCGAATCTTCCCTTGGCGCATCTTGGAGATGGTGTGGGTCCTTTGCCGCTGGTTCATATCCCCATGCAAAGCGGCTGCTTCATGTCCCTGCTCATAGAGGACGTCAACGAGCTGGTCTGCTTGCCGCTTTGTCATTGTGAAGACTAATGCTTGGTTGATGGAAGCATCCCCTAATAAGTGGTCTAAGAGTCGATATTTGTGCTTCAAGTCGTCGGTGAAATGGAGCCTCTGCTCAATATTTTCATGCGTTGCGTTTTCTGGGCAGACAGAAATTTCCATCGGATGATGGAGAAATTTTTCGGAGAGCTTCATGACGTTCCCTTTTAATGTGGCGGAAAACATCAGGGTCTGCCTCTTTTTAGGAGTTGCGGCGACAATGGTTTTCATCGGCTCGATGAATCCCATGTCCAGCATCCGGTCCGCTTCATCTAGAACCAGCATTTCCAACCGCGAGAAATTCACCCGGCCGCGTTCGAGATGGTCGATCAAACGCCCTGGAGTGGCGACTAAAATCTCGTGAGGCCGTGCAAGCTGGCGGTTTTGGACGGGATAGGGGGCTCCTCCAAAGATGCAGACGGTTGTGACCCGTTGCATATGTTTGCTGAACTTGATCGCTTCTTCAGCCACTTGCATCGCTAATTCGCGCGTGGGAACTAAAACCAAAATGCGGGGCCCGATTCCTTTGACAGGAGAAGGAATTGCCAGCCGGTTTAAGGCGGGCAGCAAAAAGGCAGCCGTTTTGCCGGTTCCGGTTTGGGCCGAAGCCCGCAAATCAAAGCCTTGCAGGACTTTGGGGATGGCTTTTTGTTGAATAGGCGTCGCGTTATTATAGCCTAATTCTTCGATGGCTTTAAGGATATTGGGATGCAAATCTAAATCTTGGAAATTAATCATTTTTAATCACTTGTTAAGTAAATATATTTAGTTTAACAAATCCCGTGATTGAAAGATAGATAAAATACCCTAGCGAAAATATGGGCTTTTTTTGTACCCTCTGGGATGACCTTATTAAGGAGTAAATAATGAAAAAGTATCTCTTTTTAGCAATGATAGCTATCAGTGCCTTCACATCTATGTTTGCAAGCGTTTTTGAACCGATGCCTGCAAAATTTACGATCACGGAAAAGCCCAATTCATGGGTTCCCACATTTGATATTTCCACAGATCAATTTAAGTTAGGCAAGCTCTATCGGAATTTTGTCAATCCCTCTCTGGAATATGAGTTTTGCGATTTCCAAGATACTCTTCTCGTGAAAGCGCGCATGAGATGGATCATGAAAGGTCCGGAGTTTGATTTTTTCGATGCGAATGATAATCTTATCGGCATCATGGAAGAGCGGTTATTCACCTTCTTTCCTACGCTAGATATCATCTCCCCCATTGGTGAGAGATTAGCGTCAGCCAAATTGAATTTCTTCGGCAACATCTATACGTTCTCTGATCCTATGACAAACCAAACGATCGCCACCCTTTCCCGGCCTTTCATGAGTCTGAGGGTGTTCTGGACTTTGGAGTTGGTGGATGATGCGTTATTTAGCCAAAAAGGGATCGACCCTGTCATGTTTATTTTGGCCACCTCCTTGCAAACAGATCGGGACAATTGGCAGTCGGACCCGTTGATCACGTATGCGGAAAAGAAAGAATATGCCTTCGAGATGTACTCAAAATCAAAATCTCCCTCTCCAATCAATTGGGGCCTATTGCAGAAAGAACTAGAGTCTTATCGGAACAGCCTGGAAGGAATCGAACCTAGCGAGGCTGACGTTCAGGCTGTCTCAGAATATGCTGACGCCTATCTGGCCGGCTTTGACCGAACATTTTCCACACAGGAAGGAAGGATCGCTGCTGGCTTGCGCACATTGATGCCTCTATTAAAAGAGGGAAATCTGACGCAGCCTCAGAAAACGGCTCTATTCCTGATGATCGATTCCATGATCGAGAGATGATGACATGCTGCCGCAAGGATCAAGGATGATCAGATTTAGGGATCGTATAGAAATAACTTTTACAATTCTCGAGGAGAAATGCGGTTCAGATCGAGAGGATTTTTCCGAAGAGAGTATCAGTGGAATACCTCTGAGGAAAAATCCTCTCGAGATGAATCGATTTTTCCCTCGAGAATTGTAAAAGTTATTTCTATACGATCCCTTAGGCAGGATCGCGAGCAAGGATAGACAAGAGAAAGGGGAACAGGATATGCAGGATCGCAACAAGCGGCATCAAGGATAAGCAATTTACAGGATATACAGGATCGCACGCGGCAGGATATGCAGGATTACGGGCTCTTGACCACAACTGATCCGTTGTGGCTAAGAGCCCGTAATCCTGCATATCCTGCCGCGTGCGATCCTGTATATCCTGTAAATTGCTTATCCTTGATGCCGCTTGTTGCGATCCTGCATATCCTGTTCCCCTTCTATCTTATCCCGAATATCCTGTAATCTTGTTAAATGTCTATCGAGCTTATCCGGAGATGATGGCGACGCCGGCGCTGGTTCCGATGCGGGTGGCTCCTGCAGCAATAAGGGCTAAGGCTGTGGCACGATCCCTGATGCCTCCGGAAGCTTTCACACCATAGTGTGGACCGACGACGCTGCGCATCAGTTGGACATCGTGTACGGTAGCGCCGCCGCTGCTAAAACCTGTGGATGTTTTGACAAAATGGGCTCCCTCCTCCATGCAAAAGAGCGAGGCGAGTTTTTTTTCCTCATCCGTCAAGAGGCACGTTTCGATGATGACTTTGACGGTAGAGCCCTTTGCGGCTTGAACGACAGATTTGATATCGTCGCGCACGAGGGCATAGTCCATCGATTTGAGGGCTCCGATGTTTATCACCATGTCGATTTCGGCAACGCCAAGTTCGATGAGCTGGCTGGCAGCGGCTGCTTTGGTTGCGGGAGTATCGGCTCCTAAAGGAAAGCTGACGACGCTGCCGAGTTTTACATCGCTTCCCACGAGCAAATCTCTAGCAAAGGTAACCCATGTGGGATTTACGAAGACAGCGGCAAAATGATGCTGCTTCGCTTCATCGCAGAGGTTGCGAATATGTTCAGCTTTTGCGTCGGGTTTAAGTACGGTATGGTCGATGTAAGAGTGCAAAGGTTGCTTGGTCATAGGTGTTTATTTTGTGGGTTTTCTTCCTGATACGAGATAGAGTAAACAGCCTCCGGAAGTGGCATAATTGCCTTTGACAATAGCTTCTAGCCTTCTTTTGAAGCGTTCGCGCAAAAATGCCCAGAGGTCTTCGAAGTCGGAAGGGTTGCCTCCGCCAGCGATGTAGTACTGTTTTGTTTCCCCTTTTTCCCAAACCATGATGTCATCCCGATACCAAGCCTCCATTTGCCTGATGAACACTTGCTGTTCTTCGGAAGAATAAGGGGGAATTAAAGGAGTTGTTTTGTCGGATAGGTAAACCATGATGTCCTCTAGTCCGAGTTTTCGAAAATAGGCAGGCATGACATCCCCAAGAGAATCGTGGCCTAATTTGAGGACCTTCTGTCCGCTTTCACAGGTTAAGTGAAATGTAAAAGCTTTTAGAGTATCTTCAATGGGCTCATCAATGGAAATCGTATCGTAAACCAATTCGGTGATGGTGTTATTGGGTTCAGCTACCACGAGAAGTCCGCCGGGTTTAAGCACGCGATACATCTCGTCGATCACGTCTTGTGCATTGTGAACGTGGATCAGGAGGGTCTGACAAGTCACCATATCGAATGACGCGTCCTCAAAAGGAATGTGCTCTGCTGTTCCGACCTGGTAGTGAAAGCGGTTTTTCTGCTCTTTGGTTCTTTCCAGAGCGGCTTCAACCCACTGTTCTTCGCGGTCTATTCCGACAATTTTTGCCTTCTTTGGCAGAAAACGGGATAGGTTCTGATCCCAGTGGCCTAAGCCGCAGCCTAAATCGAGCATAGAATGTACCTTGTCGAGCTTCCAGCGTTTGGCCATGAGTTCCAGGAAGTCCTGGTTCCACCAATAGTCTCTGAATTCTCCCAAATATTCTGCTGAATGGGGCTGATGTTGAATATGATTTTCCATAATGCTCCGTTTAGGGATTGGCGGTCTTTAAAACTTTTATGCTTTTATGCTTTTTTTTGTATACTTAGATTTGCCAAGCGATGCAATAAATTTACGCGTTGTTGAGGAGTTTTTTATGAGGGTCTTTGTCACGGGTGCTTCAGGATATATTGGAAATGCTGTTGCCAAAGCTTTTCAGATGCATGGCCATCATGTCTATGCTCTCGTGAGAAATCCCGAAAAAGCAAAGAATCTAAAAATAAATGAGATTCAACCGGTGATCGGCGAACTCAAAGATATCCATCAGATTCTGCCCAATTTGGAAGATATCGATGTCTATGTTCATTGTGCCTTTGAGTACTCTCCAAAAGGGGTTGAGCAAGAGGGGAATGTTGTCGACTTGCTTATCAAAGCAGGCTCAGATAAGCGCTTGAGGGCTGTCATTTTAACTTCAGGCGTATGGGTATATGGTAATACCCGCTTCCAGCCAGCTACAGAGGCCGCAACCCTTAATGCTCCTCAGTTTCGCAAATGGAGGCAGTCCATCGATGAAAAAGCAATAGAAGCAGCAAACAAAAATCTGCGCGTCATTGTGATAAGGCCTGGGTGCGTCTATGGGGGCAGCGGGGGACTCACGGGATTGTGGTTTGATTCGGGCAGTGAAGGAGTTTACATGGCAGGCAATGGAGCCAACCATTGGGCTATGGTGCACATTCATGACTTGGCCAGGGCCTATGTGATGGCTGCCGAAAAAGAATTGAGCGGCTATGTCTTCAACATCGTAGACCATTCCCGCTTCACAGTAAAAGAAATGGCGGAGGCTGCGGCATGGGTTTCCGGAATGGAAGGGCGGGTCCAATCTCTTACAGACGAGGAGGCCACTCATAAATATGGAGCTGTCACGGAGGGCCTTCTATTGGATCAGCAGGTCAGCAATGAGAGGGCCTTGCGAATTTTGGGCTGGAATCCGCGACAACCCAACTTCATCGACGGAATTCCGCGCTATTATCAAGCCTGGAAAACAGCCAAGACATAACTAGAGTTTCACAGCTCTTAGAAAAGGTAGGGAGGCGAATTGAGCGATTAAAGAAAAGAGCACCATAGAAAGCGGCGAAATGTCATATAAATAACCCATGAGGGCGCTTCCTAGAAACCAGAAGAGGCCGAAGCCTATATTAAAGAGGCCATAGGCCGTCGCTCTTTTATCTGTCTCGAGACTGCCGAAGCGGCCATGGCAAAAGCAAAAAAGAGAGGGAGCCATATATCGGAAACAATCTGGTTTTTCTTCAGATGATAGGCGATCAAGGGGAAATCAAGGTAGCCAGCTGCTATGCAAAAGACGGCGATCATATATAACCAATAAGACTTTGCAAATCCCTCCGATTTCAAACTGGGTGTCACCTTTTCCATATCTTGAGGGGTCGGATAGAGGATGCGCGCTCGAGTCAAAACAGCAAGAGCTAAAATAGCAGGGATAAAGAGCATGGCAAAACAAGTGGTGTAACTCCACTGAAAATAGAGGATGCCGCTGATCAACAGGGGACCAACCACCGCGCCGGTTTGATCCAGGGCCCTATGGATGCCGAATCCAAGCCCTCTGCCAATCTCTTTGGTGGCATAGGAGAGCATTGCATCCCGGGAAGGGGTCCGGATGGCTTTCCCAAGGCGTTCCAGGATGATTAAGAATGCCGCTACAGGCCATTGGTTCGTAAAAGCTAAGAGGGGAACCGAGAAAAGCGTCAGGGTATAACCGCTAAATGTCAGGAGCCAATACCTTCCCGTTTTGTCTCCAATATAGCCAAAGAGGAGGCGGAAGCTATATCCCATCAATTCGCCCAACCCGGCTACGAAGCCTATGATCGCTCCATTGGCACCCAACAGAGAGAGATATTGTCCGATGATGCTGCGCGCTCCCTCATAGTTGATATCGGCCAGGAGGCTGACACAACCCAAAAGGACTATAAATTTAATGGCGGTTTGTTTAGATATAGGAGCATTCATATATGTCAAACATACCCTTATCATTTGATGGAAAATATGTCGAAGAAAATTATCCTCCCAGAAAGCGATGAGGAACTATTGAAGGAATGTGGCTTTGAAACATTCCGCGCGAGCGGGAAAGGGGGGCAGCACGTCAACGTGACAGATAGCGCTGTTCGGATGATCCATCGTCCGACGGGCCTCATTGTCGCAAGCCAAAAAGAGCGGAGTCAATATCTCAATAAACGAGAATGCTTGAAAAAACTGAGGAAGAAAGTCGAACAACTCAATTATCGCAAACCCAAACGCATCCCCACTCATCTTCCCAAATCTGTCAAAGAGAAAAACCTCGAGAAAAAGGCTAAGCACTCACAGAAAAAGAAGCTCAGACGACTCGTAAAGAGTGAGGATTTCTGACTATTTAGCAGCAGATTGCGAAAAAGTCTTGACTTTTCCGCAATCTGCTGCAAAATAGTCAACATGGAACGGTATCAAAAAAAAGCCATCGTAAAAGATTTACATAAAAAAATGGTGCTTTTGGCTGGGCCTCGTCAAGCAGGCAAAACGACCTTAGCCAAAGAGATTGCGCAAGAGTTCAGCTCATTTGTTTATTTGAATTATGATAGTCTTGGAGATCGAAAAATCATCAAGGGTGAATCCTGGCTTCCATCCATCGAATTAGTGATTCTCGATGAAATCCACAAGATGCGTAAATGGAAAAACTACTTAAAAGGAGTTTACGATACAAAACCATCTCATCAAAAGCTTTTAGTCACTGGAAGTGCACGTCTTGAAATTTTCAATAAGGTAGGCGATTCTCTGGCAGGCCGTTATTTCTTGCATCGCTTACTGCCATTATCTCCTTCTGAATGCGAAAAAGAGCATGTTCCGTATACTCTCGATCGATTTTTAGAGCGAGGCGGATTCCCAGAACCATTTTTAGCCCACGATCTTTTAGATGCCAATCGCTGGAGGTTGCAATATGTCGATAGCTTGTTGCGAATCGATGTTTTGGATTTCGAAAATATCCACAATTTGAATGCCATTCGCCTCGTCTTTGAATTGTTGCGTGAACGTGTGGGGTCACCTATTTCCTATACATCCATTGCTGAGGATGTGGGAATTTCTCCAAACACGGTAAAAAAATATATCCAAATCTTAGAGGCACTCTATGTTGTATTTCGCGTGACTCCCTTTTCTAAAAATATCGCGCGCAGCTTATTGAAAGAACCTAAAGTCTATTTTTTTGATACGGGATTAGTGAAGGGGGATGCGGGAAAAAAATTTGAAAACTTAGTTGCCATTTGCCTACTTAAGCATGTGTATGCCAAAGTCGATTATCTCGCGGAAAGTTACACACTTAAATATCTACATACTAAAGATAGGCAAGAGGTCGATTTTGCATTGGTCAAAGAGAATGCGATTGAAAAAATCATCGAAGTTAAAAACTCTGATCATGAAATCAATCCTGCTTTACGCTATTTTCAAAGCAAATACCATTTTCCTTCCTTTCAAATTGTGAAGGAATTGAAAAGGGAAAAAATCGATCAAGGCATTGAGGTTTTGAGTGGTTTGCACTTCCTTAAATCGCTATATTTATGATCCTACGCCAGGATGTCTACGAGCTGGTGGTCGGGATTGAGTTTGATGGCATACTGTTTTTCCCAGGGGCTTCCAAAGAGGACGATGGGGCGATCGAACTTGTCTTTGATGATCAAAGATTCTGTGGTCTTTTTGAATGCTTTGAGGTCTCCAAGCAGCCACGCGCTGCATTGATAAGGAAGAGGGGAGAGCAGCGTCTCGACGCCATATTCGTCTTTCAAACGGTATTGCATCACTTCAAACTGCAGCTGTCCGACGGCGGCAAATAAACAATCTCCCATAAGGTCGAGCGGACGCAGAAGCTGTATGGCTCCCTCATCAGTGAGCTGTACGATGCCTTTATCAAAAGATTTCCGTTTGCCTACATCCTTGGGCTGCACGCGGGCAAAGATCTCGGGTTGGAATTGGGGCAGAGGTTTGAAGTTGAAACCGCCAGTCAGCGAAATGGTGTCCCCGATTGCAAAAACTCCGGGGTTGATGACGCCGATGATATCCCCTGCGTAAGCGATATCGAGCATGGTTCTTTCGCCTGCGACCATGCCGTGTGGGCGCGAAAGGCGGATTTCCTTTCCCAGGCGGTGATGCTTCACGATGAGATCCCGATCGAATCGGCCAGAACAGATGCGCAAAAAGGCCATGCTGTCGCGATGGCGCTTATCCATATTGGCCTGAAGCTTGAAGACATAGCCGCTGAAAGGCGTAGTGACGGGATTGATTTCGACTTCCTTGCCGTCGAGACCGTCCGCTAGCCGCATTTGTGGGGCAGGGGCCAAGTGGATGAAGGCATCAAAAAAGGGTTCGACGCCGAAGTTGGTGAGCGCAGACGCAAAGAAGACAGGCGTGAGCTCTCCGCGAAGGAAGGCGTTCATAGTGAAAGGATTGCCTGCAGAATCTAGTAATTCAAGCTCTTGAACCATTGTTTCATAGGATTCGGCTCCCATCAACTCTTTGGCTTCCTGGCTCTTCAAGGAATGACGTGCAATGTCGGCCTTTTGTGCTCCGCCAACGGAAGTTTTAGTAAAAAACAGGCATTGGTTTTCGGCGCGGTCGTAGACACCGATAAAGTCTTTACCGCTCCCAATGGGCCAATTCATAGCAGAGGAGTGGATTTGGAGGATATTTTCCACTTCATTCATGAGTTCGAGAGGATCGCGCCCAGGCATATCCATTTTGTTGATGAAGGTCAGAACGGGGATTTTTCGAAGGCGGCAGACTTCAAAGAGCTTACGCGTCTGCTTTTCGACGCCTTTTGCGGCATCGATGACCATGATGGCGCAATCTGCTGCGGTTAGGGTGCGGTAGGTGTCTTCGGAAAAGTCTTCGTGGCCGGGCGTGTCCAGGATATTGATGACAGTATCCTTATAGGAGAACTGCATGGCGGAAGCTGTAATCGAGATGCCGCGCTCCTGTTCCATGGACATCCAATCCGAAGCGGCGGCTTTGCGTCCTTTCCGGCCGCGGACGACGCCGGCGGTGCGGAGCATCCCTGAATAGAGCAGAAGCTTCTCGGTTAAAGTCGTCTTGCCTGCATCAGGATGGCTAATAATGGCAAAGGTGCGCCTTTTAGAACAGGCCTCTTCAATGGAATTATTTTGCATCATGAAAATAGTATAACAAAATATTAATTATTTTTCAATTAATAAAGGACAAAAAAATGGACTTAATGGACAATGGACTTAATGGACCTAATGGACACCATGGACAATAATGGACAATGGTTAATGGACCTAATGGACACCATGGACACCATCGACTATGGACAAAGGCTAGGGTCCATAGTCCATGGTGTCCATGGTGTCCATTAGGTCCATTAACCATTGTCCATTAAGTCCATTGTCCATTAAGTCCATTGTCCATTAAGTCCATTTTTTTGTCCTTTAGTTCTGTGTGGCAGTCGCCACAGGAGTGCATTCCGAGAAATCCGTTAATGTAAGGGCGCTTGTGCAGACATCACAGCTATTGGCGTTGCCAACTTGTAGAAATTTACAGTAGTTTTTACCGCATATAAATCCAGCAAGAAGCCTGTTAAAGTTGCTAACATCTGTCAGGTTTAACTCATGCCCTTTACCTATAAATTCGGCCAGAATGGATCCCCTGATGCGTTGGTGCATATAGAGGCTATTTCTTGGATCCACATCTTCGTCGATTGTTCCAGCACAGAGTAATGTGGGGACGTTAATGAGCGGCACTAAATTTCTCTGATCTTGGCTAGAGGCAAAAACGATAGTGCTGGATAATATATTTGTCGTTGCCGGATTAATTTCTTGTAAAAGCAGAGTCGTCGCATAATTCTGTTGTAATGTTGCAAGGGATGGATTTGTACACGTTTCGTTAATGACGTATGGGATTACAAATAGATTCAAGACACAATCTATTGGACATTGATTGTCGCCGATTGGACAGCTTTCTATGCACTCCTCGGTTTCAAGGTCTATTATTTCAGCAAACTGCAATGACTTTGGAAAGATGCAGCAGAGTGGGTTGTTATTTAAATAAAAATTCGCTGGATAGAGATTGCAGCACGTTGACACGCAAGATGAACAATTGGGAAAAGGATCTGGAGAAGAAGTGGTGATACAGGGCGCCAATGGCATTGAGCAATCAGCGAAATATTGGGGTGAGCCGGCAACTGATACGAGTTTTCTAACCCCAGGATAGGTTGTGGCATAGTTGAGGGCTATACCGCCCCCTATCGAACGACCCACTAAAATGATGTTTTCTGAAACACCAAGCTCAGTAAGTACAGCATTGATATCATCTGCAAATACCTGCATCGTATAATTGATTTCACCCGATGGCGGTGGTACACTAGGAGGGTATGGAGCAGGCGTCTTGCTGGATCTTCCGTATCCGCGCAGATCAAAGGCTATTGTAAGATATTTATCGCTTAGAGCGCTCTGGTTGCAATTCCATTCGGTTATATTTTCCGCAAACCCATGAATAAAAACGATCGTCGGTCTGTGCTTATGATGCTTTCCTTCCACGCGTACTTGTATATTAGCAGCCGGTATATCGCCATTGAAAGGGTCCCGGGCCGGATTAGCCGCTCTTTCAGGAATGGGCACGCAGATGTATTCTGCATCTTTAGCTTGTAAAGCTGATTCCACAGTCAATAATAGCGTTAAACTCAAAATCAGCGGCCATAGTTTTGATTTCATATCCTCTCCTTGTAACTATTCACATTAGCGGCAATGTAGCATAGGACTTGCCACTATTCAAGAGTATTTTTGAGCAGGTTGCAATAAGGGTAGGCAACTTCTAAATAGGATCAAGGAGGAGCCGATCCCGATGGTGCCCACAACAGAAAAAAATGTCTTCCAGGTACACTCCGCGGCGAGGATGCCGCCAAGGCAAGAGAGCAGATCCGATTTTAAGTAATAAAGCGACCAGAGCAACGCATACTGCACGGCTGCATAGCGCTTATCGCAAACGCGCCACAAGTAGGAGATGAAAATGGTCATGGCCATTCCGCCGGTAAAATTTTCTATCGCGACTGTACAGCAAAGGACCCATAAAACATTTCCGAGGGTCACGAGAAAGAGAAAGTTGAGCAAGGTACAGGCATGGATGAGACCTGCCGTGACCAGCCAAACAGCAGGATCCTTACCCCTAATAAACAAACCGCCTAAGAAGGCTCCTGCAATGGTTGTGACCATTCCGCAAAAATTGGAGGCGATGGCTATCTGCGCTTTATCAAAGCCCAATGATAAATAAAAGGGTCCCTGCATGCTTTTAAGGAGCTGATCTCCTATTTTAAATCCCACTATGAGGACCAAAACGACCTGCCAGTCTGCTCTTCCCATAAAGCTCCGACAGGGTTGGAGGATGATCTCATTCCACCATCCTTGGAAAAGAGAGCCATAGTGGGCTGATCGCTTTCGCTTTTCAGCCAAAACGGCTTGGGATTTGTAAGGTTCCGTTAGGAACATGATGATGAAGCTTCCAGCTAATAAAGACAAAGACATGAGGCGAAACATCCAGGCCCAATCCCAGATGGCAGAGAGGTATAAGGCTCCAGCGCCTCCACACAGAAGTCCCATCCGATAACCTGTAAGAACGGATGCGGATCCCATGCCATAGCTTCCTTCCTCCAAGCTTTCAAGTTCATAGTTAATGCCCACGATATACAAACATCCGGTAAAGAGGGGGAGGACCAGGAGCAAAGCCACCAGTTTCCAAAAGGTTTCAGTGGGTTGAACGAAACTGAGTCCAAACAGGACCAAGCTGATGGCTATGATGGACAGTATGAGCCAACTTTTTCTCTCTCTTCCGAAAAAATAAGGGGAGTGGTCAAGGATCGGAGTCCACAAAATTTTGAGGCTAAAAGGAAGGCCGAGAAGAGCAAAAAGACCAATGGTATCTTTTTGAAATCCCGATTCTGCCAGCCATATCGATAATGTCGATCCCGTCAACATCATCGGTAAGGCGTTGGCAAAACCGATAAAGGCAAGAGCTACATAGCGTAGAGATTTCCCAGTCATATTGGGTTTAAATTATATCAGGCCCAATATCTTAGGTCAATTACGGACTTGTGTGGTTGGTTTCGCTATCGCCCTCTTGTCTGGAATAGCCGCCTTCGTAGTAGGGGTTGTTCCCATATCCATTTTGGTTGGGAGGATTTTGCTGCTGCCCGGATTGGTCTGCAGGACTACTATAATAGTAAGAGGTGCGATTTTGATCGGGGTAAGGGCCGCCTTGATTGGGTCCTTGATTTTGCTGCTGATCATAGTTTTGCTGGGTGGGAGGGTGATCGGTCATGGGAGCATAGTAAACAAAAGCAAGAGCATTGGAAAGAATGAGCAATGTGGCCGCTAGTAATGAAAATAAAATTTTCATTATAAAACTCCTTTTTTATGATGCAAAAGGCATAACATGCCTTTTGCATCGATATTCCCTTATTTTATTTGAATGTGATCGATGATTCTATGAGCGCCATCTACTTTTTGGACGCGTTCCAGAATTTTTTTATGGTCGCTTTCAGAGCTAGTATCACCTGAAAGAGTGATCACTCCGCCGCTGACATCGACGTTGATATCGGCATAACCGCGGCTCATGAACCCTCCTTTCAGGGCATCGCGGACTTTATTTGCCAAAGCGCTGTCTGACATGTTCGAAGAACTTTCTGTCATTGCATTCATGTTATTCTTTCCCGAATATTGGGACATGTTGGTCTCTGCGGAATACGCAGTTGATGCCATCAACATGGCTACAGCCATATAACTTAAAAGTTGTTTTTTCATATAAAGACTCCTTGGTTTAAAAGTTTCGTTCCTTTCCTCACCATACTCATTTAGTCTATATTTAAAAATATAATTTTCATTTTGAGCGAAATTTGCTATAGCTCATCAAAAGAAAATGGAGGAAGATATGAGGCCGATTTGGAAGGGAACGCTCAGTTTTGGATTAATCAATATACCCGTCAGTATCTATAGTGCTTCTGTAGAGAGGGAGCTCAAATTCTCGCTTTTGCACAAGAAGGATCTATCCCAAATCCGCTATGCGCGGATTTGCAAGGCCGAAGATAAAGAGGTTCCCTATGAAGAAATCGTCAAGGGCTTTGAGACCGATGGCCATTTTGTCGTTCTCTCGGATGAAGATTTCGAAAAGGCCAATCCGGAACATACGAAAGCTATTTCGATCCTCGATTTTACTGAGGAGTCAGAGATAGACTCCATTTATTTTGAAAAGCCCTATTTTTTAAGTCCCGAAGCAAATTCTGCAAAAGCCTATATTCTTCTTAGGCAAGCTTTGGAAAAATCCAAGAAAGTAGCAGTGGTGAAATTCGTTATGAAAAACCATGAACATTTAGGAATTGTGAAACCCCACGAGCATTTATTGATCCTCATCCAGCTGCGGTTGCATGCGGAAATGCGCTCGGCTAAAGAGATCCAAATTCCCAAGGAAGAGAAAATCGCGCCAAAGGAAATGGAAATGGCCTTACAACTCATCGAACAGCAGACAGCTCCCTTTCATCCGGAAAAATTCAAAGACACTTATACCCAACAACTTCTGTCAATCATCAAGGAAAAAGAAAAATATGGCAAAATCACCACAAAAGGCAAAGAGCCTAAGCCTTCAAAAATTGTGGACATTATGAGCCTTCTGAAAGATAGCTTGAAAAAACCGGCAAAAGAAAAAAAAGCTAAAGCTAGATGAAAGAGCCTATTTTCGTCGTTCAAAAGCACGATGCGACACATCTTCATTATGATTTTCGCTTGGAATATCAAGGCGTATTAAAAAGTTGGGCCATTCCTAAGGGGTTAAAGCGGAAGGAAACAGAATGGCTCTTGATCAAAAAAAAGGAGAAGGATGAAGATCTCAACTCTTAAAAATTTGATCCAGGGAGCGAAAAGGTCTCCAATGCCTTTAAAGGTGCATCCCATGTTAGCCACTTTGGTGGATGCTCCTTTTGATGAAGAGGGGTGGCTTTTTGAAATTAAGTGGGATGGCTATCGCGCTTTGGCTCAAGTGAAAGGGGACGATGTTTTGCTCTATTCCAGAAACTTTAAGTCTTTCAATGAGCAATTTCCAGCTGTTGCCCAGAAACTTAAAAAATTAAAAGGACAATTCCTTTTGGATGGGGAATTGGTGATGCTCGATTCTAAGGGCATGCCCAATTTTCAACTGATGCAAAACTACAAGAGAAATCAGCAAGGGCACCTGGCCTATTGCATCTTTGATATTTTGTACTATGATGGACATGATCTACGTGATTTGCCGCTTATCCAAAGAAAAGAGATCTTGAAACAGGTCCTCCCTTTTGATGAGGTCCTTCGGTATAGCGATCATATCGAACAGAAGGGCGTTGCCTTTTTTAAGGAGATTGCCAAGAGAAAACTGGAGGGGATCATGGCGAAAAAGGCCGATAGTTCTTACCAGATGCGCCGGAGCAGGGATTGGCTGAAAATCAAGACCCATACCCGCCAGGAATTGGTGATCGGGGGATTTACCCAACCGAGGGGTTCCAGGAAAAAATTCGGAGCCCTTCTCTTAGGCTATTATGAAAAGGGAAAGCTCATCTATGCCGGCCATGTAGGCACAGGCTTTACTGAAAAGAGCCTTCAAGAGATCTATTCCCTTATGGAGCCCTACATTCAAAAGAATTGCCCCTTTAAGAATCCGCCCCAACCGAAGATGCCTGTCACTTGGCTAAAGCCGGCTTTAGTGTGCGAAGTCTCCTTTGCAGAATGGACCCAAGAAGGCATCATGCGCCAACCCAGTTTTATGGGAATGCGCACAGATAAAGATCCCAGACAAGTGCGAAAAGAAGTTCCACGTCAAAGAAAAAAAGGAAAAGAATGAAAAAGCCATTTGTTCCGACAAATGTAGAGAAAGTATTCTGGCCTCAGGAGGGCTATACTAAGGGCGATGTGATCGCCTATTATGACAAGATTGCCCCTTATATTTTGCCTTATTTAAAAAATCGCCCCCTAGTCTTGCATCGCTTTCCCAATGGGATAACGGGTCCGAGTTTTTTTCAGAAGAATGCCGATGCTTCTGTACCCAAGTGGATAAAAACTGTTGAAGTGGAGCACGAAGACAAAACGATTCGCTACATCATGGTTCAAGATAAACCCTCTTTGCTCTATGCAGCAAATTTAGCTAGTATCGAAATGAATCCCTTTAATTCGACCATCGATCATCTCGATAATCCGACTTATCTCGTCGTCGATTTAGACCCGGTAAATATCAACTTTGACTCAGTAGTGGAAACGGCTTTGGCGGTTCATGATTTGCTCGAGTCGTGCAAGATTAAAAACTACTGCAAAACATCGGGCGGCAGGGGATTGCATATTTATGTGCCTCTTGCCTCCAAATACTTTTATGAGCAAGTGAAGGAATTTTGCAGGTTGATTGTAACCATTATTAATGGGCGGTTGCCCAACATCACCTCATTGGCACGCAATCCATCGAAACGCTCCCATTTGATCTACCTCGATTTTCTTCAAAATCATCGAGGGGTGACGATGGCCGCCCCCTACTCTCTTCGTCCCAGGGAGGGTGCGACTGTCTCTACGCCTTTGCTTTGGGAAGAGGTAAAGCCTGGTTTGGATATACATGCATTCAATATCAATACCATCCACAAACGCCTCGAAAAAAAGGGCGATCTTTTTGCTCCGGTTCTTCGAACCGGAGTCGACTTAGAAAAAGCGTTGCTGCGCCTCGAAAAGCTTCTTTGAAAGAGCAGCTATCTTTTTTTCGACTTTTTTAATGTTCACATTTAATTCATGGATCAAGTTTGTCAAATAGGCTTTTTCTGCTTGCTGTTTAGCGCTTGTATCTGTGAGTTGATTGTACTGAGTGCAAGCCCGTTCAAGACTCCTTCTGTCTCTGTCCAATTCTAACCTCAGATTTATAAGGCTTGTCGCGATTGCATCTCGCAAATTAGACGCCACTGGTTCCACTGGTTGCGGTAAAACAGGTGCAGACCGAAGAAGCCTTAAAGGAGTATCAGGAACTGGCGGTGACGAGGGTTGCACAGGCGCTCGTAGTGGGACTTGGACAGGAGGCGGTGACGAGGGTTGCACAGGCGCTCGTAGTGGGACTTGGACAGGAGGGGGTGACGAGGGTTGCACAGGCGCTCGTAGTGGGACTTGGACAGGAGGGGGTGACGAGGGTTGCACAGGCGCTCGTAGTGGGACTTGGACAGGAGGGGGTGACGAGGGTTGCACAGGCGCTCGTAGTGGGACTTGGACAGGAGGCGGCGGAGTTCGTCCCTGGATGAAATAGGGATAATACATCGCTTCTTGTTCCGGATGAAGCAAGGCATCTTGCTGTTCCCTCAAATCTGCAAGATCATGCTCTTGTTGTCTTAATAGTTGTCTTAATTCGCGAAGATTTTTTAATTTCTCTAACCTTGGATCTTTTGTTGGTTTAACATCTACTGTTGGTTTAACATCTACTGTTGGTTCCGCAAATTTTATCATGCCTTCCATCCAAGAGCCATTATGCCTAAGGCCCTTGATACTAAAATAACCATCTTCCTTTTGAATCATGCGATAGTGATGATGGTGCTTTAACTCAACAATTTCTCCTTTCAGGATACAGTCGACAAGCTCATCCACGGATTTACCTTTATGTTCGAGAACTGGTCTATAATCTCTTTCCTCTAAATATTCCTGAATTTTTTTCTTCAATTCTACTTTAGCCACTTCTGGGACTTGATTATTGCCAACTTTTGCTTGATCTTTAGAGCTGTCTATGCCACCGACTATGCCTATCTCCTTTTCAAGCTTCGCGATTTCAGCATCTAAATCGGCTGTGCTTCGACCTTCATTTAGTAACTTCTCTTTTTCTTTGATGAGTTTTGCGTATCGTTCTTTATTCTCATTGTATTCGCGAAGGTTGGAATAATAATGGCGAAGATGGCTCAATTTGATTGCTGCGCTTAATAGGGCGCTGAGGAGCATCGCTTTTCCTACTACATCCTCGAGATCATGCGTGTATTTCCCTTGCGCTAACTCCCCTACAATATTCACAATCCTGGTGACGACTGTATTGATTGCTCCTAAAAGACCAGCTCCGGAAATTTCCAAAATGTCTCCGATATAATAGTCGGCAAGTTGGTCTATTAGATCCGGATGTCCAAAACTGCTTGAAGCGACTCTAGCAGTTTTTAAAACAGCTGGAACTACCCAATTGGCCAACTTTTCCATCCCCAAGCTTACGAGGGCACCGGCACATCCCGCTGCACAGGCAATGAACAAATCCTCTTTAGTCAACTTGTGGCCATAGGCTAATTTTTCAACGGCTCTTCCAATAGCCGCAACAACCCCATGAGTGATGATCCTAGCAACGAAATGACCTCCATAAGGAATCACAAGTGGAATCATGCTGGAGCCATATGAAATCCCATTCGTCAGGGCAGAAGTCGCATAGCTCTTCCAAAATTCACTCCAACGGAAATTGTTTGGATCATTTGGATCATCACCACCGGATGCTGAGATAGTATATCCCAAAGGAGAAAGTCCCCCTAATAATAAGATCCCAACCAAAGGATAGGCAGGCATAACACCAATTCCAATACCTACACCTATAGTAGCGATCGCTATGCCAGCTACTCTATTTTCAAGCGCATCCAAAACCTGATGACGCTCAATAATGTAGACACTTCGTTCATGAAGCTGCTTTACCCCCGCCATGAAAGGATCAATTTCGACTTGACTCTTGCTTATCTGATCTTTAAGGGCAGAAACTTTATTCGGATCGGTCAGAACGACCACTAGAGCTCTTGTCTGGATAAAATCTTGTTCAAGACCAGGGACCGCATCTTCTAAATCCTGTAAGCACTTTAAGGTTGCCTCTCGTCCTGTGAAGCGGAGCTTGGACAGCCTCTTTGCCAAATCGATGAGGGGCTCTTCAACGAAAGGTTTTCTGACTTTGGTAGGGATTTGCTTTACTTGTAGAACAGGATGTTTGGCACGAACTTGGAGTTGCGGTTTGAAGAGTGCATTGAGTGCATTAGCATAGACTTTTGGCTGTCGACAGCATTCCAATTCAGGTATTGTAGGCGCAAATGGGTTGTTTGGCTGGATTCCTTCCACACTCATGATTCACTCCTATAGATTATTGATTTAGTGGTGGTAAGGATAGCAAAGGATGATAATAAATAACAAGGTGTTTTGTTTTGCTCTAAATTTCGATGGCTGATATTATATGTCATTTGATTATCGATAGAGGAGAACCAAAGATGATTCCATTATTAAATAATTTCGATCAAATAGAGAGCAAAGAATATGCGAACATTCCTGAAGCGGAGATCGATAAAGCGTTCATCTATATTGTCAATCCGGAAAATCCGAAAGATCAAAGGGACCGAGTGTTGTTAGTTCTTCATCACCTAACGCTTGTTTTACTCCAGGATAGTGATACTTCAACTTCTTCTCGTGCAAAAAAATTAGAACAACGTGTTAGGAATTTAAAGGAGGAAAGTAATGCGCTTAATCAAATGGTTCAATCTAAAACGGAGGAACTTAATGCTCTTAGACAAACAGTTCAATCTCAAAGAGAACAAATAGCAAAAGGATCCCAGGAGCTTCAAGCTGCAAATAGGAATCTTCGCGAGCACGATCTCTCCTTGATCGATAGAGAAATCCGTCTCTATGAACCTGTGATTCAGGTGGAAGAGACAGGGAAATCTCTGGTATCATTAGTACTAATTGTCACAAACGTTGCTGGGGTGATTACTAGGGGTTTTATCCCAAGCGTTGGGCTCTTTCTCCTAAGCCTTCCCTTTTGCTTTGTCAGTAGCAACACAGTTCGGTACTTACATCAGATAGCTGAGAATAATATGAAAGATGTCCTAGAAGGGGCCTCTTCAGTTGATAGATTAAGGGAAGAAATAAATTCAGCAACCCTATTTGAGCATGCTCATCAATCCGTTCGTTATTGGAAGCAAATTAAACAAATCATGATCGAGAGAGGTTGCTCCCGCGAAGAGGCTAAGGCTCAGATTCCGCCGGGGACTTTTGGAATTCAAAAGGTATGAACCAGGGTGGATAGATCATCGGGGTTTCCTCGGAAATGCTCTCGGCGAGTTTGTAGCTAATACGATTGCACCCATGGGATTCTCCTCGGTTATGGCTAACAGATTATGCGAATTGGGTATTTTTGGAAAGACCTGACTGAGCTATTAGAGGCTGTGAAAAAAAGAAATCGCTAAGATCTAGTCAAACTTGCAGATTTACAGGCCTGACTCTGAGCATCACTGCCTTAAATGACTAGCTTTGCGTAAGCAGTTGACTGAAATCAATAATATGCGAAAAAAATTCCTGTTCTTCGACTTCTTCTTTGACTCCATTAACATGAATTAACACCGTGCGCACTGAAAAGCCTCGTGGTAGACAGAGAAGATTGAGCTTCCCCTGAACCTCTTTTATGATCTCCATGCCAACGCGTTCCTTGTGAAACTTTATTTCGCATAAGTAGAGTGTGTTAAAACGCGTTTGGATCAAATAATCAATTTGTACTCCTGGTTTCTTCTTTGTTGGCCGTTGAAAATAGGGATTATCGATCTTGATATCAACTGGAGGAATGCTTAATAGCTTCTGGATGAGCTGTCGATTGTTGAGAACCAAATTTTCGAATTGCAATCCCATGATTGTTGTCCAGCCTACTGGCAACAGATCGCGATCTTGTAAAATATTCGGTTGGTTTGGTTCTATATAGCGCAGGTAGAATCTCAGATAATTATCACAAAGACGATAATGGCTTAGTTTGGAGAATTTGCCAGATTTCAAGTTCCATGTATAATCCCTTGCGATATAGCCCGTTTTCACTAACTCATTCAGGAAATCACTATAGATCCCGCTTTTTTCTGAGCCTATGGTTGCTAATATTGCAGCCTGGTCCTTAGGACCTTGAGCCAAGCTCGAAACTATTTTTTTATACATTGGGGCTCGTTTTCCAAATACATCAGAAAAAATACGATCAAATTCCAAAAATAAAAGACCTTCTTTGCGAAAACATAAGCGACGAATATTTTCTTCTGCAGAAATTTTTGGATTGATCGATTCAAGGTAGAGTGGCACTCCGCCAGTGACACTGAGAACCTTGAATTTTTCCGAGGGACTAATTTTATTTTCATAGGAGCGCCAAAAATGCGAACATTGGTGTAGAGGCAGTTCTTGTAGAACGATATCCAAGGCAATTCTTCCAAAGAATCCTGTACTGCGCAAAATATGTTTTTCGATCCATGCCGACATGGAACCACTAAGGAGAAGTACAAGGTGAGGGTTTTTCTTAAAATGCACATCCCAAGCGGTTTTGAGCTTGCCCAGAAATGCAGGATCGAGTGATCCCATCCAATTAATTTCATCTAAAACGATCAGGGTTTTGCCTTGTTTCACGGAGCGACCCAGGCTATCAAAAAGAAAATCCCAGTCATCAAAACGCAAAGAAAACTGATTTGTTTGCTTCTCTAATTCATTGACAAAATGGCGACGTTGCATTTCATCCGTTACCCCCTCTTCGGGTGGAAGCCCCACGAAAGTGTAATGTTTGCTGAAAAATTTCCCAAATTGTTCTGCAAGACGACTTTTGCCAATACGCCGACGGCCTCGCACAACGACCAAACGAGCAACATTTGAATCGAGAAGTTCTTTCAATATTTCTAATTCTCTTTCACGGCCATAAAAGGGATCTATCACATTTTCACCAAATTGGATTTTTGCTTTTTAGTGTAATGAATATGATTTTAAGAAATTTCACCAAAATAGACAAGTACTATTTGGTGAAATGCTTAGCTTGGAACTTTCTTGCGCCGTTGTTCTTTTGTCCATAGACCTAATGCGTCATAATTCTGATTGCTTAGAGCCTCGGGTATGTTCTTGAATTCTATCAAATTTATCACGAAGCAGCTTTGAAAAAAAATCATCTACTCCCTCTAAAGTCGTCATTTCTTGAGTTGTAAACCAACCGCTATCTATGTGTTCTTCACCCATAACTAGTGGTCCGGTTGCAGAGCCTAGGTACGTAATTCTAACAACATGCTTATCCTTTAAAATAAGATCTTGTGCTCCCAGAATCTCTACCTCGGGAGCAAGCCGCATCCCGGTTTCTTCAAAAACTTCCCTAGCAAGATTTTCATATAATCCAATACCGGTCTGAATTCGGCCTCCAGGTAAGTCCCACAATGAATGCACTCCAGGGTACTTCGCGCTATCCCTTTTGAGCAAAAGAAACTTGTTCCCTTGGTTTTTTATCATGACTTTAACTCCCACCTGCAGTAACATAGATCCTCCTATACTTGGTCAAATAGAACTAGGTGACGATAGCATCTGCTAGAAAGTCCTTGAGAAAAGATGACTCTGGGGAGAATCTCCTGTCTTCTCGGTGGCTTTTGAGACATAATAACAAAGGATATCTTTTATGGCTTCAATCAACTCGCTACTTTTCCTTTAAATTCTTAAACGAGTTGGGGAACTTCCATATAACGCTATCACGAAGGGAAAAAGGACAGCAGGGACAAGGGGACAAAGAGTTACGTCCTCTTGTCCTCTTGTCCCTTCGTCCTTTCTAGAGCGTTATTTTCAGAAAAACTCCGCTACGCAGTTGGGGAACTGGGTTATACGGCTATTGGTTTCGTAGGCCTGGAACTGGAGTCGGGATACATTTCGCTGGCGAGAAATATGTTATTTACTGTATGGTATTTGCAAAACTATAGAAATAAGGAGTTTATATGGGTTTAATTCAAATTACTGACACTAGTCATGGTTATTTAAGCCTAATTGAAGAAACAAACGAAAAAATGGATGAATCGTTTTATGGCACAACTTTCTCTTGGAAAGTTTTGCCAGTGATGATGGCTCCTGAAGAAAAGGCAGATATAAAATATTTTGACCATATTTTTTCTATTTTTAAAAACTATAGAGATCTACCTTCAAAACGATCAGGAATTATCGAAGGTGAAAGATGTGAAATCATACGTAACATTGACGACTTTTATTTGGCAGCTCTACAGAAATACCGAGAAAGCTTATTAACCGCAACAAGAGAAGATCTAGCGGTTGCCAAGAGATGTTTCTCAAAGACACATTCCGCTGATAAAAAATTCGCTGCATCTTCAATTTTATTTGTAGGTACTATATTATTAGCCATTGTTATCCCACCTGTCGGGGCACCTCTTGCAGTGGCAGCTGGAACGACTGCTGTACAATTCAAATCTGAATCAGACAGCAATGCTGATTCATTAGGCCGCAAGTCCAGTCACCACAGAATATTGTGGATGAAAAGCGTCGAAACATTAGAAATCGAACGGTTTAGGAACATCTGTTGGACTTTCACTACACGCTGCGAAAAACTAAAGACTGATTATGATGCTTATGCGAAAGCAGCAAAACCGAGAATTAGATACGATTTTATAAAAGAATTACGACAAATCAATACCTTTGCAAAAGGATATTTAAATTCGAATGATAAAATTTTTGTATCTGGTGAAAATTTGGAAGATTTAGTCGGAAAATTACCGTAAGAGCCAAGCAATTATTAAGATGTATAAGGAATATTTTTTATGCAACCCATTAATCCAAATTTGCCGTCGTCCCCTCCCAGAATCCCCTTTAATCATGACATGGAAATAACTCCTGCGGCTTTTAAGGAGATTCTCAAAAACATCACGGTTTCTTATAAAGATTCTGGTCTTGCAAAATGCAGCGTAGCTCACGGCACAGGTGCTTCGCAAATCAAAAGCGTTTTACAGGGACCCAAGAATCTGGGCCAAGGAAATGGAGCTTCAGGGCTTTATGTTGCTTTGGATGAAGACCGCGTAGCTGCTTCTTATGCAGACAACAAAGCTAGACTTGGTGGTGGTGAACATGTCGTCATGAAAGGATCATTTAATCCAAATCGATCTACCTCCTTTGTTGTCGGGCGTCTCACAATCGCCGCAACCCATCACGGAAAGCATCAACCGCTAGATCTTTATCGGGGGATCTGGCCAGGAGATTGGCATAAGAATGGATCACTGAAGAGGATGATGCAAGAACACTTTGATATTGTGATGATCTATGAAGCGGCAACGCATCTTTGGGTAAACCGAGGGGAGGGAAGATACGCAGTGATCTATAACAAAGCAGGGAAGGATGCTGTAGACTGGCATGGAGCCTATTCCTGGCATGGACCCTACTCCGAGAACATTCAGCTTGATAAGCTGATCTACCCCGAACTTTTTGTCCATTTAAGGTCTCCCAAACAAGATAGACTCGGTCAACCCTTTTGGGGAGGGGCCTTTTCCGCAATGAGTGAAAGCGAAGTGATTCACTTTCTCGAAAGAAGAAACTTCCGTCAGACTGAAGATCGAAAATATTGGATAAACGACAGAGGTCGAGTTCCTTTAACGGTCTACTTAAATAGAGAGAAAAAAGAGGCTTACTTATTCCGAAAAACTCCAAGGGAATTACCTGAGGTTTCAGCACAGAATCGGGCTCATCTAGATGCGTATAAAAGACATCTGAATGTTGAACTAGAAAGGAAAAGGATCACCCAAGACGACTATAAAAAGATGTTCGAAGCTAGAAGGATGAGATGCGTCGATCATGAAAAGAATTACAAGACGACAGCTTTGAGAATTGCTTATGGACAAAAGCCTAATCCGAGTCCCTTTAGACCCGGCGGTAGAGCCCTAGGACCAGGTGGCAAGCAATTCACAGAAACAGTTCAGAAAACAGGACTGACAAAAGAGTTTAGCCTCTCTGCAAAAGGATCGTCGAGTGGAAAAATTGGTGGCGTGGGGTGCACCAGAGAGCTCATGGAGAATTTATTTGATAAACCCGATGTCTTTTTTGATCACGAGCATATGTTTTACGTCAGAAACATGACTGACCGCGACAGATTCCATGTCACAAATGAAGAGCTACAACAGTTGTTGCGGGAGCTTACGATCGGGATCTATCAAGGTGATGCTGTTCCCGTTTTCAGCTTGCATTTCAATCAAGTTGGCAACCTTTTCCCAGTCATCCACCCCATCTATGAAAAAACCCTTGTGGGACAGGTCATTAGCATGCTGGACTACATGATGAAGGGTTTTCTTCATGGATACATGTTTCGCGAAGATGAAATCAAAGATTGGAAAGGAGGATATAGCTTTTTAAACGGATTGATTGATTTAACTTGCACTTACGAGGTGACACCTGAGTTATCCTTGATCACCTATAGATCCCTCCATGATTCGCTTGGTCAAAAATTCATCGAAAAAGATATCTTTGATGAACCGGAATGTTTTAGAGATTTTTCTAAATTCACAAATTCCTTCCGAATCATCGCAAAACACAAGAGCGTACAAAAAGAGTCGAATCTCTTCGTTTTAGATTGGGATTTTGACGTCCTTTATACGATTGAACCGGATGCGCTATATAAAGCAAGAATGGCAGAGTTTATCCTTAAAAATGGAAAATCGCCTAAGGCCTTTCAATGCCTAGAAGCTGCTTTTGAAGAGATGAGTCATAAGATTCATGACGAGATGCCAAAGCTTCCTAATTGCCGAAAATACTTTGCCATGTTAGGTCTGATCAACTTTTTTTCAAATTATTTAATGACATTAAAAAAACATCAAAAAGTTCCCGTTCTCCCAGCTCTCCTAGCCATGCAAAAAAGAACCGATTATGGCTGTCCAGCAGTTTTTCCTAATTATCCCCTAATGTATATCGAAGCAGTTGAAAATAGTATCAAGCGTTGCGATATGTTGGCCTATGAAAGTTTCGTTAGACATAATGTTGGAGCTGACTACGATCATTTCAATATGCAATGGTTGCGAAATCGGATAGAAGACGCAGTAAGGCATCCGGAATGGTATGTGAACATCAGACAAAATGATGAACGAAACAAAATTGTGGGAGGATGTGGAGTGACGCTTTCTCCTATGAAAGTAATCCCATCAGAACGAGGGGAAGCCCTTTTTCAAGAGCATTTTGCCGCTTTGAAAGAGGTGGGGGCAGAAACCTGGACGAAACTCCCTGATCACGATAATGGAGCGGTTTTTAAATTGGCCTTTGAAGACCGTTGTCCTGATGCCCCTTCCGATTATGAAGGGATTGAAGATCTTTTGGTTCACTCAGGTTCGAAACTCAATTTAGAAAATGTTATAGAAGAGTGTGAATTGCAGACAGACCTGACCCATCTGTTAGATGCTTTATACTTTGGGGATAAAGCAGGTTTTGAATACTTACTGCGTAATTGCGATCTCGATAAAATACGTGACAGAGAAGGGCGCTCCCTTCTTCATTATACCGCGATGCAAGAAGATCCCTATTATACGAATGCCTTACTCCCTTTTCTAAAGGATTTACCCTCATCCTTAACGTCTTTAGAAGATAAACAGGAATATACTCCTGCCCATTATGCAGCTATGCATGGACGTCTTGAACAAGTTAAGATATTAAAGAAGTTAAATCATAAACCATTTTATGTTGAATATGCTGCTAAGGGTGTGACGCCTTTTCTCGTTGCAATCCAGCATGGCCAGCGTGAGACAGTCAAAGAATTGCGCAAAGGGCATGACGACATTAATTTTATGATGACCAATGGCTACTCTCCTTTACTGTGTGCCATTCATCATGGATATGTGGAGATTGCTTTAGATTTATTACAAGATTACGAAGTTTATGAAAAGCCTATGATATTGGATGGTTTTGATGGGCAACATAAAGTCGATTGGTTTGAAAGAATTCCGGAACTTTGGGATAAAAAAGCAAACTACAAAAACTATAAAGCAGATCCCAATTTAGCCACTCGAGAAGGGGTAACGCCCTTGATGTTAGCTTGTGAACTAGGTTCAGAGGTTTTAGTTCGAAAACTCCTTGAAAAAGGAGCAAACGCACGGGCTCGCCGTTTATTAGATGGGATGTCGGCTTTACAGATTTCTATCAAAAAAGGGCATCTGGTTATTTGCGAAATCCTCTTACCTGTTTCCGATGTAACCTTATCTACTGTTGAACTGGCAATTCGAAAAGGCTCTTTAGATATTTTGAAACTCCTTTTGCGAGATCCAAATAATTTAGTCAACGAAAATGTGAATGGCGAAACCGCACTTTCACTGGCAATCCGCCAAGGTAATATTCCAGCGGCACTCTATATTTTGAGTCTAATGACTAAAAAAGAAGACCTTCAAGCCGCTTTTAAACTTGCGCTTGATGCGGGTCTTCTCGAACTTGCTGAAGCGATCATCCAGAAGGGCATCGTTGTAGATACGATGCAGCTACTGATTGCTCTCTGTCGTTTTGGAGATACGCCTATGCTTAGAAGATGGATGCCAAAGGAACTGGCAGAAGCAGATCTTCAAAAGCTTCTTCTAGCTGCTCTACAAGCCGGTCAACCGATCATCATTTCACAGTTCTTAGAGCCCCGGAGGGTAAATTTAGATGCTTTTCAAACTCCTAATGGATGGAGAATGGAACATTATCTCGCAAAAGCGGATGGCATTTGGTTATTAAGAAAAAGGCTTTCACGAAGAAATGACTTTCTTCAAAGACTCCCGGAGGCGCAAGGGGGCAATACGTTGCCTTATATAGCTGCTGAAAATGGAAGCTGGAAAGTTCTCAGGTATTTTCTTGCCGAGAAGGCTATTCCTCTTGAGAATCACTTTTTAGGACGCCATCTTCTGTATGGCATTATTGAGAGGGGAGAGTTAGGGAGTAAAGAGGAAGAGAGGGGAGTCGAATTATTTTTTAAATATTCTCAGGGGCGTTTTCAAATTGATCAACCCTTAGATAATCGAGGGACTCGAGCCGTTCATGTAGCTGCACAACAAGGCTCAAAGAAAATATTGATGCTTTTGCGCAAAGAGCATAAAGCTAATATGAATAGTGCGGATTCAGCAGGATTTACTCCTTTGTATTTTGCGATTCGCTCGGGCAGTGCAGAAGCTGTTGCCTATCTTTTAAGTGATGAATGTAGAGCGACTATAACACCAGAAGCGGCCCAGTTAGCTTTGAGATTACCAAAATTAGAAAAACCTCCGCGTTTAGCTGAAGCTTGTGCAAAACTCCCAAATCAATCGCCAGACGATCACAACAGCACTCCATTACATAGCGCTGCGAGTAAAAATAATGGGGAACTCCAGCAGCTTTTAGCATCAGGGCAACACAGTTCCGATATAAATAAAAGAGATCAAAGCGGTAATACCCCTCTTTTTCATGCGATTAGAGGGGGGCATGAAAATGTCTTGAGTTTATTACAAGCAGGAGCTGATCCCAACTGTAAAAATTATCAACTTGAAACCCCGCTTATTGTTGCATGCAAGTGGGGAGGTTTGAATGTCGTCGAATGTTTATTAAAATACGGGGCCGATATCAATCAAATGGGAACCGTTGATGGAGTATCACCGCTCTATTTGTCCCTGATGCGAGATGAAGAACTCGCTCTTTGTTTGATCTTGAAAGGAGCGAATTGCAATGTCGTCGCTCATACCGGAGATACTATTGCTCATATGGCTGCACGCAAGGGAAGGAAAAGAGTTTTCCGTTTTCTGGTAGCAAAGAAAACCTCGTTCGATAATCCAAATGAAAAGGGGTTTCATCCTATCCATATTGCAGCATTTGAAGGACACGTAAAAATCTTGTCTCAGCTTAAAGATAGAGGAGTTTCTCTTGACACACCATCAAGATCTCCCCAACAAATCAGGCCGCTTCATTTAGCAACGAGTGAAGGCAGAGTTGAGGCTGTAAAATGGTTGTTAGATCAAAAAGCCGATCCTGAAGCAAAAATAATAGGGGATTTTGATAAAGAGCTAGGAGTCATTGCATGCGCTGCCCGCGACAATTGTCGCGAACTCCTAGATATTTTTAAACAGTATCTCCTTTTCAAAGATCCCCAACAAATTCCACCAGCAATTGCCGAAGCGATAAATAAAGATTATTTTAATACCGTAGCGGCCCTTTACGAACTTGGCATCCCCCTTCACGCAGAAATTATTAATGGCTTGACAGGACTTCATCTAGCTTGTGCAAGTGGCGCATTGAGCACAACGACCCATTTTTTAAACGCAGGTGTGGATCCAACCATTCAAACGCAATCGGGAGAAACACCACTCGAACTTGCCGCGACCAATCCCTCTATAGGGCAATTCAAACGACTCATAGACGCTTCCCACCCTGATTTAGATGCCATTAATGCAAAAGGTGAAACATTACTCCATATTGCTGCAAGGTCTGGAAATTTAACTCACGTGATGCTTCTGATTGATTTAGGGGCTTCACTCAACATTCAAAATCATTCAGGCTTCACTCCTTTGCATCTTGCTGCTGAGCGAGGTTCTACAGAAATCGTCGAACTCTTGCTTGCCTGTGGAGCAGATTTTACCAAAAAAACGCACTTTAATGGCAAATTAGCGCAGGAGTTGGTGAGTGATTCTCAACCTCAGCTTCGTCAAACCATGCTTCGGCATGAAACTCTTCAAACGGATTCCACACGTAGCCAGTCGCAACTTCACACCGCTGTTAAAGCACAGAATCCACATGCGGTCACTATCCTCTCGCGATTAGGAGGTGTCGATAACCAAGATGAACAAGGGGTTACCCCTTTACACCTGGCTTCTGAACTCGAAAATCTCTCTATTGTCCGCACTCTTCTGCGTCAGGGAGCTAGCGTTGACCGTCCAGATAAAAGGGGATACACAGCTTTATGGAAAGCTTGCCTCAAGGGACAGGCGCAAATGGCTAAATTTTTAATAAAAGTTGGAGCTAATCGCTCTCATAGGAATGGGGAAGGACATACCCTTCTTTCTGTTTTGCTGCCACTGGAGTTTCCTAATAAAAATTCTATCTTAGAACTGTTAAATTAAAGGAAAATCACAATGTTCTATTCCCTGACCCATTCAAGCTTGAAGTCGGGTTTGAATCTTTTTCTTAGTGAAAAACAACAGTCAACGCTTAAGGCATTAGATAAGCCTTTTCGCGATTTGGTTTCTTCAAATTTATGGCTTTCCAGGGAGAACTTCTGTATCTCTCGACTTGTTTTGGATATCCTGTCCCACTCTCAAAGGACGAATAAGAGTGAAGCTTTACTCTATAAATTATTGAGCAGCACGGGGATCGAGGTCATTAATGGGACAACCACTGTTTTAGAAATAGCTAAGAAAGGAAAAATGGAGGGACTCAGTGAGTACTCCCATACTAAAAAAGCACAATACCATAGCATTGAGACTCTTCTGAAAATTATTAGTTTATACAATCGATTTATCAATGACCCCAAATGTAACAAGCTTTTGCAGGATCTCCCACCTTATGATGAAGGGGGTAAAGAGCTTGTCGAACAGCAATTAAATCCTCAAACTCCAGTTAACCAATCTCCGAATCAAAATGTTCCTCATGCACCCCCAGGAAATATTCAAGGTTTGATGAATTTTGATGGAACCTTTTCCGAATTCTCGACTTGTGCAATAGATGTATTACTAAGGATTCCTAGCGATCAAAGAATATCGATAGAGTTGTATAGGCAAATTTTCTCTAAAATCAGGCAAAGCACTTTATTCGATGAAGAAGAAAAAATAACGATTGGAAAAGTCATACTTGCAAGCACTGTGACCCAAGACCAAACCACTCCTCAAATCTATAACGCGACAGATTTTGATGACCTCCTACTCCTGAGCACTCAGCTTAAAGACAAATATGGCCCCGAATTTGTCATTTTTTTCTTTAAAGCACCCCCATTGAAGCTTCACCATTCTATTTTCGAAATCAATCGAGCCATGAGTTTGTTACTCGGGGCTGTAGAAGAGAAGGCTATGGATTTATTGCAACAATTCTCAAACGATAGGATTTCTTTAAGTCAATTGGCTACAAGTCTTGAAGAGGCTTTAGAAGCTCTTGATGATTCATTTTTTTCAGACGATTTGACTGCTCTCTATCAAAAGTTTCAATCGACTCAATTCCCTTTGAGTCCTGGCCAGTTGCAAGAAGTGATGAGACGCTATCAAATCGTGCAACATTACAGCAGCTCATATCGAAGCTTGAGTTTGAGTAAGCTCAGTGAAAGAGCTAACGCACTGCGTAATGATGCATTTACAAACGCGCTAAATACGGATTCTGTGTGTGAGTTAATCGCTATTTGTAGGCTTTCTCTTAGGCGTTTTTGCAACATTTCTCCTCGCAATACTCAAATACTCGCTCTGCTAGGGATCCTTCATACCGGTAATTTCTGTCTTGCTCAAGTTTTTCCAGGAGAGGGGAAGACAGTGATTATTGGGATGTTTATTTTTGCAATAGTCATGCAAAGCCGCACAGTTGACCTCGTTTTCCCTAATCAATATTTAGCCAAACGCGATCAGACCCTATTTGTCACATTTTTTAGGAAATTTAATATCGTTACCCAACACATCTGCTATGAGCAACAAAAACCAGAACATTTCAAAGCTCATGTTCTTTATGGGACTTCAACAGATTTCGAATTTCCTTTGATGCGAGCACTGCTCTATACGGAAAACTTATTCGATGCGAGAAAATCTGTTTCAAATTTCAAGCGAAATTTCGATTGTGTCATCGTCGAGGAAGTGGATAATCTTCTTATAGACATGTCCCTCAATGGGGCTAGAATGGCCTATCCCAATGAGGTCTCTTACCAGTGGCTTTATGGCCTTATTCTTAACTTTGTCAAAACAAACCCCAATAACCCTTCAGCATCTGCTCTGAGGGCCGCTTTAATGACTCAAGTTAATGAAGCTGGCAAAAATGCATTAAGGGAATTGCCTGATACCAAGCTCAATACGTGGATTGAATCCGCCTCAGTGGCATTATTCCATAAAAAGGAACCAGTAGATTATGTTGTAAAATCTACAAGAAAACCAAATGGGCAGGTGGGAAAAAAGAGCATTCAAATTGTCGATGCCGAAATTACAGGACGTATTTCACAAGGAACGCGTTGGTCCAATGGAATTCATGAATTCCTTGAAATAAAGCATGGATTAGAAATGGAAAAAGAGAGCCTCACGCCCGTCACGCTTTCTCATGTCGTATTTTATTCTCTATACCAAAGTATATTCGGGTTGTCAGGTACGCTTGGTTCGCCGCAAGAGAGAGAGGAGATTAAGACCCTTTACACGATTCAAACGTTTGATGTTCCGCCGTATGTGCCTTCAAGACGAATCGATGCCAAACCTGTCATTTATGAAACTAAAGAAGACTATTTAAACGCTATTTTGTCTTCTGTTCGAAAGCATTCGATTCAAAGACGTCCCGTTCTTATCCTTTGCTCAACGATTCTTGACTCGCAATTTTTTGCTCGTTTTCTCGAATCGCATTCACTGCAAGTTCAGATCCTTAATGATATACAAGAAGAACTAGAAGAGGACATTGTAGGAAGGGCAGGGGAGCCAGGAAAAATCACTGTAGCAACGAATGTAGCAGGTAGGGGAACGGATATCAAATTAACCCCTGAAAGTCGTACAAACGGTGGATTGCATACGCTCTTTACCTTTTATCCTGACTCAGACCGAGTTTACAAACAGGGGTTAGGTCGTGGAGGACGTGGAGGCGATCCGGGATCTTCTGAAACGATGATTTATTTGGAGAATGGGATCGAAAGGATATTGGTGATGAGCCAACATCCAGAACAGCGCTTACAGTCTTTAGACCTGTTAAGAGCTTCGAAAATGAAAGGTCAACAAAATCGCAGAGTTTCTCGCGCTAAGTTGGAAACCTATTGCCATCAAAAAATCGAAGAATTTTTCAAAAAACTGAACGAATGGTTCAGCAAAGTGACTCAGAAAACATTTTTAGTCTACCATAGCAAGCATTTGAGTCACACACGGTCTCCTAACCCGCTACAAATTAACTTTGAAGCTTTGTCTTCTCCCGATCGAAGCATTGCAAAGGATTGCGTCATGAACTTGAATGCCCCTTATGAGGATCACCCAGATGCTCTGCAGAGAATGAATCTGCAATGGGAGATATTGTTAAAAAATATAGCCGAAAGAATCAAACAAAAAGTCATTGTAGAATGGTGTGAACGCTTTCATGAAAAAAAGGAAGCCCTCGTCTGCCAACACCATGAACTCGAAGCACATAAACGAATGGTGGATGAATTGTATAATAGCCAAAAGCAGCACTGGGAAAAGTATCTTGATTCATCAGGAAACGGAATTTTTGTTTATCTCGATGAAATCATTGGTATGGATCTAGCAGAGATTGATTCCACTGCATCATCAGATTTTATTTAAACAAGGCAGACTTATTTCTAACTCTTCACTTGACCTATGAATTTCTACAAAAATGTAGAAAAAAATAGCTAATAAGTCTTAGACTGACTTTTGGCAATTAATTGTGTGAGCGGAGCGATATTCTTATCAAGATCGCAAGTTTCAAGCGCCTTCATATACTGCCGCCTATCTTCTAGATGAATAATCGTCCAGGGATAATGACCCGAAATAAGCTGGACATTCATCAGAAACCGGGCAATTCTCCCATTTCCATCATAATAGGGGTGAATGTAAACGAAAATATAATGCCCAAGCACTGCACGAACAGCTGGATCCGTTTCCTTAGATAAGCATAAAAACAAGGCATCCATCGCATCCAAAATCGCTTCTCTCGGGGGAGGAACATGACGTGCATTTTTAATATAAACAGGCCCTTTGCGGTAACCGAAAAGGTCTTTTTGTTCTAGGATTCCAGCACGAACATTTGGATTAAAAAGAGCATAATACCATTTTGACAGATCATCTGCTATCGCATCACCGGGATTTTTTCCATTCAAGATATCTCTCAAAGTCTTTTTTACCTCGAGATGAGCTTCAAAGTAGCCGCGCGCTGCCAATGCACTCCGTGTTTGTTGATCCCCTTGATTTGTTAATGGATTCCATTCTCCTTTTTTCACTCGTTCAATCAAATTTTCATCCACTTCATAGCCTTCAATGGAAAGTGAGTTATAGGCATCCTGAACATAGAGGTCTTCCATTTGTTTTTCCCAATTAGAAGTATGAGGAACTGGCTGAGGAAAATTCTTAATCACATCTTCCCGCATGCTATTCCATAAAGTTAAAATGCGTGCATAATAGGGAGACTTATGTCTGGACAATTTGATCAATGGTTCCGGAGTAATAAAAGGATTTTCTTCTTTAACCCGAGTTCCCATTCTTTCCAAAACCGCCTCCAACGCATATACCATAGGGGAATTCCCTAAATATTGATAGGCACGTAACAAACGAGCAGCAGGACGTTTAAATTGATACTTTAAAATCACTTCTATAAGTTCGTCTGGATAATGAATCGATTCCAATGCGACTTGAGCTTCGTATTTTTGTATCAATATCTATGTTATAATTGTAACAATTACTATGTTTTTTATGCAACAATTACTATGGAATAGGTTGCGCACCAGGGCATCCGTTGGCTAGTAACCAGGGTTTGACTCGATCATGGGCATAATTCCAGGTTTCCTCATGCCACGGACAGCCATTCGCACGCACCCATTGTAAGACTTCGAGATGTCCCCCGTCGGCTGCTCTTAAACATGTAAATTTATCCCAAGGACAGCCATTGGCCCGCGCCCACTGCAATATCTCCAGATGGCCACCTTGGGCAGCATTCCGACAGGTCCAATCATCCCATGGACAACCATTGGCATGGGCCCACTTCAACACTTCCAAGTGGCCTTCCCCAGCTGCGAAAACACATGTCCAAAGACTCCAGGGGCAGCCATTGGTTCGAGCCCATTGCAGAACTTCTAGGTGGCCGTTTGAGGCTGCATACATAGTGGTATCTTCATCCAAAGGACAGTCATTGGCTCGAGCCCACTGTAATGCTGCCAGTTGACCTCCCCAAGCAGCATTTACACATATTCTTGCATTGTTCAAAGGATAATGCAGAATATCGCGATACCATTCTAGCAGACGAATATGACCCTGCTTTGCTGACTTTTCCACGGCAAGCTGGGCATATCCTGTTTCATTGGTTAAGCAAAGGAGTTTGAATTTTTTGCATACAAAAGGAAGAGGAATCCTTTCCTCCGGCAGCAAATGTTTTTGAAAAATGAGTTCCTTGATCACATCATGAGGAATCGACAGGATAGTAGTCTGTATGGCCGTAGCGTCATCGAATGTAGAGGCAGGCAAATGGCTTGAGGCTGGCCATGAAAAAATTAATTTGTGCGTAGCAGGAGATGTATTCATATCAAACTTCGTCCTTCCATCATCTCATGCAGCCCATTCTTTTGCAATCATTTTCCCTATGAGACATTTGACTAGCAAAGCTATTTTCTAGTAAAATAGAAAAATATTAAAGAAACAATATGATTGATTTGATAGATAATAAAGCGACAACTATTTCGCCTTACCAAGTGATAAGCGGTACTTATCAACCTCCCTCCTTATTAGCTCTTCCTAATGATCTGATGACTCATTTTTTTGAAAAATACTTTACTCTAACAGAAGCCATTCCATCTCAAATTGTTTGCAAGCGCTTCCGCAAACTGATGCCTCCAACCCACCTTCTCTCGAGTATTCCTGATAAAGAAAAGCGACTCCATCTCCGAGTAGAAGCATTAAAAAATGCAGTGGCAGACGGCTTCCTAAACTTGGTAAAGTGGTATAATACCCACTTGAAATTTCCCTTTTCAGGACGCTGTAGATTCTTTGGATGGAATATGACCCCTATTGCTGCCAAAAACAATCGTCTTGATCTTTTGAAATGGCTAGAAGAGCGGGGCTGCGATTTGGCAGGATGTGTCCACAGTGCAGCAGAAGGGGGTCATCTCCCTATATTGGAGTGGCTGAATACGAAAGATGTTTATTGGTGTGGACAAGAAACAGCGGCTAAAAATGGCCACCTTCTAGTTTTGCAATGGCTAGTGCGAAAGATGGGTCCTACGGAATTAGCGCAAGTACCTGCTGCTGCGGCCCATGGCGGACATCTCGAAGTATTGAAATGGGCTTGCGCTAACGGTTGGTCTTTAGACACTTTTAAGAAACAAGTATGGACATATGCGGCATTCAATGGCCACCTACATATTTTGGAGTGGGTTTGGGGACAGGGTTACCCTTGTGATGAATGGACTATTCATGAGCTGGCTCGAGAAGGAAACCTTAAAGTATTGCAATGGGTCTATGACCATGGTTATCCTGTAAATCATATAGCATTTGAACAGGCTGCTGAATCAGGCCACATGCATGTGTTGCGGTGGTTACAGGAAAAGGATTGCCCAAGGTCAGAAATGGGATTCAAGGGCGCAGCTATCAGAGGTCGCCTTGAAGTTTTGCAATGGGCCTATCATAATGGCTTTTCCTGGGATAAAAAGGCTTCACTTGAATTAGCGAAGCAATTTGGTCACGAACATCTAGTGAAGTGGATCCAAGGATTGACTCCCTAATGGACACCATGGACACCATCGACTATGGTCAAAGGCAATGGTCCATAGTCGATGGATAGGGCACCTAAGAAAATCGCAGCTTTAAAAGCTAAATTTCAGCTATAATAAGTTTAGAAAAAACTATTAATAGAATATGGAAAATTATAATTTACAAGCATTACATCAGACAGCGCAACAGATACCTCCAGCTCCTGCTTCAACTCCAGCTGCTATAGCTCCGGCTGTGGCTGCACAGGCTACAGCAGTCGCCCTTCCAAAGCTTGGGTTTCCGCCTACGCTTAGTCAACCCCCTATTCAACAACCTAACCCTTTGAATTTAAATCTCGCACTGCAAGTTCCTAGACAGGACGATCCTGTTTTAAATCGAGAGTCCATTCAACGAAACATCCAGCAGGCGGCTCTAGCGTCAGAGCAGGCATCGACTCTTCCCGATTTATATCCCCCACCCATAAGTTATGGGACTAAAACAGCGGAATTAATAGACGCAGCATATAACTGCGATCAAACGAAATTTATGGAGTTATTGAGATCGCTTTCTCAACAAGAAGCTGCACTGGCTATTCGAGGTGTTTTGATTCATTGCGTTGCCAAACCCGCAGCAAGAAATGAAGTGTATACTTTTATAATGAATATCTTGAAGAGTAGATATCCTGAAATCAATACGTATATAAAAACTGTTCTTACTGCAGGGAACGTTCCTGTAGATGTGTTATCTTCAGCGGGGATTAAACAGGTCATTCAACATCTCCAGAGCAGAGACAAAATTAAATTTCCCTGTTTCTTATGTGAAAATTATCAAGAATTAAAGGAAAAACTAAAGGAATTTAAAGCTTCTAAAGAGGATCGAATCATGTTGATTGTCCGAAATCAAGAGGCTAATCAAACACCTCCAGTCGTGCATGCTGTGCCGATCTACATTGAAAAAAAGAATGGTAATTATAAGTGCATTCTAACCGATACGCTAGGGGGCGCAGGACCCCATGCAGTGACCATGGCACAAAAACTGACTCAGGAACTCAAGACCCAGGAGTTGCCACATCAAGTTGTCTGTTATTTAGGAGGGGCGCGTCAGAAGGCTCCTACCAACTGTCCTATTTTTTGTATACGCGATGCGATTTATTTTTCTGAATGCTTGAAGCAGGGGAAAGATTTTTTTCAAGAATGTCATGAGGCAAGTCAATCCTGTAAGGAAAAACATACGGAAACGATTCGCTATTTTGACCGTTTGCCCTTTAGATTGATGAAAATGACGCAATCTCTCACGAGGATTCAGAATACAGACATAAAAATCATTGAAGAATTGCAACGTAAACGCAATATTCTTGGTTTACAGAATGTTTATATTGAGAAAAAGTTTTTAAAGTATGAAAGGATGTTGATTTCTTATGTGATTTCAAGTAAAATGACTTAACAGGAGTCAAGTCATGTCCCTCTCTGAAGTCACATCTTCTCCTCTATACTCTCCAAAAAGAATGCTCTACCACTCAATCCAAAAAGGTTCAGGCGAACATTTTGCTTTAGCCTTAAAATCCTTTCCAAATCCAGAGGAGGCCGGTAGGGGATTGCGCAAATTGCTCAAACGCGTTGCCTTGCAGGAAAGAGGAGCATCCTTTCGCTTTATTCTGGAGAATCTGCGCCGCCTCTTTCCTCAAATCAATGACTATGTGACACAAGTCAAAAGAGACCAAGAAACAATCGATGTTCTTTCTTCGCGCACGCTCCAAATGAAAATTGATGAATTGCTGGCAAAAGGGAAAATCAAATTCTTTTGCCTCTTATGTGAAAATTACAATGAATTAGACGATCAGTTAAAGCGATTTTTTCGGTCTCAGGATCAGAGAGCGCTCTTTATTGTCCGGAACCAATACCGAGGAGCAACCCCTCCTATCCTCCATGTGAGCCCCGTTTTGATTGAAAGACAGGGAGCTGGATTTCGATGCATAATTACCGATAGTATGGGAGGCGATAATTTATTTGGAGACCTGATTGCAAAAATTGTTCGGGGCTTCCTAGAGAAAGAGACATCAGAGTTTCAGATTTTTTGCTATCGCGGACCTGCCCGGCAAAGGGCTCCGACCAATTGCACTCTTTTTGGCATTTGGGATGCGCTGGCATTTTCTAAAATGGTTCATCTCTTTCGCTTTTGTGAAGAGCAATCCCGAGATTTAAGCCCAGATCGCCGCATGATTTATTTTCATCAACTGCCTGAGCCCATGATGCGCATCTCCCAGGATCCCTCGCAGTCATCCGATGTCCATTTTATTGAGAAAAAATTTCTTAAATATTTGCGTCGAATAGCGGCTTTTGTCGTCCAGAATCATTCGAGTCTATTTTTTTCCAAGATAGACGCCTGAAGCCGGTCCGTAGCCACTACTCATATCCTTTTTCTTACGGTTATATTCTCGACAATGAAGATTGTGAAGTACTTGACACCTAAGGAGCAGAAGCGCTAAATTTTCATTATGGCTTCACCCACTAGTAACAAAGCTTCTGCTTCCGCAAGACTTGTAGAAAGCAACCCGCAAAATCCCCAAGCAAAAAAGGCAAGAAGGGAGGATGGTAAGGTCAACCTATTGTCTTTTATCCATGATGCAACCGTTGGTTTAAACTTATGGGTGTATCATGGAATTATCAGTGAAGAGAGAAAAATTACACTCTTATCTCGCTATAAAACCACGGATCCCAAGGCTACCCTACCTGAGAGTGAATGCGAAAATTGGTGTTTACAGACTTTGCAGGATTTTGCCAATACATACAATAACCTGGAAAAAGTCCCCGTTTTTCTCACATTTCCTGAAAAACTAACAAGCAAGAAATTTCGCGAACATGCCTCCCACATAGTAGAGGTCTATCTTAAACAAATTCAAACTTCTTTGCAGGGGTGCGCTCAGGCTGTGCGAAGAAATGAACAACTTATTTGGATCGAGGATCATGAACCCTTCTTCCCTATGCGACCTATCCCCACTGGGCAATATCATACCCCACTGGGTTCTTACGGTGTAAATGTTAAATTCAAAATCCTTTACGAATTTTGTCATAAACGACTCATCGTTTTTCGGGAACGGCAAAATGCTGAAGATCTGGATTGTGTCATCATCCAATTATGGAGACAGGAAAGTCGAAGATTGGTTTCCTTATCTATTGGATACGAGGCTTTAGATTGGGGGCAAAAAATTTACACTGATTTAAACAAAAAGGATTCAAGCATTGTCCTAAAGAAAAAAGAGTTTACTCAACGCATCCAACGCTATGTTGACGGTCTCAAAAACATCTGCAAGAAAATCTCTCAAATTGACTTTGAAACAGAATGTTTTAAAGCTACGAAACCATTTGACGAGTGTGATTTTCCTGTTACAACAACTCCTAAAACTCCCTTCGATGCATGCATTGCGAGTGCTTTATTGATTAAGAATTGGATGATTCAATTCCAAACGCAGCACATCCTAAAAGAAATTACAGAATTCTCAACAGCGATGCAAAGAGTGCGCGTTTGGGCTCAAACAAATTTAAATGGCCCACTCCTGAAATCAGAAGTTGAAGCTTGTGATGACGTTACAGCCGCGCTCCTTTAAATTATTACAAGTCATCCCTAGCCCATAAGTACGGAATTTATGTCTATCTCGATGAAAGCTGTATGAGTGGACAACGTATTGATAAGAGGCGCAGTCTCCGCAGGATAATTTTTTTCCAGGGCGCGCAATTCCTGCATGAGCCCTTTGGCACATTGGAATGAGGTGAGCGAGGTATTGTTACACAAATTATTCACAAATCTCTTCATGTTTGGGAAAAAGAAATTTTTCAGAGCGGTTCTCTTTGCCGGATCGGAAGTTTTTTCTATGATCGTTTTAAAAATAGCAATATATCCTTTACTGCTTTTCTCTAACTCCTTTTCATGAGAGGCCGCAACCCTTCCAAACCATTCGAGCAATGTTTCATGGTATTCTTCCGGCGCCGTTTGCAAGCTGATGAGTTGATCTAAAGCCCATAATCGCAATTCCGGAAAGCTGTACGCCGTCATGACCATCATGGAGCAAGTTCCAATCCATGCAGTGTTAGCTTCACGATTTCTGCCGCGGCTCATCTCTTCATGAAACTCGAGAAGCTTCTTTGTAATCAGATTTGCATCAACATCTGGGGATTTTAGGTTGGCCACAAGGAACCGTAGATAGCCGTAAGTCCCTTCTATATTGTAATTTTTAATTCTTTGGATGCCTTCAATTCTTTTTTGAATAATTGATGTGTTGATTTCTGCTTCACCGCTTGGCAATACTGCATAGACGAGCAATAACCTTTTTATTTCTTCGGTATTTTGGGGTTGTACAGATTCGAGACCATTGAGAACCCACATGACTCCTTTGTTATGAAACAAAGTGTCTATGGCAGTTTCACCCTCCTTAAAAGCTTTTGCAACCTCTACAACACACATCTCCTTCTCTTTCGGGGATAGTATTTTGCCTGCTTCAGCTGTCTTTTTATCTGTTTTATCGAGGTTGTTCCCATTTTTCTTAGTGATGCGATCGACTAACAATGAAATCGTTGCATAGGCCATTGGGAAGAAGAGCAATGTGGAAAGGATACCGATGGCAATCCGGCTAATGAGGGGCTCCTGAATTTTATTGCTAAAGGGATGGCATAGGGCATAGCCAAAATTACTGATGCTATCAATTTTCATATATGTTACCTTTTATTATAATTTTTTAAATTAATAAAACATTTTATCAAATTTCTAATATAAGTGCAATTGAAAATTAGGGAAAATTAGGGAAACCTTTGCATAGGGAAGAAGGGAACGACCAAAGGACAACGACGCAAGGGACGAAAATGACGCAAACGACAAAAGGACTTGGCTACAACCTAGGCGCCGGCAAAGGGTTCTTCCTAAACGGCTGTCCCTTTGTCGTTTGCGTCATTTTCGTCCCTTGCGTCGTTGTCCTTTGGTCGTTTAAGTCCTCTCGGTCACTGTCCTTTTCATAAGCCTAGGAACTTGCAGATTTGCAGGACTGACCCCGATCACTCTGGATACGAGCCTCTATCCTGCCTATCCTGTGGATTGCGATCCTGGGGTGGAACATTGGCAATCGGATTAATCGGAAACTGTCCTGCGAGGTAAAGAGGATAGCGATGTATCCTGGATTTATTATCGATAGATAGAGGATTGACACTGAAAATAATGCGATAAGGCGGATGATATTTGGTCGCAAAAATGGATAAGCTTTTAGCATGTGTGACCCAACCGGAATTAACCTCAATTGGAATTACATGACCATCAATCTGTCTCAAGAATTCCACCTCAGCTGTCTTTTCTTGCCAGCTATAAAGCCGTGGTTGTCCACTTGCAAGAAATTCTTGGGCGACAAAATTTTCAGCAAAGAATCCTTTATAGGAACCATAATTGTATTCCAGGATCATGTTAGGTTCGATTTCGCTTAATGTCCCAAGGATCCCGATGTCAAAGAGAAATAACTTAAAATGATTTTCCATGATGTATGCTGAAAATGGAAGATGGCCTGTATTGACAATATTCACTTTGATAATCAATCCTGCAGCCTCAAGCCAGTCAATCACTCCTGCAAGGCGGCTATAGCGGTTGGTTCCAGGGAGAATATCTTTAAAAATGAATTTCTGTGCTGAGGCATCGTGAGATTTAGATAATTGTTCTGGAATCGATTTCCATACGCGTTCGAGATGCATGGCATTTACTTTTCCTGAATGCTTAGCCATGTCCGCATGATAGGCAATGATTAATTCTCTTTGCAGCCTTCTAACAGCTTGGAAAGCCTCAAAAAGATTCTCCTTTAAACTTCTAAAGATATCGACAACCTCTGGCAATCCTCCTGTAATAAAATACCACTTCAACCGATCCCAAAGATGGGAGTGTACAATTTCAGGCAGCGCTTTTGTTAGAGGAACGCTTTTCAGATATTCCAAAGATTGTTCCTCATTTAGAGCGATCAAAAATTCTATGAAAGTCATGGGGTAGAGATGTAACATATCGACCTTACCTACTGGGAAGGAGACAGGCCCGAGATGTACTCCTAAGAGGGAACCCGCAGTGCAGAGAGCTAGCTGAGGCATTTCTTCAGCAAAGTATTTAAGACTCGTAAGAGCACGTGGACATTCTTGAATTTCATCGAAAATGACCAGATCGTGATGGATATCTATAGATGTTTGAAAGAAAAAATTAAGTTTTTGAAAGAGAACTTTTGGGTCTAGGTCTTCTTCAAAGAGAGCGGGAGCTTTTTTAGCTTTTTCGAAATTGAGATAATGTGTTTTGGAAAAGCATTGTCTACCGAATTCCTTCAGAAGATAGGTTTTGCCCACCTGCCGTGCTCCTCCCAAAATGAGAGGTTTACGCTTAGGTTTTTTCTTCCATTCCTGTAATTCTGAAAAAAGTATCCTTTGCATACCCTTTAATTTTTGCTAAAAATGACATTTTTTGGTACCACTTTTTGTCATAAATGACATTTTTCTTGAGCAAAGATTAAAAAAGCCCATAGAAAGGACAAAAGGACAGCAGGGACAAAAGGACAGGGACCAATAGGACAAAGAGGACTTAAACGACAAAAGGACAAAGAGTTACGTCCTTTTGTCCCTGCTGTCCTTTTGTCCTTTCTTGAGCGCAATTTTCAGATAAACACCGCAACGCAGCTGCGAAACTAGACTATTCCATATTTCCCCGATCTGGTATTAAAATTATTTTTAAGAGGAGATCATGAGAGAGCCTAGTATTGCCTTAGGATTTTACGACGATTTGGCGACAGCAAATGGCGTAATCCATGAGCTGAGCCGAAAGGGGTTGGGCCGCATTGCAAAGATTCGCCGCACCTCACATGACCGTCTCTCTGTAAGGCGCTATTCTTCTTTCCGCTATTTTCCGAGTATAGCTGCTCTTCTCATTGGCGTGCTTCCCCTTTTACTTGTGATATGGCCCCCGATTGCCGTCGTAGGAGTGGGGTTTTTGGAAATGGTGCTGCTCTCTTTTATTTATCGCGCCTTCAGGATTGAAAAGAGCGTCACTGAGAAGTTTAAGGAAGTCGTTGGGCGGGATGAAGTGGTCGTCATAGCTCAGGTCGATCCCAAAGAGTTTCGTCCTGTATCGTTGATCATGCGCGATGTCAAAGGAGGGCATCCCGTCACATTTCTCCTGCGGTCGCCCATAGACCAACAGCCAGGGGTCATGCTTCCAAATGAACCGCTATCGGTAGAGTCTTTGCGCAAACAAGCGAGAGCGATGGCAGAGTCGCTCGTGAAGGCATGTGCGCAGGGGAAACCGGATGAACGTTTGTTGGATAGCCTGAAAAGGAGCGAACGGGTCATTCAGGAAGTGAAATATGATATCGCTGAATCGGAGTATCTTGAGCAAGCGATCACCAATGCTGGCGAGAGATTGCTGGACAACAGCTATATTGTTCAGGCTAGCATTGAAAACATCAGGAAAAATCTCCCCACGCATTTCTATAGAGAATTGCCTATCATCGTGCATGGGAACATGACGAATCTTCCACGCGTCTACGCGATTGCTGTTGATATCGTTGAAAGCACGGCGGGAAAGCTGAATCGGGAAAACCTAATCGAATATCTGAATAGCTACCAAACGATACAACCCTTGACGATGGGCGAGCTTTGGGCCATCCCTTTGATGCTGCGCTTGCGGTTGGTGGAGTGTGTGGAGTCGCTGTCTATTGAAATTGAAAATCAGATGCGGGAAGAAGAGCTGACGCGGTTTTGGGGTTACCAAATATTGAAAATCGCGAGAAGCAATCCGGAGAAGATTCAAGATGTGCTGAAAAGCTTATCCAAAGAGGAGCCTCAACCCACTCCCTTATTTGCTGAAGGTCTTCTCGACCATCTTTTTGATGAAGAGTCAGTTATCCCCGTGGTCCGGAGTTGGCTGCAAGAGCGTTTTCCCACCCCGATAACAGATCTCATCCATCAAGAGCAGATGCGGGAGGCGGCGCATCAAGTCGCCTTTGCCAATGCAATTACAAGCCTATTTACGCTGGCCCAGATTGCATGGCCTACAGTCTTTGAAGCTGTAAGCTTAGTGGATGCCTGTTTAAGGGAGGATCCGATTGGGATTTATGAGAAAATGCAGTTTTCCACTCGGAATGAGTACCGTAAAACGATTGAAACCTTTTCGCGGTATTCCACATTTCAGGAGCTCGATATTGCCAAAATGGCTCTGGAGATGTCCAAAGTAGGGGAAGATGAGGTCAGTAGGCATATTGGCTATTATCTTGTGGATCGAGGAGTAGATACTCTGGCTGCATCGATTCAGTATCATCCAACTCGCAAAAGGCGTTTTACGAAGTGGATAAAGGACCATTCCGCTTTTGTCTACTTAGGCTCTATCGGATTGTTAACCCTATTGGGAGAATTATTATTACTGCACTTTTCAACTCATATTCTCATGCCGATATTGGCTTTATGGCCTATTTTGGAGGTGAGTGTTCAATTTGTAAACCTGATGGTCACCAAGATTTTGTCTCCAAAACAACTGTCTAAGATGTCGTATGAAAAGGAAGGGGTTCCCGATTCATGCAAAAGCATCGTTGTCGTACCGATGCTTTTATTGACGCCTCAATCGATCAAGAGTGAAGTTGCTCAACTGGAAATTCACTATTTGGCCAATAATGATCCCAATCTTTACTTTGGGCTTCTCACAGATTTCACCGATGCTCCAGAACAGCACCGCGAAGATGATGCTTTGCTTCTCGATTGCGCTGTTAAGGGTATCGAATCCCTTGAACAAAAGTATGGACCGGGCAAATTTTTTCTGTTTCATAGGGATCGTGTTTGGAGTGCAAGCGAAAAGGCTTGGATAGGCTGGGAGCGAAAACGTGGAAAGCTCGAATATCTGAACGACTATTTGCTCACGGGAAAATCTCCTGACAAGTTCGTTTATGTTGGAGTTCCGGAGAAGCTTCAGGGAGTGAAGTATGTCATCACACTTGATGCGGATACTCAATTGCCCAAAGATAAAGCGCGCCACCTGATAGAGACGATTTCCCATCCCTTAAATGTGCCAAGGCTTTCTTCCGACGGCAGAAGTGCGACGCGGGGCTACACGATCATACAGCCGCGGGTCAACACAACCTATCTCAACACCTATGTAACGAGATTTTGCTCTATTTTTTCCGATCCTCCCGGTGTGGATCCCTATACGCAGGCGATTTCGGATGTGTACCAGGACTTGACAGGAGAGGGGGCCTATCATGGCAAAGGGATTTATGATGTAGCAGCCTTTACAAGTATACTAAAGGGAAGATTCCCTGATGAGCAAATCCTGAGCCATGATTTGCTTGAGGGTGCGTATGTCCGCACCGCCTATGCAAGCGACATTAGTCTGTTCGACAATTTTCCTGAAGATTATTTATTGTGGTGCAAACGTCAGCATCGGTGGGTAAGGGGGGATTGGCAGATCATCGACTGGCTCTTTAGGAAAGTCCCTGTAGGAACAGGGAAAGAGAAAAATCCTCTCTCGTTAATCAATCGATGGAAAATCTTTGATAATCTCCGCCGTTCTCTCCTTCCCGCTTCTATCATCCTTTTGCTTATAGCGGATTGGCTCTATTCATCTTATCCCCTTCCGTGGACTCTGTTGGCAGCTGTCACCCTCCTTATTCCAGTCATTATCATCGGATTGCTTAACATCAGCTTTAAACGGCGCGTCAACATGTTATCGTGGCATGATATCAACATGGCCATTGAGCGCTGTTTGATTGCCATTTCGTTGCTTCCACATCAAGCATGGCTGAACCTCGATGCCATCGCTAGGGTCTTCTTCCGCAGGTATATTTCGCATCACCATCTTTTGGAGTGGACCACATCTAAAATGCGCTTTTCGAGTCTGGAAAAAGCCCGGTTTATGCGAAGGCTCGTTTTGCTTTCCCTTTTTTCCTTAGCCGCCTATTTAGCTGTGTATTTTTTCCGAGGAGAGACAATTTGGCTAGCTTTCCCGTTTTGCCTTCTCTGGTTTGTAGCTCCCTTGGTTGTGGCTCTTATCGATATGAAGCCAGTCAAAAGGTCTCTCGAAGAGCTTTCGCAACGCGATAGGAGATTTTTACGCATTGTTTCGCGTAAGACATGGCGCTATTTTGATGACTTTGTGGGGCCTCATTCAAATTGGTTGCCTCCTGACAATTATCAGTCCGCCATCAAAATAGAAATAGCACAACGGACCTCTCCAACAAATATTGGCTTATGGCTACTCACCGCATTGTCCGCTTATGATTTCAAATATATCACGATTGACGAATTAGTCGAGAGAGTGTTGGGCACAGTGCAAACATTGGAAAAGCTCGAAAGATTCGAGGGACACCTTTTAAATTGGTACGACACAGAGAAACTGACCCCTTTATATCCCCGCTATATCTCCACCGTTGATAGCGGCAACTTCCTAGCGAGCGTCTGGGCTTTAGAGCAGGGTTTGAATCACGTCCTAGAAGAACAGGTGGTGCCGAAATCGGTGATTGAGGGGATAGTCGATACTCTCGATGTCCTGATGCACGAAGAGGCTGACCATCCTCAGCTCCTCGAGTTAAGAGAGAGCCTTGAAGAGACATCGGATCCTATTCAAACCATTCGCAAGGTGCATAAACAAGTTCAAGAACTATCTAAAGTCAAAATTACAGATAACATTCAGAGCGTATATTGGCTGAGAAAACTGGAAAATCAGATAGAGTCGTGGGAACGATTAATGAGCCGTTATTTGGGATGGATGGATGTCTTGGCCTCCATTCCCCATGAGGTGCTTCTTTCCTTGGATGTAAACGCTCCCTCTTGGCGCAAGGAGGCTTTGGAGTGGATTCCCTCTTTAAAGCAAATCGCTGGCGGCGAATACACCGCTCCATTAAAAATCTTGTTGGCATTGGCTTTAAAGTCCGATTCTACCTCCGAATCTCAAGAATGGGGGAAGAGATTGCAAGACTCTCTTGCCAACTCTCAATGGTTAGCTGGTGAAAAATTGGGACAGGTCAAAGGCCTGATGGCAGAACTCCAAAAGCTGTCAGAAGAGATCAATTTGCGGTTTTTGTACAATGATGAAAGGAAGCTTTTTGTCATCGGCTATAATGTCGATGAACGGAGGCTCGACAATTCCTTTTATGATTTGCTTGCCAGCGAAGCACGCCTTGCAAGTTTCACTTCGATAGCAAAAGAAGAAGTGCCCGTAGAACATTGGTGGACACTCGGAAGGCCTTATGGGATGGTCGATCGGAGGCGAGTTCTCCTGTCTTGGGGTGGGACCATGTTCGAATATTTGATGCCCCTTCTCTTCACAAAGAATTTCTCCGAGTCGCTTCTAGGAGAGGCCTGTGATGCAGCTGTAGCCTGTCAACAAGACTATGGGAGCAAGTTAGGGATTCCATGGGGCATATCTGAAGCGGCCTACTCGGAGATCGATGCCCACAAAACCTACCAATACAGGAGCTTTGGTGTACCTGGCCTAGGGCTTAAACGCAATCTTGAAGAAGATTTAGTGGTCAGCCCCTATTCGACAGCCCTTGCCCTATTGATTGATCCAGCCGCAGCCGTCGAAAACCTAAAGAAAATGAAGCAGAAAGGGGCCATTAACCTCGATGGCAATTTCGGTTTCTATGAATCGATAGACTTTTCCCGACAACATGGCCCTAGCGGGGAAAGGGGAGTGATCGTTTACGCTTATTTTGCTCATCACCAGGGAATGAGCTTTTTGGCTTTGAACAATGTTTTGCACCACAATATCATGACTAAGCGCTATCATGCCGATCCTCGCGTGAAGGGCATAGAATTCCTGCTCTATGAGCACATTCCCATTTCGCCTCCGATAGCTACTAAAGACCTCCGTAAGGAGATTCCCATTTCGCGTTTGACTCCTATTTCTTTGGCGCCGACCACGGGTGTGATCGAAAAGCCTGAGAGCCTGACGCCGAAAGTCAATCTTCTTTCCAATGGCGAATATTCTCTCATGATCACCAATAGCGGAGGAGGTTACAGCCGTTGGAGGGGTCTCGATATTACACGGTGGCGTTCTGATACCACAACCGATGCATGGGGAAGCTTTATCTATATCAAGGATATGAAATCCCATGCCATATGGTCTGCGACTTATCAGCCTGTTCGCACGCGTACGACTCAATACACGGTCAATTTTAAGCCTGAAAAAGCTGAATTTAGGCGAAGGGATTATCAGATCGATATGCTGACCGAAATTTTGGTTTCTGCTGAGGATCAGGCAGAAATCCGTTTGGTCAGGCTTGTGAACCACTCCTCTCAAACGCGCTATCTAGAGCTTACAAGCTATATGGAGCTCGTTTTAGCGGTTCACGCCGCGGATGTGGCTCACCCTGCTTTTAACAAATTATTTATCGAAACGGAGCTTTTGCCGGATATGCCCGGCCTTTTGGCCTATCGGAGAAAGCGGTCTCCAGAAGAAAATTCCATTTGGGCTGCCCATGTGATTGCCTGCAGCCAAGAGTTAGCCGACCCCATTCAATTTGAAACAGACCGCAATCGCTTCATAGGAAGGGGAAGGGCGATAGAGAATCCGCAAGCTTTTGAGGGTGACTTGTCGAATATTTCCGGAGCCGTACTGGATCCCATTTTTAGCATGCGTTGCCGGCTCGTTTTGGAGCCAGGACGCCTCGTACACGTTGCTTTCGTAACTGCAGTGGCGGATAACCGCGTGAGCGCTGTCTCTTTAGTCGAAAAGTATAAGAATCTCGATGCGAGCATCAGGGCTAACCAATTGGCCTGGACTTATGCCCAGCTTGAATTGCGCCATTTGCGCATGCAGCAGGATGAGGCGCAGCTCTTCCAGAAACTGGCCGGTTATGTACTTTACCCGCAAAATCAATTGAGGGCTTCAGCTGAAAGGCTGCGCAGCAATCGGCTTGGCCAGTCTGGCCTGTGGTCTCACGGCATTTCAGGAGATCTTCCCATTATAGTCGTCACGGTCGGAGACATTTATGAAACCGATCTCGTCAGGCAAGTCCTCGTGGCGCATTCGTTTTGGCGGCTGCGCGGTCTGAAGACGGATTTAGTGATCTTGAACGACGAGGCCTTCTCTTATCAGAATCCTCTCCAAGAACAGTTACGAAGAATGATTTCAGCGTACACTTACCATGATAAAGAGAATGTTCCCGGTGGAATTTATCTGCTTCATACGGATCAAATGAAAGAGGAAGAACAAACTTTATTGCTTTCAGCTGCCTCTATTGTTTTAGTTTCTGCACGAGGTCCATTAAGTCAGCAGCTGACTATCTCTTCGCAATCGCTGACTTATCCTCCAGCTTTATCAACCAAGCCAATGAAGGATTTTCTTTCGCCGCTGTTGCCCTTCCTCGAGTTATCTCACTTTAATGGTTTTGGGGGCTTCAGCAAAGATGGCCGTGCCTATGTGATGTATCTAGAAGCGGGTCGCAATACCCCGAGTCCCTGGATCAATGTGATTGCAAATCAGAATTTCGGGACAATGGTTTCAGAAGCGGGCATTGGATGTACATGGTATGGCAACAGCCAGAATAACAGGTTGACTCCCTGGTCGAATGATCCCGTTTTAGACCCTATTGCTGACTGTGTTTATATCCGCGATGAAGAGCTTGGAGCCTATTGGACAGCCACACCAAAGCCCATTCGGGAAAATGATGCTTACCGCATCCACCATAGCCAAGGGTTTACACACTTCGAACACAATAGCCATGGCCTTGAGCAAAAGCTCGAAATCTTCGTCCCCGTTGACGACAAGGGAGGCCTTCCCTTGCGGATTCAAAGGCTGCGGATTCGGAACCGGTCGAATCAGCGGCGGCGTTTGACTGTCACAAGTTATACGGAATGGGTTCTAGGGACTCAAAAGGAAGAGACGCAAATCCATATCATCACCGATTGGGATCCAGAATCGAACAGCATTTTTGCCGTTAATCGCTACAATCCCCATTTTGGATCTTGGGTCGCATTCTCCACCTCCCTGCCTTTGGCTGCTTCTTACACGGGTGATCGCACTGAGTTTTTGGGGCGCAATAGCACTGTGGAGTCTCCTGCTGCTTTGACCCGGAAGGAGCTTTCCGGTCGCTGCGGCACAGCCCTGGATCCCTGTGCGGCTCTACAAGTCAATGTGGAACTGGATATCGACCAGGAAAAAGAAGTGATTTTTATTTTAGGTTACGCCGAAGATGGGGAAACAGCCAGGAAGCTCATCGCACAGTATCGGTCTAATGAAGGCATTGAGAAGCTATTTGTGGAATCGAAAGCTTGGTGGGACAATTTCTTTGGAGCTCTTCAGGTCGAAGTGCCGGAAGATACAACTAATTTCTTGATCAATCATTGGCTTCTTTATCAGGATCTTTCCTGCCGTTTCTGGGGAAGAACAGCTTTTTATCAGAGCAGCGGGGCTTACGGATTCCGCGATCAGCTGCAAGATGTTTTGGCGTTGCTTTACACCAAACCTGAAATGGCCCGCGAGCATCTATTGAGGGCTGCTTCACGACAATTTGTTGAGGGAGACGTCCAGCATTGGTGGCATCCGCCTCAGGGCGAAGGCGTCAGAACGCGCATCTCCGACGACCTGTTATGGCTTCCCTTCGCTGTAGCACAATATGTCCGCGTCACTGGCGATACGTATATCTTGAACGAAAACGTTCCCTTCATCCAGGCACCCCTGCTGAAAGATGACCAGCAGGAAGCTTATCAGACTCCTGAAGTCTCCTCAGAGACGGCTACTTTGCTGGAACATTGCCGGCGCGCCATCCAAAGGAGCCTGAAAACAGGCCCGCATGACTTGCCGTTGATGGGCACAGGAGACTGGAATGATGGCATGAACCACGTCGGAATCAAGGGGACAGGCGAAAGTGTCTGGTTGGCCTGGTTTTTAATTCATGTTCTGCAAGACTTTTCCGAACTCCTCGAGCTGACAGGCCAGCAGGACTCTGCACAGGTCTACCGGGACCAAATTAAAAAAATTGCTCAAGCTGCAGAAGCTCATGCTTGGGATGGCGCCTGGTATCGAAGGGCCTACTTCGACGATGGAAGCCCTCTCGGCTCAAAAGAGAATCCCGAATCAAAAATTGACTCGCTAGCCCAATCCTGGGCTGTGATTTCAGGTGCAGGAGATCCAGAGAGATGCCGAATGGCCCTGCAATCCACTGAAGAGCTGCTGGTCAAATACAAAGAAAAGCTCATTCTCCTATTGACACCGCCCTTTGATAAAGCGGCTATGGATCCCGGCTATATCAAGGGATATCCCCCCGGCATCCGGGAAAATGGAAGCCAATATACCCACGGCTCTTCTTGGGTCCCGATGGCGTTTGCCCGAATGGGCGATGGAGATAAAGCGGTCGCCCTTCTCAATCTGATGAAGCCGATATCCCATGCGGAAACGTACGAGGATGCCCTGCATTATGAAGTGGAACCTTATGTTCTTGCAGGAGATATTAATTCCCTCGTTGGAAACGAAGGGCGCGGTGGCTGGACCTGGTATTCCGGGTCAGCGGGTTGGATGTATCGCATTTGGCTCGAAGAAATCTTGGGCTTTAAATTGCGGGGAGAGACGCTCCAAATCGATTGCACAATCCCCAAAAACTGGGATCGCTATAAAATCCACTACCGCTATCGCAATACAAATTATTCTATCACCGTAGAAAATCCGCACCATTTGAATCGAGGCAAACCAGATATAACCTTAGATGGTAAGAAAATCCCCGGGAATACCATTCCCCTCGTCGATGACAAGGCGTCGCATGATGTGGTGATCATTTTGGACAAAATTATTTTACCACTGAGCCAGTGAGATCACTGAGATCAGTGAGAAGTTATGAGAAAATTGAGAGGTTTACAACGCCGAATGGCTAGCTAAATCTCTCCCCATCTCAAACCTTCTCAGTGATCTCAGTGATCTCAGTGGTAAATTAATGTCGTATTAGGCGGCGGGGGCGGCGATCACTTCCGGAGCTTCCAGGCGTACAGCTCGGGGCATCTCACCAACCATGACAAAGTCATCAGGATCCAGAGGCTGCTGGTTTGGCGCAGGAGCAGCTGGAATCAGCTTTGTCTTGAACCAACTGATCGCCTTATCGGCGCAATCCAGCAGCGCAACTCCGCCGACAACGGTTGCTACTTCCGGACAAAGCACGACGACAGCCACACCACCAGCCACAAGGGCGACTTTTTGAAGGGTGTCAGACCACCCGTTTGCTTGTTGAGAAGAACTCAAGAGATTATCTGCAACTTGCAGGGCCACAACTGTACCATTTTGTGCAAAGTCAGCAGCTTTATTTGCGCTATCTATGGAGACATCTGACATTGCCGCGCAAGCTCCTGCGAATTCCCCAACCTTTTTGCCGGCAGCTACTATATATTCGCTAAGCCGCGGAGCATAAGAGCTTAAATCTTTTGCTAAGGTTTCATAGGCCTTAGCATTATTCTTATATACGTTGTGGATCACTTGGTACCGCACTAAATGGCCAATGGCTTGCCCAGCACCCTGGATCACCAATTTCTTTGCAATTGGGCATGCTAGATCTTTTGTGAAACTGACCTTTTCGCCCTGGTTCACTCCTCGAGTGGCAGCAGCGAGCGCCTTTGGCGCCATTTCTATTGCCTTTTGAACTAATGTGAAGGTTCCGAGTCCAATCCCAAAGGGAGCGGCATTGGCAACGCATAAGGCTCCAATGCCAATAAGGCCGACAGCTTTAGCTATATCCGATAGAGAGGGACCCTGGTTTTCGCCTTGGCCATCCTGCTTTGTTGCTTTATCTGCAACAAAGGCCGTGCTTATGGTTTGTAAAGATGCAGACCAGGTTTTCTTCAGATCTTGTGCAAGATTGACACTTGCCCCTGCGGCTACTTTTCCCCAGATCGATCCAATGGCTTTGCCGACAGTGCCAAATCGGGCACCGGCATTTTCACAGTTCTTTCTGATGTTTTCCACTGTTTGATAGGACATGTTTGCGGCAATCGCATCTTTTCCAACAGATAAGAAGTTGCCCAACAGACTAGTTGCAGCCTTTAATTTTACAGAGTCCATAGATATCTCTCTCGCTGTTAGGTTTAGTAAAAGCATGATTATATCTAATGGACTCTGAAAAGTCAAGGTCGAGTTTGTTTTTTGTTTGTTTTTTTATCCTTCGACTTTTAAACTTCGTCGAACAAAGAGGGATAACAGAACCCAGGACCATCCGGTGAGAATCAGGTCGATCCCAATAAATAACCCGATCACCCAGGTGCCCGAGATAGGCCAATTGGAATAGATCAATAGCCCCAATATAAATGTCACGAGTCCATTAAAAAAGACCCAACCCCACTCTTCGAACCGCAACATCACTGAACTCAACATGCGAAACAATCCGCCTACGAGACAAAATCCGGCAATCAACAATGTCAGACTGATCGCTGCCGAGGTCGGCTTCACCACGCACAAAATACCGGTAATCAGGTAAAGAATAGCTAATAAGAGCGAGAGAAAGAGTCCGCTCCACTTTCTTGCCATAAACGCCTGAATAAATTGGATCACTCCGCCGCTAACCAATAAAGCTCCAAAGAGCATCACCGAAAAGACGGTCGTGTAATAAGCAGAGCCGATCATGATTGCGCCTAATAGGACGAGTAGAATCCCAAGTCCTAAAAACCAGCCCCAGTTTTTTCGAGCTTCTTCAATCATATGCAGATTGGGATAAAGCCCGGTTTCAGTTTTGACAGTCATTGCATCCTCCTTTTTGGATTGTCTATTGTCTATTCTGAAACATAATTAAAAATTTAATTTGATGAAAGAGAAATCCTTTTACTTGGTTTTTTTGACCTTAATCGAAATCGTTTGTTCGATTTCCGCGACCTTGTTACCCTCTTTATCTAAGATATTTACAGTGCGTATCCATTCCATCTTCTCATTGTCCTTTAGGGTCTGGCGAATTTGTTCCAGGTCTTCTTCCACCAGCAAAAATTCGGCAAAAACATCTGTTCTTCCGGGCTTTACAAAGCGTATGAGCGAAGCCTTATTCCAAATGGAGTATTGGGAACCCAGGTTATGGATCAGCATGAGCACATACAAGGGGTCTGTCATCGAATATAAAAGACCGCCATATTGCGTTCCGAAATAATTGCAATTCCAGAAGTGCAGCTTCAATCGGACGGTCGCTTGTCTGAAATCAGGGGATTTTTTGATGATCTTAATACCTGATAATAGGAAAGGGGGCCACCAGTTGAGCAGTCTCATTCGAATATCCATTGGATTCCCTCTTCTATCACAGAAAGTAGCCTTTTCCTATTTCTGAGGTTGTTGGACGGCGTGTTCAACAACGTGTTCATACTGAGCAGCGGTCATAACAGAAACATTCCCAAACCAGACGAGGAAAAGAACAGCAATGATTACCCAGGTCCTTTTTTGAGACGCCTTCATCCTTCACCTCCTCTTCATTAATGCCATTTCAGCCATTTAAACGGTTGATAATAAAAATTTGATTTTCTGTAAAGGGACAAAGGGACATAGGGACCAACGACCCAGGGACAACGACGCAAAGGACGTAAACGACGCAAACGACAAAAGGACAAAAATGTCTTGTCCCTATGTCGTTTGCGTCGTTTACGTCCTTTGCGTCGTTGTCCCTGGGTCGTTGGTCCCTTTGTCATTTTTTTAACGACATTTAACGACATTTCCCTTGACTTTTTCGATTCTTCTGTGCTATAATATTTTTTATGAAATTAGCTATATCTTATTATACAGATCCAGTCTTGAGGAAGAAAGCAGAGCGCGTGGAACATATCGATGATGCACTGCGCCAGTTTGTAGCTGATATGCTGGAAACGATGCATGACAAGAGGGGGATTGGGCTGGCTGCTCCGCAGGTGGGTCGTTCGATAGCTCTATTTATCACCTATGTTCCGATGAAAAAGCAGGATGGCCGGAAAATGCCTCCCCAGGAGAGAATCTTTATAAATCCGGAAGTCTTGCAGGTTTCGGAAGAAACGCAAACTTTTTCCGAGGGGTGTCTATCCATTCCCAACCTTTATATCAATGTCACCAGGCCATCCAGTATTAAAATAAAGACCACCAACCTCCAAGGGGAGACCTTTGAAGAAACCTTATCGGGCTTCGAAGCGACAAATTTTTTGCATGAATATGATCATTTACAAGGAATTTTGATTACGGATCGTCTAAAAGACTCGGAACGCAATATCTTAATTAATCTCTTGAGCCATCCGGTTGCGACTTCATGACCCATCTGTTATGTCCCTGCTGTAGCGGTAAATCCTATTCCGAGTGCTGTCAGGGTTTTCATGAGGGGACATATCCCGAAAATGCTTTACTTCTTATGCGTTCTCGCTATTCTGCTTATGCATGCAAAAAGCCAGAGTACATCATCAGAACGACACATCCCCAGAATCCCCACTATCAGAACGATCACAAACAGTGGGAAAAGAGCATCCTACTCTTCTGCGAAAAGACGCAATTCAGGCGACTTGAAATTGTCGCCTTTGAGGATGGCATCGATAATGCCTCTGTAACATTCCACGCATTTCTTGAGCAACAAGGCCATGACGCTTCATTTATAGAAAAAAGCCTATTTATCAAGCCTCAAACGCAATGGCTTTACCTCAGTGGAGAAATGATCGGTTTACGACCTTAATTTCCAACACCTTGGTTGCTCTGCCAAACATTATCATCCGGTACAGGATAGTACTGAGGTTGTTGTTGCTGCTGCTGAGGAGCAACATAAACGTTACCTTTACCTCCAGCTCCACCTCCGTAGCCACCTTCCGGGGTCCCTCCGTGGTAACCACCACCCTGACCTTGGCCTCCTCCCTGGACATTGACATTTTGATTTTTCTGGGCTCCACCACCCTGTTGACCGCCTTGGTAATGTTGTTGACCGCCTTGTTGACCGCCTTGGTAATGGCCTTCGCCACCGCCTTGGTAATGTTGTTGACCGCCTTGGTTATGACCTTCACCACCACCTTGGTAATGGTGTTCTTCTCCGCCTTCTTCTCTATAAGAAACACTTGAATCATCAAGAGCATTCAGATGTCCATAGGTAAAAATAGCTAAGGACGCAAGAGAAACTAAACTAATAATATACTTCATAACACCTCCTAAATTGTTTTTGATCATTTGCCATAGCTTTTGAAAATTGCATCGCTATCGTCTTGCATTCCAGGATTCCCTGGAGTAGGATTGACCGCAGCAGGATTAGGAATATACCCTTCCTGAATCAGCTCTTGCTGCATGGCTGGGTTCAACAGGTTCGTGTTTTGAGTACCAGATGGTTGCCCATAAGTAGGATTTTGGTTTGTCGTTGTCGTCGTTGTTGTTGTTGCATCTGGAAAACTGGGTGGATAGGCTTGCAAGGAGTGGGCGAATCCAATAGCCATAAGGCATAAGTACAAACTAGCGAATTGTTTGAGTCGCATAAAGACCTCCTCTTCTTAAATGTAGGATCTAAATTTCATTATATACATTTTTTAAAAATAGAAACATAGGGAAATTTTATTGATTCTAACAGGGAAGATTGGTAAGTTGAGCTCGAAATCAACCCTAAAATTTGGAGTTTGCGATGAAAATTATTTCGAATATTGGCTTTCTATTGCTTGCTATCTATTTGATATTGATAGGTTTAACATCAATTGTAGGTTTGTCTATTCCGGCCATCATTTTGGGAATTTTGGCTTTAGTTTCCGGCATTTTCATCCTCATCGGCAGATAGGAATGAAAAAAAGATACCATCATTTGACTCCAGAAGAGGAGCAAGTGATCGTACATAAAGGAACGGAGCGTCCTGGAAGCGGCGAATATGAAGAGCTGAAAGAACCAGGGATTTATGTTTGCAAAAGATGTGACGCTCCGCTCTATCTTTCCGCCGACAAATTTGCATCGGGTTGCGGGTGGCCAAGCTTTGATGACGAAATCAAAGGGGCCGTAGCTCGCAAAGTCGACGCCGATGGGCGCAGGACTGAAATCCTTTGCACTCGGTGCGGCGCTCATTTAGGGCATGTGTTTACTGGAGAGCGGCAGACCCCAAAAAATACCAGGCATTGCGTCAATTCGATTTCCCTTTCCTTTGTTCCAGCTCTAACAAAAGAGAGGCATCAAAAGGCGCTCTTTGCTGGAGGTTGTTTTTGGGGGGTGGAGCATCTGTTGAAGAAGCTGCCAGGCGTGATTAAAGTGACTTCTGGATATACTGGGGGAACGACTATTGATCCAACCTATCAAGAGGTATGCGAAGGCAATACCGGCCATGCTGAAGCTGCGGAGATTGTGTTCGATCCCAAGGTGACCAACTACGAGACGCTAGCGAAATACTTCTTGGAAATTCATGATCCCACACAAGTAGACCGCCAAGGGCCTGACATCGGAAATCAATACCGCTCTGCGATTTTCTATTTGACTCCCGAGCAAAAAAAAATTGCCGAGGATCTCGTCCGGCGCTTGGAAAAACAGGGACTAAAGGTGGCCACCGAAATCGTTCCGGCTGGCCCTTTCTATCCCGCTGAAGACTACCATCAGAATTATTACGAAAAAACCGGCCACCAATCCTATTGCCATCGGCATATCAACAGGTTCTAAAGCGGGGGTATGATCCCTTTTGCAAAAGTAGTCTTATACCAAGCAGGTAGAAGTACGATAGGGGTTCCGCTAAGAGCTTGTAAGCATCTGTTTCATTAGAGATTTCGTTCAGAATCCGTTTGAATAACTTATATGCATAATCTTGGACTCGGCTGCCAAGATGATCCGTGATCTGGTATTTAATCTCTCCATGGTGCTTTATAATTTTAACATAAGCTTTTTCGGCATGATGAGTTTTATTAATTAATGCATCGTGTAGCTGTGAAGGATTATCATAACTACTAATTAATGCAGACATAATTAACCCCTTAATTATTCACATGATTATTATAATTCAAATTTTAATTTATGATAAATAAATTTGTTTATATTTAGAATTTGATTGCACAATAAAATTTGAAGGAGTAATCAAAGGCCTTGGTTTACCCTAGGTCTGGAATGTATTACGCGAAACTGACTATAATCGCTATTTGTTCTCTGCTTTTATTGGGCAGTTGCTATGAACTCACCTACGATCCCTCTCTCGCTGGGGATGCCCCTTGGTCTACCGGCACTGCCTGGAGGTCCCAGGAGATCCTATTGCCTGACCCCGAACCCCTAGTTTATCCCGAGTCCGAGCTCTCAAAAACGATGACGGCGGCTGACCTGCTCGATATGGCGCTGTACAATAATCCAGCGACGCGGGTTAGCTGGCATGCTGCACGGGCTGCGGCTTTTGGGTATCGCGTGGCGCTTGCCGCTTATTATCCTTCGGTCGGCTATTCCGAAACCGCAACCGCATCCTACAACGTGGTAGGGGGAACCGCTGGAGCGGCGAGCTTCAACCTCTCTTCGACGCCTCTGCTAAACACCAACAGCACAGAGCAAGCGGGAATCATAACGAATCCGACTGTGTCTAAACAGCTGACGCTCTTTGACAATCTCTATGTCAACTATTTGTTGATGGATTTTGGGGGAAGGGATGCCACAGCGGCATTGGCGCGGCAGATGCTCTATGCGGCTAATTGGCAGCACAATTTCACCATGCAGGAGGTGATGCTAAGCGTCCTCAATGCCTATACATCCTACATAGGAAATAAGGGGCTTGTCGAGGCAGACATTCAAGACTTAAAAGATGCCGAAGTTGCCCTGAAAGCAACCGTCGTCATGCGCGATGCGGGTTTAGCCACATTTACGGATGTTTTGCAGGCTCAATCTGCTGTGGAACAGGCGCGGTACAATTTGGAGCAGGCCAAGGGAGCAGAAAAGACCTCGCTGGCGAATTTGATGATCGCTGTGGGGCTGCCTCCGCAAACTCAAGTCAGTGTCAATGGCCTGCCGGACAAACTTCCGGTTATCGACATTTCGGGAAATGTGGCGACACTGTTTGAGTTGGCGAAGACGAAGCGTCCCGACCTGGGGATAGCCGTGGCAGAGGTCAAGGAGCAGATCGAGCAGCTGGCCATTTCCTATTCTGCCGGCATGCCTACAATCAATCTGACGGGGCTATCTGACAGGCTCCATTTTTTTGTCCCTTCCTGTACAAAGGGGAGCCGCAGCGACAGCATTACAGCTGAGCTAAACATACCGGTTTTTTCTGGATTCTATTACTTGAATCAGCAGAGGGAAATCAGGGAACAGATCGAAGAGGCTTTAGCCAATGTCGAAGTGCAAGTCTCGAATGTGGCGACGCAGGTGGCAACCAACTATTATGCCTTTACGACAGCCGTTGCCGCTCTTCCCTCTAGCGAAGCGCTTCTTGATTCCAGTGATCGGGCTTACAGAGGCCTTTTAGTCCAGTATAAGATGGGTGTTTCATCGATTTTGGATGTGCTGACTAGCTTGACCGTCCTGAGCAATGCGAGAGCACAGGTCGTTGTGACGCGGACCCAATGGGCCGCAGCTTTGGCCAATTTGGCCTTTTCAGTAGGCATCTTGGAAGATGGAAGCCCCCATTGGGAAAATGCGCCTCCCAACAAACTCTATAAATTGCCGATTAGTTATCCACTCCCCAATAGTTATCCAATCCCAAGCCAAGGACAGCACCCATGAAGTTTTTCCTATTTCTATTCCTCTTGTTTGGATTATGCGCCTGCAAGTCTTCAAAGCTGGAGAAGGCTCCTCCAAGCGTATCCACGGCTCTCGTGCAAAAAAAGGATGTCCCGGTCTATATCGATACGATCGGGCAGGCCATTTCACCAGTGACGGTGGAAATCCGGTCTCAAGTTGCCGGGAAGATTATTGCCGCTTATATTCAGCTGGGCTCCTATGTGGAGCAAGGGCAGCTCCTCTACCTGATCGATCCGCGCCCCTATCAAGCAGCTTTAGACGAAGCCAAGGCACAGCTGGTCCACGACCAAGCACTGTTGGAATATGCTGAAGCGACCGTAAAGCGCTACACCAAAGTCGTCGAAGAGGATTACATTTCCAAGCTGACCTTTGAACAATATGTGAGCACTGCCAAAGCTGCTGCGGCTCAGGTGGAATTGGATCGGGCGGCTGTGGAAGCCGCGGCAATCAATGTGGAATTTTGCAGCGTTGTGGCTCCTGTTGAAGGAAAGATCAGCTACTTCTACCTCGATGTGGGCAATATTGTCGTAGCCTATGATACGAATGCCATTACATCCATCCATCCGACACCTCCTATCGATATCGTATTCTCCGTGTCTCAGGAGCAATTTGACTTGATCCGCCAGGTCCAGGGAGATGCGGGCATCTGGCCCTTTGTCGCATCCTTGCCGGAAGAACCCAAGAAGTTACACGAAGGCAAAACCTTTTTTATCGATAACCAGATCAATCAAGACACCGGGACGCTCCTGGCGAGAGCCAGGTTGCCGAATCCGGATAGGCAGCTTTGGCCCGGAGCCTTTATGAATGTCAAGGTGCTCCATAAAGTGGCTAAGGGGGCTTTGGTGGTGCCGCCTGGAGCTGTTCTCATCGGAAAAAACGGATCTTACGTCTATGCGCTGAATAAAGAGGGGAAGGCTGTATCGTATGATGTCAGCGTGATTACCCGCAGCGAAGAATATATAGCGATAGAATCCAAGCAGATCCGCGAGGGCGACACAGTCATCACAGAAGGACAGCTCAATGTAGCCCCAGGGATGTTGGTCACTGTTGTCAATAAAACAAAGCAGACACAAAACGCGACGCAAAATGCAATACAACTCTAACTCTCATGAACTTATCAGCGCCCTTTATTAGACGACCTGTCATGACATCTCTGGCTATGATAGCCATTTTTGTAGCAGGCTTGGTTGCCTATATCAATTTGCCTATCAGTAACATGCCCGATGTGTCTTACCCCACGATCAATGTGAAAGTGACGTTTCCTGGCGCCTTGCCTGAAACCATGGGTGACGCAGTGGCCCTTCCACTTGAAAAGCAATTTATGGGGATTCCTGGTTTAAGGCTTGTCTATTCGACTAGTACCCTGGGAAGCACGAGCATTATCCTGCAATTTGAAATTGATAAAGATATCACAACGGCAGCCCAAGATGTCCAGTCGGCAATAACAGTGGCGCTTCCGAATTTGCCCCCCAACTTACCCTTCGGGCCGGTCTATAGGAAAGTCAATCCTGCGGAGCAACCCATCATCTACATAAGCCTGACTTCCAAGACGATGCCGCGCACTGAGTTATACACCTATGCAAATACGCTCATTGGGCAGCGCATTTCCATGCTGCAGGGCGTATCGCAAGTGACGACCTACGGCTCGATTAAAGCGATACGGGTTCAAGTCGATCCCGAACAATTGGTGGCGCATGATATCACGCTTATTGAATTGGCTGACGCCATAGAACTGGGCAATCCCATCCTAGCCACGGGGCAGCTGGATGGCGTTGTCGAGGCTCCAATCATCAGTGTCAATGGCCAAATGCAGCATGATTTTCAATATGACGACTTAATTGTGGCCTATCGCAATGGAACCCCTGTGCGCGTCTCCGATTTGGGAAAGGCCATCGAGAACTTTCAAAACAACAAAATCCTCACCCAATTTGTCGATGAAAATGGCGTCCAGCCAAGCATTACGCTCGCGATACAAAAAGAGCCGGGTGCCAACACAGTGGCCATTGCCGATGCCATTTATGATTTGCTGGCATCCCTCCATACGGAAATGCCTCCGGCTATTGACGTCCATATCGTTTATGACAGGTCGATTCCCGTGCGCGCTGCCATCCACGATGCCACCAAAACCCTCGTCGTCGCTTTGTTTCTCGTGGTGTTTGTCATCTTTGTCTTTTTGGGCAAATTCACCGAAACGATCATTCCTTCCCTTGTCCTGCCGCTCTCTGTATTTGGCACTTTCATCGTCATGGGTGCCCTGCACTTTACTCTAGACAGTCTTTCGGTTTTGGCGCTTACCCTCGCCGTCGGCTTTATCATCGATGATGCCGTCGTCGTCCTCGAGAATATCGTGAGGCGCGTCGAAGAAGGGGATCCACCGATGCAGGCAGCCTTTGAGGGATCGCGGCAGATCTGTTTCACCATTGTCTCGATGACCCTCTCCTTGATCGCCGTTTTCATCCCGATGCTTTTTATGGGGGGGCTCATCGGAAAACTCTTTAGCGAATTTGCGATCACCTTGACAGCGATCACGATAATATCCGGCATGATTGCCCTCACGTTGACGCCAATGCTTTGCAGCCGCTTCATCCCTCCCCGCGAAAAAGGGGAGCGTCAAGGAAGCAAAATGGCCGAATGGTCGGAGAACCTCAATCAAGGGATGCAAAAGGGCTATCGGCGGATGCTCTCCTCTGTGCTGGATCACCAGCGCACGGCATTGGCTATAGGCGTATTATGCTTGGTTGCTACTGTAGCCCTTTTTTATTATATTCCCACGGATTTCACTCCGAACGAAGATGTTGGCTTTTTCACGATCTATACCCAGTCGCGGCAAGGAGGCTCCTCTTACCGCATGCAAGAATTTCAGAACCAGGTGATCGACATCTTGCGCCATGATCCTGCTGTCGAATCCTTTATTTCGATCAATGCCTATACCGAATATCGAAAAGGGCTCAACTTTGTCCATTTAAAGCCCATTGAACAGAGGCCCCCCATAGAGAAAGTCATTGAAAAACTCAACGCGCAATTTACCGAAATACCGGGGCTCCAAGCCTTCATTAAGAATATTCCCTTGATCGATATCGCAGCCGGACAAGAAAACCGCGCTTCCTATCAATTTGCCCTCCATAGCCTATATCCCGATAAACTTTACCCCTCTGCCAGGAAATTGATCGAAAAAATGCAGGGGAGCCCCCTTTTCCAGGGAGTCTTTAGCGACATGGAAATCGACACCCCTCAACTCAATGTCCACATTAAGCGCGATAAGGCCTCAAGCTTAGGCATCGATGCCAATGATGTCGAAAATACATTCCAGTTGGGCTATTCCGGAAACCTGATCTCGGTCATACAAACCGCGATTGATCAATATGACGTGATCCTGGAGCTCTACCCAGATTTACAGAGGTCGACCGACACGCTTAACAAGATTTGGCTACGCTCCAGCATCTCTAATGAATTGGTCCCTTTGGATGCTGTCATGGAATGGTCCGAAGGGTTAGGCTCTTCGAGTGCCAATCACATCAATCAATTCCCCTCGGTGATCATCTCCTTCAATCTGGCCCCTGGAGTCCCCCTCGAAAGCGGCTTGTCCCAGATCGAGAAGTTCTCCCATGAAGTCGTCGCTGCAGGAGTCAACGCCATCCCGATCGGCGCCGCCCAAACATTCAACGAATCCATCAAAAGCGCAGGCTTCCTGCTCCTAGTGACGATTTTCGCAATCTATATCATTTTGGGAATCCTCTACGAAAGCTTTATCCATCCGATTACGATCCTCACCACCCTTCCTCCAGCAACCTTGGGAGGATTACTCGTCTTGCTCGTCCTAGACCTGCCGCTTTCCCTGTACTCCTTTCTGGGGATCATTCTGCTCATCGGGATCGTGAAAAAAAATGGGATCATGGTGGTCGACTTTGCTTTGGACAATATTCGCCATAAAGGACTGCCGCCAAAAGAAGCCATTCTAGATGCCTCATTAGTGCGTCTGCGGCCCATTCTCATGACCACAGCCGCTGCCATCTTTGGCGTGCTGCCCATCGCAATGGGATTGGGAGCCAACGCCGCTGCCAGGCGTCCCTTAGGCTATGTGATCATTGGAGGCCTCCTCCTGTCGCAGCTCATCACGCTTTTCCTTACGCCCATTCTCTATTTGGTCATGGAGACATGGAGCGAAAAGATGGGGTGGAGGTAAAGCATGAACCTATCCCAGCCATTCATTCAGCGTCCGATCATGACCACATTGCTGATGGTGGCGATCCTTTTTCTTGGCATTTTGTCCTATAACCGCTTGCCCATCAGCAATATGCCCAATGTGGAATACCCCACCATCAACGTCAGCGTTCTCTTCCCTGGAACGACGCCTGAGACGATGGCCCATGCCATCGCGATTCCCCTTGAAAAGCAGTTCATGGCCATACCTGGAGTCAAACTCGTGAGCTCCAACAATACATTAGGCAACAGCAGCATCGTCTTGCAATTCGAAATCAATAAAGATATGACCATTGCTGCTCAGGACGTCCAATCCGCTATCATAACGGCTCAGCCTAGCTTGCCCTCTCAGCTTCCCTACGCCCCTACATATCGAAAAGTCAATCCGGCCGAATTGCCCATCGTTTACATTGCCTTGACCTCTCCGACCATGCGGCTAGCCGATTTATATACCTATGCAAACAACGTCATTGGCCAGCGCATTTCGATGCTGACAGGGGTTTCTCAGGTCACCATTTTTGGTTCCCCCTTAGCAATACGCCTGCGCGTGGATCCAACCCAACTTGTCGCCCACGACATGACCTTAGCTGAGTTAGCTGTTGCAGTCAATTTGGGCAATCCCAACCTTTCCACAGGGCAGTTAGATGGCCTCATCGAAGCGCCTAATATCGCTGTCGACGGCCAGCTTTTGACCGGAGAGGCATGGAATAAACTCATCGTAGCCTATCGGAATGGAACACCGGTCCGCCTAAGCGACCTTGGGACAGCCGTGGAAAGCTTCCAGAACTACAAAATCATCTCTCAATATGTCGATGAAGGTGAAACAAAACCTACCCTCTTACTTGCCATTCAAAAGCTTCCGGACGCCAATGCGGTGCAGATATCCGATGCTATCCATGATCTAATAGGAAGTTTGAAGGAGGATTTGCCTGCCTCTGTCGACCTCCACCCCTTATTCGACAGGTCCATCTCCATTCGCCAGACGATTTCAGATGTGGAGATGACCCTGATCATCGCCCTTTTGCTTGTCGTATTGGTTATATACCTTTATCTCGGAAGATTCGCCGAAACCATCATCCCGGCGATCGTGCTGCCCATGTCTGTCATTGGCACATTCATTGTGATGCAGTACCTCAACTTCACCCTGGATATCTTATCTCTGTTGGGCCTAACCCTGGCTGTAGGCTTTATCGTCGATGATGCCATTGTGGTCCTGGAAAATATCTCGCGATACCGGGAATCGGGCGAAGACCCGATGCAAGCCGCCCTCGAAGGATCCAAACAAATCGGCTTCACCATCGTCTCGATGACCCTATCCCTTGTCGCCGTCTTCATCCCTATGCTTTTCATGGGAGGCTTATTGGGCAAAATCTTTAGGGAATTCGCCATTACTTTAACGGCTGTGACGGTTATCTCAGGCCTCATCTCCCTGACATTGACGCCCATGCTCTGCAGCCTTTTCCTCAGGCCCCAAAAAGAGGGGGAAGTCCCTAATGAGGGCATTGTAGGCCAGGTTAAACAGTTAAACCAATGGACGCGCGAAAAATACCGGTATTATCTGAATGCTGTTCTCGACCACAGTTATGCTGCGTTAGCCATAGCTTTAGCCTGCCTTGTCCTAACCATTCTTCTCTTCTTCACTTTGCCCACAGACTTTGTTCCCGATGAAGATATCGGTTTCTTCATCGCCTATACGCAAGAAAGGGAGGCAGGATCCTCCTACAGCTTGTTAGATAAAGAAAAGCGCATCAGCGAAATTTTGAAAGCTCATCCTGCCGTGGATAAATTTGTGGCCATCAGCTCCTATTCCGAATATAGGCAAGGGGAAAACCTCATTCAGCTTAAGCCCTCCTCTCAGCGGCCACCCCAAAAGGAGGTCATTAAAGATCTTAAGGAGTCTATTGAAAAGGCGATTCCAGATATACAAGTATTCATTAAGGGCGTTCCCCTGATCGACCTCTCAACCGGACAGGTAAGCCGAGGCGATTACCAAATCGCCATGCAGAGCCTGTTTCCCGAAAAAGTCTATCCCTCCGCAAAAAGGCTCATTGCGAGCATGCAAAAAGATCCCTTATTCGAAGACGTCAGTACAGATATGGAAGTCGACTCGCCTCAAATCAATGTCTCCATCAAACGGGATAAAGCTTCCTCCCTTGGAATTACCGCAACCGATATCGAAAATGCTTTCCTCTTTGGATATTCAGGAAATTTTGTCACGCGCATCGAAACTGCTATAGACCAATACGATATCATCTTAGAATTATTCCCAGAACTGCAGCGCAGCACCAAAACCTTTGACAAGTTATGGCTCCGCTCTGCTATTTCTGAAGAGCTAGTGCCCCTCAGCGCTACAGCGAATTGGGAAGAAGCGCTTGGCGCCTCCAGCATCAATCACATCGATCAATTCCCCTCCGTCACTATCGAGTTCAACTTGGCGCCGGGTGTTTCCCTCGAGGATGCCTTGAATCGCATCGACCAGCTTAAAGCGGAATTGGTGGATCCGCAAGTCATGGTTTTAACCATCGGGGCTGCCGCCTCTTTTCTGGAGGCCATTCAAAGTGCCGGATACTTGCTTTTGATTGCTATCTTTGCCATCTACATCATTTTGGGGATGCTCTATGAAAGCTTTCTGCATCCCGTCACTATCTTGACAACGCTTCCTCCGGCTACTTTCGGGGGATTGCTGACCCTCCTCATTTTTGGCATGCCTTTATCGCTCTACTCTTTCCTAGGGATCATCTTGCTCATCGGCATCGTCAAAAAGAACGGGATCATGATGATCGACTTCGCCCTGGAAAATAAGCGCGCCAAAGGTATGAATGCAAGAGACGCCATCATGGATGCATGCATGGTCCGCTTCCGCCCCATCATGATGACGACTGTCGCCGCTATCTTCGGAGCCCTCCCTATCGCCATCGGCATAGGCGCCACTGCTGCCTCCCGCCGCCCTCTTGGCCTTGTCATCATCGGCGGCTTGCTGCTCTCCCAGCTCATCACCCTTTTTATTACGCCCATCCTCTACCTCGTCTTCGAAAGAATGCGCGATAAAGCCATGCTTAGGTTTAGGCCTGGACATGTTTGACCACTTTTCATATAATGGGGATCAAAGACGAATATTAGGCTACTGACCTGACTCAAAATTATTATTATTATTTGACTTGGTATAAAACGTGGAGTATAAAATGGAGTGGACAACAATCATATCAATTCTCGTTCCATTGACGGCTTTTTTCAGCTTTCTTTATAAAGAACTGAAGGAATGGCGAAAAGAGACTAGGGATGAAACAAAAGCAATCAGGATAGAAATTCAAGAACAAGTTAAACGTTCAGATCGTCTTTACGAAATGTTTATTACTCTTCTTGAAAAACAAACTTCAAAATCAAACCCATGACAGCCATTAAAAGGACCAATGGACAATGGACCTTATGGAAATAATGGACAATGGTTAATGGACCTAATGGACACCATGGACACCATGGACTATGGACCATTGCCTTTGACCATAGTCCATGGTGTCCATTAGGTCCATTAACCATTGTCCATTATTTCAGTATTTCTGCCTCTCAAGTTAAAATTTTGTTAAAATTTATTTAAAATTTATTTATAATAAATTTTATTATAGGTAAAATAAATGGAGAGGCGTTGTACTTTTATGGGGTAATGGCCATGTCGCACCGGAGAAAAAACTGGTCAAGGGTTGAAAAATGGTTTCCGAGCGAAGTCTGTTATCCATCCTCTCTAGGAGAATTGCGCAAAGAAATCCTATCTGCAAAAGCCAAAGGCGCCAAAATACGCGCCGCCGGTTCCCTCCATTCTTACAATGATCTGTGTGTCACAAAAGATGTTCAGATCCACACCGATAAACTCAATAAAATATTATCAATCGATAAATCCAAGATGCTCGTGCGCGTAGAAGGAGGGATTAAAATCAAAAAACTGTTAGATGCCTTAGCCAAGGAGGGACTAACTTTACCCAATCAAGGCTATATACAACGGCAAAGCATTGCGGGAAGCATTGCCACGGCGACACATGGATCAGGAAAAACAGGGACGTTGAGCAGTTTCGTAGAAGAAATCGAACTTGTCGATGCCCAAGGCGATCTCCGCGTATTAAATCCACAGACGAACGAACATTTGTTTTCCGCGGCATTGGTCAACTTGGGGTGTCTGGGCATCGTCTATGCGCTCACTCTAAGGTGCATTCCCCTTTATAAACTGCACCTGACAAAAGTGAAAAGCACTCTGACTAAAACGCTCAAGGAGCTTCCAGACATTTTGAATCAATATGACCACGTGCACCTCTATATCGATCCCTATAGCCAGGATGTGTTGATTTGGCGATGCCAGCAAACGGAAGAGCAGCAGCATCACATAGCGTGGCATCGGCTGCAGAGATTAATCATCAAAACCCTTGCGGTATCGACCTATCAATATCTTCCTACCCCCAATTTGATTTTTCCTTTGATTCCCAAAATATTTATCAATGTATCCGCGAATTTCTCTTGCGTCGATCATAGTCATAAACTCTTATCTCCGGCAGATGAAGGCATTTATGTAGAGGAGGAAATCGCCATTCCCATTGAACATGTGGATCATGCCGTCCAGGACGCTCGCGATCTCATCCATCAGTTTGGCCGAAAATACCCCCTGATGGTAGGGGTGATTGTGGTGCGTTTTACCGAAGCTGATTCAAAAGGATATTTGAGCCCGGCCCTGAATAGGCGATCGGCTTATATTACATTTTGCACGATCGTCAAAAAAGGCTATCAGTGTTTATTCAAAGAATTCGAAACCGCTATGTTAAAATATACCGGCCGGCCACACTGGGGAAAAATCCACACGCTGACCAAAGAAAAACTAGCCATCCTCTATGGCGATAACTATGCGAAATTTCAGGACGCTAGGCGGGAATTGGATCCGGAAGGCCTCTTTTCTAATGACTATATAAATCGTTTATTCTAGAAATGGACAACAATGGACATGGTTAATGGACCTAATGGACACCATGGACACCATGGACTATGGACAAAGGCAATGGTCCATAGTCGATGGTGTCCATTAGGTCCATTAACCATTGTCCATTTCTATTTTGCGCCTACACCATTTATTCTAGGTTTGTTCAATAATTGTCAATTTGCTATAATATATTTTATAAGGAGGTTTGCTATGACTCCAATAGAAAATAATAAATATTCAGATGATTATAATAAGTTTTTGCAAAATCAAATTGTGACTGTCAATATCTACCATCCACTAGGCGATCCTAAGCGCCCTTTCTCAGTGGAACCGGCTGATAAGGCTGAAAAAGGCAAAAAAGATCTGAAAAAAGAAAAGGATCAGAAAAAGAAAGATAGACCTTTTCAGTAGAGAAAGAATACAGAATTCAGAATTCAGAATACAGAAAAGACAAAAGGACGAAAGGACAACAAGGACGAAAGGACAAGGACCAAAAGGACCAAAAGGACCAAAACGACCTAAAGGACGAAAGGACATAACTCATTGTCCTTTTGTCCTTTAGGTCGTTTTGGTCCTTTTGGTCCTTGTCCTTTCGTCCTTTCCGCCGTTGCATAAGGACAAAACGACAAACGACCCAGGGACAACGACGCAAGGGACGTAAATGACGCAAACGACAAAGGGACAGAAGTTTATAGTCCTTTTGTCGTTTTGTTCTTTGTAAGAACCCTTTGCCGGTGCCTAGGTTGTTGCAATAGTCCTTTTGTCGTTTGCGTCATTTTCGTACCTTGCGTCGTTGTCCCTTGGTCGTTTGTCCCTTGGTCGTTTGTCCCTTCGTCCCTATGCAACGGCATACAACACCTCTTTTGAACATTTCTATTTTTGCACCTACATAGTGGAATAAAAGAGTGGAAAAAAGATGTGGAAAAAAGATGTGGAAAAAAGATTGACGAAATATTCAAAAAAGTATAAAATTCATTTTTACTTAAAGTAGATAATTAACTATATAATATTTTTAATAATTTTTAAAAAAGGAGAAGTTATGCAGCCACAAGCTAAAGGGATTAGTTGTTGTTCAACAGAGATTCCAGCAAAACTAGAGTTAGTGACTGATAAAGCTATCAATGACGTCGTCAATTACAAGGGACGCCAGTATAAAATCATTGGCAAGGAAGAGCAACGCTATACTCTGGAACATCGCTATACTCTGTCAGAACGGATTGGACGCGGCTTCTTAGGCACGCTCCTGGTGGTCAGTTTGGTATTTTTTGCCATTTTTCCAAAATTTGTATGGAATTTGTTTACCCAGAAAAAAGAAACGAAAGTCTTTGAAGTAACTATCGGTTCTCCTACGGGCTTGGCGGAAACTTTCAATAATAAGCTTATTGGAGAAATGTTAATTTCTGAAGCTATCTTTAGTCACTTACCGCCAAGGGATATAGCCCGTTTTCGTCTGGCAAGCAAATCAAATTGGGAGGCAGTGGAATCTTCAAAAGTGGCTCAAAAGAAAATACTCCAAGATAGAATGCGGGCGCTTTCACCAGATATAACTGTCGGTCATTTCAACCGAACCTTTGTAGCGTTCTTAAACGATCCCACTTTCCTTAAAATGAGTGACGAGGAAGTGAAAAGTGCATTCGATCGTTTTCTATCTTGCATTTTCCCTGAAGGCATTGAAGGGATGGGCATTGACGACTATATCAAAGCTTACGATACATTTGTTGATGCTCTTAACAATCAAGCTCTAAAAGATAAAAAACCGAGTCCTATTGCTATAGGACGATTTTGCCATTACTTAGCGGATAAGCTAAAAGGTAAAAAAATCTGGGTGGGATTTCGCGTATTGGAAAAATTTCTTCCATTTTGCGAACGTCAAGAACAGAATGCTGTGAACGAGGCAAAAGTCGAATTGCAGAAGTATCTAGAAATGAAAGCAAATGGCTTGTATGGAGGCCAAAATAGTTTCTCGGTTGGAGATACCACTGTCAGATATATCGAGATAAATGTGGACCCCAGGGACTGGTTTGGTTGGTGGGATTGTTCTTCTTCACTATGGTATAGCGGCGGCGATGAATCTACTTCTGTTCAGATACCTGAACTCGTTCAAGACGCGATCTTGAAACGCATCATATCAAGAAAAGAAAAAAACCCTAATGTACCGATATCAATTGACATATGTGGTAGATTGGAGGCTGAGTATCCATTAGATTTTACCTTGCCGCTTGTACAGAAGCTGATAAATCGTCAATTTTTTGTCGACACTATGGGCAAGATATCGACCCAATTGCATCCTTTATATCATCGCGGATTCAAGTCTTTAAATGACGCTGAGATATTAAGCCTTCCTAAAGGTACTTTTGGCGGCTCGATTATATTGGATTAGTAAATCAATCCCTCTTGTCCTTTTGTCCTTTTTGAGAGAGATATACCACGCGCGGCCCAAATTTGCTATTTTGGGCCGCGCGTGGTATCATGCACAGTCAAAAACAGCGGAGTAGCTATGACTGTGATCTTCATAGTGGGACTGGGCCTCTATTTTTTCTTGATGGCATTGATTGGCTATCTCTCTAGCCGTCGTGTGAAAACCATGGAAGATTACCTCATCGCAGGTCGCAGTCTTCCTTTTTATTTGGCGGTGCCGACCATTATAGCCACATGGTTTGGGGCTGGTTCTTCCATGGGAGTCTCCGGTACCGTTTATTCTGATGGGTTTTACGGAGTCATTCCGGATCCCTTTGGATGTTCTCTTGGACTCCTGATAGCGGGCCTCTTTTTTGCTGTTCCCTTTAGGCGTTTGCGCCTTCTCACCATATCCGATTTGCTCGGAAAAGCCTATGGCACTACTTTCGAAAGAATATCGACTTTGCTGGTCCTCCCTTTTTATATCGGAACTCTAGCATCGCAAATGGTGGCTATGGGTTACATCTTCCAGATTGTGTCTGGAGCCAGCTTTGAGGTGGGTGTCATCATTGCGCTTTTTCTCGCTTTTTCAGGACAGTCCATTTTTAACTTAATGGTGCATTCGGGAGCGACGCTTTTTCTCTCCATATTTGTTCCTGCTTCGGCAGCCCTTTTCTGGAATAGGGCGAATGTTCCCGCTGCCTGGTGTTCTATGACCCTTGGCTCCCTCACTTGGTTTGGCTTTCTATTTTTTAGCTCGGGTTACTCGGGGCGAAGCGAGGACCTTCTCTTTGCAGCCTCCACTTTTGGGGCTTCTTGCTCTCTGGTTTCCTACTTGAGCGTTACATGGTTCAGAGTCTTTTGGAATAAAATGCGGCCGGCCTATACTCCAGCCTGAATCACTTGAGACGAAGAGCGTATGCCATAGATAACAGCGCTTAACAGAATGGCGATGCCAACGGATTCCATCAAGGGCGGAAGCCGTTGTTCTAGGGTATAGATAAAAATTAAGCCAAAGATCGTTTCAAAAATGGTGAGTTGTCCTGCCAAAGAAACGGGCAAATAACAACTGGCGCGATTCCATAGATAGGCACCTAGCCAGGAACAGAACAATCCCAATATGAAGCATCCGGCGAGATATTGAGACAAGTTAGAATCGAAGGTGAGATACTTATCAAAATCGTATCCATCTCTAAAGAAAATCCCAATGAAGAGGGCCGTAATGGCTGTCCAGGCTAATGTGGTCACTCCCAATACGGTAGACCAATTCCCTGATGCGACATGAGGGTTTGCTTTTAAAAATCGGGAATTGGCGACAACATACCAACTCCACGTAAGTAAAGAAATGCAGCTGCAAACAAGCCCAAAAGCAAAGTTAAGGGGAGACAGTGTTGCTTGAAAATGGGGAACGTTGATGAGCCCTAATCCAACCAAGATAAAAATAGAAGGCAAAATCAAACTCTTGTAGCTGCATTCTTTTTCTTTCCAATTGCCGTAGAAGGCAATGGTAATAGGGCTGATGCCCAAGATAAGGGCGCATATGGCTGGGGTAGCATAGCGCAAAGATAAGACAAGGCTGGTGTAATAAATTATCGAAGGAAAAACGGAATAATAAAAGGCTTTCAGCCAGACTGATTTAGGTAGGTCGCATCCGCCGCGCAGCCTCTCGATAGAGAGAATGCTTAGGGAGATCACTCCATAAAAAACAAATCTCCCTAGGGCTATTTCAAGAGGGCTATATTCCTCCATAAAAAGAGGAACGACAAAAATTAAACCCCAAATTAAACAGGCCCCAAGAGCAAAAGCAATTCCTTTATAAAAATTTGCGTTAGACATAATAAAACTATTGTAGAGAATTCTTGAATAGATTGCAAGTAATTACCACTGTAGAGACTACAGAGAAGACTGCAGAGGAAGAGCCCCGTCTCTGTGTTCTCTGTGTTCTCTGTGTTCTCTGTGGTTAATTAAATATTTAAACCACAGAGTACACAGAGAAACACAGAGACGGGGCTCTTCCTCTACAGTGAAATTGTGAAACAAAGCCACTCGTCAATTCAATTTTACAAAAATAGCTTGATATCTTATTAGTCTGGTTTAAAGAGGTGATCGCCTATGACCAAACCGACCAAGGTAGAGATCAAAAAAGAAATAGTTCAGGAAACACGAGAGCTTGTTTTCCTCGCGCTTTATTTAGTGCTATTTTTGAATTCCTTGGCCATTTATCGCAGTATAGTTTTGGGTGAAAATATATTTAGTGTGTTTCACTTTGGCTATAATTTGGTAGAGGCTCTTCTCTTAGCTAAGATAATCCTCTTGGGGAAAATGATGCATTTAGGGGAGCGCTTTGCGGAAAAGTCTTTATTTATTCCCACGCTTTACAAAGCCGTTATTTTTTGCTTTTTTGTCTTTGTCTTTAGCATTTTAGAGCATTTTATTTTAGGATTTATCGATGGGAAAAAAATTGAAGTTGTATGGAATGAATTTGCAAGTCAGGGCATTAATGAAATCGCAGGAAAGCTGCTGATTGCATTTCTAGTCTTCATTCTGCTTTTCAGCTTTATGGAAATTATACGGGTTTTCGGTCAGGAAAAAGTCTTTAACCTTTTCTTCCGCAGGAACAAAAGCTAGGAGGTTGCAATGGGCGTCTTCGATCCAAGAAATCAACAGGGAGGAAATGGGCAGCCGCAACGAGGCAGAGGCATTGGCGGTCGTTTGATTCTCGGCGTCATCATTGCTTTGTTCGCCTGGTTTAGCTATATGATGCAGGTGCAGGAGAATCCCATTACAGGTGAAAAGCAGCACGTCTCCATGTCTCCTGATCAAGAAATTGCATTGGGTTTGAAATCAGCACCTCAAATGGCTCGGGAAATGGGGGGCGAAGTTCCAAGTACAGATCCCAAAGCTCGCGTTGTGCAAGCGCTAGGCCAATATCTTGTCGTGCATTCGGATGCAAAGAAAAGCCCTTGGGAATTCCAATTTCACCTGCTGGCCGATCCCGAAACAGTCAATGCTTTTGCTTTACCTGGAGGGCAAATTTTCATCACATTAGGCCTTTTGGATAAGCTCCAAACCGAAGCTGAACTCGCTGGAGTCCTGGGGCATGAAATGGGCCATGTCATCGAGCGGCATAGCGCCCAGCAAATGGCTAAAAGCAATCTGGGAATTCTATTAGTCGTTGCCGTGGGAACTGCTGCCAGCAGTGATCAGTCGATGAATGCTTCCAATCCCGTCGTGATTGCTGCTATGGTGAACCAAATGATTCAATTGCGGTATAGCCGAAAGGATGAGTCCCAGGCAGATCTATGGGGGGTGAAAATCATGGAACAAACGGGTTTTGATCCAAGGGCAATGGTTCAAGTGATGGAGGTTTTGAAGGCCGCTGGCGGAAAAGGGGGCCATCAGCTCGCGATCTTTCAAACCCATCCCGATCCCGATCTCAGAATCAAACAAATCAATGAATATCTGGCCCAGCATCCGCCGCCGGCCCATTTGACTGAAGGGGAAAACCTCGAGGACATGTATAGGAAGGCAGGCAATTCCTAAAATCGAATCTCTCTGGCTCAGTGGTATAATTTTTCATACCTTAGTAGCCAATGCTTGAAAGAGGTTCCACAGTTGGCTGTGGGGAAATTTGCTTTCGGGGCGATGCTTGAGGATCGTGTTTTGAAAGAAAAGATAAAGCTCTTTGGGGTTATTCTTCTGCAGCCATTCGCTTAAGCAGAGCATTTCATCCTTTGTGTAGCCATCTGTCATTCCATCTAAGAATTTGACTTGTGCGATGAGCATGCGAAATTCTTTTGTATTGGTGAATGCAGAATTTGTGCCGCCTTCAAGATCTGTCACCAGTCCTGTTCGGATGTCATATGTGGGACCGTGCTGGTTTCTTTGAAACATATCAATTTCATCTAACAGATCTCCGATGATGATATTTCCCCCTACTAAGCGGACAACGCCAATGCGCGGAGTGCGTTCATCGAAGGGCCTTCTTTTATGGATAGCGGGCACAGGGGCTGGGACCATGTCAAAACCCTTCTCTCTCTTGAAGGCCTGTCTTTCCAAGGGCAAGTATGAATTAGTGACTAAAATCTTATCGCTGAATGCAGGATGGAATTGCTGAACGGAATAGTTCTTCATCCCCATGGAATAGTACCTTGGAAGGTAAGAGTCGACTTTGCTTTCGCTGACCTGATGCTCTCTTTGAAGTTCTTGTTCTTCTTCTTGCTCAAGGTGAAGCTCGTTGTTCAGCTCGAGCTCTTCCTGCACCTCTTGTTGCTGGCTTTCGGCAAAGGCTAAAGGCATGACTTCTGCAGGCAGGTCAGGCCTTAAGGCATGTGGATCGTAGTTGTTTAGCTCTGCCGTTGTGAGCCCAAGGCGCCTGCAATCGTTCAAGAGCCGCTCTTTATAGTTTTTAAGCTCCTGGACGGGGTCTGCATTGCGTTTCACGATGGCGCGATGCTTTTGAAAGTATTCGCCAGGCTTCAGCTCATCATTGCCCAAGGGTTGGATGAAGAGAGGCTCAAGCGTTTGGAATCGCGTAGTAAAAGGAGCAAGCTCTTCTCTAACTCTTAGAGGTGCGCAATGAGAAGGGGGGCTATTTGTGCTTTCTATTACTGTTTGCAGGCGGTTTAAATCAGTCGTTTTAAGTAGTTCTTGCCTTGCATTCGAGCGGCAGCCATTTCGAAGCCTCTGGGGCTCTGCCATGTAGCGGTCTTCTTGGTTTTTTTCGCGCTCGTTTTGCTTTTTCTTTTCGATGATGGCATCTAAGGTGTTTAGGCTAGGCGACGCAAAGTCCGAAACAGCGATTTGCACTTTTTGCTGCGGTAGGCGCATTCTTCCTTCTTCTTGAATGAACTCTTCAATGTCTCCTTTTTCGTTTGTCATCAAAAGAGCCACTGCATCGGGGCGTAAGACCTGGTCGGAGCCGCGGGTTTGACCTTGTGGGAAATAAAACCCCTTCTCCTCTTGTGCGGCCCTAGGATCTCCGATGAAGTCTTGCCTGCCTTCTTCGTCGTAGAAACCCACACTTTTTAAGCGGGGATTAGCCTTCAAAAGAGCTTCGGCAACGCATTTAGGCTGAACATTGCGAAAGGCTCCAGCACCATCGATGATGGAGCAGAGCGTGTCATTTTTAAATGTATTGAGGATATCGAGAGGCTGAGAGGGGTTGTAGCGGATTGGGTTGCCATAGGATCTACTTTTTATCCTTTCAATGGATTCTAGCCGTGTCTTTTCCGCAATTTCTGTATTCTTTTTGAATTGATCGTGGAGCGAACCAAGCGATCCTACTGTGGCAGACATTCCTGACACAGCCAGGCTCATGGCAACGCTATCTTGCGGGTTCATGGAGATCACAATCCCGCTGCATCTCAAAGCTTCGAGATGCCTCCTCAAAAAGTAGGGAGTAGCCTGCTGATTGGCATAGGGCAGCATTTTTTTGAGTTCATCTTCGAAGTCGTCAGGGGTGAGATGGACGAGATAGGATAAAGAGATATCCGGAAGAATAGCGCGAAAACGCCTTTCTGCTTCCTCTGGGTGCACTGCCCAATCTTTCTTTGCCTCCAAAGTCCACTCGCGCAGAGTGGAAAGGGCCACCCTATTTTGGAGATAGTCCTGGATCGTGTAGTTGATCTCTTCGATGGGGTTGCCGAATTTGGCATCGCGCTTTTCACCTTTGCAGCGGGTGAGCACCTTTTTGCCATCTTTACTTCGGGAATAGTTGGAGAGGCTTGCCCGATCGAGGGTTAAGGGCAAATAGATCGTGCACTGCTCTTTTAAGAAGGCAAGCGCGTCTTTATCAGCTGGAGTGAGGTCTTGAATATGATCCAGAACAGCTTCGCTTTCACCGATCAGGTAGGAATAGATCTGATCTGCCTTGTCTGGCCATCTCGTCTGAGCCAACTTTCTAGCTGCTCTCTGGATACTCTGTAGCCTAACCTCTTTTGGAATATCGGCTTGCAGGTTTTCCTGGAGCTTTAATTCGGGATCTCCTTTCAGAATAGCATAGAGGCCAACGGATTCCTTGATCATCCAGCGTTCAAAGAGAGAGCCCTCGCGCAGTTGAGTTTGAATGCGCTGGACGGCGCTTAGAGGCTGATCAAATTCATCCATGAGCTGATCCTCACGGTTCTTCAAGAGCAGCAGGATCTTATTTAAATAAAGCCAATGGGTATAGGTGATGAGTGGGCAGTTTGGATCCATTTGGATCTGCTTGCTCAAAGCCCAGAATTTCTGTTCGAGAAGCACAAAGGATTTATAGTCGGTTAAGACAATGCCCTTATTTTGGGTGGTTTCCAAGAGGTTGTGATAAATCTTTTCAAACAGGGAGTTCCCTTCCCTATCGAAAAGCGGCATCGATTGGCTGAAGAGGAATGGATAGACTTTTCGTTTAAAGGTGCGTCCAAAGCGTTCTTGTAAAATGGAAACTGTCTCTTGGAGAAGGTGCGGAAGCACTTTTTGCGTGACCAGGTTTTTCCCGTTGGCCCGCATAAGTCCTCTCAAGGCCCCCAAGACAGATGACTTACCGCTTCCAGTGCCAGCTTGGACGATGCTCGCCGGCTCTTTTAAAAGGCTTTGCAGCAGTTCGAGCTGCGTTGGGTGAATACCATTTCTAAATGTCACAAAGTGGAAGGCTTCAAAGATCAAAAGCTCTGGATTTTTCTCGATGCTATATTGTCGGCCATAAGAGACAAGACCCAAGAGATGGGTGGATGAGGTAAGCTTCTTTTTTTGGTCGAGCAGGGAACGGGCCTCTTTTTCACATTGCACGATTAAGTTCAACTTGACCTCACAGTCAAAAAAGGAGATAGCAGCAGCTTTGAGCCTCTGTCTGTCTATGCCAACAGGCAAAGATAGGCTCTCAAAGTCGTCTTGCAATAGGGCTAGAGCGACATCGGAAAAGCTGGCGATCTTTCTCTCTTTAGCAAAGATCAACAGTTGGTCATGCGGATCGGAAGAAGAGGAGAGCAGAGCCTCGATTTCTCCTCTGGCACGCGCTTTTGCATTGGCCATCTCTTTTCGCTTAGGGATTAAAATCTTCTTGAGGAAGCGCTTTCCATCCTCGAGATCCTTTTTGTCAAAGAGAAGGGGAGCCGGCTGAGGGATAAGCTCCAAGTGTTGAGCAAGACTTCCTCTATCGATTGGATTTTCAGGGTGGACCTTTTCCTCCAGTTTTTTGACTGAAGAGCTTTCCTTTTCTGGTTTAGGATGGAGGGTTCGGCTGATCGGGAGCGCAAAGGTCTCGCCCACCTTCAAGAAAAAGGGCGCGACATGGTGGCCATAATAGGAGGGATCGATGAGCTGCATGTAATCTGCGATCCGATCAAAGGTCTCTCTCCGAATTCGAAGGGGCGCATTAAGGGATCTGACTGTTTTTAAATAGCCCCTGAAAAGATCAGCCTCTTTTGACTGTAGCCTCTTGACGAGCTCCTCGAATTTCTTGTGGCCGCGGATCTTGTCGAAGAGTTTTTCCGCGATCTTTAATCCAATGGCGGGATGTTCCTCTTCAAAATCGCCGAGGTATCCAATCCATTTTGCAATCTCCCGTTCCTCTGTTTCGATCTGAACAGCATGCAAGGCGTCTAAAGCCCCTTCGGGATTGCCCACTTTGACTGCTTGCAAGATCAGTTCTTGAGCCTGCTCTCTTTGTTTTACAGGAGTATAAAGAATCTCTTTCGTATGGGGATTTATATCCACAACGATGCGTGGCAACGATTCGCGCGGGCTTTGAATGTGGAGGAAGGGGCATCCGCTCTTCGCTGGAAGAGCGCCGGCCAAAACAGCTGAAAGGAGCGTTTTCACAAGCCAAATCAGGTAGGCGAGCCCAAAGTAGGAAGGCATGGGGGCTACTCCCTGATGAATGGCCTCTGCCGGAGCTATGAGAAGCTTAGCCGGCTTAGTTCTATCGGGATGCTCCAATAGGAGGGAAAAAGCATATCCCTTGCGTTCTTCTAAAGTGGCGGAAAGCCGGACGCGGTAGCCTGCCAGCTGAGGATCTAAACAGACAAGGGAACCCTTTTTAAGCGCAAAGGCCAGCCCATAACGGGGAAGCTCGATCTTCTCAATAGAGCTCGACTTAAAGAGCCCTCCCTTTTTCCCGAAAATGAGGATGTGGGCTGGATCTTCGATCTGTTCTAGCCGCTTTAAGGCCGGATGATTCATCTCTGACAGGCCCACGAGCTGCAAAGGCTCTGAGGGGGCATTGCCGCGCAGGTCGATGACATGCTCGATCTTCACTCCCGATTTTTCCCGCTTGAGGTGTACTTCCAGCTCCATTTCCCCAGATGAGGAGACAATGTAGCCTTTCGTGGGTACTTTAGGGTCGATGAAAAGGCGCTGCTTTAAGATGGCCGGAGGCTCTAGCACCCCATTTTTTTCAGCCTGAAGCTGCTTAAGGATATTTGATAGCGAGGGTGTCACGTCTGCAAGAGAATGAGTCGCCGCATCTGTTGCTGCGGCCTGCAAGAACTCTGGATGACCTGCTTTGGGGAAGGAGCGATAAAAAGCATAGACCCCATTTTTTTCTTCGATGCGGCAAGGATTCTTCTTCAGGTCTTCAAAGAAATAGACGGTTGTTCCATCCTTTTGGCTCTTCATCGCCCTGATCTCCTGCTTCAAAAGGTCAGGAAATGTTTTTTCAAAGAGGGGCTGTGTGATAACGCTGCTTGGGAGTGTGGCTGTCATGGCTTCTGAAGCCAGATCTCTGATGGTTCCCGTCGCCAGATCGATGCTATACTGATTGTTGGAGAATGTGGGGAATGTTCTCTTCCAGGGCGAGGCATCCAGGAGCAGCCCTTTTCTGTGGCAAAGGGTGTCTAACACATAGGTCAGATGTTCCTCATCAAGCTGTGCTTCTTGCATCAGCTCCTGATAGCTTCCCTTGATCCAAAAGAGTTCCCTATAATCAAAAGAGGAGACTTGTTGGGCTTTTGTTGATAAAAGCTCCATATCGAGGATAATTTGGCAAAGCTCTTGCTGGGATAGCTTCGGCTTTGCCAGAAGGACTTTAAGCTGCATGGAGATCATTTCTATAGAAGCAGGCGAAGCGGGATCTCTCTTGCGCTGGTTTTGGATAAAGTCCTGATTCTCTGCATTGCCCACCGGGTAAAAGGCGCTTGTATCGAACTTGATGGCTGCGGCTGGATTTGCTGTTGCTTTCAATTCTTCATAGATCTCTTTGAGCCGCTCGCTCATTTGCATCAGGAAAAGAAGTGTCGCCATTTCAGAGGGCTTCACTTCAGCTTTTTGTTTACATTCGGCAATCTTCTCAGCAAAAAAGCGCGGCATCAACGTGCAAAATGTGTCGGCTAAGCTACCATGTTCGGCTTTCAGTGTCCCTAATAAAAAGGGACCAAAGAAAATCAATTGGATGTAGGAGCGGACAGCTGGATTAGCCAGCAATGCCTCATGAGCCTTGATAAAGGCAATCACCTCCCTTTGCGGGTCTACTGTGCGAAGAAGGGAGAGAAGGGCTGTGAGCTCCTCTTTTGAAAAAGAAATGCCAAGCTGCGAGGCCCTTAAAAGATATTCTTCTTGTTTTTTGAGCACTGCTTGGAGCCGCTGCTTTCGGATTTCTCCGCCAAAAGGAGAATCCTGCAGTTGAATCTCCTGCACGCCCGACCAGATGATTTCCTGTTGTCCTAGTTTTAACTCATCCTCAATGTCTTTTCGCCACTTCGCGATTTCTTCATTGACGAGGAGCTGCTCATAAGCATGGAGTGTGCTTTCAGGATCGTGTTGGATGGCTTCAGGTGTGTCCCGATTGCCAACTAGGGAATCTTTATTTTCGCTCGAAATTTGAATGCCCATCAGGTGAAAAGCAGCTAACAGCGGAAAGGGTAGGGGAGCTATCCAGCCATGGATAGCAGCAGACAAACTTCCCCTTTCAGCCATGTGACTAGGGTGAAGAGGCGTTAAATAGGTTAAAAGATCTACTTGCTCCTGTAGACAGGACAGCTCCTCAACCGGATGAGATAAATTGAGCTTAAATGATGAAAATGCCTTCTTCCCTGCAGTCAACAAATTCCAATAGAAGTCGTACAGCTGCTTGTTGGTGTGCACATTCATCCGGTGAATGCAATGTCCATACCGATTCTCCTCTATACTACAGCGCGCTGAGAGTTTAGCTCCAAAATCGAAGACTTTCTTTTTGAGAGCTGTCGATTCAGGAGTCCACACTCCTTTGTTGACATTGAAATGGGTTAAAAAGAGGACCATATAGCTCATCTTGATCAGAGCTTCATACATATCGATCGGTAGCTCTTTTTCTTTCGTCGAAAAGTCGACAAGACGCCTTGAGAGTGTATTGAATTGCTTCATGAGGGCTTTGGCTTCTTCAGGAGAAAACTTAAGCCAGACACTCTCTGGATTGATTGGTAGATGAGCACTGGGATAAGGAGAAAAGTCGATGGCATAAATGGCTTTGACAATCTGCTGCGGGGTGGAGTTTGACACGAGCCTCTCCAGCTGCTCTCTCAGGGGTAGAGAAGCCTCTCTCCTTTCTTCATTGCGTACCAGGGGAGCCCCTGGAGATGAGGGCGGCGCCAGATGCGGTGGACGCGGGGAGTCAATAGCTTTGACTTTGGGAGGCGCGATATCAGCAGGGCTGTTGACAGTAAAGTTTTTAAACGAATAGGTCTCCATCGAAGGCATCCTGAGACCATTCAGAGGCTTCTGACTGCTTTTAGCTACCTGTTTCAGGGCTGTTTGGATGCATTCTAGCTCTTGGACCAGATCCTTCACTTCAGCGTCACTGATGACCTTAGCTTCATAAGCTTTGGCCAAGCTTTGCGAGCAGATGCGCAGCATCCGCTCCAGCGTCTGGACATCCATAAAGTTCGCTTTCAAACTGAATCGGTATTCTTTGAGGACAGAAAATAAAGTAAAGATTTCTAAGCGAAGCTGGGTTCGCTGCCAATCGCTCGCTGTTCTCCCCTCACTTTTTTCCATCTGCTCAAGGGCATTCCAAAGGACGTTATTGCAGAGGTTTTTTGTCTTTGTTGCCAAATGGTTAGAGAGATCTTCTTCTTTTACTAAGTGCTTTTTGACGAGCTCTTCAAAGGCTTTGAATGTCGTTTCCATTGTTCCTAAAGGAGAAAAGTCCAGCAGTTCAGATGCTTTCAGCGACGACCCCAAGTTTAAGCTGGAGACAACCTTTGCTTCCCCGGCAATCGAGATTTCCTGAACCCCTGAAAGACGGGTCATCGTCGCCCCTCGACCGATAAGCTTAAGGGAGGTCTGCCCCTCTTTTTTAGAAAAGAGGTAGAAGAGCTCATTTCCTGGTGTGGTATTTGCGACAATGAAGCGCTGCTCCCCATCCTTTAGCTTTTCGATCTCTCTTTTCCAGTCCTGGAGGGGTGCCCGAAATTTCTCTTCTTTCCCTTGTTTCAAAGCTTCGATGGCCTGATACTGGGTTTGCAGGTGGCTGATCGCCGCGCTTACCCGAGGAGAAGAGGCCCGGTCTGATTTAAAAAACCTTTGGAAATAGTCGAGGATCTCCGGAAAACTTAAGGCTTCAAATGCCTTTTCACTATTTTTGTCTAAGGCCGCTACAATCCCCACATAGTTTGTTTTGGCAAAAGGATAGAGCCAATTTAAAACGGCTTGAAAGATGCGTTGAATCAGCAGCAAGAGCCGATTTTGGATCATGCTCGAAGGTTTTAGATGCGAAATCTCACGATTCTCCTTGAGAATCAAGCGATTGGTGATAGGGGGGCCGCTTTCTGAAAAAAAGGGACAATCGGCTGCTATTCTTCTTACTGTAAAATCCATTAAATACCATTAATTATTTAGTTAATTATTAATAATTAAGAATAGACATTTTTAGGATTTTTGTAAAGTAGAATTCGCACAGTAGAATTCGCAGTAGAATTCGCATTATAACGGGACTGCAGCAGAGGCTCTATACCAATCTAAATGTTCAATCTGTACAAGAGCGGTCACAATGCTTTGCTTAGTGTAAGCTTTGCGTGTAAGCCTTCCGCGCGTGAGAAGGCCGACCAATCCTTCGCCAGCCCCCAAAGTTTTATCTTGGGTGATGCCAGTCTCAAAACAGGCTTGGTTGAGGTCAAGTTTTTTTTCGAGGACTAGTGAAAGAACTTTCGGTGGAACTTCAAAACCCGATGAAATCCCCATATGGTAGTCTTTACCATCGTAGATGCAGCAAATTGTCGCTTCTAAAAATCCGGTTTGGGTTCCTGGAGCTTCAAATAGACCGCTTTCTATTCCAAAGCTATAAGAACAGGAAGGACAACTCTCATAAGCCGCTTTTGCGCGATTCTTTGCTCCTCTAATTGTTTCTTCCAAGAAGAGCGGTTGTTCGGAAATACCGGAGGGTACAGCATAAGAAGCGACTTTCGCCTTCGCCAATAGAGGATAATCCCTCAAGACTTCTTCCAAAGCTTCGATTTTAACGCGGTTTGTGGATCCTATTGCGATCATCATAGTGGGTTGTTCCTTTACTTCGGCGATAAGGAAGAGCGGTATCAAACAAATCAAAAAGATGTGATTGATTTTCAGTTTCATACGATTCTTTGTTCATATCTTATTTAAAATCAAAATCATAACGGTTAAAGAAAATAAAATCAAGGAAAAATGGCTTAGCTCAAGAAACGACAAAAGGACGTAGCTCTTTGTCCTCTTGTCCTCTAGGTCGTATTGGTCCTCTTGGTCCTTGTCCTTTTGTCCCTGCTGTCCTTTTGTCCTTTCAAAAGAAAAGTACTCAGCTGTAAATTTTTATGTTTCCCCTTATTCCATCTTTTGTTAAATAAAAAATAAAATGCAACCCGAGGTATAAACCATGAAAAAATATTTGTTCCTTCTCTTAGCTGGCGCTCCTTTAACGAGCTGTTCGATGATCAGTGATACGATGAATTCTTTGGAATACAATCGTCAGGCCATTGACGCAAGTACCCAAGTCATCTTGGAGAACACTCAAGCCATTGAAGAGGCTAATCAAGGCATTGCGGAAAACCGCCGCCAATTGGATGCCATCAATGCAACCCTAAGAAAGGCCGCAAGCGAAGCTGGACCTTCAAGCGGAGGTAAGAAATGAGAAAGCACCTAATTCTTCTTCCGATTGCATTGGTCACATTGACAAGCTGCGGAACAGCCACTCGTTTGAGAGAGCTGGTTGACCAAAGCAGCATGTCCATCGATGCCAATAGCCAAGCGATTCAGAGAAGTACAGAAGCGGTCAGACGAAATAAGCAGCTCATTCAGGAAGCTAACCAAGCCGTTGAAGAAAATCGACGCAATTTGGAAAAGCTCAGCGCATCCTAGAATGAGCTAGTGAGAGCGTTACTTCAACTGGGAAACTAGCTGGTTTCTGTCGACAACGCTGTTTGAGCCAAACCAAATGCCCCACAAGGCTTTGGCAAAGTCTGCATTCGCGACGCTGCCCAATTTTTTTCCATTGGCGATGACTTCGACATTGCCTCCTGGAAGCCAGCGGTATTCATACACGTCGCCTTTACTAACATTCTGATTGAAGAGTTGGACAAAATCTGAAATTTGCGTTTGCAATTTAATGTATTCATCTGGAGAAAGGGTATTTTTGAAGGATTCCAGAAAGCCGTTTTTGACTTGGTCGGTATCCGCAGCATGGACCCATTTCTGCGTCAATTGCTTGGCACTCCCATCTGTTAAGAATGGCTCAAATTTATCTCCCACTTTCGGAGTCGTGCCTTCCTGCAAATAACTTGTCACGACATACACCGGAATGAAGAACTTTTTGCGCGTGGCTTCTCCCGTAGCTTGCAGCTTATAGGTTTTCCCGCCTTGTTCGATCGAGATCGTACTTTGGGAGCTATCAGTGGTTGCTGGGTCCTCAGCAAACAGGGAGAGCGTCATTAGGCAAAAAATCAAACTCAGTAATCGAAAGAACGAATAGTTCATAGTAGCCTCCTTAAGCATGGGTTAAATTCGTTAAAAATTCCCTTTTAACATAGGGTACCTTTGTCAAGCAAGAGCCATTTGCTACAAAACAATAATCGTTTATGTGCAATCAATCTTCGCATGGCCTCCACTTGGAAGGATCATTTGTGGGTCGGTATGTCCAAAGTTCATATTAAATATGACAGGTAGATGCGCATTGTAATCCTGTAAAGCTTTTATCACTGCGTTTTGCTGGTTTAAAATATAAGCCTCGCGGCCTTCAGGCGGTTGTTTATCGCAAAACTGTGCTTTAGGGTGAGCCATTAAGATCGCTTTGAATTTCTTGAGCATTCCTAATAAGAAATAATTCCCAGATTCCATAGAAATAAATGCAGATTGGTACAGTCGCTATAGCCCATGAAAATTTTTGGATTCGATGCGATCACTTCTTTATCTATATAGGGGAGTATCCTGATTTGGTCGATTCCTCCAATTGTCGCGATGATGCCTTTGATAGAAGGATCGGCAAAAGCCCTGTTGATATCTTCTGCGCGAGCTTTTGGATTGTTAGATAGATAGTCTGGACTTTGGCGGGCTGTAGGATATTCTACTGGTTGAAGCTGAAAAATTTCTTTAATTCGACTCAACCCCTGTTCATATACCCACGGAAAGAGAAAGGGCATTCCAGATGAGGGCGAAATCATTAAAACAGGAGAAACCTATCGAGAATACACTCAAAGAACATTAGCTAAGACGCTGTAAATCAAATATTCCTGAGATTCCATTTTTTATATTGATCTAAATATCGCGATATGTTTTGATCCATATTTATGAAAGTAAAATTTTTAATCGGAATCCTAGTCGTTGTGCTAGGCGTGATAGGCATCACGCTGGTCTTAGCAAGTGAGAATGCTCTGGTGATGCATCCCAAAGGGATCATTGCTCAGAGCGAATTGGAATTGATCGTAATCAACATCATTCTCATGCTCCTCATCATTATACCCACTTACATCTTATTGTTTGCAGTTGTGTACAAGTATTGCATCAAAAAAGAAAAGGTAGAATATGATCCAGACCATTCCTACGGGCCTATGGGAGAGCTTGCGATGTGGGGACTTCCCTCCCTCATCGTCATCGCACTGTCGGTCGTCTCGTGGGAGGCCACGCATCGATTGAACCCCTACAGCCCTATTCAGAGTGAAGCCAAAACCCTCACAGTGCAGGTTGTGGCGATGGATTGGAAATGGTTATTTATTTATCCCGAGCTGGAGATTGCCACGTTGAACTATCTCCACATTCCGGAACGCACCCCCATTCATTTCAAGTTAGCCGCCGATGGTTCGCCGATGAATTCCTTTTGGATTCCTCAATTGAGCGGACAAATCTATTCCATGACGGGAATGACAACTCAACTCTATGTAATGGCCAATGGGCCAGGAGAATATAAGGGCAGGGCTGTTGAGATCAACGGGGAGGGGTATGCTGATATGGTGTTTCCGGTCAAATCCTCTTCGCAGAATGAGTTTGAGGAGTGGGTGGCACAGGTCAAGAAAACCTCCTTTCATTTAAGCGAAGAGTTTTATAACGACCTAGTGAAGCCAGCTGTGAATTCATCCATGATACTCTTTTCAGAGGTGGATAAAGATCTGTTCCAAAAAATCATTAACAAATATAAGTATCCAACAAAACCCGTAATATGAAAGAATTCTTTTTGGGAAAATTGACATTAGATGCGATTCCTCACGTCTGGTATACGATTGGAGGGACCGTTTTCATTATCTTGCTGGCCATCGCCATTGCCGCCTATTTGACGATAACCAAGCGCTGGGGCTGGCTTTGGAATGAGTGGTTAACCTCTACCGATCCCAAGAAGATCGGAACCATGTACATGATCTTTGCCTCTGTGATGTTCTTTCGAGGCATGGTAGATGCGGGAATGGTCTGGCTGCAGCAGGCTATAGCCGCCGATTCAACGGGTTACCTGACAGCAGACCATTTTCAACAGATTTTTACATCCCATGGCGACATCATGGTGTTTTTCGTGACGATGGGCTTTTTCTTTGGGCTCATGAATTGGATAGTGCCGCTTCAAATTGGGGCGCGCGACCTTGCTTTTCCCTTCTTGAACTCCTTGGGGTTATGGCTCACAATCGCAGGGGGAATACTCATCAATTTCTTTTTTATCGTCGGGGGGGAATTTTCCAACACAGGTTGGCTCGCCATTGCCCCATTCTCTGAGCTTGAATTTAACCCCAGCGTGGGCGTCGATTATTTGATATGGAGCTTGCAGCTCTCAGGTCTTGGGAGCCTCCTTGCAGGAATTAACTTTCTCGTCACCATCATCAAAAAACGCGCGCCAGACATGACGCTGATGAAAATGCCCCTTTTCACCTGGAATTCCCTATGCGCGATGGTTCTCATCATTTCGGCATTTCCCGTTCTGACGATCACGACATTGTTACTTTGGCTCGATCGCACTTTTGGCATGCATTTCTTTACGACGGGGCATGCCGGCAATCAAATGATGTATTGGAATCTCATCTGGATGTGGGGCCATCCAGAGGTTTACATTTTGGTCATACCCGCCTTCGGCATGTTTTCGGAGATTGTCTCCACGTTTTCGCAAAAGAAAACTTCTGGATATGTCTCCATGGTGTGGGCTGCCATTACAATCACTGCGCTTTCCTTTTTGGTTTGGCTTCACCACTTTTATGTGATGGGTGCCGGTCCAAACGTGAACACCTTTTTTAGCATTATGACCTTCCTGATTGCGATACCTGCGGGGGTTCAAGTCTTTAACTGGATTCTGACGATGTATAAGGGAAAAATGCACCTGGCCTCTCCCATGTATTGGTTTATAGGCTTTTTAACCATTTTCATGGTGGGAGGGATGGCTGGAATCTTTCTGGCATCGCCTCCAGCCGATTTTCAGGTGCATAATAGTTTATTTTTGGTCGCCCATTTCCATACGATGATTGTCGGGGTGGCCCTATTTGGAATCTTTGCTGGCGTGACGTTTTGGTTTCCCAAGATATTCGGCTTTAAACTCAATGAAGAGCTAGACAAACGGGCATTTTGGTTTTGGTACGTCGGATTTTATGTGGCCTTTATTCCGCTCTATCTATTGGGCTTTATGGGGGCGCCGCGACGCATCGATCACTATGATTCCTCAACAGGATGGCAGCCCTTGTATATTACGTCCGCTATTGGATATATCCTCATTTCATGCGGCATTATTACCCAAATCTATCTGTTGATTAAAAGCATTAAGCAAAGAAAACAGCATCGGGATGTTACAGGAGATCCCTGGAATGGCCGGACGCTGGAATGGGCCACTCATTCACCGCCTCCTTTTTATAATTTTGCGGTGATTCCGCCTATTACGAGCCATGAGGTTTTTTGGGATATGAAAAAGAAGGGTTGGAAGCCCGATACTAAATATCACGATATTGAGTGTTTTAAAAATACGGGCATGGGAATCTATATATCGGTCTTTGCTTTCCTGGCAGGATTTGCGATTGTATGGCACATTATTTGGCTCGCTGTCCTCGGCCTTATTGGCGCCATTGCGTGCGTCATTACTCTTTCCTTTGATGACGAGATGGAGTATATATTGCCTGCCGCAGAGGTTGCAAAGATAGAACAATCTTATCAACGAGGATCATGAAGAATGGAAGCCAGCCACGCCAGCGTCAGCCACGCGACAATTGAAGAAATAAGCGAAACAAAAGTTTTTGGGTTCTGGGTCTATTTGATGACAGACCTCGTCATTTTCGCCTGCCTATTTGCCTGCTTCATTGTCTTGCATAAAAATACTTACGGAGGCCCCACCGCACATGAGCTCTTTAATTTGCCCTCCGTGCTCATCGAAACGCTCTTTCTGCTTACGAGCAGCTTTACCTGTTCCCTGGGGATGCTCGCCGTGCATCGCCAGCTAAAAAAATGGGCCATCACCTGGTTTATCCTCACCTTTCTTTTGGGAGCGGCTTTTCTCTTCGTCGAAATTTCAGAATTTAGGGATTTTGTCGAGGCTGGAGCCAGTTGGCAGCGCAGTGCCTTTCTTTCTTCTTACTTTACCTTGGTGGGGACGCATGGATTTCATATTACCTTAGGGCTATTGTGGATGGTCGTCATGATGTTTCGCATTGCGTTGCGTCCTCTTGTGCCCCACAGCACCTCCAGAATTTTTCGGATGGCCCTTTTTTGGCACTTCTTAGACTTTGTCTGGATCTTTATTTTTACCGTTGTCTATGGAATAGGATATTTATCATAGGTGGATTATGCATCACAAACTCTCTTTGCGCGTTACAGGTTTTATTGCTTCGCTGGTATTAACTCTCCTGGCCTATTGTATCATTGTAAATCCAGGTTTCTTTCACTTTGATATTAAGATAGCAATGCTCACCATTTTTCTTCTGGCTCTCGTTCAATCCCTTGTGCAGCTCATCTTTTTCATCAATGTCTGGAATGAAAAGGGCCCCCTTTGGAATTTAGCTGTTTTTATCTCGACCGCTTCCATCATCTTCATCATTGTCTTTTTCTCTATTTGGATCATCGACCATCTCAATTACAACATGTGAGTCTCTTTTCAATTGAAAGAGACTTTGATTCATTGTATGATGTTTGAAAATTATGAATGATATCTCCCTCCACAAAACGATCAAAACCGAGAGATTGATTCTACGTCCCTGGCGGTCTGAGGATTTAGAACCTTTTGCTCAGCTAAATGCCGATCCACGGGTGATGGAATATTTCCCCTCTACCCTGAGCAAAGAAGAAAGCGATCAAATGGCCAAAAGAATGCGGGCTAGGATTGAAGAAAGAGGCTGGGGATTGTGGGCGGTTTCAGTACCAGGCATTGCAGAATTTATCGGGTTCATAGGGTTGAATGATGTAGATGCGAATTTCGAAGCTCCTTTCACTCCCGCTATAGAAATAGGATGGAGACTGGCTTATGATTATTGGGGCAGAGGTTATGCAATAGAAGGAGCAATCGCATGTCTCCGCTATGGATTCGAGAAGCTAAATCTGGAGGAAATCGTCTCCTTCACCGCCATCCAAAATAGGCGTTCAAGATCAGTTATGGAAAAGATTGGAATGCATCATAATCCGAAAGACGATTTTGATAATCCAAAGCTACCAGAAGGCCATCCCTTGAGACACCATGTTTTATACCGCCTTAACACTAACGAATGGAAACAAAAAGACAAAAGGACATAGGGACCAACGACAAAGTGACATAGGGACCAACGACCAAGGGACAACGACGCAAGGGACGAAAAGGACGCAAACGACAAAGGGACAATGACATTTTCGTCCCTTTGTCGTTTGCGTCCTTTTCGTCCCTTGCGTCGTTGTCCCTTGGTCGTTGGTCCCTTTGTCGTTTTAACACTTTGTCTCTAATCGCCCTTTGTTCATTTGTTTTCGAAAGCCACCTCATTAAAGAAATGCGAGAAATAAAGCTGGACAAAAATAACACTTTTATGATAAACTAAATTTTAATTTAACAATAAAAGGAGTTTCGTATGAATAATTTGCCATCTGGCGTTTATGGATTAGCTAATGGTGCTTACATGATCGTCCCTCAGCGGTTGGATCCTCCCTGTTTTTATAGAGCTATTCCGGGAGAAAATCCAACGATTTACTGGGATAATACATGCTGTAAATGGGAAGCCATCGCTGTGTTCGATACTCGTAATAAGATGCTGACTTGGTTAAGGGAAAATATGCGAGAGAATAAAATATTCCCATTCAATCAAATGCATGACATTAGGCTGACGCACGAAAATGGCGAAACTCAACCGAATGCTTGTGTCTTAATTATGAACGATCAACCGAAGGGAAGGTATATATACGACCTCTTTGCCCAAGCGCACATCCCTTGTTACGGCTCGCCAGAGAAATACTCTGTAGATTTTATTTTAAACCACAGAGAAAAAGTTTATACGATTGAAGGACATCGCTATCAAATTGTTCAGCTTATGGCTGAAGCAAATTTCGGGGATATTTTTATTGCGCGTGATTTGGATACCCAACAGGAAGTCGTCATAAAAGTCCTGAAAGAAGAAAACGACCGCGAAGATGAGGAGTATGAAAAAATGCGCGCTCGCGGATCACATCCCAATGTCGCTCAATATTATGGCTGCGAAAAGATGATGGATAGGCGCTGGATGGTGATCGAGTACATTCCCGGTCAATCAATGAGAGAATATCTGCAGAAAAACGAATGGACACAAGATTTAAATCAACAATACAAAAGTGCCAATGCTTTCATCGCAAGCTGCGGCCTCAGGAGCCAACGCGAAAATGATGGGGGAAACGTCCTGATCACCATGAAAGATGGCAAACCTACTGTAAAGCTGATTGATTTTGGGACTACCGCGCTAGCCTAAAAATAAAGTGCATTAATTTTTTATATAATAGGAGTATAAATATGCATATTTCATCTGCTTCCAATAACCTTCCTGAGGCAAGAGTTCCTCAGCACTATCAGTATGTTAAGCGAACCACTTCTGAGTCTGTTAAGGCGATTTTTCTGATTCTGGGGACCCTTGGAATTTGGCGTCTCGTGAAAAATTACCAGTTGGAAAAAGCCCTAAAGGCCGGCAAAATCGAGGCAGCGACAGAGGCCATCAAATCAGGAGCTACCCATAGGATTCCCATGAAGAAATTTGAGGAGCTAATGAATAATGGGCAGTGCGATGCAGCCCTCTTCATGGGAACGCAAATGGTTTATGAAGATTTCGAACCACGTCTGTTTGGGAAAAACATATCTGAAGTTTTTAATAAATCGATCGAACTCATTTGTACGATGACTGTGGAGGCTAACGATGATAAGGCGAAAACAAAATTTCGGAGCTTAGCGGCTAGCGTGAATGAGTATCAAAGGTTATATGAAGAAAAAATCAGCACCCTTGATTCTGGACGATATTGTAGAAGGGACAATCCTACCTACGGGAACAAAGTCTATGAGTTATTTTGCATTGCCGTCGCGACTAAAAATGCTGAAAAGGTGCGGATCTGGGGAGATTTGGTTGTGCGTGTCGATACCGTTGGCGGTCCCCGAGACGATACCCCTATACTCACGATTACCCCTGATTACTCATTTAAATATCCAGGAGATGATCAGCCTCGTCTTGGTTGGAATTGGTCTAATGAAAATCGCAGATGGCTAGCTGAAGCAGGTGGTGGAACGCTAAAATAACCTGAACCTGTAATCTTGCATTCTACAATCTTGCATTGATCAAAGATAGCTTATGGGCTATTGCTTGTGGGTCATCCATGCTTGTCATATGTTCTTGGAACTGCTCTGCACTGACATCAGGATAAAAGACTGGCAACAAAGCGGACACAAGCTCCTTGCGCACCCTCTCTGGATCATGCAATTCGCGCACGATGTGAATGTTGCTCTCGGCCACATTTTTTACTTTAATGACCTTGTGAGCATCCGGATGACCCATTTCGACATCCAGCAAACTTGCATCAACGGTTAACTCCACAGGTTGAGTGCGTTTAATTTCTCTAGGCTGGTTGGCTAAATAAGTTGTCAACACATCTGCCAATCCCAGTTCTCCTTTAGCAGGAATTTTATTTTCCCAATAATTGTGCATATCTTCGCAGACAGCTTCTCCAAGCTTAGTCTTGCAGGGAGATAATCGGAAGACCTCTCTTTCCTTGTCCTTCAAGACGAATCCAAATTGTTTGCACATTTCTGCATTTACGATGAGAACGGGAATTTTTTTCTGCTCCAGCACAACTTGAGAAGCTCTCAAGTCAACAGCGGTATTATATCCCAATCGCAAAATATCTCCATTTGGCTGTTCAAACCAACCTCCCATCATCACAATCCTATTGACCTGGTCCATGCAGTGCGGGTCTAATTTGAGAGCCCCTGCGAGATTGGATAGAGGAGCTAAAGAAATGAGAACGAGGTTCCCTCTAGATTGGCGGCAGGTGTTCACAAGTTCTTCTATCGCTTTCCGCTCTACGGCAGCAATTTTATCCGTAGACTCGGCAAAGTGTTTTAAATAAGGGATTCCTTGCAATAAGGAAATTTTGTTGGTCTTGCCTGGGATCCCATATTTTAAAGGCCAGCACGCATAAACGGCACGGAAGTCTTTATTTTCTGCAGGATAAAAGCCATGCCCCGCATAGACTGGGACATTTTTGAGGCCCATTTCCCGAATGATAAGACTCGCGCCCCATCCCTTGATTTGAGGATCATAAAGAGTCGTTGTAACCAACCGAATATTCATGCCATTAGCCCGAGCAGCATAAATTAAGGCCCAGCTATCATCGGGATCATTTAAACAATCCGTATCGACAACCTGCTCTGGATGCTCTGGAAGCCCATAGACCCAGCTTAAACCATTTAGGTTATTGGAAGATTCTATCATGCTTTAAGCTCCTATTATTTTTCAGATACAGTTGAGTCAACTTGGTTTTGAGGATTTGCGGCAGGTTGAATCCTTTCATGATTATTAGGCTGGATAGCCGGCAGTTGCCCTTTGAACTCCTCAAAGTGACATTTGTCGAGCTTTAACCAAAGTTTTTCCGTTATGAATTGTTCCCATCCAGCTGCGAACAAAGCAGATTTCGTCATTGCATCATTGGCATCCGGATTAAAGAGATGGTGCGTCTGCCTATAGTTGTCTTTGAAAGCCTCGATGAATTCTACAGGAGCATCAGATGCGGCTGGAAATTTGGCTTTGAGCTCTTCAGATAGAAGGTAGAGAAATTCTACCGCTGAAAAGTAGATTAAATACTGATTCAATTTCTTATTAAAAGTAGCCGGATTGAGGGGTCCTCTTAAGTTGAAGACTCCGTGAATTTCAATACCCCGTGAGATGAAATTAACGAGCTGACGAAAGGATTGTACACCTCCCTCTAAGCAGATTGCAGAATCTGTAAGAGAATCAGAAGAGAGGACATCATCGCCGAAAAGAGCATTCCCGTGAACGAGATAAAAGTTGATGTTGTTCGTGGCAACATTGCAACCCCACTCCCGGATCGCTTTAACTGTGTGGATATCCACAACATTAGCTAGACAGCGTCCAAACAGCTTCTCTCTTTCCAGGAAGTTATTGACTAATTGGTTGACTTCATGAGTTGCTTCTCCAGCTTCCCCACGACCCGTGTATCCCCATAAAATCATTTGATTCTTTTGCCCAAGATGTTTTTCTAGAAACGTCTTTCCATAGGCCGTTCCGGTAGCAGAAAAACGTTGAGAATCTCCAATCACCTGAACAAACCGAAAAATAGGCTGTAGTTTATTAGTCCATTTCCACTTCGACTAATTGTTTTCCAAGATTGTCCCCGGAAAAAAGGCTTAAAAATGCCTGGGGAATATTTTTCAGGCCTTTAATAATCGTTTCACAGGGCTTAATTTCGCCCTGTTCAAACCATTCTTGTAATTGTTGTCTGCCTTCTGGAAAGCGGTCTTGATAGTCGGGAATGACAAAGAAGCCTCGTGCCATTGCGCTTTTGACGATCAGGTGGCGGAAGTTGCGAGGGCCGATATCGGGTTGTTCAAGATTATATGAAGAGATTTGTCCGCAAAGGACGATGCGCGCATGACGATTGATTTGTTTGAGAACCTCATCAGTAATATTCCCCCCTACATTATCAAAATAGAGATCAATACCCTTGGGACAGGCCGCTGTTAAGGCGTGGATCCAGTCAGGGGATTTGTAGTTGATAGCCCCATCAAATCCAAGCTCTTTCAGAAGGTAATGTGCTTTTACATCACTACCTGTAATGCCCACGACTCGACAGCCCTTAATTTTGGCAATTTGTCCTGCAATTACTCCAACAGCGCCAGCAGCCCCTGAAATCACCACCGTTTCTCCGGCCTTAGGTTGTCCAATATCTAACAACCCAAAATAGGCAGTCATTGCCGGCATTCCAAGCACACTGAGGGCTAGTGTGGGGGTGCTTTTATGGTGGTCAAGTTTTCGTATAGTGGAACCTGGGATAGCAGAGAAGTCGGCCCAGTTCAGGTAGCCGCACACCCTGTCACCCGGCTGAAAATTGGCGTGTTTAGATTTGACAACACAGCCCACTCCATCGCCATTAACAGGCTTATTCAGAGGAAAAGGCGGATGCGAAGAGGGGCGTCCGCCGATGCGGCCTCTCATATAGGGATCGACGGATAAGTAGAGGGAGCGGATCAAAACCTCTTCCTCATTCAATTCAGGAATGGGGCCTGCACAAAGTTGGAAGTTTTCGAGGGAAGGGAGACCTTTCGGTCTTGATATGAGATGAATTTCTCGATTACTCGTAGTCATAAAAGTTCACCCTTAGATTAGCATTGATTTTATACTATAATACCGGCCTTGAGGAAAGAGAAAATAATTCTTTGGTTGTAGAAACTGCAGTCATTCTCAAAAATTTGCCAATAGGGCTCTCTACCCTAGGGTGCAAAAAAGCCCCTCTCAACAGCTTGAAAGGGCTGGAAGTGCAATAGCCCAGTCGCCAAACTACGTTGCGGTGTGACTAATGCCATAACGTTCAATTGTGAATTTTGTTGAGGCATCCGAAACCCAGGGCCGAAGGCCCGGCAGTTGTATAGCCCAGGCCGCAAGGCCTGGGTTACGAGGAGGTTAGAAGATAAGGACCGAAGGTCCGACACAAATGTGTCCCATATTCGTGTCGGACCTTCGGTCCTCATCTCACAGGGCCATCTAAACCCAGGCATTGCGGCCTGGGCTATACAACTGCCGGGCCTTCGGCCCTGGGTTTCGGATGCCTCAACAAAATACATTGAAGAGATCTTTTTTTCAGAATTCGGCTGGGAGCCTGTAGCTTGTAAAGTTGTGCGCTAATCTATTGTGAAAATGGTCTGAGACCTATTTTCTCAAAAAAGCGCAGTAAGTATCCATCTAGATCTTGTACCAAAAACTGTTTATGGCCCGTTTCTTTATCCGCTATTCGGTACCATTTTTCTTCCATCTCGGCAAAAATCGGATATTCAGCCTCCTTGAATTTTCGATATAGGTTCTGGACATCTTGCACTTCAATTTGTAAATGCATGCCTCGACCGAAAGGTCTTTCCATTTGCCCAACGAGCCAGGAGCGACTCCTATCGGTCAGCCCTTCAATCATCAGGCGCGCGCCGTTTATTTCTAGCATGGCGAAATCGCTTTCTGGCCTCTGGTAGAGGATGTCAAATCCTGCCAATCGTGTATAGAAATCTAAGCTCTTCTTGAAATCTAGCACTTTAAGTTCAGGTATAAGAGTCGTTTCATTTGTCATATTAATAATCTTTCCAAACGGATAGGAACACGTTTGCTTAAATAGTATGCTTTTGATAATATTTTTGTATGTAAAAAAGCTGTTGTTTGTTTTTATACAACGATAATGTGATTTATGGACTCAACTTTCAAACACTATTCCGATCGATTAGAAAGCGGTGTCGATAAAGTCCGTCAACTATCTAAGAACTTTTGCAACGACCTCAGCTTAACTCTTTTTGGTTATGTACGCGTCTACAATGATGGACGAATTGGTTGGATGACCTCTAATGCGGATCATGACCGTCTGCTCATGGATTCAGGAAGTCTTGAGAATGACCCTCTCCTCGATGATGCCCGAGCCCTTAAAGAAGGCCAGTATCTTTGGTTTCATGGCCGTCAGTTTCCTGGAAGCGAGGCCTTTTATCGGGATCGATCCAAACTCTTTAACGTTGATCATGGAATGGTGATTGTCAAACATCAGCAGGACTATTTGGAGACCACTTGCTTTTCAGGATCTCTGAAGAAGCAGCCGTTATACAATCTTTTCATGAATGAAGTGGGACTGTTCCATGCATTTATGGACCATTTTAAGCAGCAGCTGACCACACCACTCTGTAGACTGCTTGAAGAAGGTTTGATGATCTCTGACATTAAAAAAGCCTTTGGACAAATGACTGTGGATAGCATCAACATATCAAACACACTTCGCGCCTCTCTACTGGCCGCTTGCGGATGGTCACGCTTGCTTCAGCTCTCTCCGCGCGAGAAAGAATGCTTAACGCAGCTCCGCAAGGGGCTCAGCTACTCAAAAGTTGGAAGCGTTTTAGGATTATCGGAAAGAACAGTCGAGCATTATTTGGAATCAGCGAAAAACAAACTGAATCTGGAAACTCGCTCAGAACTTATGCTGGCTGCAGAGAAGCTTGCTCAATTTGGCCTTACATCATAGCCCAAATTTCTTACGCTAATAGGGGGTTTTTCCCCGTATTGGATAAATCCATTATTTCCTATTCTAATCCCTGAATTAAACCTAATAGGAGGCAATTATGAATATAGATGCTTTGAGGACACTTGAAAAGCGTGCGGAGGAGACAAGTACAACAGGATTACTGATATGGCATGATGGTCATACAGTAACCTCTTCCGGTGAAAATAAGAAAGTGCCACTTTACTCGATGACAAAGTCAATTGTTAGTCTAGCTATCGGATTCTTATTTGATGAGGGGAAAATTCAATTGCGCGACCTCGATAGCCCAGTAAGCAGGTGGTTTCCCGACAGAAAGGATTGGCAGGAAGGTCGAAAATCTATTGTTAGCCTACGCATGCTCCTGACCCATACATCAGGTATTGAAGACCATTTTATTGAACCCGATGGAAGCTTTAATGTAGACAAATTTAACCTATTTAAAGCGGTGCCGAATGTCATTGAAGCTGCGATGAAGCTAGGAATTGCGAAAGAACCTGGAACTCACGCTAGCTATAGTAATTCGTCAGCAGACATTCTTGTTGAACTCGTGAACAGGCTTTCAACAAAGAGGATAGATGCTTATGTCAATGAGAAGCTTTTTAAGTCTCTTGGAATCACTAATTGGGAATGGGTGTCGTCTACGAAACAACTGTTTGGCACGAATGATGACACACCATCCGGTGCTGACGGGCTCGTTTTAACAGCTCATGATCTCCTAAAAGTGGGTCAGATGATTCTGCAGGAAGGAAAATATGAGGGTAAACAAATGATTAGTCCGCAATGGATCAAGCTGATGACGAGTGAGTTTCCTAAGAGTTGTTTAACCATGGATCTTGGCGAAGCGGCCTTGACAAGGACTCCTGATCCACAAAATCCGGGTAAATATTTACATGCAACCGATAAGGGAAAGAAGATAAATTTCGAAAAATATTCGGCAGCATTTCTTTGGATAGTACCACAGTCTCTTGCGAGTAAGAAGTGCTCAGACGTGTTTATGGGATGGGGTTTTCTTGGACAATATTTAATGATCCTACCAGCGAAAAAGATCATTGCCATACGCCTTTATACGGAAGGATTGCCTAATCTCGACGCTCATGAAGATAATATTCGCGTTACCTTTCCCGACTTTGAGTACTGGGTGAGGAGGTTGTAATGCAATACCTCCTCGATAATACTTCTTAAACGGTTAATCTCAATGAAACTAGAACACGAAGTGTACAAAACCAGGAGCCCTGTAAAGATGCTTAGAGACTATTCTAATTCCATTGCTTCTTTTCCCGCTTAACAGTTTTATTGTTTTGGTACAATATTACGGAGATATCAGAACAAGTCCGAGGTTTTGGTCCGTGATAAGTAACACAAATACAGACAAGCTGTTGAGGCATTTAGCAAAGCTGGTGGCATACTTACGATATCAGAAGTATTGCAACTGTGTCGTCGGGGTCAGGCCGGGAAGCTTCAGTTGTTGTTGAAGAATTTTCAATATACTCACTTGACTTTGACAAATAGATTTGGTAATATGAAAATTTATAGCAAGGAGATAGCGTGCCAATCAGCGGAAAAGACATGCGAAAGCTCTTTTATGAAGCAGGATATGAGCTCATTCCAGGGCTGGAAAAGGGAGACACTGGAAGCTTAAAAAGAAAGGATGTCCTACTGTGACAATTCCTAACGATAGAGAATATACCACGCGCGGCCCAAAATAGCAAATTTCGGCTTTGCCAAAGCCCCGGGGTTGAATGATCGCAAGTCGCTCCATATTTCTAATATGGAGCGACTTGCGATCATTCAACCGCGGGAGCTTTCGCATTGCCCAAATTTGCTATTTTGGGCCGCGCGTGGTATAGCAAAAGGCACAGAACATTCCTTATTGAAAGTTCTAGAAAAAGCAACGAAGGGCAGTTGATGTTATGAAATATCATTTCAAAGTACATAAAGAAGGAAAAGGCTTTTGGGCCCAATGTATTGAGTTAGAGGGGTGTATCACACAAGCTGATTCAAGGAAAGAGCTTGATAAAAGGATGCAAGAGGCTCTGAATCTTTATATAGATGAACCTGCCAATTCTAAAGATTTGGCTGCCCTCCCTGATGATTCTATTGCCGTTTCTCGTAATGTTGTGGAGGTGCACGTAGATCCTTCAATCGCTTTTGCATTTACGGTCAGATACAATCGAATCAAGAAAGGTCTTACTCAACAAGAAGCTGCCGATAGGCTAGGATTTGAACATATTAACAGCTATCAGAGATTAGAAAGCAGAAAATGCAATCCTACGTTAAGAATTCTTTCTCAACTTAAAAAGGCGTTTCCTGATTTCTCTGTAGATTTTGCGATAAGTTGTTAAAATGCTTCTCCAACTGAATGGTCCAAGATAGAGAGTCAGGAGCCATCTGGAAAACTGAAAAAGCTAAATTCTGAGCGAGTTATAAAGAAGCTGCTAGCGTCCCTTGATGGATAATATCTGAAACCACAGAATGCTAGGGGTAGAAATGAATAAATGGTTTATATCCGATACCCACTTTTCTCATAAGAACATCATCCAATATACCGGACGACCTTTTCAATCTGTCAAAGAGATGGATGAGCAGCTTATTGAGAACTGGAATGGTCATATTGCGCCAAAAGATATAGTCTTCTTCTTAGGTGATTTTGGTCTTGGCACGACTGATTTTCTTACTGATCTTTGCGGGCGTCTTCATGGGAATAAGGTTTGCATTCGAGGCAACCATGATGGCACTCCTACTAAAATGCATAAGATTGGATTCACGCTGGTTCTAGAATCTGCCTTCATCAAGATTGGCCGCCATCAAGTCGAACTTATTCACATTCCAAGTCAGCCGGCACGTCCTCACTTTCAGCTTCACGGCCACGTTCATGAAAAACGCCCCAACAAGCTTGTTGACCGGCAACTTAACCTTTCCGTCGAAGTCTGGGACTACAAACCCGTTCCTGAAAAGACGATTGTTGCTCTACTTGATAAAGCTGATCCGCTCTAAATAGAAATAATAAATATAGAAAGATATTTGAGAACCTCTTCAATCTCGGATGGGGTGTGGAAGATTTTTATTCCTGTAAGGGATTCTAATTCGGCCCTTTTTGACGAAATATCTCCTTTGTCTGAGGTGAGAAAGACCTGGCACGCTGTCTTTATCGCAGAATCAAAATGTAATACGTCGCTTCGGTTCTCAGATCCTATGCCGATGATAGCTTCGATTTCCGGATGGAGAGGACTCTCCTTAAAATCATCCCAAGTTATTTCTGAATATTCTAGCCAAGGTGCGTGGCTGTCTCTCCATTGAGCTTTAGAAGGTTTAGCGAGAAGAAGAGGCTTTTTAGGACGATCCGTGGAGTCATAGGGAAACTGATAAAATTCACAGTACTTTGAAATTTTTTTTAGCTTGGATAAGTCAGCGCCAGAATCACAGTAAATTTTAATTTTCTTCATAGATCCTCAACATCAAATGTGCTTAATTTTCTCACCTAATTCACTTTTCATTTAATCACTTTGCGATTGAATTCAAACATTTCCAAATATTCTCAAGCCAGACTTTAGCATTCTGTATGGAAAAATGGAAATGTGGTTTGACTTTAGCTAAAGTTGATGAATTGACTATCCGAATATATGCTGCTACACCCAGAACAGAAATGAGAGTGTGCTCTCCATTTTGTTCCATAAATTATTTTGCTTTTCAATTAGAAATCTATAATTTCAAAATATAGCGTCAGCACAATCCAGGATCATCCCTACGGGTGGGGAAAAGGTGTTTGTGCGTCACGAATGGCAACATCGAGCTCAGGACCATCCCCACGCCTGTGGGGAAAAGTGGATTCGTGGGTTTGAGACCAAGCATACTAAGGGAACATCCCCACGCGTGTGGGGAAAAGTCGGGAGATCTCTGAGCGGTAGTGTCGAGGCAAGGACCATCCCCACGCTTGTGGGGAAAAGTATGGCTGAAGGCGCTATTTTCGACTTCTTCGAGGACCATCCCCACGCGTGTGGGGAAAAGTATTCACAAAATGGACATTTCCAATCTTTGGCGGGACCATCCCCACGCGTGTGGGGAAAAGCGTCCGACATTGGCCATTGACGAAAATTCCTTGGGACCATCCCCACGCGTGTGGGGAAAAGCTTGGTACTCATCATGGGGGTTTGTATCGCGGCAGGACCATCCCCACGCGTGTGGGGAAAAGAGCCATTCCGGCGTCCCTTGGATAAATGCTGGGGGACCATCCCCACGCGTGTGGGGAAAAGCTATTTTTGGCTGGAGGGGCAGGAGGAGCTTTGGGACCATCCCCACGCGTGTGGGGAAAAGCTATATATCCGTTGCCAGATGGGCGCATGACTAGGACCATCCCCACGCGTGTGGGGAAAAGCGAACAAGAATCCCCCGAACTTCATACATTTATGGACCATCCCCACGCGTGTGGGGAAAAGTGTTGGTATCCCCTTAGTTTGACCAAAGACATGGGACCATCCCCACGCGTGTGGGGAAAAGTTTCCATCAAAGGCAGGTGTAGCTATAAAGATGGGACCATCCCCACGCGTGTGGGGAAAAGCACGGAGGTCTATATCCGATGACCGCTGTGAAGGACCATCCCCACGCGTGTGGGGAAAAGCCGTAGAAAGGCGCTCAAACCGGGACATGCGAGGGACCATCCCCACGCGTGTGGGGAAAAGTTAATTATAGCACTGTATGAGGATCTGAAAGGAGGACCATCCCCACGCGTGTGGGGAAAAGTCTTTTCCCAATGTCCCTCATTGAACTGAGGCAGGACCATCCCCACGCGTGTGGGGAAAAGCATGTCCAACAGAAAAAGCTCAAATGCACCGAAGGACCATCCCCACGCGTGTGGGGAAAAGTTTCACTAAACGATGTCAACAACATCGAAAATAGGACCATCCCCACGCGTGTGGGGAAAAGTCGCTCCGGGTATGCTCTTATTCAGGCTTAAGAGGACCATCCCCACGCGTGTGGGGAAAAGTCGCTCCGGGTATGCTCTTATTCAGGCTTAAGAGGACCATCCCCACGCGTGTGGGGAAAAGTGTTCGCAAATCCCCCGACCGAATAGCTAATATGGACCATCCCCACGCGTGTGGGGAAAAGCCCTATAGAATTGCCGAGTCTGAGCTAGAGAGAGGACCATCCCCACGCGTGTGGGGAAAAGAATGCTAATGGTTTTACAAGGGGATTTGCTGGAGGACCATCCCCACGCGTGTGGGGAAAAGTCACTTTCGAATGCGGTATTATACATTCTGAAAGGACCATCCCCACGCGTGTGGGGAAAAGTCGTTCCCTCTCATTAAAGAAAGAACAGAAATAGGACCATCCCCACGCGTGTGGGGAAAAGCCCTGGAAGAGAGCCTTCGCAAAGAAATCATCGGGACCATCCCCACGCGTGTGGGGAAAAGACTGCAGCATGATCGATCAGGACCATCCCCACGCGTGTGGGGAAAAGTTTCTCACAGATAAACCCAGCAAAGGACCATCCCCACGCGTGTGGGGAAAAGACTTTCAAACCTATACGAGGAGGCCTTGTTTCAATAAGAAAGGTCAATTTATATTCATAAATATTTTTTGGCTATTAAATTCAAACCGGAAATAGTAATTCCTAAAAAAATGCTTGGGTCGTTATTTTCAATAACAAAACCTTGGCAATTCGAAGAATCTGAATAAATTAAAAGATATTTTAGACCGACAGTATTTCTTTTAATATAATTGAGAAGTTTTTCACGAACTTTTTCGTTAACAGATCCCACAAATACATTGGGTTTAGGCTCAACAAACCACCTTTTAAGCATCCCACGAACATGATCTGGAAATGATTCTGCTATGATAATCACCATGGCTACATCTCAAACAATTGTAAAATTTCCATTGGCATTTTTTCTATTAGCTTTTTGGCTTCTATTTTCTCTTTGAGAATTCTGCGAATTTGATTTTCATCCGCACCATGATTCAACGAAATTGTCTCAAATGCTGCTGGAAATGCCACTTGTGATTTATACAGATCAGCAATGTCATAAACAAAAGGCAAGTATCCTGTTTCATGAATAAACCCTAACTGGGGGAGAAAACCTAGCATATAAATTACGGAATGACAAAGGCTATATAGACATTGATTGACAATTGTCAAAGCTAAATTAATCTCATCACAAAGATCCCAATTGTCTCTGTCATATCTTCTTCCCTTCCATGTAACTCCATATTTTTCCCCTAATTCTGAATATTGTGAACGAACTCGAACTCCTTCCATTCCCCGCATTTCTGGTAAGGATTTGTCCTCAAGTTCAACCCCTGGAAATCGCTTCTGATACATCTTTCGAGCTACTTCCAAACGCTTCTTCTTATTACTCCAAAATTCTACCTGCAGTTTGATGCGATCATTAGTATGGGTTGGCGCTATCCCATAAGAATAAAATCTCATACTTTCCTCCCCCACCCAACAAATGAGAGCATTCGATTCAGCACATGCCTTTATCGCTGCATGTGTGATGCTGACACCGGGACCCAAAAGAATCGCGGAAATGCAAGCAATTGGTAGAGGGCATACCAGCCCCTCAGCATTAATCCACTTTACACTCGAATCATCAACCTCTAAACGACCATGCTCGAGATAAAGAGGAGTCCATCTATCTTTAAACATGCTCAATGTTTCAATGGGTGGCTTTTCAAAAATGGGCATTATTTCCCTCGCAAAACTTGATTGACAGTCTACGACTGCTATATTCGCGTTTTCCGAATGAAAGCGGAACATCATTTAATGTCCATTCTCCATCTTCAAAACTTTTCACTTCAGCAACCATTCCACATTTTTGAATATCGACATCCTTTTTCGTATATTCCTTAATCTTTTTGATGAACATATCCATACTGTCAAAGTATCCCCAAAATAGAGGTGTGGAGGGAATGCAAGATTTACGTCCAAGCCATCCTCCCCATTTAGGATTTATTAACCCTTCACTTATTTCATGGAGAATCTTTTTATCTCCACTTTCAATAATCACTGCAAATTTTGATTCAATCAGATAATGCCTTTTAGTCACGGATGTTTTTTCTTGTTTACCATCAGCAGATCTGCAATTTTGTGCAATGTGATAGTCTACCATCTCTTGACATGAATGAATAGAATAAGCCACTATTTTTAAATCACTTAATCGTTTCAAATTTTCTTCTTCATTCTCTTTGGTTTTATCCATTCCCATTGCAGCTGCGAGGATGCCTAATAAAGCACTTCGCGTAGGCATGACACAAGTGCCGCGCCGATCATGTCGGCTACCTACGTCCCATGATTGCATCGGAGAATCCAGATATAGTCCTATAAATGAGTCGACCATGTAGCAACCTCATCAATGATTGTGTGAAAATTCTTGTTGTGATTTGGCATCTGAAATTCTCGATCGACTTGAATCTCAAAAAAGGATTTTAATTCATTCCAATGAGTTTCGAGAGAATCCACAGAAGGTTTTAATAACCCCCCTTCCTTTGGTTTTATGGGTTGCTCAAAAGCATTCACTAATTGAAGAGGCGATCCTTTAGAACGACAAACGAGTTTTACATAGCCCGGTAAGGTATGAGCATTCATCGTCGTTTTGCGTGCATGAGGAACGGCAAAGATTACAGATTCACAAAAGTTTGCAATAATAGATTTTATTGCGCTTTTTTCTCCAATACCCAGATTTTGTTGCAGTAGGTCAAGATTAATTCCTGCATAACGATAATAGAGAGCACTGTTATATTCTAAAAGACCCATATGGGCTGCCCCTGCTTTTTCTTGCATATCCTCTACGGCTGTAAAAAAATCTATTTCATTTTCAACCTGATGGGTCGAGATGGCATGTGCAAACATCGAAGCTGCTTCGATATTGCCCTCAGGAGCACCTGCAAGCATCCGGCCAAATAAGGCGATATCGGCTGCGTTGATGAGATTTTTTTCTTTTTTCCAAGAAAATTTTTCTCCGCTCATAGCAGCATTTATTATGGATTCAATTTCCTCATTAGAAATGAATAGTTGGGTATCCTTGTCCAACTTGTAATTTTTCAGTATATCTTTTACTTGTTTGTCTGCTTGGCTTGGATCGACCTGTTTAGCTAAAAGTTTTTCTTTTAAGATAGTTGCCAAACTGTTTTTTGTTCGAATCCCTCCAAAATGATGGGGAAGAAGATCTTTAGCCATCATTCTAATGGCTCTTTTATAACATTGACTGCTAATTCGAGCTCTCGTTTTGCCGCCAAATTTAACCGTTTTGGGTGAATTAACGTCATCTCGATTTAGACAAGAAACGGGGAAAGATTGTAAAATATGAAATTCAATTAAACGCATATGTGTCTCCTATAATTGGAATGATTTTGATGAGTCCGAATCCAAAACCTTTGGCAGAACCGAAGCCATTGAATAAGGATTGAATAAATAAATTTTTTTCTGTGATTTGAAGAATCCCACTAAAATTTACAGAAGCAATTTTTCCTTGTCGATTACCCTTATAGAATTCCAGAATCTCATAAGAGAAATCTTTTATATTGAGTAATTTGAAGCCGGAACATAGGGCTTTCCCTTCAAGCCATTTCAAACACTCTTCTTGCTTAAGAATGCCAATTCTTGTGCCATTCTTCTTACGACTGCCATCTTCTAAACGGATCACCTTTTTAATAGTGGGGTTACAGGTTAGTGAAAAAGCATAAGTTTCGTGGTCGAAATAATGATCAGAAATTTCTTGTGTTTCTCCGGGTAAATCGCTCAGAAGTGTGGGAGGTGTTTTCGATAAAATCAAAATAGACGGTGGGGATTTTTTTATTTCCAGCTCAAAAAGAAAATCTCTTTCTGTCTTATTAGGAAACAACGTCCAAACAAATTGATGCCATTGATAAAGATCTATCAACTTTCTTTTTCTGATAACCGACTCATCAATCGGAATTTTTGTTAGATATCCAATCGAATTATTCATGTGCTTCTCCTTTTGTCTGCCCCCAAAAGGCTTTTGCAATTTCTCTTTTTGCTCTAGGGCCCCAGTACAGGAGATTTTCCAAGGTTTTTTTATAAGGAAAATGGCAATTATTAGACTTTGCAAGGAAGCAGATAGGTTTAATCCATTCTAAAGCTTCCTCGGATGTTTCAGGAGAAAGTAATCGGAGAATTTTCCTTTCAAGTGCGTCTGTGACTTTATCTTCACCGAGTGTTCTCATTAAATGGCCGATATTATGTTCGTTATCTGAGTCCTCCTTGGGATAATGAGCATAGAGAGCCCCTATAGTTTTATAAATAGCTAGATCCTTGGCATTTGTTAAATCACAGAAGGGGGCGAGATATTTATAGGCATAGTGTTCTCTAGTTTTGGTTAAGCCCTGTCTAATTGAACTTAACGCTTGCTTGTCTCCTCTAGTAGAAAAAGATTTTATGAATTCAATGAATTGTGATGAATTTTTCATTTCTTTCCTCTTTGATTTTGAGATAATGCCCATGCTTTATATGAGCGAGAATTGAATGTTTGAATAAGTTGATTTTCAATTTCCTTACAGAAGGAAAATGTTATGTAGGGCCATTCATTTAACCAATGATCCAATTGATCTCTTGTCGCTAATCTAAAAAAATTGGGAACGAATTCAGTCACTTTATTCCAAAAAAGGGACTCTGCTTGATCTTTTTTGGATTTTGTAAGTGCAGATGATTTTTTCTCGTTGAATAAATTTCTGTAATATCTATCGATTTTATCTTTTAATTTCTTGCAGATCTGTTCACATGCCTCTAGCCATTTTTCATAGTATATTCGATGTTCACCCTCATCGTCTGCCCAACCAGCACTTAAATGATAGCGCGATTCTTGAATGGAAACAATTTTGGCATTGAATCCTGGAAATGCATGAATGCATCCTACCCATATATCAAAAGCTCCCTGTGAGCATTTTTCACGAAGCCGATGAAAATGGAAAGGACGACGAATCTTTATATCTTCAGAATCTTTCTTAAAAAGAACACCTCCCATTTGACGCCATAACTCACACTTTTCTTTAGCTCCCAAAAATTCGAAGGCTGATTCTGTTTTTAAATTAGTCTCAATGGATAAATATAAATCCTGAAAATCCCGCTCGTCTGAAGAAGCTCCGAGACTAGTTTCTTCACATGTTTCTTTAAGTTTGATAAATCGCCGCCAAGGCATTAAGCTGCCCATAAAACTTGCCGAGAGCTTGCTAGCTTCTTCATGATTTTGTGGAACATTTTTCCATGAGGGGGGCCCCCAATCTGAATAGTTGACATCTTCCAAAGTTAACAAGTTGAGATGCACTGTTTGTTGAAGGGTCGAACCTATCAGAAAGGAGTGAATAGTTCCGAACATGGGAGAACGTTTTGCTGATTCCGCTGAGATCCAACTTTTCCAGCTGATCTTACTTGTGCGGCCATTCAGGCAAAAATGTTGAATGGTGATTAGAATTCGTGCGATATGATCTTTTGACAAACCTTTTCTTAAACCCCCTTGATTGTCGAATAAGGTTTGGCTTGAACCTGCGGAGAGGTTCATGTCCAATTTCTCGATTGGTGCAAATCCTTCTTGATGAGCTTCAATCTCATTGATTTGCATAAATGGAACTGCAGGATCGAATAAATTGAAAAGGTGCTTGTTTTGGTTGAGATAATGAATCACTTGCATAGGATAGCTTGAAGCAAGCGATTTCCATTCATTGAAGTCCTTGGGGCCATTTAAGGAGGCATAAACTAAGGATAATAAAAAGCGCATGATGGCAATGCGTTGACCGACAGGCAGTACCAAGTCAATATAAGTTTCGGAATTTTGAAATAGTTCCAATAATCCTATGAGCGAGTGTTTGCCCTGTTTATCCACTACGGGTATCCAAGGCTGATCAACCAAATTCATTGTCTTCTTCCTCCATCGTTTCAATTTGTAAACCACATATAGGTGAGTACATCAAGGTGACTTTTACTTCAGGTATTTCTGTTTTCCAGGCCTCATTCCCACCCGTTTGAATCAATATATAAGTCTTTCCATAGAGCGATACTTTGTATTCTTTTGGGATATCCTTAAATTTGTAAGCTGGAACAAGTATTTGCCGGCCCTGAATATGCTGTATGAAAGCAGAAGTTGCTCGAGCTTTAATAGGAATAGAAATGTCATCAAGGATCAGATGATTTTCATTCAGTGAATGGACGATCAACAGGGGAATCGTATCGTATTCTTGATGTCGTGTTTCCGCGACAAGATCTTCTTCCTCTTTGTCACCTAAGCACGGCAACAAAGAAATTTGGGTGCGCGTAAGAGCTTTTCCTTCTAACTTTTTCTCATGTTCAATTTTTTTTTGATACAATTCATTCCAGATCAAATTGTTTTCTTGGCGTTCAGAATATACCTGTTCAATTAACGATTGGATGTCTCCCGGCAAATCAAATTTTTTTAGATCTTTAATGACCTCGAAGGTTCTGAGAAGAATATAGGGGCAATAGACAAAATAGGAGGAGCCGAAGACCTCTTTAACCGAAGCTTTTGTTTCACATTGGAGGAGTTGAGTAGGATCACCTTTAGTTGTAATCGTCATTTGGGGATTTTGAACAGGACGAAAATTCCTTGAATGTCTCCAAAGTCTCCCTGTGCGCTGCATCAGAAAGTCAAGAGGAGCTAATTCGGTAATGAGATAGTCAGCGTCTATGTCAATACTTTGTTCCACTACTTGAGTTCCTACAAGAATGGAACCCTTTGGTCGATGTTTGTGATCTTTACCAAGCTGCCGAAGCCATTTCTCTTCAATCGATTGACGATCTCGAGGTAAGAATCTCGAGTGTAAAAGGCCGATTTCTGGTCCATCAGAAGCATTTTCGGACTTCAGTTTTTTAAAAATCAATTGTGCTTCAGCAACAGTATTGCAAACCCAAAGGATATTTTGATGTTCAAAATGGGCACGATCCAAAACCTCTTGGATCATGCAATTCATTTTGTTGCCATCTTCAATATTTCTTAAATCCATGCTAACTACTTTAGATGGGGGTGCTGGCAAAGGATGGGCATGAACCATGTCCTTCTTGGGAGAAAAAAAATGGACACAAGGATAAGAGGAAGAAACCGCAGAGAGTTCGATTATTTTTCGCATCCAATGCGAGGTTAAAGTTGCACTCATGATGATGATGCAACATTTCAACTCTAGCAGGAAATGAATGATATGCTTCAGAAGAGTTCCTGTATAAGCATCATAGGAATGGACCTCATCCAAAATGATGGTCTTTCCTGCCAGAGCAAACAATCTGAGAAAGAAATGTTTTACTGGTAATACTCCCAATAAAGACTGATCAATTGTTCCTACGCCAAAAGGGGTCAAGAAAGCTTTTTTTGTGGAATGGCCAAACCAATAGATAGCATCAGAGGGAGACGCCTCTTGTTGCATTTGTGGGGTATAAATAAAGGCTTTACTATGAAGCCTTTGTACTTTTTGGGATTCTAATTTTTGTTTATCTAGAAATTTTTCAACTCGAGAATGTATTTGATTGCTTGTCAAAACAGTCGGAAGACCAAAAAATAATCCTCTTGAATGATGTTCTTTTAGCGAATGAGCTAAAGCAGCAAGTCCTGCTTCCGTTTTGCCTACACCCATTGGGGCTTGAAGAACAAATAACCCGCCCTCCTTGGATGCATGCTGACGATAGAACTCTAGGAATTCTTTCTGTAACAAATTAGGAGAGAAACCAAACATCTCATCAAAAAGACATTCCTCAGTGGGCTGAGAAGTAAATAACTTTAACTTGTCAAGTCCATCACGGGCTTTATTTTTGGCTGATTCAAAATCTAATCTGCACTTATTTTCGAGAGGGAAAAATTCCTCAGAAGAACCAATCCAATCTGCTAAAACAACTAGGCCACATAGAAAATATTTATAGGAAAGAGAGAAATTGGCTGATTCTCGTGGAAGGGGTCTCAATAAGGCTTCCATATCCTCCAGATATTTCTCACGTTTTTCCCGCCAACTTTTTCCACCGGCAGCATTCCCAATATCTTCTGGACGTGTTCGCCAGCCATGATGAAAACCAATAATTTCTGCATAAGCAGTTGGAATACCGTATAACGTTAGTGTTTCTTCACTAATCATTGCATGCGGACAATCTGTAATTGGTTTGCTAATCCCATATTGTTCTGCCCAAAAGTTACATTTCGTTTGGAAACAAGGTGCGATTTTTCCTACATCATGAACGGCGGCAAGAGTAACAAATCCTGTGGGTACCGAAGTACTGAGATGCCCTGGAAGCCTTTCTATAATAGCTTCTGCGCTAGCTCCCACATGAATTGCATGTTGCCAAACTGAAAGCGCAGGCATCCCTTCAGAGTTTGTTTTTGCCCAACAATCGTTGTAATCTGGAACTTTTTCTGTGTTTGTGATTTTGTTAAACTTCATATGTATTCGAAATTTTCACGAATCATATATGGTAATGCCTATAAACATCAATGACAATTTCTTAAAATAATTAGTAATAGAAAATGAGAGCATATGTTTTAAAGATTAGTTCTACTTATTGGCTCTACGAGAAGGAGATTCCAACGCTGGGAGTTGCCTATCTGAGTGTGCTTCAATATGGTAACGGAATCTCCACACTCGATCGAGATAAAAGGATGGTCGAGCTGGATGTAAGGCTCTGTTGATCGTTCGACAACATTCGTGGGAATTCTCCTCCTTGAATTCTATGGTTTACAAAATGGATTATTTTTGATATCTTGTAAACTTAAAAAGGAAAGTGTAAAAATATAGGTTTCTGTTTATGAGTAACTTGGGCGTTAGGCTCCAACAAGCAAGGAAAGCAGCGGGCTTAAGTCTACGAGCACTTGCTGACCGAATAAATCTTAGTCATGCTGCTATCAAAAAATATGAAGATGGGGGTCGTATATCCATCTTCTGACATGCTCATAAAATTGGCAAAAGCTCTAAATGTTCGTGTCGATTTCTTTTTTCGACCAATCAAGGTCTCCCTTGAGCATGTAAAATTTCGAAAACGAAAAAGATTGAATGGAAAATCGGAGCAGGCAATTAAATTTGACGTGATTAGTCAAATCGAACGTCGTTTAGAACTCGAAAATCTTTATCCTTCTTCTCAAAGAACGGTTTCAATTAAGTATGAGCGCAATATGTTATCGCCTTAAAGATTTAGGAGTTATTCGAGAGACCTACTATAAGAGCCTTATGATTCGTTTCCGTCAGAAGGGATGGCATCGCAAAGAGCCTGGATTAGAAATTCCTTCGGAAAAAGCTCACACCTTTTACCAAATGCTGTTTCATGCTCTTGGCGAAGAATATATTGGTGAACAAAAAGCCGCAGAACTGTTATCGTGTTCTCTCATTCAATTAAAAGCACTTCGTCAAGTGTAAAATTTACATGTTAATACCAATTAGCGAGTCTAATATTCTCGAAAAACATTGTATTTTTCCAAAAAGTGAGTACAATTGCATCACAACAAAGGCCGGAGTCAAGGCCGGAGTCAAGGCTGGAGTCTCTGGAAGATGAGGTGTTGAATGCGCTGCAAAAAGGTCCTTTATCAATGTCTGAACTAACTAAAAAACTCGGACATAAGAATATTTCCTCTGGATTAAGAAAAGTGCTACATCATACGCTTAATAGTGAAAAAATTACTTATACAATTCCAGAAAAACCCAATAGCAGGCTGCAAAAATATAAACTGAAAATATGAGTTCGACTTCAAAGTAAAGAGTAAAAATTTAGTAAATATAGATATTGACTAAATGGTTTTTAAAGAAATAACTATAAAATACAGGAGTGATTTATGACAGCTAACATCGATGGAGTCAGTCTACTTGGAGGAACTTCAGATAACGATTGTGGTGGTAATTGCTATGTGTGTGGTAATAATAGAGCCGCTCGCGACTTAAATCTTTTAGTAAATTCAAAAGATGAAGGGGACATTTTAGTTGGAATATTCAATACTATAGTACACAAATGCGCATGGTTTGACTATCACCCTTTTGCATTCACTCATATCCAAGTCAAAATCCATTCGTGTGACACTCACTTCCAAAATTTACAATCTCTCCGCGAAAGAATTCTTCAAATTCCTGTTATTAATGAACAGCGTTCTGTATCAGCTGCTATTATAGAGCAATCTAGAGTGGGATAAGCGCGACAGCCTTGCTTTTCGCACTCTTAGCGTTCAGCTTGGAATAAAAGTCATAGACAAAAAAGTCTGAAATAGACTAAAATGTCTAATATGAGAAGTTTAGAGACTTTAGATCAATATAAACCGGTGGCGGAAGCAATTAGCCTTCTGCTCTTCCCTCATGGCGAGGTGGTGCTCCATGATTTGCGGACGGGATGCATCGGAGCCATTTTCAACAATCTCTCGAAAAGAGCAGTTGGGGATGAGTCCCTTCTCGATGAAATTGGGACACTTTCTGATTCGCAAGATGTGTTTCCTCCCTACTTTAAAACCAATTGGGATGGCAGAAAAATGAAATCGGTATCGGCTGTCCTCAAAGACCGGGTTGGAAAACCTATTGGTCTGTTGTGCATCAATCTCGATATTTCTAAATGGGAAGAAATGCACCATTTCATCCTCGATCTGATCAAGCCGACTAGCGAGATGCCTGACTTTCTTTTCAAAAACGACTGGAAAGAGAAAATCAATATCTATGTTTCCACCTATCTAAAACAACATGTGCTTCGTCTGGAAACCCTTGATAGGGCTGGGAAAAGAAAACTCCTTTTGGCTCTGCAGAAAGAAGGGGCTTTTGATTCAAAAAACGCGGCTTCTTATATCGCGGACGTCCTTCAAATTTCACGCGCTACTGTCTATAACTATTTAAAGGAAAAGCAATGAAAATTCCACCATTTAAACTAGAGGAATTTTGGAAGAAATACGAGTTCAATGCTCCTTATTTGCTCTGTTGCTCGGATGCGGAGAGCTGGAAACTCAATGAAATTCTAGAGCTAGCGGATCCTGAATCAAAAAAGCTCTGGGAGTCGTTAAGCTTAGGCTATACAGAATCACCAGGGCTGCCTCTTTTGCGCAAAGAAATTTCCCGCCTCTACTCATCGGTAGAAAGCGATCAGGTCCTCACTATTGCTGGAGCCGAAGAGGGGATTTATTGCTCAATGAGAACTCTGGTTGAGGAAGGAGATCATGTCATCGTCATCGATCCTTGCTATCAATCGTTAGCGACTCTGCCTCAGTCTTTGGGTGCCGAGATGACAAGAGTTGTGCTTGATCCTAAGAATCAATGGCGGTTAGATCTCGAAAAAGTAAAAGCCGCCTTTCGTCCGAATACAAAGCTTCTCAATCTAAATTATCCGCACAACCCTACGGGAGCGCTTCTGTCAAAAAAAGTCTTTGAAGGACTTGTCGGATTGGCACGAGAAAGAGGGGCTTACATTTTTTGCGATGAAGTGTATCGCTATCTTGAAGTGGATGAAGCAAAAAGGCTTCCTTCCATCGCAGACGTATATGAGAAAGGGATCGCCCTCAATGTGATGTCTAAAGCATTTGGACTTGCGGGTCTTCGAATTGGCTGGCTGGCAACTCAAGATGTTGATTTGTTGCAGAGAGTCGGATCCTATAAGCTTTACACCTCCATCTGTAATAGCGCACCAAGCGAAATTTTGGCGCTCATGGCTCTTCGGGCAAAAGAGAAGATCTTAAAAAGAAACCGAAAGGTGATGCTGGACAATCTGAAAACCCTTGAATCTTTTATGAAACGGCATCAAAACATTCTATCATGGGTTCCTCCCCAGAGTGGTACCACAGCTGTTTTGAAGCTTTTGCTCCCGGTTCCTATTGAAGAATTTTCAGAAGAGCTTGTGGAAAAAATGGGAGTATTGATCATGCCAGGGAATGTCTTCGATCTCCCTGGCAATTTCTTCCGGATTGGATTTGGAAAGAAGAATATGAGCGTGGCTCTTGACCGTTTTGAACAATTTCTAAAAAGTTATGGGAAATAGATGCAGCAGCTTATCGAACAAGCCACGGAATATCTCAAAGGGAAAATTCGGAAAACGCCGGTTGAGCTTTCTCCTGAATTGTCAGAACTTATTGGCCAACGGGTCTACTTGAAACTGGAATGCTTGCAAATTACGGGTTCTTTTAAGCCGCGAGGCGCTTTCTTTTACCTCTCGACATTGAATGCGGCAGAAAGGAAATGGGGTGTTGCCACATGTTCAGCGGGTAACCACGGCATTGGATTGGCTTATGCTGCCAAGGAATTGCAAATTCCCTGCACGGTGTTTGTACCCAGAAGCATTGACCTGGCGAAATATGATAAGCTGCTTAAACTGGGGGCGAAAGTCATAAAATCAACATTCATTGGTTATGATGACACGTTAGAATGGGCCACAACAGAGGCGGGGAAGTTACATCTTCCCATGGTTTCACCTTTTAATGATGAAAAGATGATGGCTGGCAATGGAGGCACTCTCGCCGTGGAAGTGCTCAGTCAAGTGCCCGATGCTACGCACTTTGTGCTTCCAATAGGCGGCGGAGGGCTTTCTGCTGGCTTTTCATGGTATGTGAAAACCAAAAATCCCCATGCGCAGATGATGATCTGCCAACTTGCCGATTCTGCCGCCCTTAAACTTTCCCTAGAACAGGGAAAGGCAATGACCTACATGCCTCCTATCGATACCCTTGCTGGAGGCCTTGAAGGAGGTTTGGGAGACAAGTGTTTTGAGATCTTAAAGACGAGAGTCGATGAAATGGCGCTCATTAAAGAGGAGGAACTCAAATCGGCCCTTTGCTGGCTTTTAGAACATCATCAGTACCTCATTGAACCTTCCGCTGCTGTTGCCCTTGCTGGGTGTCTTTTCGGCCATCTGCGTCCCAAAGGGCCTACTGTCATCGTTCTGACAGGGCGCAACGTCAGTTATTCGACGCTTCGAAAATTGATAGGCAGTCAGCGATGAAAATCCTCTCGCGAAAACAAATCGAACAAGCCGTATCAATTCCAGCGATTATAGAGGCAATAGAACTGGGCTTTGCAGCATATAGCCGAGGAGAAACGGTTATTCCCCCCGTGGCAGCGCTTCATTTCGATGATCCACCGGGTGAATGCCATATCAAGTATGGCTACGCGAAAGATGGAAAATACTATGTAATCAAAATCGCTTCTGGATTTAGCGATAATCCCAAGCTTGGACTTCCAGCGGGCAATGGTCTCATGCTGCTGTTTGATAAACAAACTGGGGAATTGGTTTCCATACTGCTTGATGAGGGATATTTAACAGATCTTCGGACGGCTGCCGCCGGATGCATTGCTGCAAAATATTTAGCCCCAAAGAATGTTACTTGCATTGGGATTGTGGGCACAGGGGCTCAAGCCTATTATCAGTTGAAGCTACTATCGTTTGCGACACCATGTCGGCAGGCTATTATTTGGGGGCGTGATGAGACTAAAGCAAAAAAGTTGAAAGAGCATCCTGAATTGCGTGAGTGGAGAATAGAATTGGCTAAGGATCTGGATCAGCTTGCCACTGAGTGTAATCTGATTGTGACGACGACTTCATCTGCCAAACCTCTTCTATTTGCCCGCCAAATCCAACCCGGCACCCACATCACAGCTGTTGGAGCTGATGACGTGGACAAGCAAGAACTCGATCCGGATATATTTGCAAAAGCAGATAAGGTGATCGTGGATAGCCGAAGTCAATGCATTGAGATGGGCGATGTTTCCTATGCCGTAAAACAAGGTTTAATCAAAAAAGAGCAGTTGATTGAGCTGGGAGAAGTCATCATGAATAGCTCATTGGGAAGGACCTCTGAGACTGAGATCACTGTGGCCGATTTGACAGGGGTGGCAATCCAGGATTTACAGATTGCAGCGGTTATATTTGAAAAATCCTCTGAGCACGTTTAGAAATTTTCATTTTTTTCTCCGTTTTTATCCTTGTGTGAGGTGCTTCGCCAGCTGGCTGAAAATAAAATAATGAAATGGCAAAAGGATATACCAATAGAATCTGCCCCACAGCCCATTGGGACGGAATGTAGCTGTTTGATTAAGAATCCCGCCCGTATTGTGGGGAATGATCTCAAATTCCAGCCACGCCTCGCCTGGCAATTTCATCTCAGCATAAAGGAGCAGACGTCGATGATTTTCATCTGCTAGCAAGACACGCCAGAAATCGAGCGCATCCCCAGCCTTAAGTCGCGTTGGATGCGTTCGGCCGCGCCGAAGGCCAATTCCTCCCACCAATTTATCCAAAAAGCCCCTAAATTTCCAAGCCCAATCCATTGCATGCCACCCCTGCTCACCTCCCAAAGACCAAATCCGTTTTTGCACTTCTTCTACAGGAATAGAGAAGGAAGTGATACGCCTATCGCTTAAGATGCCGAATCTAGGTACCTGGACGTAAATGGAGAGATCGGGATTCAAAGCAGATCCACTTAAAGTGTCTTTCCAGCTTGAGGGGACCCAATCTTCTTCGATAGGTGTGAAAGCGAGCCGCAATGATTCTTCATAGGTGAGGAGTTTTCGTGGAAAAAGCTTTTGGATTCGGTTCTCTTTGCAAACGGCATTGTTGATTAGACTATCGACGAGGAAGCGCGCAAGTGAAAAGCTTGTGCTAGTCACAAAGAAGAGCCAATAGGACGAGAGGCGTGGTGTAAGAACTGGAACCGTAAAGATTTTCCGTTTCAAACCCCGCATTTTAGCAAAATTTAATAGAAGGTCCTTGTAGCTCATGACATCGGGGCCTCCAATCTCAAAAGATTGGCCCAAGCAGGCAGGGTTGCCCAACACAAGAGTGAGGTAAGTTAGTACGTCGCCGACGGCAATGGGTTGGGTGAGCTGCTTCAGCCATTTGGGGGCGATCATAATGGGCAGCTTTTCAACCAGGTCTCGGATAATTTCAAAGGAGGCGCTTCCCGATCCAATGATGATCCCAGCCATTAAAATAGTGACAGGAACCTTTCCTTCTCTGAGGATTTCTCCTACTCTTTTTCTCGAGGTTAGATGACGTGAAAGATTGGCTTCATTGGAGAGCCCGCTCAAGTAGATGATTTGTTTGGCTTGTGTGTTTTCCATCCTATCTGCGAAATTTTTTGCTGAAGAAGCTTCCAATTCGGAAAATTTTTGGGAATAATTCATCGAATGGACAAGGTAGTAGGCTGCGTCGATATCATGGGGAATTTTCAACAAAGAGGATGGGTCTAGAAGATCAGCCTCTATGATGTGAAGTTGAGATCGAAATTTCTCAGGGATTTCAATCCGAGAACGGCTTCTTACCAGGGCATACATTTCATGTCCATCATCGACTAAACGGGGAAGAAGGCGAGTTCCAATGTATCCATTAGCTCCAGTAAGTAAAATTTTCATTTTTGATACTTTGCCCTCTCTTCTGTGCTCAGAAATTGATTAGCCTTTTTCCAAAGCTCTGCGAATTTTTTTGGTTGCGCCAGTCTTATATCCGTGAGAAAGGCGAATTTATCGGAAAAGTTCATATGCGGAAAAAGAACCTGTACCATTTCTACCATTTGCTCAGTGGTCATGATGTCATAGGTGGGGTGTTCGATGGCACGTAGCTCTTCATCAGTATACAGTCTTTGCAATTCGGGTAGGATTTTAGTCTCTTCTTCATGAAGATGCAATAAGTTATCTCCCACGAATTTGCGAAAGGCGAGATAGAACTGATAGCCTGTTTCCTCGCGGTCGGAGCTTTTCTTGATAGTATCGAGGAGATGCTGCAAATGTTCCAGCGCATCTTCTTGATGGTCATGGTCATTGTGTGCTTCGCGATGGACGCTGGATCCTTTCTTCTCTAAGAGGGGATGGAAGTTTTGCTCCTCATGGTGAGCATGTCCTTTTAGCATCTCTTTGACGGGCTGCCACTCATCTTGAACCTGCTTGAGGGCTGCATCACTCGTAAAGTCTGTCTTTGCAATGAGTCGCTCCAGTTCGTTCAGCGCAAAGCTTACATATTTGTGTTCACGATAGAGTTTTACTCTCATGGGCAATACCTCTTGATTATTTTTTCGCGCATGGTTTTAAGGGGATAATTTTTTCCGCTCAATAAATACTCTAGGCTGATTCCTTGAAGGACCGAGCGCAGATAGGTTGCCTCCTCGTCAGGATCAGCGTATCCAAGATCACAGAAACTGACCGATCGGTCAATAGAAAAAGCTACATGTTTGATTCTGTGCTTGTAGATTTTTTAGTGCTAATCACCAAAGAGAATAAGATCGTTCCGACAAAGAGATCGGAAAGTAGGAAACCTCCAACATCGCCCGGGGAGGGACCATAGAGGACAATTCGCACTAAGTGGAGGATCCCTGTAAGCAATAAAAAAATGCTATACCCTATACCTGTAGACATACGCCAACCATTGTCCATCCAGGGTGAAAGAATCCCCAAAATGCCGAATGCGATGTTAGCCATCCCCAATTCAAACACAAAGGGGCTTAAAGGCCATTGTTCAAATTTTGCTACAACTACCGGTTGAAATACTTGCCATAAACCTGAAAGTATTCCCTGAAATCCTACGCCTATCACAAGATAAAGAAGAAAAAGGGTGCCGTTTCTTTTGCTTTTGTCTGCTTCTTTTTCCGTGCAAAAATGGGCTATAATGAAAGGGCCAAAAATAAAAAAAAGGGCAGTGCTGTAATCAAAAACTTGTAAAATATCTTCCATAAAATTAGAAATATCACAAAGGAATACTTTATTGAAGAAAAAAGAGTAGGCAATAGCATTGAACGAAGATTTAGTCGGCTAGACTTGAGCATAACCCCCATCTACTGTCACTTCGGAGCCGGTCATGTAACTTGCATCATCGGAGGCAAGGAATGCAAACGCCTTGGCGATCTCTTCCGGTTTGCCACTCCGCCCTAGTGGAACATTTGGTGTAAACTGGCTGACCCACTGGCCAATCTGATCATTATTCATGCCTAAGCCGGTATGATAGCCTTCAGTCGGGACGAGGCCAGGACTGAGTGTGTTGACGCGGATTTTGCGCGCTTTCAGTTCATTCGCCCATGTGCGGGCAAGAGAACGCACGGCTGCCTTGGTTGCATTATAGACGCTGAAACCTTCCAATCCCTTGCAGTCAAGCGCTGAGGCATTAAGGATAACGGAAGCACCATCCTTCAGATAGGGCAGAGCTTTTTGCACGGTTAGGATCACACCTTTGATGTTGGTATTCAATAGTTGATCAATATGTTCCTCTGTAGCATCTGACAAAGGAGCTATCTGGTAAAAACCCGCATTGGCGAACAGGATGTCGATCTTGCCCTTCTTGCTTACGGTTTTGTAGAGTTGGTCCAGATCTACAGGATTGGTAACATCGCTTACGACTGCCGTCGCATTTTTGCCGATATCCTTGACGGCGGCATCGAGTTCTTTCTTGCGGCGGCCTGTAATGAAAACGTGCGCCCCCTGTGATGCAAGTTCCTTTGCCGCGGCAAGGCCGAGGCCGGTGCTGCCGCCAGTAATGACGGCGATTTTGCCTTGAAATTTCTTCGACATATTGCCCATCCTGTATGTAAGGGTTTAGTTAGGTATCCTAAAACCCATGTGTAGAGAACAGTACACAATAATTCAAGCAAAAAATATGAACTCGGAACATTCTGAAGTGTTTACCGCATAGTGGAATCATTTATAGGGTCATCATTCTGATTGATTCAAAACGCGTAATAAGAATAAGGATTGCTTTATATTATCAAGAATTGTTATATTTCTCTTTAACTCAAAGATTAAAGGAGTTTATTTATGGGTTCTTTTAGTGGGGTATATACATATAATCAAACTTTTTATACGGGAACGCTTATTCAACCAGATACGTTAAGCATATTTACCAAAAAAGAGAAAGATCAGGATTTCTTAATTTGTAATGAAGAACCTGTGGCAAACATGCTTGGGAAGTGTGTGCCTTTCGTAGGAAGTTGCACAGGAATTGCCAGAATTGTTAAATCTGTGAAAGCAATATTTCAGAATCTTTCGAAAAGTGATGCTTCTGAACCTAATCCTTTATGGAATGCATTTAAAAATCTTTTTCGGGGGATTGCGGAAGCATTTCCGTTTTCAGGCATTTTTCTCATTCTTTTTGACGCTGTACGAAATTCTGTCATAATCCATTCTAAAATTACCAAAGAGATTAAAGAACAAAAAAATATTGCAGGTATAGCGATTGATGGTAAAGTGATAATGACAGTTGATGTGACTCAATTAGACAATTGTCTAAAATCAAGACCCAATCCTAAATCTGACAAAGAGCGCTTAGCTATTTTTAAGGAATTAACTTTTGGAGCGTTAAAAAGCGTAGAGCCCTTTTCATCAGCAATGACCCTGATTTTGCCATTGCTTAAAGATAGAATCGAAGTACGCGCTAATAAAGCCTAATTCAAAGGATCTGCCAGAGCGGGCTTTTCCCAGTTTCCCAACTGCGGTGTTTAAAATAACGCTCAAGAAAGGACGAAAAGGACGAAAGGACAAGGACTTAAACGACACCAAGGACCTTAACGACAAAAGGACAATTGTCCTTCCGTCCTTTTGTCGTTAAGGTCCTTGGTGTCGTTTAAGTCCTTGTCCTTTCGTCCTTTTTGTCCTTGATAAATAGGGGGTTATATGGAAGACGATTCTCGGCAAATATTAAAAATAACTTATGTTTGAAATTTATACATCGCAAGTATCTCGTCCAAATATAACCCAGACTTCTCCAAAAGTCCAGGAACTGCATTTGGAGTCCTTGTCTTTGATTCAACGGATTGGTAAGATTGCTTTAGCCATCTTTTACACGCTGCTGATATTGCCTATGATCCTGAATTGGCCTATGTATAAGCAGCTGTGGCAGGAAGCCTATCAGGGTGTGGTCCTCATTGAAGAAAACCCGCTTATTGAAAGTATCCAGCAAGAATGCTTCCTATTAGAAAAAGAGATCGATCAGCTACGCTTAAAACTTTGTAAAATCGAAGCCGTTGTCGAGAACAATCCACAATTCAAAAAAGGTGTTTGTGAGAGGCTTAGAAGAAATCCTAATTTCGTTGCTACAGTTCGCCCGATCTCTCCTTTCCTAAATCCAGATGACATTATTGAAAAAAGAACAAAGCTCGCCCAAGAGAAAAACGTTCTTCTCCATCTTATCAAAGAAGCTTATCTATTTTTCGAACGAAACCCTGACCTTAAAGAGATGTTCCTCGATTCCTTACAATAATCTTGTGGTGAATTTTGCAACTGTCGCTTTAAGTCCTTGTCCTTTCGTCTTTTTTTTTCAAGTATATTCGAGGCAAGCTGCTCTGGCTTCTTTTCCATAAAGCGCACCTGGATGAAATTAGTATTTTTGTTTGGAAGGTATCACTCCGCGAACACCGCCTTTTGGATTTTCCATATCGCCTTTATACCTAGGAATCAAATGGAGATGCAAATGCATGACGGTCTGACCGGCTGCCTCGCCACAATTGGCTCCGATGTTGTATCCATCTGGAGAGTTTTCTTTATCCAATCGATCTTTCATCAGATGTAAAGCTTTCAACATGTCTAAGCGAACTTCTTCTCTTGCAGTAAACCAATTTTCTGTATGTTCGTATGGAATAATGAGGATATGGCCGTTCGAAACTGGAAACTGATCTTTAATCACATAACAATGCGTAAAGGGTGCAAAAAATTGAGTTTCTATTTCACGACGAGCAATTTGGCAAAAAAGGCACTCGGGCTTATAGGCATGAACATCTTTAATACGATCCATACAACCAAATACTCTGAGCTTTTAGATCTTGAACTAGAAAGGGAATTGCTTGATCTATAATCATATCATAAAGGAAGGCGCCTGATGTTGATCACAAATTCTTTTTTTGTGAATTTCGATAGATTTCCCATTTACAGCAATTAAGATAACCGCGTTCACCCTGGCTTTGGAAAAAGGAAAACCATAGATCTTCATTTAAAGATGTCATTGAAAATCTCCCAATATCGTCATACCATTTAGCCCTTTCTTTGTCATAATGAAAAACAAGAAACTCACTCGGGGAGATTTTCCTTACGCGGAGAGAAAGAGAATCGCACTCTAAAAATCTGTTATCGTTGCAATTGTCTTGTACGGTTATAAAGTCTAAGACTTCCATGTTTTTGATTTTACTCACCGTGGACTTTGCTAAGTCTCGACAACGCGTGCTATGTGCAGATGCAAAACCAAATGCTAGAGTCAGCAAAGACCATGCACCCGTCAGAGGCCATGCAATGGCTGTAAGACAACATCCCATTGTCACTTTTCCATAAAATTTAAAATCAGGATCTTTTAAAACAGCCCCTAAATTATCGCTCAAGGTTCTATTATTCAGATCATGGCGAGTTTTTTGCAGGTTAACCTTTAAAATTTTAATTTGTTCTTCCAGTTGTTGCTTTAAAAGCCCTACTTCACGAAAACGTTGTTCAGACAGTTCTCTTAAATGAGAGTTTTGTGCAAGTAAGGCCTCAAACCTGTTTCTAAACTCATCGCGCTCATCTGTAAGAGCAGCTAAGGCAGCTTCATTCTCATGCAAATCGCTTTGAGCTTTCGTCAACAACTCATTTGTATCACCGACTTGATTTTGCAAATGATGATTGATTTGTCTTAATAGGGACAAGTGTTGTTGAAGTTTGCGAGTCTGCTTGTTTTGTTCTTCTAGTATCTCGTGAGTTTGAGCTAAATCCTTAAATTGTACGATCTGATCTTGTTCGCTTGTCTCGGGTTCCGAAACAGGTATTTCTTCCCGATAAGGAACAACAGGATGCACGGATACAAGACTTCTTACGGGTGGTATCATGGTTGCCTCCGAGCTTCTAATCGTTGTCTTGCAAGGCGAATTTCTTCTGTTTCTTTGGGTCTTGTCAAGTATCCTACGGCTTCCACACCAGCAAACACAGCAGCGCCTACTGCAAGTTTTACCCCCCATTTCACTCCTTCTATAGCGACAACAGAAGCAATCGTTTTCCAGTTGACGCAGGATTTAAGTGCTTCATACACGGCTGATGCAATTTTTTGAGAATACCAGTGCTGGGCAGAAAGGTTGTTGAACTCTTTATCAACAAGAATCAATCCATTGGAATAAAATATCTCTTTTAACCTACTTTCAAATTGATCTTTCAGAAATTCTCCAGGCTTACTAACGAATGCTATTACAAATTCTATAAAAGCAACTGCCATTTCATGTGCTAACTTTCCATTGTTATTGGATTCAATATGATAAAGTTTAAAATATTCCAGCAGTTTTGCTTCTGTTACAGCGATTGCATATTCTTTTCCATAGACGAGGGCGCATAACCCATGTAAAAAAGCTAGCCCTATTCCTATACCTATTCCGCTTTTTGGAAGATCTGGCTTGAAATTATTTGTATCGATGTACCAAGAGTTGTTTTCACCGATTAGAAGACTAATAGGACTAGGTAGACCAAAAACAGCTAATTCCAGCCCCCCTAAAATTGCATACATGGCTACATCATGAATGCGCACCCGATGATTGAATGCGTCTACGGTAACTCTGTCTCTAAGAGACTGATTAACAATTTCTTGCTGCATTATTTGAGTCGATAGAACTGTTTGTGTGGACATCCGAGCATCTCTTTCAGCAACCAACTGAGCAGCCAACTGAAGTTGGGTACTTACGACACTTCTCATGGTAGCATCCATTTGGGGATAGAGTCTTCGTCCCTCGCGCCGCTCTTCAATAATTCTGGCTCGTTGTGCTGGAACGCTTTCGCTGACACTGCTTGCGGCAGCTTGAACGATTTGCACTTCTCGATGTACGAGTTGCACAGTGCGCCCTTCGCGGAGTACAGAATCGTCTAAAATTTGTATCCTTCCTGCCATTTCCTCGCAATTTCCACGCACCCGTGCGATTTCACTGAACAACACGTGTTGTCTCTCTTGACTATTCATGGCCGAAAGATTGCCTAATCGATTGAGTTGCGGATATGCCTCAATTAAGGCTTGCCATGAGGTTGTGCGTCGGGCTCTGAGCTGTGATCGTTCGTTCACTTGCTGTTGCAGAGGAGCTAAATCTTGGAGTTGTCTTTGCAAGGAACGAACCGTTTCTTCAGATTGCTGTAAGCGCTGCGAAAGATCGTTTACCCTTTCTTCCAAATGATTCACATTCCCAGTCAGTGTCTCTACCCGGGCCAACGTTCTTACACCCGGTATGGTGGGTGTCATCCTTGCACAATCATTCCACATTGCTTATCTCCTTTGTTAAGCTTGAGCGGCAAAAGCCGCTTGAGCAAATATGCCAAAAACGGGGGTAAAAGTCAATTGACAATAGCGCCTTTAATTTTGTAGCCGATTGGAGTATAACCAGGCGAGAAGCTCTTCGTTAAAGATGTTTGGTTCTTCATATTGAGGGGAGTGGCCGCTCCGTTCGAATATGCGGATGGTCAAGTCTTGAAATTTGGATCGAATAGGATCCCAAGAGCTTGCTGGTGCGATAATAAAGTCATAACGGCCTAGAGCGAGAAAAACTGGTTTATTGAAAGTATCTAGACCTCGAGTAATATCAAGGTCTCGCAAGGCGATACCATAGAAATAATCAAGCAGCGGCATGTTAGGGAGTACACCTTCCCAAAACTGAGAAGAGTTAAAATGATAATCATACCAAGTTTGTGGAGCCCTGCGAATACCCCATGAGACAAAACGCTGTGCGGGAGAAAGCTTGTTAAGCTCGTCATCAGGAAGTTGTTTGATGTTCTCTTCGAGAGCTAATTTGCGTTCTGGCCATACTGATTCTTTCCAATTGCGTGCAGCTAATTCAGCCATCCCAGGACTTAAATTGGGAGAGATTCCGATCATCACAACATGCGAGACATGCTGCGGATATTTTTTTGCATATTCTAAAGCTAAGAGTGCATGAGCAGAATGACCGATGATGATAGAGGTTGGGATGTTTAATCTTTGTCTTATCTGATCGATGTCGTTCAGGAATATATCCAAAGAGAGTTGGGAATTGTTTGTTGAGGTGGTCATTTCACCAAATCCTCTCCAATCTACAAAGACGAGCCGAAGATGTTTGCGCAGTTCTTTTGAAAAACAGCGCTGGTAATACTTTGCGTTTCCAATGACTAAAGCCGTGGGTCCTTCCCCTTCAATGAGATATCTCAATTTAAAACCATCAACTTCTATAAATCCGCTCTCAGGCATTTTTGTTACCATAAGATAATTTCCTCTCTATGCTGAGGGCTCGTATCCCAGAATTCTTTGATATGGGGCTCCGATAACCATTCCAAGACAGCTTCTCGATGTTCTGGGGAAGCTTTTTTAAATGTTAAATGATGAACAGGCATTTCAAACCCTTAAGCTTAATCAAGCATGCCAAAAACAAGAGTTGAAATCAATCGGTAATAGGAAATTCTGATTGTAAAAAAACGGATAAGGTCGTAAATTATTTACTAAATTTCTGATAGATAAAGGTATTGCGGCGTCATACTATGACCAACAAAGCTCTTTTCAAATACCTGGTTGTCTTATTTTGTCTGATCCAATCCTCGCTATTTGCCGCAAAAATCGATACTTTTTATGGTGCACTGGAGGTTGAGGAACCTGTCCTTTTGGAGCTCATCGGCAGCCCCGCCTTTCAACGTCTTAAATCGATTCATCAATATGGTGTGGCCTATTATACGACCGATCGGGAAGAATATACCCGCTACGACCACTCTCTAGGGGTGTTTGCGATACTTCGCTTAAAGAATGCCTCGTTAGAAGAACAAATCGCCGGGCTTCTTCATGATGTGTCCCATACCGTTTTCTCCCATGTTGGAGACTGGATTTTTAACAGGGAAAATCAAGAAAAGGATTATCAAAATGGCATTCATGCCCACTTTTTAGAACGGTATGGGGTGGGGGATATTCTCAGAAAATATAACATTTCCATCGAACAAATCCTCCCCTTAGAAAGCCTTTTCCCCATGCTTGAACAACGCGGTCCAAATTTATGCGCCGACCGCATCGACTATAACATTCAAGGAGCCTATCTCCGCGGGTTTATCACCTATGACGAAGCCATGAGGATCGCTGAAGACCTCCGCTATATGAATGGCGATTGGGTAAGCACAGAACCCGTGCTCATGGCAAAAGTGGCGCGGTTTTCCCTTTTTATGACGCAATATTGTTGGGGAAGCGCCACAAACTACCTCACCTCTAGTTGGCTTGCCAAGGCAATTTTGAGGGCAATCGATCTGGGATTTATTTCCTATGATGACATCCATTTTGGAGTTGATGAGACTGTTTGGAAGTTACTGATTTCATGCGAAGACCCGATGATTCGAGAACAGATGCAAAAGGTAATTTCTGCAAAATACTACTATTGCTTAATTGCACCCTCTGAGTCCAATCCTGCTGACCTCACCATTAAAAGCAAGTTCAGGGGCATTGACCCGTGGATAATTTCAGAAGGAAAAGTAATCCGTCTCACCCACTACGATCCACTTTTTGGAGAAGAATATCAACGTGTGAAAGAGAAGATGGTTGAAGGATGGCATGTTAAGCTCCTGCAAAGCAGCCCACAGCTATCTACGTTCTAACCGCAATCGATGACGTGGATGTTTATTTTTCAAACCAGTCTGCGATCAAATCCATTCGGTCAGGTTGATTACCAAGACAATGGTCTCCTCCGGGTACTTCTAAATAGTCGACGCAATGACCATTTTCCTGGAGCTTTTCAACCATGTTGTATCCTTCATTACGACTTACTCGGAGGTCATCAGTTCCATGAATAATGAGAAGGGGAAGGTCTTTTCTGAGCTTAGGAACAACATTCATTGGATCTCGCAGCGCAATCCAGTCTTCTTCATTTTCTTCTGGGATTAAGCCAAAGTCTTCGATGAACATTTTTCTCACATCTGCTCGATAAAGCATACATTCACGCATATCGAGGAGACCGGATAATGAAGCCGCTTTTGTGACTTGGTGCTGTAAAGAAGGCGATCTTCCGAGCGCTAAAAACATTTCCATGCCGCCCCTGCTGCCGCCTAAGATAAAAGTTTTTTTAGGTTGGAATTGAAGTTCCATTTTTTGTGCAAGAATAGGGAAATATTCCATTAGGTTATGAACATCATTGACCTCATCGCCTCCAAACTGATCTGTTCCCTCTGAAACGCCTCCACGGTATGCTGTAGCGATTACAGTGTAATTTCTAACGCAAGTGATATCAGTAGCTGGGTTATTAAGCCCAAATTCACGATTGCCTCCGCGTAAGAAAATAAGAAGGGGATTCCCAGAAGGGTGAGGAACAAAGCTCAGGTATCCTTTTACTTGGAACCCATCGCTTGGGTATTTAAAAAGGAAAAAGCGTCTACCCGAAGCTTTAATGCGCTTTTTGATCCTTGCTTTGGTGTCAGCACTCTCTAAAATAGTTTGGGTAATTTCTTTAATTTCTTCGCCCTCTTCCAAAGTATAAAATTGAGCAGCAATTCTTAAACCATCCTCAAGAATTGCTTTAGACTCTTCTTCAAGGAGTTCTTCGCGACTTTTTTCCTTAGCACCTAATGCATCAAAAGAAAATAGGGCTAAAATAATGGAGATCCAGTATTTAATCTTCATCAAGGGATTTTCCTCTTTTAAAGAAAGACATTGTATAGAAAAAATATATTTTGCGCTAGCGATTCCCGCTGGATTATAAGTGCGACAAGATAAGTAGGAAAAAAGAGGGACAGGATTGACAAGATCTCAAACAAAGATAGACAGGAGAAAGGGGGAACAGGATATGCAGGATCGCGAGCGGCAGGATTGGCAGGATTATGGGCTCTTAACCACAGCTAATAGACGCAAAGACGCAAAGGCGCAAAGAAGATGAATAAGGTTTAGGTCGTTTATAGACCCACTCAAACTATAAAATTTATTTCTTTGCGCCTTTGCGTCTTTGCGTCTATTAGCTGTGGCCAAGAGCCCGTAATCCTGCCAATCCTGCCGCTCGCGATCCTGCATATCCTGTTCCCCTTTCTCCCGTCATGTATCTACGGTAAAATCTCTGCTTTCTTTTATGCGAAACGACTGCCATCGAAAAACAGCTCGCTCCTGATGATCAGCCCATCGTGAAAGCTTAACAACAAAGCAGCTGGGAAGCCCTTTGCTATCCCAGGGATATCTACATCGTAAACGATCATGGCCTGGTCTCCAGCACCAAATTTAGCTCGTATCGTAAGAGATCCGATCAAGTTCATATAATTGCTAGTAGCTTGGACGACGGCTTCTTTCCCCTTTAAAGTTGCCAGGGGGCTGTAAAATTCCACATCAGGGTGCAGGTATTTTTTGATTCCCTCTGCATTTTTTTCTCCTACAAGCTTGTAATACTCTTCAGCTTGCGCCACATTATTTGTTTCCATAACAGTCTCCTCGTTAAGGTTTTTGATTTTGACATCCACCATTGAATATGGTATTGTATATTCAATAGGATAACTTCATTATAGCACACTATATTGATTATAGCAAGGTATATTCAACATGATGCAAGAAAAAAAAAGAACCTACACTTCTGAAACCAGGGATGCACAGGCAGCCCAGACTAAATCCCACATTCTGGAAGCAGCCAAAGAACTCTTTCAGACCGAAGGATTCGATCGCGTGACCATAAACAAGTTAGCAAAAGCTGCTGAAGTTTCCATGCCAACTGTCTATGCCATATTTAAATCTAAACGAGGGGTGCTGCAGTCCTTGATCGATGACGCTCTCCCTCCTGAACAATTTGCGGCACTTGTAGACGATTCTATGCAAGAGAAGTCTCCAAAGAAACGCCTGAGCATAACCGCAAAATTAGCGCGCCATATCTATGATGCCGAAAGAGGGCTGATGGATATTTTGCGCGGAGCCTCTGTAGTAGCACCCGAATTCAAGGAACTGGAAAAGGAAAGAGAAAAGCGGCGCTATGAGAGGCAGGGAGAATACGTCAAGATGATGATGAAAGAAAAGTCTCTGGCTAAAGGATTAACTCTCCAAAAAGCGCGCGATATCATATGGGCTCTGACAGGCCGCGACATGTATCGAATGTTTGTTGTAGAGAGAGGTTGGACATCAGATGAATACGAAAAGTGGCTGGCACAGCTTTTAGTCCAATCTCTTCTGGATACTCCATAGGAGGATCGGGTGATTAATATATTTCGATTAGCTCTATCAGGATGTTTGTGTATGAATTCAAACGTATTTAGCAACCAAGTAGAAGAAGAGTATTTAAGCGAAAAGAGCTTCCCAATTGTTAAAAACAATTACGTAGTTATTTCTGGATGTTCTGGCGGCGGAAAATCGACTCTGCTATCGGAACTTGCTTCTAGAGGCTATTCTGTCGTTTATGAACCTGGTCGGCAGATAGTCAAAGAACAAATGGCAATTAATGGGGATGCTTTACCCTGGTCCAATCCAGAGAAGTTTCTCGATCTCGTCCTATCGCGTTATATCCTCCTGTTTAATTCACAGAAACAGCAACAGTTAATTTTTTTTGATCGTGGAATTATTGATGCTCTTCAACTCGATTCCTCTCAGCCAGAGTACTTTCAACGTGCTGCACAAAATTTCAAATATAATCGCCTTGTGTTTCTCGTCCCACCGTGGGAAGAAATCTTTGTAAACGACAGGGAAAGGAAGCATGACTTTGAGTGTGCAAAGAAAGAATTCAATGAACTCCTTATCAAGTATAAAAACTTTGGCTATAAAACGATACTTATCCCCAAAAAGCCTGTGAAAGAAAGAGCGGATTTCATTCTTGAGAAATTAGGGATTCATCCAAGCAAGAGGGCAGATTCCAATTTTTTTATTAGTAGGGCAGCGCGTTTGTTAGAATGGAATAAACAAAAATTAACAAGTCATTCCCATTTGACTATCGAAGACCTAAACGAATTGTTTGCCCAGAAATTTGTGGTTATAGCAAATGGGAGAGAATACAATGCCGACCATCAGAGTTACTTTGAATTCCTTAATAAATTTCGTTCGAATATAGACACAATTGATTATCAGGTTCAGGAATATTTCAATACAGGGGCAACAGTTTTCATGCCACTCGTAGCTACTGTCAAACGATTACAAGGAAAAGAGGACATCTTCGACGCCATCTTGTTTGTGAAGTTTAATGACGAAGGAAAGATCATTCACTGGCAAGAAGTATATTCGATTCGGCAACCTCTCAATTATACCAATCAAAATTAAGCTAGTGTCAACCAAGTATTGAATACTAATGAGTTGGTGTGGTACCATTATCTTTTGATTTTTAATAAAGGGTAATAATTCTATGAGTTTATTGCTATCAATTGTAGTACACACAGCAAATATCGTAACTATTCACGTCTTTGATTGCTGCGAGTCTGCAGGCGCGCTTCGCGCGGGCCTGCAGACTCGCAGCAATCAAAGACGGAATGGTGATAAATGTTTGAAATATTTAAACTGGAAGTAATCGTGGGCTGCCCTTGATGGCATCGGCAAGAGCATCCCATATTTGCCACCCCTGCTTTCTAGCCGTTGAAATGTAACTCCGAATGCGACAAAAAATCTTTCCACCGTCAAGCGTCCGAAAACAACCAGATATCTTCTGCTTCACTTTCATCATCCTGATGTCCTGCTCTCCAAGATTGTTGGTGAACGGGACGGTAAAATCATACATAAAAAGCAAAACACTGTCTCGCTTATCTACAAGCCTGTCCAATAGGTTTTTACCTACCCGCTGTTTCTGTTTTCCTCGTCTATTACCAGGCAATGGCGGTAGATTTAGATGATATGTTAGGCCTTTTAGTGCAATCACCGCGTATTCTCTCTCTATCTTCGAGGCTATAAGATAAGCTTTTAGGTTTGTTTCAAATGAATCAAGTTTCTGGAATAATTTTTGGTCGATTTTTGAGCACGTACCCGGAGATATCGCAATACCAAAGAGATCCACAAACATCTGGCAAACTCGTTCTACAGGCAAAAGGTGTTGATGTTGAAAGTAGACTGCTAAAGCTTGTACACGCTCCCCATACTGCACAGGGGCCTTAATGTTATTAGGAAAATACCCCTGTGTTGTCTTGCCACAGCATGGGCATTTTTTTGCTTCAATACGGTGCTCTGTAACATTAACATCTGGTTTTGGAACATCAAATACTTGACGTTTTTCCGTTGAAACACCCGCGATATTAGAGAGGTTAGAACCGCACCCTTCGCATTCACTCGGGCTGTGAATAATAACCTGATCAGGGTTATCAACTTGCTCTAGCGTTTTACCTGTACGTCCAATCTGACCACCGGGCTTTTTTCCGGATTTTCCTCGTTGACTCGATGTTTTGGGATTCTTTTTTAACCCATCACTGCCAGGGGGTTTACTGCTGTTGGAGCTGTTTTTCGAAAGACGGGCTTCAAGCTCATGAACCTTGGCTTCTAATTGTTGAACTCGAGATTCAAGGAAGCGAATGTAGTACCGAACCGATTCAGGCAGAGAATCGAAAAGATCGCCTGAGAGAATCAATTGTGTGGGTTCTTTATCTTCAATCATGCTGGCAGGTTAGCACCAGGGATTTTTGAAGTCAAATTAAAATTGTATTCACATGTTTATTTATCAAAGATCCATCGGAAATTGCGCGACTACTTCCAATTCAATCGGTCTGAATTTTTCATCACCATTCCGTTCTTGATCGCCATGAGCCGGTGACGCGCGGAGCGCGTCACCGGCTCATGGCGATCAAGGACGTGAATAGTTACCTTTTTTTAACGGTAAAAAATGCCAAAATCTTGACGTTTCTTGACCGAGAAAAAAAATTGATACATCATCTTTGATCTTTTGCTACGATCCTCAGCAAGAGAAAGATTGGTCGTTCCATGCTTTTTACCTTGAAAAAATCCACTCAAAATATTAGTTTTTAACGTTAGAATTTAATCATCTGAGGGCCAAAATGTCATTTTTATCATCTCCTTTTTTTAAACTGTTTATCTTCATATTTTTTTCTATAGCGGCACACATACAAGCTAACACTTGCGCTGTAACTGAAAAAGCCTACGATCTTGCTCAAAGGGCCTATTTATTCATGAAACCTTACTTAGAAGTCAAGGATATTGACCTCTACGCCAATGAACAACAATTCATAAAAGAATTCCCCTTCTCTTCATATAAACTCATCTCGGTTCCTTCTCAGGGCAATTTTTATATTAACGATATAGATGACTCTATAAAAAATCACCTCCGGAATGGATTGTGTTGGGAATCGAGAAACAAATCCCTCATAAGCGAATATATAACCCCGGGATCCATTGCATTAGATATCGGAGCACATATTGGCACACATACTGTGACAATGGCAGAATGCGTAGGTGAAGATGGAACAGTCCTTGCATTTGAACCGAGTAGGAATACTCATAGAGAACTCATTTATAATTTAGTTGCTAATGGCTGCTGGAATACCTATCCCATTCACGCAGCAATTGGCAAGACTAAAAGTATCGTGGATGTCATTGTTTCACATCCCCGCAATGAAGGGGGATCTTATGTAATAAATACTCAAGGAGGATCTGATAGTGCCATTCAATTACCCTTGGATGTCTTTAATCTAAACAACGTTTCTTTTATAAAAATCGATGTCGAGAATATGGAAGCAGATGTATTAGATGGTGCAACCTTAACAATCATTAGAAACAAACCTGTCATACTCGTTGAAATTCAAGGAAATGGCGAGAGACCAGTTCAACTTGGAGAAAACACACAAGAAATGGCACTTATCAGTAAAGAAAAAATTCGGAAGCTTGGGTATACCCTTATTCATCTCGAAAATTCAGCTGACTATTTAGCTTTGCCTGAAAATCTACATTAGTTAATTAATCAGTTCTAAATAATGACTGTTTCATAGAACTTGAATTTTTATAATAAATATGTTAAAAATGTATTTATTTATTAATGGAGATATTATGCAAGGCCCAAGTTCCCATTTTTCTTTATCAACTCCTTCCGTTTTGCCTGACCCACAGGGAGGACAATCCCCAGTTCCAGCTGCTGCTTGTTCTGTGACAGGGCCCAGTTGCGCTTCTTCCAGCAACCAGGAGAAAATAGAAGAAACGAAAATCAAAACCCAGCAAATGCAACAAAAAGTTTGGGTTGGAATGATTCCTCTTGTCTTGAAGCCGCTTAAGCTTCCAGCTTGCACCAAGCAAATGCCTATTCGCGATCTCATCAATTACATGACTTTGCTTCTCATTCAAGACCTTCTCGCTCTAGACAATTCATCTAGTCCTTGCCTGAAATTTTTGGCATCGTTTCAAAGGGATCCCTACGGCTCCTCTTCTCTCGATATGGCGGCTTTCCTCTTGAAACTAAACGAGGAGCTACAGACTCCTGTGACTAGCAGGGCAAATTATCAGGAATGGAAGCGTGCGTTAAATTATTTCATTCGCGCTTCAGGCTGTCAAAATCGCGTGGCTCAAAATTTAGCAGATCTGCTTTCTGCTCAACAAGTCGACATTTTTTGCCCTCAAGAGAGTGAGTCCGAGAGCTATCGAGATGTTCTTGTGGTGATTGAAAAGCTGCTCATCTGCACTTTGAAAGAGATTCACCAACAACTGGATGAAATTCACCGCATTTTAAAAAAAAATAGCGCGTTGTCAAACCAAATGGCAGATAACAAAGAGACCTCTGATCGTTTGGAAATCCTGTTTCAAACATTCAAAAGGCATGAAAAAGCAGCCCAGAGGCTAATCAAGTTTTTCGATCGCTTCTTTTCTATTCCAAATACGCATCCTGGAATTCTGAAAAATGCGCTAGATGGGCTCAAGAAGACCATCAAGCAAGTGCAGAATGATCTGAGCCTCACAAAGGGTTTTTTGGCAAGTTACACGGCAAATATTCCCGTAATTGAAAGATCGCCCTCCCAAACAGAAGGCCCTCCTAATCCTATAATGGCAGAAACATCCCAGAAAATGCTCGAAGACTTCAAGATCGATTTCATGCGTTCTTTGCATCCATCTGCTAGAAAAGGCAACATGCCCTCATCCTCTTTCGGTGAGGCAGCCGCTTCTTTATTAGGCCAAGCAGTGAGAGCTCACCCCGAGCTGAGACGATTGGGTTCGAAAAGTTCTAAAATAACGAAGAGTGTAATGGCAAAGATGTCTCATCAGATGGAAGTGAGCTACGAAGTCCAGCGTCCCATCAAACGCTTTCTGGAATCCATTGACTATCAAGTGCCATGCCTAAACTTGCTATACCCTTTGATAGCGGTGTTTGAAGCCAGAATCGATTCTATCAAAGTGGTTAGAGAATCGACAGCACGCGAAGTCAGCGAGGCATTAATCAGAGAGGCGCAACCGCGCACAAAACCCCAGCAAAAGGCTTCTCCGGAGGTGGAAGAATTACTAGCGGAAGAAGAAGTGCAAGAACTGGAGATAGCTCCATCCACCTCCTCAAGTTCTTCGCGGATCCACCTTCCAAAACCTCCTAAACTCTCTCGCTGGCAGCAGCTCCAGGCGCTCATGGTCGCTCCCTCATCATTGGATAAGTGGAAAAAGGGCGTCTCAACGGATTCCATGGTGGAGGAAGCTAAGCTTTGCATGCGCCATGCAGCCTTTCATGTCTCCCTGCTGCGGCCTCAGTTGAAATTGCTGCTGCAAGAGCATCAGAAGCAACAGGTGCGCTATCAGCCTTTGCTTGCACGCCTGTTGGTGCGTTCCTGTTCGCTTATTACGGAGCAGCTCTTGACCGCTCAGCTGGTGATGCGGGACAATACGACGGTGCTGACACATTATCATCTGTCCCTTGCACAAGAACAGATTTCAACCAGTGACAGCAATTCCTGGACCCTGTTGGAGAAGCTCGATGGGGGCGCCATCTTTCATCGCTATCCAAACCAGTTCCACCGGCGCTGCACAGAAGGAAGGTTCCCCCTTCCTGAAGGTCTAAAAGGGCTTTTGGAGCCAAGTTCCATTCCTTATCCCGAGTTGCGCAAACTGGCTGATAGCACGCTGAAATTTATAGGGACCTCACTGCAGTTGCCTATCGAAGACATGATCAGGGAATTGGAACGTGAAAAAATGGATAGTGTCCCATCAAATCCTTTTCAGGAAACTTTGAACTCCCTTTGCAGCAAGCTCGATACTTGCAGAAATAGGGTAGATGCTCTCATTCAAAAGAGTTCACCACAAGAAATCCCCCACTGGCAGGATGTTAGGGTGCAAGTGGAGGGGCTGCAGCTCGGTTTGAGATGCCTCATCGATTACCCTCAGGCGGAAATGCTCTTCGCCATTGGTGATATCCTGCTGGCTCAAGCTCAATATCTGGATGAGCTGATCGAAAATGGCACTCTGCTGCGCACACGAGGCTATCAATTACAAACGCATGACCTCGAAGCCTTTCGCCTGCTCAGGGATGAGTCTCCAGACGAAAAGGAACAACAACTTGTGGAAGTGTTAAATGGGGAAGATGGAACCCTGTATCCTCATCGTTACATGCGCAATGAAGGGAAGATTCCCAAGGCGCTGAGATGGCGCTTTGAAGCTTCTTCTTTTAGCCAATCGGGGAAAAATTTCGATAAAGAAGCGGCTGATCATAAAGAAGGAGGATGGAACGTCAAGTCGAGAAAAGGCAATAAAGCTGTAAGTGACGGCCGCCATCCGCTCTCCGTTCTTCGCGAGGATTTGATGCACTGGATGGAAGGTTTCGCTGATCTTTGTGAGAGTCGCCTGACAAATCTGAATAATCAATAATCCTTAAAGAATTGACAGCGATTCCCGCTGAGTCTAAAAGTAACAGGACGAACAGGATAGGCAGGATGACGGGCTCTTAACCACCGCAATTATTAACCACAGAGCCCACAGAGAACACAGAGAGAGAAGAAGTTTAATAACGACTCAGCTGAAATAAATCTTTTCTCTCTCTGTGGGCTCTATGGTTAATAATTGCGGTGGTTAAGAGCCCGTCATCCTGCCTATCCTGTTCCCTTTTTTCTATCTTATTTATCTTGTAGTACTTATGATCCAGCGGGAATTGCTGAATATTTACGAAATTACTGTTAAAATTTCCTGTCAGAGAGTAGATTTAATTGGTTCCATCCTTGCCTCCTCCTTTAAACTATCTAATTAATATTTCAATCTGTTTATTGTTTTTTATTCATTAGATTAAAAAATCGACTTCGGATATCTTTATTAAAAACAAAAGAAACAATAGATGAATTCAGTAAGCGAAAATAAATATCCTCCTGGCTCTACAGTCACTAAGTTAACGTCACCCTTCGAAATCAAGCAACGGTGGCTTCACAATGAATGGAGAAGAGAATGTCAATTTTCTAGACACGTTCGTCGTCCGTTTCCAAACCAACAGGCTTTATCTCCTCAAAACCCCAATCCCGATAGAAAATTAATTGAAAAAACCTTCTTTGAGATCAGAGGCAAATTTGCTTTGTGGAAAAGAGCTAAAGAGAATGCACGCTGGAGAAAAGTCATCGTTAAAGCCCTCAGTATCGATTGGGTAGCCCGAAATGTAAAAGTGCTTTATCCCCAAAAAAAGCGTTTTTATGTAACGGCATTAGATAGCATCGTTTTATGGAAATCTGGAAAGAATCAAAAATACCAGCTTCTTGAAGGAAATCATCGCATTTCGGCCTGGTTAGCTTCTCAAACTCCACGGACTCTTCCGGCTGTTATTTTTGTAGGTAAACCCAACCACCACCGACCCTTCCAACTGGGTTTTAGTAGGTCAATCAAAAAAGGAAAAGGAGCTTTTTTGCGATTATAGCAGCAGTGCTTTCCAGAGAATGCGAATGCTGGAAACTATTACTAGGCTGCCGACGAGCAGATACAGATACTTTTGAGGCAGCTTTCCGACCAGGCTTGCGGCAATAGGCGCGGCTAACAATCCACCCACAATCATGGCAGCGACATCCTGCAAGGGAATGTGCTGTAGTCCCGACTTTGACACTTGCGAAGCAAGTGTCTAATAATTAGATTGTTACGAAACGAAATTCAGGCACAACACTCTGTATTCAAGACGGTATTCCTTTCAATGGAAATTCCAAGAACTTGAAAAATTTTTTCAGCATCTAGAGGAAGTGAAGATTGCATTTTTCCTTCCCTCTTGCTGGACTTATCTTCAAAAATTGTCGTATGCACTTGCGCCAATGCATGCCTGATACGGTCTGGAGTAAGATCAAAATTATTTTGGCGAAGCAATAACTCTAAAAACCTCTCGAGAAATAAATTGATAAAACACAATAACACGTGAGCTCTTATCCGATGCGGTACCCAGTGAAAGATAGGACGCGTTTTAAGAGTACACTTGGCAACCCGAAATGCCTCCTCGATATGCCACAGGTCACGATAACGAGCTAATGCCTGCTCCACATCAAGTTTTGCACTGTTCGACACAGCGATCCCATGAAAACCATCCCATTGGGAATCTTCCTTTATTGCCTTCTCATTAAGTGTAAGCAAAGATCCCTGTTTTACATTAGTATATTTTTTGTAACCAGCATTACTAATCAATTTTTTTACAGAAGTTTCGTCAGATTCGGAAAGCTTTTGCTGCAGCTTGTTAATCATTCGTTCTCTATCTTCTTTATCTTTCTTTGCCCGGCTGGGACTATAAGTTGCAATTAGCAGCGTATCTGCATATTGAGGATGGTCCATTGTACGAAATCGAATTCTATCCTCCTCGGGAATGGTCTCCTGATTAGGCAAAATCGAATAATCCGAAAGATCATTAATCTTTAATTTCTTAGATATAGACCTGAGTTTCGTGGCTATTACAAAATGAAATCTCGCCTTCTGAAGTGCTTCTACATTCGATTTGCTTGCTAAACCCCTATCACACACAACCGTGACATTATTTATTGAAAATTGACTTCGTAATTTCTCGAGAACAGGAACCAGAGTTTTCGTTTCTGCTAAATTACCTCTAAAGACCTCATATGCGAGCGGTATTCCCTGAGAATCGACGACTAATGCAAGTACTATCTGTACTAAGTGATATTTCTGATCTTTGCTAAACCCAAAGTCTCTGATGTCATCTTGGTCGACACTTTCAAAATAAAGAGTTGTAACGTCAAAGAAAAAGCAGTCAACAGGTTTTACTGAAACTCTACAAATAGTATCAAAGGCCTGCTTTTGAATTGCATCGTTCAAGGATTCGATAGCATCCATAGCTCGATAAATGTGCTGTACATAAATTCCTTGAAATCCATGTTCTTTCTGACGCTCACAAGTTCGCAACTTACTACTTGGCAAATCAAGCCGCTGAACGAGAATAAGCTTGATGATTTCTTCCAAATCGAATTGATGTTTCCCCTGGGCACTTTGAATAATCTTGTTAAAACCTGTAATAGTCATCAATTGATCCACAACTATACCAAAACCATCATAAACGGTTCTTTTATGTTTAAGTTCCTTAATTTCCACTTTGGGATCGATTTCAAGCCCTTCTTTTTCCAGTCTCTGGATAAGTTTATCTGCCAAGTTTTTGAGCCTCTGTAAGTCTTTTTGATTTTTGACTACGCCTAGATGCGCAACCGTACGCTGTTTTACTTTTTTGCCCTCACGGACACCCTCCACTATTTGGAGAGTTGGATATTTTGCCTTTTTAGATGTTTTCATTCTTATATACATGCATAACTATATATATGATTTTGCATAGCATGTCAACAAATTTTACATGCACAACATTTAAAGCCAAAAAAAATTGACAGTCAATAACTTGTGAATTTTAGTGGCATGCAACCTCATTTCCCGTGAAAATTGTACCTAGGTCTTGCCCGGCAGGGCAATGTTCAGGTCTTTCAAAATTTCCCGCTGAGGCTTTGTTATCTCGGTGAGAATATGTCCGTACTTACCTGAATATTTTACTTTGGTCAGCGTATCCATTTCTTGCAGAAGCTCACGAACGGTGTATCGTTCAATAAGAGTTGACTTCCTCATTTCTTTGCGTAGGGCACTCATGTAAATGAGGGCGATGAACTGCACGAAAATTCTACCGTCAACAGTTGCTGAGCTATGCATACGTAGCCGCTTCATGTCCAGTTGATTTTTGAGGTCGTCAAAGCATTTTTCCACTATGTCTTTATCCCGGTATATCTGTAGGGCTTCTACTGGATCTTTAATACTATTCGTTAGCAGTGCCTGGAACCCTGAATAGCGATTGATATACTGACTAACAGCTTGTGTGTTATATGAGACTTGTGTACCTCGTTTAGGGGTTATTTTTATTAAAAAAAAATCATCATATGCTTCCTGGTGTTCGTCAATCAGTTTTCCTGACTCAAGCTCCTCCTTATATTTCACCAGCTCTGCATTAAACCGATCAACAGCCACCGCCCTAGCATGGGCGTTGTAGTAAAGATGAAGGTAGCAGCGACGATTTTCCTTTCCCCATGGGTACAGACGATTGTGAACATACAATGTTTCGTCATCAAGCTTTCGATAGCCTTCAGGGCCATGAATGACTTCATGAATGTCATCGATCGCATGCTGTAACCACTTGTTATTCAAAGGAACGGAGAGAATAAACTTATCTCTTGAGGTAAGTAATTCATCGACATTCTTTTTACTGTAGAATCCCTTGTCCATTACATAGTGAAATGTTTTCATTTCCAAAGTTTTAAAAGTTTTCAGAAGACCGTGCAGTGTGGTGACGTCGGTAATATTTCCCGGAAGGCGTTGGAAATACACAGGCAAGCGTCCCTTCTGACCGAAAAGTATGGCAAGATTCAACTGTGGTAAGCTTTCATTGTCACGGTTGTGTCCGTATTTGATGAATTCATTAAATTCCGAGTAGGAGGAGATAGAAGTGATGTCATAGCAGAGATAATCATCCTCCAAGACTTTCTTCATCCACTTATTTAAGAAGGTTTGTTTCCCATCGATACTAATGGCACGAAGAATCTCTGTAATACACTGGCTTGTTAGGGGTACTCCGAAAGGATGCGCATGGCTTTTACACCATGTTCCACAATGGCTCAAAGGGCCTCCTTGGGTAGTAAGATAATAAGCCATCGTTAGAATCTGTCGATACTCCTTGGGAAAACTGGCCCTCAGCAGGCTTTCCAATCCTAACTGCTGGGTGATGGTATCGAGAATAATTGAGGACCCTATGATCTCTGCAGATGCCGTGACAACTGGATCTCTAACTGCAGCTTGTTCAGGTGCAAGCCGCATGGATGGGATGAAGGCCCCATTGCCATCAAGTCTTCCAATGCAAATTTTTTTGTTTCGTGGCTGCTTCTTTTCTTTATCCCAGTATGACACAGATTCATAAACATAAGTAACACCTGTTTTTTTATTCACTTGGTTGATACGACATGACATGTAGGACCTCCTTTTTCATAGGTCTAATTAGACCTATGAAAAAGCAAAAAGTCAACTCTAAAAACAAAATAATTTGTTTTTACTCAGAGAGTTGCGATTAACCTAGGTATAATTTTCACGGGAAATGAGGATGCAACTGTCAAAGTCGGGATTAGACGCTTACTAGTGAGCTGGGAAAATTTTTATTCCATTCTTTCTGATGAGGGAGTTTTGAATACTTCTTAGTCAAAAAAAATCGCCATGTTTCCGTTTTTATGCTTGAGAATCACCCAATTTTTCACACTTTTTTTGAACCAGCGATACAAATGCGTTACGCCCATCCCTTAAGTTTTTTCATCTCTATATCTCAGCCTATTTTAGTCGACAGGCGCCTTCTGGAAATTTCTAGCGGGAACTGCTGCACAACAAATACATTTCGTAGTGCATATAGCATGTGGTTGAATTTTCTAAATTTTTAGAAAGCCTTACTATATTGGATTTCTATTTGATCTATTGTTGCAGTTAAATCTATGTTAACTTTTGTAGGACCAATCAACGCATTAGCAGCTGGTGGTAATAACTTCTGTGGATGAGTTCTTACGGTATTTTTAAACCCATGTATATATGCTAGGCTAAGTTCTGAACAGGGAGACATTTCCCAAGAACCTCCTAAAGTTAAATGGTGTTCTACAGGTAAAGGTAAATAGGGTTCTCCAACTTTTCGGGAAATAGGTGACTTGCCATAATTATAACCTGCCCGTAAAGTCAGATAGTCACATAAATCATATGAAATTCCTAACTTAAAAACATTCCTTGATTTAAAACTAAATGCTGCTCCATTATTAGCGCCATGAGGATTTAAGCCTTCAACTGTCAAAGGAGATAAGCTAGTTACAGTAGCAAGAAATACTTTATTTCCGTAAGCAGGGACATTGTGAAAGTATATACGGGAAAAATCAAAAGCAAATACAATTTTAGGTATCAGCCGAAGTGCAAAACCCGCAGTCAATATCTCGGGCAAATCAGCTCTTCCCTGTGGTGATATGATTCCTTCGTATTTCTTGAACCTTCCCATAAAAGTCTTAGATCTATAACTAATACCTACAGATATCCAAGGCTTTACATGCCATAAATATCCAACTCTTAATGCGGCTCCCCATGCGAAATCCCAACCTTTATTAGTAACATGATTTGGATGGGCGGATCCATTGATTACCGGAATGTTGTTTAAAATTCCCTCTGACAAATCCTGGAAATTTGCAAAATTCACTATAGCGCCGGTAATGTCTACTCCCAGACCTAAGGAGTGAGTATCACAAAATTTAACTGAAATAACAGGTGTAATTGCTGCGTAGAAGATTTTTTCCTTTTTATGAGATGCTAGATCAGGAATATCATTAGGGCGAGGTGATTGAAACTTAAAAATCCCACCAGCTTGACCTGACAACAATAACCCTCCTGTGATTATATCATCATATTCTTTTGATACTCCTCCTTCGCCAAAGAACAGATTACGGCTTCCGTTAACTGGATAAGTTGCAGGATAAACCCCTGTCAACATAAGGGCAGGAGGAATATTACTAAGACGTACTTTTTGGGTGTGATAAATATATCCTCCTGCTCCATCCAGTCTATTGCCTACATCTGATAAACCTGCAGGATTTATTAAGGCACCTAAAGTATCTTGCGTGTATGCAACGGCTGCTCCTCCCATGGCTTTCGACTTAGCTCCAAAACCGATGGGATAAAATCCATTATCTGCCTCTAGGCTCATGCTAAAAGCCACTAACACAGATGAAAAAATCACATGTTTCAATTGAGTAGATAATATGCTCATTTTTTCGCCCTCTTCCCAGTTTGATTGAAAAAACTCTTTTTACAAAATAAAATTTTTTAAATCACTATGTTTTTTAGGGATCATTACTTAAATGTGAGTAAGAAGGTCCCATCCCAATTTTTTGGAGTTCCTTCTGCTATAAAGCGTTCACAACGTTCGATCATGACTTTGGTTATCTGATCATCCAGTAAAAGTTCAAGGCAGCTTTTAAATTGTTTTTTGGCCAGTTCAAAGTCTCCGTTCGAATAGGTTTGAAATGCTTTATTATACTCTGCTATGTATTGGTTGATCGTGATGCCCTTTAGATGATCTGCCCAATCGATCACTTCAATTAAGTCTGTGGGAATATCTCTGCCCTTCAAAAAGACGCGATCGATCTTTCTCAACAAAAAATCTTTAGAAAAAGTCAAAGACTTGAAGGTATTATCAGAAATCAGAAAGTGGCTGCCATAGGATTTGTTAAGAGATTCGATGCGTGCTGCAGTGTTTGTGACATCGCTGATGACTGTGGGATCGAGCCTTTCTTCTTCTCCGATCATTCCAAGCATCGCTATTCCGGTATTGATTCCAATGCTCATTTCAAGTTCGACTTCACCCTGCTCTTTCTGTTGGCGATTAAACTCTTTGAGAGCCGACAAAATTTCGATTCCTGCTTTGATGGCATTTTCAGCTTGATAGGGAAATAAAGCCATTATTCCATCCCCCATAAATTGATTGATAAAGCCCCTCTGATTGCGTATGATGGGAGCTACATATTTTAAGTAGCGATTGACGATTTTAAATGTTTCCTTCGAGGTCCGCTTTTGCATAATGGTCGTGAAATTGCGTAAGTCGGTGAACATGACCGTCAGCTCTCTTTCTTCTCCATCTTCTAGGTTGATATCCTCAATGCTCTGCTTGTGAAGCAACTCTAAAAAGGGTTTGGGGACAAATCGCTCACTTGAAAGCAATAGACGATTGAGCCTTTCAAACAAGCCCGCATTTTCTAAAGAAATAGCGGCTTGAGATGTTAGAACATTCAAGATTTGGACTCTGCTATCTGTAAAAGCATGAGTGACCAAATGATTTTCAAGATACAGCACTCCCATCACATTTGATTTGTATAATATGGGAAAACAAAGCAACGATTTGATTTGATTGCGATTTAGATAAGCTTCGTTTTGGAATTGCCCTTTGTTATCTACAATATCATTCAAAAGTACATGTTTTTTGGATCGCATCACATAATTTACAATGGATAGAGGAAGTTCTGCAGATAAAATTTTACGGTTTTTAAACAACTTTATTTCTTCTTCAGGACGGCCTTCTGCTTCGATATAAAGCTCACCTCCTCTTTCCATTATGACTACAACACGATGAGCGCCTGCATTTTCTTTGACGATTCTTATTAATTTTTCGAGCAATCTTTCTAAAATCATTTCTGAGGATATCGCTTGAGTGGCTTTTATAAGAGAAAGATAATCTAAGGACATATCGCTTGTAGAGGAACTTGTGATTTCATCACCTGTAGAAGATTCCTTAGAAGTTGTTAATTCAGGATGCCCTTTTTCCATTTCTTTAACCTTTTCCAAAGCTCCCCATAAAAGATAATGGTGGTGTGCAATTTTTAGGTAATAATTAGCAAACCGCTTTTGGTTCAATTTTGAATGAAACCTAGAAGCGCATTCACTTATAATGGCAGCAAATTGATGATAGTTGTCCTCTTCAGCTTTATTTAATGCCTGCTCAAAATAAGCAGCAGCTGTTGCATATTTACCCTTTAATGCTGCTAATTGAGCAGACATATGCAGGTATAGGCATAAATAATATGTTAAGTCTAAACTGCTATACATCTCCATTTGTTTATGAAAATAGATTAAAAGGTCCTTTTGTTTTTTTGTTAGAGTGGAATACTTTTCATAGGCACTCAAAGAGTAGAAATAACCAATTATAGCATTATGGGCTGCAGATACAGTAAGTTCATGGTAATACTGATATCCCTTCAAAGCTAATTCAATCGCTTGATCAAATTTTTGATGGATAAACATATAAGAAGAGTAGATGCTGTAGATGGTATCTTTCCCGAGATCTGAGGATGCATTTAAAATTCTATTGATATTTGTTGGATCTTTTAAACCTTCTTCAAAAGCTTGTATAAGTAATAATATGGCTTCTACCAATAATGCAAAATAATTATTGCTTGCTTTACCCACATTGAAAGCTCTTTGAGCTTCTTTCTTCGCTTCCTGTAAAGTATTTGTAAAATAGGTATAACTAGCTATGAGGCATAGGCTATAAGTAGCTACGGTAAAATCACCTGCATCCACATTTTTCTCGTAAGTTTTATTCATCTGAATGATCAGTTTGGATACAGGAATGGTCAATGAACCATAAACGGCTTGAGAAAGAAAAGCTGCTCTACCTTGTAAGAAAGTAGAATTTAATCTATCGGCTAAATCATTGCCTAAATTACACCAAAATTCCGTTTCCTTATACTTGCCTTTGCTCATTAGAAAGAATGTATAATTGAATATAGCCTCAATAGAAGCAGAATCAAATCCTTTCTGAATTCCATTGATGATAGCGGTGAGGGAGACATAACCAAGTAACAAGTTGTCCTTTAAACCCGTACCAGACATAAGTAATGCGGGGAGTAAACGTTCGATAGATCTTCCGATTGGCTCTTTTCTGATTTTTACCGTTTGTTTGAGTTTATCTTTGCCTAACCAATAGACAATCCATTGTAAATAAAGAATTTTCTTTAATAGAGTTAATTTATTGAGTTTTTTAGGAATATAGATATCACCATAATATAGGCCTTGAATAGAGTGTGAAATGGCCTTTCGATATTCTCCCACATTTGCATAATGTTCGGCATAAATAGCATAGATTTCCATCTTTTGTGCATTAAGAAGTGTCTTGATTGATAATAAATTGTCTAAATGGTTTTCTGCTTCCTTAAACCGTCCATTTAAAAATAATCCTTCACCATAATCTTTTTCTATTTCAATATTTACGTGGCCGATTAGCAATCTAACAGCTTCAAGATAATGCAGGTATGCTGGATATGCGTTGGAGGCCTTTGCCTTTGAGGAGGCTTGTCTATTTAATTCCGCGACTTCATTTTTTTCATTTAGATTAGTAATGGAATCCAAACAACGATTATAGTGATCAAGAATTTCAAATAGAGGGGCATGTTGGTTAAGCAAATGTCTAGCAATTTGCAGATGAATGAGCCTTTTATCTTCTTTGATCACGTGATAAGCAGCTTCTTGTACTTTATCATGTTGAAAATGATAGGCAATATTTTCACCTAAAAAGGCCTGTTGATATTCCGATCCTCTTGTCAATATGAAACCTTCTTTGACAGCCTCCCATAAGATTTCTGCAATCTTTTCTATGCTCGTTTGAGTAATTATGTTAAGAGTTTTTAAATCGAATGTTGAACCTATGCAAGCAGCAATGCTAATAATGTTTTGACAAGAAGAGGATAATTTTTTGATATTTTTTAGCATCAATTCAATAACATTAGTAGTCATTTTCGCTTCAACTATTTTATCAAGATCAAACTCCCAACGAGATTCATAAAAAATCATTCCTTCCTTATTAAGCGTTTTTAAAAATTCGATAACAAAAAAAGGGTTTCCTTTAGTTTTAATATAAGCTTGATCAGCCAGCTCTGCGATATCTGATCTGAGCAGGGTATCGCGAAGAAGCTCCTCAATATTTTCTTTTGTAAGGGGAGATAAATGGATGGTTGTCTGCTTGGGAATTTCTTTTATTGATGCTAGTAAGGGATGTTCCGGAGGCAGTTCATCATTGCGATAAGCTCCAATAAAAAATAAGAAAGAGGTAGTTTTTAATAAATACTTAATCAAATCCATAGAGGCGCTATCAATGCCTTGCAGGTCGTCTAAAAATATTACTAAGGGATGTTCTTTTTTTGCAATGACCGAAAAGAAATTTTCAAATGTGATATATAAGCGGTTTTGATTTTCTTTTGCGGATAAAGGTTCCAACGGAGGAAGTTCACTTATTAAATAACTAATTTCAGGCACCAAATTAGCAATCACACGGCCTCGGTTACCAATTGCTTTATTTAATTCTTTTTTTATTAAATCTAAATTTTCTTCTGCTAATAGATTGTTTATGAGCTCTTTAATGGCTTGTACAATCCCAAAGAAAGGGTCCCCCTTTTGGAGGATGTCGTATTTACCTTTAATGAAGATACCCTTGCAACCAACAAGGGGTTTTTGGACTTCTTGGATTAAAACGGTTTTTCCCATTCCTGAGGGAGCCGCCACAAAGACAACTTCGCTTGCACCTGTCTTTTCAAACTCTTGGAATTTTGAGATTATCTGTGCTATCTGGTTGCTGCGGCCATACAACTTTTGAGAGATGGAGAAGGTATTTTTTTTATCTTCTAACCCTAATTGGAAATAATCATCTCCTTGTGCTAATTTTTGCAAATCGGCTTTTAATCCTAATGCAGTGGAATAGCGGTCTTCCGCGTTTTTTGCTAGCAGTTTAAAAATCAATTTTTCAAGCAGAGGAGGAGCGTTCAAGATGGATTCAGGAATTTTTGTTAGATGAAAATACACTAATTCGAGCGGATCCCCGCTTTGAAAAGGGGGTTTACCTGTTAGCATTTCGTAAAAAGTGATCCCAAGTGAATAAAAATCGCTTCTATAATCTACTATTCGATTTGTTCTTCCGGTTTGTTCAGGAGAAATATAATTGAGAGTGCCTTCCAATTTAGGAGAGGAGACTTCGCAATTCAGTTCTGAAGATAAACTAAAATCAATTAAAGTAACTTGCAACTTTTTTTTATTTATTAATATATTTGCCGGGTTGATATCCTTATGAATGATTTTGTGTTGATGAATATTATTCAATATATCCGCTAATTGAATGGCTATTTTATAAAAATCAGTCAAATTGATGGGCTTGTTTTCAAGCAAATCCTTTAAAGTTATGCCATCAATAGATTCTAAAATCAAAAATAGGCGATTATTGTAATGTATTAAATCATAGGCATGCGCGGTGTTTAAAACATCTAAATTTCTTAAAATATGATATTCATGCTTCAGATGCGCAAGATCTTTTAATGAAGGATATTCAATATTATTTGTTTTGATTATAACATTCTGATTATTAGCACCGTTGATTCCTTCATAAACAGCAACATGCTTTTCTGAACTTTCATGAATCAGCTTTTTAATAGAATAATTTGGCAATGTTATAGTCATAAAGATGCTCTTTGTTCATTTTTATTATACCATTTAAGACTCTATTTTTCTTGTTATTGGACTAATGTATTTTTTTAAAATATCAGCAATAGAGTTTATGTGAGGGGGCTGAAGGATGTTGTAGTGATCGCAGTCTAATGTATATTCCTCTACATTATTATCATTATCGATTTTAAGCTTTACTTCCCGAATAGGATAACCAAGTGATTCATATAGACCTATTTTACTTGTAAACAAGCATATGTGCTTAACGTTATTGTAATTTCTTGGTATATACTCTCGCATAGCTATAGAGATATTTCTCATAGTATCAAAAATTCGTTTAAAAATCTTAAAATCGTAATGCCTAAAATTTAGATTGTTAATTGTTTTTTCATAGATTAAGTTCAAAATTCCTTGCGGGCCCAATTCAATAAATTCTTCCGGAGAAACCTCAATCTCTGATTGATATAACCTGTTAAAAGTTCCCAATATAATTGCGAGTGGATTCAATGCTTTATACAGATTTTTATTATAATATGGATCAATTGAATCAAAACAAGAAATTAAGTTGACAGTTTTCTCTTGTTTTTCTAATTGAAAAGCAATTTCCGTAGCTATTACACCTCCTGCAGACCAAGCTCCTAGATGATAAGGGCCCTCTTGTTGAATGGAAAGAATGGCCTCAATGTAATGATGTACCATCTCTTCAAGACTTGTGTGAAGGGGTTGCTCTGGATTATTTAATCCTTGAGCTTGGATTCCATAGAGGGGATAATCATCTCCTAATGCTTTTGCTAATTCCAAATAACTCAGGACACCCCCATCAATAGCATGTATACAGAATAGAGGATAATGAGATCCATGGGGTTGAATAGGTACGATCAATTGGGAACTCGATGTTTCGATTTGAACTTTCTCTTTATCACCGAGTATTGGGAAAATATGTTCTTCAAAGTACTGAGTAAGTTTTTGTACGCTTGGGTAGTCAAATGCCAGGGTAAATGGAAACTTATGTTGGCTGCCTATATCCGCCTGAAGCTTATTGCACAATTCAACCGCCATTAAGGAGTCAATACCAGCATCAGAGAGACTAAGCTCTGAATTAATGGAAGATACCCCTAGGATTTTCCCGATAGTCCGTTGTAAATAATCGCTTAAGATGTCTTTTCTTTCCGAAGGAAGCGCTTCTTTCAAGCGAAGTAGAAGGATGGGTATTTCTTTTGCTTTGGGCGAGATTAGTTCGCTCAAAAATTCTTGTTGATGAGGATATGACTTCCACTCCATATCTACTATTGATATTTGAGAATTGGCTTGTGATAGCGCCAATTCCAAAGCTTTAATTCCTTCATTAGGTTTTATACCTGCCTGACCAGCTTTACGACCTACTATTTTAGCGGCCATGCCGACTTCGGCCCAATTCCCCCAATTAATCGCCAAGGCAGGTAACCCTCTTTCAAGTCGAAAATACGCCAGAGCATCCATATAGGCATTTGCCGCAGCATACTCGCTTGCTCGAGGGAGTCCTAAGACTGAAGAGAGAGAAGAAAAAAGAACGAAGAAATCTAAAGGAATAGCCAAAGAGGCCTCATGCAAATTCCAACTTCCCTGGACCTTAGGTGCAAGGACTTTTTCAAATTGACCCCAGTCTTGGGAATACAAATAGTTGCCTTCGCCTATTACGCCTGCTGCATGGATAATTCCTTTCAATTCCGGCCATTCTCTTCCGAATTTTTGCATCAAGGCTTCAACGGCCGGCCTTTGCGAGACATCGACAGCGATTGTCTCAACAGTCGCGTTCGGAATCCCTATAGTTTGAGATATCCTTCTGCCAGTTAAAACTAGATGTTTTGCACCTTGTTTGACAAGCCATTCGGCAACTTTAAGCCCTAAGCCACCAAGCCCGCCGGTAATTAAATAACTGCCTATAGGATCAATTGTTATTTGTTTGACCGCATTCGGAGATTGTTGAATATGTAAGAGTCTAGGAACATAACGTATACTTTGCCGATAAGCGACTTGCCCCTCGTTGTCTGTGGCAAGGAGTTCCTCTACAGGTAGCTTTTCATTGAGTCCTAGATCGATATGGCGGCAGTCAAGGTTCGCCATCTCTAGTCTTAATGTTTTATAAAAGCCGTTGAATGTTGCATTCTCAAGATCCGTTATGGGTCCAAGGGGTTGGATGCCGGAGGTAATGAAGTAGAGGATTGGCCTGGTTTCGAGCTTGCCAAAAGCTTGAACGAAGCTGAGGACATGTTTTAATGAATCTTGTCCCGAAGCAATCCACAAAACTCCCGCTGGCGTATTTTCTACAATCTCTGTTAAAGCCTGTTGGGGCTTAACTGTCTTGGACTGTAAACCTTTAATCCCTTCTTCTTCTTGCGAGACGATCAGCCAAGGTTGTTTCAGTGGCGCCTCAGTTTTTTCTAGTGGCTTCGGCTTCCAAGAAATATGATAAAACCAGGAAGCTGCTTCAAGTCCCGCTTGTATTGATAACATTTGTTGAAGATTGTCTTTATCGGTTCTCCTGGCATGAAAACCTTCAATTTTCATCAGCGGCTTGCCATCGTAAGAAAAGATTTCGACCGCTGCTTTTATCACATCCCCTGTCATTTCAGTCAATTTGCCATGAATGCGGACTGAGGATCCTATTTCAGAATAACAGCAGATCTGATCGATCCTATAAGGAAGATAAACGCTGTCTGATTCGCCTTCTTTTTTTGCAAGAAAGGCTATCGCCTGCAAGCTGCCATCGATCAGCACAGAGGTAGCGTCGTTTTCAAGTTCGGCAATAACCTCATTATCGCCTGTCCATATTTTTCGAATGGCTTGAAATTGCTTCCCGCAATGTTGTCCAAGGGTGTCTAATTGATGATAAAAGGCACCAATATCTATAGTTTGTTGACAGATGTTGCGTAAATGCTCCCATTCAATCTTTGATGGAAGGGTGGGTTTTGAGTTTGAAAGTTCACCTTTTGCATGAAGGATCGCTGCTTTACCTTCAAGGCGATAAATAGAAGCCGTGTATCCATCTTTGTTTGGTTTTGCGAGCAGCTCTATTGGAATTCCTTTCTTCATGTCTAGGTCTAGAGGCTGTTCAAAAGAGAGATTGTTGATCGTAAGCGATTGACTATTAAGTATCTCACTGCCTGCTGCCCGCAAGAGCTCTAGAAAACCGGCATCCGGAAATAGAATGCTATCAAACACTTGATGATCTTTAAGAAAGGGAAGAAAATCTAAATCAATTTCATTCCTGAACAGTTTTTCTTCAGAAGGTGAGAGAATATATTCTCCGAGCAGGGGATGAGCTTGTGCCGGCAAGGGGCGTTTCTTTTGTGTCTTAAGCAACTCAATCCAATATCTTTCCCTTTGGAAAGGATAGGTAGGCAAAGACACTTTTTTGCGGTAATATGGTGTATCAAAGGCTATCCAATCGATCTGAATGCCCTTTAAGTAGAGTTGGGATAGTGTTTGAAGGAGATCTTTCCAATTGCCTTGAGTTGAAATGACTATTGTGCCTTCCGGAATATTACTGATGTATTCATGGAGTTTCCAGTAGACGGCAGTCATGCCCTCTTTGCTAATGACTTTTCCTGTCCAATTAGATATGAACCCTATCTGCGGTTCACGATAATGAATTTCCCTAGCAATAGACTCAAGTTTATCTGGTTTATTTATAACGGAAATAAGTCTTAGACCTTCTTCTAAAGTGATCATCCCGGCAGCAATGGCGGCGATGGGTTCGCCGATGCCTTCGCCTGCTACGTAGTCTGGGACGATTCCCCAGCTTTTCCACAACTCAAAGAGAGCGTATTCATAAAGGCCTTGACTACGCTCCAGCGCTTCTTTGAAAATTGGAGAGGTTTCCATCAACTCTGCATTCTCGACAGTTTGTCCCCTGAAAATAAAAGTGATTTTAGGAGGTTTGGTGGGTGCTTGGCCTATCAAATAATCGCCTTTATGCAAGTGTTGTAGAAGTTCGTCATTTGTTTGTGCAACTACAGTGAGGCGGTGCAGAAAATGAGCCCTTCCGGTATTAGCTGTAAATGCGATGTCGGCTAAATCTTCTTCCGGCAGTTGTTTTGTATAGAGATTTAATAGTTGGTCCAAGGCAGCTTGGGTTTTGGCCGATAGAGTCAGGATATGCCAGGGGCGATCTATGGCATTTTTCTTATATTCTATCAATGGAGATTCTTCAATGATTACATGCGCGTTAGTACCACTAAATCCAAATGAGCTAATTCCTGCGATCCTTGGGCGGCTAGAACGCTGCCATGGTGTTAATGTCAAAGGAATCTTGGCGGGGATCGAATCAAGTGAGATGCGAGGATTAAGGTGTTTGAAATGGAGATTTTGTGGAATCGCTTCATGGTTTAAAGCTAACACTGTTTTTATGACCCCAGCGACTCCGGCAGCCGCTTCCAGATGTCCTATATTGGTTTTGACTGTTCCTAGCCACAAGGCGAGATCCTTTCGTCCATTGAATACATTGCATAGTGCTCCTACCTCGATAGGGTCGCCTAATGATGTCCCAGTTCCGTGGGCTTCGATATAGTCGATGGCGCTTGGTTCCAAATCAGCAAGTTCCAAAGCATGGCGAATTAGTTCTGTTTGCGCTTCTCCATTTGGAACCGTAAGTCCTGAACTAGCGCCATCCTGATTGACTGTTGTTGCTCTAATTACTCCAAAAATAGGATCTTGATCTAAGATAGCTTCAGAAAGGCGTTTTAAGACGATAACTCCACACCCTTCGCTGCGGACATAACCATCTGCTTCCGCGTCAAAAGTCTTGCAATAACCATCTTTTGACACCATTCGGGCTTTGCATGTAAATATGGTACCGCTAGGGTTTACTATTATGTTTACACCTCCGGCTAGAGCCAGTTGGCATTCTCCGGTTTGTAAGCTTTTGCATGCGTAATTAAGGGCTACCAGTGATGAGGAGCAGGCCGTATCCACTGCCAAGCTGGGTCCTTGCAAACCTAAGAAATAGGACAAACGTCCGGCTAATATGCTATTAGCATTTCCTGTGCCCATGTAAGCATTTATGCTTTCTATTGATCCTAAGCTGGAGATAAGGTCGGAATAATCATGAGAGCCCAAGCCCATAAAAACTCCAGTTTCAGAACCTTTTAAGGATAATGGGTTAATGCAAGCGGACTCTAACGCTTCCCATGCGACTTCTAAGAGTAGTCTTTGCTGTGGATCCATATACTCAGCTTCCCGGGCGCTGATTCCAAAAAAATTGGCATCAAAGGTCTCAATGTTGGCATCTAAGAAACCACCGCGGCGCACATACATTTTTCCGGGCGTCTCAGGATTAGGATCATAATAAGTATCTATATTCCATCGGCTTGAAGGAACATCGATAATGCCATCATATCCATCCTTAAGAAGTTCCCAAAAGGCTTGAGGATTATTTGCCCCCTGGGGAAAACGGCAGCCTAGGCCAATAATGGCGATCCGGTCTGTTTCTACTATGCTTTTAGTTAAAGCTGCTTTTTGGACGATCGCTTTGATGCCGATCGAGGGGAAAATATGTTCTTCAAAGTAATGAGCAAGCTTTTGCACGCTCGGATAATCAAAGGCCAGGGTAGGAGGAAAAATATGTATGCTGTCCATATTAGCTTGAAGCTTATTGCGCAATTCAACTGCCATTAAGGAGTCCATACCAGCCTCAAAGAAACCTTGATCAGGATTTATGACAGACAGTCCTAGAATTTTCTCAACCGTTCTTTGCAGATAATCGATCAAAATGTCTTTTCTTTCCGAAGGAAGCGCGTCAGTCAAGCGTTGGAGAAGAATCGGCGTTTCTGCAGGTTTGGCCGCAATCAGCTCACTTAAGAAAGCTTGCCGAATGGGAACTAACTTCCAATCTACCTTGGCAACAGAGATGTGAGGAATGGTTTGTGTAAGAGCTGACTCAAAAGCTCTAATCCCTTCCTCAGGTTTAAAGGCAATAAAGCCGCCGGCCCCATGGCGTTCCGTAAGATTAGCTGCCATGCCGACTTCAGCCCAGGGACCCCAACTAATCGCTAATGCAGGTAATCCCTTCTCTTGACGGAAGTAGGCCAGAGCATCCATATAAGCATTGGCTGAAGAATAGTTGATTTGACCTGGAGATCCTAAGGAGGAAGCCATGGAAGAGAATAGGACGAAGAAATCTAAAGATTTAGTTAAAGAGGCTTCATGTAAATTCCAGCTCCCCTTGATCTTAGGTGCAAAGACTTTTTCAAATTGGGACCAATCTTGAGAGGATAAGATACCATCATCATTGACGCCGGCAGTGTGGATGATCCCTTTCAATTCCGGCCATTCGCTTCCAAATTTTAGCATCAGAGCATCAACGGCTGGTTTTTGAGAAATATCGATTGCCACTGTCTCAACTATCGCATTTGGAAACTCGATTTTTTGGGGATTCCTTCTACCAGCTAAAACGAGATGTTTAGCACCTTGTTTGGCAAGCCATTCGGCAACTTTGAGGCCAAGTCCGCCAAGCCCACCTATAATTAAATAGCTGCCTGCAGGATTAGTTTTGAATTGTTTGCCTTCGGAAAGGGACTGCCTAAAGTCTTGTCTATGTACCAGTCTAGAGACATAGCGGATACCCTGAGCGTAAGCAACTTGTCCTTCTTGGTCAGCGGCTTGGAGTTCCTTCACGGGAAAATTATCATTGGGTCTTAGATCGATATGTCGGCAGTCAAGATTGGGCATCTCAAGTCGTAACGTTTTATAAAAACCGTTGAATGTTGCATTTTCAAGATCCGTGATAGGGCCAACGGGTTGGATGCCACGGGTGATTAAATAGAGGCTGGGCAAAGTTTGAAGTTTGCCAAGAGCCTGAACAAGTTTTAACAGATGTTTTAATGATTCTTCCCCCGAAGCAAACCACAAAATTCCAGCAGGCGGATTTTCCCCAACTTCTGTTACAGCCAGCTCGGGCTTAATTGTCTTGGATTGCAAGCCTTCAATCTTTTCTTCCTCATCCGATACGATCAGCCATTGGCCTTTTAGTTGTTCAGTGGTTTTTTCTAATGGCTTTGGCTGCCAATCAATTTGATAAAACCAGGAAGCCGCTTCAAGTCCCACTTGTTTTGATAACATTTGCTCAAAAGTGTCTTGATTCGTTCCCCTAGCATGGAAGCCTTGAATGTTCATTAACAGCTCGCCAGCATAAGAAAAGAGTTCGATCTCTGCTCTTACATCATGAGCTGTCACTTGAGTCAATTTACCATGAATGCGGATGGAGGTTCCTAGCTCAGAAAAGCATGTCAACTGATCAATGCTGACGGGAAGATAAAGAACGCTTTCTTCTTTAAGAAGTACGGATAGAGCTTGAAAGCTGCCTTCGATCAATGTAGATGGTACATCTCCTTCAAGTTCAGCAATGACCTCGTTATCGCTGTTCCATATTTTACGGATGGTTTGAAATTGCTTCCCGCAATGTTGTCCAAGGGTGTCTAATTGATGATATAAAGCACCAATGTCTATGGGGTTTGGACAAATGTTGCGTAAATGTTCCCAATCAATCTTTGATGGAAAAGGGGATTTTGAGTTTGAAAATTCACCTTTTGTATGGAGAATCGCTGCTTTACCTTCAATGCTATAAACAGAGGCCGTGTATCCTCCTTTGTTTGGCTTGGCAAGCAGCTCTATTAGCATTCCTTTCTTCTTGTCAAGGGCTAGAGGCTGTTCAAAAGAGAGATTGTTGATTGTGAATGTTTGACTATTAAGGATCTCACTGCCTGCTAGGCGCAAGAGTTCTAGAAAACAGGCTTCAGGAAACAGAGTGCTATTAAACACTCGATAATCTTTAAGAAATGGAAGAAAATCGACATCGATTTCATTCCTGAACAGTTTTTCTTCGGAAGGTAACAAGATAAATTCTCCGAGCAATGGATGAGCTTGTGCTGGCAAGTGGTGTCTCTTTTGTGTTTTAAACGACTCAAACCAATAGTGCTCTCTTTGGAAAGGATAGGTGGGCAAAGACACTTTTTTGCGGTTATAGGGTTTATCAAAGGCTTTCCAATCAATTTGAATGCCATGTAAATAGAGTTGGGCCAGTGTTTGAAGAAGGTTTTTCCAATTGTTTTGAGTTGAAATTACTAGAGTGTCCTCGGGAATATTTCTGATATTGTCGTGGGGTTTCCAGTAGTAGGTAGTCAAGTCCTGGTTGCGAATGACTTGACCTGTCCAACTAGAGATAAACCCTATCTGTGGCGCACGATAATTGATTTCTTTAGCTACTTGTTCAAGTTCAGCAGGATTATTGCTTGCGGCTATAAGCCTTAAACCTTCTTCTAAAGTGATCATTCCAGCAGCGACTGCAGAGATAGGTTCGCCGACACCTTCACCTGCTACATAGTCTGGGATGATTCCCCAGCTTTTCCACAACTCAAAGAAGGCGTATTCGTAGAGGCCGCGGCTTCGCTCCATCGCTTCTTTGAAGACCGGTGAAGTTTCCATCAACTCTGGACTCTCAAAAGGTTGTCCAGTAAAAAGGAAGGTGATTTTAGGAGGTTTGGTGGGAGCTTGGCCTATCAAATAATCACCTGTCTGCAAGCGTTGTAGAAGTTCATCTATTGTCTGGGCAAACACAGTGACGCGATAAGGAAAATGAGCCCTTCCTGTATTAGCCGTAAAAGCTATATCGGCTATATTTTCTTCAGGCAGTTGTTTTGTATAAAGTTCAATTAGTTGGTCTAAGGCAGGTTGGTTTTTAGCTGACAGAGTTAAGATATGCAATGGGCGATCTATTGCATTTTTCTTATATTCTTTTACCGGAGGTTCTTCAATAATAGCATGAGCGTTAGTTCCGCTAAATCCAAAGGAGCTGACGCCGGCAATCCTCGGCCGGCTAGAGCGTTGCCATGGGGTTAAAGTAAGAGGGATCTTGGCAGGGATCGAATCAAGTGAGATGCGAGGATTGAGGTGTTTGAAATGAAGATTCGGTGGGATTGCTTCATTGTTTAAAGCTAATATAGTCTTGATCAATCCAGCTATTCCCGCAGCAGCTTCAAGATGGCCTATATTGGTTTTGACGCTTCCTATCCATAAAGGCTGGTCTTTTCGTCCGCTGAATACGCTGCTTAAAGCTCCTACCTCGATAGGATCACCTAGAGGTGTGCCGGTGCCATGAGCTTCAATGTAATCAATAGCATTGGGGACGAGATCAGCAAATACTAATGCCTCACGAATCAATGCTGTTTGTGCTTCTCTATTCGGGACAGTAAATCCTGAAGTGGTACCATCTTGATTGACTGCTGTTGCTCTTATGACAGCTAAAATAGGGTCTTGATCTCGAATAGTGTCGGAAAGTCGTTTCAAGACAATCACTCCAAAGCCTTCTCCTCGTCCAAAGCCATCAGCTTCAGCATCAAAGGTTTTACAATATCCATCTTTTGCCAACATATGAGACTTACATTCAATAATTGTGGTGCCCGGATGTAATATGATGTTTACGCCTCCTGAAATTGCCAGTTGGCATTCTCCAGTTTGGAGGCTTTTGCATGCAGAATTAATGGCAACGAGCGAAGATGAACAGGCCGTATCTACTGCCAAGCAGGGACCTTGCAGACCAAAGAAATAGGACAAACGTCCGGTTAAAGCACTACTAGCATTTCCTGTGCCTAAATAGGCGTTAAGGCTTTCTACTGAACCCAAGCTGCCCATAAGGTCGGAATAATCATGAGTACATGTGCCAATAAAAACTCCCGTTGGAGAGCCATTTAAAGATAAAGGATTAATACAAGCATTTTCTAAAGCTTCCCAAGTAACTTCTAACAACAGCCTTTGCTGGGGATCCATGTATTCTGCTTCACGGGGGCTGATTCCAAAGAAATTTGCATCAAAGGTATCGATATTTATATTTAAGAGACCGCTGCTACGCACATACATTTTTCCGGGGGCTTCGGGTTTAGGATCATAGAAAGAATCAATATCCCATCTTTCACTTGGGATTTCGGATATTCCATTGTAACCTTGAGATAGTAATTGCCAAAAGCTAGCAGGATCATTAGCTCCCTTTGGGAAGCGGCAGCTCATACCAATAATTGCAATAGGCTCTTTAATTTGTGTTTTAATTTTATCTAATTCTAATTGCGTTTTTTTTAATTTAATGATGGCTTTTTCTAGCATTTCATCCATAATATCTCACCTTACTCTAATAACTTTTGAACATCTTCTATAGTCATGTTCTTCACTTCCTTTTCAATTGATAAATCTTCTAAGTTTATTTTACATAATTCTTCTTTATTTTGCTCTTGTGGGAATATAGTATTAAGAATAAAATTTCCCATTTTAGTAATTGTCGGATAATCGAAAACTATTGTGTTAGGTAGATGATGCTCGCTGCCTATATCAGCTTGAAGCCTCTCCCATAGCTCTTCTGTCATTAAGGAGTCCATCCCAGCTTCAAAGAATCCAAGCTCAGGATTTAAGTTTGTTGTTCCTAGAATAGTGCCCACGATCCGTTGCAGATAATCAATTAAGATATCTTTTCTTTCCAAAGGAATGGCGCTAGTCAAACGTTGGAGTAGGACGGGCTCTCCCACATATTTGGCTGCTGTTAATTCACTAAAGAAAGCTTGCTGAATGGGAAATAACTTCCAATCCACATTAACAATCGACACGTTAGGATGGGATAGTGTGAGAGCTAATGCCAAAGCTTTAATCCCATCATCGGGTTTGAAAGCTGTTATGCCACCCGTTCTAGTGCGTTCCGTAAGTTTGGCTGCTAAGCCTATTTCCGCCCACGGGCCCCAGCAAATAGATAAAGCAGGCAATCCATTCTCATGGCGGAAGCAGGCTAAAGCATCCATATAGGCATTGGCTGAAGCGTAATTAATTTGACCGGGGGATCCCATGGACGAAACAATGGAAGAAAACAGAATGAAGAATTCTAAAGGTTTAGTTATAGAGGCCTCATGCAAGTTCCAACTCCCCTTGATTTTAGGTGCAAATACTTTTTCAAATCTGCTCCAATCTTGGGAGGGTAAGACTCCATCGTCAATGACGCCGGCAGCATGAATGATTCCCTTTAATTCAGGCCATTCGGTTCCAAATGTATTCATCAGAGCATCAACGGCCGGTTTTTTGGAGATATCTATCGCAACCGTCTCAACTTTAACATTCGGAATTTCAATTGTTTGGGATACTCTTCTACTAGCCAAAACCAAATGTCTAGCTCCCTGTTCGGCAAGCCATTCGGCCACTTTGAGGCCTAGGCCGCCAAGTCCCCCGGTAATCAAATAACTGGCTGCGGGATCTATGTTCAACTGTTTGACCTCTGGCTGAAACCGCTTAAAATCCTGTATGTGTAAAAGCCTAGAGACATAGCGGATGCCTTGACGGTAGGCGACTTGATCCTCTTGATCAGTTGCTTGAAGTTCCTTTACAGGTAGTTTTTCATTAGCTGCAAGGTCGATATGTCGGCTTTCAAGTGTGGGCATCTCTAATTTTAATGTCTTATAAAACCCGTTAAATGTTGCATTATCCAGATCAGTGATGGGGCCAATGGGTTGGATACCTCTGGTGATAAAGTAGAGGCTGGGTTTAGTTGCGAGATTGCCCAGAGCCTGAACGAAGCTAAGGGCATGTTTTAACGAATCTTCTCCTGAAGCAAACCACAAAACTCCAGCCGGTGGATTTTCCAAAACTTCTGCCACAGCTTGCTCGGATTTGACTGCCTTGGATTGCAAGCCTTCGATGTATTCTTCTTTTTGCGATACGATAAGCCATGGGCTTTTCAGTTTCTCCTCGGTCGTTTCTAATGACTTCTGCAACCAATCAATTTTATAAAACCAGGAAGCAGCCTCAAGCCCTACTTGTTTGGCTAACATTTGTTCAACATGAGATTGATTAGTTTTTCTCGAATGGAAGCCCTTGATTATCATGAGAGGCCTGCCATCGTAAGAAAAGATATCGATATCAGCGGTGGTGCCGGTATCGGTCACTTGCCTCAATTTGCCATGGATGCGGATGGAATTTTCCAATTTAGAAAAACAAAAAATCTGACCGATACTATGAGGAAGATAAACAACGCCTTGCGCTTTCGCCTGGCCATCTTTAATAAGAGCAAAGAGAGCCTGTAAGCTACCATCAATCAATGCAGTTGTAGAATCGCCATCGAGTTCAGCAATGACCTCATTATCGCCAGCCCATAGTTTGCGAAGAGTTTGAAATTGCTTCCCATAATGAAGTCCTCCGACATCTAATTGCTTGTACAAATCTTCAAGATCTATAGATCTTTGACAAACGTTGTGTAGGTGCTCCCATTCCATTGTTAGTGCAGGAATGGTTTCTGATAGTGAAAGTTCTCCTTTTGCATGTTGAACCCATACCCCTTCTTCGATGCTATAAACAGAAGCGGCGTATCCCCTTTCTTTCGGTTTGGCCAGAAGCTCTATCGTTGATGACTTCTTTAAATCAAAGACTAGAGGCTGTTCAAAAAAGAGATTGTTTATTGTGAATGATTGTCTATTAAAAAGAGCTGATCCTGCTGCTAGCATGAGTTCTGTAAAGCCCGCTCCTGGAAACAGAATGCGATCAAACACTTGATGATCTTTAAGATAAGGAAGAAAATCCATATCGATTTCATTCCTAAATAATTTCTCTTCGGAAGGAGAGAGGATAAGTTCTCCAAGCAATGGATGGGCTTGCCGCGATATGGGGCGTTTTTTTTGTAACTTAAGCATTTCATTCCAATAGCGCTCTCTTTGGAAGGGATAAGTAGGCAAGGATACTTTTTTGCGGTTGTAAGGTTTATCAAAGAGTTTCCAATCGATTTGAACGCCATTCAAGTAGAGATGGCTCAAGGTCTGAAGAAGTTCTTTCCAATTACTTTGTGTGGAAATAACGAGAGAGCCTTCAGGAATACTTCTGATGTATTCATGGGGTTTCCAGTAGTCCGCAGTTAAGCCTTCTTTGCGAATAACTTCTCCTGTCCTGCTTGAGATAAACCCTATCTGTGGCTCCCGATAGGAGATTTCTTGGGCTATTTTCATTTGTTCGTCCGGATTGTCCTTGGATGCAATCAATTTTAAACCTTCTTCTGAAGTGATCATGCCAGCTGCGATTACAGCTATGATATCGCCAATGCCATCGCCTGCAACATAATCCGGTACAATGCCCAAGCTTTTCCAAAGTTCTAAGAGAGCAAATTCGGAAAGGCCGTTGTTATGCTCCATGGCTTCTTTAAAGATCGGTGAGGTTTCTATCAACTCAGCATCCTCGATAATTTGTCCGGTGAAAACGAAGGTGATTTTAGGGGGCTTAGCGGGTGCCTGGCCTCTTAAATAAACGCCAGTCTGCAAACGTTGCAGAAGTTCATCTTTTGTCTGGGCAACTACAGCGGCGCGATGGAGAAAATGAGCCCTTCCAGTATTAGCTGTGAAGGCAATATCGGCTAAATCTTCTTCCGGCATTTGGTTTTTGAAGGAATCTACCAGTTGTTCTAAGGCAACCCGAGTTTTAGCTGAAAGAGTCACAAGATGCCATGGACGATCAAGCGCATTTTTCTTACACTCTATCAACGGTGGCTCTTCAATAATCGCATGGGCATTAGTCCCACTAAATCCAAAAGAGCTGACCCCGGCAATCCTTGGCCGGTTGGAACGTAACCAAGGAGTCAAGGTAAGAGGAATCTTGGCGGGGATCGAATCAAGCAAGATGCGAGGATTGAGATGCTGGAAATGGAGATGGGGAGGAATCGCTTCATGATCTAAGGCTAGCACTGTTTTTATGACCCCAGAGATTCCTGCAGAAGCTTCTAAGTGCCCTATGTTGGTTTTGACGCTTCCAATCAATAAAGGGTGCTCTCTTCTTCCACCGAAGACTGAGCCTAAAGCACCTACCTCGATAGGGTCGCCTAATGATGTACCGGTACCATGAGCTTCAATGTAATCGATACTACTGGGATCCAGCGTTGCATTTGCTAATGCTTGACGGATCAGTGCTATTTGTGCCTCTTTGTTTGGTACCATGAGTCCAGCACTTGCGCCATCCTGATTGACTGCTGTTGCCCTAATTACTCCAAAAATGGGGTCTTGATCTCTAATTGCGTCCGAGAGACGTTTTAAAACAACCACACCACATCCTTCACCACGTACAAAGCCATCTGCTTCAGCATCAAAAGTTTTACAATACCCGTCTTTTGATAGCATATGGGTCTTACATTCGACAATTGTGGTACTCGGACTTAAGATAATGTTCACGCCTCCGGCAAGAGCTAATTGGCATTCACCGGCCTGTAAGCTTTTGCATGCAGAATTAAGGGCAACAAGTGAAGAGGAACAGGCTGTGTCTATAGCCAAGCAAGGACCTTGTAGGCCTAAGAAATAGGATAAACGCCCAGTGAGAGCACTACCTGCAGTCCCTGTAGTTAGATAGGGGTTAATGTCTTCTAATGATGTCATGCCAGCGTAAAGGTCAGAGTAATCATGCATGGTCAAGCCGATAAAGACACCCGTTTGTGAGCCTTTTAGAGATAATGGATTGATACAGGCTTGTTCCAATGATTCCCAAGCGACTTCTAAAAGCAGTCTTTGCTGCGGATCCATGTATTCTGCTTCGCGAGGACTTATTCCAAAGAAATCAGCATCAAAGGTATCGACACTCGTATTTAAGAAACCGCTACGCCGCACATACATTTTTCCTGGGGTTTCAGGATCAGGGTCATAAAAAGAATCCACATCCCATCGGTCAGGAGGAACATCGGAAATACCATCATATCCTTGTTTAAGGAGATCCCAAAAGGCCTTAGGATGATTTGCTCCTCCGGGGAAACGGCAGCTGAGACCTATAATGGCGATCTGATCTGATTCGACTGTGGGTTTGGTAGAAATTGGTTTTAGGGTTACCGTTTTGATGCCGATCAAGGGGAAAACATTTTCTTCAAAGTACTGAGCTAGCTTTAAAACGCTAGGATAATCAAAGGCTAGAGTAGAAGGAAACTTATGAATATTACCTATATCAGCTTGAAACTTCTCGTACAGCTCTTCTGTCATTAAGGAGTCCATACCGGCTTCAAAGAAGCCAAGCTCAGGATCTATATAGGATTTCCTTATAATATTGGCAACAGCCTTCTGCAGATAATCGGTTAAGATGTCCTTTCTTTCGGAAGGAAGCGCGTCTGTCAAGCGTTGGAGGAGAATAGGCGTTTCCGTAGCTTTGGTTTGATAAATCCGAGAGGTAACCCCAGGACCGGCCGGTTTTGTTAACATTTGTTGAAGATAATTATAATTAGTTTTCCGCGCATTAAAGCCTTGGATTTTCATAAGTGGCCTGCCATCATACGAAAAGATATCAATCTCAGCGCTGAAACCATTCTCTTTCATCTGCGTCAATTTGCCATGAATGCGAATGGAGGTCGTTATTTCAGAATAACAATGGATCTGATCGATACTATAAAGAAGATAAACGCTGCCTTGTTCGTTTGCACTTAATTCTTTTGCAAGGATCGATATGGCCTGCAAGCTGCCATCAATCAGTGCAGGTATTGCATCACCTTCGAGTTCAGCAATGACCTCGTTTTCGCCAGCCCATATTTTTTGAAGAGTTTGAAATTGCTTTCCATAATGCAATCCTATGGCATTAAATTGATTATACAAGGCATCAATATCTATAGATTTTTGGCATACTTTGCGTAGGTGCTCCCATTCCATTTTTAGTGTAGGGATGGATTCTGATAGGGAGAGTTCCCCTTTTGCATGAAGGATCCATGTTTGTTCCTCGTGGCTATAAACAGAGGTAGTGTATCCCCCTTCTTGCGGTTTGGCAACAAGCTCTATTGGTATGGATTTCTTCATGTTAAGAATGAATGGCCGTTCCATAACGAGATTGTTTATTGTGAAAGATTGTCTACCAAAAAGCCCAACTCCCGCTAGATGCATAAGTTCTGCATAGCCTGCTCCTGGAAACAGAATGCTATCAAACACTTGATGATCTTTAAGATAGGGAAGAAAATCGATATCAATTTCGTTCCTGAACAACTTCTCTTCGGTAGGGGAGAGAATAAACTCACCGAGCAATGGATGAGCTTGTTGCGGCAAGATCCGTTTCTTATGCGTCTTTAGGGCTTCAAGCCAATAACGCTCTCTTTGGAAAGGATAGGTGGGTAAGGAAACTTTTTTGCGGTTGTAAGGTTTATCAAAAGCTTTCCAATTGATTTGAATACCGTTTAAGTAGAGTTGGGCTAAAGACTGAAGGAGTTCTTTCCAACTGCTTTGAGTTGGAATAACGAGCGAGCCTTCAGGAATATTTCTGAAGTATTCATGGGGTTTCCAATAGTCTGCAGTCAAGCCTTCTTTGCGAATGACATGTCCTGTCCAGCTGGAGATAAAACCTATCTGTGGCTCTTGATAAGAGATGTTTTGGGCAACTTTCGTCAGTTCATCCAGATTGTCCTTGGAAGCAATCAGTTTTAAACCTTCTTCTAGAGTGATCATTCCAGCTGCAATGGCAGCTATGATATCACCAATGCTCTCGCCTGTAACATAATCCGGTACAATGCCCCAGCTTCTCCAAAGCTCTAAAAGAGCATATTCGAAAAGGCCGTTACTTCGGTCCATTGCCTCTTTAAAAACCGGAGAGGTTTCCAACAACTCTGTATGCTCAATGGTTAGTCCCGTAAGAAAGAAAGCCATTTTGGGAGATTTTGCTGATGCTTGGCCAATCAAATATTCTCCTGTTTGCAAATGTTTCAGTAGTTCATCTCTTGTTTGAGCCAACACAGTGATGCGATGAGGGAAATGAGCCCTTCCGGTATTTGCAGTGAATGCGATGTCGGCTAAATCAGCTTCCGGCAGCTGCTTTGTATAAAGATTGACTAGTTGGTCTAAGGCACCTAGAGTTTTAGCTGAAAGGGTTAAAAGATGCCAATCGCGATCAAAAGCATTTTTCTCACACTCTTTCATCGGTGACTCTTCAATGATGGCATGTGCATTGGTCCCGCTAAATCCAAAAGCGCTTACTCCGGCGATCCTTTGCCTGTTGGAGCGTAGCCAAGGTGTTAACTCTAACGGAATTTTGGCGGGGATCGAATCAAGCGAGATACGAGGATTGAGTTGTTGGAAATGGATATGAGCAGGGATTGCTTCATGGTTTAAAGCCAGCACTGTTTTAATGACCCCGGCGATGCCAGCAGCAGCTTCCAGGTGTCCTATGTTGGTTTTGACAGTTCCCAGTAGCAAAGGATGATCGTTTCTTCCGCTAAATATAGTGCTTAATGCCCCTGCTTCGATCGGGTCGCCTAAAGTCGTACCGGTGCCATGGGCTTCGATATAATCGATATCATTAGGTTCCAGATCAGCATTTGCGAGTGCTTGCCTAATTAAATCTACTTGCGCTTCTCCACTTGGAACAGTGATCCCTGAAGTTGTACCATCCTGATTGACTGTTGTCGCTCTGATCACTCCCAAGATTGGATCTCGATCATTAATTGCATCTGAAAGACGTTTTAAGACGATGACTCCACAGCCTTCGCTGCGCACATAACCATCTGCTTCAGCATCAAAAGTTTTGCAATATCCATCTTTGGCCAGCATTCGGGATTTACAAGTGAAAATCGTAGTGGCGGGACTCAAGAGTAGGTTTACTCCCCCGGCAAGAGCCAGTTGACATTCTCCGATTTGTAAGCTTTTGCATGCATAATGAAGAGCGACAAGCGAAGAAGAGCAGGCTGTGTCTAAAGGTACACTAGGGCCTTGCAATCCTAAGAAATAGGATAAACGTCCAGCTAATACACTACCCGCACTTCCTGTTGCCATATAAGCGGTAATGCTTTCTAGAGATTCCGAGTTATTGATAAGGTCTAAATAATCATGTGAAGCTACGCCAATAAAGACACCCGTTTGTGAGCCTTTTAGAGATAGTGGATTGATACAGGCTTGTTCCAATGATTCCCATGCGACTTCTAAAAGCAGCCTTTGCTGCGGATCCATGTATTCTGCTTCGCGCGGACTTATTCCAAAGAAATCAGCATCAAAGGTATCGATACTCGTATTTAAGAAACCGTTACGCCGCACATACATTTTTCCGGGGGTTTTAGGATCAGGGTCATAAAAAGAGTCCGCATCCCATCGGTCAGGAGGAACATCGGAAATACCATCATATCCTTGTTTAAGGAGATCCCAAAAGGCCTGAGGTTGATTTGCCCCTCCGGGGAAACGGCAGCTAAGACCTATAATGGCGATCTGATCTAATTTGACTTTGAGTTTGGTAGGAATTGGTTTTAAAGCTACCGTCTTGATGCCGATTAAGGGGAGAACATGTTCTTCAAAGTACTGAGCAAGCTTTAACACGCTAGGATAATCAAAGGCTAGAGTAGGAGGAAACTTATGAAGACTGCCTATATCAGCTTGAAACTTCTCATATAGCTCTTCAGTCATTAAGGAATCCATACCTGCTTCAAAGAAACCAAGCTCAGGATTTATAGAGAATTTCCCTAAAATATTGCCAACAGCTCTTTGCAGATAGTCAGTTAAGATGTCCTTTCTTTCAGAAGGAAGTGCGTCAGTCAAGCTTTGGAGGAGAATAGGCGTTTCTGTTGCATTGGTTTGATAAATCCGTTGTTCGGCTTGGGGCGGCAAGATGCGTTTCTTCTGAGTCTTAAGCGCTTCAACCCAATAGCGCTCTCTTTGAAAAGGATAAGTGGGTAAGGATACTTTTTTGCGGTTGTAAGGTTTATCAAAGGTTTTCCAATCGATTTGAATTCCATTTAAGTAGAGTTGAGCTAGTGTTTGAAGCAGATCTTTCCAACTGCCTTGAATTGAAATTACCAAGGTGCCTTCAGGAACATTTCTGATGCTTTCATGGGGTTTCCAGTAGTCGGCAGCCAAGCCCTCTTTGCGTATGATTTGTCCTGTCCAACTGGAGATAAAACCTATCTGTGGCTCCTGATAAGAGATATTTTGGGCAATTTTCATCTGTTGATCCAGATTGTCCTTGGAAGCAATCAGGTTTAAACCTTCTTCTAAAGGGATCATTCCCGCAGCAATTGAGGAAATAATATCGCCTATGCCTTCGCCTGCAACATAGTCGGGGACAATGCCCCAGCTTTTCCACAACTCAAAGAGAGCGTATTCGTAGAGGCCGCGGCTTCGCTCCATTGCCTCTTTAAAGACCGGCGAGGTTTCCATTAACTCTGCATGCTCAATGTTTTGTCCCGTAAAAAAGAAAGCAACTTTGGGAGATTTGGCAGGAGCCTGGTCAATCAAATATTCTCCTGTTTGCAAACGTTGCAGAAGTTCCCCTTTTGTTTGAGCAACTACAGTAATGCGATGTGGAAAATGAGCCCTTCCGGTGTTAGCTGTAAAAGCGATGTCGGCTAAATCTTCTTCCGGCAGTTGTTTTGCATAGAATTCAACTAGTTGGTCCAAGGCAACTTGAGTTTTGGCTGATAGTGTCAAGAGATGCCACGAGCGATCTTGGGCATTTTTCTTATATTCTCTTACTGGAGGCTCTTCAATGATGGCATGCGCGTTAGTTCCACTAAATCCAAAGGAGCTTATGCCTGCAATCCTCGGCCGGCTAGAGCGTCGCCATGGAGTTAATGTCAGGGGAATTTTAGCGGGGATCGAATCAAGCGAGATGCGAGGATTGAGGTGATTGAAATGGAGATGGCGAGGAATCGCTTCATGGTTTAAAGCTAACACTGTTTTTATGACTCCGGCGACTCCAGCAGCACCTTCAAGATGGCCAATATTGGATTTGACAGTTCCTAGCCACAAGGGGTGATCCTTTCGTCCGCTGAAAACGTTGTTTAACGCTCCCACCTCGATGGGATCGCCTAAAGAGGTGCCTGTTCCATGGGCTTCAATATAATCGATAGCATCGGGCGCAAGCTTTGATTGTTCTAGTGTGTGGCGAATCAGTGCTGTTTGCGCTTCGCCATTCGGAACTGTGAGGCCTGAGGTGGAACCATCCTGATTGACTGCTATAGCTCTGATCATTCCCAAGATAGGGTCTTGATCTTTGATTGCATCGGAAAAGCGTTTTAAGACTATCAATCCGCAACCTTCGCCGCGCACAAAGCCATCAGCTTCGGCATCAAAGGTTTTACAATACCCATCCTTTGCCAGCATATGGGCTTTGCAAGCGTAAATCGTATCGCCTGGATTCAACAATAGGTTTACTCCACCGGCAAGAGCTAGTTGGCACTCACCGTTTTGAAGGCTTTTGCATGCAGAATGGATGGTTACAAGAGAAGAAGAACAAGCAGAATCTATAGTCATACTGGGTCCTTGCAAACCTAAGAAAAAAGATAAGCGACCGGATAAAAGACTAGCAGAGTTTCCTGTGCCTAAGTAAGCGTTAATGATATCTACTGACCCCAAACTGCCGAGTAGGTCAGAATAATCATGAGAACATGTGCCTATAAAAACTCCCGTTGCTGAGCCATTTAAAGTTAATGGATCAATGCAGGAATTCTCTAAAGCTTCCCATGCGACTTCTAGGAGCAATCTTTGCTGCGGATCCATGTACTCTGCTTCACGTGGGCTGATTCCAAAGAAGTCAGCGTCAAATGTCTGGATGTTTCCGTTTAAAAAGCCTCCCTTGCGCGCATACATTTTCCCTGGAGCTTCTGGATCAGGATCATAAAAGGAGTCGATATCCCATCGATCTGATGGGACTTCGGTAATTCCATCATACCCCTGGTTAAGAAGTTCCCAAAAAGCCTGAGGATGATTTGCCCCTCCTGGGAAACGGCAGCTTAGGCCGATAATGGCGATCCGATCTGATTCTACAATGTCTTTGGTTGGAGCTGCTTTTTGGACGATCGCCTTGATGCCTATTAAGGGGAAAATATGTATCTCAAAATACTGAGTAAGTTTTTGGATACTTGGATAGTCAAAGGCTAGAGTAGCAGGAAACTTATGCAAACTGCCTATATCACCCTGAATCTTCTCTTGCAGTTCTTCAGTCATTAAGGAATCCATCCCGGCTTCGAAGAAGCCAAGCTCGGGATTTATAGAGGATAATCCTAGGATTTTACCGACAATCTGTTGCAGATAATTGGTTAAAAGGTCCTTTCTTTCAGAGGGAAGCGCTTCGGTCAAACGTTGGAGAAGAATAGGTGTTTCTGCAGATTTGGCTACGATCAACTCACTAAGAAAGGATTGCTGCGAAGGAACTAACTTCCAATTTACATCGATTATAGACACGTGAGGGCAGGAGGATTGTGTGAGCGCCAATGCAAAAGCTCTAATCCCCTCATCGGGTTTGAAAGCCGTAAAGCCCCCTGCTCTATGGCGTTCCGTAAGCTTGGCTGCTAAGCCAACTTCAGCCCACGGTCCCCAACTAATCGCCAGAGAGGGCAATCCCTTCTCCTGACGGAAGTAGGCCAGAGCATCCATATAAGCATTGGCTGAAGCGTAATTAATTTGACCCGGAGATCCTAGAGAGGAAGCAATGGAAGAAAATAGGACGAAGAAATCTAAAGGTTTGGTTAAAGAGGCCTCATGCAAATTCCAGCTTCCTTTGACTTTAGGCGCAAAGACTTTTGCAAATCTGCTCCAATCTTGAGAAGCCAAGATACCATCGTCAATGATGCCAGCGGCATGAATTATCCCCTTTAATTCCGGCCATTCTCTTCCGAATTTTTGCATCAGTGCATCAACAGCCGGCTTTTGAGAAATATCGATCGCTACGGTTTCAACAGTTGTGTTTGGAATTTCGATTGTTTGAGATATCCTTCTACCTGCCAAAACGAGATGCTTTGCACCTTGTTTGGCAAGCCATTCGGCAACTTTAAGACCTAGGCCGCCAAGCCCACCGGTAATCAAATAACTGCTTGCAGGATCGATTTTTAATTGTTGGCCTTCGGGAAAGGTTAGAACGACTTTGCCGATGTTTTTGGCTCTTTGTAAGTATTCAAAACCGCTTTCCGCGTCAGTAATAGGGTAGCAAGTGCAGGGAAGCGCCTTGAATTTTCCCTCTGCAAATTGCCCTACGACTGTTTGCAGCAAGTTATTTAGTTCCTGTGGTGGATAGACCGTTGTATCATCAAGGGCTAAGATGAAGTAATCAATGTCTGATCGTATTTCATGCATCATTTCTTTAGACCAGATGTTTCTTTTGCCAATCTCGACAAAGCGAGCTCCTTGATGAGAAACGCTCACCGTCTTGGCGATAAAGCCTTCCCCAGACAAAGAGTTGAGCACGATATCCACACCTTGCCCTTGGGTGTCGCGATTGATTTCATCCGCATAGTCCAAGATTCTGGAGTTATAAATGTGGTTGATGCCTAAAGATCGAAGGTAAGTGTGCTTTTCTTGACTGCTGGCTGTAGCATAGATTTCAGCTCCGACTTGTTGCGCGATTTGAATGGCAGCCAATCCTACGCCGCCTGCTGCCGCATGAATGAGAACTTTCTCGCCTGCTTTAATTTTAGCTAAATTGATTAAAGCTTGGTAGGCCGTTGAAAATACAACAGGAATTGCCGCTGCTTCCGTAAATTTAAGTTTGGGGGGCATTAGGGTGAAAAATTCGGTAGGGGCCACAATATGGGAGGCAAAGTAACCAAATCCTACAACCCGATCGCCTGGCTTGAACTCGGTGACATCCTTACCCACACTCATCACAATCCCGGCGCATTCTCCTCCTAAGGGGCCCGGTTGGCCAACTTGAAATCCCATTGCGACTAAAACATCGCGGAAATTTAAGCCCGCTGCTTTTACTTCAACTGCAACCTCACGGGGTCCTACTGTTGCGATTTTCTCATAGGGTCGTAAATAAAGATTGGCAAATGATCCTTTAGCAGATGTATCCAGTTGGAATGCTGAGGCAAGGGGAATTAGCAGCTTCTTACCCGAGCGTTTTACTTTTGAGCTATACTGCAATCGAGGGACATAACGAATCCCTTGGGCATATGCGACTTGCCCTTCTTGGTCAGTGGCAAGAAGTTCCTCAACTGGCAGCTTTTCATTGAGCCCTAGATCGATATGCCGGCAGTCAAGTGTTGGCATCTCCTGTCTTAATGTCTTATAAAAGCCATTGAATGGGGCATTTTCAAGGTCGGTTATATGGCCAACGGGTTGGATACCACGAGTGATGAAATAGAGGCTATGTTTAGTCTCGAGTTTGCCAAGAGCTTGAACAAGCTCTAATGCGTATTTTAACGAATCTTCTCCCGAAGCAAACCACAAAATCCCAGAGGGCGAATTTTCCACAACCTCTGTGACAGCCTGTTTGGGTCTTGTTATCTTCGCTTGCAAGCCTTCGATCTCTTCTTCCTTTTGCGAGACAATCAGCCAGGGAATTTTCAGCGTCTTTTCTGTTTTTTCTAAAGGCTTGGGCAGCCAAGAAATTTGATAAAACCAGGAGGATGCACCAATTCCTACTTGTTTTGCTAACATTTGTTCAAGAGTGTCTTGATTCGTTCTCCTTGCACGGAACCCTTCAATTTTCATTAGCGGCTTGCCATCGTAAGAAAAAATTTCGATTTCTGCAGTGGAGCTATCTTCAGTTGTTTGCGTTAGTTTGCCATGAATTCGTATGGAGGTCCCTATTTCAGTATAACAACTGATCTTGTCGATACTATAAGGCAGAAAAACACTATTTTGAGCGCCTTCTTTTTTTGCAATAGAGGCTAGGGCCTGTAAGCTGCCGTCAATCAGCGCAGAGGAAGCATCGCCTTCAAGTTCAGCAATGAATTCGTTGTTTCCGGTCCAAAGGTTGCGAAGGGTTTGAAATTGCTTTCCGTAATGCAATCCTAGAGCCTCAAATTGATTATACAGCGAATTTACGTCTATAGAGTTTTGACAAACGCTCTGGAGATACTCCCATTCCAATTTTAGGGGAGGCAAAGGCTCTGACATTGAAAGTTCGCCTTTTGAATGAAGGATCCATGCTTGTTCCTCGATGCTATATATAGAAGCGGTATATCCCCCTTCTTTTGGTGAGGCAAGAAGCTCTATGGGAATTGCTTTATTACTGTCCAGGGCCAGAGGTTGCTCGATAACGAGATTGTTGATTGTAAAATATTGACCATGAAAGAGTTTAACTCCTGCTGCGTGCATAAGCTCTGTAAAACCGGCTCCCGGAAACAAGATGCTACCGAAGACTTTATGATCTTTAAGATAAGGAAGAAAATCCAAATCGATTTCATTTCGAAACAGCTTCTCTTCTGATGGGGAGGGGATAAGCTCTCCAAGCAATGGATGGGCTTGAGGGGCCAAGATCTTTTTCTTTTGTGTCTTAAGTGCTTCAACCCAATAGTGCTCTCTTTGGAAAGGATAGGTGGGCAAATATACTTTTTTGCGATTGTAGGGTTTATCAAAAGCTTTCCAATCGATTCGAAGGCCATTTAAGTAGAGTTGGGCTAGCATTTGTAGGAGATTTTTCCAATTGCTTTGAGTTGAAATTACTTGGGTGCCTTCAGGAATATTTTTCATGTTCGCGTGAGGTTTCCAGTAGTCAGAAGTTAATCTCTTTTTTCGAATGACTTGGCCCGTCCAGCTAGATATGAACCCAATTTGAGAATTATGGTAGCGGATTTCTTTAGCTACTTGATCGAGTTCATCTGGATTCTTGCTTGCGTCTATAAGCCTTAAACCTTCTTCTAAAGTGATCATCCCAGCAGCGATTGCGGCAATGATATCGCCGATGCCTTCGCCTGCTACGTAATCAGGGACAATTCCCCAGCTTTTCCACAATTCAAAGAGAGCGTATTCGTAAAGGCCGCGGCTCCGTTCCATCGCTTCTTTGAACACTGGCGAAGTTTCAATCAACTCAGCATTCTCAACGGTTTTACCGGTGAAAAAGAAAGCAACTTTATTAGGTTTGGCGGGAAAGTGGCCAATCAAATAATCTCCTTTATGCAAACATTGCAGTAGTTCATCTCTCGTTTGAGCAACTACAGTGACGCGATGGGAAAAATGACCCCTTCCTGTATTAGCTGCGAACGCGATGTCGGCTAAGTCTTCTTCCGGCAGATGTTTGGCATAGAGATCAATGAGTTGGTCTAAGGCAGGCCGGGTTTTGGCTGACAAGGTCAAGATATGCCAGGAGCGATCTACAAGATTTTTTTTGTGTTCTATCACAGGAGGCTCTTCGATGATGGCATGCGCATTTGTTCCGCTAAAGCCAAAGGAACTGACACCCGCGATCCTCGGTCGGCTTGATCGTTGCCATGGTGTTAATGTCAAAGGAATCTTGGCGGGAATCGAATCAAGTGAGATGTGCGGATTGAGATGTTTGAAATGGAGATGGGGAGGGATCGCTTCATGATTTAAAGCTAAGACTGTTTTGATGACGGCGACGATCCCAGCAGCTGCTTCTAGGTGACCTACATTGGTTTTGACTGTGCCTATCCACAAGGGATTCTCTCTTTGTCCACTGAATACATTGCCTAATGCTTTTACCTCGATTGGGTCGCCTAATGATGTGCCGGTACCGTGGGCTTCGATGTAGTCAATGGAGTTTGGCTCTAGTTTAGCATGTGCAAGAGCTTCCCTAAGCAGTGTTGTTTGAGCTTCTCCATTAGGCACTGTAAACCCGGAAGTTATGCCATCCTGATTTACAGTTGTAGCTCTAATAACACCTAAAATGTGGTCATGATTCCTAGTAGCCTCAGAAAGGCGTTTTAAGACAATCACTCCGCATCCTTCACTTCGGACAAAACCATCCGCTTCTGCATCAAATGTTTTGCAATATCCATCCTTTGATAGCATATGGGACTTACATTCCATAATTGTGGTCCCTGGATTTAACATGATGTTTACCCCCCCTACAAGAGCTAATTGGCAATCTCTAGATTGCAAACTTTTGCAGGCAGAGTTAAGGGCAACAAGCGAAGAGGAACAGGCTGTGTCAACTGCCAAGCAGGGGCCTTGCAGGCCAAAGAAATAGGACAAACGTCCAGCTAAAGCACTAGCGGCATTTCCTGATCCTATGTAAGCATTGATGTTTTCCATTGATCCCAAGCTACCGATAAGGGTGGAATAATCAAGATTGGATACGCCTATAAAAACGCCCGTTGGTGAGCCGTTTAAAGATATTGGATCAATGCAGGAATTCTCTAAAGCTTCCCAAGCGACTTCTAAAATCAGCCTTTGCTGCGGATCCATGTATTCAGCTTCGCGGGGGCTAATTCCAAAGAAAGAAGCGTCAAACTTATCAATACTCGTATTCAAGAAACCGCTGCGGCGCACATACATTTTCCCAGGGGCTTCAGGATCAGGATCATAAAAAGAATCAATATCCCATCGTTCTCGAGGGATTTCGGTAATTCCATCATACCCCTGTTTAAGGAGATCCCAAAAAGCTTGAGGGTCATTTGCGCCACCGGGAAAACGGCAACTCATTCCTATGATAGCGATAGGTTCATTGACTTGCTTTTTAAGGTCCTCAAGTTCTAATTGCGTTGTTTTAAGCTTGATAACGGCTAATTGCAAGTCTTGTAATAAATCCCCTTCTCGATCCATAAATATACTAGTCCTTTTTAAGGAATTGTCTAATTTCTTCTATACTCATGTTTTTAACCTCTTTCGCAACAGTCTCACTTCTTATTCTTACGAATTTTTCTTCAATTTCTTTTGCTTCTTTTTCTGATTCTATTTTACTATATCCTATATTATTTTCTTCATCAGTTGGTATTAGATTAATAATATAGTCTGATAATTTATTAACTGTTGGATAATCAAAAACTATTGTATTCGGTAAATGATACTCGCTGCCCATGTCAGCCTGAAGCTTCTCATACAGTTCTTCGGTCATGAGGGAATCCATCCCAGCAACAAAGAAGCCGAGCTCTGGATCTAAGGAAGAAATGCCTAAAATTTTACCCGCTGTATGTTGCAGGTATTCTGTTAAGATCTCCTTTCTTTCCGAAGGAAGCGCGTCTGTCAAGAGTTGGAGAAGAATAGGCTCTTCTGCAGGTTTAGCAGCGATTAGCTCACTTAGGAAAGTTTGTCGAAAGGGAACTAACTTCCAATCCACATTTCCTATCGAAATGTGAGGAAGGGTTTGTGTGAGAGCCAATTCAAAAGCTTTAATTCCCTCATCAGGTTTGAAAGCTGTAAAACCGATTGCTCTATGGAGTTCCGTAAGCTTGGCTGCCAAGCCAACTTCAGCCCAGGGACCCCAACTAATTGTCAAGGCTGGCAATCCCTTCTCCTGACGGAAGTAGGCTAACGCATCCATATAGGCATTGGCTGAAGCATAGTTGATTTGACCGGGGGATCCCATGGAGGAAGCTATAGAAGAAAATAGGACGTAGAAATCTAAAGGCTTCGTTAAAGAGGCTTCATGCAAGTTCCAGCTTCCCTGGATCTTAGGTTCAAATACTTTTTCGAATCGGCTCCAATCTTGGGAAGCTATAATACCATCATCCAGGACGCCAGCAGCGTGGATGATTCCTTTCAATTCCGGCCATTCACTTCCGAATTTTAGCATTAGGGCATCAACAGCTGGCCTTTGGGAGATATCCATGGCTACAATCTTCACCGCAGCATTAGGAATCTCGATTTTTTGAGGGGTCCTTCTGCCCACCAAAACCAGATGTTTTGCGCCCTGTTTGACAAGCCATTCGGCAACTTTAAGTCCGAGACCGCCAAACCCACCGGTAATCAAATAACTGCCCTTAGAATCAATTTTTAATTGTTTGGGTTCTGGCGGCGACTTTAACAATCTAGGGACATATCGGAGTCCTTTTCGATAAGCAACCTGCCCTTCTTGGTCTGAGGCAAGGAGTTCCTCCGCTGGAAGCTTTTCATTGGGCCCTAGATCGATATGCCGGCTGTCAAGAGTCGGCATCTCCAATTTTAATGTCTTATAAAATCCGTTGATTGTCGTATTCTCAAGATCTGTTATCGGGCCCACGGGTTGAATGCCATGGGTAATGAAGTAGAGGCTTGGTTTTGCCTCGAGTTTGCCAAGAGTTTGAACAAGCTCAAGGGCATATTTTAACGAATCTTCTCCCGAAGCGAACCATAAAATTCCCGCGGGGGGATTTTCCACTATCTCTTTTACAGCTTGTTCGGGCTTAATTTTTTTGGACTGTAAACCTTCAATCTCTTCTTCTTCTTGTGAGACGATCAACCAGGGACTTTTCAGAGTCTGTTCGGTTTTTTCTAACGGTTTGGGCAGCCAAGAAATTTGATAAAACCAAGAGGATGCTCCAAGTCCAGTTTGTTTTGCTAAGATTTGTTCAAGAGTGTTTTGATTAGTTCTCCTAGCATGAAAACCATCAATTTTCATAAGAGGCTTGCCATCGCAAGAAAAGATTTCGATCTCTGCAATTGAGCTATCCTCAGTTACTTGCATCAATTTGCCATGAATGCGTATGGAGGTTCCTATTTTAGAATAACAACTGATCTGATCGATACTATAGGGCAGAAAAACACTATTATCTTGACCGTCTTCTTTTTTTGCGAGGGGTGCAAGGGCCTGCAAGCAGCCATCGATTAGCGCAGAGGAAGCCTCACCTTCGAGTTCAGCAATGAGCTCATTGTTTCCGGTCCATAATTTTCGAAGGGTTTGAAATTGCTTTCCGTAGTGGAATCCCATGGCCTCAAACCGACTATACAGAGCATCAATATCTATAGATTTTTGGCATACACTTCGCAATTGATCCCATTCCATTTTTAGCGCAGGAGAGGGTTCAGACGTCGAAAGTTCGCTTTTTGCATGAAGGATCCATGATTGCTTTTCGATGCTATATACCGAAACGGAGTATCCTCCATCTTTGGGCTTGGCAAGAAGTTCTATCAAGGTTGGTTTTTTAATATCGAAGGCCAGAGGCTGTTCGATAACGAGATTGTTGATTGTAAATGTTTCACCTTGAAAAAGCTTAGTTCCTGCTGCGTGTATAAGCTCTAAAAAACCGGCTCCTGGAAAGAGAATAGTATCAAATACTTTATGGTCCTTAAGATAGGGGAGAAAATCCAAATCGATTTCATTCCTGAACAGTTTCTCTTCGGAAGGGGAGGCAATAAATTCACCGAGCAATGGATGGGACTGTGACGGTAAGATGCGTTTCTTTTGTATCTTCAGCGCTTCAATCCAATACCGCTCTCTTTGGAAAGGATAGGTGGGCAAAGACACTTTTTTGCGGTTGTATGGTTGATCAAAGGCTTTCCAATCGATTTGAATGCCGTTTAGGTAGAGTTGCGCTAGCGTTTTAAGGAGCTCTTTCCAAGTGGTTTGAGTAGATATGACTAGGGTGCCTTCAGGAATGTTTCTGACGCTTTCATGTGGTATCCAATAGTCAGCAGTCAAACCTTCTTTGCGAATGACTTGGCCCGTCCAACTTGATATGAACCCGATCTGTGGTTCACGATATAAGATGGCTTTAGCAATTTTCACCTGTACATCTAGATTATCCTTGGAGGCAATCAGTTTTAAACCTTCCTCTAAAGTGATTATTTGGGCAGCAATTGCGGCAATGATATCCCCGATGCCTTCGCCTGCGATATAGTCGGGGACAATTCCCCAGCTTTTCCAAAGCTCAAACAGAGCATATTCATAGAGACCATGGCTTCGTTCCATTGCATCTTTGAAGACTGATGAAGTTTCCATCAACTCTGTACTATCGACAATTTGTCCTGAGAAGAAGAAGGTAATCTTAGTAGGCTTGAGGGGGGCTTGGCTGATCAAATAATCGCCTGTTTGCAAATGATCCAAAAGCTCATCTCTTGTTTGAGCGACTGCAGTAATGCGATGAATAAAATGAGCCCTTCCTGTATTAGCTGTGAAGGCGATGTCAGATAAATCTTCTTCCGGCAATTGTTTTGTATAGAGTTCAACTAGTTGATCTAATGCAGGCTGAGTTTTGGCTGACAGGGTCAAGATATGCCAAGGGCGATCTATGGCATTTTTCTTAATTTTTATTAGCGGAGGCTCTTCAATGATTGCATGCGCATTAGTTCCGCTAACCCCGAAAGCGCTGACTCCTGCAATCCGCGGTCGGTTGGATCGTTGCCAAGGGGTTAAAGTGAGAGGAATTTGAGCTGGAATTGAGTCTAGAGAAATGTGAGGATTAAGATGTTGAAAATGAAGATGAGGAGGGATAGCTTCGTGATTTAATGCTAGAACTGTTTTTATGACCCCGGCGACACCAGAGGAAGCTTCAAGATGTCCAATGTTGGTTTTGACAGTTCCTATCCATAAAGGATGATCTTTCCTTCCTTTGAAGACAGCGCTCAATGCCCCAACCTCAATAGGGTCACCTAATGATGTGCCCGTGCCATGGGCTTCGATATAATCGATGGCATTGGGCTCTAGTTCAGCATATGCGAGGGCTTGCTGAATGAGTGCTGTTTGAGCTTCGCCGTTAGGAACGGTAATCCCCGATGTTGCTCCATCCTGATTGATAGATGTTGCTCTTATTACTCCATAAATGGGGTCTTGGTCCCGAATTGCATCGGAAAGGCGTTTCAATACAATAATTCCACATCCTTCACTGCGTACATAGCCATCTGCATCAGCGTCAAAGGTTTTGCAATGCCCATCTTTTGCAAGCAGGTGGCCCTGACAAAAGCTAATCATTATTGCCGGATTCAGCAGAATGTTTATACCGCCCGCTAAAGCAAGTTTGCTTTCTCCGTTTTGCAGGCTTTTGCAAGCGGAGTGGATGGAATAAAGCGATGAAGAGCAAGCCGTGTCTACCACTACGCTAGGTCCTTGCAACCCTAAGAAATAGGACAATCGACCGGCTAAGATGCTGCCGGCGTTTCCTGTGGATTGATAAACATTGATCTCTTCTAATGAAGACATAATGTCGGCATAATCATGGGTGCATAACCCTACAAATACACCTGTTTTTGAGCTATTTAAAGATAAGGGATTAATGCAGGCGTTTTCTAAAGCTTCCCAAGCCACTTCTAAAAACAGCCTTTGCTGCGGATCCATGCATTCTGCTTCCCGCGGGCTGATGCCGAAGAAATTTGCATCAAACATATCGACGGGGATATTCAAGAAACCACCCCTGCGTATATACATTTTCCCAGGGGCTTCAGGATTGGGATCATAAAATGAATTAATATCCCATCGGTCTTTAGGGATTTCTATTGTTCCATCATATCCTTGTTTCAGGAGTTCCCAAAACGCTTTAGGATCATTGGCGCCTCCGGGAAAGCGGCAACCAAGCCCAATAATGGCTATTTGGTCTATTTCTACTAGGGCCACTGTTTCTTTGGCCTTTTTGATTATCGCCTTGATGCCGATTAAGGGGAAAATATGCTCTTCAAAGTATTGAGAAAGTTTTAATACGCTTGGATAATCGAAAGAAAGAGTGGCTGTAAATACATGCGTGCTGCCTATATCCGCTTGCAGCTTGTTACGCAATTCAACGGCCATTAGCGAATCCATGCCTGCATCAAAGAAGCCAAGCTCCGGATTTAAAGAGGATATTCCCAAAATTTTACCCACAGTCCTTTGAAGATAATCGGTCAATATATCTTTTCTTTCTGATGGCAGCGCGTCAGTCAGGCGTTGGAGAAGAATAGGTGCTTCAGAAGTTTTGGTTACAGTCATTTCGCTTAGGAATGTTTGTTCAGAGTGGACAAGCTTCCAGTCTATGTTGGCTATAGATACATGAGGATGTATTTGTGTGAGGGCTAGTTCAAATGCTTTAATCGCATCCTCGGGTTTAAATGCGATAAAACCGCCAGCCCGATGTTGTTCAGTTAGCTTTGCAGCCATACCGACTTCAGCCCAGGGTCCCCAGCTAATTGACAAAGCAGGCAATCCTTTCTCCTGACGGTATGAGGCCAGAGCATCCATATAGGCATTGGCTGATGAGTAGTTAATTTGACTGGGGGATCCTATCGATGAAGCGATCGAAGAAAATAGGACGAAGAAGTCAAGGGGTTTAGCTAATGAGGCTTCGTGTAAATTCCAACTTCCCTTGACCTTAGGCGCAAAGACATTTTCAAACCTGCTCCAATCTTGCGAGGATAAAATGCCATCATCCAGGACACCTGCGGCATGGATGATTCCTTTCAATGGTGGCCAATCGGTTCCGAATTTTTGCATGAGGGTATCTACAGATGGCCTTTGGGAGATATCGATTGCAATTGTCTCAGCCACTGCATTTGGAAACTCGATTTTTTTTGTGGTCTTTCTACCGGCCAAAACGAGATGTTTTGCACCTTGTTTGGCGAGCCATTCAGCAACTTTTTGGCCTAGGCCGCCAAACGCGCCTGTAATCAAATAGCTTCCTTCAGGATCAATTTTGAGTTGTTTGCTTTCCGGTAATGTGAGGATTACTTTGCCGATGTTTTTCGCCCTTTGCAAATATTCAAAAGCTCTTTCTGCATCGGTTATAGTAAAAGTTACATAAGGAAGGGGTTTGAATTTGTTTTTGGCAAACTGCTCTACAACAAGTTTCAATATGGGGGTTACTTCTTGTGGCTGTTGGACCATTAAGTCATCTAAGGCAAGTATGAAGTAGTCAATATCTGAACGTGCTTTATCCATGACTTCTTTAGACCAGATATCCCTCTTACCGATCTCAACGAAACGTGCATTCTGATGGCAAGCACTTACTGTCTTGGCAATAAACCCTTCACCGGTTAATGAATTGAGAATGACATCCACTCCCTGTCCTTGCGTGTCGCGTAAGATTTCTTCAGCAAAGTCTAAAGTTCTAGAGTTATAAATATGGGACACTTCTAAAGAACGTAGATAAGCTTGCTTGTCTTGACTGCCTGCCGTAGCGTAAATTTCAGCGCCAACTTGTTGGGCAATCTCGACGGCAGCCAACCCCACTCCGCCTGCTGCAGCATGGATGAGAACCCTATCGCCTGCTTTAAGTTGGGCTAGTTTAATTAAGCCATAATAGGCGGTTGAAAATACAATAGGAATCACTGCGGCTTCTGTAAATTTAAGGTTAGAGGGGATAATGTTGAAAAAATCGGCTGAACTTACGACATTGGAGGCAAAGCAGCCTGAGCCAAAGCCTGCAACCCGGTCGCCAACTTTAAACTTAACAACATCCTTACCGACAGCAGTCACTATGCCAGCGCATTCACAGCCTAAAGGACCGGGATCTCCAGGATAAAGGCCCATGGCGTTTAAGACATCGCGGAAATTTAAGCCTGCCGCTTTAACTTCAATTGAAATTTCATGAGGGGCTGGCGTAGAGATGTTATCCTCCGGTTTTAAGTAAAGATTTTCTAGGGATCCTTTAGATGATGTTTCTAGTTTATAGGCTTTGGCGATGGGGATCAGAAGGCTCTTGCCTGAACGTTTGACTTTTCCAGTTGGAAGGAAGCGCGCAACATAACGGACACCTTGGCGATAAGCAACTTGCCCCTCTTGGTCAAGTGCTAGAAGTTCCTTCAATGGAACTTTCTCGTTAGGAGCAAGGTCGATATGCCGGCAGTCAAAAGTAGGCATCTCAAGTTTCAATGTCTTATAGAAACCATTGAATGTTGAATTATCCAGATCGATAATAGGGCCAACAGGTTGTATGCCTTGGGTGATAAAGTACAAGCTGGGTTTAGTTTCGAGTTTGCCAAGCGCTTGTACAAGCTCAAGTGCGTATTTTAACGAATCCTTTCCTGAAGCATACCACAAGATACCAGCGGGCGGATTTTCCACAATATCATTTACGGCCGGATCATGCTTAACTACTTTGGACTGCAAGCCTTCAATTTTGATTTCTTCTTGAGAGACGATCAACCATGGAGATTTCAGTTGCTCATCGATGTTGTCTAATGGCTTCGGCTGCCAGCAAATTTGATAAAACCAAGCTGCAGCGCCAATTTCTGCTTGCTTTGCTAACATTTGTTGAAGATGGTTTTGGTCAGTTTTTCTAGTATGGAAGCCTTCGATTTTTAGGAGCGGCTTGCCGTCATAAGAAAAGATTTCGATCTCGGCAGTGGTGCTGGTATCTGTTACTTCCGTCAGTTTGCCATGGATGCGGATGGAGGTTCCTAATTCAGATAAACATATAACCCTATCAATACTATAGGGAAGATATACACTACGTTGTCCTCCTTCGTCTTTTGAAAGAGTGGCTAGGGCTTGCAAGCTGCCATCAATTAGGGCAGAGGAGGCGTCACCTTCGAGTTCAGCGATGAATTCATTGTTTCCGGTCCATATTTTTCGAAGAGTTTGAAATTGCTTCCCATAATGCAATCCCAGGGCATCAAATCGACTATACAGAGCATCAATATCTATAGATTTTGGGCAAACACTTCGCATATGCTCCCATTCCATTTTGAGCCCAGGGGAGAGTTCTGAAGTTGAAAGTTCGCCTGTTGCATGAAGGATCCATGATTGTTTTTCGATGCTATATATCGAAACGGAGTATCCTCCATCTTTGGGATTGGCAAGAAGTTCTATCGGTATTTGTTTTTTCATTTCGAGGGCTAGAGGCTGCTCAATAATGAGATTGTTAATTGTAAACGATTGACTTTGAAAGAGCTTATCGCCGGCTGTTTGCATGAGCACTAAAAAACCGGCTCCTGGAAATAGAATGGTATTAAATATTTTATGGTCTTCAAGATAAGAGAGAAAATCCAAATCAATTTCATTCCTAAACAGCTTCTCTTTGGAAGGGGAGGGGATAAGCTCTCCAAGCAGTGGGTGGGCCTGAGGCTGCAAGATGCGTTTTTTATGTGCCTTCAGCGTTTCAGCCCAATACCTCTCCCTTTGGAAAGGATAGGTGGGTAAAGGTACTTTTTTGCGATTGTAAGGCTTGTCAAAGGCTTTCCAATCGATTTGAATGCCATTTAAGTAGAGTTGGGCCAATGTTTGAAGGAGATCTTTCCAACTATTTTGAGTTGAAATGACTAATGCGCCTTCAGGAATATTTCGGATAATATCATGCGGTTTCCAGTAGTCGGGAGTCAAACCTTCTTTGCGAATGACTTGTCCTGTCCAACTGGATATGAAACCGATTTGAGGCTCCTGATACCGAATTTCTTTAGCTACTTTATCGAGTTCAGCCGGATTATTGCGTACCTCTATAAGCCTTATCCCTTCTTCTATAGTGATCATCCCCGCTGCAATTGCAGCGATGGCATCGCTGTTGCCTTCACCTGTCACATAATCTGGGACGACTCCCCAGCTTTTCCACAGTTCAAAAAGAGCGTATTCGTAGAGGCCTTTGCTACGCTCCATTGCTTCGTTAAAGACCGGTGAGGTTTTTATCAACTCCGAATTTTCGATCGTTTGCCCTGTGAAAATGAAGATGATTTTAGGCGGTTTGTCGAATGCTCGGCCTATCAAGTATTCGCCAGTTTGCAAATGTTGCAAAAGTTCATCTCTTGTCTGAGCAAGCACAGTGATTCGATGAGGAAAATGAGCCCTTCCTGTATTAGCTGTGAAGGCGATGTCAGCTATTTCTTCTTCGGGCAGTTGTTTTATATAGAAATCGACTAATTGATCTAAGGCAGGTAGAGTTTTGGCCGATAGAGTCAAGAGATGATAAGGGCGATCTACAAGATTTTTTTTGAATTCTAGTACCGGAGGCTCTTCAACGATGGCGTGGGCATTTGTTCCACTAAATCCAAAAGAGCTGATCCCTGCAATCCTCGGCCGGCTAGAGCGTTGCCATGGTGTTAATGTTAAAGGAATTTTGGCGGGGATTGAATCGAGTGTGATGCGTGGATTAAGATGATTGAAATGGAGATGAGGAGGGATTGCTTCGTTTTTTAATGCTAACACTGTCTTTATGAACCCGGCGATTCCTGCGCCAGCTTCTAAGTGGCCTATATTTGTTTTAACGGTACTTATCCATAAAGGAAACTCTTTTCGTCCGCTGAATACATTGCTCAACGCTCCAACCTCGATAGGGTCCCCTAATGATGTCCCCGTGCCATGCGCTTCAATATAATCGATGGTGTCGGGTTCAAGCTTAGCTTGTTCTAGCGCTTGACGAACAAGTGTAGCTTGGGCCTCTCCATTCGGAACTGTGAGGCCGGAAGTTGCGCCATCTTGGTTAATTTCAGTCGCTCTAATTACACCTAAGATTGTGTCCTGATCACGAATGGCATCAGAAAAACGTTTTAAGATAACAACTCCACAGCCTTCGCCGCGCACATAACCATCTGCGTCTGCATCAAAGGTCTTGCAATACCCATCTTTAGCGAGCATATGCCCCTTACACATGCTAATCGCGATATTCGGATTCAATATCAAGTTCACACCTCCTGCTAGGGCTAACTGGCATGCACCGCTTTGCAGGCTTTTACATGCAAAATGGATGGCGACAAGTGAAGAGGAACAAGCCGTGTCTAAAGCTAAGCAGGGGCCTTGTAAGCCTAAGAAATATGACAGGCGTCCGGCTAATATACTGCTTGTATTTCCTGTAGTCAGATAAATGTTAATTTCATCTCTTTTCCCCAATTCGGAAAGAAGGTCATTGTAATCATGGGCGCCTACACCTATGAATACTCCAGTGTGCGATCCGTTTAAAGATATAGGGTCAATGCAGGAATTCTCTAAAGCTTCCCATGCGACCTCTAAAATTAGCCTTTGCTGCGGATCCATGTATTCCGCTTCACGCGGGCTGATACCAAAGAAATTTGCATCAAAAGTCTCAATGCTGCCATCTAAGAAACCGAAGCGGCGCACATACATTTTCCCGGGTGCTTCAGGATCAGGATCATAAAATGAGTCAATTTCCCATCTATCGAGAGGAACCTCGGTAATTCCGTCGAATCCTTGTTTCAACAGTTCCCAAAAGGCCTGAGGATGAGTTGCCCCTCCGGGAAAGCGGCAGCCTAAGCCGATAACCGCAATCGGCTCTGATTCTGCTGTGACTGTGGCAGGAGTAACTTTATTGACGATCGCCTTAATGCCGATCAAGGGGAAAATGTGTTCTTCAAAATACTGAGTAATTTTTTGCACGCTTGGGTAGTCAAAGGCAAGGGTAGTGGGAAACTTGTGCAAACTGCCGATATCAGCCTGCAGTTTCTCTTGCAGTTCTTCGGTCATTAAAGAGTCCATTCCAGCCTCAAAGAAACCAACCTCAGGATTTATGGAAGTTAACCCTAGAATTTTACCAACTGTCTGTTGTAAATAATTATTCAAGAGATCCTTTCTTTCCGAAGGAAGCGAATCAGCCAGGATTTGTAGAAGATTAGGCACTTCTCCAGATTTAGCGGCGATCAACTCACTTAGGAAAGCTTGCCGGGAGGAGACTAACTCCCAATTTACATTGGCTACAGTGACATGAGGATGGTTTTGTGCAAGGGCTAACCCAAACGCTTTAATCCCTTCATCAGGTTTGAATGCTATTAAGCCGCCGGCCCGATGCCGTTCCGTGAGTTTGGCCGCTAGGCCAACTTCAGCCCAAGGTCCCCAGCTTATCGCCAAAGCAGGCAATCCCATCTCCTTACGGAAAAAGACCAGAGCGTCTATATAGGCATTGGCTGAAGAATAATTGATTTGACCCGGAGATCCCAATGTGGAAGCAACCGAAGAAAACAAGACGAAGAAATCTAAAGGTTTAGTGAGGGAAGCTTCATGTAAAATCCAGCTTCCTTGCACCTTTGGCGCAAAGACTTTTTCAAACTTGCTCCAATCTTGGGAGGGCAAGATAGCATCATCAAGAACGCCGGCAGCTTGAATAATCCCTTTCAATTCAGGCCATTCGTTGCCGAATTTTTGCATAAGAACATCAACAGCTGTCCTTTGTGAGATGTCGACGGCAACGGTTTCGATTTTTGCTCCGGGGATCTCGATTCTTTGTGATGCACTTCTACCACCCAAGACCAGATGTTTTGCACCCTGTTTGACAAGCCATTCGGCCACTTTAAGGCCAAGGCCTCCCATCCCGCCTGTAATCAAATAGCTGCCCTCGAGATTAATCTTTAACTCTTTTGTCTGCTTTAACTCCTGTATATGTACCAGTCTAGGAACAAAGCGAATACCTTGCCGATAAGCGACTTGCCCTTCATGATCTGCCGCTAGAAGTTCCTCTGCAAGAAGCTGTTCACCTGGTCCTAGATCAATGTGTCGACAATCAAAGGTTGGCATTTCCAGTTTTATTGTTTTATAAAAGCCATTGAATGATGCATTCACAAGATCGGTGATGGGGCCAACAGGTTGGATGCCGTGAGTTATAAAATAGAGGCTTGGCTTAGCCTCGAGTTCACTGAAAGCTTGAACAAATTCAAGAGCTTGTTTTAACGAATCTTCTCCCGATGCAACCCACAAAACTCCTGCTGGTGTTTTTTCCACGATTTCTGTGATAGCCTGTTCAGGTTTAATTGTCTTGGTCTGCAAGCCTTCAATCAATTCTTCTTTTTGTGAGACGATCAGCCAGGGATTCTCCAATTGCCCCTCGGTTTTTTCTATTGGCTTGGGTATCCAAGAAATTTGGTAAAACCACGAAGCAGCCTCAAGCCCGGCATGTTTTGTGGTTCTAAAAGCATCTATCCAATACTTTTGCCTTTGGAAAGGATAAGTGGGCAAAGACACTTTTTTGCGGTTATACGGTTTATCAAAGGCTTTCCAATCGATTTGAATACCATTTAAGTAGAGTTGGGCTAACGTTTTAAGAAGATCTTTCCAATTGCTTTGAGTTGAAATGACTAATGTGCCTTCAGGAATGGTTCTGATGTTTTCATGGGGTTTCCAGTAGTCAGCAGTTAAGCAGTCTTTGCTTATCACTTGTCCTGTCCAGCTAGATATGAAATCGATCTGTGGCTTGCAATAATCAATTTCTCCGGCAATTTTAATCTGTTTTTCCGGATTATCATTGGAAGAAATCAGTCTTAAGCCCTCCTCTAAAGTGATAATTTTGGCAGCAATTGCAGCAATGATATCCCCAGTGCCTTCACCCGCTACATAATCTGGGACAAATCCCCAGCTTTTCCAAAGTTCAAAAAGGGCATATTCGTATAGCCCTTTGCTGCGTTCCATCGCTTCTATGAAAACGGGCGAGGTTTCCATCAACTCTGAATTCTCTACTGTTTGCCCGGTGAACATATAAGTGATTTCAGGAGGTTTATCAGATGCTTGACCCATAGAATGATCGCCAGCTCGCAAATGTTGCAGAAGTTCATCTTTCGATTGGGCAATGATCGTGGCACGGTAGAGAAAATGAGCTCTTCCTGTATTAGCTGTAAAAGCGATGTCTGCTAAATCTTCTTCTGGAAGTTGTTTTGTATAGAGATTTACTAGTTGGTCTAAGGCAGCCTGGGTTTTGGCAGACAAAGTCAAGATGTGCCATGGACGCTCTATGGCATTTTTGTTAAATTCTAGCACTGGAGGCTCTTCAACGATAACATGTGCGTTAGTTCCGCTGAATCCAAAAGAGCTAACCCCTGCGATTCTCGGCCTGCTAGAACGGTGCCACGAGGTTAAGTTGAGAGGTATTTTGGCTGGGATGGAATCTAGCGATATGTGAGGATTGAGCCGTTGGAAATGCAGATGGGGAGGAATTTCTTCATGGTTTAAAGCTAACACGGTTTTAATCATTCCGGCAATTCCAGCAGCAGCTTCTAAATGTCCTATATTGGTTTTGACGGTGCCTATCCACAATGGGTGATCTTTCCGACCACTGAAAACGGTGCTTAACGCTCCTACTTCGATAGGATCGCCCAAAGATGTGCCGGTGCCATGCGCTTCAATGTAATCAATAGCATTTGGCTCTAGTTCGGCATGTGCAAGCGCATTGCGGATTAGCGCAACTTGAGCCTCTTTATTCGGAACAGTAAGCCCCGAACTTGCGCCATCCTGATTAACCTCTGTAGCTCTAATTACTCCTAAGATTGGATCTCGATCCTGGACAGCATTAGAAAGACATTTCAAGATGACAACGCCACAACCTTCGCTACGTATATAACCATCCGCTGCGGCATCAAACGTTTTGCAATGTCCATCTTTTGCAAGTATATTAGCATCACAAAAACCAATCGTTACACTTGGATTCAACATTATATTTACGCCGCCGGCTAATGCCAGCTCGCTCTCGCCAGTTTGCAGGCTCTTACAGGCAGAATGGATCGCAACAAGCGATGAAGAACAAGCAGTGTCTACAATCATGCTAGGGCCTTGCAAACCCCATAAATAGGATAAACGGCCTGCTGAAACACTACCGGCATTTCCTGTTGTCAAATAAATATTGTTTTCCTCTGATTCCAAACCAAGGTCTGCATAATCATGAGTGCATAAAGCTAAAAAAACCCCTGTTTTTGAGCCCTTTAAAGAAAAGGGATTAATACAGGCATTTTCTAAAGCTTCCCAAGCGACTTCTAAAAGCAGCCTTTGCTGTGGATCCATACATTTGGCTTCGCGCGGGCTGATTCCAAAGAAATGTGCATCAAAGGCATCTATCGGTGTATTCAAGAAACCACCGCTTCTTACATACATTTTCCCGGGGACACCAGGATTTGAGTCATAAAAGGAATCTATATCCCAACGATTTGAGGGAACTTCAGTAATGCCATCATAACCCTTTTTAAGTAATTCCCAGAAAGCCTGTGGATCATTGGCACCTCCAGGAAAACGACAACTTACCCCTATTACAGCGATTGGTTCGTTTATTGTTTTTTTAAAATTGTCAATCTCTAATTGCAAAGATTTGATCTTGATAGCAGCTTTCTGTAAGCTATGAAATAATTCACTACTGTCTGGAGGCATATTATTCCTCGCTAAATTAATCAAATAGTTTATTAATTTCTTTAAAATCCATATTCAGAACTTCTTTCGTGATTTCTTCCATTGTTTTGTTTGATTTGTCTATTAAATCTATTTTATCACAGGAAATCTTATTTTTTAAAATTACGTTGAGAATATACTCTGCTAGATTGCTAACTGTTGGATAATCAAAAGCTAACGTACTGGTTAATTCATAATTTACCCCTAATTCAACTTGCAGTTTATTGCGCAGTTCAACAGCCATTAAAGAATCCATCCCAGCCTCAAAAAAACCCAGATCGGGCGGCAAAGACGAAGATCCCAAAATTTTACCTATAGCACCTTGTAAATAATCAATTAGGACTTTCTTTCTTTTAGAAGGTGAAGCATCTGTTAAGAGTTGGAGAAGATTGGTAGTTTCAGCGGGTTTGCTTTTAATTCCAATAAGCTCCGTTAAGAAAGTTTGCCGATAGGGGAATGACTTCCAATCTATATTTGCTGCAATCAAGTTAGAATAGTATTGATTCAGAACTATTTCTAGAACTTTTAGTCCTTCATCTAACTTGAAAGCGATCAGGCCTCCAGCTTTATGGCGTTCGGTTAGATTAGCGGCCATTCCAACTCCCGCCCAAGAACCCCAATTAATCGCTAATGCAGGCAATCCTTTATCATGGCGGAAAGTAGCCAGAGCATCTAAATAGGCATTGGCCGCCGCGTAATTGATTTGCCCGGGTGATCCTAGAATGGATGACACAGAAGAGAATAAAATGAAGAATTCTAGGGGTTTGCCTAAAGAAGCTTCATGTAAATTCCAGCTTCCTTTTACCTTAGGAGCAAAGACTGTTTCAAATTTGCTCCAATCTTGAGAAAATAAGACTCCATCGTCTAGAACGCCCGCTGCATGAATAATCCCTTTCAATTCAGGCCATTCTCTTCCGAATTTTAGCATCAGGGCATCAACTGCTGACTTTTGAGAGACATCTAAAGACACTTTTTCGACTGTAGCGAGTGGAATCTCGATATTTTTAGATATCTTCCTGCCAGCTAAAACTAAATGTTTAGCGCCCTGCTTTGCAAGCCATTCTGCAACGGCGAGCCCCAGGCCTCCAAGACCCCCGGTAATTAAATAACTTCCGTCAGGATCGATTTTTAATGCTCTGTTATCTAATAGGAATTGTTTAATATGCATCAATCGAGGAACATATCGGATGCCTTGCCGATAAGCTACTTGCCATTCTTGATCAGCAGCTAAGAGTTCCACCACGGGAAATTTTTCATTAGGAGCAAGGTCGATATGTCTGCAGTCAGGAGTCGGTATTTCCAGTTTTAAAGTCCTAAAAAAGCCATTGAATGTTGCATTGTCTAGATCTGTGATAGGACCTACAGGTTGAATGCCGTGGGTGATAAAGTAGAGTTGGGGTCTGTTTTCGAGTTTACCAAAAGCCTGAACAAAGGTCAAGGCATGTTTTAGCGAATCTTCTCCGGTGGCAAACCACACAACACCGGCAGGTTTATTTTCAGCAATTCCTGCAACTGCCTGTTCAGGAGAGATCGTATTGGATTGAAGCCCTTCGAGCATTTCTTCTTTTGACGAAACTATCAGCCAAGGCTTGTTTAGGTGTGTCTCAGTAATATCCAAAGGCTTTGCAATCCAGGAAATCTCATATAGCCAATTGATTTCCTTTTTAAGAGATCGATTTTTTAAAAGCGTTTCTTTAGGAGCTGGACGTGCCGTAAAATTCGCAATTTGTCCAACAGGCTGGCCTTGTGCATTAAGCAATATAAAGTCGATAATATCAAATCCATCCGATTTCGGATGGAAGAAGATATGAATCCACACAGGTTCGCCTAAGCGTTCATCATAATAAAATTTCCCTATGCCAAAAGGGATTGATAAGACTTTATCTTTTGATTCTTGATTGATCATCAAGCTGAAGATAGTTTGTAAGCAGCTATCGATTAAACCTGGATGTAAGATGTAGCCCTGCTCTTCCACTTTTCCGTTAGGTAAGCGCAATTGTCCTAACAATTCATTTTCTCCGACATAGATTTTCTCAATCCATTGGAAATGATCACCTAAAGTAAGCTCAAATTCCTGCACAAAATGATAGATTTCATCTTTTGAATATTCTAAAGAACATCTTGACTGAATAGTAGAAAGGCTCTCATGTTCTTTTGGCAAAAGAGATTGCTCTTCCTTGAGAAATCCTTTGATATGTATAGTCCAAACATCTTTTTCCCCTTTTGGACGACTAACAATTTCAAAACGTCTTTGACCGTTTTCAAGAGGATGTATCAAAGTTTGAACAAGCTTAGTCTGGCCGTCTGGTAAAATCAAAGGATTGAGAAACTCAATATTTTGCAATTCATAAGTTTCTTGATTAAACAAGATTTTAGCAGCAGCTAAAATTGTAGAAAGATAGGTAGCTCCTGCTACAACTGGTATCTGATAAATCAGATGATCTTTAATAAAATTCGGCCATTTTGCATTTATTTCACTTTCAAATATAGTTCCCTCAAAAGCAAGAGAGTCCATTTGATGAATCAGGAAAGGATGAAGTTTTGTCGTTTCAGGCCCTCTAGGCGAAAGGAAGTTATTTGGTTGAATAGCTTCAATCCAATAATGTTCTTTTTGGAAGGGATAAGTCGGCAAGGATACTTTTTTGCGGTTATATGGTTTATCAAAAGCTTTCCAATCGATTTGAATCCCATTTAAGTAAAGCCGGCTTAGTGTTTGGAGAATATCTTTCCAGTTGCCTTGAGTTGAAATGACTAATGTGCCTTCCGGAATATTTTTGATATTTTCATGAGGTTTCCAGTAATCAGCAGTCAAACCCTCCTTACGTATCACTTGGCCTGTCCAGCTGGATATGAATCCGATTGACGGCTCACGATATTGGATTTCGTTGGCAATTTTGGTCTGTTCAACCGGATTTTCTTTGGAATCAATCAGCTTTAAACCTTCCTCTACAGTGATTATTCCGGCAGCTATTGCGGCGATGGGTTCGCCGATCCCTTCGCCTGCAACGTAGTCCGGGACAACTCCCCAGCTTTTCCATAGCTCAAATAGAGCGTATTCATAGAGGCCTTTGCTCAGGTTCAGCGCATCTTTAAAGGCCGGCGAAGTTTCCATTAACTCAGCATTCTCAACAGCTTGCCCAGTGAAAATAAAAGCGACCTTAGGGGGATTGGCAGAGGCTTGGCAAATCAAATAATCGCCCGTGTGCAAATGTTGGAGAAGTTCATCTTTCTTTTGAGCAAGTACTGTGACGCGATGGAGGAAATGAGCCCTTCCTGTATTAGCTGTGAAAGTTATGTCGGCTAAATCCTCTTCAGGCAGCTGTTTTGTATAGAGAATTACTAGTTGGTCTAAAGCAGATTGGTTTTTAGCTGACAGAGTCAAAAGGTGCCAGGGTCGATCTACAAGTTTTTTTTTGAGTTCTATCAACGGAGGCTCTTCAATGATGACATGCGCGTTAGTTCCACTGAATCCAAAAGAGCTGACTCCCGCAATCCTCGGCCGGCTAGAGCGTTGCCATGGTGTTAATGTTAAAGGGATTTTGGCGGGAATGGAATCAAGTGAGATGCGAGGATTGAGTTGTTTGAAATGCAGATGAGGAGGAATCGCTTCATGGTTTAAGGCTAACACTGTTTTTATGATCCCCGCGACTCCGGCAGCGGCTTCCAGATGTCCTATATTGGTTTTGACAGTTCCTAGCCACAAGGGAAGATCCTTTCGTCCGTTGAATACATTGCTTAAGGCTCCTACCTCAATAGGGTCTCCTAATGATGTACCTGTGCCATGGGCTTCAATATAATCGATGTTGTTGGGTTCGAGCTTTGCTTGTTCTAGTGTGCAGCAAATCAGTGCTGTTTGCGCTTCTCCATTCGGAACCGTGAGCCCTGAGGTCGCACCATCCTGATTAACGTCTGTTCCTCTGATTACACCCAATATGGAATCTTGATCCCGAATGGCATCATCAAGACGCTTCAAGACAACCACTCCGCAGCCTTCTCCACGCACATAACCATCCGCTTCCGCATCAAAAGTTTTACAATACCCATCTTTTGCAAGCATGTGTCCCTTGCAAAAGTTTATCGTAACATCCGGACTTAGTATTACATTCACGCCTCCTGCTAAAGCTAATTGGCATTCTCCACTTTGCAGATTTTTGCATGCAGTATGGATAGCGACAAGTGAAGAGGAACAAGCCGTATCTAACACCATGCTAGGGCCTTGCAGGCCTAATATATAGGACAAGCGCCCTGCTAAAACACTCCCTGCATTTCCACTCCCGAGATAAGCATTGATGAGATCCGTTAGTTGAGCCTTGCTGATGAGATCGGAATAATCATGGGAGCACAAGCCCATAAAAACTCCGGTTTTAGAACCCTTCAAGGATAATGGGTTAATGCAAGCATTCTCTAATGCTTCCCAAGCAACTTCTAAGAGCAATCTTTGTTGGGGATCCATGTACTCCGCTTCACGCGGGCTTATTCCAAAAAAATTAGCATCAAAGGTATCGATACTGACATCCAAGAAACCGCCGCGGCGCACATACATTTTTCCGGGCGCTTCAGGATCAGGATCATAAACAGTGTCAATATCCCAGCGGTCTGGTGGGACCTCGGTAATACCATCAAATCCCTGTTTTAAAAGTTCCCAAAAAGCCTGAGGAGCATTTGCCCCACCGGGGAAACGGCAGCCTAGGCCGATAATGGCAATCAGATCTGTTTCACCTGTGACTTTGGCTGGAGCCGCTTTTTGGATGATTGCCTTGATGCCGATCAAGGGGAAAATATGTTCTTCAAAGTATTGAGTCAGTTTTTGCACGCTTGGGTAGTCAAAGGCCACACTAGAAGGAAATCTGTGCAAATTGCCTATATCAGCTTGAAGCTTCTCTTGCAGCTCTTCGGTCATAAGAGAGTCCATCCCTGCTTCGAAAAAGCCTACCTCAGGATTTATGGAAGATAAACCTAGGATTTTCCCGACAGACTGTTGCAGGTAATCGGTTAAGATGTCCTTTCTTTCCGAAGGAAGCGCATCAGTTAAGCGTTGGAGAAGAATAGGCGTTTCTGCAGTTTTGGCCGCGATCAGTTCACTTAGGAAAGTTTGCTGAGAATGAACTAACTTCCAATCTACATTGGCAACAGATACGTGAGGGCAAGAAGTTTCTGTGAGTGCCAATTCAAAAGCTTTAATCCCCTCATCGGGTTTGAAGGCGATAAAACCCGCTGCTCTATGGCGTTCTGTAAGCTTGGCGGCTAAGCCAACTTCAGCCCATGGTCCCCAGCTAATCGCCAAAGCGGGCAATCCCTTCTCCTGACGTAAATAGGCCAGAGCTTCCATATAGGCATTGGCTGAAGAATAGTTGATTTGCCCCGGGGATCCTAAGGAGGAAGCAACGGAAGAAAATAAGACGAAGAAATCTAAAGGTATGGTTAAAGAAGCCTCATGCAAATTCCGGCTTCCTTGGATCTTTGGGGCAAAGACTTTTTCAAATTTGCTCCAATCTTGGGAGGCCAAGATAGCATCGTCAAGGACGCCGGCAGCATGAATGATCCCTTTCAATTCCGGCCAATCCCTTCCAAATTTTTGCATCAGAGCATCAACGGCTGGCCTTTGGGAGATATCGATGGCCACAGTTTCAACTGTTGCGTTGGGAATCTCGATTTTTTGGGATATCCTTCTACCAGACAAAACGAGATGCTTAGCACCTTGTTTAGCAAGCCATTCGGCCACTTTGAAGCCTAAGGCTCCAAGGCCGCCAGTAATTAAATAACTGCCTGAAGGATCGATTTTTAACTGTTTGGCTTCGGGCAATGTTAGCACGACTTTGCCGATGTTTTTGGCCCGTTGCAAGTATTCAAAAGCACTTTCCGCGTCAGTGATAGGGAAGCAGGTACTAGGAAGAGCGTTGAATTTGCCCTCAGCAAACTGGGCTGTGACTGTTTGCAGCAGTTTGTGCACGTCTTGTGGTTGATGGACGATCATGTCATCAAGGGCCAAGATGAAGTAATCAATATCTGGCCGTATCGCATGCATTGATTCTTTAGACCAGATGTTCCTCTTGCCAATCTCCACAAACCGAGCTCCCTGATGGCAAACGCTTACCGTCTTGGCGATAAAGCCTTCTCCGGACAAAGAATTGAGTACGATATTCACACCTTGCCCTTGGGTGTCGCGGTTGATTTCTTCCGCATAATCCAAGGTTCTGGAATTATAAATATGATTGATTCCTAATGATCGAAGGTAAGCGTGCTTTTCTTGGCTGCTAGCTGTAGCGTAAATTTCAGCCCCCGCTTGTTGGGCGATTTGAATGGCTGCCAATCCCACGCCTCCAGCTGCTGCATGAATGAGAACCTTCTCACCAGCTTTAATTTTGGCTAAATTGATTAAAGCCTGATAAGCTGTTGAAAATACAATGGGTATCGAAGCTGCTTCGCTAAATTTAAGCTTGGGGGGCATGAGGGTGAAGTGTTCAACAAGAGCTACCACATGTGAAGCAAAGCAACCAAATCCTACAACCGGATCGCCTAGTTTGAACTCGGTGACATCCTTACCGACACTCGTCACAATGCCGGCGCATTCTCCTCCTAATGGACCTGGTTGCCCAAGTTGAAATCCCATAGCCACTAAAACATCGCGGAAATTTAAGCCTGCTGCTTTTACTTCAACGGCAATCTCATGGGATCCTATTGTTGAGATTTCATCCTGGGATCTTAAATATAGATTTGCAAATGAACCCCCAACAGATGTATCCAGCCGGAAGCTTTGAGCCATGGGGATCATCAGCTTCTTGCCTGAACGTTTGACATTCCGCGCAGGCAACAACCGAGGCACATAACGGATACCTTCGGCGTAAGTGACTTGTCCCTCAAGGTCCGCGGCGAAGAGTTCCCTTAAAGGAAGCTTTTCATTGAACCCTAGATCGATATGCCGGCTGTCAAGGGTCGGCATCTCCATTCTTAAAGTTTTATAAAAGCCATTGAATGGCGCATTCTCAAGGTCGGTTATGGGGCCCACGGGTTGAATGCCGTGGGTAATAAAGTAGAGGCTAGGTTTAGTCTCGAGTTTACCAAGAGCTTGAACAAGCTCTAATGCATATTTTAACGAGTCTTCTCCTGAAGCAAACCACAAAACTCCCGCTGGCGGATTTTCCACAATCTCTGTCACAGCCTGTTCGGGTTTTACTGTTTTGGTCTGCAAACCTTCGATATCTTCTTCTTTTTGAGAGACGATCAGCCATGGACTTTTCAGCGGTTCTTCGGTTTCTTCTAATGGCTTGGGCAGCCATGAAATTTGATAAAACCAGGAGGCTGCCTCAAGTCCCGCTTGTTTTGTTAACATTCGTCGAAGATGGTCTTGCGTGGTTTTTCGAGCATGGAAGCCCTCAATTTCCATCAGCAGCTTGCCATCGTAAGAAAAGATTTGGATCTCTGCAGTGGTGCTATCTTCGGTTACTTGCTTCAATTTGCCATGAACGTGTATGGAGGTTCCAATTTCAGAATAACAACTAATCTGATCGATGCTATAAGGCAGATAAACGCTATTTTGAGTGTCTTCTTTTGTTGCAAGGGAGGCTAGGGCCTGCAAGCTGCCATCAATCAGAGCAGCGGAAGCATTGCCTTCGAGTTCAGTAATGAACTCGCTGTTACCGGTCCATAGGTTGCGAAGGGTTTGAAATTCCTTTCCGTAATGCAATCCTAGGGCATCAAAGTGATTATACAAAGCATCAATATCTATAGATTTTTGACAAACAGTGCGTAGATGTTCCCATTCCATTTTTAGTGTAGGAATAGCCTCTATCATTGAAAGTTCGCCTTTTGCATGAAGGATCCATGCTTGTTCCTCGACGCTATATACAGAAGCGGTGTATCCCCCTTCTTTTGGTAAGACAAGAAGCTCAATCGGAGTGGCTTTCTTTATGTCGAGGGCCAGAGGCTGCTCGATAATAAAATTTTTGATTGTAAACGATTGGCCTTGGTATAGCTTAGCTCCTGCTGCGTGCATAAGCTCAGTAAAACCGGCTCCTGGAAACAGGATGCTATCAAACACTTGATGATCTTTAAGATAAGGAAGAAAATCTAAATCGATTTCATTCCTGAATAGTTTCTCTTCAGAAGGAGAGGGAATAAGCTCTCCAAGCAAGGGATGGGCTTGTGCCGGCAAACGCCGTTTCTTATGCGTCTTAAGCGCTTCAACCCAATACCTCTCTCTTTGGAAAGGATAGGTTGGCAAAAACACTTTTTTGCGGTTGTACGGTTTATCAAAGGCTTTCCAATCGATTTGAATGCCGTTTAAGTAGAGTCGAGCTAGTGTCTGAATGAGATCTTTCCAATTGCTTTGAGTTGAAATGACTAATGTGCCTACAGGAATGTTTTTGATGTTTTCATGAGATTTCCAGTATTCAGCAGTCAAACCCTCTTTGCGAATGACTTGTCCTGTCCAACTGGATATGAACCCTATCTGCGGTTCACGATAAGAGATGTCTTTTGTATCCTTGAAAGCAATCAGATTTAAGCCATTTTCTAGAGTGATTATTCCTGCACCAATTGCGGCAATAATATCGCCGATCCCTTCGCCTGCTACATAATCCGGGACAATTCCCCAGCTTTTCCACAGCTCAAAGAGAGCATATTCGTAGAGGCCTTTGCTACGTTCCATCGCCTCTTTGAAAATTGGCGATGTTTCCATCAACTCTGCATTCTTGACAGTTTGTCCCGTGAAAATGAATGTGATTTTAGGGGGTTTTGTTGAAGCTTGACCAATCAAATACTCACCTTTTTGCAGATGTTGTAAAAATTCATCTCTTGTTTGAGACAATACGGCGATGCGATGGGAGAAATGAGCCCTTCCTGTGTTAGCTGTGAATGCAATGTCGGCTAAATCTTCTTCTGGCAGTTTTGTATAGAGATTTATTAGTTGGTCTAAGGCAGCCTGAGTTTTAGCCGACAGAGTCAAAAGATGCCATGGACGATCTATGGCATTTTTCTTATATTCTACCAACGGAGGCTCTTCAATGATGGCATGGGCGTTAGTTCCACTAAATCCAAAGGAGCTGACCCCTGCAATCCTGGGCCGGCTAGAACGCTGCCATGGGGTTAATGTCAAAGGAATCTTGGCGGGAATGGAATCAAGCGAAATGTTAGGATTGAGATGTTGGAAATGGAGATTTTGAGGAATTGCTTCATGATTTAATGTTAAAACTGTTTTTATGACCCCTGCGACTCCAGCAGCAGCTTCCAAGTGGCCTATATTGGTTTTGACGGTTCCTATCCATAAAGGATGGTCTTTTCGTCCGCTGAATACGTTGCTTAAAGCTCCTAACTCGATAGGGTCTCCCAATGGTGTACCAGTGCCGTGAGCTTCAATATAATCGATGGCGTCGGGTTCGAGTTTAGCCTGCTCTAGAGCTTGGCGAATCAGCGTAGCTTGCGCCTCACCATTCGGTACGGTAAGCCCGGAGCTTGCACCATCTTGATTGACTTCTGTCGCTCTGATCAATGCCAAGATAGGGTCTTGGTCTCGAATAGCGTCAGAGTAGCGCTTCAAAACGACAACACCACAGCCTTCGCTGCGGACATAACCGTCTGCGCTTGCATCAAAGGTTTTGCAATGGCCGTCTTTTGCAAGTGCATGAGACTTTACAAAGAAAATTGTCAAATCCGGATTCCATATCAGATTCACACCTCCGGCAAGAGCAAGTTGACATGCACTGCTTTGCAAGCTTTTGCATGCAAAGTTAAGTGCGACAAGGGAAGAGGAGCAAGCAGTGTCTAAGGTAATGCAGGGGCCTTGAATACCTAAGAAATAAGATAAACGTCCGCTCAAAACACTGCCTGTGTTTCCTCCTAACATATACACATTGAGGTCTTCTGATGATCCCAATTTGTCGACCAAATCCCTATAGTCATGAGAACATAAACCCATGAAAACGCCCGTCCGAGATCCTTTTAAGGATAAAGGATTGATGCAGGCATTTTCTAAGGCCTCCCAAGTGACTTCTAAGAGCAATCTTTGCTGCGGATCCATATACTCTGCTTCACGTGGGCTAATTCCAAAAAAGTTAGCGTCAAATGTATCGACTGGTTTATTCAAAAACCCTCCTTGGCGCACATTCATTTTTCCAGGTGCCTCGGGATCAGGGTCGTAATAAAAATCCACATCCCATCGTTCTTGCGGAATTTCGGAGATCCCATCGTATCCTTGTGATAGTAAATGCCAAAAGCTATTAGGGTCATTGGCCCCTCCAGGAAATCGACAGCTCATACCTATAATAGCGATAGGTTCGTCGATCTTTTTTTGAAGGTTGGTAAGTTCCAATTGTGTCGTCTTAAGCTTGATGATGGCTTTTTGCAAGCTTTCTAGTAATTCTTTATCTTGATCCATAAAACATTCTCTAGTTAGCTAGCAGCTAGTTTCTTAAGTTCTTCCACACTCATAGTCATTACTTCTTTCTCGATTTTCACTAAATCTTCATTCGGTTTATTTTTTTCTTCTAATTCAATTTTACTAAATTTATATTTAGGTAACATTATATTTAAAATGTATTGCGATAATGTATTAATTGTCGGATAATCAAAAATCATTGTAGTAGAAAACATGTAGTTCTTACCTATTTCCTTCTGAACCTTATTACGCAACTCAACGGCCATTAAGGAATCCATACCCATATCAAAGAATCCAAGCTCCGGATTTACGTAGGATAGCCCTAAAACTTTGCTTAAAGCTTGTTGCAAATAGTTGGTTAAGATATCTCTTCTTTCCGAAGGAAGGGCATCAGTCAAACGTTGGAGGAGAATAGGCGCTTCTACAGTTTTGGCCGCGATCAGTTCACTTAGGAAAATTTGCTGAGAGGGAACTAAGTTCCAATTCACATTGGCAACAGATATATGAGGGCAAGAAGTTTCTGTGAGCGCCAATTCAAATGCTTTAATCCCCTCATTGGGTTTGAAAGCCGTAAAGCCGCTCGCTCGATGGCGTTCTGTAAGCTTGGCTGCTACGCCAACTTCAGACCACGGCCCCCAGCTTATCGACAAAGCGGGCAATCCCCTATCATGGCGGAAGGCAGCCAGAGCATCCATATAGGCATTGGCTGATGAGTAGTTGATTTGACCCGGGGATCCTATAGAGGAAGCAAAGGAAGAAAATAGGACGAAGAAATCTAAAGGTTTAGTTAAAGAGGACTCATGCAAATTCCAGCTTCCGTTTATCTTAGGCGCAAAAACTTTTTCAAATCGGCCCCAATCTTGGGAAGCCAAGATGCCATCATCAATGACGCCTGCAGCATGAATGATTCCTTTCAGTTCCGGCCATTCCCTTCCGAATTTTTGCATCAGGGCCTCAACGGCTGGCTTTTGAGATACATCGATTGCAACTGTCTCGATTTTCGCGTTTGGGAGCTCGCTTTTTTGAGTTATCCTTCTGCCTGCTAACACAAGATGTTTAGCGCCTTGTTTAGCAAGCCATTCGGCAACTTTAAGGCCTAAGCCCCCCATTCCGCCGGTAATCAAATAACTGCCCGCAGGATCGATTTTGAATTGTTTGGCTTTTAGCTTCAGTTGCAATAGTCTACAGACATAGCGGATACCGTGAAAGTACCCAACCTGGCCCTCAAAGTCTGAGGCTAAGAGCTCCTTTACAGGGAACTTTTCACCGGGGCTTAAGTCGATATGCCGGCAGTTAAGATCGGGCATCTCCAGATTTAATGTCGTGTAAAAGCCATTGAATGTCGCATTCCTAAGATCAGTGATAGGACCTATGTGTTGGATACCGTGAGTGACAAAGTAGAGGCTTGGTTTGGTTGAGAGTTTGCCAAGAGCCTGAACAAGCTCGAGGGCATGCTTCAACGAATCTTCACCTGAAGCAAACCACAAAATTCCCACAGGCGGATTAACCATAACTTCTGCGACAGCCTGTTCTGGCTTAACTGTTTTGGAAGTCAAGCTTTCGAGTTTTTCATCTTCCCGAGAAACAATCAGCCAAGGACTTTTCAGCTTCTCCTCGCTGGTTTCAATTGGCTTTGGCAGCCAGTTAATTTGATAAAACCATGAAGCCGCTGCAAGTTCTACTTGCTTTGATAGCATTTGTTCTAAGCGGTTTTGATTGATTTTCCTCGCATGGAAGCCCAGGATTTGCAAGAGAGGCCGGCCATCATAGGAAAAGATCTCGATCTCTGCTGTTATATCATTCTCTGTCACACGGGTCAATTTGCCATGGATGCGGAACGAAGAGCCTAGATCAGAAAAACAAGCCAGTTGATCGATGCAGACAGGAAGAAAAATGCTACTTTCCTCTTTAAATAATGCAAATAGGGCTTGAAAGCTGCCATCGATAAGAGCTGGGGCTGCATCCCCTCCAAGTTCAGCAATGACATCATTGTCGCCGACCCATATATTGCGAATGGTTTGAAATTGCTTTCCAAGATGAAGACCAAGGGTGTCTAGTCGACCATATAATGCGCTAATATCTATAGACTGAGGACAAACACCGCGTAATTGCTCCCATTCCCTAAAAGGCGGAGGAGTGGGTTTTGAATTTGACAGTTCTCCTTTTGCATGAAGGATCCATGTTTGATTTTGGTTACTGTAAACAGAAGCGTCATACCCTTCTTCTTTTGGTATGGCAATAAGCTCGATGAGTGTTGATCTCTTAATATCAAAGGCCAGAGGCTGCTCAAAAGAGACATTATTTATTGTGAATGATTGACTATTATAGAGCTTTTGCCCTGCTGCTAACATAAGTTCTACAAAGCCAGCGCCGGGGAATACCAGGCTTGCAAAAATCTGATGATCTTTAAGATAAGGAAGAAAATCTAAATCAATTTCATTCCTAAACAGCTTCTCTTCGGAAGGGGAGGAAATAAGCTCTCCAAGCAATGGGTGGGCCAGGGGCGGCAATACGCGTTTCTTTTGTGCCTTCAACGCTTCAACCCAATACCTCCCTCTTTGGAAAGGATAGGTGGGCAAGGACACTTTTTTGCGGTTGTAAAGTTTATCAAAAGCTTTCCAATCGATTTGAATGCCATTCAAATAAAGTTGGGCTAACATTTGAAGGAGATCTTTCCAACTGCTTTGAGCTGAAATGACTAATGTGCCTTCCGGAATATTTCTGATGTTTTCATGGGGTTTCCAGTAATCTGCTGTCAAGGCTTCTTTGCGTATGACCTGTCCAGTCCAGCTGGATATAAACCCTATCCGTGGCTCACAAAAAGATATCCTTTTGGTATCTTTTGCAATTAATTTTAACCCATCTTCTAAAGTGATTATTCCAGCTGCGATTGCAGCGACGATATCGCCGATCCCTTCTCCCGCTACAAAATCAGGGGTGATTCCCCAGCTTTTCCAAAGCTCTAAGAGAGCGTATTCGTAGAGACCTTGGCTTCGCTCCATCGCTTCTTTGAAAATGGGGCTTTCCATCAATTCTGCATTCTCGACAGGATGCCCCGTGAAAATGAAGGTAATTTTAGGAGGTTTGGCGGATGCTTGACCAATCAAATAATCACCGGTTTGCAAACGTTTCAGAAGTTCATCCCTTGTTTGGGCAATCGTAGTTATGCGATAGAGAAAATGAGCCCTTCCTGTATTTGCTGTGAATGCGATGTCGGCTAAATCTTCTTCAGGCAGTTGTTTGACATAAAGAATTACTAGTTGGTCTAATGCTGCCTGGGTTTTAGCCGACAGAGTCAAGAGATGCCAAGGGCGATCTATGGCATTTTTCTTATATTCTATTACAGGAGGCTCTTCAATGATCGCATGCGCATTCGTTCCGCTAAATCCAAAGGAGCTGACTCCCGCAATCCTGGGCCGGCTAGAGCGTTGCCATGGAGTTAATGTTAAAGGGATCTTGGCGGGAATGGAATCAAGTGAGATGCGAGGATTGAGGTGTTTGAAATGAAGATGTGGAGGAATCGCTTCATGGTTTAAGGCTAACACTGTTTTTATGATCCCCGCAACTCCGGCAGCGCCTTCCAGATGTCCTATATTGGTTTTAACAGTTCCTAACCACAAGGGGAAATCCTTTCGTCCGTTGAATACATTGCTTAAAGCTCCTACCTCGATAGGGTCACCTAATGATGTACCTGTGCCATGGGCTTCGATATAATCGATATTATTGGGTTCGAGCTTTGCTTGTTCTAGTGTGTGGCGGATCAGCGCTGTTTGCGATTCTCCATTTGGAACCGTGAGCCCTGAGGATGCACCATCTTGATTGATTTCAGTCGCTCTGATTACTCCTAAGATTGGGTCTTGATCCCGAAGGGCATCAGAGAGACGTTTTAAGACTACAACTCCGCAGCCTTCTCCACGCACATAACCGTCTGCTTCCGCATCAAAAGTTTTACAATACCCATCTTTTGCAAGCATATGCCCCTTGCAAAAGTTCATCGTAACATCCGGACTTAGTATTACATTCACGCCTCCTGCTAAAGCTAATTGGCATTCTTCACTTTGCAGGTTTTTGCATGCAGTATGTATAGCGACAATCGAAGAGGAACAAGCCGTGTCTAAAGCTAAGCAGGGTCCTTGCAAACCTAAGAAATAGGACAAACGTCCGGCTAAAATACTGCTTGCATTTCCTGTAGCCAGATAAACATTGCTGTCTTCCAATGATTTCGATTTGCTGATTAGGTCTGAGTAATCATGGGTGCATACGCCTAAAAAAACTCCAGTTGGCGAGCCATTTAAAGATAGGGGGTTGATGCAGGCTCGTTCCAACGCTTCCCAAGCAACTTCTAAAATCAGCCTTTGCTGAGGATCCATGGACTCCGCTTCACGCGGACTTATTTCAAAAAAGTTAGCATCAAAGGTATCGATACTGACATCCAAGAAACCGCCGCGGCGCACATACATTTTTCCTGGCGTTTCAGGATCAGGATCATAAACAGTGTCAATATCCCAACGTTCTTGAGGGACCTCGGTAATCCCATCCAATCCCTGTTTCATAAGATCCCAAAAGGCTTGAGGATCATTTGCCCCTCCTGGGAAGCGGCAGCTTAGACCGATAATGGCGATCCGGTCTTTTTCTACTGTGGCTTTTGTTGGAGCCGTTTTTTGGACAATAGCCTTAATGCCAATCAAAGGGAAAATATGTTCCTCAAAGTATAGGGTTAGTTTTTGCACACTTGGGTAGTCAAAAGCCAGAGTAGAAGGAAACTTGTACAAATTGCCTATATCCGCTTGAAGCTTCTCTTGTAATTCTTCGGTCATAAGAGAGTCCATCCCGGCTTTGAAAAAGCCAAGCTCAGGATTTATTGAGGATAATCCAAGGATTTTCCCGACTATCTGTTGCAGATAATGGGTTAAAAGGTCCTTTCTTTCCAAAGGAAGCGCCTCAGTCAAACGTTGTAGAAGAATGGGCGCTTCCGCAGTTTTGGTCGCAACTAGCTCGCTAAAATAAGTTTGCTTATAAGGAACTAACTTCCAATTCACATTGACTATAGACACGTGAGGGCAAGAGGATTGTGTGAGCGCCAATTCAAAAGTTTTAATCCCTTCATCGGGTTTGAAAGCCGTGAAACCGCTAGCTCGATGGCGTTCGGTAAGCTTGGCTGCTAAGCCAATTTCAGCCCATGGGCCCCAGCTAATTGCCAAAGCTGGCAATCCCTTCTCCTGACGGTAGTAGGCCAAAGCATCCATATAGGCATTGGCTGAAGAATAGTTGATTTGACCTGGAGATCCTATAGAGGAAGCGACAGATGAAAATAGGACGAAGAAATCCAAAGGCTTGGTTAAAGAGGCCTCATGCAAATTCCAGCTTCCCTGGACTTTAGGTGCAAAGACTTTTTCAAATCGGCTCCAATCTTGAGCAGATAAAATACCATCGTCAAGTACGCCTGCGGCATGAATGATCCCTTTCAATTCCGGCCATTCATTTCTGAATTTTTGCATCAGAGCATCAACAGCTGGCTTTTGAGAGATATCGATTGCAACTGTCTCAACGATAGCGTTTGGGATCTCGATTTTTTGGGATATCCTTCTACCAGCCAAAACGAGATGTTTAGCGCCCTGTTTGACAAGCCATTCAGCTACTTTGAGGCCAAGTCCACCAAGCCCACCCGTAATCAAATAACTGCCTGCTGGATCAATTTTTAATTGTTTGCCTTCGGGGAAGGTGATAACGATTTTGCCGATGTTTTTGGCCCTTTGTAAATATTCAAAAGCATATGCTGCTTCAGTAATTGGAAAACAGGTGCAGGGAAGCTCCTTGAATTTTCCTTTTGTAAACTGCCCCATGACAGTTTGCAGCAAGTTGTGCACTTCTTGTGGTTGATGGACCATCATCTCATCAAGGGCCAAGATGAAGTAGTCAATATCTGGCCGTATCTCTCGCATAGTTTCTTTGGACCAGATGTTTCTTTTGCCAATCTCTACAAAACGAGCTCCTTGATGGCAAATACTTACCGTCTTGGCAATAAAGCCTTCCCCAGATAAGGAATTGAGAACGATATCTACTCCTTGTCCATGGGTATCGCGGTTGATTTCTTCAGCATAGTCTAAAGTCCTGGAGTTATAAATGAGGTTGACACCTATAGATCGAAGGTAAGCGTGCTTCTCTTGGCTGCTGGCCGTGGCGTAAATTTCAGCCCCTATTTGTTGGGCGATTTGAATGGCTGCCAATCCCACACCACCAGCAGCTGCATGAATGAGAACTTTCTCCCCAGGCTTCATTTTAGCTAAATTGATTAAAGCTTCGTAGGCTGTTGAAAATACGGAAGGGATAGCCGCGGCATCGGGATATTTAAACTTGGGAGGCATTAAAGTGAACAATTCGGCTGCGCCTACTACATGGGAGGCAAAGCCTCCCGAAGTAAAGCCCATAACCTGATCGCCCCGTTTGAACTCCGTGATATCCTTACCAACACTTGTCACAATACCAGCGCATTCTCCCCCTAAAGGTCCCGGTTGGCCAACTTGAAAGCCCATTGCGACCATAACGTCGCGGAAATTTAACCCCCCAGCTTTAACTTCAATGGCAATTTCATGAGGTCCTAAAGTTGGGTATTTGTCTTCAGGTTTTAAGTAGAGATTCTCTAAAGGACCTTTTGCGGATGTTTCAAGCCGGAAGTTTTGGGCCATGGGGATTAACAGCGTCTTGCCTGAACGTTTAGCATTCCTAGCGGGCAGCAATCGCGCGACATAGCGAATACCTTGTCGATAAGCGACTTGTCCCTCTTGGTCTGCAGCTAAGAGTTCCTCCACAGGAAGCTTTTCATTGGGCTCTAGATCTATATGCCGGCAGTCAAGAGTAGGCATCTCCAGTCGCAATGTTTTATAAAAGCCGTTAAATGGCGCATTTTCAAGATCGATAATAGGGCCAACGGGCTGTATGCCGCGGGTAATGAAGTAGAGGCGAGGTTTGGTCTCGAGTAGGGCAAGCGCCTGAACAAGCGCAAGAGCATGTTTTAACGAATCTTCACCAGAAGCAAACAACAAAATGCCCGCAGGTAGGTTTTGCTCAACTTCTTTCACTGCCTGTTCGGGCTTGACTATTTTGGACTGCAGGCCTTCGAGTGTTTCTTCCTTTTGTGAGACGATCAGCCAGGGAATTTTCAGCAGCTCCTCAGTTTTTTCTAATGGTTTCGGCTGCCAGCAAATTTGATAAAACCAGGAAGCAGTCTCAAAGCCGGCCTGTTTTGCCAACATTTGCTCAATAGTGTCTTGATGGGTTCTCCTCGCATGGAAGCCTTCGATTTTCAAAAGAGGCTTGCCATCGTAAGAAAAGATCTCGATCTCAGCTGTGGAGCTATCTTCAGTCATTTGGATCAATTTGCCATGAACACGAATGGAGGTTCCTATTTCGGCATAACAACCGATCTTGTCGATACAATAAGGAAGATAAACGTTTTGAGTGTCTTTTCCTTTTGCAAGAGAGGCCAGGGCCTGCAAGCTGCCATCGATCAACGCAGAGGAAGCATCGCCTTCGAGTTCAGCAATGAAATCGTTGTTTCCAGTCCATAGCGTGCGAAGAGTTTGAAATTGTTTTCCGTAATGCAATCCTAAGGCATCAAATTGATTATATAAGACATCAATATCAATAGGTGTTTGGCAAACACTGCGTAAATGCTCCCATTCCATTTTTAGTGTAGGGAGAGGGTCAGAAATTGAAAGTTCCCCTTTTGCATGGAGGATCCATGCTTGTTTCTCGATGCTATATACAGAGATCGTGTACCCTCCTTCTTTTGGCTTAGCAAGCAGCTCTATCGGTGTTGCATTCTTCATGTCAAGAGCTAAAGGCTGCTCGATCACGAGATTGTTTATAGTGAAAGACTGATCTTGAAAGAGCTTAGCTCCTGCTGCATGCATAAGTTCTGTAAAACCGGCTCCTGGAAAAAGGATCTTTTCAAAGACTGTGTGGTCTTTCAGATAAGGGAGGAAATCTAAATCTATTTCATTTCGAAACAGCTTCTCTTCGGAAGGGGAGGGGATAAGCTCTCCAAGCAATGGATGGGCTTGAGGGGCCAAGATCTTTTTCTTTTGCGTCTTAAGTGCTTCAACCCAATAGTGCTCTCTTTGAAAAGGATAGGTCGGCAAATATACTTTTTTGCGGTTGTACGGTTTATCAAAGGCTTTCCAATCGATTTGAATGCCGTTTAGGTAGAGTTGGGCTAGTGTTTGAAGGATATCTTTCCAATTACTTTGAGTTGAAATCACTAGTCCTTTTTCGTGACCGAGACCGGGTCCTTGAAGAAGTTGAGAAGTTCGGTCTCGGGGTTTCCAGTAGTCAGCAGTCATACCCTCTTTGCGAATGACTTCGCTTGTCCAGCTGGATATAAACCCGATTTGCGGTTCACGATAATGGATTTCTCTAGCAACAGACTCAAGTTCATCAGGTTTTTCGGTAACCGAAATAAGCCTTATTCCTTCTTCTAAAGAGATTATTCCAGCAGCTATTGCAGCGATGGTATCACCGATACCATCGCCTGCTACATAGTCTGGGACAATCCCCCAGCTTTTCCACAACTCAAAGAGAGCATATTCATAAAGACCTCTACTTCGCTCTATCGCTTCTTTAAAGACCGGTGAGGTTCCCATCAGCTCTGCATTCTCGATAGTTAGCCCTGTGAAAATGAAAGTGATTTTAGGATGTTTGGCAGATGCATGGCCCATCAAATAATCGCCTTTTAGCAAATATTGCAATAATTCATCTCTTGTCTGGGCCAACATAGTGATGCGATAAGGAAAATGTGCCCTTCCTGTATTAGCTGTGAAGGCGATGTCGGCTAAATTTTCTTCAGGCAGTTGTTTTGTATAGAGTTCAATGAGTTGATCTAATGCGGGTTGGGTTTTGGCCGACAGAGTCATAAGATGATAAGGACGATCTACAACATTGCTTACGATTTCTTTCTCTGGAGGCTCTTCAATGATCGCATGCGCGTTGGCCCCGCTAAAGCCAAATGAGCTGACACCTGCGATCCTTGGACGGCTAGAACGGTGCCATGGGGTTAATGTTAAAGGAATCTTGGCGGGTATGGAATCAAGTGAAATGTGTGGATTGAGATGTTGGAAATGGAGATGAGGAGGAAGAGCTTCATGGTTTAAAGCTAATACAGTTTTTATGACCCCCGCAACTCCAGCAGCTGCTTCTGTATGGCCAATATTAGTTTTGACTGTTCCTATCCATAACGGGTGATCTCTCCGGCCACTAAAGACAGAGGTTATGGCGTCTACTTCAATAGGATCGCCTAATGATGTACCTGTACCATGGGCTTCAATATAATCGAGGGCGTTAGGTTCCAACTTTGCATCTTCTAGTGCTCGATGAATCAACTCAGCTTGTGCATCTACATTCGGAACAGTAATTCCAGCGCTGGGGCCATCCTGATTGGCTATTGTAGCTCTTATCACTGCTAGAATAGGATCATGATCTAGAATAGCATCAGAAAGACGTTTTAAGACAACCAATCCGCAGCCTTCGCTCCGGACATAACCATCCGCTGCCGCATCAAACGTTTTGCAATGCCCATCTTTTGCCAACATATGGGCCTCGCAGAAGCTAATCATTATGCGTGGATTCAATATGATGTTCACGCCACCAGCTAACGCAAGGTGGCTTTCTCCGCTTTGAAGGCTTTTACATGCAGAATGAATAGAGAAGACTGAAGAAGAACAAGCCGTGTCCACGGTCATATTTGGGCCTTGCAACCCTAAAAAGTAAGACAAACGGCCAGCTAACATGCTGGCGGTATTTCCTGTCGATTGATAAACATTAATGTCTTCCAATAACTCTAAAGCGTAGAGAAGATCACCATAATCATGAGAACAAGCCCCTATAAATACGCCTGTTTTGGAACCTTTTAAAGATAAGGGATTAATGCAGGCATTTTCTAATGCTTCCCAGGCAACCTCTAATAGTAGTCTTTGTTGGGGATCCATGTATTCAGCTTCTCGTGGGCTAATTCCAAAGAAATTGGCATCAAATTGATCGATAGGAACGCTTAAAAACCCCCCATAACGAGTATACATTTTTCCTGGAGTGTCAGGGTTTGGATCGTATAAAGAATCTACATTCCATCGGTCTGTTGGAATTTCAGAGATTCCATCCTTACCTTGTGATAAAAAGTGCCAAAAGCTCTTAGGATCATTTGCCCCTCCGGGGAAGCGGCAGCTCATGCCTATTATTGCGATTGGTTCTTTAACTTGTTTTTTTATTTTCTCCAGTTCAGCAACTTGTGATTGTAGAGTCTTAACCTTGACAGCTGCTTTTTTTAAGCTTTGAAATAATTCATTCTCTTTTTCCATATTTGCTCTACCTTCAAAAATTGAAATAAGTTATTTCTATACAATCTCTTAACTCAATCCATAAGTTTATCAAGTTCTTCAAAACTCATTTTATCGACTTCATTTTTTATATTTTCTATTTCCTTCTCAGTTTTATCTATAATATTTATTATATCATCATTAACTTTATTAAATAATTTACTAATATACTCCTCGATCTTATTAATTGATGGATACTTAAATACAAAAACAGCTGGTATGACAAACTTTTCTCCTAAATCAGTCTGAAGCTGATTGCGTAACTCAACGGCCATTAAGGAGTCCATCCCAGCTTCGAAAAATCCAATCTCTGGATCTATGGAAGATAAACCTAGGATTTTCCCTACAGTCTGTTGTAAATAATCGTTCAAAATATCTTTTCTTTCCGATGGAAGTGCATTAACCAAGAGTGGAATGAGGGTGGTCCCTTCTTTTGGCTTGACAAGGATGAGTTTGCTTACGAAATTTTGCTGATGAGGATATGACCTCCATTCCATATCAACTATAGCTATTTGAGATTGAGTTTGCGAAAGTGCCAATTCCAATGCTTTCATGCCTTCATCAGGCTTTAACCCCGCCATCCCAGCTTTACGGCCTTTTATGTTAGCAGCCATACCAACTTCGGCCCAATTACCCCAATTTATCGCCAATGCTGGCAAGCCTCTTTCATGGCGAAAATAGGCCAGAGCATCCATATAGGCATTTGCTGAGGCATATTCGCTTTCCCGCGGAAGTCCTAATACGGAAGAGAGAGAAGAAAAAAGAACGAAGAAATCTAAAGATTTAGTCAAAGAAGCCTCATGTAAATTCCAGCTTCCCTGGATCTTAGGGGCAAAAACTTTTTCAAATTGACCCCAGTCTTGGGAAGTCAAATAGTTACCTTCACCTGCTATCCCAGCCGTATGTATAATTCCTTTCAATTCCGGCCATTCTTTTCCGAATTTTTGCATCAAGGCATTTACAGCTGACCTTTGTGAGATATCTACAGCAATTGTTTCTACTATTGCATTTGGAATCTCGATTTTTTTGGGAGTTCTTCTTCCCACCAAAACAAGATGTTTAGCTCCTTGTTTAACAAGCCATGCAGCAACTTTAAGGCCTAAGCCCCCCAGGCCTCCGGTAATTAAATAACTGCCTGTGGGATTGATTTTGAATTCTTTTGACTTCACCGGGAACCGTTGGACAAGTCTAGCTGCATAACGAATTCCATAGCGGTAGGCTACTTGACCCTCTTTGTCAGTAGCTAAAAGTTCTTTTGAGGGAAATTCTTCATTCGACCCTAGATCGATACTCCGGCTGTCAAGATTAGCCATTTCAAGTTTTAATGTCTTATAAAAACCGTTGAATGGAGCACTTTCAAGATCTGTTATAGGGCCAACGGGTTGGATGCCATGGGTAATAAAGTAGAGGCTAGGTTTGATCTCGAGTTTAGCAAGAACTTGAACAAGCTCAAGGGCATGTTTTAACGAATCTTCTCCCGAAGCAAACCATAAAATTCCTACAGGAGAATTTTCTGTAACTTCTTTTACAGCACTGCCAGGTTTAATTGTTTTAAATTGTAAACCCTCGATTTCTTCTTCCTTCGACGAAACAACTAGCCATGGATTTTTCAGTTGCTCCTCAGCTTTTTCTAAGGGCTTTGGCTGCCAGTCAATTTGATAAAATAAAGACTTGAGATTATATCCTGGTGCCTTCAACCCTTCAACCCAATACCTCTCTCTTTGGAAAGGATAGGTAGGCAAAGATACTTTTTTGCGGTTATAAAGTTTATCAAAGGCTTTCCAATCGATTTGAATTCCATTTAAGTAGAGTTGAGCTAGTGTTTGAAGTAGATCTTTCCAACTGCCTTGAATTGGAATTACCAAGGTGCCTTCAGGAACATATCTAATGCTGTCATGAGGTTTCCAGTAGTCGGCAGCCAAGCCCTCTTTGCGTATGATTTGTCCTGTCCAACTGGAGATAAAACCTATCTGTGGCTCACGGTAAGAGATCTCTTTGGCGTCCTTAGAAACAATAAGCTTTAAACCATCTTCTAAAGAGATTATTCCTGCAGCTATTGCGGCGATGAATTCGCCGATCCCTTCGCCTGCTACGTAGTCGGTAAAAATTCCCCAGCTTTTCCACAACTCAAAGAGAGCGTATTCGTAGAGACCGTGGCTCCGCTCCATCGCTTCTTTGAAGACCGGTGAGGTTTCCATCAACTCTGTATTGTCGACAGTTTGCCCCGTGAAAATGAAGGTGATTTTAGGGGGTTTGGCGAATGCTTGGCCTATCAAATACTCCCCTTTTTGCAAATGGTCAAGGAGTTCATCTCTTGTCTTGGCCAGTACAGTGACGCGATGGGGAAAATGAGCCCTTCCTGTATTCGCTGTGAAGGCGATGTCGGCTAAATCTTCTTCAGGTAGTTGTTTTGTATAGATTTTAAGGAGTTGGTCTAAGGCAGCTTGGGTTTTGGCCGACAGAGTCAAAAGATGCCATGGACGATCTATAAGATTTTTTTTGCGTTCTATCAAAGGAGCCTCTTCGATGATGGCGTGCGCATTCGTTCCGCTAAATCCAAAGGAACTTACTCCTGCAATCCTCGGCCGGCTGGAGCGTTGCCATGGAGTCAATGTCAAAGGAATCTTGACGGGGATAGAATCTAGCGCGATGTGAGGATTGAGATGTTGGAAATGGAGATTTTGAGGAATTACTTCATGAGTTAAGGCCAACACTGTTTTTATAACACCCGCAACTCCGGCAGCTGCTTCTAAGTGGCCTATATTGGTTTTGACAGTTCCTAGCAATAGAGGATGATCTTTCCGTCCTTTGAAAATTGTGCTTAATGCCCCGAGCTCAATCGTGTCGCCTAATGAAGTGCCTGTTCCATGGGCTTCAATATAATCAATGGCGCTGGGTTCGAGTTTAGCATGTTCTAGCCCCTGGTGAATCAGCGCTGCTTGAGCCTCTCCATTCGGAACTGTAAGTCCAGAGCTGGCGCCATCTTGATTAACCTCTGTTGCTCTGATTACACCCAAGATGGGGTCTTCATCCCGAATTGCATCGGAAAGCCGCTTCAAAACGACAACTCCACACCCTTCTCCACGCACATAACCATCCGCTTCCGCATCAAATGTTTTACAATACCCATCTTTTGAAAGCATATGCCCCTTGCAAAAGTTCGTCGTAACATCCGGACTCAGGATTACATTCACGCCTCCAGCTAAAGCTAATTGGCATTCTCCGCTTTGCAGGTTTTTGCATGCAGTGTGGATAGCGACAAGCGAAGAGGAACAAGCCGTGTCTAAAGCTATGCAGGGGCCTTGCAAGCCTAAGAAATAGGACAGACGTCCGGCTAAAATACTGCTTGCATTTCCTGTAGCTAGATAAACATTGCTGTCTTTCAATGATTCCGATTTATTGATAAGGTCTGAGTAATCATGAGTGCATACACCCAAATAAATTCCCGTTGGCGAGCCGTGTACAGATAAGGGGTTGATGCAGGCCTGCTCCAAAGCTTCCCAAGCGACTTCTAAGAGCAGCCTTTGTTGCGGATCCATGTACTCCGCTTCTCGTGGACTGATTCCAAAAAAGTTAGCATCAAAAGTGTCGATGCCGGTATTCAAGAAACCGCCACGACGCACATACATTTTTCCGGGCGCCTCGGGATCAGGATCATAAAATGAATCAATATCCCAGCGTTCTTGTGGGATTTCAGTAATTCCATCATATCCCTGTTTTAAAAGTTCCCAAAAAGCTTGAGGATCGTTTGCCCCTCCTGGGAAACGGCATCCCATCCCGATAATGGCGATCACATCGGATTCTACGACGACTTTGGTTGGAGCCGCTTTTTGGACGATCGTCTTGATGCCGATCAAGGGGAAAATATGTTCTTCAAAGTACTGAGTAAGTTTTTGGACACTTGGGTAGTCAAAGCCCAGAGTAGAAGGAATTGTGCCGAGGCTGCCAATATCAGTCTGAAGTCTATTGCGCAACTCAACGGCCATTAATGAGTCCATGCCCGCATCAAAGAAACCGACTTCAGGATTTATGGAAGATAAGCCTAGGATTTTGCCTACTGTGTGCTGCAGATAATTCGTTAATATGTCTTTTCGTTCCGAATGGAGAGCGTCAGTCAAGCGTTGGAGAAGGATAGGTACTTCTAAAGGTTGAGTCACTTTTAGCTCACTAAGATAAGTTAGCTTGTAAGGAACTAACTTCCAATCCACATTGGCTATAGATATGTGAGGATAGGAGATGACTCTGAGTGCTAATTCAAAAGCTCTAATCCCCTCATCAGGTTTGAAAGCAATATAACCGCCTGCTCGATGGCGTTCCGTAAGCTTGGCTGCTAAGCCAACTTCAGCCCATGGACCCCAACTAATCGCCAAAGCGGGCAATCCCCTATCATGGCGGAAGGCAGCCAGAGCATCCATATAGGCATTGGCTGACGAATAATTGATTTGACCGGGGGATCCTATAGAGGAAGCTACGGAAGAAAATAGGATGAAGAGATCTAAAGGTTTATTTAATGAGGCCTCATGCAAATTCCAGCTCCCTTGGATCTTAGGCTCAAAGACTTTTTCAAATTTGCTCCAATCTTGAGAGGGCAAGATGCCATCGTCAATGACTCCAGCAGCGTGAATGATCCCTTTCAATTCCGGCCATTCCCTTCCAAATTTTTGCATCAGGGCATCAACGGCTGGCTTTTGAGAGATATCGATCGCAATAGTCTCCACTGCGGCGTTGGGAATTTCAATTTTTTGAGATGGCCTTCTTCCGGCCAAAACAAGATGTTTAGCGCCTTGTTTGACGAGCCATTCGGCCACTTTGAGGCCTAAGCCACCTAAGCCCCCGGTAATCATATAACTGCCTGCTGGATCGATTTTTAATTGTTTGGTTTCGGGGAGGGTTAGAACGACTTTGCCAATGTTTTTGGCCCTTTGCAAGTATTCAAAAGCACTTTCTGCGTCAGTGATCGGGAAGGAGGTACAGGGAAGCGCCTTGAATTTGCCCTCCACAAAGTGTTTAACAATAATTTGTAGCAAATGGTGCAGTTCATGAGATTGATGAACCATGATATCATCTAAGGCAAAGATGAAGTATTCGATATCTGGCCGTACTTCATGCATCATTTCTTTAGACCAGATGTTTTTCTTGCCGATCTCAACAAAGCGAGCTCCCTTATTACAGACGCTTACCGTCTTTTCGATAAAGCCTTCCCCGGATAAGGAATTGAGGACGACATCCACTCCTTTTCCGCTTGTGTCGCGTAAGATCTCTTGAGCATAATCTAATGTTCTAGAGTTATAAATATTGTTGACACCTAAAGATCGCAGGTAAGCTTGTTTTTCTTGGTTGCTTGCTGTGGCATAAATTTCAGCTCCGGCTTGTTGCGCGACTTGAATCGCCGCCAATCCCACACCGCCGGCTGCTGCATGAATAAGAATCTTATCGTTTGGTTTTATCTTAGCTAAATTAATTAAGGTATCGTAGGCTGTTGCAAATACACCTGGGATAGCTGCGGCTTGAGTAAAGTTGAGCTCAGAAGGCTTTAAAGTAAACAATTCAGCAGGTACAACAATATTGGAGGCAAAACATCCAAAAGCATGCCCCATGATAGGATCGCCTACTTTAAACTCAGGGACATCCGACCCAACAGCCGTCACAATCCCAGCGCACTCTAATCCTAAGGGGCCAGGGTCCCCAGGATAAAGCCCCATCGCATTTAAGACATCGCGGAAATTTAAACCCGCAGCTTTTACTTCAATGGCGATGTCACGACGGCCTAATATTGGGATCTCGTCCTTAGGTCTTAAGTAGAGATTCTCAAGTACACCTTTAACAGAAATTTCCAACTGGAAGCTTTGAGAAATGGGGATTATCAGCTTCTTGCCTGAGCGTTTTACATTCGAACTGTGCAGCAATCGAGGAACATAGCGGATGCCTTGGGAGTAAGCAACTTGACCCTCATTGTCCAAAGCTAGGAGTTCCCTTACAGGAAACTTTTCATTGAGGGCAAGATCGATATGCCGGCAGTCTAGATCGGGCATCTCCAATCGCAACGTTTTATAAAATCCGTTGATTGGGGCATTTGCAAGATCAGTTATGGGGCCAACGGGCTGGATGCCGTGGGTAATGAAGTAGAGGCTGGGTTTGGCCTCGAGTTTGCCAAGAGCCTGAACAAGCGAAAGAGAATACTCTAGCGAATTTTCACCCGAAGCAAACCACAAAATTCCCGCGGGTGGGTTAGAAGCCACTTCTATTGCAGCCTGTTCGGGCTTCGTTGTGTTGGATTGTAAACCTTCAATCCTTTCTTCTTCTTGCGAGACGATTAGCCAGGGAGCTTTTAGTTGATCCTGGGTTGTTTCCAAAGGCTGTGGTTGCCAAGCAATTGTATAGAACCAGTCGACTTCCTTTTTATTTGCTAGAAGATTTTTAAGGAGGGCTTTTCTAGGAGCAGGACGCATAATGAAATCCGATATTTGACCCATTACATAGCCCTGTTCATTGCGCAATATCATTTTCGCAGGTGATAACCCTTCCAATACTTTTGGATGGTAGCGAACATGAACCCAAGCGGGTTTTCCTAAACGTTCATCATAAGAAAATTTCCCTAAGCTAAAGGGGATAGATAATACTTTCTCAGTGGGTGCCCGATTGTATAATAGACTCATAAGACTTTGAAAGCAGCTATCAATAAAGCCTGGATGCAAGACGTAACTCTGTTCTTCTTCCTTTCCAACAGGCAAGCGCAACTGACCCAACAATTCATTTTCTCCGATATAGATTTTCTCAATCCATTTGAAATGGGGACCCAAGGCTAATTCCAAATCTAGCATAGATTGAAAGAGCTGTTCCTTTGAATATTCCAAAGGGCATCTTGCTTTAATGGTAGAAAGGGTGTCCTGCTCTATCGGTAAAAGAGGTGAGCCTCCATTGAGAAATCCTTGGATATGCGTTGTCCAGGTTGTTTCTTCCGGTGATCGACTAAAAATTATAAAACGTCTATCACCATCTTCTGGAGGATAGATCAAGGTTTGAACAAGTTGGGTTTGCCTGGTTGATAAAATTAAGGGATTGCTAAATTCGATATTTTGTATTTCATAAGTTTCTTGATTATACAAAGTTTTGGCAGCAGCTAGAATTGTAGAAATATAGGTAGCTCCGGCAATAACTGGGAATTGGTAAATCTGATGATCCTTAACAAAATTCGGCCATTTTGCATTTATTTCACTTTCAAAAATAACGCCATTAAAGGCGAGGGAGTCCATTTGATGGATCAGAAAAGGATGGCGATTTGCAGCTTCAGGGCCTATGTGTTGCGGGATTTGGGAAATTTGAGCTGCATTTGCCCAATAGCGCTCTCTTTGGAAAGGATAGTTGGGCAACGACACTTTTTTGCGATGGTAGGGTGTATCAAAGGCTTTCCAATCGATTTGAATGCCGTTCAAGTAGAGTTGGGCTAGTGTTTGAAGGATTTCTTTCCAATTGCTTTGAGTTGAAATCACTATTGTGCCTTCCGGAATATTTCTGATGTTTTCATGGGGTTTCCAATAGTCAGCGGTTAAACCTTCTTTGCGAATGATTTCCCCGGTCCAGCTGGATATGAACCCTATCTGCGGCTCACGATAAGAGATATCTTTAGTATCCTTGGAACCAATCAGCTTTAACCCTTCTTCTAAAGTAATCATCCCAGCAGCGATAGCGGCCACGATATCCCCAATGCCTTCTCCTGCAACGTAGTCGGGGACAATTCCCCAGCTTTTCCAAAGCTCAAAGAGAGCGTATTCGTAGAGGCCGCAGCTTCGCTCCATCGCCTCATTGAAAATGAGGTTTTCCATCAACTCTGTATTGTCGACAGTTTGCCCTGCGAAAATGAAGGTGATTTTAGGGGGTTTGGAGAATGCTTGACCTATCAAATACTCCCCTTTTTGCAAATGGTCCAGAAGTTCATCCCTTGTCTTGGCCAGCACAGTGACGCGATGGGGAAAATGAGCCCTTCCTGTATTCGCTGTGAAGGCGATGTCGGCTAAATCTTCTTCAGGTAGTTGTTTTGTATAGATTTTAAGGAGTTGGTCTAAGGCAGCTTGGGTTTTGGCCGACAGAGTCAAAAGATGCCATTGTCGATCTATAAGATTCTTTTTGCTTTCGATCACCGGAGGTTCTTCAATGATCGCATGGGCGTTGGTCCCGCTAAAACCGAAGGAGCTGACTCCTGCAATCCTTGGGCGGCTAGAGCGTTGCCATGGGGTTAATGTCAAAGGAATCTGGGCAGGGATAGAATCAAGCGAAATATGGGGATTGAGATATTGGAAATGGAGATGAGGTGGAATCATTTCATGATTTAAAGCCAACACTGTTTTGATCACCCCGGCAACTCCAGCAGCAGCTTCAAGATGGCCTATATTGGTTTTGACGGTCCCAATCATTAATGGATGATCTTGTCGTCCACTGAAAACGGAGACCAAAGCGCCTACCTCGATTGGATCGCCCAAAGATGTGCCAGTACCATGAGCTTCGATATAGTCGATAGCGTTAGGTTCAAGCGTTGCAAGTTTTAGTGCTTGGCGAATCAGTACTGTTTGCGCTTCCCCATTTGGAACGGTGAGTCCCGAGCTTGCACCATCCTGATTGACTTCAGTTGCTCTGATGACCCCTAAGATAGGGTCTTTATCAATGATAGCATTGGAGAGACGTTTTAAGACAATCATTCCGCAGCCTTCACTGCGGACATAACCATCCGCTTCCTCATCAAAGGTTTTGCAATACCCATCTTTTGATAACATATGGGCTTTGCAAGTGAAAATCGTACCCCCAGGGTTCAACAAGATGTTAACACCTCCAGCAATAGCTAGCTGGCATTCTCCCCTCTGTAAACTATTACTTGCGGAATGGATTGCCACAAGCGAAGAGGAACAAGCCGTGTCTAAGGCCAAACAAGGTCCTTGCAAACCAAAGAAATAGGACAAACGTCCAGCTGAAACACTACTAGTATTCCCTGTGCCCTGGTAGGGATTAATTTCATCAAATGTTTCTGAAATGTTTAGAAGGTCGGAGTAATCATGAGAAGATACACCGATAAAAACTCCGGTTGCGGAACCAGTCAGAGATAAAGGATTGATGCACGCATTTTCTAAAGCTTCCCAAGCGACCTCTAAGAGCAGCCTTTGCTGCGGGTCCATGTACTCTGCTTCACGCGGGCTAATTCCAAAGAAATTTGCATCAAAAGTATCGACACCACCGTCCAAGAAACCTCCTTTGCGCACATACATTTTTCCGGGCGCTTCAGGGTCAGGGTCATAATAGGAGTCGATATCCCATCGCTCTGGAGGAATCTCGGTAATGCCATCATATCCCTGTTTTAATAGATCCCAAAAGGCTTGAGGATGATTTGCCCCTCCGGGGAAACGGCATCCAAGGCCAATAATGGCTATTGAGTCTGTTTCAACTTGGGTTCTAGTTGCTTTTGCTTTTCGGACTATAGCCTTGATGCCGATCAAGGGGAAAATATGTTCCTCAAAGTACTGAGCAAGCTTATGCACACTTGGGTAATCAAATCCCAAGGTGGAAGGAAACACATACAGATTGCCTATGTCCATTTGAAGTTTATTGCGCAACTCCACAGACATTAAGGAGTCCATACCAGCCTCAAAAAAGCCTAACTCAGGATTTAAGGACGATGTACCCAAAATTTTGCCCATGGTTTGTTGCAGATAATCGATTAAGATATCCTTCCTTTCCGAAGGCAACGCGTCCGATAGACACTGAAGAAGAAGAGGGGCTTCTGCAGATTTGATGGGCGTGAGTTGCTCCAAGAAATTTTGCCTATGAGGGTATAACTTCCAATCCATGTCAACTATAGAAAGATGAGGATAGGTTTGTGTAAGAGCCAATTCCAAAGCTTTAATCCCAATGTCAGGCTTCAACCCGGCCATACCCCCTTTACGGCCTACCGTTTTAGCGGCCATTCCAACTTCAGCCCAATTTCCCCAGCCAATCGCCAAAGCTGGCAATCCCTTTTCGAGACGGATGTGCGCCAGTGCGTCCATGTAGGCATTTGCAGAAGCATAGTCACTTCCCCGAGGAAGCCCCAACACAGATGAAAGGGAAGAAAATAAGATGAAAAAGTCTAAAGGTTTAGTTAAAGAGGCCTCATGCAAATTCCAGCTCCCTTTAGTTTTGGGGGCTAAGACCTTTTTAAATAAGCTCCAGTCTTGAGATGTTAAATTGATTCCTTCGGCTGGAACACCTGCTGCATGGATGATCCCTTTCAATTCAGGCCATTCACTTCCAAATTTTTGCATCAAGGCATCCACAGCTGATCTTTGGCAGATATCGATTGCAACTGTCTCCACCTTAGCATTGGGAATCTCGATTTTTTGCATCCTTCTACCAGCCAAAACGAGGTGTGTAGCCCCTTGTTTGGCTAACCATTCGGCCATTTTAAGGCCAAGGCCGCCAAAGCCACCCGTGATTAAATAACTGCCCGCAGAATCTATTTTGAATTTTTTTGGGAATTTGAGATCTTGTTTATGTACCAGTCTAGGGACATAGCGGATACCTTGGGCGTAAGCGACTTGCCCCTCTTTATCTGTGGCTAGGAGCTCCTGCAAAGGGAGCTTTTCATCGGACCTAAGATCGATATGCCTACAGTTAAGATCAGGCATCTCCAATTCTAAAGTCTTATAAAAGCCATTGAATGTCGCGTTATCAAGATCGGTGATGGGGCCAACGGGTTGGATGCCATGGGTGATAAAATAAAGGCTAGGTTTAAGCGAAAGTTTGCTAAGAGCCTGAACAAGCTTTAATGCATGTTTTAATGAATCTTCCCCCGAGACAAACCACAAAATTCCAGCAGGTGGATTTTCCGCAACTTCAGTTACAGCTTGTTCGGATTTTATTGTCTTGGACTGTAATCCTTCTATCTCCACATACTGTTCCGCAATAATCAAAAATGGACTTTTTAACTTCTCATCAATTTTTTCTAAGGGCTTCGGCTGCCAGTCGGTTTGATAAAACAAGGAAGCCACTTCAAGTTCCTTTGTCTTAATAGACTCAACCCAACAGCGTTCTCTTTGGAAAGGATAGGTGGGCAAAGATACTTTTTTGTGACTATAAGGCTCATCCAAAGCTTTCCAATCGATCTCATTGCCATGAATATAATATTCAGCCAGGATAGGCAAAAATTCATTCCATGGGGTATCTGGAGCTAGATAAACTCGATGGTGAGAAGGATCCGTTTTATCTATGTTAAAATGCCCTCCTGTTTCATGGATAAAGCCGACTTTCGTATTGATAGAGTCTGAAGCGATGCCTGAAACATAATCTCGCCTCTGTAATTTTTCCTGAAATTGACGCAAATCTTGGGCTATGACCGCCATGCGGTTTTTAAAATGATTTCGACCCGTATTTGCGGTGTAGGCCAAATTTCCTAGCGAGATTTCAGGGTGCTCTTTAATGAAAGCGAGATACTTTTCCACTAAATCTGCGAGAGCTAGCTCCGATTTGGCTGACAATGCCACGAGATGCAGATGCCTGCCTTCGATCCCCTTTGTTTGCATTTCTGGAGCTTCTTCAAGAATGGCGTGAGCGTTTGTTCCGCTAAATCCGAAAGAGCTCACAGCACCCACCCGTTTCTTTACGTTTTTGGGCCATCGGGTTGGTTCAGATACAACCTTAGCTGGGAAGTTCAAATCTATTTTTGGATTTAACGTATTGAAGTTTAAGTTTTTTGGAATTAATTCATTTTGTAGGGATAAGACGACTTTCATTACGCCTGCAATGCCTGCAGCTGCCTCTAAGTGGCCAATATTCGATTTCACCGTTCCCAGCAGAAGGGGCACCGTCCGATTTTGGCCATACGTTTCTCCGATCGCCTCGACCTCGATAGGATCTCCTAACGGGGTTCCTGTCCCATGGGCTTCCACATAATCTACCTCTGCAGAAACCATATTGGCTTTGTTCATCGCCCTTTTGATCAAGGTCACTTGGGTGCGCTCATTGGGAACTGTAAACCCTGTGCTACTTCCATCTTGATTAACATTGGTGGCTCTGATCACAGCTTGGATATTATCGCCATCGCGAAGGGCTTCAGAGAGCCTTTTTAAAATGACAATGCCGCAGCCTTCCCCTCTAACGTAGCCATTGGCAGAGGCATCAAATGTTTTGCAATGTCCATCGGGGGACAGCATCGAGGCTTTGTCAAAATCGATATACCAATCAGGGAGCAGATTGAGCTGTACGCCGCCTGCTAAGGCGATATTGCTATCCCTGACTTGAAGGCTTTGACAAGCCTGGTGGATGGCAACTAGCGCTGAAGAGCATGCTGTATCGATGGCCATATTGGGCCCTTGTAAGCCTAAGAAATGGGAAATCCTACCCACTACGGCGCTTGCATAATTGCCTGTGCCGATATAAGCATTGTGGGCATCCTCATCGGCGGCCATCCGCAAGAGATGGGTATAATCATCTGTCGTAATACCCACAAACACACCCGTAGCCGAATCGATTAAAGAAGCGGGTGCAATTCCGGCATTTTCAAAGGCTTCCCAACATACCTCCAATAAGAGCCTAGCTTGCGGATCGAGGTACTTGGCTTCACGGGGACTGATTCCAAAGAATTTTGGATCGAATAAATCGACGTCGTTTAAAAAACTGCCATAGTGAATCGTGGCTTCTTCGCCATTTAGCCGTTCTTTAGGAAATTCAGTAATTCCATCGATGCCCGCTTTTAAGAATTGGTAGAATTGTTCTGGATTATTTACCCCTTTGGGAAAACGGCATCCCATGCCGATGATCGCAATGGGTTCATTTAGGGCCGCGGGGACCATTATCTCTTGCGCAATCGGAGGGGAAATGCTGAGAGTTTTGGAAATCATCGGGTATAGAACTTGACTCAATTGCTCAATCGTCGTGGTTTCCTGAACGAAGTTATAGGGTAGATGAATCAAATCTTCGAAGTTTTGCTGCAAATAGTTTCTTAATACAAGCAGTTGTAAACCTAACAGTCCCATCTGTCCAAAGGGCTGCTCATCATCTAGCTTGGCTGTAGCCCTTAATTGTAAAATGCGTCGTACGAACCTGCGTATATGGCGGAGTAAGATCTCCTCCCTTTCTTCTTCCTTAGTCCTTTGCAGCTGATTGATAATTTCCGATTTCCGCAAACCCAGCTCTTGTTCCATTTCTATCAAGAACGGGCGTCCCAACATATGGGGCTGGAAAATCTCTTTCCAATTCATAGGTGCAACGATCAATCGAGGCAGGGGGACATGCGGAATATGGTCCAAAACATTTAAACCTTCACCGGGAGTGATCATCCGCAAGCCTAAGAGGATTTGCTCTTCTTTAGCTATACCGACAAGTACTCCCAGGTTTCCCCAAGGACTCCAATTGATTGCCAATGCAGGCAAGCCTTGGGAAAATCGATAAATAGCGAGTGCATCGAGAAAAGCGTTCCCCATGGAACGATTAGCTTTTAAGCTTGAATCTAAAAATGGAACCATCGAAGAAAATATAACGAAATGATCCAAGTCAAAATGTTTTGTCAACAGGTGTAAATTCCAGGCTCCAGCCACCTTTAATTTTAGTAAGGCTTCAAAACGAGGCCAGTCTTGATTGATCATTAAGTCATCATCGACTTTTGTTGCAAAGTAGGTGACCCCTTTTAAAGGGAAAGGGATGTTTTTGATGATCGCTTCCAAAGAACTAAAATTGCTGATGTCTACATTGGCATGGATATCAAACGCAATCTGGCGCGCCTTTAACGAGTCAAAGAACTCCTGCATCTCAAAGAACTCTTCGGTATTGGAAGGGGTTTCCTCAGGGCTCACGAACACAAGATGCTTAGCCCCTTTTTCCACATACCATTGTAGAATTTTAAGCCCTAATCCAAATGATCCGACAAGCAGATAGGAGGCATTTTCATCAAAATGTTGAGTCTCTAATTCGGGGATTTCAAGGCGAATTAGCCTTGCGCCACACCTCTTTCCCTCCCTCCAAACAACATGCTCTTCCCGATCCTTAGCAAAGAGTTCAAGAAAAAAGTAATCGACTGATTGCTTTTGGTTGTCCTGTTGTTCCACCGTGATAAGTTTCAACCGAAAATCAGGATATTCTTTTTGGATGGTTCTGCTTAAACCCTCGTAGGGCCATTGAGCCAGCGACATTGCATCAGCTTTATCTTTTAAAGCCCATGATCCGACGAAAATTCTTGGTACAGAGGGAATTTCAATTTTTGAATAGGCCTTAATAAAATTAATAAGACCTATACAACTAAATTTGTGTATTGATTGCAGCAAATCCAGACTGGGTTCATCTGGAGTGTATTTAAAAAGCCCCCATAGATAAATGACACCTTGGACTCCTTGGCTAAAATATTTTGATGTTAGGAGTTTTTCAAAATCACTTTCCGAATCGGGACGAATACTAAATTCGGTATCATTGTGTGAAGAATAATAGACACCACTTTTTACAATTATGCATGAAAATTCATAGGTTTTCATTTTCGCAACGAGCTGACTCGCAAAATCACCCTCATCTGCAAAAATGACCCAGATGTCGTTTTTTTTCTCTTCATTTGGGCTGTATATGGGAGGGGACAATACCGTCCATTCTATTTTATAAAACCAATCTTTATAGATGTCTAATATGCGCTCGGCAAAATAATCGACGATCTTTTCCACCGTGCCATAATGAAAGAAAAATGTAGTAGGTATTCCAAAATCAAGACGAGCGGCTAGCAAGCTCCTCAATTCAAGAAGTCGCAACGAGTCGAAACCCATGTCCATCAAAGGCGCGGAAATGGTATAATTTTGCATCCCCTCTTCGCCTAAGATCATCGCAATATCTTGTTCAACTATTTGTTTTATATCGTGTCGTGTTTTAACTACTGAAATAGGTGAAGTGCTGATAGAAGGTTTGCCTTGTTCACGAGTTTTAATCGAGTATTCAATCAAAACTCCATAGCCCTGATTGTCCACATCTTCTTGGCGATAGTTAGGAATCAATCCCAGAATTTTTGCTCCGTGACAGGCGTGGAAATGGAGTATGGGGTCTACGGGAAGCCCTTGCTCATCCTTCATTTGTATATACTCTTCCATCGTTTTATCGGAATGCTGAGGGAGCTGACTGCAACGGGTAGCGCCGATGACTGAGGTTACATTCTCTTGCAATGAACACCAATAGAGTAAGAAATCGAGCAAATGATCCCCATACTCTTTGTTCCATTGAGTATTATCAACATTCAAGGTTATCAAACGAATAACAGGCCCTGTAGTTTGTGGTGAAACTGCTAGTGTCTTCCAAGTCCCCTTAGCCAAGTTATCAATTGTTGGAAGCGCTTGTGCAAAATTGACAGCAACAACTTTACCCTGCTCCTCGATTACTAATGACTCTTGCGCATATAAGCGAACTAATCTTTCGATGTCTTTTTTAGATTGTTGAAGATGAGATGCCCAAACTTGTTTTTCTATTTCGAGTAGATCTTTAACATCTTCAATTTTCGGATGCCTTATAATATAAGATTTATGCTCAAAGAGATTTAAGGTAGATTCAGTTTTTTCGCCATTTTTAGGATAACGGTTTTGATGCTGTGCCTTAGGGATAAATCCACATTCAGCAAGGGCAAGAACAAAGTCATCAGGAGGTATCTTTTGAGGCGGCAGATAGTGGGCATAAATGATGATCTTTTGTAACAACCCATTCCATTCCTTAAAGATATCTTTCAATTGATCCCTTTTTAAGTTTGACTGCATTCCAAGGTATATAGACAAAACTTTCTCAAAATTTTGAATCCCTAAATTTATCAGGGCATCTTTTACTTGTTGCGGCTGAGAAAAATCAGCTTGAATGAATTTATGGGGTATCTCATTAAGGGTGTCAGTTAGACTGTTTGTCCTCACAATTAGATAAGAAATAGGATGCTTATCTAATACCTTGCCGCGCTCTGTCTCATCTCGAATCATGGCGTATGTAGCGTATGTGGATTTGATCAAATCAACATTATCTATTCCAAAACACAATAAGTAATCAGGTTGTTCATCAATAGGCTTTTGATTAAAAATAGAGTTAATTATATTTTTATAATCATGCCAATATTGTTCTTTAAAAATAGCCATTATAAACACCTGTAATCTATATATATTATTTTAATTATTATCTATTTTAATATCAATATGTGCAGACCTATGGCCGAAAAATCCGGTTGGATTTTTCTTTTTCCTAGATTTTCCGGTTCATGGGAAGAATTGGGGGCGCCTCTTCAGAGACGCTTACCCAATGCCAGTCTAACCAACCAATTCATAGTCCTTCCGATGGAGGTTGTATAGCCTTAGCTTGAACCTCATTTCCCGTGAAAATTATACCTAGGTTAATCGCAACTCTCTGAGTAAAAACAAATTATTTTGTTTTTAGAGTTGACTTTTTGCTTTTTCATAGGTCTAATTAGACCTATGAAAAAGGAGGTCCTACATGTCATGTCGTATCAACCAAGTGAATAAAAAAACAGGTGTTACTTATGTTTATGAATCTGTGTCATACTGGGATAAAGAAAAGAAGCAGCCACGAAACAAAAAAATTTGCATTGGAAGACTTGATGGCAATGGGGCCTTCATCCCATCCATGCGGCTTGCACCTGAACAAGCTGCAGTTAGAGATCCAGTTGTCACGGCATCTGCAGAGATCATAGGGTCCTCAATTATTCTCGATACCATCACCCAGCAGTTAGGATTGGAAAGCCTGCTGAGGGCCAGTTTTCCCAAGGAGTATCGACAGATTCTAACGATGGCTTATTATCTTACTACCCAAGGAGGCCCTTTGAGCCATTGTGGAACATGGTGTAAAAGCCATGCGCATCCTTTCGGAGTACCCCTAACAAGCCAGTGTATTACAGAGATTCTTCGTGCCATTAGTATCGATGGGAAACAAACCTTCTTAAATAAGTGGATGAAGAAAGTCTTGGAGGATGATTATCTCTGCTATGACATCACTTCTATCTCCTCCTACTCGGAATTTAATGAATTCATCAAATACGGACACAACCGTGACAATGAAAGCTTACCACAGTTGAATCTTGCCATACTTTTCGGTCAGAAGGGACGCTTGCCTGTGTATTTCCAACGCCTTCCGGGAAATATTACCGACGTCACCACACTGCACGGTCTTCTGAAAACTTTTAAAACTTTGGAAATGAAAACATTTCACTATGTAATGGACAAGGGATTCTACAGTAAAAAGAATGTCGATGAATTACTTACCTCAAGAGATAAGTTTATTCTCTCCGTTCCTTTGAATAACAAGTGGTTACAGCATGCGATCGATGACATTCATGAAGTCATTCATGGCCCTGAAGGCTATCGAAAGCTTGATGACGAAACATTGTATGTTCACAATCGTCTGTACCCATGGGGAAAGGAAAATCGTCGCTGCTACCTTCATCTTTACTACAACGCCCATGCTAGGGCGGTGGCTGTTGATCGGTTTAATGCAGAGCTGGTGAAATATAAGGAGGAGCTTGAGTCAGGAAAACTGATTGACGAACACCAGGAAGCATATGATGATTTTTTTTTAATAAAAATAACCCCTAAACGAGGTACACAAGTCTCATATAACACACAAGCTGTTAGTCAGTATATCAATCGCTATTCAGGGTTCCAGGCACTGCTAACGAATAGTATTAAAGATCCAGTAGAAGCCCTACAGATATACCGGGATAAAGACATAGTGGAAAAATGCTTTGACGACCTCAAAAATCAACTGGACATGAAGCGGCTACGTATGCATAGCTCAGCAACTGTTGACGGTAGAATTTTCGTGCAGTTCATCGCCCTCATTTACATGAGTGCCCTACGCAAAGAAATGAGGAAGTCAACTCTTATTGAACGATACACCGTTCGTGAGCTTCTGCAAGAAATGGATACGCTGACCAAAGTAAAATATTCAGGTAAGTACGGACATATTCTCACCGAGATAACAAAGCCTCAGCGGGAAATTTTGAAAGACCTGAACATTGCCCTGCCGGGCAAGACCTAGGTACAATTTTCACGGGAAATGAGGCTTGAAGTATTCTTGGTCTCTGAAACCATATGCTTGCCTCTTCAGTACCTTTATCTTGTTATTGATTCCTTCCGCCTTCCCGTTGTCTATTCGGTGCTCGAAGTAGCTCAAAAGCCCCATGGAATGATGAATTAGAGTGCGAGCGGTTCTCTTTAACTCCTCAACCCCAGATTCAATTGCTTGAATGATCCACCATCCAAGAAATCTAGCTCCTTCTTGTTTTGATCGAAGCTCCCAAAATAACCTGAATTGTTCTTTCATGCTGTGAGCTACCGCTAATGAATGATTAACCTCTAGGAGTCTCTCAAGGCTACTTTTCTGTCCATCATCAAGATTGACGAAGTTTCGCAGAAGTAGAAAACGCTGACCCTTTATTACAGATAAACCTGTATTCTTATGCCTGGCGTACTCAGCGCGCCTGATCTTGTCGATGGTATCATTGAGAAGTTTAGTAACATGAAAGCGATCATAAATGATTGATACTAAGGGAAGGTGCTTTTGAATCGAGCTTGAATAGGCTGCACTCATGTCGATACCAATACCCCTTAGACGCCTAGCCTTCTTTGAAAGAAGCTTTAGAAAAGGCCTAAGAGATTCTTCGTCTCTCCCCTCAACAGCATGAATAATTTGCCCTGTCGTTATATCCGTAAAGATGGTCATGTATTTATGACCCTTCCTGATGGCTATCTCGTCGATGCTAATGTAACGAAGTTTTCTGAATGAAAACTGCTTTGCTCGTTTTCTAAGATTGGCCTTGTCCAGATTCTTTACGGTTTTCCATTGAAGTCCTAGGAATAGTGCTACACAGAGAAGGGTTGTCATTGCAGTCAATTGAAGAACGTAATTAATGAAAGCATTGGTCATCGGTAGCTTTCCAGAGGTAAAAGCGAGTTGAAGCCAAGCAGTCGCGCTACAGCGTTGACAGAAAACTTTATGAGATTCCATCTTAAGGTAGGTCCGTCTTTGACCAAGGTTGAGCATTCTAAAAGTTCTTTCTTTCGTCTCCTTGATTCGGACGTTGGAAGCATTACAGCATGGGCATTTTTTAGCACTATGCCGCAGGCGACCGCGGAAAATGATATAATCCGGCTGGAATTCCGCCTCTTGAAAAACTACACTTTTATATTCTATTAAGGCATAAAAGACCTTTGAGATGGACATAGAGGACCTCCTATTGTTTGGTTACATAGGATTTTCTATGTCCTTTCTTTTTTTCTCAAAAAAATAATGTATTAGCTTACCCTTTTACTCGATGCCCCCAATTCTTCCCATGAACCAAAATTTATGTCCCAAAAACAATCTGAATTAAAAGCCCTTACCTATCCTCTTGCAGAAGGATTTGAAATCAACCAAGAAGGAGTTTGGTTTCTAATCCCCCAAAAAGATAATGTCCGAAGAGTATTTGTGTGTGCACCCCTATACGTACTTGCGTATGCTCGTAATGAACGTAATGAAAATTATTCTAAACTACTAAAGTTCTGCGATCCAGATGGAAAGGTTCATGAATGGCTTATGCCTCAAGAGCTGCTTGCAGGTGATGGAAATGAAGTTAGAAAGACTCTATTGTCAATGGGATTGAAAATCGGTGAAGATCGACAAGCTAAGGATCTTCTAACTCGATACCTCCTATCATGTCACCCTACAGATCGTGTAAGAACTGTTGATAGAACAGGATGGCATGGTCAATTCTATGTTCTTCCTGAAGGACCGATTGGTAAGCGTCTAATATAGCCATCTTTTAAAATTTCCGCACTAGAAGCATTCTCCAAGAAAAAAGGAGGAGATATGCCCAAGCGCGCATCTGAAGAAATAAGACAACTCTGGCGAGAAAAGATCCTTAAACAGCGTGAAAGCGGTCTCAGCATAAAATCATGGTGTCAGCAAAATCTTATTGCTGCCCACGCGTTTCTCTATTGGCAAAACAAATTATTTCCTAAAGGCTCCCTCGCTCGTTCCGATTTTAGGGAGATCCAAGAACATCAGGAAGCCTGGCTTCCCAGAAATAAAATAGGAATCTCACTTGAATACAAAGGAATTTGTATCCATGTTGAACGCCAATTTGACCCGTCTGTTCTTAAAAAATGTTTGAAGGCAATAAAGGAGGTATCATGTTAACAATACCTGGCAATGCCCGCCTTTTCCTTTGTCAATACCCTGTCAATATGAAAAAAAGCTTCGAAGGACTGTCTGTTATTGTTGAACAGTTATTTCCAGGAGAAATTTTGTCAGGGGCCCTTTTCATCTTCCTCAATCGTCGTAAGGACCATATGAAGGTTCTCTTTTGGGACAAAGATGGACTTGTAATTTGGTTTAAGCGGCTTGAGAAGGGATCATTCTCTTGGAAATGGGGAGATCAAAGTTCTCAAGATCGAAGAGCTTTCTTGATGTTATTAGAAGGAATCACACCTAAACGTGTACAGGTTCGCTACAATGTAGCATGAAGGCATTTTTTTTCTAAATTCTTCTTGCTTTGTTGAAAGATTTTCCGTTATAAATAGGCCATGAATATAACCACAGCAAGATCAAAAGTAGACTTCAATCAACAAATTGCACAACTTAGCGGTGAACAGCGCGCTGAGAAGATTATTCACTTACATCAAGAGGTTGTTAATCTAAATCAAGAGGTTGTTAATCTAAATCAAGAGGTTGTTAATCGAGATCGAAAAATCCAAGAGCTCGAAGAGCAACTCGCTTGGTTTAAACGTCAAATCTTTGGCAAGCGTTCTGAGAGAGATGTATCCAATTTAAATAGTCAGCAACTAGAATTTGAAGGCTTCGAAAAATTGGATGCTCAAAAGGAAGAAAAGAAAAAGAAAATCGAGTCTCATGAGCGCCGTAAGCCTAATCGAAACGGTCAGGATAAAATTACTCTTCCTTCCGACCTTCCAGTTAAAACAACAATCATTGATCTTCCTGAAGAAGAAAAAGTATGCACCGAAACGGGCCAAGCCTTAGTGCAAATCGGTGTAGAGATCACACACAAGTTAGCCCATGAACCCGGCTCTTACTATATCAAGGAGATTATTCGCCCTAAGTACGTCACTCCCAAAAGAGAAGAAGCTGGTGTTAGGACAGCTGAATTACCTGATAGTTTACTGCCGAAATGTAGAGCCGATGAAAGCCTATTGGCAGAGATTATCACACAGAAGTTTGCGGACCATCTACCCCTTTACAGAATAGCAGAAAACTTAGGACGCATAGGGATTAAAATTAGTAGAAAGCTCCTTTCTCAATGGGTTGTGAAATGTGGAATGGCGCTTAAGCCGCTACAAGAGGAAATGCTGAGAGAGATTCTCGAAAGCGAAAACATATATATCGATGAAACCCCTGTAAAGCTTTGGGAACTTGAAAAATGCAAACAGGCCTACATGTGGGTAGTGGTAGGAGGAAAGTCTGCAGATCCTCCTTATAGGGTGTACGAGTTTAAAGAAAATCGCTGTCATGATCATGTGCTGGATATATTGAAAGGCTACCGAGGAGGCCTCCATTCGGATAAATATGCAGCCTATCAGAGGTTAGCCGAACGTAAAATCATTACCTGGTTTCCTTGCTGGAGCCATATCAGGAGAAAGTTTTTTGAAGCCAAGCTGGTGATCCTTCCCTTCGTCAGTGGGTTTTAAGAAAGATACGCTATCTATTTATGTTGGAGAGGGTAGCTTGGGCTAGATCTCCAGAAGAGCGATTAAGGATTCGACAAGAAAAGGAAGTTCCGATTATTGACGAGTTGATTGCAAAAATTAAGTCTAGGCTTATAGATGGAAAGATCTTGCCTAAGTCTAAGCTAAAAGAGGCTATGGGATACTTTTGTGGTTTGATTCCCTATTTGAAAAACTACACAAAGAATGCGTTTGCAAGAATAGACAATAATGTGGCAGAAAGGGCTGTCAGACCTCTTGCAATAGGGAGAAAGAATTGGCTTTTCTTTGGAAGCCCAGAGGGAGGAGAAGCCGGTGCAGTTCTTTTTTCTCTTGTTCAGACATGTCGAGGATTGGGTATAAATCCGCGTGAATATCTAGAGGATATCATGCGCAGGATTATGAGCCATAATAGCCAGAAGCTTTATGAACTCCTGCCAGACCAGTGGCAAAAACAGCGCCAGCAAAGTCACCCATCTCAATAAAATTTTCCTCGTCAAGATGGGTTCTTTTCTCG